>JBALVX010000005.1:0-13636 GCA_036961295.1 Porticoccaceae bacterium | reverse complement strand
AATCACCAATCAGGGTGAGCGAGTCGCCCACCTCGCCATTGATCATGCTAATGGTGCCATCGGTGTTGTTAAAGGCGTATTTGTTAGCGCTGTACTCGGCGCCCGCCTCAACATAGGCGTAAGAGACGTAGGTGTCACCCATCCTGATGGTGTTGTCGCCAAAGGCTTCCAGCACACCCTGGTTATTAAACTGGTTGCCAACATCACCAGAGGCACCCAGATCAATGGTGGCATCGGTCATTACGATACGGCCGGTCGTCGCGTTGTAGACCACATCGTCACCATCGCCTAAATAACTGTCGCCCGTGGCGTTCCAGGTATTACCCGAGTAGTTACCGACGAAGTCCTCGCCCCAACCGGTGGAGATCGCGCCAGTCATGGTGCCATAATTCAGAATAGTCACATCCGACCCACCCTCAACGTACACCGCGTAGGCATTGGCGTAATCACCGCTAGCCGTGGCCGTTATCGTGCCGTCGTTAACAATCGTGGTGTAATCACCGTACCGGTTACTTACAGACACTGCGGCCGAGAAGGCCTCACTGTATGCACCTGTCGTTGTAGCATCGGCGACGATCACGCCGCTCTCCGCGTTAGTCACGACGACGTCGCCATCCCAGGAGTTGACATTAATGCCGGTCGCTCCCGCGCCATATTTCACACCATCCGCCGCAGCCGTGGCGTAGATACCACCACTGTTGCTCACCGTTAATGGCCCGGTACCGCTCACCTCGCCATACACGTCGTAGGTGTTAGAGTTATAACCCGATACATCCAGGCCCACAGCCCAGGCACCATCGCCGCTCGCCGTCGCGGTAATATCGCCCGCATTGTTGGCATTGGCCGTATAGCCGTTAATATCGGCACCAATGGCGACGCCCCAACCATAGCCGCTGACACTGGCATCGGCACTGATGGAGCCGGCGTTAGAGAATGCCGCTACGCCGTCGCTAGACTCGGCATAAACGCCCACTGCAATAGCCTCACCATAATCGCTATTAACCGTTGCCATGGCCGACACCACATCGGCAGCTCCGACCACTACTGACACATCGTAGCGCGCTTCAGCATAAATGCCGGTCGCCTCAGCGCTCGCCCCGGCATAAGCATCGGTGCTGGTCGCGCTGGCCTCGGCTGTGGCCGATGCGCCCACAATACTGATATCGCCGTTCTCACTATAAACTTCAATGCCGGTAGCATCGGCGGACATACTGTATCCACCGCTCGCCGTAGCGTTTGCGGTGCCCGCTACATTGTCCATCGTGACATCGCCCAGCTCGGAATAAGCACTGACGCCGACGGCACCCGCCCACCCACCACCGTAAGCGCTCGTCGTGATCGCCTCGGCATCACCGCTTGAATTTGCAATGGTGATACTGTCCTCGGCATAGACATAAATACCCGCAGCAGAGGCGCTACCCCATTTTCCAGTCGCAGTCGCGGTCGCAGTACCCGTGGAGCCTTCGATATAAACATTATCGTCCCAACTCTCGACGTCGATGCCATAGGCACCTGCATAGTCACCCTCGGCGATCGCAACACCATCAGAGTAAGAAACCCAGACATCGCTATCCGCTGCCACCTGAATACCCGTAGCACCCGCCCAGGTATAAGCGGCAGTGGAGGTCGCGGTCGCCGCACCGTAAGAATCACTCACTCCGGCGTACCAGTTAGAGTTGACTGAAATCCCCCGAGCATTTGCGTAACCCGCAGTCGCGGTGGCACTCGCATCAACATAAGACGCAGAAGCGCCCCAGTTACTACTGTAAACGTCCACACCCGTAGCCGAAGCGCTACCCCAGTCATACGTTGCCGTCGCCTCTGCATCCACGGTCAGGTTACTAGCCCTTGCCGCACCGTAGGCGTACGCACTGACACCGATCGCAGCAGCACTGAAATAACCGGTCGCCGTCGCTTCAACGCTGCCGGTACTATATTTGCCCTCAACATAGGCTTCACCATAGACGCTTCGCGCTGCAACACCCACTGCGGTGGCACTATAATCAACGGAATCTGCTGTTGCGGTAACGCTGCCTTCAATCCCCACGAAGGCACCCTCATTATAGGCTGCCAAATCGATGCCGGTGGCATCCGCGTACCCATAGCTACTGGCCTCGGCATCCACCGTAGAGCCTTCACCCACTCCAACATAGCCCCATCCATAGCTGTAGGCTTCAATGCCGGTGGCACTGGCCGTGCCGTACTGCGCGGTGGCGGTGGCCGTTACCGAGGTATAATCACCCCAGATAACAACGCCTTCACCACCAGTGGCCGCAATACCCGTTGCGTCCGCGCTCGCCCACTCGCCATACGCCTGCGCATCAGCCGATGCAGATGACTCGCTTATCCAGACACCGCCATACTTGCTCTCTGCATCAATCCCGGTGGCACCTGCCGCGTAACCCGCGGCAGTGGCATCGCCGGAAGAATATTTGATCGTGACATCGCCATCACCCAACCATCCTGCGTACGCACCAATACCGGTGGCCTCGGCATAAGCTGTAACAGAAGAGGCATCCGCTGTAGCAGCCTGACCCGTAATATAAACCTCACCCCCCAAGGCAAAGGCATTAATACCGGTGACATCGGCTTCCTGATAAGCCGTGGCCTCAGCATCGACTATGCCCGTGGTGCCGGTAATATCGATATCCTCATATACCGACCAGGCACTAATACCAACCGCATAGGCATCGTCCAGGTGGGCAGTGGCCGTAGCGTTGACCGCACCGTCGTTGACAATATCGGTCTGTCCATACGTGTTCCAGACATTAACACCAATGGCGCGCGCATCACCCCAGCCACCATAGGTGGTGGCATCGGCCGTGACCGTGCCCCCATAGGCATTGGTGATGTTGATCGGACCGCCTTCTGAGTATTTATTGGTAACCACAATACCTTCGGCATAGGCATCACTGGCAAAGGCCTCATCATAGACCGTGCCGGCAGTAGCAGTAGCGGTTACCGCGCCACTGTTATAGACATCAATCGCGGTGTACTTGCCACCTTCGAGGTCAATGCCTGTGGCAAGCGCCTCGCCGTAGGCGCCCAGTACCGTCGCCGTGGCCGTGATCGAATTAGCGCTGGTATTACTGACATCAATGCTGTCGGCAGCAAACCACTCGCTGTAACCTTCGTTATAAAATGTGCCCTTGACACCAACACCAGTGGCATTAGCGTAGTAGAGGGCGGTCGCTTCGGCTACTACCGAGCCATCCACCGCAATATCAACAATGGCGTAATCCTGAACACCCATCTCGGTGTAAATACCCGTGGCTTCTGCCCAGCCGGCATAAGCATTGCCCGCTGTTGCGCTCACCGAACCGGTGGAGGTGATATCAATATCGACGTCTGATCCGCCCGCCCATACTCCCATCGCCTCATACTTAGCAGTCACATCGACTGTCCCGGCGATGCTAGCAGTCGCATAATCATTGGGCGAGTCGGTACCCGCTCCCACGGCCACACCCGTTGCATATTTCCAGGCATCGACCGTCACCGAGGAGCCCTCAGCAACCACTACCGTGGCATCTTCGTATCGAGAGCCGGCCCAGATACCGGTGCCTCCGCTGCCTGCGTAGACGGTAATATCACCGTTGTTGTAGACGTAGGCATCGTTGTTTTGAGAATAAGCACCTATCCCGTTGGCCCACGCACCTTCTGCTGTAACAGAACCATTGTTGGTCACTACCGCGTTGCCATTCTCCGAGGACGCCAGGAGCCCATCCACTTCCCAGTGGTAGGCATTGACAGAACCATTGTTCTCAATGGTGGCATCGGCACCGGCGTAAACGACGACGCCATCCCCGTAATACGTGGTAATGGCGGAGTTGTTAATCACCGTGGCATCGCCAATGGCGTTGTAGGACTGGGCAACCACCCCTGGGCCCGTCGCGGAGTAGGTGGTCAGGTCAAGGGTAGTGGCATCAGGATCCAGCGCGTCACCAATCACCACGGTTAAATCGTTAATCGGGTCTGGAATGACATTATCCGTCACCGCACCGATACAGGTCACGGTCTCAAGATTGGTTTGCACACAATTAGCCGGCAGGGGAGCACCCAGGGCCATGCCCGGCAACAGCATCGCAGTCGTTGCCGAGGAGGCAAATAACACCCCGCGCACGGCGATGCTGAGCGGGCTGCGCTCAAAAAGCTCTACTGCGCGCCCTGTGGCCAGTTTTTCCATACCCTGTTTGGTATTAAACGATCCCATGACTACCTACTCCGTTGTTTTATTTCAATATGCTGCATATAGCTGTTTAATTTTGATACATCACCGCTTTGCTGCGCTAATGCTGTTTTTTCTTCTGTACCCTGCTCAACCGGTGCCTAAACATGCCGGTAATCTTAGCCAGCGCTATAACCACCAGCGCTATAACCAACAGGCACGACAAAGCGCAGACTAAAGGCCCGCGCTAAAGACTGGGTATTCGATGTTAATTGCGCTGCGTCGGCAGCGACTTTCCCTCTGTGTCGCATTCTTGTTGTTTTCCCCCTATTAAACCGGCTATTTGGTGATAGCTTATTTTTTCTATGTCTTTCTTTTCTATACCTTTTTTCTGTCTTTTTCTGTTGTTTTTCTTTAATACTGCCGTTGAGCTCAATATATAATTTACCTGCTACACCCAACATGACGGCCAATGTACAGTGCTTTTGCCAACTACGTCAAGCCGATAACTTGCGCTAGCCCTCGTAAAAACGAGTCTGGACCTTTACCTCGGCTAAGTGACTAAGTGACTAAGTGACTAAGTGACTAAGTGACTAAGTGACTAAGTGATTTTGGCCCAGCCAGGCGCCTTAGTCGCCGCGTTTAATGGTATAGGTTTGTCCCGCAGCAAAAGGCCCTTTGTGGGTCGATTTTTCCCCGGTTGACCATGTGATTTCCATAGTATCAACGGCTTGATAAGCGCCCAGGCCGAAGTGCAGCGCGGGGTCGTCGAAGGACATAAACCCGCCGCCGGATTTCAGTTCTTTAAGCTGCTGCTCGCCATTACCTCCACTATTGTCTCCGCCATAGCGAATCACAACTTTGTTACCGATGCCGAAACGGTTGCCCTGGTGGTCGTCAAAGCGCAGGATAATGGCCTTATTGCTGGTCTCGTTGTTGCGATACAACCACAGGGGCCCGGCAACCGAGCCCATGACGATATCCAGGTCGCCGTCGTTGTCAAAATCCAGATAGGTGTAGGAGCAAATGGCCATAAAGTTACTAAGGCCGAAGCGCTCGGTGACTTCCTGAAAACGCAGGCCTTCGAGGTTGCGATGAAAGAGGTTGTCGGGGGTTTTGTTTTTGCGGATGTAGCCGTTGACGATGTAGACGTCTTCCCAGGAGTCGTTGTCGAGGTCGGCAAATTTGGCGTTCCAGCTCCAGGCCCCGACTTCGATGCCGAAATCTTCAACGTGGTTGGTAAAGCGGCCATCGGGGTCGGCCATCAACAGAACGTTCTGGTTTTTACGCTGGGGGAGGTGCTTCTCCATCTCTTCGTCGGTGGTGACCACGGGCGGCGCAAAAAAACTGTTGCACTGGTACTTGATGCGGGCGTGTTGTGCGGGGATTTTGTTACACAACTCTGGCTTTCTCTTAAACACTGCCGTTTTCATCACAGTCATTGACATACAGCGACGTCTTTCGCCTTCGTCTTCTATTCTTTTACACTCCAGCAGATCCGAGGGTTTGTGCTGGGCGTCGTATTTGAAGAAGGTGCGGGTGTCGACCATGGTCTGACATTGCTTTTTGGTGGGCACGTCTTTGATGTCGGCACAGTATTCGGCAAGGTCGCGGCGCGGAATACTGGCGACATTGTCGCCAGTGCCCGCCGCTATTTGCGCTATGTAGACTTCGAGATCGAGGTCGTGATCAAGGTCGGCGGTGTCGATACTCATGGTGGTGTGGGCAGCGGTTTTGACCAGGCCGTCTTGCCTGCTCAGCATGTTCAGCTCGCCATTTTTACTACCCATATAAAAAATGTCCGGCTGAATAAAGTCGTTACCGACCAGCACGTCTTTATAGTTGTCGCCGTTAAAATCGGTAATGAGTACGCTTAGGGTTTCGCCGGTGGGGCCCGGCAGAGCCGTGCGATCAAAACCCGCTGCCTTGCCATCTTTCCCGCGCCATTTCAGCAGGTAGTTTTGTGCGGCATCGGTGGGTACTTCCTTGGGGAAGCCGTAGTACCAGTTGCCTAGTGCCGCCTCGAGATAACCGTCGCGATCGAGATCACCAAACGACAAACCGATGGTCATGGTCTGGCGATCACCCTCGACCTTGTGGAAGTTAGCGGCGAGAAATTTACCGCTTTCATTCAAAATGTAGTAGTTGCCACGAAAGTAACTGGCGACGAACAGGTCTAACCAGCCATCGTTGTTAATATCGACCAGGGAGACGACGAAAGTATTGAGTGAGCCCAGCTGGGGAATTGCTAATGTCTGCTTGTGGAACGTGCCTTTGTCATTTCGAAATAGTTGAATGCCGTTTTCGGAGCCGGAGACCAGGTCGCTCCAACCGTCGTTGTTAAAATCGCCAGAGGCGAGACCGCGACCGTAGTAGAACGGCTCCCAAAGGTCGGAAACGTTGAAGGTGCCGGTGTAGTTCAGGCCGAGCTCGCCGCCCTCGTGGCGAGTAAATTGCTTGTCGCCTTTACTCTCTGGCTTATTCAACGGCGCTGCGGTAATGGTGACGCCGGCAAGCGCAAAATTGGACAGGCCGACTACGCCCAACAAGCCCAGTACGCAAATAATTTTTGACCATAACGATTTTTCGGACGACCGCTTACGCTGGAAAAGCTTAGCGGAATTTACTTTTAACGTACTCTTCATATTTACTTGTCACCTGTGATTCGCGTAGCAGCTTCGAATTAATGCTGCACGCGAAAGTTATGTTGTTTGTTGGCTCGCAGTTGCGGATAGAACTATTAGGGTGATGAAAATTCCTGGTCAAAGGCGTCGAGCATTTGCTGCATCTCCAGGCCGTTAATGTGTTCGGCTATTAAACCCGCACCCATGCCCAGCAGCGCAACCACTAATAACAGGGTGAGCGCGACTTTCGGCGATACGGATTTCCAGATGATCATTAAGGGGTAGATGCTGTAGGTGCCGAGGGTAATCAACAGGGCCATCACGTAGGCGACGGGGACTCCGATAGTCAGTAGCGCGGAGGCTACAATAATATCGAAGGCAATGGGGCAAGGTAGAAATACGCCGATGAGGGCAACGGCCAACATGCCCCAGAGGGTGAGTGAAACTCCTGCAAAACTGTCCAGCGGTAGTAGTGTCACCACCAATGTACCCAAAAACCCGGCGAGCAACATCAACGGTACGGTAGTTTTGACGATGTACCAAAGGTTGCGGAAATAGTCCTGGGCCGTCTCGATGACTGCGGTACGCCAGTCTTTATCTGGCTTCAGTGCGTCGGAATCCACCAACATACAGGCGGAGGCCTCGACTGACTTTAGGGTCTCGCTGGCAAACACGTAGCGGCAGAGAAGTGGGATGACTACCAGTAAAAAGAAAAAAGTGGTGCCCAGTTTTAGCACGGCGATATAAAACGGAAAGATCGAAAACACCATGGTAACGACGACGACGTTCAGCGTCGGGGAGCTAAACATGGTGGCCAGGGTGGTTTCGAGGCGCGCCCCGGAGTCGTGCAAGCCCTTGGCGATGGGTGCGGCGCAATTGACGCACACCCCCAAGGGCGCGCCAATAAACACACCGAGTACGGTATTGGCGTAGCTATTTTTGAAGCCCTTTTTTGACAACAGCTGCAACAGGGTAAATATCGCGCCGGCGATCAGCAGACCGAAGGTCATACCCTGCTGGTTGGTACTAATCCAGTTGATGGTCGAGTAAGCGACTTTTTTATAAACTGGGAAATCGTCCTCGACCTGCAAGGCGACTTCGAAACTGAGGCCATCTTCGAGTCGAATATCACCACCCATGGTGGCTTTATTGTCCAGAGAGGGATAACGGGAGCTGCCCCAAAAAGACGCGGATATTAGTATTATAAACAGGCCTATCAAAAATACTTTCTTTTTATCGCCGTACAACCACATGCCATTATCCCTAATTCATTAACCTAATTAAGCTTGCCGACCCAGGCGGTCGATAGCCAAAAACCGGGGAATGATATAGGATTCCTATGAAACAATGCAATTGACGATGATCAATTTCCACCAACTTTATATGGAAGAACAGTGCCCTATATGGAAAATCTTTACATCCCCGAAACATTTCGGTCCCGCCCTTACGCAACACAACATTTCCAACAAATCGTGCAATGGGCACTAGCCAATCATCCGTTCTACCAGGCTCGAATATCCGATCCCTCACAGCCGATTCCACTATTGACCCGGGATGATATTCTCGACAATAACGATGCGCTGTTAAACGGGCATCCGCAAACCGGCAGCACGTCCGGTTCGACCGGGGTGCCGGTCCGGTTTTCCTGGTCGCAGCAACGCAACAAACGCGAGCATCTGAGTGGCGACCTCCTAATACGTTGGCTCGGCGGACGGCTTCCCCGATCGCGAATAGTGCGGGTCAAGGAAGGCATGGTCGAGGATGATGTGTTCGATGTACGCAGGCCTGCCGAAGAACAAATCGATTTCATCTTGCAACGCTACCGCGATCACCAGGCGGTCTCCCTGGTTACTTACCCCACGAATGCGGAAAACCTTTGTCGGTTTGTACTCGAGAACAATCTCGATATGTCGTTTGTTAAGCGCTTTAGCTGTTTTGCGGAGACCTTTGAAACTCACCACGAACAATTAATTAAACAGGCCTTCCCTAACGCTCAACTTAATTCGACTTATAGCTCAACGGAGCTGGGTTCGATCGCCGTAAGGTGCCCGCACGAACCGAACTTCCACCACATTATGGCGCACAATATGGGGGTCGAAATTCTCGATGAAGATGGCATGCCCTGCGCCGACGGACAAGTGGGGCGAGTTGTGATTACGGATTACTTCAATCGCAACTCGCCGTTTATTCGCTACGACATCGGCGATCTGGCTGCGCCAGGAACGTGCCCTTGCGGCAAAACCAAACTACCCGCGTTACAAACTATCCTGGGCAAAGTACGGGGTGCACTGAAAGGGCTGGACGGCAAACCCATTATGTTTAGCCACGTTAATGTGGTGTTGCGGGATATTTCGAATTTACGACAGTATCAGGTGATACAGGAGTCGCTCGACAACATTCGCTTTCGCTATGTTGCCAATAAAGGTGCAAGGAAAAAAGGCATTGAGACTGCGGTGACGGCGGCACTTCACGACTTTATTGGTTTTGAGCCCAAGATTGAATTTGAAAAAGAAAAAATTATTGAGCGCGATGCGAATGGGAAATTTTACGAGTCTATTTGTAGAGTCTAAGGCGCTTATTTTAATTCTGCAGTCGTATGTGCATAAACGATAAAATTTAACCGGTACGCACAGCTCCGCTTTACCCACTTACCTATCTAGTCCGCGCGCCTAATCTATCGCTTATAAAAACCTGGTGAGAGCCTGCCCCGCTTTATCGGGTATGACCTACTCTGACTCGAGCTCCAAACAAAAACCCCATCCAGCTTAGCTGAATGGGGTTTTTAATTTAAAACCTGGCGATGACCTACTCTCACATGGGGAAACCCCACACTACCATCGGCGATAACGCGTTTCACTTCTGAGTTCGGGATGGGATCAGGTGGTACAGCGTCTCTATGGTCGCCAGGACAACTGGCTTGAGGTGCTGTTTATAAAAAGTACTCGCGAGGAGTACCGAAACATGCACTTCAAATAAGGCGATAAATTGTTGAAATCATTCTATACACAGTAAGGGAGAGTATCTCTCGCACAACCATCCGGCTGCGTGGTACTCAATCGATTCTATTATATGGTCAAGCCTCACGGGCAATTAGTACTGGTTAGCTCAACGCCTCACAGCGCTTACACACCCAGCCTATCAACGTCCTAGTCTTGAACGGCTCTTTAGGGACCTCAAGGGTCCAGTGAAATCTTATCTTGAAGGGGGCTTCCCGCTTAGATGCTTTCAGCGGTTATCCTGTCCGAACGTAGCTACCGGGCAATGCCATTGGCATGACAACCCGAACACCAGCGGTTCGTCCACTCCGGTCCTCTCGTACTAGGAGCAGCTTCCTTCAATTTTCCAACGCCCACGGCAGATAGGGACCGAACTGTCTCACGACGTTCTAAACCCAGCTCGCGTACCACTTTAAATGGCGAACAGCCATACCCTTGGGACCGGCTTCAGCCCCAGGATGTGATGAGCCGACATCGAGGTGCCAAACACCGCCGTCGATGTGAACTCTTGGGCGGTATCAGCCTGTTATCCCCGGAGTACCTTTTATCCGTTGAGCGATGGCCCTTCCATACAGAACCACCGGATCACTATGACCTACTTTCGTACCTGCTCGACTTGTCAGTCTCGCAGTCAAGCACCCTTATGCCATTGCACTCATAGCATGATTTCCGACCATGCCGAGGGTACCTTCGTGCTCCTCCGTTACAATTTGGGAGGAGACCGCCCCAGTCAAACTACCCACCAGACACTGTCCTTGATCCCGATAAGGGACCTAAGTTAGAACCTCAAACATACCAGGGTGGTATTTCAAGGGTGGCTCCACGCAATCTAGCGATCACGCTTCAAAGCCTCCCACCTATCCTACACAGATAGGTTCAAAGTTCAGTGCCAAGCTATAGTAAAGGTTCACGGGGTCTTTCCGTCTAGCCGCGGGTATACGGCATCTTAACCGCAATTTCAATTTCACTGAGTCACTGGTGGAGACAGCGTGGCCATCATTACGCCATTCGTGCAGGTCGGAACTTACCCGACAAGGAATTTCGCTACCTTAGGACCGTTATAGTTACGGCCGCCGTTTACCGGGGCTTCGATCAAGAGCTTCTCCGAAGATAACCCCATCAATTAACCTTCCGGCACCGGGCAGGCGTCACACCCTATACGTCCACTTTCGTGTTTGCAGAGTGCTGTGTTTTTAATAAACAGTTGCAGCCACCATTTCACTTCGACCAGTCACAGCTTAGGGAGCAAGTCCCATCACCATAACCGGCGTACCTTCTCCCGAAGTTACGGTACCATTTTGCCTAGTTCCTTCACCCGAGTTCTCTCAAGCGCCTTGGTATTCTCTACCTGACCACCTGTGTCGGTTTGGGGTACGATCTCTTGTTACCTGAAGCTTAGAAGCTTTTCTTGGAAGCATGGCATCAATCACTCGGCCCAACAAGTTGGGCCTCGCTATCACGTCTCAGGATAGTGTGTTCCCGGATTTACCTAAGAACACTCCCTACTCGCTTTGATCGGGACAACCGTCGCCCGTCTGATTTAGCCTACTCCGTCCCTCCATCGCAGTAACAAGAGGTACAGGAATATTAACCTGTTTTCCATCGACTACGCCTTTCGGCCTCGCCTTAGGGATCGACTAACCCTGCCCTGATTAACATGGGACAGGAAACCTTGGTCTTCCGGCGTGGGAGTTTTTCACTCCCATTATCGTTACTCATGTCAGCATTCGCACTTCTGATACCTCCAGCAGACTTCTCAATCCACCTTCAACGGCTTACAGAACGCTCCTCTACCATGCATATAAATATGCATCCGCAGCTTCGGTATACTATTTAGCCCCGTTAAATCTTCCGCGCAGGCCGACTCGACTAGTGAGCTATTACGCTTTCTTTAAAGGATGGCTGCTTCTAAGCCAACCTCCTAGCTGTCTGAGCCTTCCCACATCGTTTCCCACTTAACTGATATTTGGGACCTTAGCTGGCGGTCTGGGTTGTTTCCCTTTTGACGACGGACGTTAGCACCCGCCGTCTGTCTCCCGTGATTGCACTCGTTGGTATTCGGAGTTTGCATCGGGTTGGTACCTCGGGATGAGGCCCTAGCCGAAACAGTGCTCTACCCCCAACGGTGAGACACGAGGCGCTACCTAAATAGCTTTCGAGGAGAACCAGCTATCTCCGGGCTTGATTAGCCTTTCACTCCGATCCACAGCTCATCCCCTCATTTTTCAACATAAGTGGGTTCGGTCCTCCAGTTGATGTTACTCAACCTTCAACCTGGCCATGGATAGATCGCCCGGTTTCGGGTCTACACCCAGCAACTAAACGCCCTATTAAGACTCGGTTTCCCTACGGCTCCCCTAAACGGTTAACCTTGCTACAGACAATAAGTCGCTGACCCATTATACAAAAGGTACGCAGTCACAGAACAAGTCTGCTCCCACTGCTTGTACGCATACGGTTTCAGGATCTATTTCACTCCCCTCACAGGGGTTCTTTTCGCCTTTCCCTCACGGTACTAGTTCACTATCGGTCATCTGGGAGTATTTAGCCTTGGAGGATGGTCCCCCCATGTTCAGTCAAGATATCTCGTGTCCCGACCTACTTGTCGCAAGCTTAGTACCACTAAAGTGCTTTCGAGTACGGGGCTATCACCCTGTATCGCCCAACTTTCCAGAAGGTTCCTCTAACACTAAAGCTATTACTTGCAGGCTGTTCCCCTTTCGCTCGCCGCTACTAAGGGAATCTCGGTTGATTTCTTTTCCTCCGGGTACTTAGATGTTTCAGTTCTCCGGGTTCGCTTCACAATCCTATGTATTCAGATTGAGATGACCAGCTTATGCTGGCCGGGTTTCCCCATTCGGAAATCTCGGGATATAACGTTCGTTTGCCAACTTCCCCGAGCTTATCGCAGGCTCCTACGTCCTTCATCGCCTCCAGATGCCAAGGCATCCACCGTATGCGCTTAGTCGCTTGACCATATAACACAAGCGACTGAGTACACGAACAAATTGCGGTAAAACAATTTGCTTATTCGCCGGACAGGTGTGCTTGAGACACACTCGTCTTACATAATTAAATGTATTTGTACAATTTCAACAATTTATCTTTTTAAAGAACATCTGGCTCTGAGAAACCAGTCATAAGTGATCGACGCGCGATCACTTATGACTGAATTCTGACAACAGTTACTGTGTTATTAACTACAGGAGATTTAAACAAATCGGGGAAAAACACTCTGGGCTGCTGGATCTCGTAACGCGGAGCCTGGCCAAAATGGTGGAGCTAAGCGGGATCGAACCGCTGACCTCCTGCGTGCAAGGCAGGCGCTCTCCCAGCTGAGCTATAGCCCCGATGATCCGGCAATCTGCCAAGACTGGTGGGTCTGGGTGGATTTGAACCACCGACCTCACCCTTATCAGGGGTGCGCTCTAACCAACTGAGCTACAGACCCGAATACTGTAGGTCATCCTGAACTTCGATGAGCCTGCTCCAGATAGGTGAAATCCAGATAGACACAATCCGAAGCAGTCACGAAAAATCCGCGAATTGCTTTGGATTGGAATCGACGATTTTCTCTTGACCAGGCCCCTATATAAAGAGGGAACAAGGACAACAGTAGTTCATCAGTAACTGTTAGCCATTGATCAGGCAATGCGTGTGAGTGCTTAACGATGATGTTCAGAGGATTCGTTTAAGGAGGTGATCCAGCCGCAGGTTCCCCTACGGCTACCTTGTTACGACTTCACCCCAGTCATGAATCACAAAGTGGTGAGCGCCCTCCCGAAGGTTAGACTACCCACTTCTTTTGCAACCCACTCCCATGGTGTGACGGGCGGTGTGTACAAGGCCCG
>JBALVX010000004.1:0-14979 GCA_036961295.1 Porticoccaceae bacterium | reverse complement strand
CGGTGGTGTGAACTACCAGGATGGCGATGCACTGGACGGCATAGTGGGTGGTCAGTTGGGCGTACGCTTTAGCTGGTAAGCTCGCGGGTAATAAGTAAGACTAAGTCGGTGGTGTAACAACCACCGACTTTTTTATGGCCGGTTGATTAGGCTGGCTTTACCGTCCAGCTCGGATACAATGTCTCGCCTAGTTACAAAGCAGTTATTGCCAGGCCGCGAAGATTATAAACCACGATAAATTGACGGTTTTGGCAAACGCATTATGTTTAAAGGAACCCTAATGAGAGATTCAGAATGAGTGATTCAGAACACCCAAGCGACGATAAGACCTCGGAACCTGCAGCAGCGGAGATCACCGTAGAAGATGCCACGGGCGGGAAAGCGGATACAGATACCAAGAAAACAGGCGCCGAGAAAACAGGTACTGAGAAAGCAGACACCGAAAAAGCAGATACCGAGAAAAAGGCCGCGCCCTCTGCGGAAGCGACGGACGCAAAGCCGGCCGAAAAACCTCCAGAGCGCCCGAAAGATTTAACGCAACTTAAAGTTGAACGCAGTTGCTCGCGCACTCTGGCTAATTGGTTAAAGAGCACTCGAACCTCATTGGCGATCACCTCTTATCAGACCGGCAGGGTCTATCTGGTGGGTAGTGATGCGGCGGGTAAGGTATCTTTTTTTGAACGTATTTTTGAGCGCGCCATGGGTATTGTGGGTAACGCGCAGCGCATTTATCTAGGTGGATTGTTTCAGCTGTGGCGCTTTGAAAATATTTTGCAAAGCAACCAGGTTATGCATAAGCAGTTCGACAAGTGTTATGTGCCGCGCAACGCCCAAACCCTGGGGGATGTGGATATTCACGAGCTCGGCATTCGGGATAACGGCAAGGTGGTGTTTGTGAATACCAAATACTCCTGTCTGGCTGAGCCGAGCTTGACTCATAGTTTTAAAGCCATCTGGAAGCCACCCTTTATTAGCAAGCTGGCCCCGGAGGATCGCTGCCATTTAAATGGTTTAGCAATGGTCGATGGCAAACCTAAATATGTTACGGCAGTGTGTAAAAGTGATTCCGTGGATGGCTGGCGGGATCGCCGCCACGACGGCGGTATTGTTATGGACGTGGAGACCGATGAGATCGTCTGCGAAGGTCTGTCTATGCCCCACTCCCCGCGCTGGGCCAACGGCAAGCTATGGTTGCTCAATGCGGGTACTGGTTATCTTGGTTGGGTCGACTTTGAGAAGAAAGCTTTTGTGCCTTTGACTTTCTGTCCGGGTTTCGCCCGGGGTTTGTCGATACTGGGTAATGTCGCTGCGGTAGGCTTATCTAAACCCCGCACCAAGCGTTTTGAAGGTCTGGAGTTGGACGCTGAGTTAAAGAAACGAGATGCGGAGCCCTGGTGTGGGGTGCAAATCATTTCTCTGACCAACGGAGACGTGATGCACTGGATACGCTTTGATGGGGATATTACCGAGTTGTTTGATGTCAGTTTTTTACCCGGCGTACGCTGTCCGATGATGGTAGGTATGCGCACACCGGAGATCCGCGAATTGATCACTTTTGAGTCGGACATCCCGCAGGCGGACGCTACCGCACTCACGGCAAACGAAACGGTTTAAAGGATGGAACGAAAGATGAAATCCAGGAATGTGTGGCTTTATGTATTGCTCGGTATAGCGCTTACCTTAATCGGGCTCGGCCTTGTCTATACTGAAAACAAAAAAGACAGCACGGACAAGGACGGTAATTCGGTTGCGGAGCCCATTCGCAAACAGTTTGAGTTGATCGATACCGATAACAACGGTTCCATTAGCTTGCGGGAATTTGCCGAGCAGATGAATGCTCGGGGGCGCGCAGCTCAGGCGCAGACTCAGAAGGCTCGGCTAAAAAAGCTACAGGCACAGTTTGAGGCGGGTGATAAAAATACCGACAGCTTTATCGACGCGGAAGAATATGCCGAACTAACGCTGATAAAACGGCAGGCAGACAAAGCGCCGGCTCTTGCCAGCTATGATAGTAACGGTGACGGTAAGCTGGGTTTCAGGGAATACGTTGCCTTTCGAAGCCAGCTGACTAATTCCAAATAACAGGTCTCGCCGCAATATGCCCAGTAAAAAAGCAATGTTAATAAATGCCGAGGATAGCCCCGAGGTAAGGGTTTACGACAGCCTTCTGCCGGAAGATATGTACAAAAAGTTGTTGCAGGTTTCACAACGGGTTGGTTGGCGATATGGCTGGAATACGCCATCTAATCCCGAGGCGCGCTATTGGCACCACGAAATTGGTTATGGTAATAAACAAAACAGAGCGTGTGTGGCTGATAAAGTGAAAGAACATCCTGCACCGATATTTTCTACCTATCAAAGCTGGTTGCTAGAACAGCTCCCCATTGATACTAAAATATTGCGTTTTTATATGAACGCTTATACTTTCGGGACAGATGGTTGGCCCCACACCGACACAGATCGTACCGGCGAGCGGACGGCTCTTTTATACCTTGCGCCAGAGTGGAGGCCAGCGTGGGGTGGTGAAACGGCCATGTTTGACAAAAATGGGGATGTAGAACAGGCTGTGTTACCTGCCAGGAATCGCTTGTTGGTATTTCCCTCTGACCGGCTACACGCGCCGAGACCGCTTGCCCGTGCGTTTAACGGTTTACGAGTGGTGTTAGTGGTGAAAATCGGATTTGAAGATATTGCTCCGTCGAACCAGGAATAAAAACAGATTGTTCGGTGGCTGACGGATCAGCCGTCAGGAAATTGGTAATTAAAGCGCTTTAGGTCATCGTCATAGATGTCCTCGACCAGCTCGACGCAAGCGCGATCCCCATAAAATTCTGTGATGCGGTCAGCGGCATTGGTGATATGCCCTCCACGGTTGGCCGCTCTAAAATTAATTCCCAGAATAGACGATAGTTCAGCACCAATTTCATCAAGGTGTTCCATTCGGTATATCTTAGAGTAGGAAATAAGATCGTCAGCAATGTGGAAACTTTGTCCTCGATAATGCTGGTCGATGTTGGACCAGCCTGATTTGTCCCGCTCGTTCTTGAGTGCGGTGAGGAATTCAAAAAAGGTAACGTCCTGGCCAGCGACGGCGTCTTCTGAGATGTTTTTAACGTCGGCCAGCGCACGCCTCAGGGAATGAAAAGGCAAGCGTCCTCCTCGGACGGTGTCAAGATAGCCGGATAGTGCGCGCTGATATGGATTGCGAACGATTGCGAACTTGAAAGTGGCCGGATTCCCAACAAAATCATCGAACTGTTCGACACTGAGTTGATAGGGCTTGATAAAGACAGACCGGTTAACCGGCAGGTGAGGCGACGGTACCATGGCGTCTCGAAAAACGATGTTTGGGTCGGTGTGTTTGTAGGTGTCTGACCAAAATCCCCCTGCGGAAAGCTCCGCGAAACTAAGCCCAGTTTTCATATACGTGCAAGCGCATTTGGATGTTTGTACGTACAGATACCGGTGTTTAAATGAAAGATGGAAATGGTAGTTTAGCTGGGCTTTACCCAGTCTCTGCTGCAGTTGATTAAAATACATTGGATGCCTGTTAGCTATGCAAGTTTGGCGCGGCGTGTGGCCGCACCAGTGATGTTTAATGCTACCAGATATTGCCGGAATGTTGGGGAAAGTGATCGACGATGGTGCATATCGGACCACTTCTATGTGCTTTATTCGGGTTGTTAATGACTAGTCCCTCAACTTATCTAATTATTAGAAAAAGCCACGTTTAGATGGCGCACCAATGTGCTCTGTCGGAGATGTGATTTGGCTCCCATTTTGTCAGTGCACTATTTGTTAAAATCCAGAGGTTCTTATAAGATGTTACTTTAAGTTAGAGGCATTATCCGTTGCTATTGCAGCAAATTCACGGATATTTCCTCGCTAGCGAGTGGCTTGCCTACGGTAGGGGAAAGCACTGCGAATTAATCACTTAGGTTCTGGTACGGAGTGCGATAGCCAGACAAAATAAAACACACGGTATGTGCATGTTATGACAGAAAATTTGCAGGGTGAAGAAAATCGAGAGAGTCTGAAGAAAGGGCGTGTCAGTATTGCTGGCAAGCTCGGCATCGTGTTGGTTGTTTCGGCATTGGTAGCGGCGTTGGCGCTGGCGGTTTGGGGTGTTCGCAGTTACCTACCGCAGAAAGAGCTGGAGGCATTACAGCAAGCAAAGACCTTGATGCAGGCAACGGCACTAGCCGGTAAGCGTCTCTCTGAGGGGGCAGGGGTCGATCTGGCTACAAGTCGGGAGCTACTGATTATTGCTGGCCTGGCATTTGAGAATCCTGCCGTAGATTACCTTGCCTTGCATCAGAGTAATGGCAAGGTGATTCGCCTTAATACCCGTAATTCCGATCTCAGCGTTGCCCCTCTGAACTTGAGCCATCTGCCCGTTGTCGCGGGCGGAGTCCGGTTTATGCCATTTAAGGCAGGCGTCGGGCAAGATGCTTCTGGTGAGGTGTATGTCAGCGAAGGCCGCCTTGCAGAGGGCAACCCTTTTCGGGGGTTAATGTCTGTTGCTGTTACCCAGGAAGCCCAGCAGGTCGGGGTGAAGTCTATATCAGAATTAAGCACCCGCGGGCAACATTACGTGGATATGGTGATGCGGTGGGGACGGGACGAGCGCTACGGGGAGGTGTATCTCCGGCAGGTGGTCAACCTGGACTATGTTCGCGGACAACTTTGGCAGCAGCTCAGAGTTGTCGTATGGCTGGCTGTATTCGCCGCGCTGGCTACGATTATCGGTGTCGCGATGTATGCGCGGCGAGTGCTGTCACCGCTGACTTTACTGGAAACCGCGACGGCAAAAGTCACGGAGGGCGAGGCGGTGGGAGAAATCCCCATTCTGCGCAGGGATGAGATTGGCGGTCTCACCGAACATTTCAATGTGATGAATGGCGCGTTGACCAATTATCGCCGAGAAGTGCTGGAACAAAAGCGCGACCTTGAGACCAAGGTAACGGAGCGCACTCAGGAGATTAGCGCAAGCAATCGCAAAGCAAAAAATGTTATGCGCCAGGCGGTGGAAGCCAAACTGGGTGCGGAGGAAGCGAGTCGCGCCAAAAGTGAATTTTTAGCCACGATGAGCCATGAAATCCGCACTCCCCTGAACGGCGTATTGGGGATGGCTGAAATTATGGAGCACACGGCTCTGGATGCGGCCCAGCGCGAATATTTACAAATTATTTCTCAATCCGGCCGCACACTATTAGAACTAATTAACGATATTCTTGATTTTTCAAAAATAGAAGCCGGCACCCTGGATTTCAATTTTAGTGATTTTGATCTGCGCGATTTGATTGAGGAGGTGGGCGCGGTGTTCGCCGAGCCGGCGCAGAAGAAAAATGTTGAAATGGTATGTTCGGTGCCCCCGGACATGAATCTTATTGTTAATTCGGATGTTACGCGAGTTCGTCAGATACTAAGTAACCTGGTGAGTAATGCGGTTAAATTTACCGAGCACGGCATGGTCAAGCTCGGTGTTGAGGTGCTGGAACGTCTCGGGGATAAAGCCCAGTTACGCTTTGAAGTACGCGATACCGGCATCGGTATTCCCGAAGATATGCTGGAGCAAATTTTTCAATCCTTCTCGCAGGCCGATGGTTCCACCACTCGAAAATACGGCGGTACCGGTCTTGGGCTGGCCATCGTTAAACAAGTCGTTGAGTTGGCAGGCGGTAAAGTTGGCGTCGACAGCAAGCCCGGCCTGGGGACCATTTTTACCGTTGATTTGTGGGTTGGCGCTAAAGAGTTTGAGAGTGGTGAGTTTCAACAAACCATTAACCAGATGCCCAATCTTAAAGTTTTGGTTGTCGACGACCTGAGTGTGAACCGGGAAATTGTCGTTAATCAGTTGCGCATATGGGGTGTGGATTGCCACGAGGCCGCTAGCGGGGCAGAGGCGCTGCGTTTATTGCGCATTGCCGTAGACGGCGGCAGAGGCTACGACATTGTGCTGCTCGATTACCATATGCCGGAGATGGACGGCTTGCAGTTTGCCACGGCGGTAAGCGAGGATTCGGTATTGGCGGGTATTCCGATGATTATGCTGAGCTCGGTGCATAATCTCGGCAGTCGCGAATCGCTAAAAGAAGTGGGCATATTAAGTTATCTCACCAAGCCGGTGCGCCAGACCGATTTGTTTAATGCGCTGGTTAATTTGGCTTCCGGGCTGGATAAAAAAGACGATGAAGAAGACCTTAAAGCGGATCAACAGAAAAAAGCGATTAACGCGAAAGTATTAGTAGTTGAAGATAATGTTGTTAATCAAAAAGTAGCGCGAGCCGTGTTTGATTGGTTGGGCGCGGATATAACGATTGCCAATAATGGCGAAGAAGCGTTCACGCTACGTAAAAAATTCGATTACGATATGATTTTTATGGACTGCCAGATGCCGGTGATGGATGGTTATCAGGCATCTCAGGCTATTCGCCAATGGGAGCAAGAGACCGAGGGCGCAGGCCATATAGCGATCATTGCGTTGACCGCTAACGCGATTGAAGGCGATCGTGAAAAGTGCCTGGACGCGGGCATGGATGATTATCTGTCGAAGCCGTTCAATGCTGAGCAAATTCGTCAAAAAATTGAGCACTGGAAAGGAAAAACTGCGTCGCAGCCGGAAGGTAGTCTGGCAGTGCCGGTCGATAAAGTAGTTGGTGAACCAGAAGCGGTAGATTCGAAAGCTGCCGAACCGAAGGTTGCGGAATCGAAGGTGGAGGATTCGAAAGTAGTCGATTTAAAACCCGTCGAATCAAAAGTCGTCAATTTTAAATCGGCAGATTTGAAGTCCGCCGAGTTAGACGCCAAAGCTGCGGAAGCCACGATCAAAAAACTCTCAGGTGAGACAGCAGAGCCTGCACAGGTCATAAAGCCTGCACGGCAAAAAATAGGAGCGAGGCCTATGGCGGTGCGTGCTACTGCTGCCGTCGCGGATGATTTAGTGGAACATTTAATCGATTTTGCCTTGCTGGATAGCTATAAGGAACTGCAGTCGCCCGGCGACCCAGATCTTCGCGTCATCCTGGTAGAGACCTACCTGGAAGAAGCGCCGGCTATTATCAAACGCAAGGTGGACGCAGCGGGGGCGGGTGATGCGGCCGGTGTCGCCGATGCCGCCCACGCACTGAAGTCTAGCAGTGCTAATGTAGGCGCAGTGGTGATGTCCCGGTTAAGTAAAGAAATTGAAGCCGATGCCAAGGGTGGTATGCTGGACGACATTACGGCGCGCGTTGCCAAATTAGAGCGCATTTACCAACAGACAGAACAGCAGTATCGGGAACGTTTTGAGTTGTAAGCCGAGCGCGGAAATTATTCTATAATTTATTGTTATGTGTGTAGAAATATTGTCGGTGTGGGTTGCCGTTATTTTAAAGGAATATCTTAGGAGTTAGTGGAGCAAATGAAATGTCGATAATGAAAATCCTCGTCGCAGAAGACAACGTGGTCAACCAAAAGGTGGCTCAGGCGATGTTCAAATTTCTTGGTTGCGATGTCACCATTGCCAATAATGGTGAGGAGGCAGTGAACGCCTGTAAAGACGGAGACTTCGACATGATATTTATGGACTGTCAAATGCCGGTAATGGACGGCTACGACGCGTCTGGAGCAATCCGAGACTGGGAGCAAGCAGCTGGTGCAGTGCGAATTCCTATCGTTGCCCTGACCGCGAATGCGACGGAAGGTGATAGAGAAAAATGCCTGGCTGCGGGGATGGATGATTATTTATCTAAACCTTTTAGCGGCGATCAGATTCAGGGAAAAGTGGAAAAATGGATCGCAACTTCCTAGTTTTCAGGGCGGTATTGTTGCCAGCCATAAAGATATTTAATAATTTACGGAATGCCATAGCCTTGTGAACGATACCACTTTTAAACGAAAAGTCCTGGTCGCCGATGACGACGCTACATCTTTGTTGTTGATGCGGCAAACCCTGGAACGTTTTGATTTCGAAGTGATACAGGCCAACGACGGTCAGCTGGCGCTGGATAAGTATTTCGAAACTCAGCCCCACGCGATACTGCTTGATCTGAATATGCCGCGCAAAAACGGTTTGGAAGTGTGCAAAGCCATCCGCGAAGATATCGCTGGCAGGCACATACCTATTTTAATGATTACGGGTGCGGATGACGTCGATTCTATTAACGCGTCATATAGCGCCGGGGCGACCGATTTTTTATCGAAACCCATTAATTGGCATCTGCTGGGTTACAAGGTGCAGTATGCGCTGAAAAATGCCGATGCCGAGGAAGAAAAAGGTAAGGCGGAAGATCTTGCCGAGCAGTTGGGCGTGGTGGTGGAAAATTCGTCCAACGAAATTTTTCTGTTTAATGAAGACTCCCTCGTTATTCGTTATGTTAATGCCAGCGCCAAGAAGAACCTCGGTTACGAATGGCAGGAGCTGGTTAATAAATCGATTCTCGATTTGTTGGATAAATCCGAAAAAGATAATTTTATGAGTCAAATGGCGCCGCTGTTTGCCGATAATAAAAAACAGGCTTTATTTGAAACGTTTATTACCCGCAAGGATGGCTCGGGTTATCCCATGGAATTGCATGTCAATCGGCTCACCCAGCACGGCAAGGTCGTGCAGATTGCGATTGGACAGGATATTACTCAGCGCAAAAAAGCTGAAGAGCGGATGCGCTACCTGGCCTACTACGATCCGCTGACCGGCTTGCCCAATCGTCAGTTTTTTAAAGAACAGCTGACCTTGTTAATCGATATGACCAAGCGCGCGGGCACGCGCCTGGCGGTACTGTTTGTCGATCTCGATAACTTTAAACGTATCAACGACAGCCTTGGGCACACCAATGGTGATGTCTTGTTAAAAACCATCGGGCAACGCTTGAAAGAAAGTGTGCGCGGTAGTGATTTACTGGCCAAGCAGAGTCAAATGAACTCGCAATCGGTGGTGTCGCGCCTGGGGGGAGATGAATTTACCTTAGTGTTAAACGACGTCAAAGACGCTAAAACACTGGAGATGGTGGTGACTCGGGTAGCCGAAATGCTCGCCAAGCCCATTAAGATTGGCAACTACGAAGTGGTCGTTACCGCCAGTATCGGAGTCTCGGTTTTTCCGGATGACGGCGAAGATTTTGAAACCATTTTGCATTGCGCGGATACGGCGATGTACAAGGCCAAGCTGGATGGTCGCAACACCTACCGCAAGTACGATAACAGCATGAGTCAGAGTGGGATCAATTCCCTCGATCTTGAAAATGATTTGCGCCAGGGACTTGAAAAGCGCGAGCTGGAGGTTCACTACCAACCCACGATTGACCTTGAAACCGGACGCGTGATCGGTGCCGAAGCTCTGTCGCGGTGGACGCATCCGAAGCACGGCATGATTCCACCGGCTAAGTTTATTGCCATTGCCGAGCAATCCGGTTTGATTTCAAAACTCGGGATGTTCGTTTTGGAAGAAGCCTGTAGCGCTATTAAAGAGTGGAAAACACAAGGTTTATGGCGTGGCAAAATCGCAGTTAATGTTTCTGGCCTGCAGTTGCGATCGCCGAGCTTTTATCAGAACGTGCAGGAGGTCTTTGCGCGTTATGGCATTGAGTCCACGGAGATCAGCCTGGAGGTGACTGAAAGCACCTTGATGCAGGACGACGCCACCACCCTGCAATCATTGCGCATGCTGCAAGCGCAAAAAATTGATATTGCTATTGATGATTTTGGTACCGGGTATTCCTCTCTGGCCTATCTCAAACGGCTACCGGTGAACGTGCTCAAAATTGACCAAACTTTTATGAGCGAAATTCGCTCGGTGGATGACAGTGAAGAAGGGATTGTCTCCGCGATTATTGCCATGGCTCGCTGTCTGCGTTTGGGAGTGATTGCCGAGGGCGTGGAGACCGTAGAGCAATATGGTTATCTTCGACGTCACGGTGTCAGGCTGGCGCAGGGTTACCTGTTTAGTAAAGCCTTGCCGGGACCCGCTTTTGTGCGTTTCGCGCAGAAGGGCTTAAAGAAAAAAGTTGCCGAGCAAGCAAAATAAGATTTACTGGGCTGGACTCTTAAGACATTACCCCGTTGCTGATATCGGCGTTTTAAGCAGCGATTGTTTTATCCCCGACGAATGTCTGGTGTTTCGCCAGTGTGCGTACAATAATACTCAGCAACTTTTATCGGGCCGCTTAGCAGGGCCGTTATACAGGTGGGTTAATCTTTGGACGTTTTTGCTCTGTATCTTGCCCTTGGTGTATTGGCAGGCGTAATTGCAGGGCTCTTCGGCCTCGGCGGTGGCGCCATCATTGTGCCGGTGTTAATTATTGCCTTCACGGTAAGCGGGTATCCTCCAGAGCTGCTAACGCATTTAGCCATTGGCACCTCCCTTGCCACTATTGTTGTCACTTCAGTTTCGTCGATTGTGACCCACCATCAAAAAAATGCCGTGCGTTGGCCTCTTGTAGTTTCTATGGTTCCGGGGATTGTGCTTGGTGCGGCAGTCGGCGGCCTGCTGGCCGCGCAGTTGGACGGCCCACTGTTACAAATCTGTTTTGGTGTGTTTTTGATTTTTATCGCCGCGCAAATGGTTTTTAGTGCCCCGGTGAGCGGTCACCGCGAATTGCCCGGTCTCGGTTCGCGCTCAGGCGTGGCGGGTGTGATTGGTTGTTTGTCGGGCATTTTTGGTATCGGCGGTGGCTCCCTGACCGTGCCATTTTTATCCTGGTGTCGGATTCCCATGCCTCAGGCGGTGGCGAGTTCTGCAGCACTGGGTTTTCCCATCGCGGTGAGTGCGACGCTGGTCTATGTGATTACCGGTTGGTCGGCGGCAGACTTACCGACGGGGGCCTACGGCTATGTTTACTTGCCAGCTTTTATTGGCATCGCGCTCACTAGTATTCCATTTGCTCAAGTGGGAGCAAAGTTGGCCCATCGTTTACCCGAGACCGGCCTGCGACGTGCGTTCGCCGCGCTGTCGCTGCTGCTCGGTTTGATATTTATTGTTTCCAATATTGGCCTGATAATGTGATGAAGGATAAGTGTCCGTGATATTTAGGTGTCAATGATAGTTAGGTGCAAATGATGGCTAGGTGCTAATGATGGCTAGGTGCAAATGACAGTTACCGTGCGTCAACTGCTCGAAGTATTGGGCGATGGCAATTTCCATTCCGGGGAGGCCCTGGGTAAAGCGCTGTCGGTCAGCCGCACGGCGATCTGGAAGCAGTTGTCGAAGCTGTCCGATTTACACATCGATTTAGAGAGTGTGCGGGGGCGCGGTTATCGTATTCCCGGTGGCCTTGAGCTGCTGAGTCCCGAGGAAATAACCGCGGGCCTCAAGCCGGACGCCAGTGCCCTGCTGACTGCGTTGCAAGTGCTGGATACCATCGACTCCACCAATGCTTACGCGCGTCGGCAGTTAGAGCTAGGCAGTGTTCAAGCCGGTGACCACGTCAGCGTCCATGCCAGTACACATGGCAGCGCTTATCTCGCCGAATGCCAAACCGGTGGTCGCGGTCGTATGGGCCGCACCTGGGTGAGTCCCTACGGGCGCAATGTTTATTTATCGCTAGTGTGGGAATACGAGGGCGGCGCGACGGTGCTGGAGGGCCTGAGCCTTGCCGTAGGCGTTGCCGTGCGGCGTGCCGTTACCGCCCTGGGGGTGGCGGACATCACCCTGAAATGGCCCAACGATGTGTTGCGGGACGGGCGCAAGTTGGGGGGCATTTTACTGGAGATGACCGGCGATCCCGTCGGCACCTGTCGGGTTATTGTCGGCATTGGCCTCAATATCAATGTTCCCAGCGGGATAGCAAAAACCATTGACCAGCCCTGGCACGACCTTGCCGATCACGGTCTCAGCCGTAATGCGATTGCGGCAGCGATACTATCGGAGTTATTGCCCCTGCTAAGTGATTACACCCGGACCGGGTTTATTCCCTACCGAGAGGAATGGCAGGGCTACGATGCCCATCGAGGTGAAACGGTACAAATAAGCACTCCCAGGCAAAGCGTAACGGGCGTCGCCAGGGGTGTGGCCGAAAACGGCGCGCTCTGTCTGGAGGTAGATGGGCAGTTACAGTATTTTAGTGGTGGGGAAGTGAGTTTGCGGCCAACTAAGTAATTGTCTCGGTAAGCTAGTTGTCCACTAATAGTGATGGGGGTTCGGTTTAATGAACCCCTCGACCCTCTAAAAATTAAGTCGAAGTTGCGATATTTTAATGCCGCGCCTCAAAGGTTAACCATACGTTAATTCTGGAATCGCACCATGCTCGAGTCTATTTCAGGCATTGTAAAACTGCTTTGCTAACGCAGCAGGATCAAAACTAAAACTATTTATTGGCGCTTTCAATTGGTTTTCCTGCCCTTTATAAGGGAAGGCATATAGTCACCTCCTGAGTTAGCAGAAGGAGTCCACTAAAAAGGGGGGAGCTACGCAGTTAGCTGCGTTGATTTTTTAAGGTTTCTCGTAAGTCAGCTATTCTCCATAGCCCGAGTGATTTATCTGTATATACGTCGATATCATCTGTTTCTGTGCAACCTTCATTTATTATTTTGAGGGGCTTAGGTAACATAAAGGGAGCAATCTCTAAGTTGAGAGGACGCCATCCACCTGTTGTAATATCATAGTTGCCCGTTTTTCCTGTAAATGTTGTAGTGAAAAAGTATTCGGACTGACTATTGCATACATTGTCCAGCGCAGAAAAAATGTCCTCAAAAGAAAAGTGCACGAGACAATCTCGACAAACGATTAAATCTACCTTTGGCAGCTTATCTTTGATTAGGTTTAGTTTTTCGAAACACACACCATCTCTTCCGTACTGCTCTATGTTTTCTCGTATCAAATCATCGACAATATCTGCGCCTGTGTAATCTATGTTGCTTAAATCAACTGTCTTCATCCAGTAAAAATCGCCACATGGAATATCCAGCATTTTTGAGATACCGAAATCACTAAATACGACTGGGAGTTCTTTGACAATGATTCTAGTTTGAAAAGCATCCGAACCCTGTCCCGAAGCCGAGTCCTTTCCGCGCCATTTATTATTTCTATAAATATCAGTGAACACCTGATCCATATTTTTTTCGATTTCTTTTGATTTTTCCATGTATCCCTCTTTAGTTTTAGAAGCCTAATGTTTTAAGTCATCGGCGGCGCGAATCTCTGACAGGCTTCGAATATAGCACAAACTTTTGAATCACTACGGGATCCGCTGCGTCGGGTAGTTAGGCTATATATGTATTTTTTCGGCATATTCTAAGTAATGAAGGTATGTTAATCGGCAAGGAAATATCATAAAAAATTGAAAATAAGCGCGTTGATTATAATTATGCCGGAGTGGCAATTACCGGAAGCTACGAATTTAAGTTGTTGGTCGGAGTTTTTTACTGGTCGAGGTAATATCTATCCATATCGGTAGTTAACTGTCCAGCGCCTCTTGTATTAATTCTCGATAGCCCTGTTGCACGGTTTTATTGTGAATAGAGAAGCGTTGGATAAACGCCTTATTCTGTTTTTGTCTTGTGCCTACGGCCTTGTCGCGAATGGCTTTCAGACATTGATCGCGCCCTTCAAATACTTCGCAATCGGGATAGTAATAACCCGCCTCCTTAAACGCCGGTGAATTATGGACCAGGGGGACGCCCTTCCACAGGGCTTCAAGGTACAGGTAGTTAAGTTCGCAGCCCATTTGGTGGCCTAGAAGAATATCTCGTTTCTGGAATACCTCGTCAAATTTATAACGACCAGTAAAATAGACTTTGTCGGCATGGCTAATAAGGCTATCGAAGTTCCTAACAATATTGCTGAGAAAGTACTCTCTATTCTGAAAATGCGTGCCATTTAAAATTGTAGCCTTACCGAAAACATTCGGTTCGCTGCGGTAAATATTCTCGATAATTGCGAGGGGGATTAAAGCATTTTTGAGAATGCTGATATTGGGTTCCATCACATAGATGTCGGGCTTGTCGCGGTAGTCGGTGGCATCGAAAGGAGTTGAGACGAAATCCGGTTCCCATATATAAGGGCATTCTCGCACCGGCGCATTGTAAACCGTCGCAAGATAGGAGTAGGAATTTTTAAAATGAGGTGACGCCCACACGGCATCGGGCTCTTTTTCATAGAGCCCAATCGGTAGAGTTTCTTGATGGCACATCTGCTCCATATCCATAAGCATGCTGTGTCCATAGCGCAGCGAAATAATTTTTGCACCGATTTTTTCCCTGAGTCGCTCTCTGTCCGCTTGGCAAATCGTTACTCCCACTTCAAATATTAACGAAAATGGTGTTTTTGATTCAAGAATCGTGTCGTGGGTAACGGCGCGATATTGGTTGCCATTGAGTTGTAGTCGCCTGGTTGCGACGGGCTTTTGTACTAAAAAATGGGGTTTATGGCCCATGGTTTCCAGCAGGTCGTAAAAAAATTTTATATTTTGACTAAGACCATTGCTAAACATCGCGCTATCTAGCGGAATATCGTCTCGCAATGATATTGCTATATTGAGTTTTGTCATACAGAGAGAGCCTGGCTGGGGATGTGTAATGAATTTTACCGTATTACGTAAAGGGTGTGCCTATTTCCGGTGCGGCGTTTTTGCTTTTATATAAAAAAGCCCCTTCAAAGAAGGGGCTTAGTAACAACTCTGAGAAATTGTTGTTTAACTTACCACTGGAATGATACGCCGACCTTACCGCCGAACTCCAGTCCGCTGACATCGGTACCGATACCAAAGTAAACGGCGGTGTCCTCAGTGACTCTGCCAGAACCGGTGAGGCCGATGGCTTGTTGCCCACCGTAAAAACCGCCACCTACTGTCATCCGGAAACTTTTACCGGGATCGGGCAGGAACACTTCCATAGCATTCGCAATGGCGATGCCGCGCGAAGCTTTGTCGTCCAGGCGATCAATGCGTTTATCGAGCCCTTGAATCGCGGCGGTATTGGTTGCGATGTCGGTGGTATTGGTGGAGATGTTGGTGCTGTTGGTAGCAACGGACGTCTGAGTGTTGGAGATGTTGGTGCTGTTGGTAG
>JBALVX010000001.1:562036-1917468 GCA_036961295.1 Porticoccaceae bacterium | reverse complement strand
GCTACGGGTGGACTTGAACCACCGACCCCAGCATTATGAATGCTGTGCTCTAACCAGCTGAGCTACGTAGCCATTGTAGGATTGCCATCGGAGTGATGGGCTTGAAAAGGTCGCGAATTCTGGCGATTTTGCTGCTTTTTGTCAAGGTTGCGGGGCTTTAAAGGCGGTGTTTTTTTATTTTCTAGTCGTTAACACCACCGCGATAAGCAACTCGATAGATTCGCCCTCGGTAGTCGTCGGTAATATATAAATCGCCATTCGGTGCCTGGGTCAGCTCGGCGGGGCGTCCGTAAACCCCGCCTTTCGGGATTGATGTGTCGGGGCTTAACTGGTCAGAGCTTAACTGATCAGAGCTTAAAAACCCGGTCACAAAGTCTTCTTCAATAATTCCCTGCTCTGTCCAGATCAGGGCAACCACTTTATAGCCATCCGGCTCGCTGCGGTTCCAGGAACCGTGCAGGGCGACAAATGCGCTGCGCTGGTACTTCGCTGGCAGTTTGTTACTGCGATTAAAGCGGATGCCCAGGGGTGCGTTGTGGGCGCGAAAGTGGTGGACGGGCGGAATACTGGTTTGGTCTTGTACATTAGCGTGGTTGCCGAAATCCGGGTCGCTTACCGGGGCTTGTTGGGCGCTACCGCCATTGACGTAGGGCCAGCCGTAAAACCCACCGTGCTCAACGAGGTTGAGTTCGTCTGGTGGGAAGTCATCGCCGAGCCAGTCGCGGCCATTGTCGGTGGCGTAGAGCTGTTGGTCGTCGGGGTTCCAGTCGAACCCGGCGCTGTTACGGATGCCGGTGGCGACGATTTCCGCTTCTGTTTTGGCAGCTTCGGCAACGCTGCCCTCGGGATTAAAGCGCAGGATTACGGCGCGGTGTGGATCGGTTTCGATGCACACGTTACAGGTCGAACCCACGGCGACATACAGTTGCTTATCGGGGCCGATACCGATGGCCCGCCGCCAGTGGTTGCCGCCACCGGGCAAACGGACAATGCGCTGTAAGGCGGCGTTTCCGTCTTTTTCTTGGGCCTTATTTTGGGTACTGTCTTTTACTGCGGCGTTTGCGAGTAGCGCAAGTTCAATCCGCACAATGGCATCGGTTTCTGCGATGTATAACCATTTATCGTCAGCGGTAATACCCGAAGGACGGTTTAAACCACTGAGTAGTGTCCTAGTCTGGTCGGCGCGGCCATCATTATTACTATCTTGTAACAAATACACTTCCCCGCGTTTGGGGCTGGAGACTACCAGGCCAAAAGGGCTGTAATGGATACCGCGTGCGCCGTCGATACCTTCGGCAAACAGGGTGATGTTAAAGCCGGGCGCGGTGGTTAGCGGCAGGTTTGATGGGGCGATGGTTTGTCTGGGGTCAGAGTCAATATCGCTTGCGGCGAAGACCAAATGTTTATTGCGTATGAATGCGCTGGCATAGGGTTGAACCCAAATGCAGGTCCATACTAATGCCGAGGTCAGCAGGATACCGAGAGTTGCGAACAGGGTGGTGCGGCGGTAGTGGGGCATGGTGCTTATCCCTCCCTAAACAGCGCGAGTGTTGATCTATCTTGGACGCTTGCCTTTAAGTGTCCGTTTAACGCTTGCGGATGGCAACTACCGTAGCGCCACAGACCACCAGTAGCGCACCGGTGATGGTGAGCATGGTAATGGGTTCGGCGGTGATGGTGAAGCCAGGGCCTCGCCCGGGCAACCTGGATTTATAACTTAGGCGCTCAGGGTTGTGGTTGCCTGCTAGCGAAGGGCTTACCGAACCTGTTGCTCTCCCGTTATTATCAGTGGCGCCCTTCAGTACAATTACAGTTTATCCATCACCGTTCAATCTCCCGCCCGTGAGCCATGCGATAAAGAATGGGCAGTACGAACAGGGTTAATAAGGTCGAGGATACAATTCCACCGATCACTACCGTTGCCAGGGGCCGCTGCACTTCTGCGCCAGTTCCGGTATTTAAGGCCATCGGTACGAAACCCAGGCTGGCGACCAGCGCAGTCATTAATACCGGACGCAGGCGAATCATCGCGCCATCAATAATCGATAGATATAAGTCTCCTCGTTCGTGCCAGAGTTGGCGGATAAACGCGAGCATGACCAGGCCGTTTAATACCGCCACGCCGGAAAGGGCGATAAAGCCAACGCCCGCAGATATCGACAGAGGCATATCCCGCAGCCATAGCGCAATAACGCCACCAGTCAGCGCTAGCGGTACACCGGTAAAGATAATCCCGGCGTCTTTAATGGAATTAAAGGCCATGATCAGTAAACCGAGAATAATGGCCAGCGTAATCGGCACCACAATGGACAGGCGCTGAGTCGCCGACTCCAGTTGTTTAAAGGTACCGCCGTAGTCGAGCCAGTAGCCGGGTGGCAATTCGATATCCTGATTGATACGGGCTTTAACGTCGGCAATAAAAGAGCCGAGATCGCGGCCCCTGACATTGGCGGTCACCACTACGCGGCGTTTACCATTCTCGCGGCTGATTTGATTGGGCGCTGGTGCCAGTTCGATAATAGCGACCTCCGACAGTGGCACGTAACCGCCATTGGGGAGAGGTATTGGTAAATCCCCCAGGCTGGCGACATCTCGCCGCAGTGTTTCCGGCAAACGCACCACCAATTCAAAACGTCGGTCGCCCTCAAAAATAAGACCTGAGGGTTCGCCGCCAATGGCAGCGGCAACGGTGTCCTGTAAGGCGCTAACACTGAGGCCATAGCGCGCCAGGGTCATCCGCTCGGGTGTTATCGATAGCATGGGCAAGCCGGTCACCTGTTCCACTTTGCCATCGGCAGCGCCATCGATGGTTTCCAGCACGTCTAAAATAGCTTCGGCAGATTTCAGTAGTTGTTCAAGGTCGTCGCCAAACACTTTTATACCCAGATCCGTGCGGACTCCGGAAATTAGTTCGTTAAACCGCATTTGTATGGGCTGGGTAAATTCATAATTATTACCCGGCAATAGTTTCACCGCTGCTTCCAGCTCCCTGACAAATTCATCCTGGGTCTGGCTGGGGTCTGGCCATTGGCTACGGGGTTTTAACATCACGAAGTTATCCGCCACATTGGGCGGCATGGGGTCGGTGGCGACTTCCGGTGTGCCGATTTTGGCGAAGACTTTTTCCACTTGGGGAAATTCTTTAATGCGCTGTTCGAGTAACGATTGCATGGCGACCGCCTGTTCCAGTCCGGTTCCCGGTATGCGCATCGCATGGAGGGCGATATCGCCTTCGTTGAGATTGGGGATAAACTCCGAACCCAGGGTGGTAGCTAGCCAGCCGCTCAATAGCACTAAAGAAACAGCGGCACTCAAAACCAGCCAGCGCAGTTTCATGGCCAAAATGAGTAGCGGTTTATAGAGGGATTTGCTGGCGACAATCAGTGGGCTTTCCTGCTCGCGCACCTTGCCTGACATAAACGCTGCAACAGCCGCAGGCACTACGGTGAGCGATAATACCAGGGCGGACAACAAAGCCATGACCACAGTAGCCGCCATGGGGTGGAACATTTTGCCCTCAACACCGGTAAGTGAAAATAGCGGAATATAAACCACGGTGATAATAATCACGCCAAAAAGGCTGGGTCGAATGACTTCGTTGGTGGCCTGAAAAACCACTTCGAGTCTTTCTTTTAGTACCAGCTTGCCTGATGAGTCGCCATTCCTACCCTGAGCTTCCGCCAAACGGCGGATGGCGTTTTCGACAATAATCACCGCGCCATCGACAATTAAACCAAAATCCAGCGCGCCCAAACTCATTAGATTGGCAGAAACGCCGGTTTGCACCATACCGCTAACCGTTGCGAGCATCGCCAGGGGAATAACTGCGGCGGTAATTAAAGCCGCCCGAAAATTGCCGAGTAAGAGAAAAAGCACAATGACAACGAGCAATGCACCTTCAATCAGGTTTTTCTGTACGGTGCCGATGGCTTTATCGACCAGAGTGGTGCGATCATAAACGGTGTCGACTTTAATTCCCTCGGGGAGAGAGTCGCGCACCGATTCCAGTTTGGTAGCGACAGCCCGCGACACTTCCCGGGAGTTTTCACCCACCAACATCATCGCTGTGCCGAGCACGGTTTCGCGACCATCGCGGGTTGCCGCGCCGGTGCGTAGCTCCTTGCCAATCGCCACTTCCGCCACATCGGCGATGGTCACGGGAGTGTCGTCGATGGTTTTAATAACCACATGTTCAATATCGGCGAAGCTTTGTAGCTGGCCCGGGGAACGTACCAATAATTGCCGGCCGTTGCGCTCAATGTATCCGGCACCGCGATTGCTGTTATTGTCGCGCAGTGCTTCACTAATATCGCCCAGGGTGACGCCGTAGGTGAGCATTAATTGTGGCGAAGGCGTGACGTGATATTGCTTGGTGTAACCGCCAATGGTGTTGATTTCAATAACACCGGGTACCAGTGCCAACTGGGGTTTAATGATCCAGTCCTGAATTTCCCGCAGGGCAGTAGCGTCGTAGGCTTTACCATCGGCCTGAGTGGCTCCCGGCAAGGCTTCGAGGGTGTACATAAATATCTCACCCAGTCCCGTCGCGATTGGTCCCATCTCTGGCTCCAGGCCGGTGGGCAAGGTGCTTTTAATCGCACCGAGGCGCTCATTAATTAAATTGCGGGCGAAATAAATATCGGTGCCTTCCTCAAACACCACGGTGACCTGAGATAAACCGTAACGGGATATAGAGCGGGTATAGGCCAAATTGGGCAGACCAGCTAAGGCCGTTTCAACCGGATAGGTAATCCGCTGCTCTGACTCCAGGGGCGAATAGCCTGGTGCTTCGGTATTCACCTGTACCTGCACATTGGTAATATCTGGCACCGCATCGATAGGTAAGTGCTGATAACTCCAGACACCAGCACCCAACAAAACCAGAATGAAAGACAGGACTAACCAGCGCCGCTCAATAGAGAAGCGTAAAATTGATTCAATCATTTTTTGTTCCCTTAGTGATCGTGCGAAGCGCCGGATTTTTCAATATCGGCCTTGATTAAATAACTGTTTTCGACCACATAGCTGTCACCTGCATTCAAGCCACTCAGGACTTCTACGTGGGTTTTGTCGCTACGACCCAGTTCGAGAGGGCGAATTTCGTAATTTTCTCCGATCTGGATAAACACCACCGTCCAGTCGCGGAAGCTCTGTAATGCGCGTTTATTTACCACTAATGGCACGTCCACCTCTTCCACCACAATTTGCGCCTCGACTAACTGGCCCGGATACCAGGGGTTAGTGTTGGAATTGGACCCATCGACATTCGTTAGCGGTGCGCGCGCCAACAGGTAGGGGCCGCTGTCTGTAGGGATGATTTGTTCAATGGTGCTTGTCTGTTCAGAGCCTGCAGCCTTCACGCTGACCACCTGCCCTGTTTTCACGGTGGCTCTTTGTTGAGGAAATATTTTTAATTCCGCCCAGGCGTTTGCGAGATTAGTAATGGAAAATAACGGCTGCTCCAATGCGAGTTCACCGGTATTGGCATGGCGTTGAGTCACGATTCCGTCGATGGGTGCAAAGATAGAATAGCGTTTTAAACTCTCACTGGATTCCACCTGAGCCAGCACCTGACCTCTCTTAACCCGATCACCAACATTGACATTCACCCGGGTAATTTGCCCAGGAAAACGCGCCCGAATATGACTGAGATTTTCCGAGCCACTGACCAGGTTACCGTAGGCGGTTAGTGTGCGCTGGATACGTCCCGGCCCTGCCAGTGCCGTACCAATACCGGCCTGTTCAGCGATATCAGCTTTTATTGCAACGCGCCCCTCGTAGGATTCCCAGACCCAGTGGTGGGTGCTATCGGCTATTTTGAGGCTAACTTCCACGTAAAAAGAATGCGGCTCTTCGACCACGCCATCACCTAACCAGTAGCCACCATTGTTAGCGTCGCCCTGGTAAGTCTCTTCTTTGTAAGTGAAGGTAAACGAATCAACAGTATCCCCAAGGCGAGTGAGCCGCACTTCCAGGACAGCTTGTTGCTGACTTGACGGCGTAATGGCTTCCCCCTGATAGTTTATCCAGGCCCGATACTCCGGCGGCACGCCGCGCTCAAATATATCTAGCTCAAGACTTGTCTCACCGTCCTCTAGCAGCACTCCGCCATGGGGGCCTTTTACTTCGGCGGACACCGTTTTTTGTTCCTGATTATTATTTTCCGTACTGGCACTATTATTGGTGCTGCTATTGCTACTGGCACTATTATTGGTGCTGCTATTGCTACTGGTACTGCCACTGGCATTACCGTTCCATGCAGTGAGCAGAACCAGGATAAAACCTAACATTTTTAAAATATTCATTTCGGACAACCTTAATTCGCTGTTGTTTTAGACGGGGTCTGAGTTTGGGGTTCAACCTGAACCTGAACTAAAGACTCGCCGCTCAATTGTTCAATTTTTGCCTGACTTAAATGGGCGCTCAGGGCCGCGTCAATCAGCAAGTGTTTGCCCGCCTGCAGCTCGCGCTGGGCGGCCGACCAGTCGACGTAGGTATAGAGGCCATGCTCATAGGCTTTTCGGGTTTCGGTGCGCGCCTTTTCAAGGGCGGGTAGTAAATCCGAACGAATTTTATGTACCGCCCGAATGCTTATTTCCCGCTGTCGGTAGGCATTACGCAGTCGCGTATGTAGAGAAAGCAGGGCGCTTTGCTTTTGGTATTGCACTTCGTCGAGGGCCGCAAGGGATAAACCGATAGCTCCCTGGTTACGTGAACCCGCAAAAAGCGGCAACGAAAAACTAGCAACCAACGCGTTATCATCGACCTCCTGTAAATGGCGTAAGCCCAACTGCCACTGAATATCATTTTTTCCCGCTGCTTCTGCGGCTTTGAGGTCAAGCTCGCGAATTCGCCGCTCACTGGCATAAGCCTGAATGAGAGGTTTCGTTCTCGCCCGCTGATAGAGGGACTCGAAACTATCGGCCTCGGCGAATTCATATAATGCGCCCGAGATACTCTCGAAATCGAAAGACCTGGCACCCCAAAATGCTGCCAGCGAGAGTTTTTGGTTTTCCAGCTGCCCAGCCAGGTCGACGTACGCCAGCGTGGCCTGATGCAGCCCGGCTTTAGCACGCCAAACTTCTGCTTCTGGCGAGGCGCCGGCATCTGCCCGGCGTTTAACAATTTTAAGCGTACTTTTCGCCAGGACGATGGCGTCGTTCGCGAGCAGTAATCGTTCTTCCAGGCCTCTGGTATTAATAAAAGTCTGAGTCAGATCTCCAAGGAGATTCAGTGCTTCCAGCTCTTGTAGGACCGAGGCTTTTTCCGCTTCAGCGCTAATTGAGGCGCTGCGCAAGTGTCGTTTGCCTCCCAGTTCGATCACCGACGAAAGCGACAGAGTCATCTCAGCAGCATCGAATTTTTTCAACTCCCCTGAGCCAGCGAAGTTCTCTACACTCAAACCGAGCGACAACGGTGGTGCTTGCCTGGCGGTTATGGCGCGAGCTTCAAGACCTTTAAGGCGAGGCCCATAACTAAGAAGCTGGGGGTTGTGTGTCAGGGTGTACTGAATGGCGAGCGGTAGCTCAAGGTTTTGCGGCGCGTTTTCAGCGATAAGTTGAGCGGGTATAACGCTGGCGCAGGTCAGCGCTACACAAGCAGCGCGAATCATTGATTTTAGCCTGGGGTGGTATAGAGCACGGAGGCGATCGTCTGGGGACTGACTTAAACTGCTCCCGCCTAAAATATGAGCGATGGAAAACATATCCTGATCCTGATTTATAACAACAGCAAGGCGGCTCCTCTGGAATATAGCTGGGCTAGAAAGAGGAGCCAGGGAATTGTCAGGGAATCAGGGTCTGGGAGGGCGGTAGAGAGAAGCGCTATACTCGAAGGACTGGGGAGAAAGATAGAAATGCAGGTTCTGTTGCTTTGAGGCCAGCGAAGTAACGGGTGCAGCAGATGCCAGGAGTGCGCTGCAAGTTGTGTGTGTATGACCGCAGGACTCACCCTCAGGTGTTGCGGATGTATCTACGGTTTCTACTGTTTTTACGGCAACGGCAGCTTCATCCAAAACCACTTCGCTCTTAATGGTAATAAGCTCAACAGCAATTTTGACTCCAGCGAGTTGGTGCCTTGTATGTGAATGCTTAGATGGGCTTGAATTGTTGTGCAGGAAATCGAACGACGAATGCTCCGAACCCGACTGATAAAACAAATGAAGCTCAGCTATAGCCGCTAGCGGCTGAGAAGCGAGCAACACCACCACCAACATGGCAATCACCTGCTTAAACGTTTGTTTCCCGATAATTTTCAAGGCTAGGATCGTTCGCATTCTGCGGCTATGTACAGCTCAAGGGTATTCGCCTGCGATGGTAACCTATTATGGCCTGTTACTGCCAGTTACAGGCTGTTGCAGGGTAGTCGGTGTGGGGGTTGGACCGACTTAATTTTAGTCTTGCGCACTTCCTTAACGCTTGCCCATGGCAACTACCGTAGCGCCACAAACCACCAGCAGCGTACCGGTGATAGTGAGCATGGTAATGGGTTCGTCAACGATGTTGAAGCCGGGGTAATGTTTGAGTAGCTGCATAAACAACATGGTGAACAGCGGGATGGTGGTGAGGGTGGCGGATATTTTGGAGGCTTCCCAGTGCGCGAGGGCTTCGGCAAAACAGCCGGTGCCGAGTAGGGTACTGATTGTGCAAAAGCCCAAACCCAGTAGGGCAGGCGTCGATAAAGACAGGATCGCACGGGGGTCGGACAGGGGAAAAAAGACCAGGACGCCTAAAATAAAAATCACCAGCAGAATTTGCGCTGAGCTGATGCGGTTGAGTAAGGGTTTTTGTAAAATCGCGTGCGTTGCCCAGGTGAGGGCGGCTAATACCATCAGGCCCATGCCGATGGCATAGCTACCAAAGCCGTCGAACATGGCCAGTATTCGGTAAAAAAAGAAAGTAATCAGCCCGACCAAAAACGTCAGGCAACCCATCCATTGCCATTTTGAGAAGCGCTCACCAAATAAAAATACGCCGGACAGCAGCAACGTCATGGTGCCGACCTGAATTAATATTTGCGCGCTGCTGGGGGTGATGCGACCCAGGGCAAAGGCGAAAAATAAATAGTTGGCGATTAACAGGGCGGCGATGATGAGCACGCGCGTAAGCAGCGGACGTTGTGCGCCGCGCCACAGGGTGGGCAATTGTCGGCGGCGGGCGAGAAATACCCAAAGGATGATGGCGGGTAGTAAAAAGCGGCAAAAATTAAAGGTGAAGGGATCTGTTTCGAGTAACACGGCTTTGGCGGCGATGGGAAAGATGCCCCACAGCACGCAGACAATCATGGTGAGTACAAAACCGTAGGTAGTGCGTCCGCTAAGGGTATGGGCGTTACTCACACATTGAACCGGAAATGAACCACGTCGCCATCTTTAACGATGTAGTCCTTGCCTTCAAGTCGCCATTTGCCCGCTTCTTTGGCACCGGCTTCGCCTTTGCCGGCAATAAAGTCGTCGTAGGCGGTGACTTCGGCGCGAATAAAACCTTTTTCGAAATCGGTGTGAATTTTACCGGCGGCCTGGGGTGCAGTGGAGTTGAGCGGAATCGTCCAGGCGCGCACTTCTTTAACGCCAGCGGTGAAATAGGTGTGCAGGTTAAGCAGCTCGTAGCCGGCGCGAATCACGCGATTAAGGCCGGGTTCGTCGAGGCCGAGGTCAGCGAGAAATTCGTTTTTATCGTCATCGTCTAATTCGGCAATTTCGGATTCGAGTTTGTTGCAGATGGCAACCACTTGCGCGCCTTCCTGTTTGGCGAGTTCTTCTACCTGCGCCAGTAAGGGGTTGTCGGTGAAGCCCTCTTCGCTGACGTTGGCGATATACAGTGTCGGTTTTAAGGTGAGCAGGGCGAGTTCGCTCAACAGTTTTTGCTCGTCGTCGCTGAGACCTAAACTTCTGGCGGGTTTGGCTTCGTTGAGGTGGGGCTGGAGTTTTTCCAGTACCACTTTGCGGGCCAGGGCATCTTTATCGCCGCCCTTGGCGCTTTTTGCCGAGCGCAGCAAGGCTTTCTCGACGCTGTCGAGGTCGGCGAGAGCAAGTTCGGTGTTGATGATTTCGATATCAGAAAGTGGTTCTATTTTGTTGGCGACGTGAATTACGTTGTCGTCTTCAAAGCAGCGTACCACGTGGGCGATGGCATCGGTCTCGCGAATGTTGGCGAGAAATTTGTTACCCAGGCCTTCACCTTTTGACGCTCCGGCGACCAGCCCAGCGATGTCGACAAACTCCATAGTGGTCGGGAGTATGCGCTCGGGATTCACAATGGCGGCGAGGGCGTCGAGGCGCGCATCGGGCACCGGAACGATGCCGGTATTGGGTTCGATGGTGCAGAACGGAAAATTTTCCGCATCGATGCCGGCTTTAGTCAGCGCATTAAAGAGTGTTGATTTGCCGACGTTGGGTAAACCAACAATGCCGCATTTAAATCCCATGGTGTTAGGTCTTCCAGTTGTAGAATCGTGTGGTGAGTCGGTTCAGGTTTGGGTGTGCAGGGTTTTCATCGCCCGGTTCCACTCGCCAATGAGTACATCCGGGATGACATTAATGGCTGCATCAATACTGTTTTCAATGTGTTCGCGCTCGTCTGGCGGCCCTTTGCGCAGTACGTAATCGACCACATCGTCGGCGTTGCCGGGATGGCCAATGCCGATGCGCAGACGGGCGAAATCGCGCTGGTTGCCGAGGTGTTGAATGGTGTCGCGCAAACCGTTGTGACCACCGTGACCGCCGCCCAGCTTGAGGCGAATGTCGCCGGGTGCGAGATCGAGTTCGTCGTGGGCCACGAGAATTTCCGGCGCGGCAATATTGTAGAACTTGGCCAACGGCGCGATGGCGCGACCGCTGTGGTTCATAAATGTGGTGGGGATCAGCAGGTAGACCTTGTGGCCGTCAATAACGGCCGTGGCGACTTCAGCGTTGAATTTTTTTTCAAGCTTAAAGGTGGCGCCGTGGCGTTCGGCCAGAGCGTGCACAAAATCGGTGCCCGCATTGTGACGGGTGTGCGCGTAGCCGGGCCCCGGATTACCGAGGCCGACAATAAGGCGTACTCGGCTATCCATATTAAGGTATCCCTGAGTAGAGAGTCTGCAGCAAAGGACTAATGCTTAAAGAGCTAATGTTAAAGGGCCGGGCAGCGAGCTGCCGCGACCCAAATCGACATTAGTCTTCGGCGCTATCGTCTTTGCTTGCGTCCGCATCACCTTCACCTTCGCTTTCACCGTCCTCACCTTCTTCGGTGGCTACTTCGTCTTCTTCAACGACAATAGCGCGTGGTTTGGTAACCATCGCAACAGCGAGATCGTGATCGTCGCCTAAGGCAAGTGCCACACTGGTCACGTCCTTGGGCAGTTTGATATCGGTGAGGTGAACAATGTCACCCATGTCTACTTCCGCCATATCGACTTCAATATACTCTGGCAGGTTGGCAGGCAAACATTCGATTTCTATATCAGAAATATTGTGCTGGACGATACCGCCGCTGACTTTAACGCCGACACAGGTGTCTTCGTTAAGAAAGTGCAGAGGTACTCGAGTGGTGAGCTTCTGAGTTTTACTGACACGAAGGAAATCGGCGTGCAATAAAATAGGTTTCGCCGGGTGGCGCTGGAGGTCTTTGATAATGACATCCTGCTTTTTGCCTGCTATATCAATAGTGATGATATGAGAATAAAACGCCTCATTTTCCAGGGCGTGGGCAAATTCATTGTGAGTCAGAGAAATCATCTCTGGCTCTTTGCCGGTGCCGTAAATAATGGCGGGGACTAAATTTTCCAAACGTCGTAAGCGGCGGCTCGCACCTTTCCCTACGTTAGTTCGGACCGTGGCGTTGAGAACGAAATCAACCATTGCCTTGCTCCTGTTATTCAGTTGTTTGCTATCTATGACTAGATATTGTCACCGGATTCTTGCGACCAGATTCCGGCATGGGGTGACCCAGTGTGGGTCGTTTATCCCGCGTGTTTAAATAAATCTTCTTATACAAACATCGCGCTGATGGATTCTTCATTGCTAACTCGGCGAATCGCCTCGGCCAGCATCGGACCAATGGACAACTGGCGAATGCGCTCGCATTTGCGGGCTGCGGCGCTCAGGGGAATGCTGTTGGTGACGACCAGCGAGTCCATTTGTGAATTATTTAAGTTGTCGATAGCGGTTCCCGACAGCACTGGGTGAGTGCAGTAGGCCACGACTTTCTTGGCGCCGGCATCTTTAAGTGCTTCAGCGGCTTTGCACAAAGTGCCCGCAGTATCGACGATATCATCGACCAATAAGCAGGTGCGGCCCTCAACATCACCGATGATGTTCATTACCTGGGCCTGGTTGGCCTCGGGGCGGCGCTTATCGATAATGGCCAGGTCGGTATTTAATTCCTTTGCCACTGCTCTGGCCCGCACTACGCCGCCGATGTCTGGCGATACCACTAATAAATCTTCGTAGTTTTGCCGGCGAATATCTTCCAGCAATACGGGCGTGCCGTAGACGTTATCTACCGCGCAGTCAAAGAAGCCCTGAATTTGCTCGGCGTGGAGGTCGACGGTAAGCACTCGATTCACGCCGACGTTATTCACCATGTCGGCAACAACTTTGGCGCTAATCGGCACCCGTGCCGAACGTACTCGGCGATCCTGACGCGCGTAACCAAAATACGGTATCACCGCGGTGATTCGCGTCGCGGACGCCCGTCGCATCGCGTCGACCATAAACACCAGTTCCATCAGGTTGGTATGGGTCGGTGCGCAGGTGGGCTGGACGATAAATACATCGCGGCCACGCACGTTTTCGCAAATTTCGATATTAACTTCGCCGTCGGAAAATTGCGAAACTACCGCATTTCCGAGGGGAATACCCAGGTGCCGGGCAATTTGTGCGGTCAGTTCCGGGTTAGCGTTGCCCGAAAAGAGCATTAAATTTGCCATAGCTAAATCATCCTGCTAACACGATTGTTGATGATGCCTGGTATGGCATTGAAATTGGCTGGGGCGGGAGGACTCGAACCTCCGAATGACGGGATCAAAACCCGTTGCCTTAACCGCTTGGCCACGCCCCAATAAACTTGTTCGCGGTACTGCTATCGGCGGTATAACTTAGCCGTACAACGGAGAAATATTAACTCCTTTAGCGGCAAATCCGTGCCATTGACCTGGTAACTTTGCCAGCACCTGCTCGCACTGCTCGCGGGAGGTAAAACGGGCAAAAACGCAGGCACCTGTGCCGGTCATGCTAGCGGGTGCGTACTGGTCGAGCCACCCGCGTGCTTCAGCGACTTCCGAGTGCAGTGATTCGGTGATTGCGAGGCAGTCGTTGCCCGGTGCAAGTTCCCCGAAATCAGGCCCGCTAAAAAAGGCGCGTATTGTGATGGGAGAGGTGTCCCTTGTCAATCTCGGGTGTTGGAAAATTGCAGCGGTCGATACGGCGCAATTGGGCTTAATAACCAGGTACCAGGAGGGTTCGAGCTCTACCGGGGTCAGTTGGTCGCCGATGCCTTCTGCCCAGGCGCTGTGGCCGCGAATAAATACCGGGATATCCGCGCCCAGCGTGGCACCTAGTTGGCACAGTGCCTCTGTGGATAAGCCCAAGTGCCAAAAGCGATTTAAGCCCACCAGGGTAGTGGCGGCGTCGCTACTGCCACCGCCCAGACCACCGCCAATGGGCAGACGTTTGATCAATTCAATCTTGACTCCGGGCAGCAGGTTGTTGTCGGTGCGGGTTTTTGTCCTGGCCTGGTCTCGGCTGGCGGTGCGCAGTGCGACGGCTGCGCGGTAGACCAGGTTGTCTTCGGTGGCAATCGTGTTCTGCACACCGCTTGCGGACGAGTCGCTAGATAACACAAGGCTAAGTTCACCCGGCTCCGCCGCCCTAAAGTGCAGTAGGTCGCCGAAATCCAGTAGCTGAAACAGCGTTTGCAGGGTGTGGTAGCCGTCGTTCCGCTGCCCGGTGATATGTAAAAAAAGATTGAGCTTAGCCGGTGCCGGTAGGCTAAGCACTGGGTTTGGAGTTGGGTTTGTTGGAATTGCAGTCGAAGATGCCGCCACGCTTAGTGCTCGTCTCGTAGAGCATTTAGCGGGAGGTAAGGTTGGATGTCTTGTTGAGTCTCTTGTTGTAAGTCTTGCGGTGCCGAAATATTCGGTACCACAAACCACTCTTTGATCAGCAGTTTGATGCGCAAGTCTCCGGCGGAGGCCTCTATTTTGCCGGGCAAGGGACCGACTGCGGTGTTTTGGTAGCGGGTAAACGCTAGCACCCAGCCGTCTTGCTCCAGGTGTGAGAGCAAACCGCTGGGCTCGGCGGTCAAGGATTGGATTCGCACGTCGGGGGCGGGCAAGCCGCGCACCCAGTAGCGCAACTGCTCGATGGGGAAGGGCCAGCCGAACAGGTGGTGGGTGAGTTCGTCTGCTGAAGTGGCGTGGAGATCCGGCTCCCCGGCCTGTTTCAGCGTGGCGCCCTGAGTTGAGCTGATTACCTGGGCTGCACCGACTCCAAACGGCCCGCTGATGTTGGCGTTGGCATCGTCAGCGTTTTGCTCCCAGTCGAGCCAGGCGGAGCCGCTGTCGTGGTTGGTGACGTAACCGAACTTACTGCGAATACGCCAGTTTTGGAGCGCGGAGACGGCGAGTTGGTGTTGTTGCCAGGCTATGTTTCGAGCCGGGGCTTGCGAAGAAGTGGCCTGCTGTGGTGCCGAGCTGACGCAGCCGCCCAGTAGTGCTGCTGCCATCACTATTATTAATGACGGTATTGTCAGTGAGGGTTTGGCGTTAATCGAAATCGACCTTTAGGCGTTCAATGGTTTCCAATAATACCGGATGCTTGGGTGAGTCTTGCAGCGCTTTGGCAAGAATGGCGCGAGCTTCTTCGTGTTCGCCGTTGACCCACAGCACTTCGCCGAGGTGGGCGGAAATTTCGGCGTCGGGAAGAATGTTTGCCGCCTGCCGCAGGTGGGCCAGGGCCTGGGTGTGCAAACCGCGTCGATACAGTACCCAGCCCAGGCTATCGATGGTGGCGGGGTCGTCGGGGCTGAACGACAGGGCTTTTTCGATCAGCGACTGCGCCTCTTCGTAGCGGGTGGTGTGGTTGGCGAGGGAGTAGCCGAGTGCGTTCAGAGCCGCAGGATTGTCGGCGTCCTGCTCTAACACCAGGCGTAAGTCGGCTTCCACGGCGCTAATGTTGAGTAGTTTTTCGCTGGCTAGTGAGCGGGTATACAGCAGGTCCATATCGTTTGGGTAACGTCCCAGACCTTCAGATAGCAGTGTGTGGGCGGGTTGATAAGAGTGCTTCCGCATCAGTAGTTCGGCTTCGATCTGGTAGAGTCTAACGGCGATGTCAGGGTCTTCGTTGCGCAGGTTTTGCAGATATTCGCGGGCGCCATCGAGATCGTCGCGCTTGGCCATAAGCTGGGTGAGTCGGGATGTGGCGGCGAGTATATGGCGGTCTTTTACCGCGCGGTAGTAGCCCTCGGCTTGTTCATTTTGCTCGCTGCTCTCGGCAATCAGGCCGAGCTGGTAGCGCGCCTCGTCGGGTCGCGATGAGGTAGCGGCGAGGGTTTGCAGCAGTGTGTTGGCTGCGGCGCTGTTACCCTGCTCGCGATAAATCAAAGCGAGGCCAAACTTGAAGTCCTCGTTGTCGGGATGACGTTTACTAAAGGAGCGCAGTCGAGCTTCACTGATACTCAGGTCGGGGTTGGAAAATAATTGGCGGAGATATTGCTGGCTGACCTTCTCGCTGTCCGGGTGCTGCTTAAAAGCGGCTTCTAATTTATCCAGCGCCTGGGTATCGCGCTTATTGAGCTTGAGCAGTTGAGCTTCGAGCAGCAGCACGGTTTCGTTGTCCGGCTCGAGTGCGGCGAGTTTCTCTGCCGCACTTAAAGCCTGTGGTAATTCCTCTAATTGCCAGAGCAGCAGGGTATAGCCAAACAGAGCATCGGGGCTGTCGGGGTGGTTCGTCGCTAGTTCCAGGTAAGCTGCCAATAAGCCCCGACGGTTTTCCTCGGGTAATCGGGATGCGGAGGCGGGCAGTCTTCTGACGGCGTCGCCGTGGCCCTGCTCCAGTAAAAAGCGAGCGTGGACAAAGGCCTCGTCAATCTGGTTTTGCACTAGATGGGCAAATACCGCAAGCTCCCGGGCTTCTATGTTGTTGGGGTCGACTTCCACCCAGAGGTTGCTCATTTCAGCCAGCGCGATGGGGTCTTCAAGATAATGGGCAATGCGGGTGGCGCGGGCAATCACGCCGACATCGCGGGTTTTGTGTGCCTCGTGTCGGTAATTACGCAGGGAATAGTCGAATTGCCCCCGGGTTCCGGCCAGTTCTGCCGCGAGGAGTGAGTAAAGGGTTTGTGTCGGAAAGGGCCGCACGGGATAATGGGGGTCGCCGCAGCCTTCGGGCCTGGCGCAAGCATTGGCTTCACTACCGTGATCGGCACCATTGTCGCCACGACCAGCAGCCTGCCCGGACCCTGGTGTAGTGGCGCAGGCAGAGGCAAGTAACAAGGTAGCAATAATGAGTGGATATAACAGCTGGTGCACGGGAATGTCCTCGCAAAGTCGGGATATTGTAGCAAAGATAACTTGTCGCCAAGATAGCTTCTATTAGCAACGGTGACTTCGACAATTTTGAAGCCGAGATGGTTTCAACGTTGGCTTCAGTCAGCGCTTCTAAACTAAGCCTGATTGAGCCCAGTCAGTTCAATCCCTAGTCAATTTCAAGTTAATGACAAGCAACCGACAAACAACTGATCGCTTATGACTCTGCTGATTCTTGGTATAAATCACAAAACCGCGCCAGTGGATGTGCGCGAGCGGGTGGCGTTTGCCCCGGAAGCGGTGGCGGGCGTGCTGGGCCGCCTGCAACAGGAGCTGCCGATTGCGGAGGCCGCGGTGTTGTCCACCTGCAATCGCACCGAGGTGTATGTGTCTGGCGAGGTAACCGACGCGGCGCTCACCACCTGGATGGCGGATTTCCACGGTGTGGACGGCACTGAGCTGGCGAGTTGTTGTTATCAGTTGCGAGATGCCGATGCCGTGCGCCATATGATGAAAGTGGCCAGTGGGCTGGACTCGATGGTGTTGGGCGAGCCACAAATTCTCGGTCAGATTAAATCGGCCTATGTGGTGGCCCAGGAGCTTGGTGCGATGTCGTCTGCGCTCGATCAGGCCTTTCAACAAGTATTCACTGCGGCGAAACGAGTGCGCACCGAAACCGCAATTGGTCGCAACCCGGTGTCGGTTGCGTTTGCGGCGGTGAGTTTGTCGCGGCAAATTTTTACCAGTTTGAGCGAAGTACATGCGCTGTTGATTGGTGCCGGTGAAACGATTGAGTTGGTGGCTCGCCATTTGTTAGACAATCAGGTGGGCAGTATTACGTTTGCCAACAGGACGTTAAGTCGTGCCCAGGAGCTGGCGGAGGTCTACGGCGCTGAGGCAATTTTATTATCGGATATTCCCGAGCACTTACATCGTGCTGATATGGTGATTTCTTCGACCGCGAGTCAGTTGCCTATTTTGGGTAAGGGCGCAGTGGAGTCGGCTTTAAAGTTACGCAAGCGCCGACCCATGTTAATGGTGGATATTGCGGTGCCTCGGGATATTGAACCGGAGGTGGCCCGACTGGATGACGTGTATCTGTACACCGTTGATGATCTACAGGAAGTGATCGACGAGAATCTTCGTTCCCGAGAAAATGCCGCCAGTAAAGCGGAAACGATTATTAACGAAGAGGTAGAGCGTTGGCAGCGACAGCGCCGTGTGCGGGGGGCCAGCGGAACCATCCGGGCCTTTCGCAATAGCGCCAGTGTGCTGCGCGATGCGGAATTGCGTAAAGCCGTCAACGCGCTGTCTCAAGGGCAGGCGGCGGAAACCGTGTTGCGACAACTGGCTCACGGCCTCACTAATAAGTTATTACACACGCCGACGGCGCGAATGAAACAGGCCAGTGCAGAAGGTCACGATGAACATTTGCGCTGGGCCCACGAATTATTTGATCTCGATACTGAGTCCGATATCAAGACTAAGTCAGGAAGTGTTGATCCAAAAACCGACAGCTCTCGCGGTGATGATCTCGTTAAACCTGACGTCCTTAAATCTGCTGCCCTTAAAAATAACTCGGAGAACGAATGAAAGCATCCCTGCTGACTAAGCTGGATCATCTCAGTGAACGCTACGAAGAAATCGGCCACTTACTCAGTGACGCCGATGTCATCAGCGATCAAAATCGGTTTCGTGGATTGTCCCGAGAGTACTCTGAGCTAGAAGCCGTGACCCAGGTCTACGGGCAATATCGTCAGGTCGAAGAGGGTATGGAGCAGGCTCGTGATTTATTAAAAGACAGCGACGCAGAGATGCGCGAAATGGCGCAGGAAGAATTGAAGAGCGGGGAGGAGCGTCGCGAAGCTTTGACAAGCGAATTACAATTGTTGTTATTGCCGAAAGATCCCCACGATAACGCCAACGTATTTCTTGAAATTCGCGCCGGTACCGGCGGCGACGAAGCGGCAATTTTTTCCGGCGATTTATTTCGTATGTATTTACGCTATGCCGAATCTCGCGGTTGGAAAGTAGAAATCATTAACGAACGTCTGGGCGATCACGGCGGCTACAAAGAAATTATCGCGCGCATTGTCGGTAAGGGCGCTTACTCGCAACTCAAATTTGAATCCGGCGCACACCGGGTGCAGCGGGTGCCAGAAACCGAATCTCAGGGCCGGGTGCATACCTCCGCCTGTACGGTGGCCATCATGCCGGAAGTTGATGAAGTTGAAGGCATCGAAATTAAAAAAGCTGATTTGCGCGTCGATACCTTTCGGGCCTCCGGTGCCGGCGGTCAGCACGTCAACAAAACCGATTCCGCGATTCGACTCACCCACTTGCCCACCGGCATCGTGGTGGAGTGTCAGGACGAGCGCTCGCAACATAAAAATCGCGCCAGAGCGATGTCGCTACTACAGTCAAGAATACTCACAGGTATGCAGGATCAACAATCCCAGGAGCAGTCTGAATTGCGCCGCAGTTTGGTGGGCAGTGGCGATCGCTCCGAGCGCATTCGCACCTACAATTTCCCCCAGGGGCGGATCAGCGATCATCGTATTAACCTGACGCTGTATAAACTCGATGACGTTATGCAGGGAGATTTGGACGGAATTATTCAACCCCTGGTTCAGGAACATCAAACCGAACAATTGGCTGCGCTGGCCGAATAGGAAAGCGATATGCCCACTATTGCGGACTTGCTTAAACGGGCACAGATGCTTGAGCCGGTGAGTGATACCCCACGTCTCGATGCGGAAGTGTTGCTGTGTTATGTGCTGGATAAACCGCGCAGCTATTTATACGCCTGGCCCGAATACGTATTAGAACAACAAGCGTTCGCCCAATTTAAAGATTTGTTTGCACGTCGCGTCGCGGGGGAGCCTATTGCTCACCTAAGCGGCCAAAAAGAATTTTGGTCTCTGTCTCTGGACGTTAATGCCAGCACCTTGATTCCCCGCCCGGAAACTGAACTTTTAGTAGAAACCGCGCTTAATTTATTCGATAAATCTAATCTTGATTCCGATGCTCAAGTGCTTGATCTAGGCACCGGCACTGGCGCGATTGCCCTTGCCCTGGCGAGTGAGCGACCTAACTGGAATGTTCTCGCGGTAGACAGCTCTGCTGATGCGGTAAAGCTTGCCGAAAGCAATCGTACTCGCCTGGATTTTGATAATGTTCAGATAGATCAAAGCGACTGGTTTGAGAATGTTAACGCCGATCGTAGGTTTGATTTAATTGTCAGCAACCCGCCTTATATTGCGCCTGATGATCGACACCTAAGCGAAGGTGATGTGCGTTTTGAGCCCCGCTCGGCACTGGTTGCAAACGATGCAGGTTTTGCCGATATCGAAACTATTATCCTTAACGCCGGTGAGTTTTTGGTGCGCGGCGGGTGGTTGCTCCTAGAGCATGGTAGTGAGCAGGGAGAAGGCGTGCGGGAGCTGTTAAAGGCACACCTTGACGATGTTACTACCTGGCGCGATGTTGCTGGACTAGAACGGGTGAGTGGTGGCCGGGTTCCGATAGGAGAAGTATAGGCTGTTTAATTTTCCGATAAAGTATCAATGTTGTAGATGGGCACGAATCAACTATAAAAATTCTAACTATCATTGTTTAAAATAGCTAATTTCCCTGGAAATGTAGTACCGTTAAGCTTGATGCTAGGGGAATCTTCATGAAGAGTTCGAAGCCTATTTGTCAATGGCGTCGATTAAATGGAGTATTTTTGCTGGCGTGACTGACTGAGGAGAGCTTTATGCCCTACGTAAATATAAAAATCACCGACGAAGGTGTTACCAAAACCGAAAAAGCTGAATTGGTGGCGGGTGTCACTGAGCTGCTTTCTAGAGTCTTAGGCAAGAACCCCGCAACAACGGTGGTTGTTATTGATGAAGTCGATACTGACAATTGGGGTATTAGTGGTGAGCTGGTAACCGAACGTCGTAAGCGAGAAGTGTGACTCAAGATCAGGAGCAAGTAATTTCCTTTTTAAATTTATAGGGATACCACAATGAGCAATATCAATCACCCCATCTTCTATGCCCTTGTTATGTTAGTCGCGGGTCTCGGGATACCCGTTATGGCAACGCTCAATGCCGGGCTGGGAGCAAGGCTGGAAAACCCAATGCTCGCATCCACGGTGCTGTTTGTCGTCGCGATTGTTGCAGCGGTAGCGTCGTTACTGGTTTTTCAGGGTGTGCCAAAAGCACCGTTCTCCAATAGCGTGCCGATTCATTTTTATCTAGGTGGTTTTTTTGTGGTGTTCTATGTGTTGAGCATTACCTGGATCGCGCCGAAATTTGGGGTGGGTAATGCCGTGGCGTTTGTATTACTAGGCCAGATAATCTCGATGGCGATTATTGATCACTACCGTTTAATGGGTGCGATGCACCACCCGATCTCTATTCAGCGCTTCTCGGGCCTGGTATTGATGGCGGTGGGTGTTTTTTTAGCGGTGCGCCGAGTTTAAAAAAAGATGCGCCGAGTTTAAAAAAGGTGCCCGGGTTTGACGTTTGCCGGGTGCGTACCGTGAGTTTTCAGTAGGAATGAATAACAATGAAAATCGACAGCTGTTTTAGTTTTTCGGATCGCTTAGATGAAATCGATGACATTAAAAGCCGCTTTAAACGCTTTGAAAGCCAGGGTTTTGACGGCGTCGTCACCGCCGAAATACAAAACGATCCATTTTTAATAATGGGTATGGGCGCCGACGCCACCAATAATGTGGAGCTGCGCACGGGGATTGCGGTAGCCTTTGCTCGCAACCCGATGACCACCGCCTACAGCGCCCACGATATTAATGCCTTTTCGAAAGGACGTTTTACCCTGGGTTTGGGTTCGCAAATTCAGGCTCATATTAAAAAACGCTTCGGTATGCCCTGGCACGGCCCGGCGAAACAGATGAGCGAGTTTATTCGTGCGCTCCACGCCATTTGGGATTGTTGGTATGACGACGCCCCGTTGAATTTTCGCGGTGAATATTATCGCCACACCTTGATGACGCCGGATTTTACGCCAAAAAATATTGAATACGGTCGCCCCAAAGTGGTGATGGCAGCGGTTGGCCCGTTGATGATTAAAACCGCAGCCCGAGAGGCCGACGGCCTAATTGTTCACAGCTTCGCGACGCAAAAATATATTGAGGAGCACATTGTTCCCAGTATTAACACGACTCTTGATGAAGCGGGTAAATCGGCGAGTGACTTCGAAATTTCCTTTCCGCCTTTCGTCGTTACTGGCGAAACTGAAGCAGCATTTGAAGCCGCTAAAGCTCAGGCCCGGTATCGTATCGCGTTTTACGGTTCGACCCCGGCTTACAAGCCGGTGCTGGCATGCCACGATTGGCAGGATTTACAGCCAAAGTTAAATCATCTGTCAAAAAATAACGCCTGGGACAAAATGCCGGAGTTGATCAGCGACGAAGTGTTGGAGACTTTTGCGGTGGTGGGTGAGCCTTTAGACGTAGCGGAAAAAATAAAAACGCGCTATGGAAATCTGGTGAGCCGCATTACCCTTGAAAATTCTCTTCCCACAGAGGTGGTAAGTAAACAAATGGCAATCATTAAGTCGGCTTAATAGCGACAATATCGTTTCAGGCCAGTTTTATAGCGCATTTCGAATAGCAGAGCCGTCAATACCCTGCAGAGGGCCCAAGGGGTTTTTGCGAACTTTTTCTCCGCTGACGATGGGTTGTCCACTCCAGACTTTGTAAACCACGATGCCGTCATTAATCACAATTAAGGCGTCGAACGACCAGCCGGTCTCTATTGTTCTGCGCTTAAACGTCAGTACATCGAGAAACGCGTTGCCGACTCGTTTGCTTTTGATTCTTTGCGGGTGGGCCTCGTAAGCCATGCATTTGTTTTTAGCGCGCACGCAGTCGCTGATGCCGGGATCGAGATCGTCCAGGGTAATGGACTGATTGGGCATAAAGCGTTGGGTAACTTCCAGGTAGGAAAGAATTCTAATATTGGGTTGGGTGTAGGGATCGTAACCTAGGGCTTTAAGTTCTTCAGTTGTGGTTTGCTGGGGAATGATCTTGTTGTAGTCGGCCAGGGCATCCTCGAAATGGTTCCAGCGTGAACGCGTGGTGTCTTCGGTTCTGGGTAGTGCGCTGCTGCATGCGCCGAGCAGTGTCGATAACAGCAACATTAACATTAAGATAAAGCTCAGGCGTGCAGCCCGGGATCTCGATGGCTGGTTTATTGCGGCGGCCTCGTCAGCAGCGGCCCCGTCAGCCGCAATCATGGGGAGCATAAAAATTATCGAGGGTTTAAGCATTATGAGTCACGGCTCCTAGTTTGAAGTACGGTAGCTTTAAGCAATAGACAACAATTTACTAAACAAGCAGAAATAATGCGAGGAACCTGGATCAAGTAAATGGCAATAGCTGTATGGCAATAACCGTATGAGGATAACGGTGCGGCAGTAGCGATGGGTAAAGCAGGGTGGGAAGTGGCTTAGACGAGCGCCTTAACTGACTGGCTTAGGTAAGTGCCTTAAATGAGTGCATTAGCTGAGTACATTAGGCGGTAGAAATCCCAAATGCTTTAGCGGCTTTAAGCAGCTCTAAGCGATCTTTCGGTGACAGCGCAATGATTTTGCAGCCGGCGCAATATTGCCTGGGGTCGTCTTCTTCCTGCTGTTGCCAGCTAATTCGAATACCGGCATGCACGATAATGTCTTCTTTGCCCGGGCGGGGCAGGTGAATCACCACCAGACGACGACCGCCATCGGGAAGCGCTCGATTAGTAAACAGCATAAACCCACGAGTAGAAATGTCACCGAGATAGCCGATTTCAGATTTCGATGTGTAGTCGTACACTTTAGCTAAGGCACCAAAGTGGGCACGTCGAGACTGGCGTTTATAGGTTTCCACGTTCTCTGCTAATGCTGCTCCGTTCATAGGTATAGATCATAGCGAACCATGCCCGGTGTGCCAAGCGGGCGGTTTAAGCTCTTCGACTTGCCGCACCGCCGAGGCAATGGTGCGTCGGGCGGTGAATCGCACCCGCAAAGTGGTGAGTATCGAAATAATAATGAGCGTGATGATCATGCCGATCCAGAAGCCCTCGACCCCCCGCATCGGCCCCCAAAAATTAGTGAGTGCAAGGGAATAGGAGAGCGGAAAGCCCAGTATCCAATAGGCAATGACGGCGAGAATGACGGTAATACGGGTGTCTTTATAACCGCGCAACGCGCCGTTACCACAAACATTAATGGCATCAAACACCCGGAAAGCGGCTGCGTAGACCAATAATAGTGCGGCGAGATCGCGCACCGCTTGATCTGGACTGAACCACGCGCTGATCTGTTCGCGGAAAATAATCACCACGAGGGCTTGTAGCAGCGCAATGGCAGCGGCGAATGCGATGCCGGTGGAGGCGATGTCGCGCGCACCTGTTGCGGCTCGTTGCCCCATCTGGTGAGCGACTAATACAGCAATCGCCTGGGAGATGCCCATGGGAACCATAAACATCATCCAGTCCACTGAGATGGCGATGGAATGACCGCTGACCACGGTGGCGCCCAGATGGGCGATAAACAGTGGGATGATCAGAAAAAATCCACCTTCGGCCAAAATCGCGCCACCAATAGGCAGGCCAACTTTTAAGGTTTCACAACAGTCTCTCCAGAATATTTGCTGGTCTCGTAACAGCAGATGAAAAACCGCTAAGGTAGTGGATAGACGGGTGTAGAGGTACGAGCTGACGACAATAAAAATCGATACCAGTAAGGTTGCCCAGCCACAGCCTGTCGCGCCGAGGGCGGGAAGTTTCCACCAGCCGAACACCAGGGCTAGATCGAGGGGGATGTTGAGCAAAAAACCGAAGGCGTTAAACACCATGGCGACCCGAGCGTGGCCGATGCTTTCGAAGCTGGTGCGAAAGGCCATCATATAAGGCAGCAAAAAAGCAGTACCTAACATAGGCAATAGATAAGCCAGGGTAAGGTCGCGGACCGCATGGCTGGTGTCGAGAGAGGGCAGGATTAGCATACCCAGCGCAATACAGAGCGCGGCGAGAACGCCCAGTGGCGCGGCCAGCTTTAATGCGCCCTGAAACTGTCGGCGCATCCCGGAAACATCGCCCGCGCCGTACAACTGGCCAATAAGCGGGCCGTTGCCGAGCATGATGCCAATCACCAGCATAATGGAGAGGTTAAAGATGGCGCTGCCGAGGGAGACGGCCGCGAGGTCGTCGGTGCTGACCCGCCCGGCGACGATAATATCGGTGACACTCATACCGATAATAGCCAGTTGGCCCACCGTAATGGGCAGGGCAAGGCTGGCGATACGGCGAATGCGGTAGGCAGGGGTGTCGGTTGTTACGTAGTCAGTCATTAAGTCGTCGGTGTCTCTGTTAAGTCGATATCTCTGTTAAGTAGATATCTCTTTCAAGTTGATGTCTCAGTCAAGTCGATGTCTCTGTCAAATCAATGTCTCTGTTAAGCTGCCTCTGTCAAAGTGGGCCATTTTGAATTATTTTACGCGTCGATAGCGTTTTTATTTGCAAGTTAAGTAAGCGAGGGTTGCGATGGAACAAGCTGATTTTTCTTTCTGGATACTTCTGTTGCAGATTTTTGCCGTCGCTATTTTAGCGCTACTGGTGATTGGCGCGGTGGCGGTGGCCTGGATGTACGTGGTGGATGTGCGTCAAAAGGGGCATACCATTCGCCGTAATTACCCGGTGATTGGTCGCTTTCGTTATTTTTTTGAACATCTGGGCGAGTTTTTCCGCCAGTATTTTTTCGCCATGGATCGCGAAGAAATGCCCTTTAATCGGGCGCAGCGCTCGTGGGTGTACCGGGCGGCGAAAAACACCAATAACACCGTGGCTTTTGGCTCCACGGCAAATGCAGCCGCGCCGGGTACGATTTTATTTGTACCCCACCCCTTCCCCTCGCTAGACACACATAGGCGTCCTGTGGAATCTATTGTTATCGGCCCACACTGCCGTTCGCCTTACTCGGCACGGTCTTTTTTCAACGTATCGGCGATGAGCTTTGGGGCTATTTCCGAAGCTGCGGTGCGCGCGCTGTCCGAGGGTTGCGCGACGGCGGGGAGCTGGCTTAATACCGGCGAAGGTGGCTTGTCTCCCTACCACCTGTCCGGTGGTTGCGATCTGGTGTTTCAGATTGGCACCGCCAACTACGGCGTGCGCGACGACGCGGGTAACTGGAGCGACGCCAAAATGCTTGACATCGCTGCCCACGAGCAAGTGAAAATGATCGAAATCAAACTTAGCCAGGGAGCCAAGCCCGGTAAAGGCGGCATCCTGCCGGGAGTAAAAGTGAGTGAGGAAATCGCACTCATTCGCGGCATTCCCGCCGGTCAGGCGTCGATTAGTCCCAATGGCCATCCTGATATTCGCAACGTCGAGAATCTGCTGGATCGCATTACTCATATTCGCCAACTGACCGGCAAGCCGGTCGGCTTTAAACTGGTGGTGGGTGGTCTGCGCTTTTTCGAACAACTATTTGAGGCCATTCTACGGCGCGGTATAGAGCATGCCCCCGACTTTATGACCATCGACAGTGGCGATGGCGGTACCGGTGCTGCGCCACAAAGTTTGATGGATCACGCTGGGCTGACCATTCGCGAAAGCCTACCCGGCGTAATCGATAAGTTGGCGGAATACGGTTTGCGAGAGCGTATTCGCGTCATCGTAGCGGGCAAATTAATTACCCCGGTGGACGTGGCGTGGGGCCTGTGTGTGGGCGCTGATTTTGTGGTGTCCGCCCGCGGCTTTATGTTTGCGCTGGGTTGTATTCAGGCGATGCAATGCAATAAAAATACCTGTCCCACCGGTGTTGCCACACAGGATCCGGAGTTGCAAAAAGGGCTTGATGTCGGCAATAAGGCGGCGCGCGTTGCCCACTACGTGGCTAATATGGTGGAGGAAGTCACCGTCATTGCCCACAGCTGTGGGGTCGATGAACCCGGTCAGTTAAATCGCTCCCACGCTCACATGGTGATTGGGCCGGGGCGGTCGGAGGCCCTCGATTCCTATTACGCCCGGGTAGGGAGCCAGGGTGCCCCTATTGCTGTGTGAGTAAGGATTTTGTAACTAAGGGTGTCAAAAGTATGGGCTGGGTAAGTTAGATAGACCTGAAGCAGGGAATTATTTCCGATAGATGTTCTCCAAATTTGAAGTTCTTAATAAATAAGACCTGCAATAAACGAGCTTTATCACTACAAGGGATTGATCATGGCCTCAGTAATCACTCTGTACCAAACGCTACACAAGGGTATTTTTGACCGTCTTAAATATCTCGATGGTATTCCGCCATTGCTGTTTCGTCTGATTCTTGCGCCGGTAATGGTGGCTGCGGGTCTGCATAAATTTCTCAATTTTGAAGATATGGTGTCCTGGTTTGGTAATCCGGATTGGGGTCTGGGTTTACCCGCGCCGGCGGTGATGGTGTTTTTGGCGGCAGCGTCGGAATTAGTCGGCGGTTTGGCCTTGTTAGTTGGCTTTGCGGTGCGCTGGATGGCCGTGCCGCTGATGGTGTCTATGGCCGTAGCGGCGGGCGCAGTGCACTGGGAGCATGGCTGGTTTGCTATTGCCCCGGGTGACCCCGACACTAGTGCTGCCAAAGTGGTGGCGATGGCCGGTATTCCTGCGGCTCAGGCCAGTCTTGAAAACAGTGTCGAAGTCGGCAAGCGAGTAAGTGCCGTGAAGAGCCTGTTAAAGCAGCACGGCAACTACTCCTGGTTGACGGAAAAGGGTAGTTTTGTGGTGTTGAATAATGGCATCGAGTTTGCCGCCACTTACTTTGTCATGTTGCTGAGCCTATTTTTTACCGGCGGCGGACGTTTCTTTAGCCTCGATTATTGGTTGTCGCGCTGGGCTGGCGGCAATGCTAGCGGCGGTTGATGGACTCTTACTTTAGAGCTTATCGGAGCACTGTAGGTGGAGCCGGGTCGTGCTACAATGGCGGTTTTTTGACCAACTCCATTGAGAGCAGCACAGTACTCATCTATGAATCAAACGCAGCAAGAAAATCAAGCCCAGGCAGAACCGACTCAGTCAGATCAAGCGCAGTCAGCAGCGGCGCAGCCAGATCAAGTCCAGTCAGATCAAGCGCAGCCAGACCAATCCACAGCCACCGAGAAAAAGCCTCGCCGCCGTAATCGCGGCAGGCGTAGCAATGCCTCAGGCTCCGCCTGGAGTCTCGATCAATTCAAGGTAGAGCCAGAGGCGGACAAAGTGCGCTTTCACGACCTGGGTTTGCCCTTGTCGGTGATGCATGCCATCGCCGATCTTGGCTTTCAATATTGCTCGCCGATTCAGGCGCGTTCGCTACCCATCGCGCTCCGTGGCCACGACGTGGTTGGCAAGGCTCAAACCGGCACCGGCAAAACCGCCGCATTTTTGATCACCATTATTGAAGATCTGCTTAAAAACCCGGTAGCGGGCGAACGCTATGCCGGTGAAGCGCGGTCATTGATTATCGCCCCCACCCGCGAGCTGGTTATGCAAATTGCCGAAGACGCCAAGGCTCTGTGTAAACACACCGAACTGAACGTACACACTCTGGTCGGCGGCATGGACTACGACAAGCAGCGCCAACATTTGCACGATCGCCACTGCGATATTTTGGTGGCTACTCCCGGACGCTTGCTGGATTTTTGCACCAGTCGCTATGTCTACCTCGATCAGGCTGAAATACTGGTGATCGATGAAGCGGATCGTATGCTCGACATGGGTTTTATCCCCCAGGTGCGCAACGTAATTCGTTTGACCCCCCAGAAGGGTAAACATAGACAGACGTTGTTGTTTTCCGCGACCTTTACTGAAGCCGTGATGCGACTGTCGGAACAGTGGACGGAAAAACCCTCCTTTGTGGAAATCGAGCCAGACAGTGTGGCCTCGGACTCCGTTGACCAAAAAGTATTTATTACTGAAAAGCGCAATAAATTTAATTTGTTGCGCAATATTTTACGCAGCGATGAAGTGGAAAGCGTTATCGTGTTTGCCAATCGTCGCGACCAGTGTCGCAAACTGCAGGAGAATCTGGCGCGTGCGGGATTTAAAGTGGGCTTGTTATCTGGGGAGATCCCTCAGAACAAACGCATTCGTACCCTCGACGATTTTAAAAATGGAAATATTCAAGTTCTGGTTGCCACCGACGTTGCGGGGCGCGGTATTCATATCGATGGCATTAGCCACGTGATTAACTACACCCTACCGGAAGAGCCGGAAGATTACGTGCATCGCATCGGACGCACAGGTCGCGCGGGAAAAACCGGAACTTCCATTAGTTTTGCCTGTGAAGACGATGCTTTTCTACTCGAACCTATCGAGACTTTGCTAGGCGCAAAACTGTCCTGCGAACAACCCGCGGAAGACTTACTGGCCGTTAACCTAAAATAATTTAGTGTGGCTGGGTACTTGACGGGCTTGCTTGCTCGTTGGCGACCCACAAAGACGTAGCACCCGCCACTGCTGCGGGCATTACCAGCAGGTTAAGCAGCGGAATGGATGATCCCAGTAACACCAGTCCCCCAAAACTTACTGCGGATTTTAGCCGGCTTCGGCTGTCGATTAGCAGCGCGTCGAAACTAATCTTATTGTTATCCGTCGGATAATCCAGATACTGTAAATACAAATTCCACGCGCCCCAATAAAAACCAATGACTGGCGTGATCAAATTAACTAGCGGTATAAAAGAAAGAATCGCGCAGAGAATAAGTACGCCCAGCAAGCGCGGTAAAAAATACCATAGCTTACGCAATTCTCGCCCCAGCGCGTGGCGAATAATCGGTCCATAGTCGCGCCAGGATAGGGTTTGCGGTTCAGGTGTGCTCAGTAAATGCTGCTGTACCCGTTCAGACAAAATACCAAAAAAAGGTGAGGCGAGCAGATTGCCCAAAATAGTAAACGTATAGCCGTACACCAGGAGTAACAGCAGGCCAAACACTGACCAGATCAGCCAGGCTAAAAACGCTAGCCACTGAGGTAAAAACCCCATAATCCAGTCCATGCCTTGACCAAACTGCTGAATAGCAAAGGTGGTGAGGACAATAAATAGCAGCACGTTGAGCAGCAGTGGTAACAACACATAACGGCGTATGCCGGGTCGAGCGATAAGTCGAAACCCTTCAAAAAAATAATTAAATGCCATGATGTATTTCTGAATAGTCCAGTTTGCGAATGTTGATTAAGTAAGGGAGACCCATTGTAGCTTAGAATGTATAGTCGCTTAGAGGATGCCGTTGGCTTAAAAGATTGAGTCGAACTTGGGGAAATAAACGAGAATAGTTTACACTTAAGGCCTGTCAAAATTCATCAAATATAACCGCCCGAGATCGGGGTTCACCCTTTAACGAGAGAGCTATGATAAGCGCCAGCGAAGCACTGCAAAGATTGAAAGAAGGCAATAAACGGTTTGTCGCTGGTGTACAGGGTACGAATGCGTCGGCCAGGCAATTTCAGAGAGAGGAGTGTGTTGAGGATCAGGCGCCCTTCGCCACGATTCTTGGTTGTTCCGACTCTCGTGTGCCGGCAGAAATTGTGTTTGATCAGGGCCTTGGTGATCTTTTCGTCATACGGGTGGCGGGAAACATTGTGGCCCCGTCGCAGATTGGCAGTGTCGAGTTTGCCGCGGATCAGTTTGAAACGCCTTTGGTGGTGGTGCTAGGCCACTCCCTGTGTGGCGCTGTTAAGGCTACTCTCGACGACCTTGAGCACCCCTCGGAAACTCATTCATCAAACGTATTGTCCATCGTAAATCGCATTCGAGGGACGGTGGAACCCCTGTTTATGACAGAGCTTCGAAATAAGCCGGATCAGTTACTCGATGCATCCATTCGTGCCAATATATTCGCCGCCACCAACCACCTTCGACACGGCTCAGAAAAGCTTGAACAATTAATTCAAAAAGGTGAATTAAGCATTGTGGGGGCCGAGTACTCTTTGCAAACCGGCGAGGTCAAATTCCTCGATGAGGTATAGGACGAGACCTGGAAGGAAGTATAAATAGATCGGATTAGGTTTTACCGCAAGGAAAAAGCCTTGAGGCAGGTCGCAGCGCAATTTCCTGCAACAACCTGCCCCGCGAGCATTTATTTCTATTTTTATTACTATTGCTATCTTACGCCGTTTACACGGCTGGCATCATTGGCTGTAAAAGCCCTTTCCTTCCTTCGCTAATTTTTCCAGCAGAGGGGAGGGCGTCCAGTAATGCTCGCCAAACTGCTCGGCATATTTTTGGTAAGCATCGCAAATAGTTTTTAAGCCAATTTGGTCTGCCCAGAACATCGGCCCGCCTTTATAGCCGGGGAAGCCGTAACCGTTAATCCAGATAATGTCGATGTCCAACGGTCGGGCAGCAATGCCTTCTTCGAGAATTTTTGCACCTTCATTAATCATTGGATAGAGGCAGCGCTCGAGGATTTCCTGGTCGGAGATTTCTCTTTGTTCAATACCCGCATGTTTAGCGCACTGGGCAATTAAGGCAGCAATTTCCGGATCGGGTATGGGGGTGCGGCCATCTTCGTACTTATAAATCCCGGCCTGGGTTTTTTGTCCGTAACGGCCGAGTTCGACAACCTTGTCGATCCAGACCGAGTCGCGCTTTTCAATCTTACCGGCTTTGCGTCGCTCTTCCCGAACTTTGTAACCTACGTCCAGCCCGGCCATATCCGCCATGGTGAATGGTCCCATGGGGAAACCAAAATCGAAAAGTACTTTATCGATTTGCTCCGGGGTGGCGCCTTCTTCTACTAGAAACGCGGATTCCCGGGTGCGTTGGTGCAACATGCGGTTGCCGACAAAGCCGTCGCAAACGCCGACCAGGGCTCCGATTTTTCCGATGCGTCTGGACAGGCTCATTACCGTAGCAATGACATCGTCGGCGGTATGCTCGCCGCGTACATTTTCCAGCAAGCGCATCACATTAGCGGGACTAAAAAAATGCATGCCGATGACGTCTTGAGGACGCTGAGTGACGCTGGCGATTTCGTCCACATCCAGTGTTGAAGTGTTGGTGGCGAGAATCGCACCTTGCTTACAGGTCGCGTCCAGAGTTTTAAACACGTCTTTTTTAACGTCCATATTTTCGAATACTGCTTCGATCACAATATCCACATCGGCGATGTCGCTGTAGGCAATCGTGGGCTCAATGAGCGCCATGCGCTGTTCCACCGCGTCCAGCGAGATACGACCCTTCCTCGCGGTATTTTCGTAATTACTGCGAATCAGGGCGATACCTTTATCGAGATACTCCTGTTTCATTTCCAGTAATTTGACGGGAATACCGGCATTGGCAAAGTTCATCGCAATGCCGCCACCCATGGTGCCCGCGCCGATTACTGCTGCAGTTTTAATGTCGCGTTTGGGTGTGTCCTTTGCCAGGCCTGGCACTTTGGCGACTTCGCGCTCGGCGAAAAAGATATGGCGCTGGGCAGCGGATTCCGAGGAGGTCATTAGCTCCATAAACAATTCGCTCTCCCGAGCCATGCCTTCATCGAAGGGCAGCTCAAAGGCGGCGCGAATGGATTTAATAATATGAAAGGGCGCGAGAAAGCCGCGTTGCTTGCGGGCGATGCTCTGCTCGTAGTTATCGAATACTTCGGGGCCAGCGGCTTCTGGAGTAATGTCGCGAATGGCGCGGGGGCCAGTGCCGTCCGCCAGTAATTTTTCTGCGTAGGCAATGGCTGCTGTTTCCAGATCGCTTTCAACACTACCGTCAATACTGACGTCAACAATGGCATCGATAATGCCGAGCTTTAAGGCATCTTTAGCGGCGATATGATTACCCTTGACGATTAAATCCAGGGCGGCTTGAGCGCCAACTAAGCGAGGCAAGCGCTGAGTGCCACCCGCACCCGGCAACAAACCCAGGTGTACTTCGGGCAAGCCGACTCTGGCCGTGGGTACGGCAATGCGATAGTGGCAACCCAATGCGACTTCAAGACCACCGCCCAGTGCGGTGCCGTGAATTGCCGCGACAATGGGTTTACTGGCAGTTTCCATATCGCTGATTACCGGTACCAAACCCGGTTCGCCCATGCCTTTGGCGAATTCTTTAATGTCCGCACCGGCAATAAAGGTGCGACCTTCACAGATCAACACCATGGCTTTAACGGAGTCGTCTGCGAGTCCCGCCTCGACGGCGGCCTTAAGCCCGGCGCGTACGGATTGCCCCAGCGCATTAACCGGTGGGTTATTGATTTTAATTAAGCCAATAGCACCTTGCTTGGTAAAGCTAACAGTGTCGGAAAGGGTAGCGGTCATGATGATTCTCTCTTTTAATGAAACGGATTTGGCTATAGAAGGTTTAACCATAGGACTGAGGTCAGAAATGAATTTTAGGTTTTAAGTTCGCGGTCTTGACGCTCGTGTTCGGTCAGTAGCGTGACCGCTTTGGTGAGAGCCTCGAACCGGTTGTCGAGCACGCGATGAAAGTCCAGGCGATCCAGAGTGCCGGTTGAGTGTAAGGTTTCAACCACATTGGGACGCGCGCCAAACACAATGACCAGGTCATCTTGTTCGTGGAGGCTGCGGATGGTTTCATCCAGGGCGAAGGAGGCGCTGCCGTCAATAAACGGCACATTTGATAAGTCGATCACCAGGACTTCTTTTTCGCCTGTGGTCAGTAACAATTTCGTTATGTCGTGGGCGGAACCGAAACTGAGCGGCCCCTCCATATGAAATAGTACGATTTTGCCCTCGGCTCTATCGAGTATTTCCGCTTCCTCTGGTGACAGGTTGGGAACGCCGTTGGAACTGGAAGAGAGTTGGGCACTTTTTAACTGGGCGTCGGCCATGCGCGAGACAAAAAGCAGAGACGCCATAACGATGCCGACCGCAACCGCGACAATAAGATCAACAAAAATGGTGATCAGCAGAGTGGTTAGCATAATGACCACGCCTGCAAGTGGAGCGCGGTGCATACGTTTAATATAGTTCCAGTCAATAATATCGACGCCAACTTTAATTAAAATACCGCCGAGTACTGCCAGTGGTATTTGGCTCGCTGCGCTACTAAAGCCGAGTACCAGTAACAGCAGTATTACCGAGTGTAATATTCCCGCCAAACGAGTGGTGCCACCGGCGCGAATGTTGGTCAGTGTGCGCATGGTCGCACCCGCTCCCGCGATGCCACCAAACAGGCCAGCGACCACATTGCCAATGCCCTGACCGATCAATTCTCGATTGGAGTCGTGGTGCGTGCGAGTCATGCTATCGGCAACTAGCGAAGTCAGTAGTGAATCGATGGCACCGAGAAAAGCCAGAATAATGGCGAACTTGATGATAAAAGGAATATCGGCTAGTGCGACGTCGGGAATGGTCAGCGTGGGGAAGCCCGACGGAATTTCGCCGATGGTCGGTGCGGCGGAAAAATAAAATACCCCTGCCAGTGTGCCAACAAGAGCTGCAATAAGTGGGGGTGGCAGCAGCACGGCGAGACGCTTTGGAGTGGCAAACATAATCAGTAAGGTGATGGCGCTAAGGCCCAGTGCGTGGGTGTTTGCTTCACCCAGTATTTCTGGCAGCGCGGTGAGCTTTGTCAATATATCGCCATTAGGCGCGCTATGGCCTAGCAGCGGCGCGATTTGAAGAATGATAATAATGCCGCCGATACCGCTCATAAACCCGGATACCACCGGGTGGGGCACCAGTTTGATAAAGCGGCCAATGCCGGCCAGGCCAAATAGTATCTGGAAACCACCGGCGAGGATCACCGTAGAAAATGCCAGCGCCAAATTGCCGGAGAAGTGTGTGACCACGAGAGCCATGACCACGGTCATCGGCCCGGTGGGGCCGGTAATTTGTGTTGAAGTGCCGCCAAATATGGCGGCAAAAAACCCGGTGAAGATGGCACCGTAGAGCCCGGCGACTGCCCCGGCCCCGGAGGAGATGCCAAATGCCAAAGCCAGGGGCAGTGCGACGATAGCCGCGGTTAAGCCGCCAAAAATATCGCCTTTAATGTACTGAGTGGTGCGCATGGGTAAATTCGTTATGCCTTTTTTTACGAGTTCAGTTTTTACGGGTTTAAGTTTACGAGTTTAGTTGATTTAGACGCTGTTGTAGCGCGGTGAGGTAGGCTTCCGCTGGTGCCTGTGTGGAGAGGATATCGAGCATGGTTTGTCCCTGCGGGTTGGTCGCATTTAAATTGCGTCCGGCAGCGATAAAAAACCCGAGAAACGTGGCGAAGTTCTCTACCTCCATTCCGCGATAGGCTTTTTCGAGCACGTGAAAATCCGCATCCACGCCCTCCTGCGCATCTAAATCGAGAAAGGTTTTTATGCGTGCATCGTCAAAAACTTCGCCGAGAATTTTTTGCTTGTCTTTTTTTAAAGTCGCTGGTTTTAAGATCGCTGGTTTTAATACAGTTGGTTTCAATACCGCTGATGTCATAACAAAACCTATATCTATGTTTCTAGATCTATGTATTTAGATCAATGCGTCCAGCTTTTTCAGTAGCACTTCATTCACTTGTTGCGGGTTGGCCTGGCCTTTCGAGGCCTTCATGATTTGGCCAACAAAGTAGCCGAGCATTTTGGGCCGCTTGCTGGCGTCGGCTTTGGCGTAATTAGCCACCTGCTGCGCACTGTTGGCGATCACTTCATTGACCAGGGCCTCGATAGCACCGCTGTCGGATACTTGTTTGAGACCGAGTTGTGCAATGACGTCGTCGGCGCTGGATTTATCCGCAGGGCTATTCCAGAGCGCTTCAAAAACCGTCCTGGCCATTTTGTTAGAAATACTGCCGTCTTTAATCCGCACAATCAAGCCACCCAGTTGTTCGGCGCTGACCGGGCTGTCGTTGATTTCTGTTTCACTACTATTTAACTGTGCAGAAAGCTCACCCATGATCCAGTTGGCGGCGAGTTTGGCGTCGTCGGCGACCTCTGCGGAGGCTTCAAAGTAGTGGGCCATGGCCGCGTCGTCGCTGAGTATACCGGCGTCGTAATCCGACAGTGAATAGTCGGCCATGTAGCGTTTTTTGCGGGCTTCGGGCAATTCCGGCAGGCTGGCGCGCAGTGCTTCGATATGGCTTTGCTCAATCACCACCGGCAATAAGTCGGGGCAGGGGAAGTAGCGGTAGTCGTTGGCTTCCTCTTTGCTGCGCATGGGGCGAGCGCTGTCGGTATCGCCGTCGTAAAGGCGGGTTTCCTGTCGGATGGTACCGCCGTCTTCGAGCACATCAATTTGACGGGCGACTTCCTTGGCGATGGCTTTTTCCATAAAGCGGAAAGAGTTGAGGTTTTTGGTTTCGGTGCGAGTACCGAGAGCTTCACCGGGTCGGCGCACCGACACGTTGACATCAAAACGCAGGGAACCCTGAGACATTTTGCCATCGCAAATACCGATAGACGTCACCAGGCCGTGCAATTTTTTGGCAAAAGCCAGTGCTTCTTCGGCGTTGCTGATATCCGGTTCGGTGACAATTTCAATTAGCGGTGTTCCCGCCCGGTTTAGATCAATACCGGACATACCATCAAAGTCTTCGTGCAAAGACTTGCCCGCATCTTCTTCGAGGTGGGCGTGGTGGATGCGAATATTTTTATGGCTGCCGTCGGCCAGAGTGATTTCGACACTGCCGGGGCCAACAATGGGTTTATCTAGTTGGGTGGTTTGATAGCCTTTGGGCAAATCCGGGTAAAAGTAATTTTTGCGATCAAAGGTCGACACCGGGTTGATCTCGGCGTCGATGGCCAGGCCGAATAAAATAGCCATGTCCACGGCTTTTTTATTGAGTACCGGTAGCGTGCCGGGCATGGCCAGGTCGATGGCGCAGGCCTGAGTATTCGGTGCGGCGCCAAAGGCGGTGCTCGCGCCGGAGAAAATTTTAGTTTTGGTCGCCAGTTGCACGTGGATTTCGAGGCCGATTACGGTTTCCCAGCTCATGCTGATTCTCCGTTTGCACCGTCAATACTTTCACCTTCGAGATCAGGTGGCGTCAATTGATGCCAGTCGGTGTGCTGCTGGAAGCGGTGGGCAATATTCAACATGCGCGCCTCGTCGAAATAGTTACCGATCAATTGCAGCCCCACGGGTTTGTCGTCCACTAAACCGCAGGGGATAGACATGCCCGGCAGTCCGGCCAGGTTGGTGGCAATGGTGTAAATGTCTTCCAGGTACATGGCTACCGGATCGCTACCTTTGGAGCCGAATTCAAACGCCGGGTTCGGGCAGGTGGGGCCCATGATAATATCAACCTGCTCAAAAGCGGCGACAAAATCTTGCTGGATCAGGCGGCGCACCTGCAGTGCTTTTTTGTAATAGGCGTCGTAGTAACCGGCGGACAGGCAATAAGCGCCGACTAAAATGCGGCGTTTTACTTCGTCGCCAAAACCTTCTGCCCGCGAGCGCTTGTAGAGGTCTTCCAGGTCCTGGGGATTGTCGCAGCGGTGGCCGTAGCGCACGCCATCAAAGCGAGACAGGTTGGCGGAGGCCTCGGCGGGGGCGATTACATAATAGGCCGGGACCGATAAATTGGAGTGGGGCAGGCTGATGTCTTTAATCGTCGCGCCCAGGTTTTCGTATTCTCGCAACGCGTCTTGCACTGCTTGTTCGACGGCGGGATTGAGTCCGTCGCCGAAGTATTGTTCTGGCACGCCGATGGTGAGGCCGTCGAGCTTACCGTTCAAGGTCGCCGTGTAATCGGGTACGGGACGCTCCAGGCAGGTGGAGTCTTTGTCGTCAAAACTGGCCATGGTGTTGAGCAGCACCGCGACATCCTCGGCGCTGCGTGCCATCGGACCGCCCTGGTCGAGGCTGGAGGCGAAGGCGATCATGCCCCAGCGCGACACTCGCCCGTAGGTGGGTTTTAGTCCGGTGATGCCACACAGCGCAGCCGGTTGTCGAATCGAACCGCCGGTATCGGTGGCCGTGGCGGCGGGGGTGAGACGCGCGGCAATTGCAGCGGCGGAACCGCCGGAAGAGCCGCCGGGTACGCACTGGGTTTGCCAGGGGTTCTTCACCGGGCCGTAGTAACTGGTTTCGTTGGAGGAGCCCATCGCGAACTCGTCCATATTGGTTTTCCCCAGGACAACGGCACCAGCCGCGGCAAAATTCTCGACGACGGTGGCATTGTAGGGCGGCACGAAGGTGTCGAGCATGCGCGAACCACAACTGGTGCGCACGCCCTCGGTGCAAAAAATATCTTTGTGGGCCATGGGCACACCGCAGAGGGCGGAGGTATTGCCTTTGGCGAGTTGCTGATCTGCCGCTGTAGCCTGCGCCAGTGCTTGTTCAGCAGTGACGGTAATAAAGCTGTTATAGACCCCATCGAGTTGGTCGATGCGGTTCAGGAAATGGTGGGTCAGTTCTACGCTGGAGAATTCGCCGCTGCGTAGGCCCTTGCTGAGTTCTGTAAGAGTTTTGTTGTGCATGTCTTTCTATCGTTAATTGGCTATCGTAAATTGACCATCGTAAATTGGCTCTCGTAGTGTTGAGAGCCGATGGTTGGGGTGCAGGGTCTGGCTGTTTTGGCGCCCTTACTCGATAACGCGGGGCACCAAATACAGTCCGTCGGCTACCGCCGGGGCAATGTTTTGGAAGTTTTCCCGGCAATTGGCTTCGCTTACGGTGTCGGCGCGTAAGCGCTGCGTGGCATCTAAAGGGTTGGCCATGGGCTCCACTGCGGTGGTGTCGGCCGCCTGTAGTTGATCCACCAGAGTCAGTACACTATTAATACTGTTGGTGGTTGCGGCTATGTTCTCTTCGGTAATGCCGATTTGGGCCAATTTTGCGAGTTTTTCAATATCGGCACGTTCAATGGTCATGCTATAGTTTCCCTTCGTTGTGAGCGCCCCTTACGAGGCGATGCAGATTACCATATTTGGCGGTTGCCCTGAATCCTTAGCGTTGTTAGAGTTCCTGTGTTTAGGCTCGTAGAGCCGTATTCTGCTGCTGGGCTGTCACTACGTGCGGTTACGTGCGGCTACGTGCGCTACGTGGATGTGCTACTCATAAATAAACCCGAATCTGATCCCGGCTTTGAGCCGCAATCTGAACCCAAAGTTACTGCAGGAAAAATGACCAGATGATTAAACGTTTACGCGGCATGTTCTCTAACGACCTGTCGATCGACTTGGGTACCGCGAATACCTTGATCTATATCCCCGATAAAGGCATCGTGTTGAACGAGCCTTCGGTGGTTGCTATCCACACTAATCACGGTCAAAAATCAGTGCGTGCGGTGGGCGTTGAAGCCAAGCGCATGCTAGGGCGCACGCCCGGAAATATCACCGCGATACGACCATTAAAAGACGGGGTGATTGCTAATTTTCAGGTCACTGAGAAAATGCTGCAGTACTTTATTAAAAAAGTGCATGCCAACAGTCTAATCCCTCCCAGTCCTCGGGTCCTAGTCTGTGTACCTTGCCTGGCGACCGAAGTTGAAAAACGTGCGATTCGTGAATCTGCCGAACGCGCGGGAGCCAGAGAGGTGTTTTTGATTGAAGAACCCATGGCCGCTGCTATCGGCGCGGGTTTGCCGGTGGAGGAAGCCTGCGGTTCCATGGTGGTAGACATTGGTGGTGGTACCACCGAAATTGCAATTTTATCCCTCAATGGCGTGGTGCATTCCGATTCCATTCGCATTGGTGGCGACCGCTTTGATGAAGCCATTACCAACTATGTGCGCCGCAAGTACGGCAGCGTGATTGGCGACACCACGGCAGAGCGCATCAAGATGGAAATTGGTGGGGCCTATCCCAGCAAGGAAGTTCGCGAGATCGATGTGCGCGGGCGCAATCTGGCCGAGGGTGTACCCAAAAGCTTTACGCTTAGCGGCGATGAAATTCTCGAATCGTTGCAGGAGCCATTAACGGCCATTATTCAGGCGGTGAAGCGGGTGCTCGAGCAGTCGCCTCCCGAGTTAGCTTCGGATATTGCCGAGAGTGGCATAGTGTTAACCGGTGGTGGAGCCTTGTTGCGCGACATCGATTTATTACTGACTCACGAAACCGGATTGCCGGTCATTATTGCCGAAGACCCGCTCACCTGTGTCGCTCGGGGCGGTGGTGTCGCTTTGCAAATGATGGATCTACGCAGTCTGGATATCCTGGCTTCCTGACCATCGTTCGCACACGCTAGTGGAGTAGCTCGAAATAGAGAGGAAGCTGTTTAGTAAACGGATGACGGCACCAGGCATGCTGGTGCTGCTGGCGCTGGCCCTGGCGCTGTTATTTGTGGATCGCAATACCCGCTGGCTTGACCCCACCCGGGCCTGGATAGACAGCGCGGCGCAACCGCTACGCTGGTTGAGTAATACCCCTTCTAATGTTGCCAAGTGGAGCGATCAAAATCTATTGAGTCGCAGCGAACTCGTGGCCGACAATCAGCGTCTTAAAACGGAAGTGTTGGTGCTGAAAGGAGAGGTTCAGCGCGTCGTCGATCTCTCTGTGGAAAATGCTCGACTGCGAAATCTGCTCAGCGCGCGGGAATTACTCAAAACCCGTGTGCTGGTCGCCGAGCTAATTGGCGTGTCCACCATGCCTCTACGTCACCAGGTAACCATCAATCGCGGTGCGCGGGACGGCGTGTTTGTAGGCCAGGCGGTGCTTGATGGCGATGGTTTAATGGGCCAGGTGATTGCCGTTGACAACGATCGCTCCCAGGTGATGTTAATCAGCGATGCGCGTCACGCAATACCGGTACAGATAGCAGAATTTGGCACGCGTCTTATCGCCGAAGGTACCGGAGATTATCAGCGCCTGCAGCTACGCCATGTACCGCCAACACTAAATATTAAGGAGCACGACCTGTTGCTGAGCTCGGGTCTTGGCGGGCGTTTTCCGGCCGGTTATCCGGTGGGTAGAGTTGCAACCATCGAACGCAAATCCGGACAGGACTTTGTGGAAGTCACGGTGCTGCCGACCGCACAACTGAATCGCAGTCGTCACCTGTTGCTGTTATTTACTGAAGTTAACCCGGTTCCTCGTGGTGGCATCGACAGTGATATTGATGGTGACATAAATAATAACGAGAGAGATAAAGCCGATGTCGACTAGGCGACTATCACTAGTTCTGGTGTTGACTAGCCTGCTAGTGGCTCTGGTCTTCAGTTTTGGCGCCGGGCGCAGTGAGTGGTTGTACTGGAAGCCGCCCATCGTTCTGCTGGTTGCTTTGTACTGGTTGTTGTTTGAGCCGCAAACCTTCGGCCTGGTCTTTGCGTTTACGCTGGGCTTATTGGTGGATTTTGTCAGCGGTGCGCCGGCAGGAGAATCCGCCATGGCATTTTGCGTGACGGCTTATTGGGCGCAGACTCTGGAACACCGCTTGCTACACTTCACCATCTTTCATCAGTGTCTATTAATAGCTGGATTAGTCGTGGTCTACCAACTGATATCGGTGGCTATAGATCTGGCGATACACGGTGGTGCTTTGCAGTTGGCCCTGCTTTATCCCGCCTTGAGCGCCATCCTGGTTTGGCCATTTATCGCCGGTGTACTGGGTCGCCTACATCGGCGCTCTTTGTAACTTTACCGATGAGCTCTGACTTCGGCCCGGTTGATCAACCCGAGGATGCCGACTTTATTCTGGCCTCGGCATCGCCTCGGCGACAACAATTACTTTCCAGTATGCGCACTCGCTTCAGGGTTGTGCCTGCAGATATTGATGAAACGCCAGCGCCCAATGAATGTCCCAGTGAGTACGTCTTGCGCATGGCTCGCGGCAAAGCCGAAGCAGTCTATCGACGCTCAGCTGATGGGGATAGCTCTGGCCGGAGACTTCCAGTACTGGGTGCCGACACGGCCGTTATCGCCCCGGAGCAAAAGCCTGCTGGCGAACACATTTTCGGCAAACCCGAATCCGAAAATCACGCTGTTGAAATGTTAATGGCGCTGTCTGGCAAAACCCATCGCGTACTATCGGCGCTTGTTATGGTTGCCGGCGACACCACAGCGCCGATGAGTGAATCCAGACTGGTGAAAACTGAAGTCACGTTCCGAGTATTAAGCGAATCCGAATGCCACGCCTACTGGCGTAGCGGTGAACCGGAGGGCAAGGCGGGTGCTTACGCGATACAGGGACTTGGCAGCGTCTTTGTCACACATCTCGTGGGTAGTTATTCGAGCGTGGTGGGGCTTCCCGTGGCAGAAACCTATACACTATTGCAAACATATAATATTCCTTGTGGGTTGAGCGGGCTATGAGTTCAGAAGTGCTAATTAATGTTACGCCCTCGGAAACCCGGGTGGCCCGGGTTGATAATGGCGTACTGCTGGAAATTAATATCGAGCGGGCTCAAAAACGCGGTTTGGTCGGCAGTATTTATCTGGGTAAAGTGCTGCGAGTGATGCCGGGCATGCAGGCCGCGTTTATCGATATAGGCATGGATAAAGCCGGTTTTATTCACGTTGGCGATTTGCGCGCCAGAAATGGCGAAGCCGTCGATCGCGCTAATAGCGCAGACCGAGATATCCGTGACGTGTTGCGCGAAGGCGAAATGTTGCCGGTGCAGGTACTCAAAGATCCTATCGGCACCAAAGGTCCACGACTCACCACTTATCTTTCGGTGTCATCGCGCTATTTGGTTTATATGCCGAAGACGGATCACATTGGTATTTCTCAGCGCCTGGAAGATGAACAGGAACGCGAGCGCCTGCGTAGTGAATTAGAAAATGCCATCGCCGAACATGCCTTCGACGGCGGGCCCCATGGTTATATTATTCGCACCGTGGCCGAGGGTATGACTCGGGTAGAGCTGGGGGCGGAAATTTTATTTCTGAAACGGCTGTGGGAGTATGTCGAAAAACAAATTTCCAGGGCTGAAAAAGTCGGGATGCTTTACCAGGATTTACCCATTGCAAAACGTACCTTGCGAGATTTAAGCCCCGAGGGTATCGATAAAATCAGAGTGGATTCTCAGGAAGTTTTTGACCTGCTGATTCAATTTACCGAATACTTCGATTCGGATATCCAAAAATTAATTGAACTCTATACCGATGATCGACCATTATTTTATTTGTATGGGGTGGAAGATGAAATTTCCCGCGCGTTGGAGCGACGAGTCGATTTAAAATCCGGCGGTTATCTGGTCATCGATCAAACCGAAGCCATGACTACCATCGACGTTAATACCGGTTCTTACACCGGGCATCGCAACCTCGAACAAACTATTTTTAAAACCAATATGGAGGCAGCCAATACCATTGCCCGGCAACTGCGGTTGCGTAATCTCGGTGGAATTATCATTCTCGATTTTATCGATATGTTGAATGAAGAGCATCGGCGACAGGTGCTGCGCACTTTTGAGCATGCGCTGTCTGACGACAAAGCAAAGATGAATATTACCGGTGTGTCTGAACTCGGTTTGGTGGAAATGACTCGCAAGCGCACCAGCGAGAACTTACGGCAACAGTTGTGTGAGGCGTGTTCGGTATGCGATGGCAAGGGCTATATAAAATCTGCAGAAACCGTAACCTTTGAAATTTTTCGAGAGATTTTACGCGAGGCGCGTACTTTTGAGTGTAAGAAGATTTTGGTGCTGGCCTCGCATTCGGTGGTTGATCGACTGCTGTCAGAAAATGCCACTGACGTTGCGGACCTGGAAGCGTTTACCGGACGGCCTATCGAATTTAGGGTCGAGGATCAATACAGCCAGGAGCAATACGATATTGTTCCCATGTAAATTTCAACGCGAATATTTATACCGTTATTTTATAGCGTTGAGACTACTGGCGGTGAGGGCTTAGATATTGGCCAGGCTGTGGCGTCATAGCGTACGAGCCCTTTGGGTGGTGTTGGCTTTTATTGTCATCGTCTACGCGGTGCTCGTGGTTTTGGGTCGACAGTTGTTACCCCGTCTCGATAGCTACCAGGTCACCATTAACGATTTTCTGTCCGAGCGTTTGGGTGTTGAAGTGACTACGCAATCGCTGAACGGAGAATGGCAGCGGTTTTCACCGCGTTTGAGCGTGGAAGGTTTGGAGTTACGCTCGATGGAGCTGCCTGCTGAGGGGGCATTAAATTCCTCAGCTGCAGCATCCCCCTCCACCGACGGGGATTTCCCCGATGCTGCTTTTCAGATCGATAAAATCAGTGCGAAGCTGGATTTATTTCGCAGTATGCTTGCTGTTAATTTGATTTGGGAAGAACTCGCTATCGGTCAGGCAAGTTTTACCTTGGTAGAAGATGCGGAGGGCAAGTGGTCGCTTAGTGGCCTTTCTACTCCGGACGCTGAAGCAGATGACGAGGGTTTGCGGCGCGTGGTGCAGATGTTGACCGACAGCAAGCGCATTCGCATTGCTAAAGCTCAGGTGGTACTGCACTTTTATTCCGGCGACGAAGTGACGTTTGATGCCGATGATTTGTTGGCGGAGAACAGCGGAGATTTTCATCGCGTCGCCGCCAAGCTGAGTGTCGCCGGTGAAGAATTTGCCAGCGCACTGTTGGAGGGCGTGGGCGATCCGCTCGACGCCCAAAGTTTCGATGGTCGCGGCTACCTGCGTTTCAATCGCATCGATTTTAGTGGTCCCCCCGGCATTGTATTTCGCGGCCTGGCTCCGGAATGGGCGGAGCGCATCGGTGCGGTTAAAACCGATGTGGCGGCGGAACTTTGGTTTGATTCACCCAGGGAGGGTGAAGTGGCTATGGTCGGCCACGTCAGCGCCAGCGAAATCCCACTGAGCTGGGTGGAAAACGCCCAACCTTTAAAAAATTTAAAAGCTGATATTACCGGCTGGTTGCGCCCCGGCGTGGATTGGGGCTTGCGTTTTCAGGGCCTCGATGTCGATTGGATGGACACCGATATTCAACCGATAAACTTGGAATTCAGCCAACAATTGGGCGCTGACTGGGGCCAGTCCAGAGTCGCCATAGATCATCTTAATTTGTCGGTGGCCAATGACTTGCTCGCCAGGGCAGAGTTATTGCCGCAGCAGCCAGCGGCCGTATTGGCGGCGCTCAATCCACGCGGTGTTCTGCGGGATTTCCATATAGAAATAAATACCGCTGAGGCCTTTCCGATTACTGCTGTGCAGGTTCAGTTCGACCTTCTTGGTCTTGATTCCTGGCGTAGTACGCCCGCAGTCAAAGAATTAAGCGGATATTTTACGATGGAGGGTGAGAGTGGTGAGTTGGTGCTCGATACTAACGCCGATTTTGCCATGCGTTTTCCAGGCGTGTACGACAATTTTATGACAGTGGGTCCCGCTCGAGGACGCATTTACGTTGACGTAATTGACCAGGGCCAGGCCCTGGCGATAGGCGGTGGGCCGGTGCTTATGGACGGTGAGGCGGGGTCGATTCGCGCGGCTTTCGAGCTATACCAACCCTTGAACAAGGAGGCAGGCGTTCCCGATATGACCTTGATCGCGGGGCTCCGCGACAGTCACTCTCGGCACACCGGACAATTTATTCCCGACTCTCTCGAACCCACATTGAAAACCTGGCTCGATGATGCCATTGGGGATATGGATATCGAGGAGGGCGGCTTTATCTGGCGAGGGCCCTTAGTAGGCAAAGACAACTCTCGGCGCAGTATTCAAGTTTATGCCCGCGTAGCCAACGGGCAGTTGAAGTTTGACCCTCACTGGCCCGAGGTGACCCAACTGTCGGCCTATATGTCTGTGGACGGTAGCAACGTGGAGGGACGCGTGCTTTCGGGCAGCATGGGCAAAGCGCGTATTCAAAACGCCGGTTTCCACACGAGCCCTGGGTCTTCACTACTGGGTATTAAGGCCCGCGTGCGAGCACCGCTAGTGGAGGCCATTGATATTCTTCGACACTCGCCACTACAGCCTCAGGTAGAACAACTTGCTCAGTGGCAACTGGGTGGTCAGGTTAAGGCCGATCTGGATTTGGCCATTCCTCTTTCCCGTGCCAAGCGCGGCGAACACTATCGCGTAGCAGCGCTTATTAGCGACGGGCATATGCGTCTGGCGTCAGCGGATATCGCCTTCGAAGCTCTAAACGGCGATATTGCCTATAACGAGCAACGTGGTTTGTTTGCCGAACAGATAAAATTTAAATTTTGGGACCAGCTCGTAGCAGCGAAGTTAAACACTCACGACAACGGTGATCTTGAGATTGAATCCAGCGGTGAAATGAACATGGTCGCGCTACCGATATGGCCGGCATTTGTCGCGCAGCAACTAGCAGGTAATACGGCCTATCAAGCGCGTTATCGGATTCCGGTCGATGGCTCGCCGACGACGCTTAAAGTGACGTCGGATTTATTGGGTCTTACTTCCACGTTGCCCGCACCGCTCAATAAACTGGGCACCGAAACTCAAAAAATGGATTTGACTCTGAGTTTTAAACCGAGCCACACTCTGCTTGAAACTCGCTTGGGCGACAACATCGCGGGGGTGTTTCGGCTTGAAGATAAAGATTTAATCCGGGGCGATATCGCGCTGGGTGGTATTGATGTCGATAGTTTAAATAGTTCGTCAGAACAGGCGCGCAAGTTAACGATCAGAGGCAGACTTGATAAGTTTAATTTCGATCAGTGGCAGCAAGCGCTTAATGTTGACGGTACTTCGGGTAGTGAGATCAAAAACTGGAATCCAAAGCGCTTAAATCCGACCTTTGATCTGCAGGTAGGTGAATTCTTAATTGCCGACTACCTGATTCCGAATTTGACGGCCACCGGTGGTATTGACACCGACAGTTGGCGTTTTTATGGCAGCAGCGACACCGTCTCAGGTGAGGTTGGGGTGCCTTTGGAAGCAGGCCCCCTGGAGTTAGTCCTGGATTATTTGGTGTTACCAAAGCCGGATTTTAGTGATGACGAGAACAACACGCTCCGACAATTACTGCCCGGCGATCTACCCGAGGTAGATTTTTCCACCCTGGGTTTACGTATCGGCGACGATGAAATTGGCGAGCTTGGATTTTCCATTCGCCACATTGCAGGCGGTGTGCGCTTTGAAAATATTATTGGTGAAGTGACCGGCCTGGTTTCCGGACCCGCTCCAGACGGTAGTCCGGCAGCGTTGACCTGGGTAGAGCAGGATGGCCAGCATCGCACCGACTTTTCCGGCGCACTGCAAACCTACGACCTGGCGGGTGTACTCAAATCCTGGGGTATGCCGGTGATCTTGAACAGTCAGGAAGCGGTATTTTTTACCGAGCTATCCTGGGCCGAGCGGCCCTGGGAAATCAAACCGGTGTTATTGGACGGAGTCATTGCGTTGAACTTTAAGGAAGGTAATTTTTATCGCACTTCCGGCGTCGCGGGCAACGCCTTGATAAAGCTAATCGGGGTGATTAACTTTGATACCTGGTTGCGGCGTTTGCGCCTGGATTTTTCAGACGTTTTTGATTCCGGCGTGAGCTACGATGAACTCGAAGGCAGCCTGGCCTTTAATAGCGGCACCCTGGCCTTCCAGCCTATTAAGGTAAATATGCCCTCGGGCAAAATGCGCTTGCATGGCGAAGCCGACCTGGTGTCCGAAACCATTGATGCTCGTTTGGTCGCGACCTTGCCCGTGGGTACCAATTTGCCCTGGGTGGCCGCATTGGTGGGTGGTTTACCGGCGGCGGTGGGGGTTTATCTGACCAGCAGATTGTTTGATAAACAGGTCAATAAAATGTCCAGCTTAAGTTATCGGGTCGAGGGCCCTTGGGATGATCCCGAACTTAAAGTCGAGAAAATATTCAGCGATAAGCTTGAGTAAATAGAGAGGGTTATGTCGAAGCTAGCGGCACTACAATTACGCGCGGAGGGTGATGTAAGCGATAACCTGAAGAGTGCGGGTGCGCTAATTAAACAGGCCGTCGACGCCGGTGCAGAGCTATTGGTCTTGCCTGAAAATTTTGCCTACTACAACGAGCCAGACTTGTTGTCGGCTGCTCGCGCGGAGAGTAGTGAGCATGGCCCGGTGCGAACATTTCTGTCCGAGCAGGCGCGCAAACATAAGGTTTGGCTATTGGGCGGCACCCTGCCATTGTTGTTAAATTCGGAGCAAGGGGAGTCGTCCGCGCGTCCTTACGCCGCCAGTTTATTATTTAACGCCGAGGGCGAAGAAGTCGCCCGTTACCACAAGATGCATTTATTTGATGTCACGGTGGCAGCAACTGGTAAGCACTACCGCGAGTCAGACAGTTACCGTCACGGCGATATCCCGGTGTTGGTGAATACTCCGCTGGGTAAACTAGGGCTCAGCGTCTGTTACGACCTGCGCTTCCCGGAGTTGTATCGGGCTTACGCCGAGGGTGGTGCTGAGTTAATGGCGGTGCCCTCTGCATTTACCTCCGCGACCGGACGAGCCCATTGGCGACTGTTACTGCAGGCCAGAGCGGTAGAAAATCAGTGTTATGTGATCGGTGCGAATATCGGTAATCGAACTCACCCAAGAAAACCCACCTGGGGCGGCAGCGCCATTATCGATCCCTGGGGCGAGGTGCTTGCCGAGCTCGAGGATGGAGACGGTTTTATTTGTGCCGAAACTGATACCATGCACATCGCCCAAATTCGCGCTAATATGCCCGTGTTGAAACATCGACAGATGTAACTGTCCAATTTAAACGATAAGTTGAACCATAAGCTGAACCATAAGTTAAGCCATAAGCGAGCAATCTAGCGCTTTGGGTGCCGTCTCGACCTTGATAGGAGAACTCGTATGAATGATCGTATAACCTCTACCTCCGGGATTCAGAAGCAAGAATCCGTACTGTCCACTAATAAGGTATTGCGCAATACCTACATGCTGCTATCCGCGACCCTGCTATTCAGCGCGGCGGCAGCGGGCACATCGATGGCGCTGGAGCTACCTTATTTAGGTCCGTGGATCACCCTGGGTGGTTATTTCTTACTGTTATTTTTGACCACTAAATTCCGCAATAGCGGCATGGGCATCGTCTGTGTATTTGCCCTCACCGGGTTTATGGGCGCGACCCTGGGGCCGATCATTGGCTACTACCTGAAAACCCCCAACGGGGCTCAGTTAGTGATGAACGCCATGGCGATTACCGGTATTACCTTTGTCGGTTTGTCGGCTTATGTAATCACTACCCGCAAAGACTTTAGTTTTATTGGTGGCTTCTTAATGGCGGGAATACTGGTTGCCTTTCTTTGCGGCGTGATGACTTTATTTTTCAATATTCCGGCGCTGTCGATGGCGGTATCCGCTGCTTTTGTAATGCTGATGGTCGGTTTGATTCTTTATCAAACCAGTCAAATTATTAACGGTGGCGAGACCAACTACATTATGGCCACGGTGACCCTCTACATCGCCATCTACAATATGTTCACCAGTTTGTTGCATTTGCTGGGAATTATGGACGATTAAGCACATTAATGTGCTGGTGCAAAAAGGAGGCTTCGGCCTCCTTTTTTTATCTTTTTTATATCTTTGCCTGGGTGACATTAGAACTGTAAGCGGGGATAGATGAACTTAGCGGCTTACCCGGCATCTGATAGACATCTCTGGAATTTTTATAGATAAGCAGGTAATTAATAGGTAGATAATGAAATGAAGCACTTATTAGAAATTGGACGACATCATCTTGGCCGGTACTTGCTGGTAGCTGTTATCGGACTTGCTGTTATAGGGATAGCCCCCAGCGCATTTGCCGCCGATACACCGTCGGTCTTGCCTGTCGATAAGGACATGACGGTGGCGCAGGCACACGACCTGATCGCCGAACAAAAACAACTCGAGACCATTCCCAAATCGGTGTGGAAACAGTTGCTGACACCAGAGCAATATAAAATTCTCTGGCGCTCTGGCACCGAGCGTGCGTTTACCGGCGCGTTACTCGACAATAAACAGGACGGCGTTTACGTCACCGCCGGTTGTAAGTTGCCGGTGTTTCACTCCGCTCAAAAATTTAAATCTGGCACCGGTTGGCCCAGCTTTTGGGAAATGTTTAACAAAGACAATATCGTGCTGAAAAAGGATTGGGCCTGGGGTATGCGGCGAACGGAAGTACTATCAAAGTGCGGTGAGCATCTCGGCCACGTTTTCGAAGATGGCCCAGCACCGACCGGGCTGCGCTATTGCATTAATTCTTTGGCGCTGGAATTTGTACCCAAATCAAGTTCAAATTCCTTAGATGTGTTGTTGCAAGAACAAAACAACAAAAACAAAACAACAAATAAGCCACTGGAATAAAATATCGGCCGAGACATTAATCGTCTCGGCCGATTTGATTTACTCCGGCAGGTTCCCAGTGACAAAGTCTTCGTAGGACGTCGCGTTTAACACGCGATCGTTCTTACCAAGTACTTCAAATACTTTGCCGTCTACCGCTGTCACGCGAAAAAATACCAATACTCCCTCCGGCCCCGAATATTCCATATGCACGTCGCCGCCGGGTTTATCCACATAGCTACCGGCCTGTCGGACCGTGTGCACAGGTTTCCCGTCAACCATTTCGACGGTGTGGTGCTCGCCTTCAAGTATCAGTGACATGGAATCGCCGAGGTGACGATGATAGTGGCAATAGGAATTGGGAGCCCACTTGCCGAGAAAATCGACGGTGCCTGCCTCAGGAGACGAGCCGAGAATGCCAACGGAATAATTGATGGGGTAGTCGAAACGAGGATCCTCATCAAAATGCTGCCATTCAATGGCACTGGTATCAAAATTCGATAGGGATGGAAGTTGTGGGGCGACGGAGCTGGCCATGTCCTGATCCCTCTTGTAGTTAACTTAAGGTAGAGCTGAGCTTAGCACAAAATTTCTGTGCCGAAATCCACGCCAGGAGCTTATAACACTGGTTAATAGTTTGCCCGGTAACATGCCTCCAGGTTTTGAAAAGACCAGGAATTGCGGTATTCATGTGTATTTTGTTTTATGATGAAAAGCTTCGTCCCTTGATATAAGCAGACCTAATCTCGTGCAATACCTAACAAAGATGACGCAAGCAAATACAAGGCAACACTTGATGCCCTTCAGTGCGGTTTCTTCTCGATTGACACTTATTGGGAGGCGCCAGTAGTGACCACCGCTTTTGATGCCGCCGTTAATCAGGCTTTAGATCAGCTTGGCGATCTGCCCGGCGCGCTTCTCCCTGTTCTGCACGAAGTTCAGCATCACTTGGGTTATGTGCCGAAAGACGCAGTGCCGGCTATTGCCGAAGGGCTTAATCTCTCCCGCGCTGAAGTTCACGGCGTGATCAGTTTTTATCATCATTTCCGTAGTGAGCCAGCAGGTGAACACGTCGTTCAGGTATGTCGGGCAGAAGCCTGTCAGGCCGTGGGTGGTAGAGCCTTGGAAGCGCATATTAAAGCTAAGCTTGATGTCGATTACGGAGAAACCACCGCCGACGGCAAAGTGACCCTGGAGCCAGTTTACTGTTTGGGAAATTGCGCCTGTGGACCTTCGGTGCAAGTGGGTGAGCGCTTACAGGCCCGGGTTTCGGCGGCTGGCTTTGACACCCTGATCAGCGATCTGGAGGCGAACTGATGACACTTCGAGTCTTTGTTCCCACCGATGCTACCGCCTGCGCCCTGGGTGCCGATGAGGTCGCCGCTGGGATTATCGCCGAGGCTAAATCCCGTGCCATCGATATTGAACTGGTGCGCAATGGCTCGCGGGGTATGTTTTGGCTCGAGCCTTTGCTTGAGGTAGCGGGTGAGAAAGGCCGGGTAGCCTATGGCCCGGTAACGGTCGCTAATATTTCTGGTCTGTTTGACGCAGGTTGTTTTGATGGGCAAGTAGAAAGCAATCACGAGTTAGCGCTGGGCCTTACCGAAGAAATTCCGTATTTGAAAAACCAGCAGCGGGTGAATTTTGCCCGCGCGGGAATTATTGATCCGCTGTCACTGGATGATTACAGAGCCCATGGTGGCTACGAGGGTTTAACCAAAGCCTTAGCGCTGGAACCACAAGGTATTGTCGATACCCTTAAGGAATCGGGTTTGCGAGGCCGCGGTGGCGCCGCTTTCCCTGCGGGTATCAAATGGCAGACCGTGCTCGATACTCCCAATGAGCAAAAATACATTGTGTGTAACGCCGATGAAGGCGACTCCGGCACCTTTGCCGATCGCCTGTTAATGGAAGCCGATCCCTACCAGCTCATTGAAGGCATGACCATTGCTGGTTTAGGTGTGGGTGCCACCCAGGGCTATATCTATTTGCGCTCGGAATATCCAAAGGCCCATGAAGTATTAAAAACTGCTTTGGCGAATGCTTATGAAGCTGGTTATCTCGGCAGTGATATTGCCGGCAGCGGCAAGCACTTTGATCTAGAAGTACGCCTCGGCGCGGGTGCGTATATTTGTGGCGAAGAAACTTCCTTATTAGATAGCCTTGAAGGCAAGCGCGGATTAGTGCGAGCCAAGCCACCCTTGCCAGCTATCGTCGGTTTGTTTGGCAAACCCACGGTAATCAACAATGTGTTGACCCTGGCTTCGGTGTCGGCGATATTCGAAAAAGGTGCTGACTTTTATAAAGCTCTCGGCACTGGTCGGTCGTTGGGCACACTGCCCATGCAACTGGCGGGCAATATCAAACGCGGCGGTATCGTCGAGCTGGCCTTTGGTTCGACCTTGCGGGAATTAATGGAAGATTTTGGCGGTGGTACTGCCAGTGGTCGACCGATGAAAGCGGTACAGGTCGGTGGCCCTTTGGGTGCTTATCTGCCGGAATCACAATGGGATATCGCCCTCGACTACGAAGCTTTTACGGCAGCGAAAGCCATGCTCGGTCACGGCGGCGTGGTGGTGTTTGACGACAGTGTCGATATGTTGGAGCAAGCGCGCTTTGCGATGGAATTTTGTGTGGTGGAGTCTTGCGGCAAATGTACGCCTTGCCGGATAGGTTCAACCCGTGGTGTAGAAATTATCGATAAAATTCGTGGCGATACCCATACCGACACCGATGCCCATAGCGATGCAGAGCGCAGTAAGCAGCGCGATGATAATTTGATTTTGTTAGAAGACTTATGCGAGACCATGGAATTTGGCTCGCTCTGCGCTATGGGCGGCTTAACGCCGTTTCCTGTGCGCAGCGCGGTTAAGTACTTTCCTGAAGACTTTTATTGATTAGAGTATCCCGTAAGGGAGGAATGGAACATGCTGCAATATTACCAGCCTGAAAAAGATTTTGGCACGCCGCCGAGCCTGGCCACCGAAACCGTGGACTTGCTGATCGATGGTGTCTCGGTGTCTGTGCCAGTGGGAACTTCGGTAATGCGCGCCGCATCGGAAATCGGTATAAGAATCCCCAAGCTATGTGCCACCGATTCCCTCGAAGCCTTTGGCTCCTGCCGCATGTGCATGGTCGAAATTCAGGGTCGCAAGGGTTATCCCGCGTCCTGCACCACGCCTGCCGAAGAGGGCATGGTGGTGAATACCCAAACCGATAAAGTTGCTGTCCTGCGTCGCAATATGATGGAGCTGTATATCTCCGATCATCCCCTCGACTGCCTGACCTGTCCCACCAACGGCAACTGCGAATTGCAGGATACCGCTGGCGAAGTGGGTTTGCGCGAAGTGCGTTACGGCTACGAAGGCAATAATCATCTCGATGCCGAAAAAGATCAGTCTAATCCCTATTTCACCTTTGATCCGTCCAAGTGCATTGTTTGCTCTCGTTGCGTGCGGGCCTGTGAAGAAACCCAGGGTACGTTCGCGTTGACCATTGATGGCCGGGGTTTTGAATCGAAAGTCAGTCCCAGCCAGAACGAAGATTTTATGGCGTCGGAGTGTGTTTCCTGCGGCGCTTGTGTCGCGGCGTGTCCGACCGCGACCCTTACGGAAAACACCATTATTAATTTGGGGCAGCCCGAACACAGCGTTATTACTACCTGTGCCTATTGCGGTGTCGGTTGTGCCTTTAAAGCGGAAATGCGCGGTAACACCGTGGTCAATATGACCCCCTGGAAAGACGGCAAAGCCAACGAAGGTCACGCCTGTGTGAAAGGTCGTTTTGCCTTTGGTTACGCGACCCATCAGGACCGCATCACGTCGCCGATGGTTCGCGACAGCATCGAAGACGAGTGGCAAGAAGTCAGCTGGGATGAAGCTTTTACCTTTGCCGCAAAACGGCTACGCGAGACTCAGGAAAAATACGGCCCCAACAGTATCGGTGCTATTAGCTCTTCTCGTTGCACTAACGAAGAAGTGTGGCTGGTGCAAAAAATGGTTCGTGCTGGTTTCGGCAATAATAATATTGATACCTGTGCGCGGGTTTGTCATTCCCCCACCGGCTACGGTTTAAAAACCACCTTGGGCGAGTCGGCGGGTACTCAGTCTTTTGCCTCGGTCGCTAAATCCGATGTGATTATGGTGATGGGCGCGAACCCCACCGACGCTCATCCGGTATTTGCCTCACGGCTGAAAAAACGTTTGCGTGAAGGCGCCAAACTGATTGTCGTCGATCCCCGAAAAATTCAATTGGTGGATGCGCCCCATGTAAAGGCGGATTACCACTTACAGGTTCGGCCCGGTACTAACGTCGCATTTATCAACGCCATGGCTCACGTGATTGTTAGCGAAGGTCTCGAAGCTAAAGCTTTTATTGCCGAGCGCTGTGAAACCACTGCTTATGAACAGTGGCTTACTTTTGTTAGCGACGAAAAACATTCACCGGAAGCCAGCGAAAGTATTACCGGTATTCCCGCAGCCGATGTGCGAGCGGCGGCGCGGCTTTTTGCTAGTGAAGGAAACGGCGCGATTTATTACGGCCTCGGTGTGACCGAACACAGTCAGGGTTCGACTACGGTAATGGGTATTGCCAATTTGGCCATGCTCACCGGCAACATTGGTCGCGAAGGCGTTGGCGTGAATCCACTGCGTGGTCAGAACAACGTGCAGGGTTCCTGTGATATGGGTTCCTTCCCCCACGAGCTTCCCGGTTATCGACATATATCAGACGGCGATACTCGAGCTACCTTCGAGCAAGACTGGAAGGTTGAACTCGATGCCGAGCCGGGTCTGCGCATCCCAAATATGTTTGATGCCGCTATCGATGGCGACTTTAGAGGTTTGTATTGTCAGGGCGAGGATATCGCTCAATCCGATCCCAATACTCATCACGTTGAAGCTGCTTTGTCGTCGCTCGACTGTCTGATCGTGCAGGATCTGTTCTTAAACGAAACCGCCAAATTTGCCCACGTGTTTTTACCGGGTTCTTCGTTTTTAGAAAAAGACGGCACCTTTACCAATGCCGAGCGCCGTATTTCACCGGTGCGCCAGGCCATGCCACCCAAAGCCGGGTTGGCCGACTGGGAAGCTACTCTAGGACTGGCTAAAGCCCTCGGTGTCGATATGCACTACGATCACCCCAGCGAAATTATGGATGAGATCGCCCGTTTAACGCCGACCTTTACCGGCGTGAGCTACGATCGGCTCGACGAACTGGGCAGTATTCAGTGGCCCTGTAACGAGGCCACACCCGATGGCACGCCGACCATGCACATCAATGAATTTGTCCGTGGTAAAGGTTTTTTTGCCGTCACCGAATTTACTCCCACCGATGAGCGCGCTACTCGCAAGTTCCCACTGCTGTTAACCACCGGACGAATTCTTAGCCAATACAATGTGGGCGCACAGACTCGCCGCACCGAGAACAATAACTGGCACGACGAAGATATTTTAGAGATCCATCCCCACGATGCCGAAGAGCGTGGTATTAAAGATGGCGACTGGGGCGGTATTCAAAGCCGTGTTGGCGATACGGTGCTGCGTGTAAAAGTGAGTGAGAATGTTCAGCCCGGCGTGGTTTACACCACCTTTCATCATCCTTTCTCGGGTGCCAATGTGGTCACCACGGATAACTCCGATTGGGCCACCAACTGCCCCGAGTATAAAGTCACTGCCGTGGAGGTAAGCAAAGTTGTTGCACCTTCCCGCTGGCAAGACCGGCAACAGAAGTTCAACGAGCAGCAGCTTGGTCTGCTGCGCAAAGCGAAGCGTCGAGATGAAGAGCCCAGTCGCGCGCGCTAATACGGATCACACCAGGTTGAGTGCGCACTGTGAATGAAGATTCCGATTTTCAATCGGCACTCAGTGTACAGCGTCCGGCTAGCGACTGGCGTCGCGGCGCAGCCAATACGCCAAGCTGTACCCAGGTGCAGGATGACATTGTTTGCGAAGTCCCCGTCGCGCTGGTCTACAACGGTATTTCCCATGTGGTGATGATGGCGACGCCGGATCATCTTACCGACTTTGCTTTAGGTTTTAGTTTGACCGAAGGCATCGTACAAAACCTCCAGCAAATTTATAGCATGGAAACGGTGCGGCAAGCTGACGCCGGCATAGACGGCATCGAAGTTAGGATAGATATTAGTACCGAACAATTTGCGGCGCTAAAAACCGTACGCCGTAATCTCACGGGTCGCACCGGCTGTGGTTTGTGCGGGGCCGAGTCGTTACAACAGGCGATTCGTAAACCAGTACCCGTTACCGGTGAGCATCCCATCACTCATAACGCGATAGAAAACGCCGTTGGCCAACTTGCCGATCATCAACCCCTGCAAGCCCAGACCGGAGCGGTACACGGCGCAGCCTGGTGTGATGCCGCTGGTAATATCGAATGTCTACGCGAGGATGTGGGTCGTCACAACGCACTGGATAAATTAATTGGCCAGCTCAGTAGTGCAGGTAAGGAAAACGTTTTTAATAAAGGCTTTGCGTTAATTTCCAGTCGAGCCAGTTATGAAATGGTGGTTAAAGCGGCGGCGATGAATATCGGTATTTTAGTCGCGGTGTCTGCGCCTACCAGTCTGGCCATCGAGCTGGCCGAAGCCGCCAATATTACCCTGGTGGGTTTTGCTCGGCCCGGTCGGCATATGGTTTACAGTCATCCGTTTCGTATAGTCGATTAATAAAGTTAGGGAGAAAATAACTTCGTGTCAGATAATTTGGTGAAAATGGCCAATCAAATTGCCATAAATATTCCGGCTTCTAGTCCTGAAGCCAAAGCGAAAAATACCGCGAATCATATTGATAAGTTTTGGTCGCCGTCGATGAAAACCCAAATTAAAGAGTATGCAAGTCAAGGTGGGTCGGGGCTTAATGCGGAGTCGCTGCGGGCCATAGAGTTGTTGTGAAAGCCGTATCGATTGGAATCTATCTCCTGGCCAACTGAGTTATTTATGCAATCGGACAATGATATAAACACAATTAAAAAATTAAGCGCTGTCAGACGTAATGCCGATGGCCATTGGGTCGGTGATGGCTTTCCCGTACGAACTTTGTTTTCCTATCCCGATCTTGGTGCGGCGCTGAGTCCTTTTCTGCTTCTCGATTATGCTGGCCCTATGGATTTCCCGCCGACTAATGAGCGGCGCGGTGTTGGCGAGCATCCCCATCGCGGTTTTGAAACCGTGACCATTGTTTATCAAGGTGAAGTGGAGCACCAGGATTCGTCCGGGGGTGGTGGTAGCATTGGTCCCGGCGATGTGCAGTGGATGACTGCGGCATCGGGTGTGGTTCACGAAGAATTCCACGGCCGCAATTTCGCCCGGCAGGGCGGTATCTTTGAGTTGGTACAGCTTTGGGTGAATTTACCGGCCAAAGATAAAATGACGAGCCCGCGTTATCAAAATATTCTCGGTAGCCAGATTCCTTCTGTCAGCCTGGCCGATAATCAGGGCAGTGCGCGGGTAATCGCTGGTGAATTTGAAGGGGCCAGCGGGCCAGCTAAAACCTTTACACCCATGTGCGTTTTGGATCTTCGCCTCAATAGTGAGCAGGCGATAAATCTCGCTGTGCCCGAAGGCTGGACCACCGTGCTGGTGGTGCTCCAGGGCACACTGCGGATAGGTTCCGAGTTGGTTGAAGCTGCGGAAGTGGCGCTGTTTGAGCGCGACGGCAGCGGTATTAGTATCGATAGCGCGCAACACCTTACCGCATTGTTACTTTGCGGCGAAGCGATTGACGAACCTATTGCGGGCGGCGGCCCTTTCGTTATGAATACCTCAGTGGAAATCCAGCAGGCTATGTCGGATTATCGCAACGGCGAGATGGGATCCTTACCTTTAAAGGCACGTAATATGCCGCAGACGTGTATGTGCTCAAAAACCCGCATTAATCATTCCCTTCCGCCCTGGCGTCTACTTTCGATGCTTTGGTCGGCCCATTATCCCAAAACTTGCCGGTAGTCAGGCATTGCCAGCCCCACTTAATCCAGTTGAGCAGCGCGAACACTATCCACAGTGACCATAGCAGCATGGTGATGCGATACACCCACAGCGGTACGCTGAACACCATGCCCTGGGGTAGGGCGTTTGCGCTGTGATCCTGATACCACTGGTAGTAAAAATTACTCGACCCGTTTCCAGTCACTTGCATTTCAGGTGCGGATAATAGGCTTTGCGGAATGGTGGTAAACAGGCAGGCGAGGGCAATGATAGAAAGTAAAATTAACGCCAGTTGAGTGAGATTAAATAATGGCAGCGTAGCGGGCATTGGCTTGCGTCGCCGCCACTCCATAGCAAAAAACCATAGCACCACCGGGACGCTAACCGCGGTGCTAACGGTACTAATACCAATGGTGAGTAACAGCCACTGCCAGGTGCGCACGGGAATCGATAAGCCGAAGCGCTTAACCGCCATACCGAGGCCAATGGCCACGCCGATAATGACCACCAAAACGCCCCAGTACAGCATGGCTGGGCCGATGTTCGGGCCTGCTAAGAATAGCGGCCAGCGGTCGCCGGGCAAGTGTAATTTGATATCAATATTATTGGCGGGGGTAGGCAAGATAAAGGCGGGGGTTTCGACAACCTGATCGATACCCTGAGCCAGTTCCCATTCAATTTTAATGGTCTGCAAACCGGGCCGCAGAGGCAGCACAACTTCGTTGCCCTCTTTGGGCCGGGTTTGTTCGTTGCCGTCAATTTCGATGCGTTGTAATTCTCCGGGCACCGGTAATTCCAGTCGATAGTCGCCGCCTAAGCTCGCGCGAATTTTTAACGACAGGCTGAGAGCGGCACTGCGTGCACCGGGGGAATGTTCCACCACGGCGCTTTCTACCGTGGTGGTTGGGCCAGGCACGGGTTCGGGTTGCACGGAGCTAAGGGTGAGGGTTTCACCGGGCCAGGGTTGCCATAGAGGATTGGGCGAGCCGGGACTTTTAACGGCGGGTAGGCCCTCGCCGGAAATATGCCAGCGCGGTGAGGCTTGCACACGCCAGAGTTCGATCCACTGACTGGTGTCGGGCGCGCTGAGTTGCAGTTCGGCAGTGGGCTCCAGTACTGAGCGCCACTGAAATGAATGCTGGCCGCCAGGCAGGGTGACCAGGACTTCTCGATCGCCGCTGACTTTGTGGTCGCTGACCATGGCTTCACCGGCCAGTAAGGGGATTTTAAGATTGATGGTGCCCGCCTGTGGCGCGATGCGGGTGACGATGGTGGTCAGTTGCCAGTCGATGTCTTGCGACAGCACGCGCTCGACCCGCACAAAGGGTTTAATGGGATCGGGTAATAGCGTGTCTTTGGCCTGAGTTTGCTCCTGCTTCCTCAATTGCAGGGTTTTACCGCGCAATTGGCCATCGGATATGCCCTGTATTTGCCAGCCCGGTGCAGATACGGCGACTTGATGTAAGGGCAGTGCGAAGGTGAAATTAATACTGTCGCCAACGATATCACCGCGCAGCAGCAGATCGTGGGGGCCGGATTCTACTTGCGCCCACAGCTGATTTGCACCGCGGGCCAGCGCTGCGGATTTGCCATCGATGAGCAGTGCGGCGGCGCGCCAGTTATTACCGAGGGGTAGGGGTATCGCAACGGCGGTGTCGGTGGCGACACGCAGGCGCAAGGTGAAAGTGTTGCCCTCTACGTCTAATTGCCCCTGAAGCAAGCTGGCGCATTGGGGCGTACAGGTCGGCGGTTTAAGGAGCTCGGCTTTGAGTTCCTCCAATAGTTTTTGTGGCGGGAAATCCGCGGCAGCAGCGGGTGGTGACAGTGTTGCAGACAAGGTTGCCGAGCCCATCACTAGTGCCAATAAGACTGCCGACAATAAGCCGCTGGCAGTGCTGATGCCGCTACCGGAACGACTGCTAGAGCTACTAGAAGAACCGCCAGAAGTGCTGCCAGAACCGCCAGAACCTCCACCCGCACTCAGTAGGGGCCGGGCCAATCCATAAATTAACAAACCAACTAATGCCACCTGAATAAACTTCAAACTACGGGTGAGCCAGGGTGGTGATAAATACAATTTCAGCGCGGCGTCGGCGCGCACCGGCCCGCTCCACGAGAGATTAACTTGTCGCCAGTTCCAGGTGGGTTCACCCGGCCCGGTTTGGACATTGTCGGTGGGGCGGTAGCGTTTTCGCGGTTCGGGTACGCGCCGGGCTTTGCTGTCTAACTTGCTCAGCCTGGGGGACATCGTATCTTCAACCATCTCGCTTCCTACGGAGAACGATTCGTCGAGGGAGCTAATGCCGTCGTAACGTGAAGCGTAGTTATTACTATTAATAGCCCTTTCCTGTTCCAGTTGCGGATAAAGCCCGCGCCGAATTTGCTGTACCGCAAAGGCCAGCGCAACGATGACTAAAATAAGTAGTACGGCCAGCGCAATACCCCGCAGCCAGCGCCGCAGTTTGCCTTGGGGTATGACGCGCAATAATGGAATTGCCGCGACTAGTAGCACCCAGCCCGCTAGTGGTGCGCCGGGTTCGTGGTAGGTCAGTGCCAGGGTAGCGGCAGACACCAGTGCCCAGCGCCAGTCGAGAATGCGCAATGCCGCGCCGACAATCAGCAGGCACAAAAATAAATCCCATAAATCCCAGCGCGACAGCCACGAGGAGGCGATGCGATCTGGCCCACTGGCGTGCCAAAGCTGCCAGCCGGGTGGCAGATTGAGCCGTAAGCTAACGCTGTCGAAATTGTGTTGCCAGCCGGTGGCGGCGAGGGCTGACAAAGGCTCGATACGACTCAAGGCCTCCACCGAGACATTGGCCTGACGTACCTCAATGCCGTGCCCGCTTTCGCCCGGCATCCGCGTGACTACTTGAGGCTGACCCTGTGCACTGACACGACCGAGGGCGAGTTCTGGCGACGAGCGCAAGCGCCAGTCGTGAGTGAGTGCGCCGCTGATTTGGTCGCGAGCGGTAGCGCCGCTGCCATCGAAGTCGAGCCACAGGGAGCGCTGCAAGGTGAGTTGGTTGGCGGCGGGGGTGGCGTCGCCCCGATAGTCTTCAGCCAGTGTTAGTTCGGTGTCTGGGCTCATTAAATAGGTGGGTAAATTGCCAAAACCTTTGGGCAGGTCGATTTGAGATGGGTCGATGGCCGCTGGGCCGCTGACCTTAACCCCGCGCAGATTCGGGTTGGCGCGAAAGCTCCAGATTTCCTGGTCGGGCCACTGGTCGTCTAGCTGGGAATCGAGTTGGGTCATGGTGAAAGCCGTTGCGGGTTCCAGATAGCGCGCCGTGAGGTTGACCCTCCACTCGCCGGGTCGCGCCTGAATGCGCAATCGGCCATCGGCCTCGATGCGTGCTGGTAGGGGCGTGTTAAAACTCAGGGCTTCGGCGTTCGCGGGCAACAGTTGACCCACGACAATTTCTCTCGGTTCTCCGGCGACAGTAATACGTACCTCGGTTTGCAGGCGCAGAGGAATGTCGTCGCTGAGCAGGCGAAACACTTCTATTTTAAGGGTGTTGGACTGGGTGGGGCCGCTGCTAGCTTTCTCCGCGCGCAGCCACACACGGCTTTGCGCATCGGTTTCAGCAGCGATTTTTGCGCCGTTGCGGGTCAGTGTAATAAGCCCGGTATTGGCGTCGATAGTGAGATATTGCGGTGTCCGCGGCCAGCTGAGTTGCCCGCTGATGTCGTAGTTACCCGGTGCCAACTGAATAGCGGGCCTACCCTTATGATCGACAACGGTAGCGGTTTTTCCGTTTAAGGTGACATCGTGGGGCCAGTGCTCCCGGCTGCCGGGCAGATGAATCCATTGCTGCTTGGCCAATACTTGCCAGCTCTGTTGGAAGCGCGCACCGCTGTCGGTGGTGGCTATTTCCAGTACGCCCGGCCACACGCAACGCTTATTCTTTACGGTTTGAGCAATGCGGGTACAGTTATATTCCGGCTGATCCCTGAGTACCCAGTCTTGCCAGGGTTGCAGGGTAAGGGGAATGTCGATATTTGCGTCGCCGAGGCTCCTGGTGTTTTCTGCGCCGTGGGTGTTAAGGCTAGTGCTTATTAAACTGCTGATAAAGAAGCAATAAATAACTAATTTTGAAAAAGGCAGGCCGAAGAGCAGGGGGCGGATCGTAGGGCTGATCATGGCGACACTCCGTGTGATATCTTTTTATATACGGTTTAGCTGTCTTATATACAGTTTAGTTTTGGTGCTTGCAATTCATCAGCCCGGTTTTAATAAAGACTAATGTATCAAGTATTTCGTGTTGGGTTTTTATCGGGAGCTTAGTGGCCAGGTTTTGACGGGAGTTCCCGATGGGGTGGCGTAAGGCCTCAGTATGGGTAAAATGCGTGGCTACCCGGTCAGCGTGGCTGGGCCACTTTCTTGAAAAGGTCAGATTGTGATGAATATTCGTAAATCGAAAACAGGGCTAAGGTCTGTTGCCATGTTCAACACCCGAATCACTACTGGAGTGACTACGGGAGTTAACACCGGGGTGAAGGTGGCGGTATTACTTGCGCTGTTGGCGGTAGCTCCCGCTAGCGTTGCGAAAAGTTGGTGGGAAACTGGCGCGAGCATTATTGATGCGCTGACGGCCGGCAGCGACAAAGGTGACATTACGGCTGCTGCTTTAGGCAGTGCCGATGTGTCTGCGGCCTTTAAACAGGCCCTGCAAATCGGCGCGGAAAACGTGACCGATCAGTTAGGGAAAAGTAATGGCTTTAACGATGATCCCTTGATTCATATTCCTCTACCCAAACAATTCCAAACCGTGAAAAGTGTTTTGAGCACGGTGGGAATGTCGGCCCCGGTGGACGATCTGGAACTTAAATTGAATCGGGCGGCAGAAGCGGCGACGCCGCTCGCCAAAGACTTATTTCTAAAATCTATTAACAGCATGACCTTTGATGATGCGATGGCGATTTATCAAGGCCCGGAAGATTCTGCCACGCAGTATTTTAAAAGCCGCATGACGCCAGAGTTAAAAAGCGCAATGCTGCCCATCGTCGACAGTAGTTTGGCTGAGGTGGGTGCTGTACAGGCCTATGATCGCGTCATGGGTGAATATCAGGCGCTGCCGTTTGTGCCAGATGTAAAAGCAGATTTAACGAATCACGTATTGGAGCGCGCGCTCGATGGCGTGTTTTTGTATCTAGGTAAAGAGGAAGCCGCGATTCGCAGCGATCCGATACGGCAAACCACGGCTTTGTTGCAGCGGGTATTTGGTGGGTCTTGAGACACGGCCTTATCAATCAATAAATAGATTTAAAAACAACTGTAATAATAACTGTAATAAATAAGGATTCACCATGACAGAGCGTTTTATGCGTTTATACCAGCGTTTGATTCTGGATAGACCATTGCTGATTCTCCTGGCCATCGTGCTGGTTGCGCTGGTTGCAGCCGCAGGTTTACCGAACTTTAAGCTGGATGCCTCGGCCGATTCGCTGACGCTGGAGCACGATGACGACCTGGATTATTTTCGGGAAATCAATCAACGCTATGGCAGCGGCGATTTTTTGGTGATTACGTTTACACCCAAAGGGGTGGATTTATTTTCTGATCAAGCCATCGCTACTATCGATGAGATGGGTAAAGACCTGCTCACCATCCAAGGTGTGACTGGCGTGCTGTCCATGGTTAACGTGCCTTTGTTGTATAGCCCGAAAGTCACAGTGAGTCAGTTAAAAGATGAGCCGCGCACTTTGCTGACCCCCGGTGTAGATCGGGATATGGCGAAGCAGGAGTTTTTGGAAAGTCCAATTTATCGCAAATTGATTTTAAGCCCGGACGGTCAAACTACCGCGATTCTTGCCAATATCGAGCTAGATAAAAAATACATTGATCTGGTACGGCATCGCGACGCGCTGCGTTACCTGCGTAAAACCGAAGGTTTTACGCAGGAGCAGGAGCAGGAATTAACGCAGGTCAGTAAAGAGTTTCTCGATTACCGCACGGCTCGTTCGGGGGTGGAAAAAGCTCGGGTTAAGGCGGTGCGTGAATTGATGGACAGCTATCGGGATCGAGCGGAAATTTTTCTGGGTGGCCCTAGCATGATCACCGCCGATATGATTGATTTTATTAAAAGCGATTTGAAGGTTTTTGGGATCGGCATTTTGCTGTTTATTATTGCGACATTGGCGATTATTTTTCGCCAGTTGCGCTGGGTGTTTATGCCGCTGACCGTGTGTGTGCTGACGGTATTAATAATGCTGGGTTGGTTGAGTTGGATCGATTGGCGTCTAACGGTGATCTCCTCGAACTTTGTTGCCTTGTTACTAATTACAACGTTGGCGCTCACCATTCATCTGGTGGTGCGTTACCGGGAGCTGCAGCGCACTAGCGATGAACTCTCCCAGCCTGCCTTAGTGCGAGAGACAGTGATGTCGATGGCGCGACCCTGTATTTATACCGTGCTGACGACGGCTGTCGCTTTTGTGTCATTGGTGGTGAGCGATATTCGCCCGGTGATCGACTTTGGCTGGATGATGACCATTGGCCTGTGCGTGGCGTTTGTACTGTCGTTCACCATTATTCCGGCGGGCATGTTATTGCTGGGTCGAGGCAAAAATAATGTAGGCGAGGATAACTCGGCAAAATTAACCTCGGTGTTTGCACGCTTTACCGAGCGCTATGGCAATGTGGTATTGGTGCTGGCGGTGGTGTTGGCACTTATTTCCAGTTATGGCCTTACTCAGCTCAAGGTCGAAAACCGCTTTATCGATTATTTTAAAGAGAGCACAGAAATTTATCGGGGTTTGTCGATTATCGACGAACGCCTGGGCGGCACCACGCCTCTGGATATTGTGATTAAAGCACCGTCCATTGCCGACGTGCCCCTGGTCTTAGGTGCAGACGTGGGCGAGGACGATCCCTTTGATGCGGACCCTTTTGCGGATGACCCCTTTGAAGCCGATCCTTTTGCGGAAGATCCATTCGAAGAAGACCCTTTCGCCGATGATCCTTTCGCGGAAAATTCGGGACAAGCTGAAGCTGATCCCAATAAACAAAGTAATAGTTACTGGTTTACCCGGGCGGGTTTGAGCGATCTTGAAAAAATACATCAATACCTGGACGACATGCCGGAAATTGGGCGCGTGGATTCTTTGGTGACGCCGTTTCACGTTGCCAACGATCTCATGGGTCATCGACTTAACGATTTGGAATTGGCCTTTATGCGCCGTTCTCTATCCCCGGAAATGGAACGTTTGTTGTTGGCCTCATTTCTAGAGGAAGAAATTAACGAAACCCGTATTACCATGCGTACGGTTGAAAGCGCAGGTACTTTGAATCGCAACGAGCTGATGGCGGAAATCGAAAGCTTTATGATGGAAGAAATGGCGATTCCACCGGAACGCTTTTCTTTGTCCGGCTTGCAGGTGCTCTACAACAATATGCTGCAAAGCTTATTTCGTTCGCAAATTGTTACCCTGGGTGCGGTGTTTATTGGCATTATGCTGATGTTCTTAATATTGTTTCGCTCGGTGAAAATTTCTGTTCTGGCTATTTTGCCAAACTTACTCGCCGCTTCGATCGTGTTGGGTAGCATGGGTATTGTCGGTATTCCTCTCGATATGATGACCATTACTATCGCGGCAATTACGGTGGGTATCGGTGTGGATCACGCTATTCATTACATTACCCGCTTTAAGCGCGAGTTTGTGGTGGATCACAACTATATTGCCTCGATGCATCGTACCCACGCCAGTATCGGTCTGGCGCTGTTTTATACCGCCATCACTATTATTATTGGATTCTCGATTCTCGCGTTTTCCAACTTTATTCCGTCGGTGTATTTTGGTTTGTTGACCGCTCTGGCGATGACAGCCGCGTTGTTGGGTTCGCTTACCTTACTGCCACGATTGATCGTATTGTTTAAACCTCTGGGGCCGAACCGCGATTAAGGCGGTTTATGGATTTACTATTGCCGTCGTCGGATTAAGTTTTTTAATTCGGCGATAAACGGCAGTGGGCGCCGATAAATAATTGCTGAGCTGTGCCGGGGATTGTCGTCAATGGCGAGCCGAGTGGTGCAGCATATTTCAGGTTTGCGCTAGTCTCCTTGAAAGCCATGTTGGCTGTTCTTCATTCATCGTGCTCATTAAAGAAAGCAGATTGTGGCACGGCCCTAAAGGGGCATTCCTCATGGGTGTTATCCGACCCCTCCGACCTTGGTATGACTTCCCCTTACCTGAAGGTCACTCGGTAATTATCCGTATGGCAACTCTCCGGTTTAGTTAAATGCACACCACGAAGATGCCAATGTGACGGAGAATCGTCATCCTCATTGCGAACCGGTTAACGCATTTGCGGTCTGCATTAAGGTATTAAATAACTATCGCGTTAAGATAGGGATTCTTAAGCTTGTTGGTAGCGGCACTTTTGTAGTGACCGATTAAAGCATGTCAGTTCCCAGGTATTGGTTCACCGATGCTGGGTAGGAGGATTAACTTATGAACGTAGTGCATCATTATGCATCCCTGGTAATTTTTACGGCGGCCTTTCTGGTGGGCGTACAGATACCTAATTTTGTCGATCAGTATGGCAAGCGCGTTGACGCCCACTTGATCGAAGCTTCCGAGCACTTGAGCGGATATCAGAGTACGGCTGATATTTATCACGGCGGTGATATTGAAGTTCTCATTCAAAAACACCGTAACAGCAGTGACCCTACTTTTCGCTCTGAAGCGGCAGTGATTGAAAATTTAACCGGGAATCACACGCGTTTTGTTGCTGAAGGAAAAGCCTTGTCAGGCAGTTTGTTGTCCACTTCCATTCACGTTATGTTTTTTGCTGACGGCCAGATCAGGGGAGAAGTATTGGAGAGCTATACCAGTACCTTGCCAATCAATACCGATGCCATATTTGCAGGTTTATTGATCGCTTTTTTGAGCAGTCTGTTGCTTGAGTCTGTACTGGCCTTGTTCAGAGGTGTTGGCGTTAAGGCGATGGGTAGCGGAGACCGTATGATGCCGGCGTTTAAATTGGGCTGAGTCTGAGGAGAGCCTCGCTCGGAACTCTCGGGTGTTAAAGCATAAAAAAAGCCCCGATTAACGGGGCTTTTTTCGTTAGATGGTTAAGTTAATAAGGCTAAAGCTCTAAGCGCCACAGAATAATTTATAAGCATAAATCGCCATTAAAATGATCTGAACAAAGAAAAATGTCGCACGAATCCAAACCATCAGAGTTGCAGTTGAAATCATATGGGTAACCGACTGCGCGATGCGGGCATAGAGCACATACATCACCGTGCCTTCCATTACACCGTACTGTCCGGAAAATCCCGCTACAGCAACTAGAGCCGCGAGGATCGGCAGGTTTTCGATGCAGTTGAGGTGCGCTCGGGTGACGCGTCTGCCAAAGCCCGGCAAATCGTCGCCGCCGGGATCAAAAGCGTTAATGGGGATTTTAGCGCCAGCAATAAAGTTAAATACGCGAAAATTCGCTACGATCAAAACTAACAACAGTGTCCAGCCAGCAAATCCGGCTAGCGCTATCAACGCGGGGTTCATTGTGTCCATTGTAATTATGCCTCTTATTTTCTATGGTGGTTGTCATTCGATAGTACTCAATAGCGCCCGGTAGGTAAATGGAAATACATAAAAAAGCTGCGGCTGCCGAGGAGCAGGAAATACCGCTGTTCCCACTGCAGCGTGTGCTGTATCCGAGTGTTTCACTACCCATGCAGATTTTTGAGCAGCGTTATTTACGTCTGGTTAAAGAATCCCTGGCGGCACAAACCGCCTTTGGCGTGGTGCCGATCATGGACGGCCGGGAGGTGGGTTCGACACCAGAAATTTGCACTCGCGGAACCCTGGTAAATATTGTCGACTGGTCGCAACTGCCTAACGGTTTGCTCGGCGTTGTGGTTAAGGGTCTGCAGCGGCTTACCGTAGGCTCAACGCGGGTTGAAGCAGACGGCTTATTGGTGGGCAAGGTAAGGCTAGAGGCTGAGGAAGACACTATCCCGCTAGCACCAGAAGACATGGATCTGGTCGCGCTGTTGATTGACCTGGCCCGGCAACTGGGCGTTGAAGAGTACTACCTGGGGGACAATTTGATGGCGGCTTTGGCCGCGAGTCATAATGGCGAGAATGACGACGGGCTTCTTGCCGACGAGCGGGTAAGGGCAGAGTTAGATCGAGCCGTGCTGGTGTGGCGCCTGGCGGATTTATTGCCGGTGGCGAGGAGCAAAAAAATCGCGCTGTTCGATATGGCCGATCCGGAGGCGCGCCTGGCCGAGGTGCGCGGTTGGCTGCTTACCTTGCAGTCACAATAATGGGTGCTGATTAGCAAAATGTCGGGCTGGGCAAAAATGCCGTTTCAGTTTGCAAAAATGACGAGGCCAGCCGTCAGCTATTATTCCTCTCTACCCTTAAGCATTCGCAGTGGGTTGTAAGTCAGTACTATTTCTCCATCCTGGTTGATGACTTTATTAAACGTGCGCACTAGTCCCCGGTTACCCTCTCTGGTTTGGCGTACTTCCACCACTTCCAGTTCCACATGAATGGTGTCGCCAGCAAAGCAGGGTCGCTTCATATCCAGCTCCATATTCAAAAAGGCCATGCCGGTGCCCTGCATCGTCGGCAGTAACAAACCTTCGGCAAAACCGTAGACCAGCGCGCCAGGCGCAAAAGGTTTTTTGATCACCGACTTTTGCTGTAGAAACTCCCGGTCGGTAAACACCACCTCGTGCAAGCCGGTGAGGTTCACGAAGGTGCAGATGTCGGCTTCCAGCATAGTGCGGCCCCAAGACCGGTATTGATCGCCCACGGTTAAATCCTGCCAGTAAAAACCTGCGCCGAGTTGTTTCATTGTTGTCGTCATTGCTGCCCCCTTGTATCGATCTCTGTGTTTCGCGTAAGAAAGAGTGTGAATCCAGGTCGAAGTATGGCGCGAAGCCCTGCGACTCGTCCATAAGCGCGCTATAATTCCCGCCACTTAATACGAATGGATGACTACGATGGATGTCGTGTCCTATATGCAGGATGTCGGGCAGCGTGCACGCGCCGCTTCCCGCTTGATTTCCCGTGCCGATACCGGCACCAAAAATGCCGCCTTGCGAGCAATTGTCGAGGTGCTTGACGCTTCCCGCGAGGCCCTTGCGGCGGCCAATCAAAACGATATGACCCGAGGTCGCGAGAACGGTTTAGACGCTGCACTACTCGATCGCCTTGAGCTTACGCCTGCGGGCATCGATGGCATGATCGAAGGACTGCACCAGGTCGCGGCGCTGCCGGATCCGGTGGGCGAGGTCAGCGATATGAATTATCGGCCCAGCGGTATTCAAGTGGGCAAAATGCGTGTGCCTTTGGGCGTGGTCGGCATCATTTACGAGTCCCGACCCAATGTCACCGTGGAAGCCGCCAGTTTGTGCCTAAAGTCTGGCAATGCCACGATATTGCGTGGTGGTAGCGAAGCTATTGATTCTAACCAGGCTATTGCGCGCTGCATCGAGGCCGGCCTGTCGGCGTCCGGTTTACCTCGCGATGTGGTGCAGGTCATTACCACTACGGACCGCGCCGCCGTGGGCGAGCTGATTACCATGCCCGATTACGTCGATGTCATCGTGCCCCGCGGTGGCAAGGGTTTAATCGAGCGTATTAGTCGCGATGCCCGAGTCCCGGTGATTAAACATCTGGACGGGGTATGCCATGTTTATATCGACGACAAAGCCGATCTGGAGAAAGCCTTCGCCATTGCTGTCAATGCGAAAACCCATCGCTATGGTGTGTGCAACGCTATGGAAACCCTACTGGTGGCAGAGTCTATCGCCGGGGATATACTGCCGCGTCTGGTAGCGGCTTACGTGGAACACGGCGTGGAATTGCGCGGCTGTGAGACCACACGCAAACTACTAGATACCATCTCCGGTAATCCGGTCGCTGTGGCCAACGAAGACGATTGGTACGCGGAATATCTGGCGCCGATACTGGCGATTCGGGTCGTTGCCGATATGGATGCCGCTATGGATCACATCAATACCTACAGCTCCCAACACACCGAAGCCATTGTCACCGAGGATTACACTCGCGGGCGTCGCTTTCTCAACGAGGTGGACTCCAGCTCGGTGATGATCAATGCCTCCACCCGCTTTGCCGATGGCTTTGAATACGGTCTGGGTGCGGAGATCGGTATTTCTACCGATAAAATTCACGCCCGCGGCCCGGTGGGCCTGGAAGGCCTGACCAGCCAGAAATACATTGTGCTCGGCGATGGCCACATTCGTGTTTAGAGCTGGCGAGTTTAAAGCTGACATGAGCACCGCGCATTGACTCAAGCCCTGTTAAAAGCCATCGGCATCTTTGGTGGCACCTTTGATCCCGTTCATATCGGGCATCTGCGCACGGCATTAGAGCTGCGCCAGTTGCTGGAGCTGGACGAAATACGCTTATTGCCTAACGCCCAGCCACCCCATCGGGAACAGCCCTGCGTAAGCGCAGAACACCGTTTAGCCATGCTGCAAATTGCGGTGGACGGCGAGCCTGGTTTGGCGGTGGACGATCGTGAATTACGTCGCACCGGCCCGTCTTACACTATCGATACTTTGCTTGAGGTACGGGCCGAGTTAGGCGAACAGGTGTCTATCTGTCTGTGCCTGGGCATGGACTCTTTGGTCGCGTTGGCGAGCTGGCGACACTGGCAACAACTCAGTGACTTAGCCCATATTGTGGTGGCGGCGCGACCCGGCTGGCACTTGCCGGTGTCCGGTGAGGTCGCCGATTGGTTGGTGGATAAGGTGGTTACTGATCCGGCAGCGTTAAAAACTCGTACCGCAGGCCAGGTGTTCGTCGAAGAGCTAACCTTGCTGCCGGTGTCGGCAAGTCGAATTCGCGATGATTTACTCGCCGGGCGCTCCGCGCGCTATCTCACGCCAGAGCGGGTGATTCACTACATTGACAGCAATAAGCTTTATGTCGAATAAAACCGAGCGCGTGTGTGCTCCCTACGTCATCCAATGCAAGCCCTCAGGAGGGAATATCGGCAATGTCCGAAACTAATCTCAAAACTTTAATTATCGATGCTCTTGAAGACGTTAAAGGTCAGGACATTGTCTGTCTCGATGTCAGCGGTCTGAGCGATGTGATGGATTTTATGGTGGTCGCCGGTGGCGGTTCTTCTACGCAGGTGAAAGCCCTGGCTAATAATGTGATCGAAAAATGCAAACACGCGGGCTTCCAGCCTTTGGGTGTCGAGGGTATGGATACCGGGGAGTGGGTGTTGGTCGATGTCGGTGACATCGTGGTACACATTATGGTGTCCGCCGCGCGCAGCTTTTACGAACTGGAAAAACTCTGGTCGATGCGCCCGGAAGATATGAAAAAATCCAAAGAGGCGTTTTTTGCGGACGAGACGCTTCGCTCCGAAGATGAGACGCGCTCTCAAGGCACGCCAAGCTCCGAACAGGACTGAACCCAGTGCGCATACGGGTAATCGCCGTAGGCGGCAAAATGCCGGACTGGGTAAGTACTCCTGTTAAGGAATATAGTCGGCGTTTACCTCGCGAGCTAGCCCTGGAATGGATCGAAGTACCTCTTGGCAAACGCCATAAAGGTGGTGGTTCGGCTCAGGCCATCGCCGAAGAAAGTAAAGCCTTGCTGCGGGCGGTGGCGGAGCGCGATACGGTGATTGCCCTCGACGTTCGCGGCAAAGCCTGGACCACCGAGCAACTGGCTGGGGAACTTGCCGGCTGGCAGGCTTCCGGTGATCACTACAGTATATTAATTGGCGGGCCGGACGGACTTAGCGATGATTGTTATCAGCGCGCACGCCTGCGCTGGTCGTTGTCGCCACTGACCTTGCCGCATCCCCTGGTGCGCGTACTGTTGGCCGAACAGTTGTACCGGGCCTGGTCGATTAATGCGGGGCATCCGTACCATAAATAGAACAGCCATAAGTAGGAAAGCCATAAATAGGAAAGCCATAAATAGGAAAGCCACAAGTAGGAAAGTCATAAATAAAGAAGCCACAAATAGGAAAGTCATAAATAGAAAAACCACAAATAAAACTTAGCTTAGTAAGAATAAGTCATACAAATAAACAATACGTGCGGGCCGGGTAAACGACTGTAATGATGGATCACAGCGGATTTAAAAATCATCAAAACGAACACCTGATTTACGTCGGGCGGGCGGGATTTGCTGTGTTGATTTTGGTGATTGTGGTTGGCGTACTAGTGTGGCGCTATCACGATCTGCAAGTTAATCGTTACGAAAATTTCGTTACGCTCTCCGATCAAAACCGTATTCACGCACGCGCAGTGCCGCCGCCAAGGGGTTTGATTTTTGATCGTAACGGAGTGTTGCTGGCCGACAATCATCCGGGTTTTATTCTCTCGGTAGTGGTGGAGCGCGCAGCAGACCGGGAAGCATTAATTAATGAATTGCGCGCACTGCTCGATATTAGTGATGACGATATTGAACGCTTTAACAAACTGCTTGCGCGTCGCCGTCCCTACGAATCGGTACCGCTGCGTATCAATCTTACGGAAGAAGAACGCAGTGTTCTCGCGGTCAACGAATACCGTTTGCAGGGCGTGGAAATTTCCGCTCAGTTGGTGCGCAATTACCCGAAACAAGACTACCTCGCTCACGTGCTGGGCTACGTCGGTCGCATCAACGAACAGGAACTTAAAAGACTCGATCCCATCGCCTATAGTGGCACGCACTTAATAGGCAAAACCGGTCTGGAAAAATACTACGAAGCCGATTTACACGGCGAAGTGGGTTACGAGTACGTCGAGACCAACGCCCGGGGCCGGGTGATGCGGATTCTGGATCGGGTAGAGCCGAAGCGGGGCAAGGATATTTACCTTCATCTCGATCATCGTCTACAGGATCTGGCCTACCAATTGTTGGAGGGAGAGCGCGGTGCGGTAGTGGCTATCGAGATTGCCACTGGCGGTGTGTTGGCGATGGCGAGTGCGCCGTCTTACGACCCCAACCCTTTTGTCACTGGCATTTCGACGAAAGCCTACCAGGCCTTGATAAACTCGGCCGAACGGCCCTTGTTTGATCGGGCCCTGCGGGGTCAGTATCCGCCCGGTTCCACGGTGAAACCGGTGTACGGTATTGCCGCACTCGACAGCGGAATTGCCTCCCCCAGCTATGCAGTGCGCGATCCGGGGTTTTTTCAGTTAGAAAATGAGCCCCGTAAATACCGTGACTGGAAGCGCGGCGGTCACGGCAAAACGATTCGGCTTTACGACGCCATTGTGCAATCTTGCGACGTCTATTTTTACACGGTCGGTGTCAATATGGGCATCGACCGATTGTCCAAATACGGCAAAGCGTTTGGCTTTGGCGCCGATACCGGCATTGATTTGCCAGCGGAGGCCTCCGGCATTATGCCCAGCCGCGACTGGAAACGGGGATCGCGAGGGATTATCTGGTACCCCGGCGATACCGTTAATACCAGTATTGGCCAGGGATTTATGAATGCGACGCCGCTGCAACTGGCCGTAGTGGCAAGCCGCCTGGCTTCCCGAGGCGAAGTGCGTGCCCCGAAGTTGGTGCAAAAAATTGGTGGTGACCTAATTCCCAATCCATTGACCGACGTAATGAATATTGACAGTCGTCACTGGGACCATGTGCTGGGTGCCATGGCTGGAGTAGTGACCGATCAGCGCGGCACCGCGCGCCGTGCGCTGGCTGCGATTAAATACCCGATGGCGGGCAAAACCGGTACCGCTCAGGTAGTGGGTATCAAGCAGGATGAACGTTACGATGCGTCTAAAATGGCTAAATTGCAGCTCGACCACGCGCTGTTTATCGCCTTTGCTCCGCTTGATAACCCGCGTATCGCGGTGGGGGTGATCGTTGAGAACGGTGAGCACGGCAGTTCGACCGCCGCCCCGGTAGCGGGTCAAATCGTCGATGCCTATATGAAATTTTACTCACATCAAGTGACACCCCTGGAGGCAGATGTGCCTGTAGTGGACAGTGCGGGAAGCGATCTTGAGTAATACCAAATTTGACCGTCATTTCAAGGAACACGGGGCCGCCGTTTACGGTCGGCGCAGTCATTGGCGCAGTCTTCACGTCGATCCGATACTGGTTTTTTTGTTATTGCTGTTGATGGGCGGCGGTCTGGTGGTGCTCTACAGCGCCAGTGGTAAGGAATTTTTCTACGTGAAGCGGCAGATAATTTTTATGGTCGTGGGCCTGGTTACGATGGCTTTCGTGGCCCAGGTGTCCCCACGATTCCTGGAGCGCTGGGCCTGGCTGCCTTATCTTGGCGGCATTGCCCTGTTGATAGCCGTGCCCTTGATCGGTGTCGGTGCCAAGGGCGCTCAGCGCTGGATTGATCTAGGCGCATTTCGCTTTCAGCCCTCAGAATTAATGAAAATTGCGGTGCCGCTGCTGTTGTCGAGTTATCTGGGCAGCAAAATTCTACCGCCGCGCTTTATACATTTGCTGGTTGCTGCCGTGGTGTTGGCAATTCCGGCAGCGTTAGTGGCATTGCAGCCGGATTTGGGCACCGCCATTCTGCTTGTGACCTCGGGCGTGTTTGTGGTGTTTCTCGCAGGCATTAAGAAAATCTATCTCGTCGTGGCTGCGGTGGGCGCAATGGCGGCAGCCCCGGCGATGTGGTTCTTTGTGCTGCACGACTACCAAAAAGCCCGCATCCTGACCTTGCTTGACCCCCAATCCGATAAACTGGGGGCGGGCTGGAATATCATTCAATCCACCACGGCTATTGGCTCCGGCGGTCTCACCGGGAAGGGCTGGTTACAGGGTACACAGTCTCATCTTGAGTTTTTACCGGAAAGCCACACCGATTTTATTATTGCCGTGCTCTCGGAAGAGTTCGGTTTGACCGGCGTTTTGATACTGCTGGGACTGTATTTGTTGATCATTTTACGCGGGCTGATTATCAGCCTGGGGGCGTCCACCATGTTTGGGCGATTATTAGCGGGGAGTATAACGCTGACTTTCTTTGTCTATATTTTCGTTAACATGGGCATGGTGTCGGGTTTGCTGCCCGTAGTGGGCGTTCCGCTACCCATGGTGAGCTATGGGGGCACTTCAATTGTGACCTTGTTACTGGGTTTTGGCTTATTGATGTCGGTTGGCTCTGGGAGGAATCAAATTGGGTAAGTTCGATTGTGTAACTGGAGGTTTTATGACTAAAATTTTTACGGACTGGGTTTTTACAGCCAGGGCTTTACCAGGCTTAGCTCTACGGGGTTTAGCTTTGCCAGGACTGACCTTGCTAGGTTTAACTCTACTAGGGACGTCGACAGCGCATGCGCGTAACTACGACGACAACCCCGCGGCCCAGGCCTTAATCGACAGCATGGTTGCCGAACATCAGTTCGAGCGGCCCGCCCTGGAGCAGCTATTTGCCGAAGCTGAGTACAAGCAGTCCATTATCGATGCCATGACTCGGCCAGCGGAGAAGGTCAAAGAGTGGAAAGGCTACCGCAAAATATTCGTGACTAAAAAGCGTATTAATCAGGGGGTGGATTTTTGGCGCGACAATCGCGCCACCCTGGAGCGGGCGCAGCGAGACTACGGCGTCGATCCCGCCATCATCGTGGCGATTCTTGGTGTTGAAACCTATTACGGCAGATTAACCGGCAGCTACCGCGTCCTCGATGCACTGTCCACATTGGCTTTTGACTATCCCCCACGCAGCACGTTTTTTACCAAAGAGTTGAAAGAATTTTTGTTGCTCAGTCGCGAGCAGAATAAAAAGGCTAACGAACTTACCGGTTCTTATGCTGGGGCCATGGGCTACGGACAGTTTATCCCCAGCAGTTATCGCGCCTACGCCGTGGACTACACCGGCGACGATTTTGCCGACATTTGGGACAACCCGGTGGACGCCATTGGTAGTGTCGCTAATTATTTTGCTCGCCACCATTGGCAGCCTGGCCAACCGGTTACGGTTCGCGCACGGGTGAGCAAGGATTACGTCGTCGACGGAGTGAATAAAGTTCTTAAGCCTGAATTAACGCTGGCAGAATTAAAGACCCAGGGCTTCACTCCCGCAACTGACCCTGTCAGCGCTCCAGTGAGCGGAGCTTCGGATAGCGCTTCTAGTAAAGGATGGGACGACAAGACCAGGGCATTTCCGCTCAAATTAGAAGGTAAGCGCGGCGCAGAGTTTTGGCTCGCCTTCGACAACTTTTATGTGATTACTCGCTACAACCACAGCCGTCGTTATGCCATGGCGGTGTATCAACTCGCCGAGGAAATCAGGGCCAAATCCCCTTAACGGTAGCTACCTTAACTTTAGCCGCCTTAACGATAGCTTAACTACAATGGTCCGCACTGTAACCGTGAGAAAGACAGGTTTGAATACACTATGAGTTGGCTCGGAGGTTTAGCATCGCGGACAGTTGTGTTGTTAGCGTTGACAGCACTGATGTTATTGACCGCCTGTACCATGGGCGGGAGAATCTCCACGTCTACATCTACGTCCGCCTCGACCACGTCTTCAATCCCCGGTGTCGATGGTGCTCCGACCGGCGATGTCGATGTCAGCCGTATTCCCGATGCCGTACCCAAAGCAGAACTGGTAACGCGCGCGGGCAATAAAAATCCCTACTCCGTATTTGGTAAAACCTATCATTTATTGCCTGCGGGCAGCGCCTATCGCGCGGAGGGTACGGCCTCCTGGTACGGCACCAAGTTTCATGGACGCAAAACCGCCAACGGTGAAACCTACGATATGTACGGCATGACCGCAGCCCATAAAACCTTACCCATTCCCAGTTATGTAAAAGTCACCAACCTGAACAACCAGCGCAGTGTCATCGTGCGGGTGAATGATCGCGGGCCTTTCCACGGTGATCGAATTATTGACTTGTCCTACGCCGCCGCCAAAAAACTGGCCTACGCCGGGCCGGGTACCGCACGGGTACAAGTGGAAGCCATCGATCCGGGTGACTATCAAAATAATACCGTTGAGCAGCCGCACATCAGCAGTGCCTCTCAAACTAGTACTGCGCAAACCAGTCCTTCGCAAATCAGCCCTACGCAAACCAGTACGGTTTTAGCGGCGGTAGTTCCAGCCGCGACAGTTCTGGCAGAAACCGCTCCCAAAATAACGGCGACCGCAGAGACTTATCGCCTGCCCAGTAATACCTTTTTGCAGATTGGTGCCTTTAGTTCGCTGAAAGCGGCGGCAACCTTACAAGAGCGGGTAGTTGCTCGCACCGCGCCGTCCACGGCGGTTTACGAAGTCAAAAAAGGCGGTGGTCGTTTGTTTAAAGTATTGGTAGGACCCTTTAGTAATCACAATGAGCTGCGAAATATTCGCGAGGCACTGATCCAAACCGAGCGCCTTAGTCCCTTCGTGGTGTACGATGCGCTTAAATAGCGTGTGTTCCACGTTTTACCGGTTTTCCAGTGTTTGCCCACTCAAGAACAGCTTCAAGAATAGATTCCAAATCAGACCAACATCAGGCTCGAAGGACGCAATACCCTATGCATAACTTCTCAATTCATAAACCCTTGCGCAAGTTACTGGCCATAGTCTTGCCGTTGTCCGTGTTGTGTCTAGCTGCCGTCGCCCAGGCCGCTCCGGTACTGATTCCGGCACCGCCGCAACTGGCGGCCAAGTCGTGGATCTTAATGGACGCCAATACCGGTCGGGTGCTGGTCGAAGAAAACGCCAATCAGTCGCTGCCGCCCGCCAGTCTCACCAAAATGATGAGCAGTTATGTGGTGTCCAGTGAGATGGCCAAAAATAAATTCAACGAAGAGGCGTTGGTGCCGATCAGCGTTACCGCCTGGAAAATGGGTGGTTCCAAAATGTTTGTGCGCGAAGGCACCGAAGTGGCGGTGAAGGATTTGTTGCGCGGTTTGATTATTCAATCGGGCAACGATGCCACCGTTGCCCTCGCTGAGTTTGTCGCGGGTGCGGAAGACAGCTTTGCCGACGTAATGAACCAGTACGCGAGCCTGCTGGGCATGAGCAATTCCCACTTCGTTAACGCCACCGGCTGGCCCGCGGAAGGACATGTCACCACCGCCCACGATCTCGCTATTCTGGCCCGCGCCCTGATTCAGGATCACCCCGAGCACTACAAGCTCTACGCCGAAAAACAATACACCTACAACAATATTGCCCAGCGCAATCGCAACTTATTATTGTGGCGCGACAAATCCGTCGACGGTGTTAAAACCGGCCACACCGAAGAAGCCGGTTACTGCCTGGTGTCCTCGGCCTTACGCGACGGTATGCGCTTAGTGGCCGTGGTGATGGGCGCCAGCAGCGAGGAAGCCCGCGCCAGGGAATCCAGTAAATTACTATCCTACGGTTTTCGGTATTACGAAACTGCCAAAATTTACCAGGCCGGGGCTATACTTAAGCCCGACGTGCGGGTCTGGTTTGGCAAAGACGACAACATTAATCTGGTCGCCGCGAAAGACCTCTATCTGACCCTGCCCCGTGGCGCTCGCGATGACCTCGACGCCGTTGTGCATGTCGATGACGTCGTGCGCGCACCGCTGACCCGCACCGGTGAATTAGGTACGCTTACCGTTACCTACCAAGGCGAAACCTTACTGAAAGAATCACTGGTGGCGGATCACGCGGTGGCGGAAGCCGGGTTTTTTGCTCGTATCTGGGATCACCTGCTATTATTGATTTACGGCTGGTTTTCCTGATTTGAAGGTTATTTCTACCATGAACGACTCAGATCCACCGCGGATAGAATTTCCCTGCGACTACCCCATCAAAGTTCTGGGCGATAGCGGCGAGTCATTTCGCAGCCACGTGATCAGCGTATTCGAGCTTCACGCCCCCGGCTTTGACGAAACCCGCATTACCATGCGCGACAGCAGTGGCGGCAAGTTTCAGGCCTTGACCATTACCATTACCGCCACCGGCGAACCACAACTACAAGCGCTGTTTGAAGATCTCAAAGGCAGTTCTTTGGTTAAGATGGTTTTATAAGCGTGTCTGAAATCTGTGTGCGTCCTCTGGGCCTGCAAGCCTATCCCGGCGTGTTCGACGCCATGAAGCAGCATATCAATGCGGCAGCTGATGCTAATACCGATTCAGCTGATACTTCTCCTTCCAATGTAGACCAAATCTGGACCGTTCAGCACCCCTCCGTATTTACCCAGGGCCAGGCGGGCAAGGCCGAGCATCTATTGTTACCCGGCGATATTCCGGTAGTGCAGGTCGATAGAGGCGGGCAGGTGACCTACCACGGCCCCGGCCAAATCGTTATCTACCCTTTGGTGTCGCTTAAGCGCGTCGGTCTGAATGTGCGGGAGCTAGTCACCGCGCTGGAGAAAACCATCGTCGCCACCCTGGCGGATTTTGATATTGTCGCCGAGGCTCGCAAGGGCGCCCCCGGGGTTTATGTGGGCGAGGCCAAAATAGCCTCGTTGGGCTTGCGTATCCGCCGCGGGCGCAGCTACCACGGCCTGGCTTTTAACGCGGCAATGGATTTGGAACCCTTCGGGCGCATCAACCCCTGCGGTTATCAGGGTTTGCAGATGACCCAATTAGCCGACCTGCTACCGCCAGATGCCATGCCCGAGCTGGCGGCCGTCGAGGCTCGCTTGCTCACTCACCTCGCCAACTACCTCGGTTACACCGGCTGGTACTATAATCATGCCTCGGAGAGTGATGTCCTGGACGCTAATCAGTAGTCTGGATTGAAAAGACAGCGCTCCCGCTAACGCAAACCCTTCACAGAGACCTCATATGAGCGATTCCGGCCCCGATCTAAGTCACCCGCCGGTGAAACGCACCCGCCGCTTACAGCAGGGTGAAAAGCTGCGCAGTGCCGATAAGGTCGAGCGCATCCCGGTTAAGGTGATCGCGACCGAAAATTATTTGCGTAAACCGCCGTGGCTAAAAATTCGCATTTCGTCCTCCCCTAAGGTGCAGCGCATTAAAGATATTTTGCGCGAGCACAAACTTTCCACCGTGTGCGAAGAAGCATCGTGCCCCAACCTCAGCGAGTGTTTTGGTGGCGGTACCGCCACCTTTATGGTCATGGGTGAAATCTGCACCCGGCGCTGTCCGTTCTGCGATGTGGGGCACGGCAAACCCAATCCCCTGGATGCGGCAGAGCCCGCACACCTGGCCAGCGCCATTGCCGAAATGGCTTTGAACTACGTGGTGATCACCTCCGTGGATCGCGACGACCTACGCGACGGTGGGGCGCAACACTTTGCCGACTGTATTCGCGAAGCCCGAGCGCTCAGCCCCGAATTACAAATCGAAATTTTAGTGCCAGATTTTCGCGGTCGTATGGAACCCGCGTTGGACATCCTCAGCGCCACACCGCCCGACGTGTTTAATCACAATCTCGAAACCGTGCCGCGCTTGTATCGCGAGGCCCGGCCCGGCGCTAACTATCAATGGTCGTTAAAGCTGCTGCAAGAATACAAAGCACGTACTGCCGCATTGCTTAAAAAAGCCGCAGCGCCGACTAAAGGACTGGCTCAGGTGCCCACTAAATCCGGTTTAATGGTGGGCCTGGGCGAAACCAAAGCAGAGTTGTTGGCAACCCTGGATGACCTGCGCGCCCACGATGTCGACATGCTCACCGTAGGGCAATATTTGCAGCCGTCAAAAAGTCATTTGCCGGTGGCCCGCTATGTTCACCCCGACGAATTTGAAGAATATACAGACTACGCCTATCAAATTGGCTTTAAGCATGTTGCCTCTGGGCCGCTGGTGCGTTCCTCCTATCACGCCGACAAGCAAGCTCGCGGCGAAGATATTAGTTAGTCTATTTAACAGAAAATTTAAGAAAGGTAGTTAGTTATGAGCACTCAAACAGAAATCGAAGCCGCCGTATTTCGGCGTTTTTTAAAACACCTAGACGATCATAAAGACGTGCAAAATATCGAGCTGATGAACCTGGCCGATTTTTGTCGCAATTGTTTGTCAAAATGGTATTCGGCTGAGGCAGCAGAGCGCGGCGAAACCGTGGATTACGAAGCCGCCCGTGAAATTGTTTACGGCATACCCTACAGCGAGTGGAAACAAAAATACCAAACCGAAGCCACGCCCGAGCAGATGGCGATTTTTAATGCGCGTAAATAATGCTCGTAAATAAAACTTCCGTAAAATGGTCGGTGGCCGCGCTGCTAACGCTAGCAATATTGTTGGTGTCGAGCTGCGCTTCTTTACCCCGTGAGCCGGATAATATTTGTTCCATCTTTCGCGAAAAATCCCATTGGTACAAAGCGTCTAAGGCCGCCAGCAAACGCTGGGGTGCGCCGGTCTATATTCCCATGGCGATTATGCATCAGGAATCCAGCTTTGATGCCAAGGCCAAACCGCCGATGCGTTACTTTTTATGGGTCATCCCCATTGGTCGCGGCAGTTCCGCCTACGGTTATGCCCAAGCCCAAAATGCGGCCTGGGGCGAGTATCAGAAAGACGCTGGTTCGATGTTTAGCGACCGCGACGACTTCTCCGACGCGATTAACTTTATTCAGTGGTATATGAATAAAAGCCAAAGAATTAACGGGGTGTCAAAGTGGGACACCTACAATCAATACCTCAATTACCACGAAGGTCACGGTGGTTTTTCCCGTGGCAGCTACAAGAAGAAACCCTGGTTATTGGGAGTGGCGACTAAAGTCGATCAGCGCGCCAAAAGATACAGTCAGCAATACGCTGGCTGTAAAGAGAGCCTGGATAAAGGCGGTTTCTGGCGATCCATATTTTGATATTTAAAAGTTTTGACATTTAAAAGTTTTAATATTTAAAAGCTTTAATATTTAAAAGCTTTAATATTTAAACCGTAACAAAATAATGTAATTCAAGGATCAAATTGTCATGGCTAAGAAAAAGAATCCTGTCGGTATACCGCCATTGCGCATGGATGAGTTCCCCAACTGCTGCAATCCAGAACAATTTAAATTTAAATCCACCGATGATCTGCCGCCCTTAACTGAAATTATTGGCCAGGATCGTGCCCTCGAAGCCATCCGCTTCGGTCTCGATATGGATAACGAAGGTTATAACCTGTTCGTGCTTGGGCCTCCGGGGGTGGGTAAATTTACCGCCATTAATCAGTACTTAGGCAAGGCCGCAGAACCTGGCCCGGTGCCTAACGACTGGTGCTACGTCAATAATTTTCGCGACGACTCCAAACCCATCCTGGTGGAATTGCCCGCCGGTCGTGGTCGAGTGTTGCACGACGACATGGATCACCTGGTCGAAGATTTAAAAAATGCCATTCCCCAGGCCTTCAACAGCGAAGAATACAAAGCTCGGGTGGTGGTTATTGAAACCGACCTTCAGGAGAAGCAGGGCAAGGCCTTCGGCGAATTAAAGGAAGCCGCCGATATTCAAAACATTGAGGTAGTGCAGGCCGAGGGGGACATTTCGTTTATCCCCAAAGTGGATGGCGAGCCAGTCACCCCGGAAGTGTTTGAAAAACTACCCGAAAAAACTCAAAAAGAAATGGAAGCCAATGTCGATGGCCTGCGTGAACATTTGCGCAACATTGCCCAGCGCCTGTTGCCGGAATGGCGCAAGCAAGCTCGCGAGCGCTTTCAAAAACTCAATCACGAAACCACCCTGGAAGCAGTGGGCTTATATATCGAAAGCCTGAGTACAAAATACGCCGACCTTCCGCAAATACTCAACTACCTGAACGACGTACAACACGATATCGTCGCTAATGCGATGGATTTTCGTCCTGCGCAGATCCCGCCCGGTATGGACGGGGCGATGGCTCGCGAAGCTGTAACGCATAATGCCCTGGCGCGTTATCAGGTTAATTTAATGCTCGACAATGGCGCGGCCTCCGGTAAACCCGTGGTCTACGAAGAGCACCCTAGTTATGCCAACCTCGTGGGTCGCGTCGAGAACCGCGCCGTGATGGGCACACTGGTCACCGACTTCACCCTGATTAAACCCGGCGCACTGCATCGGGCCAACGGCGGTTATTTAATTCTCGAAGCCCGCAAACTATTAATTCAGCCCCACGCCTGGGAAGCCCTCAAGCAGGCGATCTACAAAAAAGAGCTACGGCTCGAATCTCTGGAACAGGCCTTAAGCATGGTCAGTACCGTGTCGCTAGAACCCGAACCCATGCCCCTGGATGTCAAAGTGATCATACTGGGCGACCGCAGGCTCTACCATATGCTCTACGCCAACGATCCCGATTTTGCCGAGCTGTTTAAAGTGTCCGCCGATTTCGAGGCCAGTCTCGATCGCAATCCCGAAAACGACGAACTCTACGCCCGCATGATCGCCACCATCGTGCAGCAGAAAAAACTCAAACCCTTCGACCGCTCCGCCGTGGCTGCCACCGTGCAGCAAAGCATGCGCTTCACCGCCGATGCCGAAAAATTATCCACCCACATGCGCAGCATTGCCGACCTTATCGCCGAAGCCGACTACTGGGCTGGCAAGGCCAAGCGAAAAACCGTCAGCGGCGACGACGTGCGCAAAGCCATCGAAACCCAAATTGAACGCATCGACCGGGTGCGCGATCAAGTCCACGAAGGCATCCTCCGCGACAGCATCATGATCGACACCGAAGGTGCGGTGATCGGCCAGGTCAACGGGCTTTCCGTATTACAGATGGGCAACTTCAGTTTTGGTCAGCCCTCGCGCATTACCGCCACCACTCGCCTCGGCGATGGCCGCGTGATCGACATCGCCCGCGAAACCGACATGGGCGGCCCCACCCACACCAAAGGCGTGTTTACCCTGTCCAGCATACTCGGCGCGCGCTACGGCCAAAAGCAGCCCATGGCCCTAACCGCCAGCCTTGCCTTTGAACAAAACTACGGCGGCGTCGATGGCGACAGCGCCTCCACCGCCGAGCTGTGCACCCTGTTGTCCTCCCTCGCCCAGGCGCCTATCAAACAATGTTTCGCCATTACCGGTTCCATCAACCAGCTTGGGCAAGTGCAAGTCATCGGCGGCGTCAGTGAAAAAGTCGAAGGCTTTTACGACATCTGCAAAGCTCGCGGTCTCACCGGCGAGCAGGGCGTACTCATCCCCAAAAATAACGTACCCAATCTACTGCTGCGCCACGACGTCCTCGAAGCCATCGAAGCCGGGCAGTTTGCCGTCTACCCCATCACCGGCGTAGACGAAGCCATCGAAGTTCTCACCGGCATTCCCGCCGGGGCGCCAGATGCCGAAGGCGACTACCCACCCGACACCATCAATGGCAGAGTGCAGGCGCGCTTGCGCGAATTTGCCGAACTGCGCCGCAGCTTTGGGCGCGATGACAAAGAAGAAAAGAGCGAGGCCCAGGTGCATATCGAAGCCAAAGAGCCGGAGCTTCCGGGTGAGCCGGGGCCTGATTAGAGATCCTGGCAAATTGACGGTTAAGGATGCGGCTTAATGATTTACGCAAGGAGTGCAAATAATGGCAAATGAGATTGTCATCTATCAACAAGATGGCCGTGAGGTTGAGGTTCGACTGGATGGGGAGGCGCAAACTCTCTGGTTGACGCAAAAGCAAATGGCCACCTTGTTTGATAAAGATGTTCGAACTATCAATGAACATTTCAAGAATATCTACAAGGAACAGGAGCTTGAGGCGGCTTGAACTATCCGGAAATTCCGGATAGTTCAAACAGAGGGCAAACGCCAGGTAGAGCGGGAGCTGGATCATTACAGTTTGGATGCCATTATTTCCATAGGCCACGAGTCAATTCTAAAACAGGCACCCAGTTCCGCTTGAATACAGGCCGTAGTTAGGGGCCGACAGGAGCGTTTTGGCCCACTTTCAAGTATAGATGTGTATAGAAAATCCAAAAATGTATACAGATGGGTGGGGACATGTATAGAAAAAGCCAAAATATATACATATCGAAGAGGGTGACCTGTTAGCAGATTCAATAGTGCACCGAATTCGACATAAGAATTCTGTTATGTCAGAAACAGGGTATGTTTTGGATATAAGGGCACTATTCTTGGCTAATTCGGCTGTGGGTATAACGAACAAAGTGCAATAAGTGAGCAGTGAGGTCGAGTTTTTGCTTTCAGACAGACGAAATAGCGTAATGAGCCAGAGGAGACCGCACCATGAGTGAATCAGCATCAGCCCCAGTGCATATCGTCTGCCCCCAGTGCGCTGGGGTGAATCGGCTGCCAAAAGCAATGGATAAAAATTAAGGATTCCTATGTCTATAAATACTCTAAGTGCATGTACCTGGATTGCTGCGTGTATCTGCGCCAAAGATGGGGTTATTTCCGAAGTCGAAGAGCAGACGATGTTTCGGATTTTGGACGAACGATTTCCAGACTTTAATGCTGAATACTTTGAATCTGCTCTTACCGAATATTTTAACTCGAACCGGCAAATAGAAGACTACCTCGCGCTCGTCGACGATAAGGTCCTACGCAGGTTTGCGCTCGATCTGGCAGAATTAAGTGCCAGTGCAGATGGCCTCGATGTCAGGGAAAACATAGCCTTGGAGAAGGCCTACTTGATCTGGGGTATAAAGAACAATGCCTAGAATAGTAGATCAATCGCCAGACCCTAAATCCCATGTCAAAACGCTTATGCGTATTGGATACACCGTAAATTCAGCTGTGGCGGATGTTATTGATAACTCAATTGCTGCAGGAGCTCAGAATATTGAGATATACGCACCTCCCGGGATGGATGATCCGAGGATAAGCATCCTAGACGATGGCTGGGGTATGGATTTGAATGAGCTAATTCAGAATATGCGTATTGGCTGTAAGGATCCGAGTTTAGAAAGAGAAAAAGGTGATCTAGGGCGGTTTGGATCCGGAATGAAAACAGCCAGCTTTTCCCAGGCTCGGCAGTTAACGGTTATTTCGAAAAAGAAGAATCATCCTCTCGTGGCTGCAAGGTGGGATATTGATAAAATTGAAGAAACCAATACCTGGTGCTTGGAGGTGTTCGAGAGTCATGAGATACCTGATATATCAGGTATCAGGCTTGATTCTTCGGTTGGAAGTGGAACACAAATACTCTGGAGCAAATTGACCTGTCTGGATACGGGCAGCCATGCCTTGGATCAGGATGCCGAACTGGCGTTAAGACTATCGGAGTTGAGGTCTTACCTGGCTTTGCATTTTCATCGCTTTATGTCAGGGAAGAACAAGCGTGTGTTTCGCCTTAATAACATGATAATAGAGCCGATTGACCCTTTCATGACAGGAGCTGCTGGCTATCAGGAAGGGAGATCGGAAAAACTTCGTTGTAAGGGCGGCCATATTGTCATAAAGACTCATGTTCTTCCCCATTTCAAAAACATGGATGCAGAGCTGCTGGATGATTTGGGAGGTGCTGACGGAATCACGCAAAAGCAGGGGCTCTATATTTATAGAGAGGAGCGGTTAATAAGCGCAGGTGGTTGGCTTGGTATGGCCAGAAATAGCCAGCTGGGCGCACTGGCCAGAGTTCAGGTGGATATTCCATCTTCTCTCGACAATTCATGGTCAACCGATGTAAAGAAGGCGAGTCTTCAGATGCCGCCCAGAGTAAAGAGAGGGCTGAGGAAGTTTCTTGCAGACCCAATCAAGAGATCAAAAACGGTTCATACCTACAGGGGAAAAGTCGATACGGCAAATAAATTCTGGAAAATTTGCGAGAACGAAAACACGAAAGTAATAACCTATCAAATTGATCCAGGTAACCAGTTGCTGGGCTCCCTGATGCAGAAATGTGACAAGGATGAACGACTGATCCTGATCAGCTACCTCAAAGAATTAGCACAGAAACTGCCTATAAATCATATTTATGAAAAAATGTCAGAGAGACCCAAGGATATAAATCAGGGAGAAGCAGAAATGGAAGCTCTTGAGGCTTTATTGGACCGAGTATTTAAAGGATAAATGATGAACCAATCTATTTTCGACAAACTCATCGCTGGAATAAGTTCCAAGCTACAAATAATGAAAGAGCTTGGTATGGCAGTCACCACCGAAGTTATTAGTGAAAAAATTGATGAGATCGCCCAAGAGTATTCAGCAATCCCAAACTTTGAAATGACGGTTTCCGATGTGAGGAGGCTGAAATTTCAAATTGGGAATATGTTTAGTATTAAGGTTGGGGAGTCCGCAATAATTCTGCACTCAGACTTACCTAGATGGTTTGATAGTCGCAAAGAACACTTTGATTGGTCTCATTGGGAAGCCTATAAGGAGATGCTACTTTCACAGGCTAGGTCAATGGATATCATTGATAAGAATGAAGAGGTGATTAATGCAATTCTTGACTATTCTGGCGATCCAGCTACGCCAGGCTCCTGGGCAAGAAAAGGGTTGGTTATGGGCAACGTTCAATCCGGCAAAACCCAGAATTATATTGGTCTAATTAATAAGGCGATTGATTGTGGTTACAAGACCATCATTCTTCTTGGTGGACATATTAATGACCTGAGAAAGCAGACACAGGAGCGTGTGGATGAGGGTGTTCTGGGGCGTACATCCAAGCACTTGATAGATACGCTGTCTGAGGTTCCTTCACCTATAGGTGTCGGCATTTTTCGCCAGAATAGTATCAATACAGGGACAACAACCGTAGGAGATTTTAATAAGGATTTCGCGGACAAATTGGGGTTCAAGCTTACTGGTGAAGACCCCGTTATTTTTACTATTAAAAAACAGACGAAGATAATGGAACGTCTTTATAAATGGATAGAGGAATATCACTACCTCAATCCTGAAAACGACATAAAGTTAGATGGGCCTCTCCTCCTGATTGATGATGAGGCGGATTACGCGTCGATCAATACCAAGCATCATAAAGAAAAAGTCACCAAAACCAATGAATATATTCGACAGTTACTGTCACTTTTTCGTCGTAATACTTACGTTGGCTATACTGCAACTCCATTTGCAAATATCTTCATTGATCCTGATGATAACTCCTATTCCGATAATGATGATCTGTTTCCTTCCGATTTTATGATCAAAATTCCGGTGCCAGATAACTACCTTGGTCAGGACTATTACTTTGGAAAAGGTTTGCCCCAAGAAGTAGATGGGAGTCAGGCTGATACAGAAAAAGGCTCACCCACAGTTGTGATCAATGATCATGATCCTATATATGAGCTAAAAGGCACAGACGAGATAAGTACGATACCAGAATCTCTAAGAGAGGCTGTTCGAGCATTTGTACTTGTTATCGCCATTAGAGCGCTTCGCGGTGATGAACATGCGCATAACACGATGCTGGTAAATATTTCCCATCTCAAGAAACATCAGAATAAGCTGGAATACCTTATATATGAGTATTATAAAGAAATCGACCAGGCATTGGATTCTTTCTCAGGGTTAGGGATAGAAAGAGCGCATGCCTGTAAAACGCTTGAAAAACTCGAAACTACCTTTAAGAAGCGTTTCTTTGTTGAAGAAAGCTACTCACAGGTGTTTGGTCGACTAAAAGAGGCTTCGGGAAAGGTAAAGGTATGGGCGATTAATCAAAGCGACAAGAAGTCGGATGGTAAAGAGCTGAACTATTCGATTCATAAAGAACATGGTCTTTGTGCAATTGTTATTGGTGGTCATAAGCTTTCCAGGGGGCTCACCCTTGAAGGACTCAGTATTTCCTACTTTGCAAGAAACTCAAAGGCATATGACACACTAATGCAGATGTGTCGATGGTTTGGTTACCGCCCTGATTACGATGACTTGTGTCGTGTTTACCTTCCTCAGGAATCGGTTGACTGGTACGCGTTTATATCCTCGGCAATTCGCGAGCTGTATCAGGAGCTGGACCTGATGAGTAGGCGTGAACAGAGGCCCAAGGAATTTGGACTGAAAGTCAGGGAACACCCTGGTGCGATGATTATTACCGCTAAGAACAAAATGGGTGCAGCGGAGTCCGAAGTTCGATCACAGGATCTGTGGGGACAGGTGCAAAGACGCTTTCGATTCCGAAAAAGCGTGGATGTTAACCAGCGTAACCTCGACTATGCGAAGAATTTCGTTGAACATTTGATGCAAGATAGAATGGGCACAGATAGAATCTATCGTGATAGAAATTCAGGTGCTTTGGTTATATCGGACGTCGATTATTCAAGTTTGATCGAATTTATCAAAAATATTGATTTGCCAGAAGATGATCTTGGGAACCCGGCTCTGATTAATCACCTGAAAAAAATGCGGGATGCTGATCTGGGGAAACCGAAAGTGATTCTGTTTAACCAAGCCAAGAGTGGGAATCCAACATGGGAAAGGGAAGGACATCTAAGTCCAGAGGATATTTCATACATTAATAAACCATATAGTGAGGTGGGGGGCGTTAGTATTACTCTTGCGAAACGGCGTATGGATTCTACGGCTGACGAGTATCGAATTAAAAGTGTGCATCTTGGTAATCCTGATGATGAAAAATTATTTTTATCTGAGCCAGAACGGATCGCAGTCAAGGATGATGTGGGGCGTAAGCCTGTAAGTTTCGATTATATATGCGCTGAAGGGCGGGATTATCCGGGGTTAATTATCTATTTGTTTGCCGTGGCGGTAAGCTCGAATTCTAAATCTAATGAGGACAATATGAAGCTTGGGCATGGACAAATGCCCACGGTCGGCTATACGGTGTCATTACCAAGGTCTGAGAATCTGAAAGGAAAGAGTAGTAAAGAAATACGTGAACTAGTTAAAAAGACTAGGCATAGCTATCAGGTCAATAAGATACATAGCCAGCTCCAGATTTTGAGTCCTTATGAAGATTATGACGATGACGAATAATGCGCGGGAATTTTTTAGGGATGACCCGTGGGAGCTCATAGAGAAACCGTGCTACCCAGAGGGAAGGCGCCTGTATCTTAATGATGAGCGTTTCTGGGTATCGATGGATGAAAACGGACAAATACTGTTTTTCGTTCAGGATACGGGTGCCGAAATGATAAAACCGCTGGAGAATCTAGCGGGTATCAATGTTGTAATCGAGAAATGTGGTGGTGGTGCTTACAGGCTAGTTTGCCGACTGACATCGCAAGAAGCTGGGCTCAAAGAAAAATTTGCCATTGTCGCGAAAGACATTGCTTACTACTGCAGTGCCTATAAAGGATCGCAGTTGTTTCTTAAGACACAGGAGCGAATCAAGTCCTGGGCCAACTTTCTGAAGCCGAGTCGTTCAGGGTTGTCTCATTCGGAGCTAGTGGGTTTCTTTGGAGAGCTATATGTTTTTGCCGAGCATATTCTGTCGGTGCTGCCCCCATCGGAAGCTATTAACGCCTGGATTGGGCCAGAGGGTAAAAAGCAAGATTTTACTTTCAATAGCAGTGCCATTGAGGTTAAGACGACCTTGGTGGGCGATCCGCAAACAATACGCATCAGCTCACTGGAGCAGCTGGAAAAGGTGACCGATAGTTTGTACCTAATGCAGGTCATAGCCAGCCCGTCAACTGGTGAGATCGGTGTTAATCTGGCAGAGCTATATCAGAAATGCCTTGATCTAGTCGGACATGATGTCGTAGCTGAAAGCTTGTTTTTGCAAAAATCATCTCGTCTTTACAGTAGGGCAAGTGAAGGCCAGCTAAAAGATCGATTTCTGATTGTGGTAATTACATATTTTGAAGTTAGAAACGATTTTCCCGTGCTAACGCACCGAAATGTGGCACCTGCCATTCGCGAGGCAAGGTATGAGATAGCTGTTTCGGCAATCAAAGAGTATGAAGTGGCTACAGAGATTGAGGGAATTATTAGAAATGGATGAACTTCTTGAGTACAAGCACGAACTCTTCAACACTATATCGATAGATGCAGATACTAATGTAATATTTCCCGAGGAAAGCTACTTTGAGTATGTTAGCGACCTTCTGTCGAACGCGGGGATATTAGATAATGTCGAATATTGCCCCTTTAGAAACACAAGTAAGGGGATAAGGATCGACGGGTACAGCTGGAATGCACTGGAAAAAACAATCTGTGGGATAGTGGTAAATTTTACGAATGAACCCGATGTTATAGAGACGCTGACGAATGCGCAAATCAAAGAGATTGGAAAAAGAGTTACACGATTTTTTCAGAATGTTGGGAATAAGTCGTTTATGGAGTCTTTGGAAGTTACGGATCCAGGGCGCATCGCAGCATTAGAAATAGCGCCTTATCTAGAGGAAGCTTTTAAATTCAGGGTCGTCATATTTACAGACCAAATTCTGAGTGACCGTGTTAAAAAGGTGTCGATAGAAGATATTCTTGGGACACATACTTCGATAGAAATATGGGACCTAGAGCGCCTTAATGGACTGGAGAAATCGGACTCGGAGTATGAAGAATTTACGGTAGATACTTTGGGACTAGGTGGTGGAATAAGGGCTCTTCCTGCGAATGTATCGGAGCATGGATTGAGTACCTATTTGGGTGTTATGCCAGCCCAGTTGTTGAGTGCAATATATGACGAGTTTGGTCAACGCCTACTTGAAAGCAACGTTCGAACCTTTCTCGATTTTAGGGCTGCTACTAATCGTGGCATGCGTAAATCCCTTGTTACGGAGCCGGAACACTTTTTTGCATACAACAACGGTATTACAGTTACAGCGACAGCCATAGAGACAAAGGAGGAAGGCGGACAATTGCTGATTACTTCCCTTGATAATATGCAAATAGTGAATGGTGGGCAGACGACGGCTGCCATCTATTTTTCGCCGCGTGAAAAAGGAGGTATCAAGGGCAGCGATATTACATATAATTATAGCGATATTGATTTGAGTAAAGTCTACATTCAGATGAAGCTGACGGTTGTCGATGACAAAGAAACAGCAGATGCCATCAAGGCGAATATCGCTACCTATGCTAATTCGCAAAATTCTATTCAGCAATCGGATCTTGTTTCAAATCATCCGTTTCATCTCAATATTGAAACTCGCTCTAGGAAACAGCTTATGCCGGCTGGCGAGAGTGGAGTTTCTGCAAAATGGTTTTACGAAAGAACAAGAGGGCAATACTCGACACAGTTGCGAGGACGAAATGCGACACAAAGACGACGTTTTGAAGCCGAGTATCCGAGAAATCAGGTTTTTACTAAGACGGATATGGCTAAGTATGAAAATACATGGCGTATGAAGCCTTATTTTGTTAAGAAGGGTGCGCAGGCCAACCTGAAAGCCCTTGGTGCAGAAATAATTGGCGAGTTTGAGCGTAATGCGGATGCATTTGGGGCTGCTTTCTACAACGATTTAGTTTCCAAGATGTTGCTTTTTAAAATGTCCGATTTGGCCATCTCAAAATCTGATTGGTATCAAGCTGAGAGGGGTTTAAAAGCTGAAGTGGTCACGTATAGTATTGCGTTGTTGCGACACGCGCTCTTGAAACAGCGGAAAGACGTCGATTTGTCCTCTATATACCGACATCAGAGTGTTTCAGATACGCTACTTGATGCGGTTGTTGCATTGGCAGCGAAGATCCGTTCGAGTATAACGGATATAGAATTTACCGGTGGTGTAGCTAACCCATCGGAATTTTGTAAATCAGAGAGAGGCTGGAAGAAAGTACAGACCATTGAAGTCGATGTGACTACGTTGGGAGATGGGGATGTGCTGTCATTCGAGCAGGTGGCTGACGTAAAAAAAGAGAAACGTAGCATTAACGAGGCATCCAAAACGATAACGGGACTCGAGTACGTGATGGCCATTCAGACTGACGAGTGGGATTTGATAGCTGATTACAATTCCAAAATCTATCCGATTAGCCATAAAAATGTTGGTATACCAAGGAAGTGCTCAGAGTTGCACAGGTTTGGAAAAATCCCTACAGACAAGCAGCTTAATTTGGCTAAAGATATTAGAGAAGCTGCATATCTAGAAGGGTTTGATTTTATAAAATAATATTAAGTTATAGAATTTAATATTATATTAATTACTTTAGCAATCTGTTTCGCTAAGTAAGGTGGGACAGCGTTACCTACCTGCACGTATTGTTGAGTTCGATTACCCACAAAATAATAATTATCGGGAAATGTTTGAATCCGTGCTGCTTCTCTAACAGTTAAGCTTCGACATTGGGTAGGGTCGTAATGAATAAAATAATGCCCGTCTTTTGATATATGGCTAGTAACGGTTGTGCCTGCTTTGCTTGAAATTTGGACTCGGAAGCGATCGGCAAACTTGCCGCTGCTAAAGTTTTTATGCGCAGGCCAAAGTACTTTTGGTAGAGTTTTTGCGGTGGGAGATGTGCCTATCATTTGCGCATATGTGCTGTAATAGAGATACCTGTGTAAATCGCCGACGATGTGGCCTCGAGAGGTGTGGTTGATTACGTATTTTCCAAGTCGAGGGTCTTGATACCACTTCTTTAAGTTTTTTGGTAAGAGGGCGTCGAATGCGATGGATTCTTTTAAAAGCCCCGTGTTAGCGCCTATTGACTCAGGTGATTGGTGTATGTTTTTAACGTTCTGTCTCAAGTGCTTGCAAATTCCGCGTGGCGTTAACGGGTCATTGATAAGTTTATTAAGAATGGAGTTATTCAGCGTTTGAATGGCTTCCCGCCAATTTTCCGTAGTATCTTTACCTTTAGATAGACAGCTGCGCAACTGAGGCAGGTCTGATATGACCTGCTGCACCGTCGGGTTTTCATTAGAAGGTTTAAGTAGCGGGAATTTTCCGGTTTCAGGTGAGATATCTTCCCTCACGCCAAGTAATATAACTCGGTGCCTGGCCTGAGGAATGCCGTGATTCTCGGTACGAATGATGAAGTCGTGTGGGTCAAGAGGACTCTGGTCTTCGTTAGTTAAGTTTATCGATCCAGTCTTTGGCGAAAATGAAAAAATATTATAGCGATATCTTTTTCTTCCAGCGTCGGGCTCTACCTTCGTGGCGTTATAAGGGTCTGCCAAATCTTTTCGGATTGAGTTAAATATTAATTCCCCATCAACTTTCGCCGACAGCATGCCCTTCACATTTTCCATTACAAAAAGCTTTGGCTGGAATTTGGCTATAATCTTCAAATATTCGAGATAAAGAAAGTTACGATGGTCGTCGCTTGCAGAATATTTTTTATCTTTTGCACCGTAGTTGCGAGAACGACCGACAAGAGAATAGGCCTGGCAAGGTGGGCCACCAATTAGTATGCATTCATCGCGGCCAACAGCATTTCGTATTTTGCCGTAGACGGTTCGAGGGCTTTCTTCACCTAGAGTCATTTGTTGCGCTTCACGACGGGCTGCAGATAACTGTTTCTTCAATTCAGGGAGCTGGTATAGCTCATCTTCGGGGTGAGTTCCTAGCTCTCCGCGCAAAAAAGCATAGTAAGCTTCTGGCACGGCTTTAGGGTCATATTGTCTGTACAGTGCACGCAATAAGAGGGTGCGATGGGCGCTGGTTTCTTTTTCAATGGAAATGGCAATTTTGAACGCTTGCTTACCGTTCGGGCGGTAAGAGGCAAAGCCTTCACCAAGTCCGCCGGGGCCTGCAAAGAGATCAATAATTTTTATAGGCATGTAGGTTTTTTTCAGGCATGTGTTTTGACGACGTAGAATACCAGTAATCAGAGGGAAAACCAGGGCTTATGAGGTGTTACGTTGGTTGATGTCGTAGATAAAATTACACGCAGTCGGATGATGGCTGGCATAAGGAGTGGCAATACGAAACCGGAGATTGTAATTAGAAAAGGTCTTCATAAGCTGGGCTACAGATTCAGGCTTAATAGCAAGGTTAGAAGTATTAAGCCTGACGTTGTGTTGAGACGCCGCAAAGTCGCGATTTTTGCTCATGGCTGTTATTGGCATCAACATGATGGGTGCCAACTTGCCTATTCAGACAGAAGTTATTCGGATTCATGGATAAATAAATTCGAGCAAAACCAGCAGCGCGATCTACGTGTATCAAATCAGCTTCTGGAAATGGGGTGGCGTGTCGCAGTGATTTGGGAGTGCGCGACTCGTGATGAAAAGGTTTTTACTGATGTGCTATCCGAGCTAGATAGTTGGATTGAATGCAGCGACAGTCGTGCTTATGAGTCCGGGTATCGCAAGCGAGCGCCTTCAAATAGTGAGAAGTAAGACTAAGCCGATCAAAATAGATCCAGAGACGGGTTTGAAATCTCCGAGCGGCCGCCAGGCCGCCCGAAGTGGTGCTCGATTTATCCGTTACCTGTTATCCATTAATTAAAAAGTGCGTCCAAATACTCAGGCCATAGCCCAGTGCAATGACAGGCGTCCATTTTAAATGCCCGAAGAAGGTGTACTGTCCTCGTGCTTGTCCCATAAGCGCCACGCCAGCGGCTGAGCCGATGGACAACAAACTACCGCCAACGCCAGCCGTTAAGGTGACCAGTAGCCATTGGAACTGAGACATGTCGGGATTCATGGTTAATACGGCGAACATGACCGGGATGTTGTCGACCACGGCGGACATAACGCCAACCAGGATGTTGGCATTGGTGGCGCCAAACTCGCCATAAATATATTCAGAGCTGAGACCTAAATAGCCAATAAATCCTAGACCGCCCACTGCGAGTATGACGCCGTAAAAGAAAAACAGGGTGTCCCACTCGGCCTGGGCAATTTTTGAAAATACATCAAAATTGTAGGGGTCGTCGCTGGCGCCAGGTGGGTTTTCAGTTCGAACACCCCATGTGTTTGATTTTCGACGCAAGAAGTAACCGTAGAATTTGAGGTAGGCGAGCCCGGTCATCATGCCGAATACCGGTGGAATATGCAGGAAAGTGTGAAAGCTAACGGCGGTGGCAATGGTTAGCAGAAACAAAACCACGATGGTCATGCCGCCGTATTTAAGGGCCTTCTCATTATGTGCTTGCGGCTCCGGTGCGCCTTTGGGTACAGCAAACTGCATGATCAGGGCGGGTACAACAAAGTTCACCACCGAAGGGATGAACAACTGGAAGAATGTCCAGAATTCTATAATGCCTTTTTGCCACACCATGAGTGTGGTGATGTCCCCAAAGGGGCTAAAAGCACCGCCGGCATTTGCCGCCACCACAATATTGACGCAGGCCACTGATACAAAGCGGCCCTGACCCTGACCGACGGCCAGTACTACGGCGCACATAATGAGTGCTGTGGTGAGATTGTCGGCTATCGGTGAAATAAAGAATGCCAGTATGCCGGTCAGCCAGAACAGGCTTCGGTAGTTAAAGCCCTTGGAGGTGAGCCAGTTTCTCAGTTCGTCAAATACCCCGCGCTCGAGCATGGCGTTAATGTAGGTCATGGCCACCAGCAAAAAGAAAAACAGTTCGGCGTATTCCAGAAAATTGTGGCGAATGGCTACTTCTACCGCTTCGGGCATACCGTGGCTGTTGTAAGCCAGGGCGATACATATCCAGATCAGGGCGGCGGCCAGCAGGACCGGTTTGGATTTTCGTAGATGGATTTTTTCTTCGAGAATAACCAGGACGTAAGCACAGGTAAAGATGACGAGTGCGGCGATACCCACCCAGCTTTTGGTTAGGTCGAGCACTTCAGCGGCACCCTCTGACGCAAAAGCTGTGGCGGATGCAATTAAGCTGGAAAGCAAAACGATTGCGCGTTTCATCTAATGGTTTACTCCAGATGTTTAGAAATATGGCTTGGTTGGTATGCAGCACGTGGTGCGGCGGGTTTTTAGCTGAAATTGTAAATAATTAAGCGTTTTCTGGGTGTCATTTTCTGGGTGTCATTTTCTGGGTGTCATTTTCCGGGTATCTGTTCGGGGTACCCGTTGCTGACTATTCAGCGCGCCAGACGGGTGTTCTATCTTACTAGAATTGCGCTATGCCAGCACAATCGCTTATGCTCGGACTTCAAATAATTAACCCTTCCAATTAAACGGTAGACCACTCAGCACGGGGCGAAAATCCCCGGTGGGTGTAACACCCCCTAAAATAGTGAGAAGTAAGACTATGTCGATCAAAATAGATCCAGATACGGGTTTGAAGATTTTCAATACCCGGGCCGCTAAGGCCAATGAGAAAATTACCGGCAAGGGCTATGCCGTTATCAATGATGAGGCGCTGAAGGCGCTGCCGGAAGCTAAAGCCGGAGCGGTGTTTAACGCCGACGAGCAGGCGAAGTATCGGGAGTTTAAGGAGTCTAGAACCGGGGTCGCCGACTATATGGAGATGGAGGGCGAGTTCAGCAAATATCTTGAGGATGTGCACTCTGCCGATCCGGTGCCGAGGGAGGCATTGACTGACGAGTGCGAGATTCTGGTGGTTGGCGCTGGCTTTGCGGGCCTGATGCTGTGGTACAAATTGCGCGAGGCGGGCTTTAAGGATGTGCGCTTTTGTGAAAAAGGCGGAGACGTGGGCGGCACCTGGTACTGGAATCGCTACCCCGGCATCGCTTGCGATGTTGAGGCTTACAGTTATCTGCCCCTGCTCGAAGAGATGGGTTACATCCCGACCATGAAGTTCGCCAGTGGCTTCGAGATTATGGAGTACTGCCAGAGCATGGCGGAGAAGTTTGGTTTCTATGATAAATGCCTGTTCCATACCACGGTTGAAGAGACCCGGTGGGACGAAGACGATGGCCGTTGGGCGGTGACGACGGATCGCGGGGATGCCATGCGCGCCAAGTTTGTGGTGCTCGCCAATGGTATTTTGACCACGCCGAAATTGGCGCGTATCAAGGGTATGGAAACCTTCAAAGGTGAGGCCTTCCATACTTCGCGTTGGGATTACAACGTGGAACTCGAAGGCAAGCGGGTGGGTATTATCGGCACGGGTGCCACGTCGGTTCAGGCGATTCCGGAACTCGCCAAAATTGTGAAGGAGTTGTACGTGTTTCAACGCACGCCTTCGTCCATTGATGTGCGTGATCAGCGCGCGACGACCCAGGAGGAAATTGATACCTGGAAGGAGGAGCCGGGCTGGGCGAAAGCCAGACGCGCAAGGTTCTCGAAGATTTCGGCGGGTCGTACGGCCATTAAAGCCAACGACGATTATCTGTCAGGCAAGGTCAGCGATTTTAAAGAGCGCAAAGAGCACTCGACGCCCTTGTCGCCCGAGGAAATGATGCAGAAGCAATTGGACACCAATTTCCGCATCATGGAGCAAATTCGTGCGCGGGTTGATGTCATTGTGAAAGATCCAAAAACTGCTGCCGCGTTGAAACCCTATTACTCTTATGGCTGTAAGCGACCGACCTTCCACGATGAATATCTGCCGGTATTTAATATGCCCCATGTCACTTTGGTGGACACGGCACCGATTGGCGTTAAGGAAATCAATGAGAGGGGCATTGTCCACGACGGGGTGGAGTACCCCCTCGATGTGTTGGTGTATGCGACAGGATTTCAGTGGATGGCGACAGCGACCTTCAACATGATTGTCGGTCGCGATGGGCAATCGCTGAAGCAAAAATGGGAGACGGAAGGCACTAAAACGTTTCTGGGCTTGCACAGCAAGGGTTTTCCAAACTTGTTTATCGTCACTGGCCCCCAGGGCGGTGGTGGCAGCTTCAATTTCACGGATGCCATTGAGCAACACGCCGATTACGTGGTGTGGATGCTAAGCACCATGCGGGAGCAAGGTAGCGATATTGTGGATATTAAGGAAGAGCCGGAAATTCGGTACACGGAGCACTGTCGTGACGCTGACGTGGCTTCTGCGCCCATGCGAGATTGTATTTCTTACTACGATCACGAGGGCAAGTCGGAGCCAGGTAGCCTTGCCTATTACGGCGGTGGGCGTTGGCACAAATTCCGTATCCAGGCACAGGATACACTTGAGCCTTACGTGTTTGAGGCTCGCTCCGGGAGCTAAAGTGTTTTGTTGTTGGCGGTCTGTTGCCGACTTTTATTATCGAGAAAAAAACCTGGATTGGGGCCGTTGGTCTCAACTCCAGGTTAGCTCCATATTAATTTCGGCTGAAGTTAGTCTTAAAGAAGCTATACCTAAAGAAGCTACAGCTAAAAAAGCGTCACTTAAAAAGAGAACCTAAAATTGTTTTTTACCCTTCGCCGTTTCCTGGCGAAGACTCAGCCATTCCAGTACTTCCTCCATTGAAATAAGGCCACTCAGAACGTGGTTTTTTGTTACGCCAAACAGGAGAGATTTGCCGCTGTGCAGGTTTTTTAGCAGGGCTTCGGCGTCGGCATGGGGTTCTACGCAGGTGAGTGCGGGCAATGATAGTGCCCTAAGCGCAGTGTGCTCACCGTGTTCGCGCACCGCGGTGAGCAGCATCGGATGGGTGAGAACTTTGAGGTCGCCGTTCTCCGTCTTCACGGGGAAGTTGTGCTGCCCTGAGTGAATGCTGAGGTCGATGGCTTTGCCCAGCGTGTCGTTGTCGTTAAGGGTTGCGAAGGTACTGAGCATGATGTCTTTGGCGGTGACGCCGTGCAGTGCGTGTTGCAGTTTTTCGGCGCCGGCTTCTCCGGCTGCACCGAGCCAGATAAACACCGAAATCAACATCAGAAACGGGTTGTAGAGAAGGCCGAGGATAAACATCACCAGGGCCAGCCCCTGGCCGACGGTGGCGGCTTTCTCGGTGGCTTTGTAGTGTGGCATGTATAGCGCCAGCGCGGCGCGCAGTACGCGACCGCCATCCATGGGAAAGGCGGGCAGCAGGTTAAATACCCCCAGGAGGATATTGAGATACATAACGCTGTAGAGCATATGGGTAACGCTGGTAAATAGTATGCTCGGATTGGCTTGTGATGTTGGTAGTTCGCCCGGGTTGATACCGAGGCTGAGGTAAAGCCAGATAACGGCGGCGATAGCCATGTTGACGGCCGGGCCCGCCAGAGCGACGAGAATTTCTTGTTTCGGGTCGTCGGGCATTTTTTCCATGGTGGCGACGCCGCCAATGGGCAGTAGGGTGATGCGTAGGGTCTTGATGCCGAAGCGGCGGGCGGTAAGGGCGTGACCGAATTCGTGCATAACCACGCAGGCAAACAATATCAGTATAAAACCGATGCCCTGCGCCACGGCGATCGGATCTGCGGTTTGGCGCCAAACGCTTAAGCCTATCCAGAGCAGAATAAGAAAGAAGGTCAGGTGGACGTGAACGTCAATGCCGGCGATGCGGGTGAGTTTGCGGGACCAAATCATTTTATGTGTTGTCATGGGTGAGAGGATACATGGATTTGTTGGCGCTGGCCTGCGGTCTCTCTGGGCGCTTACCTGCTAGACCAGCCAGGTAAGGCAAGGTTAGGTTGGGGCCTCTGAACAAGGCTTATTCGTTAATGCCTAGCAATTCGACATCAAAAACCAGGGTTGATCCGCCGCCGATAACGCCCATGCTGCGATTACGATAGGCAAGATTGCTGGGAATGAAGAGGCGGGTTTTTTCACCCACCACCATTAGCTGTAAGCCTTCGGTCCAACCGGGGATGACCTGATTTAAGCCAAAGCTGATGGGTGCGCCGCGGTCTACGGAGCTATCGAATACCGTGCCGTCGATTAAGGTGCCGTGGTAGTGGACTTTGACTTTATCTCGGGGGCCGGGATGAACGGTGCCGGTACCTTCCGAGAGCACTTTATATTGCAAACCCGAGCGTGTGGTTTGCACGCCTTCGAGTGTTTGATTGGCCGCCATAAACTCCAGGCCTTTTTGGATGTTCTCGGCGGCGGCCGATTTACCGGCAACGGCGCGCTGTATTAGAAATAAAGACAGCGCAATGCCGATAATAACGATAATGGTTTTGCTCATGGTGGGTTTCTCTAAGTTTAAATTAGGGGTTTAGTTTAACGGTTTAGGTCGGAGTTTATTTCTCCGCCCACATACAACCAGCGGCCGGCGCTGCGCTGAAATACTGAAATTTCATGCAGGGTTTGAAGCTGGGAATTATCCGCTTCTCGGCTGCTTGATTCCTGGTTGTTTGGTTCTTGGTTATCTGTTTCCAGGCTGTCTATTTCAAGGTAATGCGCCTTAAATTCTACCATGGCTTTATCGCCGTGTTGTTCGCTGGACAGTACTTCCAGGCCCCGCCAGTCGACGCTCTTCTCTGACAGCGCTGCGGCGGTAAGTTCTCCCGCCGTTGCCGAAAACCAGGTGGCCAATAAATAATCGCCATAGCCACTCAAAGCATAGGCGGAATAGCGCGAGCGCATTAGTTGTTCTGGGGTTTTTGCCAGTTTCCCTTCGGTAAGAAAGCGCCCGCAACATTTGGCGAAAGGCTTGTTATGACCACAAAGGCAGGGCTTAAGCATTATTTTGGGTGTCCCTGCATTTGTTATAGATATTCGTTTCATCATTACTGAGGGCGTAAGCGTCTTTTAATGCGGCGTCGTTAATACGCCTTTAATACAGCCCCGTAAAATACGCTAAGATGTTCGTCATTGCACGGCTTGGTGTCGTTCCCGCTGTTATCTTTTTTAGACCATCTTTTTATTACCACAGGTTCAGTACGAGGGTCAGTATGACTGTTTTTGGCGCCACCCCTTTGCAACATAGTTACCGAGAATTAGGCGAGCAATTTTATTCTGATCAGTTGCCAACGCCGGTGGCTGCGCCTGGGCTTATTCGACTTAATCATGCTTTGGCCGAGCAGCTTAATCTGTCCGTGACTGAGTTGGAAACCGATGAGGGCTTACTCACCATGGCGGGTAATGTGGTGCCGGAGGGTATTTGCCCGATTGCCACGGTTTACGCCGGTCACCAGTTTGGTGGCTGGAATCCCCAGCTCGGTGATGGCCGGGCGATTTTGTTGGGCGAGGTGCTCGCTAAAGACAGTAAGCGTTACGATATTCAATTAAAGGGCCCGGGCCAAACCCCGTATTCGCGCATGGGCGATGGTCGTTCTCCCCTTGGCCCGGTGCTGCGGGAATATATTGTTAGCGAAGCGATGGCAGCTCTGGGGATTCCCACCACTCGTGCGCTAGCCGCAGTGACCACCGGCGAAATCGTGTTTCGAGAGTCGGCACAGCCGGGAGCGATATTAACTCGTGTGGCACAAAGCCATATTCGCATTGGCACGATGCAGTATTTTTCTGCGCGCGACGATGTGGAGTCGGTGCAAGCCCTGGCCGACTATGTAATTGACCGGCATTACCAGGACGAAGTCAAAAAAATAATAAAGGACACCGGCACCGATCCCTACAGCGCGTTATTGACTTGTGTGGTCGAAGCTCAGGCCCGTTTGATCGCCCAGTGGATGGCGGTGGGTTTTATTCACGGGGTGATGAATACCGACAATATGTTGTTGTGCGGCGAGACAGTCGATTACGGCCCCTGCGCGTTTATGGATGCCTACAATCCGAATAAGGTGTTTAGCTCTATCGATACTCAGGGTCGCTATGCCTACGCCAACCAGGCGGAGATCGGTCGCTGGAATGTGAGTTGGCTGGCGCAGGCCTTGTTGCCTCTGATGGCTGACGAGCAGGACGAGGCGATCAGCAAGGCGGAAACTATACTGGGAAACTACACAGGTATTTTCACCGAGGCTTACCAGCAATTCTTTGCTGAAAAACTGGGCTTTGTACAAAGCCGTACCTTCCAAAACAATCTTTCAGAAAATAATAGCTCCCAAAACGCTGTCGTGGAAAACAATGCGGAAGTTCATCAGCTATCGGTGGAGCTATTACAATTAATGGCGACCGCAAAGAGCGATTACACTTTGACCTTTCGAACGCTAACCGATTATCTCGCCCCAGAAGGCGAGCGACATTTTTTAAATAAACTAATGACCTTGCCCGATCCCTTTCAAGACTGGTTGCAACGCTGGCAGGCTCTGTTGGCAAAGTACAATGTGGATCAGGCGACGGCTCACACTTTAATGCTGAGCAAAAATCCCAGTTATATTCCCCGCAATCATTTAATCGCAGCGGCCATTGAGCAAGCCAGCCAACATCAAGATTTCGGGCTTTTTAATCAGATGGTAGATGTACTCGCCAGGCCTTTTGAATATCGAGAGGAAAATAAAATATTCGCGATGCCGCCGAAGCCAGAGGAAGAGGTGAAGCAAACCTTTTGTGGTACCTGATTGTCGATATGCAAAAGGTCGGTATGCAATAGATAAGCGCGCAATGGCGCTCTGGTGGAGTTTCGATTTAAGGAATGGCCTCAAGCCGAACGACGACTGGGCGGTTTGTTTAAGCCTGCATAATCAACAATAAATCCTGCGTATGTTGCGCGGCTTTTCTACCCAGCTCGGTTAAGTAACCGCCGTCGGCTTGCGAGACTAAACCTTTATCAAATAAACGCTGTGCTGCAGCGACCACCTCGGGTTCGGCGGAGGAGTGAATCTTTACGCCTTCCTGGGTGGTTTTAAGGTTGTAGCGGGCGAGAATGTTGAGTTCTTCGGTAAGAAGCGGATTATACGACATGGCCTGGCCCTGTTTAGGATGCTTTTTTATGGTGTTTGATTGCTGTGACAACTCCAGTGTACGCGAAAACATAACGTGGCCAAACTGACCTGAGATAATGAGGCGCTATCTTTCTGGCACGAGTCTTTGCTTGCCTGCCCCTGTGTTTTCTTGCCAGGAGGGTTATTTTGGCGTGTGGTTAAGCCTTCGCTGAGATATATAAAGATAAAATATATTATCTTTATAGCTATATTTCTCATTCTAACGATAGAAAACTTGACATTATAGTTTGTTGTCGTTTATTCTTTGAACAAGCTCGTTATTCTATTATAAAATCAATAAAACTTATCACTAATGGTTTTATTGTCTATTAAGAATAGGAATCTATGCCTTATGAATTTTAATGCGATGACAGACCAGGCCGTGGCTGCGGAGATAGGGCAGCGTATTGAGCAGATGCGGCTGGAGAGGAATCTGACCCAGCAACAGTTGGCCGAGGCGGTGGGTTTGTCGCGGGTCAGTTACGCAAAGTTAGTTGCCGGGCAGGGCAAGTTTACCAATGTGATCGCGGTGCTGCGGGCGCTGGATCAGCTGGCCCTGGTTGAAGGTTTTGTGCCGGAAACCGTTCCCAGCCCCCTACAGCAACTGAAGCTGAAGGGTAAGCAGCGACAACGAGCGAGTGGTAGCCGCGGAGCGGGTGGTGAAGTCAGCGGGGAAAAACCTGAAGGGCTGGATTGGTAATGGAGGCTTTAGCTTAGATATGGAAAACCTGGCCGAAGTTTGTCTGTGGGGTAAGCAGGTGGGGGCGCTGGCGTATGATCCTGCCAGTGGTATCAGCACCTTTGAATTTTCACCGGAGTGGCGTGAGCTGGGGTGTGAGATAGCGCCTCTGCGTATGCCCCTGGCGGCGACCAGGTATCAATTTCCGGGATTAAATTTTCTGACGTTTCGCGGCCTGCCCGCCGTATTCGCCGATGCCTTGCCGGACGACTTTGGCAATGCGGTGATCAACGCCTGGCTGACGCGAGCGGGTCGTGATGCGGATTCTTTTACGCCGGTGGAGCGCCTGCTCTATACCGGTAGTCGGGGCATGGGCGCGCTGGAATTTTTACCTGCCATAGATCGAGGTATTGATCGGGGTAGTGAAGAGGGGACAGATCTGGTTCTGGATTCTCTCGTGGTGATGGCGCAAACGGTGTTGGATGAGAGGATGCACCTGCAACAGGGTATTCAATCAGGTGCTGCGGTTAAACACGCCAGGCAAAACGATAACAATAATGTTGTTGGTAGTAATGATGCGATGCAGGCGATTTTGCGGGTGGGCACTTCGGCGGGAGGTGCTCGGGCCAAGGCGGTGGTGGCGGTCAATGCGGATCGGTCGCAGCTACGTTCCGGGCAAGTGGATGCTCCACCGGGTTTTGAGCATTACCTGTTGAAGTTTGACGGCGTTGAAGAGCACAAAGTCGATAGTGAGAGCTTTGGTGATCCCCAGGGTTTTGGGCGCATGGAGTATGCGTATTATCTGATGGCAAAAGATGTCGGGATTAACATTTCCCCGTCGGAGTTGCTGGAGGAAGGTGGGCGCGCCCATTTTATGACGCGGCGCTTTGAACGGGTCGGCAACCGTAAGCTGCACTATGTGTCATTGTGTGCGATGGATCACGCGGATTATAGAGCTCCCGGTGCATACAGCTACGAGCAATTGCTTGCCGTGGCTCGACAATTAAAATTACCACGTGCGGATGCGATAGAAATTTTTCGCCGTATGGTATTTAACGTGATCGCGCGCAACCACGACGACCACACCAAAAATTTTGGTTTTTTAATGGATGGGCCAGGTGCTCAGTGGCGTTTGTCGCCAGCGTTTGATGTGGCCTACAGTTACAAAAAAGGCTCGCCCTGGGTAGATTCCCATCAGCTTTCGCTGAATGGTAAGCGCGACAATTTCACCCTGGATGATTTTCTAGTGGTTGCTAACCTGATCACCAACTTTTCTCGCGAGGCGCCAAAAATTATTCACCGTGTCCTGGAGGTGGTGCGCCAGTGGCCCAGCTATGCGCAACAGGCGGGGGTGTTTTTACCATTACAGGAAGAGGTGCAGCGTAACCTTCGGATTGATGATCAGTTTGATCGATAGGCGTTGAATTAAAGTTTCCTTCAAGTTTCTCTAAAATGGTTTTAAAGCAACAAGTCACTTTCAATGGGGTGAAAAACGCTAGCTGCGTCAATTAGCGATTTAGCGGTAAGTGCGGGTACGCCATAGACTTCGGCGCTCACACCATAATCCTTTGTTATTTTTTCTAATAGCAAATCAAAATCCCCGTCTCCGGATAGCAAGACAACGGTGTCCACGTCTTTTGCGGTGTCCATAATATCGATGGTAATGCCTACGTCCCAATCGCCTTTGGCAGAACCGTCACTGCGTTGAATGTAAGGTTTGAGTTTTATGGTAAAGCCGATATGTTTCAGGGCGTCCTGAAATTTTATTTGATTATCGTCGCCACGGTTAGTGGCGTAGGCGGTTGCTGAGATGATTTCACCTTGCTCGCTTATCCTTTGCCAAAGTTTCCGGTAGTTAAATTGGCGGCCATAGGCTTGGCGAGTGGTGTAGTAAATATTTTGTACATCGACAAAAACAGCAAATTTTTTCACGCGGGCGATCCGTTGGGTGATATCTCTCTATGATTGAGAGCGTAGCACGGCCGTGTTCGGTGCGCTTAGAATTCATTCTTCTCTGCAAGCTCGCCTGCTTTATCGTTTAAGGTGTTTCTGTGTCGCCGTTTAAATACAGGCGAATCGGAAAGTTTGTGGCTTTTCCGATAGTGATAATCAGGCCGTAGTGATCGTTGTCATAATCGCTGGTCCACTCGTAACGTATTTTTGTTTTGCTGGGTTCGTCGTCTTGTTTCAGTGCTTTGCCGACGACGACAATTTCTTCGATTTCAGCGGTAGTAGCAATGGCATCTTTGGGGATGGAAAGGGTCACGCGTTTACTGTCTCCAGATTCCAAGGTTTCTATGCTGCGTACTTTGGCACCGATAATTTTACCTTCGTAGTCTACGTGTGGCTCTAGCCAGTCGGTTTGTTGTTCGGCGATGGCGGAAAAGCACAAGCTAGTAAGCGCTATTAGAAGGATGGTGGGTTTGCTTAGGTTGAGGACATTCAAAGTGTATTCTCCGTGTGTTAAGAGCGGTTTTATTTAACCACTGCGACATTAATATTTTAGTTTTAAATCCATTTGCAGGCGGTCGAAATCGGTTTCGAGATCGCCGCCTTCGTTAATATAATAGCTTAGTGCCAGTGCCACGTTCTTATCCAGAGCGTAGGCGGCTTTTATTAGATGGCCTTTGCCATTAGTGCCGCCACCGGAAAAGTCGGAATCAGTGGTCAGCCCGAATACGGCATCCGCCTCCAGGTCTTCATAAATATAAGCCAGTTGCCAGGTACCGGGGTTTTTTGCCTTACCTAATTGCGCGCCTGCAGCCCAACCAGTGTCGTCATCGTTTGCATCTTGATTTTCTACCCAGTCGAAGAACACGCTGGCGGGCAGATCGCCGACTTTGAAGGCCAGTTCGCCAAACAGTTCGAGTTCCTGATAATCGTTTAAGTAGACCATATCTGCGCCGTTCAACACCAGGGTGTTGCCGAAGCTGTCGTCATCGATAAACGGCTTGCTACCAGCAACAGCAAAGTCGTAATAACTCAACCCGATAATAAGATGAGTGGTATCGCTAAACGCGGTCTTTAGACCGAACTGGGCGCCCCAAATACTTTCGGCATCCTGGTCGCCCGCCTTGTTGTCGCTTTCGAGATAGAGGTAGGCACCGTTAGCAAACAAGATGCCGTTGTCGTATTGCACGGCCAGACCTTCGGGGCGATAGTCGCCGTCCCAGATCAAACCGTTCTTGCCAGGTCTGTAAAAGGGGGTTTTAAATTTACCGCCAAGAACATGAGTGTTGGTAAAACCGGAGTAGTCGAAGTAGGCCAAATCCAGATTAATGCCTTTGGATGACCCCCCCGCACCGAGGGTCTGGTTGGTCGAGGTGGGGTTGTCGCTGCCAGATGCCAAACCTAGGCCAATCATCCAGTCATTGTTGATCTGGGTTTGGACTTCGATACGGGCGCGAACCCGGGAGCGATTGCGATCACTGGCTTTGGTTTCATCGTCAATATTCTCGTAACGGTAGCGCAGGTCGCCACTGAGTTTAACGCGATCTGTCCAGGCTAGTTTTTCGGCGCTCTTGCTGGACATCGCGGAAAACGCTTTGACCTGGTTACGCAAGGCGATATTTTCTTCGCGCAGTTTTTGGTCGGCGTTTTCAAGTTTGTCGACCTTCTCGGTGAGGGCTTCAACTTGTTTGATCAGCCTTAGCAATGTGGCGTCATCGATGGCAGCGAGAGTAGGAGCGCTGGTCAATAATGCCGCCATTGATAGCGCCGTTAACATTGCGAGGTTGAATGGCTTGCTTTTGCTTGATGATATGCGGGAGCAGGGTCGCTGCGCACGTTGAGCAGCTAAACGAGGGTTCATCTACGGTATCCTCTGGCAGTGATGGGTTCGGAGATCGTCGGCGCAAAGCGCTTGAGCGCATCGCGAAGTTTGCGGACGGCAATATGCCATATCTGGCCTGGGTTTGCAGCGGCTAACTACAGCGTCGGACGGTGTTTTCGTTGGAATTTCGAGGTTAGTTGATCTGTGTAGAGTTTTGCGAAATTTTTAAAAAAGGAGCTGCTTCAAAAAAGGGCCTGCTCCAGTTAAGTAAGCAGACCCTTAGTAGTCGATTCGCGCGTTATTCGCTGCGCGCGGTGACTTCTAACAGATGATAACCAAACTGAGTTTTCACTGGACCTTGAACGGTATTAACGTCGGCGCTGAATACCACTTTGTCAAACTCAGGCACCATCATACCGGGGCCGAATTCGCCCAGGTCGCCACCGTTAGAGCCGGAGGGGCAAGAAGAGTGTTGCTTCGCTACGTCGGCAAAATCTGCGCCGCCTTGAATTTCGGTTTTAAGCTGTTGGCACTGGGCTTCGTCAGAAACCAGGATGTGTCTTGCGCTTGCTGTAGCCATGAGGTGTTCCTTCTATGTTGTGGATCGGGAGAGTTACGGGTTAAAAATGTGTGCTAGTACAGGGTGTTGTAGCGTATTAGCCGTTACTATAATAGAAAATAGTGTAAAAACAAGATAATGAGAGATTAGGGGCTTGGTATGTCTGTAGAGAAGGTTGAAAAAAACTGCAATGTGACCGGCTTATTGCTGCTGATGCTGAAACCTTTGTGGGTTTTCTGCCTATGATTTGGCGCGAGATATGAATCAACAAGCAGTGGTGGATATCATTACTGGCAAGCAAATCTGATGGTGCCTCCTGGCCAGGGCTAGCTTTAAAGTACTTAGTGGCAAAGCTGTGTAGAGTCACGGTTTGCATCTTCGACCGATACAGCGGTAGACTCGTCGGAAATAGGTGTTTGTTCCACTGATACTTCCCTGATAGCCGATAATGGGGTTCAAAGCCAATGATTGTCTCCGATAAAGTCGGGCAGAATGAAACGGAAGCCCCATTACGGTTTCCGCGGGATGATGGTTCTCGAGTTCCCTACGCCGTGTTTAGTTCACCAGAAATTTACGCCCGCGAGCAGGAGCGAATTTTTCGTGGGCCGACCTGGAGTTTTCTCGGGCTCGAGGTAGAAATTCCCAACCCTGGCGATTTTAAATCTACTTATGTCGGCGATACGCCGGTGGTGATGACTCGCACTGAAGAAGGCGAACTTGCTTGCTGGGTAAATCGCTGCGCCCATCGCGGCGCGATGGTATGTCGCACGCCGCGCGGTAATACCCTGTCCCATACTTGTGTGTACCACCAGTGGAACTACGACACTCGCGGGAATTTATCCGGAGTGCCCTTCAGTCGCGGCATGAAGCACATGAAAGGTATGCCAGCGGATTTTGATCCGGCCTGTAACGGATTGACCAAGTTGCGGGTAGATAGTTATCGAGGTCTGGTGTTCGCTACTTTCAGTGAGGCCGTGGAATCTCTGTCTGACTACATCGGGGCTGAAATGCGGCCCTGGGTCGATCGGATTTTCCACAAACCGATTGTCTATCTGGGTTGCACTCGTCAATACTCGAAGTCGAACTGGAAGCTGTATCTCGAAAACGTCAAAGACCCCTATCACGCTAGCCTGCTACATTTGTTTCACTCGACCTTTAATATCGCGCGGGTGGGCATGAAAGTGCGGACCATCGCAGATGAGCAATATGGGTTGCACAGTATTCTTACCACTACCCGTAACGAGGAAGGCACGGGCGACGCCTATAAGCAGCAAAACATTCAAACGTATAATGAAGCTATTCGTCTGCACGACCCCTCGATGTTGGATGTGCGGCAGGAGTACGACGAGTTGATTACCAATCATATTCAGCCGATCTTTCCACAGTTGGTGATCCAGCAAATTCACAATACCTTGGTGGCGCGTCAGCTATTGGTCAAGGGGCCGTCTAATTTTGAATTGATCTTTCATTATTTTGGTTACGAGGACGATGACCCGGAGCTGCGGGCAATGCGCATTAAGCAAGCGAACCTGGTGGGGCCGTCCGGTTACATTTCGATGGAAGATACCGAGGCGACTGAATTAGTGCAGCGTGGCACCGCACCCGATCCCACACGCACCTCGTTGATCGATATGGCCCGAGATGCACCCGAACAAAGCGATTCAATGATTACCGAAAGACTAATCCGCACTTTTTGGCGCGGCTATCAACGCCTGATGGATTTGTGAGGGGTGATTGATGAACGATGACCGTGTGCAGGCGATGATGCTGTGGTGGGAAATGCAGCAATTGCAGGAGCGCTACGTGGCGACTCTTGACAACGACCGACTAGAGGACTGGCCAGAGTTGTTTGTCGATGAGTGTTTATACGAAATTATGCCCCGCGAGAACGAGATCGCCGGGTTGCCGATTCCGCTGGTGCGCTGCGATAACAAGGACATGCTCAAGGATCGTGTCTTGTCCTTACGCGAAGCAAATATTTACGAGGCACACGTTTACCGACATTTCACCTCCGGCCTTCAGATCAATACGGCGTCTGCTGCGGAAGTCGAGATGGAAGCCAGCTACGCGGTGCTGCAAACCTTGCAAGACGGTGAAACCAGGGTTTACCAGACTGGGCAGTACCTTGATCGGGTGGTGATGACTGCCGACGGCTGGAAGTACGCGAGCAAACGCGCCATCTACGATACCCTGCGGGTACAAACCTTGTTGGCGACGCCTGTGTAAACAGAGTCGGTGCACTAAGCAATTGTCGGAGAAACTAGTGCGGGTACAATCTATTTTGCATGCCAACAAGAAAATCGAGTATAAATAAAATGGCTGACAAATCTTTTTATGAACCACTAGTTAACCCACAGGTGTTGGAGCGTGTCAAACAGTGGCGTAAACTTTCTAGCGAACATAACCGCGGTATTCAGACAAAACTACACCTGTAATTAGGTGGTATCGTCAGTAGTGCCTGGCTGGCGCTGATAAGAATAATATTTGTTCAAATAAAATAAATAGGAGTTCCGGCACGGGCTGACTGGCCACACTTACCTTAGTAGAACAATGACGAGCCAGTCGAAGATGTGTCGTCTCATGGGCAAGCCAATTTGATATCATGCTCGACCTGACAAGGCACGAGTGTGGAGAGATCAATGCAACCCAAGGGTAGGCTATTACTGGTGCGCCACGGCCAGACGGCAGCCAATGTGGATAAGGTCTGGCATGGCCATACCGATACGCCGTTGAACCCTACGGGTCAGCAGCAAACGGTAAAGCTGGGAAAGTACTTTCACAACTATATGCCGGAAATTCATGCTATTTACTCCAGTCCCTTAGAGCGCGCCAGACACACCGCCGAGCAAATTGCCGAAGGGGGCGGGCATAGCATTAATATTGATCCACGTTTGGTGGAGTTCGGTATTGGTGAGTGGGAAGGCCGAAGTTTTGATGATCTTAAAAATGAGACGGATTTCGTGGATCGGATGATGACCGACGAGCATCATCGCGCACCGGGCGGTGAAACTCGCTACGAGGTGACGCAGCGGTTTTTGACGGCGGTTGAGGGTTTCTGGCACAGTCATAGCAATGAAAATGTAGTGGTGGTCGCCCACGGTTTGGCCATTGCGTTTACGCTGTCGCATCTGATAGAAAACGATACGGCTAAGTGGCAGGACTATCTGGTGAGCAATACCGGAGTGACCGAGGTTTGCTTAAATCAGAAAGAAATTATTAGCCTTGGTCGCACGGATCACCTGTAACGAAATTATTTTATTTATTATTATTTCCGGCTTGAGATACTGGTGTTTTCTCACTAAATCTTATCGCCGAAGTGGAGCTTTTAGATGAAAATTGAAAACGACAAAGTGGTTACCTTTTATTATTCGCTGAAGGATGACACGGGTGAAACACTTGAAAACCTACGGGAAGGCGATCCCAAAGCGTATTTGCATGGCCGTCGCAATATGATGCCGGCACTGGAGAAAGAATTTGCCGGTCGCGAAGCGGGGGATACCTTTGTGGCAACGCTTGCTCCGGAACAAGCCTACGGCATGCGTAGGGAGGTAGACGTGGTTCGCGTACCGGTGAAGCACTTGCTCACCAAAGGTAAATTGAAACCCGGCATGGTGGTAAGTATTAATTCCCACGATGGTGCACAGCAGGCCACAGTGGTTAAGGTCGGAAAATTTAATGTGGATGTAGACAGTAATCATCCATTGGCGGGAAAAATTCTGACCTTTGATGTAGAGATTGTCGAGGTGCGCGATGCTTCGACCGAAGAATTAAGTCACGGGCATTCCCATGGCGCTGGCGGGCATCAGCATTAAGAACAGAGCGTAAAGCTACAAAGTATTTAGCGAGACAGTAAGATGTTAGACGTGAATGAATATTTTGATGGCAAGGTAAAGTCGATTGGTTTTCAAGCCGAGACTCTTCCTGCCACAGTAGGCGTGATGGCCCCGGGGAATTACACCTTTGGCACCAGTGAGCACGAAACTATGACGGTGGTGAGTGGCGCGCTGACTGTAAAATTACCGGGTCAGGACGACTGGCAAACCTTTAATGCCGGTGAGGTATTTAAAGTGGAAGCGCAGCAAAGTTTTGATCTCAAGGTGGTCGTTGATACCGTGTATTTATGCGTTTATGGCTAAGGGGAATTTGAATGTCTTTTAAACGTCTTTCGGTCAGTGAGCTTAAGCATCGCTTAGTCGATGCCCCCGTAGCCCTGGTGGATATTCGCGACGATGCTGCGTTTGCTGCGGGTCATATCGAAGGTTCGGTGCCACTAAATAATTCCAATGCGGCCGAATTTGTTGAACAGGCCGACAAAGCCGCAACCTTGGTGGTGGTGTGTTATCACGGTCATTCCAGTCAGGACGCAGCGGCGTTTCTGGCGACGCAGGGTTTTCTGATGTCTACAGCCTCGACGGTGGTTATACTGCCTGGGCTGCGGGCAGTTAATCGCTCAATTCCACTAATAGGTTACACCTTATGTCTAATACTCCGATTAGTCGTTTCCCCGTTCCAGATCTCGATGAGTTACCGGAGGATCTTCGCGTTGCCGTATTAGCAGTACAGGAAAAAACCGGTTTTATTCCCAATGTGTTTTTAGCCCTGGCCCATCGCCCCGACGAGTGTCGAGCGTTTTTCGCTATGCACGATGCCTTAATGCTGCGCAAAGGCAATCTCACCAAGGCCGAAAAAGAAATGATCGTGGTTACGGTGAGTGGTGGTAACGAATGTCATTATTGCGTGGTTGCCCACGGCGCAATTTTGCGAATTGTGGCGAAAAATTCTTTGCTCGCTGATCAATTGGCGATTAATTATCGCAAGGCCGACATCACCGAACGTCAGCGCGTGATGCTGGATTTTGCCGTTAAAGTCAGCAAGAAGTCTGGCGCAGTCGGCAACAGTGATTTCGAGTTACTGAAGCAACATGACTTTGATGAAGAAGATATTTGGGATATCGGTGCAATCAGTGCGTTCTTCTGTTTGTCGAATCGCATGGCTAATTTGCTGAGTATGCGCCCAAACGATGAATTCTATTCGATGGGCAGATGATGTTGTGGTCGAGAGTGTGATGAGTAGATCAGTGTTATGAATACATCAATTCCATGTACGTCAGTGATAGACGCGCAGCATCAGCCAGAGCGGCAGCGCTTTGTTGCGATTGTTGACGGTCACGAAGCCGTTGCCGATTATCGCGTGTCGGGCGTGGTGGTCGATTTTAATCATACCTATGTGCCGGAAGCTTTACGCGGCCAGGGTGTTGCCGCACAGTTGGTGGCTGCGGCTTTGGCGTGGGCAAGGTCGAAACACTATAAAATTGAAGCCAGTTGTGGATATGTGCAGCGGTTTTTAGATACTTAACTGACTCAAAAAATAATTCAGTCGAACTACTCGTTAATAAAATCCAGTAGCCATTGCCCAACGTGTTGGTGGTGGGTGGTTTGTTCTAGTGATTCCAGTGCTGCGCGGTAGCGTGCTTCCCCAATCTGTTCGCGACGACGCCCGATAAGTCGCTGAAAATATTCCGGGGTAAATTCCGGATGTCCTTGAAAGGTCAATACCGTGTTTCCCAAAGCCATCGCGGCATTGGGGCAGAAGTCACTACCTGCCAGGCGCGTAGCTTCGGGAGGCAGGGTGACGACCTGGTCCCGATGGCTGTGAATCAATTGCAGGGTGCCAGGCCTCGAGTCGTGTTGATGGTCAAGATTTTGAATTTGAGTGGCTAGCACCCCGACACCCCAACCCCGTGTACTTTCTTCCGCGTAGCCGCCCAGGCTATGGGCAATAATTTGATGACCGAAACAGATACCCGTTAATTTCGCATCGCGCCGATGGAAGTCGGCGATCCATTTTTGGAGCGGTGCCATCCACGGCAGCGGGTCATACACACCGGCTTTAGAGCCCGTAATTAGATAGGCATCGCACTCGTCGGGGTGCTGGGGTAGCTCGCCTTGTTGCACCTGGTAGTAGCGATATTCAAGTCCTCCGTTAAGCTCATCGAAAAATTGGGCGAACATTTGCCCGTAAGAGCCGTAGTCGTCGAGTAAATCGTCGTACAAGATATCGGTTTCGAGTAATCCAAGCGTGGTCATAGTAGCGGGGGACCCTAATGGTAGAGAAGTCTAATGGCAGAGAAGTCTAAGGGTTTGGATGCTGGTTAAGCTTATCTTAGTTAGCATTATCGAAGTGAGGGCACCAGGATCAGAATATAAACCCCTTGAAAGCTGACTAAATGTATCCAAGACTGGTAAAATAACCGGCTTTTTACAGCCAGGCCTGTCTTTAAAGGTCTAGCGGCATTGGCCTGGATATTGTCGTGCATCCCATTATCACTGCATATACCCCATTACCATTGCATATATCTCATTAATAGACACTTTAAGTAGGAACCTCTCTTTTGTCATCTTCCGAATTTAGTTCCGGCCAGCGCTGGGTAAGTACCACCGAACCGGCCCTGGGGCTTGGCGTGGTCATCGAGTTGACTCGTCGTCAGGTCGAAATGCGTTTTCCCGCAGCGAGTGAAACCCGGATCTACGCGACCGACAACGCGCCACTGGCGCGGGTGATTTACCCGAGCGGTGAACGTATTGCCACCGCAGATGGTGAGGAAATTACGGTCAGTGAGACTCGCGAGCAGAATGGTTGCGTGATTTATATGGGGCTCGACGAAGCGGGTACGGAACTCGCCTTTCACGAAATGGAGCTGGATAGCTTTGTCCATTTTAGCCAGCCCCGCGATCGCCTGCTGACCGGCTCCATCGATAAACCCAACCGCTATCGCTTGCGACTGGAAACCCTCGAACACCTACATCGCCAGCGCCAGTCTTCGGCCTTTGGCTTACAGGGCGGGCGCGTGCAATTGTTGCCGCACCAGTTGTATATCGCCAGTCAGGTGGGTAATCGCCATGCGCCTCGTGTACTACTGGCGGACGAAGTGGGCCTCGGTAAAACCATTGAAGCCGGACTGATTGCCCATCAGCAATTGTTCAGCGGGCGCGCCCAGCGGATATTGTTGGTGGTGCCAGAATCGCTGGTGCATCAGTGGTTGGTAGAAATGTTGCGGCGCTTTAATTTGCATTTTTCCATTCTCGATGCCGCTCGCTGTGAAGCCCTGGAAGAGTCGGACGACGTTGATGAATTTGCAGGCGACGAATTAGCCGATGATTTCGACGACGTTGTAGAAGATGAAGGTGTAGAAGACGGTGATGCAGATGTCGAGGAAGGGGAAGACGTATTCGCCGGCATGGACATTCAGACAGAGACAGACGCAGATACAAATAACGACACAGGCACCGGTACTGACACCGGAGCTATCAACCCCTTCGAAGCGGCCCAGTTGGTGTTGTGCAGCCTGGATTTTTTAAGCGACAACCCCAGGCGCCATCAGCAGGCGCTTGCCGCAGGTTGGGATTTAATGGTGGTGGATGAAGCCCATCACCTGGCCTGGGATGAAAATGAAGCCAGCGCTGAATATCGCGCGGTGGAAGCGTTGGCACAGCAAACTCGAGGTTTGTTGTTGTTAACCGCAACCCCCGAACAACTGGGCATGGCCGGTCATTTTGCTCGTCTGCGGCTGCTCGACCCCGATCGTTATTACAGTTTGCAGGCCTTCCGCGAAGAGGAAAGCGGGTATCAGGCGGTGAATCAGGTGGTGCAGAGTTTGCTGGCGGAGGATGCGCTGCAACAATTTAATAGCGATCCGGCATTGGTCGCGGGCGTCGCGGATTATTTGGGCGAAGATGCCGTAGCCGCTTTACGCCTTGCGCTAAGCGATGATGACGCGGAAGCTTTTGCTGTCGCCAGCGCTGAAGTTGTCGCTAGCCTGCTCGATCGCCACGGCACCGGGCGCGTATTATTTCGTAATACCCGGCAGGGCATCGCTGGATTTCCAGAGCGTCACTTACACACCTACCCCTTGCCAGCTCCGGCGGCGGCACTAAAGTTTGCTGCGGATATATCGGTAGAAAACCTGCTGCAAGCAGAACAATTACTCGGTGATAGCTGGCTGGACGACGACCCCAGAGTGCCCTGGTTAGTGGAGTGGTTAGAGCAGCATAAAGACGAAAAAGCCCTGTTAATTTGTGCCCGAGCCGCTACTGCGCGGCAACTGGAAGAGCATTTGCGTTTGCGTGAAGGTTTGCGCACCGCCGTATTCCACGAGGGGATGAGTTTGCTGGAGCGAGATCGCGCCGCCGCGTATTTTGCCGACGAGCGCAGCAGCGCCCAGGTATTGATCTGCTCGGAGATCGGCAGTGAAGGCCGCAATTTTCAGTTTGCCCACCACTTAGTGTTGTTTGACCTGCCATTAAATCCAGATTTATTGGAACAGCGTATTGGTCGCCTCGACCGCATCGGGCAGCGAGCTAGCGTGGAGCTGCATGTTCCCTACTACCAGGACAGCGCTCAGGCAGTGATGCTCGACTGGTATCACCGGGGGCTTAATGCTTTTGAAGAGGTATGTCCGGCAGGTTCCGCCGTTGCCGAGCAAGTTGCGGAAGAGTTAAGTGATTGTTTGCATCAACCCAGTGATACAAAAGCTATTGAGAAAGTCATTGCCCACACCCAGGGTTTAATCGCGGAAGCTCGCCGAACCCTGGAAGCGGGCCGGGACAAATTAGTAGAACTGAATTCTTGTAATGTCGATGTTGCCGCAGAGTTGGTTGCAGACATTGCGGACAGCAGCCTGGGCGGCGAGTTGGCCACCTATATAACCCAGGTATTCGACGAATATGGTGTGGAGCACGGCGAGCACAGCGCCAACACCATTATTGCGGAGCCGGGGCAGCACATGCATGGCCATAGTTTTCCGGGCTTGCCAGAAGATGGTATGACCGCCACATTTTCACGCAGCAAAGCGCTAACCCGCGACGATTTACACTTCTTCACCTGGGAGCATCCCCTCGTGGCAGGCGCCATGGACCAAATCGCCAATACCGATTTTGGCAGTGCCACGGTGTGCAGTATCAAATTGCCGCCCCTAAAGCCGGGCACCTTAATCCTCGAAGCCATGTTTGTGCCGGTACTAGCCGCTCCGGCAGAATTGCGTTTACAACGCTACTTGCCCGAAGCGTTGGTGCGACTGGTGACCGATAGCAACGGCAATGAACTTACCGGCATTGTGACCAAACTTCACCTGGATAAACTGGGTAAACGAGTGCCGTCGACCACGGCGCGAGAAATCGTTAAGTATGCTCGCGAGCCAATTCTCGAACTCACCGCCCGGGTGGAAAATTTATCGAAGCCCCTGTTGGGTGGCGTTATCGAACAGGCGCGCGCCAATATGTTGGCCGAGCAGAACGGTGAACTCGAACGGCTGGAAGCCCTGGCGCAGGTTAATCCCAATATTCGCCGCGATGAAATTGATTATTTAAAACAAGTGATCGAAGTATCGGAAGACTATCTAGATCGCGCCAAGCTGCGCTGCGATGCCTTGCGGTTGGCGATTGTCGATGAGTAGCTGTTCTATTGATATAGAGCGGTTTAATGAAGCGTAGTTTGTAAAGAGCGACTTAATAAAGCCTAGTTTGAACAATCCAGTAAGCATCTACCAGTGTTCCCAGACCGGAACACATCCCTCGGGTAGGGCTTTGTGCTTGCCGAGTTCGGCCCAGGGTTGTCCGGGTTTGTGAAAATCCGAACCGCAGGAAGACAGCAGCTCGAACTGTGCACACAGCTCGGCGAGTTTTTTCGAATCGCTATTGTCCTGCCTTCCGGACACCACTTCCAAACCGTGGCCGCCGAGTTCTTTGAATTCGCCGACTAGGTTCTGCAATCGCGTTCTAGTCATTTTGTATTTACTGGGGTGAGCAATTACCGCCGTGCCGCCAGCTCCGAGAATCCATTCGATAATTTGTTCCAGTGTCCCCCACTCGTTTTTTACGTCGCCAATTTTTCCCGTGCCGAGATACTTGCGAAAGGCCGCGTCAACGCTTTTAACATGGCCGGCAGTGACCAGAATATTGGCAATATGGGGTCGGCCAATACTGATATCGTCACTGAGTTTCTCGACTTCGGAGATAACATTCGTGAAACCTTTTTTTTCAAGTCGTTCAGCAATGATACCCGCGCGCTTACGCCGCGCGTTTTGTTGTAGGGTAACGGCTTCAATCATGGCTGGAGCATCGACGCGAATATTCAACCCGAGCACATGAATACCAGCGTTGCGCCATTGCGCGGACAGCTCAATACCCGCCACCAGTTTTAAATTACCGAGATCGCTGTCTTTGAGTTGCGCGTAAGCGGTGGTGCAATCGTGATCGGTAATCGATAGTACATCCACATCGTGCTCGATGGCGCGCTGAACCAGCTCCGGGGCTGAGAGCATCCCGTCGGAGGCATTGGTATGGCAGTGCAAATCAAATAACATAAAGGGACGGCTTGTCTGTTTTTCGTGAATATAAGTGGATGCAGGCCAAGTAAGCATTATACCGGGTGAATAGCGTGAGCGCGTATACTTTACTGGTGTTGGTCGGCGTGTAGAATCCCCAATAACTAATCTCTAATGACGAATCTCTAATCCCTAATCCCCAATAATGGGCAGGATGTTAGCAATAATGGCAGACGGTTCAGTAGTAAGCTGGCAGGTGTATATGATCGAAGCCAGCGATGGCTCGCTGTATACCGGTATCGCCACCGATCTGGCTCGACGCTTTGACGAACATGCTTCTGGCCGTGGAGCAAAATATTTTAATACGGGGCGTAAACCTCTGAGAGTGGTGTATAGCGAAACGGCGGAAGGCCGCAGTGCCGCACAAGTTAGAGAGGCCGGGATCAAACGATTATCGAGGGTTGAAAAGCTGGCTTTGGTGGTGAGTGAGACTGGTTTAGTGGGTCACTGATTCATAAGAACTCTAAAATCATGCATGGAAATAACTCAGCAATAACGATTTTATGTGCGTATCTTGTTATATATTGACTCTCGTCAGGTTTGCTTGTATTTTGCCGCTGGCTCAATATGGACGCCAGCTTTTGTATTAGATATCCTAGGGATATGATGGGGCCGTAAAAAAGCCGGACTAAGGATTTGGTGCTGCAACATAGATTTTAATGTTTTCGGTTTGACGATGAAAAATAAAGTAGGAAAAACAATGGTACAGATCTGTCGTGGTCTAAGTCGGGCGCTCCGGCTGGGTATGGTGACGCTGATTTTTTTGTTTGGAGCTCTTCCTCTGCTGGTTTTTCCGTCAACAGCATCGGCCATTGATGCTCGCTTTACCCAAACTATCGATATGCTTGGCGCGACCTACCTAGACTCTGAAGCGCGGATTCTTTTTTGCGGCAAATCCGGAGTACTTGGAACCTTAACGTATAAGGACGGCGACGTCGCCGTCGCTCGACTTATCCAGACAGATATCAAAGAAGATTTCCTAACGCTCGAAACCGTTTCAGGCGGTCGGGCCTTGATCGGTTCCTCTCAGGGTAATATTTACAGCTATCAGGATGGTCAGGTTCTGAAGCTCGCCGGGATTTCGGAATACAGCGAACCAGTACTGGATATACATGATGGTGGAGATATTGTCTGGGCAGGAGGAGGGCGCGGGATGCTTGCGCGTTCTGCTGACAAAGGCAGCAGTTGGAATTCGGTGTCGTTTGATTCCGTACAGCACCTGCCGCTTAATCTACCGTCTAGAAAGCCTGGGGTTTGGTATCTTGGGGTGTCGAATATAGATACTGAGTCAGTGAAATTTCAGGCTGAAGTAAATGGTCGCCCGGCGGTAGTCGATGAAGATTTTGAAATCGATAGTGATGAAGGACGATTGATTATTAATAATCCTTTGGATGAAGGGGGCGTTGCTAGTATAGAGTTTAATTTTAAGCCGGGACCACCCTATCGAGGAGGGGACGTTACCTGGAGCGTGGTGATTGCTGAAGAGGGGATGGTAACTATAGCTGGCGAATTCGGCTTAATTTTACAAAGTAGCGATGACGGAAAAAACTGGGTTCGCAGGAATGGCGCAATGACCGAGGAAGAACCGAAGCAGTTATATTGGTTATCCGGTGCTGCGCGAGGTAAAAATATTATTTTAGGAGGGGCGGCCGGTAAGGTAAGCTCCAGTAAAGACGGTGGATTGACCTGGATGGATTTGGAGCTGAATAGCAGGGAAGGGGTTTTTGGTGCTGGGTTTATTGACGCCGACACCGCAATGGTTGCGGGAGCGGTTGGCTTGCTGGGTCTTTACCGCGACGGTTCCTGGGAGATGGCCGACCGCACGGCGCTTGAGCTGCGGTCGTGGATGAGTAGTTTGGTCAATGTCGGTGCCGATAAGTGGATGGTTCTAGGTGGTAGATCGACAGTACTTGCTTATGTTGAAGAGGAATGGAAAAAAATGAGTGTAGAAGTGTCTTTGGAAGCGGAGGTTGAGCGATGAGTACTTCGGAGACGCACCACAAACTGTCGGTAAAACTGGCTAATCTAATGATTGACCACAAGTTTATTACGATATTCTTGATTCTGGTACCGTCGTTACTATTGGCTTATGCGCTGCCCAAGATAGAAGTATATTCCCGGTTTGCTGATCTTCTTCCTCAAAAGCATGAATACATCAAAAATTACAACCGAATGAAGGAAACCTTTGGCGGTGCCAACGTGGTGACTATGTCGGTCGAGTCAGTAAAGGGCGATATTTTTACCACTAAAACGCTACAGAAAATTCGTATGCTGACCCAGGAAGTTGATGTCATTCAGGGCATTAACCATTATCAGGTCGCGAGTATTGCGCATCCGAAAATCCGTCGGGTGCGGACTACGGACAGTGGTTTAATTAAGTCGGAACCTGTGTTGCCTAAGGCGCTCCCCGAAACCGACGAAGATTTAAAGCGCCTTCGAGAGGAAGTGTTTAGCAACGATATTGTTTATGGCACTTATGTTTCAACGGATGGCACAGCGGCACTAATTTTAGCTGGTTTTGATGAAGAGCGACTCGATTACAGTAAAATATTTTCTCGGCTTACCGAGTTAAAAGAGCAAATAGAGGCTGACGGTGAAACCTTGCTCTATATCACCGGCGAGCCGATGTTAAAGGGCTGGATTTATTACCACTCCAGCGAATTGAAGGAAATTTTTGCGGTTACCCTGGGTATTATTGTCTTGCTGCTGCTATTGCACTTTAGGACCTTTTCGGGGGTTTTTATTCCCTTGTTTGGCACTGCCATGTCGGCGATATGGGGGCTCGGTCTGGTCGGCTGGTTGGGTTATAACCTGGATCCATTAATTCTTGTGGTGCCGATTTTGATTTCGGCAAGAACGGCTAGCCACTGCGTGCAAATAATGGAGCGCTACCAGGACGCCTTGCGTCAGGGCGCGGACAAAGAAGCGGCGGTAAGAACTACCATGGGGGAGTTGATGGTACCCGCTTCGATTGCAATTTTTACCGACGCTGCCGGGTTATTAGTGTTGGCGGTATCTTCGGTACCAATTATCGCGAAGCTGGGTGTGTTCTGCGCATTTTGGTCGTTGAGTAATTTGTTTACGGTGGTCATCTTGGTACCGTTATTATTATTGTTTCTGCCTCAACCAAAAGTAGATACAGCAAAAAAACAGCATTTACCGTCGCGGGTAATGGCAAGGGTTGCAGATTTTATCGTATCGCCGGTTTCCTCAATACCTGTTCTAGGTTGTGTCGGGTTACTTGTAATAGGGGGGATATATTTCGCCAAGGATGCCGTTGTTGGCGAAAGCCTGCCTGGCTCTCCAATTCTTTTTCAAGATTCAGAATACAATATTGCGGCTCAGCGTATAAATGAAAAATTTGCTGGCTCCAACCAGCTCAGTATTTATTTTGAGGCGGAAGAATCGCACAGAATGAAAGACCCCGAAGTGTTGATGGTGGTGCAAGAATTCGCTAAACACATGGCGTCTTTGCAAAATTTTGGTGGTACTCGCGAGATTCCTGGTTTAGTTCGTTCGGTAAATCGTCTTTACCATTTTGACGATCCTCGCTGGGCGATTATTCCGGCGACCCAGAGGGATGTGGGAAATATTCTTTTTATGTATGAGGCGGGTGCGGCCGTGCCTGGGGTCATCCTGGAATACATGGATCTTGAGGGTACGACAGCTAACGTGGTGGTATTTTTTAAAGATGCTACCGGGTCTACCGTCGATGGGGCTATTGATGCGGCCAAACAATTTCTGGACGCCCATCCGCTCGAGGGTGTCGAGTATCGCTTTGCCGGCGGCATTATAGGCACCACGGCTGCCGCAAATCAGGAAGTGGAGCGTTCAGAGCTATTGCAGACAGTTTTGATTATGGTGGTGGTGATGCTGTCGGTGTTAGTGACCTATCGCTCTGTGACGGCGGCATTACTGGTTTTTGTTGTGTTGGCGATCGCGGTATTGATTAACCGTGCGTACATGGGCATGCGCGGTATTGGTTTGAATATTAATACACTGCCGGTGACTGCCGTCGGTATTGGTATTGGCGTCGACTACGCCATTTATGTAATGGATCGGGTGCGGGAAGAAGTCAGGGATAAGTCACTGACCGAAGCCATCCGCGAAATGTTAACCACCACGGGGTCGGCGGTGCTATTCACTGCCATTACCGTTGTCGGTGGCATCGCTTACTGGATTCCCGGATCGGTTTTGCGTTTTAACAGCGAAATGGCCATGTTGTTGTCGTTGCTAATGATCAGTAACATGATAGGAGCGATTACTTTATTGCCCTTATTAATCAGGATTTTTAAACCGAAATTCGTTATGAAAGAACATCAAAACGATGATGGCTGATATGTCGGTATATTGACAAGTTAAGAGGCAAAGAGTAAAACGTGGGTTCAAATACAAAGTCCAACAAATTTATTATATAACCGTTAACTAATATAACGAGTTATCCGTAGTAAATAAAAAAAGTAACAAGGCTCGGCGAAAGCTAAGCTAAGCTATAAAATTATGGGGGTTGTGATGGAAAATACAAAATGTGATATCAGCAAAGTTTGGCTCGGCCTGGTTGCGGCTGTGGGGGCGTGCTTTGTGGGTACGCTTCAGGCCGAAGTAGAGACGAGTTTGTTCGGCGGCGAGCTAACAACAACGGGCTTTGTTCGTAGTGAAACGCGCTACAACATGGATAATTCCTACATAACTGGCAGCATTGTTCGCGGCCAGGTAGAAATGGATCTTACGTTTGAAGACCGCGGTATTTTTGACAAGCTATCCTTTGTTACGGTGATTCGACCCGAATTCGATGTTGGTTATTGGGAAAGTGGCCTAACCGATCACCGGGTAGGGCGTGATGCAAGTAATCCGAACTACCTTGGCACAGATTTTACTGGTGCCAACGATCCAATCGGCTACAACGGATTTGGCGCTGGGCTGCTCACTGGCGGTTTGGCTAAGAATGTTAGCAACGGAATATGGACTCCACAGCAACTAAGCGAATTTGAAGTGATTGCCGGGGGCACCGCCTTCCCGTTGCTGGTGCCGACAGGTGGCCAGAACATGGATTGTCAAAATTGCAATAATGTTGATAACAGCCAACGTGGTATTGCCTGGGGCAACACCGATTCGGCCGGAAAACTGTACCCGTTTCGTGAACTCTACGTGGACGCGATTATTGACGACTGGTGGGTGCGCGTTGGTAAGCAACAGATTGTTTGGGGTAAAACTGATTTTTTCCGAATGCAGGATATTATTAACCCCGTTGATTTTGGCTACCATTTCTTTTTTGATTCCTTTGAAGATATCCGTATTCCTCAGTGGATCGCGCGCGCTCAATACAAATTCGGTAGTTTAGGCTTTATTAACGATGCAGCGCTTGAATTTGTGTGGAATTTTGACCGTTTTCAAGGTGTTGGTCTGGGTAATCCGTCTCAGGGTTGGGCCCACCCGTTTGGTCAAATGATAGGCACCTTTGCGTCATTTAATACTTACTTTTCACCTGAACCGTGTGTTTCTGCTGCTAATAACAATGGGCCAGGACAAACGTGTGTATCTGGAGATGGTCGTTTACCTTCTGGGTTTGGTGTGCCGGTGGGCCTGTCGGAAGAGCAAATTCCCTCTCACAAACTTGAGAATACAGAAGTTGGGCTGCGCTTCGAATTTCGCCTTGGGGATGTTCGCGGGGCATTGAGCTATTACTATGGTTGGGCGGACACCCCGCTCTTCGGTTTCACCAGTGTCAATGTATTAGCGGTCGCCCCTGGGATTGGCGTAGATCCCGGTTTGGCGAATGATGCGTTGGTGGGCGATTTGACCATACCCTTTACCGTTCCTGTAGCCGTGATGGATCCGCAGCAAGCCATTGCGGCCGCTGCAGCCAATAACGATCCAGGCGCGATTGCGGCTTTAGCTCAAGATAATGCGCGGCTTTTCTATGAGCAGGGCACCACCTTTGGCGGCCAGGTGAATATGTTCTACGAGCAGGTGCACACCGTGGGCCTGTCGCTGGATTATTTTGAGCCAGTGAGCGGGATAGTGTTCCGTATCGAGTCCTCATACACTCTGGATGAGCCGGTACAAAATACCCGACAGGCGAATTGGATGGATGAAAGCGATGTTATAAGGTTTTCACTGGGTATGGATCGGCCGACGTTTATCCCCTTCCTAAATGCCAACCGCACCTTTTTCCTGTCTGCTCAGATATTTGATACCTACTATCTCGATCACGAGCAGGGCTCGAACGACGGATATATCGTCGGCGAACATAACTTTATCTACACCTTGTTTGCTCAAACTCAGTATATGCGAGATCAGCTGATCCCCAATGGCTTTATCGTGTGGGAGGAAGAATCGGATTCGTGGGTGAGCGGCATAACTGCCGAATACTTAATCAACAATAATTGGTCGGTCAAAGCGGGCACCTATTCTGTCTGGGGTGGAGACCGGGTGAAACACGACGTGGGGCCGTTTACATCCTTCACTCTCGATGGTAATTTTGCTCAAAATAGCGTTTTTGGCTATGCCAGAGAAGGCATTGGTGCGCTCCGCGACACCGATGAGGTCTTTGTAAGTATTCGCTATCAATTTTAATGATCACTCATAAACATAACGAAAATTTTTAGAACCACGACGAATTCAGAGGTTAAGGTAATGAATAAGAGAGTATCAGTAATTTGTAGAGCGGTTTCCGTGGGCCTTTTGACGGGCTTCATGGGGCAGGCGCTGGCACAATCGCCGGAAGATTTTGTAAAGTGGTTTGAGGCTAACCAAAGTGCCGAGGTGACCTTTAAAGAAGGTGACACTATCACCTTCGACGATGTCGAAAAAATTCGTGCTTTTGTACCGCCGGGATATCAGGACGAAATGTTCTTCCCTGGTATGGAGGTAAAAGTGCGCGGACAGTCGGATTTGACGCCGGCTGCAATTTATCAAGAAGTGACGGAACGCTATCAGGGGCAGGCAACTCTGGATGATGACGGCGTGATTAGTAACTACAAAGCCGGCCAACCTTTTGACCCCGCAAGTTTTGTGGCGGGGGATCGAATGTCGGGCTTTAAGGCAGCGTGGAATTTCAACTATCGCTGGCAAAACCACGGCCTTGATATTGGTAATGTGCTCTGGGTGTGGGTACGTAAAGGCGATAGTCACGCCGATCACGAAATTATGAGCAGCCAGTATGCCGATATGTTTCAGGGCGGTGGTAAGTTTGAACGTGTTCTTCAGGGACCGTATCAACGGGCGTATCTATCTCACCGCGCGGATCAGGTCGACACCGATTTTAAAGAAGCAGATCGCTGGGGTGAAAATACCGAATTTCGGGAACTCACTGCCTTTACCAGCCCCTTTGATATTGGCGGTACCGCGTTTATTATTTTACGCCACGATGAAAATGTAGCGGATGATGCCTGGGCCTATGTACCCAGCTTACGGCGTGTGAGACGTATTTCTGCCGAGGTTAAGACCGATAGTTTGCTCGGAACTGACCATACACTGGAAGATTTTTACTGCTATGCAGGCCGCATCCCTACTTACGACTGGAAGTATCTAGGCAAGGCTCGCTTACTCGCGGTGGCGCGTTCGCGCAACCTCGATACCGTGTATTACGGACCCAGTGGATGGACGCCAAAGGATGATTGGGAGTTGCGAGAAGTCGATGTCTATCAAATGATTCCGAAAAGCAAGAGTCACCCCTATTCAACGAAGTTCATAATGTCTGATAGCCAGAATGCGGCACCTTACTATTGTAACGCTTATGACCACGGTAACGAGCTCTGGAAAGTATGGCAGCTGTCGGCGACCTGGACCAACGATGAGCACTTTGAGGGTGAAGGAGATAGCCTCAGTGCTTTCCAGAGTATCAACGTTATTGATAAGCAAAATGATCGAGGTACCCTGGTGCCCACCACGGAGGTGAGTTACCCTACAAATAAAATCAGTAAGGTGAAGCGCAGCCACGACGTCAATGCTTTGACCGAGGGGCGCTAATACCTGCAGTGGTTAATTCCTAACTAGTTAAATTTTAGGAAAAAAAAGAGAGGCTTCGGCCTCTTTTTTTATGTGGGTTGTAATCTTATGCAGCATTAATAGATCAGCTTCGAATATTGATCGCGATCGGTCTAGCCAGTTGTACAAATATGAAAAGCAACGAGTGTTGAGGGCTCCGCACGGCCATTAGGCGATAGCATGGAGCCGATTGTTACCTGATTCTCTCAAAGTGCCTCCTCGAGTTTGATCACCGTAAATTATTCGGGGTAAAGTCCTTGGCACGCATTTTGTCATTATTTACGATCGTAATCATCTGGATGGTGGTGCAAGTTCGGTTCTGAATATCTATCATCGCCGATGAGTCCAGTATGGGAGCCCCCGAACCTTTGTTTTCTGCCACATGGTAGTCGGGATGGGAAACACCACCAATACCAATTTTCCAGAGATCTCCGGCTTTATCATAGATATACGTTAGCGGAGCGACACTGGTTTGTTTGTCGACATAAAAAATACGTTTGCCTATCGGGTGGTCACTACGGGTTGTTGACCCTTCCAAAATGTACGCATCCCGCAATTGCCAGGTAACTTTGGGGTAGCAGTGTGATTCTCCGTGAAAATCAATAAATTTGTAGTCGTGTTTACGGGCCTTGTCGTTTGAATGTTGCTGTTTTGAATATTCGTAAAACGGCAGCAAGACACGGCTTTCGCCGATAATTTTCCAATTCATATCCATAATGCGGCCGCTATAACCGAGAAAATCTTCGATCATAATATCGCTGCCCAGGAAAGAATCGGTTTTTGCTTTAGTAGCGATACGTCGGACGCGCCGTAGAATTGGCAGATACATCCATGCCTGTTCGGGCTCCGTGTCCACCTTGTTATAGAAAAGAACCAATTGTGTATCGGCGATGTCCTGCGGTGCATGTACTTTTAGATAGATAGCGCTGGCTACTTGATAGGGGTTTGGTTCCACGCTCGGCAAAGGTTCTTTAACTGTTCGGTGAGCAAATTTTAAAGATTGAGCAGAAAACTTTAATTTACGCTGTACACTGTCTTTGCGCATATTTCTGTAATACCAGTACATTTCAGGAATCACCACGCTATCGCCGCCATAGGCGTAGCGCATATTCCAGGCTAGCTTCTCTCCGCTGCGGGGATCATCTATTGCCGGTAGGGCACCGAAGGGCTTTCCGGCGACATAAGCGCTTAATTCCCCTGGGGCACCTAATTGAGTTGTTGTGCCGAATTTCTTGGTCGCAGCAACGTAGGCTGCATGAGGTTCGAAGGAAATTGTTTCCCCAACTGTGATGGTTAACAAGTTCTTGGCAATTTGAGATTCAAGCACATCCTCAACAATGTCCGCATATTGTGTTATATTTTCTGAGCTGATTGCGGTGCCGGGTGAAGGACTGGCGGCACGCAATCCTGCCTCATCGAAGGGAAAGGCCGCTATATCCTCGGCAAGCGAGTTCTCGGTCAGAACCAGCACTGTCCCAGCAAATAAGATCGCTTTAAATAAAACTGAAGTTGTCCACGCCATCGACATTTACCCGAAAAAAGTATCGTAGTAAGTCTAACCCAAAAAAGGTTATTGCGTTTTCCGAAATAGCGAGTGTGGTAAGCCGTCCACCACTTTCATGGGCGAAGCGCGAGAACGAAGGCGAGAAAAACCAGAATTCGATGATAGGAGCCGGCTACCCCTATATGAGATGACATTACCAGGCCTGAGATTTACACTCAGCGGCAAATTCAACGCTGACTCCAAACCTAATTTTTACGCCACTCTTATGGAAATTTGACCCACCATGATTAAACGTCTGATGTTAATCGGCCTGTTAACGCTTCTACTATTTGGTGTTCTATTTGGTTGGCGCTTTATGCAGATCAAAGAGGCGAAGGAAAGCCATCGACCACCACCGCCACCTACGATTGCTATCACTAAGGTGATCAGTGAGCAGTGGCAACCTTTTTACTATTCCATTGGTAGTCTAGTGGCGATTAAGGGCATTGAAATCAGCAACGATTTACCAGGCAAGGTGACACAAATTCTCTTTCAATCCGGTCAGGTCGCCGAGGCGGGCGAGCTTTTAATCGAGCTGGATATCGCGACGGAAGTTGCCGAGTTGACAAGACTGCAGGCGGCTCGTGGCTTGGCCAGCATTCAATACAATAGGGCAGCTGAACTAGTCAGCACTTCCTTTGTGTCAAAGTCTAATTACGATGAAACTAAAGCGCTGCTCGCTCAGGCTGACGCTTCCCTGCAATTGCAGAAAACGCTCATCGAAAAAAAGAAAATCCGCGCACCTTTTTCTGGAAAGCTGGGGATACGGCGTGTTGATGTAGGCCAGTACCTTCCTGCTGGGACGGCGATAGTGCCCCTGCAAGCGATCAATACTCTCTACGCAGATTTCTCTTTGCCAGAACGTTATTTTCCCCAATTGGCTCTCGGCCAGACCATAGATATTTATGTGCAAGCGTATCCCGAACAAAGTTTCCAGGGCGTGGTAAGTGCACTCAACCCAGGTATTGATACGGATACGCGCAACGTTAAGTTAAGAGCGACACTGAGCAATAAAGACGAGCTGCTAAGGCCGGGTATGTTTACTCGTATCAGAGTTCGTCTCGGCGATGAAACGGCCGTGCTGACGCTGCCGGATTCTGCCATTACTTTTAATACCTATGGTGATTCAGTTTTTTTGGTGCTTGAAAAAGCAGATGGACATACCGTTGAGCGCCGCCAGGTAAAAACCGGTCAAACCCGAAATGGCCGGGTGGAAATTACCGAGGGGCTTGAGGTCGGGCAGACCGTAGTCAGTGCGGGTCAGATTAAATTGAGAAACGGTATTCCGGTGTTATTGGACGATCTGCCCGCACCTGGAGAAAGACGCTCTACCAATGAGGATGGACGGTGAATTTTACCGATATCTTTATCCGCAGACCGGTACTGGCTTCGGTTATCAGTCTGCTAATTCTGGCGCTAGGGCTGCGGGCACTGTCGTCGCTAGAAGTAAGACAGTTTCCCGAAACCAAAAATACGGTCGTTACCATTGCCACCAGTTACCCTGGCGCGAGTAGTGAGCTGGTAAAGGGCTTTATCACTACGCCCTTGCAGCAGGCAATTTCTGAAGCGGATGGCATTGATTATATTTCATCTATAAGCAGCCAGGGCCGATCTGTTATTCAGGCTCACATGCACCTTAATTACGACCCTAACGCGGCTGTTTCGGAGATTCAATCCAAGGTGGGTAGCAAACGGAATGTGCTACCGGAAGAGGCCGAAGACCCGGTAATTAGCTCCCGAACCGGTGGCAATACTGCGTTAATGTATATCTCCTTCTCAAGCGAAACACTAAGTCCCTCACAGATTAATGATTACGTGGTAAGGGTAGTGCAACCCCAATTCCAGGCGGTTCCAGGGGTGAGTCGGGCGGTTCCTTCCGGTAATAAAACCTACGCGATGCGTATCTGGCTGAACCCCGAAAGAATGGCGGCCCTAAACATTGGGGCACAGCAGGTTACCGATATGCTGAAAGCTAATAATTACCTGTCTGGCGCGGGGCAGGTTAAAGGCGAGTACTTTGCCGTAGATCTTTCTGCCACCACCGACATTGGTAACGTGGAAGCGTTTAAAAAACTGGTGGTTAGCGAACAAAATGGAGTTTTGATTTATCTGGAAGACGTTGCTCGAGTGGAGTTGGGCGCCGAAGATTACGAAAGCCTGACTCTTTACCAGGGCGTAAAGGCAATTTTTATCGGCCTTGAGCAGACCCCTGGCTCTAACCCCTTAACTGTCGCCAAAGCGGTGCGTAAAGTCTACGGTAACATCGCCAAAGATTTGCCCGAAGGAATAATGGTAGATATCCCTTATGACGGGAGTAAATATATTGAGGAATCTATCGACGAAGTACTCGCGGGGCTGATCGAGGCCGTCGTCATTGTGCTGTTGGTTATTCTGCTCTCCCTGGGTTCCTTCCGAGCTGCTCTGTTGCCTGCGGTTAGCGTGCCGTTGTCCCTGGTTGGCGCAGCGTTGCTCATGTTAATGCTGGGTTATTCGTTGAACTTGATGACGCTACTGGCGATGGTGCTGGCCATTGGCCTGGTGGTGGACGATGCCATCGTGGTGGTGGAAAACGTACATCGGCATATAGAACTGGGGGAAACGCCTTATCAGGCAGCGATACTTGGCGCTCGGGAACTGGGCCTGCCTATTATCGCTATGACCACCACCCTGGTTGCGGTTTACGCACCCATCGGATTTCTTGGGGGTTTGGTTGGCACACTGTTTACCGAATTTGCTTATTCGCTCGCCGCGGCTGTACTTATTTCCGGCGTGGTAGCGCTGACCCTCGCCCCGATGCTGGCCTCTCGGGTTTTGAAAAGTAAGGGTACTGAAAACCGATTTGAAAAGTTGGTTGAACATTTTTTTGAAGGCCTGGCTCACCGCTATCGTAAAATGCTGCACTGGGTACTGGAATATCCCTCCGCGATCATGTTGTTTGCCGTACTCGTGCTCGGCAGTCTCTATCTGATGTTTGCATTATCCCAAAAGCAACTGGCTCCGGACGAAGATCAGAGTATTATATTTTTTATGGGTACCGGCCCTCAGACCGCTACCCTGGAATACAGCCAAATCTACAACGATGAGCTGGTAGACATTTTCGAAACCTATGAGGAGGAGTACCACCACAGTTTTATCTACGTGGGCTTCGAGAACCAGCCCAATGTCATTTTCGGCGGTTTTGCTATGAATTCCACAGCGGAAAGGCAACGTTCCCAGTTTGAGGTTCACGCGGAAATGCAACGCAAAGTCAGCGAGATAGCGGGGATGGAAACTGTGCTTTTTGCTCGACCGAGCCTGCCCGGCACCGGGGGTGGTTTGCCGATTCAATTTGTGGTCACTTCAGATGCAGGTTATGTCGAGCTGGATCAGATTGCGGATGAGCTGATAGGCCGTGCGATGGGAAGTGGTATTTTCGCGTTCCTGCAAAAAGGCAGTACGTTTTCTCGCCCTAAGGCTACGCTCGTCATTGACCGCAAGCTGGCCGCAGATTTGGGTATTTCCATGCAACAAATCGGTCGCGATCTTTCTTCTTTTCTCAGTGACAACGACAGCAATCGTTTCAATCTGGTTGGGCGCAGCTACAAGGTCATCCCCCAGGTAGACGATGCTTCTCGTCTCAATGTGGACAAGTTAGATAACTACTACATAAAAACCGAAAACGGTGAGCAGATTTCCCTGTCTGCGCTGGTGCGTATTGAAAAATCGGTTGAACCCAGTAAGCGCACCCAGTTTCAGCAACTCAATAGTCTGACCGTGCAAGGTTTGATGGTTCCCCCCAATACCATTGGCGACGCTTTGGCTTATTTAGAAGAACAGGCAGAGGAGCTGTTTCCTCGAGGTTATCACTGGGACTACACCGGACCGTCTCGACAATTCAAACAGCAGGGCGGCGCACTGGTTGGCACTTTCTTTATGTCGATCCTGGTGATTTATCTGGTGCTGTCCGCCCAGTTTGAAAGTTGGCGCGACCCACTGATCATTTTAGTGTCCGTACCCTTGTCCATCGCCAGTGCCCTTGTTTTTATTATGTTAGGCGCGGCCACCATGAATATTTACACCCAGGTTGGGCTGATAACGCTGATTGGTCTTATTTCCAAAAATGGCATCCTTATCGTGCAGTTCGCCAACCAAATGCAAGTTCAGGAAGGGTTAGAAAAAAGAGAAGCTCTGGAGCAGGCAGCAGCTACTCGTTTAAGACCGATTCTTATGACCACCATCGCCATGATTATGGCCATGGTGCCTCTGCTCACCGCAACTGGCCCCGGTGCTGTGAGCCGGTTTGATATTGGTGTGGTGATCGCGAGTGGCCTGGGTATTGGTACGCTGTTTACCTTGTTTGTGGTTCCGGCTTTTTACCTGATTTTGGGTAAAGACCATCGAGCTGATGATTCGGAACTAAAAGGCTAGGGTAGAAAAGCAGGGCAGATGACTATTAAAAACGAAGGTATGTTTATGAGGAATCCGGACCTCCGATCAAAATTAATAGCGGAGACTTCTAAAATTCCCTGGAAAGAGTTACAGAAATTTTTTGCCAGTGGCAACGCGCTGTACGTGGCGGCGGAGCTGGACTTAATCGATGTGGCCTGCGAAGTAGCCGCCGATAACGCGGCAGCGGTTGGCGTCTGGACGGGACAGGGGCAGGTCGCTTCGGTTAGCGATACACAGGCGCTGGAGTGGTTTGAGGCCAATGCTCTGATGTGGGCGACGGTGATTCGCCCCTGGGTGTTGGTGCAGCCGGTATTGGCGGGGGTGAACGAGGGTTACGCGCACAACGAGGACCCGGTGTGAAGTAAGGATTAACAGGGAGTGATGCCCGCAGATTTGTTAAACTGCTCGGCCCTGCACTTGTGAGTTTGTTATGTCATCCGACCAGCTGTCGCCCGATTCTTCCGTTTCTACTCCGGCAAAGGCCAAACCCAAAGTAGGTTTTGTCAGTTTGGGCTGCCCAAAAGCCCTGGTCGATTCCGAGCGCATCCTCACCCAACTACGCACCGAAGGCTACCAGATAGCGCCCAGCTACGACGGTGCCGATGTAGTGGTGGTGAATACCTGCGGCTTTCTGGACAGTGCCAAACAAGAATCTCTAGAAGCTATTGGCGAAGCGCTGACCGAAAACGGCAAGGTGATTGTGACCGGCTGTATGGGTGGCGACGAACAGGCCATACGCGACGTACATCCGGGTGTGCTGGCGGTGACCGGCCCGCAGCAATACGAAGCGGTGGTTTCGGCGGTTCACGAGTACGCGCCGCCAGTCATTAATCACGACCCGTATCTTGATTTGGTGCCCGCCCAGGGTATCAAGCTCACGCCTCGGCACTATGCCTATTTAAAGATATCTGAAGGCTGTAACCACGGCTGTACCTTTTGCATTATTCCCGACCTGCGCGGCAAGCTGGTGAGTCGACCCATCGGCGATGTGCTCGACGAAGCCGAACGGCTGGTTAAATCGGGGGTTAAAGAGTTGTTGGTAATTTCCCAGGACACCAGCGCCTATGGTGTGGACATTAAATACCGCACGGGTTTCTGGCAGGGCCAGCCGGTGAAATCCAATATGCTCGAGTTATGCCGCGCTCTCGGCGAGATGGGTGTCTGGGTGCGCCTGCACTATGTGTATCCCTATCCCCATGTGGATAACGTTATCCCGCTCATGGCCGACGGCAAAATTCTGCCTTATCTGGATATACCTTTTCAGCACGCCAGCCCTGCGGTATTGAAGGCGATGAAGCGACCGGCGCATCAGGCAAAGACCCTGGATCGTATTCGCGATTGGCGGCAGCAGTGCCCGGACTTAACCCTGCGTAGTACGTTTATAGCGGGTTTTCCTGGCGAAACCGATCAGGATTTTGAAATCTTACTGGATTGGCTACAAGAGGCGCAGCTGGATCGGGTGGGATGTTTTAAATACGAAGCGGTAGATGGCGCAAAAGCCAATGCCTTGCCCGGCGCGGTGCCGGAAGAATTAAAACAGGAGCGCTGGGAGAGACTGATGGAAACCCAGCAAGCCATTAGCGCCGCGCGTTTGGCCAATAAAGTCGGGAGTAGTATTGAAGTGTTGGTGGATCAGGTTGATGAGGAAGGTGCGGTCGCACGCTCCTGGGCCGACGCGCCAGAGATTGATGGCAATGTGTATTTAAATGGCGAGCAGACGCTACAGCCCGGTGACAAAGTGAGAGTCACTGTTGAGCACGCCGATGAGTACGATCTTTGGGGATCGCTGGAAACTGTCTAATAGTTAGAGTCAGCGGCCAGAGTCAGAAATCAGAATCAGCAACCAGATCCAGCAAGCAAGTTGCCAACTAATACGGATAATGTATTATTTTTTAGTTGATGAGGGAGGGAGGTGTCAATGACTCTATTAATTGTGGCTAGTGCATTCTTTGTACTGATACATTTTTTAATTGCCGGTACCGGCCTGCGCGACCGCCTGGTGGCCCGCATCGGGGAAGCCACGTTTCGTCTACTGTTTTCGGCATTGGCGGCGTTCGGTTTGGTGGCGATGATTATCGGTTATATACAGGCGGAGGGACATCCGGTGTGGAGCGGTGGTCGCGCGCTGTTGCCGGTCTGGGTGTTTTATCTCGGCAATCTGTTGGCAGTGTTACTGCTGGTGATTGGCACCCTTACGCCCAGCCCCAATTCCATTCTCACTGAAAAAGCCTATCAAAGCGGCAAGGTCGAAGTGCGCGGGATGCTGCGCATTACCCGGCATCCCGGTATGCTGGGGATTGGCCTGTGGGCCTTGATGCACTTACTCGCTAATGGCGATAGCGCTGCCATAGTGTTGTTTGGTTCTCTGGCCTTGCTGGCCCTGTTGGGGCCGCTGTCGATGGATAGAAAACGGCTGAGGCTGGATGGCGAACGCTATGCACCGATTATGGCGCAAACCTCCTACCTGCCTTTTGTGGCTATGCTGAAGGGTCGAGCGCAGACCGATAAAAATACATCGGTATGGGCAGAAATTGGCTGGCTAAAACTGGCGTTGGCGTTGGGAGTGTTTGCCGGATTGGTGCTGACCCACGTCTGGTTCTCGGGGGTGGCGATCTGGTAGGGCCCGCACATAGCAGTGGTGTTTGGACCTATTTAAATCAGGGCTGGTTAACCAGCATATCGGCGATGCGCTGAAAGGCTGGCATGAGCTGCAAGCGATATTGCTCGTCGATGCCGGTTTCGAGAATGGCAGTGTCCATACATTGCAGCCAGGCGTCGCGCGCCGCCATATCGATCTCAAATTTCGCGTGGGGGCCGGTGAGGCAAGGGCTACCGTGTTTTTCTATGTAGAGCGGAGGGCCGCCGAGCCAGCCACTCAAATATTCGAATAAACTTTGGCGCATCGGCGACAGATCTGTCTGGTGCATGGCGCGCAGTTTAGCGATGTGCTCGTCATCGTTTCCCTCACTATCCATGAGGTCGTAGAATCGATCGACCAGACCCCGAACTACGGGTTCGCCGCCAATCCAGTCGTACATGCTACCGGCTTCAACCGGGACGCTATTTGCATTTTCAACGCTCAATGTTTTGAATCCTTAAATGTAAATTCAGATGTACTTAAGTGACAGCTTCGGCAAACGAGCTAATCATTTCCCGTCCGTGATAGAAAATAGCTTTGGGTGCCTGATCCGCAGTCCAGGTAACCACCTCGTCGTCGTAATAGGGAAAAGTGCCGCCGCAATAGGTCTCGTTGCGATTCCCGGAGGGGTCAAAAAAATACGTGGTTAAGCCTCGGGTCAGTCCGTGACGGGATGGAGTGAGTTCGGTGGGGATGTCGTAGCGGCTTTGAATATCGGCGGCGCGCAGCACCTCGTCCCAGGAGGACAAAGCGAAGGCCAGGTGGTGTAGTTTTGCGTCGGGGCCTTTGATAAAAGCGATGTCGTGGGCTTTGTTGGTAATGTGAAGGAATGAAGCCAGTGTCTCTTTACCATCGGGGGTAAGCATGCGTTCGCTTTGGTGAAAGTCGAGGACTTCAACAAAAAACCGAGTCGCCTCAGCGACATCGTCGCAGGTCAGCAATACATGATCGTAACGGTTTGCTCCCATGCCGTGAATATCGTCTGGCCAGGGTTGGGGGTTTTTACTGCCGACCTTAATGCCGGTGCGTTCCATGTCGTGGTAAAACTCGATTCGGTGTCCTGAGGGTAATACGGTACACAGTGTTTCACCTTCGCCGATACGTGCCCCTGCGGCAACTTTGTGGGTTTCCAGGCCAAAAGCCTGGCAGCGTTTTTCGATATCGTCTAAATCGCTGGCGAAGCGAACCTTGAAGCCGACGTGATCCATTCCGGCACGATCCGATTCTTCGAGGATCAGGCTGTGGTGATCGTACTCATCCCAGGCTTTGAGATAGACTCGCCCTGGTTCGCGAGCGACTTCGTAAAGACCAACATAATCTCGGTAATGAGTAAGCGCTGCGCCCATATCCATCACCCGGATGCCAACTTTGCCGTTTCGCAGTACGCCCATTGCGTTCTCCAATAAAAATAAGTCGCTTTGTTTAGTTGTTCGACCCCGTTACCTAGACGTTGTAAATATCCATAGGTATGGGAATCAAATCATTTTTGACCACAATTCTTTTCCGGGTAATAAGGTAGTTGTCGCTGCCGTCGCCCGCGGGTTTTAAGGTGTGCTCGTAGTGCCCGACGAAGGTAGTGGTTACCTTCCATCGATAACTCATGCACTGCCAGTTAGAGCGCACAAATAGCTGACCGCCGTCGAGTGCTTCTACCTCGATGTTGGTAATCGAGTGAACGGTTCGGGGTAAGGGGCTAGAGGCGGACGACAGGCCAGTGCGGATCCGAAAGATGCGATCTTCGATACCGGATCGATCCGCGTAATACATTAAAGAAATTCCGGTTCTCGGATCATCGACAAGCTGGTGTTGACCGTCCCAGCTGGGGATCCAGTATTCGGCTTGTTGATCAAACAGTTCGATCCACTCATCCCATTGCTGGTTGTCGATAAAGCGCGCTTCTTTGAATAAAAGTGCTGCGACTGCTTGCTGTTGATCCAGCGAAATCGTCTGTGGTTTTTTCATTGGCATAGCCATGATGCTCTCCTTAGTGTTCCTTAGCGTTGTTGCATGCAGTCGAGCCAGTGCCGGTGCTGGGCGATCATGATGCCTTCGTCTTCGAGTTGAGAGCCGCTGGTAAGCGGATTGATGCCAAGCCGTTTGGCTGCGTCGTTCGGCCCCTTTGACAGGTGTTGAATACCGCGCCGCAAGTCGTTCCAGCGCGCTACCTTGCCATTAAAGCCCTCCTGCGCGGCATTAAACTCGGCGAGATCGTCCGGCGTCGCCATACCGCTGGCATTAAAGAAATCTTCGTATTGGCGTATGCGGTGATTGCGCGCCTCGGGAGTCTCGCCAACGGGAGCAATGCAATAAATGGTGACTTCGGTTTTATCGACGGCCAGGGGGCGGAACACGCGAATTTGCGACGACATCTGATCCATTAAAAATACGTTGGGATAGAGTAGAGTGTTGCGTAGATAGCCCACCATCCAGTTGGCGGTTTCCTCACCAAATTCGCTTTTGTATTTGTCCAGGTTAGGATAAATAGCCCGGTCATTAGGGTTGGGCCAGGCGGCGTAGAGGGTGACATGGCCGTGTCCGTAATCGAAAAACCCGGATTCTGAACGGCCAACGCCACCCACTTCCATCGCTTTTACCGCGTCTTTATCGGCCATTAATTGTTTGCGATGTTCGGTGGTCATCACGTAGTTACCGTGGGTGGCAAACACGTGGTAACCATCTACGCCGTTTTCGGCCTGCACTTTCCAGTTACCGTCAAAGGTATAGGTAGAGTAACCGGGCAGTACTTCGAGGCCATCTGGAGATTGATCCGCCATCATGTCGATCATTTTTGTGGCGTCGCCCAGATGTTCTTCCAGGCTGGAGACGTCGGCACTGAGGGAGCCAAAAATAAAGCCCCGGTAGTTTTGCATTCGGGGTAGGGGAGTAAGTCCCATGTCTTTTTTACAAAAGGAATCGGGGTATCCACCGCGACGTTCGTTCATAACCCCGATGTTGTCGCCGTTGGAATTAAAGATCCAGCCGTGGAATGGGCAGGAGAACTCAGCTTTATTACCGCGATCTTCCCGCGTCAGGGTGACGCCGCGATGCGCGCAGGCGTTGATAAAGGTTTTTAGCTCTCCCGCGGAGTTGCGGGTGATCAAAACCGGCTGACGACCAATCCAGGTGGAGAAAAAATCATCGGGATTGGGCAGTTGCGATTCGTGTGCTAAATACACCCAGTTGGATTCAAAAATATGTTTTATTTCCCGTTCAAAGATATCGGGATCAGTAAAAATAGAACGATCTACCCGACACACGCCTTCCTCGATGCGATCATCGACGTAGTCGGAGGGGTTAAATAAGTTGGTAACTGGTATATTCATAGGAACCTCATCGTTTTATCTTTACTGTCGGTTTACAGGAAATCGCACAGAGTTTTATCGAGAGTCACCCCTTGACCGATCGCTGTATGTCGCGTCGCGCTAGTGGTTATTACTCCGCTCAACAGCGAAAATTGACGAGTCCATCATAAGTGTCGCCATTGGCGATTGAATTGATTTTGATCAATTCCGCTTTTGAAAGATTGGAGTTAGATAGCTAGCAATTTGGTGGCGTGGCCAAGAAAAGGCATCATCCAGAATTGCCTGGCTGGAACAGTGGGGCGAGGAAATAGAGGGGTGTGTGCTGTGACGACTCATTCCTGCAAAGGCGGGAAGGGAGGGCAATGTATTGCATTCCATGAGCTATCACAGTATAAATAGACTCATACAATAATGAATGGCTGATTGAGCTGTTGCAGGGGATAAAGTCGTGACTGAAGCAAGAAATATCGAGGTCAAGTGGCCTAAAAATGTTAACGAAGTGCCCAAGGAAATCTTCGTTCGCGAGGATTTATTCGAGATTGAGCAGGAAAAAATCTTTCGGGGGCCAGAGTGGCACCCGGTGGCACACACCGGTGAGCTGCCCAACAAGGGGGATTTTAAGACCTTCGATCTGGGCAAAGTACCGCTGCTGATTACTCACGGCCAGGACGGCGAGTATCGGGTGTTTTACAACGCTTGCTCCCACCGTTCTAACCAACTGGAAACGGCATCCTCGGGTAATAAAACCGAGTTCGAATGTCCCTATCATCGCTGGCTCTTCAACCCGGAAGGTGAGTTGATTGGCTGTCCCAACAGTAAGGAATTCTCTCCAGGCTTTAAGCGTGAAGATTATCCCCTGGGTAAACCGCGTACCGAGCTGAGCTACGGTCTGATCTTTGTCACCATGAGCGAAGAAACGCCGCCTCTGGAAGAGTGGATTGGTGATGTGATGCCAACCTTCAAGCAGGCGATGGGCGAAGACGGCGATCTACGTCTGCTTGGTTATCAGAAGGTGAGTTACAAAAGTAACTGGAAAGGCTACAACGATAACGACGGTTACCACGCGCCCCTTTTGCATACGGCGTTTACTTTGTTGAATTGGCAGGGTGGCCAGGGCCACCAGTACATGGATAAAACCCGTGGCCATTTGGGCTTTGAAGCGGATCTAAAACCCGTCCCTAAATCCGAGATGATTAAAGATCATTCACTGGTGGAATACATTGGTGATGAGGCCAATATGGGTTCCCGGCTGATTCAGTTCTTCCCGACCATGGTGATTACCCGTCACTTAAATATTTTCAATATTCGTTTTGCCATTGCTCGTGGGCCGGTGGATACAGAAGTTCACTATGCGTATTTTTGTCACAACAGCGACGACGAGGAAATGGTTAAGCACCGCATTCGTCAGGCGTCTAATTTACTCGGGCCCTGCGGCATGATTAGCATGGAAGATGCGGCGGTTTTTCATCGTATTCATATTGGCAGCAATACCCCGGGGAATGCTATTTTTCAAAAAGGGGTGACCTCCTTCGACGAATTGCCGACCGATGTGAAACAAAATGATGAATCCGGCAATTTGCCGCGCTGGGAATATTATCGTCAAGTGATGGGTTTTGAGAGGGCTGAAGTATGAGTGGGGTAAGTGTAGACCTGATCGCACAAGTTGATGCTTTGCAGGCGCAATACATTCGCGCTCTTGACAACAGAGATTTTCAGGGCTGGGTAGACACCTTTGATACCGCTGAGGACACGGCCTATTTTTGTACGCCAGCAGAAAATGTCGATAATAATTTAGAAATCGCTTTAATGTACGACGATTGCCGCAAGCGCATTGAAGATCGGGTGACTTTTATTACGGATATATGGGCGGGGACATTTCAGGACTACCGCACCCGCCATTTTATTCAGCGTACCCATTGTGAACAAAAACAAGAAGGGCTCTATCTGGTAGAGACCAATTTCTCGATTATCTACACCCCAGAGTCCGGTCGCTCGGATGTGCAGGTGGCCGGGGTCTATAAAGACGAAGTGCTTATCAACGGCGGTGGCGCAAAATTTAAGAGTAAAAAAGCCATTTACGATACCACGGTGTTGCCGCGTTATATCGTTTACCCCTTCTAATCTGGTCGAATTTTACTCCGTAATAATCTTCTGTTAGGCTCCAGCGTCGGCTGGGGTCGGCGTCTTCGTGTCAATTTACAAAGTTCCAATTATTACAAATAAGTATTATAAGTAAGTATTACAAGCGAATAGTTCATATAAAGATTATTTCCGTGCCGCCTGGCTGCGGCACCGCTGATAACAATAGTTAATTACAGGGTGAGATAAAAACAAATGGGTTTATTAGTCAATATCGATAATGGCGGGTCATTTACCGATGCCTTTGCCACTGACGGTGAGCGCGTAGCGCATATTAAAGCGCCGACTACACCACACGATCTTAGCCAGTGTTTTGTGGATTCCCTGAACCGACTGTCCCGCGAATTGTACGGCGCGGAGAATCTGGCGCAACTTCTGGGCGAAACCGACCATCTGCGTTACTCCACTACCTCGGGCACCAATGCCGTAGTTGAACACAAAGGTTCGCCGGTGGGCGTCATGGTGGCTGCCGGTGAAGAGCAGGGTTTATATGGTGCGGCGGCGGACCTGAACGACTCCAGTCTTTGGCGGGCCATGGTGCCGAGTACCCCGGTCGCTATCCATATTAAAAAGGGCAAACTTGACGAAACCGAACTGATGGGTGGCATTACCGCACTGATTTCTCACGGGGTCTCGCGCATCGTGGTGGCACTGCCGTCACCTGAAGACGAAGCGCTGGTTAAGGCTGCGGTGCTAGAGCGCTACCCCCGCCATTTGCTCGGTGCAATCCCCGTGTTGTTTTCTCACGAGTTGGTGCGCGATGACAATCATGGCCGCCGTTTATTGTCGGCGGTGGTGAACTCCTACCTGCACTCCGGTATGGAACATTTTTTGTACGGCGCAGAGCGCATTAGCAAACAACATCATCTCGCTAGCCCAATGTTGATTTACCGCAACGATGGCGATTCGGCGCGCGTCGCCAAGACCACGGCAATCAAAACCTATGGTTCCGGGCCGCGCGGCGGCATGGAAGGCGCGGTGGCGTATTCCGGTCTCTACGACGCTAGCACGATGCTGGCGATGGACATTGGCGGTACTACCACGGATATTTCGATGGTGGTGGGCGGCGCACCCACTGAACTGGCTCACGGCTTAATTGGCGATGAGGAAATACCTTCGTCTTTTGCGATGGGCGACATTGTCAGCATCGGTTACGGCGGTAGTTCGATTTTTCGTGTTGAAAACGGCGAAATCTTAATTGGCCCAGAAAGTGTCAGTGCAGCGCCCGGCCCGGCGTGTTTTGGCCGTGGTGGCACCATAGCAACGATCACCGATGCGCTGCTATTGGCAGGCATGATTGACCCGGATAATTATTTGGGCGGTGAATTAAAGCTGGATAAAACTTTATCTGAAAGTGTGATTCAGCAAACCATTGCCGAGCCACTAGGGCAGTCTGTTGATCAGGCGGTCGATAGCATGATCACCGCCTATGAAGGTCAGATCGCCCAACACATGAAGGATGTTATTAGTTCTCGAGAGCTGGACATTGGCAACAGCAGCATGCTGGCCTTTGGCGGTGGCGGTCCGATGAGTGCTGGCGGCATTGCCGAAGCGGCGGGTTTTAAGCGTTTAATCGTACCGGCTTATGCCTCGGTATTTAGTGCTTATGGCATCGGCTTTAGCGATCTATCTCACCATTATCGAGTGCCGCTGGCCGAGGTCGAAGCGCGAGGTGAAGCCGCGGTGATCGCCGACATGCGTACCCGTGCCAGCCGCGATATGTACGGCGAAGGTGTAGAGGATGATGCGTGGACGGAAAAGCTGGAAGTCAGCGGTTCCGTTGACGGTCGTCTAAGCTCTAAACCTTATGTAGAAGGCAAATTAAGCAACGTGGGTAAGGGTTTGGGCGACGTCGCAGTGCAGCTCACGGCGACCCATACCTTGCAGCATCTGCAACTAAAACCGCTGAGTAAAACCAGCAGCAAACCGGCTACAGCTGGTGGAGAAGCCGCAATTAATCTCGGCGGCGAACAAATAAATTTACCGGTCTACTCCCTGAAAACCGCGCAGCCCGGTGATTCCGGTGCTGGCCCGGCGCTGTTTCGCGACGACTACCTGACCTGCCTGATTCGTCCGGGCTGGTCGTTTGCGGTGTCTGCCAACGGCGATTTAATTGTGGAGGTGCAGCCGTGAGCGATACAACAGCCATGAGCGATAAGAAAGCCATGAGCGGGGATGAAACCATGAGCGAACTCAGCGGAGTAACTATCGAAGACGGCAAGGTCGCTATCACCGAATACCTGTCGATAGATCTGGACAAAGAAACCTGGCACTGCCGACGTTGCGATCAAAATCTGGGTAGCGCACGCGGGCCGTACAAAGAAGCTTTGGTGGTTTACGAGCGCGAGCCCGCTGACATACACGACCCGGTTATCGATCCAAAAAAATACGCGTTTACTTATTCGCCAGATCCAGACTGGTGCCGCATTATTGAATACTACTGCCCCCAGTGCGCAACTCAGATGGAGGTGGAATATCTGCCGCCGGGTCACCCGCTTACACTGAATGACCTGGTGCTCGATATCGATAGCCTGAAAGCCCGACATCGAGCCGATGGACAGTCCGCGGACTCTGAACAAGGGAGTTCTAAATGAAGCGCGTCAGTGTTGATATCGGCGGTACGTTTACCGATTGTTTTTTGGTGTTTGGCGATCAGCGTGCCGAAGCCAAGGCCTTAACCACCCATCACAATTTAGCCTCCGGATTTATGGCGGCCTTGGAAGATGCCTGCGGGCAGTTGAACCTGGGTATTGAAGAAGCCCTGTCTGCCGTGGATGCGGTGCGCTATGCGACCACACTCGGCACCAACGCCCTGATCGAACGCAAGGGACCGCAGGTGGGTTTGCTGACCACTTCCGGGTTTGAATTTTCGGTACCCCTGATGCGCGCCCGCGGTTATGGCGACGGTCTGAGTGACGCCGAGCAGCAGGATTTACCCGGTGCTTCGCGACCGATACCGATTGTGCCGCGGGCGATGATTGAAGGCATCGACGAACGCATCGACTACAAAGGTGAAGTGGTGTTTGATGTCGACGCCGACAATGTGCGGCAGGCAGTGCGTCGCTTGGTCGATCGGGGTGCGCAGGCCTTCGTAGTGGCCACGGTCAATGCAGTGGTGAACCCGGAGAACGAAAAGAAAATCGAGCGCATTATCCTCGAGGAATATCCCAGTCATTTACTCGGCGCGATTCCGATTGTGCTGTCCCATCGCGTCGCGGGTCGCAAGGGTGAATACGCTCGCACCATGTCGGCGATCCTCGATGCCTATTTACACGACCAGATGTACCACGGTTTGGCGAGTCTGGAGAGCGTGCTACGCAAAAATAAATACAGCAAACCCATGCTGGTGGTACACAACAGCTGTGGTATGGCGCAGATGAGTTCAACCCACTCCTTGCAAACCATCCACTCGGGCCCGGTGGCGGGTCTTGAAGCTACCGAAAGCCTGTCTCAGCAGTTTAATGAAGCCAATATGATTGCCACCGATATGGGCGGTACCAGTTTTGATATTGGTTTGGTGACCAGCGACGGCGTTAAGTTTTACGATTTTAATCCAGTGATTGACCGCTGGTTAATTAGTACGCCGATGACCTACCTACATACTTTGGGTGCCGGGGGTGGTTCTATTGCGCGTTACGACCGGCTATGGGGTGCTGTAGAAGTCGGGCCAGAAAGTGCGGGTTCCGATCCCGGTCCCGCTTGTTATGGTCGCGGTGGTAAATACCCCACCACCACCGATGCTAATTTGGTGCTCGGCTATCTCGACGAGAAAAACTACGCGGGCGGTAATATTAAACTCAGTAAACGCCGCGCCGAGCGCGCCATTCGCGAGCATATTTGCGAACACACCGGCACCAGTGTGGAAGAGGCGGCCCTGGCGATTCGTCGCAAGGTCGACGCCAATATGGCGGATGCGATTTTTAAAGAAGTGGCGGTCAAGGGTTACGATCCACGTAACTTTACCCTGCTGTCCTACGGCGGCGGTGGGCCGCTGCACGCTTGCGGTTACGCCAGCAAAATCGGTATTTCGCGCATTTTAATTCCGCCCTTCAGTGCAGTCTTTTCTGCTCTGGGTGCGGGTAGTATGAATCAGCTACATATCCACGAACGCTCGTTGTATTTAATGCTCTACGATTCCTTAGAGCGCAAGGTCTTACAAGATTTTGAGCAGTTTAATGCCACCGTCGATCAGCTCGAAGCACTCGGTCGTGAAGATTTGCTACGCCAGGGCGTGGATGCCAGCGATATTAAATTCAGGGTGGAACTGGATATGCGCTACGGCAACCAACTGGCCCAAACGGCAGTGATCAGTCCGGTGGATCGCATTGAATCCGATCAGGATGTGATGACCCTGCTCGACCTGTTCAGCACCAGTTACGAAAAGCGCTTTGGTAAGGGCAGCGCGGCACCAGAGGCCGGTATTCGCGTCAACGTGATTCGAGTGGTGTCCTACGTCGAACACGAGGCGGTGGAGCTGGAAACCAGTAGCGCCAGCAGCGATGTTGTCGTGACCTCTGCCAGCAGTCGTGATTGCTGGTTTGACCGCAGCTCTGATGGCGGGAACGACCCACTGACGACCCGTGTTTATAACGTTGCGGATATCCCCGAAGGCGCGTCGGTCGATGGCCCGGCTCTGGTAGAAACGCCACACACAACTTATCTGGTTTACCCCGGTTGGTCGCTGACCATGGGCAAGCAGGGCTCCGCCTGGCTTGAACAACACAGCGTCAATGGAGGAGGAAAGCACCATGAATAAACCACAAGCTCCCAGCGAACGCAGCCTGATCGAACAGTTTCTCGATGACAACGTACTGTTTTTGGGTCCCGACCCGGACATTATGAGCGACCACAGTGTTTCAATTCCCAATGATAGGGAAGTCAGCGCGGTTAAAGCCTGGGGAGATCGCGCCGACGATATCAATTTAATTCGCAACCGTTTGCAAACCGCCTGTAATGAATCTTTCGACATGGTAGAGCAAATGGGCGCGGCCCCCGGCGCCAAGTGGGGCGATTTAATTGCCGGGATTTTCTCCTGTCAGGGAGATTTGTCAATGTCCAGTGCAGGTGGTGTATTGATCTTCTCGGTACTGGCCCAGCATCCGGTGAAGTTCGCCCTTAAATACTGGAAAGATGAGCCAACCGTTGGTATTAACGATGGCGACATCTTTATGCACAACGACGCTCGCTACGGCAATATCCACAATACCGACCAAAGCCTGTGTTTGCCGGTATTTCACGAGGGTGAAATTGTTTGTTTTGTTGGCACTATTGTTCACGAAGGTGAAAACGGTGCCTGCGAACCCGGTGGTATGCCCGGCGGTGCAGAAAGCCCCTACGACGAGGGCCTAAAAATGCCGCCGCTAAAAGTTGGCGAAAATTTTGAATTCCGCAAAGATTTACTCACCTTCCTGCAAAACTCGGTACGCGAACCCAAGCTGCAACTGGAAGGGATGAAGTCGAAATTACACGCGAGCCTGCGCATTAAAAAACGCGTTGAAGAAATCATTAAGGATTATGGGGTAGATGCCTTTTTGGCAACCGTGCGCGGTACCTTGACTGATACCGAGATGGAAGTCCGTCGCCGTTTGCGTACCTGGCCCGATGGCAAAGTACAGTCCAACGTCTTTGCCGACAGTACCCTGCGGGAAAACGTGCTGATTAAAATTCGCTGCGAGGTCATTAAAAAAGATGATGAGCTGATTATCGACTTGCGCGGCTCGTCACCACAGTTTTTAAATCGGGCCAATAACACCGTGCTGGCTTCGATGAAGGGCATGTTGGCACAATTGTTTTTAATGTTTGTGTGGCCGGATCTGCCCCGTAACCAGGCGGTGTTTGCACCCATTAGCGTATTGACGGATCCAGGTTCAGCACTGAACTGCTCACCGGAAGCGCCTAATGCCCAGAGCATGATGACCTTCTTCCCGGCATTTACGGCGGTGCAGAGCGCGATTCCAAAACTGTTGTTTGCGGCGGGTTATCGCTCAACCGATATTATCGCTTGCTGGTACAACATGATTACTACCTTTGTATACGGCGGTTACAGCCAGCATCAGGAATTTGTTGGCAATGTATGTGCCGATCTCAACGGCATGGGCGGTGCCGCGCGTGCCACTCGCGATGGCGAACATTCTATAGCACCGATTTTTGCGTCGATGGCCGACATTGGCGAGCAGGAATTAATCGAAGAAGAAGTGCCAATGATGAAGTTGGTGCCCCACAAAGTGATGGTCGACAACTGCGGTTTTGGCAAGCAACGCGGTGGTCACGGTTATCAGCAGATCGTCACCCACAAAGACACCCAGGCCTGGGGCTATATGGTCAATACCATCGGTGCCAAGTTCCCCTCCACCTACGGTATTTTCGGCGGCTATGCCCCCGGTTGTTACCCTCTGTGTAAGGTTAAAGACGTTAACGTATTCGAGGTGATGAAAGACAATCGCGACTTAATGCGCTTTACCATCGAAGAGATCATGAACAAGCAGCCCTTCCCCGACGCCACTTACAGCTCCCACCACGCGGGCCTGCAGTTCGAGCTGGCCGAGCAAGGTGAGCTGTACATGATTACCCAGGGTGGCGGCGGTGGTTACGGCGATATTCTCGAGCGCGATCCGGCAGACATTGCTAAAGACTGGGCCGATGGCATTGTGTCAAAAAACACCATTGAAAATATTTATCACGTGGTAATGGATTACGGCACTGGTGCTCTCGATCAGCAAGCCACCGACAAAGCGCGCGCTGCCGAACGTAAAGCGCGGCTGGCGCGAGCTAAACCCTTCAAGGAGTTTGCCGCCGAGTGGACTAAGGCGACGCCGCCGGAAAATCTACCTTTTTACGGTAGCTGGGACGACCCTGCTGTATTGCACCTGGGTAGTCCCGATAAAACCTGTCCGGCAGACGCCATTGAGCCGGTAATGATGCCCGACCCCAAGGACGTAGAAATTGCACGGCTTAAGGCGGAACTCGCCGCACTTAAATCGATTTAAAGAAATGTTTGTGGCTGGCGGAACGTAGCCCTGATGGCTGGGCTGATTAAAAACTGGTTAAACGGCGACACGCCCAGCTTGCGCTGGCTCGCGTTTGAAGATTACGCCCGCAAGGTATTTGGCAACGAGCACGAGGGCTGGTATCGGGAACCGATGCGCTACGCAGCGGGCCTTGCCGACGCCAATAAAGTGCTGGGTTCGCAAGTTGTGACGTTTGATTTCGCTGCGCTTGCGTTGGCCAACGCGGCTTTGGCCGCAGAAAGTCGAGGTGCCGAACGAATCATCACTGTTTTAAGTAACGAAGGTGTTAAAGCTTTTTGCACCGATGCTATCTCGGCAATGGCTCACCAGCATAACGCCCGGGTCGATTTGGTCTTGCAGTTACCTTCGCCTTCGGGTTTATTAATGGCTCTAGGTGAAGACGCAACGAATATTGATTTCGATATGCTCGACGATACCGCTACTGTGCTGGCGGACTTTCTGCGGGGCTTTTCCGCATTAAACATTGCGGGTGTGGTGGTGGCATTTACCGCAAATGGAGTAGATGTGGGCGAAGAGAGCGAAGCCTGCGAAGTGTTACAGGGCGTTGCCGATCACTACGACTGGATATTTGCATTGCGCCTGGAAGGCAGCGAGTTAGTGGACGAGCTGGGTGACTTGTCCGCCGACCTGGTATTATTTTCCGCTCTGTCATTGAGCGAACTCGCGGCACAGAAATCCCCTTTAGGCGGTGGTTTATCTGCTGATTTTTGGGAATCCGGCGAGTTGCCCACACAAACTCGAAGGTGTCTTTACGGTGATGTTCCCGCTGGGCTTGACCCCAAAGTTGTGATTGAGCGAATTGCGGTTTTGCCCTAAAACCAAACGAATAAACGTAGTATTCATTCCTCTTTATTTTCTTTTTTCTCGTTTAATGGAAATGGTTAAATCGTAATAGTCGAATCCAGGTTTTAACATTCGCGAGGCACTACCCATATGCAACTCACCAGCCAGTCCGCCCAGTTTATGTTCCGCAATGCATTGTGGCGCTACGCTGCAAAAAACGCCGTGGTAATCGATGGCGAGTCCTACACCTATAAACAACTGGATGATCTGTCGAGTAACTTAGCGGCGTGTTTGAACGCCGAGGGCGTGGGCAAGGGCGATCGCCTGGCAATCTTGTTTCGTAATTGCATAGAGTACGTTGTTACCGACTTAGCCATTTTAAAACTGGGCGCGGTGAAAGTACCACTCAACGAAATGCTCAGCGCGAGTGATGTGGCCTATATGATTGCTCACTCCGGTGCGAAGGCCCTGGTGGTGCATAGCTCCTTAGTGGATAAACTCAACAAAGCCGAGCTCGCGACGACTGATCTTTCTATTATTCACGAGTTAGACGATGTGGGTGGCGGTATTGATGATGCCCATAAAAACTGGGCTGATTTTTTTGATGACGAACTGAAAACGTTTGAATGGCTGCCAGTAGCGCCCGAGGACCCAGCATTTATTCTTTATACCGGCGGTACCACCGGACGCTCCAAAGGTGTGTTGCACACTCACGGCGCGATGATGATTAACGGCCTCACCCACGTAATGAATGCTGAAATTGGTGAAACCGAGAAATTATTATTGATTAGTCCGCTGCCCCACGCGGCGGGGTTTATGTTGCAAGCGGGTTTATTGCACGGCGCTTGCGTCTATATCCAAAGAAAATTTGATCCGGAAGTTGTGCTCGACACTATCGCTCGGGACAAAATTACCTGGACCTTTATGGTCCCCACTATGATTTATCGGGTGCTGGACGCCTACGATTCGACTAAACATGAAATCAATTCGCTGCGCACTTTGGTGTACGGTGCCGCGCCGATTACCAAAGTCCGATTGCAGGAAGTGCTGGATAAGTTTGGCCCAGTGCTACTGCAGTTATTTGGTCAAACAGAGGTGCCAGATTTCGCCACTAAATTATCCAAGACCGATCATTTAGACGAGCGCTTTCTGGGTTCCTGCGGGCAACCCATTCTTACTGCTGACGTGCGCATTGGTGATGACAATGGCGAACCACTCGCCTTTGGCGAGGTGGGTGAAATTATGGTGCGCTCTCCCTACACCTTGGAGTGCTATTACAACGATCCAGAAAAAACTGCCGAGGTGTATGCGGGCGAGTGGCTGAAAACTGGCGACGTGGGTTATCAAATGGACACTGGACATGTGTTTATTGTCGATCGCTCTAAAGACATGATTATTTCTGGCGGAATGAATGTGTATTCTTCGGAAGTTGAAAATGCAGTGCAGGAATATCCCGGTGTTAAACAGGTGATGGTGATTGGTATTCCCGACGACGACTGGGGCGAGGCCGTGTGCGCGGCAGTTATCCCGTCTGACGAGAGTTTCGACCAGGCCGAGCTTATTGCGTTTTGTAAAACCAGGCTGGCAGCCTATAAAGTGCCAAAAACCATTGAAGTAGTAGATGATATTCCACTCACAGCTTACGGCAAGCCCGATAAAAAAACCCTGCGGGCGAAATATTGGGGAGAGCAGGCTCGCCAGATAAATTAGAGCTCCTTGATCATTTTTATTAAAGATCGTTCGCAGTGGTTCCGATTACCGTGATTCCGATTACCGTGATAACGGGGTTTCTCGGCAGCGGTAAAACCACGTTGATTTCCCGTTTGCTGCAAAGCCCCGACCTTGCCGACACGGCGGTGATCGTTAATGAGTTTGGTGAAACTGATCTCGATCACAGCTTAATTGCCGCTAGCAGCGAAAATATTTTACAGCTAATGAATGGCTGTATCTGCTGCACGATTCGCGAAGACCTCGCCCTGGAATTGCGCAATTTATTTCATCTGCGCGCGCTGGGTGATGTTCCGCGATTTAACCGGGTGGTCATTGAAACCACGGGGCTAGCCGATCCGGTACCGATTATTCATACGCTAATGGCGAATACCGAGCTTAGAAAAGTGTACCGCATGCAGGCGGTGATCACCGTAGTCGATGCGATTGTCGGCGCACGTACACTGGCGGATCAACAGGTTTCGACGCGTCAGGTTGCCCTCGCCGATCAATTACTGGTCAGTAAAACCGATATTGCCGATGTTGATGCCGATACCACTGAGCTGGAGAACTTGCGAGCGATGCTGGGTGAAATAAATCCATCGGCGGTAATAGTTGATATACAGAATCAATCTGATTCAGCATTGCTCTCGCTATTATTATCGGAAAACAGTTATCCGGTTAAGGGCAGTGTTGCCAATCTGGAGCATTGGTTAGGCGACATGTCTGCTTCGCGTCATGATCATGATCATGGTTATGGTTATGGTCATGGCTCAGGTATTCAAACTTTTACCTTGTATCGCGAGCAAGTCATCAGTTTGGCCGATTTAATATTATTTTTTCACGAACTGGTTAATTACTACCCCGATAAACTGTTACGGGTAAAGGGTTTGGTGTTAATTAAGGATAAAGCGGATACCCCAGTGGTGGTGCACGCGATTCGCGAAAAGGTGTATCCCCTGGTATGGCTCGAAGGTTGGCCCAGCGCTAAGCGAGAAACTCAGTTGGTATTTATTACCGATGGCATTGCTCGCGAGGAAATTGAACAGATGTTGAACACAGTCTGTAATGCTGAATAGGTACAATAGGGCTATCTCAAACTAATGTCAGTACACAACCTAAAATTGCTCCCAATCGTCATCGGGTCTCGGGTTTTTAGGTGCAGGGTTTTTAGGTGCAGGGTTTTCAGGACTAGTTTCGTCGACTGCGCTAGAGCTCGGTTTTGCAGTTGTTTTATAGGATGATTCTTTAGCATCAAGACCCTCATCTTTGGTCTGGGTTTTGGCCTCCCCGGCACCGGATTGAGTTTTAGCGCGACTCGCTGACACAGAGTCCGCAGCTTGTGGGGCGGTGTTTTCCTTACGCTTTTTCATGTCCTTGAGTTTGAAAAAACTGACCATCTCCTGCAATTGTTGAGCCTGTGTGCTGGTCGACTCACTGGCCGCCGCAGCTTCTTCGACGAGCGCGGCGTTTTGTTGGGTAATATTGTCCATCTCCACTACTGAGCGGTTTACCTGCTGGATACCGGAGGACTGCTCCTGACTGGCGGCGGCGATTTCGTTAACTAAGCTGCTCACATCGCTGGAAGACGACACAATCTCGCGGAGCATATCGCTAGAGTTGTTGGTGAGTTGAATACCTTCGGCAATATTGGCCACGCCCTCGTCTATGAGCGCGCGCATCTCCTTGGAAGCCTTGGCGCTGCGGCCGGCCAGATTGCGGACTTCGCTGGCAACCACACTAAAACCGCGACCATGCTCCCCGGCACGAGCGGCCTCAACGGCGGCGTTCAGGGCCAGCAGGTTGGTTTGAAAGGCAATGTCCTGAATCAGCTCGAGCATTTCGTTGATACGGGCATTGGAGGTTTCGATGCGATCCATCGCAGCTATGGTCTTGGTAGAGACCTCATTACCTGCCGTGGCTACCTCGGTAGCGGCTTTGGCGAGTTCGGCCGCACGCGTGGCATTTTCAGCGTTGGTGTCTACGGTGCCGGTCATTTGCTCCATACTGGCAGCAATTTCTTCCAGGCTCGAGGCCTGTTCCTGGGTGCGAGAGCTAAGCTCGGTATTGCCGTTCATCACCTGACCAGAGGCAACCGCCACTTGCGTCGCCGTCTTCCGGATTTTATTGAAGGTCTTGCCCAGGGAGAGAGTCATTAGAGCCATATGGCGCGCCAGCAGACCCAGTTGGTCGTCCCAATTGGTGTGTTGCACCTCCTGAGTCAAGTCGCCTTTGGTCAGGGCCATAGAAGCGTCAAGCAGGCTGCTCAGGCGCTTAAGAATGTTGAAGGCAAAATGGGCTGAAGCGGCACAGACCGCAACGGCGGAACCCGCAAGTACCAGATAAAATATAAAACTGGCTGCGGCTCGTTTACTGGCGTTGGCGCGTTGATTAGCGACGCGGGACTGTTCCGCAAATTCGACCACCTGGTTGAGTAGGGGTTCTATGCGGTTAATGGACTCGGTGAAGATCTTTGTGCTGTTGTCGGTCTCGGTAAATAGCGCCTGCACTTTGGGCCACCAGCCCTGGTAGTCAGCGATTTTGCTGGCCAGGGTTTGCTGGGCGCTGAGTGTGAGTTCGGTAGTGGAGTTTATGACTTGGTGAAACTGATCAAGCTCTACTTTGATGGTGCCGAAAGCGGTTTGCCGTTGCTCTTCATTGTTATTTAAGTATTCCGTTTGAGCCTGACGTAGGTTAAGCACCGACACTACTAACGCAGGATCGCCTCTTCCCGCTGTAAACACACTGTCCTCCAGGCTGTTGAGGCTGGAGCTTAATTTGGCATGTATGCCTTTAGAGCGGTCAAAACCGATGCTCAGACGGTTGTTTGCCACGGTGCCAAAAAACTCACCGTAGTCCAGGAGAGCCTCACGTAGCTTTGTGATAGCGAGCGCATCCGCGGATCGCGAGTCCGTATCGAGATCATCAATGCTCTCTGACTCCCTCGCCATGTCATCGATCAGCGTTATTCCCTGTTGTAAGGTTTTGCTGTGGGCCGCCAGATAGCGTTCGTCACCGTTGCTGGTAAATCTGATTTCGTGCTGCCGGAGTTCGAGCACATTGATTTTTAGTGCTGTGGATAAGCGCACTAGAGCCAGCGAAGTGTGTTCGACCTGTGCAACTTGTTTGTTAACGCTTTTTTCCGAGATATAGGCTGTGGCGATAGCAATGGCGACGAAGATAACGACGGAGAAGATCAACGCTAATTTTTTGCCAATTGACATGGTTCGATAGCTTGGTAGCCAGTTCGATGCTCTGTTTTTCATTGGACACGTTACCTGTAACACTTGACTTGGATGAAGTACTACTCGATGCTCGTTATCTATTCGAAGAGAACTAGGTCTGATAGTAGAATCTTATTATTATGGATCCAGTAATTAGTTTATAAAGTGAGGCCATGATGATCAAGGCATTAGCGCACAGTTTTAATGAGGGGCAGCTCTGCGATGAATTGTCGCTAAACTAATGATGTTCTTTTGTATAGTAGGGTTTTTTTAGAACAAGAATGATTGGTTTTTAATTAATCAAGCTCGAGTCCAGAAAATTAATTTAAATAAGGTAACTTTCAGGAGGAATATCAAAATGGGAAGAGTTCAAGATAAGGTGGCATTAATTACAGGCGGCACTGCGGGCATTGGTTATGCCAGCGCGGAATTAATCTGTCGGGAAGGTGGCAAGGTGGTGATTACCGACCTGCGTCCGGCGGAAGGCGAGGCCTCGGCGCAAAAACTGCGTGATCAGGGTTACGATGCGATGTTTGTCGAGCAGGACGTGACCGACGAAACGCGCTGGGAAGAAGTGATGGCCGAGGTGGTTAAACGGCACGGTCGCCTGGATATTTTGGTTAATAATGCCGGCGTCGGCATTGAAACCGATTTGGAGGAAAGTGATTTGGCCCACTGGCGTTTTGTTAATGCGGTCAATATGGAAGCGGTGTTTATGGGCACCAAAAACGCCGTTAAGCAAATGAAGCTCAACGGCGGCGGCAGTATTATCAATATCTCTTCTATCGAAGGTTTAGTTGGTGACCCGCGGTTTGGTGCTTATAACGCGAGTAAGGGCGGTGTGAGATTGTTCACTAAATCTGCGGCCCTGCATTGCGCGGAGAAAAAATATAATATTCGGGTGAACTCCGTGCACCCTGGTTTTACCAAAACGCCGATGGTCGATAATGCTATCGACTTTTTCTCGCCCGAGGATGCTGCGCGTATTAATGGGGAAATCGCTATTGGTTATATGGCGGAGCCCGTCGATCAAGCCTACGGCATTTTGTTTTTGGCGTCCGACGAATCCCGTTATATGACTGGCTCTGAATTAGTGATTGACGGCGGTTACACAGCGCACTAAGTGTGTGGTGAAAAATAAATAGTAATGTGTATTTAGAATTGATGCGTTTTGTCTTACTGCTTAGTTAATTTAAAAAAGGAGTTTTAGAACTATGCGTTCGATATTGGTAGTCAATGCCAAAGGTGGTTGCGGTAAATCGACCATTGCGACCAATTTGGCGGCGTATTACGCCATTAAGGGGAAAAACGTAGTGCTGGCTGACTACGATCCCCAGGAGTCCAGTTTGGACTGGTTGGCGGAACGGCCCGCGGATAGAGCAAAAATTACCGGCATTGCTGCTCATCGCGACGGTCTTCGTGTGCCGAAAAATACCGATTATCTGATTATGGATAGTCCTGCGGCCTTACATGGCCGGCCTCTTTCGCAGTTGGTTCGCCGGGCCGATGCGATTTTAATGCCGGTGTTGCCATCGCCCATAGATGAACGGGCGGCGGCGCGATTTTTAGTGGAAATAAAAAATCTGCGCCGCGTGGTTAACTCCGAAGTTCGCGTCGCCACCATTGCTAATCGGGTACGTGATAATACGCTGGCCGCTGGTAGCTTGTATGAGTTCATGGGAGATCTTAAGCTACCCGACGGCAAGAAAATGTGGCACCTGGCGGCGCTTCGCTTAAGTCAAAATTACATTCGGGCTGCGGAGCGAGGCTTGTCGATATTTGAATTCGCGCCGGTAAAGACGCTGCCGGATCGAGAGCAGTGGGCGCGTACTATTCGCTGGCTAGCGAGCATTGAGAACCGGTGATTTTTTACGTTCCAAAGTGTGTGTTAGCAAATTCAGCAGGCAGTAGAGCCCTCAGCGAGTAGTAAGCCCTCAGCGGGTAGTAAAGCCTTCAGCAAGTAGTGGAGCCTTCAGCGGATAGTAAAGCCTTTAGCAAGTAGTGGAGCCCTCAGCGGGTAGTAAAGCCTTCAGCAAGTAGTGGAGCCTTCAGCGGATAGTAGCCTTCAGCAAGCGGTAGAGCCGCCGTCCACCACGATTTCTGCTCCAGTGACCCAGGGAGATTGATCGCTGGCTAAAAACAATGCGGCCTTGGCGATATCGGCAGGCTCACCTTTCATGCCCAGCGGGGTGCCGCGTTCAAAGGCTTGCTGTACCGCCGCTTCATCCGCGCCCAGGCCGAGATCGACAAAACCTTTTAGTACCGCTTCACCCATATTGGTGGGAATCAAACCGGGGTGGATGGAATTTACGCGGATGCCGTATTGCAGTTGCCCGAATTCCACAGCGGCGGCTTTAGTCAGGAGTTTGACCGCACCCTTGCTGCCACAGTAGGCGCTTAAGCCGGAGTAACCGCGCAAGCCCGCAACCGATGACAGGTTGATGATGGAGCCGCCTTTACCTGCAGTACCGCCTGGCTTCATTACCTTGCATGCGTGTTTTAAGCCGAGAAAAACGCCGTTGACGTTGATGTCCAAGATACGCTGAAAGTCTTTCAGTGTGGTGTTTTCAAACAGCGAGCAAATTTCGATACCGGCATTGTTGACGACGATGTCCAGCCCGCCGAGTTGCTTAACGGCGCTGGCGACGACGTTTTCCCAATCGCTTTCGCTGGTGACGTCGTGGCGAATAAATACCGCTGTGCCGCCGCTATTGTTAATCTTAGCCGCAGTCGCCTGGCCTTCTTTTTCGAGGATGTCGGTGATGATTACCGAAGCGCCAGCACGAGCAAAGGTGTGAGCTATTTCAGCTCCCAGGCCACGAGCAGCTCCGGTGATCAGGGCAGCTTTTCCCGCTAACGAAATTTCAATAGAGGATTGAGTCATTGTGGTTTCCTGTAATTTTAATGAAGAGATAATATTTTTATTTAAAAACGGCACGCCAGGCTATCTTACTTTATCCCGATATTCGCTGGGCGACACGCCAAACCAGCGCTTAAAGGCGCGACGAAAACTGGTGGTGTCCTGGTAACCCAGTTCCAGGGCAATGGAGTCGATGGAGTTATCGGTGTTGCGCAAAGAGTCTATGGCCATTTGCTTGTAAATCATGTCGCGTAGCTCACGGTAATTAGTACCTTCGGCCTGCAAATACCGCATTAAGGTGCGCGAGGAGACGTTAAAATAACCCGCCATTTCTTCCAGTGTCGGCATTGCCTCCGGGGTTTTGCGCAACTCTGCTAATACGTGCTGCATGGTTAGATTGTTGGTGCGGATTTCCTGCATTTTTTGTTTCAGTTGTTCTTCGGCCAGGCGATGAATTTGTGAATCCGCTGTGATACAGCGAACATTGGCTAGCGCGGCGGGCAATATCATTATGTTTTTGTCGCCGTTGAATTCGGTTTGTCCGGAAAAATAGTTGGCGTATTGATCGACATATTTGGGCGTTGGAAACGCGAAGATGATTTTGCTGTCCACTAATTTTTTTCCGCTGACAAATTCCAGCGCATTTTGTAACGTTAACATTAGTGTTTCGAGAATCACGGTGTGCAGGTGCGGGAAAGAATGCGTTTCGACCATTTCCAGGAAAATTTTGTCGTCCCGGTAATACACTTCCAGGTCACAGAAAGTAATGGAGGTTTGGTAATATCTGGCGGCATCTTTGATAGCCTGACCTACGGTTTCCGCAGAAATGATAGCCATGCCTACCGGGCCATGTGTGGATATATGAAATTTGGAGCCGAGGGATAATCCCGCATCGGGAATGTTTTGAGTTTCGATAACCTCAAACACCGCCGCGGCGAGGGGGTCAAACTTAATTGATCCTGCGGAGTTTTCCAGCAGCTCGCGAGTGATGCCGTGGTGGGAAAAAATCTCTTCCACGATAGGTGTGTTGCCCAGGGTATGGAAGACCAGATTGGCGTAGCTGGAAGTCACAAATTTACTGTCGAGGGGCGGTCGCTGACGAACAACTTGTTCGATGTCTTTGCTGGCGGAATTCGAGGGTTCGGTAGTCATGGTTTATCTTTCTGTGATCTGGTCGCTTATTGCATGGCTCACGGGCCTGCGCAACACGCTGCCGAGAAGCGCCCTAGTGTATGATGCTGCGCTCGACAGTGCTAGATGAAAGCGCCGAAGAATGTTGCTGGGCAATGTTGCTGGGCAATGTTGTGGGGCAATGGCCCTTCAGGCTCGGATTACCTTAATATTTGAGCTGCGGCGGTATTATTGGCCCTGCTTAGCAAGTAATGACGGGTTTGATATGGAGCAACTACGTCACAAAAACGTAATACGGTGGCGTCGAGAGTTGTGACCAGTCAAAGTTTACCTAGCGATCGAAAATTAAAAAAATAAATATAAAACAATAGGTTGAGATAAACTTTGGGGTTTTAAGTGATGGCTTCTCGACGTTTAAGTGTCACTTTCGGTAACGAGGGTTGTCACATTTAGACCTGTATCTGGGTGCTACATTCTTACTATAGTGGCCTTGATAAATGATTAGCGATTATAAGCGAGATAACCTGCCTTTATTTTTATATGGTTATATTGGTATAATCCGCGCCGCACAGATTTGAGTACAGACGACGGAACGGTTCGTTTGAAATTTGGACTAATAAATTGAGACTGAAGGGGTGTTAAAACATGTCACAAGCTAGAACAGCAGATTACTCAGAGGCTATCCTCGTTAATGATACGGGCGCTGCCGGCCACTTTCGCCGCAATCGCATTTTTTATGTGGGCGGCGCGGTTGCTTTGGCGATAGCCATTGCGCTTCGTATTTATCAGCAAACCATGTCCTTTAGCGTGGGTACCGACTACTACGAGCCGGAATTCCAGACTTACTGGATGTCCCTGTTATATATTGAGGTCGTCGTCTTGTCGGCGATTGGTGTGCTGGGTTCAGTGTATGTGTGGTTTACGCGCGAAACTGATGCTGCGTCGATTCCCCCACAATTAGAGCTGAGCCGCTATTTTAAGCTGATGGGGGTGCTTTCGGTTATCGGACTTTGGGCGATTACTGTGGCCGCGCTGGCGATTGAGTCCGATGCTTCCTGGCATCAGGTCACCATTCGCGATACCGACTTCACGCCAACTCATATTGTGATTTTTTACTTTGCCATTCCTTTGTTGACGGCTATTTTAATTCCTACCTTCATCTGGACACACACGCGTATTCCGGCGTTTATGAATCGCATTTCCCTGCCTTTCCTCGCGGTGGTGTGCGGTATCTTTATGATTATGCCCAACTACGGCTTTAACGAGTGGGGTCATACCTTCTTCTATGCCGAAGAGTTATTTGCTGCGCCGATTCACTACGGTTTTGTAGTGATGGGCTGGTCGCTGTTTTTTCTGGTGCCCCTGGCGATCCAGATTATCCAGCGTATGGCTCAGTTAATTACAGAGGTGTCCAAGGACGATACTGCTACGGCCTAAATACTTGTTTGGGCGAGTACGTTTTTGATTTAGACCCCTTTCGACTTGGATCTTAGATTACTCTGAATATTGTGTAGCCCCCGTGAAGTGAAGCTTTGCGGGGGCTATCTTAATTAAGGGCTTATTTATTGTTAACAGGTTGTCGTTTTAACGGCTTGCTTGTCTGCTGTTGAGCCTGTGTTGTAAGTGACAAAATATTATTCTAATTTGTTTCTCAAAAATTTGAGGTTATTGCGATGAGTGTTGAATTACCCGCTGATAAAATCACTGATGCCCAGAGATTTGATTTATCAGTACTTAGCCGGCCGTCGGCGCAGAAGTTCTATAAGCGTTTCGACGGTATTATTATTTTTGTGCTGTTTGCTTTTATTGCTCTTGGCATCATGCTGCAATACTCGCTGACGGCGGGCGATTGGGATTACTGGGTCGACTGGCGCGATCGCCGTTGGTGGCCCCTGGTAACACCTATTACCTTTATGATTTTTATTGGTGGTTTTATGTACCCGGTGTGGCGGGCCTTCCGCCTGCCGATTATCGCTACCGCGGTGACCACTTTGTTAGCCCTGTGTTCGTGGGTTAGCCGCTACTACAATTTTCATCTGTTTGCCGATTTCCCCATGAGTTTTGTGTTTCCGTCCACCTACATTGCTTTGGGTATTTTGATGGACTGCGTGCTCGCGATGACCCGCAGTATGATTATGACCACAATTGTGGGGGCTTTTTTGTTCGGAGGTTTAGTCTGGCCGGTAAACTGGCCTTTGCTAGCGGCGTATAAAGTGCCGGTCGAGTACAACGGTTTATTGCTGTCGGTTTCCGATTTGATGGGCTACGAATATGTTCGTACCACCACGCCTGAATATTTGCGCATTATCGAAGAGTCCACCCTGCGTACCTTTGGTGGCTCGGTGACGCCGTTGACTGCAGTGTTTGCATCCTTTGTCTGCATACTGGTTTTCGGTTTGGCGACTATAGCGAGCTCAGCGATCTATAACTATGCAGGTCGTTACACGCGACGTATCGCTTAATTGCGTGACGTAACTGCGTGATGTGGAATTTCGATTCAGTGGTTCGACCCGGCAATAAGCTTGCAGGTTGCACTAATTAACTCAAGGCACTCTTAATGTGCGACATTATTAGCGGCGCCATTTGAGCGCTACTTACGGTAGGTGTTTTTTTATGAACCTTGGCACAAATTTTTTAAAATTGATTAGCGCACTGGCTTTGCTGGTGTTGATATCCGGCGATGCAATGGCTCACGGCGAGCGTGCTCAGTTGGCAAGTATGCGTATGCGAACGGTTCACTGGTTCGACATAAAAGTGGAGCCGCAGAATGCGAAAGTGGGCGACACTATTGTTATGACGGGTAAGTTTATCCCCTCTAAATTTTGGCCAGAGCAGCTGCCCAGCGTTGAAGATACGTTTTTTCTCAATGTTGGTTTGCCCGGGCCAAAATTTATTCGCGTTAACTCTGAAATAAATGGCGTGCCAATGATCCGTTCGACCGCGGCGGAAAAGGGTAAGCTCTACGAATTTAAAGTTGTGGTGCGGGCGCGAGTAGCCGGTCGTTACCATATGCACCCACTGCTCAATGTGAAGGATGCGGGTACTTTGGTGGGCAAGGGTACATGGATCGACGTTGAAGAAAGCGACAGTGATGCGCCTTATACGAATAAGGTCACCACTATGCCCGGTGACGTTATTGATCTGGAAAATTACGCACTGGGCAATGTGTATTTTTGGCATGTGGTGTGGATTATTTTAGGTCTTGCCTATTTGGTTTACTGGTTGATTTTACCCAGGTCCGGCGTGTTTATTCCCCGTTATATGCGAATCGCGGAGTTGGGTATTGATAAAGCCAATAGCCTGGTGACCAGGAAAGACTTTATGGTTTCCGGTGTATTTTTTACCGTTACCCTGGCTATTATTTTGACTGGTTATTTGTGGGCGGAAAGCAAGTATCCGATTACCATTCCGCTGCAGACCGGTAAAGTGGAAGTGGTCGGCCTGGAGGTGCCTACGGGTGGTCTGGAAATCGAGGTCGAGAACGCGACCTACGAATTAACCGGCCGCAACTTGTCAATGCGCACGCGAATGAAAAACACCAGTGCATCACCGATACGCATTGCGGAATTTATTACCGCTAACATTCGCTTTATCAACGACAAAGTGCCAGGTACTGGCTTGGTTGCCGGCGAAGAAATGGTTTCTAAGGACGGTCTGAGTGTTTCGGTAGACGTGATCGCGCCCGGGCAAGAAGTGGATGTGTTGCTTAAGGCAGAAGATGCACTTTGGGAAAAATATCGCATGACCGGTTTGATTTACGATCCGGATAGCCGCTTTGCCGGCATGCTGTTTTACTACGATGCCCAAGGCAATCGTTATCAGCAGGAAGTTGGCGGCGCGGTATTGCCTTCTAACTTCTAAAAACATGCTAAACGGCGCTGCGTGCATCGATGTATGCGTCTTCGATGCGGGCTGCCATTTGGTGGCCCGTTTTGTTTTTGGGGAAAATAACTAAAACCTGCTATAACCGGTAGTGTTAAATATGGAGTGCTTGTTTATGTGCCGTTTTATAGAAATGAAACTAGCTGCAATGCTTGTTCTACTATCTCTTGCCTTCGCTCCGGGTTTGGCCCTGGGTCACGGTGGTGTGTCGGTGGAGGACGACGTGTGCCTCATCAAGCTGGGAACCTACCGTGCGCACTTTACTGGTTACTTGCCTAAGACCCGCGCCACTCAGGAATTTTGTGAAGATATTCCGGAGGCCACAGATAGTATTTTTGTGATTGATTTTATCAGCGACGAATTGCGCGATATGGAGCTGGACTTTCGCATCGTTCGCGATGTTAAAGACATCGGTGTTCAAGCGACCTATGAAGACCTGGGTGGCGAGCAAGCTATCGAAGAGGCGACTATTTTCTACAATCCCCCGACGGTTTACCCAAAGGGCGTCTTCAATGTCCGCTATCCCTTTACGGAGGACGGTGGTTACATTGGCATCGTCAATGTTCACCATGTTGAAACCGGATTAAAGTATCGCTCGGTATTCCCTTTCAGCGTGGGCAGAGCTCAATATGGTAAATATATTATTTATTACGCTTTACTGTTAGCCTTTTGCGGCGTATTTATTTGGGGAGCGGGCCGCAACGCGTTTTTCAAAAAGCGCCAGGAGAAGTAATCTTCATGGGGTCTTTGGCGCGCGCAACCACCGTCGTTATTTTGTTGCTGGTGTGCGCGCTACTGTTACCCTGGGAGTCCTATCCTCGCAGCTGGAAACTTTGGTACGCCGATACCTTCGGTGCCACCTCCTATAACCCCGCCTCGGCTTCCGTACCTAGTACACCGCCTGCTACCCAGACAGAAGACTTCGAAGAAATTTGTCCCGCGGACGTCAAAGGTTGGCGCAAAGCTCAAACCATCGCCGGGGTCAAAATTTCTGCTTCCCCCGTGTGCATGCCCGACAACCCCTGGGCGATTGCAGCCTTTGTGCAGGGCACTAACAACGTCAAACATATGGCCTTGATGAATGCCCGCTTAGCCCCCGATGCGGTGGTCAAGGGTAGGGATCTCGACGGCGATGGCGACCCCGATGAAATTCATATTCGGCTTGAAGTCTTTGAGCTCAACGGCGGCTCCCCCGATCTGGATGTACCTGTGGTGCAATTCCCCATCGCCCCCGGTATTAAGCCGGGTCTGTGGGTGTTTGCGCCGAAGTCTTCGGGGATGTCTACGGAAAATTTTGAATCGATAATGGCCCAGCCGGGGATACGTTTGCCTTCACCGGCGATCCGGGTTGAGCAGGGTGACGTGGTCAAGGTGACCCTCGAAAACACCCATTACATGCCCCACACCATCCATTTCCACGGCGTCGACCACCCCTTCCTCGATGCCGAGGGCGAGGGTAACGACGGCGTGCCGGTGACCAGTGAATCCCCGGTGATGCCCGCCCATACCCGCACCTATAATTTCCAGCCCCGCCAGCCGGGCACCATGTTTTACCACTGCCACGTACAGGTGCAGGCCCACGTGCTGATGGGTTTACAGGGCATGTTTGTGATTGAAGAAAACCGCCCCAACAACTGGGTGCAGACCTTTAATATTGGCGACGGCTATGTGCGCCACAGTTCGGTGGCGGTGCGGGAGAAATACGACCGCGAATACGATCTCCACTATCAGGATATCGATAAGGAGCTCGGCGAGCGGGTGCAGGCATCCAACGATCCCCGCGTAATTACTCGCCTGATACATCGGGATTACGACATCACCCAGGCCGATGCGGATTATTTCACCCTCAATGGTCACTCCTTTCCCTATACGGCTCGGGATGCCCTGATCGTCACCAAACCCGACGAATTGCTGAAGTTGCGGGTATTAAACGGCGGCAGCGAGGGTATAGCGCTGCACACCCACGGTCACAAAGTCACCATTTCTCACTACGATGGCGTCGAATACCCCGAGCCGGTGCGCATTACCCGCGACGTGGTGTGGATCGCCTCCGCCCAGCGGCTCGATCTCGAGCTGTCGGCTAAAAACGATGGTTTGCACAGTTACGGTGAAGGCGTGTGGATACTGCACGACCACCAGGAAAAAGGTGTTACCACTGGCGGCATCGGGCCGGGTGGCAACGTGGGCATTATTGTTTACGATAAATATTTAGAGGATAACGGCTGGCCGATGACCTTTGGGGTCGATTGGAGCAACTATTTCAGCGAAGATTACTATCAACGCAAAATCCCGGTGTGGAGTAGCTACGACGACACTAATCGTTTCGGTGATGTGCAGGGCAGCGTTTGGCCGAAGCTCAAAATCGTGCTGCTATTGCTGTTGTCCGGTATTGCCCTGGGTCTTATTTATCGCTGGGTTTTTGCTGGAGGCAAGAGGAGAGACCTTAATGCTTCTGGAAATAAAGCCTCTGGCGATAGGGTCTCTGGAAATAAAGCCTCTGGTGATAAGGTCCCCGAAGATAAGACTCCTGGAGATCGACGTGATTGATCTGGCCGCGATACGGCCAGGGCGCGGCGGGGTGAGCCAGGTGTCATCGGCAGGACTATTATTAAGGGGTCTATTATTTATGGGCCTATTATTAGTAGGTCTATTAATAGGCGGCCATGTCTTCGCACAAGAGAAGGGTGGCATGGCCATGGATCACAGCATGCAGGGCGGCATGGTGATGGATGCCACCGGGATGGTGATGAATGCCAACAGCGAGAGATTGCCGGAAGATTGCGAGGAAATTTCCCGCGACTACGAATTTACCGTTATCGCCGGCACTAAATACGCCGAGCCCTTTGCGGATACCATGTTCGGCTTTAACCAGCACGAGTGGAAGGTGGAGCCCTGTAGCCGGATTATCGTCACTTTTAAAAACGAAGATCAGGTGCGCCATCAGTGGATGGTGCACGGTTTGCCCAAGTATATTTACGACCAGGGCATGTTCCACATGGAGGCTGCCGGGGGTCACACTCAGGTCGGCACCTTTATTGTACCCAGTGACGATCGCACCTATCTTGCTCACTGCGATATCGCCCAGCATATGGAAAAAGGCATGAAGGCTCAGCTGGTAGTGGGCCGAGGCGACGGAGATTTGTGGAGTATCCCAGGCCTTAGCGCCAAGTTCGAGCGTTCACCCACCGCGACATTTCTTCCTCGTTGGATATGGCTGGGTTTGTTGCTCGTCGGGTTTATAAGCGCGGCCTATCTATGGCCGCGGCTAATTAAAAGCGCTCGTTAGCCCCTCCGACTATCGGTTTAGCCCTGTGCTCCATCATGGCGCAACTGCGTCCCCTCCTTGCTGTCGCCCCATCTTCTTGAGCCGTTTTTCTATATTTAGGTGGTTTTAATATCAAAAATTGGATTATTTTCTGCGATGAGAGTCGTTAACAATCACCGGTGGGGTCAACTTGAGGCCCAAAATTGTGGATGTGTTAATTTCAACGTGGTAGAGTTCGCCGTCGTTATTTTGCGACAGATTCACAACTATATAAATTAAGGTAAGGGGGGGAGAAATTGGAGACTACACGGTATCGTATGGCCCGATTTGTGCTGAACAACACTTGGGCATCTATGGGTGCATTATTGGCACTCACGGTGTTTTTTCTGGTTGGCGTTAAAAACGTCGAACTTAAAACTATCTTTACAGATTTGCTGCCGAAAGATCATCCTTTCGTGCAAACCTATAAAGACCATCCCAATTTTGGCAACCCCCTGACCGTGACCGTGATGGTCAAACGGATCGATGGGCAAACTATTTACAATCCCGAGACTTTGCAAAAAGTCTGGGATATGACCCGTAACATCGATTTGATTGCGGGTGTCGATCACGATCAAATTCTGTCCATTACCACGGAAAAGGCCCGTTACGCTCAGGCTACGCCCTTTGGTATTGATAGCCAGCCCTTGATGGGCGATCACCCGCCTCAGACTGATGAGGAAATGGAGCATTTCAAGGATTTGGTGAAAAAATCTCCGGGCAGCCGGACTTTTTTGATCTCCCAGGATGAGACCGCCACCCTAATTCAGGCCACGTTTATCGAGCGCGTACTCGATTACGGTGTGGTGTTTGAGGAAATTCAGAAAAACATTATCGCAGCCGAACTCGATGATGTTCACGAGATACACGTGGCGGGCCAGCCGATGCTGACCGGGTGGGTGTATTTTTACGAAAAGGAGATGCTGGGCATTTTCGGCGTTACCGCAGCAGCCTTGTTACTGTCTTTAGTTTTTTATATGAGAAATATTGTCGGCGTAGTGGTGCCGGTGGTATGTAGTCTCGTGTCGGCCATTTGGGGCTTCGGTTTTGTCGGCTGGATCGGCGATCCCATTGAGCCGCTGATTATGGTGGTTCCCCTGCTGTTGATTGCGCGCTCGTTTAGTCACTGTGTGCAGTTTATCGAACGCTATTACGAGGTTTACTACCACGTTAAGGACAAAAAGAAAGCCGCTGAAATTTCCCTCAGCGTAATGATGGCTCCGGGTATTTTGGGCATTGTCACCGACTCTATCGGTTTGTTTTTGATTGCGGTTGCACCGATTCCTACCATGGAACGTTTCGCGGTATTTTGTGGCTTCTGGGCGATGACCCTAATTCCTGCCAACGTGTTCCTGGGCCCGCTATTGCTGGCAGTTTTGCCTGAGCCTAAAAACGTTAAGAAGATGATTGGCCTGGATACCGGTGGTGGCTTTAGCTTCCACGCCAGTCTTAAGCATATGCTGCAAAAGGTTGCGCGCGTCAGTTACGGTGGCCCAGCCAAAGTCACTACCGTCGTGTTGGTGGTGCTGTTTGGCTTGAGTATTTACAAGATGCTGCAAATTAAAATCGGCAACCCGGTCGAGGGCAGTAATTTGCTGTGGAGCGACTCCGAATACAATATAGCGGTAGGCAAGATTAACGCCCATTTCCCCGGTTTGAATACCCTCGAAATTATTTATGAGGTTAAGGAGGAGTCGGCTCAACGCTTGCTTAAGCAGGCCGACCCTATCTTTGCGATGACTCAATTACAGCGCCTGATGGAAAGTGGCGAATATCCGCCAGTGGCGACTCTGTCATTTGCCGATTATTTACCGGAGGCAAGTCGTTTATTTAGTGGTGGTAATCCCAAGTGGGGTCCGTTAGACAATGACGATGCGGCAGTGAGCGCGTCGGCGGGGGCAGTATTGTTTGGCAGTAGCCCGAAAGCCTTCTCCCACGTAACCGACTTTACTCAGCAAAACGGCACCGTGTCTCTGTGGTACAAGGACAACAAGCAAGAGACGGTAGACCATGCGCTCGAGCAGGTGCGTGGCGCATTGGATGAAGTGGGTATCGAGCGAGACACCTATAACATTCGTTTGGGCTCGGGCACTATTGCTCTGCAGCAGTCCATCAACGATACGGTAGATAAGTATCAGTACGTCATTCTTGCTCTCCTTAACCTGGCAATTTTGATTACCTGTAGCTACGCCTATCGCTCGGTTGTCGCTGGAATACTGCTACTGATTCCCGTCAATATGTCCAACTGCTTTTTGGCAGCGGTGATGGTGTATATGGGCATGGGTCTGGATGTAAATACCCTGCCGATTGCAGCCATTGGTATCGGCGTGGGTATCGATTACGGGATTTACCTCTTAAGTCGAATCTGTGAGGAGTATCAAGAGCACCAGGACTACGGTCTGGGAATTGTCGCCGCCGTTGCGACAACCGGTAAAGCGATTTTCTTTACCGCGAGTATCGTATTGTTGGGTATTCTGCCCTGGTACTTTATGTCGGAGCTGAAATTCCTCGCCGACATGGGCCTGTTGTTGGTCATGGTGATGTTGATCAATATGGTTATCGCCCTGGTGGTCGTACCTTTGCTGGTGTGGTTGATCAAGCCGAAATTTGTTGGCTCTAAAGACCTTCTGGTTAGCGAAAGCGTGGATTTGTCGGATTATACGGCTGGCGACGAGGCTTACGAATAATGTTGAAACAATACTTAGTTACCAGACGACGCATGTCGTCTGAGCAAAAGAGGAATTCAATAATGGTATTTAGAGCTTTGTGTTCGTTCCTGTTACTACTTGGCGTTAGTTCTGCGTATGGGGAAACAGAGGGAGATATGCTGACTGAGCGTTATCGGGGTATTGCCCACGACGCTCTCTACGATGTGTGCTTTGATCAAGAGAATGGCATGGCCGTCGGTGTAGCCGGTACCGTGCTCGAAACAGCAGATGCCGGGATCACCTGGACCCCGACTGCAATGGCCCTGCCGGCGGCTTTACTGGGCGCTGATTGCCTGGGGCAAAGACCGATTGTCGTGGGCCAGGGCGGCACCATATTTGCCAAGTTGAGTGGTGCCTGGCAGCAAGTCGAGTCTGGTACGCAGGAGCGGCTGATGTCCGTTAGTGCCAATCGACAGGGTTTAGCAGTGATCGTCGGTGGTTTTGGCGCTTTACTTAAGTCTGTCGACGGCGGCCAAACCTGGGCGTCGCTCAGCGTCGATTGGGAAGCGGTGTTGAACGATTTTTATGAGCCCCACCTCTACGACGTACACGTATCGGAAGCGGGTATTATTACTATCGTTGGCGAGTTTGAGTTAATCATGCGCTCTGCCGATGGTGGCGAAACCTGGGAAACCTTAAACAAGTCCGATTCTTCACTGTTTGCGATGCATTGGGTCGACGACTCAGCCGGATTCGCGGTGGGTCAGAATGGTAAGGTATTGCGGACGACAGACGCTGGCCTAAGCTGGGAAAGCCTTGATGTCGATACCGATCAGAATTTGCTCGATGTCTGGGCCGACGCCGATGGCAGTGTGGTGATTAGCGGTATTCGCACATTGCTCAAAAGTGCTGATAAGGGCTTGAGCTGGTTGTCGGTGGTAGCAGGTGATGTGCCCGTGCAATGGTACCAGGCGGTAGCTGCTTCTGGTGGCGCTGAACGCAATGTTATGATGGTCGGTCACTCTGGCCGTGTCGTACAGGTAAACTGATCTAGAAGAGTTAGCCTGATCTAAAAGAATTAACTCAGACGCACTGGGTCGAACATCGGTACAACCAAGCACTTCGCAAAGTCATTTTGCGGGGTGTTTTTGTATGTGGAGTATTTCTCCATAACTAAACGCGCGCTGCCGCTCTAAGTTATTGCGGTCAAAACACCGGTTGCCGAGCTTGCGGTAACCCGGTTATTATCTGACGATCAAATCCTCCACCTACTGTGGTAGTACGCTATGAGCGAACAGTACGACGTTTATTTCCGCGGCGACATCGCACCCGGACACCAGATGGTAGAGGTGAGGCAGCGCTTACAGGCCTTGTTTAAGCTGGGTGACGAGCGCGCCGCCAAACTGTTTTCCGGGCGACCACTGGCGATTCGCCGGGACCTGGATAAGGACGGTGCCGAACAGTATCGCGACAGCCTGTTAAAGGCCGGTGCGCTGGTGGAGCTGCGGTCAGCGGCTAGTGGCGAGGTGCTTGCGGCAAGTTCACCCGTCGCGCCGCCAGTTGAAACGCCGTCAAGTGATTCTAGATTAAGCGATTCTGAGTTAAACGATTCTAAGTTAAGTGGTTCTGATGTAAACGATTCTGAGTTAAGTGGTTCTGATGTAAACGATTCTAAGTTAAGTGCTGAGGCCGCAGGGGCTAAATCAAAACAAGAATCAGCAGAGGCTCCAGCCGAAGCATTTTCTCTGGCCCCCGTGGGCGCCGATGTCTTGCTCCCGGAGGAGAGATTGGTGGTAGAAGCCATCGAAGTCGATACCAGCGCGCTAGATCTCGCCCCAGCAGGTGGGGACCTGCTCAAGGACGATGAAAAGCGTGTGCTCGAAGATCTCGATATTGACCTGTCTCATCTCTCCGTTGAGCCCATTGATTAGCACCGTATGATCGATACCCCACCGGTTTATCTATGTTTATAAAGCGCTAAAGCGAGGCACAGCAGTGGCAGTTTCTCTCGACGATAAATATACGCTGGCCGTCGGCCGCGCTTACATGAGCGGCATCGAAGCGCTGGTGAAATTACCAATGTTGCAGCGCCAGCGCGACCTGGCCGCCGGTCTCAATACCGCAGGTTATATTTCTGGTTATCGCGGCTCGCCCCTGGGTGGTTTCGATTTCGCTTTGTCAAAAGCCCAGAGCCATCTCAAACAACACCATGTTCACTTCCAGCCCGGCGTTAACGAAGAGCTGGCGGCTACCTCGATCTGGGGTTCCCAGCAGGTCAATCTATTTGAAGGGGCTAAATACGATGGTGTGTTTGGCCTCTGGTATGGCAAGGGCCCGGGTTTGGACCGGGCCATGGATGCTATTAAGCACGCCAATAATACCGGCGCTTCCCGCTTTGGTGGCGTGCTGGCGGTGGTGGGCGACGACCACCTGTGCAAGTCCTCTACCTTAGCTTTCCAAAGCGAGCCGATGTTTGCCGCCGCCACCATGCCGGTATTAAACCCCGCCAGTATTCAGGACGTACTCGATTTCGGCCTGCTGGGCTGGGCCATGTCCCGCTACAGCGGCTGTTGGGTAGGCCTAAAAACCACGGCGGCCAATATGGACGCCAACGTGTCTACAGACGTCGATCCGAATCGCGTCAACATTGTGATACCGCAGGACTTTGATTTGCCGGAAGGCGGACTCAACAGCCGCTGGCCCGATCCGCCGCTGGCCCAGGAAGCGCGCCTGCAGCGTTCAAAAATTTATGCAGCGCTGGCGTTTGCCCGCGCCAACAATATTGATCGAGTGGCGATCAGTCACCCTAAGCGCCAACTGGGTATTGTCACCACCGGTAAGGCTTACCTCGATACCATGCAAGCCCTCAGCGATTTGGGTATTCATGCGGGTTCAGATGCGAGCCTGGCGGCGGATATAGGTCTCGGCGTCTATAAGGTGGGTATGAGTTGGCCGCTTGAGCCACAAGGAGCCAAAGCCTTTGCGCAAGGCTTTGACGAGCTGTTGGTGATTGAAGAAAAACGCAGCCTGATTGAAGACCAGCTTAAAGGCCAGCTCTATATGCTGCCCGATGGCGAGCGCCCGCGCATCGTCGGCGAACACGACGAGGCTGGTGAATTGTTGGTGAGTAATGTCGGTGGCCTCAGCCCCGGTGACATAGCTCAGGTTATTGTGAAGCGCCTGATGCGCTTACCCGATGCCGCCGAGTGGGGTGAGCGTTTACTACTGCCAGACGGCATTGCAGCAGCGTTGCCCGCGCCCGGTACTTTACCCCAGCGCCAGCCCTGGTTTTGCTCCGGTTGCCCCCACAATACTTCGACCCGGGTGCCGGAGGGCAGTCGCGCCTTAGCAGGTATCGGCTGCCACTTTATGGCGACCTGGATGGACCGACAGACCGACACCTTTACCCAGATGGGTGCGGAGGGATCAAGCTGGATTGGCCAGGCCCCCTTTACCGAAACCGCCCACGTGTTTCAAAATCTCGGCGACGGCACCTATTTTCACTCCGGCATTCTCGCCATTCGCGCCGCCATCGCCTCCGGCGTCAACATCACCTACAAAATTCTCTACAACGATGCCGTTGCCATGACCGGCGGGCAGAGCCTGGACGGCAAGCTCAGTGTTGAGCAAATGATTCAGCAATTGCAGGGCGAGGGCATTACCCGCATTGCATTGGTCAGTGATCTGCCAGAAAAATATAATCGCAACCTGGCCAGTGGCGGGCTCAGCGTTGATCATCGGGACCGTCTCGATGCCATTCAGCGCGAACTACGCGAGTTGCCCGGCACCACCGTGATTATTTACGAGCAAACCTGCGCCACGGAGAAGCGCCGTCGCCGTAAGCGCGGCCTGCTTGAAGACCCGGACAAGCGCGTGTTTATCAACGAGCGCGTGTGCGAAGGCTGCGGCGACTGCGGTGTGCAATCCAATTGCCTGTCGGTGATCCCCAAAGAGACCGCCCTGGGCCGCAAGCGCGCTATTGATCAAAACTCCTGTAATAAAGATTATTCCTGCGTTAAAGGTTTTTGTCCGAGTTTTGTCACCGTACACGGCAGTGCGCTGCGCAAAAAAGACTCTAATGTAAAGAGTGGTAGCAGTGATATTCAATTTCCGCCACTGCCCGAGCCGCAGGTGCCAGCACTCACTCAGCCCTACAGTATTTTATTGCCGGGGGTCGGGGGCATGGGTGTGCTTACCGTGGGTTCCGTTATCGGCATGGCCGCCCACCTCGAAGGTCTGGGCACCGCAGTCATCACTCAAACCGGACTGGCGCAGAAATTCGGTGCAGTAACCTCTCATGTGCGTATTGCGCCTCGGCAGGAAGATATTCACGCCTATCAAATTGCCGAGGGCGTTGGCGACTTACTGCTGGGTGCCGATTTGGTGGTGGCCTCGGCGCGAGATAGTTTGGCTCTGATGCGCGCCGGCGCTGGCGCGGTGGTAAATAGCCACGATTCCCCCACCGCCGAGTTTACCCACAACCCGGATGCGGCTTTCCCCGGTCGCGAGATGGAAGCTGCTATTACTAAGGCCTTACGTAATTTGGATAGTGGCTTGAATAGTGGCTTGAATAGTGATTTGAGCAGCGACTTAAATAATAGTTCAGATAGACAGCCGGGCAATGATTCAGGCAATGATTCAGCCAGCCACTTTGTCGATGCCACCGGTCTGGCCACCGCCTTGATGGGCGATGCTATCGCCAGTAACTTTTTGCTGCTGGGTTACGCCTGGCAATTGGGTTTACTGCCCTTGCGGCTGGAGTCGCTAGAGCAAGCGGTGCGTTTAAATGCGGTTGCCGTGGAGTTAAATCTCAATGCGCTGCAATGGGGGCGACGCTACGCCGAGTACCCGGATAAAGTACGACAGGTCGCCGGTATTCAGGAAGTTGACTACGACCCGCCGACCCCCAGTCTGGATGATCTGGTCGGCGAGCGCGAGCGTTGGCTTACACAGTATCAAAACACAGCTTACGCCGAACCTTATAGCGCCTTGGTCGCCCAGGTGCGCAGCGCTGATATTGCTCGGCAAGGTGCTGCGGGCGAGTTGTCCGAGGCGGTGATTCGCAACTACTACAAGTTGCTGGCCTACAAAGACGAATACGAAGTCGCCCGACTGTACAGCGATGGCGAATTTATTCAGCAGCTCGAACAACAGTTTGAACCGGGTTATCGCTTGTCCTTCCACCTGGCGCCGCCGCTATTGGCTAAGCGCGATAAAGATAATGGTCGCCTGTTGAAGCAAGAGTTCGGCGCGTGGATGCTGCCGGCGTTTCGCTTACTGGCAAAACTCAAATTTTTGCGCGGCACGCGCTTAGACGTATTTAGTTACACCGCTGAGCGCAAGATGGAGCGGCTGCTAGTAGATGATTACGCAGCGGGGATCGAACAATTGCTTGAGTCTTTAGCAGCCGACAGCTCTACTGATGCTTACGCCCTCGCCGTAAAAATTGCTGAACTGCCCGAGTTTGTTCGCGGCTACGGCCATGTTAAGGAGGCTAACGTGGTTAGTGTTCGGCGTCGCCGGGCCGCGCTGTGGCAGCAGCTGCTCAATCCCGATCAGCGGGGTAGTAATGACGATGGCAGCGAGGATTTTGATGGTTCGGTCAATAATTATGCGAACAATGTCGGTAACCCAGTCCAAATTGTTAATATTCAGGAAGCGCTGGCTCCGACGGCCGATTAATTAAGAAACAGGTATCTATTTGAAAGTTAACGGTTTGTTAGATTGTTCCCGAGGGTTTTTCGAGTTTACGAGGGCCACACGACATTGATATGACATATTGTCATATTATGGCTTGAATAAGCGGTGGTTATTGTGCAAGAATTGCTGTTGGCTGCGGCCACGGTGAGGGGTGCTTGCTTGTATACAGACTTAGCTTCAGTAACTTGAGGCTGAATTAGAGCTGGTTCAACCGGGTTTAGGTCAATAAAGTTTGGGTCGATAAACGTTCGATTGATAAACGCATCATTAATAATCAAGAAGAGTGATAAAGATTGAATAATAACGACCGAGCGAAACGTCACTACGATAATAAAATAACTATTACGTTGCTACATACAATAATAATGATCGGAAAGTAATGAGTGGAATAACCATTAAAGTTCAGCTTAAGTACGTCTTAAGTACAGTAACGAAAGAAAGAAAGAAAAAAACTATAGATAATCAAAGTAGTTAGGAGGAGATAGTATGAGTAAGACAACAATCAAACTGGCTGTAATCGCAGCCTTGTCGGGATGCGCAACGGCCTTCGCGCCGCTGGCCAGCGCCCTCGATGTCTCAATGTCGGGCTTTATCCGTCAGGAGATGGCCTACAAAATATCCAATGATGAAAACCCAAATACCCGGGGTGGTTTTAAGTTTCAACAGCCGGTATTGCTTGATGGCCCGTTCGTAGGTGGGCCTCCTGGCATTCCGTGTGGTGCCGGTGCTGGGCTCCCTGTTTGTGTGGTAGATAAAAGCACTGACAACGACTGGAACGTGTTTGCCACCAAGGCCGAGCTGGATTTTAATATTCAGATCAATCAAAACTGGACCGGGTTTGTCAAATTGCGCGGCTACTACCAGCCCGATGTGTTCGACGAGGCGGATTCGTATTATCCCGGTGAGAACAATATCGACTACGGTGACGACACCGATCATTTTGGTGTGAAGAACTTTAGTAATGGTGAGGCCACTTATCTGTCTTACAGTAATGAAGACTATATGATCGATATTCCCGCGCTGTATCTGGACTACCAGAAAGGCGCGTTCTGGATGCGCATCGGCCAGCAACAGATCGCCTGGGGTGAAGCGCTGTTTTTTCGCGTCGCGGATGTGGCTAATGGCCTCGATCTACGTCGCCACCTGTTTTTTGATCTGGGTGCCGAAGAATACGCCGATGAACGCCTGGCCTCACCCGGTGTTCGCGCTAGCTATGTGCTCAGTGATACCTGGCAGATAGAGGCCTTTGCGCAGATGTTCCAGCCCAGCGTACTACCAACCCGTGGCAGCCCGTTTAACCTGATTTATCAGCCCTTCGGACAGAATTATCACGAAGGCTTTCAGAAAGTGAAGGACAACGTCAATGTTGGCGTACGTTTGCAGGGCACCTTTGGTGACCTCGAAGTGCAGGCTTTTGCTGTCAGTCGCCATAACCCCGATCCGATCTTTGGTTTAGTGCCGGGCGGGCAAAGTAATGGTCCCTTTGGTGCTGGTCCTCTTGGCCCCACTCCTCCCTTTACTGCAGGAACTGCTTTTGGCGATCAGCCTTTTATTTATGATCAATATAATAATGGCTTCGGAGGCACTGACGGCACTACCTCTCCAGAGATGTGGTATTGGGCAGCCGGATTGGCCGGGGTTGATGGTACTGCGACACTCGATAATTTAGCCTCTATAACCTGGGTGAGGGAGGCTTTTGAATTGGGTTTTGGGTTGGTGCCAGACGCTAACGGCGATTACGTAACATCCGCCTTGGAACCTGGCCCTAACGGCATCACTGGTTACGACTTGCTGGATGCATTTTTCGCGCTTGGTGGTATTTCTGGAAATCTGGGTGTGACCTACGCGGCTGAAGATGTTTTCGGTTTTGGCTTGAATTATATTAATTATTCCACGCCAGACAGCTTTTTCGACCAGCTAGTGATGCGCTTTGAAGCCAGCTATACGCCGGATAAGAAGTTTACTGCCAATGATTTAGGCGTAAACTTTATCGTTGAAGATGAATATGTGTTCAGCTTTGTGTTCGAGAAATATCATCGCTTTAGCCAGAGCTTCCCGGCCACCTTCTTTATCCTCGAGTGGATGCACAAAAGCGAATCCGACTTACTGGGCCGTCATCTCAGTGGCCTGGGTGGTACTCAGTACAAAAGCTCCACTGGCGGCGAAGAAGATGGCGGTTGGGACGGCATAGTGTTTGCTTTCCAGCAGCCTTTCCCCAACCTGGTGTGGCGTGCTGATTTGTCCGTACTCTGGGATCTTAACGGCGGTTTGTTTATCCAGCCTGCCGTGCGTTACAAGCCTTCAGGAAGCTGGACCGTGGAAGCCTTTGCTAACCTGATTGATTCTAAGGATAACGCGTCAATCTTCGCGACCACCGATTGGTCCGATGATTTAACCGTACGCCTGACCTATCAGTTCTAAGAGTGGATTTACAATAAGAAACGGTGCGCTTGCATCGTTTGTTATTGATTGAACTGATTTATAAGCGATCTGTCTGATACTACGCCTATTGCATTTTGTTATGGCTTGCATAAGTTGTGGTTATGGGTAAGTCGCTATTGAATCGAATAGATCGAACAGAACAGATTGTAAAAACCAACATCGATGGATAGAGCACCAGGTTTGGGCGAAATGATTCGGCCAATAACTTAAAGTTTTTATTAACAGTGCTTTAGACCAAAAATAGTTAAACGGGAGTTAAATTATGCATATTAAAAAATACGATCACGATTTCAGTCGTCGCCTCTTTATGGAGAAAACGGCTAAGGGCACAGTAGGAGCGGGTGTACTCACCTCTCTGTGGCCATTAATCGGTGAAACTGCGGATATCACCAAAGCCTACCCTGAGGAAATGCTGTCGATCGAGGGCTACACCAAGGGTAAGGTTAGCACCGGTGATTTTATCGATGCTGGTAATGTTGAGCTGGTCAAAGACCTACTCGACCCGATTCTATATGCCCAGATTTCACAAATGGGTCGGAAGATTCGCATTGCCCCAACCACCACCGACGTCACTAAACTGTTTCCCAAGGATTTCCTTGATGCTTCGCTAAGAAACGCAGGTAAAGCGGGTTTTGATGCCGATGGTAACGTCATTGTTAAGGACACGGGCGAAAGATGGATTGGTGGTATGCCTTTCCCCGATCCGAAGAGCGCTTATGAAGGTTATTCCAATCTCACCATGAGCTGGGGTCGCCACGATACGTCGATCTTTGCGGTCGATTCCAAATCCATTGATGCTAAAGGCGATCTGGCTTACGAATATGATCTCCTCTGGGTTGAGCAAAATACCCAGGGCCTGGTTAGTGATCCCAATGGCTTAACCGCCAAGCCGGGTTCTGAGCACTTACTGCGCAACCAAACTGCACTGTTTACCTATCCCAACGATGTTAAAGGTACCGCTTTCTTGAGTATCTGGGATTATGATCAACGTAAATTCCCCGATCTGTACGGCTATCTGCCGGCCTTTAAGCGAGTACGTCGCTTCCCCACCAATCAACGCTTTGAGCCATTAGTACCGGGTATGACCTTCTTCCTGTCCGATGCATGGGGTGCAGGTGATCCGGCGCTAACCTGGGGTAACTACAAAGAAGTGGGTCGCCAGCCTATGTTGGGTTCTCAGTCGGGCACCTGGTATGGCGATCAGGAGGCCTGGAGCAAAGATGGTACTTTGCACGGTGGCCCTCAGGATAATAGTTTCTTCCTGATGGATTTTGAATTTTGTCCAGAAGTGGCAATTTACGAAGCGGAGCCAACGGGTTATCCCCGTGCTCCTATTGGCAAAAAACGTGCTTATATTGATGTGCGTAATAACGTGTATATCGGCTACATCACTTATGACCGTCGTGGCGAAATGTGGCGTTCGTTCGAGGTTGGCTTTAGCCAGCAGAAGAAAGGTGATCTGGTCAATGCAGATAACAGGGGTAATCCTGAGTGGTCCTGGTCTTATGTGCACTCCATGGATATCCAGACGGGCTTTCTGACTCGCTTTACCCACGGGGAAAAGACTCGCAGCGGGATTATGGCGGGTTTCGATACCAACTCCAGCGAGAGTCCAGAAGATATTTATAATAAATATCTGACGGTTCAGGCAGTTCGTCGCCTGGGTACTTAATGGTCTTGACCCAATATTGCTAATGGCTTAATTCGCTGTTGCAATTAAAAAATAACCGTACTACTGATTCACATTGGTAGTACGGTTTTTTTATGGATGGAATTATGGATGAAAGAATGTTGACGTTTAGCAACCAGGCTACGAAGGGATATTTAGAGATTTTATCTAACAGTGAGTAGGCGAAAAAGAAAGGCTTACCCTATAAAGAACGATATCTCGGCGCAGTCGCTTATTGATGGAACTGACTTTTGGCCTATCTGTCTGATACTCTGTCCATTGCATTCTATTATGGCTTGCATGAGTTGTAGTTATGGAGTAAAACGGTATTGAATCGAACTGATTGTAAAAACCAATATCGATGGATAGAGCGTTGGGTTTGGGCGAAATGATTCGGTCAAATTATTCGGTCAAATGATTCGGTCAATAAGGTAAAGGTACTATTTAGCGGCGCTTTAGGCCACAAACGGTTAAACGGGAGTTAGATTATGCATATTAAAAAATACGACCACGATTTCAGTCGTCGCCTCTTTATGGAGAAAACGGCCAAGGGCACAGTAGGAGCGGGTGTACTCACCTCTCTGTGGCCATTAATCGGTGAAACTGCGGATATTACTAAAGCCTATCCAGAAGAAATGCTGTCCATTGAGGGCTACACCAAGGGTAAGGTCAGCACGGGTGATTTCATCGATGCTGGTAATGTTGAGCTGGTCAAAGACCTGCTCGACCCGATTCTATATACCCAAATTTCACAAATGGGTCGGAAGATTCGCATTGCCCCGACCACCACCGACGTTACTAAATTGTTTCCCAAGGATTTCCTTGATGCTTCGCTAAGAAACGCAGGCAAAGCGGGTTTTGATGCCGATGGTAACGTCATTGTTAAGGACACGGGCGAAAGATGGATTGGTGGTATGCCGTTTCCTGATCCACAGAGCGCTTATGAAGGTTATTCCAATCTAACCATGAGCTGGGGTCGTCACGATACGTCGATCTTTGCGGTCGATTCCAAATCCATTGATGCTAAAGGCAATATGGCTTACGAATACGACTTCCTCTGGGTTGAGCAAAATACCTCGGGCCTGGTGAGTGATCCCAATGGCTTAACCGCCAAGCCGGGTCAAGAGCATCTGTTGCGTAACCAAACCGCATTATTTACCTACCCTAACGATGTTAAGGGCACCGCTTTCTTGAGTATTTGGGATTACGATCAACGTAAATTCCCCGATCTGTACGGCTATCTGCCGGCCTTTAAGCGGGTACGTCGCTTCCCCACCAATCAGCGCTTTGAGCCGCTGGTACCGGGTATGACCTTCTTCCTCTCCGATGCATGGGGTGCAGGTGATCCGGCGCTAACCTGGGGTAACTACACAGAAGTGGGCCGTCAGCCTATGTTGGGTTCCCAGTCTGGTACCTGGGAGGGCGATGAGGAGAGCTGGACCAAAGATAATACCTTGCACGGCGGTCCTCAAGGCGATAGCTTCTTCCTGGTGGATTTTGAGTTTTGTCCCGAGGTTGCAGTTTACGAAGCGGAGCCGGTGGGTTACCCCCGTGCCCCCATTGGTAAAAAACGTGCCTATATCGATGTACGTAACAATGTGTACGTTGCTTACATCACTTATGATCGTCGTGGCGAAATCTGGCGTTCGTTCGAGGCTGGCTTTAGCCAACAGAAGAAAGGCGACCTGGTTCGTACGGATCTTAGAGGTAATCCTGAGTGGTCCTGGTCTTATGTGCACTCCATGGACATCCAGACGGGCTTTCTGACTCGCTTTAACCATGCCGAGAAGACTCGCAGTGGTGTTATGGAAGGTTTCGATACCACCACTACCGAGAGCCAGGAAGATATCTATAACAAGTATCTGACGGTTCAGGCGATTCGTCGACTGGGTACTTAATCATTGTGACGCTATATTGCTGATGGCTTAATTCGCTGTTGCAATTAAAAATAACCGTACTACTGATTCACATTGGTAGTACGGTTATTTTTGCTTGGCATAATGTGCGTCTTATAAGCTTGCCAGGTCGATTGCAAGTTTGACAGGATCGTGTTTTGCTTTGCTCCCTGGGTTTGAGAGGATCCAAATGGTGTGGGATCAATCTCTACTTGACTAATGGCAGAACAATTAAATGGAGCAGGTATGGAGTTAATTGCATTAGGTGGGCCGGTTGTTGTAGTTCTGTTAGCACTGTCGGCGCTGGGTTTGGCGGTATTTTTATTTAAGCTGGTGCAGTATCGGCGTTATTCGAATACGAGCTTTAATCGGACAGAACAAGCCCTGCTTAGCTGGAGTAAAGGCGGTGGAACAGCAGGCGATGATAGTTTCCAGAACCTTAGAGCAACGCCCTATACCGAGCTCTTACGTCAGGGTATGAGTTGGCTGGAGTCCGGCCATCAACCCGAAAAAATTCGGGAAGAACTCACCCGCCGAGGCCAAAGTATTTTGACCCAAATTAATGGCATGAACGGCTTTATTGAACAAATTGCTTATCTCGCGCCCCTGTTCGGTTTGCTGGGTACGGTGCTCGGCATGATTAATGTGTTTCAGGGTTTGGCCAGCACTACCGCGGGCACAGAAACCGGAGCGCTGGCCGGTGGTATTTGGGAGGCGCTGTTAACCACCGCGGTGGGTTTGACCGTAGCCATTCCCTTTGCGCTGATGCACGCGGGACTTGAAGGGCGCGCCAATAAAATTCGTAAACGCATGGAAGATCAAATGACGCAGCTGTTTACGGTTGATTTGTATCGATCTTCGTCGTCCTCTACGCAGTAATGCGTGTCAGCTTAGGCGGGCATGCGCCGCGCAAGTCTCGACGTATTAGTCTTACGCCCCTGGCCGATTTGGTGTTTATTCTGTTGGTGTTTTTTATTCTCGAAACCAGTTTTATTGATTTTCGCCAACTGGATTTTCGCCTGCCCGAAAATAAAACGGAAGGCGAAAGTGTCGCTGACTTCGTCGAGATGCAATTATTTGCCTCCGGCCGAATTTGGGTTGACGGCAGTACCCTGGAGGTCGCCGGGTTAAGTGGCTACTTCAGAGCCTTGAATACCGATGCCGAAACTCTGGTGATATTAAAAGCCGAGGACACCGTGTCGTTACAGGTATTGGTTGGTGCTATGGATCAACTGGATAGTGCCGAGATGAATAAAGTCTTAGTACAGCGCCTGGAGCAGTAAGGTGATTCATTTCGATAGTGATGTTGCTGGCAGTGAATCGCAAATGCGCAAACACCGGGATGGCAATATGATCCCGATGATCAACATGACCTTTCTGTTGTTACTGTTTTTTATTGTGGCGGGAAGTTTTTATGAAACCTTCGCCAAAGAAGTACTGCCGCCGCAATCCTTGAGTACGACTCCGGCGTCGTCCATGGTCGAGGAATTTGTCATGCTACCGAGGGGTGATCTGCAATGGCGCGGCAAAACCGTAACGATTACCCAGTGGCATAGTGAGTTACGGGCTGCGGGTGAGACACCGCCTGCGATGGTTAGGGTGCGCGCCGATGCAGATACTCCGGCGGCGCTTATTATTCCCATGCTCGACGAGTTTAAGCAGGTGGCAGTGAATCGTGTGGCCCTGGTTACCGTTAAATCGGCAACGTCTATGTCAAAATCAAAATCAAAATCAAAGTCAAAGTCAAAGGCAGCGCCGTGAATTCTGTCGTTGTTTTGGGTTCAGTTATCTGGGGTGCCTTTATCTTGGATGGGATGATCTTGGATGGGGTGATCTTGGGTGGAGTTGCCTTGGATGGAATTACCTTGGGCGGAGTTGACGAATCGCCATGCTAATACAGCGCACTAAACTGGTTTTGATCTGGATCGTGGTGTTGTCGGTGTCGCTGTTGGTGCACCTGATTATTTCCTGGCATGCCTCCCGTTCTATGGTGCTGAAAATTCAGAACGCTGACGACAATACCCGTGTTACCGAGGTTGAAGTTGAATTGAGCCGGGAACAAGCGGAGCGCGATGAATTAGTTTTTGAAGAGGCGATTGAATTTGAACCGCCGGAGGTATTGGTACCGGCGGCCGCCCTGGCACCGCCACCGCCGGATGTGAATTTGTCGATGCAGGCGGCGGCGGGGGGCAGCAGTCGTGGGTTTTCGGTGCCTTTGTTGAGCGATAGTATAGCTACACAGGGTAAAGGTTTAGCGGGCTTTGGCGCTGGCGTGGGCACCGGTCTTAACCTGTCCACACAGGGCTTTGCGGCCTACGTCGAAGGTCTGCGGGAAACTGGGCTGGATGTGGTGTTCGTGATTGATTCCACCGGCTCCATGGGTTGGGTGATCGACGAAGTCGGCGCGCGGGTAGTGGATATTGTCGATGCGGTGCGCTTGCTGGTACCCGTGTCGCGATTTGGTGTGGTGGTGTACCGAGATCAGGGCGACCCCGATTACGTCACTCGGCTGCGACCGCTAACCTACAGCCTGAATAAATTGACGGGCTTTCTCGGTACCGTTACTGGCAAGGGTGGTGGCGATATGGCAGAAGCTGTCACAGAGGGTTTGCGGGTAGCCTTGCAGCAGAGTGGTTGGCGCCTGGGAGCAAAAAAAGTGGTGATTGTGATCGGTGATGCACCGCCGCATATGGAAAACCGGGGTCGCATTTTATCGCTCAGTCGGGAATTTGCTACAGATCAGGGCCAGATCTCGACGCTGGACGTCAGCCACGAATCGAATCCAGCTTTACTGGAAGCCGTGGTTGGGCGCGCCGTCGATCATCGGATGTATCGAAATCAACCGATCTACGATTTCCGTCAAATTGCCGAGGCGGGGGGTGGCATTGCCGCCACTATGGATGGTGATGTTCAGGTTACGCGACAATTGGTATCGCTGATTATGGGTGGGCGTTTCGCCGCTGAAACCGCGCTACTGTTGGAGGGTTTTAATTAGTGAAAGCCAAACCCTACTTCGTATTTCAATCGGCATTGTCCAAAATAATATATGTTTTTATGTTGGCGATACTGTGTTTGTTTGCCGGGTTTGGCTCGGCGGCAAGTGCCGATTTACAAACCCTTAGCAGTGCGTCAAAACAAGTATCCAGTATCGCGGAAGTGGGAAATTTAGGTACCCGACTGGCAGCGGTTCTCGATGGCGATGTCGCAACGATGAGTCCGGACGATTTGGTCTTGGCCTCCGAGGTATTGGGTGACCTGGTGGCAAAGGCTCGGGAGCTAGGCGGGCAAGGCGCAGCATTTAAGGTCTTGATTGCGCACGCTGAGCAACTCCATAAACGTTGCCGCGATAAAATTCGAATGTTGGAACGTGCTACGGGAGAGAATGAAAGCGCTCTGGAGAGTCTTTACCGCTCCGATATTTGGCACGACATCAACTACGCGCTGTCGGCTTCCGTTTACTGGAAGGCCTGGGCGAGTCTGGGCTATGCGGGTGCCTTGAGTGAGGGCGACGATCGGGTGGTGTGGCTGAACCGGGCCGAGAATGGTTTTAAAGTCGCCTCCGTGCGGATTTTATATCCGGGCATTGTGCACGGCAGTTGGTTGGGCCTGGGTTATGTGGCGCAAGCCCGTGGGGATCAAGGGGGTGCGGAAAAACGTTTTCGGCGTTTGTTGCAAGCTTTGGCAGGCAGCAGTGCTAGAGACAACCCGGTGCGCAAGCTGGCCGAAGCAGAATTAACGATGATGGCAATTCGTCGCGGTGAGCTAGAGAAGCTGACGGTGGTGCCCAAAGAAGCGCTGAGCCCCTCGCTGGCTGGTGTGTTGGTGGAGGAAGCCTTTTTGTTGCTCCAGCAGCATCGGCAGCGTAGCAGCGGGGCCATCGGTGCGGGCGAGCGGCTTAAAAAAGTGATTGCCGACGGTTTTCTCAGCAATGCGCTAATGACCCGCATCTTGAGCTACCGGGACGAAATCGTGGGCCAGGACCTCGGTGTGGTGTCGTTGTTGATCGATGCCGAATTTGCCTACGCTTATCAGCAATATCTCACTGTAGTGCTCAAATATCAGAAGTTTCGCGATGCCCGTGGTGAATTTCTCGGCATCGATACCTCGCCATTTCAGTATCATTACGCGGTGGCGGCAATGAAAACCGATTTGCCGGTCAAGGCGCAAATGGAAGTAGAGCGCTTGCAGAGGGCGGAGCGCATTAATCCCAGTGTTGCTAGCGCGCTACCTAAACTTGCCTTTTCCGTGGCGCAGGTGAACTATCAGCAGCAGCCTAATACACGGCACGGCAAGCGTTTGGTGAATACGGCCAAGGCGTATATCCGCCATTCGCCGGCCGATACGGATATTGCCCGCGCCCATCTTGCGTTAGCGGAATTGAGTGAAAATCCGAAGGAAGCAGACCGGCATTTGCGCGCGGCGCGAGGGGATCGCAATTTAAAAGGCGAAGTCGCACTGGCGGCGATTCGCCGCGATATTAATCGCTTTAATCAAGCAATCAGTGCCGGCAACAGCCGGGAGCAGCGGGTTACGGCGAAGCGCATCCTCGCGGCCCTGGGTGATTTGGGGCGGCGTAAACGAGGGGAGCCCTGGTTTCGGGCGGTATCCATCCAAATGCGAACCATTCTGGGGAGAGACTTGTCTAAGTTATCTGCGGAAATTAATAATCTGTTAGCGGATAAGGAGGTCTCTGATAACGCCAGTGTCCGCGCCGTGTTGTTTTGGTCAAAGCTGAGAGTGCTGGATGCACAGGGTGATCATAATGGACTCTCTGCCTGGATAGCACAGTCAGATGATGGCGCGAACGAGCGCCAGGTCTATCAATTTTTGTTGGAGAAAGAGCAGGCCAGTGATTACGCGTTGGTGGTGCAACTGGCCAGCGCATTTTATCCGGCGCTGGCTGGGCAGCCGCAGGATCAGCGACAGTTACGTTTACTGCAGATTCGTAGTTTGAGTGCTCTGGGCGAGTCCGCCGAGGCCTTTGAATTGGCTCAAGGTATGGTGCGGCAGTTTGCGGATTCCGGCGACGCCTGGCAGGCCTACGCGGAAGCGGCGGAAAAACATCAACGTTGGTTTGAAGCGGAGCGGGCCTGGGCAAAAATAGCTTCTGCAACGCCGGAGGGTTCGCCGCGCTGGCGAGAGTCGCTGGTACGACAGGTGGAATTGCTGGTGAGCCGTGCTGGCGACGATGACAGTCGCAATCCCTGCCCCGTGGTAAGCCAGCTGGCCCGCTATAGCCACCTGCTCAAGCCTGAGCGGAGTTTATGGCTCGGTCAGCAACAAGCTCAGTGCGACGGAGCGTGATAAGCTCGGTTGCTATGTAGAGCGCTGCAGAGGGTTAGGAAGATTAGTTGAAGCCCGGTTATTACGCGCTAAGAGTAGACGGAATCAGTTGGATTAAATGATGAGGTTTCAAAGATGAGGCTTAAAAAATGAGACTTAAAAAATACGACGCCGATTACAGTCGCCGGCATTTTCTCAAACAAATGCAGGCTGGGGTATTGAGCACTGGCGTGTTGGCACCACTGTGGCCGACCATCGCGCGCACCGGTGAAATTAACGGGGTTTATCCCGACGAGTTGCTGTCCATTGAGTCTTATACCGGCGGCAAAATTTCAACTGGAGACACCATTAGTGCCGACAATGTCGAACACGTAAAAAATTTACTCGATCCCATTCGCTACACCCAGATTGCGCAAATGGGGCGGCGCATGCGGATGATTGACACCACCACGGACATCATGAAATTAAGCGTCTGGGAATATAACGAGGCAACCCTGCGCAATCAGGGACAGTCGAAGTTCGATGCCGACGGCAACGTGGTGACCCTGGACGGCAAGCCCTGGATTGGTGGCAATCCCTTCCCCGACCCGAAAACCGCGTTGGAAGTATTTGCCGGTCTGACCTTGAGTTGGGGGCGACACGATGCGTCGTTCTACGCCATCAAGGAAGAAGATATTGGTCCCAACGGGAAAGTTGATTATCAGTATGAGCTGGCGTGGGCGGAGCTCGCGCCGGTGGGGCGAGTAACACTCGACCCCAAGCCTTATTGGCCGGGTCACGAAGATAAGTTACGGTACCAGTCGGTGTTTTTTGTTAGCCCAAACGACGTTAAAGGCACCTCGTTTTTAAATGTGTGGCACTACGATCAACGTCGTTTTCCGGATCTATCCGGTTATATTCCAGCGTTTAAGCGGGTGCGCCGGTTTCCAACCAATCAGCGTTTTGAGCCTCTAATCCCCGGCTCCGCGATTTATTTGTCCGATGCCTGGACAGCGGGTGATCCGTTTTTAACCTGGGGAAATTACACTATTGTGGGTCGGGGGCCTGCCCTGGCTGCGGTGTCGCGCAGTTGGAATAGCGAGCACGACAACTGGGAGCACACTACTCACGGCGGCCCGGAGGGCAATACCTTTTGGGATATGGATGTGGAGTTGGTGCCGGAAGCGATTGTCGTCGATGCAGAGCCGGTGGCATTTCCGAAAGCGCCGATTTCTAAAAAACGCGTCTGGTTTGATGCGCGCACCTTGTTGCCATTAGCGATGGTGTCGTTTGACCGGCGCGGTAATATGTTTCGCTCTTTTGATGGTGCAGCTTCGCTATATACTGACGGCGATAAAACCATTTACGACGGCAAGCATCCCTATGCCTCCTGGACCCGGGTGCACGCCCATAATATTCAAACTAATCGCATGACGCGCCTGCAGCAGGTCAAAGAAATTTCCGGCGGGTTTAAAATGCAGGTTAATAGTCCCGACTTGTATGAGAGGTATCTAACCAAAAACGCCATGCGTCGTTTGGGTAATTAAGCGAGAGGTTCGTGTCTGGCGAACTACCTAAAAATTACCCAGAAAAATAGTTCAAAAAATAGCCCGCCTGAGCTCAACCTTAGTCAATTTTATTAGGGTCGGGTGCGCGCTTTTCTACAAACGCAGACATGATTTCGCGAGCTGAGTCGCTAAACAAACATTCTTTAAAAATTTCAATTTCCGCTAACATCCTTTCCTGTAGCCCCTCGGGGCTGCGGCGCATTAGTGCTTTGGTGTGGCGCAGAGCCTGACGGGGTTTTGCGGCCAGTTTTGCGGCGGTGGCCTGGGCCATGGCGTGAGCTTCTCCCGGCTTGCTGAGCGCTGATATTAAACCTATATCGCAGGCAGTTTGCGCATCAAAAGCTTCTCCCAACATCAATAATTCGGCGGCCTTGTGATAGCCCGCCTGCAATACTAATGTTTGTGAAGAAGCGGCCTCGGGCACTACACCTAGATTGATAAAGGGTAAGCTGAAGACGGCGTCCGGTTCGGCGTAGACGAAGTCGCAGTGGGTGAGCAGGGTGGTGCCGATGCCGATGGCGCGACCCTGTATGGCTGCAACGATAGGTACATGGGTGTCCGTTAGCTCCAGCAATAAGTTCACCGCACTGGGGCGATAGTTATCCTCGTCGCGAATCAGGAAATCGGACATATCATTACCGGCACAGAAATCGCTACCGGCACCGGTAATCACCACGACACGTTTATCGGCGTCATCTTTGGCCTGAGCAATAAGCTCTGCCATGGCCTCGTACATATCGCGGGTCAGGGCGTTTTTTTTGTCGGGTCGATTGATGGTGACGGTGCAGATACCGTCGGCGCTATTGATATCGATGTATTGGCTCATGTTATACCTCGTGTTTTATGTTCAGATCAATACGGGCTATGTTTAGATCAAAAGCGCCTCATGTTTAGGCCAAAGAGGGTTTTGGTTTTTCTATACGTCAGTCTAATTTAAATTTTCCATCAGGTAATTAAACAGTTTGCGCTGTGCCGGGTTGGCTTTAATTTTTGGGCGATGCTCCACGATGTCATCTTCGTCGCCAATGTTTACTTCGCTGCTGTGTACTTGGTTATTGTCGGGTTCGGTTTGTTGATGGCGCTGTGCCTGACGGATCAACTGACGCAGATGTTGGCGATCGAGTTCTGGGTGTTCGGTTAGTAGTTGATTCAGTACGCTGTCACCTTCGGCAATAAGGATGGGTACGGTTTTTTCCAGCTGTTTTATTTTTTGACGGAAAAATTGATTTTTGTTTTCTTTCTCGGCGAGGGCGGCATTAATCTCATCGAGGTTAGATTTACGCAATAGTTTGCCAATAAATTGCAGTTGGCGTTTACGCGCATCCCGGTGCTTGAGTCCACGGGCTTCGTCCATGGCTTTGAGAATTTCTTTGGCGACTGGTACCTCGGCCAATTGACTGGCGTTGAGCGCCAGCAGGGTTTCGCCCAGCTCGCGTAGCGCGGCGGCCTCGCGCTTGAGCGCGCTTTTATTGGTGCGTTCGGCGAGTGGACGGTCTTGATCGCTTGGTTCGGTGGTGTTCACGAGTAATGTCTCTTTAGTGAGATGTTAGTGTGTTGATTTTCTAAGTAATGTCAGACCACCAATATCTTGTGGATAAACTGACAGATAAAAATGGATAGCCTTATAGATAGAATGGATAGCCTTACAGATAAAAAAATGTGGCCAGGCCAAGAAAAGCCACAAAGCCCACGACATCGGTGATGGTGGTAAGTACCACTCCCCCGGCTAAAGCAGGATCAATTTTCATGGATTTAAGCGCAACCGGTACTAAGGCACCGGCGACGGCGGCGGTAAGTAAATTAATCACCATGGCGATGGCGATAATCCAGCCGATGCGGACGTCGTCGAACCAGTAGGATGCCACAACGCCAATCACCAGGGCCCAGAGCATGGCATTAAGTGCGCCACTGATAAATTCTTTGCCGAACAACCAGCGCATGTTATTTCGATTAATGTGGCCGAGGGCCATGCCGCGTACCACTACTGTCAGGGTTTGGCTGCCAGCGACACCGCCCATGCTCGCGACGATGGGCATCAGGATCGCCAGTGCGACAACCTGGTCGAGGGTCGCTTCAAAAATATTAATAACCGCCGATGCCAAAATGGCGGTACACAGATTGATACCTAGCCAGATAGCGCGGCGGGGCGCGACGCGGCGCACGGCGGTGAAGGTTTCTTCCTCGTCGCTGAGGCCGGCCAGGCCGAGCAGGGAGTGATCGGCATCGTCGATAATCACGTCGACCACATCGTCAATGGTAATTCGGCCTAGCAGTTTATTACTGTCGTCTACCACGGGCGCGGAGACCCAGTCGTGGCGTTCAAAGCGTTTGGCGACGATGGAGTCCGGCATATCGACTGGAATGGCCTCGATCTCGGTGACCATGATTTCCCGCACGGTGATATTCGGACTGGAGGTTAGCAGTTTACTGATCGGCAAAATGCCGAGGAAGGTATCGGAGCGGTTGACCACAAAGATGCTGTCGGTGGTTTTCGGAAGTTCTTCGTGTCGGCGCAAAAAGCGCAGCACGACGTCGAGGGTGAGATCGGGCCGCACTGTGATGGTGTCGGTGTTCATCATGCCACCGGCGCTGTCCTCGGCATGGGTGAGAACGTTTTCGATGCGCTGGCGGTTTTGTTCGTCCATCGCCCGCAGGACTTCGGGAATAACCCGGTTGGGTAACTGCTGGAGGATGTCGGCGACATCATCGGCATCCATGCCTTCTACAGCGGCGGCCATTTCGGCGCTGTTCATGCCCTGTAGAAATTCTTGTTGCAGGTCCTCACTCAGTTCGCCAAGTACGGCACCTTCGAGTTCGGTATCGACCAATTCCCAAACAATGCGCCGTACCTTGGGAGGGGCCGACTCGATGTGGTGGGCGATTTCTGCCGGTGCCAGGTTGTTGAGAATGTGGCGCAGCTGGTTGACGCTGGAAAAATCGATGACCCCGTCGAACTGCGTCAGCAGGGACAACTGATCGGCATGTTCCGTGTTTGCCGGCATCTGCAACAGCTCCGAATGGGGAAGGTTAAAACCAGCTTATTTTACGGGTGCGGAGGCGGAAATAATAGGCGCTTAAGGTAGTCCTTTACTCAGCTTCGTCAAAACGTGCGGCAATTAACGCGCTAACACCTTCGTCCGCTTGCTGCTCGTCCTCACCATCGAACTCAAAGTTCAGCACGGTGCCCTGGCTGGCTGCGAGCAACATCAGCGCCATCACGCTTTTGGCGTCGACCAATTTGTCGGCTTTGCCAGAATTCTTGCTGGGCTTAGTGTCGGTATTAGCGTCGGTGCAGATACCGGTGTGAATGCGGCAGGCAAAGTGATTAGCGGTGCTGGCAAGTTTCGCCGCTGCCCGGGCATGTAGGCCCAACTTATTGATTATTTTCAGTTCTTTTTGAATCATTGGGCTATAAAAGCCCGAGAGGTGGGGGTCTGTCAAGTTGACTTCGATACTGCGGTGGGCTTGCTGCGTCTAACGTTCCGCTAGCTCCCGGTGCTGCACCTGTAGATTAATACCGAGGTGGCGGAATTGTTGGGATAATTGATTGCACAGGTATACCGAGCGATGTTGACCGCCGGTGCAGCCGATGGCAATGGTGAGGTAACTGCGGTTGCTGGCGAGAAAGGCGGGAATCCAGCGCGATAAAAAACCATTGAGGTCGGCGAACATGGCGGCCACCTCGGTTTGTGATTCCATAAATTCGATCACGGGTTTGTCGTTGCCGGTGAAGTGCCGCAATTCCGGCACCCAGTGAGGGTTGGGTAAACAGCGCACGTCGAAGACAAAATCGGCATCTGCCGGTACCCCGCGTTTAAAGGCAAAGGATTGAAACATGATGGCGGTCATGCCAGCGGCATTGGGAGCAATTTGCTTGCTCATCAAATCCCGCAACTGATGCAAGGTCATGTTGGAGGTGTCGATGCGCCGGTCGGCGACGGAGGAGATAGGCTCTAGAATATTGCCTTCCAGGGCGATAGCGCGCTTTAAATCGACGCTGTCGGAACTCAGGGGGTGGCGGCGGCGAGTTTCGCTAAAGCGGCGCAGCAGGGTGCGTGGGCTGGCATCAAGAAATATCACATCACAGCGCACACCCGATTCTCGCAGCTGATTCAAAATAGCGGGGAAGCGGTCGAGGTTGCCGGCTAGATTACGGGCATCAATGCCGACGGCAATGCGGGTGGTGAGTTCTTCGGAAGGGCTTGCCTGGGAGCTGTTTTGTTCAAGGCTATTTGTTGGCTCAGGGCTGTTTCGCTCAGGGCTATTTGTCTCAAGGTTATTTGTTCGCTCAAGGCTGTCCTGGTCGAGTTGCTCAAACAGGCTCGCGAGCATATTGGCGGGTAAGTTGTCGATGCAGGTAAAACCTAAATCTTCCAGTACATGCAGGGCGGTACTTTTGCCCGAACCCGAGCGTCCGCTTACGACAACCAAACGTTTGTCGTCGAGGCTCCCCATACTAGCGATTCGCTACGACCCGTTGATAGAGTTCGTCGGAGTTAGTACAGCTGCGCAGATCCTCGCGTATTTGTTCGGATTGTAATAACTCGGCAATGGCGGCGAGAGTTTGTAGATGTTCCTCATCCTGCTCTTCGGGTACCACCAGAGCGAAAATAAGATCGACGGGAGCGTTGTCGATGGCATCGAAATCTACCGGAGTGTCGAGTTTGATCAGCGCGCCAGTAATTTCAGCGCAGCCGGGTAGCCGGCAATGGGGCACGGCAACGCCTTCGCCAATACCGGTGCTGCCAAGGCGCTCCCGCTCGAGCAGGTGATGATAAAGCGGGTCGGCATCGACAAAATCGAACTGGTCGGAAATAAAATCGGCGATAAATTCGAGTACGCGTTTTTTACTGACCGCGTCGGCGTTGCACGTGGTACGTTCGGGCGTGAGAAAGTCTGTGATGTTCATGCTGCGTTGATCATATGAGTTGAGATGTCGCCCTGAGTTTAAAAATTAAGCGCGGGTCTAGCGGCCGCGCAATTTTTCTTTGCGTTTAATCAGCTGTCGGTCGAGCTTGTCGCTGAGCGCATCGATGGCAGCGTATAGATCCTGATGTTCGCTGTCGGCAAAAAAATCGGCGCCGTCTGCATGTACGGTAGCTTCTGCTTTTTGAATCAATTTGTCCACCGAGAGGATGACGGACACCTTGGTAATGTGGTCGTTGTGGCGTTCAAGTCGTGCGATCTTACTGGTGACGTAATCGCGAATGGCATCAGTAATGTCGAGGTGGTGACCGCTAATATTCAGTTGCATAGATAACTCCTTGCTGGGTTGACTTGCTATCGTTTAGTGCGACTACTTATATAGTGATGCTGCCCATGTAGTGAGATTGCTTACTATAGTGAGACTACTTATATATTGGTATGGTAAAGCAATAAGTTTGGTTTACGTCCATTTTGCTCGCAGCTATCCCCCGTTGCTGCAAAGTTTGTTGTAAGTCAGGCACTGCGTTTATAGCGTTTGCGATCACTGGAAGGTGGAATGCCCAGGCTTTCCCGGTATTTTGCCACAGTGCGCCGCGCTACCTGAATGCCACGATCTTGCAGTAGTGTGGTGAGTTTGTTGTCGCTGAGTGGTTTCTCTGTTGGTTCGGCCAGGATTATTTTTTTAATCATGGCGCGAATCGCGGTGGAGGAGCACTCGCCGCCGGCGTCCGTGTTGACGTGACTGGAAAAGAAATATTTGAGTTCGTAAATACCCTGGGGTGTATCCAGATATTTTTGCGTGGTGACTCGCGAAATGGTGGACTCGTGTAATTCCAGTCGCTCCGCTACGTCGGCCAGCACCATGGGTTTCATCGCTTCTGGCCCGCGCTCGAGAAAACCTTTTTGCATGTCGACAATACATAAAGAGACGCGCAGTAAGGTGTCATTGCGGCTTTCGAGGCTGCGTAAAAACCAGCGGGCTTCCTGTAAGTTTTCTCGCAAAAACTGGTTGTCGGGGCTGTTGTCACCGCGTTGCACGTAGCTGGCATATTGTTGGTTGATGCACAGCTTTGGGGTGGTGTCGTTGTTCAAGGTGACCAGCCAGCGGCCCTGTTCGCGTCGCACGCGGGCGTCGGGGACAATGTAGGCGGTGTCCTCGCTGCGGATATGATCTCCGGGCCGTGGTGACAGGGTTTGGATCAGTTGAATAGCGGCTCTTAATTCGGTTTCGTCCAGTTCCAGCTTGCGACATAAAAATGCATATTCGCGGTTGGCAATTTGTTGTAAATGTTGCTCAGTTAAGATTAATGCAGTCCCAATATACGGGGTGTCGGCGGGCAATTGTTTGAGTTGGATCAACAGGCAGTCGCTTAGGTCGAGCGCGCCCACCCCGGGAGGGTCGAATTGCTGCACGCGGTGCAGTACCGCCATGACTTCGTCTAGTTCGATAAAGTCTTCGCTGTTGTTGTCCGGCGCGTTACTTGTTGCGCTGTGGTGGTTTTTGAGCCCCTCCCATATGTCTTCAACAGCAAGGCTGAGGAAGCCGTTTTCGTCGATGGCGTCGATCAGCGCATCGGCAATGCCGCGATCGATGTCGGACATTTCAGTCAAATTGAGCTGCCAATGCAGATGATCCTGCAGGGTTTCTGCGGTCGAATGGTAGCTTTCAAAATCTGCCGAGTCTGCCTGACTACTACTCGCGGTTGACGTGGACGAGGTGGGTGTTTGGTAAACGTCGTCCCAGCGCGCGTCCACCGGCAAGTCGTCGGGAATTTGATCACTCCAGTCTTCGCCTAGCTGTTCGCTGGGATGGTCGGGCAGATCATCGTCGTGGGTGAATTCGGTGCCATCGGTGGCGGAGGGTTCAGTGCCAGATTCTGTTGGGTCTGAGTCCTGATCCGGCACATCGCTAAGGTCGGTGTCATTATCATTGCTATCAGCTGTGAGCTGATCATCGTTTTGGTTCAGGTCATCCTGAGGAGGATTATCTTGGTCAGGATTCTCTTGGAGAGGATTGTCCTGGTCGAGTTCGTCGGCCAGTTCCAGCAGCGGATTGGAGCACAATACCTGTTGAATCTCTTGTTGCAGGTCGAGCGATGACAATTGCAGGAGCTTTATTGCTTGCTGCAACTGCGGCGTCATTGAAAGATGTTGCCCAACCCTGAGCTGGAGACCTTGTTTCATCGTCCTACAATAGCTTCCTGAATAGAGATGTATCAGGGCTCAGTTTAGCCTCAACAAGGACGGGGCGCAAATAATCAAGCAATAACTGTGCCGACATCGAATTGCACGGTAAATATAGTGAGGGTTGGGTCGGTTTGGCCAGGTTGCTGAAACTCTATGTTATGGCTGCACAGTACTATTGCACGCCAGAACTACACGCAAGGATTACGCGCTAGGACCGCACGCGGCTACATAGCAAAGTGTTCGCCCAGATAGACTTTGCGCACGATGGGGTTGTCGAGAATTTCCCCGGGGCTCCCCTCCGCAATTACCAATCCGCTGTCCATGATGTAGGCGTGTTCGCAAATGTCGAGAGTTTCGCGCACGTTGTGGTCGGTGATCAAAATACCGATTCCCTTATCGCGCAGGTGGGTAATAATACTTTTAATGTCGTTGACCGAGATCGGATCGACGCCGGCAAAGGGTTCGTCCAAGAGGATGAATTCCGGTTCCATGGCTAATGCGCGGGCGATTTCTACTCGTCGCCGTTCACCGCCGGAGAGGCTCATACCCTGGTTGTCGCGGATGTGGGTAATGTGAAATTCTTGCAGTAAGGATTCCAGCTTTTCATGTCGGTCCTGGCGGCTGAGTTCTTTTCGAGTTTCGAGCACGGCCAGCAAATTTTGCGCGACGCTAAGCTTGCGAAATACCGAAGCTTCCTGAGGTAAGTAGCCGATGCCCCGACGCGCGCGGCCGTGCATGGGCAGGGTGGTAATGTCGTCGTCGTCGATAAAAACCTGGCCCGTGCTGTGTTTCACTAAGCCGACTATCATATAGAAACAGGTGGTTTTACCGGCTCCGTTGGGGCCGAGCAGGCCGACAATTTGGCCGCTATCGACGCTGAGGGAAACATCGCCCACGACCATTCGCTTGCGATAGGATTTGGCCAGGTGTTCCGCTTTTAGGCGCGCCATCCTAGCGAGTGGACTCAGCTTGCTGGCTAGGCGGAATCACCATCTGCACGCGACCCTCGCCACCGGCCTGCATCTGTCCGGCCTTGATATCGTAATTGATTACCGGTCCTTTTAGTTTTGAGCCGGCCTGGTCAACGCTGGCATCTCCAGTTAGCACCATGATTTCTTTCGTGAGTTGATATTCAATGGTATTGGCGCGCGCGATCATTATTTCATCTTCTGCTTTGGGTTGTTGTTGGTAGACTGCAGGTTTGCCAAGACAGACAATTTTGCTGACCACTTTGGCCTCAGTGTAAACCGTGACTTTATCTGCGGTAATATTTAGGGAGCCCTGTTTTATTTTTACCGAACCGGTATAAATAGTAATGCCGGTTTTATCGTTGCGCGTAGCGCTGTCGGATTCGATGTGTATAGCCTGTGTGCGATCACTTGGCAGCGCCCACAGCGGGGTGCTAAGCAAGCTTAGGAGTATACACACCAGTAGTTGGCGGACAGTTTTCATAACTTGCGGACAGCTTTCATAGATAGTTACTGAGGTTTATGGACACTTTTTACCTGCGAGAGTAATTCATAGGTCTGCTGTTGGAGATTTGCTTTTAAACCCATAGCGGTGGTGGTGCCGGTGGGGGATGTCAGAGCCACACGGCTTTGGGTTTCGGCGGTGTTGGTGTCGGGAAAAAATATTAATTTTGGTGTGCGCAACTGATTTTTACCGGCGGGGACTTGTTGCCAGGCGTGAACTTTTCCGCTCATAACCACGCGGCTTTTAGTGTTAAAGATGATGCCGCTGTTGGCGTTCAGATGCCAGGGCTGGATGTTTTCTGCGTCGCTCAGCGCCAGCAGCTGTGGTTGCTGAAGTTCGAGTCGGTCGCCGGTTTTGAAGTACTCACCACTGCTTGAGTCCAGGGTATAAGACAGGATGCCGGCGTCATCAAACTTGCGCGTGAAGGTGGCGCGCATATAGCTGTCGGCTTTCGGTGATTCGGGGATCAGTATCCTGGCGTCGCGAATAAATAGTTTGGGTGGAGATTCCCAGAAGGTCAGGAAGGCGAGCAGTGCCACGGCGGCAAGCGCGAGTAATACGATATTTTTCATGCTAGATCTCATAAGAGGTCTTCATGTTAAATATTCGGCTAACACGGTGTCGAGTTTGTCCTGGGCACCAAGGATCATCTCAGCCGCCTCGCGTACCGCTCCGGCCCCACCGGGAAAGATTGACTGCCAGTCAGCGTACTGGGCCACCGTCGTGCTAGCGTTGGCGATGGTCATGCCGAGACCGACCTGACGAATCACCGGCAGGTCGGGAAGATCATCGCCCATATAGGCGATTTCGGCCAGGGTGAAGGGCAGGGAGTGGTCGGCCCGTAATTCCTCAAGTGCGCTGAGTTTGTCTTCGCGGCCCTGAATCAGGTAATCGAGGCTCAGCTCTGCGGCGCGACGACTGACCAGTTGAGAGCTGCGCGCGGTGATAATGCCGACTTTGATACCCGCGCGTTGCAGGAGTTTGATGCCGAGGCCGTCCTGGGTATTAAAAGTCTTGAGTTCTTCGCCCTGGTTGCCGTAGTAGAGTTTGCCGTCGGTGAGTACGCCGTCAACATCCAGAATCACGGCTTTTATGTTTTGTGCCGCCGACAGAATGTGCGGGCTTGCGGATTTAGCGGGTTTGGATGGAATGGTCATGCTACGCCGGCCTTTAACAGGTCGTGCATATGAATCACGCCTCTTGCCTGCTGGTCGTCCTCGACCACCAGCGCGGTGACGGTGTTGGTTTCCATAATACCCAGCGCTTCCGCCGCCAGCATGTTGGGGTGGATTGTCAGGCAGTTGGGGGTCATAACTTCGCCCACCGTGGCCGTGTTGATGTCGATCTGTTGGTCGATGGCGCGGCGCAAATCGCCATCGGTAAATACGCCCAGTAACTGGCCCCCGGCATCGACCACGGTGGTCATACCCAGGCCTTTTGCCGTCATTTCGAGCAGAGCATTGCGCAGCAGTGTGTCGGGTGCTACCTGCGGCGTTTCCTTGCCAGCGTGCATCACGTCGCCGACTTTCAAAAGCAGCTTGCGACCCAGCTTGCCGCCGGGGTGGGAAAACGCAAAATCTTCTGCGCTAAAGCCGCGGGTTTCCAGCAGAGCGACGGCAAGGGCGTCGCCCATCACCAGCGCCGCTGTAGTACTGCTGGTCGGCGCCAGGCCGAGGGGGCAGGCTTCGCTGGCCACGCTTATATCGAGGTGGGTATCGGAGGCGCGAGCCAGTGCGGATTCCACCGCGCCGGTCATGGCGATCAAGGGCACGTCGAGGCGTTTTAGCAGGGGGATCAAAGTGATAATTTCTGCGGTTTCACCGGAGTTCGAAATGGCGATCACCACATCTGCACGGGTGATCATGCCCATATCGCCGTGACTGGCTTCGCCGGGATGAACAAAAAATGCTGGGGTTCCAGTGCTCGCCAGGGTGGCGGCGATTTTGTTGGCGATGTGCCCGGACTTGCCCATGCCAATCACGATGGTGCGGCCAGTGCAGGCTAAAATTAATTCGCAGGCGCGCACAAAGTCGGCACCAATGCGTGGCAACAGCGCCTGCACGGCGGCAATTTCCATTTCGATGGTGCGCACGGCGGGGGTGATCAGGTCGCTCCCGGCGGAATCCCTGTTGATCAGAGTGGGGTCAGTCAAGGTTTGGGGTTTCCATTATTGTCATGTGTAAGGCGTCCAATAAATAACGAGAGCAAAGTCGGCGGTTGGTTTCAAAGTCGGTCGTTTGTTAAAATCGACCGTTTATTAAAGTCGACCGTGTATTAAAAGACGCGCTTAGTATAACGATACGTTGACCCTGGGTCAGCTTGTTGGCAACAGAATCAGATAGTAAAGAATGTAGAGCCCCAGGAGAAAACCGCCGACGCGTCTGGACAGTACGGCCTGCTGTCTTTTTCCGCGTAAACCATAGGCAATTATAGATATTAAGACCACGGTGAGGATGGCCACGGCGGCATAGTCTCGGTAAAACACGTCCATGCCAACGTTTAGTGGTGTGGCAATACCGGCAATGGGCATCACCGCTAGTAGGTTGAACATGTTGGAACCGAAGATATTGCCAAGGGCGATATCGTGGTGGCCTTTTAGCGCACTGGTCAGAGAAGCCGCTAGTTCGGGCAGGCTGGTGCCAATTGCTACTACGGTTAAGCCAATAACCAGTTCGCTGATACCAAACTCCAGTGCCACGGTTTTGGCTCCGGATACTAGTAATCGCGCGCTGATTAACATCACTACCAGACCGAGTACAAACCACAGTATCGCAGCAGTATTGGACAGCTCCGGGGCTTGCTCGCCTTCGGCGACGATTTCTGGATCGGGGTGGCTTTTTTTGTAATAAATAGCGGCGAACATAACGGGCACGATCATCATTAGCAGTAACAGGCTCTCGCTGCGTCCGAGCAAGCCGTTGCTCAGGCATAGCCCAGCTGCAAGTGTAACAAGCAGTAATGCCGGGCCTTCCTGCCAGATCAGGTGACGCTGTGCAGGAAGCGGTGCGACTAGCGCAGTCACGCCCAACACCAGGCCGATATTGGCCAGATTGGAGCCGAGCGCGTTGCCCACCGCGATATTGGCGGAGTCTTGCAATACCGCGTTGATGGATACAATGATTTCCGGGGCCGAGGTGCCAAGGGCGACAATGGTTAACCCGATCATCAGCGGCGAAATGCCGAGGTTGCGAGCCAGGCCAGCACTGCCGGTGACAAAGCGATCGGCAGACCAGATAAGTCCCGCGAGACCGAGCAGGATATACAGTAGAGGGACGAGTAATGCGGTCATTTAGTGCTCTTGTGTTGAGTGCTTCGGCCCGGCGGATGTGGCGTTAAGCTCGATCTTGTGAAGTAAGCGCCAATATTCGAAATAAGCGGATGGCAATGGTATAGTGTGCGGCCTTTAAAGTCACCGCTCAGGTAGTGGTGATGGAGAGATTTATCTAGGGAAGACGGGCACTTGCAGTGCCTATTTGTGTCTAATTTAGTACTCAAACAGCAGTAATAGGAAGTCGTTTTATGGCAAAGCAAACACTCACTTCAATAGTGGTTAAGTCGGTGATTGGTGGACAAACACCAAAGACCGATAGGGTCTGGTGGAATCAAATCGGCAGTCAGGGCAATGTACGGCGCGGCGTCAGGGCTTTGACCTTGAGTGCCTTATTGTTGGCGATGTCGGTGCCTTCTTTTGCGAATGAAAGTCTTGCGGATGACAGTCTTCTGGCTGCAAGCGTCGCGGTTGAAGGTGTTGCTGCTGAAAACAGCTCTGCGGGTATGGCGGTTGAGGCGACGTCAGGGGTTCCGCCGTTCCCTCATATGGTGATCGAGAGTATCACCAATGAAGTGGTGACGCTTATTGCTGAGTATCGCGAATCAGAAGGTGAGGTGTTAGCCGCTGAGACCAGCGCGAAGGTTGCTGAAGACGAGCGCTTTAAGCAGTTTGTCGGTGAGGTTGATGCGGCAATGATGAAAGCCATTGATTTTGACTGGATCGCCTTTAATGTCATGGGCCCCTACCGCAAAACGGCTACTGAGGTGCAAAAACAGCAGTTCGCACGAATTTTTAAAGCCGGTTTGGTGGAAACCTACGGTCGCGGGTTATTAAACTATGGCGATGAAGAAATTGTGTTGGTATCCCCGATCGAATCCCCTGGGGAGAAGCGCAAAGCCACCGTTGTTCAGGAAATTCGCAACGCCGAAGGACGCTATCCGCTGGAATACAGCATGGGCCTCAACCGGGAAGGCGAGTGGAAAGTGGTTAACGTGGTGATTAACGGCATTAATCTCGGCAAAACCTTCCGCAATCAATTTGTGCAGGCTGCACAACAGAATGCTGGCGACATCGATCAGGTGATTGCCAATTGGGATGAGAGCGAGATTTAAATATGACTTTAAGTACGCCGATAGAGGTAACTCAGTACCCAAAGTGTTGGGCGTTCTATAAGCCGAATACCTGTAAACTGAATACTCAAAAGCTGGGTGCTCAAGATGGATGCTGAGCTGATCATTAACCGTTTGCAAACGGCACTGGATGTCGATGACGTGCAAGCGGTGGTAGAAGGTAACCACGTCAGCGTAACGCTTGCTGGCAGTGTTTTTGAGGGTCTGCGCGCGGTGCAGAGACAACAAAAAGTCTACGGGGTACTCAACGATCTGATAGCCTCTGGTGCCATTCATGCCGTCAATATCAAAGCTTATACCCCGGCGGAGTGGCAGGCGCTTTAACCAGTAACGATTAATCATTGCCGATACGACTCTCGTGTTGGTTTTTTTATGTTTCTCGCGCGCTTAAATTTGCGCCACATGTAGCTCAGGCCTTTTCATGGATAAATTGTTAATTGTCGGCGGTAAGCCCTTAAACGGGCAGATTCGTATTTCCGGCGCTAAAAACTCCGCCTTACCGATTTTGGCCTGCACCTTATTGGCTAGCGAGCCGGTGACGATATCGAATATTCCTCACCTTCACGATATCACTACCATGATTGAGCTATTGGGCTGCATGGGTGTCAGCGTGGTGGTGGACGAGCGCATGAGTGTGGAAGTGGATAGTAGTACATTGCATAGCCGCAGGGCGCCTTACGACCTGGTGAAAACCATGCGCGCTTCTATTTTAGTGTTGGGGCCGCTACTGGCGCGTTACGGTGAAGCCTGGGTGTCATTTCCCGGTGGTTGTGCCATTGGCAGTCGCCCGGTGGATTTACACCTTCGGGGTATGGAAATGTTGGGCGCCACCACTGAGGTAGTGGATGGGTACATCCACGCCACGGTTGATGGCCGGCTTAAAGGCACCCATATTTTGATGGATACGGTGACCGTGGGTGGCACTGAGAATTTGATGATGGCCGCTTGTTTGGCCGAGGGTCAAACCATTATCGAAAATGCTGCACGGGAACCCGAGGTGGTCGACCTGGCCAACTGTATTAATGCGCTGGGAGGAGATGTTCAGGGTGCGGGTTCCGATACCATCGTTATCAACGGAGTCGAGCGCCTACATGGCGGTGAATACCGCATTATGCCCGACCGTATAGAAACCGGGACCTATTTGGCGGCGGCGGCGGCGACTCGCGGCAAGGTTCTGCTTAAGGATACCGACCCGCAATTGCTGGAAGCGGTATTGCTAAAACTTGAAGAAGCCGGCGCTGACATTAACATCGGCGATGATTGGATTGAGCTCGATATGCACGGCCAGCGACCTAAGGCGGTGAATTTGCGCACGGCGCCTTTTCCGGCTTTTCCCACTGATATGCAGGCGCAGCTGACGGCAATGAATGCGGTGGCGACGGGGGTTGGCATAGTTACCGAAACGATTTTCGAAAACCGTTTAATCCAAACTCACGAGCTCAATCGCATGGGTGCGCAGATAGTCCTGGAGGGGAATACCGCTGTTGTTACCGGTGTTGAAAGCCTAAAGGGCGCGCCGGTGATGGCCTCAGACTTGCGCGCCTCGGCTAGTTTGGTGATTGCAGGTATGGTTGCAGAGGGCGAGACGGTTGTCGATCGCATCTATCACATTGATCGCGGTTACGAATGTATTGAAGAAAAACTCCAGCAACTCGGCGCAAATATTCGCCGGGTGCCTAACTAATTTGGAATAAAAAGATGGCGACCAGCCTGACCATAGCATTAACCAAAGGTCGTATTTTGGCGGAGACTCTGCCGCTGCTAGCGCGCGCCGGTATTGAACCTGCCGAGGATATCGCCAGCAGTCGCAAGCTGGTGTTTGACACTAACCGCGATGGCGTGCGTTTATTGGTGCTCAGAGGTAGCGATGTGGCCACCTACGTTCAATTTGGTGTCGCCGATATGGGTGTTGCCGGTAAGGATGGTTTGATGGAGCACGGCGGTGAGGATTTTTATGAGCCGCTGGACTTAGGCATTGCCCGCTGTCGTTTAATGACCGCAGCGCTCACCGGTGTGCAAGCTAAGCCCGGTCGAATCCGCGTGGCGACCAAGTATGTCAACGTGGCCCGCCGTTACTATGCGGAGCAGGGTCGTCAGGCCGACATTGTCAAATTGTACGGCGGTATGGAACTGGCCCCAGTAATGGCGCTGGCCGATGAAATTGTCGATATCGTCGATAGCGGTAACACCTTGCGCGCCAACGGTCTTGAGGCGCGAGAATTAATCGCCAATATCAGCTCGCGGCTGATCATCAACAAAGGCGCATTTAAAACCAAATACCGTGTGATTCAGCCCCTTGTCGATGAGCTAAAACAAGCTGTGGTCGGAGATTAGTGTCGTGGCCGTCCAAAAATCGTCTACAGCATCGGGATCGGACGCGGAGTCTGATCTTATAAATAAAAGCTCTGCTCTAAATATCACCCGACTGAGCAGCAAGGCTGAGGATTTTGATCGGCGTCTCGCCGATTTAACGGCTTGGCAAATGGTTGCCGACAAAACTCTGGAAGCCAGTGTCGCCGATATCCTCGCCCAGGTGCGCCTCGACGGTGATGGCGCTTTGCTGACCTTCACTAATCGCTTTGACCGCAGAACAGCAGGTTCGGCGAGTGAGCTGGAAGTTTTTCAAGAACAATGTCAGCAAGCGCTTGAAGGTCTGCCCAGTGAGCAGCGCGAGGCCTTGTACACCGCCGCTGAACGCATAAAAAACTTTCACCAGCGTCAGCAACAGGAATCCTGGAATTACCGGGAAGCCGACGGCACTTTGCTGGGCCAGCAAATCACGCCACTGGATCGCGTGGGTATTTATGTTCCCGGTGGTAAGGCGAGTTACCCCTCTTCTGTGTTGATGAATGCGATTCCCGCCCAGGTAGCGGGGGTGGCTGAAATCATTATGGTGAGTCCGGCCCCAGACGGGGTGCTTAATCCCCTGGTGTTAGCGGCGGCGGCTATTGTCGGTGTTACGCGAGTGTTTACAGTGGGTGGCGCGCAGGCGGTTGCGGCTTTAGCCTATGGCACCGAAACCATTCCTTCAGTCGATAAAATTGTTGGGCCGGGCAATGCCTATGTCGCTGCCGCCAAGCGCCAGGTGTTTGGTCAGGTTGGTTTGGATATGGTAGCTGGGCCTTCGGAAATATTAGTAATTTGTGACGGCGAAACCAACCCCGACTGGATCGCGATGGATTTATTTTCTCAGGCCGAGCACGACCAACAGGCGCAGGCGATTTTAATCAGTCCTCGCGCTGACTTTCTGGATCAGGTCGCGCAAAGTATGGAGCGCCTACTGCCCACTCTAGAGCGAAGAGCAGTGATTGAGGCCTCGTTACGAGCGCGTGGTGCATTTATCCAGGTTGAAAATCTGGATGAAGCGATGGCTATCTCCAATCGCATTGCCCCGGAACATCTTGAGTTATCGGTGGCTGACGCGGAGAGCTGGCTGCCTAAAATACGGCATGCCGGGGCAGTATTTCTGGGTCGCTACACGGCCGAGGCGCTGGGTGATTACTGTGCTGGCCCCAATCATGTGTTACCGACCTCGACCACGGCGCGGTTTTCATCGCCCTTGGGGGTCTACGATTTTCAAAAACGCACTTCGGTGATTATGTGCTCACCACAGGGTGCTGCGACTCTCGGTAAGACGGCTTCGATATTGGCGCGGGGCGAATCCCTAACGGCACACGCGCGGTCGGCGGAGTATCGAATAAAGGATGAAAATAAATCGTGAGCCAGCGTTATTGGAGCGATTTCGTCGGCGAGCTGAGCCCCTATGTTCCGGGAGAGCAACCCAACAACGATCAGTTGCTTAAGCTTAATACCAACGAAAATCCCTATGGGCCATCGCCTCGGGTGATGGAGGCCATCTCTGCTCAGGTCAACGACGGTTTGCGGCTGTATCCGCCGCCGGCGGCCGATGAGTTAACAGCGGCCATCGCCAAATATTACGGTATTGATGCATCTCAAATTTTTGTCGGCAACGGCTCCGACGAGGTGCTGGCACATATTTTTTATGGTTTGCTGAAGCACGATAAGCCGATCTTGTTCCCGGATATTACCTACAGTTTTTATCCGGTGTACTGTGGTTTGTACGGCATCGATTACCAGACTATTGCACTGCGAGATGACTTTACCATAGCGGTCGACGACTACGTTCAACCCAACAACGGTATTATTATTGCCAACCCCAATGCGCCCACCGGGGTTCCCTTAGCCTTGGGCGAAATAGAAAAATTATTGCAGCTTAATCCAGATTCGGTGGTGGTGATCGATGAAGCCTATGTGGATTTTGGTGGCGAGTCTGCTATTGCCCTGGTAAAACGTTTTCCTAATTTAGTGGTGGTGCAAACGCTGTCGAAATCTCGCTCGCTGGCTGGCTTGCGCGTGGGTTTTGCGGTTGCCGATGCGGATTTGATTGAGGCTCTGGAGCGGGTTAAAAACAGTTTTAACTCCTACCCCCTGGATCGCCTCGCCATTGCCGGTGGCATCGCCGCGTTTGAAGACGAAGAGTATTTTCAATCTCGCCGTCGGCAAGTAATTGAAAGCCGCGAAGCTCTGGTTGCCGAGCTGGTGCAGCTGGATTTTGAAGTGTTACCTTCGGCTGCGAATTTTTTGTTTGCACGCCATAAAAAATATGCGGGAGCGACTTTAGCGCAAGCTTTGCGTGAGGCGGGTGTGCTGGTGCGTCATTTTGACAAACCCCGCATAAGTGATTTTTTGCGTATTACGGTAGGCGACGAGCAACAAAATAAATTGTTTGTTGTGGCAATGAGCGCGGCATTTAAAAGCATCTTGTAATTTGTAACTTGTGAAGAGCTCTGCAACAAACGAAAACCTTTACGTTTGATTGGCGGAGCTTAAACCTTATTAAAAGCCGACGTAATTAACTACCTGCAGGGTCGCCCTGAGTGGTCGATATTGGACTGCCGGTTGCGCGGGTACCGGCTATCGCAGTGACGTCAATTATCTGATTATCCCGGACAATACGCAGTCGCACCGGGTCGCCGGGTTTCAAATCGGCGATCAGGTTAGCCGCGTGTGCCCCGTCGGAGACCAGGCGGCTATTGATGTGAGTGATAATATCGCGGGGTTGTAGGCCAGCGGTGTGAGCTGGGCTGCCAATCTGGACCTGAGTAATAATCAGCGCGTTAGGCGGCGACAGCCCGAGACGTTGAGCAATCTCCGGCGATAACTGCTGCGCCTGTATTCCCAGCGAGCCGCGAATGACCTTGCCGTACTGGACGATATCTTCCAGCACCTTAATGACGGTTTTCACCGGGATGGCGAAGCCGATGCCCACCGATGAGCTTTCGTTGAGAGTGGCGCTGTTGATCCCCAGTAAATTACCGTAGGCATCGATTAGCGCGCCGCCGGAATTGCCCTGATTGATGGCGGCGTCGGTTTGTAGAAAATTCTCGAAGGTGCTGAGCCCAAGGCCGTTGCGTCCGCGCGCACTAATAATGCCTTGCGACACCGACTGCCCCAAACCAAAGGGATTACCGATGGCCAGTACTACGTCGCCAACCCGAGTTTGTGAGGAGTTGCCGATGGCGATAGGGGAGAGCTTCTCCAATGTGATTCGCAGTACCGCGAGATCGGTTTCGAGGTCGGAGCCGACCAGTTGAGCTTGAGCTTCGCGGCCATCGTATAACAGCACAATGATTTCATCGGCACCGGCCACCACGTGATGATTGGTGAGAATAAAACCGTCGTCGCTAAGAATTACCCCGGAGCCCAATGACGAAGCCATGCGCTGCTGTTGCGGTTGTGCACTTTTGTTGTAGTAGCGCTGGAAAAGTGGATCATTGAACATTAGTGGATGTAGGCGCTGGGGTAGCAAGGTGCGGGTGTAGATATTGACTACCGCAGGGGCGGCGCGTTGTACCGCATCAGAGTAGGACACGGTGTCCTTGGTTATCGTTCTCACTGGTGCCAGGTTGCCGATAACCGAACCTATAGTTTGTGGTTCGGGCGCTGGCTGCTGTATCCGAGCGGAGATAGTCAGAATTAGCGCCGCAGCTAGTAAGCCGGTGATGATGGGCCAGATAGTGTTGGCGCGTTTACTGAACGACATGGTGTGTGTAAGTCATTGTGAATAAGTCACGGAGCAGGGAGGGTTTGGGTAAGCAATGCTTAAAACACGGGGCCTATCAAAATATAGCCAGCGGGATCCATGCTGATAGGGGCTCATTACTTGCCTTTCATTTTATTGTTACACAGTAAGGGTTATTATGGCACAAACCGCTGAGTAAGCCCCTGATAACCCCGTCTTTACTCGGCGTCTACTCTCAATATTGATTTTGAACCTTAACTTTAAACATGGGCTTTAAGTAAAGCCCCCTCAGCATCGTAAACCTTTAGGAAGTGCTATGAATGGATCAGTAAAGTCGCGTTTGGTGAAGCCCCACGGCGCAGAAACACTCAATATTTTGTTGCTGGAAGGCGATGAGCTGGCGGCGGCGACCGCTCGTGCGGCATCTCTGCCTAAAATCGAGTTGGCTTCCCGCGAAGTCGGCGACCTTATTATGCTGGGTATCGGCGGGTTTACGCCCCTTGATGGTTTTATGGGCGAAGCTGATTGGCGCGGTGTTTGCGACGATATGCAGATGGCCAACGGCTTATTCTGGCCGATCCCCATTACCCTGTCCGTAAGTAGCGAGCAGGCCGAGACGCTCAACGTTGGTGACGAAGTAGCGCTGGCAAATGGTGAAGATGGCGAGCTTATGGGCTCCATGACCATTACCGAGCAATACCGTATCGACAAAGCCCACGAGTGTCAGCAGGTCTTTAAAACCACCGACATAAACCATCCCGGTGTGAAAATGGTGATGGAACAGGGCGATGTGAACCTGGCGGGAAAGGTAACAGTGTTCTCCCAGGGTGAATTCCCCACGACTTATGCCGACACGTATATGACGCCGACTGAAACCCGCGCTTTGTTTGAGAGCAAGGGCTGGGCCACGGTTGCCGCCTTCCAAACTCGCAATCCGATGCACCGCTCTCACGAATATCTGGCGAAAATTGCTATAGAGATTTGCGATGGCGTGATGGTGCACTCCCTGCTGGGCAAGCTGAAGCCCGGCGATATTCCCGCCGACGTACGTCAGGAAGCAATCAGCGTGTTGCTCGATAATTATTTTGTCGACAACACCGTGGTGCAGTCGGGTTACCCTCTCGATATGCGCTACGCCGGGCCTCGGGAAGCCTTGCTGCATGCTCTATTTCGACAAAACTACGGTTGCTCACATTTAATTGTCGGGCGCGATCACGCTGGGGTTGGCGATTACTACGGGCCTTTTGACGCCCACCATATTTTTGATGAAATCCCTCGGGATGCCTTACAAACCCAGCCATTAAAAATTGACTGGACCTTCTGGTGTCATCGCTGCGGAACCATGTCGTCCATGCGTACCTGTCCCCACGAAGCGGCAGATCGGGTGTTGGTGTCCGGTACTAAATTGCGTAAAGCTCTGTCGGAAGGCGAAGACATCGATGCGCATTTTTCTCGCCCCGAAGTGCTAGAGGTACTCGGCCGTTATTATTCCGGTATTGCCGACGAGGATAAGGTGGAAGTGACCTTGTCTGGGCATTCTGCAAAATAAGGCGGGGCATTCTGCGAAATAGGTCTGGGCGTTCTGCAAGATAAGCTTGGGCATTCGGCCAAGTAAGGGTCAGGTAGACAGTTTATTTACGCATTAAAAAGCCGGGATATTTCCCGGCTTTTTAATGGTGATGATTGACGCGGCTTTTACTTACCGGATTAACCCACTTTAAGTGTCGGGTCGTCGTTCTCGATCTCCGCAGTGTCGTTGTTAACCACCGAAAGTTGAGGTTTGTCATTTTCCGCGCCGTGCGCAACAGGCGAAGTAGATTTGTCCAGGCCATAGTCTTCGTTGAGCACACCCTGGCTTGGCGCGTAGTCTCTGGGTGGCTCCGGCATGGTGGCATCAAGAGCGGGGAGTTGCTCGATATCTAGTTCTAGCTGGGTGACTTTAGGTGTCAGCAGGCTGTCGCTAAGATCGGGGTTAGCCAGAGTCTCGGCGCTACTGGCCAGATGCTGGTGCAGGTGTCGATAGCTCTCGGTTAAATTATTGACCAGGCCGGATGTTTTAACAAAGTGCTCGGCGACTTCACGCTCGTAGACTTCCTGTTTTTCTTTGGCCTGGCGTAGCTCTTCGCCCAACTGTTTACGCTGTTTAACGGGCGAGGACAGGCCGCGGGTTAGTAACATCCCGAGTAACAGGCCCACTACCAATGCGGCCACCACTATTAATATACTGCTGCTGTCCACAATTCGCTCCTTAAGTAACACGACGATCGAGCGCCCATTCTAGCGAGAATAATCGCCTCAGTCGAACCGAAATAAGGGCGTCACCGGGGAGTGTAGAGACCGGGGGAGTAGGATAGGTACTATAGTCGAGGTGGTTTATAGCGCGCATTAAGGAGTCGCAAAGCATGAGTCGAGCAGAGGTACTGTTGGTGCCGGGACCTGTGGGGTCCCTGGAAGTGGTGGTCGAGCCCGGCGAGCAACTCGATAGTTCATCGCCACTGGTGGCGGTGATTGCTCACCCCCACCCGCTCTATGGGGGCACGATGGACAACAAGGTGGTTACTACCTTGTCGCGTATGTATCGCCAGTTGGGTGTTACCGTGCTGCGCTTTAATTTTCGAGGCGTAGGTGCCAGCGCTGGCGTTCACGATGAAGGACGGGGCGAGGTAGACGATATGTTGGCCGTCGGCAGGTACGCTGTTGAACACAATCCCGATGCCCAGTTGGTCCTGGCGGGATTTTCCTTTGGTTCGGCGATTGCGGCTGCGGCCAGCGAAGTCTTATCCAGAGAAAGTCTATCCACAGAAAGCTTATCCAAAGAAAGTCTATCCGGTACAAATAGAGCGTGTCAGCATTTAGTGCTGGTGGCACCCCCGGTGGATCGCTACAGCTACGCGCCTAATGACGTGTTCGCTTGCCCGACCTGCGTGGTGATCGGCGGAGCCGACGATATTGTCGATGCCGACGTGGTCACTGCCTGGGTACACGATCTGGCAACACCCCCTCGGCTAATTTGTATTCCCCAGGCCAGTCATTTTTTTCACGGCGAGCTGATAACCATGAAAACCAGGCTGGAGCCGGAGGTGCGCGCGATGATGGCTGAGTCAGACGCCGTGGAATCTGCTTGAATCGCCTTACTTGCCCGGGTACAGTCTCGCCGGGATAAAGCCTTGCTCCGGTGCGGCTGCTGCTTTTTGTCGGTAGCGCACACTCATAATTTACACTCCATTATTTCCACCAAAGAAATTTGAAGCTCAATACGATGACACCACTGCAACGCTATCAACACGATCTTCAGCGTGAAGATTTTCAGCACGACGAGTCACAACAGGGGGCAGTGGAAAAACTACAGGCCTTGCACGATCTGCTTATCGCCGCGCCTGGCGAAAATACCGGATTGCTGCAGCGCTTGTTTCGCAATCGCCGTGCCGCAACCGTGCCGGGGCTGTATTTCTGGGGTGGCGTGGGTCGCGGCAAAACTTATTTGATGGACAGTTTTTACGAGAGTCTGCCATTTCAGGATAAGTTGCGTGTTCACTTCCACCGTTTTATGCGGCGAGTGCATCGTGATTTAAGCCGCTTCAAAGGTGAAAAAAACCCCCTTAAAAAAGTCGCTCAAGGCATTGCCACCGAGGCGCGGGTACTGTGCTTCGATGAATTTTTTGTATCCGACATTGGCGATGCAATGATTCTGGGTACCCTGATGGAGGAGTTGTTTGCTCGCGGTGTGACCTTGGTCGCCACCTCCAACATTGCTCCCGACGGGCTGTATCACAACGGCTTGCAGCGGCAGCGGTTTTTGCCCGCCATCGAGTTGATTAACAAGCACTGTGAGGTTGTTAACGTCGACGGTGGTGTGGATTATCGCTTGCGTACCTTGACTCGCGCTGACCTCTACCACTACCCCTTAGATGCGGCGGCCGAACCGGCGTTAGCCGAAGTGTTTGAAAACCTGGTGCCCTCTCCGGAAGAAATCCGCAAGAACGTGATGCTAGAAGTGGAAGGGCGAGATATTGCGGCTCGTTTCGTCGGCGAGGATGTGGTCTGGTTTGATTTTGCCACCCTGTGCGGTGGCCCACGCAGCCAGAATGACTACATTGAACTGGCGCGGGAATTTCATGCGGTATTGGTGGGTGAGGTGCCGCGTTTGCATCGTGAGGTAGACGACGCCGCTCGCCGCTTCGTCAATATGGTTGATGAGTTTTACGATCGCAACGTTAAGCTGGCCTTGTCCGCAGAGGTGCCGCTCGACGAGCTGTATGGCGGCGGTAAGCTGGATTTTGAATTTGCGCGCACCAGAAGCCGTTTATTAGAGATGCAGTCCCACGAGTATTTGGCGAGGCCTCATAAGCCTTAACTCTGAACTATGCCCTGAACCTTGCCCTCAGTTAGTAAGCCCATAACCCCAGCGTACAGTCAGATACGAGCTGTACACATCGTGTACAATCAGCTGCCAGCCAAGTCTCCTTATGCGGTGATTGCGCAGTGATTGGGGCACCATATCGAGCGATGGGCAGATTATTGTGCAACTTAGTGTAATCCGGCCTTGATCTACTGTGATTGTGCCGGTAGAATTCGCCCTCTTTTTTTAGACCCCCATTCCTTTGGCGGCATCCAGACTATTGGTTGTCGTTCAAGCTGACCCCAGGCGAAGTTGATACAGTCATGAAAACTTATAGCGCTAAATCTGAGACCGTAGTTCACGACTGGTTTGTCGTCGATGCGGCCGAAAAAACCCTTGGTCGTCTCGCCAGCAGCATTGCTCATCGTCTGCGTGGCAAGCACAAGCCGGAATTTACTCCCCATGTGGATACCGGCGACTACATTGTCGTGGTTAATGCCGAAAAAGTACGGGTTACCGGCAAGAAAGCCACCGACAAAATCTATTATCGTCACACCGGTTATCCCGGTGGTATCAAGGGCATCAGTTTTGAAAAGCTGATTGATCGTGCTCCAGAGCGAGCGCTCGAAATGGCGGTGAAGGGTATGTTGCCGAAAGGTCCTCTGGGCCGAGATATGTACAGAAAGCTGAAAGTCTACGCCGGTGATGCACATCCCCACGCAGCTCAGCAACCTCAAGCACTCGATATTTAGGAATAGCACATCATGGCAGACACTCCCTACTACGGCACTGGCCGACGTAAAACCTCTTCGGCGCGGGTATTTCTTTCTCCTGGCAGCGGCAATATCAAGATCAACAATCGCGATATCGACGTGTATTTTGGCCGTGAAGTGGCGCGCATGATTGTGCGACAGCCGCTGGAAGTAACCGAGTTTCTTGGCAAGTTCGACATCATGGCAACGGTTGCCGGTGGTGGTAGCTTCGGTCAGGCGGGTGCGATTCGCCACGGTCTGGCTCGTGCTCTGCTGGCTTACGACGAGAATTTACGTCCGACACTGCGCAAAGCCGGGTTTCTGACTCGCGATGCTCGCGAAGTGGAGCGTAAGAAAATTGGCCTGCACAAAGCGCGCAAGCGTCCGCAGTTCTCCAAGCGTTAAAAAACGCTCTGGAGTTGCCCGATGCCCGGTTTTACACCGGGCATTTTTTTGCTTAAAAAACAGTGGCTTGCCTGAATTTTGTGTAAGTTTTACTTGTTAGTTGCTGCGCTTTTAAGTACTATGGCGCGCTATTTCCCGCCGTGTTATTAGGTGTGGCTTCCCACGTACTGCTTAGTCAGTTCGTCTGTTTATCACCGAGTTGTTGAGGAGAGCTCTGATGAGCAATGAGGGTGTAAATCTAACCCGTCGCCGTGTATTAACGGGCGCCACCTGTGTGGTTGGTGCGGTTGGTGTGGTAGGTGCTGCGGTACCGTTTGTAGGTTCCTGGCAGCCCAACGCCAAGGCCAAAGCCGCTGGCGCACCGGTTAAAGTCGATATTGGTAAAATCCGGCCGGGTGAAATGATCACCGAAGCCTGGCGTGGTCGACCGGTTTATATTCTGCGTCGCACGCAGGAAGCGCTGGCAATGCTGTCCAAAGCCGAAGATCGTTTGTTGGATCCTCAATCGGAAGAACCCCAGCAGCCGACATATGTCGATCCTAAAAATCGCGCTATCAAAGAAGAATATTTAATATTGGTAGGTTTGTGTACGCACCTTGGTTGCGCGCCAACGTACCGTCCCGAGGTTGGTGCTACAGATCTCAACAGGACTGGAGAGGAATGGCTCGGCGGCTTTTTTTGTGCTTGCCACGGCTCCAGATTTGATCTGGCAGGCCGGGTTTTTAAAGGTGTACCTGCGCCCTTAAATCTGGTGGTACCACCACACAGCTATGAGAGCGACTCGGTCGTGGTGGTTGGTATTGACGAGGGGGAAAGCGCATGAGCCTGTTGATGAAAGGTCTAAGCGGGTTGTGGAAATGGGTCGACGCGAGGCTGCCTGTGCAGCGCGCCTGGGACACCCATATGGCGAAATATTACGCGCCGAAGAATTTTAATTTTTGGTATTTCTTTGGGGTCCTGTCGTTATTAGTGTTGGTTAACCAGTTGTTAACCGGTATTTGGCTGACCATGAGCTACGATCCCTCGGCGGAACGGGCCTTCGGCTCGGTTGAATACATCATGCGCGATGTGGATTTCGGCTGGATTCTCCGCTACATGCATTCCACCGGCGCTTCCGCCTTCTTTATTGTGGTTTATCTGCACATGTTCCGCGGTTTGCTTTATGGCTCTTATAAAGCGCCTCGCGAGCTGGTGTGGTTGTTCGGCATGGGTATTTACCTGGCACTGATGGCCGAGGCCTTTCTCGGTTACGTGTTGCCCTGGGGCCAAATGTCCTACTGGGGCGCGCAGGTCATTATTAACCTGTTTGGCGCGATTCCTTATTTCGGTGAGGGCATTGTTGACTGGATACGTGGTGATTATCTGATTTCCGGTATTACGCTTACCCGCTTTTTTGCGCTGCATGTGGTCGCTGTACCGCTGGTGTTGATCGGTTTGGTATTCCTGCACTTATTGGCGCTGCACGAGGTCGGGTCCAATAACCCGGATGGCGTTGAAATCAAAAAGCACAAAGATGCGAATGGCATTCCGTTGGACGGCATCCCCTTTCATCCCTATTACACGGTTCACGACCTGGTGCCGATCACGGTATTTCTGTTTGTTTTCTGTTTTATTATTTTCTTTATGCCAGAGATGGGCGGCTACTTTATTGAGAAGGCCAACTTCGAGCATTCCAACTCCCTGAAAACCCCCGAGCACATTGCGCCGGTGTGGTATTTCACCCCGTATTATTCAATGTTGCGGGCGGTGACGTTTTCGATTGGTCCCCTAACCGCAAAACTACTGGGCTTTATGGTGATGGCGGCGGCGGTGGCGATACTGTTTGTCTTGCCCTGGCTTGATCGTAGCCCGGTTAAGTCGATTCGTTACAAAGGTAATATTAGCCGGGTAGCCGTGGTGGTATTTGCGGCGTCCTTTGTGATACTTGGTGTATTGGGGATTAAAGCTCCGACACCGGCGCGCACCGGATTGGCTCAATTTTGTACGCTACTGTATTTCGCCTATTTTGTTGCGATGCCATTTTGGACCCGCTTTGAAAAAACCAGGGTGGAGCCAGAAAGGGTCACCATGGACGGCGGCATGGGTTTCTGGCGTGCGATGGGTGTGCTGGGTATTGTGATTGCGCTAATAGTGATCCCCTTGAAAGCGGTGGGTTCGGAAGCGACTCACGACTGTGGTGCTATTGCCTGCGATAAAATTGAAGTTGATTATCAAGATAAGGCTTCGCTACAGCGTGGCGCGCAGACTTTTGCCAACTATTGCATGGGTTGTCACGGTGCCAAGTTTTCCCGCTGGGAGCGAGTCGCCGATGATCTCGATATCCCCCACGGCCTGATGCTCGAGAACATGGTGTTCGGCGAGCAGAAAATCGGTGATTTGATGCAGGCGTCGATGTCCGAAGCGTCGGGTAAGGAATGGTTTGGTGCACCGCCGCCAGATTTAACCCTGGTGACACGAGCGCGTTCGCCGAGTTGGGTTTATACCTATTTACGTCATTTTTATGTCGACCCGGATCGCCCGGTTGGCGTCAACAACAAAGTATTCGAGAACGTGGGCATGCCCCATGCGCTGCTGGATTTACAGGGTCTGGCGGCGTGCGCGCCCGGGCCGTCGCTAGCCCACAACGGCGGTGTTCGCGTTGACCCGCTTACCAGCGAGCCAATATTGAATGATCCCTGCGGCAGCTATAAGTTGATACAGGAAGGCGAACTGTCTGCCGACGAATTTGATGTTGCAGTGTACGATTTAGTGAATTTCATGAGTTATCTGGCCAACCCGATTGCGGACAAGAGTCGCTCTATCGGTTATGGCGTTTTGTTGTTTCTCTTGATCTTGTTGGTATTCGTCTGGCTCTTGAACCGTGAATACTGGAAGGATATACATTAAACGCCATAGGCGACGAGGTAAATCATGGGGGTAGTATCTAAGCGTTCTACCATGACGCTATTTTCCGATTCTTCCTGTCAGTACAGTCACAGGGTACGTATTGTGCTGGCTGAAAAGGGTGTTACCGTTGATATCGAAGAGGTCAATCACGGCGCTTTGCCGGAGGAATTGACTGAACTCAATCCCTATGGCACCACGCCGACACTGGCCGATCGCGACCTTGCACTCTACGAGTCCAAGGTGATGATGGAATACCTGGACGAGCGCTTCCCGCACCCGCCCTTGTTGCCGGTCTACCCGGTAGCGCGAGCCTTGAGTCGCCAGTACATGCACCGTATTGAAAAAGACTGGTGTGATAAGGCCGATATTGTTTATTCGAAAGGCGAAACCAAGATGGCCGAGAAGGCGCGCAAAGAGTTGCGCGAAAGTCTGTTGAGTGTGGCTCCCATCTTTACCGACAAAGCCTTTTTTATGAACGAAGAATTTACCCTGGTGGATTGCTGTTTAGCGCCGCTGTTGTGGCGTTTGCCCATACTCGATATTGCGCTGCCCAATAACAAGCAGTGCAAGCCTCTACACAGCTATATGCAACGTATATTTGCGCGGCCGGCATTCCAGGAAAGTCTGACTGAAGCCGAACGAGATATGCACATCTGAGTGCGATTATTTTGCGCTGGTAAATGAACGGGTTAACGTAATGGGAATGTCATCTAATCGACCTTATTTGGTTAAGGCCTATTACGACTGGATAGTGGCTAACGACTGTACTCCCCATCTGGTAGTCGATACTTACCAGTCTGGGGTTTTGGTACCTCAGAGCCACGTCACCGACGGGCAGATTGTGCTTAATATTGCTCCCCGCGCCGCTCAAGACTTCATCATGGACGACACTGCGGTGAGCTTTAACACCCGCTTTGGCGGTATCCCCACCGATATTTATGTGCCCATCAATGCGATCTTAGGAATCTATGCCCGAGAAAACGGGCAGGGCATGGCATTTGAACCGGAAGTAGCTCCGGATACAGGCCAGGCACCCAAAACGCCGGGGCACACCTTGCGTTCGGTTGACAAAACTTTGAGCGATCCGGCAAAAACCCCTGTTGAACGCCCAGCAGAGCCTTCCGAGCCAGAACCAGACGACACACCACCAAAACCACCGTCGAATCCCGGCGGCGGTCACGCTCGCTTGCGAGTGGTTAAATAAGGTTTCCATTTTTACTCGTAGCATTAGTATCCGATCAAGAGGCCAAACACATGAATGATCCAATCGTTATTGTCGGCAGTGCCCGCACCCCAATGGGCGGCATGATGGGCGATTTCTCGTCCGTGCCTTCTCCTAAGCTGGGCGCAACAGCCATTGCCGCTGCCCTACAGCGTAGCGGTGTCGCTCCCGATGCCGTCGAAGAAGTATTGATGGGCTGCGTACTCCCCGCGGGTGTTGGCCAGTCTCCAGCGCGACAAGCTGCTTTGGGTGCCGAAATTCCAGTCAGTGCCGGTACCACCACCGTCAATAAAATGTGTGGCTCCGGGATGAAAACCGTGATGATGGCCTGCGATACTTTGCTCGCCGGGCAAGCTGATGTGGTGGTTGCCGGTGGTATGGAAAGCATGAGTAATGCGCCGTATTTATTGCCTAAAGCCCGCGGCGGTTATCGCCTGGGTCACGGTGAACTGCAAGATCATATGTTTACCGACGGTTTAGAGGATGCCTACACCGGCGGTTTGATGGGCGTATTCGCCGAGCAGTGCGCCGGTAAATACACTTTTACCCGCGAAGCTCAGGACGCCTACGCCATTGAATCCTTGAGTCGTGCCAATGCCGCGATTGACGCCGGCAAGTTCAAAGGTGAAATTGCTCCAGTGACCTTAAAAACTCGCGGCGGCGAACAAGTCATCGATACCGACGAGCAGCCCGGTAATGCCCGTCCCGATAAAATCCCAACCTTAAGGCCCGCTTTTAAAGCCGACGGCACCGTCACGGCAGCGAACGCCAGCTCGATTTCCGACGGTGCAGCGGCGTTGGTATTAATGCGTCAAAGCGAAGCCGAAAAACGGGGTCTCAAACCCGTTGCTGTGATTCGTGGCTATAGCCAGTTTGCTCAGGAGCCAGAGTGGTTTACCACTGCTCCGGTTGGCGCACTGAAAAAACTTTTTGCCAATACCGGCTGGGCTGCCGAGGACGTTGATCTCTACGAAATTAACGAAGCCTTTGCCGTAGTTGCCATGGCTGCTATGCGCGAATTAAACCTGCCCCACGACAAAGTTAATGTGCACGGCGGCGCTTGCGCATTGGGTCATCCCCTGGGTGCCAGTGGCGCACGTATTATTGTGACCTTGCTTGGGGCGCTACAAACCTACAGCAAGAAAAAAGGCGTTGCCAGCCTGTGTATCGGCGGCGGTGAAGCCACGGCGATTGCGGTGGAATTGTTCTAGCGGGTCACTAAGTGTTCTGAAAAAAGCCGGCTACGTTAGCCGGCTTTTTTATGGCCGGGCTTTTTTATATAGTATCGGGCGCTGCCCTGCCTGTTTCGTTGAAGAGAGGGCGCTTAACAAGCAATAATTTCCTTTTAAACGCGCCCCAAAAAATTAGAGTGGGGTGATTTGGTGTAAAGTGGTTCGATATTATTAATATGGGAGAAGAGTTATGTCAGTAGACCAGCGTTTGTCTGAAAATCACCGCCAAACCGTAGCCAGTTTTTGTGAAGCCTGGGAGAGACTCGACGTGGAAGGCATACTTTCCCTTATGAGCGAGGATGCGGTGTACCACAATGTGCCTTTGACGCCCTTAACAGGCCACAATGAAATACGCGGGTTTTTGACCCCATTTTTGTCAGCGGCGAGCGCCTGCAAGTTTGAGATATTAACGATTGTTGCCGATGGCGAGCGCGTAGTTACCGAACGACTGGACAGTTTTTCTCTGCCTTCAGGCGATCTGGACGAGCTTCCAGTACTGGGTATTTTTGAATTTGATAGTGACGGAAAAATTAAGCAGTGGCGGGAATACTTCGATCTTAAAACCTGGGTCGATAAAGGTGGCCCGGCACTGGGCTGATTGATAAGAGCTGAGAATAAGGCCTTATTGTTTAGCTAAATGCTCTGTGCCGCGCCACGTTCTTGTTTGCAAAGAAGGTTTACAAAGAAGGTTTACGAACAAGTTTTACGAATAAGGTTTAAGCATTAACGTCAATCACGACTCGACCTTTGATTTTTCCGGCGAGAATAGCTGGGGCTATCTCGGGTACTTTGCTCATGGGCTCGACGTTGTAGATGGCGCGCAATTTATCCAGATCAACGAGTTCAGCCAGTGCGTCCCAGGCCCGTTGCCGACGTTCCAGTGGCGCCATCACCGAGTCGATACCGCGTAACGTTACGCTACGCAGGATAAAAGGCATAACGGTGGTGGGCAAGTTAGGGCTGGCAGCCAGGCCGCAAGCAGCGACGGTACCGTCGTATTTAGTTTGCGCGAGCACGGTTGCCAGAGTGTTGTCGCCAACGCTATCTACCGCCGCCGCCCAGATTTCCGCTTCGAGCATGGCGGGGTCTCGGGACAGTTCATCGCGGGAAATAATATCGCTAGCGCCGAGTGTTTCCAAAAGTTCGCGGGCTTCTTCAACGCGTCCGGTGGAGGCGGTGACCTGATACCCGAGTTTGGCCAGCAACATAATCGCGACGGTGCCCACACCGCCCGCTGCACCAGTGACTAGTACGGGGCCGTCTTCCGGTTTAATGCCCCCGTCCTGGATTGCCTGCACACACAACATTGAGGTGTAACCGGCGGTGCCAAGAGCCATGGCTTCTTCCAGACTAAAAGCGTCGGGCACTCGCACCAGAAAATCTGGATTGAGTTTTTGGCGTTGCGAATAACCGCCCCAGTGGCGCTCGGACAAACCGTAGCCATTGACCAGGACTTTGTCTCCAGGTTTAAAGCGTGCATCGCGGGATTCCGCTACCGTGCCGGCCAAATCAATACCGCCGACCATGGGGAATTTTTGTACGATGGGCAGAGTGCCGGTAACCGCCAGGCCGTCTTTATAGTTGACGGTGGAGTAGGCGATATCGACCAGCACATCTTCGTCGGGCAGATCGGCGACGGACAATTGTTTGATGGCTGCGCTGAGTCCGGCATCATTTTTGTCGATTACCAGGGCATTAAATGAGTCGCTCATATTCGGATTCCTTTTGTTAATGTATGAGTTAATTTATGAATTAATTTGAATCTGCTTGCAGTGCAATTGCGTCGTATGAGAATAAATTTTTTAGCTTTAATCGGTGACGATTTTGGCGTATTTGCCCTTATAAAAACCTAGTGGCTCGCGGGCTTTGTTATCCATAGCGTGAACTCGGCCGACAATAATTAAATGATCACCGCCGTCGTAGAGATGTTCGGTGCTGCACTCGAAGCGCACGTCAAAGTCGGCTAGCAGAGGTGTGCCGTTTGAATTTTCACTCCATTCAACTCCGGAAAACTTATCAGCGTCTCTGGTAGCGAACCGTTTGGAAATGTCTTCCTGTCCACGGTGTAGAATATGAATGGCGAAGTGCTCGGCGGCGTTAAAGGCGTCGAAACAATTAGCGGTTTTGGCCACGTTCCACAGCACCAGCGGCGGATCCAGGGATACGGAGGAAAAGCTGTTGGCGGTCGCGCCGACGGGAGTGCCGTCTTTATCTTTGGCGGTGACGACCGTGACGCCGGTAGCAAACTCGCCCAGGGCGTCCCGAAATTCCCGTTGATCAAGACTCATGCATACTCCTGTTTGAAAATAATATTGGTACGTAGTCGTGTTAGCAGTGCCGGGTTAACTTTACCGGGTTAACAAGGCCGAGTTAACAAGCCCAGTATGCCGAATATAGGTCTTTATAATCTTTCTTTAATCGTTGTCGAGATAGGCGACGCTCTGCAATTTACCACAGCCTTTGTAATCGGGAAACCGTTGTTCTGGACGATTCCTTGAGCGGCCTGCTAGGAGTTGGCTTGTACAGACGGTCTCTGAGATATCCTGTCGTACCAGCTACGTAAATTACTACACTCTGCGGGAATTTCCTGTTTGATCCACCTGGCGAAATCGCAGGTTACTAGCGTGGTAATGTCCGCCATTGAGTAGAAATCACCGGCCACATAATCGTTCTCGCTGAGTCGTTGATCGAAGTCGGTGAAAAAATTGCTTACCCTATGTAGCCCTCTCTCGGCTAATTCTGGCGATTGCTCGTAGCTGTGGGGGCCAACGCCAGCTCTGCCTGCAAAGCCGGGTGCGGTGTTGCGGAACACTTCGGCGATGGCCAGTAGGCCATTCATAGAGGCCAGGTGTTCCCACATTTCGCACTGGGCTTTTTCGGTAGGCGTGCTACCCAGCAGTGGGGGCGATGGTTCAATTTCTTCAAAATATCGGCAAATGGCACGAATTTGACTGATGCAGGTGCCGTCGTCCAGCTCTAGCATAGGTACATCACAGGCCGGATTTTTGGCTCGATACTCGGGCTTTAGTTGCTCGGCTTGCATCAAATCCACAGCAACACGCTCAATTTCTATGTCTTTTTCCGCGAGGAAAATATTCACGCGACGGGGGTTGGGGGCTTTAGGGTAGTCGTAGAGTTTCATTTTTACTTGTCCTCTAGTGAGTGGCCTGAGTTAAACCAGATTGCCGGAGTAGGTTGTCGGAGCAGATGCTCGGGGTAGATTGCCGGAGCAGATCGCCGCAAACAGTGATACCAGACTCCGGCAGTAACGACAAGACCGAGTGCTCCGGCTATTATGCGCAACATATCCGCTACAATGCTAGCTGGCCCCAGTGAATAAGCTATGAATAAAGTACTTTCCCGCGCACAGCAAAGCCGTTACGGGCGGCAATTATTGCTCCCTCAGTTCGGTTTTGACGGTCAGGAGACGCTTTCCACCAGCACCGCTTTGATCGTAGGCCTGGGTGGTCTGGGCTGCGCGGCGGCTCAATATCTGGCGGCCTCTGGTATTGGCCGTTTGTTGCTGGCAGATTTTGATAACGTTGAGTTGTCCAACCTCCAGCGCCAGGTTTTGCACGGCGATGCAGATTTAGGCAAAAACAAGGCAGAGTCGGCGGCGCAGGCCCTGGCGGCGATTAATCCCCACGTCGAGCTGGTGCCCGTGATAGAAAGACTCGAGGTGGAAAAAATCGAGGCAGTAAACGCCAGCAGCGGTATCGCGCAGTTTGATATTACGCAGGTCGATATATCAAAGGTCGATGTGGTGGTCGATTGCAGCGACAATTTAGCCACTCGCGAATTGCTAAACGAAGTGTGTTACCAAAACCAAACACCGCTGGTATCCGGTGCGGCAATTCGTATGGAGGGCCAGGTGGCGGTATTTCCGATGACGCCGGGTGCGCCGTGTTACCAATGTTTGAGTCGGCACTTTGGCGAGCAGGAATTGAGTTGTGTCGAAGCCGGGGTATTAGCGCCCTTGGTGGGTATTATCGGCAGTATGCAGGCACTGGAAACCATCAAAGTGTTAACCGGCGTCGGGAAAACGCTGGCGGGACGCTTACTATTATTTGATGGCGCTTACGGAGAGTGGCAGAGTTTTGAGTTGCCGGTGTGGCCTGATTGCCCTGTATGCCACAATGCCAGTTAAGCAAGGCTGTGGTGATTTTTCTGGCTTCACTTACTTAGACTCCACTTACTTAGGCTCGGTTTAACTACTGGGCGACTTGAATTAGGAAGTGCCATTTTGACCATAAACACTCCGATGATGTCGCTTGCCGACGCCCGGCAAACTATGTTGGCCAGCCTTGCTGCCGGCAGCGATGCGCGTGCGCGGGCTACCGAAACCAAACCACTGGCGGAATTAGTGGGTCGCATACTGGCCGAAGATATTGTCTCCCCCCTGGATTCGCCCCCTGCGGATAACTCGGCGATGGATGGCTACGTTTTGCGTTTTGCCGATATTTCCGGGAGCAGCACTTACCCAGTGGTCGGCAAGTCTCTGGCGGGTAAACCTTTTAACGGCACCGTCTCGACCGGGGAATGTGTGCGTATTACCACCGGAGCAACCCTGCCTGTAGGGACGGATACCGTGGTGATTCAAGAAAATGTCGCGGTGGAGGCGGGTAATAAGGACGAGGTGATGCGCCTGGTAACGCCGCCATCTCGGCAAGGTGCCAGCGTGCGCTACCGAGGTGAAGATGTGGCCTGCGGCGATATTATGCTCAGTGCGGGGCGTCGTATCGGTGCCATTGAAGTTGGTGTGTTAGCGACTCTGGGCCTAGCCCAGGCGCTAGTGCGCAAACCGCTGCGTGTGGCTTTATTTGTCAGCGGCGACGAGCTGCGTGCACCGGGAGAAGCGCTTGGCCCCGGCGATATTTACGAAAGTAATCGCCATGTGCTACAGGTGATGTTACGAAAATTGGGCATCGAGGTGGTAGACCTCGGAGTGGTTGCCGATGACCCCCAGCAGCTACGGCAAGTCTGTATGGAAGGCCAGCGTCGTGCCGACGTGGTGCTGACCTGTGGGGGTGCTTCAGTGGGCGAGGCCGATTACGCCCGCGAAGTGTTGCAGGAGCTAGGCAATCTCGATTTCTGGAAAGTCGCCATTAAACCGGGAAAACCCTTTATTTTTGGTCATCTAGACCAAACCCCATTCTTTGGGCTGCCTGGTAACCCGGTGTCCGCGCTGGTTACCTTTCATCAGTTGGTCGCGCCGGTACTTCGCAAGCTTCAGGGGGCGGACGACCCGGAACCGTTGATGTTGAGCGCGCCTATCACCCAGTCGATGCGCTCTGATCGCAATCGTCTTGAGCTGGTGCGAGGGCGTTTGAGCCGCTCAAAATTAACTGCGTCAGAATTGCATGCCTCGCCCGGCGGCGGTTTTGTAGTTACACCGGATCGGCAGCAGAGCTCGGGTGCCTTTGGTGCCTTGGCGCGCTGTAATTGCTTTATTTTGGTGGAGGCGGGGGCGGGTGAATTGCCCGCTGGCACGCTGTTGCCGGTATTACCCTTCGATGAGCTACTCGGTGCTGGGGCGATTTGAGTGGTGCCCAATGATAAGCCTTGTTCCGGTATACGGCTGATAATCTATCGCAACTGAGGACGGCAGCGCTGGTCGAACCTCAGATGCCTATGAGAGTGCAAGTTGAGAGTGGAAATTTCGATCAAATAGTCTATACCCAATACCAATAGAAGGTCTCGAAGGTGGTGGTGCGTGAAGCGTCGGAAAAAGTAGATGTTGTGCCGGCAAAATATGAAGAAGCGCTTGAGAAAGTGTTGGTTTCTTAAGCATCTACCAAATCAATTCCGGTTCCAGCTGTGTATGGCACCGAAGTGGAAAAAATTGAAACCAGTGCTGCGTACAGTGCCTGGGTCAGTGGCTCGCTGAAAAGTAATGTTCCGATCAATCCCGCAGTGCTAACAGCCGCAGGCCGGAGCGGAGTTGATCTTCAGGCGGCTGCGCCGAATGAGTACTATCACGAACACTATCAACCTGCTGAATACAAATCCGAAATGCAAAAAGTACTTGCTAGCCAGGAGTCTCAAAAAATTTCCTTCACGCCGGCGGAGTATAAGTTTGTTGAAGAAAAAGTTCTGGTTGCTCCGGCGGCCAAAAAACTGGTTGAAGCCCCCGCAGAATATGAAACGCTTAAGGGAAAAGTGTTAGTAGAACCCGCTAAGTCGGTTTGGAAAGCGGGTCGTGGCCCGGTGGAAAAAATCGATAACTCCACGGATGAAATTATGTGTTTGGTAGAAGTGCCCGCTGTGTACAAAACGGTCAGCAAAACCGTACTTAAAACCCCAGCCGGTTCCCGGACAGTGGAAATCCCCGCCAAGTACGAAACCGTCAAGGTTCGTAAATTGGTTAGCGATGCCAAGGAAGTTCGTACAGTGATCCCTGCCAAATATGAAGAAGTTCAAAAACGAGTAAAAATTGCCGAAGGAAAATACATTTGGCACGCTTTGGCGAGCCACGGAGATGTTGGCAAAAGAACCGGTAATATGATTTGTAAAAAAGAGTATCCGGCCAAACACAAAACGGTGAAACGTCGGGTGGTTAAGACTCCAGCCACATTTACTAAAGTTGTAGTGCCCGCAGTTTACGCCGACAAAAAAGTACGTAAGCTGGTCTCTGATGCTCGAGAAGTTCGCACAAAGATTCCGGAAGAAACCAAAAATGTTTCCAAACGCCTCAAGGTCTCCAGCACCAAGTTGGAATGGAAATCGGTTTTGTGCGAAACCAATATGTCCAATGAAATTATTACTGGTGTTCAACAGGCTCTCAAAAACGCCGGCTTCAACCCAGGACCGATTGATGGCGTAATTGGTCGTCAGACTTTAATTGTGGTGGAACTTCCAACGCAAAAATAATCTGGCTACGGGCGGTTTGACATTGGATACGTTGAAAGCGCTTAATGTAAGTATCTAAACGTTTTTTCAGGATCAAAAAAAGGGAGACTAAGGCCTCCTTTTTTTGATGGATTTTTTTAAATGAGACGTTTTGCTTTCAGGTTTTAAACACTCCCTGTAATGGCAAGATGTATTGGAGATAAATATTGAAAGCTCTGCAAATATCAAGGTGCAATGTTTGAACACCCACCCTTTTGAAACACTAAGCCCAGAATTTTTGATGGATGCAGTTGAGAGTCAGGGCTTCCTTTGCGACGGTCGTTTGTTGGTGTTGAACAGTTACGAAAATCGGGTCTATCAAGTTGGTATTGACGAGAGTGAGCCGTTGATTGCCAAATTTTACCGTCCCGAGCGCTGGTCGGAACAACAGATAAAAGAAGAGCATCAGTTCAGTTTTGAGTTGATGGAGCACGAGCTGCCGGTGGTAGCGCCCTTGCGCAACGAGCAGGGGGAAAGCCTGTTTCACTACGGTGACTTTAGTTTCGCGCTGTTTCCCCGGCGAGGTGGACACGCGCCGGAGCTGGAGAACCTCGATAATCTTTTGACTCTTGGGCGTTTGATCGGGCGTATTCATGCCATCGGCGCGATCCGGCCGTTCGAGTATCGCCCCAGTCTGACCATTGAGAGTTATGGTTACGATAGCAGGGCGCTAATCAGCGAACAATTTATCCCGGCAAGCTTGAAGGCGTCTTACGATTCCTTGACCGTAGACCTGTTGCAAGCGGTTGAGGAAGTTTTCTCCAAACAGCAGCCGATGATTATGATTCGCACCCACAGCGATTGTCACGGCGGTAATATGCTGTGGCGCAATGACGCGCCGAATTTTGTCGATCTGGATGATGCGCGCATGGCACCCGCAGTGCAGGATATCTGGATGTTGTTGTCCGGAGACCGGGTAATGCGCACAGCCCAGTTATCGGAAGTGGTGGATGGTTATAATGAATTCTATGATTTTCATCCGCGGCAACTTCAGCTGATTGAGCCTCTGCGTACTTTGCGAATGATGCACTACGCGGCCTGGTTGGCGCGCCGTTGGGACGATCCGGCCTTTCCCCGCGCCTTCCCCTGGTTTAACACCGAACGCTACTGGGGAGAACATATCCTGGAATTGCGCGAGCAATACGCGGCCTTGTCTGAACCGGTTTTAGAATTAATGTAGGGCGTTTATGTAAGGCACCGATGTAAGAAAAAAAGCAGCGGAACATAAAGCTATAGTTGAAAAAAAATGGAAGAAAAAAACAGGAGCAACAACGATGAACTTACCTCTTACCGATGAAATGAAATTTGGCTGGATGGTGTCTATGGATAGTGCTGAGGCCGTTCGTAGTGTCACCACGCTGGCAGATCGTATTGGTCTCGATTCCCTGTGGGTCGGAGACCACGTGGCCTTTGCCATGCCCATTCTCGATCCCTTAATTCAGCTTGCCCAGGCTGCGGCATTGAGTGATCGTTTGATGTTCGGTACCTCGGTGTATCTCCTGCCTTTGCGGCATCCGACGGCGGTGGCAAAACAAGTCTCCACCCTGGATCAATTAAGTTCGGGTCGCCTGGTGTTTGGCGTCGGGGTTGGGGGCGAGTTTCCCAATGAATACGCTGCCTGCGGAGTGCCGGTGAAAGAGCGTGGCGCGCGACTATCGGAAGGTATAGACGTGTTGCGCAAGCTCTGGAGTGGCGACGAAGTCTCTCACGATGGTCGCTTTTATCCTTTTGAAAACGTGCAAATGCTACCTAAACCCATGCAGGCTGGTGGCCCGCCCATCTGGTGTGGTGGACGTTCCGAGGCGGCACTCAGGCGTGCGGGGCGCATGGCAGATGGCTATGTGTCATATGTGGTTACGCCTGAGATGTTTGCGTCCTTTCTTGAGCTGATAGCGCAGAGTGCAGAACAGGCGCAGCGGGAATTAACCAGGTTCGATACGGCCCATCTCTTGTTCTTCCGCATTGACGACAGTTTCGAGGCATCCTGGGATATTGCCACCGAGCACCTGAGCGAGCGCTACGCCAGTGACTTCCGCAATCCGGCCAAAAAATACTGTGCCCTGGGACGACCGGAAGACATTGCCGAAAAAATTCAAGCCTTCAGAGATGCAGGTGTTCGCCATATGATTATGGACGCCGTCAGTCCGCCCGAGCAACGCTACGAACAGATCGAACGTTTCGCCAAAGAGGTGTTACCTTTAGTAAAGTAATAGTAAAGTTATAGTAAGGTGGCGGCGAGGTAATACTAAATTATTGCTTTCAAGCAGGCCATTCCGTTTAAAGTAAATTATAAACAGGACAGTAATTATGATTGGAGTTATCGCAACCTTAAAAGTACAAGACGGTAAACAGGCAGGTTTCGAGGATTTGATGCGAGAGTTAGCAGCTCAGGTGAGAGCCAACGAGCCGGATTGCACTTTTTATCAATTGCACAAAACCGACGACGCTACCACTTACATAATGTTAGAGCAGTACAGCAACGAAGCTGCGCTGGGTGCACATCGAGGAACCGCGCATTTTAAAGAATTAGGCGGACGTTTAGGTGAATTCCTGGGCGGCGCGCCGGACATTCAGATCCTTCCCGCGGTGGAATAGCCACCAGCCCATCATGTTAAAAAGATCCCGGTATTCGCCGGGATCTTTTTATAATTTAAAAAAGGTAGGAATACGAATATGACCGAGTTATTAAGCCCCGAAATCAAGGCGTGCATTGGTCGGGCTAATCCGACCCTGCACGTTGAAGTGACGCGCAGGGACATCCAAAAATACGCTGTATCTACAGGACAGAGAGCTAAAAAGTACCTCGATGGGGATGAAGCACCACCGCTATTTCATTTTGGCTATAGTCTGGAGATCCTACCTGTCGATCAATTGCGCAAAGACGGTATACCAGAAGATAAGCTGATTCCCGAGTTACCGCTCAAACGCTTAATGGCCGGTAGTTCCGATACGGTTTACCATCGCCCAATTCGTTCAGGAGATAAACTTTCGATCACTCGACGATTAAAAGATATCTACGAAAAACAAGGTAAAAGTGGCCCACTTATTTTTGTGCTTACCGAAGTTGTGGTGGAAACCGAAGCGGGTGAACCCGTTTTAAATGAAACCACTTCCCTGATCGCGAGGTAGCTCGAACATGCTAAATTACGAATCTATTAATGTCGGTGACTTGTTGCCGTCCCGCGATCACGCCGCTAGTATCGTACAGTTGTTTATGTACAACGCCGCGATCTGGAATCCCCATCGTATTCACTTCGACCACGCCTACGCCACCGAGGAAGAGGGCTACGAAGCCATCGTGCTCGACGGCCCACTACAAGGCGACTGGGTCGGTCAGGTGGTTACCGACTGGATTGGCGAAGATGCCTCTTTAGTTTCCTTTGGCTACGCCAACCGCCGCGTCGCATTTTTAGGTGAGACCATGAGCGCTGGTGGAGTGGTAGAGGAAAAGGACGACGACAAAAAAGAAATCAAAGTCAGTCTGTATTTAAAAAATGCCGAGGGCGAAATAACAATACCCGGTCATGCCGTCGTGAAGTTCTAGGTTTTATGACAACCTTAATCCACCAGTGGGTAAAAGATTGCCAGTTTGGCAGTAATCCAAGAACCATCGCCCGAGTTAAGTCGGGATGGGTAGTGCTTGGCGGCTCACAGTTTCTTAGCGGTTATTGTTTGATTTTGCCCGATCCAGTGGTGAGCGATCTCAATCAACTGAGCGCCAGTGAGCGTAAAAAACTATTGTATGAAATGACGGTGGTCGGCGATGCCCTGCTTGAAATTACCGGTGCGGCACGTATTAACTACGAAATTCTGGGTAACCTGGAGCCAGCGCTCCACGTGCATATCTTACCGAGATTTAATGATGAGCCGGAAGAATTGCAAACCAAGCCCGTCTGGTTCTACGACTGGGATGCGGCACCTCAATTTGATCTGAATCGAGATCAAGTATTGATGAAAGAAATACAACGCTACCTCGGAAAGGCAGGGGTCATTAAATAAGCGAGTTTGGCGGGATAATGTTTAATGGGTTTTGTGGGGAATAACCAAATTCTAAGTTATTCATGACAATCAACCCGGCTACACCGATCGGGGAGAGTAATTTGAAGATCAACTGTAATGAAGGTCAACAGTAAAAGGCAAAGTAAATGAAGTTAGATGGTGTAAAGGTTCTTGATTTATCGCTATTCCTCCCCGGTCCGGCACTCACCCAGATGATGGCTGACCACGGTGCCGAGGTGATCAAGCTCGAACCCATTAATGGCGGTGAGCCGAATCGGGAAATTGGCCCTAAGCGCGACGGTATGACGGTGTATTTCGCCAACACCCATCGAGGCAAGAAGAGTGTGCAGCTTAATCTTAAAACCGATGAAGGCAAGGAGATGGCCCTGCGCCTTGCCGAGCAAGCCGATGTGGTGATCGAAGCCTTCCGCCCCGGTGTGGTGCAGCGCCTGGGTGTGAGTTACGAGGATATTAAAGCGCGCAACCCAGGAGTGGTCTACGCCTCCTTGTCTGCCTTTGGGCAGACTGGCCCCTATATGAAAAAGCCCGCTCACGATTTGGCGACGGAAGCCTACGCGGGAATACTGTCAGTCAATCTCGGCTTCGATGGCAAACCGGCAATTCCTGCAATTCCCACCGCCGATATGCTCACCTCAATGATGGGTTTGTCAGCGGTGTTAATGGCCTTGCTGCGCCGTAAGGAGACCGGGCAGGGTGACTACATTGATTTGGCGATGATGGATTCGCTGATGGCCTGTGTGCCCAACAATATGGGCTCGGTGTTTGCCGAGAAAAAAGCACCCGTGGTGAAGGATGAGCGTACCTGGGGCGGTTATGCCATGTACAACATCTACGAAACTAAAGACGAAAAATACGTGGTGCTGGGTGCTTCTGAAATGCACTTTGCGGTCAACGTGTTGAATAAAATGGAGCGGCCTGACCTTATCGAGTTTTGTCAGCCGCCCCCTGGATCGACCCAGGAGCCGGTTAAAGCATTTTTGCGGGAAAAGTTTCTCAGTAAAACGCAGGAAGAATGGATAGAGTGGTTTGCCGATGTGGACGCCGCTTTTGCCCCCGTCAATGATTTGCGTCAGGGTGCGGATGATCCACAAATTCGCGCGCGAGAAATGATAGTTGAAGATGACCGAGGTTGGGAGCATATTGGTATTCCGATTAAGTTTGCCAACGAGCCGGGTCAGATTAATTTTAAAGCGCCAGAGTTAGGTGCTCATAATCTGGAGTTGGCTCGAACCGTAGGGTTTTCAGAAGATGAAATTAAAGCAATGCTGGGAAAAGGCGTGTTTGGACAAGAAAATTGAATTTATAGTTGAATTATTCGCGATAGTTAAAGCTTACTTTCTCCGTGAGTAATGGCAGCGATAAAGTTCTACTTATTATTGAGTGATAGAGGAAATTATTTATGGAAAGCACTCCGGATAAGGTTCTAAAATTTGGATCGGTATTAGTTGATGTATTTCACTACCTGGCATTATTTATTATCGGCGCAACGGTAGTCTGGTCTGCAGTTTACGAATATCTACATATGATGGAAAAGGGGCATGCGGAGCTAAAGGATATTCTGTTGTTGTTTATCTATCTTGAATTAGGCGCGATGATCGGAATTTATTTTAAAACTCACAGACTGCCGGTGCAGTTTTTGATATTTATCGCGATAACAGCGCTTTCAAGACATCTAGTGCTCGACGTTCAGCAGGCTCTGGATATACTTCATCTTAAGGTGCTATTAGGAATATCCGGCGCAATTGTGTTGCTTAGCGGAGCGATTTTTCTTTTGACCTACACGGCAAAAGCCTATGGTCGTCCGGAAGATGATGTTGATAAGAAACACGATATATAGCGCGGCTTAGTTCGGATTAATTTTAATATTTTATCGTAACTTTTTATCGTAAATTTTGTTGTAGCGCCTCCCATTCATCCAGGGTGTTAATGTTAGAGAGCTGCGCCATGTCGACAGGTTTGGGTGTTGTTTCGGTTTTAATGTTTCGCAATAGTTTGGCAACAGACAGGTCGGAGTCGCTATTCTTGATACGTTTTTCTAGCTCTTGATTGAGTTCTTTTCCCAAAGAAATAACTAGCGGGAAAATATAGCCGTCAAAGTGCATAGCGGTAGCTCCCTTACTCTTTTCGTATAGCTCTGATAATAATTCAATACTCAGTAAGGGCATATCTACGGGCACAATCAGCGCTCGGTAATCAGGGTAGTGCTGGCTCAATGTATAGAGTGCACCCAGGGGCCCTAGGTCGGGTTTTATGTCGTTTAGATAACCTGCCTGATTTCGGCAAATAACCACGTCGGTCAGTATTGGCAGGGCCTTAAGCGTGTTGTTCATGTGATCGAGCAGGGTACCGCTACCTACCTGAAGTAAGGCTTTATCCTGTCCCATACGTTGGGACTTCCCCCCGGCGAGAATAGCCCCAATGGTTTTTGGCTGCGGTGAAACAGTACTCACGGCTTACCAGCGCCCGGCTGCATCAGTATCACTGCTTTTGGCTTCTACCCAATGTTCGCCGTCGGGCGTAAATTCTTTTTTCCAGAACGGAGCTTCGATTTTTAAATAATCCATTAAGAACTGGCAGGCCTCAAAGGCCTCGCGTCGGTGGGCGCTGCTAACACCGACAAATACGATAGGCTCTCCGGGGTAGAGCATGCCGACGCGGTGAGTAATGTTGATGTCGCCGAGAGTCCAGCGTTCGCGCGCTTTGTGAATAATAGCTTCCAGCGCGCGTTCGGTCATGCCGGGGTAGTGTTCCAGCAACATGGCGTTGACTGGGTTTTCCACAAGATCGCGCACCATGCCGGTAAACGTTACCAGTGCGCCATGGGTATTATTTTCCGTAGAGCTTCCTGTAGTGCTTTCCGTATGACTGCCCGTAGTACTTCTCGTAGTACTTCCCGTAGTGCTTCTCGTAATATTAGACGCGGTCATCTCCGCGCTCATGGCCGCGGGGTCAAACGAATCTTCGAGAATGCGAATACGGGTGTTAGTAGCGGACATTACTTATCCCCCCGTCACCGGTGGAAAAAATGCGACTTCGTCTCCTGCCTGAATAGGAGAGTCGTTTGTGCTCATGACTTTATTGATCGCAGAAAGCACTTGCTGCTCCGCAAACATCAGGCGCCAGAGGTCGCCACGTTGGGCGAGCAGGGTTTTTAGTTCGGCGATGGTTGACGGAGCGGTGGAAGGCTTGTCAGTGCTGATGTCTACCTGAGCGCAGTTCAGGCGTTCTCGGATTTGGGCAAAGAATAAAACTTTAATCATGATGTTGAGATCACCGAAGGTGTTTATTTACTTTAAAGTTAACTGCGTTCCCAGTTTCCGGTTTTTCCGCCTGCCTTACTCAGCACTTTGATGTCTTCAATCACCATGCCCGGATCGACGGCTTTGCACATATCAAACAGAGTGAGTGCGGCGACGGAAACGGCGGTGAGTGCTTCCATCTCGACGCCAGTTTTGCCGTCGAGTTTGCACAGCGCGGTAATGCGAATGCGGTTTTTGCTGTCCTGTAATTCAAAATCCACCTGTACTTTGGACAGCATTAAGGGGTGGCAGAGAGGAATTAAATCGGGGCAGCGTTTCGCGCCTTGAATACCGGCGATGCGTGCGGTGGCGAGAACATCGCCTTTGTGGTGGCCGCCATCACGAATTAATTTTAGGGTTTCAGCTTGCATCAATACAAAGCCTTCGGCCACGGCGGCGCGAGTGCTTATGGCTTTGCCACTGACGTCCACCATATTGGCTTCGCCATCGGCATTGATATGACTGAATTCGGTCATCGCAGTTAACTCGGTTCCCGACTGGTACAGTCAGCATTGTTAATGGATTTTAACTGGCCAACAAAATTACAGGGTTTGTGGCTGGCGTCCAGTTGTTCTCCGATAATTTTATCCCAGGCGGTGCGGCAGGCGTTGGTGGAGCCGGGCATGCAGAACACGATGGTGCCATTGGATAAACCTGCTACAGCGCGGGATTGTACGGTGGAGGAGCCAATATCCTGGTAAGACACGTGTCGGAATAATTCGCCGTAGCCGTCGATGACCGTGTCGAACAACGGTAGTACCGCCTGGGGGGTCGAATCGCGTCCGGTAAAGCCGGTGCCGCCGGTAATTAATATGGCCTGTATGCTATTCGAGGCAATCCAGGTCGCGACCACCGCGCGAATGGTGTACAGCTCATCCTTTACAATATGCTTGCCGGCCAGCTGATGCCCGGCTGCGGTGAGTTTTTCTACCAACAGTTGCCCTGAGGTATCGCTGTCTTCGGTGCGACTGTCGGAGACGGTGAGTACCGCAATGTTGAGCGCCTGGAAATTCTCCGCGTAATTTTTAACCACGTGTTTATCCTCCCAGCATGGCGAGATGGCGAGTGCCGCCACTATCACCGTCTTGTAAAAAGTGGCTGACCTTTTTGTCGGCTAATTGACTGTGCAAAAAATTAATTAACTCCTCTTGCTGGCTGTCTGCCTGTAAGAGGTGGCGCAAATCCAGACCGTTCTCGGAAAACAGACAGAGGTGGAGTTTGCCAGTGGAGTTAACACGCAGACGGTTGCAGGTAGCACAGAAATCTTTACTGTAAGGCATGATAAGGCCCACGCGACCCATGTAGTCTGGGTGGTGAAATTCCTGCGCGGGGCCGGCGTCTTTTCCGCGGAGGGTGGGTGTCCAGCCGGTGTTTAACAGCTGCGTGCGCACGTCGTCGCCAGCGACGTGACGTTCCGCGAAAAATTTGGCGTTGTCACCGGTCTGCATCAATTCGATAAAACGCAAAGTGATGGGTTTATGTTTTAGCCACTCCTGAAAGCGGCCCAGTTGGTTGTCGTTAAAGCCTTTCAGCATCACCGCATTGACTTTAATGGTGGGGATGCCCAGCTCGACTGCGCGCTCAAGGCCATCCAGCAGTTGCTGAAGTTGACTGTGTCCGGTAATGGCTTGAAATACGGCGGGGTCGAGACTGTCGATGCTGACATTAAGCGCGTCCAGGCCCGCATCCGCCCAACTACCGATCAATTCTGGCAGGCGATAGCCATTGGTGGTCATGGCGACTTTATTGATGCCGGGTGTGGATTTTACTGTGCGAATAATCTCGGTGAGATCCTTACGCACCGAGGGCTCTCCGCCGGTGATGCGAATTTTGGAGGTCCCGGTAGCGGCAAACGCCGAGGCGATGCGACGAATTTCATCCAGCGACAGGAAGGCCTCGTCCGGTCGGCCTTCGTAGCCATCGGGCAGGCAATAGTTGCAACGGAAGTTGCAGACATCGGTAATAGATAGGCGTAAGTAATGAAACTCGCGCCCGAAGCGGTCTTCTAGCATGTCAAACACCTTTCCAAAGTCGGGAGGATGAGCAGTTTCCTGCTGATCCCTGGGAATCTAATCCTCTAAATACACCGAGGATGATTCCGGCTCCGGGTTCTTAGCCTGTTTCTGGCCTTAGAACTCCGGGGCTCGGGGTTTGTTGTTACCAACTGAGGCAACGTGCTGGAATTGTAGCACGGGATTGGGGCTAGCATTTAGCCAGACTAATCCCCAGCGATTTTGTAGACCAAACGCTTAAATTCGTGGCTAAAGGGATGCCAAAATCCATAGGCGCGCTGGGTAAATATCAAAGCTGAAAGATTGGCTTTGGGTGAAATCCAGGAGTGTGTAGCAGCCAGGCCGCCCCAATGATATTCGCCAATAGCGCTGTCTGGTTCTCCGTCAGCAGGCGAATTTTTAATGGCAAAACCCAGGCCAAAGACGGTGTTGGGCATATCCCAGGTAGGTAGTTTTACTTTGACGCCCTCACGGAGCTGATTGGTGCGCATTAACTCGACGGATTCCGGGGACAGAATGCGCTGGCCATTCCATTCGCCACGGTTAGCTATCATCTGGATAAACGTGGTGTAGTCGCCAATAGTGGATACCAGTCCGGCACCACCAGATTGAAAGCTTTTGGGTTTCAGTACGCTGCCAATTAACAGATCGGGACAGGCTTTGAGTCCTGGCTCCATTGGGTCGAGTAAATTCAGCGGGCTGTAGTTGGTTGTTAGACGGTGGTGATTTTTCTCCGGTACATAAAAGTCGGTATCCACCATTTGCAGGGGATTAAACAGCCTCTCTTTTAAAAATTCGATAAAACTTTTCCCGGACCAAATTTCAATTAGATGCGCCAGGATGTCGATGCCGACACTATACTGCCACTGCTCGCCAGGTTGATAAGCTAAAGGCAGTTCCGCCAGCTTGTCGATCATTTCCGCAAAGCTAGAATCTTTCTGGGTCATGCGTTGATCCGCATAAGCCTGATCCAGCGGGTTGTTGATAAACAATCCGTAACTAAAACCGGCGCTGTGAGACATTAACTGTCGAATGGTGGGAGCGTTGTTTAGCGGTTCTGTTTGCGTTAAATCACTCGCGCCCTTTTTCAGTACCTTTAGATGTTTGAACTGTGGAATGTATGTATCGAGAGCGTCGTCGAGCTGAAACGCACCGTCGTCGTAAAGTATCATCGCGGCGGCAGTGGTAATGATTTTAGTATTGGAATAAATACGAAAAATAGCATCGCCGGTCATTGGGGTAAGAGATTCCATATCCATGTAACCCCAGGTTTTGAAATCGACAATGTCAGTGCCTTTTAAGACCACCGCCGACAGGCCGCTAAGCAGCTTGTTATCCACATACTTCTGCATGGCGCCGTGCATTTCACTAAAATCATAATGGGACGATTTTATATTTAGGCTGTTAATGGCCTTTCTCCATTGGTCGGTTTACGACGTTCATTAACTCAGCTCAAGGTAAAGCCTTCGTAACCCTTTGCCGCGACTTCGTTGCACTTGGCAACGTAGGGGGGGAAGCCGCCCGCATAGGGCATAAAAACCCTCTTTTTACCTGGGATGTTGGCGCCCAGATACCATGAGTTACACGAATTAAGCAGCGTATAACTCGCCACTTCATTGACGTGGGCAACCCACTGAGTTTCGGCTTCTTGGCTCGCTTCGATGGTGGCAAGTTTATTATCGGTCATATAAGCAATGATGTCGCCAATGTATTCCACGTGTTGTTCGATGGACGTCACCATGTTGGTGAACACCGAGGGGCTACCCGGTCCGCTGATAGTAAACAGATTGGGGAACCCGGCAGAGCATAAGCCCAGATAAGTGAGCGGCCCAGCCGCCCATTTTTCTTTTAAAGTCTGGCCACCGCAGCCGCGAATATCGATTTTGTTGAGTGAACCGGTCATGGCATCGAAGCCGGTGGCGAAAACCAGGGCGTCAAACGCATAGGCTTTGTCTTCAGAAGAACCATCGCCGACCTTAAGCCCCTCGGGCGTGATTACTGAAATGGAGGTCTTACTAATATCGACCAGCGTGACATTGTTGCGGTTGTAGGTTTCAAAATAATCGGTGTCTGCGCATATGCGCTTGCAACCAAATACGGTATTGGGCGCAAGTAGTGCGGCAGTTTCTGGATCATTAACACGTTCTGCGATTTTTTCACGCACGAAATCGGCGACGATATCGTTGGCTTCCTGAGTAACCAGGAAATCGACAAACACACCGAAAAAGTTAAGACCACCCATTTGCCAACGCTTGTTGAGTTCTGCTTTGATTTCTTCGGGAGACATTTCTGCAGCGGCTTTGGTGTTGGAGTCCGCATCAAAGGCACCGAACTGTTGCTGACCCGCTTCTCGTAAAGCGCCGTAGTTTTGTTTTACGTTTTTAACCTCTTCGGGGTCCAGGGGTTTATTGCGCGCGGGCACCGAGAAATTAGGGGTGCGTTGAAACACCGTTAAATGTTCGGCTTGCCTGGCGATTTCCGGAATCGCCTGAATGGCGGAGGAACCGGTGCCGATAATACCGACCCGCATACCGCTGAAATCCACTTCCTCGTGGGGCCATTCGCCCGTGTGGTAAGTGGGGCCATTGAAGGAGTCCATTCCCGCGATGTCTGGCTTGTTTGCCTTGGACAGGCATCCCGTAGCCATAATGCAGTATTTGGCATTAACCTGGTCACCCTGATCCGTGCTGACCTGCCATGTTTTACTGGAGTCATCAAAAACAGCGGATTCTACCCGGGTGTTAAATTGAATATCTGGGGCTAAACCGAAGCGCTCAACCACGTGGTTAAGATATTCCAGCAACTCTGCCTGTGGCGCGTAGCGCTCGGACCATTGCCACTCCTGCTGGAGTTCTTCGGAAAACTGGTAGGAGTACTGCATGCTTTCGACATCCACCCGCGCACCGGGATAGCGGTTCCAGAACCAGGTGCCCCCCGCGCCGCTACCGGCTTCAAAAATTTGGGCCGTCAGACCTTGCTCTCGAAGGCGATGCAACATGTATAAACCGGCGAATCCGGCGCCAACGATGACTGCGTCTACCGTACGTGCATTTGGGGAATTTGAACTCTGGTTCGATGACGCGCTGGATACAGACATAATTACCTCCGGCTTGTTTTCATGGGCTTTTTTATGAGTCTTTTATGAGTCTTTTCATGAGTCAATATTATTCATTCACCGATTATGCACAATTTTTTCAATTTACTCAGCATCTACCCTGACCAGCTAGTACTGTTCGTTTCTCAACAAAGCCAGCGGCGGCGTGCGCAGCGCTTTGCGGCTCAGCCAGACCCCGCCGCTGGCGACCAACACGGCCAGCGCAGTGGGCAGTAACAACCAGGCTGAGATCCTGGACGAGCCGATCAGCAACTGTGTGCCAATGGGATAAAGCGCGGCAAAAGTGATGACGGTTGCGCCAAGTGCTGCACTACCGCCGAGTATCAGAAATTCCAGCCAGGCAATGCGGCTCAGTAAACCATACCGGGCACCCATAGTACGGAGTAGTGCGTTGTCCCGACCGCGTTGCGCCTGGCCATCTAGCAGGGCACTGCTCAATATCAGTAGCGCCGCAAACATTAGTAATAGGGCGATCAGTTCTGCGGCTCGACTCGCCTGACTCACCAGGTCCTGAGTTTTCGCCAGGAGTACAGATACATCCAGTAACGTGACCTGGGGCAGTTGTTGGATGAGTTCTGCCAGACGTTTACCGTCGCCTTCTGGTAACCAAAAACTGCTTAGCCAGGTAGTGTCCTGGGTTTCGAGACTGCCCTGATTAAACATAAAATAAAAATTGGGCGAAAAACTATTCCAGTCAACTTCGCGAATACTGGTGATAGTGGGTTCGATTTTGCCTCGGCTAGTGACGAATTGTAGTTTGTCGCCGAGTTTTAATTTCATGCGCTCAGCTAATTTTTGCTCGACTGAGACCGTATTTCCCTGGAGCTGATCATCACTGGCATGCCACAATCCAGCAACGATAAGATTACTGGCGGGTAGTTCGCTGGCCTCGGTAAGCACCAGGTCGCGATTTAACTGGCGATTGCCCCCTCTGTTTTCCTTGCTCACCGCTTCCCGCACCGGGATGTTGTTGATTTCCGTTAAACGGCCTCGAACCACTGGGTAGGGTGTTTGGGGAAGAGCCTGGTTGTCTTCCAGCCATTGTTGATACACCGGTAAATCTTGTTGGTATAAATTCATTACAAAATGATTGGGCGCTTTTTCCGGCAGGGTGGTTCGCCAGTTTTCCAGCAAACCGTTGCCGGTATGCCCGGCTAGCGCGAGTATGGCCATCGCCAATGTCAGGGAGGCCATTAGAGGCAGTGTTAAATAAGGCCGTCGGGCCAAACGTCGTACCGCCAGGCGGAAGGCAAGAGGCAGGCGAGTACTCAGCAGGTCGAGGCCTTTAAGTAGAGGCCACAACACAGCGGGCAGTACTGCCCCCAATATGATTAACAGTAAAATTAATTGACCGAGATCGACAAGAGAGCGCGTGAGTAGGCTCGCCAGTACGATTGGCCCAGCCAGCACGGCGAGTAATTCCGCTTGCACGGAAATGGCCGCCTGGCGATGACCCTGTCGCAGGACTTCAATGGCTGGCACTCGCACCAACGCGCTTAAGCGGGGCAGCGCAAACGCCGCCCACAGTACGATGGGACTGAACGCGAGCGCTAACCAGTCGCCGAGATGGGCTGCCAGGGGGCCGCTCCAGCCCAGTAGATTCTTGAGGCCAACAACGGTAGCGATCCCAGCCGCGCTCCCCAGCAGGGCGGCAGGTAAGACGGCGACAAATTCGCTACCGAGCAAACGCACAATCACCTGGTAGCGACTGGCACCGAAGGTGCGCAACAAGCCGGCCAGTCGAGCACCTTGGCGTACCCTTTGAGCTGTTGCCAAATAAATAGCCGCACCGCAGAGCAAGCTAATTAACAACACCGCAAGATTGGCCCACAGGGTGAGCTGCCGCAGTGGCCCCATGCTGCGAATCGCCGCGTTGTCGGTAGTTTCCAAACGCTGGTCGGGGCGCAGCTTGAGTGCATCGATGGTTGGCGTTTGAGAAACTGATTTCACTAAACCCGTATCTGCCGCAAGCATTAAATGATGGCGAATACGTGCGCCCGGCCCCAGTACACCGGTGGCATCCAAATCAGCGCGGGTCAATATGATGCGCGGATTCATACTGTAAAACCCCGCATTTTGATCGGGTAACTGGCGAATAACTGCCTTTACGTGCAGGGTTTTCCTACCCACGTTAATGGAGTCGCCCACCTTAATGTCGAGTCGGTCGAGAACTTGATTGTCCACCCACACTTCACCGGGTTTGGGGCCGGAGTTAACCGGTAGCGCCGAGGCAAAACGGCTGTCCGCAATGTTAATGCTGCCGTATAAGGGGTAGTTGGCATCCACGGCTCTGGCGCTGACCAGCAATATGGTTTCGCCTTGCACCAGCACGGTAGAAAAATCGATAAGCTGAGAGTGTTTACTCGCGGTTTTGGTCAGGCTTGAAAACTGCGCAGTTTCAGGTTCGCGACTGCCGGATAAAATAATATCGCCGCCCAGTGCTTCGGCGGTTTGCACCGCAAAGCGTCCTTCCAGTTCGGCGCGCAGCAAGATCATGGTGACCAGCGCAAAAGAAGCGATGGCGAGGGCCGTGGCCAATAATTGAAAAGCAGGCGCGCGCCAGGGTCTAAACACTTTACTCATCATGCAGTTACTTCACTTTGCTGGCCATCCGTTGATACTTGATAAATACGACCAGCCTGCAAGCGCAGGTGATAATCACAGCGCTTCGCCAGCGTCGCATCGTGAGTCACCAAAATCAGCGCGGCACCATGGGTCGTATGAGCTGTAGTAGAGATATTTTTGTTGAGTTCAAATAACAGTTCAATCACGCGGCTACCGTTAGCGTGATCGAGACTCCCCGTAGGTTCGTCGGCAAACAGCAAGCCTGGCTGCACCGCAAAGGCGCGAGCCAGCGCCACTCGCTGTTGTTCGCCGCCGGATAAAGTGGTGGGGAAGTGTTTGATGCGTTCGCTTAAACCCACTTGTTCCAGCCAGTGAAGGGCGATTTCCTTACGTTCTACTACGCCTTTGAGTTCCAGCGGTAGCATGACGTTTTCCAGCGCATTCAAATCGTTGACCAGATGAAAGTCCTGAAACACAAAGCTGCAGAGTTCACCGCGCTGTTGGGCGCGCTGATCTTCGCTGAGATCGCTAAAGGTTCTGCCGTTGATAAGTACTTCTCCCGAGGTAGGAGAATCCAGCCCGGCCAGTAGTCCAAGCAGGGTTGATTTACCGCTACCGGATGGCCCGGTAATCGCGAGGCTTTGGCCGGGTAATAGCGTAAAATTAATATCTTCGAGGAGAGTTAGTTCTCCCTCAGGTCCGGATACCCGTTTGCCCAGCTTGCGGGCTTCCAGTAATGGAGTGTCAGTCATGGTTGGTGCTTACCGCCTATTTACTTTGCTGTTTATCGCACAATGCCTGTTTGCGAATTCTGTCTTTGCCAGCGCTCGCGTGTTGGTGCTGGGCGATAGTATCAGCGCCGCCTATGGTATTGACAAGAGTGAGGGCTGGGTTGCACTGCTGCAAACCCGACTCGATAGTCAGTGTTCGGGTGTGGAAAGTAGCGGTATTCAAGATTCAGGGGTTCAAGCGTCAGACATTAAAGTAATCAATACCTCCGTTAGTGGCGAAACCACCCACGGCGGCAAGGTTCGCTTGCCTGACCTGCTGAGCGAACATAAACCCGGGTTAGTTATCATCGAGCTGGGGGGTAACGATGGTCTTCGCGGTTTATCGCCAGTGGTTATGCAGAAAAATCTGGCATCCATGATCGAACTATCCCACAAGGCCGGCGCGAAGGTGGTACTGCTGGGTATTTTAATTCCACCCAATTACGGTATCGCTTATCAAACCTTGTTTGAACAGGCGATTGCCAATGTTGCTGAATCAGCACAGGTGCCTTTTGTTAAATTTTTTCTCGAAGGCATCGGTGGTCGTGCTGAACTGATGCAAGAGGACGGGGTTCATCCCACGGCGGCGGCACAAATGATCTTGCTGGACAATGCCTGGGTGGCGTTGATGGAACCACTCCAGGCTTTTTGTGAACCTTTATTTACGCAGCCATAATTTTTTAGATGGCGACACAACCGCCATCCACCGGCATGGCATGGCCAGTAACAAAAGACGCTTCGTCGGAACATAAAAAAGCTACTACCCTGGCGACTTCGTCAGGCTCTCCTAGCCGCCCGATGGGCTGGAAGCGCAGCAACTGTTTTTCAATCCAGGGTTTGTCGGCAATCGATCGCTCCAGCATTTGGGTGCGAATACCGCCGGGACACACGGCGTTAACACGGATGTTTTTCTTGGCGAATTCAATGGCGGCGGTTTTGGTTAATCCAACCACCCCGTGTTTAGCGGCGACGTAGGCGGGCACCCCTTTGGCGGCGACTAATCCGGCTACCGAGGCGGTATTGACGATGGCTCCCCCGGTACCCTGGGCGAGAAACTGATTAATTTGGTATTTCATGCACAGGAATACGCCTTTCAGATTGACGTCGATATTAAGATCAAAATTTTCCAGAGAACAGTTAGGCGTAGTTGCTGCTTCGCCCTCTACCCCCGCGTTGTTAAACGCGATGTCGAGCTGTCCGTAAGTGCTGACTGCGACTTTGATTAAATTTTGTACTTGCTCTGCGTCCGTGACATCGCAGGGTTGAAATATAGCTTCGCCACCCGCGCTGAGGATTCGCTCCACGGTGGCTTGACCGCCTGCTTCAGCAATGTCAGATACCACAACCTTGGCACCCTTTTGCGCAAACACCTCAGCGGCAGCAGCGCCAATGCCGGAAGCGGCTCCGGTGATCAGTGCTATTTTTCCAGCCAGTAATTCGGACATAATTTTTTCCTGTTAATAAAAGTTTATCGTCAACAGGTAATCATAAAGAAATTTTCCCGCGCGTACGAATCGTGTGCCCGGGCTTAGTTGCTTACGGTGATAGGCGAAAATTTAGTTGCGAAGAGACAAGCAAGGGGGCGAAGAGGATAAAGGGTTATCGGGTCGCGGAGCTAAGTTCGCACTACCTAGTAATGCAGCCCGCATTCCAGGTGTTCATCTGGCTTAGTGGGATCAAAGTAATCCAGTTCCGCAGGTAGGTCGTGCTGGACGAGGTAGTCCGCAAGGTCTTGAGTGCTGGAATAAAATGTCGGCGCTACCTTGGTAACGGAACGCCCGGCATCCCAGGTAAATATATTCTGAGTCTTGCGAAACTCGGTTTCCTCCCGGCGAATACCGGTGATCCACAGATCCGGTTGCAGCTCTGCAAAGGCCCGAGCAAAGGGTTCTAATTTTACGGTGCGGGTAAATTCTTCATACCCTGCGGTGCCCGGTGCAGGAATTTCCCGATAGCGTGCTTGCAGGTGGGTAGCAGAAAATCCGGGGTGATATACCTTTAGGTTCAAATGCAGTTGCGCCACCAATTGATCGACAAATCGGTAGGTGGCTGGTGTATTGAAACCGGTGTCGCACCACAGCACCGTGATGTCGGGGCGAATTTTTTGAACTCTGTGGAGCAATGCCGCTGAATAGGCAGAAAAACTGCTGCTGATAAGCGGATGTTCAGCCTGGCTAAGAGCCCTGCGAAGAATGTGATCGGGCGTGGCGTCTGCGAATACCTCATTTGCATTCATTAGGTCGAACAGGGGCGTTCCGACAATACTTGAATTGCGTCCGCTGGAGTTGTACGGTTCAACTGCGAGGTTCATTGGGTGTCCTGATAGCTGGGAAGTGGCGAGGTCGGGAATTAAAACCCCGATCGGAGAACAAGTAAAAGAACTGTTTTTAATATGCTTATTTCGACTAAGAAGACGCGGTGTTATCTGTTTTTGTTTTTTTCAAAAACTAATATCGTTATAACTTTGTTGCTTATATCAGTTGCTTATATCAGTTGCTTGTATTGATGGGCATATAGTTTATTAGGCGGTAATTATTTTCCGCCCTTATAAAATCGAATCTAGAGAGCAAATTCAGAGACCAAGTTCAGAGACAAAAGAAATAAAATAAACGATTAATTTTTATTAGGAGAGTTCTATGTTTAATTTGCAAACCGCGACATCCGAACAAATGGCTAAGTTACTTCCCTACCTGAAGGTGTTTTCGTCCTTAAACGAAAAGGTGTACCGCTGGACTAATGGCCGCCTGATGGGAAAGCTGGCTGGCCGCGATGTCTGTCTGGTGACCATGACGGGAGCAAAATCCGGCAAAAAGCGAGTTGTGCCGTTGATGCATGTGCCCTACAAAGAAGGGGTGCTTATTGTCGCCTCGCAGGGTGGCGCACCGAAAAACCCGGCCTGGTTTAATAATTTGGTCGTTAATCCCGATATTGACGTGCAGTACAAAAGCAACAAAATGCAATTGCGTGCCCGCCGCGTAGATGGAGAAGAAAAGCAAGCCCTGTGGCCGGTGTGCTGCGAATATTATCCCGACTACGATTTGTACCAGCAGCGCTCCGAGCGGGATATTCCGGTATTTATTTGTGAACCGAGATAAAAGCATCACATAAGTTTATCGACAGACGTCCTGGGCTTCACCCCAGCCGCTTACCCCGTCGAGTTCCCAGCGCAACAACGACTGGGTGGCGTAGACAAAGGGCCAGGGTTGCCAGGCATTCGAGGTAAAGGCAGTACCGGTAAAGTCGTGAACCTTGCCGCGGATGTCCTCCACCTGAAGATCCATATGTTGATGCAGTAAGCCGTTACGGCGCAGTTTGCCTGAACCTTTTGTTAAACCGAAAACCTGATCGCCTTCGCGCACATAGCCGTGCACGATAGCGCGGTAGTGATTGGCATCGTCTGGGTCGATGGCCCAAATACAGTGAATGCTCACGTCGTTGTCAAAATTGGCGTTAAGCCAGCAGAAATTCTTAAATTGATCTTCTTTACGTTGGCCCCAACTGTGATCCATGCTGGATACGCAATCGACCTTGTAGGTTTTTCCGTCGAGGCTGAGCTTGCCGGTGACTCGACCAGTTTGATCCCAGTGCCCGGCGTAGGCAGTAGCGGAGACCTTATCGTCGGCGCTCGCCGCCAGCGGGTCCATATCGGGATCGTGAATATCGTAAGGAGCCATCAAGGCTTGGTATTGCACGTCAAAAGACACCTGGCGCTGGTCGTCGAAGGTAATGTGGTAGTCCATTACCGGCTTTGTGCACTTGATAGCCAGGCCATTGGCGAGTTGGTAGTCGTCTAAATTGGTTTTCGGGAAAGGCAGATGCACCTGACTATTGCTATACCGAACCAGATGGGGTGCATTGGAAAACCCATCAGTGATGGTAATGCTCGATAGCACCACGCTGGCATTTTTCCGGGTAAGCACGTAAACATTAACGTATAGCGCTTCCTCTGGAAGATAAAAGCCAAAGTAATTGGTTTCAGCCCAGTAATGGTCGTCGGAAGTGGGCTGATGAAAATACATGTCCTGTTCGGTGATCATGCTAGTTTCTCCTACGGTAAGTTATTCTGGTCTGGCCGATACTGGCGCTGCTACTCGGCGCCCCTGTTTTGTGTCTGGCATAACTCGTGGTTTCAGTCGTGGTTTGAATCGCGACCACTTCTAAACTGGTGGGTAGCCAGGCTCGCATAAAGTTCAGAGCTTGCCATGAGTTCACTGTGGGTGCCACTGGCTACCCAGCGGCCGTGATCCATCACCACAATCTCGTCGGCGTGCTGAACGGTCGATAACCGATGGGCAATAATCACCGTGGTGCGATTTTTCATCAGGGTTTCCAGTGCTAGCTGCACCTGCAGCTCACTTTGCGTGTCGAGTGCGCTGGTGGCCTCATCTAATAACAAAATACGAGGATTTTTCAATATCGCGCGGGCAATGGCAATGCGTTGGCGCTGACCGCCAGAAAGCCGCACGCCCTGTTCGCCGAGAAAACTGCCATAGGCTTCGGGGAGCCGAGTAATAAACTCGTGAGCATAGGCCGACTTAGCGGCGGCAATGACTTCGTCATCGCTGGCGTCGGGTTTTCCGTAACGAATATTGTGCATTACGTCCGCGGTAAATAAAGCCGGGTGCTGAGCCACTACACCGAGCTGTTGGCGTAAATCTTGGGGATCGAGATCGCGGAGATCGACTCCACCCAGGGTGATGGCGCCCGATTGCGGATCGTAAAAGCGCTGTAATAGCTCAAAAATAGTCGACTTGCCCGCACCGGATGGGCCAACCAGCGCGATAACTTTGCCCTCGGGAATGTCCAGAGAAAAATCGATCAAGGCCGGGAGGTCGGGTCGAGTCGGGTAGGCGAAGGCGATGTTTTTTATTGATAGCTGTGCGGGTAAATCGCCAGGGCTTTGATTAGTCTCTGTGTGGGCGCGTCGGGTGATTTTGGCTTCGGTGCCGATGAGTTCCATCAAGCGGTCGGTTGCGCCCACCGCGCGTTGCAGTTCGCCGTAGACCTCGGAGAGTGTGGCGACCCCCATGGCTACTAACAGCGCGTAAAACACAAAGGCACCCAGATCGCCGGGACTCATTGCGCCGTTAATCACATCGTTGCCGCCTACCCACAGCATTCCCGAGAGCGCGCCAAAGATGAGCAGGATCACCGCAGCAATTAATAGGGCGCGCTGACCAATGCGGCGTTTGGCAATCATAAACGCCCGATCGACTTCGAGGGCGAAGGCAGCTTTTTCTTCCGTTTCGCGGGTGTAACTTTGCACGGTTTTGATATTCTGAATAATCTCTCCGGCATAGCTGCCAACATCGGCGATGGAGTCCTGGCTGGCCCGCGATAGCGTGCGCACTCGGCGACCGAAGATCAAAATGGGCAGCAGGATGACCGGCACGCAGCCGAGAATAATGATGGTTAGTTTGAGATTAGTAATCAGTAAGATAATCAGCGCGCCGGTCATTGAAATACTGCTGCGCAAGGCGAGGGAAAAAGAACTGCCAATAATGGTTTGCAACAAAGTGGTATCGGCAGTTAAACGTGAAGTGATTTCACCACTGCGATTATTGTCGAAAAATTCCGCATCCATTGCCGTCATATTATTAAACACCGTGGCGCGTATATCTGCACTAACCCGCTCTCCTAACCAGGACACCAAATAAAAACGTATAAAAGAACCGATGGACATGAGTACCGACAGGCCGAACAGAAAAAATACCGCGCTTTTTAATTGCGCACTGGAACCGGCTACAAAACCTTCGTCGATCACCATACGCACACCCTGGCCGATGGTGAGCGTGATGCCAGCTGTAATTAATAACGCAACCCCCGCGCCCATCCAGCGCCAACGATAGGGCGCGATAAAGCGGAATAACTGGGTTATCGAAGATAGTTTTGAAATCGGGTTGCTAGGAGGTGGGTTGGCGGACGCCGAGTTAGTAGACAATGAAAACCTCTTCCTTGGGTGGGCAGTGATGCAGTGTATCTCAAAGCAGAGAAAATAAGCCCAGGAAGCCGGTTTTAAACCTGCTTCGATCGCAATATTTTTTAATGGAAAAAACTAAAAGGAAGAGCCTGAGAGCATGGCGATAATAAATATCGGACGACGTAGGTTGAATTTGCTTAGCAAAAAAAACCGGGCTCCAATCGCTTGGAAGCCCGGCTAGTGAGGGTTTGTCGATTAAGTATTACTGCAGCTTAAAATAATTTTGCTATGGGTTTTGCCAATAACAAGCCGGCAATCATGGTGGGGACAAAGAGCAGTGTTGCCGTATACCCGTAACTCAAACCGGCAATCGCGGGACCGGGGCAATAACCAACCAGGCCCCAGCCGATACCAAACAAGATAGCGCCAATCCATAAAGGTTTATCGATCACCATTTTGGTAGGCAGGGAAAAACTGTCGGCAAATAAGGGTGCTGGATTTTTTAGTACCAGCTTGTAGCCGATAAAGGCTACGATTAAGCCGCCACCCATCACAAAGGCCAGCGTCGGATCCCACTGACCGAATAGATCGAGGAAGCCTTGCACGCGGTCGGTGTTGGTCATGCCGGAGATGGCCATGCCGATTCCGAAAACAAGGCCGGATACCAGTGCTGAAATTAACTTTCCGGTTTGCTGTTTAACCATGGTTTTGGGCTCCTTAAACGTTGTTGAGTAGGACGTGACGAAGCACGTAGACGCAGACGAAACCCGCTGCCATAAAGGTGCAGGTGGCGAAAACGGAGCGCAGTGACAGACGGGAAATCCCGCAAATGCCGTGGCCGCTGGTGCAGCCACTACCGAGTCCGGTGCCGAGTCCGACCAACAGACCTCCGGCGATAACCAGCATGGTGCCGGCCTGGGGCTCTGGTGGTTTGAAGTCCCCGGATATAAGTGCCGGTATAGCGCCACCAAGGACCACACCGACGATAAATAAAATGCGCCATAGGCGGTCGCCCGAAGGCTGAGTCATGCTGCCGGATAATATGCCGCTAACACCTGCGATGCGGCCGTTGAGGCCCATCATCATCACGGCGGCAACGCCGAGTAGGCCGCCGCCGATCACCGCTAAAACAAAATGATGCATAGAGTTGCTCCGTTCGATTTAAAATTGATTAAGAGGGAGTTTTAAATAACTAACGCCATTGTCTTCTGGTTCTGGCATTTGCCCAGCCTGAATATTCACCTGAATCGATGGCAGGATCAGTACCGGCATATCCAGGGTAGCGTCCCGCGCCTGGCGTCGCGTCACGTAGTCCTGTTCGCTACCGCCTTGCAAATAAATATTTCGGGCTTTTTGCTCGGCAACCGTGACCATAGGAACGGGGACTTCGCCTTCGGCTGGGTAATCGTGGCACAGGAACAGTCGCGTACTATCGGGCAGAGCCAGCAGTTTGGTGAGGGATTGATATTGTTGGTGGGCGTTGCCACCGGGGAAATCGACTCGCGCGGTTCCGGCTTGTGGAGAGAAGAAAGTATCGCCAATAAAGACGGCGTCTTCAATCTGGTAAGCAACACAGGCCGGGGTATGTCCTGGCGTTTCCAGTACCGTAATAGTGAGTTTGCCCAGCGCGAGGGTGTCGCCCTCGCTGAGTAAGCGATCAAACTGGCTGCCATCGGTGGCCAGATCGCCCAGATTGTAGACGCCTTTAAATACGTCCTGTACCTGGTCGATATGCCTGCCTATGCCAAGCACACCGCCACGCAAGTGCTTAATGTAAGGCGCAGCGCTAATGTGATCGGCGTGGGCGTGAGTTTCCAGGATATAGCGAAGGGTGAGACCGAGCCGGTCTATTTCGGCTATCACCAGGTCGGCACTTTCCGTATGGGTACGCCCAGACTTGTAGTCGAAGTCCAGTACTGGATCGATCACCGCGGCTTCACGGGTATCCGTGTCCCACAGCAGGTGGGTGTAGGTGGAGCTGTCATGGTGGAAAAAGCTAGTGATTTCCATCTAAAGTTACCTCCTAATGGGCGTTGAGCGAGCAATCTTGCTAATTTGGCTATAAGCCTATAACTACATTGTATTAGCATTTTGAATATTAGCAATATATAATTTACGGTAATATGAACTAAAATAGAACTATTCTGGCTCTTTTGCGCTCCAGCCATGCATTCCAAGTATATGCTCAGGTAGTTGTCGTGATCACGCGCGCCAGGCAAAGGGTAGGGTATTTCAGCTCAACAAGACAACAGAGGTCAGCATCGATATGGATCTAAATCAATTAGCCACCCACTCGGAAGAAGCAGAGGATTTGCTGAAGGCGATGTCCAACCAGCACCGCTTGATGATTTTGTGCACGCTGCACGATGGCGAGTTATCGGTGGGTGATCTGAACGAGCGTATCCCACTTAGCCAGTCGTCGCTCTCTCAGCACCTTGCTACGCTGCGCAGCGCCCGTCTGGTGGCGACGCGGCGGGAAGCCCAGACTATCTACTATCGTCTGGATAACCCCAAGGCCCAGGCGATTATTCACACCTTACACGGCTTGTTTTGCGCGGCGCCCGTGGATTAAATCGAAGCAAAGCGGCTTTCACCAGGGCCCAGACCTCACCCCCACCAGTAGCGTCCAATTCCCTTTTACTACTTAAAACTGTGCTCCGGTCGCGGAAAGGTGCCCGAGCGCACCGCCTCGGCATAAGCCATCAGTGCTCCTTGAATATCCCCTGTTTCTGCCAGGAAATTATGGGTAAATTGGGGTACCCGTGGAGAAATCCCCAGCATATCGTAGAGCACCAATACCTGGGCGTCGGTGTTGGGCCCAGCACCAATACCAATGACCGGAATAGTTAATGCTTTGGTGATTCGCGTCGCGAGTTGGGTGGGAACGCATTCCAGTACCAGTAAATCGGCCCCGGCATCTTGCAGACGCCGGGCATCGAGGACTATCTGTTCGGCCCCAGCTTCGTCGCGACCTTGAACCCGGTAGCCGCCGAGTTTATTGAACGACTGCGGCGTTAAGCCGAGGTGGCCGCACACAGGAATACCACGATCGGCGAGCATGCGCACCGAGGGGCAGAGCCATTCGCCGCCCTCCAGTTTTACCATCTGTGCTCCGGCCTGCATCAGGCGCGCGGAGTTGCTCAGTGTCTGCTCGGGTGTGGCGTAGGCCATAAAAGGTAAATCGGCAATAAGTAAGGATTTGTGATTGCCTCGAGCCACCGCAGCGGTATGGTGCACCATGTCGTCCATCGATACTGGCACGGTACTGTCGTAACCTAAAACCACATTACCCAGCGAGTCGCCGATCAGCAGGGCCTCGATACCCGCAAGCTCCACCTGGCGGGCAAACGCGCTGTCGTAGGCAGTCAGCACGGCAAATTTATCCCCGGCGTGTTTGATGTCATTCAGGGTGTTGATGGTGACTGCTTTCATCGTTGCTACCTGTGTTGTTTGGTCTAGGACTGCGTTTATGGGATGTGTTTATGGACTGGGTGTTGGTGAGGTCTGCTGGCAGTTGGTTTGCCGGGCTTAGGGGTATGTCGCTGTCTTTCTCGGCGAGTTATTTTCCGACTGAAGAGCCGGCTTAGAACCGTACTTGTGGATTGTAGTAATGCCGTCCGGTCTTGACGGTAAGCAGATATTCTACCAATTGCCGGTAGTCGGCTGCGCTGTTGGAGATATCGATTTCCTCGGTGTTGACGATCAGCAGGGGTGCTTCTTCGTAGTAGTGGAAAAACTGGGTGTAGGCCTCGTTTAATTCGGCTAAATACGATTCATCAATGCCTTGCTCCATGCTGACACCCCGTTTGTGAACTCGCTTTAATAAAGTCTCGGTGGGGGCTTGCAGGTAAATCACCAGATCGGGGACAGGTTTGTCGATGGTGAGCTGATCGTAAACCGTCTGGTACAGGCGCAGCTCGTCGTCATCGAGAGTCACGCTGGCAAACAAAGGGTCTTTGTCGATAAGAAAGTCGGCGACCTGAATGGGTTGAAACATATCGCCCTGGCGCAGCGCTTGAATCTGTTTGTTGCGCTGAAACAGGAAAAACAACTGGGTGGGCAGCGCGACGCTGCGGCGATCCTGGTAGAAACGCTCCAGAAATGGGTTTTCTTCCACCTCTTCCAGCAGAGTATCGTAATTAAACGTTTCGGCTAAACGTTTGGCGAGCGTAGTCTTGCCCACGCCAATGGGGCCTTCAACGGCGATAAAGCGGGGTAGGGAGTCTAGATCGAGGTCGAGATTAATATCGTTGGCCAATAATTCCACAGAGTGCTCCAACTCAGAGTTGGACGATACCTGTTGAGCCACAATTTGCCAACCATTGTTTAACGGAGCGTTCGATGCCTTTGCTGTTGACCAGGGTTAGCTCGGGGGCGAGATCGTGCAATGGTGCCAACACAAAATTGCGCTCGGTCAGGCGTGGGTGCGGTAGCGTAAGCTCCGCGGTATTGAGGCTAAGGTCGTCGTATAAGAGTATGTCGAGGTCCAGGGTTCTAGCACCCCAGTGTTGGGTTCGAGTGCGGCCCTGTGCGGTTTCTATAGCTTGCAGAGCGTGGAGTAAGTCCAGCGGCGCTAGCTCGGTGTGCAGGCGCACGACGGTATTGATGTAGTCGGCCTGGGTGCCGGGGCCGACGGCCGCGCTGCGGTACCAGGGGGCGCAATCAGTTAATTCGGTTTGGGGTAAATGAGCCAGGGCTGCCAGTGCGCGATGGATTTGGGCACTGGGGTCGTCGAGATTGCTGCCCAGGGCAATGTAGGCGGTGGAACTCATGGTTTTAGGATCACAGTTCTTGGGTCAGGGCTTTGGATCACGATACTGGATTAAGGCTATCGAATGTTGCCAGATTATGGCGACGTAGGCTGCGCACGGCGCTTGCGACCACTGCGGCGTTTGCGCCTGGGGCCGGATTTTATCGCCGAGCTCATCTGCTGCCGGGTGTCTTCGTCCGCCTCTTGAAAGGTAGTCCACCAGTCGCCGAGACCACCGAGATCTTCGCCGGCCTGTTCGCGTAACAGGACAAAGTCATAGGCGGCCCGAAACCTGGGTAGCTCAAGTAACTGGAGGGCGCGGTTGCCGCCCCGGTTGGACAGGCGCAGGTGTAAATCCCAAATTTCTCGCATCGGTACTGAAAAGCGCTTGGGGATGGCGATATGCTGCACTTCGCGACGAATAATTTCCGCAGAGGCCTTGTTAAAGGCGACGGCAGGGGGCATACCGGCGGCGATATGCTGGGCGCGCAGGACTTCGACCGCAGGCCAGAGCAGAGCACCGAGCAAAAATGCGGGGGTAACGTGTTGTGCTGCCTGGATACGCAGGTCGGTATTGGTCAGCGCCTGACGAATAAAGGTTTCGTAAGCGTCGTTGTCTTTCATCGCACGGGCGGTGTCGGGGAACAGATGGGTGAAGATCTGGAACTCAGTGAGGATCTCGTAGGTGCTGAGGGCATCGCCTTTCATCAGCAGTTTTAAGACTTCATCAAACAAACGCGCGGCGGGCACTTCTTCAATCAATCCGTGCAATTCCCTCAGGGGGGCCAGGGTCGCTGCATCCATTTGAAAATTGAGTTTCGCCGCAAAGCGTGCGGCTCTCAGCATGCGTACCGGATCCTCGCGGTAACGGGTGGCCGGGTCGCCAATCATACGTAGAGTTTGATTTTCAATATCGTCCAGGCCGTTGACGAAATCGAGCAGTAAATTTTCTTCGGGCTGGTAGTACAGCGCGTTGATGGTGAAATCCCGGCGTACAGCATCTTCCTCAAGAGAACCAAACACGTTATCTCTGAGTAGCATTCCCGCGTCGCTGCGTTGGGAGTGCTCAGCGCGTTTGCGGGGTTTTTTATGGTCGTCAGGTGAGCGGCTAGTGGAGCCGGTATGGGGTGCACGGAAGGTGGTTACTTCGACAATTTCTCGCCCGTAGCGGACGTGGACGATTTTAAAACGACGACCAATGATACGTGCGCGCCGGAATACCGTTTTGACTTGTTCGGGGGTGGCATCGGTAGCGACATCGAAGTCTTTTGGGTGCTGGCCGAGCAGGGCATCGCGAACACAGCCGCCCACCACGTAGGCTTGATAGCCTGCGGCACTTAATTTTTCTACTACATCGCGGGCACCGTGACTGATGGTGCCGGGGTGGAGCCCATGGCTGTCGGCGGCAATTCGCCGCGGCCCTTGAGTGGCCTTCCCTCGAGTGGATTTGTTGGACTTTGAGCTAAGTAGTTTTTTGAGACGTTTAATCATTCTAGACAGGTGGTCGCGGAGCAGCGGCGATTCTAGCACAATGGCGGCCTCAGCCCTGAGGAGACTGGCTGATTTTAATGGGTGAGCGAGATAAGGGATGTCCTGGCTAGTGCCGGGCAGAAGCTGGGCCGGAACTAGGCCATATAGAAACTAGGCCAATAAAAGCCACAGATGAAAAAGGGAAGTCTCTCGACTTCCCCCGTATTATTCATAGGCTGTCAGTTTTTACACCTCAAGCAAGCCAGTCCTTGTTATTTTTATTATTATTGTCGGTCTTATTGTTATTCTCTAAAGTAATTATTCATATAAGTTGCAAGCATATTAGCGCGGGCGCGGACGAATGGCAAAACAGCTTTTATAGTGATTTGGCATAACTATATAACTTTTTGTGCTCTCAAGGTGCCTTTTAAGATGAGCTCTCCAGGTCGTAGGGCTCACGTCCAACTGATGAGATTTGCTCTCGATCCCAGTGGCTTATGGCCCAGTCTAGTACTTCGTTTGGACTTGCACCGAGGAGCGCCTGGGGAGGCGACTGGTTCAACCACTCCAGGGCATGGTAAAGGTTTTCACCCGGTACACCGAGCTCGAGGCTTGGAGCGTGGTGCTGTTTGCTGAGCTTTTGACCGTCCTGGTTGACCATCATCGGGATATGCCCGTATCGAGGTGGTGTGGCGGGAGAGTCCAGCAGATTGATTAGAAAAATTTGCCGTGGCGTGGAGTCGAGTAGATCGCCACCGCGCAGCACATGGCTAATGCTTTGTTCGGCATCGTCCACCGCGACCGCGAGTTGATAGGCAAACAGCTGATCTCGGCGGCGCACAATAAAATCACCGCCTGCGGTGTGGAGATCAGCACACTGGGGGCCCTTGATTAAATCATCGAAGGTGATCAGCGAGTGCGCGTCGGTGCGAACACGGGTGCTAGTGTGAGCAGCCGTATTGTTGGGGGGTGTTGCCTTGTCCGCTGCTATTGAGATGTCCTTTGCTGGCAATAGGTGGGCTCGACAGCTGCCATCGTACTGGCCAGCGTTAGCGCGAACCCGTTCCCGGGTGCAGGTGCAGGCAAATAGCAGGTTTTGCGCGGCGAGATTTTTCAGGGCGTTAAGGTAGTATTCCAGGCGCTGACTTTGATAGCACGCCGTTCCGTCCCAATGTAGGCCGTGGGCGTCGAGTTGAGTGAGGATAAGATCGCTGGCGCCGGGTATTTCGCGAGGCGGGTCAATGTCTTCAATGCGCAGCAGCCACTGGCCGTGGGCAGCGCGAGCATCGAGATAACTGGCTAGGGCCGCAACCAGCGAACCCGCGTGGAGGGGGCCGGTGGGCGAGGGTGCAAAGCGGCCGATATAGGGCCCAGTCTCACCCGGTTTAGTATTACCAGGTTCAGTATCGCTGGGTTTAGGCATTGAAGCATTGCTCAGCCATTACCGGGCTACTCCACACCCATTCACCCTGGATGGGCTTCAGCCGCTGGACGTTTGGCGCTCGCGGATTTCATCGAGGGTTTTACAGTCCACGCACAAGGTTGCGGTGGGGCGGGCTTCCAGTCGGCGGATGCCCACGTCGACGCCGCACTGCTCGCAGTAGCCATAATCGTCGGAATCGATGGCCACAATGGTTTGGTCAATTTTCTTGATTAACTTGCGCTCGCGGTCGCGGGTACGGAGTTCGAGGTTGAATTCCTCCTCTTGCGTCGCGCGATCAGCGGGATCGGGGAAATTGGCCGCTTCGTCCTTCATGTGAGAGACGGTGCGATCGACTTCTTCCATCAATTCCTGTTTCCAGGACAGCAGCAGATTTTTAAAATGTTGTCTCTGCTTTTCATTCATGTATTCCTCACCCTTCTTTTCTTTGTAGGGTTCGAAACCGCGAAGAAATAACGGTGATTTTACTACAGCTTTCTTTCTAGCCATGACCGGATCCATATCGGACTGATAACGAAGAGGCGTTTATAGGGGTGATTAGATCAAATTTCAAGTGCAGCGCACTATTTATTTACTATCGGGCGCTGTTGTTAAGATGTCGTTAGAATGGCGTCAACTAACGATAAGTCTATATATCAGGAGCATACGTGGCAGTAACTACATCGACTGGAGTAAAAACACCGACTGGAGTAAAAACACGCCGCCTGGCAGATCGCGTGGCGGAGATGACCTCGTTCAAGGTGGTGGATTTTCTGGAGGCCGCAGAGCGCTTGCAGGCGGAGGGTCGCGATATCGTGCGGCTCGAGGCCGGCCAGCCCGCCTTTGCTACGCCTCAACTTATAGTCGAGGCCGCAGAGACTGCGTTGAGGGACGAAAAAACCAAGTACACCTCGGCGCTCGGCATCGCCGAATTGCGTAGGGCGATCTCGGACCTATATCGACAGCGCAATGGCATTGCGATTGCGCCGGAACGCATAGTGGTAACCACCGGCAGCAGCGCGGCGCTGAGTTTGATTGGCGATTTGCTAATCAATCCGGGTGATGGAGTATTGGTCACCGATCCGGGCTATCCCTGCAACGCCAATTTTATTCGTCGCGCCGGGGGTGAGCCTCAGGCCGTGCCGGTGGAGGCCGCAGAGCGCTACCAGTTGACGGAGCAGGCTACCCGCGCCCACTGGCAGGCCAACACTATCGGTGCGCTGTTAGCCTCGCCCAGCAATCCCACCGGGGAGCTTATGGATCGAGCTCACCTTGAGGGCATCCACAAGTTTATTGCCAGCCAGGGTGGCACTCTGGTGGTGGATGAGATTTATCACGGCCTGGTCTATGAGCGAGATGAAACCTCCATCCTTGAAATTACCGACGAAGCTTTTGTGATCAACAGTTTTTCCAAATATTTCGGTATGACCGGCTGGCGCCTGGGCTGGATGGTGGTGCCCGAAGATGTGGTCGATGTGATCAACACCATGGCGCAGAATTTTTATATTTCCCCGCCCAGCATTGCGCAGTACGCTGCTTTGGCGGCTTTTCAGCCCTCGGTCATCGCCGAGATGGAAGCCCGTCGCGAAGAATTACAGCGTCGCCGTGATTTTTTGGTGCCGGCACTGAAATCACTGGGTTTTGGTATTCCTTTTACTCCCGCCGGGGCGTTCTATATTTACGCCGATATCAGCGCCCTGATGAAACCGGGTATGGTAGACAGCGAGGCGTTTTGCTGGGATATGCTAGAACGTGCCGGTGTGGCATTTACGCCGGGCACCGACTTTGGCGAGCATCTGGCGCAGAGCCACGTGCGTTTCACCTACACCGAGCCGATGGAGCGTCTGGAACTGGCAGTAGAGCGTTTGAGTTCGGCTTTGGGGAGCCGGGGGTGAAGTTTGATCCGGCTTTTGAGCAAGGCGTATTTATACGGCGCTACAAACGATTTTTTGCCGACGTGGCACTGGCCGATGGTAGTGAATTAACCATCCACTGCGCCAATACTGGCTCAATGAAACATTGCCTGGCACCGGAGACACCCTGTTGGTTTTCTCGCTCCGACAACCCGAAACGAAAATTACCCGGCACTTTAGAAATTGTTACCACCACTGATGGTTTACTTGCCGGTGTCAATACCAGTCGGCCTAACCGACTGGTGGAGGAAGCGGTATTGGCGGGGCGCATTCCCGAGCTGGTGGGGTATAGCAGTCTGCGTCGGGAGGTTCGCTACGGGGCGGAAAACAGTCGTATTGATTTACTGTTGCAGGAAGGTGATCGGCGTTGCTACGTGGAAGTTAAAAATGTCACGCTGTCCGCAGGTAATGGTTTAGCGCAATTTCCGGACTCCGTTACCACCCGTGGTAGTAAGCATCTGCGCGAATTAATGGCCATGGTGGAGGAAGGGTATAGAGCGGTGTTGTGTTTTTGTGTGCAGCTAAGTGATGTCAGTACAGTCAGCCCCGAGGACGATATCGATCCGGTGTATGGAAAAACCCTGCGCGAAGCCCTTGCCGCCGGTGTCGAAATATTTGCCTACGGTTGTCAATTGGGTGCCGGTGAGATTGTGCTGGATCGTAAGCTGAATGTTGAATATTAAGTGTTTTATTAACAAAGAATTAACAAAAGCTTCATTATAAAGTTCTCGATTAGTAAGGGAGAAATTAGTAAAAAGCCCCGTATTAAAGGGGCTTTTTACGTGGTGAAGTAAATGCTTGTGTTACATTTTTCCGTCGATTTCGACGACGCGGCTTTTAAATTTCCAGTCGCCGCCAACTTTTTCCATGGTATCGATATAGCGACCAGAGTTGACCACGCTCACCTTGTCTGCGCCGGTGTCGACTAAGATTAAATAGGCGTCGTGGCTGGCGGTGTTGCCGTCGACTTCGACAATGGCATCAGTCGTGCAATGTTTTACCTTCATGCTGGGAACCATTTTTTTGGCGAAGGCGAGCAGGTTTTCTTTGCCGCCAGCCAGCTCCTTGCCGCCCATACAGAAAGTGCCGTCGGCAGTAAATAAATCTGCCCAGGCGACGGGATCGCCGTAGTCGAAGGCGCGGTTATATTGTGCAACTACTTTGCGGATAGCGAGTTCGTCTGCAACATTACTCATGGTGTTTTCCTTTCTTAAGCTTAGTTTAATGGGAGGGTTTAATTAAAGGTCTGGGTTGGAATTAATTTTTTTCGGCTTCGATCATGTTTTTAATGTGAACGTAGATATTGCCGTCCTCGACGTGACTAGGCAGCTTATCCAGGTGTTGACCGCCACAGGGGCCCGCGATACAGAGCCCGGTGTTAATTTCAAATAGCGCGCCGTGGGACGAACACTGGATGTATTCGCGGTCGCGGTCGAGAAATTTATCGGGCATCCAGTTCAGTTCGGTACCGGCGTGGGGACAGAGATTGCGATAGACATGTACCTCGTCGTTATGGCGTACCGCAAACACGCTTAGATCGGGCGCGGCTTGGTAGCCCCGCGTGGCACCCGCCGCAAGCTCGGCTAAGGTGCCGAGATAAACTGCAGTCATTGATTTAATCCAGGGTCAAATCTCTTGAGACTAAACACCGCGACGCAGGGCTTCAATACGTTCTTCCAGTGGTGGGTGGGTCATAAACAGTTTGCCTGTGTGTTTTTTCCAGCCGCCGGAAATACCCAGGGCGGTCATGGTGTCCGGCAATTCACTGGGGATATGGGCCTGTGACTCGGCTTGCAGGCGTTGCAGCGCGCCAATCATGGCGGAGCGACTGGCGTAGTGGGCACCGGCGGCATCGGCGCGATACTCTCGCCAGCGGGAGAACCACAGTACGATGGTGGAGGCGAGAATGCCCAGCACCACCTGTAAAACCATTACGATAATAAAATAGCTAAACCCATGGCCGCGTTCGTTTTTAAATACGACGCGATCAATCACCGAGCCGATGATTCGCGCAAAAAACATCACAAAGGTATTTACCACACCTTGCACCAGCGCCAGGGTCACCATATCGCCATTGGCAACGTGGCCGATTTCGTGGGCCAGTACGGCGCGCACTTCCTCGCGCTCAAAGCGCTGTAATAAGCCTGCACTGACCGCCACTAAGGCTTTGTTTTTGTTCCAGCCGGTGGCGAAAGCGTTGGATTGTGGGGAGGGGAAAATACCGACTTCGGGCATATCGATATCCGCCTTGCGGGCGAGTTCGGCCACGGTGTCCACCAGCCAGCGCTCCTCGCTATTGGCGGGTTCCTCGATCAGTCGGGTGCGAGTGCTGCGCTTGGCCATAAACTTGGATATGAGCAGCGAAATAAATGAACCGGCAAAGCCGAAGATTCCACACATCACCAGGGTGGCAGTAAGATTGGAGTTGACCCCCTGAGTAGCCAGGTAATTCTCCAGGCCAAAGACTTTAAAAATAATGCTGACCAACATCAAAATGGCGATGTTGGTGCCGAGGAAGAGGCCTATTCTGAGCACGATAATTCTCCGCTGGGTTTAAAGGGTGTCTTGCTGCATTTTAACAGTATTGCAGTCTTTGGGTTTGGTTTTCAAAGCACTTCAACCAAGTACCTTGAGAGAGTGACTGTATAAGGCTGTTGGTTATATAAGATAAGCCCTCGTCGAGAAAATTCAATGCTGCTGACACTATATTTAAGCATCAGCGCCAGTATTAGTGCCCCGTATTAATGCCATAGTGTAGCGGCGGTAGTAGTGGCTGCAGTAGTGACGAGAAGGGTGGCGACAGGCGGCAAAATAACGCACACTTGCCTGCAAATTTGGCCTGCTTAGAGAACCATAACATGGTGTTACCGACTACCCTGAAAGCTGCATCGCTCAAGGCAAGAGTCGTAGCCAAACGGCTTGCTGTTTTATTCGCCTGCGGTCTGTTGTCAGCCTGTGCTTATCTAGGGGCGGGCACCGAGAAGCCCGAGGTTTATCTCACTGGCCTCCGGCCTCTGGGATCCAGCGGCTTTGAGGCGCGTTTTATGGTGGGTTTGAAAATTGTCAATATGGATAGTCGGGCCTTAAATGTGTCCGGCATGTCCTATCGCCTTAAGCTCAATGGTCACTCGGTTGCTAGCGGAGTCTCCGCAGGTGTTGGCAAAATCCCCGGCTATAGCGAGAAACGGGTAGAGGTGGAAGCCAGTACCAATTTACTCACCAGTTTTAGAGTATTGGCCGACATATTGAAAAACCCGGCTCAGCCCTATGCCTACGAACTAGAAACCAAACTTAGAAAGCCCTGGTGGCCGACCTCCATCACTGTGGTGGATTCCGGTGACATCAGTTTAGGAGAGTAGCGTGTCCGACGAAAGATTCAACGCCCTGGAAGAAAAGCTGGCTTACCAAGAGGACACCACCAAGGCCTTAAATGATGTGCTCTACGAGCAACAGAGGCGCATTGATGCCCTGGAAGCCATTTGCAACCAGTTGCTGGCACGTTTAAATGGGCTGGCCGAGGCGGGGGGCATAGAGGGTGGCATAAGTGAGACGGAGAGCCAGCCACCACCGCATTACTGAAATTTTATCATGCCGCATTTTAGGCAAGGCTACATTTGGGTGGCCGGTTCCCTGTTTACTGCCGATAACAAATATTGCAGATAATAAGCCGAGTCAGTTAATCAGCGAGACTGTTCTGTGGCTGGTTCCGTAACAAATAAGCCGCCTCTGCCAAACTCTGATTTGACACGAACAGTTCTCGATTCATATTCAATAAAGTCGATAGCGAAAACTCTTCCTGGCGCGCTCGCGCTCGATCCCTCATCAACTGATGCAGGCGTTCATGGGATTCGGCAATCTGCCTATTAAGCAGGTGGGGCGTTTCGTCTGCGGCTTCTTCAGTTTGGTTTTCCAGATAGCTAAATAAGTGAGAGTAAAAACGTTCAGTATCCTCGCGAAGGGCGCGGGAGAGGGGTTCCTCGGGGAGTTGGTGAAAATCGATAAAGTTATGGTGTACATCCTTCAAACTTTTGGCGCTGTAAACAATATTGCGCACAGCTGACAGTAGTTTATTTAAGGTGGCCTTTTCGTTTTCGTCCAGGGTTTCGGTGGCCAGTTGCTGGGCATAAGTTTGCAACTCTTCTTCCTGCCGTTTGAGTTCGGAATAGCCGTCCCGATAGGCGTGTTGCTGCTTGGGCAGCGACACGCCATGAGCCTGGAGTGCGTCGGTGGAGAGGTTCAAAACTCGTAGGTTAAGCGACGCTGCGGAGCGCAGCATGTCGCGTATATCCGTGGTTATGGCGCTGAGTGCGGCTTCGGGCACATGGCTTGAGGTTTGGTGGATATGTTGGCAGTGTTGGACGGGTTGCGCGCGAAAACGCGCTTCGAGCCAACGGGCGAAGGTGTTGGTAAGCGGCAGAAAGAGGGCGATGCCGAGTAAGTTAAACAGGGAGTGAAACGCCACTAGTGCAAACAGTGGGTCTGCTATGCCCAGGATTCGCTGCACTATAAATAACAACGGCGTAAGCAATATCAGTGCTAGTACGTCGGTAATGACGTTAAACATCAGGTGCGATAAAGCCACCCGTTTTTTATCCGGGGAGCTGCCCGTTCGTTGCCTATTGCTATCGGCAACGCGTCCAATACGACCACTAATACCACCCAGCAACACCGTGCTGGTGGTGCCGAGATCGGAACCGATGGCAATGGCCGCCGCCGTATGTAAGGGGATTAAATCGCTGTACAGGGCGCTGAGGATGACCGCCATAGTGGCGGAGCTGGACTGGATTAGCGCGGTAAATATTACCCCGGCGGCAAAATAGACCAGTATTGGGTAATCTCGAAAATATTGATCGTCTACCTGGAGGGCAAGGGTTTCCATGCCGGCTTTCATCCAATCTAGCCCCAACAAAAGTAGTCCTAATCCCAATAGCAAAGAGCCGTAGTGGTGGTTGCGCTTGTCTGGGTGGACAAACACATGAACTAAGGCGCCGACGGCGAGGGGAGCGAGAGCATAGCCGCCGAGGTCGAGCTTGAAGCCGATGGTCGCTACCAGCCAGCCGGTAAAGGTAGTGCCCAGGTTGGCGCCGTAGATAATTCCCAGGGCATTGCGAAAATGAATTATTCCGGCGCCGACAAAAGCCAGCAGGATAAGTCCAACCAATGAACTGCTTTGCAGACAGATGGTACTGAGAACACCGACCGCAACGCCGTGGATTGGGGTGCGGGTATGATCGCGGATAAAATGTCGAAAAGTACGAGTGCTTAACTGCCGCAGCGCGGTTTCAATGGTTCTCATCGCAAACAGGAAGAGCCCAAGCCCGGCCAGAAATTCCCAAAACTGCAGTGTCATGTCCAAAACCTGTGTATTGTTAAGTCGATGGTCGCGAGGTAATGGCCGCGAGACAATGATCGTGAGACAACAGTTGCGTGACAATAGCCGAGTGAAGCAGGCCTCGCCGAGTTGGAAGCAAAGGCATATTCCAGTATGGTCGCAAGATAACCCAGCATGGTTACAAGATAGCATCGAGACGGGCATGAGCGAGACAAAATCTTTCCTTCAGTTGACCGGGCGCAACCGGGAGCACCTGGCGGTGTGGAGCGATCACTGCGAATTGCACCGCGAACTGATCGCACCCTTGCAGGCCTTGTGTGAGCACGGCCGCGCGGCAGGATTGGACATTAGCGTTGCCAGTGGCTTTCGTTCTTTCGAGCGCCAACTGATGATCTGGGATACTAAGGCGCGAGGAGAGCGTGCAGTGCTGGACAGCGCGGGTCAGCCCCTCGATATGCAGCGTCTTAATGATGAGCAAAAAGTCTTCGCTATTTTGCGCTGGTCGGCCTTACCGGGCGCCTCGCGTCACCACTGGGGTAGCGATTTCGATATTTGGGATTCTGCTGCCGTGCCGGCCGATTACTGTTTGCAATTACATAGCGATGAATACTGCGACAGCGGTCCTTTTAGTGCGCTCAATACCTGGCTGCAAGGGGAAGTAGATGCGCACCCGGACATTTTCTTCCGCCCTTATACGGTTGATGGCGAGGGCACTGCCCCCGAACCCTGGCACTTGAGTTATGCTCCGCTAGCCCGACGCTTTGAAGCGCTGTGTGACTCAGCCGCACTGAAACATTTGATTGCAGGCAGTGAGATTGAATTGAAAGCCGCAGTGTTGGCTCATTGGGACACTATTTATACGCGCTTTATCGCGATCACTAAGTAGCTGTGGGTGAGTGCTGAGGAGGTTGAGTGATGAGGAGGGTGAGTGCTGAGGAAAACAACAGCGCTAACTTCAATACTAAGCAGCACAAGAAAACTATATTTAATGCTCTGTTCTTTTTAAAATAACCGTATTCACCTGACAGATAACAAGCAATGACCAAAGCCCAATGAAAGACCCGCTGTGGCAGGATATTCGCGACGAAGCTACCCAGGCTGCGCAGCAGGAGCCGGTGCTCGCCCCTTATCTTGAGCGCACTATTTTAAGTCACGCTGACCTGGAGTCTGCGCTGGCTTATATGCTTGCTGATTCTTTTGGCAATAACTCGGTTTCTGCACAAGAGATTCGGCAACTATTTACGCCTATTCTAGCCGGAGATGTCGCCGTCAAAATGCGCCAGGATCTACTGGCCTACTACGACCGCGATCCGGCGTGCGATAAATATTCCATGCCGTTACTGTACTTCAAAGGTTTTCACGCCTTGCAGGTGCATCGGGTCGCGCATTATTTGTGGCATCACGGGCGGCAGTCACTGGCGCTGTATTTGCAAAATCAAAGCTCCGAGCGCTTCGGAGTGGATATTCATCCGGCGGCGCGTATTGGTGGTGGCATTATGGTCGACCATGCCACCGGGCTGGTGATTGGGGAAACCGCCGTGGTGGGCGATAACGTGTCCATGTTGCACGGGGTAACTCTGGGTGGCACCGGTTGCGGTAGTGGCGCGCGGCATCCAAAAATTGGCAGTGGCGTATTAATTTCTGCGGGAGCAAAAATTCTCGGCAATATCGACGTGGGTGAGGGCGCAAAAATTGGCGCGGGTAGTTTGGTGCTGGAATCCGTTCCGCCACACACCACCGTTGCCGGTGTGCCGGCGAAACCGGTCGGGGTGCCAAAAGAATCCTCGCCGGCTTTGTCGATGGATCAACAATTAGGTAATGGGAGTTAAGTGCTTTGACTGACGGCGTTTCAAAATCCGGTAATATTTTTACTCGGCGCATCCTGGATGCCAGCCGTTACTCCAGTCAAGGCCTGCGGGCGTGTTTTCGCCATGAGGAAGCGTTTCGTGTTGAAGTTATTCTCGCACTGGTGCTGACACCGGTCGCGCTGTGGTTAGCCAGCAGCGGTATAGATCTGGTGCTATTATTCGGTTCGATGTTAATAGTGTTAATTGTTGAGTTACTCAACTCTGCAATAGAAGCGGTAGTGGATTTGCAGGGCGGCGAGCGCAATGAATTGGCCGGTCGGGCTAAAGACCAAGGTTCTGCCGCGGTGATGCTTAGCATGGCGATATTCTTTTTCGCCTGGGCTGCGGTGATCTGGCAGCGCTTTATTTGATTAAATCTGCCGCTGTCGTTTTCCTGAGTTTTTCAATGATCTAAAATTAAAAATTTTCCGCCGCTGCGATCATTTTCGAGCGAGCAGGCTCAGCAAACATCATATCTGCAAATACCGCATTTTTTGTTTTGTGGTTTTTTACGTAGGCCTCGACCACCGCCTCAATATGCGTCGCTTTCATCGTTTGAAAAGCTGCTTTGGGATGCTGAGCAATACTAGAGACCTTTTCCAGCGCCCGTGCTTCCACTTCGGCAGCGGGATAAATATTATCCACCAGGCCATCTTTGTGGGCTATATCAAAAGAGAAAAACTCTCCGCCGTAGATGATTTCCCGCACCGCGTGATCGCTGGCCAACCTAGGTAGCGTCAGGGAAGTCAGATAGGGAATGGGCACGCCCAGTTTAATTTCGTTGAGGCCCATTTTTTTGCCATTGTCCGCGCCGTAGCGGTAGTCGCAGGTGAGCGCTAACACGGTGCCGCCAGCGATAGTGTTGCCCCGCATCGCACAGATGGTTGGCATTGGTAATGTGTAAATATCGAACAACAGTTGATTGAAGGCATTCCAGAACTCGCTAAATTCCTCCGGCGAGGTTTTGATCATGGTAGGGATATCCAGCCCGATAGAGAAAAATTTGTCGCCTCCGGCAATCACCACACCCTTATGATGTTGTTTAATATCGGCAATGGCGGCGGCCAGATCGTTAACTAAGGCAAGATTGATGGGGCTAGTAACGCCCTTAGCCAGTCTTAGTAACACCGCGTGGGGATGCTCTTCAATTTGAATGCTAGACATAAACTTATCCCTTGTATTTTTCCTTTAGAAAACGACAATACGATTCCTGGGTTCTAAAATCAACGTCCCAAATAATTATCTGGCTTAGGCAGGAAATAACATATGACGGCAGAGCAATCTTTAGAGCAGTTTTTGCTGCAATTAAAAACCACATCTGAAACGGTAGAGTTTGACCAGGTGATGGCCATTATCGACCAGCACTATGACTACACTCCGACTCAGTTCAGTAATGGTTCTGATGTTCGCGGCGGTGCTGGGGGTAGTACTGGCGACGATACTGGCAATGCGATAGTCGTCAACGAGGCGGGAAGCAACGAGGGTTCCTGTCGAATTTTTGCCTTTGCGCGTTTAAACCAACTCAGCGAGGCGGAAACCCTGGCTTGTTTTGGTGTCTACTATCGCGAGGATGTACTGGGCGACCCTGCAGGTAATAATCACGGCAATATCCGTAATTTTATGCGTGACGGCTGGGATGGTATTGAGTTTGATGGCGAAGCGCTGAGCGAAAAAAATACTCACTAAGCAAATGAAAGGGAGAAAAATCATGTCCAAGGCAAAAGTGTCCGAAGTGAATCGAGTTTGGCGATTGCGTAATCGACCCATTGGCGATCTGAATGATGATGTTCTGGGTTTTGATGAGGAAGCGATTCCCGAGCCCGGCGCAGGTGAATTTCTATTTCGCCTTAATTATCTGTCACTTGATCCGACCAATATTATCTGGATGAAGGACGTCGATCAGTATATGCCTCCGGTGGGCTTAAACGAGCCAATGCGCGGCGTGGTTTGCGGCACGGTAGTGAAATCCAATCACCCGGATTATGCCGAGGGCATGCTGGTCAGTGGTCTAGGTCAATGGGCCGATTATCAACTGGGTACGCCGGGGATGCTAAGCCCGATGGGTGATACCGGCCCGATACCGGTTGCTGATGCGTTTAGTACTTTGGCGCTGGTTGGCCCCACTGCGTATTTTGGTTTACTGGATGTTGGTAAACCTAAAGCCGGTGAAACCGTAGTGGTGTCTGCCGCAGCGGGAGCGGTTGGTTCCATCGTCGGTCAAATCGCAAAAATCAAAGGCTGTCGCGTGGTGGGTCTTGCCGGAAGCGACGAAAAGTGTGAATGGATCAAAAATGACCTCGGTTTTGATGCCGCGATTAATTATCGAACAGAAGACCTGTCGAAGGCCCTTAAAGCCGCCTGCCCCGACGGTATTGATGTTTATTTTGATAACGTCGGCGGCAAAATTCTGGATGCCTGCCTTAAACGGATGAACCTTAAAGGTCGCATTCCCACCTGCGGTTTGATTTCCCAGTACAGGGCTACGGAGCCGGTGCCGGGCCCCTACAACTACGAGATGTTATTAATGCAGCGGGTGCGCATAGAGGGTTTTATTGTGCTGGATTATGCCGATCGCTACCCGGAAGCCATTGCCGCGCTGGGTCAGTGGATGGCCGAAGGAAAAATTAAAGTCCGTACGGAAATTGTGGATGGTTTAGAGCATGCCTTGCAAGCTTTAAAGAAACTCTACACCGGAGAAAATACCGGGAAGCTGATGATTCGGGTTAAGGATGTTTGATCGCGTTAAATAAACTATTAGAAATGTCCGGTTTTAATTTTTTAAATAAACTAAGGTCACGACGGGTATATCTATACCTATCGTGACCTTAGTGTTATTCGCTCTCGGCGGCCTCAAAATTAACCAGTTCCGCACCGCCATCCACTAAATCGCCTTCCTTAAAATAAAACTCCACTACGGTGCCATCGGCTGGTGCGCGAATGGTGTGCTCCATTTTCATGGCTTCCATAATGACGATGGCCTGATCTTCTTTCACCGGGCTTCCGGCTGCTACCGGCAGTGCTACGATGGTCCCGTTCATCGGCGCGGCCAGGCCGCCTGCTCCGGCAGCTCCATCTAAATCTCCACAATCTGGGGCGATAAGATTAAATTGCACGGCGGCATCCTGGGTGAAGAGGCTGTAAATGCCGTCGTGGGCGACAACGGTAGCGTGGATGCGATGGCCGTCGATATTGGCATGTAGTTGGTCGCCCTTTAAAGCATCGCTGCTTAGGCTGCCGCTAACGCGCGCGGTGAGAGCTACATCACCGCTATCCGCGCTAATATCGAAGCCACCATTGCTGAGGGCCTTAGCGCTTACGGTCATTTCAGTGCCGTTGATCAGCAGAGAATAATCGTGACGTGAATCCGCACCTGTGCGCCAGCCGGCGGCGCTATGCCAGGGCGAGTAGGGATCGCTACTTTGCGAGGCCTGTGTAGAGGCGTCCTGATCGCGCTTGAGAATCAGATAGAGGGTTGCCAGTGGTAAGTATTTTTTAAGTTCAATTTGGTTTTTATGGAAAATCAAATCGCTATGTTTGTCGATAAAGCCGGTGTCGAGATCAGCTTTACGGAAGGGTTCGGAGTTCGCCAGGTTGTAGAGAAATTCCACATTGGTGACGGTTCCGCTAATGCGATATTCGCTAAGCGCCTGGGTTAAACGCGCCAGAGCGCGGTCGCGATCTTCGTCCCACACTATGAGTTTGGCAATCATGGGATCGTAATACACGCTGACCTCGTCGCCTTGCAATACGCCGGTATCGACGCGCACATGAGCGCTTTCTTCCGGCGGTTGCAAGTAGGACAGCGTGCCGGTTACCGGGAGGAAATTGTTGTTGGGATCTTCGGCGTAAATTCGCGCTTCGAAGGAGTGGCCATTAATGGTGAGTTGATCTTGCGAGAGTGGTAGTGCTTGTCCAGCAGCAACACGTAATTGCCACTCTACTAAATCCTGCCCGGTGATCATTTCGGTAACGGGATGTTCCACCTGTAGGCGGGTGTTCATCTCCATAAAATAGAAGGTGTCGTCTTTGTCGAGTAAAAACTCAACCGTGCCGGCTCCTTCGTAGTCAATGGCTTTGGCGGCGAGGAGAGCAGCATCACCCATCGCTGCGCGAACCATTTCATTCATGCCCGGTGCCGGGGCTTCTTCAATCACCTTTTGGTGGCGGCGCTGCACAGAGCAGTCGCGCTCAAACAAAAATACGCCATTGCCCTGTTGATCGAAAAATACCTGGATTTCAACGTGGCGGGGCTGGGTAAGATATTTTTCGATCAACATGCGGTCGTCGCCAAAGCTCGACAGGGATTCTCGTTTTGCCGCTTCCAGAGCTTCGTCAAATTCCTCGCTGCTCCAGACCTGACGCATGCCTTTACCGCCACCGCCAGCAGTAGCCTTAAGTAGCACGGGGTAACCCATGGCGTCGGCGTGTTGCTTTAATACCGCCGGGCTTTGGTCGTCACCGTGGTAACCGGGTACTAAGGGTACACCGGCTTTTCCCATAATGGTTTTAGCGGCAGACTTGGAACCCATGGCTTCAATGGCACCGACGGGAGGCCCAATAAAAACAATATTGTTAGCTTTACAGGCCGCGCTAAAAGCCGCGTTTTCAGAAAGGAAACCATAACCGGGATGCACCGCCTGAGCGCCGGTAAGTTTCGCGGCTTCGAGCACGCGGTCCGACAGCAGGTAGGATTCCTTGGAAGGTGCCGCGCCGATATGCACGGCTTCGTCAGCCATCGCTACATGAAGGGCATCGACATCGGCATCGGAATACACCGCGACCGTGCGAATACCCAGTTTGCGCGCAGTGCGAATCACTCGGCAGGCGATTTCGCCACGGTTAGCAATTAAAATTTTATCGAACATTCAATCTTCCTCAGGTGATTCGGGCGTTTATTGAAACGCGAGTCGATCACCAATAATTACATTCTAAAGATGCCAAATTTGGTGTCTTCGATTTCTTTGTTGAGGCTGGCGGAGATACACAGGCCCAGCACGGTGCGGGTATCGGCGGGATCGATAATGCCATCGTCCCAAATTCGCGCCGAGGCGTAGTAGGGGTGGCCCTGTTTTTCGTAGAGATCGATAACCGGTTGCTTAAACTCGGCTTCGTCTTCTTTGCTCCAGGTTTCGCCCTTGCCTTCGATTTGATCGCGCTTTACGGTGGAAAGTACGCCGGCTGCTTGTTCTCCGCCCATCACCGAGATGCGCGCGTTCGGCCACATAAACAAAAAACGCGGGTCGTAGGAACGGCCACACATGCCGTAGTTGCCGGCGCCAAAAGAGCCGCCAATAATAATGGTGAACTTGGGCACCTTAGCGCAGGCGACTGCAGTCACTAATTTGGCACCGTGCTTGGCAATACCGCCGGCTTCGTATTGTTTACCGACCATAAAGCCAGTGATGTTTTGTAAAAACACCAGGGGGATTTTGCGTTGTGAGCAAAGCTCAATAAAGTGCGCGCCTTTTTGTGCGGACTCGCCGAACAAAATGCCATTATTGCCGAGAACACCCACAGGGTAGCCGTGAATACGGGCAAAACCGCACACCAATGTTGAGCCGTAGAGTGCTTTGAATTCGTCAAATTCCGAACCGTCGACGACCCGGGCAATGACTTCTCGTACGTCGTAGGGCTGCTTAGTGTCTTTAGGTATCACACCGTAAATTTCTTTTGCGTCGTAGAGTGGCTCGACCGATTCTTTTATATCGAGCTGTTGGGGTTTTACGCGATTCAGCCGTGCGATGGATTGTCGCGCCAGTTGCAGAGCGTGGTGATCATTTTGTGCGTAGTGGTCGGTAACACCTGAGGTGCGACAGTGCACGTCGGCACCGCCGAGTTCTTCGGCGCTTACAACTTCTCCGGTGGCGGCTTTTACCAGCGGCGGGCCACCGAGAAAAATGGTGCCCTGTTCCTTAACGATAATGGACTCATCGGCCATTGCGGGTACATAGGCTCCGCCAGCGGTACAGGAACCCATCACCACGGCAATTTGCGGAATTCCTTTTGAGGACATCACCGCTTCGTTGTAAAAATTTCGACCAAAGTGCATGCGGTCGGGAAACACTTCTGATTGCATTGGCAGGAAGGCCCCGCCGGAATCCACTAAATAAATACAGGGTAGGTGATTTTCTTCGGCTATGGTCTGTGCACGAAGTTGTTTGGTCACGGTGAGGGGATAGTAAGTGCCGCCCTTAACGGTGGCATCGTTGATAATGATTAGGCACTCCTGGCCGGAGACGCGACCAATGCCGGTGATCACACTGGCAGCGGGAATATAGTCGTCGTAGCACTCCCAGGCGGCAAAGTGGGAAAACTCCAAAAATGGACTGCCGGGGTCGAGTAAATGTTTTAGGCGGTCGCGGGGTAATAATTTGCCACGGGCCACATGGCGCTCTCGAGATTTTTCATTACCGCCGAGATTGATCTGTGCAATTTTGGCATTGAGGTCGTCAACAACACTGTGCATCTGTGCGGCATTGTCGGCAAAGTCGCTAGAGCGAGTATTAATCCTTGATTTCAGTACGGCCATGGAAAATTTTCTCTGTGGTAATAACTTTTGTAAGACTAAGTTTATTTTTGCAGCACTTTTGGAAAGGTGGCGCGATGAAAGCCATCGTAGGCTTCGTTGTTGCGCTGCGCGCGTTTTATTTTTCTGCCCAGGGGTGAGCTTAGGCACAGAGAACTACCGCCATCGACTCTTAGGGTGATGCCGTTAATATAGTTCGCGCCCTCGCTGAGCAGGAAGCACACGGCTGAGCTGACCTCGGATTCGGTGCCCAAACGATTGAGTGGCACGGATTCCTGGAAATGAGGAATCGCTTCGAGCATTTCCGGGTCTTCGTAAGTATCTAATCCAGAAGAAGCGAGATAGCCGGGTGCGACGGCGTTGATCCGAACGCCCGCATAGGCCCATTCCACGGCGGCAGTTTGGGTTAGGTTTTCCATACCCGCCCGCGCTGCTCCGGAGTGCGCCATGCGCGGCATACCACCTACCTCATCGGCAGTGATATTAATGATAGAGCCACCGTGTTGTTTCATCGACTTGAGGAAAACTGCTTTGGCGACAATAAAACCGCCGATTAAATTGCTGCGTACCACGGCGAGAAAGCCGTTGGGTGTGATGTTTTCTAAATCGGCAGGAAACTGTCCGCCAGCGTTGTTAACCAGTCCGTAAATTTCGCCGTGGTCGACAATAAATTTATCGATAACGATTTCGACTGCGTCGGCGTCGCGAATATCGGCGCAGCCGTAATCACAGATGGCACCGGGATTGTCGGCTTCGATTTCGGTTTTAACGGTAAGGAGCTTTGACTCGGTACGACCCATCATTAACACGGTAGCACCCAGTGCAGCCAGCTCGTGGGCGATACAACGACCAAAACCGCTGCCCGCACCCGTCACCAAAATGGTTTTTTCTTTAAATGTCTCGGGTTTCAAAACGGAGTTGTATTGCATGTTGTCCCCAAATGTTTAATGGATGCTGGTTAGCATTATATTGCTAAGCGGTTTCGGTAAATAACTCACGCCCGACCAGCATGCGACGAATTTCCGAAGTGCCCGCGCCAATTTCGTAAAGCTTGGCATCGCGCAGCAAGCGACCGGTGGGGTATTCGTTGATGTAGCCGTTGCCACCGAGGGTTTGAATGGCTTGCAAGGCCACTTGGGTGGCGCGTTCGGCGGTGTAGAGAATGACCGCCGCAGCATCTTTGCGTGAGTCTTCGCCGCGGTCACAAGCCTTGGCGACGGCGTATAAATAGGCGCGGGAGGTGTTTAAATCCACATACATGTCCGCCAGCTTACCCTGCATCAGTTGGAATTCGCCGATGGGCTGGTCGAATTGTTTGCGGTCGTGGAGGTAGGGCAGCACGATGTCCATGCAGTTTTGCATAAGCCCCACCGGACCACCGGACAGCACGGTGCGTTCGTAATCGAGGCCAGACATCAACACTCGGACGCCCTTGCCGACTTTGCCAAGCACATTTTCTTCCGGCACTTCGCAGTCTTCAAATACCAGTTCGCCGGTGTTAGAACCGCGCATGCCGAGTTTGTCGAGTTTTTGCGCCCGACTGAAACCAGGAAAATCCCGCTCAACAATAAAAGCAGTAATACCTTTGGAGCCGCCGCTGGGATCAGTTTTCGCGTAGATCACATAAGTGTCGGCGTCGGGGCCGTTGGTGATCCACATCTTGTTGCCGTTGAGAATATAGTGGTCGCCTTTTTTGTCGGCGCGCAATTTCATGCTCACTACATCGGAACCCGCACCGGGTTCGCTCATTGCCAGTGCACCGACGTGCTCACCGGAACAGAGTTTGGGCAGGTATTTGGTTTTTTGCTCGCGGGTACCGTTTTTGTGGATTTGATTGACGCAAAGATTGGAGTGCGCGCCGTAAGACAGGCCCACGGAGGCAGAGGCCCGAGAAATTTCTTCCATCGCCACTACGTGAGCGAGGTAGCCCATATTGGTGCCGCCGAATTCTTCTTCTACGGTCATGCCGAGCAGACCCATATCGCCAAATTTGCGCCACAGGTCGGCGGGGAAGTCATTGTCGATGTCGATTTGCTCGGCACGAGGCGCGATTTCACCCTGGGCAAATTGATAGGCGGCATCTCGAAGCAAGTCGACATCTTCACCGAGGTCAAAATTCATACTTTTAAATGTCAGACTCATGGGGTTTCCTGGTCAGTGTTGGTATGGAGTAATGGTGTGGATAGCACAGGGGCTGGAGCGATCAAACGCTCAGGATTACCGTCCCAAAAAGGGGTCGAACTATAGCGAAAGTGACCTTTAATATCAATTTCATGGCCTGCCAAAGGCGTTGTGTTGCCGTGATGGTATTGAGTGCATAACTCGATTTTTTTTCAGGGCTGCGGATGGATGCGTGCAGGCGAGGGAGCCAGGACTTGCTGGAATCTATGATTTTCCCCACAATGCCCATCCTGAAAACAGCGTGATGTTTTCAAACCGCGATGTTTTCAGACCACAGTGTTTCTAAATCGTGAGTTTTTTAAACATAGGCAGATAGGCAGGCAAATAGGCAAATAGACAAATAGGCACAGGGGTAAAACTATGGCAGTAATCCAATCCAGTTATCATTGCAGCGTGGCGAAGGAACCTCTGGTGTACGACACCATTGGCAATTTGTTCGATATCACTGTTGCTCGCTTCCCCGATAGCGAAGCGCTGGTGGTGCCCCATCAAAGTATTCGCTGGACCTACACCGAGTATCAGCGCGAAGTGGATCGACTTGCCACTGGGCTGTTGGCGCTGGGCATCAAGCCCGGTGAACGCGTGGGTATTTGGGCGCCGAATTGCTACGAGTGGTGTTTAACCCAGTTTGCCACGGCTAAAATTGGCGCTATTCTGGTATGCATTAATCCCGCCTATCGACTGTACGAGCTGGAATACGCCCTTAATAAGGTGCAATGCAAGGCCTTGATTACGGCGGAGTCGTTTAAGAGCAGCCACTATCTGAATATGCTGGGTGAACTGGTCCCAGAGTTGGAGCACTGTCAGCCCGGCGCGCTAAAGTCAGAAAAGTTACCCGATATGGAGTTAGTGATTCGTCTTGGTGAGGCGGTGACGCCGGGCATGTATAACTTTGCCGATGTCTGCGCTATGGGTGGCGAACAGGAGCAGGCTGAGCTCGTTGCCATTGCTGTCGAATTGTCACCGGACGACCCCATCAATATTCAGTTCACCAGCGGTACTACCGGCAATCCCAAGGGCGCGACCCTGAGCCATTGCAATGTGTTGAACAACGGCAAGGTTAACGGTGATGTGATGAGCCTTGCCGAGACCGACAAGGTGTGTATCCCGGTGCCGCTCTACCATTGCTTTGGTATGGTGATTGGCAATTTGGCCTGTGTTACTCACGGCTCTGCGGCGGTATTTCCCGGCGAGGCATTTGAACCCTTGAGCACTTTGCAGGCGGTTGCCAATGAGCGTTGCACGGCCTTACATGGAGTGCCGACCATGTTTATTGCCGAGCTGGATCATCCGCAGTTTGATGAATTTGATCTCAGTAGTTTGCGCACCGGAGTGATGGCGGGCGCGCCCTGTCCGGTGGAGGTAATGAAGAAGGTTATCGACAAAATGGGCATGAGCGAAGTTTTGATTGCTTACGGGCAGACCGAGTTAAGTCCGGTGAGTCACATTACCGAACCCCACGATGACATGGATAAACGCGTCAGTACCGTGGGCAAACCTTGCCCTCACCTCGAGACTAAAATTGTCGATGACAATAATCACGTCGTGGCCATTGGTGAGAAAGGAGAAATCTGCACCCGGGGTTACGCGGTCATGTGTGGTTACTGGGACGACGAGGAAAAAACCGCCGAAACCATCGACCAGGGTGGTTGGCTGCATTCCGGGGACATTGGGGTTATGGATGCCGACGGCTATGTACAAGTTACCGGGCGCATCAAGGATATGATTATTCGCGGTGGTGAAAATATTTATCCCCGCGAAGTGGAAGAATTTTTATACACCCACCCGAAAATTCAGGAAGTGCAGGTGGTGGGGCTGCCGGATGAAAAATACGGTGAGCAAGTGTGCGCCTGGATCAAGTGTCAGGACGGGCAGACGCTCAGCGAAGCCGAGGTGAAGGATTACTGTCGCGATCAAATTACCCACTTCAAAGTGCCGCACTATATTCGCTTTGTCGATGACTACCCAATGACGGTGACCGGCAAGATTCAAAAATTTATTATGCGCGAAACCATGATTAAAGAGCTTATGATCAAAGAATTGAATGATTAAAGCGCTTAATCATTAAAGAACCAGATCTTTAAAATACACACTATCAATCACAGTAACTAATACACAGGAGAACAGCGTGGATTTAACAAATAAAGTCGCATTGGTAACGGGCGGGGCCTCCGGCCTGGGTCGGGCAACGGTTGAAGAGCTAGCCGGACGCGGCGCCAAGATTGCTATTTTTGACCTCAATGCCGAAGCGGGCGCGGAAGTGGTCGCGAGCCTGGGAGCGGATAAGGCCGCGTTCTTTTCGGTCGATGTGGCTTCTGAAGAATCAGTGGAGAATGCGATGAATGAAGTCGCAGCCCATTTTGGCGCTTTGCACGTGCTGGTGAACTGCGCCGGTATCGGCCCGGCCAAGAAAATTCTGAATCGGGAAAACCAGCCGATGCCCCTGGGGGATTTCAGCAAACTTATCGGCATTAATTTAACCGGCAGTTTTAATGTCGCTCGTTGCGCCGCAGCGCTTATGGCGAAAAACGAGCTGGAAGACGGCGAGCGCGGTGTGATTGTTCACACTGCATCGGTCGCCGCCTACGAGGGGCAGGTGGGGCAGTGCGCCTATTCCGCCAGTAAAGGCGGTATCGTGGGCATGACTCTGCCGATGGCGCGGGATTTAGCTACGCTAGGTATTCGAGTGAATACCGTTGCGCCGGGTATTATGGCGACTCCGCTGTTGATGTCGATGCCGGAAAAAGTCACTAACTCTCTGGCGGCTACGGTACTAAACCCCAGCCGTCTTGGCGCGCCGTCGGAGTATGGTCGCCTGGTTACTCATATTGCCGAGAACGGCTATATTAATGGTGAGACCATTCGCATTGATGGCGGCATTCGCATGCAGCCCAGATAACTAGGTTAGTAGGTAATTAGGTTAACAATACGTGCAACAAAACCGACGTTTTTATAGCTGAGCTTATAAAGGTATCGGTTTTTTTGTGGGCTTGATTTACGCGGCGAAGACTTTGTTTTAGCTTCTGCCTTATTAAAGCCCTGTAGGTTCTCTATAATAAGCGGCTGATACATTGAGATGGTTGTGCCGTGCAGCAAATTCTATTAATTAACGTATCCGGTGACGATAAGCCAGGGGTGACCTCTGCAGTGACCCATGTGCTTGCCCAGTACGATGTCATTATTCTCGATATCGGGCAGGCAGTGATTCACGACACCCTCAGTCTCGGTGTTCTGGCGCGTCTGTCCAGTCAATACGAGCCGTCTCAGGTGCTGGAAGAAGTGACGTTCGCTATTCGCGATCTCGGTATGCAGATGCGTGTTGAGCCGGTGAGCGAAGCCAGTTATCAGGCCTGGGTTAGTCAGCAAGGCAAACCACGTCATATTGTGTCGCTGTTAACGCGTGTAGTGAGTGCGCAACATATTGCGCGGATCACCGAAGTCACCTCGGCCCACGGTTTGAACATCGATAAAATTGTACGCCTGTCGGGGCGCACCCCCCTTGATCACCTCGATACCGACGGCAAAGCCTGCGTTGAATTTTCAGTGCGTGGAGAAACCAGCGACCTGGGTGTTTTACGTACCTCTCTATTGGAGCTGTCCACCGATCTAGATGTGGATATTGCCTATCAGGAAGATACCATTTTCCGCCGTCATCGCCGCCTGGTGGTGTTCGATATGGATTCCACTTTGATTGAAAGTGAAGTCATTGATGAGTTGGCTATTCAGGCTGGTGTGGGTGCCGAGGTTGCTGCGCTTACCGAGCGGGCGATGCACGGAGAGCTGGATTTTGCCGACAGCTTTCGCCAGCGTGTGGCTTTGTTGGAAGGTTTGGATGAGTCAGTGCTGGAAACAGTGTATCAAGACTTAGTGTTGACTGAAGGTGCGGAGCATTTGATGCAGACGCTAGCAACGCTGGGTTACAAAACTGCGATTTTGTCCGGTGGTTTTACTTACTTTGCCGAGCGTATTCGTCAACGCCTGGGCATGGATTATATGTTTGCCAACGAGCTGGATATCAGCGACGGTAAAGTGACTGGCAAGGTGAGTGGCAATATTGTGGACGGCGAGCGCAAGGCTGAACTGTTAGTGCAATTAGCGGCGCAGGAAGTGATTAGCCTGGAGCAAACCATCGCTGTGGGTGATGGCGCCAACGATTTGCCGATGTTGAGTTTGGCGGGTTTGGGGATTGCGTTCAGGGCCAAACCCCTGGTGCGGGCCAATGCCAAGCAGGCGATCTCACATCTCGGGCTGGATGGGATTCTCTACCTAATGGGCATCAGTGATCGAGATATGGTTAGCCGGGAATCGTAATTAGTCTATTGGTTCTTAGTGGTTACTTGCCTGGAAATTGCTTACCTGATTATTCTTCGCTGGTGAATTCGTAGTCCATAGCTGGATGGGGCCCCTGGATATAATAGCCCTGAATATAATCTACCCCCAGTTTCCATAAAGTAGGAATGGGTGAGGCGTCTTCAACGAACGGCACAATAACTTTGACACCTTCGCCTTTGGCGGTGTTGAGACAGTCGCTTAGAATCTCTGCGCCATCGGTGGTCTTAGCGGCTTTTGCTACCAGTGTTTGATCTGGTTTGACAAAGTCGAAGTTGATTTTCTTCAAGGTGTCGGTGTTCGCATTGAGACCGTAATGAGTTAGGGCGACCGTGGCTTTGGCCTTGTGTAACTCTTCAACCAGGGCTTGAGCGTCTTTCATAGCCCAGCTAACGTCTTTTTCCTCAAGCTGAAAGATCACATGGTGCGGACTCAGTTTGGTCGCTTTCAATGCGGCCTGTAGCCAGCCGAGGAATTTTTCATTTTTCAGTGCAATACCACTGATTTTAACGAACACTCGGGTGTTGGGGTGGGAGCTTAATTTACCCCGTAATTCTTTGAAGGCGCGGAGAGTGACCCATTGATCCAGTGGTAGAGCGATATTGGTTTTTAGGGCTTTGGCGAAGAAATCTTCAGGAATGCCCTCCGGGAGCGCGTCGACATCCGGTCGACAAAACGCCTCGTAATATTCAAACTCTTGATTCTGCAGGCCGACGATGGGCTGATACATCATCTCGAGCAGGTTTTTGTCCAGTAGCTGTTTGACGTATTGCTGGATATTTTTATCCTCACCTAAGGTGGTCATACTGGTGGGAAAGAGTTCTTCGAATAACTGTACCTGCCCCCCTTTTGACTCCTCGGCATCAATGTGGGCTAGCGCTTTCAGGCAGCGGTCGATGCACACTTCGGCACGTTCGAAGGCTTCGTTAATCGTGCTGACCCCGGTCGTTAGCTGAACGCTGACGGTTTGGTCTTCGACTTCAAACACCTCAGTGGCGCAGGCCTGGAGTAATTCCTCGGCAAATTTCCGTGCGGTTTCGGGGGTCTTGTTGGGCGCCATCAGTAAAAATGCGTCGGCAGCAATGCGATCAAAGTGATAACCAGATTCCAGGCGACCGTTAATAAATTTCGCGACCAGGCGCGCGGCGCCCTCGGCAATCTGGAAGCCTCGTTCATTCTGTAATTTAGAAAATTCGTCAATGCGTAGGTAGTACAGTAACGATTCGGAGTGGGTTTTCGAGGCCTTGCGGATCGCTGCATTGATATGATCAAACATACGCTGCAGATGAATATCCCCAACACCGTCGGGTTTTGGACCGCGAGTGTCAACTGTTGGTGTTTGCGCACTGTGGTCAGAACTAACTGCTGTGGTGCCGCCGGCAGTGTTATCGGCGCGTCTATTGAAGAGCTTTTCTTTGCCGATCAGAAATTGCAGGGTGGGCTCGCCTTCATATTCGATTTGGGACAATTCGATATCGATGTCGAACTTACTGCTGTCTTGCTTTGCACCTTGAAACGTCATCGTCGAGGCTGGCAAGGTGTCTTCGCTCGACAGGGGTTTCAGGAAGGGCTTTAGCTGTGCCATAAAAGCGTCTTGCGCAGTATCAATAACCGGGAATAGCATTAGCGCGTCGCTGTCTTCATAGCCAAATAGATGAGCGTAACTCTCGTTTAGGTAAACGTAGGTGCCTTCTGCGACCAGAGCGATGGCATCCCGAGAACTATCCATCAGGTTTTGGCTGCGTTGCTCGGAATCCTTGAAGCGCGCTTTCCAATACACTCGGTTGCGGCGTTGCTCCAGGTCGTAGAGGACGCGCGAAACAATTTGTAACAAGTGTTGGTCATCGTCGAGGGTGCCCACATCGGCGGCGCCCAGACGCAAGCCTTGGACAACCTTCTGGGCGTCAGTTTCGGGGTTAATGAGAATGACCGGGATATCGAGGTTGCGCTTGCGGAGCTCGCTAAAAATTGTTTTTAGCAGCGCTTCATTGGCGTCGGTGTTGCCAGCTAAAACCAGATCGGGTGGGGTGTCTGTCAGCAGGTGGATAAACGCTGCGTCATCATCGACGATATGGGGAGCTAGAGTGTAGGACGCGTTCTCCAACAGACTAACCAGTCGACTGGCCTCTGCTTTGAAGGCGATGAAAAGGTTGAGTGCTCCGTCATTACTGGTCATTAGGGTGTCTTTAACTCGTTATTTGTCTTTTTGCTCTATGTAATGAGAGTTTGGTCGAAGTTCTAAAGGTAGAGTTCCGTCGCTATCGTGCCATTTGTACAGCCTTGGTGCCAATTATACAGCCCCGATGCCAACTGAATGGATGGTTTTAGCATAGTGCTTTGCAATAACGGTGCGGGCTGGGCGATTTCCTGAATATTCTACTTAGTTTTTGCCTTTGCTTTAGCTTTTGTCTTCGGGCGGGTTTTTGATCTGGATATTGATCGCGCTTCGGGTATTATTTTAAAGTGGGAGACGTGGTAGGTCATCTCAACCTTGTCCTTCAAAACAAAATAGGCTTCTTGCTGGTCGTTAACCATGTGTATTTGATTGTGCATCTTCAAGGGCACCGAGGGAGCCAGTAAGCGTACGCCGTCCTTAGGTGTGTCTGAAACGATGGTGAAGGCTGGCAAATAGGGAGTAATCGCTGTCGTTTCGCGGGTTAGACATACGGCACAGGCCTTTAGGTCGCCAGTGAATTTCTGGATGCCGACCCGAGTTTTCAGTTCGTTGGTGTTGTGTGCCCAGCGAATCACGCCGGAGAGCTGCTGTTCGGTTTCCGGGTCAATAAGCACCACGACTTCACCCGGTGCCAGGGCTTCGCGCAGGCCATCGGCTTCAATGCAACAGCCAAATTCACTCTGATCTAGATATTCGCAACGAAAACTCGGATAGCGCCAGTGACCGGCAACGCTGGCGCTGGGTTCAGGTGCGGGGTTGGCGTCTTGCTGCAAACTGGCAAAAAATTCTTCACCGAATTCTGTTCCCGCCAGCATCCTGTGGATATCGTCAATGCCGGCCACTAGATCGACTGCACCTTTGCTTTTGGAGTGATCCTCCTGTCTGAGATTTTCCTGGCTCCAAAGCTGACATAAGTCAGTGGCGAGCCGGTCGGGAACCGTAATGTATTCCACTCCCGAGTCACTTTTGACACAGCGATCTTGTAAAGCGGACACCAGTTTTTTTGGGCACAAGCTAATGTGGGCTTCGCGAATAGCTTTGATTCGGGTTCGATACACTGGGCCATAATTTGCGCTTGGGTCAACCAGAAACAGTTTACGTTGTTTGGCAGTGCCAAACTTGGCGAGGTGTGCCCAAGAGTCAATAAACTGAAGTATTTGTTTCAGCTCTCCCGCATTGTAGTGCGGCGGGCAGACGCTACCAGCCAGTAATATCTTGAGGTAGGCGTTGCGAATAGTCGCGTTGGGCTTGCCGCGCGTGCTGACAAAAAACACTCGTTGATCTTCCAGACCATATTCCTGAGCGAGGCGAAACAGGCTGTGTAGTTCTTGCCACAGAGACGCCGGCGGGGAGAGGTGATGACGCCAATAACAGGTGAATAGTTCGTTGACCACCGTTACCGCCGAGAAGATACTGTTGGTCAGCAATTCCGTATTGACGGTGCTTAGGTTGGCGCTGGAAACAATGACTTGCTTGTAACCCGAATAGAGATGTTTGAGTAGCGCTAGCGCCAGGGAAATCACTTTGTTGGCATCGCGAGATACCGAGGTTTGCTCGATTAAGGTCTGGGCCGTGCCGGTTAATTGGGAATGAAAAATGCCCAATAATTTTATGCGCTGTTCGGGACTTTCTTTTAGGGCCACCACTTCTTTGATTGCCGCATACAATTTTTGCGCGCGCGGGGCGGGGTCGAGCGTGGCAAGGGTTTCGGAATAACGCCGGACTTGGATCGGCGATTTATGTGAAAACGAGAGTTTCTCGGCCTCTGCGGGTGCAACCTCCAATAAGGCCAATAAAGCCTCAACGGATGGTAGTGTCTCGGGTTCCTGCGCTGTTGTCTTCATCCTTTGTTTCCCTGCCTGGCGCTGCAATCCTTGCCTGGTCTTTTGTTTACTGGTGCATCTGTCAAGTTGCAATGGGGCAACATTTAGAGCCAAGGTTGACTGCCGAGGTTTACTAAGAAAGTTCATTCACAAAGTTAGGATAATCGTGAATTAATCGAGTCAGTTAGGCGACTCGATTTTATCTCTGTCTGGTCGTTCGTATTGTAACCTTAATTTACACTGATTGATTGCATCGCGAGACTGGTTTATCAAAACTTCGGCACTTTGTTTCGGTACCCTGGTTGCTCTTGTCTTGCAAAGAAAGCTTCTAGTTAATCGGGGTAAGCGGCGTTTTGGATCCATGCCCCGGTATTTCAACTACTAGTTTGGGGGTTAAATAACCTGAATCCAGGGTTAATAATTGTCGGTAAATGGCATGCATTTCGGTGTCGCTGATATCAAAATCCGCCGCACCGGCTACCTTGTCTAAGCGGTGTAAATAATACGGGATTACGCCAATATCAAAAAGCTTTTCATTGAGGGACTGCAATATATTTGGGCAGTTGTTGATGTCGCGCAACAACACCGATTGGTTGAACACAATAATACCGTGGGCGCGGATCGCCGCGACGGCTTGTGCGAGTGGGGAGTCTATTTCGTTGCCGTGATTAATGTGCAGTACTACGACAGATTGCAGGCGGGTAGCGGTAAGCCAGTGCAAACACGCTTTGTTGATGCGGGCTGGAATCACTACAGGTAAGCGAGTGTGCACACGTAGGCGTTTGATGTGGGGTATCGCCGCGATTTGTTCGGTGAGCCACAGCAGCATCTGGTCGTTGGCGGCGAGTGGGTCGCCGCCGCTGTATATCACCTCGCGAATAGAGGTATCGGCAGCGATATAGGCGAGCGCTTGCTGCCAGCGTTCGCGGCCCGGGGTATTGTCAGCATAGGCGAAATGGCGACGAAAACAGTAGCGGCAATGAATGGCGCAGGCCGGACTCACTACTAATAGTACCCGGCCCTGATATTTGTGGATCAAACCCGGTATGGGGTTGGCGTCGGCTTCTTCCAGGGGGTCGTTGGAGTATCCCGGAGTGGGTAGCATTTCCCGATCAGTGGGCAAGACTTGTAATAACAAAGGGTCGTTGGGATCACCTTTGCGCATGCGGGCTATAAAGGCGTGAGGCACGCGCAGCGGGAATTGCGCCTGGGCAGCCGCGCTGGGCTCCAGAGTTGCGGGGTCGAGGTCGAGGAGGGTGGCCAGCTCGGTAATATCGGTAACGGCATTGGCGAGTTCAGTTTGCCAGTCGGGCATCTGCTCGGTCGGCTGCCCAGAAAGCGTGTGGTGGGGTATCATGACGGCCCTTAAATCGACTATGGAAACACAAAAGGCGATGGCAACCTATTCTATCAATGAATTTCGTGCAGGCATCAAAGTATTGTTGGATGGAGACCCCTGTTCTATTGTCGAAAATGAATTTGTAAAACCCGGTAAGGGCCAGGCGTTTAATCGCGTACGCCTGAAAAATCTGAAAAATGGGCGGGTTTGGGAGCGCACTTTTCGCGCCAGCGAGACGCTTGAAGCCGCAGATGTGGCTGAAAAAAATATGCAGTATTTATATAACGATGGTGAATATTGGCATTTTATGGAACCCGATACCTTCGAGCAGCACCAGGCCGATGAAATTGTGGTTGGCGAGGCGGCGCGGTGGTTGCGGGATCAGGATACTTGCATCGTGACGCTGTATAACGGCTCACCGCTGGTGGTTACGGCGGCCAATCATGTCGAGCTGGAGATTGTAGAAACGGATCCCGGTTTAAAAGGCGATACGGCTCAGGGCGGCACCAAGCCTGCCACCTTAAGTACCGGTGCAGTGATCAAAGTCCCCTTATTTATTAATCAGGGTGAGGTGGTGCGTGTGGATACCCGTACTGGTGAATATTTGTGTCGGGCCAAGGACTGAAGCACCTTAGCGGGCAAGCACCAAACCAATGACAGAACCGGCCTGGCAGCCTACTGCGACTATTGAAGCGATTGCTCGTAGAGCTGAGTTGTATGCGGATATCCGCGCCTATTTCTCGGCGCAGGATGTACTTGAAGTCGAGGTGCCGGTACTGGGGCAATATGGTGTTACCGATGTTCATATCGATAATCCCCAGGCCACGGTGAGTGGGCGAAAAGTTTATCTGCAAAGTTCTCCAGAGTATTTTCTTAAACGTCTGTTGGCGGCTTATGGTCGCGCCGTCTACTCCCTTGGTAAAGCCTTTCGCGAGGGCGAGAGTGGCGCACGGCACCATCGCGAATTCACCATGCTTGAATGGTATCGTCCGGCCTGGGACGAGCATCAGCTAATGGATGAGGTCGCGGACTTGGTGTCCGCTATCGGTTTTGAAACAGACACTCCAGACGACTTAGGTACCTCCGATAATTTAGACGCCGAGCCGCAGCGCTTGAGTTACCGGGATGCGTTTGTCACCGCTACCGGGTTGGATCCCCACCGGGCTGCGGATGCCGAACTTAGAGAGTTAACTGCCCAGCTGGGTTTGAGTTCAGGTGCTGATTCGCGCTCAACCTGCCTAGATTTTATTTTCAGTTTTAAGGTAGAGCCAAATCTGCCGATGGGTTTGGTGTTTGTTTATGATTACCCGGCTGCTCAGGCAGCGCTGGCAAAATTATCTGAAGACCGTCACGGTAATCCTGTAGCGCGGCGTTTCGAGGTCTTTCTCAATCGCATGGAAGTGGCTAACGGTTACTGGGAACTGTGCGATGCCGATGAACAGCGTCAGCGTTTTGAAGCGGACAATCAGACCAGAATCGCTCTGGGTAAAAAACCGGTGGCCATCGACGAATCCGTATTAGCGGCCTTGAGCCAGGGTTTGCCGGAGTGTGCTGGTGTGGCTTTGGGTTTGGATCGGATATTGATGCAATTACTGGGGGTGTCGTCGATCAGCGAAGTCTTAAGTTTTGCTGATCTGCTAGATTAGTGAGCACAGCTAGCGGTATATTTTAGTCACAACCACAGCCTTCCAGACTGTGATCCATTTTGCGCGCAGGTTCGTCGCCCTCGTCTCTCTCGGTATTAGCAGCCACTTCCCCAATCACCTTAGCAGGCACGCCCGCGACGATGGAGTGGGCCGGAATATCTTTGAGCACCACACTGGCCGCGACAATTTTTGAACCTTCGCCCACGCTGATATTACCCAGGATTTTTGCGCCGGGGCCGAGCAATACGCCGCGCCTGATTTTTGGGTGTCGGTCCCCGGACACTTTACCGGTTCCGCCCAGGGTGACCGATTGCATAATTGATACGCAGTCTTCCACCACCGCAGTTTCACCGATCACCAGGCCCGTGGCGTGATCCAGCAGAATGCCTTTGCCGAGCCGGGCTGCCGGGTGAATATCGACCCCAAATACCATGGAAATACGGTTTTGCATCACCAGTGCCAGGGTTTGGCGTTGTTGTTGCCAGAGCCAGTGGGACACGCGGTGCGCACTTAGGGCGTGAAAGCCCTTGTAGTACAGCAGTGGCGTTGCAAAGGTGTTGCAAGCCGAGTCGCGCTCGAAAGTGGCGATAATATCGCAGCGTATTTGATCGATAATTTCAGGTTGCTGTGCGAAGGCTTCGTCGAAGACCGTGCGCAGCATGGCCGCGGAGGTAATGTCGCTGTGGAGTTTGTTGGCGAGATGAAAGCTCAACGCAGATGCCAGGTCCGCATGATCGAGTACGGTATGTTGAAAAAATCTGGCAAGCAGCGGTTCTCCCTCCGCCATCACCCTGACTTCCTCGGTAATCTGTTGCCACAGGGTTTCGTTGCAAGGGGCTTCGTTGCCAGGGGACTGGTTGCCAGAAGCCTCTTTGCGAAGGGCGGCGTTGTCAGGGGCGGGCTTATCCCCGGGGGCAGATTCAGTTAGCGTTGTCATAGCCACCATTATCAAGGTCGCAGCATTATTTTTCCAGAGGGGTTCGCGCCAGAGCCCAAACTTGTACCTGCTGCGCTCCCGCTCGCACTAAACAATGGGCGACGGCTTCGGCGGTGCTGCCGGTAGTGACCACGTCGTCGATCACGGCGATGGATAAGCCCTTCACATCGGGGGTGGCGGTAAAGGCCTGTCTTAAATTGCCTTGCCGCTCTCGTCTAGACAGGCCTTCCTGGGCGTCTGTGTAGCGGGTTCGTGAAATGAGTCGGGTGTTGATGGGGATGTCCAGTTGACGGCTTAGCGCACGGGCAATCAATTCGGCCTGATTAAAACCACGTTTTATTTGCCGTCGCCAGTGCAGTGGTACAGGCAGTAATACGTCCGGTGGCGGGGCACTATTATTGAGGCGCTCGGTGTTGTTTAACAGCTCAGCCAGCAAGGTCGCCAGCACCCGACCATACTTAAATTTACCACCATATTTAAAGGAATGAATCATCCGATCGGTGGGGAACTGATAAAGATAGGGTGTAAACACCGATGTAAAGCTGGGGGGTTTACCCTGGCAATAGCCGCAGACACCTGGGTGTAGCAGGGGCAGGGCACAACGCAGGCATCCGGTTTCAAGTCGGGGTAGAGCGGCCTCGCAAGCATGACACAGGTCGAGTTTACGCTTGCTGCGTCGCTGGCAAAGTAGGCAGATACCAGGGAACAGCAAAAAGCCCAGATTTTGAATTTGGTAGCGAATCTGGTCCTGCGTCCCTGCGGGAATCAATGGCGAGCCTTCTTATTAGTTAGTTGTTTATGGGGCGTGATTTATTAATCATGGTTTATTGGCTATCGTTTTAGGTAAGGGTCAGCATTGGTCGAGTTCTGATTAGTCAACCTTGAAGACCTTCCCAGGTTGACAGTGTTTCTGTGATAGTTATGATGACGCGATTATTAGTTTGCGGGCATCGTCTCTTTACCCGTCTTGTTGTCAGTTATTTTTTGGTAAGTGGTTGCGGTCAGCGATTCTTGTCAATTAAACCTAAGTGGAAGTGAAATTATGAGTGCCATCCGTCACGACTGGACCCGCGAGCAAGCCCTGGCCTTGCTCAAACAGCCCTTCAGCGATCTGATGTTTCAGGCGCAGCAGGTACACCGGGCGCATTTTGATCCCAACCGGGTGCAAGTGAGCACCTTGCTGTCGATCAAGACCGGCGCTTGCCCGGAAGATTGCAAATATTGCCCCCAGAGCGGTCACTACAACACCGAGCTGGAAAAAGAAAAACTGCTCGATATCGAAAAAGTAGTCGCAGAAGCCCAGGCCGCTCGCGCCAAAGGCGCTACTCGGTTTTGCATGGGCGCAGCCTGGCGTTCGCCGCGCGCCAAAGATATGCCATACGTGTTGGACATGGTTAAGCAGGTCAAGGATATGGGCATGGAAACCTGTATGACACTGGGCATGCTGGAAGACGATCAAGCGCAAGCCCTGGCGGATGCTGGGCTCGATTACTACAATCATAATCTCGATACTTCTCCCGAGTTTTACGGCGAAATTATCACTACCCGCACCTATCAAGACCGCCTGGAAACCCTCGGCAATGTCCGCAAAGCAGGCATGAAAGTCTGTTGTGGCGGCATTCTCGGTATGGGTGAGAGCGAAAACGACAGAGTTGGCTTGCTGGTGCAATTGGCCAATTTGCCTGAGCAGCCCGAGTCCGTGCCCATCAATATGCTGGTTAAGGTGGCGGGTACGCCGCTTGAGCAGGAAGCCGATCTGAATCCTTTCGACTTTATTCGCAGCGTCGCTTTGGCGCGCATTATGATGCCGGAATCCCATGTGCGCCTGTCGGCGGGCCGTGAAAATATGAATGAGCAGATGCAGGCGCTGGCCTTTCTGGCCGGAGCCAATTCTATTTTTTACGGCGAAAAACTGTTGACCACTGCGAATCCTGAAGCCGACAGCGATCGACAATTATTCGCGACCCTGGGTATTCAGCCGGAGCAACTGTCCGTGGATCACGGCGAGGATGCCGAGCTGGATCATCTGGGTCAGCGTCTGCGGGATCAAGCCTCTGCAGAAAGGTTCTACAACGCGGTTAATTGAACCAACTGTGAACCCTCTCGATACTCAATTGCGCGCCGATCTGGAGGCTCGCCAACAGGCTGATCTGTACCGCCGGCGCCGAGTGCTGGCCTCGCCACAGGGCGCGCGCGTCCGCATCGATGGCGGATTGAACGCTGGCGTTGACGGAGATGGTCAATCTAAAAACCCGCAGTGTTGCAACTTTTCCAGTAACGACTATCTAGGTTTAGCGAATCATCCCGAGGTGATTGCGGCGTTCCAGGCGGCGGCCAATATCTATGGGGTGGGTAGTGGTGCATCCCATTTGATTTCCGGGCATTCCCGAGAGCATCACGCCCTCGAAGAAGAACTCGCCGAATTTACCGGCAGACAGCGGGCGCTGCTGTTTTCCACCGGGTATATGGCCAACGTGGGGGTGCTGAATGCGCTCGCCGGAAGCGGGGATTTATTGCTGGAAGATCGCCTAAATCATGCGTCCTTACTCGACGGCGGGTTTTTGTGTCGAGCCCAGTTTGAGCGTTACCCCCACGGCGATTTATCCGCTGTGCAAGATCATTTGAATAGCGGAAGTTATCGTCGTAAATTCATCGCCACCGATGGCGTGTTCTCCATGGACGGCGATGTCGCGCCGTTACCAGCCCTGGCCGAATTAGCGGAGACCACGGGCACTGCGTTGATGGTGGATGATGCACACGGCTTTGGTGTGTTGGGTAAACACGGTGGCGGCGTGGTTGAGCAGTTTGGTTTGTCAGCGCAGCAGGTGCCCATTTTAATGGGCACTCTGGGCAAGGCTTTTGGTACCTTTGGTGCGTTTGTCGCCGGTAGTGACGCCTTAATCGAAACCTTAATTCAGTTTGGGCGCACCTATATTTACACCACGGCTTTGCCCCCGGCCATTGCGGCGGCGACCCGAGCCAGCTTAAAACTGGTGCAAAGTGAGCCCGGTCGGCGAGAAAAACTAAACGCCCTGATTGCTCGCTTCCGTGCGGGTGCGGCGCAGCTCGATATTCCTCTTACGACTTCTAGCACCGCGATTCAACCGGTGATGATTGGTGACGATCAGCGTGTGTCTGAGCTTGGGCAAATATTACTGGATCAAGGTTTTTGGGTGGGCGCGATTCGGCCGCCAACCGTGCCGTCGGGCGGAGCGCGCTTGCGCATCACCTTAACGGCGGGTCATAGCGATGCCGATGTGGACGGCTTGCTGTCGGCTTTACACAGCGCTTTGCGAGAAACCCAGTGAGGCTAATACCTTGAGAAGGAGTTTTTTTGTTGGGGGTACCGATACCGGCGTTGGCAAAACCCTGGTGTGTACGGCGCTGTTACACGCTGCAAATAAAGCAGGTTTAAGTACCGCTGCCATTAAGCCGGTAGCGGCGGGGGGCGAGGTCACCGAGGCCGGCATCCGCAACGAAGATGCCGTGTTGCTGCGCCAGGCGGCGACGCTTGACCTGAGTTATGCGAAGGTCAACCCAATAGCCTTGGCAGAACCCCTTGCACCTCATATCGCTGCGGCTCGGGAAGGTATAGAGCTATCGGCAGCAGACATCGCCAGGGCCTGTCAGCCAGTATTGGACTATCGTGCCGATTTTACCGTTGTGGAGGGTGCGGGCGGTTGGCGAGTACCCTTAAACGACCCTCCATCCGGTACGCAACTAGAAACTGATACACAACTTGAGACTATGGCTGATATTGCCAGGCATTTGCAGTTGCCGATTATTCTGGTTGTGGGAATGCGCCTCGGGTGCCTGAATCATGCCTTGTTGAGTGCAGAGGCTATTGCTGCCGATGGCTTGCAACTCGCAGGCTGGGTGGCTAATCGTATTGACCCGGAGATGGAGGCCTATCAAGAAAATCTCGACACCTTAAGGCGTCGTTTGCCGGCACCGCTTATTGCTGAAATTCCCTGGTTGCCGGAGATGGACGCAGTGGCCGCCGCCAGTTATGTGAGATTCGCTAAGCTAGTGGATACCGACTAGTCTGTTTGCGTGCTTGTGATCGCTGTTGCTCTCTGCCTACACTTGGGAATCAGTGTGAACTAGAAATGTAGGCGAGGTTTTGGCGAGTTCGTGGCCAAAGCCCATTATCACTGAGCTTTAATGACAGACCTTTAATGATTGACCTTAACGACCGACCTTGCGACCTTAAAACTGACAGTATTAGTTCCAGGAGTCCACTATGCCAGACTACAAAGCGCCACTGCGAGATATGACGTTTGTCCGCGAAGAAATGTTGGGTTTCCCAGCTCTGTGGCAGCGTTTGCCCGGTTGTGAAGAAGTGACCGAAGATCTGGTTGCGGCAATCTACGAGGCGGTTGGAACCTTCTGTGAAGAAGAGCTTGCCCCGCTTTGGCGAGTCGGAGACGAAGAAGGTTGCACCTGGAGCGAAACCGGCGTGCAAACGCCGACCGGTTTCAAGGCCGCCTACGATAAATTTGTGGCCGGTGGTTGGCCCTCGCTAACCGGCCCCGTCGAGTTCGGTGGTCAGGGTATGCCGCCCTCCCTCGAAAATGTACTCAACGAACTGGTTGGCAGTGCTAACTGGGCCTGGAGTATGTACCCCTTTCTTACCAAGGGTGCGCGATTGACTATTGCGTCTCACGGTACCGAGGCACAAAAAAACACCTATCTAGAAAAAATGATTTCCGGGCAGTGGACGGGAACTATGTGCCTGACCGAGCCGCACTGCGGTACCGACCTGGGGATGTTGCGAACTAAGGCCGAGCCCAACGCGGATGGCACTTATAATATTACCGGCACCAAGATTTTTATCTCTTCCGGCGAACACGACATGGTGGAAAATATTGCCCACATCGTGCTGGCGCGGCTACCCGATGCGCCTCCCGGCACCAAGGGCATCTCTCTCTTTATCGTTCCCAAACAACTACCGGACGCCAACGGCGCGGCGGGTGAGCGCAATGGAGTTTCCTGCGGTTCCATCGAACATAAAATGGGCATCCACGGTAACGCCACTGCAGTACTTAATTTCGACGAGGCTCAGGGCACAATACTGGGCGAGCCCAACCGAGGCCTGTATGCCATGTTCACCTTTATGAATGTGGCGCGTATCGGCACCGCGATTCAGGGGGTGGCGCATTCAGAACTGGCCAAGCAAGGCGCGATTCGCTACGCCCGTGAGCGTTTGCAGTCTCGTTCTTTGAGCGGCCCGAAAAACCCGGACGGCCCCGCCGATGCCATTATCGTCCACCCCGACGTACGGCGTATGCTATTAACCACCAAGGCTTTTGCCGAAGGGGGGCGCATGCTGATTCACTACCTCGCCTACGAGGTAGATATATCCACCTTAAGCGAGGACGCGGCTGAACAGAAAGCGGCGGAGGATATGCTGGCACTGATGACACCCATTGCCAAAGCGTTTTGTACCGAGACCGGTTTTGAAAGTGCCAGCGAAGGCGTTCAGGTGTTTGGTGGCCATGGCTATATTCGCGAATGGGGCATGGAGCAAAATCTGCGGGATGCCCGTATCGCCACCTTGTACGAAGGCACCACCGGAATTCAATCCCTCGATTTGTTGGGACGCAAGGTACTGGGCACACGCGGCAAGTTACTCGACCCTTTTATTGATCGAATCAAAGGTTTTTGCAAGGAAAATAAACGTAACAAAGACGTCTCGGCGTTTATTAAGCCACTGAGCGAAGTGGTTTCTGAGTGGGACAAGCTGACTAGAAGTATTGGTCTTCGAGCCTTAAAAAATCGCGACGAAGTAGGCGCAGCTTCGGTGGATTATATGATGCTCTCCGGCTATGTCACGCTCGCCTATCTGTGGGCCATGGCGGCTGAAGTTGCGGGCCGAAAACTAGCGGAAGGTGCGGGCGACGAGAGCTTCTATAAGGCCAAAATACAGACTGCGACGTTTTATTACGCTAAAATATTACCGCGCACACGTGGTTTATTGGCGACCATCGGGGCGGGTTCGGAGTCGTTGATGGCGATGGATGAAGCAGATTTTTTAATTGAATGATTTTTTATAGGCGCATTCTTAATAGATGCGTTTTGAATAAACGTTTTCTATGGATGAATAGTGCTGGTAACTAGTAAGGGTTGATCAGGTTAACAAATGTGGCGGTAAGAGCAGTAATGACTGAAAAAAAGCAGTTGTCCGATGAGGATATGGCACGAGTCAACGAGTACCTGTCTACCTCGATTCATCAGGTCAAGCGCAAACCCTACCGCTTTTTTGTGCTGCTGGCCGTGTGTTGGGCGGTGGTAGCGGCGCTGGGCGGCTTTGCTTATTGGTTCGCCAAATTGATGGGGTTTGTGTAACTGCGTGTCTATCTACCAGTAGTAAGCCATACCGATCTAAGCATGCAGAGACTCAACAGATGCCGTTGAGCCCGCCCATTCAGCAATGGACGCGGCCAGCAGCCCCGGATAAAATCACCCTCCTAAATTTATAGCCATCTTTCCTGTCTTTTTTACCGCCTATGCTTGGCCATTACAGGCGTGACCTGAGCTGATTATTACAGGTATGACCTGATCCGATGACTATAGACTTGTCGATCAAACCTTGAGATATAGAGCCACCTTATGAGCACACGAGAAAATTACCCTGAAATCCGCGAAGCCGTCGCCAAACTGTGCAGTCAGTTCCCCGGCGAATACTGGCGCAAGCTCGACGACACCGACACCTATCCCACCGAATTTGTACAGGCCTTAACTGAAGCAGGTTTTTTGTCAGTGTTGATCCCGGAACAATACGGCGGTTCGGGCTTGCCGATTGCCGCGGGTTGCGCGGTGCTGGAGGAAATTCAGCGTAGTGGTTGTAACGGCGGTGCCTGTCACGCGCAAATGTACACCATGGGTACGTTGCTGCGTCACGGCAACGAAGAGCAGAAAAATAAATATCTCCCCAGCATTGCCGATGGCTCGCTGCGCTTGCAGGCTTTCGGTGTGACCGAGCCAACAAGCGGCACCGACACCACCCGCATTCGCACCCGTGCCGAGCGCGACGGTGACGATTATATTATCAACGGGCAGAAAGTATTTATTTCTCGCACCGAGCACTCCGACCTGATGGTACTGCTGGTGCGCACTACGCCGCGAGAGGAATGTAAAAAACCCTCCGATGGAATGTCGGTGTTTCTGGTGGATATACGCGACGCGGTGGGTAATGGACTGACCATTAATCCCATTAAAGTGATGATTAACCATTCCACTACTGAATTGTTTTTTGACAATCTACGGGTTCCCGCAGCAAACCGTATTGGCGAAGAGGGTAAAGGCTTTAAATACATTCTCGACGGAATGAATGCCGAGCGGATTTTAATTGCTAGTGAATGCGTCGGCGATGCACGCTTTTTTGTCGAGCGCGCCAGTGCCTATGCCTGCGAGCGTGAAGTGTTCGGTCGGCCTATCGGTCAAAATCAGGGTGTGCAGTTTCCTATCGCCCGTGCCCACGTTGAGACTGAAGCCGCAGCGCTGATGGTTCACAATGCGGCGCGCTTGTTCGATGAGGGCAAGCCCTGCGGATCTGAGGCGAACATGTGCAAGATGGTGGCGTCCGAGTCGGCCTGGCATGCGGCAGATACCTGCCTGCAAACCTACGGCGGGTTTGGCTACACCCAAGAATACGATATCGAGCGTAAGTTTCGCGAAACCCGCTTGTATCAGACCGCGCCTATTTCGACCAATTTGATTTTGTCTCATGTGGCCGTGCACGAATTGGGTATGCCCAAATCTTTTTAAAACATATTTATTTTTACCGATCAGAGTAGATGCAAAAACCAATGGAAATTAATATCGAGCACTTGAAAGAATGGGAGGGTAAGCAGGAAAGTCACGACGATGTGATTTCCCTCGCAACCGCCCGCGCTTTAGCTGCTACTCTGGACTGGACTGAAACCCCCGAGCTGGGTGATGAGCTGACCAAGCCAGGGCACTGGCTGCATTTTTTACCCAGCGCTCGACAGTCTGACATCAGCCGCGATGGCCACCCTAAAAAAGGCGGGTTTTTGCCTCCGGTACCGCTGCCTCGGCGCATGTGGGCGTCTGGCAAAGTCGCTTTCCATCAGCCTTTACATATCGGCGATCAAATTCGGAAAGTCAGCACCGTGAAAAAGGTCGCCCACAAGCAGGGCGGCAGTGGTCATCTGGTGTTTGTTACCGTGGGCCACGACATTTTCTGTGGCGATACCCTGGCGATTAGCGAAGATCAAAACATTGTTTATCGCGAAGACCCAGCGGCCAACGCGCCGCCGCCAAAGCCGCTGTCGCCACCGGCAGCAGCGGAATTTAGTCGCGAAATTATGCCCGATCCGGTGTTGTTATTTCGTTTTTCGGCCTTGACCTTTAATAGTCATCGTATTCACTACGACCGCGATTATGCTATCAATGAAGAAGGTTATGCTGGCCTGGTTGTGCATGGTCCTTTAAGCGCGACGCTATTATTAGATTTAGTGCGCTCGGAATTACCGAATAGCAATATAAAACATTACGATTACCGCGCGGTGCGACCTTTGATCGACGGCAACGTTTTTAAAATACAGGGCTGTCGCAGTGACGAAGGCTTAAGTTTGTGGGCTGTGGATCACCAGGGCGCAATGACCATGCAGGCAACTGTCGTTCTGGGAGACTAGTTTGTGAGTAAGAAAAAACTACCACTTTGGCGCTCGGCGCTGTTTGTCCCGGCCAATGTTGAAAAATTTGTCGATAAAGCGCATACGCGTGGTGCCGACGCGATCATTCTCGATCTTGAAGACAGCGTTGTGCTAAGTGAAAAAGACACTGCCCGCGCTGCGGTGCCAGGTGCTGCGGCCAAAGTTACGGGGTACGGCCTCGATGTATTAGTACGCATTAACCGGCCCTGGCGCCTGGCGGTACGTGATCTTGAAGCCAGTGTTTGCGAGCACGTGCATACCATTGCCGTCCCCAAAGTCATGAGCAGCGATCATATTGTATTTATTGACGAAATTATTACCGAAATTGAAATCGACAAAGGTTTGCCGCCTGGCCACACAAAAATACTGGCGTTTGTCGAAGGTCTGGATGGTCTCGATGATATTCACAATATCGCTCAGGCCTCCGAGCGTTTAATTGGACTGTTTTTGGGCGCGGAAGATTTTTCATCTGAAGTCGGAATGCAGCCCACTACAGAAGGTTTGTTTTGGGCTAATCAGCAAGTGGTGTTCGCAGCCCGCAAGGCCGGGATTTCACCCCTGGGCTTTGTCGGCTCCATTGCCGATTATTCCGATCTCGATGCCTTCCGGGAAAAAATTCGCCAGGCGCGAGCACTGGGTTTCGTCGGAGCACTGGGTATTCATCCCAGCCAAATCGGTATTATGAATGAAGAGTTTGTGCCCTCGGCAAGTGAGGTCGAACACGCTCGCGGTTTACTGGCAGCGTATCAGCAGGCTCTCGCCGAAGACCGTGGTGCGGTGGCGTACAAAGGCAAAATGATCGATGCGCCGGTAGTGGCGCGAGCCGAAGAAATAGTACGCTTGAGTGAAGCGTTTAGCTGAGTAATTTTTTTACGATTTTGTGAGATGCATTTTTTAACCCTACTGTAATGTAAACCGAAAAATTAAAGGAAAAAAATCATGAGTGATCCCATTCTCTACCGCCAGCAAGGTCGTGTTGCCATTATCACCCTGAACCGTCCGGATACTCGCAATGCGTTGTCCGATGATTTGGTGCCCGCTTTGATCGAAGCCTTAAACCGCGCCAATAACGATGCGGGTGTGAGTTGTGTGGTGCTGACGGGTGAGGGCAAAAGTTTTTCCTCTGGCGGCAACTTGAAAGAAATTCGCGCCATGACTCAGGAGAAAAAATTATCTACACATGAGCTACGCAACTGGTACGTGGACATGATTCAGCAAATCCCGCGGACCATGGCCGAGCTTACTGTGCCAGTGATTGCCGCGGTTAACGGTCACGCTATCGGCGCAGGTTGTGATTTAACCATGATGTGCGATATCCGTATCGCCTCCGAAAAAGCTCTGTTTGCCGAGAGCTTTATGCGCGTGGGTTTGATTCCCGGTGATGGTGGAGCCTGGTTTCTGCCTCGCGTCATCGGTTTATCCCGTGCCTGTGAGATGAGTTATACCTGCGACATGATTGACGCCCAAAAAGCCGATAAGTGGGGCATGGTCTCCGACGTGGTGACCCCGGAAGATTTGATGGATACCGCTATAGCAATGGCCGAGCGCATTGCCGCCCACCCACCTCTCGGTGTGCGCTATGCGAAAAAATTAATAACGGCATCGCAAGATATGCCTTTGAATGCGGCGTTGGAAATGGCGGCGGGCATGCAGGCAACCTTGCAAAATACCGACGATCATCTGGAAGCCATCGATGCAGCGCTTGAGAAGCGCGATCCCGTGTTTAAAGGTGTATAGGCTTTAAGATAGGTGGATTATAAAATGACAGAGCTTGAGATATCAGAAGTCGAAATTTTAAAGGAACCTGTTGAGCTTTATAAAATTCTAAAATTCGAAGGTATGGTTTCTAGTGGTGGTGAAGCCAAGTCTGTCATCGCTGAAGGCCAGGTTTTGGTTAATGGCGAGGTGGAGACCAGAAAGCGCAAAAAAATAATTTCAGGCGATATTGTAAAGTTTGGGGAAGAAGAAATACGTATAAAGCTGAAGTAAAAGTGACATCTGTTAATCGGTATTGGTTAACGAATGTCAGGACTAAAAAAATCCACATTCTTCGCGGAATCGAGACTGATGCTGCCGTAGCCCGTATCGCGCAGTAAATGAATAAATTTAAGTGTGCGGAAGCCGTCGAACCAGGTATTCATTTGTCGACAAAACCCGGCTTCCGAGTGACTGTGGGCTTTTGCATGTGCGATGGCTGCATCTACATTCATTTCTAGCAATGTCGAGTGAGTGCTTTTCTCAATTTCCAGCTCCTCCAAGCTGCAATTAAATAGTTTTGGTAGTGCGGTCAGCCAAGTTTTTAGTTGCTTAAAGATTTCCGGATGATAAAACAGTTGAGCTTCAGATAACTCGGGTAGGGCCAGGAGTTTCTCCACTGCCGGGCCGGTGCCGAAAGGTACGCGGTTGGATGGTCGCGATTCAATTTCAATCTCGGCGCTATCCAGTGTTTCTATCACCCCAGTTTTTACGAGTTTATTGAGCAGGTAGAAATCTTCTGCCCCCGCGCGTTTGGGGAAGCCCCGTACCTGCGCGTAGTGTTCTCCGTTGACAGCGACGGTGCTACCCAGGGTATGGAAGGCGTAGGGGGAGCCCGCCCAGCGCAGGCCCGCGACGTAGTAGTTCAAGCTTTGCTCGTAAAGCCGGGTCGCGGAACTTATTTTTGTATTTTCTTCAGTGTCGTTGATAACCGTATGCCGGAAGGGATAAATATAAGCTGCATTGTTTAGCTGGGTGGGTTTTTTGTTAAGGGGGATAACCGAGAAATAATCTTCGGGTAAATACGCATCTGCGTCGCTGTTCCAGATCCAGGGCTGCTTCACGGTCTTTGTGGCGATCAACGACAGCGCGATATCCGCAGCAATTTTTCGCGCCAGTCCCACGCCTTGCTGTAGGGGAATGGCGCGGCCCCGAGTAAAGCGATCTACCATTAACAGGGCGCTGCTCTTGTTGGATTCGGTCTTGATCTTTGTCTCGGTCTCAGAAAAGCCGAGCTCAACAAAAACCTGGTCGCGATTTTGGTTGTAGTGTTGTTTATCGGGTTCGACCAGGTTGAGAAGATGCTGCCATAGCGCTGTGTTGCTGCTATCTGCGCTATCTGAGGTGTCTGAGAAGCTCAGGTGATCCGGCTGATTAATAATAACTATCAACAGGCATGCGTGCTGAGTGAATAAAGTGTTTGCCAGACGGTGAACGAAATCCGGGCTTTCGCGATAGGCGGGAATAGCCAGCGCGTAGTCAAAGCTGCGCTCGCGCAAGAGGGCGGGCAGCTGATGAATTTCTGTTTCGGCGTATCGCTCCAAATACTTGGGGATGGCCGAGGTCGGTGAATGTGCCATGTTTTTTTCGTAGGGGTTAAAGTAAGGCTCAGTGCAAAGCTGGCCGGTCCGGCAGGCCAGCAACCAGTTTGGCTTCAATATCGAGTAATTCATCGAGACGCTTATCCACGTCCTCGGCGGAAAAGTGTTGTCTGGCAAGATCGATAAACAGCCCCCTGTGGCGGTTTTCGGAATCGGTAATGGCGGCGTAAAACTCCTTCAGCTCCCCTGCGGGCAAGGCGTCGGCAATCAGGCCAAAGCGTTCTGCCCCTCGGGCTTCGATCACGGCTCCCAGCAGCAGGCGGTCGAGAAAATAATCGTCTTTACCACCGCGCACCTGTTCGCGCAGACTGTTCACGTAGAGGTCTTTCTCGTCTCGGGCCAAATTGAGCTTGCGCGCGTGCATGAGTTTGACTACGGCGCGAAAGTGGTCGAGCTCTTCTACGGCGAGATCAAGCATAGCGGCGACGACGTCCGGCTTATCGGTGTAGTGCAGGGCCATCGACAGCGCCATGCCGGAGGCTTTTTTCTCGGCGGCGGCGTGGTCGTTTAAGAAGGTGTCGAAATCGCCGAGCACGGTTTGTGTCCAGCTTTGCCGGGTTTGGTAGCGCAGCTGCAATGTTTGTGTGAATGACGCTGTAAAAGGTAGCTTCGACATCGTGGAGCCTGTGCAATCTTCGCGGTATGATGGCCGCCTATTATTGCAGATGCCGGAGTGAGCACACGAGTGTTAATCCGGTTTCCAGCCTATTTATACTGTCAATGCTCAACGAGGAGAACCCATGATTATCAAGCCCAAGGTCCGAGGCTTTATTTGCACCAACGCTCACCCGGCAGGTTGCGCGGCCAATGTGCAGCAGCAAATTGACCACGTGAAAAGCCAGGGCCCTATTGCCGAGGGTTTCAAGGGAGGAGCTCCTAAAAACGTACTGGTACTGGGTTCCTCGACGGGCTACGGCCTGGCCTCCCGAATTACCGCAGCTTTCGGTTGCGGCGCCAACACCCTGGGTGTGTTCTTTGAAAAACCCCCCACCGAAAAGCGCACCGGGTCTGCGGGTTATTACAACAGTGCGGCGATGCAGCAGGCGGCGCGGGCTGAAGGTTTGTATGCCGAAAGTATTAATGGCGACGCCTTTTCCGACGAAATCAAAGCTCAGGTCGTCGAAACCTTGAAGCGCGATATGGGCCCGGTGGACATGGTCGTGTACTCGCTGGCCTCCCCCCGACGCACCGATCCGCGCACGGGAGTTACCTACAATTCTGCGCTGAAGCCGATTGGCGAAGCCGTGACCATGCGCGGTATTAATACCGATACCCTGGTGGTGGAAGAGGTGACCGCAGAACCCGCGACCGATGAGGATATCGCCAACACGGTTAAGGTGATGGGTGGCGAAGACTGGGAATGGTGGATGGACCTGTTAATGAAGGAAGGTCTGCTCGCCGAAGGTTGCAAGACCACCGCCTATACCTATATCGGTAAAGAGCTCACCTGGCCCCTCTATGGCAAAGCCACTATTGGCATGGCCAAGCAAGATTTGGATCGTGCCGCCGAACAGATTAGCGGCAAGTTGGAGGCCATCGGTGGTGAGTGTCGGATTTCGGTATTAAAGGCGATGGTGACCCAGGCGAGTTCTGCCATCCCTATCATGCCGTTGTATATTTCCATCCTCTACAGAATCATGAAGGACGAAGGCAGTCACGAAGGTTGCATCGAGCAGATTCACGGTTTGTTTGACGGACAATTGTATGGCGAGGACCGACATATTGATGAAGCTGGCCGCCTGCGTATGGACGGCAAAGAATTGCGCGACGAAGTACAGAGCCAGGTGAAAGAGTTGTGGGGCACTGTCACCACGGAGAACGTGATGCAATTGACTGATCTCAAAGGTTACAAGGAAGAGTTTCTTAAGCTCTTCGGCTTTGGTATCCCCGGCGTGGATTACGAAGCTGATATTAGTCCCGAAGTTGATTTGTAAGGCAGTAGATTTGTAAGAACGTAGATTTATAAGAACGTAGATCTAGAAAAAGCAAAACCGTAAACCGACCACTGTGAAAGAGCCCCGGTTATGAGTGATCAACAAACTATTTCCGAGACCGAGACCGAGACCGAGACAGAGGGCGTCGATCAATTTAGCCCCCTGGTGCGGCGCATCGCTGCGCCCAATGGCAGTGAGATGACGGGGGCCGGCACCAATACTTTTTTAATTGGGCATAAAGACATTGCGGTTATCGATCCTGGGCCGGAATACGAAAGTCATTACGAGGCGATTATTGCGGCTGGGGCAGGGCGCATCAAATGGGTGGTGGTCACCCATACCCACAAAGATCACTCCCCCCTGGCGACTCGCCTGGCGGAGGAAACCGGGGCGCAGTTGATGGGCTGTGTACTCGAACCCTCTGACCAATTTCAGGACACCTCGTTTGCGGTTGCCAATAATATTCAGCACGGCGATCGCCTGGAAACCGAAGAATTCACCCTCGAGGCCGTCTATACCCCAGGCCATGTGGGCAATCACTTTTGCTATGTTCTCCACGAAGAAAACTTACTGTTTTCCGGTGACCACATCATGGATGGCTCCACGGTAGTGATTTTGCCGCCCAGTGGAGATATGAAAGATTATCTCGATTCTCTGGATGTACTCAGCAATTACTCGATTACGGGCATTGCTCCCGGCCATGGCAACTTGATCGAAAACCCGAGTAAAGTGATCGATACGCTGAAGCGACACCGCTTAATGCGTGAGCAAAAGGTGATCTCTGGAATGGGAACCGTCGGCGAGGGCAATATTATGGAACTGTTGCCCGTGGTGTACGACGACGTCGCCGAGAATGTGCTGTTTTACGCGCGTTTTTCCCTGTGGGCGCACCTGCTTAAACTGGAGCGCGATGGCATTGCTCGACGCATAACAAGCGATGACGAATTTGATCAGGAGCGGTGGATACTGGTTTAGGCTCGGCAGTAGCGCAAGGCCGATATGATTAGGTTGATGTTCTAAGTTAGGATTCTAAGTAAGGAGTTCTAAGCAAGGAGCTCTAAGTAAGGAGACGGCAGCGATGGATACCTCGGCACATAACGTAAGCAATCTGTTTAAACAGTTGGGCCTGCCGTCCTGGGAGGAGGGCATCGCTAATTTTATCGACCAGCACAGCCCCCTTGATCCGGATTTAACCCTGGCCGATGCGCACTTCTGGAACATCGGCCAGCGAGAATTTTTGCGTGAATCACTGGCAGACGATTCCGACTGGGCGGAGGTCGTTGACCATCTGGACGTGTTATTGCGTAAGTAGCTCTACCCCTTCTCATCAACGGTGCGTGTTCTCGGCGCCCGTATTTGCACGGAGCTACATATAGCTCTCGAGATGGCTCTTTAAGCAGCCCTCGAAACAGCCCTCAAAGCAGCTCTCAAAATAGTTCTCGCCTATTAGTCCGTTTTTACTTGTGTCGCTCTGGTCGCCTCAGTACCATTACGCTCTTTTTACGTGGAGCCACCATCATGGGGAATACCGAAGTTACCGGGAGCATTGTTGCCCTGGTCACCCCTATGTTGCCCGAATCCCTGGCAGTCGATTATCCGGCGCTAAAACGCTTAGTGGAATGGCACATCGAAGCCGGTACTGTCGGCATTGTCGCCGTCGGTACCACCGGTGAATCCGCGACCCTGTCCGTCGACGAACACCTGCAGGTGGTCAGCGCCTGTGTTGCTCAGGCGGCGGGCCGTATACCTATCATTGCGGGGACTGGGGCGAACAGCACCAGCGAAGCCATTGAGCTGACCACAGAAGCCAAAGCGGGCGGCGCAGATGCCTGCTTGCTGGTAACGCCTTATTACAACAAACCCACTCAGGAAGGCTTGTACCGGCACTATCAAGCCGTTGCCCAAGCCGTTGATATCCCTCAGTGGCTGTATAATGTGCCGGGCCGCACCGCCTGCGATATGTTGCCGGAGACAGTGATTCGACTGGCGCAGATCCCGAATATTACGGCGATTAAAGAAGCGACCGGTGATATTGAGCGGGCACGGCAACTGATTAATGACTGCCCAGCGGATTTTGCGATTTATTCCGGCGACGACTTCACTGCCTTTGAATTAATGCTCGCCGGTGGCAGGGGTAATATCTCGGTCACCGCCAATGTGGTACCCGGTAAAATGAGCGACTTGTGCGCCGCCGCACTCGCTGGCGATCGAGCGACTGCTGCTCGAATGAACGAAGTATTGATGCCACTGCATCGCGCCTTGTTTCTCGAGTCCAATCCCATACCGGTGAAATGGGCTGTAGCGGAAATGGGTTTAATCGCCCACGATGCGATTCGTTTGCCGATGACGCCGTTATCGGCGCATTTAGTTGACGACTTGAAGGCGGCAATGGCCGCCGTCGACGTTAGCGCTTAAGGTGCTTGATTAAGACCGCTGTTGAGATAGTGTATAACAGCGCTTTTCCAGACATGAATTTTAAAAATAGGTAGCAATAAAGATGATAAGAACAGGTTTGCTGACGACGACCACGATGACAGTGGCAATGAGAATGACAGTGGCAATGGCGGTATTGACGCTCACCGGCTGCGGCTTATTTGGCGGCGACGATGGTTTGGTTCGGGATCGCAGCGGCGCTTATCGACAGGCTCAGGAAATTCCTCAGGTCAGCGTGCCGGAAGGCCTGGACGCGTCGGCACTCGGCCAGCTCTACCCCATTCCGGAGATTCCCGAAACGACTTTATTGAATGAAGATACCGGTACGCTACGGCCTCAACCTTTATCCTCTAACCTGTCGGAAGAAGAAGTCAAAATACAGTCGCTTGGTGACAAACGCTGGATTCAGATCAATCGAACCCCCGGTGAAATTTGGCCGCGAGTGCGCAATATTCTCAACACCAATGCCGTGCCAACGGCGCAGGCTGATGCGGCAAGCGGCACCATAGAGAGCGTATGGTTGGAGTTTGACGACGACCCCCTACATTTTCATCGCTACCTCTTTCAGATAGAACAGGGCGTGCAGCTCAATAGTACTGAAGTTGCAGTTCGACACGCCAGCATGCTCCGCGACGGTGAAGCCCCGGCCTGGGCCGATGCCTCGACGAGTGATGAGCGGGAACAGAAAATGGCTCAGTTTCTCGCCAGTAATCTAGCGGGGGATTTGTCCGAAAGCACGGTGTCGCTATTAGCCCAGTCTATTGGCGGCGGCGCTAAAGTAGAGACCATCACTCTTAAAGGCGAAGACCCCTACTTGCTGATTAAGCTAGAGTTTGAGCGCTCCTGGGCCTCAGTGGCGTACTCGGTGTCTAAAGACGGGCTTTCCATTGTTGACCAAAATCGCTCGACCGGCGTATTTTACGTCGATGATGGCGGTTCGGAGAATGAAGACGAACCCGGGTTTTTGGGACGCCTGCTCGATTTTGGTGGAGATGATAGCGACGCAGACAGCGAAGCCGAAGCCAGTGTCAGTGCCGGTATTGATGACCCCGCGAAAATATCGAAATATAAGGTCTCACTCAAATCTACAGCCGATGGCGTACAGGTACATGTTATCGGACTGGGTGACACGCTGGAGCGAACCGAGGTGCTGCGCCTGCTCAAACGTATTCGCGCAAATCTGGCGTAACTTTTATAGTTAAATACCAGCAATTAGACAAGAGTAGAACTAAGCGTGCGTTTCGCCTCATTAGGCAGCGGCAGCAAAGGCAACGCCACACTGGTTGAGTGGGGTGACACCTGCGTGATGGTAGATTGCGGGTTTTCCGTTAAGCAAACCGTGCAGCGCCTGGCGCAATTGCAGCGTCAACCAGAAGACCTTAGCGCTATTCTGGTGACCCACGAACACAGTGACCATATCAAAGGCGTACTGCCACTGGCACGCCGTTTTGGTATAACGGTAATGATGACAGCGGGCACCGCCAAGGCCGCAAAAATAGACGCCAGTACTGCCGCTGGGCTTGATATTCAACTGATCGACAGCGATAGAGCATTGGTAGTTGGTGGTATGCAGGTGTCGCCGGTATCGGTACCCCACGACGCTCGGGAACCAGTGCAGTTTGTGTTTTGTGGCGGCAAGCATCGAATTGGCATACTCACGGATTTGGGTAGCATCACGCCTCATGTGGTAGAACAGTACAGCGCTTGCGATGGATTTTTGGTTGAGGCCAATCACGATCGGCAAATGCTCGACGAGGGCTCGTATCCCTATTCACTAAAACAGCGGGTTGGCGGCGACTGGGGTCATTTGAACAATGGCCAGACCGCACAGTTGCTGGATCAAATAGATACCAGTGCACTGCAAGTGTTGGTGGTAGGGCATATTAGCCAGCAGAACAACAGCCTGGCCTGTGTCGAGGCAGAGCTAGCACCTGTGGTGGCAGGATTACCTCGAACGCTCTATGCCTGCCAGGATCAGGGCCTTGCCTGGCAGAGTCTTGAGTGAGATGCCATAAAACACCGCACTACAATTTTAAATGAAAGCACTGTTACGAGTGCCAAAACAAACTAACGAGGTAACTGAACAATGGAAAAGCGCGAAGAACTGTATCGTGGTAAAGCAAAATCGGTTTATGTGACAGACGATGCGGACAAACTCATCCTGTTTTTTCACGACGATACGTCGGCCTTCGATGGTAAAAAAATAGATCAGCTTGCGCGCAAAGGCATGGTCAACAATAAATTCAACGCCTTTGTGATGGAAAAACTACAGGCCGCCGGTATCCCAACGCATTTTGAAACATTGCTTAGCGATCAGGAATCCGTGGTTAAACGTCTGGATATGTTTCCCATTGAATGCGTCGTGCGCAATTTGGCGGCGGGCAGTATTTGTCGTCGACTCGGGGTGGAAGAGGGTATTGCAGTCAACCCGCCAACCTTTGAGTTTTTTCTCAAGAACGATGCCCTCGGCGATCCAATGATCAACGAATACCACATCGAGTCGTTTGGCTGGGCGGATGCTCAGTCGGTCGAAAAAATGAAGGAGCTGACCTTCGCAGTCAACGAAATATTGAAAGCCTTATTTCTTGACGGAGGCATGCTGCTGGTCGATTACAAGCTGGAGTTCGGCTTGTACAAGGGCGAGGTTATTCTGGGTGACGAGTTTACCCCGGACGGCTGCCGTATCTGGGATCAGGAAACTCGCGAGAAACTGGATAAAGATCGCTTCCGCCAGGGCTTGGGTGATGTGGTTGAATCCTACGAAGTGGCTGGCCGTCGGCTCGGGCTTACTTTCGACTAAGCCCTGCTTATCTCAAGCCATCTCGTCTTGTCTCATCCCATCCCACATCCGCCCCCGCCCCATCTAAGTACCTGCTTGATCGACTTATAACGTACAGCCGGGCCCATCCTTCGTGTGATGGGCGGCTTTCCGACCTTAGATTCTGAAGCGAAATTCTGTGTCGCAAAACGCCCTGTTTTTGGCAAAAAAGCGTTATTTTTGGGTTTTAAAGTAGTGTGGTTATAAGCGCATTACACCTTGAAACAGGCCTTCCAATAGGGTCCATGTCGAGCGCCCCGGCAGTTTTTTCCACAGTTAGCTGCGTAAACTTAAACACGATCTACAAAGTCGTGCTAAGTCGTTGATTTTTTTTGATAGATAGTTAACTTATTGATTTTTATCATATTTTTATATGGTGAAAAAATAACCAAAGTGTTGCGGTGCGCCAAAATTAAAGGCTTGAACGCGTTTTCTCTTACTTAATCCACAAAGTTATCCACAGAAATTGTGGGTAAGTATTTTTGCTTCAAGGTCTTGACACAGGCTCCCAATGTAGAGTTGCCCCCTTGTTTCGGCAGATGTGGTCTTTAATCCCTCCGGCTGAGTGTTCGCCGAGCACTTTGTCAACGTTTTGGTGTACTCAAACGTTTATCCTGTGTGCACGGCCCTTGCCAGGCTATTTGTCCGATTTTTATCGTTATAGTCGTTATTTATGGCAATGCTCAGGCAGCGCTACCTGTGTGCCCCGTGTTGTCAGGTCATCCACGCCTGCGCAGTTCAACGACGGGTTGCCGCTTAAATCAACGCTGACCAGCGAGGGCATGTTTAAGAGCGGTGTGAGGTGGACGACGGTGTTGTTGACCAGGATCAGGGTTTCAAGCGAGCCAAATATGTCCAGGCCATCGAGTTGCGTGATGCCAGCGGCTGAGCAATTTAGCCCGCGTAGTTCCTTCGCACGGGTAGCGCGCTGATCCTCGATGGTTTGTGCGACGCAGTTGCGCAGAGCTTCGTCACCGATGTTGTAAGCAGTAAAGAGAACAGGTGGTGTGTACACCGGCTGCTCATTAAAGGTGACTAAATAGCGGTTACACCCGGTGAGAATGCTGGCAAGGGACAGTAAAACGATAGTAATGAGGTATCTCATGAGAACTACGTCGCAGAATGTGTGCTGATTTTAGCGAAGCTTTGAAGCAAACGCTATGATACTTTGTCTGAGCTAGTGCCGTAGATTGTTTATGCCCAATGGGTCTAGAGATACCATCTATCGTTAACTACACTACATAAACTAAACAACGCATTGATCCAGAGGAAGTTATCATGAAAAAAATACTAATCGTCAGTGTAGCCTTGATGTTAGGGGCCTGTATGTCTACTGACCCTTACACGGGTCAGCAAAAAGTAAGTAACACCGCCAAGGGCGCGGGTATTGGTGCCCTGGCCGGAGCTGTGATTGGTGCAGCTACCTCCAGCAGTGATGATCGCAAGAAAGGCGCGCTAATTGGTGCCACGGGTGGTGCAGCCATTGGTGGCGGTATTGGCTTCTATATGGACAAGCAAGAAGCCGCTTTGCGCGCTAAATTGGAAGGCACGGGTGTAGGCGTGGTACGCGAGGGCGACAACATTCGCCTGGTCATGCCCGGCAATATTACCTTTGGCTCTGATCGTTACGAGTTACTGTCGAATTTTTACCCAACCCTTGAATCGGTTGGCCTGGTGCTTGCCGAATTTAACAAGACGAATATTCGTGTCGCGGGACACACCGATTCTACCGGTGCGGACAGCTACAACCAGACTTTGTCCGAGCGTCGTGCAGCCAGTGTTGGCCAGTTCCTGATTTCGCAGGGCGTGATGGCGGGTCGGGTAATGGTGACGGGTTACGGCGAACGCTACCCGATTGCTAGCAACGACAACGAAGGTGGTCGTCAGGCCAATCGTCGAGTCGAGCTGGAACTCGTTCCAATACAGTAGATAGTTTAACGGGATTGTTTTACTTGTCCCGCGAACATTTACTATCTGGAAAACGGGGGGCTCAAGGCCCCCTGTTTTCATCTTATCGTCGCACTTTATCACCACAGCGATCGTTCTATTATTTTTCCTTTGAGCTTTAGAGTAGTTTAATTATGCAGTCAGCTAGTACCGACTTTCACCAGCCCTCACAGATAAGTCATCAAAGCCACGATGAACTATTAAAGGTGGCAGTGGTTACCGATAGTGCCCATCTCGAAGAAGGCCGGGCCCTGGCTGTGGATCTTGGTCTGCCATTTCTTGAGCAGGGTTCGGCTGTTGTCACGGCAACACCCTACGTACTGCATCTGGATGCAGACGGTTTAACCTTGATAAGTCAAAGTGGTTCGTCCGGCTCTATCAGTTGTGATTTTATGGGTGGAAAATTGCGTCATCGTCATCGCTTTGGCGGTGGGTCCGGGCAGGCAATTTCGCGGGCGATAGGTGTCAAAAGTAGTTTTATGCCCAGCGTTGCCGACTTAACGGCAGGCCTGGGTGCCGACGCATTCGTCCTCGCGGGCCTCGGTGCAAAGGTCACTATGGTAGAGCGTCACCCGGTGGTTGCGGCTTTACTGAGCAGCGGTATTGATCGTGCGCTACGCTATGGCGATGATGAAGATCTACTGGCTGCAGTAAAACGTATGCAGCTGATACGTGGAGATGCTCGCGACTGGCTCTCCAGCCTTAGTGCAAGCGAGCAACCGGATGTGATTTATCTCGACCCAATGTTCCCGGAGCGCAACAAAAAAAGCGCTCAGGTGAAGAAAGAAATGCAGGTACTGCAGGCGCTCGTGGGTAAGGACGACGATATTGCTGATTTGCTCGACGAGGCTTTGACCAAGGCCCGTTACCGGGTAGTGGTTAAACGTCCGCGCCTTTCAGATCCTTTAGCGGATCGTAAACCGAGTTTTTCGGTGACCGGAAAATCTACTCGCTTTGATGTTTATGCTCTGGCAAAACTGCCGGTTAATTAATAGGCTTAATTAATCCGGTAATTAACAGGGTAAGGAATAAGAAAAAACATTACACCGAATCGGCCAGCACGGGTTTTGTGCGCAGCGCCAGAAAACTTCCCAGCAATACTAGTGCCAGTCCGCAAAATGCGGTGGCAGACCATTGGTAGCCTTCAAATACCGTCGAAATAATCAGCGCGACGACTGGAAACATCACAAAGGTATAACCGGCTTTGCCCGGACCTATAATTTCAATCAGCTTTAAGTAGCAAGCAAAACCTGCGGCAGTCCCCACCACGCCGAGATACAGCAGTGCGCTGGAATACCGCCAGGTGGCTTCGTAGTTAAAGGTATTACCACCGAACAGTGCAGCCAAATATAAAATAATACAGCCGTAAAACATACCCCAGGCGTTGTACTGGATCACCGGTAATTGCCGATGACTGCTCAAGTAAGTAGCGGTAATACTGCCTAGTGAGGCAAGTATCGTTGCCAGAAAGGCCAGCGCAAATCCACGTACACTGTTATCGCGCCAGGAAAACTCTGCCAGCTCGCCATAAAACAACAAGAAAATACCGCTAACGCCAAGGCCCGCTCCTAATACCATAACGAGCCGCACTGGATACTTCAAAATCAGACGGGCGTTGAACATATTGAAAAACACGATAGTGGAAAACACCACAGCAACCAGTCCGCTGGTCATAAACCCGGTGGCTCGATAGACCAGCCAGTAGTTGCTGGAAAACAAAAACAAGCCCAGGAGTAAAAAATTAATATGGTCTTTGAGCGGAAAGCGCAGGGCGAGTTTGGATTTCCAGCACCAGGCGAATAATATTAAGGCCGCCAGGGTGTTGCGATAAAAAGCCGAAACCCCGGGTTCTACCACACCCAGATGCCACTGCACCACGATCCAGGTAGAACCCCAGATTAATACCGTGGCGGCAAATAATAACAACACGCGCATGACGTTCTCTCGCTGACTGATCGCGCTAGGCGTTCAGTAGCTGGCTCAGAATGTGCTGGTATATCTCCGACAAGTCATCGATATCCTGCACGAGCACGCATTCATTCACTTGATGAATAGTGGCGTTGATGGGTCCCAACTCCAGTACTTGCGTACCCAGCGGGGCAATAAAGCGGCCATCGGAGGTGCCGCCCGAGGTGGATAACGCGGCGGTGGTATTTCTTACTTTGGCGATTGCGTCGGTTGCCGCCGTGGCTAATCTCCCCTCGGGGGTGAGAAAAGGTTCGCCGCTTAATTGCCATTCCAGTTCATAGCTGAGTTGGTGTTGGTCGAGAATTGCGCAGGTGCGCGCCTTTAATTCCTCGGCAGTTAGCTCAGTGGAATAACGAAAGTTAAACAGTAATGTCAGCGTGCCGGGGATAACGTTAGTCACGCCTTCGCCCGCTGCGATATTGGAAATCTGAAAGGTGGTCGCCGGGAAGTATGCGTTACCCTGATCCCACACTTCGTTGGCCAGAGCTGCGAGCGCCGGTGCCGCGCGATGAATTGGATTGTCGGCGAGCTCGGGGTAGGCCACGTGGCCCTGTAAACCCTTGACCAATAATTTGGCATTCAACGAGCCGCGTCGGCCATTTTTAATAACATCGCCGAGGCTAAGCTTGCTGGAGGGTTCGCCGACTAAGCACCAGTCGGGAATAGTATTGTGTTCTCTTAACCAGTTGACGACGCGCACCGTGCCGTCGTGAGCCGGGCCTTCTTCATCGCTGGTGATTAAAAAGGCAATGCGCCCCGAATGATCAGGGTGTTGGGCAATAAAGTTTTCCGTCGCCGTTACCATCGCCGCCAGCGAACTTTTCATATCCGCAGCGCCGCGTCCGTAGAGTACGCCTGCTTTTATAATCGGCTCGAAAGGTGGCGTCGCCCAATCCGCTTCTGGGCCAGTGGGCACCACATCGGTATGGCCAGCAAAACACAGCATGGGGCCGCTATCGCCGCGCACCGCCCAGAAATTATCAACTTCGCCGAAGCGTAATGGCGTAATCTTAAAGCCGATGGCTTCGAGTCGCGCGCACATGAGCGCCTGACAGCCTTCGTCCTTTGGCGTCAGAGACGGGCGGCGAATTAACTCGCAGGCGAGTTCGACAGTAGCAGACAGTTGATTCATTTAGAGAGTGCTTTCTTAGTTATAAAATTAGTTATGCGCGTGCAGCGCTTCGTTAAGCTCAACAGCGGTTTTATTAGTGAGACACTCTACCGCTCCGGTTTCGGAATTGCGACGGAATAGCAGATCGGAACGCCCCGCTAAATCTCGAGCTTTGGCGCTGCCGACCGCTTGTCGATTGTCGTCGAGTAAGCCTACCTTGGTGCCGGAAGTAATATACAGCCCGGCCTCGACAATACAGCGATCTCCCAGGGGAATACCGATACCGGCGTTAGCGCCGATCAAGCATTCTTTACCGACAGAAATAATAATATTGCCGCCGCCGGAGAGTGTACCCATGGTGGAGCTACTACCGCCGAGATCAGAACCCGCGCCAACAAAAACCCCGGCAGAAATTCGACCTTCGATCATATTGGGGCCTTCGGCACCGGCATTAAAATTCACAAAACCCTCATGCATAATCGTAGTGCCTTCGCCGATATAGGCGCCGAGCCGCACGCGGGAAGTATCGGCAATACGCACGCCAGATGGCACCACGTAGTCAGCCATTTTTGGAAACTTGTCGATGCTGTCAACGGACAATAGACGGTTTTCTAAACGCGCTTTTAGTTGGCGTGCGGGTAGTTCGGCCAGGTCGATAGCGCCTTCGCTGGTCCACGCCACATTGGGCAGGCAGCCGAAAATACCGGAGAGATCAATGCCGTGGGGTCGCACCAGGCGGTGAGAAATCAACTGTAATTTCAGGTAGGCCTCGGGTACGGAGCTGGGCGAGGCATCCGTCGCCAGAATCACCGCAACGCCGCGACGAGTCGAGTTCGTTAGCAAGGAGACCGTAGCGGCCAGGGCAGCTTCACCGGCCTGAGACAGCGCCTCTCCCAGCGCCGCAATGGCTGTGGCATCGAGATCAAGCGTCTGATTGCCCTCGGCGTAGCCGCTAGCGCCAATCACCGCCTGGGCAATGGCTTCCGAAGGGTTTAGTAGTGGTTGCGGGTAGTACACCTCTAGCCACTCGCCGTTTGAGTTCTGGGTGCCGATACCAATGCCGATACTGAAAAGCGGGGTCATGCTAATTCCTCTAATAATGTGTTGGTGGGCGCGTTGGTTAAGCGACCCCTATAGTGTGTGCAACAGGCTATAAAATAAAGCCTACTTAAAAATAGCTTCGTACTCAGCAGCCTTAAAGCCGACATAGGCTTGCCCTGAATACTCCAGGACCGGACGTTTAATAAGTGTCGGGTTCTCCAGCAGTACAGCGTTGACCGTAGCTGTATTAGTGCCTGTATTAACGTCGGCATTAACGGCTGCCTTAGTGGCATCGTCCAACTGTTTCCAGGTAGTGCTGCGTTTGTTGACCAGGGTTTCCCCGTCCACCTGCTTGCGCCAGGCATTGATCTGCTGAGCGCTGAGACCATCGGCACGAAAATCGTGAAACTGATGGTCGATGCCCTGTTGGTCGAGCCACTTCCGGGCTTTTTTAACCGTATCGCAGTTTTTAATGCCGTAAAGTTTAGCTTTGCCGGGTTTAATGCTGGGTTTAGTGCTGGGAGTAGTCACGTACTGAGTCTGTTGGCTGCGAAGGCCGCAAGGATAGCAAATACCCCGCCGGTAATCCTAATTTGACGGCAGCTAATGTGTTCACCGGTGGTATTCACAAGTGGTGCGAACACAGGTAAAGTTTACCCCAGTCCTATATAACGCTAACAACACAAGGAAATTCCATGAGAGTTTTTGATGCCATCGAGAAGCGCCGTGCAGTCAAGCAGTTTGATCCCGAAGTCAGACTGACCGAGGAAGAAGAGAGCCTGCTGTCCAAATTAGTCCTGTTATCCCCTACCGCCTTTAATATCCAGAACTGGCGTTTTGTAGTGGTTAGAGATCCCGCCTTGCGCCAACAGGTACGCGCCGCCGCCTGGGATCAGGCCCAGGTCACCGAGGCCTCCTTGCTAGTGATCCTGTGCGCCGACCTTAAATCCTGGGAAAAACAACCCGAGCGCTATTGGGCCAATGTAGATCAGGGCACCCGAGACGTCATGGTGCCGATGATAGACGCTTATTATCGCGACAAAGATCAGGTGCAGCGAGACGAGGCCATGCGTTCCTGTGGGCTGGCCGGACAAACCTTAATGCTCGCCGCCAAGGCCATGGGCTACGACTCCTGCCCAATGGACGGTTTCGACTTTGACGCCGTGGGCAAGGTGATTAACTTACCCGCCGATCATGTGATTAGCTTTATGGTCGCCATCGGCAAACCCCTGCAAGAGGCTTATCCCCGCGGCGGCTCGCTGCCCAGCGAAGAAGTGGTGATTAATGATCGCTTTGAGTGAGTTATAAAATAAAAACTTAATCGCTGGACAGCGATCAGCGTTTGTTCGCGGGCATGCGCTGCATTGAGCCGAATCCTGTAGGGCAACGGGTAAGAGCTGATCGCGTGAGCCTTCCTTATTGTGCTGGCTTTTTTGTGCTTGTTTACGAAATCGCAGCGATGGTCTTTACTTCGGCGAAGAAGTCTCCGTGATACTCGTGATGCTCAACCTGCACGATAGCCATCTGACCCACCAGCATATTTGGTGACCAAAAAAGACCTGGGCCATCCTGACCTAAGGCTTCGCGGAGTCTTCCCAGACCTCTGTTCTTACCTGAGGATAAATCCAAAAGGCCCTCGTCAGTGACGTCGAGGAAGATAAATTGGCGCGACCGAGGTAGTCGGCCAAGGGTTTCTTCCATCGCACCATCTTGAATTTCCCAATAGATCTCCAAGAGAGTTTTATCTTTATCTACGCCTACCGTTCGGGCCTTCACATCAACGATAACTGCAGAATACTCTCCCTCCGGCACTGGTGCCATACGGGTTGACATTTCACCTGTAACGAAACTTTCAATATCGAGCATAATAATTTGCCTAGAGTATAGAAACGGTTAATGCTCCCTATTGCTGTCACCGTACTACAAGAACCAGGTTGCTGACCATCGGCAAGCTATTATTAACGCATTGCCTGTGCAAATGTTGAGCATAACCCAATGTTGCACTGAGCTTTTCTAGTACGCTGATGTACTAGTATATTCAGTTGACACTAGTGCTGATGACGGACATACTAGTACATCCTTAAAGGAGGATGTAGCAATGCCACAATATACCGTCGATGAAGAGCTGGCTCTATGCGTGGAGAGGCTTGCCAAACGAAAACCTTTCGAAAACCTTACATTTAATGAGGCGTTGCGTAGAGTGCTGGAAGAGGAGATCCAGGCCCAGACAATAACGACAGGAAAAACTCTAGGTGTATTTTTAGCCGAGGAAAAAGTTTTGCATTTAAAGAAGGCATCCTCACCTAAACCATCCGATTGGTTGAAGGGGGTTCCAGATCTGAAAGGAGCTGGAAACTTTACCTCATGGAAATCGATTTGCAGTTTCCTCAATATTGATACTGCGGGCGATTCCGCAAGACGAAGGTTGAAAAAGTGGGTTGAACAAAACCGTGTAACTTGGCCTGAAGTTCCAGACGTTTAAAAAAAGAAAAGAAAGGGTCAGGTCTTGCAATCAATCATGGAGTTGCGGAATTACAGGGCTTCAGACTCGGCCGATATTAAAACACTGACGATCATGATGTGCCGAGCTCCACAACTAGTACGAATAAGCAATTACGACGTCGTTATACGTTATTCATGGTCAATCGACATCGGCGACTTCTAGCAGCAGTTTTCTAAAATGTTTTATGACGGAGAGATAAGACTCCGAATCTAATATTTAACCCCCCTACACATCGGTAAGCCAAAAACCTATGCTTAACAACTCATCTACCCGTTTAAATAAATACATTAGCGAAAGTGGTATTTGCTCCAGAAGGGAGGCGGATCGCTATGTTGGACAGGGCAATGTGTATATTAATGGCAAGCGGGCGCAAATAGGTGATCAGGTTTTTCCGGGAGACGCCGTAAAAGTTAATGGCCAGGCGATTGAGCCACAAGATGCCGAAGAATTTATCTTTATCGCCTTAAACAAACCTGTCGGTGTTGTCAGTACCACTGAAAGTAATGAAAGAAACAACATCGTCGACTTTGTGGGTCACAGTACGCGCATTTTCCCCGTCGGTCGGCTAGATAAAGATTCCCAGGGTTTGATTTTTCTTACCAGCAACGGTGATCTGGTTAACAAAATATTACGTGCTGGCAACAAGCATGAAAAAGAATACCTGGTTACCGTCAACAAACCGTTAAGCGATGACTTTCTGGCGGGTATTAGTGCGGGCGTACCCATGCTCGGCGTGATCACCAAAAAATGTAAAGTCAGTAAGGTGTCTCCTCTGGTGTTCAATATCACTCTTGTTCAGGGCTTGAACCGCCAGATCCGTCGCATGTGCGAGCACTTTGGCTACGAGGCGGTAAAGCTGGAGCGCGTGCGCATTATGAATGTGGGCTTGAAGGGCTTGCCCGTCGGCGAGTGGCGCGATTTGACTGAGGAAGAGTTACGGGTTTTATTAAAAGCTGCAGAAGGCTCATCATCCGAAGCGACTCCCGGTAAAAAAGCCCGGAGTAATTCTGGTAAAAGCTCTGGTAAAAGCTCTGGAAAAGCTCCTCGCAAAACCCCCAACGAAGCAGCTCCCGCAAAAAAAGCTCGAAGCAATTCTGGTAAGCGCCCTGGCAAACCCCTTAAGGAAAAAACCGCCCGGGGCGACAAAACCGCCAGGAGCGAAAAGACAGCCCGGGGCGACAAAACCGCCCGGGGCGAAAAGGCAGTAAGGGGTGAAAAAACCGCCCAGGGCGGGAAAGCAGTCCGGGGCGGGAAAACAACTACAGGCGCTAAAAGATCAACCACGGGCGTAAAAAGATCAGCCGCCAGCACGAAAAGAAAGCCCCACCGTTCCGGTAAGCAAAGCCCGCGACGATGAGTTGGCTTTAGCGGGGTCCGCTAAATTTATTCTTTTGACTTCAAGACTTGCTGAAGCAAAGCTCCCATGCTGCCAACTTTGGTTTTATCCGCGCCCTGAGTTTTCTTACGCTCATGGGCTTTGTGTTGCCCCTGGTTGGAGTTGGCTGAAGTCGCTTTATTTCTTGCTCCACGGGAATTTTTGTTTGCGCCGTTATCGGCAGCCTTGCCCTGATGCTTATCGGCGTTTGCTTCCGGCGTGTCATCCATACGCATGGATAAACCAATGCGTTTGCGCGGGACATCCACCTCCATGACTTTAACCTTAACAATATCTCCGGCTTTAACGACTTCGCGGGGGTCTTTGATAAAGGTGTTGGCGAGGGCCGATATATGTACCAGGCCATCTTGATGCACGCCGATATCAACAAACGCGCCAAAATTGGTAACGTTGGTAATAGCACCTTCCAGCACCATGCCGGGTTTCAGGTCGGTAATTTTCTCAACGCCGTCTAAAAACTGCGCGGCTTTAAATTCCGGTCGCGGATCGCGGCCCGGTTTGTCGAGTTCACTGATAATGTCCGTGACCGTGGGTAAACCGAATTTCTCGCTCACATAGTTTGCAGCGTTTAAACCGTGCAAGAAAGTGGGGTTGCCAATTAGCGTGGCTATGTCGAGTGTGTTCTGTTGTGCGATTTGCTCAACGACCGAATAGGATTCCGGGTGTACTGCGGAAGCGTCGAGGGGGTTGTCGCCATTGGCAACGCGCAGGAAGCCCGCCGCTTGTTCAAAGGTTTTAGCGCCGAGGCGGGGCACCGACTTTAATTGATTTCGGTTTTTAAAAGCGCCATTTTGGTCGCGGAATTCGATAATGTTGTTGGCAATGCTCTGGCTCAAACCAGAAACGCGGGCGAGCAGGGGAGCCGACGCGGTGTTTACTTCAACACCAACCGCGTTTACGCAGTCTTCAACCACGGCGTCCAGCGAGCGCGCCAATAGGAATTGCGACACGTCGTGTTGATATTGACCGACACCAATCGATTTTGGATCTAGTTTCACCAGTTCTGCCAGGGGATCTTGCAGGCGTCGAGCAATAGAAATTGCGCCGCGAATGGTAACGTCCAGATCGGGGAACTCTTTCGCAGCAAATTCACTGGCAGAGTAAATCGAGGCGCCGGCTTCGTTAACCATCACGCTTTTTGCGCTTAAGTGCGGGTGCTTTTTTAACACATCCTGAACAAATTTCTCGGTTTCTCGCGAGCCGGTGCCATTGCCAATCGCGATAAGTCCGACCTGGTGAGTCTCGCAGAGTTTAACCAGCACGGCTTCAGCTTCGGCAATGCGTTTTTGTGGCGGTGTCGGGAAAATGGCGCAGTGGTCAAGGACCTTGCCAGTAGCGTCGACGACGGCCAGCTTGACGCCGGTGCGCAAGCCGGGATCGAGGCCGATAGTGGCTTTTTGCCCGGCGGGAGCGGCGAGTAACAGGTCTTTCAAATTAGAGGCGAATACTTGAATCGCACCTTCTTCGGCGCGCTCGCGGATTTCGCTCAGTAGGTCGGTTTCCAAATGCGTGAGCAGTTTTACCCGCCAGGTCCAGCGCACCACTTCGCCGAGCCACTGATCCGCCGCTCGGCCTTGATCGCGTATGCCCCGGTGTATGGCGACAATGCCTTCGCAGGGGTGGGGGGCTTTCACCGCCTGGCCCTCTTGCCCGGCCTGGTCCTGGTCCACGGTTAGGGAGATATTGAGAAAGCCTTCGTTGCGGGCGCGAAAAATGGCCAGCGCGCGGTGAGAGGGGATATCCTTAAGGCTTTCGTTGTAATCAAAGTAGTCGCGAAACTTAGCCCCCTCGTTTTCTTTACCCTCGACCACGCGGGCGCTGACTTGTGCTTTCTCTTTTAGAAAAGTCCGCAGTTTGTTGAGCAGCTCGGCATCTTCGGCGAATTTTTCCATCAAAATATATTTCGCGCCTTCCAGGGCTAACTTGGTGTCCGTGATTTTTTTGCCTTCTTCGCCTTCGCCGAGCAGATATTGTGCGGCCTGCTCTTCCGGGTCTAGCTCAGGGTCGGCCAGCAAGGCTTCGGCGAGGGGTTCCAGGCCTGCTTCGCGGGCAATTTGGCCCTTGGTGCGGCGTTTGACCTTGTAGGGCAGGTAAAGATCTTCGAGGCGGGTTTTGGTGTCGGCCTGTTGAATCTCCTTCTCAAGCTCGGGGCTGAGTTTACCTTGCTCATCGATACTGCTGAGGATCGCGGTGCGACGCTCCTCTAGCTCTCTCAGGTAGCGTAAGCGTTCTTCCAGCGTCCGCAATTGCCCGTCGTCAAGCCCGCCCGTTAGCTCCTTACGATAGCGTGCGATAAAGGGCACCGTTGAACCCTCGTCGAGCATGGCAATGGCCGCGCTAACTTGCTGCTCTTTGGCGTTGATCTCTTTGGCAATACGTTGGGGAATGCTGTTCATAGTGTTGTTATGGGCCTGGTTTAAAAGATAAAAAAGTTTGAGAGGTGAAAAGGCTTAAAAAAAGGGGTTTGAGAGATAAAAAGGTATGAGCGAGGCGCTGCCTCAGTATAGCGCCAGCAAACGCAGTAGTTGCGCTTGATATTGGGCGCTCAATTGGATGCCTTAAAAAGGCCGCTATTATGGGAAAAATGACGGCATAAAGCAGCCTTTTTGTGCGGGAAATGACGCATTTCTTCCCGAGGTGCTGCGCGGGATGGTGAACGTGTATGCCTTATGCTTTTGGATGTGTTGCTAGATGTGTCGCAAGAGCGCGCGGGAACTAGGGTAGGGGAGTGGACCGACTTCAGTCACCGTTGCTTGTTATACATTTTTTGGCGCAAACATAATGATTGCCATACCGATTAACGCAACTGTGCCCCCCAAAATATCCCAGGCGGTGGGCTTGATTCCATCTACACCCCAGAGCCACAGCATGGCGACAAATACGTAAACGCCACCGTACGCGGCATAAACTCTACCCGCCGCTGTTGGATGAAGCGAGAGCAACCATACGAAAAGTGCCAAACTCAAAGCGGCTGGAATAAGTAACCAAACACTTTTTCCTTCCTTGAGCCACAGGTATGGAAGGTAGCAACCAACGATTTCTGACACAGCGGTAACCAGGAATAAGGTTATGGTTTTGAGTTCAAACAAGTGGAGGTCTCGCTAGTATTGGTTTGAATGTGTAACGTTTAGCCTGAGCCGATGGTTTTGGAGCCCAGGACAAAACCAGTCGGGCTCTAGGCGCTTGTTAGAAGTCATTACTTGAGACATCAAGCCTTACTTGTGGAGCCCAACAATCCAATACATGAAATCCAATAGGATCATCTTTAAATTTGCGATGATCAACAACCGGTCTAACTTTGAAAATTATGCCTTCTGTATCGAAAAACTTTTTTATCTTTGACCTAAGGCTTTCATCCCAAGTTACGGGATATCTACTATTGCCGGTAATTATGTGTGCTCTATGTGAGGTAATTGCAGCCATGTCGAGCCGGCCCATTACCTCTATTTGAGTAGCCAGCTCCTCTTTTTGTGTGCCAGTAATTTCCCTATCCCTAGCTGTAAGTGTTGTTTTGAGCTTTTGATGGGATAGGTCTATCCCGGAAATTGCTGATCCATCTATACCGTTGATCAATCGGTCTAAAGCATATTTCGTAGCATCTGCGCCAATAATTAATTGTGGATTAGAAAGATTTATATCTCCTGTTTTTATGTTGTAAGTAACGCTATTGTCTTGATGGATACTTTGGTCTATATGAATTATGGGCTTTTGTCCGTTTTGTAAAATGGCAGTAAGAGCACGTCTTAAATTAACAACACCATCAATTAACTTAGATATAAAAGAAGCTAGTTGATATCCACCATCTGATGCGGCCGCTGCTGCAAATAGCTCAGGATGTTCAAGGATGAAGTTTAGAATGACTTCAAGAGAGCCGTTGTTGATCTCTACTTTGTACTTAACTTCATCTTTAATTCGGTCAGTGAGTGTTTTTTGGCCCACAGCCAAGGGAAGCAGGTGATCTACAATCAGTCGATAATTAGTGACAATAAGTTCAAGGGAACGTAGATCATATGACCCTTTTCCAAAGGCATCACCTTGGGCGTACAATAATATTCCAGTTTCTGATGTTCTATCCATTCTTGCCATTACCTATCTAGACTTCTAACGTCCCGCTTGCTTGATTTGTTAGCTGTGTTTACGTGATGACTCATATCTTCTTCACGCCAGAAGATATCAAATAATTCATTGGCGAACCTTTTGAAAAGTAATCCAAGACGTAGTTCCTTTCCCCTGCTGGTAATGATCTTGACCCCATTGCCGCCGACCATGATAGCCAATCAGACTGCCCAGTTTTTAGAAGGTCGTCTCGAATCTCCTTAAATCCAAACCCTTGTTCTGGAATTTCTAGGATTTTTGATCGAGCAATTTTGAACTCGCTAGTTAATTCATATATTTTTATTAATGAATCTCCGTAGAGATCTACTCCAGCTAAGTGATCCTCTAGTATCGCGCCAATCCAAAATATTTGGTATTCCAGCAATTTAATCTGTGAATTTAGGAATTCATTGATTAGCTTGGAAAGACTTACTTTATCCGTAATTTCTGCACAGATAGAATATATATGCTTAATAATGTTGGGAAACTTCTCGAGAAGTGTTGGGAGCAACTCAAGTAGACTATCACTATGTGAGCGAAGAAAGCTTAGGATTAAGTCGGCATCTGATTCTTCTAGATCATCCTCTTTTAATAACGCCATTAATCCATCAGCCTGCTCCTGACTTAGGCTTTTTTCAATCTCAACTTCAGTTTCGACAACCTCCATACCTGATGCTGTTGGAAACTCTTCGTAGTCAATAATAATTTCCTGAAGAGATTGCTTTATTTTGGACAGGGTTAGCGAAATATCCCCAACTTTATTGTCATAGTAAGTTTTCGATGGATTTATATTTAGCGCAAATTTGCCCAGAAGTTGCTGAATAAGTATGAAGTCTTGCTTGAGAACGTTTGGATCATTATCAAATAGCGTAAAGTCGTCCATAAACCGGACGACCTCAGATGACTTTAAAAGCCCTGAACGATCCACAAATTTCAAGAACTCATTACCGATCATTTTGCACGGATAAATTCCATGCGGAAGAAAATCTACACTTCTGCCAGAGTTGGTCTCTCGAAAAAACTTACCGAACGCATTGCTGTCGACGCCGGAAACACCATCTTTTGATGCAAACCAATGTGATAGGTCATGCTGATACAAGCTATTGAAATATGATGCAATATCGAACTGGATATTGTGCTCGAATTTACTTGAGCATTCGCTGAGGTGAGATTTATATTCTGTGTAGGCATTATGGACAGGTATTTGACTGCCATCTTGAAACCTATAGCCAAAGCAGCGTCTTGTATCGCTTACTTGGGGTCTAAAAATAGACCTATTTCTATAAATTAGATCATAGATAAAATATTCGGCGATTGGGTCTAATTTTACGGTTCGTCGTAGATGGCCTCGTGGCTTCGTCGCATAGACCTTATGCTGTGAAAGAAAATTATCACCCTCGTGTAAATCGCTAAGTATCTTTTCACTTATATAATTTGATATTTCATCGCCATTGACTTCCGCCAAAATCAGATTTGTCTTGAGTGGATATAACGTGGATCCAAAATCTTTTTTTATGAAATCTATAGTACTAGTCATAGCTTGTATTATTTTCGGTGTGAGAAAGCTAACGCCAGCCGCAACTGCGCCCAGGCAGCCACAAAGTGGGTGGTTGGGTGTCAGATTGACGGTACTTGTTACATGTCGTACTGATTTCTAATCCATCTTTCAACGAGCTGTCCTAACTTGTTTGCCAGACTTTTACATGTATCGAGGAGCCTAACCCCAAATAACAGATTTAGAAGAGTCACAAACAGTAATATCAAGAACGCTATAGATTTTGGAGCTAGATTACTAAAATCTGTGATCGATTCAGGCGAGGTATATAGTAAAGAATACCCTAAAAGTACAGCCCAAAACGTTAGGATCAGCACGAGTACGGTTGAATACGTAAAACTTCTAACGCTGCCAACCAATCTGTCGATACTACTTGTCTTCTTTGCTGACACCTCTTCTGATGTTTCCAGCTTTCTACTTACCTCCTGGGTGTAAGTCTTCTTGGCCTTGTTCAATATTTGATCAACTGAACCGAACATGTTGTCTTCCGAAGAGTAAGCTTGATCCATCAGTTGCTCTCGGGCAGCCATTCCGTAGACCAATACGTGATAATCATCTTCGCTAATGGCGCCCTGATCTTGAAGCCGATTTACCTCCGTGATGTACGCAGACCACTGAGACTCTGAGGGCAAAAGTGCCGAATAGCAGTTTGCCACTAGACGATCCTTTGGTAAGTCCTTAATTTTCTTAACGGACTTCATCCAGACCAGGGAAGCAAAGACATGGTCTCCCATGCATACGGCAGCATTCGAAGGGCCGTACTGTTCATTGAAAAAGTGGGTCGACAACCGGGCTAACTGCGCATTAGTCGTAATAAAAATGGCGCGACATCGATCTAAGTACTGTTGTTTTCGACCCTCTCTGAGTTGAAATACCGCCTGCAAGCAGTTGATGTCATGTTGCCTAGCCTTATCCGACTGATTCTCAAAAGTATCTGATATTTTCCCGCTTAACGCAGTTTGATCAATCACAAAGGCTTCCACGGGATCGGGACGCTGTTCTACAAATACAAATTTATCTTTGAGCTTATCTTCGAGAGTGTTCATGATAATTGTCAAATCAGACACCTTCATGCCTTGCTGATTTATGTAATCGAAAATATCGCTGGGTCTATTGGGACGAAGACGCCCATAATTGTCGAGTTGATTTAGCGCTGCGTAAAATATGCCGTGAAGTTCGTCTAATGTATCTTGAAAGCATCTCATCTTGACCTGCATGTCTCGCAGCATTTCCCACAGCTCCTGCGAAGGGACACACAAGGGCTCATCGCTGTACCCTAGCAATCGAACCAAGAATTGAGTATCAAAATAGACAACCACTTTCTTTAGCGGCTTATGTTGGATATCTGCAGGATTTTGAGAGTAGTAGAAAGTCTCTGTAAGTATTGATCCTCTAACGTAGGACAAAATTGCTTCGAAGGACGCTTGATCCGATCTGTTCGCATGGGAGACAAATTTGGCAACTAAATATCTATTCTTACTGGAATTTTTCTCCCTTATGTGTTCTGCATCAGCGATGTTTCTAAACAGCAACGGCGCAATATCGAATAGAACTTCAAAGAAGTAGCTAGCCGCACTATCTTTCTCAATTTCAACCCCGAGAGTATCTGAGCAGAACAAGACGAACTTGGATACCAGTTCATTATATTTACGCTGCTCAGCGTCCCTTAGTAATGTGTAGTTAACCTCTTTTAGATTACTTCTATCAATTTCATATACGCCCTGAGGCTTTTTAGAGAGTAAATCGTACTTACTGGTCGCTCTTTTTAGAAGGCTTAGCACAGCTCCCGTGGGAATTTTAAATTCTGCTATTTCTGCGAATTTCGCCTTAAACTCGTCGACTGAAAAAACATTTGACTCCATATTTGACAGGGTCTCATGAACCAGTGGCATATAGTTGTCTAAGATGTCAGTGCCCTTGCGATCTAGGTTCACCCGAACAACAGCCATATTTACAAGAAATCGATCCATAAGAGACCCTCGTTATTCTGCGAGATGTATAGAAGATTGTAGCTTAGCCATGTAACTATTAATAAACGCCCTAGTCGGTATATGTTCCGAATCTAAGACTAGTCGGTATATGTATCGGATTTGGGGTGATATGCAGAGTAGTCGGTAACTCATTCCCTTGCACCGATAGATTTAGTTCTCCAATATATTGATTTTAAAGAAAAATGCAATCGGCTTTATTTCCTGCTCGGTTTCTTGCTCAGATATGAAGCGCTGGCGCGAGTATGTGCGCTTTTCGAACATACTTCAGACTGGTAGGTATATGTTGTCCGAAATCTACCGACAGATAATTTCTAATCTATTGTTATTGTTGACTATATTTTGCTCTGTTTACATACGAGCCAAGATAACAAGCCGAATCAGATATTAGATATACAAACTGACACGGCGTTAATGGCGACCACTGCTGGCTATTTGCATAAACGCCAGGCAATAAAAAAGGGCGAGAAAATCTCGCCCTTTTTTTCAATCACTTCTAGCAGTTACTTCTATTAGTGATCCTTTTTACATGAGATCACTTTCCCAGGTAACGCTTCCAGCGTGCTATTAACCAAACTGGTTCATAGTGTTGTCTTCGCCACCGGCTTTCAGTGCTGCGTCGCCCGCAAAGTATTCTTTGTGGTCGTCGCCGATGTTGGAGCCAGCCATGTCCTGGTGCTTAACGGTGGCGATACCCTCGCGGATTTCGCGACGTTGAACGCCTGCTACGTAAGCCAGCATGCCTTCGTCGCCGAAGTAGCCTTTGGCCAGGTTGTCGGTAGACAGGGCCGTGGTGTGGTAAGTCGGCAGAGTGATGAGGTGATGGAAGATACCGGCTTCGCGGGCTGAATCAGCCTGGAAAGTGCGGATCTGGGCATCGGCTTCAATCGCCAGTTCGGTAGCGTCGTACTCGGCGCTCATTAACTTGGCGCGATCGTAGCTTGATACGTCTTTGCCGGCTTCTTGCAGGGCATCGAAGACCTGCTGACGGAAGCTCAAAGTCCAGTTGAACGACGGGCTGTTGTTGTACACCAGCTTGGCGTCGGGCACGACGTCGCGGATGGCGTTAACCATGGCGGCGATTTGGCCAACGTGGGGTTTCTCGGTTTCGATCCACAGTAGATCAGCACCGTTTTGCAGGCTGGTGATACAGTCGAGTACTACGCGATCAACGCCGCTGCCTTCTTTAAACTGGAACAGGCCAGATTGCAGACGCTTGGGCTTCATCAGTTTGCCGTCTTGCTTGAAAACGACGTCGCCATTTTGAATATCGTCGGCGCTGCCAATGACGTCGCCATCGATAAAGCTGTTGTACTGGTCGCCCAGGTCACCGGCTTCGTCGGTTACTGCGATTTGCTTGGTTAAGCCAGCACCCAGTGAATCAGTACGGGCAACGATAACACCGTCGTCTACACCCAGCTCGAGGAAGGCGTAACGCACGGCGTTGATCTTCGCGAGGAAGTCAGCGTGAGGTACGGTGACTTTACCGTCCTGGTGGCCACATTGCTTTTCGTCAGAGACCTGGTTTTCGATCTGAATACAGCAGGCACCGGCTTCGATCATTTTCTTGGCCAGCAGGTAAGTTGCTTCAGCGTTGCCAAAACCGGCATCGATGTCGGCAATGATAGGCACGATATGAGTTTCGAAATTGTCGATTTTGCCGATTAAGTCAGCTTCTTGAGCGGCATCGCCGGCTTTACGAGCAGCGTCGAGGTCGCGGAACAGGTGGTTCAGTTCCCAGCTATCGGCTTGCTTTAGAAATAGGTATAGCTCTTCGATTAATGCAGGTACCGACGTTTTTTCGTGCATGGACTGGTCGGGCAGCGGGCCGAACTCAGAGCGCAGCGCGGCAACCATCCAGCCAGACAGGTAGAGGTAGCTCTTGTCGGTAGTGCCGAAGTGCTTTTTGATGGAGATCAGTTTTTGCTGACCCACAAAACCGTGCCAGCAACCCAGAGATTGGGTGTACTTGGCGGTGTCGGCGTCGTAATCAGCCATGTCTTTGCGCATAACTTTGGCGGTGTGCTTGGCGATATCCAAACCGCTGTTGAAACGGTTTTGCAGGCGCATACGCACTGCGGATTCCGCGTCAATCGCGCCCCAGGTGCTTTGCGCGCCAACGGTGGCGGTGAGTTTTTCAATCTCTTTTTGGTATGACATGGTCTGATCCTTTGTTTGATGCTGTGATCTGGTGTCGTGCTTAATGCCGCGCTTAGCTTAGTGAGTACAGGGCGGGATTAATAAAATCTCTGTAGTATCAATTAGATAGCCTGCCGAATTAGGCAGTTTAGCGGCCCGTTTGATGGGTGGTCGCCTGGTGCTTAAATTGTGTACAACTACAGAATAGGCGCATTTTAGAGAGATGCGCGATATAAATACAATTTATATTTATTATTTCCGGTATTTTTACCGTGAATGAAGGGTGGTTAAATTAGGCCTTTTTGGTTTGCACCGGATTTTTGCGTTTGGGGTAGCAGGTGGTGCAGATGGGGCACACGGTGCCGTCGCAACCGCGGGCTGAGCAGTATTCCCGGCCGTAGTAAATAATTTGCAGGTGCAGGGCGTTCCAGCGTTCTTCCGGGAATAGCTTTTTTAGATCCACTTCGGTTTGGGTGACGTTCTTGCCCTTGGTGAGTCCCCAGCGTTGCGCCAGGCGGTGGATGTGGGTATCCACCGGAAAGGCCGGGTGGCCAAAACCCTGGGACATCACCACGCTGGCGGTTTTATGGCCGACACCGGGCAGGCGTTCCAGCGCGGCAAAGCTTTCCGGCACTTCGCCGCCGTGCTCGTTGATTAATATTTTTGATAGCTCCGAAATCGCCGAGGACTTTTTCGGCGACAGCCCGCAGGGTTTAATAATGCTACGGATCTTGGGTACCGACACTTTGGCCATGTCGTAAGGATTGTCTGCCAGTTCAAATAAGGCCGGGGTGATTTTATTAACACGCTCGTCGGTGCACTGGGCGGAGAGCAACACCGCAATCAGTAAGGTGTAGTTGTCCTGGTGGGCCAGCGGGATGGCGGGCTCGCCGTAGAGGGTTTCGAGGGTGTCGAGAATGTACTTAGCACGTTCCGCCTTGAGCACTACAAGTTACCTACAAAGCGCACCAGGCGTTCGGCGGCTTCCTGGCATTGTTCGACGGGCGCGACCAAAGCCATGCGGATGCGGTTTTCACCGGGGTTGAGCCGGTTGGCATCGGTGCGCGCCAGATAGCGACCGGGTACCACGGTAATGTGTTGCTCGGCCAGTAATTGGCGGGTGAACTGATCGTCGGCAATGGGGGTTTCGGCCCACAAATAAAAACCGGCGTCGGGTTTTCTGACTTTGAGATGACCTTGCAGAATCGGTAATACCGCTGCAAATTTTTCCCGGTACAGGCGGCGGTTTTCGCGCACGTGGTCTTCGTCATTCCATGCCGCAATGCTGGCGAGTTGGTGGTGAATGGGCATGGCGCAGCCGTGGTAGGTGCGGTACTGCAAAAACTGGCTAAGGATATCGCCGTCGCCGGCGACAAAGCCAGAGCGTAGGCCGGGCAGGTTTGAGCGTTTTGACAGGCTGTGGAATACCACGCAGCGACGGTAGTCGTCGCGACCCAGTTCAGCGCAGGCCTGTAATAAGCTGGGCGGCGGGGTGTTGTCGTCAAAATAAATTTCGGAATAGCATTCATCGCTGGCGATAATAAAATCGTAGGTGTCGGCCAGTTCAATTAACTGTTTCAGCTGTTCGGTGGGGATAACCGCGCCGGCGGGATTGCCCGGTGAGCAGATATAAATTAGTTGGCAGCGTTGCCAAACCTCAGCGGGAACTGCGGAAAAATCGACGTTAAAGCCGGTGTCAGCGGTACAGGGCAGGTAGTGGGGTGTAGCCCCGGCCAGCAGCGTGGCACCTTCGTAAATTTGATAGAAAGGGTTGGGCATCAGCACTAGAGGTGCGGTGTCAGTATTAGTGTCAGTATTAGTGCCTGTATTAGTAGAGGCGTCAGGGTTTTGATTGACCACGCACTGGGCAAAGGCAAACAGGGCTTCGCGAGTGCCATTCACCGGCAGTACTTCTCGAGTGATGTCCGGTGTGGTGTTGAGGTGAAAGCGCCGTTGCAACCAGTCTGCAATAGTCGTGCGTAATTCAACCGTGCCCTGGGTGCCAGGATAGGCGGAGAGCTTCTCTAGCGCGTCGGCGAGGGTTTGTTGCACGAAGGCGGGGGCGGGGTGTTTGGGTTCACCCACGGATAAATCAATATGGCTCAATGTGGGTTCTGGGCGAACGCCGTCGAGCAGTTGGCGTAGTTTTTGGAAAGGGTAGGGTTGCAGGTGTTGTAGGTTGGGGTTCATAGTTAAAAGGTCTTTTGTTCAGGTTGTTTAAAACCCGTTATTAAAAAATTATATTATTTAAAGTTCTATTCTTTGAAGAGCAAGGGCTTAGTCGTGACGGGCAATTTACGCAGTTCGGTATCGGGAATGTATTCCAGGTTGCGTTCATCGAGCGCGGCACAAATGTTATGTTTGAGTTGTTCGCACAAAGCGTCGTCGGTTAAGGGGTGATGGTCGGCTCCGGACACGTAGAATATATCTTCCACGCGTTCGCCTAATGTGGCAATTTTAGCGCCGTGGATAACTAACTCAAAGTCTATAAAGATGCGGCCTAACTGCGCCAGCAGACCCGGGCGGTCGGGGGTTACCACGGTGATGATGGTATGTTCAGAACGGTCGTCGTTGCTGATGGTTGCCGCAGTGCCCGTGGTTAATTGTTTGTGTTGTCGAGGTACGCGTCGGGATATTTGTGGCAGCGCGGCGACCGGGCCGGTGAGGGCTTTGAGCAATGCAGCGCGGACTTTTTCACTGCGAGGCTTATCGGTGGCAAAGGGTAAATTGTTTTCGTCGAGCACGTAAAATAAATTAAAGGCGTTGTCTGGACTGGGGGCATATAGCCGGGCATCAAGAATGTTCAGACAAAGCGCGTCGAGTGCGGTGGCGATTTTTGAAAAGACGTTATTGAGGCCGCGGCTGTAGACAAAGACCCGCGTTGCCGTCGCATCTTCGATACCGGCGTTTTCAAGATACACGATGGGGTTTTGATCGATGTTAGCGCTGACGTGTTTGGTGCAACGGGTAATCACCGAGGGTTTTTCCTTGAGAAAAAACTCGTCGCCGATGTCGCCCCATACCGCGGTGTACTCTGCCTCGCTGACCTCTGCCTGCGATAATAAGGTGATGGTCTCGGCGCGAGTGTTTTCAATCCACTCAAGGCGGCTAACGGGGTTGGCGAGGCCGCGCTCAAGGGCGTCGCGGGTGGCCATATAAAGTTGGCGCATCAGCGAACCTTTCCACTGGTTCCACAGCGTGGGATTGGTGGCGTTCATGTCGGCAACGGTGAGTACGAACAGGTAGTCGAGATGAATTTGATCGCCGACCAGTTCGGCGAATTTGTGGATGACGTCCGGATCGTCGATGTCCTCGCGCTGAGAAATGGCCGACATCATCAGGTGATTTTCTACCAGCCATTTGACCAGGCGAACTTCCTGATCCACCAGGCCGTGGCGCTGGGCGAATTCAACCACGTCTACCCCACCGAGTTTGGAGTGGTCGCCGCCTCGACCTTTGGCGATGTCGTGGTAGATACCCGCGACGTAGAGCAGCACGGGTTTGGGCAGGCTCTTACAAATGTGGGAGGTGATCGGGAAGCGTTCGGATTCACTCTGGTTCGACAGCCGCCGCATATTGCGCACTACCTGAATGGTGTGCGCATCCACTGGGTAAATGTGGAACAAGTCGTGTTGCATTTGACCGACGATGCGACCAAATTCTGGCAGGTAGGCGCCGAGTATGCCGTAGCGGGTCATGCGCTGTAATTGGGTAGACAGGATGCCTTTGCAGTTGAGCAGGCGCATAAATAGTGCCTGGTTTACCGGGTCGGCACGGAAGTTATCGTTAATTAAATGCTTGTGTTCCACAATCTGGCGAATGGTGGTGGAACGTATGCCGCGAATATTTTTGTTCTCGCCGAGTAGCACAAATACTTCCAGTAGTGCCGAAGGCTGTTGCGCAAAAACGTTGGCGTTAACCGTTTCGATGTAGTTCTGGTGCAGTTGAAAGCGCTCGTTAATGGCGGTGGTACGCGATTTAATTATGCCGCCCTGGGTTTTTTCGTCGAGGTATTGCAAGAGCATGTCGTTGAGCCGTCGCACGGTGAGTACGACGCGATAATAGGCCTGCATAAATTGCTCAACCGCGAGACTTTGTGCATTGTCCTGGTAACCAAATTGTTCGGCGAGTTTGCGTTGGTGATCGAAAAATAAAAATTCTTCGGGGTGCTCGGCGAGCAGATGTAAACCGTAGCGTACGCGCCAAAGAAAGGCTTCGCTGTCGTGTAGCAAGAGATATTCTTTAGTGGTTAGCAGCTCGGTGCTGGATGCGTCGTCCTGGTCGTCGTTCTTGACTAGCTCAGCTAGCGTGGCGCCGAACTGACGGCGAGCCATCCAGCGGATGGTTTGAATATCGCGCAGGCCGCCGGGCGCTTCCTTGATATTGGGTTCGAGATTGTATTCGGTGTAGCCGTGGCGGTGGTGGCGTTGATCTTGTTCATCACTCTTGGCGCGAAAAAATTTATTGGCGGGCCAGATTTTTTGCGGCCCGGTTTTTTCGAGCATGGCGGTTTCCAGCTGAGGGTTGCCGACAACGGTGCGGGTTTCCATCAGGTTGGTTGCTACGGTGATGTCGTCTTTGGCCTCTTTTACACAATGCCTGAGGCCACGCACGCTATGGCCGATTTTGAGCTGAAGGTCCCAGAGAAACGTTAGAAAACCTTCGATATTTTCCTGGTAAATTTTGTGGTCGGTACCTTTGGTGAGGATTAATAAATCGATATCCGACTGTGGATGTAACTCGCCTCGACCGTAGCCGCCGACGGCGAGTAGGGCGATATTCTCGTCCCAGTCAAAGCGCTGCCAGGTACAGGTAAGCAGGTGATCCATAAGCGCTGATCGCGCTGCGACCAAAGTGCGCACGGGTTCGTCGCTAAGAAAGCGAGCATTGAGCGCATCGTTCGCAGTGGCGAGGGCGCTTATATAGGCGGCAGCCGGTGCCTCGGAACTGAGTGAACTGCGAAACTCGGTTACTTCCGGGAGTTCGAGCGGGCTGGTTTGCTGGGGGTTGGCAGTAATACTTGTAATGGGGCTTATCCTGCTAAGTTAGGGTAGAGATGAGTTAGGGCTGCTGAGTTAGAAAGCTAACAGGACCTTTGGGTTTGCCTGGTTTACCACTTTAGAGATCGCGTGCCACTTTAAAGATCGCGTACCGCATTGGTGTTTAAAAGTGCTCTTCAGACCGGGCCGTCAATACTTCAACGCCAGTAGCGGTGACCGCCAGGGTGTGTTCCCACTGGGCGGAGAGTCGGCCGTCGCGGGTTTCCACGGTCCAGCCGTCTTTTTTGAGCCGGGTTTGGTACTTGCCCGCGTTGACCATGGGCTCGATGGTAAAGGTCATGCCTTCCTGCAGGGCCATGCCGGTGCCCGGGCGGCCGTAGTGCACCACCTGGGGGTCTTCGTGAAACTCCAGGCCGATGCCGTGCCCGCAATATTCTCTGACCACGGAATAAAAGTTGCCTTCAGCGTGTTGCTGCACGATGTGGCCGATATCACCTAGCTGACAGCCGGGCTTAACCAGCTCAATGCCCTTGTACAGGCATTCCTGGGCAATGCGCACCAGGCGCTCGGCGTGGCTCGGAGTCTTGCCGACGCAAAACATCTTGCTGGTGTCGCCGTGGTAGCCATCTTTGATCACCGTGACGTCGACATTAATAATGTCGCCACTTTTGAGTACTTTGTTGTCCGCTGGAATGCCGTGGCAGATCACGTGATTGACCGAGGTGCACACGGATTTTGGGAAGCCGCGATAGCCCAGGCAGGCGGGGATGACACCCTGTACATCGACCATATGGTCGTGGCAGATACGATCGATTTCTGCGGTGCTAATGCCCGCTTGAATATGCGGAGTAATCATCTCCAGTACTTCTGCGGCGAGCCGTCCGGCGATGCGCATTTTATTTATTTCGTCGGGGGATTTGATCGATACGCTCATGTTGTGAAAATGCCTTGTCTGTGGGCCTAGAGTGGTGATCTAGAGCAGGGTCTGGGGATTGATTCCGAATCTGGGTGGGGTGATGTGCTTAGTTTAACCCATTAAACGGGACGGGTAAGTGCCTCCGGGGCGGTGTTTTGCTCATGTGCCTGTGGTGCTTATCGCTGGGAGTAGATTATGGCTGGCTGGGTAGGGGCCTGGCTAGCGGTCTGGTCAAGGGATTTGGGTCGGGGTTTGGCTGGAGTTTACTTGGGCTTTTATACCGTCTAAATGGCAGTTTTGCTTACAATCCACCCCGGTTTTATGGTATAAAGCGCGCCGCCTTTAACGGTGAACAACGACACTGCATGGCTTTATTGAGCTGCGCAGATGTTAATTAAACGACACGCACTTATCGACACGTGACTCAGGGTGCCCTTAAACAGTATGTTTTATGGGTTGAGGAATGGGATTTGTGCAGGATTAACCCTAAATTGAGGAAGTACTATGACCAACGTTACCATGAAGGAAATGTTACAAGCCGGTGTCCATTTCGGTCACCAGACGCGCTTTTGGAATCCCAAAATGGCCCCCTATATTTTTGGGGCGCGCAACAAAGTTCATATCATCAATCTGGAGCACACGGTTCCAGCATTTAACGAAGCTCTCGCAGAATTCGAGAAAATGGCTGCTAACGGCAATAAAGTGCTGTTTGTTGGTACTAAGCGCGCAGCGCAAAAGGCCATTCAAGAGCAGGCAGAACGTGCCGGTATGCCTTACGTCAGCAATCGCTGGTTAGGCGGCATGTTGACCAACTACAAAACTATTCGCGCTTCAATCCGTCGTTATCGCGATCTGCAACAGCAGAGCGCCGATGGCACGTTTGAGCGTTTGACCAAGAAAGAAGCATTAACACGCACCCGCGCCATGGAAAAGCTAGAGCGTTCCATCGGTGGTATCAAGGATATGGGCGGTTTGCCCGATGCCTTGTTTGTGGTCGACGTTGATCACGAGCGCATTGCGGTACAGGAAGCCAACAAACTGGGCATTCCGGTTATCGGCATTGTCGATTCCAACAGTAACCCCGATGGCATCAATGTCGTGATTCCCGGCAATGACGACGCCATTCGCGCCGTTGGTTTGTACGCCACGGCCGTTGCCGAAGCTATTTTGGCGGGCAAAGGTAAAAATTCTGCGGTCTCGGCTAAAGACGAGTTTGTCGAAGTTACGGAAGAAGCTGAAGTGGCCGCAGTTACTGCTGAAGCCGTTACCGAAGCAGAAGCGCCAGTTGTCGCTACCGAAGCAGAAGCTCCTGTAGCCGTTGCCGAAGCTCCCGCTGAAGCGCCTGCTGCTGACGAAGCCAAGGCCTGATATCTTAAAGGTCTGTTAGCAGGCCATTGGCCCAGGTGAGAGACTGCTGATTAGCGCTCAAGCCTGGGAATATCGGGACGCAGGAAATAGACATAGAAGTTAAGGCATTGATGAAGAAGGGGGCCTGGCCTCCTTTTTTTTAACCACTTATTTAGCAATATTGATACTAATCCCCCAGGGGATAGAGAGAGGAAACCATGGCAGCAGTTACAGCATCTTTGGTAAAGGAACTACGTGAGCGCACCGCACTCCCGATGATGGAGTGTAAAAAAGCTTTAGTAGAAAGTGACGGTGATGTCGATATAGCGATTGAAAACCTACGTAAATCCAGTGGCCTGAAAGCGGCCAAAAAAGCTGGTCGTACCGCTGCCCAGGGCGTGGTCGCAACTCGAGTAGCCGAAGACGGCAGCTACGGTCTGCTGGTCGAAGTAAACTCTGAAACCGATTTTGCCGCCCGCGATGAAAACTTTCTGGGTTTTGTCGCTCAGGTGACCGATAAAGCCTTTGCCGACAAGCAGGAAGATGTCGCTGCGCTCATGGCCGACGGCATGGAAACTGTGCGTGAAGCGCTGGTGCAGAAAATAGGAGAAAACATCGGTGTGCGGCGCATTAATACCTGGTCCAGCGCCGTGGTTGGCGACTACGTTCACAGTAACGGTCGTATTGGCGTGCTGGTAGCGTTGACTGGCGGTGATACGGCCCTGGCGCGAGATATCGCCATGCATATTGCAGCAGTGAACCCGCAGGTAGCTAAGCCGGAAGATATGCCGGCAGAGCAGATTGCCAAGGAAAAAGAAATCTATGCCGCTCAGGCTCGTGAGAGTGGTAAGCCAGAAGAGATCATTGAAAAAATGATTGTCGGTAGAGTGAAGAAATTCCTCGCCGAGTCTAGTCTGGTAGAGCAAGCTTTTGTTAAAGATCCCGATGTTACTGTCGGCAAATTACTGAAGGATGCCGGTGCGGACATCGTGGGTTTCGTGCGCTACGAAGTGGGCGAAGGCATTGAAGTAGAAGAAACCGATTTTGCGGCGGAAGTGGCTGCTCAGGTTGAAGCTGCCAGCTAATTTCGCTTATGGTTAGCCCTGGTGTTGTAGTCACGATTGGGGCTGCAACACCAAATGGCGCGGAAGCGCTAATAGCAGGGCTCACATAAGACGCGAAAGCATTAATAGTAGCGCGCATATAAATAGCCGCGCACATAATTAAAAAAATAGGGTAAGCAAAACAGGACACCGATAATGCCGAACAAAGGTGACAGCAAGGATCGTAGATACAAACGCATCCTCCTAAAGCTCAGCGGCGAAGAGCTGATGGGCGACGAAGGCTTTGGTATTGATCCCAAAGTACTGGATCGCATGGCGCTGGAAATCGGTCAGCTGGTCGGTATTGGTATACAGGTCGGCCTGGTGATCGGTGGCGGAAATCTGTTTCGTGGCGCGGCGCTAAGTGCTGCGGGTATGGAGCGGGTGACAGGCGATCACATGGGTATGCTGGCCACGGTAATGAATGGCCTGGCGATGCGCGACGCCCTCGACCGCAATAATATTTCAGCTCGAGTGATGTCTGCCATCCCTATGAGCGGGGTAGTGGAGCACTACGATCGCCGCCGCGCACTGGGCTATTTGGCCGGTGGGGAAGTGGTGATTTTTTCGGCGGGCACCGGCAATCCTTTTTTTACCACGGATTCGGCGGCCTGTTTGCGTGCCATCGAAGTGAATGCCGAGATAGTACTCAAGGCCACTAAAGTCGATGGGGTTTACTCTGCCGACCCGGTGAAGGATCCCACGGCGACTTTGTTTGAACATCTCACCTACGATCAAGTGCTGGACAAAAAACTCGGGGTGATGGATCTCACGGCTATTTGTTTATGCCGGGACAATGCCATGCCCGTGCGGGTGTTTCGCATGTCCAAGTCGGGAGCCTTGCTTAATATAGCGGTGGGCGGCAGCGAGGGTACGATGATCGAAGAAACTCTACCCGAGAATCCCTAAGAGCGCTCTCAATAGCATTTTTACCGGCTGGTTTTGCAAGGGTTTAAGTGGCAAGGGTTTAAGTGGCAAGGGTTTAAGCGGAAAGTATTTTAAGTAGGCAATGTTTTAAACAGGCAGTGTTTTAAGCGAGAAGTGTTTAGCAAAAAATATTTAGCTGACAAAATTTAACTATCAGATCCTGGCGATAACAGGATAGACGTGAGTACAGTACATGATTAATGACCTCAAAAAAGATGCCGAGCAGCGTATGGAGAAGACACTCGATGCGCTGCAGACTACCTTTGCTCGTATTCGCACTGGGCGAGCTCACCCCAGCCTATTGGAGTCCATTCAGGTGGACTATTACGGCAACTCTACACCCCTCAGTCAGGTGGCGAATATTACGGTGACCGACTCCCGCACACTGTCCATCAGTCCCTGGGAAAGAGGCATGGTGAAAGATATTGAGCGCGCCATTATGAATTCCGGTCTGGGTCTTAACCCGGCTTCGGCCGGAGAAGTGATTCGCGTGCCGATGCCCGCGCTCACTGAGGAAACCCGCAAAGGTTACACCCGGCAAGCGCGCAATGAAGCGGAAAACGCGCGTATCTCCATTCGTAACGTGCGTCGCGACGTTCTTTCTGATGTGAAAGATTTGCTTAAAGCAAAAGACATTAGCGAAGACGACGAGCGGCAAGCTCAGGGTGAGGTGCAAAAAATCACCGACCGTTTTATCGCCAAAATCGATGAGATGCTAGGAACCAAAGAAAAAGATTTGATGGAAATCTGACGCGCCAGCGTTGGCACCATTATGATTAAAGTCGAAGCTCCCCAAACCCCCGATCATCCCTTGCGGCATGTCGCCATTATTATGGACGGCAATAACCGCTGGGCGAAAGAGCGTGGCTTGCTGGGTCTGGAGGGACACAAGGCTGGGGTTGAGCGCGTGCGCGATGTGCTCGATAGTTGTCGGGAGCATCAAGTAGAAGCCCTGACCCTGTTCGCCTTCAGTCGAGAGAACTGGCAGCGCCCCGCCGAAGAAGTCGGTGGTTTGATGTCGCTGTTTGCCACCTATCTAAAAAAAGAATTGAAAGAATTGATTGCTCGGGGCGTTTGCCTGCGGGTTATCGGTGCTCGTGACCGGTTTAGTAAGCGCCTTTGTAAGCTGATTGATCAGGTCGAAGCTGACACCGACGGAGGCGATGTGCGTTTAACTCTGGCGGTGGATTACGGCGGTCGCTGGGATATTGCTGAAGCCGCAAAAGCACTAGCAGAGCAGGTGCAAAAGGGCCAGCTCGACGCCGCCGATATCAATGAAGAACTGTTTGGAAAATCCCTGTGCCTGGCCGATTTGCCGCCGGTGGATTTGTGCATTCGCACGGCGGGCGAGCATCGCATTAGTAATTTCTTACTGTGGCAGGCGGCGTATACCGAGTTTTACTTTGCCAATTGTTACTGGCCCGATTTTGATGGAGCGGCGTTTGGACGCGCGGTAAACGAGTATTACCAGCGCCAGCGACGCTTTGGCCTGACGGGTGATCAGGTGTCGCGACAGGAGAGCGAATGCTCAAGCAGCGAATAATCACCGGCGTTGTGCTCGCAGTCGGCTTGCTGTCGGCGCTGTGGTTTTTGCCAGACAGAGCGTTGATGGTGTTGTTGGCGCTGGTGCTGTTGATCGGCGCCTGGGAATGGGCTGGGTTGTCTGGGTTGGTCGGATCGGTGGCGCGGGTTGTCTACGTGCTGTGTATCGCCGCAGTACTACTGGTGTTGTGGTGGGCCTCGCAATTAAATACGCAGCTGGCACCGCGCTGGATTATTGCGGCGGGTGGTGTGTGGTGGCTACTGGCCCTGGTGTGTGTCACCACCTATCCCGCCAGTGCCAGGATTTGGGGCAAGCAAGCCCTTGAGTTGGTGATTGGGGCGCTGGTACTGGTACCGGCGCTCTTCGCTACCCTGGCCTTGATACAGGTACCGCAGGGCCGACTATGGGTGCTGTTTGTAGTGCTGGTTGTGGCCAGTGCCGACATTGGCGCATTTTTTGCGGGTCGTCGTTTTGGCCGTCGGCGTCTGGCGGCAAAGGTCAGCCCGGGTAAGACCTTAGAGGGTCTGGTGGGCGGTTTATGTAGTGTGGCGCTGTTGGCGCTAGTCTGTGCCTGGGGCGTTTCTTATACATCTCCAGGTGGCTTTGCAGAGATGCCCACTGCGGACTGGTTGCAGTGGTTGCTGGTGGTGCTGATAACAGGCCTGGCCTCAGTGCTGGGGGATTTGAACGAGAGTATGGTCAAGCGCCATCGCGGTATTAAGGATAGTGGCACGATTTTGCCGGGGCACGGCGGGGTGCTAGACCGGGTTGATAGCTTAAGCGCGGCCTTGCCGGTGTTTGTGCTACTGGTCTGGGTTTTTGATTTGATTGCACTGTCCGTTTAGCGACAGGTCGAGCGATTTTAATGGCGATGCAACAGATAACTATTTTGGGTTCCACCGGCTCCATTGGGGTCAGTAGCCTCGACGTGATTGCTCGCCACCCGGATCAATTTCGGGTGTTTGCCCTCACCGGGCATAGCCGCATTGAAGTGTTAGCGGAGCAATGTCAGCGCTTTGTGCCCGCGTTCGCCGTGGTACCTAATGCTGAGGCAGCGGGCCAGTTGAGTGCTTTAGTGCCCACGCAGACGCGGGTGTTGTGTGGTGTCGAAGGATTGATCGAAGTCGCCTCTCATTCAGATACGGATACGGTAGTCGCGGCCATTGTCGGTGCGGCGGGCTTACTGCCTACCATTGCCGCCGCCGAGGCCGGTAAAAAAATATTGCTCGCCAATAAAGAAGCCCTGGTGATGGCGGGAGCCTTGTTTTTAGATGCTGTTGCACGGGGTGGCGCGACGCTACTACCGCTGGACAGCGAGCACAATGCAATTTTTCAGTGTTTGCCGCCGGGCTTTACGGGTGTATCCGGCGCTGGTTTATCCGGTACTGGAGTGAGTAAATTAATACTGTCGGCCTCGGGCGGCCCATTTCGCACCACGCCGATAGAACAGTTAATGACGGTAAGTCCGGATCAGGCCTGTGCCCATCCCAATTGGAGTATGGGGCGTAAAATATCGGTGGATTCTGCCACCATGATGAATAAAGGTCTGGAGCTAATCGAAGCGTGTTGGCTGTTTAATGTGGCTGCCGCAGATGTGGATATTGTGATTCATCCCCAGAGCATCGTGCACTCGCTGGTGGAGTATGTGGATGGCTCGGTGCTGGCTCAATTGGGTAATCCCGATATGCGCACCCCCATCGCACACGCCCTGGCCTGGCCCGAACGCATAGCTTCCGGTGTCGCGCGACTTAATTTAACGGAGCTGGCGGCTCTTGAGTTTGAGCCACCGGACACGGAGCGCTTCCCGGCTTTGACCCTCGCGCGACAGGCCGGTGAAAGCATGGGCGATGCGCCGACCGCGCTAAATGCCGCCAATGAAGTGGCCGTAGCCGCGTTTTTAGCGGAGCAGATTCGCTTCCCCCGTATTGCCGCGGTGGTGGCCGAGGTGATGGCAGATTGGCAGGGCAGTGAACCGGCCTGCCTCGAGGCAGTCCAAGATTCAGATTCCAGAGCGCGACGCCTGGCGCAAGTCAGTGTTGCGGGCTATCAAGATGAGGTTTAAGTAGTGTCGATAATTCAAAGCGGGCTTTATTTTTTGCTGATGCTGGGGGTGCTAATCACCTTCCACGAGTTTGGTCATTTTTGGGTGGCGCGGCGTTGCGGTATCAAAGTGCTGCGTTTTTCCGTGGGCTTTGGGCCAGCTCTATGGCGTTGGAAGGATAAGCTTGGCACTGAATTTGTCGTGGCCGCACTGCCTTTGGGTGGCTACGTCAAAATGGTCGACGAGCGCGAAGGCGACGTCGCGGCAGCTGATCTGGATGGCGCCTTTAATCGCAAGTCGGTCAGCCGACGCATGGCCGTGGTGGTTGCCGGACCGCTGGCCAACTTTTTGCTCGCCATCGTCACCTACTGGGTGGTGTTTATGTTGGGGGTGCCGGGTCTTGCGGCTGTGGTAGGTGAAGTCAAACCCGGTTCCATTGCAGCGGCGGCGGGTTTGGAAGCAGGACAGGAAATTATTGCTGTCGATGGTCGGGCGACGCCAACGATGCAGGCCTTAAATGAGCGTTTGGTAAACCGTTTGGGCGATAGCGGCACCATTACCTTTCGGACGGTGTACCCGGATTCGTCGGTAGAATCCGAGCATCACGCGACGCTGGATCAATGGGATATCGATTCCAAAGCGCCGGATCCCATTCTGGAAGTTGGCATTGTACTGGGACGGCCCGTGCTTAGACCGCTCATTAAAGAGGTCATGGAGGGTGGGGCGGCTGAGGCGGCTGGTCTACTCGAAGGCGATCTAGTGTTACTCGCCGATGGTAGCGTTATCCAGGATTGGTCTGTGTATATCGGCGAGCGGGCCGGGGTGCCCATGAGTCTGGAAGTGCAGCGCGGCGATCAGGTGATTACTGTTGTGGTTACGCCCGAGGCGGCACAAAATGAGAATGACGAAACGGTGGGTCGCCTGGGTGTGGCCTACTCCAATTGGCAGTTGGAAAAATACGGCCCTGTTGGCGCCATAGCGCCCGCCCTGAGAAAAACCTGGGATACCTCGGCGATGACTTTGGGCTTCGTCAAAAAAATGGTGATGGGAGATATTTCGGTAAAACACTTGAGTGGCCCGATTACCATTGCTAAAGTCGCGGGCGATTCTGCCGGCTACGGTCTGGTTCCGTATCTTCTGGTGCTGGCTTTGTTGAGTGTGAGTCTCGGCGTGTTAAATTTATTGCCAATACCGGTGCTCGATGGCGGCCATCTCGCGTATTATGTGGTGGAAGCTGTTAAAGGCAGCCCTTTGTCTGACCGGGTGCAGGAGTTGGGTTATCGCCTGGGCTTGTTTATGGTAATTGGCTTGATGGTCGCCGCTCTATACAATGACATATTGCGCCTCTAGTTCTGGGTGATTGTAGACGCTGACGTCAGGCAGGAAGTCAGGCAATAAGTTAAACAAGAAGCCAAACAAAGAGATGGCTCGGCGCAGCTAAGAAGGTATAGTTAGAAGATTGGCGATTGATGGTAGTCGGCTGAAAATGAAGTGATAACAAATGGTCCCTGCTGGCGCTCGAAGAGCGTTAACAGGCCTTGGTAATTAACAAAATAAGGATCGCGGTTTCCCTTGAGACGCTTGCTTGCGGCACTATTGTGCCTTTGTAGTTTAATGCCCGCCCTGGTGGTCGCCGAAGTATTTGAAGTCGAAGATGTGCGCATCGATGGCCTGCAGAGGGTTTCTGCCGGCACGGTGTTTGCCGCTTTGCCGGTCAGTGCTGGAGATCTTGTCGGCGATGAAAGCCTTCGCGCTGCGGTGCGAACGCTATTTGGTACCGGTTATTTCGACGACATTCAGATGGGTCGCGAAGGCAATGTGCTGGTAGTGATGGTTAAAGAGCGCCCGGCTGTCGCCGAGATCAACCTCGAGGGCAATAAGTCCATTGAGGACGAACCCCTACTGGCAGCGCTGCGCGATGCCGGATTAGCCGAAGGTCAGATATACCGTCAAACCGTATTAGAAGGCATGGGCCAGGAACTGCGTCGTCAGTATGTGTCCCAGGGTCGCTACGGTGCCTCGGTGGAGGCAGTGTCTCGCGAGCTGCCGCGCAACCGGGTTGCCATCGATATTACTATTTCAGAAGGCGCTGTCGCCTCGGTTAAACACATTAATGTGGTGGGGAATCACGATTTCGACGACGAGCAACTGCTCGGCCTGTTCGAGCTGCAAACCACGAAATTGTTGTCCTGGATATTCAACGATGACAAATATTCTCGGGAAAAATTGTCGGGCGATCTGGAGCGGCTGGAGTCCTGGTATCTGAATCGAGGTTATCTGCAGTTTGCCGTAGATTCCACCCAGGTTTCCATCAGCCCCGAAAAAGACGTGGTGTATGTCACGGTTAATATCACCGAGGGCAAGGTGTATACCGTCACTGAAGTGGAATTGGCGGGAGAGCTGGTACTACCCGAGGACGAAGTGCGTGCGCTTATCCTGATGCGCGAGGGCTTAACTTTTTCCCAGTCTTTGATGACCTCTACCAACTCCCTGATAACTAGACGACTCGGCGCGGAAGGTTATACCTTTGCCAAGGTCGAAGGTTTTCCCGAAGTTAACAAAGACGACAACACTGCCAAAGTTACTTTTTTTGTCGAGCCAGGCAAGCGTTCCTACGTGCGGCGCATTGAGTTTCGTGGCAACACCAAAACAGCTGACGATGTATTGCGCCGGGAAATGCGGCAGATGGAAGGGGCTTCGGCTTCGACCACGTTAATTGAACGCTCCAAGGTGCGTTTGGAGCGGCTCGGGCATTTTAAGGGAGTCGAGGTGGATACTCGCGAGGTGCCGGGTACCGATGATCAGGTCGACGTGTTCTATGCGGTGGAAGAACAACCCTCGGGCAGCATTGGTGCGAGCCTGGGTTTTGCCCAGGGCTCCGGTTTGATTTTGGGCGGTAACCTGGAGGAAAAGAATTTCCTCGGCACCGGTAACCGCGTGGGTCTAGGCATCAATACCAGCGAGTACCGCAAGACGGCTTCGCTGAGTTTTACCGATCCGTATTTTACCAAGGACGGCATTAGTGCCGGCTACCGGCTCGCTTTTAGCCAAACCGATTACGAAGAATTTAACTTGTCGAGTTACACCACCGACAGTGTGACTATGGGGGTGAATTTCAGTTATCCCTATTCCGAAATTGGTCGCATTGGTTTTGGCTTTGGTTACGAGAACTTGTCTATTGACCCGGGTACCTTCGCCGCGCTGGAGATTCAGCAATTCGTATTTGATAACGACGATCAATACAATATTTTCACCACTAATTTTACCTGGGCCAAATCGACGTTGAATCGAGGCTTATTGGCCAATCGAGGTCAATCGCAGCGCCTTAATTTGGAGTTGGTAGTGCCGGGCAGCGACCTGGAATACTTTAAGGTCGGCTACTCTCATCAGTATTTCCGACCGGTCAGCAAAAGCCTCACGCTGAAATTGCGAACCGAATTAGGTTACGGCGATGGTTTTGGTGCGACCACGCGCTTACCGTTTTTTAAGAATTATTACGGCGGCGGTTTTGGCTCGGTGCGGGGTTTCAAGCGCAATACGTTAGGCCCACAAGATACGCCTGTCCTCAACGGTTTTGATGACGCAGATCCCTTTGGTGGCAATGTCAAAATTGAAAGCAGTGTTGAGCTGCTGTTCCCTGTACCGTTTTTTAAGGATAAGCGCAGCATGCAAGCGGCAGTATTCTTCGATGCCGGTAATATCTTTGATACCGAGTGTGGCGAGTTTCAAGTCAATTGTTTCTCTCCCGATTTAGGCGAATTGCGCTACTCGGTCGGCGTTGGTGGTACCTGGCTTAGCGGCTTCGGCCCCATTCAGGTCAGCCTCGGAACCGGCTTAAATGATTCGGTAGATGACGAGACCGAGTTTTTCCAGTTTTCTTTCGGACAAAATTTCTAATCAATTCGTTTTCATAACAGTTTTCAACGACGACGATCAACCAGGAGGTAAGTGTGAGAAGTACAACAATGAAGTTAAGTGTAGTGTTGGCCTGTGTATTGGCAGGTAGCCTGGCGGCGACGCCAGTATTAGCGGCGGATAAAATTGCCGTGGTCGATATCGGTCGTGCTATTTTTAGTTCCGACGTAGCGCAAGCGCGCCAAAAGCAATTGCAGGGTGCGGCAGAGTACTCTCAGTTACAGGTGAAGTACGACAGTGTGGCGGCGGATGTGCAAGCTCTGCAAAAGCAGATTGAGGCCAAGCGTATGACTATGTCTCAGGAGCAAGGTGCGGAATACCAGAAAAAAATGGAATATTTGCGAGCGGATTACGAATTGGTCGCGCGTAAGTTGCAGGCCGAAGTAAAAGCTTTGCAGAGCAGCATTATGGAAGAGCTGCAACCGTCGGTGCAGGCTTCGTTGAAGGAACTGGTGGAGCAGGGTGGCATTACGGTATTGCTGACCCGCGAAGCGGTTATTTCTGCGTCTCCAGAAATGGATATCACCGACAAGTTGGTCGAGCGCCTTAACAGTAAAACGCGCTAGTTTTTTCCGGCGATGAAAGTGCTTAGTAACTTATGACAAGCGAGGGGCTTCCCGATCAGGCAATCCGGCCGAAGGTTGATGATCGGGGTATACCGTTGTCAGATATCGCCAGCTGGCTGGGTACCGAACTGCAGGGTGATGGCTCAATCCTTATCCTGCGGCTCAATACCTTGCAGGATGCGGGTGTCGGTGAATTGGCTTTTCTGGCCAATAAATCCTATCGCAGTCAACTTGCCACGACGCAGGCCTCGGCTCTGATCCTAAGTCCCGCCGATGCCGAAAACTTCGATGGCAATGCCTTAATTCACGCTAATCCCTATGTCTGTTACGCCCGCGTTACGGCTCTGTTTGATGCCGCGCCGCGACCCGCAGCAGGTGTGCATAGCACAGCGGTAATTGATGCCAGCGCGCGGGTTGCGCCGAGTGCCAGTGTTGGCCCCCACGTAGTGATCGGTGCCCGCGTCACGATTGGTGAGCGGGTTCGAATCGGTGCCGGCAGCAGTATCGGTGACGACAGTGCAGTGGGTGACGATACCAATATTGCGGCCAATGTATCGATTTATCACTCCATCAGTATCGGTAAGCAAGTTAATGTGCACAGTGGTTCGGTGATTGGTGCCGATGGTTTTGGTTTTGCCAATGATGGTGGGCAGTGGGTGAAAATTCATCAGCTCGGCGGCGTCGAAATTGGCGACCGGGTGGAAATCGGTGCCTGCACCACTATTGATCGCGGCGCTTTGGGTAACACCGTTATAGAGAATGGTGTGATTCTGGATAACCACGTGCAGATTGCGCACAACGTACGCCTCGGCGAAAACACTGCGATGGCAGCTTACTCTGGCATCGCAGGCAGTACCACGGTGGGCAAGAATTGTATTTTTGCCGGTCAGGCGGGTGCCGTCGGCCACGTTACGGTATGCGATAATGTGCAGGCGATGGCGCGCTGTACACTGTCCAAATCGGTTACCGAACCCGGTTCTTATTCATCTGGTCTGTTGATGTCCGAAACGCCGAAGTGGCGCAAAAATGCCGTCCGCTTTGGCCAGTTAAACGATATGGCTCTACGTTTGAAAAAGCTGGAAGTTTTGCTGGGTGAAAAACTTGATGAAAGTTTGTCGGACGCAAAACGGGAAGCAAACAAAGAATAATTTAGGAATATATTAGAAGGGTACGTTAAGAGATTCATTAAGGGGCGGCGGTTCATTACGACAAGCGAAGTGAAAATTAAGGCCCGATTACAGTATTAGATTTAATCCATCCGCTCATTTATAGGCCGCGAAGTTGCTCAATGGATATTGAAGAAATTAAAAAACTACTCCCCCATCGCTACCCTATGTTATTGGTTGACAGGGTGGTGGAGCTCGATAAGGGTAAGCGCATTCTGGCTTATAAAAATATGTCCGCTAATGAAGAAGTCTTTAACGGGCACTTCCCCGGCGTACCTATCTTTCCAGGGGTGTTGATTATTGAGGCCATGGCCCAGGCCGCTGGCATACTGGGTTTTGCTACCGTTGATAAACAGCCAGACGACGATCGGCTGTATTTATTTGCCGGTGCCGATGGTGTGCGTTTTAAACGACCGGTAGTGCCCGGCGATCGACTGATGCTGGAGGCCGAGGTGGACTCCACCAAACGCAATATCTGGCGCTTTAAATGTTCTGCTCATGTGGACGACGAGCTGGTTTGTAGGGCGACCATCTTGTGCGCGTTGGCAAGGCCGTAATGGGAAACTGTTGTGATTGATCCGTCGGCGCAAATTGACCCCCTGGCAAAAATTGATCCAGGTGCGGTGCTGGGAAAAAATGTATCGGTTGGCCCGTGGACTTATATCGGACCCGACGTCGAAGTGGGCGACGATTGCGTTATCCACTCCCATATCGTGCTCAAGGGACCGACCCGAATCGGTAACAGCAATACGCTGTATCAATTTTCGACGATTGGAGATGATACTCCGGATCTGAAATACGATGGTGAGCCAACCCGCCTGGTGATCGGCGATAACAATGTTATTCGCGAGGGCGTTACTATTCATCGAGGTACGGTGCAGGATCGCCACGAAACTACCATCGGCGACGATAACCTGATTATGGCCTACGTGCATATTGGGCACGACTGCGTAATTGGCAACCATACTATTCTGGTAAACAATGCCGCGTTGGCTGGTCATGTCAAAGTGGCAGACTGGGCTTTTTTATCGGGCTATACCAAAATTCAGCAATATGTTTGTATCGGTGCCCATGCGTTTATTGGTGCTGATGCTTTTGTTAATCAGGATGTTCCCGACTACCTTATGGTGGCTGGGTTTCCCGCGGTGCCGCGCACCATCAACAAGGTTGGTCTCGAGCGCCGAGGCTTTACTAAGACACAGATTCGGGCGATCAATCAGGCCTATAAAATTGTGTACCGCAAGGGTTTAAAACTCGAGGACGCTTTAGTGGAGCTTGACGCCCTCGCTGACCATCGTGATGTTATTCAGCCCTTTATTGATTCAATACGTCGTTCCGAGCGCGGTATTATTCGTTAGTGGTGTCACTCCCGCTCTGTGCAGAGCAAGTTCTTTCCGGTAACGGTATTTTTTGTAGGATTAAGTGTCAGTGACTAAACTTCGGATTGGTATTGTCGCAGGAGAAGCGTCTGGCGATCAGCTGGGTTCGGCCCTGATGCTGGCCTTGCGTAAACACTATCCTCATGCAGTTTTTGAAGGGGTCGGCGGCGGCCAGATGATAGCTGCGGGCTTCGATAGTTTGTTTCCCATGGAAGCTTTATCGGTGTTCGGTTTTGTCGAGCCGGTGAAGCAGCTTCCCCAATTGTTGCGTATTCGACGCGGCCTCAAGCAACATTTTCTGAACAACCCCCCCGCGATTTTTATCGGTATTGATAGCCCGGACTTTAATATCGGGCTGGAATTGTCCCTGCGCAAAAAAGGCATTAAAACGGCGCACTATGTCAGTCCCTCGGTGTGGGCCTGGCGGCAGGGCAGGGTCAAAAAAATCGCCCGCGCGGTTGATTTAATGCTGACACTGCTTCCCTTCGAAGCCGATTTTTATCGTGAACACCAGGTGCCGGTAACTTACGTCGGTCATCCTCTAGCAGACAAACTCGCTCTGGAGACCGATATCGACGCTGCGCGACAAGAGCTGGGCTTGGGTGTGTCTGAGTTTGGGTCAGGGGCTGAGTCAGGGTCAGGGTCAGGGTCAGAAGGCCAGCAGGTATTGGCGATTATGCCTGGCAGTCGCAATGGAGAAGTGGAGTTACTGGCACCCCTGTTTCTCGATGTCGCGGCCTGGTGCGCCGAGCGTTTACCCGGTCTGCAGTTTGTATTGCCTGCGGCTAGCCCGGAGCGTCGTACGCAAATTGATCAGTGTTTGGCTGAGCGACCGAATCTTTCGGTCACGGTACTCGATGGTGACTCACATAGAGCGATGGCAGCGGCAGATGCGGTATTACTGGCCTCCGGCACTACGGCTCTCGAAGCCATGTTGCTGAAAAAACCTATGGTGGTCAGTTATAAAACCGGTTGGCTCACTCACGCCATTGCCTCGCGCATGCTCAAAGTGCCCTATGTGTCCTTGCCCAACCTGCTGGCGGGGCGCGAGCTGGTGCCAGAGTTGTTACAGCACGATGCCACGGTAGAGGCCATTGGCGAATGCGTGTTGTCGTGCCTGCAAGATAAGGGCGATGCAGGAGCTCAGAAGCAGGCTTTCCACGACTTACATCTGCAGCTCAAATGCGATGCCAGTGCCGTTGCAGCCGAGGCACTAATGCATTTAATCGACGCTTAGCTGCGATGCGACTAGAGCAGTACTGCGGCGAATTGCTAGCCGGTGTCGACGAAGTGGGGCGCGGTTGTCTGGCCGGTGACGTGGTCGCCGCTGCGGTGATTCTGGATAGTTCTCGCCCCATTGCGGGATTGGCCGATTCGAAAAAATTATCCCCGCTGCGGCGGGAGAAACTTTACGAAGAAATTATTAATAAGGCTCGATCCTGGTCCGTGGCGCGCGCCTCGGCGGCGGAGATCGACGATATCAATATCTTGCAAGCCAGTTTGCTGGCTATGAAGCGAGCGGTTGCGGGTTTGGCCGGGGGTGGTATAAACACCGGCGGTAGTCAATTAACGGCGGAATTTGTCGCGGTTGACGGCAACCGCATACCGGATTGGTCTTATGCTGCCGAGGCGGTGATCGGCGGCGATGGCCAGATACCCTGTATTAGTGCGGCGTCTATTATTGCCAAAGTAACCCGGGATCGAGAGCTGGTAATTTTGGATGAGCAATATCCCGGTTATGGCTTTGCCAAACACAAGGGTTACGGCACCGCCGCGCATCTTGCCGCCTTGACGAAACTCGGTGCCTGCCCGCAACACAGACGGTCTTTTGCGCCGGTGCGGAAAGTTATGCAGGGGCTATCCTGAACGTTTTTATCATTTACGGATCAAGTTCTCATAAAATTGTCGTGAATGTGTCACAAGTGCGTTGAACTTGGCAGGCAACTGCTGGACAATCGTCGGCATACTTTGGCTGCCTTGGGCTGCACGGGTGTGGCCATCGCTTCGCTTATTGCCGATTCGCTTAGTCCAGATAAGCACCGTCTATCGAGAGCTTGCGCAACACGGATAAAACGGGAAATTGAATGATTTACGCTGATATTACCGGCTGGGGCCGGTGCCTGCCCCCGGCTGTACTTTCCAACGCCGATATTGAAACGCTCATGGACACTTCGAATGAGTGGATAGTGAGTCGCACAGGGATTCAGGAGCGGCGCATCAGCCATGTCACCAATGCCGAGCTTGCCAGAGTCGCCAGTACTCGAGCGCTCGCCGCTGCGGGTATTTCCGCCGAGCAAGTGGATATGATTGCCTTCGCTACGTCTACTCCCGATGAATGTATTCCCAACACCGCGTCGATATTACAGAACGCGCTCGGCGCCAGTAATGCCGCTGCAGTTGACATCAATGCCGCGTGTACGGGTTTTGTCTATTCTTTCAATATGATGTCGGACATGATCCGCGCCGGCAGTATTAAAACTGCCCTGGTGGTGGGTTCCGAGCGCCTGAGCTCCTTGATGAACTGGTCGCTTCGCGAGTCTGCCATTTTGTTTGGCGATGGTGCCGGTGCGATAGTGCTGCAAGCGTCCGACAACGAAGCCGGGTTTGTCGCGGGCAAGCTAGGTTGTGTTCCCAATACGCGCGAGTTACTGGCCTTGCCAGATTTTGGACTGGACGCTATTAATCAGTTCCGACCCCTGGACGTCTCGATTGTATTTAGTGGCCAGGAAATTTTTAAAAAGGCCGTTAAAGGTATGGGCGATGCCTGCGAAGCCGTGGTGGCGGAAGCGGGCCTGGGTCTGGACGATCTCGATTTAATTATTCCCCACCAGGCGAACGCCCGCATTGTCGAAGCCGTGGTTAGACGCATCGGTGGCGATATGGACAAGGTCGTGCTGACTCTGGATAAGTATGCCAACACCTCGACCAGCAGTATTCCTATTGCCTTAATTGAAGCGCTCGAGCAGGGCCGCGTAAAACCCGGCATGAATATTCTCTTTACCGCTTTCGGCGCGGGACTCACCTGGGGTGCCAGTCTACTGAAGTGGGGCGAGCGCGTTACCCCCCTGGGCGAATCCGATATTAGCCTGCCAGCTACGGACAAAACCGGTTTGGAATTGGTCAACGCGGCTATTGCTCGTCGCCGGGCCTACGAACAGACTAGCTGAAAACCTGTGACCGCAGCCGCTCCTCTCACCCCCGGTTTTATTCACCTCAGTGTCCACAGTGAGTACTCGCTGATAGACGGCATCGTCCGCATCCGCCCCTTGATGGAGCAGGTGCGGGAATTGGGTATGCCCGCCGTGGCGCTCACCGATATCAGCAATTTTTTCGCCCTGGTCAAAGCCTATAAAGCCGCGCAAGGCGCTGGCGTCAAACTGATTTGTGGCAGTGAGTTAATGGTGCAGAGCGAAGCCGAGGGCGGCTCGCCCGCGCGTATTACCCTGCTAGTGCAAAACCAGATCGGCTACCGCAATCTGACCCAACTGATTTCGAAGAGTTATCTCGAGGGTCAGGTGCTGGGCCGACCCACCGTGCGTCGCCAGTGGATTAGTGATCTGTCCGACGGCTTAATAGCCCTGTCGGGTGGTCGCGAAGGTAATGTTGGGCAGGCGATTATTGGCAGCACCGGCGAAGCCGAATTATTGCTCGATGCCTGGATGCAGGATTTCCCCGAGCGCTTCTATCTGGAATTACAGCGCACCGGGCGAGCGGGCGAAGATCGCTATCTCGGTGAAGCCGTAGCGCTGGCGGCAGCAAAAAGCTGTCCGGTGGTGGCCACTAATGATGTGCGCTTTCTCAAGCCCGAACAATTTGAAGCCCATGAAGCCCGGGTCTGTATTGGCCAGAGCCGCACCCTCGACGATCCGCGCCGCGAGCACAGCTACAGTGAGCAACAGTATTTACGTTCGCCAGAGGAAATGGCGGAACTGTTTGCCGACTTACCCGAAGCCCTTGCCAATACCGTAGAGATCGCTAAGCGCTGTAATTTGGAATTGCGTTTGGGCGATATGCGCTTGCCCAATTATCCGATTCCCGAAGGGCTCACCCCGGACGAATTCTTTCGGACAGTTTCTTTGGAAGGCCTGGAAAAGCGCCTGCTGGCGCTACTTAATCCCAACGATGCGGATTTCGAAGAGCAGCGGCAGGTTTACTTAGATCGCCTGGATTTTGAACTCAATACTATTACGCAGATGGGCTTTTCCGGTTACTTCCTGATCGTGATGGACTTTATTCGTTGGGCCAAGGAAAACGATATTCCGGTTGGGCCAGGTCGAGGTTCCGGTGCCGGTTCGCTGGTGGCCTATGCCCTTGAGATTACCGATCTCGATCCCCTGGAATACGATTTGCTGTTTGAACGTTTTCTCAATCCCGAGCGGGTCTCCATGCCCGATTTCGATATTGATTTCTGCATGGAGAATCGGGACCGAGTTATCGCTTATGTATCGGACCGTTATGGCCGCGATGCGGTGTCTCAAATTATTACTTTTGGCACCATGGCCGCCAAGGCGGTGGTGCGCGATGTGGCTCGGGTGCAGGGCAAATCCTACGGCTTAGCCGATAAATTATCCAAGATGATTCCCCTCGAAATTGGTATGACTCTGGAAACAGCCTTAGCTCAGGAAGAACCGCTGCAAGAGTTTCTTAAAGGCGACGACGAAGCCCAGGAAATTTGGGACATGGCTCTGCAGTTGGAGGGTGTCACGCGCAACGTCGGCAAGCATGCCGGGGGTGTAGTGATTGCGCCTACTGTGTTAACTGATTTTTCACCCCTGTACTGCGACGAAGTGGGCGAAGGGCTGGTCACCCAGTTCGATAAGGACGATGTGGAAGAAGCCGGGCTGGTTAAGTTCGATTTTCTCGGCCTGCGCACACTCACCATCATTGATTGGGCCGTCGACAATGCCAACCGGCAACGCGCCGTGCAAGGCGAAGGCGAGCTGGACATCAGGGCAATCCCCTTAGATGACGAAGCCACTTACGACTTACTCAAAAAAGCTCAAACCACGGCCGTGTTCCAGCTGGAATCCCGGGGTATTAAAGACCTGATTACGCGCCTCGAACCCGGCCGTTTTGAGGACATTGTCGCGCTGGTGGCCTTGTTTCGTCCCGGGCCTTTGCAGTCCGGCATGGTGGACGATTTTATCGATCGCAAGCACGGCCGTCAGCAGGTGGCTTATCCCCATGCCAAATACCAGCACGCGGATTTAAAGCCGGTGCTGGAGCCGACCTACGGCATTATTTTGTATCAGGAACAGGTAATGCAGATCGCTCAGGTACTGGGTGGTTTTACCCTCGGTGCGGCGGATTTATTGCGCCGGGCGATGGGTAAGAAAAAACCCGAAGAAATGGCCCACCAAAGGAAAATCTTTGTCACGGGTGCTCAAGATAATAATATCGAAAAGCAGCTGGCCGAAAATATTTTTGATTTGATGGAGAAGTTTGCCGGTTACGGCTTTAATAAATCTCATTCTGCCGCTTACGCCTTACTGGCCTATCAAACCGCGTGGTTAAAAGCCCATTATCCCGCCGGATTTATGGCGGCGGTACTGTCGGCGGATATGCAGAACACCGATAAAATTGTGACACTTATTGACGAGTGCCGCAGCATGAAAGTGGCGATTCGCCCGCCCGATGTAAATGAAGGCATGCACTCTTTTTCGGTGGCGGCTGACGGCAGCGTCATTTATGGCCTCGGTGCTATTAAGGGACTGGGGCATGGCCCAGTGGACGCAATTATCGCGGCCCGAGCGTCGGGACCGTTTGCCGATTTGTTGGATTTTTGCGCGCGTATTGACCTGCGCAAAGTTAATAAGCGCGCGCTGGAAGCGTTGATTCGCAGCGGTGCTTTGGACAGCGTTGTTTCCGGCGGTGACACCGTTGGCCAAAACACCAACGGGGCCAATTCCAGTGCCGATGTGCTCGACATCGGGCGGGGGCGGGCAGAACTGTTGTTCTCCATGGAGGACGCGGTCAAATTGGCCGATCAGCAAACCCGAAATAACGATGCGGGTATGAGCGATTTGTTCGGCGACGCGCCCACAGAAAATGGTTCGATGACGGGTAAATTAACCCTGGCGCAGGCCTCGGGTCGGGCGTCGTCCGGCAGCGCTGGGCCTGGCGGAAAAGGGTCTTATGCGCTATCCGGTTTTAGTTCAAAGGAGCGCTTGCAGGGTGAGAAAGAAACTCTGGGGCTGTATTTAACCGGTCACCCCCTCGACGAGTACGCCGACGAAGTCAATGATTTTGCCCCCAGGCGTATTAAGCAGTTGCAAGCGTCGAAAGAGGGGCAGCGTGTCGTAGGTTTGGTGGTCGCCACCCGCACCATGAGAACCCGGCGCGGCGATACCATGTGTTTCATTACCCTGGATGACCGCAGCGGACGCCTCGAGATAGCCATATTTGCCGAGCCATTCGGTAAATATCGAGAGAAAATCGTCAAAGATGCTATCCTTGTCGTGGACGGCGTCGTCAGTGAAGACGATTACAGCGGTGGGCTTAAAATGCGCGCCGATGAGATCAAAACCCTGATGGAAACCCGGCGCATGCACCTCAAAAGCCTGGTGCTGGAGCTGCGTGCCGATGCGCTGGAGGACAACAGTGTTGCGACTCTGCAAACCATTCTCGAGCCTTATCGCGGTGGTGATAGCAGCAGTGATGGCAGCGGTAACAATAATGGCGTTTGCCCTTTGCGCTTGCGTTATCGCCGCCGTGGTGCGGTTGGCGATGTGGCTCTGCCAAAAGCCTGGGCGGTGAACCCGGAGGATGAACTTTTGTCGCAACTACGAGATAATTTCGGCCGCGACAGTGTGCAACTGAATTATTGAAGAGCTAAAGAGCGGATAAACCCGAACAGCAAGCAGGACCAAAGCAGGACACGGGCTGTAACAACGATTGATTGGAAGCTTTAACCGGAACAGAGTGACATGAACCTCGATTATCTAGACTTTGAACAACCTATTGCCGAGCTGGAAGCCAAAATTGATGAGCTCCGGCTGGTGGGCAACGATACTGATCAACTGAATATTGCGGAAGAAATCGCCACTCTGAGCGAAAAATCCCGCAAGTTGACTGCCGGTATTTTCTCCGACTTAAGTGCGTGGCAGGTGGTGCAAATTGCTCGGCACCCGCTGCGGCCTTACTCCACGGATTATATAGAGCGCATGTTTCCCGATTTTGATGAGCTTCACGGCGATCGCCAGTTTGGCGACGACAAAGCCATTATTGGCGGTGTAGCCCGTCTCGACGGTAAGCCGGTAGTAGTGATTGCCGAAGAAAAGGGTCGTGGCGTCAATCAAAAAGTGTATCGCAATTTTGGTATGCCCAAGCCGGAAGGCTATCGCAAAGCGCTGCGTTTGATGGAAATGGCCGAGCGTTTTTCGATGCCGGTGCTGACCTTTATTGATACGCCTGGTGCCTACCCGGGCATCGATTCTGAAGAGCGCGGTATCAGCCAGTCCATCGCGCAGAATTTGGCGGTGATGTCGCGGCTGCGCACACCGATTATCTGCACCGTGATTGGCGAAGGCAGTTCCGGGGGTGCGATTGCCATCGGTGTCGGCGACTGGCTCAACATGCTGCAATACTCCACTTACTTTGTTATTTCCCCCGAGGGCTGCGCCAATATTATCTGGAAAACGGCGGAAAAAGCGCCCCTGGCCGCTGAATCTATGGGGGTGACCTCAAGTATTCTGGAAGATCTGGGTATTGTCGACGAAACTATTCCCGAACCTCTCGGCGGCGCCCATCGCGATGTCGATGCCATGGTCGCGACCCTGCAACAAAAATTAACTGAGCAACTCGAAGTTCTGCAACAACAGCCTCTAGACGCTCTCCTCGAAAAACGTTTTGAACGCCTGATGTCCTACGGCAATGGCTGAGTACGCCCCCCGGCGAGGGTGCTGATATTGATACCAACAGCACTACTGATAGTGATATTGATAGTACTGGGGATGACCTGGAACTAAACGCGGCGCTTGCGCCCCTACGCGAGGCCCGGCATATCTATGTTGGCTATAGCGGCGGACTGGATTCCCACACATTACTTCATCTTATCTGCGCGCGTCTGGGTGCGGATCGCGTTACCGCCCTGCATATCAATCACCAACTTTCACCCAATGCCGATGCCTGGCAGCAGCACTGCCAGGCAGTTTGTGATGAGCTCGGTGTCGCCTGTGATATCGAGCGAGTCACCGTGCACAGCGATGGTTCCGGCCCGGAGGCCAGTGCACGGGCGGCCCGCTATCAGGTATTCAATAATAAAATTTCAGCCGATGATGTGCTGGTGCTGGGCCACCACGCCGACGATCAGGTAGAAACTGTGTTGTATCGTTTGCTGCGGGGGGCGGGTGCTCGTGGTCTGGCGGGAATTCCCGCCGAGCGCGCACTAAAACAGGGACGTGTACTGCGACCTTTATTGGCTCTTCCCCGATCCGACTTGAGGCACTACGCCGAAGCTCACAAGCTGAGCTGGATTGAGGACGAGAGTAATCTGCGTATTGATTACGACCGCAACTACCTTCGCCATCGGGTGATTCCCGCCCTGCTGGAGCGCTGGCCGAATTTAGCTGCCCGGGTGGGGCGTAGTGCGAGTCATAGCGAACAGTCAGAAAAGCTGAACGCTGATCTGGCGGCGCTGGATCTGGCCGGCCTCGATGTGCAAGCCGCTCGTGTTGGAGAAAGTTTGTCGCTAGATTTACTCCTGTCCCTGCCGGACTATCGACAGCGCAATGTGCTTCGGCATTGGTGCGCCTTTTGCCCTCAAAGTGCTGATGCTCAAAGTGGAAGCGCTCTAAGCACAGACGCTCTAAGTACTGCCACTAAAACCGCCCCAGGCCATCGCGCCATCGAGGCGGTGCTTTCCGACTTAATTGAGGCCCAGGACGACGCTAACCCGGTAGTCACCTGGCCGGGTGGTGAGTGGCGGCGTTTTAACCAACGTTTGTATTGCCTGCCTGTTGACTGGCAAGCGATGAGTTTCGCCCCTGAGTTAAGCGCTCCTCTACGGTGGCAATCCCTGGAAAAACCCTTAGCCTTGCCCGGCGGTGGTGAGTTAAGTGGCTCTCAGTACTTGCACCAGCACTCGTATCAGAACCGGGGGCAAGACTTGTTTGTGCCGCCGGGTGTTGCGGTGAGCGTAGCGTTTCGTCAGGGCGGTGAACGCTGCCAACCGGTGGCACGCAGTGCGTCCACCACACTCAAAAAACTGTTTCAGGAATATCACCTCGAACCCTGGCTACGCGACCGCATCCCGTTAATTTATATCGACGATGAATTGGCTGCGGTTGGCGATGTTTGGGTGTGTGAGGGCTTCCAGGCCGGAGCTGAGCGGAGTGGTTGGAGGCTATCTTGGACGCCGGTGAGGGGTTTGGCTGATGAACGTCAGCCATGAATGTGAGTAACGAAATAGAGCCCTAAATGACGGATTCCAATTGAGTGCCTGCCACCTTTCTGGTACGCTAATTGCCCATCCTTTGGCGGCAATTTCGGTGCGAAAATACCGAACTATTCGCTCGCTAGTGACCTAAATATTTTACTATAGTATTAATTTTACTGTGGTGTTTGATTTAGCTGTAGCACCTGATTCCGCTGTGGCACCTGATTTCGCTGTGGCACCTGATTTCGCTGTAGCACTTGATCTCGCTGTGGCACCTGGTTTCGCTGCGGCACTCGATCCGGTTGTGGCATTTGACCATATGCCGGTGTTTTACGCGTAAGGCTTACTTTTCATAAAGGGCTTAAATGACACGATTTATTTTTGTTACCGGCGGAGTTGTTTCTTCGCTGGGTAAAGGCATTGCCGCTGCTTCGTTGGGGGCTTTACTCGAGGCCCGTGGTTTGAATGTCACGGTGCTTAAATTGGACCCCTATCTCAATGTCGATCCGGGCACCATGAGTCCGTTTCAGCACGGGGAGGTGTTTGTCACCGAAGATGGTGCCGAAACTGATCTGGATCTGGGTCACTACGAGCGCTTCCTTAACGCTCGGATGTCGAGTGCTAATAATTTCACTGCGGGACAAGTCTACGAAACCATTTTGCGCCGAGAGCGCCGAGGTGATTATCTCGGCGGCACTGTGCAGGTGATTCCACATGTGACCGACGAGATTAAACGGCGCATCTTAAAAGGCGGTAAAGATGCGGATATTACTTTTGTTGAGATTGGCGGCACCGTCGGGGATATCGAGTCACAGCCTTTTCTCGAAGCTATTCGTCAACTTAAAGTAGAGCTTGGTTCAGCCCGATCGCTACTGATTCACCTGACTCTGGTGCCCTATATTGCCACCGCAGGGGAAACCAAAACCAAGCCGACTCAGCACTCGGTAAAAGAACTTCGCTCTATTGGCTTGCAGCCGGAAGTTTTGCTGTGCCGTTCTGAAGTGGCTATTGATAAAGCTTCACTGAAGAAAATATCCTTATTTACCAGTGTTGAAGAGCGTGCCGTAGTGTCGTTGGTTGATGCCGAGAGTATTTATTCGATTCCGCGTTATCTGAATAGTTGGGGTCTGGACGACTTTGTCCTGGAGAAATTTAATCTCGACTATCCGCCAGCGGATCTCAGTCAATGGGATTTGGTGGTCGATAACCAGAAACGTATGACGCGGGAAGTGGTCATCGCCATGGTGGGCAAGTACATGGAATTACTCGACGCCTACAAATCGTTAAACGAAGCCCTCGAACACGCGGGCATTCACAACCAGGCGCAGGTGAAAGTACGTTACATCGATTCTGAAGATCTTGAAAAAGACATGTCCTTGCTCGACGGCTGTGATGGTATTTTAGTCCCCGGTGGTTTTGGCGAGCGCGGCGTCGAAGGCAAAATTGCTGCGGTTAAACACGCCCGTGAACAATCGATACCCTACCTAGGTATTTGTTTGGGAATGCAGGTGGCGGTGATTGAGTTTGCCCGCAATGTGGTGGGCCTGACAGAGGCCAACAGCACCGAGTTTAACGCCGACACGCCAGACCCGGTTATTGGTCTGATTACCGAATGGAAAGATGAAAGTGGTTCGCTGGAGCAGCGCTCAGCTGACTTCGATTATGGTGGCACCATGCGTCTCGGTGCTCAGCAGTCCCGTCTGGTAGAGGGTTCGCGGGCGCGGCAAATTTACGGCGATGATACAGTTGTTGAAAGACATCGACACCGCTACGAGATGAATAACCACTATGTAGAAGGTATGGAGGCCGCGGGTATGAAAGTAGGCGGCTGGTCTGAGGATAACCCTCTGGTAGAAATCGTCGAGCTACCCGATCACCCCTGGTTTTTTGCCTGTCAGTTTCATCCTGAATTTACCTCGACTCCACGTCGCGGCCACCCCTTGTTTTCCGGCTTTATTCAGGCCTGCCTATCTAGAGCGGAGGTTTAGTTTTGGCCGATCTTGAGGTGAGTCTCGACCTGGCCGGGGGTGACAGCGATAAGCGTATTACCTTCGCCAACAATCGGCCCTTTGTGTTGCTGGGTGGCATGAATGTGTTGGAGTCTCGCGAACTGGCCTTGCAGGTGGCGGAACACTTTGTGCGTGTCACCGAAAAGCTCGGCATCCCCTATGTATTTAAAGCGTCTTTTGACAAGGCCAATCGCTCCTCCATTCACTCCTACCGCGGGCCGGGTTTGGATGAGGGCTTAAAGATACTCGCGGAGATCAAAGAGCAGTATCAGGTGCCGGTGATCAGCGATATTCACGAGGCCAATCAGGTTGCCGCAGCGGCGGAAGTCTGTGATGTACTGCAAATACCGGCGTTTCTCGCCCGTCAGACGGATTTGGTGTCGGTCATGGCGACGACGGGCGCGGTGATTAATATTAAAAAACCCCAGTTTATGAGTCCTTCTCAAACCGCCAACGTGGTGGACAAGTTTCGAGAGTGCGGCAACGAGAGACTGATGTTGTGTGAGCGCGGCAGTAATTTTGGCTACGACAATCTGGTGGTCGATATGCTGGGTTTTAGCGTGATGAAACAATCCACCGGGGGTGTACCACTTATTTTTGACGTAACCCATGCCCTGCAGTGTCGCGATTCAGGCGGGGCTGCCTCCGGGGGGCGGCGTGCTCAGGTGACCGAGTTTGGACGCTCCGGTCTGGCGATCGGCCTCGCTGGATTGTTTCTTGAAGCCCACCCCGACCCGGCCAACGCGCGGTGTGATGGTCCGAGTGCGCTTGAACTTGGAAAACTGGAAGCGTTTCTCACGCAAATGAAAGCGGTAGATGATCTGGTGAAAAGCCTGCCCGTGCTCGATACGGAATAAGCCCGAAAAAACCAATACCGAACAAACAAATTGGAGTAGTAATGAGCAAAATTATTGATGTCCGCGCCTATGAAGTACTGGACTCAAGAGGAAACCCAACCATCAATGCCGATGTGATTCTCGAAGATGGTGTGGTGGGCAGTGCCTGTGCGCCGTCGGGTGCTTCTACCGGTTCTCGCGAGGCGCTGGAGTTGCGCGATGGTGATCCAGAGCGTTACTTAGGTAAAGGTGTGCTGACCGCCGTTGGCAATGTGAATGCCCGTATTCGGGGCCTGCTATTAGGCAAGGATGTCACCGATCAACGAGATTTGGATCGGCGCATGATTGAAGCCGATGGCACTGAAAATAAAGCGGAATTTGGCGCTAATGCGATTCTCGCGGTGTCGCTGGCGGCAGCAAAAGCGGCGGCGGCCAGCCGTAGTATCCCGCTTTATCAGCACATAGCCGACATTAACGGTACGCCTGGTCACTACACCATGCCGGTGCCGATGATGAACATCATCAATGGTGGTGAGCACGCCGACAACAATATCGATATTCAGGAATTTATGGTTCAGCCGGTGACGGCTCCGACCTTTGCGGAGGCTCTACGAGCAGGTGCAGAAATTTTCCATGCCCTGAAAAAAGTACTGAGTGCGAAGGGCTTAAGTACCGCTGTGGGTGACGAAGGTGGTTTTGCGCCAAACTTAGCTTCCAATGCGGAGGCACTCGCGGTGATTCAAGAAGCGGTGCAGGCCGCAGGTTATGACTTAGGTAAGGATATTACGCTGGCACTGGATTGTGCCGCCTCCGAGTTTTATAGCAAGGGGCAGTACAATTTAAAGGGCGAGGGCAAAGTGTACGATTCCTCGGGCTTCGGCGATTATCTGGTTAATCTCTGTGATCAGTATCCGATTACTTCGATCGAGGATGGACTCGACGAGTCCGATTGGGATGGCTGGAAGTCGCTGACCGATAAATTGGGCGATCGCATTCAACTGGTGGGCGATGATTTGTTTGTCACCAATACTAAGATCCTACAAGAAGGCATTGATAAGGGCATCGCCAATTCCATTTTGATTAAATTTAATCAAATCGGCTCGCTATCCGAAACCCTCGATGCCATTCAAATGGCCAAAGCGGCGGGCTATACCGCGGTTATTTCTCACCGCAGTGGCGAAACCGAAGATACCACCATTGCGGATTTAGCCGTTGCCACAGCGGCGGGACAAATTAAAACCGGTTCCCTGTGTCGCTCCGACCGGGTCGCTAAATACAATCGTTTACTGCGTATTGAAGCGGAACTGGGCAGCCGAGCGCCTTATCGAGGTCGCGAAGAATTTGCCCGCTAGGTAGATTCTTTATTACTAAGGCTGAGAGGATATGGCTATTACTTCATGACTACTGCGCAATGGCTGCTACGTAATGACTATTGTGCAATGACTCTTGTGCGATGACTATGAGAAACGCGCTTTCAGCAGATACTCGGCATCAGCCTGTTAGAATCCCCCCATGCGTTGGTTAATTGTCATTCTGGTGCTTGTCTTTGCGGGTCTCCAATACCGACTTTGGTATGGCGAGGGCGGTCTTGGCGAGCAAGCTCGCTTTCAAGGTCAGGTAGAAGACCAGCGTCAGCGCAATGCGCAGTTGCAGCAGCGTAACGCAGCACTGGCCGCCGATGTAGAAGAACTGAAAACTGGAATGGCGGGTGTTGAGGAGCGTGCGCGCAGGGATTTGGGCATGATTAAAAACAACGAGACTTTCTATATGATTCTCGATGGTGATCATTCCGAAGGTAGTCAATCCAATACAGCAACGGAAAATGCCCGATGAAGTTATGGGTGGTGGTTCCCGCCGCAGGCCTGGGGCAGCGCTTTGCTCAACATCCAGCCCAGCGCCTGAACAACGAAGTAAATCAATCCTCGGCGGGTGCTGATCCTGCCAAACCTGATCTTCCTAAACAGTATCAGCTACTCAATGGCAAAGCCCTTATCGTCCATACGCTGGAACGATTGTTAAGCGTCGAGCCCGAGCGTGTGGTGGTGGCGATACATCCCCAGGACAGTCATTGGCACGCGCTGCCCATCAGCACTGATCCTCGCGTGATAGCTGTCGAGGGTGGCGCAGAGCGGGCGGATTCGGTGCTGCGGGCCCTGCTTGCTTTAGCGGATTTGGCGCAGCCGGACGATCGGGTGTTAGTGCATGACGTGGCGCGACCCTGTATCACTCCAGAGGATATTAAACAGCTGATTCGCCTGGCTGGTGATCATCCGGCTGGCGGTATTTTGGGAGCTGCTGTCACCGACACCGTCAAGCGAGTGGATGACAAGGGGCTTATTTTGAGCACCGAGGATAGAGGGGCGCTGTGGACGGCGATGACCCCACAGTTGTGTCGCTACGCCTTGTTAGTATCGGCCCTTGAGCAGGCGCGGGACCAGGGTTTGACGCTCACCGACGAAGCCTCAGCGCTCGAGGCTGCGGGGCATCAGCCCAGAGTAGTCAGCGGCCGCCGAGATAATATTAAAGTCACTTACCGCGAGGATATGGTGTTGGTCGAGGCCATACTTGCTTATCAGGATTCGCCTCGGTCTCCGAGACAACAGCAATGAACCAGGGAGAGCAGTAATGAATCAAGGAGAACAAGAATGACATTCCGGATTGGTAATGGCTACGACGTACACCGCTTTGGCGACGGCGATCACGTAGTTCTGGGTGGCGTCACGATTCCATTTAAGCGCGGCATCGTGGCGCATTCCGATGGTGACGTGGTGATTCACTCTCTGTGCGATGCGCTGTTTGGTGCGGCGGGCCTGGGTGACATCGGCCGGCATTTCCCGGATTCCGATCCCGAGCACAAGGATGCCGATAGCCGAAAGTTTTTGCGTCGAGCGATTGGCCTGTTAAGGGCCCAGCGTTTTACTCTGGTTAACGCAGATATGACCATCGTGGCTGAAGCGCCACGGGTCTCGGCTTATATCCCGTCGATGATTAATAACCTGGCAGCAGATACCGGCAGCAATCCGGGGAAAATTAACGTCAAGGCCACCACCACCGAAGGTTTGGGTTTCGCCGGTCGCGGCGAAGGTTTGGCCTGTTATGCCAGCGTGTTGCTGGCCGTAGAAAGTTGAATTTACTGCGTTTGAACATGCAAGCATGACTGTGACTTCAGCGCCGTATTTTTCTTTTGATGTCCCCGCAGATTTAAATTTCCCCAGAGCTTACGGCGAAGCGGTATGTACTGCTTTAGTGCGAGCAGAACCGGAAGATTTTCAGGTGGATGAAATAATGGCGCTGGATTTCGACGGCAGCGGCGAACACCTGTGCCTGTTGATTCGCAAGCGCAATCAAAACACTCGGTGGTTGGCGGCAGAGATTGCGAGTCGCTTAGATCTGCCTGAATCAGCGGTGGGTTATTGCGGATTAAAAGATCGGCGCGCGGTGACCACCCAATGGTTCAGTATTCATCTACCCAGCCAAGGTTCGACTACTCCTTACACTTCTGAGCATGCTGCTCATCACCAGGCAACGCAGGATAAGCGCGTACTACAAAAACTGCATTTCGACGAATGTGAAATCCTCGCCAGCCATCGCCACGGAAAAAAATTGCGCCGCGGTATGCACGCGGGCAATCGCTTTAAGTTGCGTCTAAAACAGGTCGTCGGTGATCGCGATGCAATACAGCAGCGCCTGGAACAAATAGCTCAGCGTGTACCCAACTATTTTGGCGAGCAGCGTTTTGGTATCGATGGGCAGAACCTGGTGCATGCGGATAAATTGCTGCGCAAGACTCGGGTGCGGGGCGGCGGGCGTAACGGTATTTATCTCTCGGCGGCGCGTTCGTATTTGTTTAATCAAATTTTGGCAGCGCGGGTTGCACAGCATTGCTGGACTACTTTATTGCCTGGGCAGAACCCTGATTTAGATCGAAATATTAACCTCGACGGTGCGCTCTGGGGGCGGGGCCGGGCCTCGGTACCTGCGCAGGTAGAGCGCTTTGAAAGCGAGGTGCTGGCTACCTGGGCCGATTGGTTGACGAGTCTTGAGCACTGCGGACTGAGTCAACAACGGCGGGCTCTGGTTCTCGAAGCCCAAAATTTTGAGGCTCTCTGGGAGGGTGGCGACCTGGTGCTGAACTTCGAACTTCCGGTGGGCGCTTATGCAACCGCCCTGCTGCGAGAGCTGGTCGTTGCCCGCGCTGCGCCCTAAGGGGTGTGTTATATTGTGTGCTTCTATTAGGGGGGATGATCGGGAGTGAATTCAATCGATATTCGCGGCGTTGGCATGACCTCGCAACGTACCCGCGAGCGCCTGATCCAGCGACTCAAAGATCACGGCATTAATAATCAAAAAGTTCTGGAAGTGATGCGCGTCACCCCTCGGCACCTGTTTATTGAAGAGGCCCTGGCGCATCGGGCTTACGAAGATACTGCATTACCTATTGGCTATCGGCAAACTATTTCGCAACCTTTTATTGTCGCGCGTATGACCGAAGTATTACTGTCCCAGGGGCCACGCCGCAAGGTTCTGGAAGTGGGTACCGGTTCGGGTTATCAAGCTGCCATACTCGCCCAGTTAGTCGACGAGGTGTACACCGTAGAGCGCATTAAACCCCTATTACAAAAGGCGCAACAATTATTCAAAAAATTACGGCTGCGCAATATTGTCTCAGCCTATAGTGATGGCACCGTGGGCTGGCGAGAGCACGCCCCTTACGATGCGATTATTACCACTGCTGCGCCGGAAGAAGTACCGGATGAACTGCTGCATCAACTCGCACCCGACGGTATTTTGGTGATTCCGGTGGGGCCATCGGGGGATCAGGAGTTGCGCGTCATTACCCGTCAGGGCGACACCTCTCACTACGACGAAGAAGTTATCGAACGCGTGAGTTTTGTGCCTTTGTTAAGCGGTACAGCCGTATCCTAGCGCTTGTTATAACGTTTATCACAGTGACCTAGCTCAATGCCCCTACGCTCCCGCTTACTACTGTTTGTTAAAGGCCTGGCGATGGGTGCCGCCGATGTGGTGCCCGGTGTTTCCGGTGGCACCATTGCCTTTATCACCGGAATTTACGACGAGTTAATTAATTCAATCGGAGCCATTGGCGTCGATGCCGTTCGGGTGCTCATTAAGAAAGGGCCGAAGCAGTTTTGGCAAAGCATCAACGGTTCTTTTTTACTGACGCTGGCCATCGGAATTGTACTCAGTGTGCTCACGCTGGCACGGGTGGTTGGCTACGGTCTCGAGCACTACCCGGTGCTGGTGTGGTCATTCTTTTTTGGTTTGATAGTGGCCTCGGTGATTCATATTGGGCGACAACTGGGTAGCTTTAATAGACAGACCGTTATCGCTTTAATCGTCGGTACCGGGATTGCTTTGGCGATTGCCTTCGCGCCGCGCGGGCATATTGAAGCCACACCGCTGGTGGTATTTGCTGCCGGTACGATTGCGATTTCTGCGATGATTCTACCCGGCATTTCCGGTAGTTTTATTTTGTTATTGATGGGTTTGTACAGCCAAATTATTGCGGCGGTCAGCCAACTTAATATGCCGCTATTAGTGGCATTTGGCGCGGGTTGTGTGTGTGGCTTAATGGCGTTTTCTCGTTTGCTGTCCTGGCTCTTACATACTCATAGGCAGCTGGTGCTGGCCCTGTTGACGGGCTTTCTGATTGGCTCTCTGGCGGTAGTCTGGCCGTGGAAGTTGGTAGTTACTGAAAGCAGCGGGCAAGCGTCCAATACTCTGTTGTTGCCGTGGCACTACTACCCAGATACGGCGTTTGTTACGCCGATGTTCACGGCCTTGGCGATGATGATTGTTGGTTTTGGGCTGGTCCTGGCTTTGGAGAAACTGGCGGCTAGTCCCGATGTCGTTTCGCACTAGTTGTTGGCCGGCGCACAATCGTTATGCCGACAACGAGAATCACACAACCAGTATGAATAAGATCTTTCCCACCACGGTGAGAATGTTATTGATCGCCATAGGCCTGGTCTGTGTTCTGGTGGCCTGTGGCACCAGTCCAGCGCCGGTGAGTTCGCGACCCGCGCCCGCCAGTGAGCGGATTAATCATCACATCGTATCGAAGGGCGAAAGCCTCTACGTTATTGCCTGGCGTTATGAATTGGCTCCCGACCAGCTTGCCGCCGCCAATGGCATTACTGCGCCTTACACCCTGTACGCGGGTCAGCGACTGACTCTGGATGTATCCCAGCGCCGCCAATCCTCTGCATCCCAAGCCTCTACATCCAAACCCTCTACACCCAAGTCCTCTCCATCCAGAGATAAGGCGAGCAGAAAAACCCATACGGTGGCCAGGGGAGAAACACTGTACGGTATTGCCCGGCGGCATCAATTACCGCTCGATCGCCTCGCCGCAGCTAACCGGCTCGCTGCGCCCTATGCCCTGCGTATTGGCCAGCGCCTGACGCTGGATTTATCTCTTCGTGCGGGGGCGAAACCCTCTGCGACAGCCACAAAGGCTGCGTCGTCAACTGCAGCGAAATTACCAAAGGCTGGCTGGAAATGGAACTGGCCGGTAAAGGGCAGGGTTACCCGGTTTTATGATAGCAACCGGGTATTTAAGGGTATCAATATCCAAAGTCGCACTGGACACGGGGTTACCGCCGCTGCGCCTGGAGTGGTGGTTTACGCCGGCGACGGGCTGCGCGGTTATGGGCGCCTGGTTATTGTTAAGCACAGCGAAACCTATTTAAGCGCTTACGCCCACAATCGAAAAATATTGGTTAAAGAGGGCGCCAGCGTTAAGGCCTCGAGCAAAATTGCTGAGGTGGGGGGCAACTCAGCCAATCCCGGACGACTGTATTTTGAAATTCGCAAAAATGGAAAGCCGGTGGATCCGCTGCGTCTGTTGCCCACGCAATAGGCGGATAATCGCCATGTCGGGGAGATGTTTGCGAACTGATCGGTATAACAAGGAGTCTCTGGTTTTATCCGATAAGTCTTGAAAGCGCGAAAAATTTGATGTATCAAGGCTATCCGGCGACCGAAAGGCTTCTACAGCAGAAGCGGGAGTGCTATGAAGCACGACACGGAACTACCAGGTTCCATTCAGTTCGCGGAGCCAGGTTCCGCAGAGTTGAGCGCGGATTTAAGTGACATTACTGTGGATATCACTTCTCCGGTAAACGAAAAACTGCGGGCTTTGAGCGAGTCATCAAGACGGCGGGTAAGCAAACCAGCCGCCAAAAAACGATCGAAAAAAAACCAGTCCTCAGCAAAGCCCGACCCAGCCGCAAGGGTATCCAGGCGTAGAAGCTCCGTTCAAAAAACCACACTCAAAGCAGCCGACGGCAAAAAGTCGACGCTAACAAAAGTGGGCGTAAAAAAAACAGGCTCGGGCTTGGCTGTTCATACGGTAAGCGAAATACCAGCTGCCCATTCCAGTGTGAACTCTGATACTCATCGAGATGGCAGTACCGTCGCAGTCAATCTTGACGCCACCCATCTCTATCTCCGCGAAATCAGCCGCCACCCTTTGTTTACCGCTGTGGAAGAAGTTGACTGCGCACGCCGTGCGCGCAATGGGCACAGGCCTAGCCGTCAGCGTATGATTGAAAGTAATCTAAGGTTGGTGGTGATGATTGCGCGCCGGCATTTAAATCGGGGTCTGCCGTTGCTGGATATGATCGAAGAAGGTAATTTGGGTTTAATTCGCGCGGTGGAAAAATTTAATCCCGAGTTGGGTTATCGCTTTTCTACCTACGCCACCTGGTGGATTCGTCAGTCCATTGAGCGCAGTTTGATGAATCAGGTGAGCACGGTGCGCCTGCCCGTGCATATTACCAAAGCACTCTATGCGCAGCGTAAAAAGACCCGGGCATTAAGTCAGCGTCTCATGCACGACCCGACGGTCGGTGAGCTGGCAGAATATTTAAATGAGCCGGTTGAGCGTTTGTGCAAAATGGACGATTATCAAAATCGCGTCCGCTGTTCTGAAGTAAACGCCAATGCCGAACATAATTTGTCGGCGGCGGAATCATCCAATGACGAGAGCTCGGGACCGCAAGTCAGCGTTGCCAATGATGAAGTGTGCAAGGTGCTCGACCGTTTTGTAGGAGAGTTGAACGAGCGCTACCGAGAGGTTATCGCGCGTCGTTTTGGTTTGCGCAGACATCCCGTTGCGACGCTCGAAGAGATTGGGCAATTGATCGGACTGACTCGGGAGCGGGTACGGCAAATTCAGCTGGAGGCACTGGCTCTATTGCGCGAGCGTATGGGTCGCGAGGGTTTTGATCTCGAGGCACTGCTGGGAGTCAGTTCTTAATTCGATTTTCAGTTTGAGTACTCAAGCACGTCTACTATTCTCTGGTACGTATTCTATTCTTAAGTACGTCTACCACAAGGTGCTGCTAACGTTCCAGCAGCTTTAATTTATCCGCTTTGCCATTCCAGTCTTCGGCGTCTTCCGGGGCGGGTTTGCGCAGAGTGATGTTGGGCCACACTTCAGCCAGTTCCGTATTCAGTTCGAGAAAGCCTTCCTGGCCTTCGGGTAATTCGTCCTCGGCAAAGATGGCATCCGCCGGGCATTCGGGCTCACACAAGGCACAGTCGATGCACTCGTCTGGATGGATTACGAGAAAGTTTGGGCCTTCGTAGAAGCAATCTACGGGGCAGACTTCGACACAATCGGTAAATTTGCACTTGATGCAGTTTTCGCCGACGACAAATGTCATTTACGTTCTCCTGAGAACCCAGTTTGAAAGGCGCGCAATTATACCCAAACTCAGGGCCTCTGTACTTAGTTACTCTAGGAATTAGATTGTATTGATTTATAACGTGCGGGTATTAAGGGCTAAGCGTCAATGTTTGCTTCGCGGTTTGTTTCCCGATTTACTTCCCGGTTGAGCTCCCGTCAGCAACTGACGCAATTGGTAGAGGGTGTCCAGGGCCTGTCGGGGGCTGAGCTGGTCGGGATCAACGGCGCTCAGCGCATCGTTCAGTGCTTTGTCAGCGCTAGAGGAAAATAAGTCGTTTTGCGGCGAGGGCTGAGGCGTCGATCTTGGCGACGATGCAGGGTCCGGGGAAGCAGACTTAGTGGAAGAATTATCTCTATCGTTTTCAAGGCGTGCCAGCTCGCTACGCGCCAGCTCAATAACATCCGCCGGTACTCCAGCCAGTCGCGCTACCTGAATGCCGTAACTCTGGCTGGCCGGGCCGGGCTGTACGCTGTGTAAAAACACAATGCGATCGTTGTGTTCGGTGGCCTGGAGATGGACGTTGACCGCCGCGGGAATCTGCTCCGGTAACGCGGTCAATTCAAAATAGTGGGTGGCGAATAACGTAAAGGCGCGAATATCGCCCGCCAATTTCCAGGCACAGGCCCAGGCCAGCGAAAGCCCGTCAAAGGTACTGGTGCCGCGACCGACCTCATCCAGCAGCACCAGGCTGTTAGCGCTAGCGTTGTGCAGAATGTTAGCGGTTTCGGTCATTTCCACCATAAAGGTGGAGCGACCACCGGCGAGATCGTCAGATGAGCCGATGCGGGTAAAAATTCGATCGAGCAAACCGAGATTCGCGCTGGCGGCGGGCACGTTACTGCCCACATGGGCGAGCAGGGCTATCAGAGCGGTTTGCCGCATGTAGGTCGATTTACCGCCCATGTTGGGGCCGGTAATAATCAGCATGCGGCGCTGATCATCCATCATCAGATCGTTGGGCACGAAGCTGGTGTCGAGGGTTTGCTCCACTACCAAATGGCGACCGCCGCGAATGTCGATGCCGGGAGAGTTGGCAAACAGCGGCTTGACCAAATTTAGTGTGGCCGCACGCTCGGCGAAATTGGCGAGTACATCGAGCTGGGCTAGCGCTGCGGCGCTCTCTTGAAGGGGGTGAAGGCATTCGTTGAGCGTGTCGATAAGGCTTTCATATAAAGCTTTTTCGCGCGCCAACGAGCGGCTCTGGGCACTCAGTGCCTTATCTTCAAATTCTTTTAGTTCCGGGGTTATATAGCGTTCCGCATTTTTAAGCGTTTGACGGCGAATATAGTCTGCTGGCGCTTGCCCGGACTGACCCTTTGAAATTTCGATGTAGTAACCGTGTACCCGGTTGTAACCCACTTTGAGGGTGGACAGACCGGTGCGTTCTTTTTCTCGCTGCTCAAGGGCAATCAGGTAGTCGCCCGCATTGGTCGCGATGGAGCGCAGTTCGTCCAGCTCGGCATCGTAGCCCGTGGCGATCACGCCGCCGTCTCGAATCAGCGCGGGAGGACTTTCAATTAGGGCGGCACTAAGCAAGTTGTCGAGATCGGGAAACACGCTGGCCTGGGTACGCAAGGACCTTAATAGGGTGGCATCATTATCAGCCAGCGCGGTTTTCAGTTGGGGCAATACGGCTAAAGAGTCCCGCAGTCGCGTCAGGTCCCGTGGTCGGGCCGAGCGCAGCGCTACGCGACCCAGAATGCGCTCCATATCGCCGACAGCGGAAAGTAATTGCGCCAGCGTTTCGTATTGGTAGTTCTCGCCCAATTGCGCGATGGCATGTTGTCTGTTTTCGATTTCTAATAATGAGCGCAAGGGGCGATTGAGCCAGCGTTGCAGTAGCCGGCCACCCATCGCCGTGGCGGTTTTATCTAGTACGGCTAGTAAGGTGTGTTCGTGACCACCGCTGAGGTTGGTATCGATTTCCAGATTGCGTCGGGTAGCGGCATCCAGTACCACGCTGTCACTGTGGTTTTCATAGATGATAGTGCGCAGGTGGGGCAGGGCGGTGCGCTGGGTTTGGCGGGCGTATTCCAGCAGGCAACCCGCGGCGGAGAGCGCCAGCGTTAAATGTTCGCAACCAAAACCGGCCAGATCCCTGGTTTGAAATTGCTCGCAGAGTTTGCGTTGAGCCGTGTCCAGGTCGAACTCCCAGGGCGGACGACGGCGCAGGCCGGGGCTGTGTTCCAGTCCGGCTAAATTTTTAGATTGAGGGTCAGACTGATCGTCTGTTGCGCTGTTTAACCAGTCTTCGGCAATCAGGATTTCCGCTGGAGCCAGGCGGCCTAGTTCACCTTGCAAGGTTTCTGCGCTATCGACTTCCGACACCACAAAGCGACCACTACCAATATCCAGTGTGGCAATGCCGTAGCGTCCTCCGGAGGGATGAATCGCCATCAGCAGATTTTCGCGGCGGTCGTCGAGCAAAGATTCATCGCTCACCGTGCCCGGTGTTACCACCCGCATCACCTGGCGTTCAACCGGGCCTTTGCTGGTGGCGGGGTCGCCAATTTGCTCGCAAATCGCAATGGATTGCCCGAGCTTAACCAGGCGCGCTAAATAGGTGTCTGCCGCGTGATAGGGAATGCCCGCCATCGGAATGGGTTCGCCCGCCGACTTACCTCGGCTGGTGAGCGTAATGTCCATCAGTTCTGCGGCGCGCCTGGCGTCGTCAAAAAACAGTTCGTAAAAATCCCCCATGCGATAGAACAGAATCTCGTTGGGGTGCTCCGCCTTAATGCGCAGGTATTGCTGCATCATGGGCGTGTGTGAACTGGCAGGGGGCTGGGCGGTCATTGCTAGGGTCTATTTTAAAAAATCAGCTGTGAAGTCTAAGGGATTCGGAGAGGCGAAAGAATAGCCTTGCGGCAATTCCTGCTCTCGCTTATGTTACGCCGATGAACAGCGAACTCTACAATCTGGCGATTGAGCTTGGCGATAACCTGAAATTGGGGGCCTTGACCGTCACCTGCGCGGAATCCTGCACCGGGGGTGGCATTGCCCACGCGATCACCGCGGTGCCCGGCAGCTCTGCCTGGTTTGAAATGGGTTTCGTTACCTATAGCAACGGGTCTAAAGCCAGCTTGTTGAATGTGAGAGCCGATGTCTTGGCTCGGCACGGGGCGGTTAGCGAAGCCGTCGTGTCGGCAATGGCGGAGGGCGCGCGTGAACGATCAAGCGCCGATCTGGCGGTGTCGGTTAGCGGTATCGCCGGGCCGGATGGCGGTTCAGTTGATAAGCCGGTGGGTACGGTATGGTTTGCGTGGGCCTGGCAAGGGGGCGTAGAAACGCGCTGCTGTCGGTTCGAGGGCAACCGTGAAGCGGTGAGAGATCAAGCCATTAGGGTCGGCCTGGAAGGCTTGCTGGCGCAGAGCAAAAAACCAATTACTGTATGATTGTACAGTAGTCTGTTTTCGGTTAAGCTGACCTCAGTTGTTCGAGTCACCAGGCGAAAATGTATCGTAGTGAGTTCGAAAGATCGCAAGAAAGACCGCAGGGAAGGCAGTAAGAACGGATGTAGAACATAAGGTAAAAAAGACCTTAACGGGTAAAAAGACATTAACAAAATTTAATAGAAGACGAGGTGAGTTACATGGATACCAATAAGGACAAAGCATTACAGGCGGCCTTGAGCCAAATCGAACGGCAGTTTGGCAAGGGCACCGTGATGCGTATGGGTGACAGGGAACGGGTTGCCATGCCTTGTATTTCCACCGGCTCGTTAGGCTTGGATGTCGCCCTGGGAATAGGCGGTTTGCCCAAGGGGCGCGTGGTCGAAATCTATGGCCCGGAATCTTCGGGTAAGACCACGCTGACCCTGTCGGTGATTGCGCAGGCGCAAAAGATGGGTGGTACCTGTGCCTTTATCGATGCCGAGCATGCTCTTGATCCCGGTTATGCCGAGAAGCTTGGGGTCAACGTTGATGACCTGATGCTGTCCCAGCCCGACACCGGTGAGCAGGCCCTCGAAGTCACCGATATGCTGGTGCGCTCCGGTGCCATCGACGTGCTGGTAGTAGATTCGGTGGCCGCGTTGACGCCAAGAGCTGAAATCGAAGGGGATATGGGTGATCACCACGTCGGTCTGCAGGCGCGCTTGATGTCTCAGGCTCTACGTAAACTCACCGGCAATATCAAAAGCTCCAATTGCCTGGTGATTTTCATTAACCAAATCCGCATGAAAATTGGCGTGATGTTTGGTAGCCCGGAAACTACGACCGGGGGTAATGCACTTAAATTCTATTCCTCGGTGCGGCTCGATATTCGCCGTATTGGTGCGGTTAAAGACGGCGACGAAATTATCGGTAACGAAACCCGCGTGAAGGTGGTCAAAAACAAGGTTGCGCCGCCGTTTAAACAGACCGAGTTTCAAATTTTGTACGGCGAAGGCATCAATAGGTTAGGTGAAATCATCGATCTCGGCGTGCAATGTGGCTTTGTGAATAAAGCCGGTGCCTGGTATTCCTACGAAGGTGAAAAAATTGGCCAGGGCAAAAGCAATTCCTGCGAATATTTGCGCACACACCCTGAAATTAGCCAGGAAATTGAAACTAAAATCCGCAAGCAGCTGTTGGCAGTGGAACCGAAGGCTGGCGAAGGCAGTGCCGCTGACGATGTGAGTGGCACGCAGGGCTTGGAGTCAGAGATGGAGTCAGAGACGCCTGCGATACAATCAGTGAAGTAAGGTGAGTAAGGCTTAGCAGACTTGTTTACGGTACTAATCGGCTTTTGTTTGGCAATACATGCGGTAGTGCAGGCGCGTTAATACTGGCGTGGTATGTTGCTCTGGTAATAAATGCCGCCCCGAACATAGATTTGCCATATTTGATCGCTGCGCATAGGCTTATGGGACGAGCGGGATAACCAAAACAGCCGAGAGTCTACCAATGGATGCTTACCAGGAACTCATAGCCACAATTGCACTGGTGCTTGGCGTAGGTTGGGCCAGTGGCATTAATCTCTACGCTGCCGTTGCTGTACTGGGCATCGCCGGCGCCACCGGTAATATTGCTTTACCTGCCGAACTACAAATACTGCAAGATCCTTTGGTTATCGGTTTAGCTGTGTTGATGTATGTGGTGGAGTTCTTCGCCGATAAGACCCCGGGCCTGGACACGGGTTGGGATACTCTGCACACCTTTATTCGCATTCCGGCGGGGGTCTTACTTGCCGCAGGTGCGGTAGGTGATGTGACTCCTGCCTTGCAAATAGGTGCCGGGCTGATCGGTGGCGCTATGGCTACCGGCAGTCATTTTACTAAAGCTTCGTCGCGAGTACTGATCAATACCTCGCCCGAGCCATTCTCGAATTGGGGTGCCTCGATTACCGAGGATGTCATGGTATTTGGTGGACTGTGGGCGATGTTTAATCACCCGTGGTTGTTTGTGGCGGCGATGATTATTTTCGCAGCGCTGGTGATTTGGTTAGCTCCCAAGCTTTGGCGCCTGGTAAAAGCGGTGTTTCGTCGTGTTGGCAGTTGGTTGGGTATTTATAAAGATCCCCGCAAGCGCATACCTGAACCGGAACCCGAGCGCCCTAATACGGCCGAGGCCCACGAGCCAATTGAGTACAACTGAATGAGCTCAATTGGATAAGATGGATAAATAGTTCGAATCAACATGCCTATAATATAAATAGTGTCGATAAACAGTTCTAATAAACGATAATAAACCGTGAATAATGAATCTTTAGCGCAGGCAGCTACTCTAATTCAGGTAACGCCACCCGACGACGAGCAGGTGCGACGTTTGCGTGGCATGGCAATTCGAAGCCTGTCCCGACGCGAACACAGCCGTGCCGAGCTGGCGACCAAACTATCGGCCAGGTTTGAGCCGGAACCCGACACCCTGGCTGCGGTGCTGGATCGTCTGGTACGAGAAGATTTACAGTCCGACTCTCGGTTTGCCGAGGCGATGATTCGATCGCGGGTTCAAGGTGGTAAAGGTGCGCTGCGCATCCGTCAGGAGCTGGGACAAAAGGGCGTGGCGGAAAGCCTAATTGAAACCGCACTGGCCAAGGCCGGTATCGACTGGTTTGATTTGGCGCGTCGTACCGCCGATAAGAAATTTGGCTGTGAACCGCCTATGGATTGGGCCGAGCGCGGCAAGCGCTCGCGCTTTCTGCAATATCGGGGTTTTAGTAGCGACGAGATTCGCTACGCCCTGGGTTAATTTTAGCGCTTAGCTCAGCCCATCAAAAATGGTCTGCATGCGACTTTCTGCCCAGCTACTAGTACCCATCTGTTCTAAAAACCCGCAGTGCCCGCCGCGCTGAGTAATTTCTGTGGTTAGTGCGCTGCGCTCTTTGATGTCGTAAAGGTCGGCAATGGGAATGATGGGGTCGTCCTGACTGGCAATTATCCAGCTAGGTATGTTCAGCTGCCAAAGCCTATCGGTGCTCAGGGTGTAGGCAGAAAAATAATCGGCCGGGTTTGCAAAAGCGGTAAAATTAGGGATGAAGATATCGTTAATGTCTTTGATGGTTTTACATTTTTCCAGGGCTGCTCCGTAGCCGAGGTCGGGAAAATAATTGAGTTTGGTCGTCAGCGAGCGTTTCCATTTGGTGAAAAAATAGCGCTGGTAAGGTGAGAGTCGCTGCTCCAGTATCGCCATAGTATTTGCCGGATTGATGGTCGGACTAATGGCGACGACGCCGCTAAGTTTGAGTTTTTCACCTACATCGGTGGCGATGCGCAAGGCAAAGTTACCGCCGAGAGAATAACCGGCAAGAAAACATTGGCGGCGCGGAAACATCACCCGAATTTTGAGAATGCCTCGGGCGACTTCCGGAGTGAGCGTGGAATTAAACAACTCTCGGTTTAAGTGCAGCGTGGGGCCGTGATCGCGGAAGTTGAGCCGGAATACGTCATAACCCGCACTCAGCAATTTAGCGCTTGCCGAAATTATATAATTGGAGGTAAAGCTGCCCTCCCAGCCGTGCAGTAAAATGACCAGCTTTTTAGACTCGCCGACCTTACCCGTTTCGGTACTTAGCCAGCTGCTATTGAAGGCGCCGAGTAAGCGTACGTTTTTACCACAGTCGATCAGGTGTTGAGTTTCCGTAGCCTGAATCCGGGCGGCGCTGTTTGACAACATCAAGCGTCGAGGTCCAAGGCTGTTGAGCGCGGTTTGTACATGGTTGTTGCGCAAAATAGGGTAAGGTTCAAAGTTTGGGCGCATGCTGGTCTTCCGTGTTAATCGTGATCCGCAAACAACGTAGTAAAGAACGTAGTGAAAATAGGCGGGCGTAACTTATTGTATCTTGAGGTCGAAGATACCTGTTTCGACGGTGACTTGTAAGGCTCGTAAGGCGAGTTGTAAGACTCAAAGATGATTTATAAGGAGTAGATCACATATGAAGGGTTGGTTTTCTCTGCAAATGCAGGCTCGACAAACAGCCCATGCCAGAACGTATCGGTATGTTCCCATGTGGTTGCCCCTGATGACTTGCTTGGGTGCTTTGCTATTGCTGAACCTTGCGTCTCAGGTTAATGCTCTTGAGCTACAGGGTAAGTGGCAGCAGGGCGGGATGTTGCTGGGTAAGGTGGCCCCGGGTAGTCAGGTGCGTCTAGGAGAGACTTTGCTGCCGGTGAGTCCCGAGGGTGAATTTGTCCTGGGTTTGGGGCGCAATGCGCCAGCAAGCGCAACGCTGGTGATTGCAAATAATGAGGGTGAACACAGCCATCAATTCACGGTGGAGCAACGGCAATATGCCATTCAACGTATCGAAGGTGTGCCTCAGCGCACGGTAACGCCGCCGGACAGCGTATTGGCGCGTATCCGCTCCGAAGGTGCCGCGGTGAGCCGAGCGCGACGCAAAGCATCGCAGCGTATGGATTTCTTAACCGGCTTTAGTCTTCCCCTGGAAGGTCCGATTACGGGTGTGTACGGTAGTCAGCGGGTGTTCAACGGGGTGCCTAAAAACCCCCATTACGGACTTGATATTGCCGGGCCGGAGGGAGCCCTGGTCCATGCGCCAATCTCGGGTGTGGTTAAGTTGGTGCATCGGGATATGTACTATTCCGGTGGCACCTTGATTGTGGATCACGGCTACGGAATCTCATCGACCTTTATCCACCTCAGCGATATTTTGGTGACGGAAGGTGATGAGATTCAGCGCGGGGATCCTATCGCCAAAGTGGGCTCGACCGGTCGAGCCACCGGGCCGCACCTCGACTGGCGCATTAACTGGCATCAAGTGCGTCTCGATCCGGCCGTGGTGCTAGAGTCTTTTCCTTTCTCTAGTTCTAGTTCTGGTTCTGGTTCTGGTTCTGGTTCTGGTAATTCAGGCCTCGACCTGGGTGGGCAGATGGGCGAGGCAGTGGTGCCAGCAGTACCGGCTGACGAGGGCAAAAACGCAGAAATCGAGCCGACGCAATAGAGTCGCGGCGCGCTTTACCGTAGAATTGCGACTCCAACGCGGAGATACTTATCATCGACAAACAATTGCTCAGCATCCTGGTGTGTCCCGTAACCAAGGCACCTCTGGAATACGATGAAGCGAAACAGGAATTGGTGTGTCGTGCCAGTGGTTTGGCCTATCCGATTCGGGACGGCGTACCGGTGATGCTGGAAAGTGAAGCGCGAACCTTGAGCGCGGAGGAGGGCCGCTCCGGCTTTAGTCGCTCGCAGCCACCTACTTAAGCCGATTTAAGCTGGTTTAACTTTAAGACGCAGAGGGGAATAGCATGGCCACAGAAACTATTTTTAGCAAAATCATCGCCGGTGAAATCCCTGCGGATATTGTCTATCAGGACGAGCACTGCGTGGCCATTAAAGACGTCGCACCCAAAGCGCCCACCCATTTACTGGTGATTCCTCGCAAGGTGATTCCCCGCTTGTGTGATGCCAGCGAGGAAGACCGAGCTTTGTTGGGCCATTTAATGCTGGCAACCGGCGATATTGCGCGGCAGGCTGGGGTGGAAGAGGCCTTTCGTGTGATTATCAATAATGGTGCCGGCGTCGGTCAAACGGTGTTTCACCTACACTTGCATATTTTGGCCGGTAAGGAATTCGCAGAGGCCGAGCTTGGCTTTTAGCCAGCCCCATAAATAGAATTTAGGTCTCACATATTACAGCTGGCAGGATTTTAAATAAGCCGCAGCAATTCAAACGGCAGCTCTAACAGCGACTCAAACAGAAGCTCAAACAGCAGCTCAAACAGCAGCTCAAACAGCAGCTCAAACAGCAGCTCAAACAGCAGCTCAAACAGCAAGGCAAACAGGAATTATTGTGAATAGCGCGGACATTCGGCAGGCCTTCCTGTCTTTTTTTGAATCTAAAAATCACAGCGTCGTTGCCAGCAGCAGCTTGGTGCCAGGCGACGATCCTACCTTGCTATTTACCAATGCCGGCATGGTGCAATTTAAAGATGTGTTTACCGGGCAGGACGTGCGCCCTTATACCCGCGCCACCTCGTCGCAACGCTGCGTGCGCGCTGGCGGAAAGCACAACGATCTGGAAAACGTCGGCTACACCGCCCGCCACCACACCTTTTTTGAAATGCTCGGCAACTTTAGTTTCGGTGATTATTTCAAGCGCGAAGCCATTACCTACGCCTGGGAATTTCTCACCGGTGAACTCGGCCTGTCGCCAGAGCGCCTGTGGATTACCGTGCACATTAGCGACGACGAAGCCGCCGCCATCTGGATCGATGACATAGGTATCGACCCGGCGCGTTTATCCCGACTCGACGAAGACAATTTTTGGCAGATGGGCGATACCGGCCCCTGCGGTCCCTGCTCGGAAATTTTTTACGACCACGGCCCGGATGTTCCCGGTGGACCACCCGGCAGCGCAGATGATGATCTCGACCGCTATATCGAAATTTGGAATTTAGTGTTTATGCAGTACCAGCGCAGTGCTGACGGTACGCTCGAACCTTTGCCGAAACCCTCCATCGATACCGGCATGGGCCTGGAGCGCATCGCTGCCGTAATGCAGGGCGTTCATAACAACTACGATATTGATTTGTTTGCCAATTTAATTCGCGGGGCGGCCAAGGTCGTCGGCTGCGATGACCTGAGCAATAACTCTCTGCGGGTGATTGCCGACCATATCCGCTCCTGCGCGTTTTTGATTACCGATGGTGTGCTGCCCTCTAACGAAGGTCGCGGTTATGTGCTGCGCCGAATTATTCGCCGGGCCTTGCGCCACGGCCACAAACTCGGTGCGGATGGTTTGTTTTTCTATCGTTTAGTGGCTCCCCTGGCGGGAGAAATGGGTGAGGCTTATCCAGAGTTGCTTGAAAAGCAGACTCAAATAGAAAAGGCCCTGCGCGCCGAAGAAGAACAGTTTGCCCGCACCCTCGACAAAGGTCTGGGCGTGCTGGAAACCGCGTTGGCGGGTTTGTCCGGTGAGGAAATCCCCGGCGAAGTGGTGTTCCAGCTTTACGATACCTACGGCTTCCCCGTCGATCTGACCAACGATATTGCCCGCGAGCGCAATTGCACTTTGGATATGGATGGCTACCAGCGCTGCATGGCCGAACAAAAGAGCCGCGCTCGCGCGGCGGGCCAGTTTCGTAGCGAGCAGACTGCAACGTTAAATATTGATTCTCGTACTGAGTTTAGTGGCCATGATGAGTTAAGTGATGAGGTAAAAGTTATCGCGCTTTATGTCGGCGGTGAGTCGGTACCGAGTATTAATGCAGACGAACAGGCAGAAGCGGTGATCGTTCTCGACCAAACGCCGTTTTATGCCGAGTCCGGCGGGCAGGTGGGCGATGTGGGTTTGCTTACCGTAGCCGAAACGCAAACTCGCTTTGAAGTGCGCGATTGCCAAAAACAAGGTGAAGCGCATTTACACATCGGTGCCTTGCACGAGGGACGCTTGCAGGTCGGCGATACGGTGCTGGCTCAGGTCAATGTGGATTCACGACAAGCCACGGCGTTAAATCACTCTGCGACCCATCTGTTACATGCCGCCTTGCGCCAGGTGCTGGGCGAGCACGTCAATCAAAAAGGCTCGCTGGTCGATGCCGAGCGCCTGCGCTTTGATTTTTCTCACACCGAAGGGATGAGTGCTGAGCAACTGCAAGCGGTGGAGCAACTGGTGAATACCGAAATTCGCCACAACACTCCGGTGCAGTCAGAAGTCAGCACTATGGACGCGGCCAAAGCCAAAGGCGCGATGGCACTGTTTGGCGAGAAGTACGGTGATGAGGTTCGGGTACTAACCATGGGCGAGGGCTTTTCCGTCGAACTGTGTGGTGGCACCCACGTGCGGCGCACCGGGGATATTGGCGTGTTTAAAGTCCTCTCTGAATCCGGTATTGCCTCCGGGGTGCGACGTCTTGAAGCACTGACTGGTGCTCATGCATTGAATTATTTTGAGGCGCAGCAAGAGCGCTTGCTGGCGGTGGCCGGAGCGCTTAAAGCCAATCCTGCCGACAGCGCGCAAAAGGCCAGTCAGTTGGTCGAACAGAACCGTCAGTTACAGCGCGAGCTGGATGCCCTGAAAGTGAAATTGGCTGGTGCCTCCGGTGGCGATATGCTGTCGGAAGCCAGAGAAGTAAATGGCGTCAAGGTGCTGGTCAAGCAGTTGGACGGTGTCGATGGTAAAAGCCTGCGCGATATTGCCGATCAAATGAAATCCCGCCTGGGGAGTGGCGTGGTGCTCCTGGCAACGGCGGATGAGGGCAAAGTTGCACTGATTGCCGTAGTCACTAAAGATTTAATGGGGCAACTCAAAGCCGGTGACTTGATGAAGTATGTAGCCGCGTTAGTGGGTGGTAAGGGCGGCGGGCGTCCCGATATGGCTCAAGGTGGCGGCACAGACGTGGCGGCATTGCCGGCTGCGCTGGATGCGGTTTACGGATGGATTGAGCAACAATTGGATGTTTAAGTGTTTAAAATCGGCTAACACACGTGAAAAGCCCGCTAATGCACTGGGAAAGACAGGAAAATCTTTTTTTTGTCATCGGTTGGTGGTAAATTCCTGCCCCCGTTGCGTGCGGGAGTTATCGGGAAGGATTTAAATGAGTCTTATCGTACAAAAATATGGCGGCACCTCGGTGGGTACCGTAGAGCGTATCCAGGCAGTGGCCGACAAAATTGCCGGTTTTCGCGCCCGTGGCGACGACATAGTAGTCGTGGTTTCCGCAATGAGTGGCGAGACCAATCGCCTGGTCGCTTTGGCAGCAGACATCTCCGAGACTCCCGCCGCGCGCGAGATCGATGTGCTGGTGTCTACCGGCGAGCAGGTCACAATTGCGCTACTGGCGATGGCGTTAGAAGAGCGCGGTTGTCCGGCGCGATCCTATACCGGTGCGCAAATCCGCATTCTTACCGATAATGCTCATACTAAAGCGCGTATCGAACATATTGATGTCGAGGGTATTCGCGCTGATCTTGATGCAGGCCGCGTGGTAGTTGCCGCAGGGTTTCAGGGCGTGGATGACAACGGCAATATTACCACCCTAGGCCGTGGTGGCTCCGATACTACCGGCGTAGCTTTGGCCGCCGCACTGAACGCCGATGAGTGCCAGATTTATACCGACGTGGACGGGGTCTACACCACCGATCCGCGGGTGGTAGACAGCGCGCGGCGTTTGGAAAAAATTACCTTTGAAGAAATGCTGGAAATGGCGAGCCAGGGTTCAAAGATCTTGCAGATTCGCGCAGTTGAGTTTGCCGGCAAATATAAGGTTCCGCTGCGGGTTCTATCCTCCTTTGAGGACGGCCCCGGCACCTTGATCACCTTAGAGGATGAAAGCAATATGGAGCAGCCCGTTGTTTCTGGTATCGCGTTTAACCGCGACGAAGCCAAATTGACCATAATGGGCGTGCCCGATATCCCCGGCGCGGCCTATCGCATACTCGGCCCCGTTAGCGATGCTAATATCGAGGTTGATGTGATCGTGCAAAACGTCGCCGAAGACGGCACCACCTCGCTGACCTTTACCGTGCATCGCAACGAAATGAAGAAAGCCGAGCAAGTGCTACAGCAGGTTGCCAAAGATCTGGACGCCCAGGCCATCAGTGTCGACGACCACATTGCTAAGCTTTCGCTGGTGGGTGTGGGTATGCGCTCACATGCAGGCGTAGCTTCGCAGATGTTTGGGGTGTTGGCCGAGCACAATATCAATATTCAGATGATCACCACCTCGGAAATCAAAATTACCGTGGTGGTTGATGAGAAATACCTCGAGCTGGCAGTAAGAGCGCTGCATACCGCTTTTGGGCTAGATCAGGCACCGGAAACTGAGTAACTGAGCCGGGTTTAGCTGAGCCTCAATACCTAAGGGTCAGTTTTTACCTAAAAAGAGTTTCCCTTGATTCTAATATGGATCGGAAAACTTGCTATAATATGCGGCCCTTTTACAGCCGCAAGTCCGTTGTAGGGAACCAATCAATAATAAAAACATTTAAGTAGCGAGTAAGTGTTTCAGCGATACGGGTGAGAGCTACGTATGGAAGTGCTTCTTGTATTAATTATTGTGTGACGGAGCAAGGAGAAAGCAGCGATGCTGATATTAACAAGACGAGTCGGAGAGACCCTGATTATTGGGGATGATGTGACAGTGACCGTATTAGGAGTAAAGGGCAACCAGGTTCGCATTGGTGTCAACGCGCCGAAAGACATTTCCGTTCACCGGGAAGAGATCTACGAGCGCATTCAGCAAGAAAAACAAGCTGAACAGGCAGGAGAAGAGGGGCAATAGCCCCTCTCTTTTTGTGCGCTGCTGTGATAATATCGCGCCGCGTTTTGAAGTGCAGAATATGGTGAGGTGGCCGAGCGGCTGAAGGCGCTCCCCTGCTAAGGGAGTATATCTTAATCGGTATCGAGGGTTCGAATCCCTCCCTCACCGCCAAAATCAAAAGGCCCCCGCAAGGGGGCTTTTTGGTTTTTGGGTGAGGTAGATTAGGAAGAGAACCCGGTTCGACAAATTCGGCCACGAATTTGGACAAGGCGCGCAGCGACGCAGCCCCGAAGGGGTGTTTGCAGCCCCAGGCTGCAAGCATCAATCCCTCCCTCACCGCCAAAATGCTTTTGATTTACCAAGACGGCCCCTGTTGGGGCTTTTTTAGTTTTCGGGAGTGGCGATTAGGATGAGAACCCGGTTTGACAAATTCGGCCGCGAATTTGGACGAGGCGCGCAGCGACGCAGCCCCGAAGGGGTGTTTGCAGCCCCCAGGCTGCAAACATCAATCCCCCTTGCCACCTATCTTTGAACTTTGGTTTTTCCCTCGACAATTGTCTAACTTGGGCATTGTTACGCTAATCATTTTTCCCCGCGCCTAACGTTATTGTTCCAACTATAAGCGGTACATAGGCGCAGCCTAGCCAAACTAAATTCCATTGTGGCCAAATTAGGCTGGCGAGAGCCAGCGGTAGTAATAAGAAAATATTGATTCCCAAAGTAAGCAGACTGACTGAACGGTGGCTGTGCCAGCGCCGAGCAAGCTGTTGGTAGGCATGGCTACGATGTGCAGAATACCAGCGTTTGTTGCGAAATATTCGGGTTAGCAATGTCACCGTGGCATCGGTAATAAAAACGGCACCGAGTATTAGCCAGACCGTGTAAGTACTCCAGCCCGACTGTATGGACAGTAGGCCCAGCACAAAAATAATAAAGGCGAGCCAGGTGCTACCGACATCGCCCATAAAAATAGTTGCAGGTGGCCAGTTGAGTACGGTAAATGCTGATGTTGCTCCGACAATACAGCTTGCCCAGAGCCATAGAGGGCTGCTTAGCACTTCAGGGTGCATCCATGCAGACACCCCCCACCCTGCAATTATCATAAACAAAGCCTGTATTCCTGCTAGACCATCAATGCCATCCATGAAATTGAATAGATTAATCCACCACACGCCGCTTATGAGTAACAAGATGGACAATACCACGCCGCTTAGCTCCAGGGCGGGTGTCAATAAACCAAAACTAATAGGGCTAAAGTTGATATATCCTGCGGGTAGTGAGTCAACCACCACGAGTAGCCCGAGACAGCATATGATTTGAGTGAGTGCACGGATACGCGCTGAAACATGCTGGATGTCGTCCCACAAGCCGACGCAGGCAAGGAGTAAACCCAAACTCAGAGGCCAAATGTGAGATGCGCCTGCCGTGTCATAAACGAAAAACAAGTAGAGTCCAGTCAACGTGCAAACCAATACAATGCCTAGACCGCCACCGCTAGGTGTTGGTTCGACGTGAGACGAGCGGTCATTGCTCTGAGCGATTAATCCCAGTTGCCCCGCATACCGACGAATCAGTGTGATTATTAGCCATGAAATCAGCGCGCTACCAAAAAGAATAATTGGCAAGATCATGGGTCTAATCTGGAGCTTGAATTAACGGAGGTATTAGGGGGAGACAGCGCTATACAAATGATGATTGCAAAAAAAAGCGGGCGGCGAGGGAATTCAATATATAGATTATTAATGTAAATGTTTGATTCTCCAGTTTAGTAAATAACAAGGGCCTGCTCGTAAATTTTATAAGTATTGGATTTTCTAAAATCAATCCTTAGAATTTATTCCCCAGTAAATTCTGGTTTGCGTTTGTCTTTGAACGACGCGACGCCACCTAAGCCGTCTTTTGTTTTTCCCATGGCGATAATGGAATTTGCTTCGGCCTCCAATTGCTGAGTAAAGTTATTTTCTAAACTGCTGTGGAGCAGGCGTCGGGTGTTGCCGTAGGCGAGAGTGGGACCGACGGCGAGCTGTTCGGCCAGTTGCTGTGTAGTAGCTGTCAGCGAGTCTGCGGATACCACTTGATTTATTAGTCCCCAGTCCAGAGCTTTTTCAGGGCTCAGGCGGCAATTGCTGATCATCATTTCTTCGGTGCGGCGCATACCGATTTGGCGTGGTAAAAAATAGGTGGAACTGCCGTCGGGAGTCATGCCAATGCCGGTATAAGCCATGGTAAAGCTGGCTTTGTCACTGGCGACCACAAAACTGCACGAAGACATCAATGATAAACCCGCTCCGGCGGCCATGCCTTGCACACTGGCAATGACCGGGGCGTTCATGGTGGACAGTATTTCTACTGCGGGGTGAAAACTGTCCAATAACTTACGCAATGTTGCGGGTAAGTCTTTGCCTGCCGCAGCAAAGGCCGCAACATCGCCGCCAGCGCAGAAAAACTTTCCTTCGGCGTCGAGAATAACGGCACGTACAGAGGCATTGTCTCGGCACAACTCGGCGACGTGAAGCAGCTCCGCGCCCATCTCCAGGTTTAGGGCGTTAGCGGCGTCGGGCCGCGCCAGGGTGATGCGCGCGATGCTAGTTTCGCGTTGAAATTTGATGGTTTTATAGGGCATGATTTACCTCATCACCGATTTAGGTGTCAGCTATCTGCTGGCTGTCTGTTACTGGCTGTCCATTATATATGGTACGCCCTGAAGGACTGCGTATCCAGATCGCGAACTGGATTTACTGCGAGCTGGATTTCCAGGAGGCCACTTCATTACAATGCTCGAATTAATGGCAAGGAAAAATCGACATGTCTTATTACCAACACCATGTATTTATGTGTACCAATTTACGCGACGATGGTCGGGAGTGTTGTCAGGATTATCAGGCAAGCGAATTGCGTGGCTATCTGAAAGGCAAGGTTAAGACGGAGGGCCTGGCGGGGCCGAAGGGCGTGCGGGTTAACAGCGCAGGCTGCCTGGATCGCTGTGCCCTGGGGCCGGTGATGGTGGTGTACCCCAACGAGACCTGGTATCGCTATCGCTCAAAGGAAGATATAGACGAGATTTTTGAAAGTCATCTCAAGCAGGGAGTGAAAGTCCAGCGGCTGCGTATTGCGCCGAAGAGTGACGCTTGAAGCATCGGCAATAAAAGATCAAGTCTGCTGGTTTAAAAATCAATACCCAACACTGCGCTTAAATCTTCAATGGCCTGGTTTTCAGATAATACTTTAATCGTAGTCATGCCAAGCTGGCGCGCTGGTTTTAGGTTAATGCCAAGATCGTCCAGGTACACCACTTCGCTCGCTTCCACTCCCATGCGCTCACAGGCCAGTAGATAAAATTCGGGCTGAGGTTTGCGCATGCCTTCCTTGCTCGATTGCAGCACGTGATCAAACAGCGCCATTGCCGATGCCACCTCGGCGGCGCTCTCCAGAGAACGCGACATTCCCGGCCCGCTGCCAGCGCGAACGTTGTTGGTAAGGCAGGAAATTTGGTAATCCTGTTTGCAGCGTTTAAGTACTTCAATCATGCGCGGACGCACGTCGCCGCTCAACAGTTTGATGATCTCGGTGCCCGGCAGTGGGTGTCCCGCCAGGGTGGATTCTTGCAGAAAGAGGTGATCGAACTGTTCCAGAGTAATCTGGCTCGATTCAAACTTGGCCCAGGCATTGGTGTCGGGATTACTTGAATTAATGGTGCGAATAAAATCCCGAGGCAGGCCTTGTGCTGACTCGAAGCGTGCGAAGGATTCAAAGGGGGAGGCGGTAATGACGCCACCAAAATCCCAGAGTATGGCTTTAATAGACATAATTTATAAACGCCGCAAAAAAATAAACATAGTTTAAAAAGTTTTATTGAAATAAATAGTGTTTCTGCCCAGACAGAAAATTTAAATTATCCGGACGATTGTCAGTTGCGGTCGTGCTAGCCCTTTTTGTAAAAGCTAGCTTCGCCTTCCGGACGGGTTTTAAAGCGTTTATGCAACCATAAATAATCTTCGGGGTGTTGGCGAACTTTTCGTTCCAGCCAGTCGCTCCAGATCTGAGTGTCCGCGATATCGTCCCCGGAGGGAAAGTTTTCTAGCGCTGGTTCTATTTCCACCACACAGCGCTGACCTTCCCAGTGGGCGCTGAACAATAGCACCTGGGCATCTGCTTGCTCAGCGTACTGGGGAATGGTGGTGATGGTGGCCGTGGGAATACCAAAAAAGGGGATAAATGTACCCCGTTTTACACCGAAATCCTGGTCGGGAACAATTACAACCGCACCCTTTCCCGCTTTCAATTTGACCAGCATGTCGCGGATGTCTTTGCGGTGAATCGCGTTCACCGGGTTACTTTGTATTAAGCGTTGGTAGATATGTGCTTCCAGCAGCGGGTTATCCATACGTCGATAGACGATATCGAGGGGAGAAATTGCCGTGATTCTCATTGCCGCACTAAACAGTGCCGTGAAGTGGCCGCTGACCAATAACACCGGTTTGTCGGCGGCCAGGGCTTGCTCAAGATATTCTGCGCCGAGGACTTCGACCGGATCGATCATCGTTTCTGGTGCTCGCCACACGAGATTTAGCAAATCAAACATCATCAGCATTGACGACTCAAGATTCGCGGTAAGCAGCGCTTGTCTGTCTTCAGCCGATTTTTCTGGAAAGCACAAATCAATATTACGCCGGATGATCTGCATGCGGTTACTGTTGTTGTTTGCCAGTCGACGCGCTAACCAGCGGGATAAGCCTCGTTGCCAGGACAGCGGCAGTCGCGCTAGCGCCCAACTCAATACGACAGCTAGCCACGACAGCCAATATTTGGGGAGCAGATAAGCGGGTTTAAATTTTTCAGATGGCATGTATGTTTGACGGAAGGTAGTCGATAGGGAATGGCATAGGAAGAGGGCGACCATGGGGTTTGAGTTATGTGAATGTGTCGATATTACCAGCCCGATTATACCGCTTTCTGGGAGTGGGGTTCTGGAGACGGAATGATCGGCTGGGGAATACGACGATCCTTTCTCCCCAAATATTAATTCCATAATGCTACATGGATCACATCGGCGGGCGGAGGTGTTCCCGTGTTTGGCGTTTCGGGGCCTTTCGACGGGCACTATTAGGGCGCACTATTTCCTCTCAAACTATTTTCTCGCAAGGAAAGCAAGCGTAGAGGTTTAACGAAATCGTGAACAACAAATTCAGGGCTTATGTGGTCATGGTGATGTTGGTGTTTTCCACATCGGCCTGTGAACCCGTTTCACTGGCGTTATTAGGCGCCGGCGCTGGTGTGGGTATGGGTTATAGCCTCGATGGCTATGCCTACAAAACGGTAATGATGCCCGCGAGCACCGTGCAAAGAGCCTCGGTTAACGCCCTCGGACGCATGGGTATTAAGGTTACCGGTAAAAAGACCCATGAGAGTGGGGTGTTAATGGTGTTTGGCCGGGCGGAGGATCGCAATGTGATTGTTCGCCTGGAGCCGATCTCCAAGCGGAGTACACAAATCCGAACGCAAGTGCGCATGCCCAGCGTGATCTTCCACGACAAGGCGACGGCCTCAGCTATTATTGCGCAAACCGAGCGTATCCTTGCACGGGGATAGCGCTTTTTTGTGCGGTCTTATTGTGTAGTGAGTGTGTGGCGATTGTGTAGCCATATGCTAGCGGCCATTTAGTAGAGCTCATCTAGTAGCCCCCGCCTAGTAACGTTCATCGTAGCTATGGGCGTTACCCACAGCTGCCCCTCCTTAATCTGGTCATCAATACTTAGCGGCTCGACATTTACCTGCCTGTAGTTGAGAATAGATACCGCTATTTTCGTGATAACTAAAATAATTGGAGGTTATATGAGTGACATGATGTATCTGCCACCGGCACTCGGTGTGTTTGGTCTTGTTTGTGCGTTCGTTATTTATCGGCTAGTCATGCTAAGTCCTGCGGGTGAGGACAAGGTGACGGCGATTGGCGATCAAATTCATCTGGGTGCGATGGTCTTTATGCGCCGTGAATATTCAATGCTGGCAATGTTCGCCGGAGCCTTGTTGTTGTTGATTCTGGTTTCGCCCCTGGGCGTTAACACCGCGTTGGCTTTTGTCGTTGGCGCACTGTGCTCAGCATCGGCGGGTTGGTTGGGAATGATTGCGGCCACCAAAGCCAATGTGCGCACCGCGACTGCGGCGCATAACGATGGCGCAGCAGCGGCCTTGTCCGTCGCCTTCTACGGTGGTTCGGTGATGGGACTGTGTGTTGCTTCGCTGGGCTTGTTCGGGCTCGGCATTCTCTATCTGTATTTCGGTGGCGATCCCCATACTGCCGAAGCCATTCACGGCTTTGGCATGGGCGCCTCGGTGGTGGCGTTATTTTCTCGTGTCGGCGGCGGTATTTTTACCAAGAGCGCCGATGTCGGCGCTGACCTGGTGGGTAAAATTGAAGCCGGTATCCCCGAAGATGATCCCCGCAACCCCGGAGTGATCGCCGATAACGTCGGTGACAATGTCGGCGATGTGGCCGGTATGGGTTCGGATATCTTTGAATCTTATTGTGGGGCGATGATTGCTTCCATCGCCATTGCCGCGACCATGGCGGTAGACATTCGCTCTGCGATGATGTCTCTGCCGCTGGCCCTGGCGAGCATTGGCTTACTGGCATCCTTGGTCGGCATTGTGGTGATACGACTGCGATCCTCGGCGGAACCCGGGCAGGCCTTGCGTAGCGGAACCATTGTCGCGCCGGTCATATTCGTGATTGCGGCGTATTTTTTGATTGAAAGCATGGGCATCGACATTGGCGTGTGGTTTGCCGTATTGAGCGGTGCCGTTGGCGGCATCCTGATCGGCCTAATCACCGAGTACTACACCGGTGGGGCACCCGTGCGCAAAATCGCCAAATCCGGCGAGACCGGTCCGGCAACGGTGATGATTACTGGCCTGGCGGTTGGTATGCAATCAGTGGTACTGCCGATTCTGTTTATCAGCGCCATTATCTACGTGGCCAGCGACCAGGCGGGTTTATATGGTGTTGGTATTGCCGCCGTGGGCATGTTGTCTACTGTCGGCATTACCATGGCGATTGACGCTTATGGGCCGGTGGCCGATAACGCTGGTGGCATCGCCGAAATGGCGGGCATGGGTAAGGAAACCCGTGAGATTACCGATTCTCTCGACGAGCTCGGTAACACCACTGCGGCGATTGGTAAGGGCTTTGCCATCGGTGCTGCAGCGCTGGCGGCACTGGCGATTATTGCTGCCTTTGTACAAACCGTGACCTTGAACAACCCGGACTTTAGTTTGGAGTTGTCCGATCCGGATGTTCTGGTAGGGCTGTTTATCGGCGGTATGATTCCCTTCTTGATCGCCTCAATTACCATGACGGCAGTGGGCGATGCGGCCTTCGAAATGATCCACGAAATCCGTCGTCAGTTTCGGGAAATCCCCGGGCTGCTGGAAGGTAACGCGGAGCCGGATACGGCCCGCTGTGTGGATATCGCCACGACGGCGGCTTTGAAGAAGATGTTGTTGCCGGGCTTTATTGCGGTAGCGGCACCGCCTCTAGTAGGCTTTACGCTGGGCGCTCAGAGTCTTGGCGGTATGTTGGGCGGCGGTTTATTGGGCTGTGTACTGCTGGCCTTGATGATGGCTAACGCCGGTGGTGCCTGGGACAACGCTAAAAAATACGTGGAGAAAGGCAACCTGGGCGGTAAGGGCTCGGACGTCCACTCCGCAGTGGTTGTGGGTGATACTGTTGGCGATCCCTTCAAGGATACTTCCGGACCGTCGATGAATATTCTGATTAACGTGATGGCCATTGTTAGTTTGGTGATTGCGCCGCTGCTGTAACTTTAGCGTTTCAGGCATAAAAAAAGGACTCGTCGTGAGTCCTTTTTTTATGCCTGAATTTCCATGGTTGGATTTTTGTTGCTGAGTTTTTACTTATTACATTCGCCAGCGTCTTTTATTTGATCTGAATTGAGGAGCTCACCCGATAGGCAATGGCTTCCGTCAGGTGTCGAGTTTCTATCGTTGAGCTTTGATCCAGATCCGCAATCGTGCGGGTGACTTTTAACAGGCGATGATAGGCCCGTGCCGACAGCCCGAGGCGATCAATGGCTTTATCCATTAAAGTTTGTTGTTCAGTGTTTAGCGGACACAATCGAGTCAGTTGCTTACCGTCGAGCGCGCTATTCATGCAACCTTGTCGCTGTTTCTGTCGGCCTTGTGCGGTGCAGACCCGGTGTTGGATTTGAGTATTACTTTCCCCCGCGGGCTGCGCTGCGGTTAATTCGGCGCGGGGAATACTGGGCACCGATACCTGTAGGTCAAAGCGGTCGAGCAGGGGACCGGAAATTTTACTTTGGTAGCGGCTAATTTGGTCCGGTGTACAGCGGCAGCGTGCACTACCCAGATAACCGCAGGGGCAGGGATTCATTGCGGCCACTAGTAAAAACCGCGCGGGGAAGTCGATGCGCGCCTGCACTCTGGAGATAGTAATGGAGCCGGATTCCAGCGGTTCCCGTAATACCTCTAAGACCTTGCGGGGATATTCTGGCAGTTCGTCCAGAAACAATACGCCGTGGTGGGCCAGGGAAATTTCTCCGGGGGTGGGTGTGCTGCCGCCACCGACCAGGGCCGCTGCCGAGGCGGTGTGATGTGGACTGCGAAAGGGGCGTTGGTGGAAGTCGTCCCGTGCCCAGCCAGCTGAACCAGTGCCGGCTACCGAATACACCGCTGCCACTTCTAAGGCTTCGTGCTCGTCCAGCGGCGGCAATATCCCCGGCATACGACTCGCCAGCATGGTTTTTCCGGTTCCCGGTGGCCCGGAGAATAATAGGTTGTGACCGCCTGCCGCAGCGATTTCCAATGCTCGCTTGGCCTGTTGTTGTCCGATCACATCCGAGAGTTGGGCTGAACTTTTACGTGGTTTGGGTGGCGTAAAACCCTGTCGGGTGAGTAAGGGCTGGGTATCGACATTTATATCTTTATTTTTCGCTAGTAACTCAGTACGCAAGTGCGCACACACGTCCAGCAAGTGTTCGGCACCGTAGACGACGGTGTTTTTACTGAGTGCGGCTTCTTCCGCATTGCCTCGGGGCACGATCAGTTGGCGTTGTGGTTTGACGCAGGCCAGCGCGGCGGGGAGGCTGCCATTGACCGGGCGCAGTTCACCCGACAGGGCTAGCTCTCCCAAAAACTCGTAGTTATCCAGGTGATCCATGGGCAGTTGCCCAGACGCGGCGAGGATGCCAAGAGCAATGGCCAGGTCAAAGCGGCCACCTTCCTTGGGTAGATCGGCGGGGGCGAGATTGACAGTGATGCGGCGCGGGGGGAAATCGAAGTGCGAATTAATCAGCGCGCTGCGCACTCTATCTTTACTTTCTTTGACGGCGGTTTCTGGTAAGCCAACCATGCTCAGGCTGGGCAGGCCATTGGACAGATGAACTTCAACGGTAACTGCCGGGGCGGCAATGCCGGTTTTTGCGCGAGTGTGCACGATGGCGAGTGACATGATCTTCCTTGATCCGAGTGTTGATAACCGACCATCCCAGTCAGTATGGGTCTATTGAAGCAGTAAACTTTCCCGGTGTCGATGGGCGATTCATGCTCCTCGGTTCACGACCCACAGAATAGTATTGATGTCGCTCTACTCATTCGATGCAGCAAAACCTCTCATTAAAACCCTGCACCAATATGTTGCACGGCCATGGCGCGCCCGGCGAATTCCGCACTATTGAGAAGCGTATTTCGGGTTCTCAACCCGAGTCCCATAACATTTTACCGGCTTGGCACAGCTTGTGCATTGCCTTTGTCTAGGTGAGTAGTGGGCCTCGTGGGCGCTGATGTGTTGCGGTCACGGCACAACTGAAAATAACAGTGGAGCTTTAAGATGAAAATGATTACGGCAGTAATTAAGCCTTTTAAGTTGGACGACGTGCGCGAAGCTCTGGCTAGCGTAGGTGCTCAGGGCGTTACCGTTACCGAAGTAAAAGGTTTCGGGCGGCAGAAAGGCCATACCGAACTGTATCGGGGCGCGGAATATGTGGTCGACTTTTTACCCAAGGTGAAGTTGGAAGTGGCCTTGCCGGACAACATGGTCGAGGGCGCAGTGGAAGCCATTCTCGGCGCTGCGGCCACCGGGAAAATCGGTGACGGCAAAATTTTTATCTCCGAGCTACAGCAAGTGATTCGTATTCGCACCGGAGAAACCGGTGATGAAGCGGTTTGATGATCGATCATCACTTAACTGAAAGTTTTAGCTGAATAACGTAATAGATTTCGACAACATAACTGGGATATTAACAATGGAAAACGATATTGTTCAAATCAAGTACGCACTGGATACGTTTTATTTTCTAGTGTGCGGGGCCATGGTCATGTGGATGGCGGCGGGTTTTACCATGCTCGAAGCGGGTCTGGTCAGATCTAAAAACACCACAGAAATTCTTACCAAGAACGTCGCTTTGTACGCGGTCTCCTGCATCATGTACCTATTGATGGGCTACACAATTATGTATGGCGGCTCTAGCGATGGGCTTTTACCGGATAGCTGGTTTGGCAATAGCATTGCCAACTCTTCCGCCGACGAGGTATTGGCAGGTTATGCGGCTGATGCCGATGGTTACACCTATTACTCCGGTGCTTCCGACTTTTTCTTCCAGGTGGTCTTTGTCGCCACGGCGATGTCGATTGTGTCCGGTGCGGTTGCCGAGCGCATGAAACTGTGGGCCTTCCTGGCTTTTGCCGTGGTTATGACGGGCTTTATTTATCCTCTACAAGGTATGTGGAAGTGGGGCGGGGGCTTTCTTAATGAAGCGGGCTTTCTCGACTTTGCCGGCTCCGGTGTCGTACATATGACTGGTGCCGCTGCGGCCTTCGCTGCCGTGCTATTGCTTGGCGCGCGCAAGGGTAAATACAATGCCGACGGTAGCGTTAATGCAATACCGGGTGCCAATATGCCTTTGGCGGCACTGGGTATGTTGATACTCTGGCTCGGTTGGTTCGGGTTTAACGGTGGTTCGCAATTGAAATTATCAAATATTGGCGACGCCAATGCCGTCGCCGACATTTTTGTTAACACTAATGCCGCCGCTGCTGCGGGTTTGATGGTGGCCTTGATCACCGCCCGCTTATTGTTTGGTAAAGCGGATTTAACCATGGCTATTAACGGTGCGTTGGCTGGACTGGTCGCCATTACCGCTGAGCCACTCACCCCAGGACCACTGTGGTCTTCGGTGATTGGTGGTATCGGTGGTTTGCTCGTGGTGTTCTCGGTATTGACGCTGGATAAATTGCGCCTCGATGATCCAGTGGGTGCTATCTCGGTTCACGGCGTTGTCGGTATCTGGGGTTTGCTGGCGGTGTGTATTACTAATGATGATGCGGCACTGTCTACTCAGTTGATGGGTATCGGCGTTATCTTCGCCTGGGTCTTCCTGGCCAGTCTGCTGGTCTGGTTTGTACTTAAAATGCTGGTCGGCATTCGGGTTAGCGAAGAAGAAGAATACACCGGTGTGGATATGTCTGAGTGCGGCATGGAAGCTTATCCTGAATTTGCCTCTGGTAAATAAGGACCAAATAACTGGAGCAAGTATTCTTGCTTACTGGGGCTGCTTGCAGCCCCTTTTTTTGCTTATCGAGTGATCGGCATCAGTCTTAGTTTTGCTCCGCTCTTAGTAGTGTGGTAAAAATACGCTATGCTGAGCGCGCGATTCGATAACTAGCTGCATTGAATGCTGCGAGTACTCAGATTACTTTAATGACTTAAGGAAACAGGCGATGAAACTGGTTACGGCGATTATCAAGCCCTTTAAGCTGGACGACGTGCGCGAAGCGCTTAACGGAGTCGGTGTGCAAGGGGTGACGGTTACTGAAGTTAAAGGCTTTGGACGTCAGAAAGGTCACACCGAGTTATATCGGGGTGCGGAGTACGTGGTGGATTTTCTGCCCAAGGTTAAACTGGAGATTGCGGTTGATGACGGTATGGTTGATACCGTGGTCGAGAGTATCACCTCGGTAGCGCGCACCGGAAAAATTGGAGACGGCAAGATTTTTATTTCCGCCCTTGAAGAAGTGATCCGTATCCGTACCGGTGAAACCGGTAGTGAGGCTGTCTAAGGTCTATATTTAAGGTGCATATTTAAGGCATAGATCTAAGGTGTAGCTAATGTATCAATAAAGCCGTTATCTGGCTTGCCAAAAACCCTGTTAAGTCTATTGCGGATTTAACAGGGTTTTTTTATTGCAGTTCAAAGGCAGTAGTTAAAGTGCATAGATTATTAATTCTTGCGGCGCGCCCGGGGATGGGCGACATCGTAGACCTTGGACAGATGTTGAAAGTCGAGATGGGTATAAATTTGGGTGGTGGACAAATTGGCATGCCCCAGCAATTCTTGCACCGCACGGAGATCACCACTGGATTCCAGCAAATGACTGGCAAAGGAATGGCGGAGCATATGGGGGTGAATTCGTCCCGGTACGCCCTGGGTAATGCCAATGCGGGCCAGGCGCTGCTGAATGGCACGGTGGCTCAGGCGCTTGCCGCTGCGGCTGAGGAATAGCGCGCGCTGGTCGGCCTCGCACCAGCCGGAACGCTCTTTTAACCATCGTTTAACAGCGGTTTGGGCCGGTGTGCCAACGGGTAGGGTTCGGGTTTTGCCGCCTTTACCGGTGACGGTGATCGTGGCTTCGGTCAAATCCAGATCGGGTAAATCAATACTGGCAAGCTCGGCCAGGCGCAGGCCCGACGAATACATTAGTTCGGCCATGGCCAAATCTCGAACGGCGAGAGGGTTGTTAGCCGTCATATTGAGTAGCTGCTGGACTTGATCGACGTCCAACGTTCTCGGCAATTTTTTGGCGCTTTTTGGCGCACTCAAGCCGGTGACCGGATTACCGGTCACCCAGCGTTCACGCAAAGCAAATTTAAACAGGGTGCGCAGTGACGATAGCCAGCGCGCCAGGCTGGAGCCGCCGAGCCCTCCGGCATGGAGTTGCCCGAGACATTGGCGAAGGTGGTGGCTATTGAGTTCGTCGAGATCGGCAATGCCGGCCTTGATGCTCCACTGCCGGAGTTTTTCAAGGTCGCGCCGATAATTGGATAAGGTGTGGGAAGAGTAACGCCGTTCGCTGCCTAAGTAGCGCTCAAAGGCCGCTAGCTGATCGGGCGAGGGAACACCGGCCATGTCAGTCTGCCCCTACTTCATCGTATGTGGGGTCATCAGACGTGGGCAAACCCGGTTGAGCACTTCGGCGATGTAGCTGAGAAATAATGTGCCCATGCTGCTGCGGTAGTGCTGGGGATTGGTGTTGCCGATGGCCAGAATGCCAAAGGTGTGGCCGTGGTTAAGGGGAACCGCGGCTACCGAGCCGATTTGCCCGGAGGCATTACCAAACAAGAACTGTAGTTCTTCTGGGCGCAACACGCCGCAGATGGCGCGATTACTGCGCAACAGTGTACTGATGGACTGATTAGCTTCATCGAGCCCGACTACTTTGGCCTTGGCCACAGGGTACTCGGTGCTCTTGCCCAGAAAGGTCAGGCTGTAAAACTCAACGCCGTAGTCATTGTCGAGGCTGTTATAGAGAGCCTCGACCACGCTGTCCAGGTCCCGTGCTTCCAGTAGTGTCAGAACTAAACGTTTGGTTTTTTCAAACAGTTGATCGTTGGCGCGGGCGGATTCGAGTAAGCCGTTGAGACGCTGGCGCATCTCTAAGTTGCGATCTCGCAGCACACTAACCTGGCGCTCAATCAGAGATATAGCCTTGCCGCTTTCGTGGGGCAGTTCGAGGGCTTCGAGGGCATTGGGGTAGCGCGAAAAAAAGTCCGGGTTTGCCTCTAGATAGCGAGCAATTTCGTCTTCTTCGCTGGCTTCCTGTTTCGAGTCCGGTGTTGGCTTGGGTGTTGATTCGGGCATGAGACTAGCCTGTCTGTTATTTTTTAAATGCGATTATTGCTAAATGCGGTAAGTTGACTATGATCCGATCGTTACGGCGGCGCTTAATACTAAAACTTTTTGGGGTCATGCTTTTTTTGATCATAGTAGATGCGGCCATGAAATACGCTACTTGCCGGCCCGGTCATGACGACTGTCTGGTTTTCTCCCGGCCAGCTTATACCCAGCTGGCCGCCAGTTAAATTCACTGTCACCTCCGAGTCTAACAGGTCTTGTTGCCTGCCTGCCACCACGGCGGCGCAGGCACCACTGCCGCAGGCCAGGGTTTCTCCGGCACCGCGTTCGTAGACACGCAGATCGATTTCTCGGCGGGAACGAATCGCCATAAAACCGACGTTAACGCCTTCCGGGAATTGCGGGTGGCGACCCATCTCCGGGCCCAGTGTGCTAACCGGTGCGCTGGCCACGTCATCGACCAGTAATACCGCGTGGGGATTGCCCATCGACACCACCGAGATGCGCTGCTCGGTGCCATTTACATCGAGTAGATAAGAGTCCTGGTCCGAGGGTTTACTGTCACCGGGTTCGAAAGGCACATCCTTAGCTTGTAAGCCGGGCACACCCATCGCAACTGAAATAAGCTGGTCGTGGACGTTGAGTTCAAGTACGCCGGATGCGGTTTGTACGCGGAGTTGCGACTTGCTGGTAAGTTGCCGGTCGCGGACAAATTTAGCAAAACAACGAGCGCCGTTGCCGCACTGGGCAACTTCGCCACCATCGGCATTAAAAATTCGGTAGTTAAAATCCAGGTCCGGCGACCCCGGTGGCTCAACGACTAAGACCTGATCGCAACCGATACCAAGGTGTCGGTCGGCCAGATGCCGGGCCATCTCACTGGTGACCCGTAGGTCCTGGGTGACCGCGTCGAGGACCACAAAGTCGTTGCCGAGGCCGTGCATTTTGGTGAATCGGAGCAGCATCTTAGTTGCCGCCGTCCACATTAGGAGTTGCGACAGCCTGGCTATCCGCTAACAGATGTTCACCGCGCATTAGGTCGGCGACGGATTCGCGTTCGCGCACCACGTAGAACTGGTCGCCGTCCACCATAACTTCAGCGGCTCGAGGGCGACTGTTGTAGTTTGAGCTCATGGTGAAGCCGTAGGCGCCAGCGGAGTGGATGCACAACAGATCGCCGGCTGCGATAGCCAGCTCTCGGTCCTTGCCCAAAAAATCGCCGGTTTCGCACACCGGGCCAACCACATCGTAGATCTCGGTTTTGGTGGTCGTCGATGACCTGAGCGGCTCAATCTCCATCCAGGCTTGATACAGCGCTGGGCGGATCATGTCATTCATGGCGGCATCGACAATGGCAAAGTGTTTGGCGTAATTCTGCTTGAGGTATTCAACCTGGGTTAGCAGTACCCCCGCATTGGCGGCAATGGAGCGGCCGGGCTCGAGAATAAGGGTGATGCCCAGAGCATCGGTGTGTGCCCTCAGCGCGCTGATATATTGCGCAGGCGTCGGTGGCTGTTCGTTCTGATAACGCACACCCAGGCCGCCGCCCAAATCGATATGTTGCAAGGTGATGCCGGCATCTTTGAGTGTGTCTAATAATAATAAGACGCGCTCCAGTGCTGCGGCAAACGGCGTCAGCTCGGTGAGTTGCGAACCGATATGGCAGTCCACCCCGGTGATCTCTATATGGGGCAGGGTCTGCGCGCGCTGGTAGGCTTGCAGTGCTTCGGCGATAGGGATGCCAAATTTATTGTCGGCGAGACCAGTGGCGATGTAGGGGTGGGTACCCGCATCCACATCCGGATTGACGCGTAAGGACACCGCTGCGCGGCAGCCAAGTTCGCCGGCAACGCTGTTTAGCTGCTCCAGTTCAGCGTGAGACTCGACATTGAAGCAGAGAATGTTTGCCTCCAGCGCCCGCGCCATTTCTTGCCGGGTTTTGCCAACACCGGAAAATACCGTTTTGCGTGGGTCGCCTCCGGCGCGGAGAACGCGCTCGAGCTCGCCAACGGAGACAATATCAAAACCGGCGCCGAGTTCGGCCAGTAGATTGAGTACGGCAAGATTGGAATTGGCTTTGACGGCATAGCAAATCAGATGATCACAGCCGTTTAAGGCTTGTTGATAGGCTTGTAAATGATCGCTCAGCGCCGCCTTACTGTAGACGTAAGTGGGCGTGCCGCAGTGCTCGGCAATAGTGGCGAGGGCAACGCCCTCGCAAGTCAGTTCGCCGTCGCGCCGGGTGAGGTGGGAGTCGAGCGCTTGAGCCCCTTCTGCTTGAGACAAAATACTTCCTCGTGATTACTCGGGGTCTACGGTGGAGGTATTTTCAGGCTCAGAGCTTTCAGACTCGAGGCTTTCGGCAGTGCTGCTTTCAGCCGTAGTCGCCGTATTATCGCCAGTGGGCACCGCGTCGGCGGTTTGTTCCGGCGAGACGATCTGCTCTACCGGCGCAGGCGGCAGGTACAAGGGCCCTTTATTGCCACAGCCGGATAGCGTGACAGATAAAGTGGTCGCCAGCATCAGGCCGAATAAAATGGAGTGTGTGTGTCGAGCCATGAGAGGTTTTGATCCGTGATGTAGGTGATTCATTATAGCGATTGCTCGCGTCGGGTGGCGATGTTTTGCAGTGCGCGGGCCACCGCAGCCTGCACTTGCTCGGGTGCAGTGCCACCGAGATGATTGCGCGCCGCAACGGAGCCTTCCAGGGTGAGCACGGTAAACACGTCGTCATCGATTTCTTTGGAAAATTGCTGTAGTTCTTCCAGTGCCAGTTCGCTGAGGTCTTTGTCGACATTAATACAGTGGGCGACCGCGGAACCAACGATTTCGTGGGAGTCTCGAAACGCGACGCCTTTGCGCACCAGATAATCCGCCAGATCTGTCGCCGTGGAGAATCCAGAGCTGGCGGCTTTGCGCATAGCTACGGTGTTAACCTCGATGGCGGGCACCATATAACCGTAGGCGCGCAGGCAATCTTTCAGCGTGTCGACAGTATCGAAGAGGGGTTCTTTGTCCTCCTGATTGTCCTTGTTGTAGGCAAGCGGCTGGGATTTCATCAGGGTTAACAGGGCGATCAAATGCCCGGTGACTCGACCGGTTTTACCGCGCACCAGTTCGGGTACATCCGGATTTTTCTTTTGCGGCATAATCGACGAGCCGGTGCAGAAACGATCCGGCAACTCGATAAAGTTGAACTGGGCAGAGCTCCACAGCACCAACTCTTCCGAGGCGCGAGACAGGTGCGTCATGATCAGGCTGGCGGCAGCGCAAAACTCGATGGCGAAGTCCCGATCGCTGACTGAGTCCAGGGAGTTCTCGGTGGGGCGGTCGAAGCCGAGCTCTTGTGCGCTGTAGTCGCGGTCGATGGGATAGGTAGTGCCCGCCAGCGCAGCGGCGCCCAGCGGCGACTGATTCATGCGGGCGCGGCAGTCGTGCAAGCGGGAGTAATCGCGCTCCAGCATTTCATACCAGGCCATCAGGTGGTGGCCGAAGGTCACCGGTTGCGCGGTTTGCAAATGCGTAAACCCCGGCATAATGGTGTGCGCTTCGCGCTGGGCGAGTGTCGCAAGGCCTTCCTGCAAGTGGGTGATGGCAGTGAGTAGTTCACCGATTTCGGCACGTAACCAAAGTTTAATATCGGTGGCCACCTGATCGTTGCGGGAGCGGCCGGTGTGGAGTTTTTTACCGGCGATACCGATTTTAGCGGTCAGCGCCGCCTCGATATTCATATGTACGTCTTCCAGCTCAATTGACCACTGGAAAGTGCCCGCCGCGATTTCCTCGGCAATTTCTCCGAGACCGCGCTGAATATCAGCTAATTCGTCCGCGCTTAATATTCCCGCTTTGGCGAGCATCTTTGCGTGGGCCAGGGATCCCTGGATATCGTACTGATACAGGCGTTGATCAAAATTCACCGATGCCGTAAAACGTGCAACAAACTGGTCGGTGGCTTCGTTGAAGCGTCCGCCCCAGGATTGGTTGGTGGGCTTGTCGTCTTTCATGAAATGTACTCGTGCCAGGTAAAGAATAAACAAAAAGGTATAAAACCATCGTATTATAAACCAATACAATGAGTTCGAGAGGGAGTTGCCCACGTGGCCTGGAAAGAAAAGCTGTTTCCGCCGCCAGCGCCGGTGTCGCTGTACGAAGCGGATTATTTTTTACCCGACCTGTGCCGGGGAGAGGGTCTGCTGGCCATTGTTGTTATCACCGAATTGCTCGCTCTATTACTGGTGTTGGCGCAAAGTGGTTTGGTGGGCTTTGACTGGTTGGCATTGGGTAATGTGTCGATGATGGCAATGTGGATTTCCCTGGCCAGTGCGCTGGTGCTGTGTAAATGCAACCGGTGGCTGCTTGGTATCTCCTATTTGTACAGCGCCTTGATTAGTTACGCCGTTGTGCTGTCGATCGCGTTTGCGGTGGGGGTGGCCGCTGAGTGGATGATGGTGGTCTATGGTTTTGGGCATGTTTTTGATATCACCCTGCCGCTGGAAACCGTGCTGATTACCGCGATTCCCGCCGGGATACTTCTGCGTTATTTGTTTATTCAGCAGCAATTGCGTGTACAGCAACGCGCCGAACTGCAGTCTCGTATTGAAGCCCTGCAATCGCGTATTCGACCGCACTTTTTATTCAACAGTATGAATATGATTGCCAGCTTAATTGGCTCGGACGCCGAAAAAGCCGAGCGTGTGGTGGAAAATCTAGCCGATTTGTTTCGGCGCGCACTGAGCGATTCCCATACCTTGATTCCTCTACGCGAAGAATTGGCGCTGTGTCGTAGCTACATTTCTATTGAGCAAATGCGCCTGAGTGACCGCCTGGAAGTTAAATGGGAGGTGGGTGACTATGGTGCAGATGCGCAAATCCCTTGTTTGTCTTTGCAACCGATTTTGGAAAATGCGGTGTATCATGGCATTCAGCTTATGTCCGAGGGGGGGGTAATTGAGGTGAAGGTTAAGCGTATTAAAGAGCGCATTAGCATTACCGTTAAAAATCCGATCAACCCTCGAATTCGGCATAACAAAGGCAGTAAAATGTCGATGGATAATGTCAGGCGTAGACTCGAAGCGCATTTTGGCCCTACCGCGACGGTAAAATCCAGGTCGACCGACGACCACTACATAACAACATTGGATTATCCGCAAACTTGGTGAGACTGCTTAGATGAATGTACTTATCGTTGATGACGAGCCTTTAGCACGGGAACGACTTTCACGCATGGTTTTGGCGCTGGGAGGGTTTCGAGTCGTGGGTCAGGCCGGCAATGGCCAGGAGGCAATTAAGGTGGCGCGAGACACCAGCCCCGACGTGGTATTTATGGACGTACGGATGCCGGGTATGGATGGACTGGCGGCAGCGCTGCACCTGGCCGAACTCGATCCGCCGCCGGCAGTTATTTTTTGCACGGCTTACGACGATTACGCCGTAGCGGCGTTTTCGTCCGAGGCAGTTGGCTACTTGCTGAAACCGGTTAAGCAAGCAGATTTGGAGTCAGCATTAAATCGGGCGCGTCGTGTTAACAAGGCGCAGCTCGCCGAATTGCAGCAAACTCCCGGCGTGGTGCTCGGGGGGCGCAGCCATATTTCCGCGAAAAACCGGCGTGGTATGGAGCTGGTGCCGGTCTCGGAGGTACGTTTATTTCTTGCCGAGCATAAATACGTTTCGGCGTATCATGCTGAGGGAGAAGCCCTGCTTGACGAAACGTTGAAGGAACTGGAAACTGAATTTGAGGGCCGTTTTATTCGTATTCATCGCAATGCCTTAGTGGCTATTTCGCACATTGAGGCCATTGAAAAAAGCCAGGATGGTTTGAGCTATGTACGCCTTAAAGGTTTGGATATACGGCCACAGGTCAGCCGCCGCCATATAGCTCCGCTTAGAAAGCTACTCGAACAAATTTAATCGCCTTAATCTATTCTATTTTTATTTTTCTCGTATTTTATTGAGCTACCTATATACATGTCTGAAAACATACCTGAAAACATAGCCGCTTCACCTCTTCTTGCCTCCGCAGATACTGCATTAATTCGCATTGCTACGCGCAAAAGCGATCTGGCACTGTGGCAGGCGCACTTTGTTAAAGCCGAATTAGAACGCTTGCACGGTAGCGCGGTGACAGTGGAAATTCTTGGCTTCACTACCCGTGGTGACAAGATTTTCGATACTCCCCTGGCAAAAATTGGTGGCAAAGGTTTGTTTATTAAGGAGCTAGAAACCGCGCTGCTGGAAAATCGTGCCGATATAGCCGTCCACTCCATGAAAGATGTGCCAATGGCTTTTCCCCATGGCCTTGAACTAGCGGTTATTTGTGAGAGGGGAAATCCATACGATGCCCTGGTTAGTAATAATTACGACAGTGTGGAAGATTTGCCACCGGGTGCTCGTGTTGGCACTTGCAGTTTGCGCCGCAGCTGTCAATTGCAGGCACGGTTCCCGCAGTTAGAGATAATCGATTTGCGCGGCAACGTGAATACCCGCCTGGCTAAGCTTGATAGTGGCCATTACGACGCCATTGTTTTGGCAGCCGCGGGTTTGATCCGTCTGGGCCTTGCTGAGCGTATCGCCCAGCAGCTCGATACCGAATTATCCTTGCCCGCCGGTGGTCAGGGTGCGGTGGGTATTGAGTGTCGCGTTGGCGATAGCCAAACGCAAACCTTGCTGGCACCCCTGCAACACCGATCTAGCGCCTTGCGCGTGGTGGCGGAACGCGCTGTCAATGAACGTTTGCAGGGTGGTTGTCAGGCACCTATTGCCTGTTTTGCAGAACTTGAGGGCGAAGTTTTACAGTTGCGCGCTTTGGTCGGTTCTCTTGATGGCACAGAAATATTGCGTGAGCGTATCGAAGGCCCGGCGGAAAACGGAGCGGCCCTGGGTGTTGAGTTAGCGGAGCGTCTGTTAAGTAAGGGTGCCGATCGCTTACTTGCCGAGATCAGGTAATATATTTGAGAATGACGGCGCTCGTGCTTTTATGAAAACACTGTCCGGTCTTAGAGTGCTGGTAATAAGAAGTGCACGCCCGGATGACCCCCTGGCTGCGGCGCTCAGCGCGGCGGGCGCTAGCGTGATGAGTTATCCCCTTCTTGCGATTGAAGCGCTGCCTGCTAATGAAGCGCCGTGTGCCAATAAAACGACGCGTGCCAATCTTCAGGTCAACCCACTGTGTACCCCATCCGACCTTGCTTTGCAGCAGCAGACTCCCGGGTGTTACGACAGGGTTATTTTTGTTAGTCGCCACGCCGTTAGTTATGGCGTAGAGCCCCTGCGGCAGGCCGGTATTGATTTCGACAAGGTAGAGGTTGCTGCAGTTGGCCCTACCACCGCGGCGACGCTCTGTGAGTTGGGTATCGCTGCGCTTCATCCGGTAGATGAGGCCTCTACCGAAAGCCTTCTGGCCATGCCGGAAATGGCGAGTGTGGCAGGCCAGCGTATCTTGATTGTCCGTGGGCAGGGCGGCCGGGAGACTTTAAAAGACACGCTAATGGCGCGCGGTGCCGACGTTAGCTATTGCGAGGTGTATCGCCGCGTTACAGATTATCGCCACGCCGATGGGATTAAGCTATTTCTCGATAGTGACGAGGCTACTGTGGTGGTGGCTCACAGTGGTGAAATTCTGGCGGCTTTTGCGGGGCTGGATTTTACGAGCTTGGATTTTACGAGCTTGGATTCTACAAGCTCGGACTCCGCAAGTTTGACACCGAAAACGGTCTGGGAATTACCTTGCCTTGTCCCGGGAGCCAGAGTCGCGCAACTGGCCAGCGAGCTGGGTTTTAAGCAGGTGATCACCGCTGCCAGTGCCGTAGTGGTAGATATGGAGCAGGCGCTCCGGGACTGGTACACTTGCCGGTCTCACTGAAGCACTCAATTCTATTCGACGGGGTATGCAATCCGTGTCCAAATCTAAACACACCGAAGTATCAAGTAAGCCCGAAACCGATGAAGCGAAACAACAGGATGGCAGCTCGACAGCCATTGCAGACGACAGCGGCTCTGCCGCCAAAAAATCAACTGCGGATACTCAAACCGCTGGCCAGTCCGACACTCAGACCGTGACGAAAACACGTAAATCGGGTTTGGGTCTGGTGTGGCTGGTACTGCTTTTGCTTATCGGCGGTCTGGGTGCCGGCGGCTATTTGGCCTGGAGCTGGTTTCAGCAGCACGACTTTGGCGTGTTGCAAACCGTTCGCGAAGATGGGCAGGCTCAGCAAACTGCGTTGAACGACATTCAATCGGCTTTGCAGGCCGAAAGTCGGGCGCGCAGCCAGTTACAGAGCGAGTTAGCTCAGGCCAACGCGTCTACTCAAGCCGAGATCAATCGTCAGGGCGCGAGAATGACAGCCATCGCCTCGCTAAGCACGGATGACTGGCGACTGGCTGAGGCAGAATATTTACTGCGACTTGCCAGCCAACGGTTAGCGATGCAGCAAAGCGACAATGTGCTGCCCTTGCTGACTCGCGCGGACACTATTCTGCGGGCTTTGGACGACACTAAAGTATTGCCGGTCAGGCGGACGCTTGCCGCCGATATTGCCGCGCTCAAAATGGCCGGTTCGGTGGATCGCGAAGGTCTTTATCTACGGCTGAGTGCACTCAAGGATATTATGGGCAAGCTGAGTATTACCCCCGATCCGGAGGTGGCTACGGGTACAGCTGCGGCCGATCAATCCGTGTCGCAAGCTCAGGGGAATAGTGGCGACGAATCAGGATTAAGTGAAGAGCCGGTGGCGGCATCCCGATTGAAGTCTGCCTGGAATCGATTTTCAGATAATGCGGGTTCCGCTTTCGATAGCTTTAGCAAAGAGCATTTACAGGTGCGATCGCTCGGCGCGCCTCTGCAACCCTTAATGGCTCCCGAGCAGGAGATTTACCTGCGACAAAACCTGCAATTGATGATATCCCAGGCGCAATTGGCTTTGCTCGAGCGTCAGCCTGCAATCTATCGAGACAGTTTAAATAATGCCTCCCAGTGGCTTAAAGCGTTTTTCCAGTTAGATAATCAAGCTAACTTTGTCGTCGAAGAATTAGCACAGTTGGAGCGGCAGCCAATTAGCACGCGCCTACCGGATATTTCCGCTTCAGTAGAGAGCCTTAAGCAGTATGTTGACGGCCGCGCCAACAGGCATTCGCCAGATAGTGGGAGCGCCGCGCCATGAGAAAAGTGATCGTGCTGATTGCGCTGGCGCTGGTCGTTGGTGGCCTGTTGTTTTGGTCGATGGGTTACGCGCAGGGCTTTATTATGATCTCCGTGGGCAACGAGGTGGTTCAGCTAAGCCTGTGGATGGCGGTGGTGGTATTACTTGCCCTGTGGTGCGTGTTGCGTCTGGTAGGGTGGATATTTCGGAGTATTACCCGACCCGGAGTTCAACTGTGGAAAAACCGCAAGCAGGGTCGCGCTGAAAAAAGTCGTCGCCAGGTATTACAGGGTCTGGAAAGTTACTATGAAGGCCGCTGGCGCGATGCGAAGCAGGGATTAATGAAATCTGCTCCGAGCTCGGATGCTCCCGCTTTAAATTATCTGGTAGCGGCTGAAGCCGCGGCCGAGATGGGTAATGATCAGGAAGCGGAAGAAATTCTAACCGTTGCGGAAAAGGAAATCGGCGGCGACAGTATTGCCTTATACTTGGCTCGTGCTCGGGTACTCATGCGCGGTCGGGACTATGGTCGCGCGGCGGCGGTGTTACGCGACGTTCAACAGCGTCAACCTAAGCACCCTTACGCGCTGCGTCTGTTAAAAGATGCCTTGGTGCAGCAGCAAGACTGGGAGAACCTGGAAAAGCTGTTGCCCGATTTGAGACGCACGAAGGCTGAACCTAAGGATGCTCTGGATGCCCTGGAAATTAGTACGCGACGTGGTGTGCTGGATAATTTTTTGCAGGTCGATTCCGTAGAGCAACCGCTTGCGCAACGCCTGGAAAGCTTGTCACAGCTGTGGTCAAACACGCCTAAAGCCGTGCGCCGCAATGCTGAACTGGTCACGCTGTACAGCAAAGCGCTGGAAAATGTCGGTGAGCACAAAAATGCCGAAACGCAATTGCGGCAACAAATTAATCGCGAGTGGAGTGGCGCGTTGGTATTGAACTGGGTTGAATTAGAAACCCCGGTATTACCCAAGAAACTCACCATTGCTGAAGCCTGGTTGAGATCTCATCAGGATTCCCCAGAATTGTTACTGGCTCTCGGTCTCATTTGTAGGCGCAGTGAACTGTGGGGCAAAGCTAAAGACTATCTGGAGCGCGCGGTGAAGGTAGGCGGCAGTCCGCAGGCCTATGGTGAACTGGCTGCGGTGATGGAACAGTTGGGCGAGCGTAGCAAGAGCGATGAGTATTACCAGGCGGGCTTAAAGAGCAGTCTCTCACTTATCTGATAAGACGTTTAAATTGCGTCGTGCCAGCGACGGAAAAGATGAGCATAAAGCGACGGTAAAGATGATGATAAGTAGACGCAGAAACATAAAAAGACGCCCATAAAAAAAGCCTCCAGTAGAGAGGCTTTTTTTATGGGCTAGCATTTAAGTCAGCCGATGGCTGGGCTTAATCGGGGGCCATGGTTTAATCAGGGATCATGCTTAATCAATAGACGGCCCCGCTTTTACAACATCGTCGGAGACTTCAAATTGCTTGAAGTTTTCAATAAACAGCCCGGCGAGTTTGGTTGCCTGTTCGCGGTAAGCGGCTTGATCAGTCCAGGTGGTCTGCGGCATTAAATACTTGCTGTCCACGCCCGGTATGATTTTAGGCACTTCGAGATTGTAGAGCGGCAGCGTTTCGGTCTCGGCATTTTCCAGCACGCCACTTTGTATAGCCGCAACTACAGCTCGGGTGACCGGAATCGGGAAACGCGATCCGTTACCGCCAGCGCCACCGGAGCCACCGGTCCAGCCGGTGTTGACCAGATAGACTTTACTGTCAAAGCCTTCGATACGCTTCATTAATAATTCCGCATAGACCCCGGCCGGGCGCGGCATAAAGGGCGCGCCGAAGCAGGTTGAGAAGGTGGGATTGATACCGGCTTCTGCACCCAGCTCGGTGGAGCCGACTCGCGCAGTGTAGCCGCTCAGGAAGTGGTAGGCGGCGGCTTCTTTCGAGAGTATGGAGACGGGTGGCAAAGTGCCAGTGACATCGCAGGTCAAAAAGATAATGCAGCGCGGTTCACCGGCCCGGTTTTCCAGGCAGCGCATGTCAACGTGTTCGAGGGGGTAGCTGCAGCGACCGTTTTCAGTCAGCGAGGTGTCGCAGTAGTCCGGTACACGATGTTCATCGACGACCACATTTTCGACGATGGCACCGAAGCGGATAGCGTCCCAGATCACCGGCTCATTCTTCTGGCTTAAATCGATGGTCTTGGCGTAACAACCGCCCTCGAGATTGAATACGGCACCTTTGCTCCAGCCGTGCTCGTCGTCGCCAATCAGGTAGCGCTCGGGATCGGCAGAGAGAGTGGTTTTACCGGTGCCAGAGAGACCAAAAAACAGTGTTGTATCACCGGCTTCGCCCACATTGGAGGCGCAGTGCATCGGCATCACATCTTTTTCGGGGAGCAGGAAGTTCTGCACCGAGAACATACCCTTCTTCATTTCTCCGGCGTACTTCATCCCCGCCAGCAGCAACTTGCGTTGGGCGAAATTGATGATGACCACGCCTTCGCTGTTGGTGCCATCGCGCTCCGGATCGCAGACAAAGTTAGCCGCGTGCAAAATCTTCCATTTTTCTTTACTGGACGGATTGAACTTGTCGGGCCGGATAAACATATTGTGGGCGAACAAACCGTGCCAGGCCGTCTCGGTAGTGACTTTTACCGGGATGTAATGTTCGGCGTCCTGACCGACGTGCAGGTGGGAGATAAAACGGTCGACTTCGGCCAGGTACGCTTCAACGCGATTCCACAGCGGATCAAATTTCTCAGCGGGAAAGGGGCGGTTAACCGGCCCCCAGGCAATATCATCGCGGGTGCTGGGCTCGTCAACGATAAAACGATCAGCGGGGGAACGTCCGGTGCGCGCACCAGTTACCGCGAGAAAGGCTCCCTGGTCGGTGAGCGTACCTTCTCCTCGTTGCAAAGCTAACTCAATTAGCTCTGCGGCGCTGAGGTCGGTACGAGTTATTGTGGCGGTTTCATTTTGGGTCATCAGGGAATCCTGTAGATGATTCGATGGAGGATTAGCTGGGCAGATTCGAAAGGGCGCCAATTATGCCAGAAAAGAAACCGCGGATGAAACGCTACGGCAGGTTTTAATGGGAAAATTACCCGAAGGCTCGTTTTCGGCGACGGGTTGAGGGTGACGGGCCGAGGTGAAGGGCTTAGGTGAGGAGCTTAGGTTGCGCTGTCATCGTGACCGGCACCGTGATCTTGCTCCCGAAAACGGTGAATTTGGCGCCGTTGTTTTTTACTGGGGCGGTGATCTGGCTGTAGCAGTCCGCCACGTTGCGCTTTGCGTTCAGCCCCCAGTTGTTCGCGCCGGGCGATGCTGTCGGTTGTTTCGGTATACAGTTGAGCGGCCTCGGTGGCGCTGCGGCGCTGCTCGGATAGCGCGTCCACCAACACGGTTTTTTCATCCCAGCCCTGGCGGATGGTCAGGGTGTCGCCGATGTCGAGTTCCCGGCTCGGCTTGGGGCGTTGGTCATTGATTTGAATTTTGCCGCCTTCGATGGCCGCTTTAGCCAGGGAGCGGGTTTTAAAAAAACGCGCTGCCCATAGCCATTTGTCGATGCGTACTTTACTGCTCATGCTATTTATCCAGTTCCCCTTACCCGGCCCTATTGGTTTAGCCTTATTTACTGAGGTATCAGTTGCTAAGCCCTACTTATGGAATGGGAAGAATTTCGTCGAAGTGGCCGATGGCCGGAAACCGCAAATCTTCGCGGATATGTCCTTTACTGTCGGGTTGTTTGATACACAGTAGGTGAGCAACCCCATAGTTTGCGGCGGCGGCCAGTACGGTTTCGCTGTCGTCGATAAATAAGGTACGGCTGGGATCAAAGGGCATTGCGTTTTGCAGGGCGCTCCAGAAGGTCGGGTGTTCTTTGGCGACGCCGTAGTCGTGTGAGGAAATAAGGCGGTCGAGTAGGGCATCGATGCCGGTGATAGCCAGCTTTATATTCAAGCTATCGCGATGGGCATTGGTGATTAAAATGCGTTGTCGGCCGGCTTTACCTAATGCTTCCAATAAATGTCGGGCCTTGGGTCGCTCGGCGATCAGGTGGGCGACCTCCCGTTTCAATTCGGGGATATCCACTGCCAGTTCCGCCGACCAATAATCGGTGCAATACCACTGAATGGTATTTTGTTTGCGCTCAAAGCGCTGGTGGAGATCGCGGGTGGCGTGTTCTGGATCGTGGCCGTGTTGCTCGGCATAGCGCGCCGGCAAGTGTTGCATCCAGAAGTGGTTGTCAAAATGCAGGTCGAGCAGGGTGCCGTCCATATCCAGCAAAACGGTGTCGATGGCGCTCCAGTCGATCATGGCTGATAATAGTCCGCTGTTAAAGTGACGTTGCTGAGTATGCCTACCCCACCGGAAATTTTGAAGCGCAAGATTGTCGCCCGCAGCCGTTTGTTTCGGGTCGAGCAACTGGATCTGCGCTTTTCCAATGGCGTTGAACGGGTTTACGAGCGACTGGTGAGCGCGGGTTACGGTGCCGTCGTTGTGGTGCCGATCAACCGTGCGGGTGAGGTGGTGTTGATTTGTGAATACGGCGGTGGCAGTAATAGCTATCAGTGGGGTTTGCCCAAAGGAGCGGTAGATCCCGGTGAAGACCGGCTAGCTGCGGCTAATCGAGAACTTCAGGAGGAAGCGGGCTACGGCGCACGCCAGCTGACGTTTCTAAAAAGCGTGCACTTAACACCTTCTTATATGCAGCGCAGCGTGGATATTGTGTTGGCGCAGGATTTGTACGAACAATCATTACCCGGAGATGAACCGGAGCCGATGGAGGTGATGACCTGGCCACTGGACGAGCTATCGAGCTTGCTGGAGCGGGACGATGTCAGTGACAGTCTGTCGATTTCGGCTTTGTACATTGCCCGGGATTATTTGAGAGAGCTTGCTCAATAAGACATGGTTATTAATTTTAAAGGTATCGTGCGGTTATGGCGGAAGATGTGAGGGATAGCGTATTGAATGACGGTATATTGAATGATCAGGGATCGATTAACAAAGCATTAATGGATGCGGTGATCGAGCTTGCAGTAGAGGCAGGTGCGGCGATTCTGGAGGTCTATGAGCAGGACGATTTTGTCGTCGATACAAAAGACGATGATTCTCCACTCACCGCCGCTGATCTGGCCTCTCATCGAGTACTAGCGGGAGGTCTGCGGCGCTTGACCCCGAACATTCCCGTATTGTCTGAAGAAGCTGAGGTTCCTGATTTTGCCGAGCGTGCCACCTGGCAGCGCTACTGGATTATTGATCCCTTAGACGGCACCAAGGAGTTCGTTAAACGCAGCGGCGAGTTTACGGTCAACGTGGCCTTAATAGAAAACCAGATTCCGGTGCTGGGTGTGGTTTATGTTCCAGTGACGCAACTGACTTACTGTGGGCTTACTGGAGTGGGTGCCTGGCGTCGAGATAGCGAGAGTACGCTCGCGATTACCCCGCGTTCGATGTCGGGTCGTGGCGCTAGCGCGGCGCAGCCAGTTTCCGTTGTTGCCAGCCGCAGTCACGGTGCCGATATGGTCGATCAGTGGTTGTCGGCACTAGAGCAACGGGTAGATCACATTGCTCTTTGCAATATGGGCAGTTCGCTCAAACTGTGCCTGGTCGCCGAGGGAGCGGCCGATGTGTATCCTCGCTTGGCGCCTACCTGTGAATGGGATACGGCGGCGGCTCAGGCCGTGGTAGAGGCGGCGGGTGGTCAGGTGGTCACGGGCGATATGGCCCCGCTGCGGTACAACACCAAGGCAGAGATGTTGAACCCTTACTTCTATGTCCTGGGCGATACCGCTTATGCCTGGGATGAGATGATCACCGCGTAGTGGTCCTGATGATTATGGCTAAGGTTTAACCCAGGGGCTTAGTCCAGCGGTTTAGTCCGTCGGTGCTATATAGGGTTTTTGTCCAGAAATTTAGAACAGGTCTTCCGGCAGAGCGGCGGCGCTGCCTCCCGATTGGCCGTGGGTGTCGGCAAACCGGGTTGGTGCAAACTCTTCCCGAAATAACTCAACCTCAGCGTCTTCCTGTTCGGGACGGGCGAGCAATCCGGTTTCCGGGTCGATACGCATCGAAACAATACCTTCCGGTTGGGGGTAATAACGCTCGGGCGTTCCGGCCAGCGCCTTACCCATAAATTCCATCCAGATTGGCAGCGCTGCCGAGCCACCGAACTCGCGTTTGCCGAGCAGTTTATTGTTGTCAAACCCAAGCCATACTGTCGTTGCCAGGCTGGGATTGTAGCCAGAGAACCAGGCATCCCGAGGCCCGTTGGTGGTGCCGGTCTTACCCGCGATATCACCGCGTTTGAGTTCAAGCGCACGAGTTGCCGTGCCTCGGCGAATAACATCTTTCAGAATATTGTCCATGATGTAGGCGACGCGTGGCTCGAGTACTCGGGGCGCGGGGTTTGTGGGTATTACTGTGTTAGCGGCACGGTCTTGAGTTTCGATGTCCAGTGTCGAGTCCACGTTTTGCCCGCTGTTATTTTGTTCGCAGCTACGGCAGACGGTGTTGGGTTCGCTGCGGGTGATGACTTCGCCGCTGGCGTCTTCCAGCCGATCAATGAGGTAGGGCTTAACCTGGTAACCGCCATTGGCAAAAGTGGCATAGCCCGTGGCGACCTCGATGGGGGTGACCGCGTGAGTGCCCAGAGCCAGTGATAAATTACGCGGTAGGACAGATCTGTCAAAACCGAATTTGCTGGCGGTATTTATCGCCGGATCAACACCCACTGCACGTAACACGCGAATGGAGACCAGGTTGCGCGACAGATACAGTGCCTTGCGGAGCCGGGTAGGGCCATAAAATTTACCGCTGTTGTTTTCCGGGCGCCAGGCGCGCTCCAGTTTGGCATCGTCAAATACCACCGGGGCGTCGTTGATGATGGATGCCCCGGTCATACCCTGTTCCAGAGCTGCGGTATAAATGAAAGGTTTGAAATTAGAACCTGGCTGGCGTTTGGCCTGCGTCGCTCGGTTAAAGTTGCTGGTGGAGAAGTCAAAACCTCCAACTAAAGCCCTGATGGCACCATTGTCGGGATCAAGTGACACCAGGCTGGCCTGGGCTTCTGGAATCTGGGCGAGTTTCCAGTTGCCCTGCGTATCTCGGCGCAGACGAATCAGATCACCAATTTTAAATAAGGTGGTGAAATCGGTGGTCGAGTCACTGTAACGATTTTCGCTGATATAACGGCGCAGTTTTTTAAGTGGGCCTTCAGCGTCAAGGACGAGCTCTTTGTCCGCCGCTAATAAAACCGAAATCCAGTCTTTGTTGACGCTAGTGACGATGGCGGGTGTGAGTCCGCGCAGGGCAGGCGTAGTGTCGAGTGTTGGTAGCCACTGGGTGGGGTCAGCGAGATGCGCCTCGGCACCACGAAAGCCATGCCGCCAGTCATAGGCAAGTAAGCCGGACGTCAATGCGCCCTCGGCATATAGCTGAAGCTTGCTGTTGACGGTGGTGATAACTCTAAAACCTTCAATGTAGGCCTGGGTTCCGTAGGTCGCGACCACTTCCCGGCGTGCCATTTCGGCCAGGTAGGGGACATCGACTTCGATGCGGGGTTTATAGAGTTGGCCGTGAACCTCTGTGGCGATAGCCGCTTCAGCATCGGTTTGGGTAATGTAGTCGAGTTTTGCCATGCGACCCAGTATCCAGTCTCGGCGTTGTTTGGCGCGCTCTGGGTTAACGACCGGATTAAATGTAGATGGCGCTTTAGGCAGACCGGCAATCATCGCCGCTTGCGAGAGCGAGAGCTGGGACAGCGATATGCCGTAATAGGCTTCGGCAGCGGCAGCTACGCCGTAGGCCCGGTTGCCCAGGAATACTTTGTTGGCATAAAGCGTCAGGATGTCATCTTTGCTGATCTCGTCTTCAATGCGCAGGGCCAGCAGTATTTCATTGAGCTTGCGTATAAAGGTCTGGTCGCGAGTGAGGAAAAAATTGCGTGCTAATTGCATGGTTAAGGTGCTGCCACCGGACTGGATATCGCCGGTACTGATCAGCTGGAGCCCCGCCCGTATCAGACCGTTGATATCGATGCCGATATGCTGGTAAAACCGGTCGTCTTCCGCGGCCAACAGGGCTTGCACTAGTAAGGCTGGAATTTGATCGCGTTCGATAGGTGTACGCCGTTTTTCGCCAAATTCCCCAATTAACTTTAAATCTTGTGAATAGATTCTCATAGGTGTCTGGAATTTAACTGATTTCAGGGTTTCCACAGAAGGTAATTTCGGGCTAAGGTAGAGATATAAAGTCGCAGTGATCAGCAAGGTACAGCCGAGACCGAGGCAGCCCAGGTAAAAACCAAGGGAGAGTAATAGGCGGGTAGTGCGGGTCATCGGGTCAGGGCTCTATTGATCAAGAATTGAGATGGAGAGCAGCGGCGAGTCTCTCCCAAACGGAGCATTATAAGGTAAGTAGGCAAAGAGGAGTGTCGTCACTGAAATATGTGACGTGATACAGATTTTAGCTGGAACGAATTCAATATGTGGCGTTAAGTTGTGTTGCTTTATTTGAGTGATTTACTATATAGTTGCCCTAACTATGGAGATTAGATAAGAAAATGGGAATTTTAGGATTTCTGGATACCAAGTCCAAAGCGTTGATTGGCCTCGATATCAGCTCTTCTGCGGTCAAGTTGCTCGAGCTGAGCAAGAGTGGCGGTCGCGTCAAAGTAGAGAGCTATATGGTGCGCCCATTACCGCCTAATACTGTGGTTGAGAAAAATATCGCTAACGTTAGCGCCCTCTCTGAGGTGCTACAAATATTGGTTAGCCAATCGAAGACCAAAACCAAGGATGTGGCCGTTGCGGTCGCGGGCTCCGCAGTCATTACCAAGGTGATTGAGATGCCAGCGGGCCTTAGTGATTTGGCTCTGGAAGACCAAATTGCGGACGAAGCCGACCAATATATTCCCTACCCCCTTGAAGAAGTTGCGCTTGACTATGAGGTTATTGGTCCTTCCGAAGCAAATCCGGAGCAAATTGAGATATTGCTAGCCGCGTGTCGACGCGAAAATGTTGATTTACGCACCGAGGCAATAGAGGCTTGCGGGCTTAATCCTAAAATTGTCGATGTTGAAGTGTTTGCCATAGAGCGGGCATTCCGTTTGTTAGCCGAGCAGTTTGAGGAAATCGGTAACCAGGTGGTCGCGATCGCCGATATTGGCGCAACTATGTTGACCCTCAGCGTACTGGTCGATGGCAAAACCCTATATACCCGAGAGCAACTGTTTGGTGGTAAGCAGGTTACCGAAGAAATACAGCGTCGTTACGGCCTCTCAGTTGAAGAGGCAGGGCAAGCCAAGAAGCAGGGTGGCTTACCGGAAGATTATGAAGCTGAAATTTTAGTGCCTTTTAAAGAAGCGTTGATCCAGCAGATTCAGCGTTCTTTACAATTCTTCTTTTCCTCCAGCGATTATAACTATGTCGACCAATTGGTGTTGGCTGGCGGCGTGGCAGCGATGGACGGTTTACGTCAGGAAGTAGAAGACAAGCTGGGATTGCCCACCGCAGTGGCTAACCCCTTCGCCAATATGGCCGTCGGTAGTAAGGTCAACGCGGTGGCGCTTGCCTCGGATGCCCCGGCAATGTTGATTGCAGCAGGGTTGGCAATGAGAGGGCTTGAATAACATGGCGAACATTAACCTACTGTCCTGGCGCGAAGATATGCGCCAGGAGAAAAAGAAGGCGTTTGTCAGCGCTATGGCTATTACATTCGTTGTTGGTTTGGCCGCCGCTTTTTTATGGGGGCAGTATGTGCAGTCGCAAACTGATACCCAGAACCAACGCAACGGCGTGCTTACCGGAGCAATCAATGCTCTCGCCAAAGATGTTGAAGAGATTAAGAATTTAAAAATGCGGCGCAAACAGGTGTTGGAGCGTATGGCGGTGATTCAGTCACTCCAGAGTGCTCGCCCTGACATTGTTAAAGTCTACGATGAATTTGTGAGAGTGATCCCCGATGGGGTTTATATTGATTCTGTAGCTCGCGTCGGTGATGACATCAGTCTGGCAGGTTATGCAGAGTCTAATAACCGAATTTCGAGTTTTATGCGGCAGTTAGATGGTTCGTACAAGTTTTCTGATCCAAATCTAATTAAGGTGAATGCAGATGCAACCTTAGGAGAGCAGGGAAATCGTTTTGATCTTCGTGTAAAAATCAAAGCAGTCAACAATGGTGAGTTAGATTTAAAGGCTGCCGGGAAGTAGAGCTATGACGATAAATAATCTGGTCGCAGAATTACAATCCTTTGATAAGGAAAAGTACACGCTCGATACCATAGGAGTTTGGCCGGCATTGGCCAAACTCGGCTTGCTGGTTAGTTTGCTGGTCGTAGCATTGGGTTTGGGTTATTGGTTTAAAATCAAAGAAATGTACGTTGTGAAAGATCGTGCAGTCGCATCTGAGCAAAAGCTTAAGAAAGATTTTGAGCAAAAAGCTTTTGAGGCGAGAAATTTGCCCGTTTATCGAGAGCAAATGAAAGAAATCGATATATCATTTGGCGCTCTTTTAGCGCAATTGCCAGAAGATACCGAAGTCCCGGGGTTGTTAGAAGATATTACCGAAATCGGTTTAGGTAGTAGCCTGAATATATCGAGTATTGCATTGCAGCCAGAAAGAGCTAGCGAATTTTACATAGAGTTGCCGATAAAAATTTCGGCCACGGGTACGTATCACGATTTCGGGGCTTTTGTAAGTGGGGTTTCCGGTTTGCCAAGAATTGTAACATTACATAATTATAGTTTGGGAAGGGATAAGGGTGGTCTTTTAGACTTTTCCATAGAAGCTAAAACTTATCGTTATAAGGGGGAGCAGTAAGATGCGACTCCACGGGTGCAAACAATATTTTTTATTCTTTTTGGCATCTGTATTGCTAGCGAGTTGTTCGGGTGAGCAGAAATTTCAAGATTTGGACGATTATATGGCGAAGACAAGAGCCAGGCCGGGCGGTAAAATTGAACCCATGCCCGTACTTCAGGTGCATGAAATTTTTAAATATAGTGCGATGACGCTTAGAAGTCCTTTTGATCCACCGTCTAGCGTTGTAGCAAAACATACGTCTGGAAAAGCCGCGGTGAAACCTGCAACGAACAGGTCGAAACAAGTACTTGAAACGAAAAGTTTTGCCAGCTTATCGATGGTGGGTTCGCTTCAGCGCGGTGGAACGCTTTCTGCACTGATTAGTGATGGCGAAGAAATTCATCGAGTTAGTTTGGGAAGTTATTTGGGCAAAAATCACGGCCAAATTGTTGTGATAGATGAATATAGAACTGAAGTGATAGAAATTATTCCGGACGGAGATGGCGGTTGGGTGGAACGACCGCGAGCTTTGCCACTCAAGGAGAACAAGTGATGATGCGTGCGATAATAATGACAGCTCAAGCTATGCGAGCTCGGGTCAAAATCTGCCTTAAAGTTCTCTTGCTGGCCGGCTTCGCGATAGCTCCTGTAGCCTACTTGCAGGCAGCCGAGCCGGTTACTCTGGAACAACTAGATTTTACCTCGGTTGGTGGTGGTAAATTAGAGGTTCGGCTTCAGTTCGCCGGTACTCCTGTGACGCCCAATGGCTATGTGATTGATAATCCTGCGCGTATGGTTTTTGATTTTGACAACACTGTCAGTGTGTTAGAGCAAAAAAAATATGAGCTTAATTTAGAGTTAGCTAAAAGCGCAATTGTATTGTCGTCGGAGGGGCGTACACGTCTGATTTTAAATCTTCGTGAAGCAGTGGGTTACGAATTGACAAGCTCCGGCAACGTGCTCTCCATTCTCGTTGGTGAAGAACCAGGCGCGGTTTCGGCCGCCAGCAGCCGGTACGCCAATGTGGGGGCGTCCTCGGCAGAGGCGCAAACTAGCAGTGGTGGTTCGTCAATTTCCGGCATTGATTTTCGCCGCGGCGAAGTTGGTGAAGGACTGATCTCTATCGGGTTAACGGATAAAAATGCGAGTGCTGATATCTCGCAAGTCGGTAACGATGTGGTGCTGACCTTCTATCGTACTAGCTTGCCTGCGGCATTAGACAGAAACCTTGATGTGGTGGATTTTGCGACGCCGGTAAAAAATATTGATGCCAGTTCCGATGGCAGTACAACAAAAGTGGTGATTAAAACCCTGGGGAATTATGATTACCTGGCGTATCAGGCCGACGAAAGTTATGTGGTCAGCGTAAAGCCATTAACAGATGAGGAAAAAGCTGAGAGAGCACAAGAATTCGAATATAGCGGTGAAAAGTTATCGCTAAATTTTCAGGATATTGATGTGCGAGCCCTGCTTCAGCTAATGGCCGATTTTACTGACTTTAACCTGGTGGCCAGTGATCGGGTTAGTGGCAAGATTACGCTGCGATTGGAGAACGTGCCGTGGGATCAAGCTCTGGATATTATTCTAAAGTCCCAAGGATTGGATAAACGAATTAATGGCAATGTAATGATGGTGGCACCGGCTGCGGATATAGCCGAGACCGAGCGATTACAGGTGGAAGCTAACAAACAAATCGATGAGTTAGCGCCGTTGCGCACAGAGTATGTCCGTGTTCACTACGCTGACGCGAAAGAGTTGTTTGATTTGTTCCGTAACAAGGGTGACAGTGGGGCTTCCGGATCGATTTTATCATCGCGAGGTTCTGTCATTGTTGATGAGCGTACTAACACAATTATTTTGACTGAGACCGAAGAAAAAATTATTCAATTCCGGCGCATTATGAAAGAAATTGATATTCCCGTGCGGCAGGTTGAAATCGAGGCGCGAATCGTTATTGCTAACACCGATTTCCGTAAAGAGCTGGGTGCTCGATGGTCAGTTCAAGCCAGGGGGAACTCCGTTGATAATAGCGTCTTCGGAACTAGTGGGTCATTAGAAGGATTCGATGGTGACGTTGATCCGATTAGTGGGGATAACATCCTGGTAAATTCGGATGCGCTAAATGTGGATTTGGGTGTCATTAATCCTTCGGGATCCTTTGCTGTTGAATTTCTGAATGATAACTTTTTCGTTGATCTGGAGTTAAGTGCGCTGCAAAACAGTGGTTTTGGCGAAATCGTTTCCCAGCCGAAGGTAATAACAGGTGACAAGCAAGAAGCGTCTATTGAATCGGGGACTCAAATACCCTATTTATCTGATTCATCTAGCGGTGCAACTGAAATCGATTTTGAAGATGCGACGTTGCTACTTAAAGTGACCCCGCAAATCACTCCGGATAATCGGGTGATTATGGATCTGGTGATAGAGCAGGATTCGGTAGGTGCTTTTGTACCATCGGGGCAAGGGGGTACCATTCCTTCGATCGATATAACCCATATTACGACGCGAGTTCTTGTGGGAGATGGGCAAACCTTGGTGTTAGGTGGGATTTTTCAGGCCGATGAGTTTACCGGGGTTGAAAAGGTGCCATTGCTAGGGGATATTCCTATTCTCGGTCGCTTATTTAGAAAGGACATTTCCGACAGTAGCAAACGTGAGATATTGATCTTTATTACGCCTAAAATTATCAGTGATAATCTGCTGGATCAGTGATATCGGCTAATAATGTATTTCTTGTCGGCCCCATGGGGGCCGGCAAGACCACCATCGGGCGAGTTCTCGCCAACCTGTTAAAAAAACAGTTCATCGATCTGGATAGCGAAATTGAACGCCGTTGTGGTGCGGATATTCCCTGGATATTTGATGTCGAGGGCGAAGTAGGTTTTCGCGATCGCGAAGCGGCAGTGCTGGCTGATTTGTGTGATCGTTCAGATATGGTTGTGGCCACCGGTGGCGGCGCTGTACTGAGGCCTGAAAATCGCAAACTATTGCAAAGTGGTTATGTGATTTACCTTCAGGTTAGTGCACAGGAGCTTTACGAGCGTACGCGTACTGATACTAATCGGCCGCTGCTGCAAGTTGCCAACCGTCGCGAAGTCATTGATCGCTTAATAAGCGAGCGGGAGCACTTGTATCGCGAAGTGGCCGATCTCAGCTACACTGGTAATCGTCGCGGCCCTAAGTACGCGGCAGAAGAAATCTTACGACAAATGGCCACTACTTAGAGCATCTAGTAAACTTAGGCATGACACATTACATACTCTTTGAAATGGTTTTTGGATAAACATCAATAATTGAGTTTGTTATACCGTGAAGTGAATCCATCAGAACAACCACTAATATTCAGCTTATGAAACAACTTTCTGTCGACCTGGGTGAGCGTAGCTACCCGATTCTGATTGCTCAGGGTTTGCTCTCCCAGTCTGGATGCCTCTCGCCCTATGCTCGGGGTGAGCAGGTGATGATCGTTACTAATACGACAGTAGCCCCCTTGTACCTTGCTTCCGCGATAGAGGCTTTCGCCGGTAAAACCGTTGCGACATTAGTGCTGCCAGATGGGGAGCAATATAAAAATCTCGATATTTTGCAAACAATTTACGATGCATTGATAGATGGGAAGTTCGATCGCGGTGTGACGCTGGCCGCTCTTGGCGGTGGTGTAATCGGCGATATGACCGGGTTAGCGGCAGCCACCTATCAGCGCGGCGTGGATTTCATTCAGATACCCACTACTTTGTTAGCTCAGGTGGATTCCTCCGTGGGTGGTAAGACTGCGGTCAATCATCCCCGTGGTAAAAACATGATTGGCGCCTTTCATCAGCCTCGCTGTGTGCTAATCGATATAGCTACTTTGCTGACCTTGCCAGAACGCGAATTTCAGGCGGGCCTGGCGGAAGTCATAAAGTACGGCTTGATTGCCGATGCGGAGTTTTTTAACTGGCTGGAGCACAATGCGCAAGCTTTGTTGGCTCGAAATGAAAGCGCGTTGATGTATGCCATCGAAAAATCCTGTCAACTTAAAGCCAAAGTGGTGAGTCAGGACGAACGGGAGCGGGGTGCACGTGCGCTGCTCAATTTCGGTCATACCTTTGGGCACGCGATTGAAACTGCACAGGGTTATCAAGACTGGCTTCACGGTGAGGCGGTCGCTGCGGGCATGGTGATGGCGGCGCAACTGTCGGTACGGCAGGGGTGGTTGTCTCAGCAAGACGCGGATCGGGCGAGAAATTTACTAGTCGCAGTGGGTTTGCCGGTGACTCGTCCCGCGAGTATTACTCCGGAGCAGATGTTGGCGATTATGTCGGTGGATAAAAAAGTATTGGAGGGTACTATTCGCCTGGTACTGCTCAAAGCCATCGGCGACGCAGTGGTGAGCGCCGATTATTCAAAGGAAGCCTTACAGGCAACACTGAACACCGCATCGCAGGGCGACTAATCCCTCGTGCTTAGTTTTGAAGTGTGTCTGAAGCAAACCAAAAGTGTTCCATGAAGGCTGCATTATTCGGCGTAGCCACTTTAGTTACCAGGTCGTGTAACTCTATTTCAACTCGATATCTGCCCAGCTCATCGAGAGCTCTGGCCTGATTCTTCCTTCCTTGTGGGGGTTAGTTTCGCCGCGTTTCGCTACGCCCAATTTCAAGTTTGTTCCCTTTGCCCTGCCCGTGTAAAATGGCCGTCCTTTTACGCCAGCCGCTTCTTTTGGCGTGCGTCCACTGTTTCTAACATATTGATTTTAGGCATCTTATGTCCTCAGGTTTGTACCGCGTAGACGAATTCCGTGATAACTGTGGCTTTGGTTTGATCGCCCATGTTAAAGGCGAGGCCAGCCATAAGCTGGTGTGCACCGGAATCGAAGCCCTTACTTGCATGACCCACCGCGGTGGGATCGCTGCGGATGGGAAAACCGGTGACGGTTGTGGCGTGTTGATTCAGAAGCCCGACGCGTTTCTGCGCACCGTGGTGCGAGAGTCTTTAAAGCGCGAACTACCAGAGCAGTATGCCGTTGGCTCGATCATGTTGAGCCAGGATGCCGTAGCGTGTGCGCAAGCAAAACAAGTCATGACGGAAGAGGCCGAGCGCCAGGGCCTTACCTTGTGTGGTTGGCGGCAAGTACCGACTAACAGCACTACTCTTGGTGAAATTGCGCTGCGTAGTTTGCCAGTCCTGGAGCAGGTATTTATCGGTGCCCCAGACGGCATGGCGGCAGCCACATTCGATGCCCGGGTCTTTGTGGCCCGCCGCAAATCGGAAATTCGTCTTAGCGACCACAGTGATTTTTACATTGCCAGCCTGTCGGCTCATGTACTGAGTTATAAGGGTTTAATGATGCCGGTGGATTTACCACTGTTTTACCCGGATCTTTCCGATCCACGGCTGGAGGCGGCAATTTGTATATTCCACCAGCGTTTTTCAACCAATACCACACCGCAGTGGCCCCTGGCGCAACCGTTCCGAATGCTGGCCCACAACGGCGAAATTAATACCATTCTGGGTAACCGCAACTGGTCGGTGGCGCGTACCGCCAAACTCAAAACGGCGCTTATACCCGAACTCCAGGAGTTGACCCCCCTGGTCAACCGAGAGGGTTCCGACTCCTCTAGCCTCGACAATATGTTGGAGCTTATGGTGATCGGGGGTATGCCTTTACACCGCGCCGTACGGCTGTTGATACCACCGGCCTGGAAAAACGTCGAGGGCAGCGACCCGCGGCAACGGGCGTTCTTTGAATATAGTGCTATGCATATGGAACCCTGGGACGGCCCAGCGGGACTGGTGATGACTGATGGCCGCTATGCGGTTTGCTCACTGGATAGAAACGGTTTGCGGCCTTCGCGTTGGGTGTTGACTGACGACGATATTATTACCGTGTCTTCCGAAGTGGGTGTTTACGACTACAAACCAGAGAATGTTGTGGCCAAGGGGCGTCTTGGGCCGGGCGATATTCTGTCTGTTGATATTGTCGAAGGCATTATTGAAACCCGGGATCAGGTGGATAATCGGCTCGCAAGTGCCCAGCCCTATCGGCGCTGGTTGCGCGACGGTGTGGTTCCGGTCGAGGCGACCATGGAACAGGACAGCATCGACATTGAGGGTACGCTAAGCCGAGATCAGATTAAAACCTATATGAAGCTGTTTCAGGTCAGTTTTGAGGAGCGCGATCAGATTCTGCGGCCCCTGGCTGAAGCCGGTCAGGAAGCCGTGGGTTCCATGGGTGACGATACGCCGATGGCAGTACTATCTCGCAAGCAGCGCAATATGTTTGATTATTTCCGCCAGCAGTTTGCCCAGGTGACCAATCCGCCCATTGATTCCTTGCGGGAAGGCATCAGTATGTCGCTGTCCACCCAGCTGGGCTGTGAACGCAATTTGTTTGACGAGTCACCGGAACACGCCCATCGCATCGAATTAAGTAGTCCGGTACTGTCACCGCGTAAATACTATGCCTTGAAGGGTAATAGTCACCCCGAATATCGCTGGCAAAAATTCGATCTGAATTACGATCCCGCCGAGACCGATCTCGAGCAGGCGATTATAGCTTTATGCGCGACTGTTGAAGCCAGCGTTCGCGAGGGCACCGCGCTGTGTGTGTTGTCCGATCACAGGATTACGCAGGGCAAAGTGCCTATTCATATTCTGATGGCCGTGGGAGCAGTACACAGCCACCTGACGGCCTGCGGTTTGCGCTGTGACGCCAATATTATTGCCAGTACCGCCTACGCCCGTGATCCCCATCAAATCGCCACGCTGATTGGCTGTGGGGCTTCCGCGGTCTATCCCTATTTAAGTTTTCACGTGCTCTATGATCTGATCGAGTCTGGCGAATTGCTCACCGATGTGGGTACGGCGTTCCGTAATTACCGCCGCGGTATTAATAAGGGCTTGTTGAAAATCCTTTCAAAAATGGGAATTTCCACCATTTCGTCCTATCGCGGCGCGATGTTGTTCGAGGCGATAGGTATTGCCGACGAAGTCATCGAACGCTGTTTCCCCGGTTTAGTCAGTCGTATTCAGGGTGCCGGTTTCGTCGATTTTGAACTGGATCAGCAAGAACTTGCCGGCATCGCCTGGAAGAATCGCAAGCCGATTCAGCCCGGCGGTTTACTCAAATATATGCATAACCAGGAATATCACGCTTTCAACCCGGACGTGGTATACGCCCTGCAGCAGGTGGTGAAAAGTGGTGAGTACAGCGACTGGAAACTCTATGCCGATTTGGTGAATAAGCGCCAGGTGACGACCTTGCGGGATTTACTGAGTTTACGTAGCCAGAAGCCCATCGCGCTGGATAAAGTCGAGGGCGTAGAGCAGATTGTACGTCGCTTTGACTCGGCGGGGATGTCTTTGGGCGCCCTGTCGCCGGAAGCTCACGAAGCGCTGGCCGAGGCTATGAACACTCTGGGTGGTCGCTCCAACTCAGGTGAAGGTGGTGAGTCTCCAGAGCGCTACGGGACAATACGCACGTCTAAAATTAAGCAAGTTGCGTCGGGTCGCTTTGGCGTGACCCCGCACTACTTAGTCAACGCCGAAGTGATTCAAATTAAAGTCGCCCAGGGCGCTAAGCCGGGTGAAGGTGGGCAGTTACCGGGGGGCAAGGTCAATGAGTTAATCGCTTCACTGCGTTTTTCGGTGCCTGGCGTGACGCTGATTTCGCCACCACCCCATCACGACATTTATTCCATCGAAGATCTGGCGCAGCTTATTTTTGACCTTAAACAGGTTAATCCCCAGGCCTTGATCTCTGTTAAATTGGTTTCGCGGCCAGGAGTTGGCACCATCGCGGCCGGAGTCGCCAAGGCCTATGCTGACCTGATCACCATTTCCGGTTACGACGGTGGCACCGCCGCGAGCCCGCTGACCTCCATTCGCTATGCCGGTTCGCCCTGGGAACTGGGACTTGCCGAGACCCATCAAACCTTGCGCTCCAATGATTTGCGCGACAAGGTGCGGGTACAGGCCGACGGCGGTATGAAAACCGGTCTCGATGTTGTTAAAGCGGCGATTCTGGGAGCCGAGAGTTTTGGTTTTGGCACCGGGCCGATGGTGGCGCTCGGGTGTAAATATCTGCGTATCTGTCATCTCAATAACTGTGCCACCGGCGTTGCCACTCAGGATGAAACCCTGCGCTCCGATTACTACAAGGGCACAGTGCAGATGGCGATCAACTTCTTCACCTTTATGGCTGAGGAAGTCCGCGAGTGGTTGGCGGTGTTGGGTGTGGCTACGCTCGACGAAATCATTGGTCGAGTGGAATTACTGGAGTTATTACCCGGTGAAACCGACAAACAGCGCAAGCTGGATTTGTCGCCGATTATTCACAGCGATGACTGGCTCGCCAGCAAGCCCCAGGTGTGTAGCGTTGAGCGCAACGCTCCCTTTGATGGCGGTGAGTTGGCTGAGCGCATGGTGGCCGATATGTTGCCTGCGATAACCAACAAAAGCGGTGGCGAATTTAGCTACTCCTCTTCCAATTGTGATCGCTCGCTGGGCGCTCGCTTGAGCGGAGAGATTGCGCGTCGCCACGGCGATCAAGGCATGAGCGATCAACCGGTACGCCTGAAATTGACCGGTATTGCCGGACAATCCCTCGGTGCCTGGAACGCTGGTGGTCTGGAAATCGAGCTGGAAGGCGATGCCAACGACTATGTCGGCAAGGGCATGGCGGGCGGTAAAATCATCTTGTATCCGCCCAAGGCCAGTAACTTAGCCACGCAGCTTACCCCCATCATGGGTAATACCTGCCTCTATGGTGCGACCAACGGCAAGTTATTTGCTGCGGGTACGGCTGGTGAGCGCTTTGCAGTGCGAAACTCTGGGGCCTATGCCGTAATCGAAGGTGCGGGTGACCACTGCTGTGAATATATGACCGGTGGGGTGATCGCGATACTGGGTAACACCGGCCATAATTTTGGGGCTGGTATGACCGGTGGTTTTGCCTACGTGTTGGATATGGATCGCAATTTCCCGGATCGTATTAATACCGAGCTGGTTGAGCCGCGCCGTATTCAATCCGAGGCATTGGAAAGTTATCGTAATTTCCTGCGCGGCATGATTCAGGAGTTTGTCACGGCAACGGGTAGCTCCTGGGGGCGAGAAGTGCTAGATAACTTTGAAGATTATGTGGCCCGGTTCTGGCTAGTGACACCCAAGGCCGCGGCACTTTCCAGCTTGTTGGAAAGTACCCGAGCGCGCCCGGAATAATTGGAGTATTGAATGACTGAACGGTCGCAAACCAAAGCGCACAATACCTTCCAGTTTCTGGAGGTGGATCGTCAGAGCCCACCCAAGAAAACGGATGCGGAACGTCAGCAGACGTTTGTGGAAATCTATGAGCCCTACGACAAGCAAGAGGCCTCTGGACAGGCGGATCGCTGTCTGGAATGCGGCAATCCCTACTGTGAGTGGAAATGCCCGGTACACAACTACATTCCCAACTGGCTGAAGCTGGTTGCCGAGGGCAATATTATTGAGGCGGTGGAATTGTGTCATCAGACCAATACCTTGCCCGAAGTGTGTGGACGAATTTGTCCGCAAGATCGTTTGTGTGAGGGCGCTTGCACGCTAAACGAAGATTTTGGTGCGGTTACTATTGGCAGTGTTGAGAAATATATTACCGATACCGCTTTCGCGATGGGTTGGAAGCCTGACGTCTCTGGCGTTGAGTGGAGCGATAAAAAAGTTGCCATTGTTGGCGCAGGGCCAGCGGGTTTGGGTTGCGCTGATGTGCTGACACGAGCCGGTGTTAAAGCCGTGGTATTTGACCTTCACCCTGAAATTGGCGGTTTGCTTACCTTTGGTATTCCCGAGTTCAAGCTTGAGAAATCGGTGATGAGTAAACGGCGCGAGGTGTTCGAAGAGATGGGTATTGAATTCCATCTCAACACCGAAATTGGCAAAGATATTGATTTTCAAACCCTGATGGATGATTACGACGCGGTTTTTCTCGGCATGGGCACCTACACCGCGATGACGGGCGGATTTCCTGGCGAAGACTTAGCCGGTGTTCACCCCGCTTTGCCGTTTCTGGTTGGCAATGTCAATCATAACCAGGGCTGGCCGCAAGACCCCGACGCCTATGTGAACGTACGCGATAAGCGCGTAGTGGTGCTGGGTGGTGGCGACACCGCGATGGACTGTAATCGCACCTCGATACGCCAGGACGCGGCCTCGGTCACCTGCGTATATCGTCGCGACGAAGCCAATATGCCGGGTTCCCGTCAGGAAGTGATCAATGCTCGAGAAGAGGGCGTGGAGTTTTTGTTCAATCGCCAACCGGTAGCCATTGTGGGTGACGATGGCAAGGTAAGCGGTATACGTGTCGTCGAAACTCGCCTCGGTGAGGCCGACGAAAATGGTCGGCGGCGGCCGGAAGAAATTCCGGGAACGGAGCAAGTGCTAGAAGCTGATATTGTGTTGATCGCTTTTGGCTTTCAGCCGAGTCCGGCAGCCTGGTTTGCGGATTTTGATATTGGCATTAATGATTGGGGTGGCGTGATTGCTCCGGAACAGCAAACCCATCCTTTCCAGAGTCAAAACCCTAAAATATTTGCTGGCGGCGACATGGTGCGTGGCTCCGATTTGGTGGTGACTGCCATTTGGGAAGGCCGTCAGGCGGCTGAGGGTATTCTGGATTATCTCGACGTTTAGCCCCTGAATTGATCATCCACTACCCATAAGCCCGGCCATCAGTCGGGGCCGTTATAAGTCGGCGCTATTAAGGTGCGACTTCAAATAACGGTAAGTGATAATGTTCTTTGTAGATAAAACGTGGTCTGTGGTTTATAGATTCAGAAACGTAGAGCACTTCAATAGCGCTCCTGCCGTAATTTTGTAGTATCACTAAATTAGAAGGAATCATCGACGATGACCCCGCTTAAAAACGACCGTTTTTTGCGTGCTTTGCTGCGCCAACCCGTGGATGCAACCCCCGTGTGGGTGATGCGTCAGGCGGGACGCTATTTGCCCGAATATCGTGCAATACGGGATAAGGCCGGTGACTTTATGTCGCTGTGCACCAATCCTCAGCTGGCTTGCGAGGTAACTTTACAGCCACTAGAACGTTTCGACCTTGATGCGGCCATCTTATTCTCCGACATCCTCACCATTCCCGATGCCATGGGTTTGGGGCTCTATTTTGAAGAGGGTGAAGGCCCGCGTTTCAGAAAGCCGCTCACCAGCGCTAAAGACATCGAGCAATTGTCGGTGATTAATACCGAGAAAGACCTGCCTTACGTGCTGGATGCCGTCAAATTGATTCGCCGAGAACTCAATGGACGAGTGCCTTTGATCGGTTTTTCGGGCAGCCCCTGGACACTCGCCACTTATATGATTGAGGGCCGCAGTAGCCGAGATTTTATCGCCACCAAGCGCCTGCTCTACAACGAGCCGGAGGTCCTGCACCTGTTGTTGGATAAACTGGCTGATTCGGTAGCGGATTATCTGAACGCACAGATTGCGGCGGGTGCCCAGGCGGTACAAATTTTTGATACCTGGGGTGGGGTATTAACGCCATCCGCATACAGGGAATTTTCTCTCGCTTACATGTCAAAGATTATTGCCAAGTTAAACCTGGAAGCCGAAGGTCGTCAGGTGCCAGTGATCGTATTCACCAAAGGCGGAGGTCTTTGGCTGGAATCCATAGCCGCCAGTGGTTGTCAGGGTGTGGGTCTGGACTGGACCGTGGATATAGGTGATGCCAGGGCCAGAATAGGTGATACTGTGGCTCTGCAAGGCAATATGGATCCGGCTCTGTTAAGAGCGTCTGCAGGGACCATCAGAACCGAAGTAGGGTGCATATTAGAACGTTTTGGCTCAGGTGCTGGGCATGTATTTAACTTAGGCCACGGTATTACTCCGGATGTGCCGCCGGATAATGTCGCTGCATTAGTTGACGCAGTTCACGAAATTTCTGTGAAATATCAGCAAGTAAGTGGTTAAAATCATACGTTTGTCGTAAAAAACTACCGGTGGGCCGTTTGCTGTTGTATCTTAGGTTTGCTGCTCTATGCTACTTATCAAGCCACTGGCTGGATTGTCGTCATCGAGAAATGACGTACAGGGAATAACGTAAACAGGGAGTGATGGATACGTGAATCCAGGGGCAGAGATAGAGATGAGACGCGAGAATAATTTTAGCGTCGATTGGCTGGAGTTAAAGGTTTACGCGTAATGGCAATTAAGCAGATACAAGTGGAAGTGAATAACCTGGCGATTGGGATGTATGTTTCTCGCCTGGATCGGCCGTGGTCGCAAACTCCCTTCCCTTTACAGGGTTTTCATGTCCGCTCGACGGAAGACATTATTACCCTGCGTGCGTATTGCGATTACGTTTATGTCGATACTGAGAAAGGTCGCTCGCCGGTCGATGTGGGCGGCACTGCTATACCACAGCGCGGTCGCCCTGGCGGTGGCGCTGAGTCGGTTCGGGGTCGCGTCGGCGGTCGCCCCAGTGACGCTTTTTCGACGAGCCCGCTGGTGGTGCGCAAGGGCGTCTATACGGCGACGGTAGCTCTGCGTGATGAAATGGATAAAGCTCAGGCTATCGTTAAGCATCTCAAAGGTCATCTGACCCTGGTTACCAAGCAGATTGCCAAAGGCAAATTGGCTGACTACGATAAATTACGTCACAGTGTAGACGACATGGTCAGCAGTGTGCTGCGTTGTCCCGATGCGTTTACCTGGTTGATCCGACTTCGGGAGCAAGATGCCCGCACTCACGATCACAGCTTGCGTTCTGCGCTGTGGGCCGTACAGTTTGCGCGGTTTATAGGCATGGAGAAACAGGAAGTAGCCGTGCTGTGCATGGGTACTTTATTGAAAGATGTTGGTAAGTTGAATATTGCCAACGGCTTATTGCGTAAGCCTAATCGCAATGCTGAAGAACAACTCGAATATGAAAGTTTTGTTGCTCGTGGTGTGGAGATGTTGCGCGATACTCGCGCTGTCGAGCCCAGAATTATTTCGGTGGTGCGCTATCACTGCGAACGCCTTAATGGCACGGGTTTTCCGGAGCGCCTGTCGGGTAATAAAATTCCCCTATTGGCTCGTATCGCGGGGATAGCCACGGTATTTGATGCGATTAGCAATCCAGAAGAATCTGATGAACCGGTATCGCCTTCTAAGGCGGTTAGCTCGCTCTACAATATGCGCGGTGTTGATTTCCAGGAAGATTTAGTCGTGCAATTTATCCAGTCGATCGGTTTATACCCCACCGGCACTTTGGTGGAGTTGACTTCGGGGGACATTGGTGTCGTCGTTGAACAGCACCCAGATTCACGCTTAACTCCGCAAGTTGCGGTATTGGACCAGTTTGGCGGTGACCTCAATAAAAACTTTTATTTGGTGAATCTCAAAGATCAGGAAGCAACCCGCCAGGTAATGCTGGAACGCGGGCGAGAGCAGGTGCAGGAGTTGAATCGAATTTCCATTGCCCGCGATCTTGAACCTACGGGTTACGACGTTGACTTGAGCACGATTTCGACCGTGTTTATGAAAGTCGAAATCGAAAAGAAAAAAGAGGGTTTGTTGGCGGGTCTGCGCGATCGTTTCCGCGAATAAGTATGATTCCCTGTTTAGGGAGTGATCCCGCCGATAGTTAACAATTCAACATAAAAAAAGAGGCCAATAGGCCTCTTTTTTTATGTGCGGTTTGCACTTTTTATTGACATTGATTTACTGGCGCTGATTAAGGGGTACTGATCTGTCGGTACTGATCTTATGAGCACGGACCTATCGGCACCGGTCTATTGATACTGACCTATGGATATATAACCGACGCCGCGTTATGTGCAACCGTCGATCTTGGCGACCGCCGAACCCATGGTTATAAATTGACCTGCCTCTACCTCTGCCGCGAGATCTGCGCCTGGTGGCAAGAGCACAATGGCGGTGGAGCCAAATTTGAAGCGCCCCATTTCTTCGCCCTTTGCCAGTTGAAGGCCTTTGTTATCGCCACCGCCATCGAATAGCTCGTCAGCGCTGGTGCCGGGTGAGTAATGGCCGTGCCATACGGACTCAATGCCTGCGACTAACATGGCACCGACCAGTATTAGAACCATATCGCCAACTTCGGTCTCAAACCAACACACCAGGCGTTCATTGGTGGCGAACAGTTGATCAACGTGTTGAGTGGTGACTGCGTTTACTGAAAATAGCTTGCCGGGAATATAACGGGTTTTTCGCAAAGTGCCCGCGAGGGGCATATGCACCCGGTGATAATCTCTTGGGGATAAGTAGATGGTGGCGAACAGACCGTCCTGAAATGGCTGTCCTGCGTCCTTGGGGCGCTGTTCGCTGGGCTCGCCCAGCAAGGTGGCGACGTCAAAGTCGCGGCCCTTGGCCTGAATAATACGGCCGCCGTCGATTTTCCCTGCCTGGCTGAGTACGCCATCGGCTGGGGAAACTGCGTAGTCGGTGGCGATTGGTCGCGCATCCGGGCGCAAAGCCCGCGTGAAGAAATCATTAAAGCAGTTATAAGCTTCGGGATCGGGTTCGAGTGCGTCGCTTAGGTCGATATTGAAGCGTCGAATACTCAGGCGAATTAGTAAGTTTTTTAGCCAGGGTTGGCGTGCATCGGTAAGCTTACCTGCCAGGCGGGACAGCAAGTGCTGGGGTAACGGTCGTTGCAGACTGACCCGAAAGCTATCGAGTTTAGTATTCATGATGGTAGATCGATGCAAAATTATTGAACGAAGCGCGCTGGATGCTAAGCGGGGCGGTTATGGTATTAATAGCGGTGTCTCTTTTTAAAGGGCCGGATTTTGTTAAATGCCTGGGTTTTGGTTAAAAGTTTGAGCTTTGTTTAAATATCTAGATTTTGTTTAAAGGCCTAGATTTTGTTTCAAGGGTCGAGTTCTGTCTAAGGGATCGAAAACTATAAAGTTAAAAATCACCCAGTAATGTTCAACGAGTGAATACAGCCTGTTCCATATGGCGCAAGCTGGCCAGTCGGCGAGGGTCGACCTCGCCGCGTTCAAGGGCTGCAATAATAGCGCAGCGCGGCTCCTGAGTGTGACTGCAATCCCGGAACTGGCATTGTCCCAGTAGCGGTCGCAACTCCACAAAACCTTCGATCAGATTGTTGGATGGCAGGTGGCCAAGACCAAATTCGCGAATCCCGGGGGAATCGATCACCCCACCGCCTTCCGGTAAGAGGTACAGGTGCGAGGCGGTGGTAGTGTGCTTGCCTTTACGCTTTTGTGTAGACAGCTCGCCAACTCGGGCGTCGATGTCGGGAAACAGGTGATTGATCAGCGAGGATTTACCGACCCCCGATTGACCGGCGAGAATGCCATAATTGTCGTGCAGTCGCGCGGTTAACTCTGGGATCCCCGTACCGGTTTTAGCGGAGACCGGATACACCTCGTAGCCGAGTTTGCGATACAGCTCAATCAGCAAATCGAGCTCACCGGAGTGGGGGGTATCGAGATCGGTCTTATTAACCACCAGGATCGCTTCCAGGTCGTGGAGCCGGGCGGCGACCAAAAAACGGTCGATCAAATTACCGTGGGGCTCGGGTTCAGGTGCAATCACTACGCACACCAGATCAATATTGGCGGCTACCGGACGCGGCTGGTTGTTGTGGTCGGGCCGCTCTAGCACGCTGTGTCGGGGCATCAGCGCGGTAACTACGCCGTAGGGAGTGCCGTCGCGCCAGACCACTCGGTCGCCAGCTACCGGGGACCCAAGATTGGCGCGCAAATAGCAGCGCTTGGGTGGGTTAGTGGGTTGTTCTGGATTAATAATATCGGCCTGCTGACCATAGCGCGCATAAACAGCGCCGATTTGCTCGATACCGAGTTGTTCATCAGCGGGCAGTTGCTCGGCTGGATCGATAGTCTCGCGCAGGCGTTTTTCGCTGATACGGCGCTGTTGTTGTAAAGTGAGGTTACGTTTGCTCATGCCTGGGGTGTGATCATGTCTCGGGTTTACTAGAGCCTGGGAGGCTAGCGTCAAAGAGCGCCAGCATATAGGATATTACCTGCAGGTTACATCGGCTTAACGCTTCGGCTTAAGCCTTCGGTCTAGCCCTGTTGATCTTGCGCCACTGTCGCTTCCTACTATTGATACCCGATGTTATGCCCTTAAGCCCGTTCCGCGATTACCTACCACTACTGATCACCCTGGCGATAGTGAGCGCTGTATTGTGGCTCGCACATCTTTTATTGAGCAAGCGCACCGGGCTGAGCACCGCCGCGCGCTTCCCGAGGCAGCTGATTCTATTGGGCCTTACCGTGTCGGCCATCGTGGCATTAATACTGGCACTACCCACGGAGGTCTCAACCCGTAACCAGCTGTTAACTCTGCTAGGCCTGGTGTTAACGGCGATGCTGACCCTGTCATCAACTACGTTTGTCAGCAATATCATGGCGGGGGTAATGCAGCGCAGTGTGAAAAGTTTTCAGCCGGGGGATTTTATTCGGGTTGAGGGTTGGTTTGGCCGGGTTACCGAACGCGGCCTGTTTCATACTGAAATACAAACTACTGACAGAGATTTGGTGACCCTGCCCAACCTCTACCTGTCGGTGAACCCGGTAAAAGTAACGCGAGCCTCGGGTACGGTAATATCCTGCGATGTGTCTCTGGGCTATGATGTGCCCCACCACCGCGTCGAGGCCTTGTTGCTTGAAGCGGCGTCGGCGGCAGGTCTGAAAGAACCTTTTGTGCGGGTGCTGGAGCTGGGAGATTTTGCCATTGGCTATCAGGCAGCGGGGTTTTGCACCGACCTTAGCCAGTTGCTCACGCTGCAAACTCGCCTGCGAACACAGGTCGTGGATCATCTCCACGGTGCGGATATCGAAATTGTGTCGCCACATTTTATCAACCAGTTTCAGTTGCCCGCATTGGGTAGCTTTACCTCGACAGCGGCGGATATTAACGCAAGGGGAAATAATGCTATTGTTGCTAAGCCTGCGGCGGATGAGCGCTCACCGGAAGAACTCATTTTTGACAAAGCGGATCGTGCGGGGAAAATAGAGTCGATGATTCGTCATATGGACAGTCTCAGCGATAGTATTAAAGAAGCGAAGAGCGGCCTGGCCAAAGTGACTAACCCGGCGGAGATCGAACGGATTAATGGGCAGATAAGTGGCTGGGATGAGCGGCTAAAAACCTTAGCTGAGCTGGTTGAAAATGCTCAGGAACATCAAAATAAAGACTAATGTGAGCGAGCACTTATGACTAATGATACCGCGGCGAGTAATGACCCCGCAGCAATGAATTTAATCTGGATTGACCTGGAAATGACCGGGCTCGACACAGTGAACGATCGTATTATAGAAATTGCCACGATTGTGACGGATAAAGATCTTAATATTTTGGCCGAAGGCCCAATGATTGCCGTGCATCAAGCCAATGCAGTGCTCGACGCAATGGACGGCTGGAACACTCGGCAACACGGCCAGTCCGGCCTTACCGAGCGGGTGCGCAACAGTGAGAACACAGCGCAAGATGCCGAGCGGGAAACCATTGCCTTTTTAAAGGAGTGGGTAGAGCCGGGGATGTCGCCCATGTGCGGTAACTCCATTTGTCAGGATCGACGGTTTATGGCGCGAGAAATGCCTGAGCTGGAGGCGTATTTTCACTATCGAAATCTGGATGTCAGTACGTTAAAGGAATTGGTGCGCCGCTGGTCGCCCAAACTGTTGAGTGGTTTACAAAAAAAATCCACACACCTGGCGATGGACGATATTCGCGATTCTATTGCTGAGCTGTGCTATTACCGAGAGCATTTTTTATCGGTCCCTAGTAGTTAGATTTATTCGTTTGCGTTTCACGGACTAAATTCCTCGCGATACATTTCACGGACTAAGGCTTTCTGGTCGGATAAATGCCGATCAAAAATAGTTTAAATTTTATTTTTAATGATTAGGAGCTAAACAATAATGATTGTCGATCCCATTTTATCCGCATCCCGTATTGAAGCCATGCAGCGCGAAGGCTGGTGGCGGGATGAAAATTTACTCGATTACTTCGACGCGGCATTGGCCGAAAATCCGGACGATCTTGCTATCGTCGAATACCGCATGGACAGTGGTGAAAAAAGCCAGATGACCTACCGGCAATTGACCGAAAAAGCGGAGCGCATCGCCGTGGCTCTGGCTCACTACGGCATCGAGAAGCAGGACGTGGTGTCGTTTCAATTACCGAACTGGTGGGAATTCGTTGCCATTCATCTGGCCTGCTTGCGCATTGGTGCCGTTAGTAATCCGCTGATGCCGATATTCCGTGAGCGGGAATTATCGTATATGGTCGATTTTGCTGAATCAAAAATATTGATTGTTCCAAAAACCTTTCGCGGTTTCGATCACGAAGTCATGGTTGATAAAATGCGTGATAAATTACCTCACTTACAACATTTGTTTGTGGTGGGTAGTGATGCTGACAACGGTTTTGAGAAAGCTTTAGTTAATCATTCCCTGGATACCGATAGCGCTGCTTTATTTCAGGAGCGCCAGCTCAATCCCAATGACGTCGTGCTGTTGATGTACACCTCGGGTACTACCGGTATGCCGAAGGGCGTGATGCACTGTTCTAATACCTTTTTATTCAGCGTTCACCGTATGGTGGAGCGTTGTGATTTATCAAAGAATGACGATGTGTTTATGGGTTCTCCGCTCGCCCATTTAACCGGGTTTATGTACGGCATGTGGATGCCGATGATACTTAAAACCAAGGCGGTTTTTCTCGATGTGTGGAATGTGAATATGGGTTGGCAGTTAATTGCCGAGGAAAATGTATCGTTTAGTATGGGCGCAACACCATTCCTGGCTGACTTAACCAATTCGGATCGAGGCGAGGAGTGTAACTCTGATCGCTTCCGTGTCTTCGTTTGCGGCGGGGCGCCAATACCCAGCGTGTTGGCACAGGAGGCGGTGGAGAAATTATCTATTTGTGTCAGTGCCATTTGGGGTATGAGTGAGTGCGGGGTAGTAACCACTACAAAATTGGACGACCCGGCAGAAAAAGTTTTTGGTAGCGACGGTGTTGCGGTACCGGGTTGCGAAGTGAAAGTGGTAGACGAGAATGGTGTTACCTTACCCCAGGGCGAAGAAGGTCGTTTGTTGGAAAAAGGTCCAGGTACGTTTATTGGTTATCTTAAGCGCCCTGAAGCCTATGATGTCGATGCGGATGGGTTCTTTGATACCGGTGATCTGGCGCGAATGGACGCGGATAGTTATATCCGTATTACCGGTCGCTCCAAAGACATTATCATTCGAGGCGGAGAAAATATTCCGGTGGTGGAAGTCGAAAATATTCTCTACAAGCACCCAGATATTATCGATTGTGCCGTCGTAGCGATGCCCGATGAGCGTCTGGGAGAACTAGGTTGTTGTTTTGTGACGCTTAAAGATGGAGCAGAATTTAGCTTCAACAGCATGGTCGATTTCTTAAAAGAACATCAATTGGCAAGAAATTATTTTCCGGAACACTTAGAGATTATCGCCGATATGCCGCGCACCGCTAGTGGGAAAATTCAGAAGTTTGAATTGCGGGAATTTGCTAAAGGCGTCGTTCGACGCTAGTTTTTAAATGTATTAGTCACCTTAAGTTTTAAAGAAAGAGGATTGTCATGACACTTCCGTGGTTAAGTGAAGAAGAACTTTTTATTAAAGAAGTTGCCGAACGTTTTGCTCGCGAGCGGCTGGGCGATAGTTATATGGAGCGCTCGAAACAGGAAGAACTGGAGCCAGAATTATTACGTGAGATGGGCGAGTTGGGTTTGATCGCGCCGACGATTTCAGAGGAGTACGGCGGCATTGGCGCCTCCAGTGTTGTACAGGGGGTGATCTGCGAAGCACTCGCTTATGCCGATATCAATGTTAGCTACATCGCCATGACCACGCCATTAATCGGTGGTGTGATCGAGCAGCACGGTAGTGAAGATATGAAAGCCGATATCCTGCCGCGCATGGCGGCGGGTGAATTAATTGTACAGTTGGGGTTGACTGAACCTCGAGGCGGCTCGGACGCGGCTAACTTGAAGCTCAAAGCCACCAAAACAGATGATGGCTATATCCTTAATGGTGAAAAAACCTCCATCACCTGGGGCGCCAATGGTCATATGTGTTTGCTGTTTGCGCGCACTGGTCCAGAGAGTGCCGCCGCACATGGAGTTTCCGCTTTTTTAGTGCCCCTGGATTTACCCGGTGTTACCTGCACTCGTTTTGACGATGTGGGTTCTCGCCCGGTGGGCCGTGGTTCGGTGTTTTTCGACGACGTTGAAATTCCCCAGACTGCATTGCTCGGTAAGGAGGGTGAAGGTTTTACCAAAGTGATGGAGGGCTTTGATCTCAGCCGCTTTTTAATCGCCCTGCAATGTGTGGCCACCGCTCAAGCATCGGTGAATGAAACCTGGCAATACGTTCAAGATCGCGAAGTGTTTGGGCGACCACTGGCGAAATTTCAGGGCACTACCTTTCCGCTGGCGGAACACGACAGCAAGTTAGCGGCACTGAGAGCTTTGTGCTATCAAGGTTTGGCGATGCGCGACAAAGATATGCCGCATACCAAAGAAGCGGCGATGGTGAAATGGATGGCCCCCAAGTGGGGTACGGATATTATTCACGAGTGTTTAGTGCAGCATGGTCATTACGGCTGGGGACACGAAATGCCCCATATGCAGCGTATGATCGACGTTATGGGTTTGCAGATTGGCGATGGCACCTCACACATTATGAAAACTATTGTGGCGCGGGAAACCATCGGTTCGATCGGTGTGGCGTACAAATAAAAATGTGACCGAAGCATACCGAAGCATGAAGTAACCTGATTTACCTGAACTTTTATAAAATTCCAAATAAGGAGATAGTGATGACAATTAAAGTAGGCGATACATTACCAGAAGGTCGTTTCACCGTGATGAATGCCGACGGCCCCGGTTCTATTAGTAGCAAGGATTTATTCGCGGGGAAAAAAGTAGTGCTGTTTTCGGTACCCGGTGCGTTTACGCCCACTTGCTCCAAAGAGCACCTGCCCGGTTTTATCGAACAGCTTTCAGCATTGCAAGGCAAGGGTGTCGATACCGTAGCCTGCATGGCGGTCAACGATGTGTTCGTAATGGATGCCTGGGGCAAAAGCAGTGGAGCCGATGGCAAAGTAAAAATGTTGGCTGACGGTAATGGCGATTACACCAAGGCACTGGATTTGGAGCTGGATCTTTCCGGTCACGGACTGGGTCAGCGGGGCAGACGTTTCGCGCTGGTGATTGACGACAACACTTGTACCCATGCTTTTATCGAAGATGCCGGCGGGTTTACCGTAAGTTCGGCGGAGAATGTATTGGCGAATTTGTAATATAAGCCTACATGGTCTTCTATAAAACCGGTGTCTAGCGACACCGGTTTTTTTTGTGCCGATTGAGTGTTTTTGAGGTCTTACTGGGTTATGAGTCTCTTCAGATGGTCTTGCCTGCTTGGTGTGCTGTTATTAATCAGCGGCGCTAAACCTGCCCAAGCTAATATTGTTTGGCACTGGCCAGGTAGTTTTACTGAGAGCGAGCAAGCAAAACTTACACATTGGATAGAGCTCACCATCGACGGGGTAGAAAAGAAGGTCGCACCTTATCCTTTTGATGTGCATATCTTTTTTCATCGATTAGCCAGCAATAAAGAACCTGTGCCCTGGGCGAACACCCAGCGTTCGGGAAGACAGGCCGTGCATTTTTATGTCGATCCACAATATTCCTTAAGTGATTTTCTGAAGGATTGGACAGCGCCCCATGAACTGAGCCATTTGTTAATTCCCTATGTCGGCTCAGAGTATTCCTGGTTTGCGGAAGGTTTTGCCAGTTATATGCAATACCAGGTGATGGAAGCAATGGGGGTGATAAGTTCACCGGAGGTCAGCAAACGCTATCGGCGACACATTAGTCGCGCTAAAAACCGTTTCAACTTTCATCGCGTCCCCTTTGTTTCTGCTGCGTCGCGACTACAAACCAGGGGCGATTACGTAACCCTGTATTGGGGTGGGGCTGTCTATTTTTTGCAGGTGGATCGAGCGCTGAAGAGCAACGGTAGCTCGCTCATCGGGGTACTAGAGAGCTATGTAGCTTGTTGCCGAGCTAAACATTTGTCATTTAAATATTTGATACAGGAATTTGACCGCCTCTCATCGGGCACCGAGTTCAGTAGTGCCATGCAGGCATTTACGAGTACTCCGGGGTTCCCGGCTTACTCCGAGGCCTTGCAGTAAGTTTTGATTTCAGGAAAGCATGACATCCGGGCAGGAGAGGGCTGAGAGAGCTAATTTTATGTAGCAAAATTAGCAGCGATAAAATCCTGCCAGGCTTGCCAGCGCTCGGTGTTATAGGGAAATTTTTCGTGATTGTAGGCGGCTGCGTGAAAGGGTTTTTCGTTCACTTGTCCGGAAATAGAGCCGATAAACTGCATTTGTTCTGCGTACATGGGCTTGTGTTCCGCTGAAACAGTTTTGGCGACATCGGCAGACCACAAATTTTTATTTCTCATGGCAGTAATGATTGCCTGAATGTCTGTTTCAGATAAATCGGAGCTTGCACACAGATACAGGCTTGCATTGGTCATGTCGCCACTGTCAAAGTACAACTGGTAGTGGTTGATTAAATCTGTTCCTGATAACGACACAGTTACTCTCCTTGAAAAATCATGAAAAATAGGTAGTGAATTAAAGCTAGTGAGCGTAAACAAAATAAGGGTGTCATTGCCATTCGCTGGGGTGGAACTGGAGAATTGGAGTGCGAGCGTTGATCAGGATATCAGGGTGTCTCCACTGATGCGGGGTTCTCGACGTCTCCAGCGTTGGGGTGTTGGGATGACAACTGCTGAGACAGTGCAACGCGCGCATTTACATCCTCAGGAATAAACTTTAAAGCCTCGATCGCCTGCAGGTTATCTAGCAGACCACGCTGGTTAGCCAGTTGCACGCTGAGACCGGGGCGAGCATTAAGCTCAAGCATCAGCGGCCCCAGATAGCGATCCACGACAATATCGACGCCGAGATAGCCGAGTTTTACGGTATCCGCGCAGCGGGTTGCCAGTTGTAAAATATCGTTCCAGTGTGGAATGGCGATACCGGTAATAGCTTTGCCGGTATCGGGGTGAATCACGCAGGCCTGGTTGCGAAATACCCCTCCGCAACTCACGCCCGTGCGGAGATCGACACCCATTCCCATTGCGCCCTGATGTAAATTCGCTTTGCCATCGGATTGTCGGGTGGGCAGGCGCACCATGGCAGTCACCGGGACGCCGCGAAACACAATAACGCGAATATCGGGAACGCCTCGGTAGCTGATCTCTTCAAATACCGGGTCAAATTTTACTCGGTATTCAATAATGGCCTGATCAGCCACTCCGCTGAGGCTGTACATACCACTTAGAATATTCGAAATATGGTGGCGAATGTTATTCAGGGACAGTAGTTCGCCATTCGCTTTTTGAAAATAATCGCCCATGCACCCGGTGATTACCAGAATGCCGTTACCGCCACTGCCGTGCGCCGGCTTAATAACGAAATCTTGATGTTGCCCGAGTATCTCGATAATCGTTTTGGTTTGGTATTGCGCTTCTACTACACCGTACAACTCGGGTACGGCGATGCCCTGTACTAGCGCCAGCTGCTTGGTGCGGAGCTTGTTGTCTACCAAAGGGTAAAGCTTGCGCGGGTTGTAACGCATAATAAAATCGGCGTTGCGCTGATTGATGCCCAGTAAGCCCAGGCCGCGTAAACGTTTTGGTGTGGCGATAAAACTCATCGGGAAATGTCTGTCCTCACATCACGGAAACGGCGTAGTTCGGAGAGTCGGTAGCCGGTGTAACGTCCCATCCAAAGACTGATGCCGAGCGCGACCAATAATAGTTCCGGGAACACAAACATAAGATAAATGAGTGATTCGTTGGTCATTGCCAGATAACCGAGACTGGCGACTACCAGACTCCCCAGGCCGTAGAGCATTGCGGTGCGCGCGCCGTTTTCCTCCCAGGTAATAGACATGCGCTCAATGGTCATCGCCAAAATCACCATGGGGAAAAGTGCTACGGATAAAGTGCGTTCGGCACCAAATTTATTGGTGATTAGGCTAATTAATAACATCAGCAACACCACAATAATTAAAATGGCAGTTAGGCGCGGCACCAACAACAACATGAGTCGTTCAAGCCAGAACCGGATCATCAAGCCGACAGAGACGATCAAGGTAAATAGTGCAATTCCCCACAGCAGTTGGGTTTCGCGAAACGCCAGCGCAATCAGGATTGGCATAAAAGTGCCGAAGGTTTGAATGCCAACATAGGTGCGCATAAATACCACGATCAGTGCGCCCAGCGGCACCATCAGGAGGAGGCGATAGACATTTTGACTTTGTACCGGGAGGGCGAGTAGAGAGAAGTCGACAAAAATTGAATTCATTTGTCGCGCGCGTTGGCGGGCCACATCGATTAATTCCCGGTAGGTTCTGGTGACGGAAAAACTGAGTTCGGCCTTGCGTCCGCCCTCGACATCGAAGAGTGGTTCGCTGCCAACGTACCAGGTTAGAAAATTTGCGGGCGTGCCAGGATGACTGGTTTTCGGATCGAAGGTTAGCCATTGGTCGCCGTTGTGAACCTGTAGCATCGGTAGTAAGCGCGCGTCGTTTGCGGCGTCCGACAGGGTTAGGCCCCATAACACCCGTGCCGGAATCCGGGCACCTTTGAGGATGTTGATGATTTCTTCAACCCATTGCTCGGCATTGTGTGCGCGGCTACGAATCAGCTCAATATTGTCGTTAGCCACTGGAGCATTTAATTGCTGAAGTAATTCCCGAGTGTAAGTAAAAACATCGGCAGATTCATTACGCACATCACCGATAATGGCTTTGATCGCAGAGTTGTAAGGTTCCGTATGGGTCGGTGGTTGTGGGAATTCAGGTCGAGAATCCCACATGCCTTGTTGCGGGGAACTGGCGACGGAGAGTCGGTAGTAAAGAGTTTGCTGTCCGCGGGCGCGTCGCACTACCCACTGTGCTTTACGTTGGTCATTTTTTTCTTCGGTGGACAGGCCGAAACCCTTGGAAATAAAATTTTCATCGAGCTTGATAAAGCCAGGTGTCGTGCTGGGTAAGTGAAAATCGACAATGGCCGGTCCACCCAGGCCTTGAAAATTCAGTGCGGCCTGTATTGTCCATACCTCGGTATTTTGTTTGGGACTGAGTGGTAGACCCAGAGTGAATGATTTATATAAGCAGATGCTAAGACCTAAAATAATTAGCAAGGCGGCCCACAGCGTGACAGAAAGATTACGCATAAATTGAATGTTCTCGAAAGCGTTTAGCGGTATTACTCACAGTAAGCCTGAGTGAGAAAGCTAGCCTGTGGGTCAACGAGGGCGACACCTTCGATAAATTTACGGCCTAATAATGCCGGATAAATAAATTCCGAGCGGTCGACAAGCGAAAACAGGGTGGAATGGATACGCCCATCAAAACAGATGTCGAGTTCAACAATAGGACGGCTATCGTGGTCGCCATCGTGTTTTTTAATTTTTACCCTGAGCTCAAGGGGTTTTTTCATAGTAATTCGGTGGGTTTTATCATCGGTGTCTTTTATTACCAGGGTGAAATCAACCCAGCGCTTGCCTCCGCGCTTGTAGATTTTAATGTTTTCCGCGTGGATGGATGAAGTTTCGGCACCGGTATCGAGTTTGGCTTTAATCGTAATAGCTTTGGTTGATGCTTTAGAGGCAGGTAAGGTGATTTTTTCCACCCAGCCGGCGATCACTTTACCCGGTGTTTTACTGCTGGCATGAACAGGCAGCGAGGCGCATAAGGCATAGAGCATCAGGCTGAATATCCACACCACACGAGGTGATCCCTTTGCTGAGGTAAGTCTGAATAAGGACGGGATCATACATCGACTCCTTGTGCGTAACGGCACATATTTTTTAGTGTCCCTGATGGATATGCTATCGACAGAAATAAGCGTCGGGGTTAGAGGGCTTTTGGTGTGGTTAAGTTCAAGTTCATCCCCGCTGCGATCAAATATTTTGAGAGTAGCCATCAGTGCCGATAATACCCTGTTCCTTTAAAGCATCGACTTCGGCTGCGTCGAAACCCCAATCTGATAGTGCTGCCTCGGAATGTTCGCCAAATTTTGGTGGAGGAAATTGTATTGCCCCAGGGGTACCGAGGAAAACCGGTGTGGGTCCGGGTTGACGCACGCCATTCACAGTGGGTAAATTATTGCGCGCCACATTGTGTGGGTAGGAGGTGGCCTCATCGAAATTAAGTACGGGTGATACACAGGCATCGCTGCCTTCAAAAATGGCACACCACTGGTCGCGGGTTTTACTGGCAAACACGGCTTCTAATTGAATCTGCATTTCAGGCCACAGGGTTTTATCTCGGTGGTCTGCCCAGATGCTGCCGTCAATGCCAAGTTTTTCCAGCGCCAGATCAAAGAATTTTCGTTCGACCGCGCCGATGGCCATATAGGCACCGTCAGCGGTTTCGTAGGTTCGATAAAAAGGCGCACCGCCATCGAGAATGTTGGATTCCCGTTGTAGCTCATAGTTACCTTCTTCGTAAAGCCCGAACATGCCGGAAGCTAAATAGGCGGAGCCGTCACACATAGCCGAGTCGATGACCTGGCCCTTGCCGGTATCGCGGGCAGAGATAATGGCCGCGAGCGTACCAAAAGCGGAAAACATAGCACCGGCACCCATGTCGGCGACCACATTCAAGGGTGGGTAAGGGCGGCTATCTTTGGGGCCGATGGCGGCGAGTATGCCGCTGATGGACAAGTAATTAATATCGTGACCGGCGGATCTTGCCAGCGGTCCGGTTTGTCCCCAGCCGGTGATGCGGGTAATGACCAGGCGAGGGTTGCGTGCCATTAACGCGTCCGGACCTAAGCCTAGTTTCTCCAGCGTGCCGGGGCGGAAGGGATCGAGTACGGCATCGGCATTGTCGATTAACTTTAGGATGACTTGTTTTGCGTTGGGGTCTTTCAGGTCGATAGCGAGAGACTGGCGACCACGGCGTTGTACGTCGTAGTCTTGTGATCTTGGTACGCCGAGTCCGGAAGGTTGTTGGCGGTCGAGTCGCAATACCTTTGCTCCGGCGTCGGAGAGCAGCATGCTGCACAGCGGGCCGGGGCCGATGCCGCCAAATTCAATAACGTTGATACCGATAAGTGGGCCGCTGGCCGGGTTTGTAGAGTGTTCGGACATGAAGATACGTTCTCTTTGATTGCTGTCTGGTTTTAAATTTGCCGTTTAGGTAACTGTTGGTTGAATAGTTAAGGTTTAATGCGCATGTCCGCAACCATCCTGTCCGTGAACATGGCCGTGTGATAGTTCTGCTTCAGTAGCTTCCCGAACCGAGTCTATGGTGACATCAAAATGCAGGGTTTTACCCGCCATCGGATGATTGGCGTCGAGGGTTGCCATGCCATCTTCGATATTGGTGACCACAACATTGATGGGTCCTTGCGGAGTTTTACCCGAAAAACTCATGCCGACTTCGATGGTTTGGTCTTCCTGAAATACATCGAGAGGCACGGTTTGAACCATTTCCGGAATGTGTTCGCCGTAGGCCTGATCCGGGCTGATGATTGTCTCAAAGTGGTCTCCAGCGACTTTTCCAAGCAACTGTTTTTCCAGGCCGGGAATAATAGTGCCAGCGCCATGCATATAAACCAGAGGCTCTCCATCGGCACTGGCGTCGAGGACGACATCGCGGTCATCTTTTAGAGTGTAGTGAATCGCTACTACGGATTGCAGTTGTATAGTCATGGTTGGCTCCATTATTGCTACGCTGATTAGTTGATTAGTTGAGGATGTAGTTCGATGTGAAGATGAGTCAGATGGCGCTTATTATGATCAAGGCCTCCGAAATGGACAAGTACAAGTCTCAAAAACACGGGAATACTTGATAAGCGCTTGGAATAATGGGATGGGCGGAGCAGAACTGAAGCGAAGCGAATCGAGTAAAGCCGAACCTGACAAATGACAGGGAAAGCGCTTAACGGATAATTTTAATCCACTGACCGGCTTGTGGTTCACCACGAGGATAGGCGTTGTTAATAAGTCGCAACTCGTCTTCTCCATCAGTGCCGAGCTTAAGTTGTCGAGCCAGTTTGGCGTAGGTAGCACCGGCTGTCGCTTTGACATAATGAATGGTTTTAGTACCTTGGCCGCGCGGGCTAGCATAGGGGCGAAAACTGCGGATAATCGCTAAAAAATCCTTATCCCGCTGACCCGGCTCGGTGTCTTTAGTACTCTCGTTATTATTTCCCGTAAACATATAGCCGCCACGACCGTAATAAATCACGGCAACTCGTTGCTCGACACCATTTGTCTGACGAAAAACCCCGGTATAGCCCTTGAGTCGAGCTTGTGCCAGCGCTTCGCCTTTGCTCAGTTGGGAAATCCCAAGAGTGGTTTTAATAAAATCTTCCGGAGCTGCCGTTGTGCGTTGTTTTCTCTCCACCGTCATTGCGGCATCAGACGATTGTGCGGTAAGCACATTTTGCTTTTCCTCGAATTCCCAACCCTGAGGAAAATCTAGCTGATAACGATAGCGCGAATGGCGAAAGCGGCTTAGCGTTGTAGTTTGCGCGTCGAAATTTTCACCCCAGGGTAATTGATTCGTAGCAATACGAAATTGCGGCACGTTATCGATGCCTGCATCGCCGATATGTTTACCGTTAGTCTCCTCGCCCCCGGCATTTTTAATCACTTCCCGCAGGCGTTGGTCGTTACGTGGATGACTTGAAAATAGACCGTGGTAGGTTTGAATGGCTTGTCCCGACTCCCTTGCCTTTTTCTTACTGAAGCGTTCGTGATCTTTTAGCAGGGCGATCATCTCCATCATCGCCTGCGGGTTGTAGCCGCTGGCTTGCATAATTTCTGCGCCGACTCGGTCGGCCTCCAACTCCATATCTCGGCCATAACCGCGCACGGTCGCCGCTCCCCACAGGGCGCTGGCTCGACCCACTTCCGAACTCTGGGTCAGGATGGTGACTATGCCGGACAAGACGGTGGAGCCGGTTTGTGCGCGTTTCTGGCGAGAGGCGTGGTCTTCGGTGACGTGGGCAATCTCGTGAGCGATGACTGCGGCCAACTGCGCCTCGGAGTTCATAAAGTTAAGCAGGCCGCGATTGATATAAATATAAGCGCCGGGCGTAGCGAAGGCGTTAATATCCGGACTGTCGATAATAGTGAAAGTATAGTTTCGTTTTGGATCGTCAGAATTCGATACTAGTAAACGCCCGACCCGGTTGAGGTATTTGTTGATGTCGGTTTCCTGATAGATGGGCATATTACTGGTGATTTGTTGGTACATTTCGCGACCAATTTCCGCGGCTTTTTTCTCCGACATGGCGAGGCTGGAGCTGGGGATTATTAATATCCCGAGACAAACGCTAAGGAGCAGAAGTGCTTTAGAAGGCATTATGAAAGCTTCCTGTTTATAAGAGACCTTATTGTTCGGTAAAAAAAGTACGTAGTTGCTTGCCGATACCCGCGCAGGCTTTATCCTGCACCTGGGCGATGATGGGGATTGGCGCGCCAATAGCAATCAGATACGAGGAGCCTTTAGCGTTGACCTTGACTCGACCGCGCTCGTCTAGTTGATTCAGATCCCAAATAATGGCCTCGTAGCTAGCGGTTTTTTCCCAGGTGGCAAAGCCGAAGCAACCACCACCACCCGGTCCGATAGCACAGCTTACCGAACCGTCTTTATCGGTGGTGGCGGTACTGCCATCTACCCAGATCATATAGCGTACACCGTGTTGTCGAATGTGCTGGCCGATAAGGGGATCTACCAGCATTTTTTCCAGGCGACGTAAACCAAGAGGCGCGGTGCGCGGTTCAAACCAGGGATAGAGTGCATCGACAAAAGTTGTTTCGGGCAGCACGGTTACAGTGGGGGCCTTGTTTAGACTTTCGCCAATACAATCAATAAATTTTGGCTCGGTCTCGTAGTCGCCCGCGTGGCGTCGCCCCAATACGACGACGGTCTCATTCCCGTTCATGGTTAATTGAGACGGACTTTCGCGATACTCGTCAATGGTGGTGGTAGTGCATGCTGATAGGGTCAGCAGTAGCAATGGCGCAATTAGTGTGAAAATAGTCTGTGACTGGCAGCCCGTTGTAGAGCGCTTGCAGAGCGGCAGTTTCATGGTGTCAGGGCTGCTCCCTTAGCGTTCTGGGCTGCCAGCCAGGCTTTGACCTGGGGTACGTTCCCAAATGAGGTGATCAGGTTGGCACCGGCATCGCGCAGCGCCACCATCGCGGCCTGGTTAAGCGCATCACTTTCAGATTTTAGGAAACGGGTGGGGGTTTTTCCATAGGCGGGCATTACCCACGCTGCAATCAATTCGCCATTGTGATCAAATAACTCAATATTGTATTTGATCCACACTTCAAACACCTTGAGCTGGGTCTCGTAAGGCATGGCAATTTGCACGTCGGCCACCGTGGGCTTAAAAATTAAGTCGGTAGTCACGCTTTCTGGTATAAGGTCGCGAACTTCGGTGCCTTTAAACATACTGCCGGAGACGGCCTGAAACAGTTGTACTTGAGTATCGCCAACCGCAACGCTGACTTCTCGAGGCGCCAGGTTTTCAAAACGATAGTTGCGGAAATCTTCGTTAAACACCAGCGTGGTAGTAAAGGGGTATTGTCGGCTCAGGGGTTTTGGGAAAGTCCCAGAGACTTCGACATGGGTTGCACAGCCGCTAAGCGAAAGGACAAAACAAACGGCCAGTAGTAGTTTCGCTGGCAGTTTGAATGTTGTTTTCAGGTTTGGAGCGACTGCTAGCATTCTTTCCTCGCCCTGATTTGTGGGCCGTAGGCTACGGGCTTGGTTTACGGGCTCGATTTCCAGGTTGTGTTACCGGTAAAGCCAGCGCTTAGTTAAGACTGTTTAGGCCAACAAAGGTGCCGCCATTGCGGTAACTCATTTCACGCATCAAATTGGCAAAGCGGCTTGCGCTTTTCGCCCTGCCCCCAGGAGCCAGGAAGTGTACCGGAAAACCAATAGTGTGGATGCGCACCATTGGTCGACCGTTTTTACGATGGTTGGCGCGAGAGACGGTATCTAAGACCTGAGCGATAGAGCCGCCGGTGAAATCGTCGCCAAACACATAGAGGCTAATACGTTTGTCAGAGGCATAAAAGGCGCGAATGGCTCGCTGAACACCTTCTGCCGGGCTAGAATTACTAAAGGGGGTCCAGGTATTAAGTCGGTTAATAATGGCTTTGCGGCGACCGGGCGTATCGGGAATCCATCTGCCCCGATAACCGGAAAACATATAGCCACCCATGTCGTTCATAACCTGAATGCCCTTTACCTTAGGGTAGATGTCGAGAATACTAATCATCTCTTTACGTACCTTGGGCCAGGCGTAATTGAACATACTGCCGGAGGTGTCGATAATAAAAACGATGTATTCGCTATCGACCGGGATGCCACCGACCACTTGATTTTTACGGCGATGGTCGCGGCCAAGTAGGCGCTGCATTTCCTCCGTGAGTACCTGTAGGGCCAGGCTTAGCTCTTCGGTTTCCCCGCTGTCGACGATGGTGGTTTCGCTTTGTTTTTCAGCCGAGGCTAGCTGTTCTCGCAATCGCGCGATGCGGGCTTTTTGTTTCGAGAGCTGTTCCTGTTGTTGAGTTAAGTCCCGGTTGAGAACCCGGCTTTCGCCACGTAGGGTGAACAGCTGTTCCTGTAAGTTTTCAATACTACCGTCGAGCGGAATGCTCTCTTCCAGGCTAGTGTGATCAACGGTTTTAGCGATCAATAACAACAGGACGATTGCGCCAAAGCCGCAACTGATGACATCCAGAAAAGAAATGTTAGTTTCCAGTCCTGGGCGTTTTTTCTTTTTCATAAGGATTTTATAAACATAGCGGTTTTATGGCCAATCGCTTGCGGGACTTAAAAATGCACCTTTGGAAATCAAGCCCAATTGCCAGAACAAGCTGGCGGCTTCCGGATCGCCTTCCATCGGCATCAGTATGACATTGACGGGAAGTCGCGAGGGCAGGGTGGCGATGGCGCTGTTAAATAATTTGACCCGGGCGTTACTGGATACGGTGCCACCTCTGGGAGTGGTTTTCCCCTGAGTCGGTAAGCCGTCGGTGATCAAAAAAACATTGTCGGGCTTGAGACTGAAATCATTTATCGCGCCGAAGGCATTAATCAAGCTGGTACCCTGTGCCGGGATGGTGCCGCGCAGTTTGCTCAGCGACGTGTTGATGGATCCGCGATTGGCGGCGTCCAACCACTGCCCTCGTGTGCCCGGGGTGCTGGGTACGCTTGTGGTCGAAAAGGTATACACCTGATAGCGACTCTGCTTGGGTAGTTGCGCCACCAGCCACTCCACGGTACGCACGGTACGCCGCCATTTCGGAGATTTTAGTTTAACCGCGTCAGACATATTGCGACGCCGAATCACATTGACGATGGTGTTATCCAGCATGCTGGCAGAAGCGTCCACCAAAATTAATATCCGATTGCCGCCGAGTTTGAGGCCGGTGAGGTATTGGCGGTCACCCTGGCCTTTGAGAGCAACCAGATCCGGGCCCTGGTCCTGCTCTTTTAGTTGCTGAGTTTTACGCTCCAGCGCTTCGACTTGCTGGCGCAGCAGGGCAATCTCTTTTGGATCAGACTGGATGCCCAGTTCCCGACGCTTTTCGTTAAGTTGCTCCAATACACGATCGGCAAGCCCCTGAGCTGTTACCAGCTCCTGTGCGGATTGTTGCAGACTATTGCGCAGCGTTACTTTATTTTCTTCGCCGACACGAATATCTTCGTTTAATAGTTTTACCTCGGCACTCAGGTTGGGATTGACGTTTTCAAAAGCGGTGGAGCTGTCGTGTTTAAGAATCAAAAATAATAAGGTAACCGCACCCAGGCCACAGGCCATAATGTCGAGAAACGATAAACTGAAGGTGCTGACATGGCGTTTGCTTCGCTTCATTACAGCACCTGGATGAGTTCCAGACGTGAATCATGAGTTGAATTCTGCTCATCACCGTTACTAATAGTCAGTGTGTCCCCGGCTTTGAGAGCATTGCTATCGCCGCTACAGTCTACGGTTTGCCTTGTGCTGAGCCTTAAGCTTTCATCATCCTTTAGCAGGTAAATCTCATCAGGGTTATTACTTTTTGGGTGTGAGTTTTTTGGATGTGAGTCTTGTGGATCAAGTGGCTGAATAATCAGTCCGTCTTTATGCGGCTTCAGGGTAAGGCCGTGATTAATCGCATAGGCCTGGTGTTGATACAGAAGGTGGGTGGCTTCCGCTTTGTTCGCGAGAATGTTTTTCGATAAAAGCTTGTCAGATTTGCTCGAGGTTTTTCCGAGCGGTAAGGCCGTCACCAGAACCTGTTCCTGGAAGTTGGTGATTGTCGCCTGGTGAGCACGGCAGCCTGCGATGACACTATCTGCAGGTAAGCTAAAGGCTCCCGGAAATAGTGCGTCTATTCCGGGTAATGCCGCAACTCGGTGAGAAAGGAGTAGTGATGTGTTATCAGCATGTTCATTGACGGTGCGAATGGCCGCGTGGCTTAAGGCTTCAAGCTTTTCTTGTACCGCCTCAATGAAATTAGTGCGTGTCATACCCAGCCGTAGTTGCTCAGTGGGCGTGGCAAGACTAATGGTGATTTCGCTTGCTGTTTCTAATGCAAGGAGCCAGCCGGAAAGTTGATCGCGCAGAGCTTGCTCCTCGGTCGCGGTGTGCAAGGGATCATAACGATATTCTCCGACAAAGCGTTTAGCAATTGCTTGTATCCACGCGTCTTCGAGACTTTTTAAACCGAAGCCGGTGAGCGGAAATACTTCTTTTCGATGGATATGCGGCGCAGCGTACTGATCCGTATGGTCATTACTGGTATCGCAAGTGAGGGTAGTGAGTACCGCGTTATGCAACTGAATATCCACATGCACGGCGTTTTTAATATCAAGGTTGTCGGTGATCTCAAGGTGGTTGCTGGCAAGCGCACATACGGCACTGTCCACCAGGCCTGCAACCTCAAGCCCACAGGCCTTGGCGAGTCCGAGCAGGATGGCGAGTTGTTCGTGGCTGAAACTACCGGGGATGCTAAAAATAATTTCTTTGGGTGCGCCGGCTTCCAAATGCAATTGTTGCAACTGGGCGTAGGCGAGGTCGGCGTAGTGGCGGGCGTGAGCATTATGAGCGCTGAGCGGAGCCATGCTGAGTTGATGCCAGTACTGATTAAAACTGTGTTGCGGTTCAAGCCAGGCGCGGGCGCGAGCAGCGCTGCCAGTGGTAACGCCCTGCTTGGTCAATAGCGCGTAACCCGGACTCAGTATTTTCTGCTCGCCGTGATGACAGACGATGCCAGTGTCGTTGAGTTCAATAATGGCCGGGCTTGCTTTGCTCATCAGGCTCAATCGACCTGCAGGTGGCGTAGTAGATTTTGGTCACAATAACTGTGGGTATCGAGCACTAAACGCTCCTGCAATAATTGCAATTGGTGCATTAGAAACATCACCACAATACTGATCACCAGCGCAATAAAGGTGGAATTAAATGCGACCCCTAAGCTTGCGGTGACCCCGGCGATGTCGCCCTCCACTGCTTTATGAGCCTGGCTGAGCGCTTCACCAATACCGCGTACGGTGCCGATAAAGCCGATAGAGGGAATCGCCCAGGCAATGTAGCGCACCATCGACAGTTCTGAATCGAGACGGTCGGATTCGGTTTCGCAGGTCTCGCTAATGGCGCTCGATACATCTTGAATATTGCGAGTAGATTGAAAGCGATGCAGGCCAGTGATCAGCGCTCGGGGCAGTAAATAGTCCCGTTGGTTTTCTGCCAAAGCTTGTACCGGGCGCGATAGTTGACGAGCGTCTTCCGGTAAGACGCGGCTGCCTTCGCCGACCTGAATCAGCGTTTGTTGGAGCAGTTTTCGTTCAGCCAGTAAATCTCGGGCTTTGAAGCCCATAATCGCCATCGCCCACAGCATCAAAATAAAGCAGGTTTCCTGCTCGTAGTCTTTGACCACCACATACATAGAGCGCTCGACTACTACTAGTTCACCCGCGGCCTCCTGGGCCAGGCGATCTTCCAGGATAGCTGCAGCCTGGGGACGAATCAGTACCACGTACAGTGCGTGTACCAGGATCACGGCGATAAGCAGAGCAAAAAGCTGATAAAGAAAATCGTTCGATTGGCTGTGTTTCATTAATATTTCCTGAATTTATAACAGTCGTTTTTAATGACAGATTTTTTCGATAGCCGAGACCTTATCAAATATCTACTGGGAAAGGCACGGATAAGTCTTCTGATATTTTTTCACTGGGTTTAAAGCCTGGTTTTGGTGCTCTAGTTTGAGGTGTTTTGGATCCGGCTGTATTTGATTGGGCTGACTTGGCTTTTACTTTGGGTCTGGGCGCTGTTTTCGGAGTTTGATCCTGCGTGCTGATAGGAGTAGAGGGAATTGGCGTACTCTCTGTAGGAGTATTTTTTTCGGCGGCCTCAGTTATCGATGAAACAAGCATCAATGAAAAAATAACCATCAATAACGCGATGCCGATTTGCCTGGCGAAAATAAATTTATTGTAGATAAAGTAAATTGGCATTTTTTAATCCGGTGTTTTGTTTAAAGCCTTTCAATCAAGCTCTTTAATTCAGGTAACGAGCCACGCGAAAACCCAAATCATCCCGGTTTTTACTGTCGGCGGCATAATCCCGATAGGATAATCTAAGTTCAGTGATCCGGCTGTGACGCCAGCTCGGGCCGCGAATCACGCGGTACTGCCCTGTTTCCGGCCCGAGAGGGTCGGTGGTCTTCGACGGGCCACCGATACCGTAATAATCGTGTACCCATTCCGCCACGTTACCATCCAAATCAAACAAGCCTTTGGGGTTAGCGGGAAAACTACCCGCTGGCGCGCTTACGGAAAAACCATCCTGGTAAGCAGATAATGCCGTGCCAACGATACTGAGTGCGCTATTGTCAGCGATATTGGTGGTTTTGGCTGGGGGAAGGAAAGTACTTCCCCTGGAGTATTTGAGCACAGCGCCGGCGCTGTTGGCTCGCGCCGCCCAGGCCCACTCTGCCTCGGTGGGCAGTCGGTAGCCCTTGCTGGGGCTGTTAGCATCACTACTAATGTTGCCACCGCTGACTTGATAAAAAGGTTCTAGCCCTTCCTGCTCGCTGAGCCAGTTGCAATAGAGTGCGGCGTCATTCCAGCTAACACGCACGACGGGTTGTTTGCCGGTATCCAGCGTTTTTCGTTTGATATGGCTGGAACTGTGACTGCTGCGATACTTTTTAAATTCACTGTTGCTGACTTCTTTAACACTTAAGTAAAAAGGTTTTGACAGCGTGACTGTGCGTTGTGCCTCGTTGGCGCGACGACCTTGCTCGCGGCGGGGGGCACCCATAGTAAAGCTGGTGTTGGGTCGAAATAATTTAAGGGTCTGACCAGCAGGGCTTTGCAGGCTAGTCGGTATGGCGGCGAGACGTTGTTGTTCCGGCGTTTGTAATCTGAAACTCAGAGACTGCACAACGCCGGGTTTTGGCGTAATGGTTTTTTGTTCGCTGAGGTAGCCGTTCTTTTCCACTTTAAACAGGTGAGGGCGGGCGGGTAGTCTTAAATTAGTAATATCGTTGCCCTGAGCTTTGCCATCAATATAAAGGCTGGCTCCCTGGGGCTGTAGGGATATATTTACCGTACCGAGTCGAGCGGTGAGGGCAAGGTCGAGAGTGTCTTCGGCGCCGGAAGCCAGGGTCATGGTTCGCGTCGCGCTTTGGTAACCCGCGAGAAATAGTTTTATTTTATGATTTTGTTTCGGGGATAGTTCGATCTTGAGCGGTGAAACGCCGCGATACTCATCGTCCACGGTGATGCTTGCGCCAGCCGGTTGCGTGTTTATATTGAGCAGCGCATCCGCTGGGAGTAGGGTGATCAAGCCAAGATCGAGCTGCTGACCGGGAGCAACTTCGATGATTTTTTTCCAGGGTTTACGACCGGGTAGGATTAGACTTAATTCCTGACCATGAACCGCAGTTACCGTGGCCGGGGTGATATTTTGTCGTTCTCCGGCAACAATGATGGCAGCGCCGCTGGGTTCCGACGCAATGCTGATGTCGCCCCAGGCGGGTTGCAGCTCAGCTGTCAGTGTTTGCGTTTTATCTAAGCCCTCAATGTCGACGGCTCGCTCCATAGCCAGGTAGCGGGGATGTTGCAGGCTAATCTGGTGATTTCCGGGTTTCAGTTGGTCTGCGATCAGCGGCGTTCTACCGCGCGCTTTACCATCAATGGTGACGCTAACTCCTTCGGGCAGGGTGTTAATCTCCAGATGGCCGGGCAGTTTAATCAGCGTGATGCGATGTCGTTGATTGTCTTTATCATTGACTAATAGCGCTTGCTGAAAGGGTTGGTAACCTTTGGCTTTAGCCTCGAGTTGGTAGTTGCCGCGACGCATTAAAAAATGTTCGGCGAGACGAAGGTTAAAACCGCCGTCAATGTTTACCGTGGCGCTAGTGGGCTCCGCTTCAATCACTACGGTCTGGGCCGTGCTTAAAAACCACAACACCGTAGCAGCCATCAGCAGAAATATTCCAGTAAGCGGCCACCACAATTGCCGCTGGCGATGTGCGCGTTTGCCACGCTTACCCAGAGGCGTAAAGTCCACCGGGGTTATTGTTGTATTCGGCGCATTCGGCGCATTCGGTGCTTCCGGCGCATCGGTTTGGGTGGGCTTGCCGGGTGAGGAGTCGATATGATTAGTCATAAATTACTGTAACAGGCTCAAATGCTTTCGTCGCACTGTACTTGTACGACGAGCGAATCCGCTTCAGCTGCGCTGGTCACCTTAAATGCTATCCGCACATCGCGGTAACCTTGGCGATAACCGGTTGCTACATAGCGCCCCGGCACCAGCTTGATGACCTTGTTTTGAAATGTACCGAATTCGCCAACCTTAAGCAGGGTGACTTGAGTAGCGTTGTCGGATTGCAGGGTTAGCGCCACCGGTATACGGGCCGCGCTGAGCGTTTGCTGGAGATTATCGATTTGCCTGATCAACCTGGGGCCGGGATTGCCGATGCCGCGGGCGTCGCTCAATAATTGCTCGGCCTGGCGATAAATTGAATTTGATGCCAGGCGTAGCGGGTCGACCAACATAATGTCGAGGTTTTGATCCAGCTCGGCGCGAGTGCTGGCGCGAATTTCGCCGACTCGGGATTCGCTCACCGTGCTGTCGCGTTCGAGGGCTAAGCGGTAACTGTTTACGGCGTCCTGCCAGTTTTCCTGTGCTTCGCTAGCCCGTGCTTGAGAGAGTAGGCGTTCAATTCCAGTGTGGGTTTGTCTGGCTTGTGCCTGAGCCAGGGCGGAGCGGGCATCAGTTGATTGGGGGGTAACGGCCAGGGCCTGTTTGAACGCGGTAATTGCGTCTTGATAACGCCCGGCATTTAATTGCTTAAAGCCTTCGCTCATAGCGCTTTGATAACGGGCGTTGTCGATGTGTTGTTGAGCACGTTTCTGACCAGAGCGGGGTAGGGGATGTTCGCCATCCAATGCCAGGGCCTTGTTAAACGCTATTAATGCAGCTTCCGCAGCACCCGTTTTTAACTGTTGCTCGCCTTCGGCAACGTGGGCCATAACTTCGGGGAGTACTTGCGCGCGGGCAAGACCTTTCTTAGCCACACTATTGTCTGCCTCGATAGTCAGTGCCAACTGAAACAATTCTAGCGCCCGTTCCGCATTTCCTATTTCCAGGGCAGCCTGGGCGTCACTTAATAATTGTTTGAGGCGTGGTTCGACTTGCGCGGCTAAGGCTTTTAAATCGGTTTCCACAGAGCTATAGACTACTAAGGCTGCAGCATAGCGCCGTTGGCGATAATCGAAATCGCCCTGTGGTAGCTTGGCCAGTGCGGCGTTATATTCACTTGCGGCCCAGGCGCGTACCGATTTATTTTCCAGTAATTTTTGTAGTTCCTTAATACCAGCAAGAACATCCTGTGCCTGTCTGCGAGCTTGCAGATCCTGTTGATCGGTATCCGCCGGGACTGGGGGCGTTGGAGTAAGCGCTTGTTCGGGAAGTGGCGCTGTAGTTTGATTTTTGTTGGCAATAAAATTTGGTAATACAAAAATGACCACGAGCACCAGAAGCAGGCAGATAGCCAACGCGACCCATACTCCGGCATGAGGTTTTGACGGTGCGAAGCTTGTTCGTGAACTTGAGCCTGGCGAGGCCGACGTTTGAGAGGTAAGTGCTATCGCCGCCGCCTTTATTGAATGGGGTGGTGTTATGCTTTCTTGCTTGTCCCTATCGGCAGAATTACCTGTCGCTTTAGTCATTTATAGTGCGCAACTGTGTTGACCTGGATTTTTTTAGTTTGGTTTTCGACGGTCGGTTTATTATTGATTAACCCCCGCTCTCTGCCCGGTAGATTTGTTGTAAAACGTCTCGCCATTGCTGATACTGACTTTCTACATTGCCGGTGAGGGTGATAGTGCGATCTTCCAGATCGATGACCTGGGGTTCCAGTTCGGCTTCCAGCGATTGGCCCAGCTCGGCCAGGGCCTCGACGTGCATTTGCGCTTCCGCGCGTTTACCGATCCCACTTTGTACCAGTAAGCCGCCGGAGCCGATAGCCACCGCGCCGGCCGCTCGTGCGCTGCCATCGCTACTGCCTGCCGCTACAATACCCACCACCACTGCGGCGATGCCACCCAGGATTCTACCTGTGCCCTGGCGTTTGAGCTCGCGAGCCGCAATCACCTCGTTGTAACTTTCGGCACGCCAGACCTGATAGGGCTCCTCCATACGCAAAGAAAAATTGTCGTAATATTCCTGCATGGTGTCCACGTAGAGATCGTCTCGCATCTGAATTTTCTGGATGCGCGCCAAAATAGGATCGTTACGGGCGGGCAAGCGAGAAATTTCTAATAGCCCTTTACGATTTTCGACGATGTGTTGATCAAAGGATTCCGGAGAAAAGTCGCGAGCAAAGCGTAACTCGGAAATAGTGCGGAGTTTGACGGCGGTATTGCTATCGAGTTTTTCTCGGTAGCTGAGTAAGTCGTTGGCAATTTGGTTAAACAGTCCGGAAAAAGGATCCCGTTGCAAAGTTTTACGGCGCTGATAGGCGTATTCGCTGGCTTTTACAGCATAGGTTTTTTTGTACCAGGATTGCCTGGAAGTATCGGACACGGCAATGGCAAGTTTTAAACTTTCGCCGGTCGATTCCAGAATAGTGCCCTGTACGTAAACGTCCGTAACCGGTTTGGTGGAGGGTAACACCCGTACAGCGCCCCAGGCGGCACTGTCCTGGATGGCGCTGCGCAACTGATTGGCCAAGTAATAGCTTTCCGCGTTGCGAACCTCTGGCAACACCGCATCGTCGTCATCGCTTTCATCCAGGCCTGGATCAAAAGTGACGACGCCCACATCGAGCAACTGGTTTTCGGGAATGGTCGTGGTCTGTTGCTGTAGCGGAACGTGGCGGGTCGATTTGATGGTCGTACTATTAGTGCAGCCGTTGAGTACAAACCCAGCGATGAGCAGAATAAAAATACGGGAAATATTTAAGTGAGTCATATTGATGTAAATCGTGTTGATGTAAATCATAGGCTGATCGAATCGACTGTTACCTTAGTTAAGCAGAAGAATTGGATAACAACGAGTTGTTTTAAGCGATTACTGATTTTTGTATTTGCGATATTCATCCCAAAGTTTCTCTCGTAGTACCGGATCTTTTTCTTTCATCGCCGCTTCGCGAATTTGTCGGGCCACAATATCATCATCGCTGCCGTTGGAAATATCGGCCGGTACTGCACCAGAACCCGAGCCAGCGCCTGAAGAGGCAGTTTGCGTTGCGCTATCTTGGTCAGCACTGGTGCTTTCACTTGTCGAGTTTTCGCCATCTCCGTTTGCGGCACCAGAGCCTTCATCATCAGGGTTTTCACCATAGCCGGGCAAGCCTTCGTAGAGGTCGCCTTCCTCGAATAGCGCTTCACCGCTCGCTTCCGCGTCGGTTTCCGAATCGCCCGATTGCTGCTCATCAAAGGGCACGCCCAGTGTGGTGGCCGAGGCCTGTTGTTCGAGAATCATACCGTCAAATTCAGCAAAGGATTCGTCGAGTTGTTGGTCGAGCGCGCCGATTTCGTCTCCGTTTAGTTCATCGTCTTGCGTGTTCGCGGAGGTTCCTCCAGTCGCGGCTTCGTTTTGATTCTGAGTCTCTTCCGCTTCGTTCCCGGAGGATGACTGGCTAGTAGAGGAAGAAGCGGTAGAGGAGGACTGCGAAGATTGTGAGTCGGACGAAGGACTCGCGCTCGTGTTCGGTTTCTGACTCTGCGATTGACTGGATGGCGGGCTCGATTGCTGGCCGGAACTTTGTGGCTGTTGCTCTGACTCCGACGCTGAAGATTGCGATGAACTCTGGCAGCCCGACAGCCACGGCGTGCTGGCAGCGACGCATAAGGTCAGATAGAGCAAAATCTTCGGTTTTATACGCTGGTTAGATTCCATGGTGTTGTTAGTTTCATCGTGTCGTTAGGTTTCATGGTACCGCTAAATGAGTACGGCTAAATGAGAGCCATTATATGGGCACCACCATAGCAGTATTGCAGATTTGATCGAGGCTTAAGCATTAATGGATTAAAGGGAAATCAATAATTTCCCCCCGCGATGCCACCGGCTCGCCATTGACAAAGCGAGGTCGAAATCGGGCTGCGCGCAGGGCCGTGATCACCCGTCGGCGCATGCGCTTGTTTTCGAGGCGAGCATCGGGACTCGCTTTGGGGCTCTTTTGGGGACTGGTTTCGGAGTTCTCCTGGGGATTTTCTTTGGTATTTTCCTGGGGATGGCCAGCATCGAGCATCTCAACATTACTCGCCCAGCCGTTGGCGGCAATATCAACTTTTATACGCGCCATGGGATGTTTTATTCTGGAGTTTAATTCCGACCCCGGCGCTTCATTGCGCACGGCGGGTAGCATGATGGGCCGGTTGAACAGCCGCTCGGTGAGCGCCGCCGCTTGCGGTGTTTGTGGTATTAAAGCGACGGCCTGGCGATAAGTCGCGTAGGCTTTATCCCGCTTACCAAACAACAAATGCCAGTCACCTAGTTCGGCATACGACCGGGCACGCTGCTCAATACTGCTGTTTTCGTCATTCTGCACCATTGTGACAATGGTTTCGTGGGCGCTACGACCGCGACTATAACTGGCTGAGGATAGTACTGCGGTGCGCATGGGTAAGATGTCTTGAGTTCCCTGGGAGGCAAAACCAAAACGGGAATCGAGGGCGGAAGACCATTCATCGCCCTGATGTCGGGAGAGAAAATAATTACACAGGGCGGCGGTACGCAACAAAGTGTGCAGGGTCTGGTTTGCTACCGCTTGCTGAATATCGCTTTGTTGTGCCAGCTTGAGCGCTTTGACAATTAACTGGTTGGCGGTGGTGAGATGGCCAATGCTTTCTGAGCTGTTGTCGAACTCGTAGGCAGTCAAATGCCAGCGGCTCAATTCAAGGAATACCGGAATGACTTCCGGGTTGGTGGGGTCGAGACTTTTTTGGTGTAGCCATAACAGTCGATAGTAATCCTCGGTGGTCTCTTCCAGCTGACCGAGGGCCTTGCGGCTATTGATGACGCCGCGTAAGGCAGGACTTTGCGCCAGGCTGTAAATGCCTTGATTAATACGCTCGATGTGCATCGTCTGACTAAACAGTTTGATTGCCGCCTCGTGTTGACCGCTGCGTTGCAGCTGTAAGCCCAGGCCGTAGTAGGTTTCGGCAAGCGCTGGGTTATAGGGCCCGTGTTCCTCATTCTCGTCAATAGCGTTTTGAAACGCTTTGAGCTCCCTGGATAGCAAGAGTTGTTGGGAACTTGCGGAGTTATCTTCGGCGACGATGGGTGCTTCTACGGCTATCGAATCATCGACGTTTACCAGAGTGTCTGGGCTGGTTTCGGTGTCCGTAGGGCCAGCGGAGTAGGTGTTTGAGCACAGAAACGCGAGCGAGAGTGTCAGGCTGACTGCGATAAATTTTTGTCGCCCATGGTACAGCCGGGTCGCGAGTAGGCCGACCGATACCTTATCGGTGTTAGATGCATTGTCATTGCGAGCTAGTGACATAATTTGAATTAAGACTTGGTGTTTGGCGTGGAAAAAGTTTGCTGTGGATTACTTCCCTCAAGCCCAGTAAGTAGCCCAGCAAGAGACCAGTAAGCAACTCGGTTTTGAGTCGAAACACGTACAAATGTTCCCCTCGGAAAAGTGGGGCGGGTACACTATCACCTAGTTTATTTTTTCATTCAAGGTGCAGGTAATGGATCCATTTTCTCAGGCCCTACTCGGCGCGACGGTGGCGCACGCGGCCTGTGGCCGCAAGTTGGGTATGCGCGCCGCTGTCTGGGGAGCCGTAGCCGGCGCATTTCCCGATATCGACGTGTTGTTCAGCGTGTTTTCCGATGAGTTTTCTCAGCTTCAGTTACATAGAGGGATCACCCATTCCCTGTTTTTTGGGCCGGTAGTCGGTGTGTTAGCAGGTTGGTGTTACTGGCGTTGGCAGCGGGCGCGAGGCGAAGAGGTGGCGCGAGCACGGTGGATGATGGTATTTGTCCTGGCGCTACTGTCCCACCCTTTGCTTGATGCATGTACGCCCTACGGTACTCAGTTGTTAGCACCGTTTTCGGATGCCCGTTTTGCCTGGCACGCAATACCCATTATCGAACCCGTGTATACCTTGATTGTGTTATTGGGTTTGATCGTCGCCGGGTTTGCACGTTCGTTGGGCTGGTTGGTGTCGTCGCTGACGCTAGTGTTGTCCTGCCAGTATCTGGCCTGGGGTTGGTTTCTTAATCAACAGGCGATAGCGACGGTAAGCGCCCAGTTGAAGAAGGAGGGTATCGAAATCAGCGCGGACGCCGAGCGGGTGCATGCCTTCCCTACGCTGTTCCAGATGCCCAAGCGTCGGATTGTGGTGATGACCGATACTGAAATCCGAGTCGGCTTTATTACCATGCAGCAGCCCTGCGATGTGGCCTGGGATATAGCGCCCCGGCAACAGCATCCACTACTCGACCAGTTCCGAAACACCCGCGAGGCTGCAATTTTCACCTGGTTTAGTGACGATATTTATAGCCAAACTATGGAAGAAATTGACGGCGCTTATCGAGTAGAAATATCGGATATGCGCTACGGCGCCACGGCTAATGCCAGGCAGGGGATGTGGGGAGTGCGCGCTGAGTATAGCCGCGAGGGCGAGATCATTGGCCCACCGAGACACTTTTTCCAGCGACCGGATATGTCCTTTGATCGCATGCTGCGAGTAATGAAAGCCGCCTATCCAGAGGCGGACTCCGGTGCGAATGCCGAAGCTAATACCGACGAGAAGGCGAGTTGTGAGCAAGGTCTGGTGTCGAATACTCCAGTGCAAAACGAGCATTACCAGAGTTAGAAGTAGGGGTGGGAAATAAAGTGAAATGATAACTTTCTGCCCTTAGACAGCAGGTCTAGCGCCAGCGACGATCCCAGGCGTTAAACACTAGTTCGGAATACCAGTATTTACCGTAGCTGCCGTTGTAGCGAGCGAGAGCTTCGGCGAGACGGCCTTTTTCTCTGTCGAGATAGTGCTTCAGAATAGTGCAGCCGTAGCGCAGGTTGGTATCGGTATCAATCAGATTGTCTTCGGGGCGGCCAATTTCGTTTTTCCAAAATGGCATAACTTGCATTAGACCCTGTGCGCCGACCCGCGATACCGCGTAGGGATTAAAGCGGCTTTCCACATCGATAACCGCTAGCACGATTTCGGGTTTGAGGCCGGCGCGAGTGGCTTCCCGATGCACTTTGCGTAAAAACACCATGCGCTCGCTGTGGTCTGGAAAATAGCGTTCCAGGGGGCTTGATTTTGACAGTAGCCAAACCTCGGCATCGTAACGATCCTCAAAGCTATCCGCATCGGCTATCGCCGTACGTAAGGCATTGACTAGATCGGGATCAATCGAATCACTGGTGTTGTCGGCATGGAGCGGACTCGTCATAGCCAGTGTGACGGCCAGGCCGACGGCTAGTCCTGCCACCAGCCCGTACAGCCGCCGCAAGACCAACGCTGAGCAGCGTCGGATACTAGTGAGCAATTTTTTCCCGCAGAAAGTCGATAACATTATTCGCATCGATGTCCGTTTTAGTGCCGCTTGCGCGGTGCTTGTATTCCAGGGTGTTGTTGTCGAGCCCGCGATCCCCTATTACCAGGGTGTGGGGGATACCCATTAGCTCCACATCGGCCAACATTACGCCGAGGCGAGCCTTGTGTTCATCCATCAATAGCACATCATACCCGGCGGCGTTGAGTTGTTCGTAGAGGTCTTCGCTGGTTTTGCGAACCGGTTCCGACTTATGGGGGTTAATCGGCACAATAGCAATATGAAAGGGTGCAATGGCGTCGGGCCAGATAATGCCGTGCTCATCGTGGTTTTGTTCAATCGCCGCCGCAACCACCCGGCTTACCCCGATGCCATAGCAGCCCATAATCAGGGTTTGATCCTTGCCCTGTTCATTTAATACCCGGGCAGACATAGCTTCGCTGTATTTGGTACCCAGCTGAAAAATATGGCCGACTTCGATACCGCGTTTGATTTCGAGCGTGCCCTTACCGTCGGGACTAGGGTCGCCATGAACCACATTGCGAAGGTCGGCAACGCGATCCAGCGGACAGTCCCGCTGCCAGTTCACCCCGGTGAGATGGAAGCCGTCCCGGTTGGCACCGCAGGCGAAATCCATCAGGGCGGCAGCGCTGTGATCAACAATAACAGCTAGCGCCAGTTTAACTGGGCCGAGGGAGCCGATACTGCAAGCGGTCGCAGTTTTAATGGCCGCTTCTGAGGCGAAGCTTAAGGGACTGGCGACGCTCTCGAGTTTTTCGGCTTTGAGATCATTGAGTTCGTGGTCGCCGCGCAACACCAATGCTACTAGTTCTCCCTCATTTTCACCTTCGACAATCAGTGTCTTCACGGTTTGTTGTGGGCTGATATTTAAAAATTCTGCAACTTCCTCAATACTGTGCTTGCCCGGTGTGGCAATTTCGATGAGTGCCTGGGTCCCACCGGATGCCGGTTCGGGCGCGAGCGCCGTGGCCATTTCCACATTCGCGGCATAATCGCTGCTGTTGGAAAAGGCGATAGCGTCCTCTCCCGAGTCGGCGAGGACGTGGAACTCGTGGGAGTGATCGCCGCCGATGCTACCGGCGTCAGCCAATACCGCGCGAAACTCCAGCCCCAGTCGCTCAAAAATACGAGAGTAGGTGGCGTGCATGACCTCGTAGGTTTCCTGCAGGCTGTCCTGGCTGGTGTGGAAGGAATAGGCGTCCTTCATAATAAATTCCCGCGAGCGCATCACGCCAAATCTGGGGCGGATTTCGTCGCGGAACTTGGTCTGGATTTGATAAAAGTTGGCGGGCAAGTTGCGATAACTGCGAATCGAATTGCGAATCAGGTCGGTGATGATTTCCTCGTGGGTGGGGCCGAGACAAAACTGGCGCTGGTGGCGATCTTCCAGCCGCAGTAGCTCCGGTCCATACTGCTCCCAACGCCCGGATTCCTGCCAGAGATCAGCGGGTTGTACCACGGGCATGAGAACTTCCTGTGCCCCGGCCGCGTTCATTTCCTCGCGCACAATGCCTTCAACTTTTTGTAATACCCGCAGCCCCACCGGTAACCAGCAGTAGAGTCCGGAGGCTAACTTGCGGATCATACCCGCGCGGAGCATCAGCTGGTGGCTGGCGATTTCGGCTTCGGCGGGGGTTTCTTTTTGTGTGGCGATTAAAAAACGACTGGCGCGCATGAGGTTCGGATTCCGTCAGTGGGAGAGGGGTATAACAACACGGCTTACCGAGTTGGGATTAATGTATGAGGCTATTGCCAGATCATTTTACGGGGCTTAGCTAATCTACGCGAGTCCTTAGCGTTGGTGGATTGCTAGATTGTCACAGAAGCGAGAATATTTTGTCGACAGCTGGGCATAAAAAAGCCCCGGAAAGACCGGGGCTTAGAGTGCAAAGGGCTATATAAGGGCTATATAAGAACTGCTTACGAAGTAATCGGCAGCATTGCTTACTACTAATGCTGCCGGTACCCGCTATCTCAACTAGCTGTCTTTGCTAATATCTTTCCTAGTTAGCCATATCTTTAAGGGCTTTCAAGGCTAGAATTTTAACCGCTGTGCTGGCAGGACGTGCTTTAAACACAGTTGCCTCGCCAGTAAAGGGGTTTACGCCTTTACGTGCTTTGCGAGCAGGTTTCTTTACTGTCTTGATTTTCATCATGCCAGGCAGGGTAAACTCACCGGCACCACGTGTTTTGATGTGGCGCTCGATAACGGTGCTGAGCTCATCCAATACCGAAGACACCTGCTTTTTGGTCAGGCCGGTATTATCGGCAATCTCAGAGAGGGTTTGGGTTTTGGTGAATTTCTTTTGAATCGCAGTAACTTTGCGAGCAGGTGCTACTGCTTTCTTAGCTGCTGCTTTCTTTTTCACTGGGGCTTTCTTTTTCGCGGGTGCTTTTTTAGCAGCGACTTTTTTCGCGGGTGCTTTTTTGGTGGTTTTTTTGGCGGCCATGAAGAGATTCCCTTTAATTGTAGTGTTATTTATTAGTGCTTGCCGATTCACAAGCGGTTTAGTTTCGAATTATTCGACTTAAAAATTACCGGTTAAGGTGGGCTCGTGTGCTGCTATAAGCGTTAATCGAACGCTGATACCGGCAAAACTGCCTAACCTGAATGCATATATAAAGCATTAAAAAAGCTGTCGCAAGTGATTTTTGTCGAGAGAGCTGTTTTTTTCGGAAAAAAATCGGCTTTACGGTACTGCCGGAGGGGTCTTCCTAACGAATAGCAGTTTCGAGAGAGCAAGGTGCGAGGTATAATGCGCGCCGCATTTGTGTTGCCGTTGATCGATGGGCTCCTTTTTTTAGAGACGTTAGCTTTAGAGACATGAGCTTTAGAGACATCAGTCTTAGAGATATCAGCACAAACATTCAGTCGAGCTAAGGCAGTATTAAGTTTAGAGGTTTAGCGCCATGCCTATTTATGAATATCTTTGTCAATCCTGTGGTCACGAGCTGGAAGCAATCCAGAAAGTCGCCGATCCACGGTTGACCGAATGTCCGGCTTGCGGAAAACCGGAGCTGAACAAGCAGTTGACCGCCAGCGCGTTCCGTCTCAGTGGTAGCGGCTGGTATGAAACCGACTTTAAGACCGGCGATAAAAAACGTAATTTAGTGGGTGACGACGGTCGTGGTGGAAGCACTGGAGCCTCGGCTAAAGCGGAGAGCACAGGCTCTAAGAGCGAAAAATCAAGCAGTAGCGATGTTAAACCTAAACCTGCTTCAGGCGCGGCTTCGGCCACGGGCGCGAAATGAGCAAGACCAGAGAGAGCACCTCCCCTATGCGCACTTCCTATTGCGGTGATGTTGGCGTCGAGCAAATTGATCAGCAGGTCAGCCTGTGTGGCTGGGTGGATCGTCGCCGCGACCACGGTGGGGTGATCTTTATCGACCTGCGGGATCGCGAGGGTATCGTGCAAGTGGTGTTCGATGCCGATTGCGGTGAGCAGTTTCAAATTGCCGACCGCGTGCGTGGTGAATACGTGCTGCAGGTGCAGGGTCGGGTGCGCGCGCGTTCCCCGGAGACCGTTAACGCCGAGATGAAAACCGGCGAGATCGAAGTCTATGCCAGCGCTATTGAGATTCTGAATACCTCGGAGACTCCACCCTTTCAGTTGGATGAACATATAAAGGTCGGTGAAGACGTACGCCTGCGTCATCGCTACCTGGATTTGCGCCGCCCCGAAATGCAGCGCAATTTGTATTTGCGCGCTAAAGTCACCAGCGCTATTCGCAATTTTCTCGACGCTCAGGGCTTTCTCGATATTGAAACGCCCATCCTGACTCGGGCCACGCCCGAGGGTGCGCGGGACTATTTGGTGCCGAGCCGTACCCATCCCGGCCATTTCTTTGCACTGCCTCAGTCGCCACAACTGTTTAAGCAGTTATTGATGGTGTCGGGTTTTGATAAGTACTACCAGGTGGCCAAATGTTTTCGCGACGAAGATTTGCGCGCGGATCGTCAGCCTGAGTTCACCCAAATTGATATTGAGGCGTCTTTTGTTAAAGAAGACGACATCATGGCGGTCACCGAGACCATGGTAAGCCAGTTGTTTGCCAGTGTGCTCGACGTAACCTTTGCCGACTTTCCGCGAATGAGCTATGCCGAGGCCATGACCCGCTACGGTAGCGATAAGCCCGATCTGCGTATCCCGCTGGAATTGGTCGATGTTGCCGATTTAATGGCTGAAGTGGAATTTAAAGTCTTTGCTGGTCCGGCCGCCGATCCGAAAGGGCGGGTTGCCGCGCTGAAACTACCCGGTGGCAACAGCCTCACGCGCAAGCAAATCGATGGTTATACCGAATTTGTCGGTATTTATGGGGCCCGGGGTCTGGCCTATATCAAAGTCAACGATGTCAGCGATATGGAAGCAGGACTGCAGTCGCCTATCGTTAAGTTTTTACCCCTTGATGTCCGACGACAAATTATGGACCGGCTGGGTGCAGAAAACGGTGATCTGATTTTCTTCGGGGCCGACAAGGCCACCGTGGTATCCGAGGCCCTGGGTGCCTTGCGCTGCAAACTGGGTGCGGATCTGGATTTATATACCAGCGACTGGGCTCCACTGTGGGTAGTGGATTTCCCCATGTTTGAAGAGGACGGCAAGGGCAGTTGGACATCCTTGCACCACCCCTTTACTGCGCCTTCTTGCGATGTTGCTACACTGAAAGCTGATCCGGGAGTTGCGCTGTCGCAGGCCTACGACATGGTGCTTAATGGCACGGAGCTGGGCGGCGGTTCGATACGTATCCACCAGCCAGATATGCAGGCAGCGGTATTTGATATTTTGGGTATCGACGAGCAGGAGCAGCAGGAGAAGTTTGGCTTCTTACTCGACGCGCTCAAATACGGTTGTCCGCCCCACGGCGGTTTGGCCTTTGGGCTAGATCGTATCGTGATGTTAATGGTGGCTGCAGAGTCGATTCGCGATGTTATCGCCTTCCCGAAAACCCAGTCAGCCCAGTGTGTGATGACTAATGCCCCCGGCGTGGTGGCAAAAACACAACTGCGCGAGCTGAGTATTAAACTGCGGGATGATGTGCAGAGTAAAGCCTGAGCTTTAATAAAGAAAAACAACATAACCTGAACCAGCAGCGGCTATATTAGATAGCATCAAGTACAGACGTATTTCGTCGGAGTAGCAACTACCATGGCCGGACACAGTAAGTGGGCTAACATCAAACACCGTAAAGCGGCGCAGGATGCTAAGCGCGGCAAGGTGTTCACCAAATTAATTCGCGAGCTGGTGGTCGCCGCCAAGGCCGGTGGCCCTAATCCCGACGACAACCCGCGTTTGCGCGCTGCGGTTGATAAGGCACTCGGTGCCAATATGAAAAAAGACACCGTCGAAAAAGCCATCCTGCGCGGTGCAGGTGGTGGCGAAGGTGAGAATTATGAAGAGGTCACCTACGAAGGTTACGGCGTCGGTGGGGTCGCAGTGTTGGTGGAATGCCTAACGGACAACCGTAATCGCACTGTGGGCGATGTGCGTCATGGCTTTACCAAGCGCGGTGGCAATTTGGGCACAGACGGCTCGGTGGCCTACCTGTTTAATAAAGTCGGGCAGCTAAGTTATGCGCCCGGTAGTGATGAAGATACTATCCTCGAAGTTGCCCTCGAAGCCGGTGCCGATGACGTCACCAGCAACGACGACGGTTCAATCGACGTGATCACAGCCTGGGAAGCCTTCGCTGCAGTAAACGCCGCGATGACTGCCGCCGACCTGGCACCGGAGGATGCGGAAGTTACGCGTATTGCTTCGCTGACGGTGCCGCTGGATAAAGAGGGCGCTGAAAAAATTATTGGTTTGATCGAGCATCTGGAAGATTTGGATGATGTACAAAATGTCTACACCAATGCTGATATTGCTATCGAAATTTTAGAACAGCTCGATTGATTTTTACGCCCGCGAGACTGGATTTGGATAAAACCAAAAGTCGCGTGAGTCATCTGTTTCACGTATTAAACACTGCACCACACCACAACACCGGGAGTTAATTATCAATGAAAGTCGTTAAAAATACTGATCAATATACCGTGTATCAAAAGCGTTCGGGCCGTTATGCGGTTGAGAGCAACAAAGGCACGCCGATCAACCAGGAAGACAAAGTTAAAATTCTGTTAGCCGAAGGTCTGGTTGCCGCGCCTGCGGAAAAAGCCCCGGAGCCTGCACCGGTTGTAGAAGAAGTTGCTGAAGAAAGCGCGGAAGAAGCTACTGAAGAAGCGGCTGCGGAAGAGCCCTCCGAAGACAAATAATCGCTGGGACATTACAGTGATCAATCAAGGCGGCTTTAGGCCGCTTTTTTTGTGAGATTTGGCAGCGAAAGTCGGCTCAAGGCTATGGAAAAAATCGCTATCACTGTACAGTATAAAGGTGCAGCAGAAGGTAGGTTACGAAGGCTCAGCTGCCTCTGGTAATTAAGGTATAACAATGACCATTATTCTGGGTATTGATCCCGGCTCCCGGCGCACCGGCTTCGGTTTTATTAAGGTGACCGGCGCCCAGCAAGATTATCTGACCAGTGGTGTGATCCGCATGCCCGAAGCTGAATTGCCCGCGCGTTTGAAAGTGATTTTTGATAGTGTTAGCGAGTTGATTGCTAGCCATAATCCGGATGAAATGGCCATCGAAGACGTATTTTTTGCCCGCGATCCCCGTGCCGCGCTGCGGCTTGGACAAGCTCGGGGTGCGGCCATTGTGGCCGGTGTTAACGCCGATTTGCCGGTGTCAGAATACAGCGCCCGCACCGTTAAGAAGGCCGTGGTGGGTAGTGGTGCTGCGGACAAAGAACAGGTTCAGCAGATGGTGAAACGCTTGTTAAAACTGCCGGCTGTCCCCGCCGAAGACGCTGCCGATGCTCTCGCCGTGGCAATTTGCCACGCTAACAGTCTTAAATTGAACGCTATCAGCCCCGGTACACGGTTCGCCCGTGGCCGCTTGCGCTAGCAGCGACCCACACAGGAGTTCAGAGTGATAGGATCGATCCGCGGTATTTTGCTGGAAAAACAAGCTCCCGAATTATTAATTGATGTGCAGGGTCTCGGTTACGAGGTCAAGGTGTCGCTGAATACCTTCTTTGAATTACCGGAGTCTGGCAAAGAAATCAGTCTGTACACCCACTTTGTGGTGCGTGAAGACGTCCAGCAGCTTTATGGTTTTGACGATGTTGCCGAACGGCACTTGTTTCGCGCCTTAATTAAGGTCAACGGGGTTGGCCCTAAAATGGCGTTGGCGGTGTTGTCCGGCATGACGGTCGCCAATTTCGTCACTTGTGTACAAACCGGGGATACCGCCGAGCTGATCAAATTACCGGGGGTGGGCAAGAAAACCGCGGAGCGCTTATTGATTGAAATGCGCGACACGCTGGGCGGCAGTACGCCTCGGGATCAGGCCACCTGGAATCGAAATATTACTCAGCCCGGTATAGCCGACATCGTGCAGGAGGCCGAAAGCGCGTTAACTTCCCTGGGCTATAAACCTCAGGATGCGGCGAAAATGATCAACGCCAGCATAAAAGATCAAGATTTAAGTCAGCTGACTAGCGAGTCTTTAATTCGACTGACCTTAAAAAGTATGGTGAAAAAATAAGGTGTCCGCGCTAAGCTTGGCGCTGGTTGCCAGGCCGTCGTTTAATACTTTCTCATGCCTTACCTAAGGTCTAAGGCCTAAGGACTTTGCCAGTAGGCAGCTCAAGTGGATGTGGACTGTGCTAATGCGGACTAATAACGAATTATGATAGAAACCGATCGTTTGATCGCCCCAGAAAGCTCCGTTCCGGAAGAGCGCTTCGACCGCGCCCTGCGGCCATTAAGCCTCAAGGACTACGTTGGCCAGGCTGCCATGCGGGAGCAGATGGATATTTTTATCCGTGCAGCTAGCGCTCGCGGGGAAGCCCTCGATCACACCCTGGTATTTGGCCCGCCGGGGCTGGGTAAAACCACGCTGGCCCACATTATCGCCAACGAAATGGAGGTGGATTTAAAAACCACTTCCGGACCGGTGCTGGAAAAAGCCGGTGATCTCGCCGCCATTATGACCAATCTCGAACCCGGAGATGTGCTGTTTATCGATGAAATTCACCGTTTAAGTCCGGTCGTGGAAGAAATTCTCTATCCGGCCATGGAAGATTATCAACTCGACATTATGATCGGTGAAGGTCCGGCGGCGCGTTCCATCAAACTCGATTTGCCGCCGTTTACCCTGGTGGGCGCAACCACCCGTGCGGGTTTATTGACCTCCCCGTTGCGCGATCGCTTCGGCATTGTGCAGCGCCTGGAGTTTTATAGCGTCGAGGAGCTGGCAACCATTGTCAGCCGCTCCGCTCACATTCTGGAAATAGTCATAGACGCCGAGGGGGCCACAGAGATCGCCCAGCGTTCCCGGGGTACACCGCGTATTGCCAACCGTTTGTTGCGGCGAGTGCGTGACTACGCAGAGGTGAAAGCCGATGGTCAGATTACGGTCGCCATCGCGGACAAAGCTCTCGATATGCTCAACGTCGATCGCTTTGGTTTCGATCATATGGATCGTCGTTTACTCTTAAGTATTATTGAAAAATTTGACGGTGGTCCGGTGGGTGTCGATAGCCTTGCGGCGGCTTTGAGCGAGGAGCGCGATACCATTGAAGATGTTCTCGAACCTTACTTGATTCAACAGGGTTATTTAATGCGCACACCACGGGGGCGCGTCGTTACCCGCCTGGCCTATCAGCACTTTGGTTTGCAGGTGCCCAGCAGCATTGCCGAACTTAACAGCCTGTCCGAGGACCCCGAGCCTTCACCAACAGGCAGTTCTTCATCAGCCGGAAGCACTGTCGAGCAAAAGGATTTACTGTAAGTATGAGTGCCGAATTTCAACTGCCAATCCGAGTTTACATTGAGGATACCGATGCCCAGGGTATCGTGTACTACGTCAATTATTTAAAATACATGGAGCGCGCCCGTTCGGAGTGGTTGCGTGACCTGGGTTTTGAGAATCCTGCATTTTGGGGAGAGCATCAGATTTTTGTGGTGCACTCGCTGTCGATCAAATATCGCAAGTCGGCTCGAATTTACGACGATCTGCTGGTCACCGCGGAGGGCGTCGAGCATGGTCGCGCTTATTTTGTGGCTAAACAAAGGGTACTGCGGGGTGGCGAACTGTTGTGTGAAGGCGAGGTCAAAGTCGCCTGTGCCGATCGCCGCACCATGAAACCGGTGGCCATGCCGATAGAGTTTATTAATAAAGTGTTTGGCTAAATGTTAATCGGGCGAGGCCAACACAGCCACAACACAGGCGCACAACACAGGTACAACACATAATGCAGGATCAGGGGGCTTAGGTGACGCAGGAACTTTCTTTATGGGCGCTGGTTATCGGTGCCACTATTCCGGTAAAAATGGTGATGCTGATTTTACTTGGTGCATCGGTGATGTCCTGGGTAATGATCGTACAACGAGGTATTTACCTGAGAAAGGCCAGCAGTGAATTAAAAGAATTTGAAAACACCTTTTGGTCTGGCGTCGATTTAAATCGCTTGTTTAGCGATGGCGGGGGACGTGCAAAAAATCTGCCCGAAGGGCGCATTGGTGGCGTCGAAGGGGTGTTTCGCGCCGGATTTCGCGAGTTTAATCGGCTCAATCAGCAAGCCGGTGTCGATCCCGAAGCCATCGTTGAAGGCACCGAGCGGGCGATGCGTATTGCCCTGTCGCGAGAAGAAGAAAAACTCAACACTCACCTACCATTTCTAGCCAGTGTGGCTTCCGTGAGTCCTTATATTGGTCTGTTTGGCACGGTGTGGGGGATTATGCAGTCGTTCCGTGGTTTGGCCATGGTGCAGCAGGCGACTTTGGCCGTAGTCGCCCCGGGTATTTCCGAAGCCTTAATCGCCACGGCCATGGGCCTGTTTGCCGCCATCCCGGCGGTGCTTGCCTACAACCGTTTTGCTGCGAATGCCGAAGGTTTGCAAAGCTCCTACGAAACCTTTGCCGAGGAGTTCTCCAGCATTCTTCACCGCCGCGTGCACAGCAGCCAATCCGAAGCCTGATTGAATGTCATTCAAAAAAGCTAAAAAACGCAAGCTGGTCGCCGAGATCAATGTGGTGCCCTACATCGATGTGATGTTGGTATTGTTGATTGTGTTTATGGTGACTGCACCTTTGCTAATGCAGGGTGTAGAAGTAACTTTACCCCAGGCGCTGTCCAAACCGCTGGACGAAAAAGACCAGGAACCCCTGGTAGTGTCCATTAAGGACGACGGGAGTTACTACCTCGATATCGGTAACGGCAGTAATGACGAAAGCCAGGCGCAAACCCTTGCCGATATCGTGGACAAAGTCGGCAAAGTATTGCGCGAGCAGCCCGAAACCCCGGTGTTGGTGTGGGGCGACACTCGGGTCGATTACGGTGCCGTGGTCAACCTAATGTCGGAGCTTCAAGGCGCGGGAGCCGCTAGCGTGGGCCTGGTGACGGAGCCACTCGTGCCGGGTCGGTAAGCAAAGCATGGATAAGTGGTTGAGTTATTCGGCAGGCGTGTGCTTTAGCGCTGTCTTGCACGGGGTCTTGTTACTGGTGCTCATTGTTGGCTGGCAAGGTGAGCCTGAACTGAGAAAAATAGTGCGGCCACAATATATTGAGGCCACACTGTTGGAGATAAAACCCAAAGCACGCCCTGTACCGCAAACCAAAGCACCCATTAAACCGGCGCAAGACCGCGCAGAAAAGCAACGCAAAGAGCAGGAACTAAAGCAGCAGCGGATACAGGAGCAGGCGCGGCTCGAGAAAAAAAGCCGAGCGACTGCCGCGAAAGTAAAAGCGGCAAAAGACAAGGCCGTAAAAGATAAAGCAGCCAAGGACAAGGCCGCTAAAGATAAGGCCGCGAAAGACAAAGCCGCCAAAGAAAAGCTGGCCCAGCAGAACAAGCTGCGCGAAGATCAACTATTAGCGGCTATGGATGAAGAGCAGGCATTTTTGGATTCGGAGGAAGATGCCCAGCTCATTGGTAGTTATAGTAGTTATATTAATGATCGGGTATCCAATAACTGGAGTCGACCGTCCAGCGCGCGCCGAGGCATGATAGTGGAGTTAGCTATTCAGCTGGTCCCTACGGGCCGGGTGGTTTCGGTTACGATTGTGAAATCCAGTGGTAACGAAGCTTTTGACCGCTCCGCCGAGCGCGCGGTGCGCAAGGTGGATCGCTTTGAAAAAATAGCAGAACTGGCAAAACAGGATTTGGCCTTGTTTGACAGGGAATTCCGCCGCTTTTTACTTGTCTTTAACCCCAAGGATTTACGGCAGTGACCAGTATTAACGGAAGTGATTAGCGCAAACCACCTATTATCCGTCGCCTCGCGGCAGCGAAGAGAGCATAACCAGTGAATGATAAAAATAATGGGCGGGTTTATACCGAATACAAGCCTGGCAAATACCTCAGCAGCAAGTATCGCTTCAGCAAATGCATCTGTAGTAAACGCAGCCGCACATTTGGACGTCTATCTTTTTCGAGCTACTTATCGTTCCCTGGACATCTATTGAAATCTAACGGTTTATTGGCGCGGGCGCGCTTTGGTTTGGTGCTGGCCATAATGTGGCTGGGCTTCAATACCTCGGCTCAAGCGGAGCTGGCCATTGAAATTACCGAGGGTGTCGATAACCCGGCGCGCATCGCCGTGGTACCGATGAATCCCGGCGGGGCTATGTTATCGGAGGATATCAGCGCTATCGTTGCCGCCGATCTCGATCGCAGCGGTTTGTTCCAGGCGATGTCGCGGGTCAATATGCTGTCTTTCCCGAAACGTGTGAGTGAGGTGTACTACCGCGACTGGAGCGTTCCCGGCATGGAGTACCTGGTGGTTGGCGACGTTCAGCGCGAGCCAGCTGGCGGCTACAAAGTGGTGTTCAGCTTGCTTCAGGTACACGGCGAAAGGAAGCTATTTACCGAGCTCGTTAGGGGGTCTGAAAACGAGCTCAGAGATATCGCCCACTACATTAGCGACAAAGTATACGAGACCATCACCGGGGTGCGCGGTGCATTTTCAACCCGTATTGCCTACGTTACGGCTACACCCCGCGGGCAGGATATTGTTTTTCGTTTAATGGTGTCCGATGCGGATGGCGCTCGCGAGCGCCTGATGCTCGAATCGAAAGAACCGATTATGTCGCCGAGTTGGGCGCCCAATGCCCGCGAACTAGTTTACGTGTCTTTCGAGACTGGTCGTCCGGCTATCTACCGACAGCGTTTAAGCGATGCTCAACGCGAGCAGGTTACTAATTTTCGTGGCCTCAATGGTGCGCCGGCCTGGTCTCCCGACGGCAAACAGCTAGCTCTGGTGCTGTCCAAGGATGGCAACCCGGAAATCTATCTATTTAGCTTCGCCACCCGAGCATTTACTCGCTTAACCAAACACTTCGCCATTGATACCGAGCCCACCTGGACACCGGATGGTCGTGCCTTGCTATTTACCTCGGATCGCGGCGGATCGCCACAAATTTATAAATTAACGCTCGATTCTGGTGCGGTAGAACGCATTACTTTTGAGGGTAGCTACAATGCACGACCGCGCCTGGCGCCCGATGGCCGCACTTTGGTTTTGGTGCATCGACAGAACGGCCGGTATCATATCGCTTCAAAAGACCTGGTAAGCAATGATTTTCGAATCTTAAGCGAAACTCGCCTGGATGAATCGCCAACGGTGTCACCTAACGGTGCAATGGTGATTTACGCCGCAAAGCAGGGCAATAAAGGCGTTCTGGCGGCAGTTTCCATTGATGCCGGCGTTCGCTTCTTGTTACCGTCTAGTCGCGGTGACGTGAGGGAGCCCGCCTGGGCACCGTTTTCGAATTAACTTTAGTTTGAAAGTAAGAGTTTAGTCGCGTTTAAGGTAAATATGGTTTACATTAACCGCAAATTTGGCCCATCACCTAATGTAATAATGCAAAATAAGGAGCTTTTTTATGAAAGTGCAATCTCTCAAAAATATTTTATTGGTTAGTTTTTGTACCGTATTTTTAGCCGCTTGTTCTAGTACTTCAAAGGACGACGGGACATCTACCGGTACCGGTGGCCTCAATACCGGTAACGATGTTGCCACCGGGTCGGTCGGCGATGGTTCTGTTAGCGGTAGTTCGTTAGATGGCGACGCCAATGCAGACACCGTGTTTTACTTCGACTTCGATCAAGCTATTTTAAAACCGGAATCTCGCGCTGCATTAAGAACTCACGCCGCAAGACTAGCCGCTAATCCCAGCAATGTTCGTTTGGTAGGGCATGCCGATGAGCGTGGTACTCGCGAGTACAATATGGCCCTGGGTGAGCGACGTGCCAAAGCGGTACGCGACTTCCTGGTATTAAATGGTGTGAGTTCTAGTAACCTTGAAGCCATTAGTTATGGTGAAGAACGGCCAGCCGTCGCCATGAGCAACGAGTCGGCCTGGGCGCAAAACCGCCGAGTGGAAATGAAGTAAAACGGTTTTTGAAACTATGACAGTTTTATTTTGTCTTGTTTGGTAGAGCTTGTTTGACAGGACTTGTTTTTAAGTCTTTTAACCTGACGGGTTTCAAATGAAGACAATGCAGAAAAAACTGTACCAAAGAAACCGTAGTAAAAAAGCAGTACAAAAAAATAGCGCCGCGTCATTGCGGCGCTATTTTTGTTTGCCGAACTGTTATTTCTTTTGAGTTTATGAGCATGGCCATAATGAGAACGAACTTAATGAAAGCAGCTCTGATGAAAGCGACTCTTATGAAGGCGACTCGGACGCAAGCGGCTCTGATGAAAGCCATGTGGATGGCGCTGAGGTCTCTGACCCTGACAGCTTTGCTAGGTCTTTCGATGGTTACTGTTGCCGCGCCAGTGGTTGATATCAATGATCAGCGCAGATCATCTCAAGGTGAATCCCCGGGTCAATTCCAGCAGGGCCAGTTGCAAAGCCCGGCGCTCGGACCTCAAGCGAGCGATGAGCCGGCAGATATGTTTTACCAGATGCAGATTTTGCAGGAAGAAATCCGTCAATTACGTGGCATGCTCGAACAACAGTCTTATCAGCTCGATCAACTCAAGCGTCAACAGACAGAAAATTATGGCGATTTAGACGGCCGAGTTTCTGCTATAAACGCTGCAATGACCGCAGTTCCCGCGGGCTCTGTCTTGCGACCTGTGTCGCCTGGCAGTGCTGATTCATCAGTAAATATCCAAGACTCTGCGAGTGCCTCACCAAGTGCCTCCCCCAGTACTAATTTGCCCCTTGCTAGTATCGATGGTGATCGAGAAAGCACGCAATACAATGCGGCTTACGCCTTATTAAAAGCCCGTAAGTTGGACGAATCACTGCTCGCTTTTCAGGAATTTGTGGTGGCTTTCCCGGCCGGGAGCTATACCGCCAATGCCTACTACTGGATGGGCGAAATTCATCTAGTTAAAAGTCGCCTGGATGCGGCGGCAGCGGAATTCAGTCGAGTCGTCGACAATTATCCCGCACATCGCAAAGCCCTGGATGCCCACTACAAATTGGGCACGGTCTACTATCAAATGGGCGACAAAGAAAAAGCGCGCAAGCATCTCGATACAGCGGCTACCGGGAATGGCAGTGCGGCCAGACTCGCACAACGCTACCTGGAAGCCAATTTCTGATTGGGCAGCGCCGAATGTAGCCGCCCGGCGGCTGCACTTTAAATTCCCCATTGACTTCGACTTGTCTAAGAACCTTTCTTATCCCCTTCAATGTTTCCTTTTCGTGCTCGTCTGCTCAAGCAGTTAATTAAGTAATGCTTCCATTACTACCCAGATAGCGGTGTTGTCGATACCAGAATCTGGCACTACGGCCGTATTTTTCGGTAAACTGCGCCACCCGATAATCAATTGATGGGCCGATGAGCGAACACAGCCTGCGTATTACCGAAATTTTCTATTCCCTACAGGGCGAAACCACCACGGCGGGTTTGCCTACGGTGTTTGTGCGGCTGACCGGTTGCCCCCTGCGCTGTGGTTATTGCGATACGGAATATGCTTTTTACGGCGGTGAGAAGCGCCCCCTGGACGCTATCTTGAACGAGATTGAAGGCCATGCCGCGCACTATGTCACCGTCACCGGCGGTGAACCTCTGGCGCAGCCAAACTGTTTGCCACTCCTAAGCGCGTTGTGTGATCGGGGTTATCGCGTGTCGCTGGAAACCAGTGGCGCACTGCCGATTGCCGAGGTGGACTCCCGGACTCATATTATTCTCGATATTAAAACTCCGGGTTCCGGCGAAGTCAGTAAAAATCACTGGGACAATATTCCGATACTGACTGCCAAGGACGAAATTAAATTTGTGCTATGCGACCGGGCGGATTACGACTGGGCGCGGATGACCATCGACCGCTATCAACTTGCTGATATTGGTGCCGAACTACTGTTCTCCCCGAGTCAGGGGCAGCTAGAAGCCCGTCAGTTGGCCGACTGGGTATTGGAAGATAAGTTACCCGTGCGCATGCAGCTCCAGCTGCACAAATACCTGTGGGGTGATGAACAGGGGCGATGACTTAAGTCGACAATCACAGCTCGAAAACCATAGTTCGACAATCATCGTTCGAAAACCACGATTCGAAAATTACAGCCGTGAAAACACGGATTGACCGATTAACAGATTTGAAGCGGAAATAGCATTTTGGATAAACCCACAAAAAAGCCCAGTAAAAAAGCCGTCGTGCTGGTGTCTGGCGGACTGGACTCGGCAACCGTATTGGCAATGGCCCTCGAGCAGGGCTATCAGTGCCATACGCTGAGTTTCGACTACGGACAGCGCCATCGTGCCGAATTACTTGCCGCAAGCCGCGTGAGTACCGTGATGGGTGCTAGCGAGCACAAGACGGTTAAGCTCGACCTGCGCACCATCGGTGGTTCCGCGCTGACCGATGACAGTATCGCCGTGCCAGAATCGGCTGAGCAGTCGGCTGGCAGCGCCCAGTCCAGCGAGGATGATATTCCCGTGACCTATGTACCTGCGCGCAACACCGTGTTTCTTGCCATCGCCCTCGGCTGGGCTGAAGTGCTGGAGGCGGAGACTATTTTTATTGGCGTCAACGCCGTGGATTACTCCGGTTACCCCGACTGCCGCCCGGAATTTATTAGCGCTTTTGAGACCACGGCCAATTTGGCCACCAAATTTGGCGTGCAAGGGCAGGGCTTTCGCATTGCCACGCCACTGATCGATTTCAGTAAGGCCGACATCATTCGCTGCGGTTTGAAACTCGGTGTGGACTACGCTTTGACCGTCTCTTGCTATCAGCCTAGTGACGATGGTTTGGCCTGCGGTCGCTGCGATAGCTGCCGATTACGTGCACAGGGCTTCCGCGAGGCGGAAATAAGCGATCCAACGCGTTATAAGCACTGATTTTGCTTGACCTTTTTTCGCTGGCAAGTAAGATATGCGCCTCTTTCGGGGCCGTTAGCTCAGTTGGTAGAGCAGTTGGCTTTTAACCAATTGGTCGCAGGTTCGAATCCCGCACGGCCCACCAAATAAAACAGCCTCCCTTGTGGAGGCTTTTTTGTTTGTGCGTTGTTTTGGGTTAGTTCTTTCAGTGCTTCGACAAATCGGCAGGAGCCGATTTGGGCGGCCTTTAGGCCGGCCCGTAGGGCCGAGCGCCAGGGAAGGCGCGAGCCAATCCCGTAAAGGTTCGTCCAAAATAAGCGAGATTTCTTCCCACTGTACCCAAAATTTCAATACTAATACGACAGCTCACCGCGAAATTACTCGAGGTATGGGTGTTGAGTCGTTTCTTCGACGGCGAGTTCGACAAATCGGCAGGAGCCGATTTGGGCGGCCTTTAGGCCGGCCCGCAGGGCCGAGCGCCAGGGAAGGCGCGAGTCAATCCCGCACGGCCCACCAAATAAAACAGCCTCCCTTGTGGAGGCTTTTTTTTGGACGCTGTTCCGGCTTAACTCTTTAGCGCCTACGCGCAACCCCGCTAGTTGTCAGCGGGCCGAGTCTACGGCACTATTCCAGCAAACCATTCCCATAAAAATGGTTGCGTAGTCTTACCAACTCCATATAAGCATAATCAGGATTCTGTATGAGTAGTCTTCGAGATACACCCGCACAGCCAAGCCGCAGCGATGCACGCGCGTTCAAGCCGAGAGTGAGCAAAGCTGGGGGTGTAATTATGCATCGCAAAGGACTAAAGGGCTCCCTGGTCAGCGATTTTTATTACCGGGTTATGGTGGCAAGCTGGATGCAGTTTTTCGCCGCCGCCGTATTGGTCTACCTTTCCATCAATGCGGGTTTTGCGCTAATTTATTATTTAAGTGGGGATATGATCCTCAATGCTCGGCCCGGTTCTTTCGTTGATGCCTATATTTTTAGTTTCCAGACCAGTACCACGATTGGCTATGGCTACCTGCTGCCAAAAAACGGTTATGCCCACGCCATTGTGATGGTGGATGTGTTTTCCGGGTTGATATTTGTCGCGGTACTTACTGGCCTGGTGTTTGCTCGGCTGGCGAAACCCCGAGCCAGTGTAATGTTTAGCGACAATGTCGTGTTCACTAAACACGCCGGACAGGATGCATTACTGGTGCGTTTAGCCAGCGGGCGCAAGCATTCCTCCATTGTTAACACGAGAGTTAACGCGGCAGTGGTGATGGTGGACGCTAGCCCCGATAGTAAGATTGATCGTCGCTTCTTTGATTTGACTCTGGAACGAGATCATATACCCATATTTTCTTTCACCTGGACACTGATCCACATCATCGATCAACACAGCCCCTTATATGGTCTGGACCAGGATGCGCTTGACGAGCAGGTGGTAACGCTGATCGTTACGCTGGACGGCATTGAAGATATTTTTGCCCAGACCGTGCATACGCACCAGATATACGACACGAAAAGTTTTGTCTTCGATAAAGAGTTTGCCGATCTTTTTTCAGTGCACGCCGATGGCAATTTAGTGATCGATTACACCCGGTTTAATACCCTGGAGAATATCGATAGCAATGACGAGAGTGAAGAACTTTAAAACTGCGCCCATTCATCGTCTTCGTTTTTACGATTAGCGGGTTTATCTGGCGCGATTTTTATCGTCGGTTCATCGTATGAATGATCATCGTCTGCGCCCGACGGTATCGATGAAGGTTTTGGGTTTGTTGGCGCCGGGGCGCTAATTTCTTCCCGCTGTTGTGGAAGGTCGGTGTCGTCATTCTCGTCGTTATTGTCACCTAACTCAAAAAACGCCACCAGTTCGGTGAGTTGTTGCGCTTGCACCCCCATGGCCTCACTGGCCGCAGCGGCTTCTTCCACCAGCGCGGCGTTTTGCTGGGTAATACTATCCATTTCGACCACGGCGCGATTCACCTGCTGAATGCCGGAGGACTGTTCCTGACTTGCGGCGGCAATCTCACTGATCAAGTCGCTGACATCGCTGGAAGCATCCACAATTTGTCCAAGTCTCTCGGCCGATCCACCGACCATTTGAGTCGCGTCGGCAATATTTTTGACGCTTTCGGCGATGACCGCTTTGATGTCCTTGGCGGCTTTGGCACTGCTGCCTGCCAGGTTGCGGACTTCACTGGCGACGACGCCGAAGCCGCGACCGTGCTCACCGGCACGGGCAGCCTCTACTGCCGCATTCAGCGCCAGCAAGTTAGTCTGAAAGGCAAAATCCTGAATTAATTCCAGTATTTCTGCAATATTATTATTGGAGGCTTCAATGCGTTCCATCGCAGTGGCCGTTCGAGATGCCAGGTTATTAGTATCGGCGGCCAGGTTCTTGGCGTTTTTGGCCAGCTCCGCGGCGCGCGTTGCGTTTTCTGCATTGGTGTCCACGGTGCTGGTCATTTCTTCCATGCTCGCAGCAACTTCTTCCAGACTGGAGGCCTGTTCCTGAGTGCGGGAACTGAGTTCGGTATTACCACCCAATACCTGATCAGCGGCCACCGCCACCTGAGTCGAGGCCTGTCGGGTTTTACCGATCACGTTCTTGAGACTAGCTTTCATGTTGACCATTTCGGACGACAGCAGCCCTAACTCATCACCCCAATCCGTGTGTGCGATTTCTTGACTAAGGTTGCCAGCGGCGATAGAGGAAGCCGCTTGTAAGGCCGCGCCGAGACGAACAATCATATTGCGGGCGAATAGCGCAAATGCCGTCAATAACACAATAAAAATGATTAACAAATTAAAAAAGAAGCGAATATCGGAGAAGCTGCGTTTACTTTCAAATTCAGCTTTATTCGCTAATCGGGTCTGATAGACCCGTTCGTGGGTTTGTTCAATCAGCGGATCAATTTGATTGATGGCCTCAGTGAACGATGTTTCGGTGGCCTCAATATCGGACACGATAGCCAATATTTCGGGCCACATGCTGGTGTAGTCGTCGACGTTCTGGACCAAGGTCTGTTTGCTGGTGGCGTCAATAGCTTGTTCGTCCACGAGTTCACGTAAATATTCGATTTCAGATTCAATCAGCGCCATCCCGGTTACGCTGGGGGAGGCCAGGTATTGGGATTGTATCTCCCGTAGCCGCATCACCGTAATGGCGAGGTTAGGGTTATCAATTCTTATGAACACGCCTTCCAGGGTGTCGAGCTGGAATCCGAGCGCACCCCTTAAACCCGTGTCGATGCGCAGGCCATAAGCGAGACGTTTCTCCACCATGTTGGTAAAAAATGTTTGGTAATTGCTTAGAGCATTGCGTAACAGGGGAACAATATCGGTGTCATCATCATTAACAATGGTGGCCTCGCCCTTAAGGCCATCGACTATTTGCACCTTGCCAAGCATCACTTCCAGAGCGTCCAAGTCGCTCTCCAGGGTCTGGATCGCTGCGTCATGGGCATCTCGATAGGAAAGTTCGTGGCGTAACAGGAAGTTTTTTTCCTGACGTCTCGCCTCAAGTACTCCGGATTTGATTTTGCCTATGGTATCTACCAGTTCGACAGTTTCAGCTTCTAGCGTTTCAGCGTCACGGAGCACGCTTTGTGTACCGAGGTACCCGGCGACTATGACTACCGCGCTGATGATCAGCAGCCCCATCGTGAGGGCGATACGGTGAAAGAACTTTAAATTACGGAACTTAGGAAGGAGTGCTCTACGCCTGCCTGGCTTAAATTCACTTTGCATTACTGGGCCCCCTGATTACATCCCGCATTATATAGGATGGTACTGAAAAGATGGAGGTCACACGGAGCCTATAGAGTACTAGTGGGCAGGTTTTTTCTCAGATCGTTAAGCAGTGCTCAGTTAGTTCTGGTAAGGAGTACAGCGACGACGTAGTAAAGAGACAGCAGCGACGCCGTATTAAAGGCTCTTTGGTACAGCAAGATGCGGTTGTTGTGGTCTATTGCTGCATCGATTCAGGTGTTGATAGAGGAAACCGGTGGGGTTGTTATTGGTTCTTTGGGAAAGCCGACACCATATTTAAAATTGTGACCATTCCTCGTCTTTGTTTTTGTCTTCGCCTGGACGATTAATTGGAGTCGTTTTACTCGCGTTGCTTGTTGCCAGTTGGTTAGCTTTACCCGGTTGAGTCGGAGGGGGTGCAGAGGTGTTTGACATGCTGGAGCCAATGCTTTGTTGTTCAACCACATCGTTATCACCCAGTTGAAAAAAGGAGACTACTTCTTTTAACTGTTGCGCCTGCATACCCATGGCTTCACTGGCGGCAGCGGCCTCTTCGACTAACGCGGCATTTTGTTGAGTAATACTGTCCATTTCGACCACGGCGCGATTGACCTGCTGAATACCCGCAGACTGCTCCTGACTGGCAGCGGCAATTTCGCTGACGAGGTCGCTTACGTCACTGGAGGAGGACACGATCTGGCGGAGCGTATTGCCAGAATTATTGACCAGCTCAGTACCTTCGTTAATGTTTTTAACGCTTTCATTAATCATTGCCTTGATGTCTTTGGCGGCTTTGGCGCTACTGCCCGCCAGGTTGCGCACTTCGCTGGCCACCACGCCAAAACCTCGGCCGTGTTCTCCGGCGCGAGCGGCTTCCACGGCGGCATTGAGAGCCAGCAAATTGGTTTGGAAGGCGAAGTCCTGAATCAATTCCAGTACTTCGGCAATATTGGCATTAGATTGTTCGATCCGCGCCATGGCGGCAGCGGTTTTGACCGCGACCTCATCGCCATCATCGGCCAAATCTTTGGCGCCTTTAGCCAGTTCCGCTGCGCGGGTGGCATTCTCCGCATTGGTGTCCACGGTGCCGGTCATTTCTTCCATACTGGCGGCGACTTCTTCCAGGCTGGAAGCCTGTTCCTGGGTGCGGGAACTCAACTCGGTATTGCCGCCCAGTACCTGGCTAGAGGCCACCGCAACCTGGGTGGACGCCTGTCGGGTTTTACTGATCACGTTATTGAGACTGGCCTTCATATTGAGCATTTCATTAGACAGTTGTCCGAGCTCGTCGCGCCAGCCAGTATGCTCAATGTCCTGAGATAGATCGCCGGCAGTGATAGTGGATGCCGCCTGTAATACAGACTTAACGCGACGGATAATGTCGAGTGTAAATAACAGGAAGGCAAGCGCTAACGTCGCGGGAATTGAACCCAAAATGATGAAAAACCGGATAGTAGCGGCCTTGCGGTCGCGCGCAATCAGTTTCGCGTTGGTGTCTCGCACTTGTGCCGTCAACTGCTGAATTTGTCCGAGTAGGGGGGCGATTGCATTGGCGGCTTGTGCGAACGAGGCTTCTGCCGTTTTCATGCCGGACACGATGCCTATTATTTCGGGCCACATGGCCCGGTAGTCGTCCAGGTTCTGAATTAAATTCTGTTTAGTCTGCGTACTAAACGCTTGCTCATCAAAGAGTTCACCCAGGTATTCGAGCTCCGAGCCGATAATGGCTATCGATCCGTCATTAGGGGCAGCCAGGTACTCAGTTTGAGCCTGGTGTAGCCGCATCACCGAAATAGTGAGATTCGGATTGTCGCTTCCCGAGCTGAGCACGGAACTCTCCAGGGCGTTCACCTGGGCGATGATCTCGCGTTTCAAACCGGCATTATTGTGCAGTCCAAAAGTGATTCGGCTTTCAGTCACCGCATTAAAGAATGATTTGTAGTCGGCCAGAGCTTTATGTAACAAAGGAATAACATCCACATTAGTGTCGCCTTGGATGGCGGCTATCTGCTGGCCAGCAAGTAAACCGTCGAGCCTGTCCAGTTGGTTTTCCAGGGTTTCAATACTGGTACTCGTTGCGTCCCGATAAGCGGTGTCGTTATGTAAGAAAAAACTTTTTTCGTTGAATCTAATTTCCATTACGGTGGTTTTAATTTCGCCAATAACCTGGACTATGTCGGTGGTTCGGCGATCTAATTTTTGAGCTTGATCCGTGGTATTGAGTACCGAAAAATACGCTATAACAATGGCGGCCACGGCGATCAACATCATTGTGACAATAATGGACATCCGAAAGGTCATCGTTAAATCACGCAATTTGGGGAGTCGCGTAAATAATGTATTTTTTTTCATGTATCTATACCCATTTTATTCGCGTTATGTTTGATTCTTGTCGCTTAGCGTTAAGTAGTTATCTTAGCTGGCCTCTGAAGCCACAGTTTTTCCTATTGGCACATTTAACCAGGCACGTTTAATTTGCTCGTTTAATAGTACTGTTTTGACCTGGGACGCAACGATTTTAGTAGACATTTTAACGTAAAAACGCGAGTAGATTCTCGCGTTTTTACGGATTGCAATTCCTTGGCCTACTGGGCCACTTTCAATAACACTTTTACGGTGCTATCGACATCGCTGGCACCAATATAAGCGATGCCTTCCGGATTCAGTGCGATCCAGCGTTTGATCGCATCGGCGCTGTCCAGCACTTCAGGAGGACGGCCCCGGCCGGAGAAAATCAGCTTTGACCAGGTGCGGTTTAGCGCCGATTCAGTTTGCTCCAATATCGTGGATAAAAACTCGGCGCGGGCGCTGCTGTCGCTGGCTTGATCCACCGCTTTGGCACGCGTGCCGTCGGGCAGGGTTTTGCTCTTGCCCAGATAGAGCGCACGTACCTGCTCAATACTGATCTCGCTACCGCTGTAGTCAGGATTGACGATAATCGCCAGGTTAGCATGGGCAAAATTCACTGTTGCCAGGCTTAAGCTCAGCCCCAGACCAATCACAGATTTTTTTAAGATGTCCATAGTATGTATTCCTTGTCGTGATGAGGGCCGCTTAAAAGACCAGATCGAGGGCAATGCTGTAAACATTGGCATCGTCTTCGCCTTCCAGTGAATCTACGTTGAACAGGCCGAGGGTGCCGTCCTGAGGCTCCGCGTTGGTCCACTCAAATTTGAGTGCCGAAGACGTGCTGAGTTCGTAGCGCAGGCCCACCGTCAGAGATTCCTGAGCGATACCACCTTGGGGATCATCTGTTTTCAGTTCCGAAAAGGTAATGTGGGGTGTCAGTTTACCGAAACGGTAGCCGACCATGGCATACCAGGATTCACTGTCGGAAAATTGCGCATCGCCGGGATCGGCGTCATCGTAACGGGTCTCGAAATATTCAGTCATCACCAGAAGATTGTTCCAATCCAGATTTACGCCTGCCGCAATGTTTTCAACACCCAAATCTGGGGTGAAGGTATGGTGCATACCGTGTCCTTCGTGGGCATCGCCGATGGTTAGGTCAAAGGTATTGGCTGCCAGGCTGAAGGTGAGGTAATCGTTGCTGAGGGTAAAGCGTGCTCCCATGATGTTATCGAGTTCGACGTCGGTAGTTTGATGGAAGGCATGCAGGTGCAATTCATCGTCTTTACTGCCACCGTAGGGCTGAATGTTTAGTTGAAAGCCGCCGACCGGTACGGTAATCAGCGCATCAATACCGTCAAACGAGGTAATAGGTATCAGGCCATACATTTCCTGAGGCGGGCGAATCCAGGGGTAGGAGTAGCCGACTTCGGCGTAATCGGAAAGCATCAACAGTGGGTAGCGGATGCGGCCCGCGCGAATATCGACGCTATCGTTGAGTGCGTAAGTGGCAAAGGCCCAATCGACATTCAGTTCGAAGTTGGCTTGGTCTTCCTTGGAGCTATTGGCCAGCAGTTGGGCTTGCAGGACGATGCGCTCATCGATGGGCACAATTAATTGCAAACCAAGAACGGAGTCCTCGTCAAAGGAGATGTCTTCGTCGGTGGTACGCAGATAAGTATGTTCGATATCGCTGATGGTGGCACCGGCAGTAAAAAATCCGTGGATTTCGATTTCGTCGGCGCTTAAGGCCTGGGCACCACTAACGCAGCTCAGACCTAGTGCGAGGCCTAAAGCGGTAACGAGCGATCCTCGCTGAAAAACGTATTTGTTCATTCTTAGTCCTTCTGTTTGTTGTGTTCCATTACCATGGCATTCACTGCAGCCGGTTTTAGTGTCGGGGTTGTTATTAATGGCTAGTATGAGCTTATAGGGATAGCTAACCAGTTGTTTTATTAAGGAATGAGAACTGATTAACGCTTTTTGGGTGAACTAAAGCTGGATTGAGAAGTGACTTGCCCTAAATAGTGGTTTCGCGATGCAGTACCGTGTGTGTTGGCACGGTGGCGACAAGCTGCAGATGGTGCGTTGAGGTCTTTGCGAAGAGCAGGTCATCAGTGAGGGCCATGTAGAGCTTCACTGATTATGATACTCATAAAAAAACCGCCGAGTTGAATCGATGGTTTTTTTGCTTCGGGTTTTAATTACATCTATTGGACTCGCAACAGAACCTTCACCGTGCTATCCACATCGTCCGCGTCAATATAGCCAATGCCTTCTGGATTGAGCGCAATCCAGCGTTTGATCGCATCGACACTGTCCAACACTTCGGGAGGGCGGCCCCGGCCTGAGAAAATTAGCTTTGACCAGATGCGGTTTAGTGCCGAGTCAGTTTTCTCCAATACCGTGGATAAAAATTCGGCGCGGGCGCTGCTGTCACTGGCTTGATCCACCGCTTTGGCACGCGTGCCGTCGGGCAGGGTTTTACTCTTACCCAAATAAAGCGCACGTACTTCATCAACACTGATCTCACTACCGCTGTAGCCGGGGTTGACGATAATCGCCAGGTCGGCGTGGGCGGCACTGGTTAAACCCAGGCTCGCCCCCAGGGCACTCAAGATCAGCAATTTTTTAAATGCATTCATTACAGTGCTCCTTGCTAGAGTAAGGATTAAAATACCACATCGAGAGCAATGCTGTAGATGTGGGCGTCTTCCTGATCATACGTTGGCAGAGAACCATCCAAGATAGAACCACCACCGGCTGGGCCAAATAAGCCACCGGTATTGTCTTCGGGTTCAACTTTGCTCCACTCGAACTTAAGTGCCGATGACTTGGTCAACTCGTAGCGCAGGCCCACCGTTAAGGTGGAATTGGAGACCGCACCAAGTTGGTTCGTGCCGCTTAAAAAGTCCATAGGCACACCGCTGATATCCTGACCGAAAAAGGTGGTGCCTTCGGCAAATAGCTCCAGCGGTTTGTCGGCGTTAGTTTCCGCGTAGGTAATATGGGGGGTAAATTTACCGAAGCGGTAACCGATCATCGCATACCAGGCATCGTAGCCGGTAATACCTAAAGTGCCAGCGTCTGGATCGTCGTAGTCCAGGTCAATGTACTCGGCCATCATAATCAAATTGTTGTGATCGACACTGACGCCAAAGGTATAGGTTTCGACGTCGAGGTCTTCAACGATAATGCCGGGTATTCGCGTATCGATGGTTTCTTTGAAGCTGGTATAGCCGGAGTTGAAGGTGACTGAGTCATTGCTTAAGGCCAGCTTGAGCCCCATCATATTGTCTAGCTCGGTATCGAATTCGAGGCCAAAAGATTGGATAAACAAATCTTCGTCTTTACTGCCCACGTAAGGCTGGACTTGCAAGTCAAAGCCGCCGACGCCAAAGCCTTCAATCAAGACATCAACGCCATCCAGGGTGTTAAAGGGGATGCCGTTATAAACCTCGACCGGCGGGCGAATCCAGGGGTAGGCGTAACCGGCTTCGGCCACATCAGACAATAACAACAGCGGGTAGCGGATACGACCAGCGCGGATGGTGACGTTGTCGTTGAGCATATAGCTGGCGAAGGCCCAGTCCACATCCAGCTCGAAATTGGGATCACCTTTTTTGGAGGTGTTGGCCAGCAGTTGGGCTTGCAAAGAAATTCTGTCATCCACAGGAATAAACATTTGCAAGGCGAAAGCCGAATCTTCGTCAAAGGAAATGTCTTCGTCGGTGGTACGCAAATAGCGTTTATCGACATCGCTGATAGTGGCACCGGCAGTAAAAAAGCCGTGGATTTCGATTTCATCGGCGCTTAGCGCTTGAGCACCACTGACGCCGCTCAGACCTAGCGCGAGGCCCAAAGCGGTAACGAGTGATCCTTTTTGGAAAACATGTCTGTTCATTGTTGATTTCTCCACGGTATTAATGGCAGTCGGTTTTAGTAGTCAGAGCCTGCTTCATTACTTGCAAATCGATCAATAACGATCTGTTTTTAATGAACATTGCGGCCATTATTGAGCTTGTATGGGTAGTTGACCAGTCGTTTTCTAGGGGAATGAGAACTGCTTAACACTTTTTGGGTGAATTAAAGTTAGATTGAGGCGTGGGTTGTCACAATTAATGGTTTGGTGGCGAAAGACAGTGTGGGTTCATAAGGGCAGCAAACCACAGGTGGTAAATTGAGGTTGTTGCGGAGACTTGGCCGCCAGCGGCAAATAGAGTGTTGTCTCAGGGATTTTCGGGGGCGTAGATTTGTGCTGAACAGGTTTGTGCTGAAGAGTGATACGTGCGGATCACTGGTGTTGGCTAATGGCTTGTCCAGGGGCTTATGTTAGAATTCTGCCAGGTCTTTTTGTGTTCGAAAAGGTGGCCGTTAACATGCAAGAGATGGGAAATGACACGGAAATTACAAATTGCCGATGGCCAGCGCTTTCGAGAGACCGTTGAGCGACATTTGGATGGCCTTGGCGGTGAACCCCGCGATACCGCCGATCAGCAGAGCGAATACCGTGAGCAGATCAAAAAGCTACTGGTAGAGAAAGACGCAGTGATCGTCGCTCATTACTATACCGATCCGGCGATTCAGCAATTGGCTGAAGAAACCGGCGGCATTGTTTCGGATTCCCTTGAAATGGCTCGCTTTGGCAAACAGCATCCTGCTTCGACATTAGTGGTGGCGGGCGTCAAGTTTATGGGCGAGACCGCAAAAATTCTCACCCCTGAAAAAACCGTGTTGATGCCTACGCTGGAGGCGACTTGCTCCCTGGATATCGGTTGCCCGGTAGATGAATTTACTGAATTTTGTGATCAGCACCCGGATCGCACCGTGGTGGTTTACGCCAATACCTCGGCGGCGGTAAAAGCCCGGGCAGATTGGGTGGTGACCTCAAGCATTGCACTGGATGTGGTGGATTACCTCGATAGTGAGGGCAAGAAAATTCTGTGGGCCCCGGACAAACATCTGGGCAGTTACGTGCAGAAAAAAACCGGCGCCGACATGTTGTTGTGGGATGGCAGTTGCGTGGTGCACGAGGAGTTTAAAGTGCGCGGCCTACAGGATCTCAAACAGCTTTATCCCGATGCTGCGATTTTGGTACATCCGGAGTCTCCGGAGAATGTTATCGCTATTGCGGATGCCGTGGGTTCCACCTCACAGCTAATAGAAGCGGCGCGCAGTCTGCCCAATAAGCAGTGCATCGTCGCCACCGACGAAGGCATTTTTTACAAAATGCAGCAACGTGCGCCGGATAAAGAATTAATTATTGCGCCGACTGCGGGTCATGGCGCGACTTGCCGCAGTTGCGCTAATTGCCCGTGGATGGCTATGAACCACCTGAGTAATTTGGCGGAATCCCTGGAAGGTCAGCTTAATGAAGTGCAGGTTGATCCGCTGTTGGGCGTGCAAGCGATGGTGCCTTTGCAGCGCATGTTGGATTTCCGCGAGCAACAGTTGGCTGAGCAGGGTTAAATATAAGGCTCACTGCGGCCACTTTGTGATTTTTTGTATCGGTGTATCGGTGTATCGGTGTATCGGTGTATCGATGTTCAGGTATTGATGAATTTTTAACACTAACGATCGGGAGAATGTATTTTGAGTAGTATTCTTAGTGAATCTTTTACACTGCCCTGTGGCGTAACTATTAAAAATCGTATCGGCAAAGCGCCGATGACCGAAGGCCTGGCGGATCTGTGGGATAACCCCACGCCCGAGCTTGCGCGAATGTATCGCCGTTGGGCCGACGGCGGTATTGGCTTGTCGGTGACCGGCAATGTGATGGTGGATAGACGCTATTTAGAGCGCCCGGGCAATGTGGTGTTGGAGGATGAACGCTCTATAGACCAGCTGCGCGCCTGGGCCGTAGCCGGTACGAGCAACGACACGCAGTTGTGGATGCAGATTAGTCATCCGGGACGGCAGTCGCCTATCTACGTATCCCGCAAGCCGGTGGCGCCGTCGCCCATCAAAGTCGAAATGCTCTGGGTTCACGGCCAGCCTCGTGCGCTGGAAGAAAATGAAATTCAGGATATTATTCAGCGCTTTGTGCGCACCGCCGAAATCGCTAAAAAAGCCGGTTTTACCGGCGTGCAATTGCACGGTGCTCACGGTTATTTGATCAGCGAATTTTTATCACCGCTGGTGAATAAACGCACAGATCAATGGGGTGGGTCGTTGGAAAATCGCGCGCGCTTTTTGCTTGAGAGCGTGCGTGCGATACGGGCGAGCGTCGGCCCGGACTATCCCATTAGTGTGAAATTAAATTCTTCAGATTTTCAAAAGGGCGGGTTCTCCGAGGAAGATTCGCGCACGGTGATTCAATGGCTACAGCAGGAGAGCATCGATTTAATCGAGTTGTCTGGTGGCACCTACGAACAAATGGCTGTATTCGACGAAGAGGGCGGTGCCACAGCGGAAGGCGAGAAGGTGATATCGGCGGCATCGGCTAAACGCGAGGCCTATTTTATCGATATGGCACGAAAAATCCGCCAGCAATGCGATGTGCCTTTGATGGTGTCTGGGGGCTTTCGTACCGTGGAAGGTATGGAGGAAGCCGTTGCCAGCGGTGTGACTGACCTGGTGGGTTTGGGCCGCCCGCTGTCGTCGGAGCCGAATTTGGCCAATCATATTCTCGATGGCAGCGTCACCTCGGCGCGCATTGCGACAAAAAATATAGCCCTGGGTAAACGCTGGTTTAGCCCGGCTAGTGATAATCGCCGTATTCGGGTCTTGAATAGCTTTGCCGATGTGGGTTGGCACGCCACTCAAATTGACCGCATGGGGAAGGGTGGCTCTGTTGACTGGAATCTGTCGCCGCTGTCTGGCATGTTGCAGTTTTTTGTCGGCGGGATGATTAAGCAGATTAAGCGCAAAGAGAAGTAAGCTTCCGCAGCGAGTTATTGAGAAGACTTTCCGAGCAGATCTGACGAGAAGGTCTTCTTCAGTAGATAAGAGAACAGTCGATGAGCGAAACTAGTCCAGTGATTGATAGTTATCTAACGGCGCTGTGGCTGGAAAAAGGTCTGAGCGAGAATAGTTTAAGTGCCTATCGTCTCGATTTGTGCGCGTTTGAAGCCTGGCTGGTAAAACGGGGTGCGGATTTACTGCAAGCCGATGCTGCCAGCGTACAAGCGTATCTGGCTTACCGCTATGAGGCTAAAGCAAGCTCGCGTTCCGTGTCGCGGGGACTGTCGTGTTTACGCGGCTTTTATCAGTACCAGGTGCGCGAAGGTAAGTTACAGGACAATCCGGTGGTGACGATTTCCAGTCCTAAGCTGGGTCGGCCTTTACCAAAGACCTTGACCGAAGCCGAGGTAGATCGCTTGCTTGAGGCTCCCAGGCAAGGTGGCTCTGGGGGAAATGATTCGGTGGTAGACGACCCGCTGGCAATGCGTGATCGCACCATGCTAGAACTGCTCTACGCGACGGGTTTGCGGGTGAGTGAATTGACTGGCCTTACCGTTAATCAGGTGAACTTGCGTCAGGGGGTGGTGCGAGTGACCGGTAAAGGTGATAAAGAACGCTTAGTGCCCATGGGCGAGGAAGCGCTGCATTGCTTGCAAAGTTTTATTGCGGGTGCGCGTTTGGACTTGCTCGCGGGGAGGCAGAGCGATGCGCTGTTCCCTAGCAAGCGCGGTAAGGCGATGACGCGACAAACCTTTTGGTATCGTATTAAACACTGGGCCGCTGTTGCCGGTATCGACAAGCCATTATCGCCGCATACTTTACGCCACGCATTTGCCACGCATTTGATCAATCGCGGCGCTGATTTACGGGTGGTGCAACTGTTGTTGGGTCACAGTGATCTCTCTACCACGCAAATCTATACCCACGTTGCCCAGAGTCGTATGCAAGAACTCCATAGCCAGCATCACCCTCGTGGTTGATTTTGCTAAGCCCCTTAGATTCTATTAGGCTAAGTGATATCGATTAGAAGGGAACCCCTGTCTGCGGCTATAATCCAAGTTACTCGTCTCGCTGCTAAATACCAGCCTCATACCTAAAGGAAAGTCCTGTGAAATTATTCTCTGTTGTTGCCTCGATAGGCTTGTTTTGTTTTGGCCTGGGGGTACTGGCGGCAGACAAGTCCGCTGCTGATTCTCGTTCTGTTACTCCAGAGGTGTCGGCGGCAATTATCGCGCGCTTGCAGTCCGCGCGGTCTGATCTGGTGTATTTGAGTGTGGAGACCAGTCCTCTTCCGGGTATTCATCAAGTGCAGGTAGAAAATGGACCCTTGCTGTATGTAGTGAATCAGGGCGAGTACTTTTTTGACGGTTCGTTGTATCAGGTTCGCCCTGGCCTGATGGTCAATGTGCGCGATATGGAGCAGGTGGGGATGCGGGCCGAGCGTATTGCTGCGCTCGATCTTAATGACATGATTATTTTTAGCCCCGCAGCAGAGACCCGCGGCGTACTGAATGTTTTTACCGATGTGGATTGCGGGTTTTGCCGCAAGCTACATCAGGACGTGCCGCAGCTGAATGCCGCCGGCATAGAAGTGCGCTATATGGCATTTCCCCGCGCGGGAATTGATTCGCCGTCGTATAAAAAAATTGTCTCTGCCTGGTGTGCGAAAGATCCGAAGGAAGCGTTAACGCAACTTAAAAACGGTACCGCCATTGAGGAAAATTTGTGTGAGGGCAACCCGGTTGCCGCGCAGTATCTACTGGGTGCCGAAATGGGGGTTAATGGCACCCCCGCTATTGTGCTTAACGACGGAACTTTGATTCCGGGTTATCGCACCACCGCCGATTTTGTGCGTCTTTTGGGGCTTTAAAAGAACTAAGCCAGGACTGAACTGGGTCAGCGCCAGACTTTAATCGGGCATGGCTGCGCGTTGACAGTCGTTCGCAGCGCCTTTAAGGTGGCCCTCATTTTTTCAAGCTAGAGCTTTGAGGGCGGAGCATGTCGGTAAGGTCGGTAAGGGTGGGTATTTGCGGGTTGGGGACGGTCGGTGGCGGCACGGTTAATGTGCTGCGTCGCAACGCTGATTTATGTGCGGCTCGCGCCGGCACCGCTATCGAAATTGTTCAAATCGGCGCTCGCAGCGTCAATCCTGATTGTGATAGTGACAAGATTCCCGTCGTTGCGGATGTCTTTGCCGTGGCCACAAACCCCGATGTTGATATTGTTGTCGAGTTGATCGGCGGTTCCACCGTGGCCCGCGACTTAGTGTTGGCGGCGATTGCCAACGGCAAGCATGTGGTTACGGCCAACAAAGCGCTTATTGCCGAACACGGTAACGAAATTTTTGCCGCCGCTCGTGAGCAGGGCGTTACGGTTGCCTTTGAGGCAGCGGTGGCCGGTGGTATTCCTATTATTAAAGCATTGCGCGATGGCCTGTCGGCTAATCGTATCGAGTGGGTGGCCGGTATTATCAACGGCACCGGCAATTTTATTCTGACTGAAATGCGCGATAAAGGTCGTGATTTTTCCGATGTATTGGCCGAAGCCCAGGCTTTGGGTTATGCCGAAGCCGATCCTACGTTCGATGTTGAAGGCATTGATGCTGCCCATAAATTAGTGATTCTGGCGGCGCTGGCTTTTGGTATGCCGCTGCGTTTTGATGCAGTCTATACCGAAGGGATTAGCGAGATTGATCCGAAAGATGTGGTCTACGCCGGGGAACTGGGTTATCGCATTAAGCATTTAGGTATCGCTCGACGGCGTGAGCAGGGCGTTGAACTACGCGTTCACCCCACGCTGGTGCCAGAGGAATGTTTAATTGCCCAGGTTAACGGCGTGATGAACGCGGTGATGGTAAAAGGCGATGCCGTGGGTCCCACTTTATACTACGGAGCGGGGGCGGGAGCCGAGCCTACCGCCTCTGCGGTGGTGGCCGATATTATTGAAATTGCACGAGCGAGCGTTGTACAGTCGTCGTCATCGTTGGTGTCGCCTTTAGGCGTAGCTGTCGATGCTTTGCGCGATCCCGGTGTGCTGGCGATTGAAGATACCGTGAGCGCCCATTATTTACGTGTGTCGGCACTTGATAAGCCGGGTGTGCTGTCGCAACTGACGACTATTATGAGTACTCGCGGTATTAGTATTGAGGCCTTGATTCAAAAAGAACCGCAGCCCGGCGAGGATAGAGTGCCACTCATAATGTTGACCGATGAAACCCTTGAAAGCAATTTGTGCGCGGCGTTGACGGAAATCGAAGCTCTGGAATCGGTGGTTGGATCGGTGGTACACATTCGCAAGGATGGGCTTGATGGACAGTCCTGATTTTGTCGGAAAATTTGACGGAAAGTTTGAAGGCAGATTTGAAGACTGATTTAAAGGTAATAAAATAAGCGTCGCAAGCGTGTGTCGCTCAGGAAAAAATCAATGAAATACATCAGTACCCGTGGCGGAACCGCACCACAAAATTTTGACGACGTCGTGCTAACCGGCCTGGCACCTGACGGCGGTTTATTTGTGCCGCAAACTGTGCCGGAGTTTAGCGCTGAGGAAATCGCTTCCTGGAAGGGTTTAAGCTACGGAGAGCTGGCCTATAAAGTGATGGCGCCCTTCGTCGGTGACAGTATCCCCGAGGTCGAGCTTAAACGTATTATCGATGCGTCTTACAATAACGATACCTTTCGTCACCGCGCCATTGCGCCGCTAGTGCAAAGCGGGCACAACGAGTGGGTTTTGGAATTGTTTCACGGCCCGACACTGGCCTTTAAAGATTTCGCCTTACAGTTTTTGGGTCATTTACTCGATTATATTCTCGATCAGCGCGACCAAAAAGTCGTGATCATGGGCGCGACTTCCGGTGATACCGGCTCCGCTGCTATTGAAGGCTGTCGCCGCTGTAAAAATATCGATATGTTTATTTTGCATCCACACCAGCGGGTTTCCGACGTGCAGCGCCGCCAGATGACCACCGTGTTGGAAGACAATATTCATAATATTGCACTGGAAGGCAATTTTGACGATTGCCAGCGCATGGTTAAGGCCAGTTTTGGCGATCAGTCGTTTTTGCCTGAAGGACGTCAACTGGTGGCGGTTAACTCCATTAACTGGGCGCGAATTATGGCCCAGATCGTCTACTATTTTTGGGCGGCTCTATCCGTGGGCGCGCCGCATCGTCCGGTATCCTTTGCCGTGCCCACCGGAAATTTTGGCGATATTTTTGCCGGCTACCTGGCTCGAAAAATGGGTTTGCCGATTGAGCAGTTGGTGATTGGTACCAATGCGAATGATATTTTGCATCGAGTTATCAGCGGCAACGATTATAGCCAGCACGCGCTTCAGCATACGCTGTCGCCCAGCATGGATATTATGGTGTCGAGCAATTTTGAGCGTTTGTTATTTGATCTCTACGGTCGAGACGGTGTGGCTTTGAACCAATTAATGGCATCCCTCGAACGCGATGAGGGAGTAAGCCTTAAGACGGACGCTTTGCAGCAGGCGAAAACCGTATTCGCCAGTCATCGCCTGGATGATGCGGGCACTATCGATATTATTCGTAGTGAATACGAGGCGAGTGATTATTTGCTCGATCCCCATAGTGCCATCGGTGTGGCGGCGGGTCGTCACTGCCGTAAGAATTTGAATACTCCGATGATTGCTTTGGCGACCGCTCATCCGGCGAAATTCCCCGAAGCCGTTATTAAAGCGGGATACCCTCACAACCCACCTCTGCCTCACCACATGGCGGATTTATTTGACCGCGAGGAACGCGTGCAAATCCTTAAAAACGACCGGGGCATCGTACAGCAGTTTATTGCCGATAATCTTCGGGCTTAGCGCCTGAAGATTTGTCTGTTGAAAATACCTGTTCCGGAAATATTCTTTCGAGACGTACTTTTCAGGGAACACTTTTTAGGGAACACCTTTCAGAATAAATCTTTCTAGATAAATTTTTCTGGACAAGCAATGGGCTTATTAAGCAGCAGCGAAAAATCCTCAATCTGCCCTCGTGACACTTCGGTGCCACCGGGTGTCTTTGGTTCAGAATTACCCAACGTATTGCAGCGTATTTATGCGGCAAGAGGCGTTGTGTCGGCGCAAGAGTTAGAACTCGGTCTCGACCGCTTGCCGGCGCCCGATAGGTTGGCGGGTTTGAGTGGGGCGGTGGATTTGTTGTGCGAGGCGCTAGCAGAACAGTGGTCCATTCTAATTGTTGGCGACTACGACGTTGATGGTGCGACCAGCACCGCGCTAATGATTTTGGCGCTGCGGGCGATGGGCTATCAGCATATTGATTTTCTGGTGCCCAATCGCTTTGAGTACGGTTACGGTTTAACACCGGGAATTGTGGGCCTTGCGCAGCAGCAGAACCCCGACCTGATTATTACCGTTGATAACGGTATTTCCAGCATCGACGGTGTCGCGGCCGCTCACCAGGCGGGGATTCGAGTGCTGGTCACCGATCACCACTTGCCGGGCGCAGAGTTGCCCGCTGCCGATGCCATCGTCAACCCCAATCAAGCCACTTGTCAGTTTCCCAGTAAGCATCTGGCGGGTGTGGGCGTGGCATTTTATGTGCTCAGCGCGCTGCGTACGCGCTTACGCGATAAGGGTTGGTTCAAAGAGCACGGTGTAGAGCCGAATATGGCAACCTGGCTCGACCTGGTCGCACTGGGTACGGTGGCCGATGTGGTGGGCCTGGACGAACTCAATCGCATTTTGGTACATCAGGGTTTACAGCGTATTCGTGCGGGCCAGGCGCGTCCCGGTATTCTGGCCTTGTTAGATATCGCTAACCGGGAACACAGCCGCATGGTGGCCTCAGATTTAGGGTTTGCCGTTGGGCCACGGTTGAATGCGGCGGGCCGCCTGGATGATATGTCCCTCGGGATTCAGTGTTTACTCGAAGACGATCCCTTCGAAGCCCGAGCTTTGGCCGTGCAACTCGACGAAATCAACCGCGACCGCCGTGTTATCGAGGCCGATATGCAGCGTGCGGCCCTGGTACATTTAGCCAAGCTCGATCTTGATGTCGAACACGCCCCCAAAGGTTTGTGTTTGTTTGATCCCGACTGGCATCAGGGCGTAGTTGGCTTATTGGCCTCGCGGGTAAAGGACCGACTACATCGCCCGGTGATTGCGTTTGCTTGTGCGGATACGCATGGCGGCGATTTAGATGTAAAAGATACGGACTTAAAAGGCTCTGGCCGCTCCATTCCGGGGCTGCATATGCGCGATGCGCTGGATGCCGTTGCCACCCGTAACCCCGGATTGATTTCTCGTTTTGGTGGTCACGCCGCCGCGGCTGGTTTATCCCTGCCCAGCGACAATCTCGAAGCCTTTGCCAAAGCCTTCGACGCCGTGGTTAGCGAATTACTCTCACCGGAGGATCTTAATCGGCAAATTGCCACCGATGGTGAGCTGGCCTCCAGCGAACTGGATTTCGATACTGCTCAGGCTTTACGCGCCGGTGGTCCCTGGGGGCAACACTTCCCCGAACCTTGTTTTTACGGTGATTTCACCGTGGCGCAATGGCGGGTGGTGGGGGTGAAACATCTTAAGTTAACTTTGAGCCCGGTCGACGATCCCGATACTTTATTGGATGCCATTGCCTTTAATACCGTGGGGGAGAGTGATGCAGGTGCCGGGCCTGGTGATACGGTGTTTGATTTGCCGCAGCAAATATCAGCGGTTTACCGACTGGATGTGAATCACTATCGGGGGCGGGACTCTCTGCAATTGATGATTGATCATTTGATCATCTGATTACCTATCGCTTTAGCTCTACTTTTCCATTCTCCTGATTTCTGTGTTGGCCACCGTGTTGCGTCCACTAAGACTCGCTTGACCTTCCTGTTAGGGTAAGGTTTATGATGGCCGTCGAGTCAATCAAGTAGGCTGCCGAAATGAAAATTGGCGAAGTTGCAAACCACAGTGGATTAACACCTAAAACCATTCGTTATTACGAAGACATTGGCTTGTTGAGTGCACCTCGGCGCAGCGCTAGTGGTTACCGGGTTTACGATCAGGCCGATCAACGGCGCATGGTGTTTTTACGTCACGCCCGGCAGGTGGGGTTTTCCACCGATGATTGCCGCCAATTGCTCGCCCTTTACGAAGACCCCGAACGGCGTAGTACGGAAGTGCATGCTTTAGTTGCCGATAAACTGCGGGTCATCGAACAACAATTATCCGAATTAAACGCCTTGCACACGGTGTTGCAAGAGATGTCTACACAGTGTGCCAACGATCATTCAGCGCAGTGCGCCATTATTGATTCACTCGCTAACCCCCTTGCTGTGGAGATGTCGAAATGAGTAAGGACACGGTATCCAACGAAGAGCTTCCGGCTTGTCATCAACCGGTAGCAGTAGAGCCAGCGGAGCCATCAGAACCATCGTGTCACAGCGCTGCCCCGACTAGTGCGGATTCTTGCTGCGACACACCCAAAGGCAAACCTGATTATTTGTTGTGGGTATCCGGCGCGATTGTATTGGCGTGTTATTTGATCGAACTTTTTGCAGGCGGCTCGGCCTGGATACCCGTGTGGCTCGCCACCATGAGCAGCGGTGTTTTCGAATTAATGAACACTATGTGGTGGGGTTTGCTGATGGCAGTGGTGTTTGTCGGCGCACTCGATCGTGTGCCCCGGGAATTGGTAATGTCCACCCTGGGACAGGGCGGGACTTTCCGTGGTGTGGCTCGCGCTACCTTTGCCGGGTTACTGCTCGACCTTTGTAGCCACGGTATTTTAATGGTGGGCACCAAGCTCTATGAACGCGGTGCCAGCCTGGGACAATTGATGGCATTTTTGATTGCCAGTCCGTGGAATTCATTATCGCTCACCATCATTATGGTGGCGCTGATCGGTTGGCAATGGACGCTGGTCTACGTGGGCTTGTCGTTAGTGGTGGGTATTATTTCCGGGCTTATTTTCGATGCCTTGGTAAAGCGCGGAACCCTGGCGGGTAATCCGGTTGCGCTTGAAGTAAGTGCTGAAAACGGCGCTGACAATGACAATAAGGAACACCAGGATGTTGCGGTGCTCCCGGAATTAATGCGTTTAATCAAGGGCGGCACGTATACGCCCGCTGCTATCGGGGCAATGCTACGGGATGGTTTGCGGGATTCGAAAATGGTGTTTCGCTGGTTATTTTTCGGTTTAGTTATCGCCACCGGGATTCGCGCGTTTGTACCCCTCGATACCTACCAAACCTTGTTCGGTCCGACAGTGGTGGGCTTGTTGTTAACCCTGGTCGCCGCCACCATTATTGAAGTGTGTTCGGAAGGCTCGACACCGATTGCCGCCGATTTAGTGACTCGAGCCGGTGCGCCGGGTAATGGCTTTACCTTTTTGATGGCGGGTATTGCGACGGATTACACCGAGGTGATGGTGCTGCGTGACCTTACCAAGTCCTGGAAGATTCCGCTGTTTCTACCGCTGATCACGGTGCCGCAGGTTCTGGTGCTGGGTTGGCTGCTGAATCAATTTGGTTGAGTAAGGTAGAATTTTCGCGAGAAAAAACTAAGTCCGCGTGGGTCGTTTTTGTAATTTTCTTTGCAAGGTTCGGCGATGCATTCCCAGGGCGCGAGCGGTGGCAGAAATATTACCCTGATGTTCGTTTAATACCCGCTGAATATGTTCCCATTCCACCCGGTTGACTGACGGTGGACTTTCCGGGGGCGAATAGTCGGCTGACTCCCCCTGTGCATCAAACATGGCGAGAATTTCTCCTACCCCGGCAGGTTTCGATAAGTAATTGCGAGCACCGAGTTTAATGGCGGTAACGGCGGTGGGAATACTGGAGTAGCCGGTAAGCACGACGATTTCCAGAGTGGGATCGAGGGCTTTTAATTTTTCGACTAAGTGTAAGCCCGAGGTTTCGCCGAGTTTGAGATCGACAATGGCGCGCTGTGGGTCGTGTTCTGCGCAAAATTTAAGGGCAGCGGCTTCGTCGTAGGCGGTAAAGGTTTCATTACCGAGGTGTGCAATGCTGCGGGCCAGGGTATCGCAAAATACTGGGTCGTCATCGACGATTAAATAACGCAGGGTAGTCACAGACGTTGTTCCCGCAGGGGCAGAGTGACTTCCGTAAGTGTCCCTGTTTCTATATTTAGAGCATCTGTGGATTGGTGTTTACTGTTTATTTCATCGCTATCAATATTACGGAAGGTGACGCTGCCGTCGTGGCGAGTCAACGTGGAGTAGGCCAAAAACAAACCTAAGCCAAGCCCGTGTGGTTTATTACTGCGCACTGGTTTCCCCAGCGCCTCGATCGCAGCGGAATCCATGCCCGAACCAAAATCTCGAATGCTAATAAACAGGGTGTGGCGATCCCAGTGGGCACGGATGTCTATGGTTTGTGAAGCGGTGGCTTGTGATGCGTCGGCCGCGTTGTTTAATAAGTTGTGCAGCGCCTGCTCAACGGTGGGATGAAAGTAGGCGTTTAGCTCCGGGCTACTATTATCAATAGTGCTATTGATAATAATGCGGGGTCGAAGGATGCGCCATTTTTCAATAATATTTTCGACATAGCGATGTACGGATCGGGCTTCGTCGGCTTCGTCGATAATGTTGGCAGATTGCACCAGTTTTTTTAAGGTGTCCCGGCAACGATCAATCTGTTGTTGTAGCGTGATCAGATCGCTATTGAGTTCGGGTAATTTTTCGACGACATCGTCGTTGTTAATAGTTTGTTGAGTGGAGTCGATTAATAATTTCATCGTGTTGAGCGGAGTGCCTAGCTCGTGGGCAGCACCAGCGGCTAGTGTGGCTACGCCTAAGACTTGTTCGTCTTGTAGTTGGGCTTCCCGTTGCTGGGATAGCTGTTGTTCCTGTAGGCGCATTTGTGCAGCCATAGTGAACACAAAATAGGTGATCAAACCGGCGCTAATAATAAAGTTTACCCACATGCCGATAATGTGCAGATTTAAACCCTGGTGGTGAAGGGTGGGTAGTAAGTCGGGAATGGGTAAATAAAAAATCAGCAACAGGCTGTAGGCAAGAAAGGCGAGTGCGGTAACAGCCCAGGCGAGTTTTCGATGCAAGGTGGCAGCGGCGATACTGATTGGCACCAAAAAATACGAAATAAACGGATTGGTGGCCCCGCCGCTAAAATATAAGAGTGCGGTTAGGCCAACAATATCGAACATTAGGTGGCCAAAAAATTCGCTTTCGGAAATCCGTGTTGGCCGCTGAGTCCTCCACAAGGTTAAGGTGTTGAGGATGAAAAAAAACAGCGTAATGCCCCCAAGGATTTTTAGGGGTAGGTGCGCGATGGGGTAGATAAACGCAAAGATGAGTAGGGCGAGCGCTTGCCCACCAAGCGCGATATAACGGATAGTGGTGAGCTGCCGCAAATGATGGCGAACGGCGGGGGAGTTTGTGCTATTGGATTCCATAGCAGAATCCTAGCATAGCCCGCTGTCTTAGGTGGCTATCTTGGGTGCTTGTCTTACTCCGTTATCTTAAAGCGCCGAAAGTTTTTCTGGCGCTTGTTCTAACGACAATGTTGAGCTGGGTAAAAGTATTTCCCGATGAGTTAGGGCCGCTATAGGGCAAAGTTGACGCCGACATGTATATTACGTCCGGAGCCAGGTAGCCGGTCACCGACGGGGACAGGGCTGTCGGCATTGCGGTTGTAGCCCGCAAGGTGGTCGCGATAATATTTATCGAACAGGTTTTCAACGCCAAGCGACACACGTAATTGCGGGGTGAATTGATAATTCCCGCGCAGATTGATCAGGCCGTATCCCGCAGTAGACTCTTCGTTGTTAAAACTGGCCGTGTGAGTTTGTTCGTCGTAGAGCACGGATTCCAGATGTATGTCGGTATTGTTGCGTACCCAGCTCAGAGCCAGGCGGTGATTAAGCGGTGGAATGCGGTACAGGTTATCGCCGGCATTGCTGCGCCCGCGAACCAGACTGAGTACCCCGTGCAGCGACCAGGAGTCGGAGAGTTGATAACCGTAACTGCCATCAAAGCCGTAAAGTTTTGCATCGATGTTGGAAAATTGCAGCGGTAATCTTCCGGACATCATTATAGCCAGGGTGTTAGCCGCAACATTGGTGCTGGGGCTACCTTGAATATAGTCATCTATATCCCGGTAAAACACTTCGCCATCGACGTGGAAGTTACCCTGCTGCCATTCGAGGCCGAGCGTGAGTTCGTGAGAAACTTCACTATCGAGGTCAAGGTTGCCAATGTAGGTGAAGCCGTCGGCGAGTCCGCCGGTCGCTTCAAGAGGTAGCCACAAATAGCGCTCCTGATAAGAAGGCGCGCGCGTTTTTCGGCCAAGACCAATATTGCCTACCAGGGTGTCGCTCAACGCTCGACTGGCTTTAAAGACTAGGTCGATATTGTTGAAATTCTTGTCGGTATCGCCAGTATTGAAGTCAGTGGCCAAAGTGTTCGCCAGCATTTGCATCATTGGCATCATCCCGGATGCGACCACGGCGTCACTATCCATGGTGATGTGGTTGTAGCGAATCCCCGCATTAAGGTTCCACGCGCCAATGTCGCCATCCCATTGGGTGAACAGGCCGTAAACATTGCGTTCTGTACCCGCAAAGTTCTGAACCTGGAATGCTGCCATATTTGGGTTGGTGATCTTAGCGCTGTGTCGATTTTGGGTCGAATCAATACCTACAGTGAAGCGCTGGATGGTGTCGCGCATAGCGACGGGGATTTCAATATTCATACCCCAGGCGAATTGCTGAGCAGAAGCGGTATTAACGCGGTATCGCATGGGGTTTGCGTTGCTGCGTAAGGAGTAATTGTCCATGCCGTGATCAACATGGCGATAGCCCATACGAGTATTCAGGGTGAACTGCTCAAAGTTTTTACTGGTGCTAATGTTGGCGAGGCTGGAATCAATGTAAATGATATCCATAGGCAGCGCCGGTGTGCCGGTGTTGTCAGTTTCCAGTCTTCCTACCGAGACCCCGGTCGTGGTGTCATCATTTTGCCATCCATAACTCAGGTCATAGCGTTGGCGTTGGTAAGATGTTCCGGTGAGATCGTGGTCAGCGGCTTCTGCGTCATCGCCTTCATCGTAAGAGGCCAGGACGGCGACTTTGTGACGGTTATTGGCGCCGATTATTTTTAAGGCGTGGTGTTCGCCATTGTCGAGAGAGTCGTGACGAGTGCTGATACCCGTGCTAAGAGCCATTGGCGTGCTATTGGTAAACTCACCCCGATCCAGAGTCGCAGTCAACTGCCCGCCAATGGATTCCTGGCTGCTCGACACCGGAGCGAGACCGCGGGTTATCGACAGTGATTCGAGAAGCAGAGGTGGTGCGTAGCTCAAGGGGGCGTCCATCGCGTTAGGTCCGCCCGACAGTACCGTTTCATTATCCATAAGAACGGCCACGCGGTCACCATAGAGCCCCCGGTATTGGGCGATACCCGTGATGGGGCCATTGCTGTTTACGTTCGCGCCAGGTAACGTTTTGAGTAGCTGGGCACTGTCGATAATGGCGGTGGGGAATTTATTGGGAAAGCTGGAAATGGCGTCAATTTGTGTGACGGCCTCGCCGGCAACAATGATTTCCGTTATTTCAGGGTCAGTATTTTGAGCCTGTAAAAGTTTAGGCTCGGCGACTTTGTTGCCCGCTTCAGCAAATGTCAGACTTATTGCTGTGGGGTTCAAACAAAGTAATAGTATTGCCATTAACGATTTTCGCATCTTCTCTCTAGCCCTTTGTGCTTACGGTTTAACTGTCTCAGTGTTGGGGAGAAGTGTAGGTAAATAGAGAGGGGGTGAAAATGTGACATATTGTCGCAGTGGCTGTTAGCAGAAGGGCTTAAGCTTTTGAAAGGGCAGTATTTGAAGAAGGTTTTAATTGATGGGCGGGCGGGGTTCGGAATACAGCTGGATTTTGGCGTGCGGCCCACCTAAGCCTATAAAATTTAAAAGAAAATCAGTGGTTGACATCTGGAGTTACCCTTGTAGAATGCCCTAGCCCACAGAATGTGGCTATAGTTATGCCTGCACACCACGAATGCTCTTGTTTTTCCTCAGCACATCGTCCTGTAAGTTCATAAGTTATATCCATTTCTTAAAGCACATTTCTTTTATTTGTTATTACAGGATTTACACATGTCTGACACGATTACTGGTACCGTTAAATTTTTTAATGAGTCCAAAGGCTTTGGCTTCGTTCAACAAGAAAACGGCCCCGACGTTTTTGTTCACTTCAGCTCTATCCAGAGCGATGGCTTTAAAACTTTGGCTGAAGGCCAAAAAGTAGAATTTACTATTGGCCAGGGCCAGAAAGGTCCACAAGCCGAGAACGTAGTACCTCTCTAATTTGGTAGTACCTCTTTAAATTGGTAACACCTCTTTAATTAGTCGTACCACGTTATAAGCAATACCGATCTAAGGGTCGGTATTGCGACCAGCCTTTTACCGACCGACTTCTCCAGTCGTCCTTTTTAAGATCAAGCTCTTTCACAGAGGGTCTTTTAAAGCAGATGTTTGGAACACAGCGTGGGTAAAGGGCTTTTTTTTGTGCCGGATTTCCGCCGGTAAAAGGTCGCCGATTACAGCGCTTCGTTAAAGTGTGTCACATACATGCTGATCAGAAGACTCAGCATCGGCAAAGGGCAGCTTGGGCATTACGTCTTTAAGTATCTCGCCGCATTCGGTCATGGTTTTCATCGCGGAGCTCCGGGCTACTTCTTTGCCGAAAGACAGCGCTTTCTCCTGGGCTTGATTGCGACTTCCATCGGCACACAATGATTTCACTTCACCACTGAGTTGTTGTGAGCGCTTCTCCAGGGTCTTCAGTTCACCCTGATCGATCTTTGCCATACACGATTGCATTTGTTGAACTTGCTGCATCATTGCCGCCATATCGCTTTCGCTCATATTGCGAAAATCTTGAGCCAGGGCGCTTGCCGGGATTAACAGCAAAATACTCATGCAGAATTTCATGCAGGGTTTCATCATGAGTTTCATAGGGACAGCCTTTGTTTACAGTTTCGTCAGGTAAATTGCAGTTTAATAAACTCTATCACAAGCTTACTGTGGGTGCATGGGGCTGAAATCTACGCTTAATACTTCGTGTGAGGAATAAGCCACTGCTCGTGGCCTCAGGTTCGGCTATAATCGCGACCTTTTAACGGCCCTTCACTGCTACTAAACCGAGTTCGCCGAACCTTATTATGACCAGCATGACAGAAGAATTGGCGTTGCGCCGCACTTTCGCCATCATCTCCCACCCGGATGCGGGTAAGACCACGATGACGGAGAAAATGCTGTTGTTTGGTAATCTCATCCAGATCGGCGGCACGGTTAAGGGTAAAAAAAGTGATCGTCACGCGACCTCTGACTGGATGGCCATGGAGAAGGAGCGGGGCATCTCGGTCACGTCTTCGGTGATGCAGTTTCCCTACCAGGGGCGCACGGTTAATTTGCTCGATACGCCGGGTCACGGCGATTTTTCGGAAGATACCTATCGCACCTTAACCGCAGTCGATTCTGTGCTAATGATGATCGATGGCGCTAAAGGCGTTGAAGATCGCACCATTAAATTGATGGAAGTCTGTCGCCTGCGGGATACACCCATTATCAGTTTTATTAATAAAATGGATCGCGAGGTTCGCGAGCCCATTGACGTACTCGACGAAATTGAAACTGTATTAAAAATTTCCGCCGCGCCCATTAATTGGCCCTTAAGTATGGGTAAAGGCTTCAAGGGCGTTTACGATCTTTATCAAGATAAAATTCACGTATATCGACAGGGTCAGGGCAGCCGGATACCTGAAAACGAGCAGATCGACGGTCTCGATTCGGATGCCGCGCGCGACTTGCTGGGTTTTGAATACGATAATATCCGTGAAGAAATCGAACTGGTACGCGGGGCGGCTAATCCCTTCGATCTCGACGCTTATCTCAAAGGCGAAATTACTCCGGTGTTTTTCGGTACCGCGCTGGGCAATTTTGGTGTGCGCGAAATGCTCAATCACTTTGTGGAGTGGGCACCTGCGCCGATCGGGCGCGACGCCGCGCAACGTCACGTCGAGTCCAGCGAAACGCCGTTCACTGGTTTCGTGTTTAAAATCCAGGCCAATATGGATCCAAACCATCGCGACCGTATTGCCTTTATGCGCATTTGTTCTGGCAAGTACACGCAAGGTATGAAAATGCGCCACGTGCGTATCGGTAAGGACGTAAGAATTGCCGATGCCGTGAGCTTTCTGGCGGGGGAGCGCTCCCACGTTGACGAGGCCATTGCCGGGGACATTATCGGCTTACACAACCACGGCACCATCCAGATTGGCGACACGTTTACCGAAGGCGAAGATTTAAAATTTACCGGTATTCCCCATTTTGCTCCGGAGTTGTTTCGCTTAATTCGCTTGCGCGACCCTCTAAGAATGAAACAATTGCGTAAAGGCTTGCAGCAACTCGCCGAGGAAGGCTCGACGCAGGTATTCTTTCCACTACAAAACAACAATATTGTGGTCGGCGCCGTTGGCCAATTGCAATACGAAGTGGTCGCCTACCGACTGAAAGATGAATACGGCGTTGAAGCCGTCTACGAGCCGATCAATGTCTATACCGCGCGCTGGGTAGATTGTGAGGACGCTAAAGTGTTCGAAGCCTTCAAGCAAAAAGCCAACGAAAACCTCGCCATCGATGGTGGTGGGCATCTCACCTACCTGGCTCCGACCCGGGTTAATTTAAGTCTAACGGAAGAACGGCATCCAGAGATTCGGTTTTTTGCCACTCGGGAACATTAAATAGTCGACCCATAATGGGCAAAGAACAGTAATATTCAATACGTAAAACGACAGAAAAAATAGAAACTAAAAAAGCCCGAAAAGTGCCGGGCTTTTTTAATGGGAGTGCCGAGGAATTACGCTGCCCGTTCACTCGTCTCTGATTCGGCCACGCCTTTTTTCAATATTTTGCCTGGTGTTGCGCCGGTGCACTCACCGTTTTCAAAAGTGACTTCACCATTCACCATAATGGCGCGGTAACCAATGGCTTGCTGGATGCGTCGCCATTCGCCGCCGGGTAAATCGTAGGCAATATCGCCAACCCAGCCGCCGCCGGTGTCGAGCTTGTCCAGATCGTAGACTACGATGTCGGCCCAGGCACCTGGTTTTAAAGTGCCGCGATCTTTAAAGCCTGCGGCTTTTGCTGGCAGTGCCGATAAACGATAGTGCGCTTCCTCCAGGGTAACTTTGCCTTCGTCGCGCACTAACCATTTTAGAAAATCGGTGGTGTAGCCGCCGCCGGTAAAGAACTTGGTGTGGGCGCCGCCGTCGGAAATACCGGGAATGGTGTAGTCGGAATCGTTCATCATTTCCGCCATAAAGTCGGCGTTAGAACCCCGGTCGGGGCCGGTAAATTCCGCATTCAAATCCGCTTCGATGGAGAGGTCGAGCATCACGTCGATGGGGTGTTTGTGTTCTTCCTCGGCGATTTGGCCGAGGGATTTACCTTGATAATGTTCCAGCTCCGGTTGTTTGTTAACACCGGTAACTACTAGTTTAGGCACGGCACCACCGACACCAGCCTGGATAACCTGCAAGCGCCGATCGGCTTCTTCGGTTTCGGCAATTACCGCTTCGCGGAGTGTTTGATCTCGCATTTTGACAAACTTTTCTTCCTTGGTGCCGGTGGTTAATTCGCGCCAGGCGGGACTGGCATCGTAGAGGTTCCAGTGTTCCAGCGTGAAAGCAAAACCGGTTCGCCCGGTGGCGCACTGCCCGTAAATTGGCAGACCTTTTTCACGCACTCTGTCGAGCCAGGCGAGGCTGCGCCGATGGGGTAGGGGATTATTGCGTGTCGGCGCAATGGCGTTGTGCAAAATGGGTCGGCGTGCGGTGTCGGCCAGGGTTTCTAAAAACCGAAGATCGGCTTTGATATCACCGGTGGACTGGGTGATCTGAATAAAGCCCTCGTTGCGCTCGCGCAATACCTCGGCCAGACACAAAATATCTTCATCGCACATGGTGTCGGTGACCATTGGGGTGCCATCAAAATCTGCCTGGGTAGAGTTGGGGCCGAGGCGTTGAATAGAAAAGCCACACAGGCCCGCATCCATACCTTCGTGGAGTAGGCGCTGCATTTCTTGTTGTTCTGCTTTCGTCGCGACTCGGGTCTTCGCCGCTTCCAAACCCATCACGTAGGTCATTAGCGAAGCGGTGGGCATATATTGGATGCAGTTGACGCCAAGGGGCGCGCGACTCAGAGATTCGATATATTCGGGAATGGTTTCCCAATCCCAGAGCATGCCCTGTTTCATACAGTCGTAGGGGATGGCTTCGGTGCGCACCATGGTCAGCATGGAGCGCTCCTGGAATTCCGGTTTTACCGGCGCAAAACCAAAACCGCAGTTGCCCAGAACCACGGAAGTGACTCCGTGCCAGCCGGAGATGGTGCAGTAGGGATCCCAGCGAATTTGGGCGTCGTAGTGAGTATGAAGATCGACAAAACCGGGGGCAACGACCAGCCCTTTGGCGTCGATGGATTGCTTGGCCGGGCCGGGTGACTCACCACCAATTTGTTGCACTTTGCCGTCTTTGATCCACACGTCCGCTATTCGACGTGGTGCTCGAGTGCCATCGACTACGGTGCCGCCCTGTATATGGATATCCATATTTTTGCTCATGATTTTATATCTACCGTATTAATTATTTTAAAAGCTAATATATTATTTTTGATCTCTTAATCCAAAAATAATAACTATAGTTTATGTTTGGATGCTTTTTGTATGACCGATTGTTATTCTGTATCGGCTTCCATCCGAATGCAAGTCGTCGATAAATCCGGTATAGGCCTGGTAAATAACGATAATGAGAAAAGCAGCTTAGTATTGGTATTGAGCACCCTGTAAACTCGAAAAAAAACGAGAGCATGTTAGATGTCGTTACCCGAAATTCCTAAGTGTCATCGCGGTCAACGCTGGCGATTTACCCGCTGGCTGAGCGGTGCTTTGCTTCGTCTCGCTGGCTGGCGGGTTGTCGGTGCGGTTCCGGAGCACCCTCGCCTGATTTTTGTTGTCGGGCCCCATACGTCTAACTGGGACTTTGTGTACGGAGTGTTGGCGATTCTGGCTACCAACTTGAACATACACTGGCTGGGCAAAAATTCCTTATTCAAGCAACCGCTGACGGCAGTGATGACCTGGTTCGGCGGCATTCCGGTGAATAGAGATAATCCGAAGGGCGTGGTTGAGGACATTGCTGGAAAATTTCGGCGAGCCGATGCCTTGTCGGTGATCATTACTCCCGAGGGCACGCGTAGCAGAGTAGACAATATAAAAACCGGGTTTGTGCGTATTGCCGAGGCTGCCGATTGTTTGTTGTTAGTAACGACAGTAGATTTTCCATCTAAAACCATTCGCCTGGGAGAAACCTTTAAGGCTTCCGGCGATGCAGAGGCGGATGTGGAGCGTATCGTACGCTTGTTTTCCGAAGTCACACCAAAACACCCGGAGAATTTTTCAGCGGGGCGGTCTTAAAAGAGAGATATTCAAACGGAGATATCCAAAGTGGCGAAATTTAAAATAGCGGTGATGCTTTGCACGGTTGGCCTATTGCGAACGGCATTACTTGGTGGCACAGTCAAAAGCCCCTTCTTATTACCCGTGTCGCTATGATCACTCCCCGAATTACCCACATAGCCTTGCACGTGAAAGACCTCGACGCTTGCATCGATTTCTATCAGACATTTTGTGGCATGACTCTGGTGCATCAGCGGGTGGCTGGCTCCCAACGTATTGTGTGGGTGGCTGAACCCGGTCGGGAAACAGATTTTATTTTTGTGATGCTCGAAGGCGGTGAAGACCTAAAGCTGCCCGACAAAGACTATCGCCATTTTGGTTTTGCTCTTGATAGCCGAGAGGCGGTAGACGATATGGCTAAGCAGGCGGAGGCAGCAAATTGTTTAGTGTGGCCGCCGCGGCAAGAAGCTTTCCCGGTGGGGTATTACTGCGGCTTGCGCGATCCCAACGGCAACTATGTCGAGTTTAGCTACGGTCAACCGCTGGGGCCGGGTGCGGAGGATTTTGTCGCTAGTTAAGTCGGGGCTTACCCGGCATCCGCGTTTTTGGTCGCCACGAATACCCCATCCATTTTCTTTTTCATATCTTCAAGATGATCTATATAGCGTTTAAAACCACCGTTGTAGGTGCCATCCTGGCGGCGATTGTCCTCGCCTTCAAAGTTGTAGTAACCCGGCGTGCACTCTTTGTTGCGATCGGTTTTACCGCGATGATTAATTACTTCCTGCACCCACCACTCTTCAATTTCCGGCGTGATGTCGATGGATGCACAATTATTCTTGCGCGCATAATCGATGCACGCGGCGATATAGCCACCCTGGACGGTTAGCACATCGGTGATGTTGAACTGGAAAGAGGCCTGGTACCCTGCCATAACAAATAGATTGGGATAGCCCTGAGATTGCACACCAAACAAAGTGCGAATGCCATCCCGGTATTTTTCATTAATTTCCAGGCAGTTCTGGCCAATGATTTGATTATAAATACCGGTTTTTTGCACCTCAAAGCCGGTGGCGTAAATAATTAAATCAACCTCGTATTCTTTGCCGTCAAATACTGGGCCGTTCTCGGTGATTTCGTGGATACCCTGGCCCTGGGTGTCTATCAAATGCACATTGGGGCGATTAAAGCTGGGTAAGTATTCGTCGTGAAAGCAGGGGCGCTTGCACATAAACATATACCAGGGCTTGAGGGCATCGGCGGTTTTTTTATCTTTAACGAGATCGTCGATGCGCTGGTGAATCCACATCATGTAGTCGATGTTGGCGTTTTCCTGCCGACGAAGTTTTTCATCTTTGTCTAAGGCCGCTCGCTTGGTCTTTTGCTCCTCGCTGAGTTCTGGGCCATTGATATTGCGCTGCCGACGTTTTTGTTGCCAGCCGGGTTGCAGCTTACGCGCCCAGTTGGGGTCGGTGGCCCAGTCGTCGCGAATGTCGATGGAAGATGGCGTGCGCTGGAATACATAGAGTTCCTTGGCCGCTTTTGCTAATTCCGGAACCGCCTGTACAGCCGTTGCGCCGGTGCCAATAATGGCGACACGCTTGTTTTCTAAATTCGATAAATCCTGGCCGCAGTAATCGTAATCCCAGCGCGAAGTGTGGAAAGAGTGGCTCTTAAATTTTGCAATGCCGTTAATTTTTGCCAGTTTCGGTTTGGACATTGGGCCGTTGGCACAGATCACGAACTGAGCCTTCATATGATCGCCCCGATCGGTCTTAACGTGCCAGAGTTTTTCGTCCTCGTTCCATTCGGTCGAGGTCACGGTAGTCTGGAATACGGCGAGATCGTAGACATCGTATTTTTTGGCAATGGCCTGGCAGTGGGCGTAAATTTCCGGTGCCTTGGCGTAGCGATGTTTGGGAACGTAATCCAATTCTTCCAGTAGGGGCATATAGTCGTAGGACACCACGTCGCAGGCTGCGCCGGGATAGCGATTCCAGTACCAGGTGCCGCCGACATCGGCACCGCGCTCGACAATGCGAATGCTGTCTACGCCAATGTCGCGCAATTGAGCGGTGGTGAGCAGGGCGGAGAAGCCGCCGCCGATAAATAACACCTCAACGGTGTCGGTTAATACCTCGCGGGGTTTTATATCTCGGTTGTAGGTATCTTCGCCGAAGTGGGACAGGTCGCCGTCCAGCTTGGAGTTGAACTGCTTCGTGCCCTCCGGTCGATAATTCAGGCGCAGGTCGCGCTGTTCGGCAAATTTTTGTTTGATGGCATCGTAATAGGACTGCGGATGTTTATTGCCCGCCGTGGTGGGGTCGAAGGAACTCAGCTGAGCGACGCCATCGGATTTTTTAATTTGTTTGCTGTCTGCCACGTTGATTGTCTCAATAGTTAATTTCACTGTCATCCAAAAGTATTATGGTGAAATCGATTTAAATGTTCAAAAATCCAGTATAGCGAGGCAGCAGGAACTTGTCGCCATCACGGAGGCAGAGCTAAGGGTGGTAGCAGGTTTTGATTAGCAGGTAACAGACTTAGGAATAAAAACCTTACATCGCTTCCATGGTTTCTATGCCCAGCAGGTCCAGCCCTTGGGATAAGGTACGTGCGGTAACTTTACACATCGCGAGCCGACTGTCGCGGGTGGGCGCATCGATATGGTCCTTTAATATCGGGCAGTGTTCGTAGAAGCTCATAAAAGCGCTGGCCAGGTCGTAGAGATAAGTACATAACACGTGGGGATAGGCTTCCCGGGCGACTTGTTCCAGGGTGTCGCTAAAGCCGAGTAATTGCAGAGCGAGTTTTTTCTCCTGTTCCTCCGTGATCACTATGCTTGCGCTGCTATCCTCACCGCTGATCCCAGCTTTGCGGAAAATACTTTGTATGCGCGTGTAGGCGTACTGTAGGTAGGGCGCGGTATTGCCCTCGAAGCTGAGCATGCTGTCCCAGTTGAAAATATAATCCTGGGTGCGAGTTTTACTGAGGTCGGCATATTTAACCGCTCCGATACCGACCTTGCGGGCGATGTCATTGCGTTCATCACTGCTCAATTGCGGATTTTTTTCGCTAACCAATTGCTCGGCCCGATGTACGGCTTCGGTGAGCAGGTCGGCGAGCTTGACGGTGCCGCCAGTACGGGTTTTAAAGGGTTTACCGTCGGGGCCCATCATGGTGCCGAAGGCGTGGTGTTCGAGGGAAATATCGTCGCCCACAAACCCGGCTTTGTGCGCCAGGGTAAACACCTGCTTCATATGCAGTGCTTGGCGGGCGTCAATAAAATACAGAATGCGCGTGGCGTTGAGTTGTTGGTCACGGTATCGCAAGGCGGCGAGGTCGGTGGTGGCGTAGAGATAGCCGCCATTGGATTTGCGCACAATTACCGGGCTGGGCTCGCCTTTTTTGTTAGCCAGTTCGTCGAGGAATACCACGAGGGCACCGTCGCTTTCGCCCGCCAGGCCTTGCTGGATAAGTTCGTTAGCAATGGGTTCGAGGTCGTCGTTATAGGCACTCTCGGGACGAATGTCGGTGTGGCTCAGGCTAACATTGAGTTGCTGATAGATGCTTTCGCTATGGGCGACGGAGGTGTCGATAAATTGTTGCCACAGGGTGCGGCAGTGGGCGTCGCCCGATTGCAGCTTAACCACGTAGTCGCGAGCTTTCGTGGCAAAGTCGGGATCGGCGTCAAAGTGAGCTTTTGCTTGCTGGTAAAAAATCTCTAAATCGGCGAGTGCGATATCGGGGTTTTCTTTTGCACCCGCTGTAGCGCCTTCTGTTGCGACAAGCTGATCTTCCAACTCGGCAATCAACATCCCAAACTGGGTACCCCAATCGCCCATATGATTTTGTCGAATTACGGTATCGCCGCGGTATTCCAGTACGCGCACCACGGCATCGCCGATGATGGAGCTGCGCAGGTGGCCGACGTGCATGGCCTTGGCGAGATTCGGTGAGGAGTAATCGACCACCACGGTTTCGGGGGCGTCGACTTTCTCCACGCCGAGCCGACTATCCGTGCTCAGTGCCATCAAGCTGTGGCCAAGAAAGCCGTTGGCCAGGTGAATATTGATAAAGCCGGGTCCTGCGATCTCAACGGTGCTGGCGATGTCGGCCAAATCCAGTTTGTCGACCACGGCTTGAGCCAGTTCTCGCGGATTGGTTTTAGCGGCCTTGGCAGCGGCCAGTACGCCGTTGGCCTGGAAATCGCCAAATTCGGGTCGTGCGCTTTGCGCCAGGTGAGGGGCAAAGGTATCGTCGATGCCCGCGGCAGTCATGGCGGTGCGCAGGCGTTGGTTCAGCAAGTTACGGAGGGTCATGGGGCCATATACATAGGGGAAACGGGGCATTCTAGTCGTCACTGGGGTGATTGCAATGCTTTTGCGGCGCAGGCGCCGTGGTAATACCGTGGTAATAAGGAAAGTTTTGCCCGAAAATTGGATTTGGGAAGTGCCACTTCGGCTGTGTATAATCGTTCGTCGTTTTAGGTGCTTGTGGAGTCCCTTGACCAGGGTGGAGTCGTTATGGATGCAGCGTTAGTGGAAACATCGTTAGTTCAGCAAGGTGGCGACCTGATGCTTTACGGCATGGGGGTGGTATTTGTGTTTCTGATACTTCTCGTAGTGATGATGATGGCCATGTCGGCCGTGATCCAGCGCTTCTTTCCGGAACCTGAAGCAGCACCTGCAGGGAACAAGAATGCCGGTGTTGGTGGTCCAGTAAGTGACACCGTGAGAAAAGTAGTACAGGCGGCGATAGACCAGCATCGTCGTTAAGTCTTGGTGATGAAATAGACAATTAAAAAATTGTGGAATGGGCGCGAACACGCGACCAGCCAGTGAAAAAATAAGCCAGTGAAAAAGCATAGAGAGATACAAAGAGTCATTTATGGTTGATCAGAAAAAACCCTTAGGTATTACCGACGTCGTGTTGCGCGACGCCCACCAATCGCTATTTGCTACGCGCATGCGTATCGACGATATGCTGCCGATTGCGGAGAAACTCGATCAAATCGGTTTCTGGTCGCTGGAGTCCTGGGGTGGTGCGACCTTCGATTCTTGCATTCGCTATCTGGGCGAAGACCCCTGGGATCGTATTCGCGAACTTAAAAAAGCCATGCCCAATACGCCCCAGCAAATGTTGTTTCGGGCGCAGAATATTCTCGGCTACCGGCATTATGCTGACGACGTAGTAACTAAATTTGTCGAGCGCGCGGCGTTCAACGGCGTTGATGTGTTTCGCGTGTTTGACGCGATGAACGACATGCGCAACCTGAAAACCGCCTTGCGTGCGGTCAAGCAGGTGGGTAAGCACGCTCAGGGCACCATGTCCTATACGGTCAGCCCCGTGCATACCATGGATATGTGGGTCGATCTGGGTCGGCAAATTGAAGACTTGGGTGCTGATTCCATCTGCATTAAGGATATGGCCGGTCTGCTGACACCTTATACCGGCTTTGAGCTGGTTTCGCGCTTAAAGCAAACCGTGTCGCTGCCGATTCATCTTCATTGCCACGCCACGACAGGACTGTCCACGGCGACCTATTTGAAATGCATCGAAGCGGGCGTCGACAACGTCGATACCGCGATTTCCTCGATGTCGATGACCTACGGACACTCGCCCACTGAATCCATGGTAGCGATCATGGCGGGCACCGAGCGCGATACCGGTCTGGATATCGAGCTACTGGAAGAAATCGCAGCGTACTTCCGCGAAGTGCGGAAAAAATATGCCCAGTTTGAAGGTGCTTTGCGCGGTGTTGATTCCCGCATCCTGGTGGCTCAGGTTCCGGGCGGCATGTTGACTAATATGGAAGGCCAGCTCAAGCAACAGGGAGCGGCAGATCGTCTCGACGAAGTCCTCGCCGAAATTCCTGGCGTGCGAAAAGACCTGGGCTATATTCCACTGGTCACACCCACGTCTCAAATCGTTGGCACTCAGGCCGTGCTGAATGTGATGACGGGCGAGCGTTACAAAACTATTTCTAAAGAAACTGCCGGAGTATTGAAAGGCGAATACGGTGTAACACCCGCGCCGATGAATGCCGAGCTGCAAGCTAAAGTGCTGGAGGGTGCAGAGCCGATTACCTGCCGCCCTGCAGATTTAATTGACGACGAACTCGATAGCCTCACCGCTCAGCTTTTGGCAGAAGCCAAGGAGCGCGGTATTAAACTGAAGTCGGGCGAAGATCAGATCGACGATGTACTTACCTACGCATTGTTTGCCCAGGTTGGCCTTAAATTTCTGGAAAACCGCAATAACCCCGATGCCTTTGAACCCGTGCCGACAGGTCGGGAAGGGGAAGTGGCGCGCACGGCAGACGGTGAAGAGTTGTACACGGTCACGGTTGACGGCCAGAGCTACGCGGTAACGGTGGCGAATGGTGGCGAAGTTAATACTGTGGCGGCCTTAGCGGCAACACAGGCTGCTGGTGCCCTTAGTGGTGGTGCAAGCGGAGGTGTAAGTGGTGGCGGTGAGCCGGTACCTGCGCCTCTGGCGGGCGACGTGTTTAAAGTCCTGGTAAGTCCAGGTCAGCAGGTCGCTGAAGGTGAGCAGATCATCATCCTGGAAGCGATGAAGATGGAAACCGCGGTTAGTGCCCCGATGGCGGGTGTAGTTGGCGATGTTCTAGTGGCGGCGGGGGATGCCGTCACGGTCGGTGACCCGCTAATTATGATTACGCCTTGTTAGGTCGGGAGTTTCTGTGGATCAATTAATCGCGCTTTGGCAGCAATCTGGCCTGGGTCAAATACAGGCTGGCTCTGCAGCAATGATGGCCGTTGGCCTGGTACTGCTGTATCTCGCTATTCAAAAAGGTTTCGAACCTCTGTTACTGGTGCCGATTGGTTTTGGCACCTTGCTGGTGAATATTCCCGGTGCGGGTTTTGAGGCGATGCCGGTTTACGATGCCGCTGGGCATTTAGAAAGCCCCGGTGGTTTACTGTATTACATTTATCACGTCGGTATTGAATCCGGTATGTTCCCGCTCATTATCTTTATGGGCGTGGGCGCGATGACGGACTTTGGCCCGCTGTTGGCCAATCCCAAAACCTTATTATTAGGCGCGGCAGCTCAGGTGGGTATTTTTACCACGGTGATGGGAGCGGTGGGTTTAAGTGCCTTGGGGATATTGGATTTCTCCCTGCGCGATGCGGCCTCTATTGGCATTATCGGGGGTGCGGACGGGCCGACAGCGATTTTTGTGGCCAGTAAACTGTCGCCGGATTTATTGGGTGCGGTGGCAGTGGCGGCGTATTCCTATATGGCACTGGTGCCGATTATTCAGCCGCCGATTATGCGTTTGCTGACCACGGAAGCCGAGCGCAAAATTACCATGCAGCAATTGCGCCCAGTATCGAAACGCGAAAAAATTATTTTCCCGCTGATGTTGTTGATTCTGGTGGCCCTGTTATTACCCAGTGCGGCACCTTTGTTGGGCATGTTTTGCTTCGGTAATTTGATGAAAGAATGTGGCGTGGTGGATCGTCTTAGCGACACCAATCAAAATGCCTTGATCAATATCGTGACTATTTTTCTGGGGCTGGGTGTGGGTTCGAAAATGAGCGCCGATAAATTTCTTAACTGGGAAACGCTGGGCATCCTTGGCCTCGGCGCACTGGCGTTTTGTATTGGTACTGCTGCCGGTATTTTAATGGCCAAGTTGATGAATCGATTTTCCACCACGCCGATTAATCCTCTGATTGGTTCTGCTGGTGTGTCTGCGGTGCCGATGGCAGCGCGGGTGTCGAATAAAGTCGGGCTGGAAGCCAATCCCCACAACTTCTTGTTAATGCATGCGATGGGGCCGAATGTGGCTGGCGTGATTGGCTCGGCGGTTGCTGCGGGTGTGATGATTTCCATGGTGTCTGGATCTTAGGTCTCTGGGTTTTAGAGCTGCAGGTTTTAGTAGATATAAGGGTTTATTTTTATTATGAATGTTCAAACCATTATTGAAGCAAAACTCACCGAGATATTTGAGCCGGTCTTGTTAACGGTCGAAAACGAAAGTCATCAGCACAGCGTGCCGCCCAATTCGGAAACACATTTTAAAGTGACTTTGGTATCTGGCTTGTTTGATGGCAAGCGCCCGGTGCAGCGCCATCAATTAGTGTACAAAGCCTTGGCCGAGGAGTTAGCCGGGCCGGTGCATGCTCTGGCGCTGCATACCTACACCGAGGCCGAATGGCAGAAAACCAATGCCGCGCCTGCATCACCAAAGTGTTTAGGTACTTCCTGATGCTGAGCTGTGATCGTTTTTCCATAGCTCTACTTAATGGCCCTATTTTATAGCTCTCCGCCCTAGCCCGATTCTGTAATTTTCTTCGATAAAAATCATAAATTACCTTTATTGTTCCTAATGACAGTTTTAATGGGTTCAGATCACTCCTGGGCAATGGGAAATGTTATCTGGAAACTATCCGGTAGTTAATCTAGATCAAGGTTGCTTCGAGTCCCGCCTGATTTAATGCGAATACTAGATCGTCTAGTGTTATAGCTTTGTTGTGGAAAAATTTTTGAGGGGAAGTAAATGTTGAAACTACTAAAGGATCGTTTTTCAATCATCAGTGTGTTTGTTTTAGGTGTCACTGGTTCGATGTTGCTTACACCGGCCGTATTGGCTTATGAATCGGGAGATATCATCGTTCGGGCCGGGGTTGCATCTGTACAGCCGGTTGAAGATAGCGGAGCGTTGGAAGTCAATGGTGCAGGGGTGCCAGGTACTGGCGCTGGTGTTGAAGGTGATGAACAGCTTGGTCTTACTTTGACCTATATGTTGTCCAATCGGTGGGGTGTTGGCGTGCTAGCGGCAACCCCGTTTGAGCACGATCTTTCTGCTCGTGGCTTGGGTGTGGATGCGGGTTCGGTTAAGCAATTACCGCCCACGATAACGCTGCAGTACTTCCCTATGCACGCGGATTGCAAATTCCAGCCTTACGTGGGTTTAGGGGTGAATTACACCAAGTTTTTCGATGAGGATATAAATAGTGAGCTTGAGGGTGTGTTGGGAGCAGGTGATCTCGAGTTAGATGATTCCTTTGGTCTGGCCGCACAGGCGGGTATGGACTATGCGATCAACGATCACTGGCTGTTGAATGCCTCGGTTTGGTATCTCGATATTGATACTACTGCTGACTTTAAGTTTGACTCGGGTGTCCGCGTTAAAGCGGATGTGGACATTGATCCCTGGGTATACATGGTCGGTTTGGGTTATAAGTTTTAGCCCGGCTATTTTTCGGAGCTGAAAAAAAACGCCTCCCCCTTTATCGGGGTGAGGCGTTTTTTTATGGACTAGTTTTTTCCCCGGCAGGTCATCAGGGAGAATATTCAGGAATCTATTAGCAGCGCTATTGCCTCTAGCGCCTCGGGATCCTGGGCTTTGATCTTGTTGGCAATGTGGTGCTGGAAATAATAGCGAAAATCGTCGCTGGAGTCAGTCGAGAACAGGCAGTCGTCACCGGGTAATACGGGTGTGTGCATAACTTTGTCCTGATCTGCCACCATACCTTCCAGAGTGCCATTGTTCAGTAGCCGCCAACTCACCACTTCCTGCAATTTTATGGTTTTAAAGCCATCCTCGGAAAATACCGCATGGGTACCGATGGTGTCCGGGATCTCCTGGACGGCATCGATTTCAGTATTACAGGTGTACTCGTAGTAGTCGGCAGCGGTTTCCAGCTCCAGAGCCTTGTGGATTGGTGCTTCGTAAAACAGCTCGTCGATACCGGGGTCGTAGTAGCCCATCCAGGTGCCATTGAGGGGATCGCTGATGTCGGTGCAGGCGGCCAGTGAGTTGAGCCAGGGTACCAGCCCAACAATATCGCCGCTTTCTCTGAGTCCCCAGCACAGGATTTTGATGCTAAACAGTTTTTCGGGGTGAGAGTCGTTGCAGTAGAGCATCTCCAGGCCATCCAGCTCGGGAGCGAGACGAATAAAGCGTTGCATAGCTGGGTGGCAGTAGGGTTGGCGGGTAAAAAGGTCGACCACATTGTCCGTAGAGGAAAGTGTGGTTACAGGAGAGTTAGGTTTAGACATGCTTCACCCCGCGGTCACTGTTGAGTCGGTCACTCTTGCGTCAGTCACTACTGTATGACAGACACTACATAAGGTACCTGCGTCTTTCTGATAACACAATACCTAGTGGCGGCTTTTTTCAAACGCTGATTCGAGCCCGATGTTCTGCCATCGAGCCGAGATGGTTTAGGGCTGCCAACGGACAGCAATACAGCCGATAGCTGCGGCCTCTGATACCATAGCTTTTTGTGTTTACGGTTTCTTACCATCAAGCCCGCATCTATTCCTCAGTCCAGCCAAACTTCCCTCGTCGCTCAGCATCAAGCTGGACATCTCGAGGCCTTGTTTGAGCAGTGTTTCTTCGACAGCTATAACACGCGTTTGTGTGGGGGTGGCGAGGAGCCGGTGTATTTACCTGCCGAACTAAGTGGTGAGGCACATCGGCTTATTTACCGCGAAGATTTTTTTGCCAGCGCCCTCCATGAAATTGCCCACTGGTGTATTGCCGGGGCGCAACGCCGCACTCAGACCGACTTCGGCTATTGGTACGCGCCGGATGGCCGTGATGCCGGGCAGCAGCGGGCCTTTGAGCAAGCAGAAATTAAACCCCAGGCTTTGGAGTGGATATTCTCTGAGGCCGCAGGGCTGCGTTTTCAGGTCAGTGTGGACAATTTGAATGGGCCATCTGAAGATGGGCAAAGCGCCCTGGAGAGCTTCCGTGTGGCGGTCTGGCAGCAAGTATGGGAATACTGCGAGCAGGGCTTGCCGGAGCGTGCAGGGGTGTTCGCACAAGCACTGGAGCGAACATTTGGGATAGCAGGGGTTTTGGATGTGACGCGCTATAGCTTGGACGAGACTACCGAGGTGAGTTCGTCGGTATGAAATGTCTATGATGAAATCAATACGATGAAAATTTTAGCCGACGAAAATATGCCGCTGTTAGAGGAGTTGTTTGGCTCCCGTCTCGAAGTACAGGCCGAACTGAACGCCGTGCCAGGACGGCACATCACTCCGGATTTAGTTGCCGATTGCGATGTGCTGTTAGTGCGCTCGGTGACCCAGGTAAATCGAGAATTATTGGCCGGATCAAAAGTGCGCTTTGTCGGTTCCGCCACCAGCGGCATCGACCATATCGATACCGCCTATCTGGACGCGGAAAATATTACCTTCTCCCACGCCTCCGGCTGCAATGCCAATGCGGTGGTGCAATATATGCTCGCCGTATTTTGCTCTGTGGCTCCCCGCTGGCGTCAGCAAACCGTGGGCATTATTGGTTGTGGTCAGGTGGGCGGGCGTTTATACCGTTGCTTAAGGGCCCTTGGTGTTCAGTGTCGGGTGTACGACCCATTACTGCCCATCCAAAATCCAGACAGCGTGAGCTTCGAGCAAGCTGTCGCGGCGGATATCATTTGCCTGCATACGCCTTTGACCACCACCGGCTCGTATCCCACCCACCATATGATCGATGCCGAGGTGCTGGCCGGCCTGAAACCCAGTGTTTTGCTGATCAATGCCTCCCGGGGTGCGGTGGTGGATAACCGGGCGCTTAAAGATTATTTGTCGACAGGTGCGACGTTAACAGCGGTGCTGGATGTGTGGGAGCCGGAGCCGAATATCGACACCTCTTTAATGGCGCAACTTGCGCTGGCCACTCCTCACATCGCGGGCTACAGCGTCGATGGCAGGCGTAATGGCACAGAGATGGTGTATGAGGCGTTTTGCCAGTGGCAAGCTCAGGGCAAGGCTCAAGCCTTAGACAAACCGCCAAGCGTTGAGCCGAGATCAAACCTGGAGCTACCCAAGGGAACCCTGGAAGACTACATACTCGCAACCTTTGATATCGCCGCTGAGTCTCACCGTATGATTACAGTCCTCACTACAGAGAGTGTGCGTGGCGAGATTGAGATTGGCAGAGCCTTCGATTTATTGCGAAAAACCTGTCCAGCGCGGCGGGAGTTCTCTCACTATCGAATTACTGGGGCGGTAGATAAGGCGCTTGCTCAAGACTTGAGTGCATTGGGTTTTGAAGTGTCTGAGGTTGAATAGCCTGTCAAAGGAGAAATAAATAATAGTGATCGGTGCCCTCGCCATTAATTCTTACGATAGTTCACTTCGTTTTATTTGGCCTCACGCAGCCGCCCAAGAAAATCCTCCAAACGATCAAGCGCTGTTGATAGCTCATCAACCTTGGGCAAAAACACAATTCGAAAATGTTGTTTATCGAACCAGTTAAACGCGGTGCCCTGTACCAGCAGCATTTTTTCTTCCAGTAATAAATCCAACACAAACTGTTCGTCATCCATAATTGGGTAGACGTCGGGATCGAGGTGGGGAAATAAATACACCGCGCCGCGGGGTTTTACGCAGGAGACTCCCGGAATAGCGTTCAGCCGTTGCCAGGCGAGGTCGCGCTGCTGGTGAAATTGGCCGCCATCGGCGACCAGGTCATCTATAGTTTGGCGACCACCCAGGGCGGTCTGGATGGCGTACATAGCCGGCACATTGGCGCAGAGGCGCATGGAGGCGAGCATTTCCATGCCCTGAATGTAGTTGCGGGCTAGATGCGTGGCACCGCTGACAATCAGCCAGCCAGAGCGGAATCCGGCGAGTCGGTAATTCTTCGATAAGCCGCCAAAGGTGACGAACAGGATATCCTCGGCCAGAGTGGCGAGGGGAATATGCACGGCGTCATCGTAGACAATACGATCGTAAATTTCGTCGGCATAGACAATCAGGTCATGGGTGCGCGCGAGGTCGACAATACCGGACAGGACATCGGTGCCGTACACAGCGCCGGTGGGGTTGTTGGGGTTGATCACCACAATACCGCGAGTATGCGAATTGATTTTGCTTTCGATGTCCGCGAGGTCTGGCTGCCAGTCATTGGCTTCGTCGCAGCGATAGTGCACCGGTGTGCCGCCTGCAAGAGTCACAGCAGCGGTCCACAGGGGATAATCCGGGGCCGGGATTAAAACTTCGTCTCCGGGGTTTAGAAGGGCTTGCATGGCCATTACAATCAGTTCGCTGACGCCGTTGCCGAGAATAATATCTTCGACTTCTACATCGGCGATGCCCTGTAGCTGACAGCGCTGCATAATGGCTTTTCGGGCGCTGAAAATACCTTTGGCGTGGGTATAGCCCTGAGCTTCACCCAGATTGCGAATCACATCCTGGATGATTTCGTCGGGCGCCTCAAAACCAAAGGCCGCCGGGTTGCCGATATTGAGTTTGAGGATGCGGTGGCCCTCTTCCTCGAGTCGGTTGGCGTGATCCAGCACCGGGCCGCGAATGTCGTAACAAACGTTATCGAGTTTGGTGGATTTTTGATAATGCGTCATGTGTGACTCTTCAGTGTGTGGCCGTTGCTTTATAGTTTTGTGTTCTTGGGGCGGCGAGTATTGCTGCCAGGCAAAAGGGTGCTGATCACAAGCCCCTTAACCCCGCAAGCTCTTTAAACCCGCAAGCCTTTTAAAAGAGACACATTGTAGACTAACTTGGTATGCAAACTAAATTGTTGATACATTAGCTTAATGTTACGACCGAGGCGCTTAACGGCAAGCAGGCGCGGCGCTAAGCGCAAAAACTGATTCTCGATGGCTGCAGATGAGCAGGTCAGACGGGAGGACAAATAGGAAGACAAAATAGGAGGACAAATGAGCGATGTAAAAGACGACGCCCACTGGCTCGACAAATTAAGCCCGGAAGCCTACGCAGTGTGTCGTGAAAAAGGCACCGAGCGACCCTTTACCGGAAAATACTGTGACGACAAGCGCGAGGGGACGTATCTCTGCGCCTGTTGCCGTGCCGAGCTGTTTAGCTCTGCGACCAAGTACGATTCCGGTAGCGGTTGGCCGAGTTTCTATCAGGCAGTGGGGGGGGAGAGCATTATTGAGGAAACTGACGGTAGTTTAGGCATGTCTCGCACCGAGGTTATGTGTTCGAATTGCGGCAGTCATCTAGGCCATGTTTTCCCGGATGGGCCGCAGCCGACGGGTATGCGCTACTGCGTGAATTCTTTGTCGATTCACCTGGATCAGGACGAGGATTAAAGCGATCACCGGACTTGCTCCCTCGATTGTTAAATAGGTCCTCGCACAGGCTTGACACTCGGGGGGTGCAATCCCTAGAATGCGCGCCTCTGTGAGACAACGTCCCGTTCGTCTAGAGGCCTAGGACACCGCCCTTTCACGGCGGTAACAGGGGTTCGACTCCCCTACGGGACGCCATTTCATCTGCGAAATTGCGGGAATAGCTCAGTTGGTAGAGCGCAACCTTGCCAAGGTTGAGGTCGCGAGTTCGAATCTCGTTTCCCGCTCCAGATTCGTTAGTACCGCACGGTGGCATGTGCGTTAGTAAGAAGAAGGCTCAAAACCCTACGGTTTTGGGTTTTTTTTTGGTTTCTATTTCTTGGAGGTTTTTATTCGAACTTCCAGGGAGAGAGCTGAGCGAAATATTCCGGCGGTGCGGTTAAGTTGCGTGGTAAAGTTAGCGGAGTGGGCTAGATACCGGGCTAATAACGCGGGCTGGCAATTTTTTTGATTGAATATAAGCGTATTAAACAACCTATGACCTCTGCTTTATCCATCCTCGGGCTGACCAAAACCTACGCTAACGGCTTTCGAGCACTGGCCGGTATCGATCTGGACGTCGCCGAAGGGGATTTCTTTGCGCTGCTGGGCCCCAACGGGGCGGGTAAGTCGACCACCATCGGGGTGATCTGTTCGCTGGTGAGAAAAACCTCTGGAACGGTGAAGGTATTCGGCATCGATATTGATGACGACTTTTCTCGAGCCAAGCAATATATTGGCGTGGTGCCCCAGGAATTTAACTTTAACCAGTTTGAAAAAGTCTTCGATATTGTGGAGACTCAGGCGGGTTATTACGGGCTACCGAAACCGCTGGCCAGGGAGCGCACGGAAAAATACCTGCGCCAACTGGGTTTGTGGGATAAGCGCGACACCCGCGCGCGGATGTTATCCGGTGGCATGAAGCGCCGCTTGATGATTGCGCGAGCTCTGGTGCACGAACCAAAATTGTTGATTCTCGACGAGCCTACAGCGGGTGTTGATATCGAGTTACGGCGCTCGACCTGGAAGTTTTTGCAGGATATTAACGCCGCTGGCACCACCATTATTTTGACCACCCACTATCTTGAAGAGGCCGAAAGTCTCTGCAACAAGGTGGCGATTATTGATCGCGGGGTGATTGTTGAAAATACCAGCATCCAGCACTTGCTCACCAAACTCGACACCGAGGTATTTGTGTTTGATACCCGAGAGGAGCTGGTGGCGTTTCCCGATATTTCCGGCTACACCGGCAAGTTGTTGAACGGCTACAGCTTCGAAGTTCAGGTGCAAAAAAATCAATCCTTAAATGTTTTGTTCGCCGGTTTTGCCGAGCGGGATATCCACGTGACCAGTATGCGCAATAAATCCAATCGGCTGGAGGAGTTATTTGTGTCGCTGGTCGAGTCGGGTAACAGTGCTGAAAAGCCCGAGGTGACATCATGAAAGCTAAGGTCGTGTTATGAAGAGCGGGGCACTGTGGATCGCATTTTCAACACTGGTGGTCCGAGAAGTCCGCCGCTTTACGCGTATTTGGATGCAAACCTTGTTGCCGCCGGCGATTACCATCGTGCTGTATTTTGTTATTTTCGGTACCTTAATCGGCCCGCGTATTGGTGAGATGGCGGGTTACCCCTACATTCAGTTTGTGGTGCCGGGCTTGATTATGATGGCGGTGATCACTAACTCTTACAGCAACGTGGTGTCGTCGTTTTACGGCAATAAATTTCAGGGCAGTATCGACGAGCTGTTGGTATCCCCGGTACCCAATTACGTTATCTTGCTCGGCTTTGTGCTCGGTGGTGTCGCCAGGGGTTTAGCAGTTGGCGTGATCGTCACTGTACTGTCTTTGTTTTTCACCCGCTTGCAGCTGGAGAATGTTTGGGTGACGGTAGCGATTGTATTTTTGACCGCAGTGTTGTTTTCCCTCGCGGGCTTACTGAATGCGATTTTTGCGCAATCCTTTGACGATATTTCGATTATTCCTACCTTCGTGTTGACGCCATTAACCTATCTGGGCGGGGTGTTTTACTCCGTCGATATGTTGCCGGAGTTTTGGCAGAACGTGTCACTGGTCAATCCAGTGTTATATATGGTGAATGCGTTTCGTTATGGTTTTCTGGGTATTTCAGACATTAACATTGTCTGGGCCTTTGTCATGGTGCTGGTATTTATTGTCATTGCTTTTGCCAGCGCATTACATTTACTCGCGCGCAGTGAGCGTTTGCGTAGCTAGTTAGTCTATGTCGGATAAAACTCTAGAAAATAGTTCAACTAAGCAGGGGCCAGGTGACAGCCAATCCCCGCTGGGCAAGATCAGTGCTTATTCAGAGCGCTATCAACCCACGCTACTGCATCCGATTCCACGGGTAGAGAGCCGTCGCGCCCTCGGTATTAACCTGGGTATTGATGAGAGCCTACCCTTTGTAGGAAGTGATCTGTGGACGGCCTATGAGCTGTCCTGGTTGAACAGCGCCGGTGTTCCCCAGGTCGCTATTGGCGAATTTTCAGTGCCCTGTACGTCGAGCGACATAATCGAATCGAAATCCTTGAAGTTATACCTGAATTCCCTCAATCAAACTGGTTTTGAATCTATCGATGCGGTCGCACTGACCATCAAGCGGGATTTAAGCGCGTGTTGTCAGTCTGAAGTAGCGGTGGCTCTGTTTACAATTGATGATTACGCGGCTAGCGGCTTAGGTGCTTTCGTCGGAGAATGCGTGGACCAGGCAGCTTCGGATAATGCTGTCTTTGAATCCTGTTTTGAGCCATCACCAGAGTTATTGCAGATTGAAGATGGGGATGGTGAGGGTGTCATTAGCGAGTGTCTGTACAGCCACTTATTAAAAACCAATTGCCCGGTGACGGGTCAGCCAGATTGGGCGAGTATTGTTGTTGCTTATCGAGGACAACGTATTTCGCGGTCGGGTTTGCTGGCTTATATTGTTTCGTTTCGCCAGCATCAGGATTTTCATGAGCATTGCGTAGAGCGTATATTTGTCGATATTCAACAGCGCTTAGCGCCCGCTGAATTGACCGTTTACGCACGCTACACCCGCCGGGGTGGTTTGGATATTAATCCTTACAGAAGTACTTTGGGAGTCGATTCGACTTCGCTTGTGGAAGCTTGTGGCAGATTGGCTCGTCAGTGAGAACCGTATAAGCAGGGGAAATTTTTTTACTGACTGCAATCAACCTTTGCCGTTTGTATGTTTTTCGATTTGTTGTTGGATTTGTCGAAAGGCGCCATGCAAGGCACTTAATACTTTCTTCTCTTCGTAATTGTAAATTTTGTCCACGTCCATAAACAGTGAAAACCCTTCTGTGGTGAAATCCAGGTGGCCGCGGTCATCCGCTAAATTTTTTCTGAAATCCTTGACTCGGTAAATTTGAATTGGCTCTCTGAAGCCTTTGACTTTAATTTCGCCGCGATCCTCACAGATAATAATATCTTTTACCATCAAATAGGTGGAGTGAGAAATCAGAATTTCCCCGGGAGCGGCGCTGGTTTCCAGACGGCTAGCCAGGTTTACTTCCTTGCCCAGTAGCGTGTAGTCGAGACGGCTCTCGGTGCCGAAGTTGCCCACCGTACAAAACCCAACGCTGATGCCAATGCGAATTTGTAAAGGCTTTAAAATGCCTTGATTACGCCAGCCGGCCTGTAGCTCCGTGGCTTTTTTCTTCATAGCGAGGGCCATGGAAACGCAGGCGATGCAATCTTCCTTAGGGCCGCGAGTCTGGGGATCGCCAAAAAACACCATGACCGCATCGCCAATAAATTTATCGATGGTGCCGCCATATTCGATGGCGATTTTCGACATTTCAGTCAGGTATTCGTTGATCACTGCCGTCAAAGAGTCGGAATCCATTTCGTCTGCAATGGCGCTAAACCCAACGATGTCGGAGAAAAACACCGCCAGCCTTTTGCGCTGGGTTTCCAGTTTAACTTCCTTCCCTGAGGCAATAGCATCTCGTAGGGAGGGAGATAAGTATTTGGATAAACTGTAATTGTTCAGCTTAAGAGACATCTGTTTTTCTCTCAGTGTGCTGACCTCATTACGCAAGCGACGTATCTGGGTAAATTGCTGATAACCATAAAACGAGAAGTAAAAGGCGAAGACTGCCAGCGTGACCACATGTACGGGTTGGTTGATCCGGATGTTCCAGTCGGGTTGATTAAGCGCGACAACGGTTGCGATACCGAGCACAAAAGACAGATTATCTTTTGTCCATTTTGAAACACCACCGGTTGACAGTGCGTTGGACTGAATGAGTGTGGTAAACACCAGGGCCGTTAATAAAGGGAACTCCAACCAGGCTAGAAATGCCCCGATCAGCAGGGCGTCGATATTGCCGATCCAGTTACCGATCAGGCCCCCGCGCTCTGGGGTTTTACGGCTGAGCCGGGCAGCGATAGAAGTCACCAGGAGGTAGCTGAGTACAAACCCGATGCTAGCGAGGGTGAGGTCGCTGGGTTGCTGCCAGTCTGCTTCGCGGCTCATCAGGACCGCAAGCGCACCGGCACCGCAAACCGCTCGGTACAGGTTCTGAGAACTATTGGGCGAAGCGTGTTCGGTTGAAAGATCGCTGTCTGGCATAGCCTGTAATTAAAGCCTTAAGCATAGCGTTAAAATATAACCCTAAGTATATGAAAAATATCCCTCAATTGAAATTGTTATATTCAATCCGACGGGGGAGTTCTTTTAGCCGCGCCTACTGATGCTCATCAATGTGAGAGTTTGCCCGGCTGATAGACTGTCCGATCTATTTGTTGTTTTGAGGAGTGCAGTTATGTCGGGAGAATCAAACTACGCGCGGGCTCTGGTGGGCGACGCTTTTAACGAGGCGAGAGCGATGGCCGAGATGGACGCGGATGCTACCGGTAGAGCCATTATTCAGGCGGTGATTGAGCAATACCGCCAGTATCGCGACGTGGCCGATATAAGCCGCGAGCTGGATTATCTTAGAGATTCTCTCGATGAGGAGGATCTAGTGGTGACAAGAGGTTGCTAGTTTCGTGCTTGAAATATTGGGTAGTGGAGCCCGAGTACGTTGTTCTTGATTCTGGTGATTGCCTTCCACAGGGCACTTGTGTAGAGTTTGCGCCCCGCTCGTAGAGGGCGGTAGCGTAAATCACTGGTGAGGTGTCCGAGCGGTTGAAGGAGCACGCCTGGAAAGCGTGTATACGGCAACGTATCGAGGGTTCGAATCCCTCTCTCACCGCCAAAATCGAAGAACCCCCGAAAGGGGGTTTTTTGGTTTTTGGGGTGAGGGCGACCAGGATGAGAACCCGGTTCGACAAATTCGGCTACGAATTTGGACAAGGCGCGCAGCGACGCCGCCCCGTAGGGGTGGTTGCGGCCCTTAGGGCGCAAGCATCAATCCCTCTCTCACCGCCAAAATCGAAGAACCCCCGAAAGGGGGTTTTTTGGTTTTTGGGGTGAGAGCGACCAGGATGAGAACCCGGTTCGACAAATTCGGCTACGAATTTGGACAAGGAGCACAGCGACGCCGCCCCGCAGGGGTGATTGCGGCCCCCAGGGCGCAAGCATCAATCCCTCTCTCACCGCCAAAAATGCTGTTGATTCGAAGTGAAGACCCCCGAAAGGGTTTTTTTTGGTTTTTGGGGTGAGGGCGATCAGGATGAGAACCCGGTTCGACAAATTCGGCCACGAATTTGGACAAGGAGCACAGCGCCGCAGCGCCATGGCCGTCGGTGCCAACCTCCTCCACCCAAGTTGATAGCTTGTGGTTTTTGATATTTTGTTGCAGTCTGTTGTTTATCATCTACTCTCTCTGTCTTCCTTATGAATATATCTAATTCAAGTTTTTCGGCGTTGGCTTCTTGCAGGGCATGGGGGTTTGTACCTCGGTTTTGTAGTGCTCGGCTTCGCGTAGTGTTCGTATTGTTGTCAGGGCTGCTGCTTGGCGGTTGCGCGACGCAGGCGCAGTCCGGACCCTTGGTCAGTGGCGCGGTCTGGGTATATGAAGTTGAGGGCGAATTTGAAGATGTGCGCGACGACCTGGTCGATGCCATTGAGTCGGAGGGCATGGTGGTGAGTTACATCTCTCATGCGCAGACGATGCTATCGCGAACCGCCGTCACTATGGGTATTACAGTAAACGTGTACCGCGATGCGGAAGTGGTCTTGTTCTGCAAAGCGGATATGGCGCACAGGTTGGTCGCCGCTAACCCCCATAATCTGGTCTTATGCCCTTATGCTGTTGCGGTTTACACCTTAAACGGCGATAACATTGATCGGGTGTATCTGTCGATTCGTAAACCCGAAGCCTCAGTCGAGGAGTTTGCTGAAATCCACCAAATGCTGCAGGGATTGATGGCGACGGTTCAGGAAGGTTGATGTTTTAGTAGTGATAGGGATTAAACACCCTTATATTAGAATAAAATAATATAGAAGAAAGCTTGATTTACGGTCTTGTATATATAAAAATGTAATCGTTATATTCCAATTTGGAATATGTCTCGAAGCGAGTTGCTGGATTGGGTGTGACTTGCTGAAAATTAGGGGTAATAGACAGTTGAAAAGCATCGCCAGGGGACTCTATGTCGGTTTTTAATCGTACTGGACTAGATAAGCCAGAAGCTCGCGTCCCGCAGAGCAATTTGCCCAGGCAATTGACTCAAGAGAGTGCCGAAAAGGTTACCGAATTAAGTGGCGACGATCGTCGCGGGTTTCTCAAGCGCATGCTGTCTGTGTCTAGTGGCGCTGCGCTTGGCGGAGTCGCTCTCGGTGGCATGGGTGCCACTAAAGCCTTAGCTGAATTATCTTCGGAAGCGAACTTACCACCCAATGTGCCGAGTTGGACGCGCACTTTGGGGCAGGGCGTTTTAACCAAACCCTACGGCGAGCCCTCCTCTTATGAGAAAGATGTAATACGGCGCACGGTGCCCTGGCTTACGGCCGATACTATTTCTTCTATCAGCATGACCCCCCTGCAGGACTTGAAAGGCATCATTACTCCCAGTGGTCTGGCCTTTGAACGCTATCACGCGGGCGTGCCGGATATTGATATTGATCAACATCGTTTAATCATTAATGGTCTGGTCGAGCGACCGCTGATTTTTACTATGGACGAACTCAAGCGCTTCCCCAGCGTTTCTGAAATTAAATTCCTCGAGTGTCCCGCTAACGGCGGGATGGAATGGAAGGGCCCGCAAATGGAAGGCGTGCAATTTACTCACGGCATGATTTCCTGCTGCGAGTGGACCGGCGTGAAATTGTCGACTTTATTGGAAGAGGCGGGGGTCAAGCCCGAAGGCAAGTGGATTTTGGCCGAAGGTGCCGATGGCTCCGGCATGGCGCGCAGTATTCCGATTGAAAAGGCCTTAGATGACACGCTGGTGGTTTACGGACAAAACGGCGAAGCCCTGCGTCCTGAGCAGGGTTATCCCCTACGCTTGATCAACCCGGGCTGGGAAGGTAATACCTGTATTAAATGGCTGCGACGTCTCGAAGTTGGCGACGAGCCCTGGTATATGCGCGAAGAGACATCCAAGTACACCGACCTGTTGGCGGACGGGCGGGCACGAAAATTTAGCTTTGTACAAGAATGTAACTCGGTCATCACTTCGCCCTGTCCGGAAAAACCCTGGCGCGCTAAGAGCGGCGCAGATAAGGGCGAGCCGAGTACGGGTTGGCACGAAATTGAAGGCATGGCCTGGAGCGGTCGCGGTAGTATTAAAGCGGTGGATATCTCCTTCGATGGTGGTGTTAGCTGGGTGAATGCGCCTTTAAAAGGTCTGGTGATATCGAAGGCTTTGACTCGTTTCGCCTACCGATTCAAATGGGATGGCGAGCCCTTGTTATTGCAAAGTCGAGCGGTGGATGAAACCGGTTATGTGCAGCCGACCCTGGCTCAGTTGCGGGAGCAGCGCGGCCTTAATTCTATTTATCATAAAAACTCAATTCATACCTGGCGGGTAGAGTCGGATGGGAGTGTGCGCAATGTCCAACTCGGGTAAGTATTTTGTTGGCACCGGCCTAATTGCGCTGGCGCTGTTAAGTTTGAGTGCCTGTGATACTGGCAAACAGCAACTCGGGGATGCGGCCAGCACCGCTACGGCGACCATCGCTGTGGTTGCCGAGGGACAGACCGGCTCTGGCATTCAGTACGGCTTTGGTCGTGCCGTTACCGCGGAGGAAGTTGCTGGTTGGGATATTGATATTCGCCCCGATGGCCAGGGACTCCCCCCGGGTGAAGGTTCGGTGGAAGATGGTGAAGAACTTTACGAAGAGAAATGCGGCAGTTGTCACGGTTTGTTTGGCGAAGGTGAGGGGCGCTGGCCCAAATTGGCAGGCGGCATGGATACCCTGACCCACGATCGTCCAGAGAAAACCGTCGGTAGCTATTGGCCCTACGCGTCCACGCTGTGGGATTATATTCATCGGGCCATGCCATTTACTGCGCCGCAATCCTTAAGCGATGATGAAACCTACGCCATCACCGCCTACGTATTGAATTTGAACGATCTGGTGGATGAAGATTTTGTCTTAACTCGCGACAACTTCACCTCGGTTGAAATGCCCAATCGCGATGGTTTTTTTGTCGATAACCGCCCGGATGTTAGCAACCCTCGTTGCATGGACAATTGCAAAGATCCCGCGTCGATTACTATTGTGGAATCCTTGTTAGCCGCTACATCAAATTCGGATGAAGAGGTTGCTGACGACGTTGTTGAGAATAATGTAACTAGCGACGCAGCCGGTGATAATAGCGTAACTGAATCAGCCGGTAAGCCGGTCTACGACAGCGCCTGCAAGGTGTGTCATAGTTCTGGTCTCGCGGGCGCGCCGATCCCCGGGGATATGGCTGACTGGGAGCCTCGAATCGAACAGGGCATCGAAGTGCTTTATAGTCATGCCCTGGAAGGTTTTCAGGGTGAGTCTGGCATGATGCCTGCGAAGGGTGGTCACACGCAGCTGGAAGATGATGCGGTAACAGCGGCCGTTGATTATATGATTGAGTAAAACCCTTAATCGCTTTGATGGGTGGCGACTGTTTTGAATCGTGACGCACTTGAATTGAAAAATTAAATATCGAAGCGAAAAGTAAATCATACGGAAAAATACGGATATACGATGATCAAAATTAACAGTAGCTCTGGTGTCAGTTCTACAGGATCAGTTGCTGTCGCGCCGATGAAGGCAGTTATGCCTTTTATGCCTTTGTTCGCGGCATTTGCAGTAACCTTGGTATTGGTTTGCCTATCGATTCAACCTGCCGTGGCAGAAGAGGTGGCGTTGAGCGCTGTGCAAAACCAGGGCAAGCAGCTCGCCTTTGAACGAAGCAAAGGTAATTGTCTGGCCTGTCATCAAATGGCTGATGGCGCTTTGGCCGGGAATGTCGGCCCGCCCATGCTGCAAATGCAGGCCAGATTTCCGGATCGTGCCGTTTTACGCGAACAGATTGCCGATGCGCGCATTCGTAATCCGGGTACAATTATGCCCCCGTTTGAGGCCCACGGTATTTTAAGCGCCGAAGAAGTTGACGCGATCGTGGAGTATCTTTACGCGCTTTAGCTTGGTGGCTGTTTTTAGTCGCTAACTTTTAGTTATTAATATGTAACTTTTAGTTATTAGGAGTGTCTAACCTCGGTAGTAGAGCTTGTAGCCTTAGCCGGCATGTGGGCCTAATCAATATTTAATTTGTACTTTAACTCGTCAATGCATTCGTGAGGTAAACGATGACAGCAGCAACAGCAAAATTAGTCGGTAAAAACGTGGTAAACAGACGGTATTTTTTAACCAGGCTAAGCCAGGGCGCGGCGTGTCTCGCTGCGGTTGCCAGCTTTCCCCGTCTGGTTTTCGCGCAATGGAATGAAGGCGCATTTGGTGCCAAAGAGTTGGAGCAAGCGATTGCCGAGCGCTATCCGGAATTGACTATAGAAGACAGCGATGCAATCACGCTCAAGGTTCCCGCCATTGCGGAGAACGGTGCCGTGGTACCGGTTACTGTAAAAACCGATATGGCCGATGTCAGCAGCATTAGTTTATTTGTAGAAAAAAATCCGACGCCCTTATCGGCATCATTTTACTTGACCCCAGGCAGTGTGGCTGAAGTTTCCGTGCGTTTGCGCATGGGCGAAACATCCAACCTGGTCGCACTAGTTGAAGCCGGCGGTAAGTTATATCGCGCTCAACAGGAAGTAAAAGTAACTATCGGCGGTTGTGGCGGCTGATTCGGACGCAGCTTTAAACAAACGTTGATTTAAATAAATTATAGGTAAGCAGTTATGAAAATTAAAGCAAAAGTAAAAGGTGATGCGGTCGCAGTAAAAATGCTGATCAATCACGTTATGGAAACCGGTCGTAGAAAAGATGAAAGCGGCGAGTTGATCCCCGCTCACTACATCAAAGAAGTCGTCGCTAAACACCAGGATGCCGTAGTGTTTAGTGCGCATCTAGGAACCGCCGTTTCCAAAGACCCCTACCTGTCTTTTAAGTTTAAAGGCGGTGCGTCAGGCGAATCGATTTCGGTAACCTGGGTAGACAGTAAGGGTGAAACCGAAACGAAAGAAAGTGTTATTAAATAGAGAATAAATAAAGAACAAATAAAAAATAAATAACTTAGTGATTTGGGTGTTGTTATGAGAACCAGGCTCTGGATATCGATCGTAGGCAGCCTTATTGCGGCTCAATGTTTTGGAGTGTTTGCAGAGTCATCTACCGAAACCACTCCGAAAGCAATAGCCTCTGAGCAGTCTGCGGTTGCGCCCGAGGATATTGAGGCCCAGGTAAATCTCGATGTAGAGGTTTTCCAGGGCTTTTTTGCGAAACGCTTTTCAGCGGTGGAATTTGCCGATTATCAGAATGGGGTGTACGCCCTTGACGAGCCATCGCGGGAGCAATGGTTGGAAATTGAAGAATTTCCGCCCTATGAGTTTTCTGTCGACGACGGAGAAACCCTATTTGAAACGCCGTTTGCCAACGGTAAAACCTACGCCGATTGCTTTGACAATGGAGGCATTAATATTCGTCAGAATTATCCGTTTTTTGACGAGGCTTTGGGTGAAGTGATAACCCTTGAATTGGCTATTAATCGCTGCCGGGAAAGTAACGGTGAACAACCTTTGGCTTATGCGAAAGGTGCGATCGCCTCTATCTCGGCCTATATGGCCTCCACCTCCGTGGATCAGGTGATGCATCCAGAGGTTGCCAGTGACGCGGCCTTTAAGGCTTATAACGAAGGCAAGAAATTCTTTTATTCAAAGCGCGGGCAGTTAAATTTTTCCTGCGCCGACTGTCATATGCGGGTTAGCGGTCTTAGATTGCGGGCTGAAATTCTAGGTCCTGCATTGGGGCATGTTACTGGATTCCCGGTATATCGTTCCATGTGGACGGAATTGGGCACACTGCATCGTCGCTATGCGGGGTGCAATAAAAATGTTCGTGCACTGCCCTTTGCGGCGCAAAGTCTTGAGTACCGCAATCTGGAATATTTTCAAAGTGTGATGAGCCGAGGCCTGATGATTAATGGGCCGTCTGCCCGAAAATAATTTAGCTTCGCCAGGGTAGCTGTAACAATAATATTTATTACCGTGTTGCCAGGCGTGAAAATAATTGGGGTGAAGAAAAAATGAATTTAAAGAAGTGCATGTTGCCGAGTCTATGTGCCATCGTGCTACTGGGAGTGCTCCCGGGTTGTGGCGATAGCGCTACGGATTTACCCGCTTCGGATACTGCTGCTGCGGTTTCTGAGACAGGGATTGAAAACACTGATTTATCGCAAGATAAGAGCGATGTGGCGTTGAATGCAACGGAAATTGAGGCAGTTTTGACCGATGCCCAGGAAAAAATCCAGATCGGTAGCGAGAGTGGTTTTGGCTGGACGACTACTGCAGACTTGCTAGCACAGGCGGAGCAAGCCCTGGAGAAAGGCGAGCTTGAGCGGGCGGGCGAGTTAAGCGTCGAGCTATCAAAGCAAGCCTTAGCCTCGACCCAACAAGCAAGTCATAGCGATGCTCATTGGATGGAGTCCATTCCTCGTTAATAAGTATTAGGCTGTATTGATTCGTCTGTTTTCTATGTTGACCTGCCGTGAGCTACCTGTATGAACCTGGATAGACGTGAGTTTTTAAACCTTCTTAGTCTTGCTGGCGCTGCCGGTTTATTGCCGGGTTGCGGCGGCGATAAGGGCGTTGCGCCTGGTTCTGAGAGTGGTGCAGGGCTTTACGATGTGCTTCCCGAAGGTGACGTACGACTGCTGCATATCACCGATACTCACGCGCAATTAATGCCCATTTATTTTCGCGAGCCCAGTGTTAATCTCGGCTTTCACGATGCCCTGGGCCGACCGCCTCATGTTACCGGCGATAATTTTTTAAAGCATTTCCAAATAGCCCCTGGCTCTCAGTTGGCTCACGCATTTACTTACCTGGATTTTCCAACGGCGGCAGAGCGTTATGGCAAGGTCGGTGGCTTTGCTTATTTAAAAACCTTAATCGATCAATTACGCGGTAGTTTCGGCTCCGAAAAAACCCTGTTGTTAGATGGCGGCGATACCTGGCAAGGTTCCGGTACCTCATTGTGGACACGAGGCAAGGACATGGTCGGCGCCTGTAATTTACTCGGCGTCGATATTATGACTGGCCATTGGGAATTCACTTATCGCGATAGCGAAGTGCTGGAAAATATTGCCGAGTTTAACGGTGAGTTTCTGGCACAAAATATCAAGGTTAAAGAAGACGCATTGTTTGATGGCGCGCCAGCCTACGATGAGGACAGCGGGCACGCCTTCAAGCCTTACACCGTTAAAACCATGGGTGGGCGACGCGTCGCCGTTATTGGGCAGGCGTTCCCCTATACGCCAGTGGCCAATCCCTCGCGTTTTATTCCGGACTGGACTTTCGGTATTAACGATATCGATATGCAGGAACTGGTCGATCAGGTACGCGCTACCGAAAGCCCGGATGCGGTGATCGTACTATCCCACAACGGTATGGATGTGGATCTTAAGATGGCCTCTCGGGTGAGCGGCGTCGACGCCATTCTTGGCGGTCACACTCACGATGGCGTGCCCAGACCTATCGAGGTTAACAATCCCGGCGGCGTGACTCTGGTCACCAACGCTGGCTCGAATGGTAAATTTGTTGGCGTGCTCGATTTAAGTTTTGGTGACAGCGGCATCTCCAGCTACCGTTATAAATTACTCCCGGTATTTGCCAATTTATTGGCCGAAGATAAAACCATGTCGGCCTATATCGATTCGGTGCGAGCGCCGTATCAGCAGCAGTTGGCTGAACCACTCGCCGTGGCGGGGGAATTACTTTACCGGCGCGGTAATTTCAATGGCACCTTCGATCAATTGATTTGCGATGCTTTACGCAAAGTGAACGATGCAGAAATTTCTTTTTCTCCCGGTTTCCGCTGGGGTACCTCGGTGTTGCCGGGGCAAACCATCACCATGGAGCACGTGCTCGATCAAACCTGCATTACCTATCCTGAAACCTATGCGCGGGATATGACTGGTTCCGACATTAAAGCGATTTTGGAAGATGTTGGCGACAACTTGTTTAATCCCGATCCCTACTATCAACAAGGTGGGGACATGGTGCGGGTCGGCGGTTTAAATTACCGCTTCGATCCCCTGGCCGCGATGAGTAAGCGCGTTACCGACATGACCTTGGATAGTGGAGAGGCTATCGAAGCCAATAAAAGCTATCGAGTTGCCGGTTGGGCCACGGTGGGTAGTCAGTCGCCCGGTGAACCGATTTGGGACACGGTGGCGAGCTATTTGAGAGATATGAAAATAGCCAATGTCGAGAAGCGCAATACTCCGGTGTTGGTAAATGGCACCGATAACCCCGGTTTTTTTGAGTAAGCCCCAACAAACCTTAACTGTCATCAGATCGGCCCCCCAGGGGCTGGTTATTTAATTTGTATTCCAAATAATGCCAACTCCAGCCAAATTTTTCTTAGCCTCATTGCGTCCAGACAAATTACTATTAGTTAGTATTTTGCTCTCCGGGCTCCTGGTCGGCGCTTGTCTCGCCGACAATGACAATGACACTGACACTGATGTCGCCCCAGTTGACCTTCCCTCAGTTGACCTTCTCGCAGCTGAGGTTCTCCCAGCTAAGGTAAGCCCAGCAAAAATTGCTATTGCTACTGCCACGGACTTACGTCAGGACGCGCTTGTCCCTCGGCAAATGTCCGCACCAATTATGTTATATTTTTCAGATCCCGCCTGCGGCTATTGTCGAAAGCTGGAGAAAGAAATTTTTCTACCGATGCTACGCAGTGGTGATTACGAAGACCGTGTGTTGTTGCGAAAAATTTCCTGGTTAAGCCGAGGCTTACTCAATGATTTTGATGGCTCGAAACGAGAATTGCGCGCCATCGCTGAGCGATATCATGTTCAGGTAACCCCCACCATGATTTTTGTGGACGAAGAGGGCACGGAGATCGCGAAGCGCATTCTTGGTTACAATGGCCCCGATTTTTTCTGGTTTTATCTGGATCGCTCTATCGACGAAGGCCAGGCGGTTCTGCTTAAACGCATGCAAAAGAATTAATCTACATACAAAATATTGCCAACGTGATCAATGGGATTTTATGTTAGACAGTGAGGTGGTAGTGGAGACGGGTATCGGCAAGTTTGCGCAGGACACCTCGGTGCGGCGTATTGACGACACGACCTGGGAAGGTGATTTCTCAGGGGACTGGAATGTCGGTCAGGTGCCCAACGGCGGTTACGCTTTGGCAATGGGAGCAAAGCCCTTAGCGGAAATGCTACCGCATCGCGATCCAATGACCGTAAGCGCCTACTATGTAGCGCGTACCGAACCCGGCCCAGTGCGCTGCGAAGTTGAGGTATTGAGAGTGGGTAAGGGGACTTCCACCGGGATGGTGAGAATGATTCAGAACGGCGAAACCAAAATTCAGATTATTGGCACCTACACCGATTTCGATCAGATATCCGGTGAAAATTTCTCTAACATTAATATCCCTGACATGCTCGCATTTGAGGACTGTCTCGACACCCCAATTCGGGAAAATAATGAGCTGCGAAAACGCCTGGTGCAGCGCATGAGCACGACGAATGTTCGTGCCCTCGAAGAGGGGGGTGATCCTTCTGCCGCCTGGGTAGGCTGGACGGCTTTTGCCGACGGTAGCGAGATAGATCTGTTTGCCCTGTTGATGTTCGCCGACTCTACGCCGCCACCGATATTTTCTGTCTACGGTGCAAAAGGTTGGGTTCCCACGCTGGACTTGTCCGTGCAACTACATCGACGACCGGAGCCGGGACTACTGCGATTTATGTTTAACAGTCCTTTGATGACCCATGGTATTGTCGCTGAAGATGGCTTGATATGGGACAGCACCGATAATGTGGTGGCCCTGGTTCGTCAAACTGCCAAGTTCAGGATAAAAAACTAGAGCTAAATAACTATGCTGTTAAGCAACTATTTGTTAAGCAGCTATTTATTAAGTAATAGTCGGTAATCATAATTTTTAAAACTATGTTAAGGAGAAAAAAAATGGCTAAATCAACTATCGGGCTTTATTTGCTGGCCTTCGTTGTGCTGTTTGCATGGGCACTAGTAAACGATCCTCTCGCCACGGGTTTCTTTGCTGCACTTGGAGAACCCTGGGTATGGGTGGTGTGGATGGATTTTGTGTTTGGTTGTTTGTTATTGAGCTGGATGATTTATTTTATCGAAGGCTCGGCGAAGGTGGCGTTGATGTGGGCGATTCCCTTATTTATCGTCGGTAATATTGTTGGCGCGATTTATGTATTACTCTATCTCGAAAAAATAAAGAGTCGGCTTTCTACATCAAACTAGCCGTACCCAGCTAGTCGCACCAGGCTAGCCAAAATTTAAATCGGCAACAAAGGGATTGGTTTTACGCTCGTGCCCAAAGGTCGACATCGGGCCGTGGCCGGGAATAAATTCGACTTCATCACCCAGCGGCCACAATTTTTCGCGAATGGAATGAATCAGTATTTCGTGGTTTCCTTTGGGAAAATCAGTGCGTCCAATGGAACCCTGAAACAACACATCTCCCACCATGGCAATGCCGGATTTTTCCTCAAAAAATACCACGTGACCAGGAGTATGTCCGGGGCAATGCAACACTTGTAGTGTTGAATTACCAACAGTTACGGTGTCGCCATCCTCAAGCCAGCGGTCGGGGGTAAAACTTTCCGCTGGGGTCATCCCCATCATTTTGCATTGCTCGGGCAGGGCTTCAATCCAGAAATCATCTTCCTGTTGCGGGCCTTCAATGGGTAAATGGCGTTGTTTGGCCATTGTCGCTACGCCACCGACGTGATCGAGATGGCCATGGGTCACCAGAATTTTCTCCAGTGTGACGCCTTGTTCTTCTATCGCCCTATCTATTAATTCCAAATCACCACCGGGATCAACCACGGCGGCTTGCAGGGTTTCTTCACACCAAATCAGCGAGCAATTTTGCTGATAGGGGGTGACGAGGATAATCATAAATTTCATAGTGAAGATGACTCGACAGCTTTTTTGAAGGTGAGCAGGATAGCATTTAGTCGTTGTTTTTTCAGGGAGTTTTAGACAGTTAATCCCTTGATTAAGGCCCGCCTCGATAAGCTCTAAGGGGCAAGGTTTGCTCCCGGTTTGCGCTTTTTCTGATCCTCGACCCCTATATAAAAGAACCCGCCAGTCAGCTAAAATCCCCATCTATAACAATCGCTTGGATTTTAAGCGAATCATAAAAATCAGAAACACGGAGAGTTTATTGTGTCCACACTGCTGGGCTGGCTTGCAGCACACGAAAGCGCACTGAGTGCCATCGCGGCCATGATGGCAATCACTGCCGGTATCGTCGTCGTATTTTCGCCAATGGGTGCAGGCTTGCGCGGCTTGCTGTCCCGCGAAAACAAAATAGAATCTGGCTCAGCAGATGCACCCACCGCCAATACGACACCCGTCGTTACTCAGGACTTTCTCGATACCCCACCACCACTGATTACCGATAAACCCTCCATCGCCGTGCTGCCCTTCGTCAATATGTCCAGCGACAGCGAGCAGGAATTTTTTGCCGACGGTATGACCGAGGACATTATCACCGGGCTTTCCTGCGACAACCGCTTGTTTGTTATCGCCCGCAACTCCACCTTTGCCTACAAGGGCCAGTCACCCGACATTCGCGCCGTGGGTAAAGAGTTGGGGGTGCACTACGTTCTGGAGGGCAGTATCCGCCCGGTGGGTGATCGCCTGCGCATTACTGTGCAGTTGATCGAAACCGCCAGCGGCGCCCATGTTTGGGCCGACAAGATTGACCGCCCCGTGGCGGAGATATTCGACATTATGGACGATGTAGTGGATGGCCTGGTGATGACGCTCTGCTCCAATCTCGGGATTGCCGAAAGTAAACGTGCGCAAAGGACGCGGCCCGAAGACCTGCGCGCCTGGGCGCTGTGTGTACAGGCGGAAACACTTTATTTTGCGCAACCAGGCCCGGATTCCATGACGGCAGCGGAAGATTTGCTGCGCCGTGCAACGGACATCGAACCTGGCTATGCCGCCAGTTGGGGGCTGCTGGCTTTGATGGTGAGCTTGCGCCCCGTTTTTGGCGTGAGTGCCGACCCTGCCAAAGACACTGAACAGGCAATGTTATTGGCGAACAAGGCGATCAATCTGGCTCCGCAGGATCCTCTGGTGCTGGGCTATAGCGGCGTTGCGCTTACCTGGGCCGGTCAGACCGCGCAGGCCGTCGATTGTCTGGAGCGCAGCCTTGAGATGAATCCCAACAGTAGCGTATTCCGGCTTTATTACGGTGCCACGCTACTTTGCGATGCCAGACCAGCGGCAGGCATCGAGCAACTGGAATTGTTTTTTCGGCTGTCGCCGAAAGATCCCAATGCCGGTATGGCGTATTTTTTCTATGCTTACTGTTGTCTCGTCCTTGACGATTTTTCCCAGGCCGAACAGTTGGCTTGCAAGACGGTTAAACTGATACCCAGCTTCCCCTGGGCGCATATGGCCCTGGCAACGTCGCTCAAAGCCCTCGGTCGTGACACCGAGGCACAGCCACATATACAGAAAGCACGCGAGTTGGCACCGGGCTGGACTCTTTCGGCCCTGGACGATTTTTGGCAGCTTGTTATTCGAACTCCAGAGCACGCAGCCAAATTCAGCACGCTGACACATCAGGCCTGGGAGGATTGACGTGAGCAGTTTTTTTAACTGGCTAGCAGAATACGAATCGGGGCTTAGCGCACTTGCCGCCTTGATTGCGATTATTGCCGGCATCACAGTAGTGAGCCGCCTGTTGTGGACACGTATGCCCGGCCAGGTAAAACGGCCCGCTTTTTTATCGGACTGGCGCAATATCGGGCTGATCTGCCTCGCAGCTTTTGGCCTGTTATTACTCGGCATACTCACGCTGAGTAACGGCGACTCCGGCACCAGCAGCGCGCTTTCGGATATCAGCGGCAAACCTTCCGTGGCGGTATTGCCGCTAAACAATATATCCGGCGATCCGGAACAGGAATACCTTGCTGACGGCATCGCTGAAGATGTCATCACCCTGTTATCGCGCAACCCACGGTTTTTTGTGATCGCCAGAAACTCGTCTTTTACCTACAAGGGGAAAGCCGTCGATATTCGCCAGGTGGGAGAAGCGCTTGGCGTGCGTTACGTTGTTGAAGGTAGTCTACGGAAAATAGGCGAGCGTTTAAGAGTAACCATACAGTTGATCGATACCAATAATGGTCAACACCTGTGGGCCGAACAGTACGACCGCTCGCTCAGCGAAATTTTCAAATTACAGGATGACATCACCAACGGTATTGCCGTTGCCCTGGGGGACGAAATCTGGCGCGCCGAGATTGGTCGTGCAAACAGCACGTCGACCGATAATCTCGATGCCTGGGGCCTGGTAATGCGCGCCAATCGGGCACTATTCAGCTTCAGTAGCCAGTCTACGCTGGAAGCGGTGGAGCTATTACGGGAGGCATTAGCTTTGGATCCCGATTTTCCACTGGCAAAAGCCGAACTCGCTCGTTCACTGTGTTGGCGCGCATTTAATCAGTTTAGTGAAGACCCGAGCAAAGACATTGCCGAGGCGTACTCGCTGGGAAAGGAAGTATTGCAAGTAGCGCCCAATGATCCCCTGGTGCTTTATGCCGTTGGCGCCTGTTATAGCGCTACCGGCCGCATTGAGGAAGCTATTCGTCTGTTGGAAAAGGCCGTCGCCAAACAGCCTAATTTTGCCCTCGCCCTGGGGGCGTTAAGCTACTCTCTTACTTTTGATGGGCAAGCGGAAAAAAGTGTCTCGTACGGTGAGCAAGCACTGCGCCTGTCGCCGCAATCACCACTCATCTGGGTTTTGGAGTCCTGGAGAGCTACCGGCCTCAATGAACTAGGCCAATACCAGGCAGCAGAGAAGGCACTCAAAAATGCACTTAAATCCTACGATGGCTGGCAATGGACTTGGGTCCAAATGGCGTGGGCGCGTGCTGGGCTAGGAGATATCGAGGGTGCCAGGCAAGCCCTGTATAACGCCAGAAAAGCAGAACCCCAATTTTCTCTTGCACTCATCAAAGGGGGTGCCGCCATCGCTTACAAAAACAAAGGCAAAAATTTACTCGCTGCACTCGAACCCATCTGGCCGGAAGATTTGAAAACCGCAAACAACGAATAATCAGGACAATAGACAGAGAACTCATTAATGAGCGATTTATTAAACTGGTTTACCGAACACGAATCTGCATTAAGTGGCATCGCGGCTTTGATCGCCATTGTCGCTGGGGCGGTGGTAGTCTCTCGCCTGATGTGGACACGCATGCCGGGCAAGGTAAAACGCCCCGCGTTTTTATCGGACTGGCGCAATATTGGCTTGATTAGCCTTACCAGCTTCGCCCTCATACTTTTGTTAGTTCTTACCCTCGGTGACGGTGACTCCGACACCAGCAGCGCACTTTCGGATATCAGCGGCAAACCTTCGGTGGCGGTGTTGCCCCTAAACAACATCTCCGGCGATCCCGAACAGGAATACCTGGCCGACGGTATTGCCGAAGATGTTATTACGCTGTTATCCCGCAATCCGAATTTTTTTGTTATCGCTAGAAATTCTACGTTTTCGTACAAAGGCCAATCGCCCGATATTCGAGTGGTAGGAGAAGAGCTTGGTGTCCGTTACGTGGTGGAGGGTAGCCTGCGTAAAATTGGCGAAAGGGTGCGTGTCACGGTGCAATTAATTGAAGCGGCCAGTGGGCAGCATGCGTGGGCCGAAAAATATGATCGACCCTATCTGGAAATTTTTGATCTGCAGGATGAAATTACTAATGGAATCGCCAGTGCCCTTGGCGATGAAATTTTTAGTGCAGAACTTGCGCGAATTGGGGAAGTGCGGCCGGAAAATCTAGATGCCTGGGGCCTGTTAATGAAGGCGCAAAATGCCTACGCTATGTACGACGGTGAATCAATCGTCATTGCCGAACAGATGTTGCGCGAAGCCCTTGAGGTAGAACCTGATTATCCCCTGGCACTCGCTCGCCTGGGACGCCTACATGCCGAAAAAATCATTGATATGTATGATGGGGATGCCAGCAGCGATTTTATCACCGCCAGTCAGTTGGCCGACAAGGCACTGCGCCTGGCGCCCTCGGACACACTGGTGATGCAATCGGTCGGTTTTACCTACAGCATGACAAGCAGGTTGGACGAGGCAATCAGTCTATTGCGGCGAGTTAAACAACTTGACCCCAATAACGCCGAAACCAATGCCTGGCTGGGCGTAGCCCTGGGGTGGAATGGAGAAGCCACAGTCGAAGCATTGGCCCTGGTTGAACAAAGTATTGCGCAATCACCGAAATCCCCGTTTCTTGGTTTTTTCGAGTTGTTTCGAGGACATGTATTATTTTATCTCGACCGCTACGCCGAAGCCGAGTTGGCATATCAAAAGGCTATTGTTCTGAACAGGAGGTATCACTGGCCCTGGATGTGCCTGGCCATTGCACAGGCTGCACAGGGCAATATTGAAGGTGCCCGCGAATCCGTGCGCGAAGTGCTAAAAATGCACCCAAAAGCAACGCTAGAAGATTATAAAAACGCACTGGACTTCATGGCCGATAAAGGCGCAAGTTGGATGCCCTATATCGAAGCCGCCTGGCCTACCGACGAATTGCCCGAAAAAGTCGGCAAATAATGTCCACACCAAAAGCAGAAAAAACAAAAGTACTATAAAAATAGGTAACTCATGGATTTGATCACCGCCTGGCTCAACGACAACGAAACTGCACTCAGCGCACTAGCCGCATTAGTGGTAATTATCGGGGTGGTACTGTCGCCCCTGGGTGCGGGTATACGCGGTCTGCTTTCCCGGAGCGAAAAAGCGGACGCCGTTTCAGTGAATGCGCCAACCACCGGGGCAACCACACCAGCAGTGCAGGATTTCCTCAACACATCGCCACCACTGATTACCGATAAACCCTCCATTGCCGTGCTGCCCTTCGTCAATATGTCCGACGACAAAAGTCAGGAGTATTTTGCCGACGGCATGACCGAAGACATTATCACTGGGCTGTCCTGCGACAGCCGCCTGTTTGTGATTGCCCGTAACTCGACCTTTGCCTACAAAGGCCAGACGCCGGATATCCGTGCCGTGGGTAAAGAGCTTGGTGTTGGTTACGTGCTGGAAGGCAGCATCCGCCCGATCAACGACCGGCTGCGCATTACCGTACAACTTATTGAAACCGGCAGTGGCAATCATATCTGGGCCGACAAGATTGATCGGCCCACTGCCGAGATATTCGACATCATGGATGCGGTGGTCGATGACCTAGTGACAGCACTGTGTGCCAACCTCGGCGTGGCGGAAAGCAACCGCGCCAAACGGCAACGACCTGAAAACCTGGAAGCGTGGGCACTGTGTGTACAGGCCGAGGTTGCCCTGCTTTTGCAGATGGATTCAAAAGCGATTGTCGAGGCTAGGAGACTGGCGCGGCAAGCGAGCGACATCGAACCAGACTATGCCATTAGCTGGGCACTGCTTAGTTTTCTGGTGAGCATGGATATCGTTTACGGACATAGCGCTGACCTCGACAAAGATTCCGAACAGGCATTCTCACTGATTAGTAAAGCATTGCGTCTGGCACCGAATGATCCCATCGTGCTGTGTTATTGCGGATATGCCGCTAGCTTCGCTGGACAGGGCAACCAGGGTGTTGCCTATCTTGAACGCAGCCTGGCGATTAATCCCAACAATAGTTTCGCGCAATTTGTTTATGGCGCAGCGCTTTTGTTCGATGGAAGACTCGACGATAGCATCGCTCATTTAGAGCTTTTTATAGCCCGGGCACCGAAAGATCCCTACATCAATTTGGCCTATTACTATTTAGCCAGCGCTTATTCATTCCTACAGGATTTTCGGAATAGCGAGCAGGCTGCGCGAAATAGCGTGAAGCATTCACCAGGACACCCCTGGGGCCATTTAGTGTTAGGGATGAGCCTACAAGCCCAGGACCGCGATGAGGATGTACGCAAAGAAATGAAAATAGTGCGCGAACTTGAACCTACCTGGACCTGCCAGCAGATTGTAGATATTTTCAATCATACATTTAAACTTAAACCAGATCAGTCCGAGTTATGGGTCAAGCTGGTGCGCCAGGCCTTCGACGCCTGATCTGGACAGTCTTGCACGAATGGCCTGGCAGGAATTTTGGGTAACATTATTTGTTGTGGAAAAGATTTGAGTTGGAAATGAATTGAAATGGAAATGATTAACAACGTTCTCGACTGGTTAACGGATCATGAATCCGCCTTCAGTGCCATCGCTGCACTGGTAGTGATTTTTGGTGTAGTGTTTTCGCCATTAGGTGCAGGGCTGCGAGGGCTGCTTTCTCAAAACAAAAATTCGCGGGATAGCGAACCAGAATCCCTTTCATTAAAAACACAAACGATCAAACCAAACAAAACCCCCACACAGGATTTCCTCGACACCCCACCACCCCTGATCACCGACAAACCCTCCATTGCCGTGCTGCCCTTCGTCAATATGTCCAGCGACAGCGAACAGGAATTTTTTGCCGATGGTATGACCGAAGATATTATCACCGGGCTGTCCTGCGACAGCCGCTTGTTTGTGATTGCCCGTAACTCCACCTTTGTCTACAAAGGTAAAGCCGTTGATGTTCGCACGGTGGGCAAAGAATTGGGAGTTCGCTATGTATTGGAAGGTAGCATCCGCCCAGTGGGCGACCGTCTGCGAATCACCGTGCAGTTGATCGAAACCACCACCGGCGCACATGTCTGGGCTGACAAGATTGACCGCCCGGCGGCAGAAATATTCGACATCATGGACGAAGTCGTGGACGGCTTGGTGACTAACCTATGCTCCAACCTTGGGGTGGCCGAAGGCAAACGTGCACAACGGCAACGGCCCGAAGACCTGCAAGCCTGGGCACTGTGCGTGCAGGCGGAGGTGCTTTATTTTTCGCAGGCTGATCCCGTAACATTGCTGGAAGCGGAACGCCTGCTACGCCAGGCAACGGATATTGAGCCGGGCTATGCCGCCAGCTGGGCTTTGCTCAGTTATATGACCAGTATGCAGATACCTTATGGGCTGAACCACGACCTGAACAAAGTCTCGGAAGATGTCCTGTCGCTGGTTAGCAAAGCCCTGCACCTCGCCCCGAATGATCCAGTGGTGCTCGGTTATTGTGGTTGCGCCCTTACCTGGGCTGGTCAGGTAAGCCAGGCCATCGATTATCTGGAACGCAGTCTCGCTATTAACGCCAATAGCAGCATCACCCGAATTTTCTACGGTGCCGCGCTATGGGCCGACGCAAGACCTGAGGAAGCTCTCACACACTTACAGCTTTTTATGGGCCGCTCAACAAATGACCCCTATATCGGTGTGGGCAGTTTGTTTGTTTCGTTCAGCCATTGTTCACTTAAAGACTTTGTACAGGCGGAGCAAGCTGCGCGGAATTGCGTGAGGCATCAGCCTGGCTTCGCCTGGGCACATTTTATACTCGCTATCTCACTGGCGGCCCTGGGGCGTGACGCGGAGGTGCCGGTGCAGATGCAGAAAGTGCGCCAGCTCGCCCCCAGTATGTCCCTCGAGGGGGTTGAAGATTTCTGGCGTCATGTCATTCGAAAGCCAGAACAAACTGAACAGTTCGTCGCGCTGACGCGCCAGACATGGAGAGATTGACATGACGGATCTCTTTAACTGGTTAGCGAGCCATGAATCGGGCCTAAGCGCTATAGCGGCCTTGATCGCCATTGTTGCAGCAGTCGTTGTGATTTTGTCGCCCCTGGGCGCGGGCGTACGCGGCTTGCTTTTCCGCAGCGACAAGGCTGACTCCGATAGTTCAGACAGGCAAACCGACGATGCGACACTATCCGCCCCTCAGGATTTCCTCGACACCCCACCACCGCTGATCACCGATAAACCCTCCATTGCCGTGCTGCCCTTCGTGAATATGTCCGACGACAAAAGTCAGGAGTATTTTGCCGATGGCATGACCGAGGACATTATCACCGGGCTATCCTGCGATAGCCGATTGTTTGTCGTCGCCCGCAATTCTACCTTTGCTTATAAGGACCAATCGCCAGATATCCGTAGCGTCGGCAGGGAGCTAGGCGTGCGCTATGTGCTAGAGGGCAGTATTCGCCCGGTGGGTGAGCGCCTGCGGATCACCGTACAGTTAATTGAAACAGCCTCAGGTATGCATATATGGGCCGACAAAATTGATCGCCCAACGGCTGAACTCTTCGACATTATGGATGAAGTCGTGGACGGCCTGGTAACGGCGCTTTGCGCCAATCTCGGTGTTGCCGAGAGCCAACACGCGCAAAGGCAACGACCAGAAGATCTCCAGGCCTGGGCCTTGTGTGTACAGGCAGAGGTGCTGTATTTTTCACAGCCAGGTGCAAACACCGTTCTTGAGGCCGAAGAGCTGGCAAAACGGGCAAGCGATATTGAGCCGGGCTTTGCACTTAGCTGGGCTTTGCTCGCTTATCTCACTAGTGTGCGAATACCCATCGGACAAAGCACCGATCTAGCCAAAGACTCAGCTGAGGCGCTAGCGCTGGTCAGCAAAGCGTTGCGCCTGGCGCCCAATGATCCAACGGCATTGGGCTATTGTGGCTATGCTGCCATCTGGGCTGGCCAAGCCGCACAGGCCATTGATTATCTGGAGCGCAGCCTGGCTATTAACCCCAACAACAGTAACGCCCGGATTTCCTACGGCGCAGCGCTTTGGGCCGCAGGAAGAACTGAGGCGAGTGTCACGCAACTTGAACTTTTTATACGCCGCTCACCCAAAGACCCCTTTCTCGGTCTTGCCTACTTAGATCTTTCAATGGCTTATCTGATATTGGGTGACTTTCAGCAGACAGAGCATGCGGCGCGCAACGCTATTAAGCATGTATCCGAATTTGCCTGGGGGTATTTAACACTGGCAGTATCCTTGACCGCTTCAGGGCGTGACGCCGAAGCGCAACAGCAAATACAGAGCGTACACCGACTTGAACCCACCTGGACTCGCCAGCATATTGATGAAAATTGGAACCATGTGCTTCAAAAACCTGAGCAAGCTGAAAAACTGATCGCATTACTGCGCCAAACATGGCGGGATTAATATGACCGATATTTTCAACTGGTTAGCGAGCAATGAATCCGGTATCAGCGCCATAGCTGCGATGATGGCTATTATTGCTGGTGTGATCGTTGTGTTGTCACCGCTGGGTGCAGGTGTACGCGGCTTGCTTTTCCGCAGCAACAAGGCTGACTCCGATAGTTCAGATAAGCAAACCGACGATGCGACACCGCCCGGCACTCAGGATTTCCTCAACACACCACCACCGCTGATCACCGATAAACCCTCCATCGCCGTACTGCCCTTCGTGAATATGTCCGACGACAAAAGTCAGGAATATTTTGCCGATGGCATGACCGAGGACATTATCACCGGGCTGTCCTGCGACAGCCGTTTGTTTGTCGTCGCCCGCAATTCTACTTTTGCCTACAAAGGCCAATCGCCTGACATCCGCACGGTGGGCAAAGAGCTTGGTGTTGGTTACGTGCTGGAAGGCAGCATCCGCCCGATCAACGACCGTCTTCGGATTACAGTTCAGTTGATCGAAACCGAAACCGGTAATCACATCTGGGCGGACAAAATAGATCGACCCACTTCGGAGATATTCGACATCATGGATGCGGTGGTCGATGATTTGGTGACGGCCCTGTGTTCCAATCTGGGTGTTGCGGAAAGTAAGCGCGCGCTAAGGCAACGACCCGAAAACCTGCAAGCCTGGGCGCTATGTGTGCAGGCTGAGGTTGTCGTGCTTCTGCAAATGGATTCAAAAGCTATTCTGGAAGCCAAGAAGCTGGCCCAGCAAGCCGCCGAAATTGAACCCGACTATGCAGCTAGCTGGGCTCTGCTTAGCTTTCTGGCCGGCTTCGAAATAGTGTACGGACAAAGCCTTAACCTGGCGAAAGATTCCGAACACACATCTTCGCTGATCAGCAAAGCGTTGCGGTTGGCTCCCAATGATCCGGTAGTACTGTGCTACTGTGGATTTGCGGCATGTTTTACTGGTGAAGCCGCACCGGCTGTTGATTATCTGGAACGCAGCCTGGCCATTAACCCCAACAGTAGTTTTTCACAATTTGTCTATGGTGCCGCGCTTCTCTTTAATGAAAGACTCGATGAATGCATCACCCAATTACAGCTTTTCATAGGCCGCTCGCCTAAAGACCCTTACGTCAGTCTGGCCTATTACTATCTTGCCTGTGGTTATATGTCGCTGAAGGATTTTCAGAAAGGCGAACAAGCCGGGCGCAATTGCGTTAAGCATTCACCTGGATTCTCCTATGGCCATTTGATGTTAGCCATGGTGCTGCAAGGCCTGGATCGCGATGAAGACGCGGCCGCTCAAATGCGCACCGTACACCGGCTTGAACCCACCTGGACTCGTCAGAAAATCGAAGATATTTTCACGTATATATTTAAGCCAGGTATGGCACATGTCTGGAACGCTTTGCTGCAACAGGCCTGGAGAGATTGATATGGCCGGCTTTGGGACTAATAAAAAATACTGGATACTTGTATATAAAAACCTGAAAGATAATAAATATCTGATTGAGCTTTTCCGCTTAAGTCAGCAAAAATAGGACGGTAAAATAATGGACGCAAACAAGTATGCCTGATCTGCTCGCCTGGTTTACCGATCACGAGTCCGCCCTGAGTGGCATTGCCGCCTTGATCGCTATTGTTGCGGCAATCGTTGTGATCTTGTCACCGCTGGGTACGGGTGTACGCGGCTTGCTTTTCCGCAGCAACAAGGCTGACTCCGATGGTTCAGATAGGCAGACCGACGAAGCGACACTACCCGCCCCTCAGGGTTTCCTCAACACACCGCCACCCCTGATCACCGACAAACCCTCCATCGCCGTACTGCCCTTCGTGAATATGTCCGACGACAAAAGTCAGGAATATTTTGCCGACGGCATGACCGAGGACATTATCACCGGGCTGTCCTGCGACAGCCGTTTGTTTGTGATTGCCCGCAACTCTACCTTTGCTTATAAAGGCCAGTCACCGGATATCCGCACTGTCGGTAAAGAGTTGGGGGTGCGTTATGTGCTGGAGGGGAGTATCCGGCCGGTCGCCGACCGCCTGCGCATCACCGTGCAGTTGATAGAGACCGAAACCGGCAGTCATATCTGGGCCGACAAGATCGATCGACCTGTCGCAGATATTTTTGATATTCAGGATGAAGTAGTGGATAGCCTGGTTGCTACCTTGTGTACAAATCTCGGCGTCGCAGAAAGCCAACGTGCGGCGCGGGCCAGACCAGAAAACCTGCAGGCCTGGGCACTCTGTATCCAGGCGGATGTTCTCTACAACACAGATCCTGACGTAAATAATATTCGAGAAGCAGAGAAGCTCGCACAAAGGGCAGCTAATATTGAACCGGATTACGCAATTAGTTGGGCCTTACTCAGCCTACTGGCAAGTGTGCCAATGGCCTGGGGGCGGAGCACTAATCTGCCTAAGGATTCTGAAAAGGTTATGGCGCTGGTCAACAAAGCGCTGCGCCTGGCACCGAAAGATCCTGTCGTACTGGGCTATTGCGGATTCGCCGCAACCTGGGCCGGTCACGCTGCGGAAGCCGTTAATTACCTTGAGCGCAGCCTGGCGCTTAATCCTGGCAGCAACTCATCCCGACTTTACTACGGCTCCGCCCTTTGGACCGATGGCAGACCCGAGGACGGTTGCGCCCAATTGAAGATGTTCATTCGTCGTTCACCTAACGATCCCTATATCGGCCATGCCTATTTCTTCCTTTCATTCTGTTTTCTGACCCTCAACGACATGCAGCAGGCCGAGCAAGCAGCGCGGGAATGCGTTAAGCATTCACCCAGTTTTGGGTGGGGATATGTCGTGTTAGCTTCAGCCCTGAAGGCTTTGGATCGGGAGGGCGAGGCCAAACAACAGATGCTCAAAGTAAAGCAACTAGAACCCGGCTGGACTTATCTGCAAAACGAAGCGTTTTTTAATCATATATTTCGAAAACCAGAGCAGGCGGCTTTGCTTAACGCATTGTTGCGCCAGGTGTGGGGGGACTAATGCGCACTGCGTTAATATCATTGGCAGAATATTATTTATTCCTCCAGGAAAACACGACGAAATTTGGGCGCACGAACTGGCGGAAACAGGACAGTAAAATAATGGACGCAAACAAATATGCCTGACTTACTGAGCTGGTTTACCGATCACGAATCCGCGTTAAGTGGCATTGCCGCCTTGATCGCTATTGTTGCGGCAATCGTTGTGATCTTGTCACCGCTGGGTGCGGGTGTACGTGGTCTGCTGTCCCGTAGCAAAAAAACGGATGCCGTTTCGGTGGATGTACAAACCACAGATGCGAGCACACCCCCAACAAAAGACTTCGTCGATACGCCACCACCTCTAATTACCGACAAACCCTCCATTGCCGTGCTGCCCTTCGTGAATATGTCCGACGACAAAAGTCAGGAGTATTTTGCCGATGGCATGACCGAAGACATTATCACCGGGCTGTCCTGCGACAGTCGCTTGTTTGTCATCGCCCGTAATTCCACCTTTGTCTACAAAGGTAAAGCCGTTGATGTTCGCACGGTGGGCAAAGAATTAGGCGTTCGCTATGTATTGGAAGGTAGCATCCGCCCAGTGGCCGACCGTCTACGAATCACCGTGCAGTTAATTGAAACAGAGACGGGTACCCACATCTGGGCCGACAAAATCGACCGCCCAACGGCTGAACTGTTCGACATTATGGATGAAGTGGTCGACAACCTCGTCACCGCACTTTGCGCCAATCTCGGTGTTGCCGAGAGCCAACACGCGCAAAGGCAACGGCCTGAAGATTTGCAAGCCTGGGCCTTGTGCGTGCAGTCGGAAGTGCTTTATTTCACGCAACCAGGTGGAAAATCTGTTTCAGAGGCAGAAGCGTTGGCGCGACGAGCAAGTGAAATAGAACCGGGCTTTGCACTTAGCTGGGCCTTGCTCGCTTATCTCACCAGTGTGCGGGTAGCCTTTGGACTGAGTACCGATCTGGCCAAAGACTCTTCCGAAACACTGGCATTGGTCGGCAAAGCCCTACGACTGGCGTCCAATGATCCTACGGTATTAGGCTATTGTGGCTATGCTGCTATCTGGGTCGGTCAAGCCGGGCAGGCTATAGATTATCTGGAACGCAGCCTGGCTATTAACCCTAACAACAGTAACGCTCAGATTTCCTACGGCGCAGCGCTTTGGGCAGCAGGAAATCCCGAGGCGGGCGCGAAGCAGTTGGAATATTTTATAGGCCGCGCGCCAAAAGATCCCTTTCTTCCATTAGCCTACGTAGATCTTTCATTATCTTATTTGATAATGGGTGATTTTGTTCAAGCGGAGCAGGCAGCGCGCAATGGTGTCAAGCATGCGCCCGAATTCACCTGGGGGTATTTAACACTGGCTATGTCTCTGACGGCTTTGGGACATGACGCCGAAGCACAAGTGCAAATTCGGCAAATAAACGAAATTGAACCTGATTTCACCCGCCAAAATGCGGAGGACTTTTGGAATCGTGTACTGTTAAAACCTGGCCAGGCCGAAACGCAGATCGCACTGCTGCAACAAACATGGCGGGATTGATATGACCGATATTTTCAACTGGTTAGCGAGCCATGAATCGGGCCTAAGCGCTATAGCCGCGATGATTGCAATCGTGGCAGCGATAGTTGTGATTTTGTCGCCCCTGGGCGCGGGCGTACGCGGCTTGCTTTTCCGCAGCGACAAGGCTGACTCCGATAGTTCAGATAGGCAAACCGACGATGCGACACCGCCCGCGCCTCAGGATTTCCTCAACACACCGCCGCCACTAATCACCGACAAACCCTCCATCGCGGTGCTGCCCTTCGTCAATATGTCCGACGACAAAAGTCAGGAATATTTTGCCGATGGCATGACCGAAGATATTATTACCGGGCTGTCCTGCGACAGCCGTCTGTTTGTCGTCGCCCGCAATTCTACTTTTGCCTACAAAGGCCAATCACCGGATATCCGCACGGTGGGTAAAGAGCTGGGCGTGCGCTATGTATTGGAGGGTAGTATTAGACCGGTGGGCGAGCGCTTGCGGATCACTGTTCAGCTTATCGAAACCGATACTGGCAGTCATGTCTGGGCCGACAAAATCGACCGACCAACAGCTGAAATATTCGACATTATGGACGACGTCGTCGATGGTCTGGTTACTACCTTATGCACCAACCTTAATGTTGCCGAGACCAAACGCACCGCGCGGCAGCGGCCCGAAAACCTGCAAGCCTGGGAGTTGTGCGTGCGTGCAGAGAACTTGTTTATCTCACAACCGGACTCAACAAGTATTCTGGAGGCCGAAAACCTTGCCCAACGGGCAGCCGCTATGGAGCCCGATTACGCAGTGTGTTGGGCGCTATGTGCGTTACTGGCCAGTGTGCGGGTAACCAATGGCGCGAGTGGCAATCTAGCCCAGGACGTTGAGCAGGCTTTGTCACTTGTCAGTAAAGCGCTAAGACTGGCACCGAATGATCCTGTTGTTTTGAGTTATTGTGGTTTTGCCGCTACCTTTGCTGGTGAAGCTCCACAGGCCATTGATTACCTTGAGCGCAGCCTCGCCATTAACCCCAATAACAGCTTCTCACGGCTATACTATGGCGCCGCGCTTTACAACGCGGCAAGAATCGAAGAGAGCATCACTCAGTTGAAGCTTTTTATTCACCGCTCACCCCGGGACACTTATATCGGCATAGCATATTTACATCTTTCATTTGCCTATTTATCACTTAACGATCCTATACAGGCTGAGCCTGCGGCCCGGAATACGGTCAAACATCTGCCTGGTTTCGGTTGGGGTTATGGCTTGTTAGCCATGTCGCTGGGGGCTTTAGGACGTGACACCGAGGCACAAGAGCAAATGGCGCAATTTCTCAGACTGGAGCCCGGCCTTACTCGTGAAAACATGGAAGATACCTGGCATATTTGGTTTCGCAAGCCAGAGCAGGCGAAACATTTAATCAGACTCCTGCGCCAGGTATGGCCGGAATCCTAGGTAAATTATTTAATATGGAAAGCATTAACGACGTACTTAGCTGGTTAACGGATCATGAATCTGCCTTCAGTGCCATCGCCGCGCTGGTGGTGATTTTTGGTGTGGCATTATCGCCGCTCGGTGCTGGAATGCGGGGTTTATTATCGCGGAGGAAAACCAACGATCGCGCAATGCTAGGCACTGACATTGCAAATCCCACAGCATCTTCTGCACCTGAATTAGAATCATCTCCGAAGCAAGATTTCCTGGATACCCCTCCCCCACTCATCACCGACAAACCCTCTATTGCCGTACTACCCTTCGTTAATATGTCCGATGATAAAAGCCAGGAATATTTCGCTGACGGCATGACGGAGGACATTATTACCGGCTTGTCCTTCGACAGTCGTTTGTCTGTCACTGCCCGCAACTCCACCTTTGCCTACAAAGGCCAATCACCGGATATTCGTGAGGTGGGTAAAGAACTGGGGGTGCGCTATGTGCTGGAGGGCAGCATCCGCCCCATCAATGACCGGCTGCGTATTACCGTGCAACTTATTGAAACCGCCAGTGGCAATCATATCTGGGCCGACAAGATTGATCGGCCCACTGCCGAGATATTCGACATCATGGATGCCGTGGTCGATGATTTAGTCACTGCTCTGTGTTCCAACCTCGGCGTGGCGGAAAGTAACCGCACCCAGCGGCAACGGCCCGAAGATTTGCAAGCCTGGGCCTTGTGTGTGCAGGCCGAAGTTGCCGTTCTTTTGCAGATGGATTCAAAAGCTATTATTGAAGCGCGGAGTCTGGCACGGCAAGCGAGCGACATCGAACCAGGCTATGCCATTAGTTGGGCTTTGCTTAGTTTTCTGGTGGGCATGGATATTGTTTACGGACATAGCGCTGACCTGGACAAAGATTCCGATCAGGCTTTCACGCTGATTAGCAAAGCCTTGCGTCTGGCGCCGAATGATCCCATCGTGCTGTGCTATTGCGGATTTGCCGCTAGCTTTGCTGGCAAAGCCAACCAGGGTGTTACCTATCTGGAACGCAGCCTGGCCATCAACCCCAACAGCAGTTTCTCGCAATTTGTTTATGGCGCAGCGCTATTATGGGATGGAAAAACTGAGGAGTGCATTGCCCATTTGCAGCTTTTTATAGCCCGGGCGCCGAAAGACCCCTACATCAATTTGGTCTATTACTATCTAAGCTGCGGTTATTTATCGTTGGGGGATTTTAAGAATGGTGAGCAGGCCGCGCGAAATTGTGTGAAGCATTCGCCCGGGTTTCCCTGGGGGCATTTTATGTTAGCCGTAGCATTGCAGGGTCAGGACCGCGAGGAAGACGTGCGCGCACAGATGAAGATAGTGCATGAACTTGAGCCTACCTGGAAGTATCAGCAGGTTGAAGATATTTTTAGTCATCTATTTAAGTCTGTGCTAGCCGAAACCTGGGTTAATTTGGTACGCCAGGCCTGGCGGGATTAAAAGGAAAAAGTATTCGATATGGATAGCATTAACCACATCCTAAGCTGGCTCACGGATCACGAATCCGCGCTGAGCGCCACCGCAGCTATGATGGCCATCATAGCTGGCATCGTCGTCGTATTTTCGCCAATGGGTGCAGGCTTGCGCGGCTTGCTGTCTCGCGAAAAAAAAATAGAACCTGACTCAGCAGATGCACCGGCCGCCAATACGGCACCCGTCGTCACTCAGGATTTCCTCAACACTCCACCACCCCTGATCACCGACAAACCCTCCATCGCGGTGCTGCCCTTCGTCAATATGTCCGACGATAAAAGCCAGGAATATTTCGCTGACGGTATGACCGAAGATATTATCACCGGCTTATCTTTCGACAGTCGTTTGTTTGTAGTGTCGAGAAATTCCACCTTCGTATACAAAGGCAAGCCCGTCGATATACGCACTGTCGGCAAGGAACTGGATGTGCGCTATGTGCTGGAGGGCAGCATCCGGCCGATGGGTGACCGGCTGCGCATCACTGTGCAATTAATCGAGACCGCCAGCGGCATGCATGTCTGGGCCGACAAGATCGACCGACCAACAGCGGAAATATTCGACATTATGGACGATGTAGTCGATGGACTAGTGACTAGCCTGTGTTCCAACCTTGGCGTGGCCGAGGGTAAACGCGCCGCGCGTCAGCGGCCGGAAGATTTGCACGCCTGGGCACTGTGTGTGCAGGCGGAAATACTCTATTTTTCACAGTTGGGCTCAACGTATCTGGTTGAAGCGGAAAAGTTGGCGCGACGGGCGACCGAAATTGAACCCGGCTATGCCGTTAGCTGGGCGCTGCTGGGTGCCCTTTGCAGCGAGCGGGTATCCGCCGGGCTCAGCGTCAATCTGGCCAAAAACGCCGAAGACGCGATGGCGCTTGTCAACACGGCATTGAGCCTGGCCCCAAGCGATCCCGTCGTGTTGAGTTATTGTGGGCTGGCCGCTGCTGCCTCTGGCCATCCCGCGCAAGCCGTCAACTATCTGGAGCGCAGTCTCGCCATCAATCCCAATAGCAGCTTCGCCCAGCTTTACTACTGTTTTGCGCTCTGGGTCGACGCAAGGCCGGCTGTGGAAGGCATCGCCCAATTGGAACTTTTTATCCGCCGCTCACCAAAGGATCCGTACGTCGGTCTCGCCTACCTTCTTCTTTCAGCCTTCCATTTGACAAACCACGATCCACAGCAGGCCGAGCAAGCAGCGCGGAATCTGGTAAGACATTGGCCTGGGTCTGCATGGAGTTATGTGATGTTAGCCCTGTCACTCGCGGCACTGGGACGTGAAACCGAGGCCCAACAACAACTGCCGCAAGTGCGCGAGCTTGCCCCCGGCCTGACCGGCAAGTATATCGAAGATTTTTGGCGTCATGTGCTTCGACATCCAAAGCAAGCCGAAATAATGGTTGCGCTGACGCGCCAGGCCTTCGACGCCTGATCTGGGCAGTGTTGCTCGGCTAGCCTGCTGGAATAAAGGATAAAATTGTTTGATATGTGCATTATTAGCAACGTTCTGAGCTGGTTTACCGATCACGAACCTGTCTTTAGCTCCACCGCCGCCATTATTACCGGGTTATCAGTACGGCTTTCGAAATAACATAGAGAAACTGTTATGAGCAAAGCGGGTAAGCGATTAACCTCCATTGATATGTTGCGGGGCCTGGTGATTGTGATTATGGCGCTGGATCATGTTCGCGATATGTTGGGCGCTGCAGCGGTACGCCCAATGGACTTTGCAGATGCCGACGTGCCGTTGTTCCTCACTCGCTGGATCACACACCTATGTGCGCCCACGTTTGTTCTACTCGCAGGCACCAGTGCATTTTTGTATGGGGCGGGTGGCCGTTCCACAATCGATATTTCGCGTTTTCTTTTTACTCGCGGTATCTGGTTGGTGTTCGTAGAGCTTACTTTTGTGGGTTTTGGCTGGAATTTTAATCTGGGTTCTCAATATGCCCCCATCTTGCAGGTTATCTGGGTACTCGGGGTGTCGATGATAGCGTTATCCGGATTAATTTGGTTGCCGCGTTCGTTGATTGCTTTTATCGGTATAACCATGATTGCCGGTCACAATATGCTCGACGGGATTCAGCCCGCCGCAGAGCAAGCTTCTATCGCGTGGCGGCTTCTTCATATCCAGGGGCTTCTCACCCTTGGGGGAACCCCGGTCGCTTATGTGATTTATCCGCTTATTCCCTGGATTGGTGTGATGGCCCTGGGCTATGTTATTGGGCCTTATTTTGTCGGTGTGCAACACAATCGACCACGAGCGCTTGTGGTAGCAGGTCTAGCGATGACCCTGATTTTTGTGTTGCTTCGCTACTGGAATATGTATGGGGATGGCAATGTGTGGCAGGTGCAGGAAAGTGTGGGAGCAAGCGTTGTGGATTTCCTTAATACCACCAAATACCCACCTTCGCTGCTGTTTTTATTAATGACGCTTGGCCCGGCAATGATGCTGCTCGGTTTTTTTGAACGGCTGGAAGGTGCTTTGAGTAAGACTTTAGTGACGATAGGGCGAGTGCCGTTTTTCTTTTACGTGGCGCATCTCTATGTGATTCATCTTCTCGCCCTTACGGTAGGGCTTTTTCAGGGTATTCCCGTAGCGCAAACGGCAGTGGCTTTTGTTTTTTATCCAAAAGAATTTGGTGTTGGTTTAATCGCAGTTTACGCCTTTTGGTTTGCTGTGGTTTTAGCGTTCTACCCGGCCTGCCGTTGGTTTGCCGGTGTAAAAGCTCGACGCCGTGATTGGTGGTTGAGCTATTTGTAACGAGATGTTTGTAAAGTGGTGTTTGAGAAACAAGCCAATTTTTAACTCACTACCGCCACGCTTTTAACTTGAGCAAACACCTTCGTGCCCACGTTTAATTCCAGTTTGCTCAGCGCTCGGCGGGTAATACGCGCTGAACAATAACAATCGTCGAGTTCGAGTTTTACAAAATTCAAAATCAATGGGGCCGGACTCGATTGCTCCTTCATTGATTCCCTAGGTGGTAGAGTACGGATAATATCCTTGAGCTACGTCTAGACGACCTAACTGCCCCCCACCCAACCAAATCTGGACGATCTTACTGTCTCGTAAGTATTTTTCTACTGGAGCCTCAGCGCTGTACCCATAGGCACCCATAAGTTCCATGGCCCTGTTACACACCATTTCGACGACATCACACGCGTAAACCTTGGCTGCACTTGCTCGTGCAAGCAGGAAATCATCTCCTAAATTTCCGTAAGCGCCGCGGTTGTTGAACATAGCAGCTACGTGTAGATAAAATGCGCGCGCACTCTCGATAGCAATGGCCATATCCGCAATCATCGATGCTTGCAACGAGTGGTTACGGACCGCCTTGCCGCCGTAAGATCGAGTTGAAGTGTATGCAATCACTTCCTCCAGTACCGCCTGGGCATTGCCGACCGCCATCGGCGCACTCGCCAGGCGACCCCAGGTGATAGCGTTTCGAAACATTTGCCAATCCACGCCCGGGCCTCCTGCACGATAGCTTTTGGGTACTCGGACGTCATCAAAATAAATGGCAGTATTTATGTCCGTTACCCGCATCCCCATTTTATCTTCGGGCTTTCCAAATGTGAGGCCAGGAGTATTTTTGGGGACATAAATTAACGCAAATCCGTCTTCGGATTGTTCCGTATCGGTCGAGCACACAACGCAATATAGATCGGCGATACTCGAGGCACTAGGCCACATTTTCTCGCCGTTGATTACCCACTCGTCGCCATCTAATGTTGCCTTGGTACGGATTGTTTTGGCGCGCTCGGCGGAATCTTCAATATTACAACCTCCCGCCGGCTCAGTAATTGCCATGCACGCATTACGTGGTTCATCGCCGCAAAACATCGGTAAATATTTATCCATAATAGTTTCGTTGCGGGCTCCCATAGCAGCAGACATCACCCACGGAACCAATAAGGTGTGGAGAGCTATCCCACTATCGCCACGTGCAATTTCCTCGGTGATTGCGGTTACCATGATCGCTGAACGTATCCCTAAGCCACCATATCTTTCCGAAAATCCACGTTTCTGAATACCGAGGTCGACTAAGCCCTGATACACGTGTTCGAAAACAGCGTAATCGGAATCTAGTTCTTTCCGTACAGGCATAATTTCTTTATTCACGAATTGGCGGACTGATTCGAGAAGCATTTTTTCTTCGTCCGTTTTTATAAATTCACCATAGCGTTGCATTTTTTATTCCTGCTTAGTTTGTCTAAAGCGGTAGACACATTGTTTTGGAGTGAAAATCAAGTAATCGAATCTGAATCAATGGGGGTCAGGTTTGATTGATTTTGATATTCTACTACTGATTACTGACTACTGCCACGCTTTTAACCTGAGCAAACACTTCCATACCCACGTTTAATGCCAGTTTACTAAGCGCTCGTCGGGTAATGCGCGCTAAACAATAACCACCATCGAGTTTGAGTTTTATCAATACCTGCGCGGGATCTGCATCGTCTATTAGTGCATGTATTCGTGCGTTTAAAATGTTTTGAATACTACTTTGTTCGGGTTTTATCAGGGCAAGGCTAATGTCCCGAGCCAATAATCTGGCTCGTACCGGAGCGCCAATAGCGATATTTTTCTTTGATACGGCTAGCTGTCCTCCAGGTACATCTAATACGGTTAAATGAAACTGATCATCGTGTGCGGCTACGGTGCCTTTGAGCATGACCCCGGCATCGGCGTGATGCGCCAGCGGCAGATCGCCACGGGTGAGCAACTCGTTGATCTCGCCCTCGGCGATGACTTGCCCGGCATCGAGCATAATCAGATGATCGGCCAGGCGAACAATTTCACTGGTGGAGTGAGTGACGTACAGGGTGGGGATATTCAGTTGCTGCTGCACCTCGTCAATGTAGTTGAGGATGCTGGCTTTGCTGTCGTCGTCGAGGCTGGCTAGCGGCTCGTCCATTAATAATAGTTGGGGGCTGGTCAGTAAGGCGCGCGCAATAGCGACTCGTTGGCGCTGGCCGCCGGAAAGTTGTTCGGTATTGCGATGTAGTAATGCGGAGAGACCTAATAACTCAACGGTGTTATCAAACTGGATATGCCGTTGTTGTTTGGGCACACGCTTAAAACCGTATTCCAAATTTCCTTGCACGGAGAGATGGGGAAGTAAGCTGGGTTCCTGAAACACATAGGCTACTGAGCGCAGGTGGGGCGGCAGAAAGTGTTTGTCGTCTTGCCAAACGTTAGCGCTGACCTGGATCCGAGCGGGGTGGCGTTCGAGACCAGCAATGCAGCGCAACACCGATGTTTTACCGGCACCCGAAGGCCCAAACAAGGCAGTAATGCCGCGCTTGGGTATGACGGTGTCGATGGACAGCTTAAATTCTGGCCGCTCGATCTGTAATTTAAGTTCGATACTCAAGGACTGGATCCCAGTAAACGGAAGCGCCGATTTAAAGTGTAGACGCCGAGCAACAAAGTGAAGGCAATGGCGACTAATATAATGGAAAGGCTGTGTGCGGCAGAGTAGTCGAGCGCTTCGACGTGGTCGTAAATCGCAATGGAGGCGACCTGGGTGACATCGGGGATATTACCGCCGATCATTAAAATAACGCCAAACTCTCCCAGGGTATGGGCAAATACCAGTACGGCTGCGGTAATAATGCCGCGTCGGGCGAGGGGTAGCGTGACCGAAAAAAAGCGATCCACTGGCCCGGCCCGCAAGGTGGCGGCAACTTCAAGATGGCGGCCGCCAGCGCTTTGAAAGGCATTTTGCAGTGGTTGTACCGCAAAGGGCAGTGAGTAGATCATCGACGCGATGACTAATCCGGCAAAGCTAAAGGTCAAAGGGTGACCGCCGAGCAATTGCATTAACTGTCCTCCCCAGCCATTGGGGCCGAGGAACAGCAACAAATAAAACCCTAATACGGTGGGCGGGAGTATTAAGGGTAATGCCACCACGGCTTCGATAACTGGGCGTAGACGGCAGCGGGTGCGCGCCAACCACCAGGCCAGTGGCGCGGTCAACAGTAACAGCAGTAGCGTATTGATGCTGGCGAGTTTTAACGACAGCAGCAGTGCGCCGGCATCGCTGCTGGAAAGCCAGGAGATCACGAGTGGAGTTTGGCCTGTGGTGAAAGAGACGGGATTTTATACCCTGTTGTCTCGATGATGTCACGGGCGTTCGCGCTATTTTTAATCCAGCGCATAAAGGCGAGTGCGCTATTTTGTTGAGTGCTGCGTTTGAGTATCACCGCCTGTTGTTCGATGGGCGTGTAGAGGGCGTCGGGGATTATTAGTATGTGCTTTTCCAGGCTAACCTCACCGGCGTTTGGCATAATTTGGGATAGCGCGACAAAGCCCAGTTGCGCATTGCCGGTGGCGGTAAATTGCCGAGCCTGGGCGACATTACTGGCAATCACCAATTGCTGATTTTTTTGCAAGGTTTGCCAGTCTCCGGTAGCTTGCAGAACTTCCCGTGCGGCTTTGCCATAGGGTGCGTGGCGCGGATTGGCCAGGGCAATAAAGCGAAAATTTTCATTGGATAGACTTTTGTTTAAAGCAGCGCTTACCAGACCGGCTGCATTGTTTATGTTTTCGTTTAATGTCGGCGGTTTATTATTTAAATTTTTATCCGGACTCCACAATACTAGTCTGCCCAGAGCATAGGTGAAGCGGCTATCTTTAAGCGTTAGCCCAGCAGCTTCTAATCCTTGAGGCCGTTCCACATCGGCGGAAAAAAACACATCGTAGGGCGCACCCTGAACGATTTGTGCGTAAAGCTTACCGCTGGAGCCGGAACTTAACTCTACGGTGATTCCGGTTTCGTTTTGGTAGTGCTGGGCTAGCACACGCAAGGTCGCAGTAAAGTTAGCAGCGCTGGCGACGCGTAAAGGCTTTTGTTCTAAGGCGACAGCAGTGAGTGCCGATGTCGATAGCAAAATAATAAGTAGTTTACCGAGAGTAGTAGTCAGCCAGTTCCCGGTCGCCGAACGCTTCGTGACTGGTTGCATAGATTAATTCGGCGCAAACGCGGCGATGGCTTTAGGGTCGAAACCTGGTTCGCCGTCGGGTCTCAGGGGTTGAATACAAACGTGATCTGCGCCGTTCTGCCAGTGTTCTTCGATACGTTTCAGGATGGTGGTTTCGTCGCCCCAGGCGACAATGGCGTCGACCAAACGGTTGCTGCCGCCATCTTCGAAATCACTTTCATTAAAGCCCAGTGTTAATAAATTGTTGCGGTAGTTTTGGAGGCCCAGGTAGAGGGTCATAAATTTGCGGGCGATGGATCGTGCTTCACCGGCATCTTTAACCAATAGGACTTTTTGTTCCGGGGCCAGAATCTTATCCGGTCCTAATATTTCACGTGCTCGAGCGGTGTGTTCGGTGGTAACAAAATAGGGATGTGCGCCGTCCGCTTGTTCTCCAGCCAGGCCCAACATTTTTTCACGTAAGGCGGCGAGTAGAACCGGGCTGCGAGGTTCGCTGACCGGTGCTTGATAGGGTGCTTGCTCCATGGCTTCGAGGTAAGCGCGCATGGTGGAAAGGGGTTTGCCATATTCGTGCTTGCGCACAGGAGATACAATTTCGGAATGAGAGACGCCGAGACCGAGAATTAGTCGTCCGCCACAAATTTCATCCAGTGAATTACGTGCCGCGTTCATTGCCATCGGGTCTCGGGCATAAATATTGGCAATACCCGTAGCGAGCTTAATGTTTTGAGTTTCGCGGGCCAGCAAAGTGAGCGTAACAAAGGGATCTCTGCCAAACGCTTCCGGCACCCACAGCGTGCCGTAGCCTTTTTGTTCGACGTTCTGAGCGAGCGCTACGCAGTCCTGATAAGGGTAGTTGTCGAGCATGATCCAAATGCCCAGTTTGCCCATGCTTATGGGGAGGTGATCTGGGTCGCGCATAAACCTGCTCCGTAGACTCTAGACCGCGTTTTTATGGCTGCCATCGCAGAGCGGTTGCTTCTGGGTAGCCTTGCAGCCACAAAAATAAAGCGTCTTTGATTCTTCGGCGGTATATTTTAAGGGCGTGAAGTCGGTGCCGGAATGTGAGCCGTCGCAGAAGGGTTGTTTACCACTCTGCCCACAGGAACACCAAAAATAGGATTTGTCCTGTTCTACTTCAACGGCGCAGGGGGTATCTAAGGCTCTTACTGGCTGGCTCATCGGGCGTGCTCCTGAGTGATGTGAGAGCCAGTATCATGCTTGACGGCGGCTTTATCTACAAGCCGATCTACATCCGAACCAACAAGCCGATTTTTTAAACCACCTAATGGGGGTGCTCTGGTTTTTCTCCACACCGATGTCCTGCAGATCTGACGGTGGGGTGACCGTGGAGATCATGGCGTTAAGCGACTTAAAAACATAAAGTTCGCTCCACCCGGGGATATTTCCTGTTGTGCGGTGTTCAACATCGGGGCATAGTAAAGGCAGTTATGGCAGCAGGTAATCAACGCGGATCGACGAGTAAGGGAGGCTACATGATGATTAACAATATACAGCGGATATTATTACCCATAGTTATTGGACTAGGTTTGCTGACTGGCTCAGCGGCTTTAACGGCAGAGGAGGAGGGTGGCAGCGCGCTTATTCCCGCCGATATTTTAGCTGGGACACAGCGAACGTCCGCCTGGATAGCACGGGATCAGTATCGCCACCCTGCCGAAACACTGGCGTTTTTTGGTGTGCGTCCCGATATGACCGTGGTCGAAATCTGGCCTGGGGGAGGGTGGTACACCGAAATTTTGGGACCGTATCTGGACCCCGGCAAACTTTATGCTGCACAATTTCCAATGGTGGGTACGCCTAAATATTATCGCAAAGTGCGAACTGCCTTTGCTGAAAAACTGACGGCCAATCCGACGGTCTACCCAACGACGACGATGGTGGATTTCGACCCGACAAATGGTGCGCTAGGCGTGCCCGAGAGTAGTGTTGACCGGGTGCTGACGTTTAGGAACGTACACAACTGGCTGCGTTCAAAAAGCGAAGCGAAGGCCTTTGAATTGTTTTTTAATACATTAAAACCCGGTGGCATACTGGGCGTGGTGGAACACCGCGCTCCCGCCGATACCGATTGGGAAACCATGAAAACCAGCGGCTATATGACCGAAGCCTACGTGATTGAGCTGGCCGAACAGGCGGGTTTTGTCCTCGATGGGCGCAGTGATCTCAACGCCAATCTGAAGGATTCGGCCGATCACCCCGAAGGCGTATGGACTTTGCCGCCGAGTCTGCGCTTAAAAGAAAAAGATCGGGAAAAATATCTGGCTATTGGAGAAAGTGATCGGATGACACTGCGTTTCAAAAAACCAGATGCGAACCAACCGGAGCCAGTGACTCAGTGATAGTTGTTCCCCCCGAGCGCCTGGATAAAGCGCTATTAACGGCCTTGATCGAAGATTTTATCACCCGCGAAGGCACCGACTACGGGCATGGCGAATTTGATCTTGAAGGCAAGGTGGCCCAGGTGCGCAGACAAATTACTCAGGGCAAGGTGTTGATCACCTTTGATGAGGACACCGAAAGTTGCAGCCTGCTACCCAAACGCGACTTCGAGAACTGGCAAAAAGTTGCCGGTGAATCGTAATAACCCTGCCGCGAACTAGAACGCAGCGCTAGAGGGCCGGGGCGTAAACATCAATATGTAGCTCTAAGCGCTGTGCTTAATAAGAAATTGACCAATCTTAGCGATGGCCTCGCGACCCTCCGGCACCATGGGCGCAAATAAATGCCAGACGTGAACCATGTCGGGCCAGACCTCCAGGCTTACATCAACACCCGCCGCGCGTGCCTTTGCGTCTACCCGGGTGGCGTCGTCCAACAGAGTCTCCAGTCCACCGACCTGAATCAACAGCGGCGGCAAGCCAGTGTAATCGCCGTGCAAAGGCGAAGCGGTGGCTTGTTTGGGATCGGCGTCGCCCAGATAAATTTTGGCCATACCCATCAGTCCACCGGGTTCCACCATCGGATCGACATCGACCTTGGTCGTCATTGATTCCCCGGTGCCTTCGAGATCGGTCCAGGGTGAAATCGGCGCGGCAGCAGCGGGCAGAGGGTCGCCTGCATCCCGTAGCGCCATTAAGGTGGCGAGCGTCAAACCACCACCGGCGGAATCACCGGAAATGGTAATTTTGTTGGCCTCGTAACCTTCAGCCAATAACCAGCGATAAGCTTTAGTGGCATCCTCCACGGCACCGGGATAAAGGGTTTCCGGGGCGAGGCGATAGTCCAGGGCGAGTGCGCGGCAGTTGGCCGATTTGGAGAGGCTAGCAATCAAACCTTTGTGGGTGTGAATGGAACCGATCACGTAGCCGCCGCCGTGCAAGTATAAAAGTACGCGATCCTGATCGACGCCGGGGGCGCACACCCACTCCGCCGGAATGCCGTCGACATCTACCGGTGTTACTTCGGTGTCCTGCGGTGGAACAGCAAAATTTTTGGTGGCCCGCACAAAATTACTGCGCATCTTTTCGACCTTGTCCTTCATCATCTCGTAATTAGAAGGACCGGGATAATTTTTCCACAGCAGGGACAATAATTTTTTACTTTCGGGACTGGCCATATCAATAACTCATTATTTGTTTTTGTTACTAATGTCGTTTGTTAGTTATTTTATTTTTTAGTTATTAAATTTAGTTTTTAGCCAGCTACCGATTTGATCAATGGCTTCCTGGGCTTCGTCGAGCATGGGCGAAAAGGCATGCCAAACGTGGAACATCTCTGCCTCGTCCAGCAGCTCAACTTCCACGCCCGCCGCTTTGGCCTTGTTGACCACGGTGATGGCATCGTCGTAGAGAATTTCCCGTCCGCCGACGTGAACCAACAGTGGCGGTAAACCACTTAGGTCGGAAAATACTGGGGAGGCTAGCGGGTTTTTGGCGTCTTCACCGTTCAGGTATTTACCCGCCAGGCTAAAGAGTCCCTCGGCGGCCACCATAGGGTCACTGTCGGCCCGAGATATGACTGAGCCGGCTTCGCCAGTGAGGTCTGCCCAGGGGGAGATCAGCACGCCCGCAGCGGGGAGTGGGATGCCCTCGTCGCGCAGCTTAACCAGCGTCGCCAGAGTTAAACCGCCGCCAGCGGAATCTCCGGCAATAGCGATATTATGCGGTTCGTAGCCTTGATCCAGCAGCCAGCGATAGGCTTTGCTGGCATCTTCAACTGCGGCGGGAAAGGGATGTTCCGGGGCCAGTCGGTAGTCCAAACCGAGAGTGCGCGCACCCGATTGCCGCGAAATATTTTGCATCAGATAGCGATGGCTTTTAATGGAGCCGATCACATAACCGCCGCCGTGGAGATATAACACCACACGTTTGTCGTCGGCCTTGGGCGCGATCAGGTATTCACCGGGAACTCCGTCCACATCCACTGGCGTGAGAGTGACATCGTCGGGCACGACAAAGCGCGCACCACCTTCGTCCAGATTGGCGCGTTCCTGCGCTAAGGGCTGTGCGCCGAGCGGTGGTTGGCGTTCTAAAATTTTAAGTAGTTTGTCCAGTTGAGCCTGCGACATGGAGTTTCCTTAGAGAGTAGATAGTTGATATTTTTTTCAGTAATGGCTGTTAAGAAAAAGCTTTACGTAAAGCAGCAGAAGCCTTATCTAAAAACTCCCGAGCTTCATCTACTGCGCCAGCGAGAGAGGTAAAGCCGTGGATTTGGTGTTCGTAACAGATGTACTCTGTGGGCACGCCAGCGGCTTTTAATTTGTCGGCATAGGCTTTGCCCTCATCCCTCAGGGGATCAAAACCCGCAGTCACCACGTAGGCGGGGGGCAGGCCGCTTAAATTAGTCGCGAGTAAGGGGGAGGCGAGCAAGTCGTCCCAGTCGCCGGGTTGAGTTAGGTAGTGATCAAAAAACCAGTTCATGGCCACAGCGGTAAGAAAATAGCCCTCTTTAAAATCTTCGTAGGACTGAGTCGCCGTGCCCATGCGGGTGACCGGATAGATGAGTAACTGCAAGGCAATAGCAGGGCCGTTGTGATCGCGGGCCATTTGTGACACCACCGCGGCAAGGTTTCCGCCTGCGCTATCGCCGCCCACAGCTATGCGGGAGGCATCACCGCCTATAGTGTCTGCGTTAGTCGAGGCCCATTGCAGAACGGCGTAGCTGTCTTGTGGTGCGGCGGGAAACACATGTTCCGGTGCCAGGCGGTAGTCGGGCAGGATAACAATGCATTCGGCTTTATTGGAGTAGTAACAGGCTTCCGCTTTGTGGGTCTCGGGACTGCCGATGACCCAGCCACCGCCGTGGTAGTAAATAAATATCGGTAGCGGGCCTGTTTGGGTGGTGTTCGGAGTAATGACGATACTGCGAATGTCGCCGTTGGGGCCGGGGATTTGAATTTCACGAATGGTTTGTACCGGTGGCGCTTCGACGCCGAGCATGTCTGTCATCTGGGCAAAGCCATCTCGGCCTTCCTGTACCGTACCTTCGCCGAGGGCAGGGGCATCGCTTTCGTTAACCAGTTTGAGAATGGCGGCGGATTGGGGATCGAGGTTCATATCGGTTTCCTGCTTATTGTGGTTTTAAATTTTGTTGGTGTTGAAATTTTCAGTTAATCGTCGGCTATAACATTAACTCATTAAAAAATGGCCAAATAGTGTGGCGATGGGTTTGTTTCTATCGTCCTGCCAGCAAGTGGCCTGTACATTGGCAACCCGTCGCCCGTGTTTAGTAACCACAGCCTCGGCGTAGGTGGGCACGATGCGACCGGAACGCAAATAATCCACGGTAATATTAATGGGTTTCGGTAAATTATCGGTTTCCTGGTCGTGGCACAGTTGCAAAATAGCCGCGGTTTCCAGTAAGCCACCAATGACGCCACCGTGCAGCGCCGGCAACCAGGGGTTACCGGTATGTAAGGTGTCGGCATCGAGCTGGGTGGTGAGCAGGCCCTGGCGTTCGCTGACGCTGATGCTGAGGGTCTTCATATAGGGGATGCCCTCGGACAATACGCCGAAATCATTGCTGGCTTTAGCCTGGCGTACCAATTCCACAATGTTCATCGGCGATCCTCCGCGGCCGATTTTGGCGTGGATTGCTCGGTGTTTTTCATGCCTGCCGGGGCCTGGGTCGTGCCTGTTGGGGTTTGGGTTTTACCCATCGGAGTTCCGGTCACCATAAAGGTCGCGGTGCAGTTGGCGATGGGGTCCTCGGGATCGTGGTGATAGGCCAGGCCGCGAACAAAGCACACGTCTTTGGCGACTTTGTAGCAGTGCCCGGAGGCGGTGACTGCGAGGCCCGGTGTTGCCGGTTTTAAGTAGTCGATGCGTAAATCCAGCGTTGCAATAGCAGTTTGGCGCGCCAGGGCAGCGATGACCGCGACCCCGCAGGCGGCATCGAGGGTGGTGGTAATGACGCCGCCGTGAAGAATACCCGTGGTGGCATTACCGGCCAGGGCGGTATTGTAGGGCACTTGCACCAATGATTTTCCTGACGATACATCGAGAATTTTTAAGTCCAGGAAATTACCGTGGGGTGACTGGTTTTCCGGTTTGGAGCGAAACTCCAAAATTTTTTCTAACAACTTGGTGTCGGTCATTTAAGCTTGGTCATTTAGTGTCGGTCAAAGTAAGACCTGCGGTGGGACTTGCTGCGGATGCAAGTAAAGTTAAGCAAGCCGCGAATAATGCATTGAGACGATAATAGGCAGCCCTCTGGTGAATTGCAATGTGGTGGTCGCGCGGGGCTGTAGTCGAGCTATAGTCGGGATTGTGGTAGCAATTGGGGCGGGGAAGATAAAGTAGTGCTATATTTAAGCAGGGTTTGCAAAAGGGTAGCTAGAGTGATGGGACTTAAATCGAATTTAATTACTGCTTCCGAGGCCCTGCCCGGGCGGCAGGAAAAAATGCAGGTGCCGGAACAGCACGCGGTAAATGGTGCGCCTTTGACAGGGCCTTTCCCCGAGCACTTGCGCTGGGTACAGTTTGCCATGGGCTGCTTTTGGGGGGTGGAACGCCGGTTTTGGCAATTACCGGGGGTTTACACCACGGCGGTTGGCTACGCCGGTGGGTACACGCCTAATCCTACTTACGAAGAGGTATGTTCCGGGCGTACCGGCCATACGGAGTCGGTACTGGTGGTTTACGACCCCAAGATAATAGCGTTTGCCGAGTTGTTGACGGTGTTCTGGGAGAACCACGATCCCACCCAGGGTATGCGCCAGGGCAACGACACCGGCACACAATATCGCTCGGCGATTTATTGTTATGGTGATGAACAATTGGCTGCGGCGCAACGCAGCCGGGACGATTACCAAAACGCCTTGAAAGCTTCGTCTTATGGTGAGATTACGACGGAAGTGTGTGCCGCGCCGGAATTTTATTACGCCGAGTTTTACCATCAACAGTATTTAGCCAAAAACCCGAATGGTTACTGTAATTTAAGAGGCACCGGGGTGAGTTGCGGTTAATTCGCTGAACATGAACGATACCCCTTCGGCTACAGCCAAACCAAAAGAAAAATCACTGCTGATTTACGATGGTGACTGCCCGGCCTGTCGTTTTTATTGTCAGGGCCTGGAAGTTGGTGGCGATGGGGCTGACGGTGTGAATGCGGCTGATGTTGAGTTGGTAGATTTTCGCAAAGACGAGAGCTGGAAAACGGATCTGACTGCCAATTGTAATCCCGATAAAGCGATGCTTCTGGTGAGGGGCAACGAGGTTTATCAGGGCGGCGATGCGTTGCATCAATTAACTAAGGTGAGCGCGCATCGCAGCGGGTTTGTCCGAGCCCTTGCCCTGGTGTTTCGGAGTCGCGGTTTCTCCCGACTGAGTTACCCGGTGCTGCGATTTATTCGGGATTTTCTGGTGAAGAGCTCCAGAATAATACAGCGCAAACCGTCGCGCTAAATATTACGAAAATTATAATTACAGTTTAAAAGCTACAATTTAAAAGCTACAGCTTAAAAACCATAGGAAGCTTCGACAAACAAACGCGGATTTTTGCCGTGTTCTTCCAGAAATACCGGGCGCGTTAAGGGCTGGCTGATTTCAAATGAGATGCTGAAGTCATCTTTAATTATTTTGCTGCCAATGCCTGCTGAGGCCGCAGAAGTTTTAGCTCCGCTGTCTTCGTCCCAAACCTGGCCAATGTCGTAGAAGGTATACACTTTTGCATCGGCATTAATAAACGGTACCGATAAACCTTTACGCTGCAAAGTAAGCTGGCCAGCAACGCCGTGGTCGCCGAAGATTTCACCGGGGTCGTAGGCTTTGCCCAGCGTTGCTCCGCCAAAGCTAAATAATTCTGCCGAGGGCAGGCTGCGGCTGGAGTACTGGCCATCGATTTCAAATTGTAATTGCCACAACTCGTTTAAGTGGCGAGTGTGCAGAGCGTTGAGCTGTAGCAGGGTAAATTGTTCTTCGTCTCGCGAGCTAATCACGCCGTCACTGACCGTTAGGGTATCGCTGAGCCCTTGCAAGCCGTGTACTACGCCCACCTGGAAAGCGTTATCGTATTCACCGGGATCGCGGTTCCAGTAGCTTACGCCAGAGCGCAGGGTATACAGTGTATCGACAAGCACTGGCGCACCCAGAATATCGACATCGGCTTCGTAATAACGCGCCCCAACATAGACGGACAGGCCGTGGTGATAGCCTAAGGACACCGGATAATGAATTTTGGCCTCGAGCTGTTTAATTCTAATCACTGGGTCCAGTGCTTTTAAAAAATCACCGGGTTCAATATCGCCATAGGCTCCGCTCAAGTCGAGCTCCATGCCTCGTGCACCCAGAGCCGAACGCAGGTTTAAGGTGCTGTACTGTAACTCGTAGTGTTTGGGGGCGGCGGTATGGGAAAGTTTGATTTGACTCAGAGTATTAAACGGATTGTTGATGGTATAACTGGCGCGCGCGCGCAGTGGGCCAAGTAGTTTGCTGCCTCGGTTATTAACGGAGATAAGCCCCGTGTCGGTGCGACGGCGGATATAAATAACCAGCTCAAATTCCTTAGTCGTGCCGCTAATCAGTTCCACCGACGGGCTTGCCGCGATGCCGGGTAGACTACTCAGAACTCGTATCAGGTGCTCTAAGCGCTCAGGATCCAAAGTTTGATGCAGAGGTATATAGCTTAGATAGGGGGTGAGTGAATCAACCACGCCCTCGGTTTCGCCAGCCAGACGAATCCGGCTGATGGAACCCTCGAATACCGTGAGGTGTACTATGCCGGAACGGATTTTTTGTTGTGGAATCAACACTCGGGCGTGGGGGAAACCCTGGGTCCTATAGTAGGCTTCTATGGTCGTCGCTAAACTGTGTAACTCGACTTCAGAAATACGTTCGCCGAGCATGGCTTCATAGAGCGGTAATAGCTGCGTCGGGCCGATAGCATTGAGTCCGCGTACGATGAGGCCAGCCAGGGTAAAACCCGGAGTTTCGTCGTCGGAACTCAGATGTTGATCAGCCAAACGCTCACTCAAGGAGGTATGCTGAGCACTATCGTCCACTGATGTGGCTTCTAAAGTCACTTCAGCCGCGATATCTGTGGGGGCATCTACTGCTAGCGCGGCGTGGTGCGCGACTAATAGAGGCAGAATTAATAGACCAATGGTTACGGAAAGAGACGAGTTTACGTTCATTTTTTATTGTATCGGTAAATAATCAATTGTTATAAACTGAGTATTCTATTATATACCAAACATCAGTATGGGATTGTCAGATAATGGATAGAATATCGAGCTTTAATTGTAAAGGCTTGTCGCCAGTATTTTTAGCGGCTTTGGCCGTTGCTTTGCTGAGCGGATTGTTTGCTGCTACCCCAGCCTGGGCTAGTTCAAACTGGCGGATTACTGCGGTTAGTGGCGACGTAAGTTACTACCAACAGGACACGGATACCTGGGTAAATGTTGCGTCTGGCAGTGATTTGACTTTGCCCTTTACGATTAAAACCGGGAGTAGTGCCAGTGCAGAACTAAAGCGGGAGGGCGACACAATATCGGTCTCTGCCGAAACGGTGCTGGAATTTCCTCTTGAAACCACTGCTGATCAAAGTGTGTTGACCCGCATTATCGAAAAAATAGGTTTTGCTTTGTTCCGTATTGAACCGGGTCAAGCGCGTACGCTTGCGGTAGAAACACCGTATTTGGTATCGGTGGTCAAAGGCACCACGTTTTCGGTGCACGCGACCGAAAGCCGCGCGGTGGTTAACTTAATTGTGGGCGAACTGGATATTAATGCTGTTACCGGTGATCACAAGGTATCCATTCTCAGCGGAGAAGTTGCTTTACTGGCGGCGGGGGATAAGAAAATTACCGTAATCAGTCCCTCTCAGGCGGCTAATGACAGCGATTCTGGCGGCGGTGGGGGAGCGGGGGTTGGTCCCGTTGACGCAGTGATTGGCGAGGTAGCGGCTTCAGTTGATGTGCTGACGCCGCGTGTTGTTGTGGCGCCAACTATTCCGGATTCTCCGACGCTACCGGATACGCCAACCATCCCGGATACTCCGACAGTACCTGATGATCCGGATGTACCACCACCACCACCACCACCACCACCACCACCACCGCCTGAGCCTGAGCCTGAACCCTGCCCAGGGAAGTCTTGTGAGGCCCCCGGTCAGAACTAATAGCATGTTGCCACGGAGTACGCCCTGGACAATGTTTAACCGAAATTATTGGCTAACACCTTGTACGGCACATATTATGGTGCGTGGGTGCCTAATTTTTTAGCTGTTGGGCGTTTCAGAAGGTAAAGAAATTACGGAATCAACGAATAAATATCCATTGGTCAGATGTTCATGCTTCAGGCTGGGTCTGGTCAGGCGAGGCCGCAATAAGTTCGTATGCTGAATAGATTTTTTAACAAACTCCCCAAAAGCTGGCTGTTGCCTGGCCTGGCGCTGGTTCTGATATTCCTGCTTTACAGCGCAGGAGTCTTTGACGGCATCTCAAAAGGTCTGTTGAGTCGCGAATATCGTTTGTTGAGAGAGTCTCGGGCTTCCGACCTGGTGATCGTTGAGGCTGACGCTAAAAGCTTGAGCGAATTAAGTATTTGGCCCTGGCCGCGCAGTTATCATGGTGAAGTGTTGCACCACATTATCGGTGCCGGTGCTCACAGCGTATTTTTCGATATTGATTTCAGTAGTCCTTCCACGGTCACAGAAGATACGGCTTTTGCTATGGCTCTGGCTACCGTGCCCCGTAATATGGTACTGCTACCGACCTTTGCCCAGCGCAATACCAGCGCATTCAATAGCCCATTCGCCGTGACTATGCCGAGAGCAAGCTTTGCTCAATCGACCGGCCTGGCGTCCGTTAATTTATTTCCGGAGCGCGATGGCCTGGTGTGGCGTGCGCCTCTGCGGGAGCAGCGCCTGGGGCAGCAGCTTTCTCCCGCTGGAGTGTGGATGACCGATGTTTCCGTCGAATTAGGCGAGTCGATGCTAATCGATTATCGTATTGATCCCAGTTCCTTCAAACGCCTGTCCTTCTCCGATGTGTTACGCGGTAACTTTGCAGTCGATGTATTTGAGGGCAAACGTGTCATTATCGGTGCTACCGCTGTCGAGCTGGGGGATGTGACGCCCACGCCAGCCTATCGCGCTTTACCGGGTCCGGTGGTGCAGGCACTTATTTATCAAACGCTAGTTGACGGCCGCCTTCGCGAATTGGGTCGCGGTTCGGTGGCGTTGGCCTTGCTGGTGGTTCTGGTTTTGTTAGTGCCCTTATTTAATCGTGCGTCATGGCGTGTCGGCGTTATGCTTTGCGCGCTAAGTGCCCTGGTTGCGTTGGCGATTTCTGTGTGGATGTTGGCGGCGGGTGTGGTGTTTGAGGCCGCTCCGGTGGCGATCGGGGTGGTGTTGAGTTTTATCGCCACCCAGCTTTCGCGTATTGATTCTCAGATGCTGAGGATTCTTCGACAACGGGTTAAGCTCGGCGATCAGGATAAACTGATGTCCAGCATCGTAGCCAATACCGACGAGGGGATTCTCACCGTCGATCGGGCGGGACAGGTGCAATCGATTAACCCCGGGGCAGAAGATATTTTCGGTCGTGTGCACGATACTCTGGGGGAGAAGCTAGAAATTAATGACTTACTCCCAGCGCTCGACTGGGACAATCGGGAGCAGTTGTACGGCCTGACTGTGGAGCAAGACGGACAGAATCAGGATAGCGGACATTTCCACGCGGAATTCTCCATTAATCCCTTGCGACTCAGCGACCAACAGCTCACGGTATTGTGCGTACGCGATATAAGCGAACGTATTCAACGGCAAAAACAACTTGAATATCAGGCCAGTCACGATTCTTTAACCGGACTCTACAATCGGGACGCGCTGAACCAGCGAATTGCAGAGTATTTGCATGATTACTCCACTGACCACACGCCGATATTTTTGATGTTGATTGACCTCGATCGCTTCAAGGAAGTTAACGATACTTTGGGGCACGGCGCTGGTGATGATATTTTACGCGCACTTGGCGAGCGCCTGGTGCGGGCCTTTGGTGATAGTGCGCTTATCGCCCGACTCGGTGGTGACGAGTTTGGGGTGCTGGTGAGAGATGCTCGTGGACTGGTGGTTGCGGTAGAGTTTGCCAAACGCATATTAGGTGTTATCGGCGAGCCCTACGAGGTGGATGCCTTGTCACTTGAATTACAGGCATCCGTGGGGATTGCGCAATATCTCGAACACGCCGAGAGCACAGAAAAATTAATGATGTGTGCGGACATAGCCATGTATCAAGCTAAAGCCGAGCGCACGGGCTACGCAGTGTACGACGAAGGCTTAGATACCAATACCGAACGCAAATTATTGATCAGCTCTCAGCTCAATCAAGCTGTCGCGGCTGGCGATTTAAGCTTGTATTATCAGCCTAAAGTTGATTTAAAAACTAATCAGGTGGCCTCGTTTGAAGCCTTGATACGTTGGTTTCATCCCACGCTGGGCCGAGTACCGCCGGATGATTTTATTACCATGGCTGAACGCGCGGGTATTATTAAACCGCTAACGCTATTTGCGATTCGCGAAGGTATGGCGCAAAGCCTGCGTTTTCAGGAAATGGGTCTGCAAATTTCAGTGGCGGTGAATTTGTCGGCATTTTTGCTGCAAGACAGTTCGCTGATTGAGGATTTGGCAGAAATTATTCAGGAGTCGCCGCTGGAGCCGCGCTGGATCAGTCTGGAAGTTACGGAAAGCGCCATCGTCCACGATCTCGATCGTGCCGTAGAGACGTTGAATCGCATTAAGGATCTGGGTATCAGCTTGTCTATTGATGACTTCGGTACGGGATACGCGTCGTTAACTTATATTAAGCAGTTACCCGCCAGCGAACTAAAACTGGATCAGTTGTTTATCAAAGATGTCGAGACCAGCGCCAGTGACCGGATTATTGTTGAATCCACCATCGAGCTGAGCCACAGCCTGGGCCTTAAGGTCGTTGCCGAAGGTGTGGAGGAATTCGCCACCTATAATTATCTGGCCTCGGTCGGCTGCGATATGGCTCAGGGCTACTGGATTAGCAAGCCCATGCCCGAAGAAGAAATAGTGGCATGGCTGGAGGAGTGGCAGCAACGGGTAAGTACCGAGCTTAAGCTTGCCTTACCCGGTGTAGCCTTACCGTTATAGCATCACCGGTATAGCCCCGCCCGCGTAAGTTTTTATTCTTCTCTCTCCGTCTCTCCGTGAAGCGCTGCGAAGGACTGCCTCTCGGTTAATATCCAAGCCTCAGTGATCATGAGCGATACCGGCGCCGGCGGGTATGCGAATGTCGTCCACCATATCTTGTACCGCTTGGGGTGGTGCGGCTCCCAGCCGACTGACGACCATTGAAACCACTACATTAATAAGTGCTCCGACGGCGCCAATACCCGTGCTGGAAATGCCAAATAACCAGTGTCCCGAGTTGTTCAATTCTGGCGATACAAAGTTAAAAAACACTATATAAGATAAGGTAAATACCAGGCCACAGAGCATTCCCGCTACCGCGCCAATATTGTTAATGCGCTTGGAGAAAATACCCATCACGATGGGCGGAAATAACGAGGCGGCTGCTAAACCAAAGGCAAAGGCCACCGTCTGCGCGACAAAGCCGGGAGGATTAATACCAAACCAGCCTGCGACGAGAATTGCCGCAACGGCAGCGAGGCGGGCATAGAGTAGTTCCCGTTTGTCGCTGATGGTGGGCATAAACGTGCGCTTCAATAAATCGTGGGCAATGGAGCTGGAAATAACCAGTAACAATCCCGCCGCAGTTGACAGTGCTGCTGCCACTGCACCCGCCGCGATCAGTGCAATGACCCAGTTGGGTAGCTGCGCGATTTCCGGGTTAGCCATCACCATAATATCCCGATCCACATAAACTTCGTTGGCGCTCTCAGTGGCGGTGTTGCTGAGCAAGCGCTCGCCGTGCTGACCGCGTTCGCCGGTGAATTGCGGTTTAACCGGATCGAATGCCGCTCCCGCGCGGTACTGAATTACCCCGTCGTTATTTTTATCCTGCCAGGCAATCAAGCCGGTATTTTCCCAATTGGAAATCCAGGCGGGTGCTTCTGCATAGGGGGTTTCGTTGACGCTTTCCGATAAGTTTAAGCGGGAGAAAGCCGCCACCGCAGGAATAGTGGTGTACATCACGCAGATAAACACCAGCGCGTAGCCCGCCGATTTTCGTGCGTCCGAGACTTTGGGTACGGTAAAAAAGCGCACAATCACATGGGGTAGGCCAGCCGTACCAATCATTAGCGCCGCCACAATGGCGAGGGAATCAATCATGCTGCGGGTGCCGCTGGTATAGGCGGTAAAGCCCAGCTCTACGGTGACTTGGTCGAGTTTTTGGAGCACGGTGAGCCCCGAGCCATCGTTGAGTGTATCGCCAAAGCCCAGTTGTGGAATGGGGTTGTCCGTCCACATAATGGACATAAAAACCGCGGGTACCAGGAAGGCAAAAATAAGGACGCAGTACTGCGCTACCTGGGTATAGGTAATGCCTTTCATACCGCCGAGTACGGCGTAGCAAAACACAATCGCCATGCCGACGACCACGCCGGTTTCAATTTCTACTTCCAGAAATCGTGAGAATACAATACCAACGCCGCGCATTTGTCCCGCGATATAGGTAAAAGAAATAAAGATTAAACACACCACTGCCGTGACCCGCGCGACCCTGGAGTAATAGCGATCACCGATAAATTCCGGCACAGTAAAGCGGCCGAATTTGCGTAGGTAGGGCGCTAATAACAGGGCTAGTAGTACGTAACCACCGGTCCAGCCGATCATGTACACCGCGGCATCGCGCCCGGTAAAAGCCAGTAAGCCAGCTACTGATAAAAACGAGGCGGCACTCATCCAGTCTGCTGCTGTGGCCATACCATTGATAAGCGGGGGCACGCCGCCGCCAGCCACGTAAAAGTCTTTAGTGGATGCGACCCGCGACCACAGGGCGATACCTATGTATAAGGCAAAGGAAGCGCCGACAAAAATATAACTGAGTACCTGGGCATCCATTGATCAGGCTCCCGCTTCTGAATTACTGTCGTCGTCCACACCGTGGGCGCGCTCTATGCGTTTCATCCAGAAGTGATAGACAAAAATCAGTACCACAAACACTAGCATTGCACCCTGCTGGGTAAACCAAAAGCCCAGGGGAAAGCCGCCGATATAGAACTGGTCGAGCCACTCGCCCAGTACAATGCCGCAGCCGAAGGCTACAAAGGCCCAAACCGCTAACAGCGTACACAGCACACGAATATTGGCGCGCCAGTAACTGCGTAAATTGGCTTCGGAGAGCACCTCGCTATCGTGATGTGACTGACGCGGCAGGTTCTCTGCTTCGTCGTGGTGATAGACAGTATTTTTATCGTTGTTGGTTTCGTTATTATTCATGTTTTGCCTGCACTGTATTTTTCTAGCGACGAACCCTCGCAAGATCAGCCTTAGATGTCAACCGGGACGTAGTTTGCGAGGTGGTATATTATCGGGGGCACGAGTTTTGATAAGCAGGCCCTGTCCTCGTATCAATACGACTTATATCAGTACGACTCATTTCAGCGCGATTCATATGAATGTCATCATGTGAACCTAAGCTTACGCCATTAATCAACGGGAAATAGTATGAGTAAACCCTTGTCTGGAATAAAGGTTCTGGATCTCACCCATATGCTCTCCGGGCCCTATGGGACGATGATTTTAGCCGATTTAGGCGCAGAAATTATTAAAGTTGAGCCGCTGCACGGCGAAGGCACACGTCCTTTATTGGCCAAAGACCCGAACAATTCAATCGATAACATGGGCGCTTATTTTATAAGCCTAAACCGCAACAAAAAAAGTATTGCTGTCGATTTGAAATCGACAGCGGGCCTGGACTTGTTTTATGAGTTAGTGAAGCAAGCCGATGTGGTATTTGATAACTTTAGTGTCGGCGTCACCCAAAAACTAAAAATTGACTATGCGACCTTAAAACAAATTAACCCAAAAATTATTACCTGTTCGGTGACCGGGTTCGGCGCTACCGGGCCTGGCAGCAAGCGCACTGCATTTGACCAGGTGGTGCAGGCCTATGGTGGCAGTATGTCGATTACCGGCAATGACCCAGAGCAGCCGATGCGTGCAGGTCTGCCCATCGGTGACCTTGGCGGGGGTATGTTTGGTGCGGTGGGTGTATTGGCAGCCATGTACGAAAGGCATTCAACGGGATTGGGTCAGCATGTGGATATTTCCATGCTCGACGCACAAATTTCGATGATGAGTTATATGGTGACCATGTATTTCCTCTCCGGCGAGGACCCTGGGCCCATTGGCAACTCCCATTTTGTTCACGTGCCTTACAACAGCTTCCAAACTCAGGATGGCAGTATTGTGATCGCGGTTATTTTTGATTCTTTCTGGCTGGGTTTACTCGAGGTGCTCGATTGCGACGACTTGCGCCAGGAGAAGTATCTGGGTCAGCCGGGACGACTGGCCGATAAGGAGTTTATTGAAAACCGTATCAATGACATTTTTAAAACCAATACCACGAAACATTGGTTGGCAGAGTTAGAGGGGCGACGTATTCCTTGCGCGCCGGTGAATAAATTTAGTCAGGCGCTGAATGACGAGCAGGTGCGCTACCGAAATATGGTGGTTGACCTGGCCCACCCCAATGGTAAAACCACGCAGGGTCCAGGTAATCCGGTTAAGTTATCGAACACAAGCGAGGAAACCTTTACGGCCGCGCCCTTACTGGGGCAAAACACCGATCAGGTACTGTCGGAGCTGCTCGATTTCTCCGAAGATCAAATAGCCGCCTTACGCTCAAATAAAGTTATTGGATAAAACATAGAGCGGCTCCAGCCGAATATCGCACCCCGGGTTTTTTAATATTGAAACAGCGGTGACGTGATCTGGGTTATATGCCGCAGTTAATAAACGCTATAAACTACGCCTTTTAGCGTTACGGAAACCCCGGTAGAAATGGAACAATACCCATGATCAACACAGTTAGTTATTAAGCCATGGACTACCTTTGGATATTCATTGCCTTCGTTTGTGGTTTTCTTTTTAAACAAATAAACCTTCCTCCCCTCGTTGGTTACCTTGCTGCAGGCTTCGGGCTGCATGCCCTCGGTGTTGAGCCAGATGCCTCATTGCAAGTTTTGGGTGATCTTGGGGTGATTTTGCTGCTGTTCACGATCGGCTTAAAGCTGGATATCGGCAGTTTGTTTAAAACCGAAATTTGGGCTGGTACAGTCGGCCATATGAGCGTAATTGCTCTGCTTACTGTGATTAATTGTGCTGTTCTTTCCGCTTTTGGATTTATTTATTTTTCAGATCTGGATTTTTCTAGTGCGGCACTGATTGGTTTTGCCGTCAGCTTCAGCAGTACGGTTATTGCGGTGAAGGTACTCGAAGGAAATGGTGAGATGCGATCTCGTCATGGGCAGGTGGCGATTGGTATTTTGATTATTCAAGATATCGCCGCTGTTATATTTGTCACGCTTGCTTCAGATATATCTCCCTCCTGGTGGGCGTTGACCTTATTAGGCTTGCCGCTACTAAGACCAGTGCTTCATTATTTGCTGGAGCACTGTGGTCACGGTGAGCTCTTACCATTGGGCGGAATGTTCCTGGCCTTTACCGGTGGTGAATTATTCGAATGGTTCGGCTTAAAAGCACATCTTGGTGCCCTGGTTGTCGCCGTATTGTTAAGCAATCATTCGAAGGCGGCGGAACTATCTAAATCATTACTCAGTTTTAAAGATATATTTCTGATAGGTTTTTTCCTTTCAATTGGGTTTACGGCGCTCCCGACAATTAATATGTTAGGCGTAGCCTTGATCATGGCGATTGCTCTTCCTATTAAGGCCGGGTTGTTGTTTCTCTGGCTTACACGGCTGAAACTACGTGCTCGAACCTCATTTTTAGCCGCATTGAGCCTTGCCAACTATAGTGAGTTTGGTTTAATCGTGTGTTCGGTCGGTGTTGCTCAGGGGCTATTGAGTAAGGAATGGCTGGTAATTATGGCATTGAGCGTTTCTCTGTCTTTTATTTTTTCTAGTGCTATTAACACCATGTCGCACAGCTTATATGCGCGCTGGACTTCGTCTATAAAGCGCTTTGAAAAACCTGAGCGTTTATCTGATGACATGTTTGATCAGCCCGGGGATGTCGCTGTTCTGGTGGTGGGTATGGGTCGTGTTGGAACAGGAGCATACGACACACTAAAGCATGAGATGGAAAAAACGGTATGCGGTATTGAGATGGATCGAACGCGTGTTGTTGCTCTGAGCGAATCTGGGCGAAATGTTATCTATGGTGATGCCGAAGATCCTGAGTTTTGGTCGAATATCACGCTTGATGGTGTTCAGTTAGTCATGTTTGCTATGCCGAATTATCTAGATATACAGGAAGCCCAAAAACAGCTTCAGCATGTAGGTTTTGGTGGCAGAACCGCAGGTGTTGCCCGGTATCAGGATGAAAAGGAAAAATTACTCGCTGCCGGTGTTGATGAGGTGTTTAATTTTTACGCGGGGGCGGGCGCCGGGTTTGCCGACGAAAGCATTCATCTTTTAGAGGCAAGATAACTCATACGTTGGACACTTAATTACATCAAAGATTATAAATAACAGGTGTATATATCGTGGCAAAAAATAGCTTAAAACGATCGCTTTCGCTAATCATGGTGGTTCTATATGGAACAGGTACAATTAATAATCACTGGTTTGGGCATGCTTGGACGCGGAGCTGGCTTTCGTGAAGATGGACATCGCTTATGTGAAACATCACATTTTTACCACGGAAGTATTTTTTACCCAGATGTTTACCGCCTTTTGGCTAATCGTTGCGGTGCCTATTTCTATTAAACTGTGGAAACCGAAGCTTGTTGCTGATCAAGGGACGGCTAAGGTCGATTAGCAAATTATGCTGATGACCATAGATAACTTTTTGATTATTAAAAATTATACTTAAACGAAATCGATACGTTGTCTCTGTCGTAGTAGGCCCCGTTATCTCCAAGCCAGGTGGAATAGGTTAACTTCATTGAAGTGCGGGATAAATAAGAAAAATTAACGCTGGCGCTGATCACGCGCTTGTCTTCGCTCAAACCTCCGGCGGCGGTGGGTTCTCTGCCTTTCACGTTGTGAACCCAAACCAGAGATGGCGATACCTTCACATTAGCGAAGACGTCGTTGTAATCCATGGTTAATACCGCGACATAACCCCAGGAGAAGTCGGTGATTTTACCACCGAGCGCTTCTACGCCACGGCCTTTGTCTAGGTTGTTGATGTGCTGTAGCTGCATGTCGAGGGTGAGATTAAGTTTGTCGGAACCGAGGAGATTGTAGCTGCCGGAATGCGCGAGACTGCCGAGAAAGGTCGTCACGTCACTGTTTTCTACCGCACAGCTACTGCATAGACGAGTGTCGTAAAAATCGGGTTTGTAGTTCAGTTCAGCCTGAAATGAAATCCCGAGCTTGCCAGGAAACAGCCCGCCGACGGATATACCGAAGGTGTCCTGGTCTTCGGTATAGATTTTTTCATAACCACCCAACGTGGTGCCGCCGAGTACCGGGTCGGGGACTATGTAGGTGGAGTCGATGGACAAATACGGAATAAATGCGTGAGAGCGAACCCAGTAAAAACTTAAGTCCGTGCCATTCCAGGAATCCATATACGCGGAAAGTGTAAGTCCCCACTGGCCACCGTCTGGTTCACTGGATTGATCGCGGCCTTTGTAGGGAATGCCGAGCGCGATATCGGGATTGTAGCCAGCGCCCAATTCGTCAAAAGGGCTAAAGAACGTACCTGTCGGAAGAAAGATGGAGGCTCGCCAATTCCAGATGTAATAGGCTTCGACGCTAACACTGGAAGTTAATCCGAATTGCGCATAAATCGATTCCTGAGGCATCAGGGTTTCTTTGATTTCAGTGCCTGGCGTGGTGGCCTTGGCGAGATCAACCGGGTTTTGCATTTGGCTGATGCCGCCGCCGATGATATTGCTTTCGCCCCAGGAAATAACCTGTTTGCCGGCGCGGATACTCAGAGGGTGGTCGCCAAAGTGCCAGGTATTAAATACAAATAGATCGAGTAATCGAAATTTGTTACCGGCAAGATGCTGAGCGTCATCATCAATGCCGTTGGCTAGCATTCGCGGTGTTGGGCGAGAGCAGTTACTGCAATCTCTGTTGACGATGGTGTCATCGTAAACGTAGGATGCGCGCGCAAAAAATCCCATGTCGCCTTTACTACCACTGATATCCGTGACCAGGGATAACGGCGTGCTGTAAATATCGCCGCCGTCTGGGAATACCGTTCGATTACCCGAGGCGGAACCATTTTGGGCGCTTTGCAGCCGCATCGCAGCGCTAGCGGAAAATGTGGAGTCAATAAAAAAATGGATATCCCTGTCGTCAAAGCGTATCTGTAATGCGTGGGCTTGTGGTACCGGTAGTAACAAGGTGCTCAGAACAGTAAGAAAAAGTAGAAAAAACTGCCAATTAATCGCGTGGATTTTATTGATCCCCCGCTGATGCGCAAGGTTTAAGTCACTGACGTTAGACAAGCTGAACCCCTAAATGTGTTTTTCTATTCATACTTTACTCTGCAATTAGCGCTTGGCCTTCATTTTTAATCTGCCGGGCATAAAGTAGCTGTCGTTTCGATTAAAGGAAAAATCATAGGGCGGGTAGGCGTTATCGATATGAGTAAGAAAATATCGATCCGAATCCAGTTTGTAAAAAGTGTTTAAGGTCGCAAGAAACACCGGTACTTCGTAATAGTTAATGTTGTGGGCTTCGCTGAATCGACTGACGTGGCCATCATCATCGTAGTGTTCCGCCAACAGTATTTTCCAGGAATCTTCGTCGACATAGTAACGACGTTGTCGGTAATGATGTGCCACGCCCTCTTTTCTGACAGCCTCGACCACCCAGACGCGGTGCAATTCATAGCGCGTCAGATCTTGATTGATGTGGCGAGGTTTGACTATGGTGCCGGTATCTTGAGTGTCACTGTGCAATTGATAGGCGTTATAGGGCACGTACAATTCCTGTTTGCCCAGCAATGTCCAACTGAAGTTGGTAATCGGGCCGCGGAACATACTGCCCTGATCGTATAAGTTAATGCCCTCCGAGCGACCGCTGGGTTGGTCTGCAGGTGTCATTGTGGAACGCTTTACTCGGCGCTTGCCCGGGTTATAGCTCCAATTTCGCCGTTCCTGTGTCTTACTATTGAGATAGCGATAGTATAAAAATATAGTGCCCGCGTCCTTCGCCGGGCGCAGTGTGTGCAATAGCCCGCGAAGTTTGACGTTATTCAGGTTTTCTAGCGTGGTGTTGTCATCGCCGTATGGGTATTTAATTTCCTGTAGCCACACGCTGTGTTGGAAGGAGCCATCGCTGGCGGTCAGGATATTACCAAGGTAACCACGGTAACCGCCGGTTTTGTAGCTGAGTCGCGCATTCCAAATGACTTGCTCGCCGTTCTCCGGATGGGGGAAGGGGACGCCGCGCACGATACCTTCCACCCCGGCGCCCGTATCGACGATACGGGCTTGCCCGCTATATTTAATGGTGGCGTCGAGTACGGATTTTGGGTGAGAGGCGCTACGTTGAGTGGGGTAAATATTCAGACGGTAGCTGTCGGGGTATTTTTCCAGCAGAGCCAGATGTCCGGTCGACAGCCGATGCTTAAATTGCGCGGCGTTACTTTGATTAATAGTGAATAGAATTTCATCGTCTTTGTAAGGATCGGGGTGGCGATCCCCGGATTGGTAGTCCGTAGGTGGAATGCGGATACCGCCTTCCCAGGGCGGAATACTGCCTTCGGTATTTCCGGCCCGCTCTGCGCCTACCGTAGTCAGACTGGGGTCGTGATTAGCCATAGCGAGAGTTGTAAATAGAACTAAGGCCAAGGTTATCATCAAGCAGATAGCGGCGTTGCCGACAAGTCCCGAGCTTGCGGTGAGTGATGTTCTCAAGGTAATAAACATGAATGTTTTTACTAACCCTAAAAAGGTAACAAGGCTGTCATTATTTGCGATTACGTAGTGCTTTGGCAAGCACTACGACAGTCAGCATATGGCTACCAGGTAAGGGCTATAAGGCTATGTCAGGCAAGCTTGCTAGCGGTCGGTTATTATTTTGTTGGTATAACTTTCCTCGCGAGCCATATCCACAAGAGCAAATAAATCAAGTTCTTCGCGACCACTGTCCATCGCTTGATCTAAATAGCTGTTCAGCACTTCGGCCATCGGCAACTTAATTCCCGCATCTTCCGCACTCTGAAGTACCGCTTTAATATCTTTGTGACAGAGCTTTAGCGTGCCCTGACCTTGATCGAAGGACTCGCGTTTAGCCAGAGGCAGCATAAAGTCGATAACGTGCCGGGGAGCCACGCAGTCGCTTAATACCCTGAGTACAGTTTCGGCTTCGAGGTCATTGCGCTCCGCAAAGGCGATGGCCTCGGCGAGTCCGGTAAGGGTCGCAACGAAAGTGAGTTGATGGCACAGTTTTAACAGCTGGCCATTGCCACTTTTACCCAGGTAGTGAAGTTTATTACTGAAGCTTGCCAGTACCGGACGTGCGCGGGCAAAAGCGCTTTCGTTACCGCCCACCATCATGCTTAGCTCGCCGAGTTCAGCCCAGGGCGTAGAGCCACTTACCGGCGCATCGAGAAAGTACTTGCCGTGTTGTTTCGCTCGCGCCGCCAGCTCTCGGCATTGAGTAATGGGGGTGGTGCCCAAATCCACAATAATGCCGCCAGTGCCCATGCTGGCGAGTAAGCCGCCCGGCGCGCAGATAACGGCTTCGGTTAGATCGGCGTTGGATACGCTGACTAGCACCATGTCTTTGTCTGCGCCTAATTCGCCGATGTTTTGAGAGCTGGACGCGCCTTTGGCCTGCGCTTGCTGGAGGACGGTTTTATCGCGATCGTAAACTTGCAAAGCGAAGCCCGCCGCAAGGATGCGGTTTACCATCGCCTGGCCCATAGCGCCCAGGCCGATGAAGCCCAGTTTAAGATCACTCATGAAGGTAGCAACCCACGTTGATAGTTGGCCATTGGTTTGGCGATCTGCTCACTATATAGTGTATTTTTACCATGCTATTTTTCATTTGCACTAGAATTTTTATTCATAGTACAATCTTTTATCCTTAGTGCAACGTGTTGTCCGCAGTGAACTTTGACCAAATGGGGCAGAGCATTAAGACCGATTAATAAGACGTACTGACTAAGACGTAAACATAAGGTAGACAATTAAAACTGATAATTAAAACAGGGGCTTAGCATCTATGAAAGTATTGGCATTTGAGCAACTCAGTTACCGGCATTTACCTGACGACTTTACCCAAAAATACAACTCGGTGGTTGATACTCCCTACCACGAACTGGTGGATAGGGATTTGATGCATCAGGATCACGTCGATTTTCTCGACGAGATGCTCTACGCCGCACGGATGGGCTTCGATGGCATCGCTACTACCGAACACAGCCAGGCTTCTTACGATGTGCTGCCCAACCCCAACCTGCAAATGTCGGCACTCGCTTACGCAACAGAGCAGGAAAAACTGGATGTGGCATTAGCCGTGCTCGGCCGCTCTCTGGGTAAGTCTCGTGAACCGATACGCATTGCCGAAGAGTATGCAGCTATTGACCAAATTAGTGGTGGTCGTCTGGTTGCCGGCTTTCCGGTTGCCCTGAGTTACGATGCCTCTCAGAATGCCGGGCATCCACCCATCGAAACCCGGCCACGCTATGAAGATAATCGCCGCCTAATTGAGCGCGCATGGAGCGCCCGGGAACCTTTTGAGTGGAATAGCCAATATAACCGCTACCCCAATGTGAACCCCTGGCCGCGTCCCTATCAGGAAAGGCCACCCATCTGGTCGCCATCGATCGGTACGCCGAGCAGTCTGGGGCGAATTCTCGATGACGACGATGTCTTCCTCTACCTGAGCTGGTTTGGTCCCAAGTATACGGGGGCGCGTATTTTCGATCGCTACTGGGATTTGGCGGTTGAAAAAGGCAAGGATGCAAATCCTTACCGCTTAGCCTTTGTGCAGGGTGTCGTGGTTGGCGAAACCGACGAAATTGCCCACAAAGAATACGGCCCTCATGTTGAACGAGGGTACCAGCAGGGCCTGGGTTCAGTGCCGCTATCTGGGCTTGGGCTGCCGGGCTATGTGGACATCAATGGTGTGGAAGCTATGGTGAAAGACCCCGGTGATTTTGGCATCGTTCCCAAAATGAAAACGATTAGTTATTCCGAATTGGTGGACGCTCAATGTGTTATTGCCGGTAGTCCCGCCACGGTGACGGAGCAATTGCTGGAGATGGTGCGCCGCTTCCGTATTGGTAATCTAATTCTAATGGTACAGATGGGTTCCATGCCGAAAGAACTGGTAAAGAAAAATATCGACATGTTGTCGGAGCACGTACTTCCGGTATTGCAGAAAGAGTGGCAAGACGAGGGCTGGGAGCACAATTGGTGGCCCACGGGTGCGAATAAGTCTGCAAACAAATCCGCAAATAAGACAGAAGCGGGAGAATAAAAATGAGCGCAATTAATATTAAAGGCCCGGAACGCACCGAAATTCTCGACGTACACAATGGGCGTATTAAATTACAGGTAAAAATTGCCGGTTCCGGCCCCGCACTGGTGTATTTCCATCCTGCGGCAGGTTTGTACTGGGATGAATTTCTCGACCAGCTCGCCGAAACCCACACCGTTTATGCGCCGGAATTACCCGGTACCTCCGCAGGTGATCCCTACGCGATTAAACAGGTGGATAATTTTGCAGACTTGCTGTTGATCTATGAAGAAGCACTCAACATGCTGGGTCTGAAGCAAGCTGTCGCTGTGGGGCAGTCTCTCGGCGGTATGATCGCGGTGGATCTTGCGGCGCATTTCCGCGACCTTTTCAGCCGCATGGTGCTGCTGGCTCCCGGTGGCTTGTGGCGCGAAGACCTGCCCTACAAGTTACTTGAGTTGTACGCCGCACCACCGGAAGAAATTCCTGGCTATTTGTTTCACGACTTCAGTATTCCCCGCGCCCAGGCCATGTTGGCGCTGCCGGAAAACCCGGAGCTGATTCCCAAGCACATCGCGGCCAGCGTTTGGGCCCTGGGTTGTTCGGGTAAGTTTCTCTGGCCCTTTGCCGAGCAGGGTTTGGCTAAACGAATCCATCGTATTACTACGCCCACTTTAGTGGTGTGGGGGAAAAATGACGTACTGGTACCGGTAGGATACGCTGAATTATTTAAACAGGGTATTAAAGATTGCCAGCTTAAAGTATTCGATAACTGCGGACATATTCCTCAAATTGAAAAATTTGAGGAAACCACCAGGCTGGTTAGAGAATTTATCGCTTAGTTAGCTTTTAAACTGAGGCCGACGATCAAAAATCGGCGCCAGGCGTTTATATAGCCCCGTTTCTGGATGCCAGCTATATGTTTTGAGTAGTTAAATTCAAAGAGTGAAGACTTAATGAGCGCTGGTTCCTTAATAAAACTGGGCTGCAATTTTTTCCTACCTCAGTCGGATGCCGATGGTTTTATTTACAGTGGCATGGAGAAGGGTCTTAAGGTCTTTGTTTTTAGCATCAAGTGTTCGGAATGTGACCATGTTTCTAACATTGCCAGGCTTGATCAAAAAGGCAGTTATTTAAATTCAATTGCCGATCAAGGATTTTTTCTTCTGTTAAGAAAAAGTTTAAAAGTTGAGGGAAATTCGACTGGTGGCGAAGTGCTAAAAACCCCACAAGGCTTACATCCAAAAATCTATTCCCTGATTTGCAAGCAGTGCGAGGCAAGCTATTCGATAGTCTATGCGGTCGATGAGAGTGGGCCAAATGGATATCAAATCGAATTATTGGGAGTGTTTTCAGAGGCCTTATTAATCGAAGGTCCAAAGAAGGAGATGCGGAAGCTAGGAAAATGAAAAATAATAAGACCGAAGAAAATGACGGAATCACTTTTGAGTTTGTTTGGGAAAATGTCGGTCCCGAATTGATTGAGGAGGTGATAAGTTTCTGGGTCTCCGAAAACGCATTTCGGAGTGATCGAGCGGTGATGGGATCCCGAGCTCAGCAGTTAATTATTGTGGCCAGAGATGCAGATAAAAATATAATAGCGGTGAATACGGCGGAGCGAATGAAGATTCCATTATTGCTGAATAACTGGTTTTATTTTTATCGTGTTTTCGTTTCGCCTGCCTATCGAAAAAAAGGAGTGATGATGGCTGTTTCTCATAAAGCTAGAGAGTATTTGCATCAACGTTTTATAAGTGGCGAGGATACGGTAGCAAGAGGTTTCTATACCGCAGCAGAAAATTCTATCTTGCAAAAAGTGCAGACTCAGGCCGTCATGGTTATTGGCGGTATCGATCACCCATTTATCGGCGTAGATAAAAAAGGGCGTCATCTGCGTGTCGGTTGGTTTGATGGGGCTACAATAGACTGATTGTATAAACTCGCGGGTAATGAAAAGTTTTACAAATAATGTATGTCCGGCGCTTGGTTTTAAAGGGGAGGTAAAAAATGGAAGAAAACGTATTAGGTCACATAGATAAGGTGTTCGAGGGGCTTGCCTTTGAATTTGTATGGCAAAATGTTACCTCCGAATTGATTGAAGAGGCAAAAAATTTCTGGGTCTCTGAAAATGCAATTCCTGCGAGCGGAGATGTCGAGTCCAGAGCTCGTCAATTGATGGTTGTAGTCAGGGACTCTGAGCATAAAATCATTGCGGTAAGCACCGCAGAATGCCTGCCAATTCCTCAATTACTTAATAATATGTTTTATTATTTCCGCTGCTTTGTTTCCTCAAGCCGTCGCCAGGAAGGTTTGCTTATGGAAATGTGTCACAAAGCCAGAGAGTATACGCATCCGCAGTTCCTAAGCGGCGAAAACACCGAAGCGAAGGGATTCTACTACTCGCTTGAGAGCGAGATACTCAGAGAAATGAGGACTGAGGCGGTTTTAACTGTAGGCGGCATAGATCATTCGTTCATTGGGCTTGATAACAGAGGGCGCCGTCTATTCGTCGGCTGGTTTGATGGTGCCACAATTGATTAACCAGGCGTATTGGTTTAGATTTAGCACGCCTTGTGGTGCTCTTATAAATTAGCGCCTATTGACTCTAGAGCCATTAATGAACCTTGTCCCGGGTTAGCTGTTCTATTGTTTGTATAGCGAAATCCGTTCGTTCTTCGACGGAGCCACGGAGTTCGATTAATTCTATGTCGAAGTCTCTGGCAGTTTTGATTATCGCGTCTTCAATATCGGTTCGATGCTTTTCTGAAGAAGGACGGTTGCCGTCCAGTTCCAAAGGAATTTCGGTCGGGAGAAAAAATACAAAATCGAAGTGACCGAGGTACCACGGGAGCAACTGGTCGATAGCATTTTTTAGCTGAGAGTTTTTGGGGCCTTCGATTTTTAGATATGCGGCGTAATCGAGTAGGGTACGGTCGTAGATGATGTACTGATTAGCGGATTGCTCCAGCCGGCGAAGGTGTTCCCCCAGCAGTAGATAATATATGTGGTCGGATGTCAGAGGCGGTTTTTGTTTACTCAGCAATGGACGTAATACATCGATGGGTTCAGGTCGCAGCTCTACGTTTGCGCCGTCGTCACGCAAGGCCCTGGTGAGAGAACTTGCGAGCGTTGATTTGCCGGAGCAATGACTGCCGGATATGCCGATGCGCCACAGCTCTTTGTTCACAGTATTGGGGCCACAGAGTGTTGGTTCATGACGGGGACGAATGTCTCGAGCTTGTATCCAAAAGAAATCGTACCAAGTTCAGCATCCCTTGTAAGGCTTTGACGGTTTAATCAGAATAGAAAGCTTGGTGGGCTATTCTCTTGATTACTTGAACTTATTATTGGTGCCCAGGAGAGGACTTGAACCTCCACGACCTTGCGATCACTAGCACCTGAAGCTAGCGTGTCTACCAATTTCACCACCTGGGCCTGTACGGAAATACTATCCGACGGGGAGCGGCACTTTACTGGCCGCTTTAAAGGTTGTCAATCAGTCATGCTGGAAGGGTATGATAGCCGCAGAATTGATTGTGGCAAATAAGGATTAACTAGCTGTATGCGTAAAAAACACCTGAAGCGGGATCCCCACGCGGATCGGGAAGCGGCTCGGTACGAGCAACCCATTACCAGCCGGGAGTATATCCTCTCTCTACTCTCTAAAAGCGTTGGGCCAATGACCCAGGAAGAGCTGTGCCGTGAGTTCGGTATGGACGACACGGATCAGATAGAAGCCCTGCGGCGGCGCTTACAGGCGATGGTGCGCGACGGACAGATCGTGCGCAATCGCTCCGGGGGTTTTGGCGCACTGGATAAGATGAATGTGATTAAGGGCCGGGTGAATGGGCACCCGGAAGGTTTTGGCTTTGTGATTACCGGTAGTGGCGAGGCGGATATTTTTCTGTCCAGCCGGCAGATGCGTCGAGTCTTGAGTGGCGACGAAGTATTAGTGCGTATAGAGGGTTTTGATCGCAAGGGACGCCCGGAAGGTTCCATTGTGGAGGTGGTGGATCACCGCACTCAGCAGCTGGTCGGGCGCTACTTTACCGAGGGCGGAATTCATTTTGTACGGCCCGATAACCCCAGTATTAGCCAGGATGTATTGATTGGTTCCGAGGACACCAGCGGCGCCAGTGCCGGGCAGATTGTGCTGGTAGACATTACGCGTCAGCCCTCGCGCAATAATCAGCCTGCCGGGCGTGTGTCGCGGGTGCTGGGTGACCATATGGCTCCGGGGCTGGAGATTGAAGTCGCCATCCATAGCTTTGGTATCCCTCAGGCCTGGTCGGAAGGCTTACAGGCGGATGTCGATGCCATTCCGGATCACGTGCAGGAAAAGGATTGCGAGGGTCGGGCCGATCTACGCCATTTGCCACTGGTGACGATCGATGGCGAAGACGCTCGGGATTACGACGACGCGGTTTACTGCGAGCCGGTTAAAGGCCGTGGCTGGAATCTGTATGTGGCGATTGCGGATGTGTCCCACTATGTGAAACCCGGTTCTGAGCTGGATCGAGAGGCCTATCAGCGTGGCAATTCTGTGTACTTTCCAGACTACGTGGTGCCTATGCTGCCGGAGAAGCTCTCCAATGGTTTGTGCTCGCTCAAACCCGAAGTGGATCGGCTATGCATGGTCTGCGAGATGCGTATCGACACCAAAGGCAAGATTAAGCGCTTCCAGTTTTACGATGCAGTGCTGTGTTCCCGCGCGCGGCTTACTTACACGCAAGTGGCCTCGATGATTGCTCAGCGCGGTGACGTTGATAGCGGAGTGCGCAAGCAGTTTCAGGGCGTGGTTGAGCACGTTGATGATTTGTACAATCTGTATGGTGCTTTGCATAGCGCTCGCGACCGCCGTGGCGCGATTGATTTTGAGACCGGTGAAAGTCGCATACTGTTTGATGCCGAACGCAAAATTGAACAAATTATTCCCACCGAACGCACCGACGCTCATCGGCTGATTGAAGAGTGCATGTTAGCGGCCAATGAGTGCACCGCTATTTTGCTCGAAAAAAGTAAATTGCCGGTGCTGTACCGAGTTCACGAAGGGCCAAAAGAAGAAAAGCTCGCCAATCTAAGGGAATTTCTTGGCGAGATTGGTTTGGGATTACCCGGTGGCGACAAGCCCTCCCCAGAAGATTATCAGGCGGTATTGCGTAAAATTCGCGAACGACCGGACGCCAGTATTGTTCAGTCGGTGATGCTGCGCTCGATGAGTCAGGCGGTCTATCAGCCGGAGAATCGAGGGCATTTTGGTTTAAATTACGAAGCCTATACCCACTTTACCTCGCCGATTAGACGCTATGCCGATTTATTGGTGCATCGGGCTATTCGTGGTTTATTGCTCAGCAAGCGCCGGGTTGCCCACTTAAACCGGCATAAAAAGGCTAAACGGCTGCCGCTGGAAACCAGCTACCCTTACGATGCCGTGAATATGGTCGATGCCGGTGTGCAAACTTCCATGAGTGAACGCCGTGCCGACGATGCCACCCGCAGTGTGGTGAACTGGCTGAAGTGCGAATACCTTGTCGACCATATCGGCGACGAGTTTGCCGGAATAGTTACCGGGGTTACCGGTTTTGGTTTGTTTGTCGAGCTGGAAGGTCTTTATATTGACGGCCTGGTGCATATTACTGGGCTACCGAAGGACTATTACCATCACGAGCCTGCTCACCATCGTTTGGTGGGTGAGCGCACCCGGCGAGTGTTTCGTTTGGGTGATCGCCTGCAAGTGAACGTAGCGCGGGTTGATCTGGAAGAACGCAAAATTGATTTCGAACTCGTAGAAACCGCAGGAGAGAAAGGCTCTACTCGGCGTCAACAGAATCAAGGTAAAGCGGGTCCAGGTAAAGGCGGGCAAGGGCAAAGTAAAAGTAAAGGTAAACCGGGTACCGGTAAGTCTGGTAAGCGTGAAGGTGGGCAAAATAAAAAAAGGCGCAGTAGAAATACTGGCGGTTCTACTTCTGGTCAAAAGCCTTCGTCTAAAAACGTATCAGGTAAAAAATCGCCAGGAAAAAACGTATCGGGTAAAAAGCCCAGCAAAAAAAACCGCTAAACCTACGAGTAGCGTGCGTAAAAAAACCGGTAGCGTTGTTAACGCTACCGGTTTTTTTTGATTGGTTTTTTTAATAAACCTATTTTAACAAGGCTTGACCCCGGCCTTAGCTGGCAATTGCGGTGGGTGCGGTTCGTCCTAATAATGGTTCGCCGGGTAATTTTTGCAATTCTGGCATCACTTCTTTGGCGAATAAACGCATGCTTTGTTCGGCTTCGCTATGAGACATACCGCCATAGCTGAACACACCGTTAAAGGCGCCCGCACCGGTGCGACCAATGAAGTCGTGAAGGGTATTGAGACATTTTTCCGGGGTGCCCCACACCTGTAAGCTCATAAAGAACTTGATCGCGCCTTCGATATCGGCGGCAACGTGGTCTTGCATGCTGGCGTAGGCCTCGTAACCTTTGGTCTTTTTAAGATGTTCACCGGCCATTTCGTAATGATCGATAACGGAGCGGTAATAATTGCCGATGTACTTTTCTGCCATTTCTTCGGCTTTGTCGGCACTTTCGTGGCAATAGGTCCAGCCGGCGAGAATCGGGGCGGGGGCATCAACACCGTTCACCTCGAGGTAGATGTTCCGGTAGGCGGTCATTTCACGTTCAACGTGTTCCCAGGGTTTTTGCGGAATCACTAATAAACCGATGCCGAGTTTGGCCATGATGGGTGAGGACTCGGGAGACACCGCGGCAGCGTAGGTGCGACCCTTAAAGGTGTTGAAAGGGCGGGGACGTAGTTCGCGGCGCACTTGTTTCACCTGCTTGCCATCGTATTCACAGAAGCCGCTTTCGAGACCTTCGAGAATCATTTCCGCCGACTCGGTAAAGGTTTCCCGAGAGGTATTCATATCGCGACCAAAGCCTTCAAACTCTACTCGGCCCAGGCCTCGACCGATACCGAGAATCACCCGGCCATTGGACATATTGTCGAGCATGACGATTTCTTCGGCGACGCGAATGGGGTCGTGCCAGGGTAGTACCATCACCATAGTACCGAGGCCGATGTCGGGATTGCGTCCGGCCCAGTAGGATAGAAACTGGGTTACATCCGGACACATGGTGTAGTCGGTGAAATGGTGCTCCACGCCCCAAATCGACTGGAAGCCCAGCTCAATACCGAGATCGCCGAGCTTGAGATCTTCCTGGTATACCTGTTGATCAGTCGTGTTCGGGTTGAGGCCTTGAAAGATTAAAGAAAGTCCGACGTCCACGATGTTTTCCTCCGGGTTTAATCGTTAAGAGAGATAAGAATATTTGATAATTAAAGTTTCGGGATGTTCTTGTTAAAAATTACTCTGCTAAATGGCCAGGGAAAACCCGCCATCGATCACAATCAAAGCACCGGTGACAAAGTCGGACGATTTGCTTGCCAGAAAGATGGAAAGCCCTTCGAGATCTGCAGGTAATCCAGCACGCTTGGCGGGTGTTTTTTCGATCATGTAGGTGAGAACCGGCGCAGGTTCGGGAACCGAGCAAGGGTTCATATCCGTGTCGAATAAACCACAGACGATGACGTTAACCTGAATGTTATCTTTGCCCCAGCCCTCAGCCAGGCTTTGACTCATATGATCCATGCCACCTTTTGCGGCCGCGTAGTGTGCCAACTTGCCGAAGCCTTTTTTGGTAATAAATGAGCTGATGTTGATGATTTTTCCGCCACCGGCTTTGACCATTTCGGGATAACAGGCTTTGGAGCACAGGAATACAGAGGTTAAATCGACGGCCATGAATTTGTCCCATAACTCCAGCGACATTTCCTCGGTTTTTACGCCCCAGCTAATACCGGCATTGTTGACCAGGATATCCACACGCCCGAAATGCTCGACAGTTTCTTTCACCATGCGGTTGACGTCGTCTTCTATAGAGACGTCGGCCTGTACGGTTAATACCTGCGCGCCGATGGCCTTCAGTTCTGCGCTGGCAGAGTCGAGTTTGTCCTGGTTGCGGCCGACAATAGCCACTGCAGCACCGGCTTTGGCCAGACCCTTGGCGATGCCCAAACCGAGGCCACCGTTGCCGCCGGTAATAATGGCCACTTTCCCGCTTAAATCAAAGGCATTCAACATGGGGGTGCTCTTGTAATTGGGGTGGGGTAAGAAACATTACATGGCCAAACTTACGCCGCCATCGGCCACGATAATAGCACCGGTAATAAAGTCCGACGCCGGGCTAGCCAGTAACTGGGTCAAGCCTTCGAAATCAGCGGGGACGCCGAAGCGCTTACAGGCCGATTTGTCGATGGCATGGTCGACAAAACTTCCCATTTTATTGGGGCCGGTGCAGGGCATCATTTCGGTATCTACTAAACCGGGGCAAATCACGTTGACCTGTATGTTCTCTTTACCCCAGCCGCGAGCCAGGCTTTGGCTCATATGATCCATGCCGCCTTTAGCCGCCGCATAGTGGGTGAGTTTGCCGAAACCGATTTGGGTAATGATCGAACTGATATTAATAATTTTGCCGCCACCGACTTTGACCATCTCCGGGTACACTGCCTTACAACAAAGGAAGCACGAGGTTAGATTGATTTTGATAAAGGTATTCCAGGTCTCAAGTGGCAACTCTTCCGTGGGAACCCCCCAGCTAATTGCCGCGTTGTTGACTAGAATATCGATGCGACCAAAGCGCGCAACGGTTTCGGCCACCATACGATTCACGTCATCCTCGGAAGACACATCGGCTTGAATCGGTAAGACCTCGTAACCCTCGGCTTTCAGCTCGGCCTCTGCTTTATCGAGTTTTTCTTGTTTACGGCCCACAATCGCGACCTTGGCACCGACTCTCGCCAGGCCTTTCGCGATACCCAGACCCAAACCGCCGTTGCCGCCGGTGATAATGGCAACTTTCCCGGTTAAATCAAAAATATTACCTTGGTTTACCATAATGTCTACCTTTTGAAGAGCTGGTTTTAAGTCTGTGTATCTCGAGTGGGCATTGTTCGATACTTACTACTTTCGAGAGCTATTACTTTCGAGAGTTAACTAACAGTCACCACTACCACCGGGTGGAGGTAACTGTGATGCTTTCAATCTATTGCGTATCACCCTACATCAATGACGGGTCAAACTTTTAGACCCTTACGTTTAGACCGTCAGAGTCATGCCGCCATCAGCGACGATAATTGCACCGGTAATAAAGTCCGACGCCGGGCTGGCCAATAACACGGCCAAACCTTCAAAGTCGGCGGGCATGCCATGGCGCTTAACGGGGGTTTTGTTGACGATGTAGTCGATGATAGCGCCACGGTGATCAGGGCCTTCACAGGGCATCATTTCAGTGTGAACCAGACCGGGACATACCACGTTGACCTGGATATTATCTTTACCCCAGCCTTGCGCTAAACTTTGGGTCATATGATCCATGCCGCCTTTAGCCGCCGCATAATGTACCAGTTTACCAAAGCCTTTTTGGGTGATTGCCGAACTGATATTAATGATCTTGCCGCCACCGGCTTTGATCATTTCCGGATAAACTGCTTTGGAACACAAGAAGCACGAGGTGAGGTTAATATCGATAAATTGATTCCAGGTTTCCAGCGGCATGGTTTCTGTGGCCACGCCCCAGCTAATCGCCGCATTGTTGACCAGGATGTCCACGCGACCAAAATGGTCTACAGTTTCTTTCACCATCCGGTTAACGTCGTCCTCCAGGGAAACATCTGCTTGCACCGATAAGACTTCAAAGCCCTCGGCTTTGAGCTCGGCCTCGGCTTTATCGAGTTTTTCTTGTTTGCGACCGACAATGGCGACCTTGGCACCGGCCTTCGCCAGGCCGCGGGCGATACCCAACCCTAAGCCACCGTTGCCGCCGGTGATAATGGCGACTTTTCCTGTAATATCAAACATATCCAACATAGTACTTACCTTGTTTATTTAGCTAATTTATATAGAAAGATTACATTGCCAGGCTAAGACCGCCGTCGGCCACGATAATGGCCCCTGTAATAAAATTGGAAGCCGGGCTGGCCAGCAATTGGGTCAAGCCTTCGAAGTCGGCGGGGACACCAAAGCGATTACAGGCAGATTTTTTAATTGCGTAATCGACGATTCCGCCGATTTTGTCAGGGCCGGTACAAGGCATCATCTCCGTGTCGACCAAACCTGGCAGAATCACGTTGACTTGAATGTTTTCCTTGCCCCAGCCGCGAGCCAGGCTTTGACTCATATGATCCATGCCGCCTTTGGCCGCGGCATAATGCACAAGCTTGCCGAAACCAAGTTTGGTGATAATCGAACTCACATTAATAATTTTGCCGCCACCGACTTTGACCATTTCGGGGTACACCGCCTTACAGCAGAGGAAACAGGAGGTCAGGTTGATGCTGATAAACTTATTCCAGGTTTCCAGTGACATTTCTGCGGTGGGTACGCCCCAACTAATGGCTGCGTTGTTGACCAGAATGTCGACGCGACCAAAGCGCTCGACGGTTTCGGCCACCATACGGTTCACGTCATCCTCGGAAGAGACATCGGCTTGAATCGGCAAGACCTCATAACCTTCGGCTTTCAGCTCGGCTTCGGCTTTATCGAGTTTTTCTTGTTTACGTCCGACGATGGCGACTTTAGCGCCGATTTTAGCTAGACCTCTGGCCATACCTAGGCCCAAACCGCCATTACCGCCGGTGATAATGGCCACTTTTCCCGTTAAATCAAACGTATTCAAAATGAAAACTCCTCATTGATCACAGGGTAGGCCCCTGTAGTTTAGTTATATTGGTCGGACTGACACCTTTGGCATAGACCAACACCAAAGCAAAGTGCCTTGCCTGTAATTTGTTATCCGGTCAGTGGATCGATGATCTACGTGACGGAGGCTATTCTGAGTAAAATCCAGACAAAAATCTACCCTCTGGTAACATTTAATTTACGATGGGTAACCGCAGGCGGGATTAGCGGTTTCGTGGAGGAGAAGTTAGGCGTGGGGAATCCCTAGCGCGCCGCCGCAATCCCCATGCCCACTGGCACCCCGTCTTCGATTTGATCCAGATATTCAGACAGGCCGTAGCCGATTTTGCCCTTGCAGCGATATTCGGTCATAGCCTCGGTGATACGGGTATTTAACTGCGTTCCATCCTCTGCTTTACGACGATTTCGTAGCGGGATCAAGGAGATAACCTTTCCGGTAAACTCAAATTCTTCGCCGCGTTCGGTTTTGCACCAGGCGGTCATGCCGGTTTGGTAATGATTCTCATCCCATTGGGAGTCGACTCGGGCATCCACAATCAAATCATAGCGACCTTCGGTAAAGACCATGCCGCCGCAATCAAAGCTGCCATCGCGCATGCCCATGGTCATGATCATCGCCCCTAAATCTGGGCCGAGTGACATCGGCAGCCAGCGATACCAGTAGATATTCTGCCAGTAGCGTGGCCCCCAGCTGTGGTCGCGGAGGCCGTAACCATCAATCTGCCATTTTTCCTTGCCGACGCGAATGGAGCCGCTGGCCGAGACATGCTGCTCAAAGTGGGCTCGGGCCATGGCAATCGTAGTATCCAGCTCAAGAGGAGAGCCATCGGCGTTTAGATGTTCGCCGCCGTACATAGGCGACAGACCACGGTAGTCGAGGTCAATATCGCAATTTTCGAGACTATTATTCTTAAAGGCTTTACCGGGATCGTTCATCTCGTGGGGATTATCCAGCACCAGGATTTTCCCGCTGTAGCTCACCTTTTGGTGTTTAAAGGGTTCGATAATTTTAAATTCGGCGCCACCGGCCCTGAGTACTTCGTTAGTGTCGATTTCGGAGCGATGAAAGATAAAACCGACTCGACCACCGGGCAGATAAAGGCAGATAGACACTTCTGCGTAACCCTCGTTTACCCGGTTTCCGATGCGTAGCCAGCCGCCGACCTGTTGTTTGCCGTCGTAAATATTGTAGTAGGCGCTCTCGTTGAAATTGGCTACCGGCTCTGGGGCGTGGTTGTATTCATCCTCCGGGTCGAGTCGAACATTGTTACCGGGCTTGGTGATAAATACGTGTTTTGAGGGTAGGTGTTTTGGGGATAGGTTTGTCATGGTTGGCTTCCTCGTATCAACAGTTCGCACCAGGCGTTTTATACCGATGTGTTTTAGAAACAGGTCAGCAGTAAGCATAGGCTTCGAATTTTTCAGGCGCAATTACCAAAGGGAAATAAAACTTACCCGGCGTTTGCCTCAATAAGCGGATCGGTTATAGTTCGTCGTCTTCCGCTATGCATTTATATGTTGGGGACATGCAATGACAGTAATTAGGCTCGATCCAATCGACGAATACGGCCACGCGCCGAGTGAAGATAGTAACTTTAACGAAAGCGTGTATTCCAGCGGCTGGGATCCAAGAGCCAGGCTGGGCGGCTGGATGCGTCTGGGTAATCGGATCAACGAAGGTCACGCTGAATTATCGGTGTGCATGTATTTGCCCGATGGCCGAGTAGCCTGTCAATTTTTACGCCCCGAAATTGATACTAATGACAAGCACTCCGCCGGGGGGCTTGACTATCAGGTGGTTGAGCCTTTTAAGGCCGTCAACATGCACTATCACGGTGAATTGATGGTGCTCGACGATCCCCAACTGCTGCGCAATCCCGGTAAACTCTTTAAAACCGCACCTCGGGTTGATGGCGAGGTGATTTTTAATCACACCGGAGTATCCCCCATGCACGGCGGAGAGCCGATGGAGCCGGAGCTGGAGACCATGTACGGGCGGGATTTTTCCCTCGGCCACTTTAATCAACATATACGAACCACCGGCAGTTTGCGGGTCGGCGATGAGTCCTGGAATATCGATGGCTTTGGTTGGCGCGACCACTCCTGGGGTCCGCGCTACTGGACTAATATTAATTTCTACCGTTTATTTGTCGCCAACTTTGGCGCGGATCGCGGTTTTATGGTGTTGAAACGCACCGATCGACAAAACCGTGTGCATCGCAAGGGCGTACTGTTATTCGATGGTGATTACGAAGAAGTGATTGATATCGATGTGATGACGGAGTGGACGGAATCGAAAGACCCAGCCGCTGTGACCATTGGTGTGCGTACCGAAAAGCGTGCAGTGCGCATTGAAGGAAAAATTATCACTATGGCTCCGTTAAGCAATCGCCGCCAGGTCGGTGACGAAACCTTGAGTTGCCGTATTGCCGAGGGTTTTACTCAGTGGCGTTGGGATGATGGTCGGGAAGGTCTTGGCATCACCGAGTACATCGAATTTTTGGAAGACGGTGAACCGGTGGGTTATCCACTTTGATTTGAGCTTGGGTGTTAGTCGTGGAAAAGAGCAGTAAATGTCAGTAGTCGTGTCTTCCGTTGCCGATTCTTTAGAGGGCATTATCCTTAGGCTTGAGTCTGCGGTGCGCCGTCGGTTGGGCAGCGATGCCAGTATTGCCAACGTTGACGTCGCAACGTTGGGTGCGTCTAACCGAACTTTATTATTTGATCTGCTCGACGGTAATACCACAAGGCGGCTGGTACTGCGCCAGGAAACCTATCGCTCGCCGGTGTCGCCATTTCTGTCACCCCACGATCAATACTGCATTCACCAGGTAGTACATAGCCACGGGCTGGCCATTCCAGAACCCATCTTCGAATTAGACGAAACCGACGAACTGGATCGGGGCTTTGTGGTGGCTTGTATCGATGGTGAAACCCTGCCCAAAACCTTGTTGGGCGATTCCGCCTTCGCCCCGGCTCGATCCTGCTTTGCCGCGCAGAGTGGTGAGTTTTTCGCCCGCCTGCACGCTATCCCGGTCGCTGAACTGCCCTTTTTGGCAGACTCTACGGATAGCATCGATCCCCTGAATGCACAACGGCAGCGCTACGATAGTTACCAGGAATCCCACCCCGGTATCGAGGTGGGATTGCGTTGGCTGGAAAATAACCGCCCACAGCGGCGTGCGCCGAAATTGATTCACGGCGACTATCGCGTGGGCAATTTGTTACTCGATCATCAGGGCATTACCGGCGTACTGGATTGGGAATGTGCTCACCAGGGTAATGCCATGGAGGACATAGGCTGGTTGTGTTTGCGATCCTGGCGTTTTGGTCGTATCGATAAACCCGTCGGCGGTATGGGGCCGCGTAGCGAACTCTATGCCGCTTACTCAGCCAACGGCGGCGAGACGGTAGATCCGGAAGAGGTTAGGTGGTGGGAAATTTTTGCCTCACTGAAATGGGCGATATTAAATATCATGCAGGCCGATGGTCACGTGCGCGGGGAGCGACGCTCGCTGCCCTTTGCCTGCTGCGGACGTAACGCCGCTATGATTGAGTACGATATGTTGATGACCATTAGCGGGCGTTTCCAGTGAGTGCTTATAGATGAGCCACGATCGCCCGGACATCCCGGAAATATTGGCTACACTGAAAGAGTTCACTCGTGGAGTCGCCGATAAAACACAGGGCAGCGAACGCTACGATGCTTTGTGCGCCGGGTTTTTAGTCGATGTGGTTAAGCGCGAGTTGGCCTGTGTCGAGGCTCAGGATAAAAGTCAGGCGCAGCGCTTGACGGCAATCACCGGGCAGTCGGGCGAACTCGAACAACTCTATGAAGCCTTTTGTCACAGCGTGCGCGGCGGTCGTCTCGACCAGCAATGGGACGAGGTTTTTGATTTTGCCCTGCAACAGGTGATCGATAAAGTTGCGGTGACCAAGCCGGATTATTTGTTGCCAGAGCATCAAGTGGATGCACTGGCCGGAAATCTAAAAAAATAGCTCGAGTAAAAACGTTTTGAATGAAACGACTTGAATTAAAACGCCTTGAATTAAACGGCTTGAATTAAACGGCTTCAATGGAATAAGTACTAATTTTTTAAACTAAAATTCTTTTTAATTAAAATATAGGAGCAGGTAATGGTTGGAAGAGTAGACGGTAAGGTGGCGGTAGTCACCGGTGCAGGTGGCGGTATTGGTCGCGCAGCCAGTGAAATATTTGCGCGGGAGGGCGCTAGTGTCGTCGTTGCCGATATTAATGTGACAAGTGGCGAAGAAACCGCGCATTTAGTAGAAAAAGCGGGAGGCAAAGCGATTTTTCTAAAATGCGATGTTTCTAAAGCCGAAGATGCCGAAGCCTTAACTAAGGCTGCAGTGGTTAATTTTGGTGGCCTGCACTGTGCGTTCAACAATGCGGGGGTGGAGGGCGAATACGCCAGAATAGCCGACGCCACCGAAGAAAATTTTATGCTCAACTATCAGGTCAATATGCTCGGCGTATTTTTGTGCATGAAATATCAAATTCAACAAATGCTCACCCAAAGCGAAGGCGGAGCGATTGTAAATACCGCATCCGATGCGGGCTTAGTTGGTGTTAAAAATCTCGGCCAATATTCGGCTTCCAAGCACGCGGTGATCGGTTTAACTAAATCTGCAGCACTGGATTACGCGACTAAAAATATCCGCGTCAATGCGGTGTGTCCCGGTCCGATCCGCACGCCGATGCTGGAGCGGATTTTTGAAGAAAACCCCCGGATTGGTGAGGCCATGATCGCTGCTCAGCCCATTAAGCGCCTGGGTGAACCCCATGAAATTGGCGATGCGGCGGTGTATTTGTGCTCCGACGCGGCTTCTTACATAACTGGTCATGCGATGCCAGTGGACGGCGGTTATATGGCTACCTAGATAGTTACGTAATCAACCACGTAATTAACCAAAAAAATTCAAATATAAATTTTAAGTTTTCATTTAAAGGAGTTAAACAATGCGCATTCAAGCCGCAGTATTGCGGGAGTTAGGGCAGGCCTTCGAAATCGAAGAGCTGGAACTGGCCCCGCCAAAAGCAAACGAGGTGCTGGTACGTACGGTTGCCAGTGGTATTTGCCACAGTGATTATTCCGTTGTCCACGGGGTGCTGCGTTCACCTTTGCCGGTGGTGTTGGGCCACGAGGGTGCGGGTATTATTGAGGAAGTCGGCCCCGGTGTGACCCATCTTAAGCCCGGTGACAAAGTGATTGCTTCGCTGACGCCCAGCTGTGGCCAGTGCACTATGTGTAAAGAGTTGAAACCGTTTATGTGTTCGCAAATGGGTAAGTTGCTTACTGACTGCACTCAGCTCGATGGTACGACTCGCCACAAAACCCTCGGCGGTGAAGATGTTTACGCGCTGTGTGGCGTCGGTTCCTTTGGTTCTCATATGGTGATGCCCGCCGGTAGCGCCATTAAAGTCCCGGAGGATACTCCGCTGGAAACCACTTGTTTGATTGGCTGTGGTGTCACTACCGGTACCGGTGCCGCACTCAATACTGCGAATGTCCAACCCGGAGAAGCGACTGCGGTGATTGGTTGTGGCGGTGTCGGTTTATCGATTATTCAGGGTTGCCGCATCGGTGGTGCGACTATCATTATTGCCATCGACCCGATGGAGGAAAAACGTAAGCTGGCGATGGATATGGGTGCGACGCACACCATTAACCCCTTTGAAGAAGACCCTATTGCCAGGGTGAAAGAAATTACCGGTGGTATCGGTGTTCACTACGCCTTTGAAGCATTGGGGCGAGTGGAAACCATGGAGCAGACCTGGGGCATGATTCGTCCCACCGGCACAGCAGTGATCGTCGGTGTCGCGTCACTAGATCAGTCGGTGAAAATTCCGGCTGCGGGTTTGTTGGCGGAGTACGAAATCCAGGGTTCCTGCTACGGTTCGTCGACTCCGAAAAAAGATATCCCCCGATTTGTCGAGTTGTATAAATCCGGTGAATTAAAGCTGGACGAAATGATTACTCAGCGCATCGAATTAAAAGAGATTAACCGTGCCTTTGACGAAATGGGCCGCGGTGAAGGTGCGCGTTCGGTCATTATGTATTGATAGAAATATCTGGCTGAATAAAAAGTTTATCGACTTAATAATTATCGTCGGTTAAAAAAACCGATCAGGAGAAAAACATGAAAACTAAAGCCGCAGTGCTTTACGAAATAGGCGGGCCGCTCGTTATCGAAGAATTGGAGCTGTCGCCACCACAGGCGGGGGAAGTGCTGATTAAGTATGCTGCCAGCGGTATTTGTCACAGCGATGTGTCGTTTCGCGACGGCGTACTGGAAACCGCGCTACCCGCCGTGCTCGGTCACGAAGGTTCCGGCGTGATTGAAGCGGTAGGCGATGGCGTTACTAATGTTAAGGTCGGCGATCACGTGATTGTTTCGCTGACACCGCAATGTGGCGAATGTCTGTTCTGCAAAGAAGGTAAGCCCTTTTTGTGCGCGCAAATGGGCGAGGTTATCTGGAAGGCGTCTTTGCTCGATGGCTCTAAGCGGCTTAAAAATGCGAAAGGCGATGAGATCGGTCAGCTAGTGTGTGTGGGCACTTTCGCCGAGCGTGCGGTGATTCCCGCGGGCATGGCTTCAAAAATTAATCCCGATGCGCCGCTGGAAACGGTTTGTTTGATTGGTTGTGGGGTCACCACCGGCGTGGGTGCGGCTCTCAATACCGTGAAAATGGAAGTCGGTGATAGCTGTGCGGTGATTGGTTGCGGCGGCGTCGGTTTGTCTGTTATCCAGGGCGCCCGCATTGCCGGTGCAGGTACGATTATTGCGATTGATCCGGTGCCACAAAAGCGCGAGCTGGCCTTATCCCTGGGAGCGACCCATGCTATCGATCCAATGGTTGGTAATGTCGTTAAGGAAGTGAAAAAAATTCAACGAGGTGGGGTTCACTACGCCTTTGAAGCCCTGGGTCGCAAAGACACGATCGAGCAGGCCTGGTCTATGGCTCGTGCTACGGGTACTGCAGTCATTGTCGGCGTGCCATCTCCGGATACGGTGTTGGAGTTACCTGTGCTAGGCTTCTTCGGTGAGAAGCATTTCAAGGGTTCTGCCTACGGCACCACTGTGCCATCCCGCGATATTCCCAAATTTGTTGACCTGTATATGAAAGGCGATTTGCGGCTTGACGATATGATTACCAGCCACATTAGGCTCGAGGATATCAATGATGCTATGGCTGAAATGACTCGTGGAGAAGGTGTGCGTACGGTAATTAAATACGATTAGTTATTACGTCAGTGTTTATTGAAACAAACAGATAACCAAGGAGATATAACAATGCAAGAATTAACAACAAGCCCCTTTGTAGACGACTTCGTGTTTCTTGAAAGCCCACGCTGGCACGATGGCAAGCTTTGGGTATCCGATATGTTCGGCTGCGGGGTTTACACCATTGCCGCCGATGGCAGTAGAACGGAAGTGGCCAAATTCCCGGAGCGACCTTCGGGAATTAACTTTATGCCGGACGGCTCCGTGGTAATCGTGTCTATGGCGGATCGCAAGTTAATGAAAGTAGAAGGCGGTCAGTTGAGTGAATATGCGGATCTTTCCGCTATGCTGGCCTACGACATTAATGACTGCGTCTGCGACGCTAAGGGCAATATTTACGTCGGTACCTTTGGTTACGATGTGTTCGCCCATAAGGAACCACAACCTGCAACGCTAACCCTGGTAAAACCCGATGGCAGCATTACTTCGGTGGCTGACGATATCCATTTCCCCAACGGCTGTGTGATTGCCAACAACGGTAAAACTCTGGTGGTTGCTGAAACGTTTGTCTGTAGGCTAACGGCTTTTGATATTGAGTCCGACGGTTCATTATCCAATCGCCGACTATTTGCCGATATGGGCGAACGCACTCCCGACGGTATTTGCCTCGATGCGGATGGAGCCATCTGGGTGGCTTGTTTTGAGCAGGGCGAATTTGTTCGTGTGCTCGATGGCGGTGAAATCACTCATCGTGTTGACGTGGGGGATCGTCGTGCGGTGGCCTGTAACCTGGGTGGTGACGATGGCAAGACGCTGTATTGCCTGATTTACGATGGTAGCCTGGAAGATATTCCTCTGGGTAAACGCAATGCCTTGATTGAAACCGCTCGGGTGGATGTTGCCGGTGCGGGTTCACCCTAAAAGGCGACTTAAATTTGTTAGAATGGAGTTGATGAAACGGAGCCGGGTGCTCCGTTTTTTTACCCTGTTGCCTAGCCACAGTAAGAGATACGCAGTGACTGAGAGTGAAGAACACAGGCAGGTTAACGAAGTCGTCGATACTTCCGGCCTGCGCTGCCCGGAGCCAGTGATGATGTTGCACAACGTCATTAGGAAAGTTGCCGCGGGAGATATTATCAAAGTGATTGCAACCGACCCCTCGACGCAGCGAGATATCCCCAAGTTTTGCCGTTATTTGGGCCACGAGTTATTGGAAGAGGTCGTCACTGAGGACAGCTATCTTTACTTTATTCGTCGGGCTTAATCGGGCTATGTGATGGGCCTCGACCTACGGTCCTCGTGTTTTTCTGACTCGTTTAAAGGCTTAAATATTGGCGAGTTCTTTCAGGCCATCCAGATCAAGGATTTCAATTTCTTTTTTATCGACGTTGAGCAGTTGCTGCTTTTGAAAGCGACTGAATACTCGACTCACAGTTTCAACCGTTAGACCCATATAATTACCGATATCCGCGCGGGACATTGGCAGACGGAAACGCTGCTCGGATAGATTGCGTTTGGCGTTGCGAGCGGAAATGCTGATCAACAAAGTGGCGACACGCTCGTCGGCGCTGTTTTTACTCAACAAAGTGGCGAGATGTTGATCGTTAGTAATTTCCTGACTCATTAACTTAAAAAAGTGCCGTTGCAAGGAAGGCAGGGTAATACTCAGCTCCTCGAGGCGATGAAACGGAATTTCACACACGGAGGAGGTTTCCAGCGACACCGCCGAGCTGATGTGGTCGGTGTGAGCAATACCGTCCATACCAAAGACCTCGCCCGGTAAATAAAAACCGGTAACCTGTTCTACGCCTTCGTCGTCAGCGGTAAAGGCTTTAATAGCGCCGCTGCGCACCGCAAAGATCGCATGAAATTTATCGCCCGAGCGGTAAACGTGCTCGTCTTTTTGAAAGGGGCGGCCACGTTGCACGATTTTATCGAGTTTTTCGACATCTTCAATCTCCAGCGCCAGGGGCAAACACAAACTCTTCATGCGGCACTCGCCGCAACTCACGGCCTGATTGTGGGGGCAGGACTGATTACTCATAGCGCTCATCTTGGTTGACGCGAAGGACAGGCCGCCGGGTAACAGCGGCTGCGGTTTAACGATAGATGAGCTTATTATAGTTCTCTTTTATTGGAAAGGGTAAATAACAAGATGTGGATGGCATAGAGGTTTTTAATACCTTCCGGTGTTAAGCAGTAGTCATCCCCCGCTTTGACAAGCCAGGGGGTGTCGAGCAGGCCAGTTGCTTCGGCAAGGTTTTGAAAGTCTGCCGAATTGACTCGGTGCTGGCTGAGTAAGTGCTGTAAGGCGACAAAGGTGGATGTGCAGCCAGGTGGTCGTCGAAAAATGGTTTTGGGCGGCAGAGAGCGATTGCTGATGGCCTCAATATAATTTTTCGCAGCGGCATCGGTGCGGTAGTAAGTGTTGTGCAGGCGTCCCATGGCGGCAATGCCCAGGCCAAGCCATTGTTGTTGCCGCTCTTGCTGGAAGCCCCAGGGACTGAGTTGTAAGGCGTCGCGTTGGGATGCTTCGTAAAGTTTGTGGTGTTTTGGGATAAACCGATCGTTGCCCAGTGCCAGCCAATTCTGTTCGCTCAACTCGGTGAGGGTCTGGAATAGTAAGTTGGCACTGGCGCTACGTTGGGCAAGCGTTTGAGGTTTACGGTCATCGGTTTGGGCAAGGTGAATTAAATCGCAACCGGACTGGATTAAATCCCGTAATAAGCGGCTAAGAAATGCCGGATGCGAGTCACTGCTAAACAGTATTCGGCATTCCACGCCGATCTGCCCGAAGTTCGCAAGGTGGGCAAATGCCATATCCAACTTCGACAGACTGCGGTCGTCGCTGGCAATGCTGGCGTCGATAATCAGATTAATGCGATTGAAACCGAGGCCACTCAATAAGGCCAGGCGTTCATCGGTGAGCGCCGAAGGTCTGAGTTCGATTCCGCGCACGGTATCGGCGGAGTCGTCGAGGGGGAATTGTTTATTCAGTCGGTAGATCAGTGCGGTGATGGCTTCTGGCGAGAATTGGCGGACAGGGTCGCCTCGCAACCATAAAGTATGAGTGATGCTCTCGTTTGGCAGCAGTTCCTGAAATAGTCTGGCTTCCTGGCAGATGAACTGCTCGTAGCTCTCGACAGCTTGCCGGGGGCAGTAAACATTGACGCCCAGCGAGTTTGCAATTTCCTCGCGTCCTGCTAAGTCCTGTACCGAGTGGGCAGGGAGCTTTTGTCGCTCGCTGTACCAGGGCAGTACGACGTTATCAAAACCCGCGGGTAGCGCGGGTGCCGCTGACAACAAGGCCGGATTTTCTACTATCAATTTGCGCACTACCACGGAATGGTCATCATAAGGTCTGAACTAAACATGCTGGTTTAACGGCGCGGCCCCACACCTAAACTCTTCCCAGGGCCGGCTCCCATACCTCTTGTTCATTAGCAGTCTCCGAGAATGTGGTTTATGGTCTAGTGACACGTGATCTATGCCCTGCAGCAGGAAAAAAACCAAGCTGGTTTTGGCAAGTAGCCCGTCGTCTTTACAGCATAGGATACGAGGGCAGTAATGTAATGCGACGGCGCTGTTACTGGAATGACCTGCATCAATTAAAAACCTTGAGGCCGCCTCTATACTGCATACTGCCGTTTCGAAACTGCCGTTGCGAATATAAGGAGAGTCCGGATGGAAAAATTATTAGCGGTGATTAACAGTTGGGAGAGCGCCGATCAGGTGATGGCGAGGACTCAATATTTGGCGAACAAGATGCATACCGATTTCGCGGTATTTCGGCCCGTGCACGGGCAGCTAAGCGAAATGGAAAAGTACATTGGTTTTGATGATTTTGAACGCCTGCGCGATCAAATTATGGCTGAGGAGCGGCGCTTACTCGCCGAGTTCTGTGTCGGCAAAACCGACGATTTCCACACCGAGTGGTGCGAGCGGGTGCATGTGGCCGTTGCCGGGGCCGCTGAGCAGCAGGGTTCCGGCCTGGTGGTAATGGCAGCCAGTGGTAAGGGTGTGTTGTCCAGCTTGATTCACCGAGCCGACGACTGGCACCTGTTGCGAGAAGTGCCCTGTCCGGTGGTGATGTTGTCGGAAACCTTAGTGGCTCCCGATAAAGTAGTGGTAGCCCTCGATTGCCTGGATGAAGACGATACTCACCAACAACTCGCCGAGCGGGTGCTCGATAGCGCCAGTGCCTTTGCCAAAGCCTTTGCCGTGCCGCTGACTGCGATTACCGTTATGCCAGACCCCGCGCTGATTTACGCTAACTTGGTCAGCGTACCCTTCGATATGGATTTTCAGCAGCGGGCCAGGAAAAGTGCGGAAGAAAACTTACAGCAGTTAATTGCGCGCACCGGCGTTGCCGTCGATCATATTAAAGTTGACATTGGGCGCATTGAAGATATTGTTAGCAAAGCTGCCGAGGGCGGGATTTTGGTGATTGGTAGTGCCGCTAATCGAGGCCTCAAAGGTTTGTTGCTGGGTAATACCGCCGAGCGGGTTTTACAGCATGTGCAGACGGAGATGTTGGTGGTGAATTAAATTTTTTGATGCATTTATTTATAATAATAGACAGTTATTGCTGTTAATAAAAAAGCTAACCCAATGAATGCCGCCCGCTGAAAAATATTAGAAAACTTTTTAATGTTGTTGTCGGAGTTGTCATTTGTAACAAGCCCCCAAATTATAGCACCCACACCTGTTGCTATAACTAATAGAAACATAGCAATTATTGCTACCATGTGTGACTCCTATGAATCATTAAGCGCATATAACAGTTTATTCAATAGCTACAGGCTTCATATCACTTTTGACCCAGATTTTGGGCCGATCAGGTTATAGCCGGGATAATTTAATTGTTAAAAACAATAAGCTGGAACGTATAGCTTTGTTTGTATGGAGTGTATACGGCAACCTATGGCCGGTCGTTCTTATTATCCCCCAGGCTCTAGTTTGTCCCATAGATAATCAAGCTGTTGTTTGCGCCCGCAGTTCCATTTGTAAAATTTATAGCGTTTCGGGTTTTTTAAATAATAATTCTGGTGGTAATCCTCGGCGGGATAAAAGGAGGTGGCGGCAGTGATTTCGGTTTGGATAGGACCCTTGAGTACTTTGCTTTCAACGAGCGCATCTTTGCTCGATTGCGCCAGAGTATGTTGTTGTTCGTCGAGATAGAAAATACCACTGCGGTATTGGCTGCCTTTGTCGCAAAACTGACCGCGGGCATCCAGGGGATCTATATTGCGCCAGAAAACGGCGAGGAGGGTGTCGTAATTAACGGTCTCCGAATCATAGAGTACTTCAATAGCCTCGGTGTGCCCGGTGCCACCGCCGGATACTTGAGGATAGCTGGGGTTGGGAACATCGCCGCCGATATAACCGGACACGGCTTCGCTGACACCATCGACGGTTTCAAAAGCTTCTTCCATACACCAGAAGCAACCTCCGGCAAAAATGGCGCGGGCTTCGGCGGCGGTGCTGGCTTGTGCGAAACCCAAAAGCAGGATGAAGGTAGCGGCGAGCAGTGCGCCCAGGCTCAGATTATTGTTTGCCGAAGAATTATTAGTCTCGGTGGGTAGCATTATTTTGTTGGTTTTCACAGTTGATCCTTAAGTACGGTGAAGGCTTATGTCAGTGTGGTTTGAGTAAGAGTTGGGCTTGCAGTTCCCCAAAAGATTTTCGTGTTTGGGTGCCTTTGTCTTATCTAAAGTATTCCATGCTAGTGGCTTGTTGTTTGGCGCATAGAAGTGAGATAGTGTGATTCTTCATCCGTCCTATCTACCAACACATCAGGCTACAGGCTAAGGTACATTAATGCAGGATACTCGCCCACTGTTGTTGGACACCGCGTTTCCAGCGCTGCTCCGCAATCAACTCACGACCTTGCAGGTGAATCTCGGCTATCTGTGTAATCTTAGCTGTACTCACTGCCACGTCAATGCCGGGCCGAGTCGCACGGAATTGATGGACGCGGATACGGTTGATTTGGTGGTTGAAGTCCTGGCGGCGCGCAATATAGCGACACTGGATTTAACCGGTGGCGCGCCAGAAATGAACCCGCATTTTCGGCGTTTGGTGGTGGCGGCGCGAGCACTCGGTGTGGAGGTGATTGATCGCTGTAATCTCACTATCTTGCTGGAGCCGGGTTATGAAGATTTGCCTGAGTTTCTTGCAGCCAATAAGGTGGTGATTACCGCGTCATTACCGTGTTACTCCGAACAAAATGTCGCCGAGCAGCGGGGCAAAGGGGTATTTGAGCAAAGCATCGAGGCGCTACAACAACTTAACCAACTGGGTTATGGCAAAGCGGACTCGGGTTTAGAATTGAATTTAGTCTACAATCCTAACGGCGCGTTTTTGCCGCCGGACCAGGTGACTTTGCAGCGGGAGTATCAGGAATCTCTCGGACAGCAATACGATATTGTATTTAACGATCTATTTACCATTACCAATATGCCGATCAGTCGTTTTGGTGCGGTGTTGTTGGCGAAGGGTAATTACGAGTCCTACATGGGCTTACTGAAAGATAGTTTTAATGCCGATAATCTTAATGGTTTGATGTGCCGAACCATGGTGAGCGTGGATTGGCAGGGCAATCTTTACGACTGCGATTTTAATCAGATGCTGGAATTTCCGATGCAGTCAAACCTACAGCCTTTGTCAGCGTTAATTGGTTCGGATCGCAACACTCGTCATTTGCGCGAATTGTTAGAGCACGACTTAAACTCCAGTCATATTACGGTTGGCGAACACTGTTATGGTTGTACCGCTGGCGCGGGTAGTAGTTGTGGCGGTGCGCTCGACGGCTAGTGTCCGGCGCGCTTGCCCCGGAGTTTACCCCAGTACTTATCCCGGTGCTTCTACCCTACATTTCCTCTGCAGCTGATCATGAGCAGTGTATGACACCTTCCGTTTCTATCATTATTCCCGTGTTGAACGAAGCCGCCACGGTGGTTGCCTGCCTGCAAACTTTGCAAAGCTTATCTACCTCCGACGCGAAAGTGACGCTCGAAATTATTGTCGTTGATGGCGGTAGTAGCGATGCCACGGTCGAATTGGCCACGCCTTTGGCAGATCAATTGATCGTCGCGGGCCAGGGTAGGGCAGGGCAGATGAACGCGGGAGCTAAGGCGAGCAGCGGCAAGTATGTGTTGTTTCTACACGCCGACACCCGTTTGCCGGACGATATTCTTGAGATGATAGCGAGCTGGCAAAATGCTGGGCCGTCGTTGTGGGGATTTTTCCCCGTACAGTTAAGTGGTTCGGCGTGGCCCCTGCGCATTGTCGAAACCATGATGAACTGGCGTTCCCGCCTGACGGGAATCGGCACCGGCGATCAATGTTTGTTTGTGAATCGGCAACTATTTAATTCCATTGGTGGTTTTGCGGATATGCCTTTAATGGAAGATATTGAAATCTGTCAACGACTCAAGCGGATGAATAAACCGCGAGTCGAAAGCCATCCCGTATTGACGTCCAGCCGCAAATGGGAGCGAGAGGGTATCTGCAAAACGATTGTCCTTATGTGGCGCTTGCGACTGGCCTACTTTTTCGGTGCAAAGCCGGAAGAGCTGGCGCGCAAGTATTATTCTTCGTGACTGGTTTATATCCCAAAACGTTTTTGTATCCCGAAGCATTAATTATCCAGTTTGCCAAAGCGCCGGTTGTGGGTCAGGTCAAAACTCGGATGCAGCCCCACCTCAATGCTGAGCAATGCGCGGACTTACACCGACGTCTGGTCAGTCATACCTTCCACAAGTTGCTAAGCGAAAAGGTGGCACCGGTAGAGCTTTGGGTCGGCGGTGAGGATGCCGAAGGTTTTTTTACCGAGTTGGTGAGCGGCGCTAAATCGTATGTCGATGTCGATGTCGAAGCCGATGGTACTGGTGCTGATGATTCGGGAGAGCCCGGGCGATCGCCAACCATCGTGGCGCAGAGTGGCAAGGATCTTGGCGAGCGCATGTACCGTGCTTTTGAGCAGGCTTTAACTCGATCCCGCCCGGTTATTCTGGTGGGCAGCGATTGTCCCTTCTTTAGTAAGGACTATTTCACCACCGCCATTGAGTTCTTGCACAGCGGGCAAGACGCGGTCCTCGGCCCAGCGGAGGATGGGGGTTACGTGATGATGGGCTTGAATCGAGTCAGCCCTGCGTTGTTCCACAGCATCGATTGGGGCTCAGCTCAAGTGCTCGCTCAGACCCGTGAGCGGCTGGCGGAGCAGGGCTGGCAATGGCGCGAAATGCCGCCCCTGGCCGACATTGATGAGCCAAAAGACCTTGTTAGGCTCGAAGACTTGGGTGTTATCTGAACTAGGTCACATAATCTATTGATTTAGTTGTGATTATAATGCTTGACGTCAGGCCGATTTGATCGTAATTTAGCGCTCAACGGCACTGTGTATCGCACTATGTCGTTGATAGTTTGAGGTGTTTGATTAGGTAAGACTTAGTTGTTTAACGAGTTTCGAGGTTTAGGAGATTTCGATATGAGTGCAGCAGAGTTAGAACTAGAAGCATCGGATAATTCAGATGAGTTATTCCAAAGTGCACAGGAACGACGCCGGGTGATAATTAGCAGTACAGCCCGCCGTCGTCTCGAAGACAAGCTGGAGCAGCGACGTCTCGAAAAAGCGATTCAGGAATACGACTTCGATCTTGATTGAGGTTTAGGTCTAGGTTTAGGTTTAGGTTTAGGTTTAGGTTTAGGTTTAGGGTAATGGGCAGTAAGCCTTATCCGCGTTAATGCAGCGCGAATTAACGCGGATTGAAGGCAACGCGGATTAAGGTAAGCGGCCCTCCCTAATAAAGTCTAATTCCTTGAAAACGCCTGCGCCGTGTCACCCTGGCACCGCGCAAAGGTTTTGTTTCCCCTACTTTTCCCGGTTTAGGCCCAAATCAGCTTATAATTCAGCCTGTCCCTGTGTCGGTTTATCAGAGAGAGGCTACTTGGCCCCCCCACCCTTGTTATCAGCAGCAGCATCCACGTTACTCGAGGCTCCATCGGAGTCCTTGTTGGCGTTCGCTGCGCTCGGTTTTGAGCGCGACGATGTGCCGCTCTTCGACGGCCTCTCGGGAGCTGTCGCTGCGGGCGATATTCTACAAATCGCGGGTGGCAATGGCAGTGGCAAAACCACCTTGCTGCGGATTTTAAGTACCGCTCTCGCTGCCACCGAGGGAAGCTTGCTCTGGCGCGGTAAAGCCCTGACCCGCCAGCGTGCCGAGTACCTGGCAGATCTGGTCTTTGTTGGGCACTCGCCCGGCATCAAGCTAGCTTTAACGCCGAGGGAAAATTTATCCTGGTTGGCGCGCCTGTACCCGGTTCGAGAGCAGGATATTGCTGAGGCCCTGGTGCGTGTGGGTTTGGCAGGGCGCGAGGATGTTCCTTGCCGCACTCTGTCCGCCGGGCAGCAGCGTCGGGTTGCTCTGGCGCGCCTAGTGATTGCCCGGGCGACTTTATGGATTTTGGATGAACCGATGACTGCCATCGACCAGGATGGCGTGGCATTGATTGAGAAACTACTGCGAGCGCATGCCGAGGCCGGTGGTGCAGTGATTTTGAGTAGCCACCAAGCTCTGAATATTGATGGGGTTCGAGTACTCGATCTGGCTGAGTACGCTTGTCATGACTGAGGCGCTGCGTACTCCAGCTTCCCAGCAAGCGGTTCAGGAACGCTTGCCGCCAGAACTGTTGCCACCCGGAGAAGGTTTTGTCGGCATCCTCAAGCGGGATTTATTACTGGCATTCCGGCATCGTGGCGAGCTGGCGAACCCCTTAATATTTTTTATTATGGTCACCGCTTTAATACCGATCGCGGTGGGGCCGCAGAAAGCTCTGCTGTCGCAACTGGCACCGGGAATGATTTGGGTGATGGCGCTGTTGGGCACCTTGTTATCGAGTGACAGTCTATTTCAAAGCGACTACGCCGATGGCACCCTGGAACAGCTGATTATTTCACCGCAGCCGCTGTGGTTACTGGTGCTAGCGAAAATATCGGCGCACTGGCTGGTGACGGGTTTGCCGATTACACTAGCGGCCCCGATTTTGGGTCTAATGTTGGCGCTGCCTGAAGCGGGTTACGGAACCCTGGTGTTGGGTTTAGCGATGGGGACGGCGACCTTCAGTTTATTTGGTGCGATTGGCGCGGCCTTGACCGTCGCTTTGCGCAAAGGCGGTGTGTTACTTTCGCTGATCGTTATGCCGCTGTACTTTCCGGTACTTATTTTTGGCAGCGCAGCGGTGCAGCGGGTTGTTGATGGCGGTAGCGCAGGCGCGCCTTTGGCCTTACTCGGTGCGGTGTTTGCTTTTGCTCTACTGTTGTCGCCCTTTGCGACGGCAGCAAGTTTGCGGGCCGGAATAAACGGCTAGTGGTTTTATTAGGTTTGAATTGTTAGGTTTGAATTGTAAGGAATAATTGTTAACACGATGTGGCGTTGGTTTCATAGATTAGGTTCTCCCCGCTGGTTTTATCAAACCAGCGGACGGTGGTTGCCGTGGTTGGCCGTACTGACGCTGGCATTGCTGGTTATCGGCACGCTTTGGGGACTGGCTTTTGCGCCTGAAGACGCACGGCAGGGCAATAGTTTTCGTATTATTTATATTCATGTGCCGGTGTCGTTTTTGGCGCTGGCCGGATATTACGTAATGGCGGTAGCCGGAGCTGTTAATCTGATTTGGCGAATTAAATTAGCCGATATGGTGATGACAGCTGCTGCGCCATTAGGTGCAGCCTTAACATTTTTGGCACTGTTTACTGGCGCGATCTGGGGCAAGCCCACCTGGGGTACTTACTGGGTGTGGGATGCGCGTATTACGTCTATGTTGGTACTGCTGTTTTTGTATTTAGGCGTGGTGGTGTTGCGTAATTCATTCTCGGGACGGGACACAGCGGGTAAGGCCTGCGCGATTTTGGCTTTGGTGGGCACCGTCAATATTCCGATTATTTATAAATCGGTAGACTGGTGGTTTACCTTGCATCAGCCCGCGACCATCAAACTCAGCGGCGCACCGAGTATGCACCCGGATATGTTTAAACCCCTGCTGGTCATGATCCTGGCCTATTACTGTTTTTACGCATTGGTACTGATCTTGAACACCCGTACGGAAATTCTGCAGAGGGAGCGGCGTACTGGCTGGGTGAATGACTTAGCGGTGAATAAATTGGCCGTAACTGAATTGGTGAGCAAAGAGCAATGAATATTCAATTTGGCAACTTTCAGTTTGACAGCTTTCAATTTGAGAGCTTGGCGGAATTTTTTGCCATGGGTGGTCACGCCACCTATGTGTGGGGAGCCTACGGCGTCGCCCTGGTGGTTATGGTGTGGCTGGTAGTGCGTCCGCTGCTGCGACGCGCCAGTATTTTGAATGAGCTGCGGCAGAATTTGAAAAAACGTCAACATTCACTATATGAAGAAAGCCGAGAGCAATAGATAGCCAATAGCCACAGATAGGAACACGAGATTTTTGATGTTTATTTTTGACAAAACAAATCACAAAACAAGCGGCCGAATAAAATCGGGGAGTACTTATGCATCCCCTACGTAAACGGCGGCTGTTGCTGGTGGTATTTTTAGTGGTCGTGGCCTCCGCGGCGGTGGGTTTAGTGCTTTATGCGCTAAAAGAAAATATCAGTTTTTTTTATACACCCAGCGCGGTAGCTAACGGTGAAGCACCCCACGGTCCGATAATCCGGGTCGGTGGTATGGTGGTCGCTAATAGCGTTGAGCGTAACCCTAAGGCTTTAGATGTTCGCTTTAAGGTGAGCGATGGCGCGAATGCCGTATTGATTACTTACGCCGGTATTCTGCCGGATATGTTTGCCGAAAATGAAGCGGCGGTGGCGGTGGGTCGTCTGCGCGAAGATGGCGTGTTGGTCGCTGACGAAGTACTGGCCAAGCACGATGAAAAATATACCCCGCCGGAAGTTGCCGATGCGATGTCGGAAGCCTACGAGGCTCAGCAAAAACAAAAAGCGGCATCGGGGAAGTTAGAATTGGAAAAATCAATTTCTGAAAAAACCGAGAGCGCGACTCAACCATGACGGCAGAGTTTGGTCATTTCGCATTAATTTTGGCACTGTGCCTGGCCTGCCTGCTGGCCCTGTTGCCGCTGCTGGGTAGCGCGCGGGGTAATGTCCTGTGGATGTCGACAGCGCGGCCGCTGGCGCTGGGACAGTTCGTGTTTACCGCCATCAGTTTCGCGTGTCTGGTGTCGGTATTTTTGGGCGATGATTTTTCAGTTAAGTACGTGGCGAATAATTCCCACACCTTATTGCCTGATCGCTATAAAGTTAGCGCGGTGTGGGGTGCTCACGAAGGTTCCCTATTGCTATGGGTGCTAATCCTCTCGGGCTGGACCCTGGCTGTTGCGACGTTTAGCCGTTCTCTACCACTGGTGCTGGTGGCTCGAGTACTGGCGGTTATGGGGATGATTGGTGTCGGCTTTTATTTGTTCGTGCTGCTTACTTCCAACCCCTTTGAGCGCGCGTTGCCGTTCTCGGTTGTTGAAGGCGGGGATCTCAATCCCCTGCTGCAGGACATCGGTTTAATTATTCATCCACCTTTGTTGTACATGGGCTATGTGGGCTTTTCGGTGGGCTTTGCGTTTGCTATCGCCGCCTTGCTGGGTGGCAAACTCGACGCCGCATGGGCGCGCTGGACTCGCCCCTGGATCAACACAGCGTGGGCTTTTCTTACCGTAGGTATTGCCCTGGGTAGCTGGTGGGCCTACTACGAATTAGGTTGGGGTGGTTGGTGGTTTTGGGATCCGGTGGAAAATGCATCATTTATGCCCTGGTTAGTCGGCACGGCTTTAGTGCATTCCTTAGCCGCGACCGAGAAGCGGGGCGTGTTTCGCAGCTGGACATTGTTGCTGGCGATTTTGGCGTTTTCTTTGAGTTTGCTCGGTACGTTTTTAGTGCGCTCCGGGGTGCTGACCTCGGTGCATGCCTTTGCGTCTGACCCCACTCGGGGAATTTTTATTCTTGGTTTTCTCGCAGTGGTGATTGGTGGTTCGCTGCTGCTCTACGCATTGCGTAGTCCGACTTTGAAAAACGCGGTGAACTACGGGTGGCGTTCGCGAGAAATGTTTTTGCTCGCCAATAACGCACTGTTGGTAGTGATTGCGACGGTAATTTTATTGGGCACGCTGTACCCCTTATTAGCGGATGTCATGGACTGGGGCACCGTGTCGGTGGGGCCACCGTATTTCAATCTGTTTTTTGCACCCGTTACTTTAATGCTCGCTCTATTGATGGGCATCGCCGTGTGGTTGCAGTGGAAAGATACCTCGATGGTTCGCTTGCGCAGTGCCGTGGGTCTGCCGGCCATACTGGCTTTGGCAATGGCGGTACTCGTGCCGGCGTATTTGGGTCTTGGCGAAAAAGGATTCGACGCCCAGAATTGGCAGTGGAGTGCAATGCTCGCAGTCGGCATGGCGACCTGGGTAGTGGCGATGACGGTGCGCGATGTTTGGCATAAGTCGTCTTCGTCGCAGGGTCGAAAATACGGTTTTCAAAAACTGCGGGCCAGTTACTGGGGCATGGTGTGTGCACACATTGGTGTGGCCGTGGCGATTGCCGGTGTGGGCATTACCACCAGTTACAGCGAGCAACGCGATGTACGCCTGGCACCGGGTGAACATATTCAAGTGGGTGCCTATGAGTTTGTATTTGACGGCGTCAGGAATACTGAAGGCCCCAATTATCGTGCGCAAACCGGAACAGTGAAGGTAAATCGAAACGGTCACCTGGTAGCAACGCTATACCCGGAAAAACGCCGTTACCTCGCCAGTAATCAGGTGATGACCGAAGCCGCTATTGACGGTGGTTTGTTACGGGATATATATGTCGCGCTGGGCGAAGCGCTTACTGACGGAGATGGCCGTGATGGCGGCGGAGCCTGGGCTTTACGCCTGTATGTGAAACCGCTGGTGCGTTGGATATGGTTGGGTGCGCTAATGATTGCCTGCGGTGGTTTATTGGCCGCTGTGGATAAACGTTATCGTCGCGCGGTGCCTGGCAGCGCTGGAGTAGATAAGGCAGCAGATAAGCCAGCAGATGCAGTTGCTCCGATTCCAACGACCGATGCGGTGAAGGTTTAGTATGGAACGCTTTAAATTATTTATACCGCTGTTGATTTTTATATTACTAGCGGTGGCTTTATATTTCGGTTTGGATCGCGACCCCAGCGCAATGCCTTCGGCATTAATCGATAAATCCGTGCCGGCTTTTACGCTGCCCAGTTTGGCGGATGAAGAAACACCCGTTACAGAAACATTCCTTACAGAAAAACTGTTTCAGGGCGAGGCGGCACTATTAAATGTGTGGGCAACCTGGTGCGTGTCCTGTCGTATGGAACACCGCTATTTAATGGATCTTGCTAAATTAGGTGTGCCGATTGTCGGGTTGAATTACAAAGATGAGCGCGGCGCCGCACAGCGGTGGCTGGTCGAGCTGGGTGATCCCTACCGGGAAGTGATTTTTGATGCCGAGGGTAGCCTCGGCCTTGACTTGGGTGTCTTCGGCGCACCGGAAACTTATGTGGTCGATGGGCAAGGCATGATTCGCTACAAGTATGTTGGTGTCGTGGATGAGCGAGTCTGGCAGCAAAAAATCGGTCCGGTGTTTCACGGCTTGCAGGAGTCACCCACTCCTTGAAACGAATACTATTGCCATTGGTTTTTGTTGGCGCGTACTTGTTCAGCTTTTCATTGACGAGCTTCGCCGCTATTGAGGCAGAAGACTTTAGCTCCGAGGAGTTACGACTGCGCTATCAGACTTTGGTGGATGAAACCCGTTGTCCTAAGTGTCAAAATCAAAATTTGGCGGGTTCTGATTCGCCGATCTCCGCAGATTTGCGCGGACAAATTCGTCGCTTGCTGCACGAGGGTTCGAGCGATCAGGAAATTGCCGGTTATCTGGTGGCCCGCTATGGCGATTACGTGCTGTATCGGCCGCGCTGGCAATCCTCTACTTACGTGTTGTGGCTTGGTCCTATTATCTTATTACTGCTCGCGGCTGCGGTGGTATTTACCGTAGTGCGCCGTCGTCGCGACGATGCGGTGGGTGAGGGTGATATCGATAAAAAAAATGCACTTAATGCAGCGGAGCAAGCCGCACTTGATCAGGTGTTAGATCATTCTCCGATAAGCCATTCACCGATAAAGAATGACCGAATAAATAATGAACGGAGCGCGTCCTGATGGTGTGGCTGGGTTTTGCTGCGATGTTACTTGCCGCTTTGGGTTTTCTCGGCGCAGTGTTTTTTAATAAAAATCTAGATCATCCGGATGATCTAGATTCCGCTGAAGTCGTCAGGCAATCCAATATTTCCAGTTTTCGAAATAGACAGACCGAGCTGGATGCGCAGTTAGCCAGTGACGACATAGACAATCTCCAGTATCAAGGTCTGTTGGTCGAGGCGCAGCGCAGTCTGCTCGATGATGTGGCTGTGGTGGCGTCGAACAATGCTTCCATAAGTGGTCGCTGGTTGTTAACAAGTTGTGGGGTGTTGGTGATCGCGCTGGCGTCGGTTTTGTATTACTACCTGGGTGCCGCTGCGGACGTGGAGATTCGTCGAGGTTTGGAACAGGTAAGCGATGGCCCTCAGCCTGCGCTTACCGAGCAAATTCGTGCACGACTTAAGCAGCGGCCGGACAATTTTTTTTATTGGGCTTTATTGGCACGTTTTGATCATCAGGACGGAAAATTAGCCGACGCACTTCAGTCCTATCAGCGGGCTTTGATGTTGAGTCCTGAAGACAACACCATTCGCTCAGAGTATGCGCAAGTACTGTTTATCGCTGCGGGTAGTGTGGTTACCGAGGCAGTGTCTGCCCAGGTGCAGCAGGTTTTGGCTCGGGACAGTAAGGATTCCTCAGCACTGGGGCTGCGCGGTATTGGTTTTTTCGCCGCTGGCGATTACCGTGCGGCACTAGCAGATTGGCAGCAGGCCCTACAGAGTTTGCCACCGCGCTCCGAAGCCGCAGGTGCTATGCGGTCGGGTATCGCTGCCGCTCAAGCCCGGTTGGGGGAGAGTAATGGTAATAGTAGTGGCGCGGGCATTCGCGCAAGGGTTGCGCTGGGCGATGACTTCGCCACAATACTCGAGTCTGCCCCGGAAACCCTGGTGTTTATTTATGTGCAGGAGTGGCAGGGTATGCCGATGCCGATGATGGCCCGTCGGGTCACGGTTGCCGATTTGCCTTTGGAGATCGAGTTCAGTAACGATCAAGCGTTAATGCCGGGTCGGGATTTTTCAACAGTGGCCAAGTTTGAAGTTGTCGCCCGGGTTTCCCATGCGGGCACTCCGCTACCCGCGTCCGGGGATTACGAGGGGCGACACGGTCCGATAGAATTAGAAAGTAAGACTGACGCGCCGGGAGAAACCCGGACCTTCTCCTTAACGATTGATCGTCTATTGCCATAGAGAATATCAAATCACACCCTAAGGTCGCGCATTAACTAGCGCAAAAATATTTAATAAGAGGCAGCTATTACATGTCAAACAGTGTTCGTACCGAAAGCCGTGAAGAATACGCAGCCAAGCATTCGGCAACGCAAATTGCCGATCGTCTGGAGGAGGGCCCCGGCTCCCTGTATCTAAAAGATTTTGTCTACGGCGCTATCGATGGTGCCGTAACCACCTTTGCCGTGGTCGCCGGTGTGGCCGGTGCGGGTTTGTCTCCGGGGATTATTATTATTCTTGGTTTTGCTAATTTAATCGCCGACGGTTTTAGTATGGCCGTGAGTAACTTCCTCGGTACTCGATCGGAAAACCAATTTCGCCAGCAGACCCGCAAACGGGAGATGGATGAAATTGACAAATGGCCGGAGGGCGAACGGGAAGAAATACGACAAATTTATGCCAGCAAGGGTTTTGAGGGCGAGTTGCTGGAGCAAGTGGTGGGAGTGATTACATCCGACAAAGAGCGTTGGGTGGATGTGATGATTCAGGAAGAGCACGGTATGTCCCTTCACGACCACGATGCTCGCGCGGCGGGACTTGCCACTTTTGTCGCTTTTATCGCGATTGGTTTGATTCCTTTGCTGCCCTACCTGTTGAACTGGATTGTGCCAGGATCAATCAATGGCCCATTTTTATGGAGTTGTGTGATGACCGGTATTGCATTCTTATGGGTGGGAGCGTTAAAGGCGCGCTTTATCAATCAGGCCTGGTTGGTCGGGGCTGTGGAAACCGTAGGTATTGGTGGTGCCGCCGCCGCTATGGCCTATGGGATTGGGGTATTGCTGAAGGGTTTGGCTTAAGGCTCTGGCTTAAGACGCTGATTTAAGGTGCTAGCTCAAAGAGTATCGCGAGCCTGTTAGTTCTCAAGCAAGGTAGGTAATCATTCGACGATCAGGTAACAGGTGATGTCGGAATCAGTAAAACAATGGTGGCCGGTAGATCGTCGGGAAACTGAAGGTCGGGAAGTTCAAGATCGAACGGCGACTGATAAAAGCTGGGAGCAGACTGAACGCAGCTGGGATAAGCGAGCCGCTGAATTGGCGAATACAACAAGCTTAAGAACCTTCAGAGAAAATCCCAATCTTCCGGGGATTCGCAAGAAAACTCGAAAATACCTCAGTTGGAAAACCCTACATTATTTGCATTCCCACGACAGTAGTGGATTGTTGCGCAAATACTTTTGGCGGCACCCCTTAAAACACGGGGCCGGGTTAGCGCGGAATCTACTTCGCAGTCTACGAGGTAAGCCCACCTACATTCGCGATGACGATTTCTTTTTCTATGGTCTGAAAAATACCGAAGAGTTATGCAAAAAACTGGAAAACCCACTGACCTTGTTAGTGGTCGGCTTCTCGTACTGCCATAAACCCTTTGAATGTCCCGCCGGACGATTTACCGATGCCTGTTACCACGATCCTGCTAACGAAGTCTGTGGCCAGTGTTTTATCGGCAAGTCGGTACATTTTTTGCCTAAAGACGAGGCAAAGGAAAGAATAATCCCGCTGTTTATTACCACCGTTCATTACCTGGGCGATGAGATGGTCAAGCTGCGACAAACGCGGCCTGACTACGATCCGCTATTTTTAATTACCGCCTGCGAACTGACCCTGGAAATGTTTGGTTTTGTCGGCGCATCCGTGGGTTTTAAAGGTATTGGTGTGCGGCTCGATGGTCAAATTTGTAATACCATGCGGGCATTTGAAGCTTCTGAGGAAGGCGTTAAGCCAGGCATGGCCATTGTTACCGACCCCACTCAGGCACGGATGATGGAAGTGTATCGGAAAATTAACTTGAGTTTGAAGCCTGAAACCATAATGGGTAATGATGAAGGCGTAGTTGGTACTGGTCCGATAAAAAATGTTTTATTTGGCAGAGAAGGGCTTATCGCTACGGATCGTATTTTTTAAACCCGGTAAGTGCGAAATAGAATAGAGCACAATATTTTGATAGCCGTACGCTACGTGGTTTTCAATACTCCTGATCTTCTATTTCAACGACTAAATCACTAGACAAATCTTCAAGACTGTCCTGAACTTGGTCTCTGGCAAGGGTTGCAGGCAAGGTCAGGGAAGCGCGAAGATTAAATAACAGTTCCCCGGTCATGGGTGCGCTTTCACAATAGGTTTGTAGTTCTTCGACATTCACCTTTAATCTTGCTAGTCGGGCACTAATCTCTTGCACAATACCGGGTCGATCATTGCCGGTTAGCGTGAGTAGTAGAGGGGTGCCGGTGATCGGCAGAGTATCGCTGGTGGTTTCCGCAGCGACTTCCGTCGTTATACGAATACCTTCCTTGGCGAGTTGTTTGAACGCGGCTTGCAATGCCGCTAGCTGGTCGTCGGCCAGGGTGATGCTCACAATCCCTGCAAACTTTCCTGCCAGCCGTGACAGGCCGCTCTCCAGCCAATTACCCTGGTGACTGGTGATGATCTCGGCAAGGCGTTCAACAATACCGGGGCGGTCGTCGGCGATAACGGTGATAACCAGATGATTTTTCATGGAATATTGGCCTTATTGTTAACGCAGTATAGCCGACGCAGTATGCGCTGTGATTACGGGGCGAAACGAAGTGTTTTAGCCGAACATACGCCCTGTTAACATAGCTTACCCAGCGGTCATGTTGGGTGACCTCTAGGTCAAAAATTGCTATTGTAAACGTTGTGTCAGCCTACTAGTGTGCAGTGCTGAGCCTTTATTTTAATAGATTACTGTCAGGATTTTACTATGGATTTTGCGTTATCAGACGAACAGAAAATGATTTACCAGTATGGTCAAAATATCGCTAAAGATTTTGACCGCCAATACTGGATGGAGTGTGCCGATGCGTCTCGATTTCCCGAAGAAATGTACAAGAAGGTCGCTGACGATGGTTTTGTCGGCCTGATGGTGCCCGAGGCCTATGGCGGATCAGGTTTGGGGATGTTTGAAATGGGCCTGTTTAACGAGGGTTTGTCGGAGCAGGGCACACCACTGCTGAGCCTGGTGATCGGTGCCACTATGTGTCTGGGCGCCATTAGCAAGCACGGTACAGAAGCGCAAAAACAGCAGTATTTACCGCCTTCCTGCCGGGGTGAAACGCGCTTTTGCTTTGGTATTACCGAAGCCGATGCGGGCACCAATACCATCCGCATTAATACCATTGCCGCACCCCAGACGAATGGTCGCTTTAAACTCAATGGTAGCAAAACCTATATAACCGATGCTAAAGAGTCGGACTATATGCTGCTGGTAACGCGCACGACTCCGCACACGGAGGTAAAACGCAAAACCGAAGGCTTCACCTTGTTTATCGTCGATACCAAAGCCAAGGGTATAGAAATGCAGCCTATCGACATGAGTGTGCCAATTCCCGAAAAGCAATATCAGATCTTTTTTGACGATGTGGACCTGGGACCCGAGCAGGTATTGGGTGAAGTTGATAAGGGTTTTGAGGTCTTATTCGACTCCTTAAACCCCGAGCGTATTCTGGTGGGTTCTATCTGTGTGGGCCTGGGTCGCTACGCATTGGCAAGAGCCGTCGAGTACGCCAGCGAACGCTCGGTGTTTAAAGGGCCCATAGGAGCTTATCAGGCACTGCAACATCCTTTGGCCCGGGCTAAAACTGAAATTGAAGCGGCGTCGTTATTAACCCATAAAGCGGCGAGCTTGTTTGACCAGGGCGAGCCCTGTGGCGATGAGGCCAATATGGCCAAATTTGCGGCATCCGAAGCCTGTGTGAACGCCGTCGATGCTGCGCTCCAGTGTTTTGGTGGCAATGGGTATACCAAGGAATATGGCATTTTTGACTTATACCCCGTCGCGCGTTTAATGAAGACAATACCGTTCAATAATGAAATGGTGTTGAATTATATCGGTGAGCGAGTGCTGGGTTTACCGCGATCTTACTAGCCACCGGCGCTACTAGTTTTGCATTCGATTTGCTGGCTATAAACGCGAATTAATTTGGAGGAAGAATATGGACTTTTTACTTTCTGACGAACAAAAAATGATTTACGACTATGGCGAGAGTCTGGCGAAAACCTATGACCGCGCCTACTGGATGGAACACGCCGAGCGTCGTGCGTTTCCGGTCGATATGTACAAGCAGATAGCCGCCGACGGATTTGTTGGAACCATGGTGCCGGAGCAGTACGGTGGTTCTGGTCTTGGTATGTTGGAGATGGCGCTGTTTAAAGAAGGGCTCTCCAATCAGGGTGTTCCGCTGTTGAGCCTGGTGGTGGGTGCCTGTATGTCGATGTCGGTTATTGGTAAATATGGCAGCGAAGAACAAAAACAAAACTATTTGCCCGCCGCCTGTAGTGGCGATATTCGCTTTTGTTTTGCCATTACCGAGCCTGACGCAGGAACCAACACCATCAAAGCGTCGACCATAGCCAAGCCCACCGCTGACGGTCGTTTTAAATTGACCGGGCGTAAAACTTATATCACCGATGCCCTGGAATCCGATTACGCTTTAGTGGTAACGCGCACCAAGCCCCATACCGAAGTTGCGCGCAAAACCGATGGTTTTACGCTGTTTATTGTCGATACTAAATCGAAAGGCATCGAGATGCATCCGATCCCGGTAAGCATTCCCTTACCGGAATTACAGTACCAGGTGTTTTTTGACGATGTTGATCTCGGCCCGGAAAACGTGCTCGGTGAAGTCGATAAAGGTTTCGATATTTTGTTTAATTGCCTGAACCCGGAGCGTATTTTGGTGGGTTCTATTGGTTGTGGTATCGGCCGCTTCGCAATGGATAAAGCCGTGGCCTATGCCAGCGAGCGCACCGTGTTTAAGGGCCCCATCGGCGCTTATCAAGCCTTGCAGCACCCACTGGCCAAAGCTAAAACTGAAATTGAGCTGGCCTCATTAATGACCCGCAAAGCCGCCTGGATGTATGATCAGAAAATGGAGTGTGGCGGTGAAGCCAATATGGCGAAATATGCTGCTGCTGAAGCCTCTATCCACGCGGTGGATGCGTCGTTGCAATGTTTTGGGGGTAACGGTTACACCAAAGAGTATGGCATTTTTGATCTTTATCCGCTGGCGCGTTTGTTTAAAACTGCGCCGCTGAATAGCGAAATGGTATTGAATTACATCGGCGAGAAAGTACTGGGCTTACCGCGCTCCTATTAGCCGGGCACTTATTAGCCGCGCTTCTATTAGCCGAGAACTTATTAGCTGGGCACTGATTAAGCGCAAAGTTATTAAATTTTTGTAAAAAATATGACTACTGGGAAAAACACATGAACTTTAATTTATCCGACGAACAAACAATGATTTACGAGTACGGCCAAAGTTTGGCGAAAGACTTTGATCGCAAGTACTGGGCCGAGTGTGCCGAGCGCAAAGCCTTCCCCACCGAGATGTACCAGAAAGTCGCCGACGATGGCTTTGTCGGCCTTTTGGTGCCGGAAGCTTACGGCGGCTCTGGGCTGGGCATGTTCGAAATGGTGTTGTTCCAGGAGGGCTTGTCCAATATGGGTATTCCGCTGCTGAGCCTGGTTATTGGCGCGACGATGTCGTTGTCGCCGATTGGCGATCACGGCACCGAGGAGCAAAAGCAAAAATATTTGCCCGCTGGTTGTGCCGGGGATCTGCGGTTTTGTTTTGCGATTACCGAGCCGGACGCCGGTACCAATACCATGAACTCCTCCACCATGATTAAGGCAAAGGCCAATGGTGGCTATTTGCTCAATGGTCGCAAGACCTTTATCACCGATGCAAAAGAATCGGATTACATGTTGGTGGTGACGCGCAATCAAAGTCTCGATGAGGTCGAGAAAAAGACCGATGGCTTTACCATGGTTATTGTCGATACCAAAGCCAAGGGTATAGAGATGCACCCCATTGATGTCAGCATTCCCATGCCGGAGTGGCAGTATCAGGTGTTTTTTGACGATGTGGATATTGGCCCGGAGAATATTTTGGGTGAAGTCGGTCGGGGTTTTGATATTTTGTTTGAATGCTTAAACCCGGAACGCATTACTTTGGCGGCGGTGTGTACCGGCATTGGTCGCTACGCCATGGATCAGGCGGTGGCCTACGCCAACGAGCGCGTGGTGTTTAAAGGCCCTATCGGAGCCTATCAAGCTTTGCAGCATCCGCTGGCCAAAGGCAAAACTGAAATTGAACTGGCCTCCTTGATGACTCGCAAGGCGGCCTGGCTGTTTGATCAAAAGTTGCCCTGTGCTGCGGAATCCAATATGGCGAAATATGCCTCTGCGGAAGCCTCGATGCACGCCATCGACGCGTCCTTACAATGCTTTGGCGGTAATGGTTTTACCAAGGAGTACGGCATTTTTGATCTTTATCCCATGGCACGGCTGTTGAAAACAGCGCCGCTGAATAGTGAAATGGTGCTTAACTATATTGGCGAGCATGTGATGGGTTTGCCGCGGTCTTACTAAGCGCGGTAAATTAAATGCCGCTACTACAGAATGGAAACCATTAAGCGAGCGTTATTAGGTGAGATGTTGAGTTTTTAATTGCTCGGTCAGTTGCTCAGCGGACAGCGCTTTGCTGAAATAGTAACCCTGCATCAAGTGACAACCGAGCTCGAGCAGGATATCCAGGTGTTCTTTAGTTTCCACGCCCTCGGCAATCGCCTCGGCGTCGTAGGCTCTGGCCAGGGTTTGTATCGCCGCAACCACGGTTTTGTCGCGATTACTTTCGGTAATGCCCTGAACAAAACTGCGGTCGATCTTGACGAAGTCGATGGGCAGCTCGCGTAGGCACGAGAGCGCGGCGCGGCCACTGCCAAAATTATCGATATTAAAGCGCACACCCAGGTTGCGGCAGGAATTCATAATGCGAGAGGCGCGCGCAGTGTCTTCGAGTGCGCCGGTTTCGCTGACCTCCAGGATAAGGCGATCCGCCGGAAAATCGGTGTGTTCGAGAAGCAGTGATTGTAACGAGGGCAGAAAATCTTCTTCGAGGAATTCACGCGCAGAAATATTGACCGTAACGCTTACCGACAGATTGGCTTGCTGCCACATCAGGGTTTGTTTCATCGCGGTGCGCAATACGTGGCGGCCTAGTTCAAGAGTCAGGCGGGGGCCGTGACGCTCGACTGTGGTGATAAAGTCTTTGGCGTCGCGCATCGAGCCGTCGGGAAGACGCCAGCGTACCAGGGCCTCTACCGCGACAATATGATTGTTTGTTACATCGACCACCGGTTGATAGTAGATGACCAGATCGTCATTTTTAAGTGCGCTGGCAACATTGGCAATCATTTCTTTACGTTGGCGCACAATGGCGGCGGTGTCGCTGTTGTACAGGCAGACCTGATTACCGCCGAACTGTTTGGCCTGGTACATGGCCAAATCCGCATTTTTCAGCATAGTGTTTGCGTCGCTTGCGTCTTCCGGATAAATAGCGATGCCGATACTTGGACTTACAGCCAGTGTGTCTTTTATCCCGGGAACTTCGATATTTAGTGCTTCGATAATACGATCGGCGGCGATCATAGGTTCATCGGGCCAGTCTTTATATTCCAGCAATACGACAAACTCATCGCCGCCGAGCCGACCAACGACGTCGCCAGTGCGCACCACGGAGTTTAAGCGCAAGGCCACGGTACATAAAAGTTCATCGCCAATAGCGTGACCAACCTGGTCGTTGACGGCCTTAAAACCATCGAGATCGATGACCATTAGCGCGATCAGGCGATCGTGGCGTTTGGCACTGTCCAGAGCGGCTTCCAGGCGCGAGATGAAATACCCTCGGCTTGGTAATTTGGTGAGATCATCGTGATTGGCGCGATAAGTTAGGTTTTGTTCCAACTGAGTGCGTTCCAGGGCCAGGCCGATCTGAGAGGCTATGGTTTCGGTAAAGCTAATCGTGTGATCACTGGGTTGAGTAGCTTCTTTGCTAAACCAGGACAGCGCTAAGACCCCGATAGCCGTGCCGGCAACGATGATGGGAATGGCCAGATTTGAGCGCATGCCACTTTCGATAAAGGCGTCGAGTGATTGGGGGTGGGCGGCATAGTTAGGCACGAAAATGGATTTCTTCTGGCGTAAAGCTTGTCCGCTTATCCCCTGGCTTTTACTTAGCGTGAAATCGGTAAAGAGCTGCTGTTTTTCAGGATTCAGTCCGAGAAAGAATTTGTAGGTTAATTGTTTTTTTTCGTTTAACGTGACCAGAGCGGCGGCATCGGCACCGACTAGGTCGGCGGCAACTTGTGCGGCTTTGCGGAAAAACTTTTCGAAATCTGTCTCTAACGACAGGGCACTAATAACCTGCCACAGAGCTTCGACGCTTGCGGATTCTGGGCTTGTTATTGGATCAACCGCAGGCGTGGTCATTCGGAATAGTCATTCGGAATCAGTTAGTCAAAATCTGGAACGGCCAGTATGACAGAACTGTAGTCAAAATATGCGACCATAGTCACACATTCACGGGCTTGCTAAGGTAAGCCGAGAGTGCGGATTTAACCCTGGTCTGGGTCGATATCGCTGCCTTCGTCAACATCATCTTGATTATCTTCGCTGGATTTTTGCTTTGCGCGGTACACCCAGCGACCGAAAAATACGCCGACCTCAAACAGTAACCACATGGGTATTGCCAGCATGGCCTGGGAGATCACATCGGGTGGTGTTAGTAGCATGGCGAGAACAAAACAGCCGACGACGATATAAGGCCGTTTGTCAGTGAGGCCCCTGGGGGTGAGCACACCGGCCCAAATTAGAATGACGGTGGCAATGGGAATTTCAAAGGCGATGCCAAAGGCAAAAAATAATTTAAGTACGAAGTCCAGATAATAGGAAATGTCGGTCATCACTGCGACGCTTTCCGGACCGACCTGGGTAAAAAATCCGAACACCGCAGGGAAAACGACGTAATAGGCAAACGCCATTCCAGAGTAAAACAAAGCGACGCTGGAGATAAAAAGAGGCAGCACGATATGGCGTTCTTTTTGGTAAAGCCCCGGCGCCACAAAGGCCCATACTTGATAGAGAATAAACGGCATGGCTGCAAAGAGCGCCAGTATCAGGGTTAATTTAAACGGGGTCAGGAAGGGGGAGGCCACCTGAGTGGCGATCATGGTAGAGCCTTCCGGCAAGTACACTCTTAGGGGCTCGGAGACAAAAGTATAAAGCTCGTTGGCAAAGGGAAACATGCACAGGAATAACAGCGCGATCACCATTACCATGCGCAGCAGGCGGTCGCGCAATTCGATCAGGTGATCGGCCAGGGCCATATTGTCGGAGGTGTTGGCGCTAGTCTCGCTCACTGCTCGGCCTTGCTGTGGTCTATATCTGTGTTGTCAGCTTCGCTGCTCAGTTTGTTTGGCTTCTTGTCAGGAAGGTCGTCGGGCAAGTTGTCAGGAGCGTCGTGAGGAAAGCCGTCGGGTATCTGATCAGGAAAGTCGTCGGGGAAGTCATCGTCATCGATAAAATCTATATCTTCAGCGTCAACGTCTACATTCATGTCCTGGTCGGCAAGCGATGATTGATCTCCGTCAGAGCTTTTAGCGGCCTTGTTTTGCCCTTGATTGAACTGTTCCTCAACTTCCCTGCGCTCTTTGTCGAGTTGCTCAAGCAATAAGCTGTTGTGCACCTCGCGTTTGATTTCGTCGATGCCGAATTCCCGTTCCATTTCCTGACGGGCATCGCCGACGGTACGGCGCAGCTTGCCCGTCCAGTAGCCGATAAATCGAGCGGCTTCTGGCAGGCGCTTGGGCCCAATCACAATCAATGCGATCAGGCCAATCAACATTAATTCGGCGAAGCCGATATCGAACACGGGAAGCTCTCTAGCTGATTAGATAGGGGGAATGGGGGATGCTTAGAAGGTGAGGCCTAAACCTTGGTTTCTTCTTTGCTGTTTTCTTCAGCGCTTGCTTCTGTACTTTGCTGGGTCATATCAGCGGCGTCTTCGCCATCTTCTACCTGTTTTTGCTCGTCGTCTTTGTTGCCCATGGCGTCTTTGAAGCCCTTGATTGCGCCACCGACATCGCCACCGATATTTTTAAGCCGCTTGGTGCCGAAAATCAGCAACACGATTGCCAGAATAATCAGCAGTTGCCACATACTAATACCACCTAAGCCCATAACGTTCTCCTAATTATTTGTTGCGGCTGGCTTTTTCGTCCAGCCCGGATAGACCGAAACGACGGTCGAGTTCCTGTAATACAGACCCGGCATTCTCGCCCAGGTGGGAGAGCATTACCAGTGAATGAAACCAGAGGTCGGCAGTTTCGCTAATCAATTCACTGCAATCGCCACTTTGTGCTGCGTCTTTGGCGGCCAGTACCGTTTCCGTGCACTCTTCGCCGACTTTTTCGAGGATTTTGTTTAAACCCTTTGCGTGTAAGCTGGCAACGTAGGACAGGTCTGGGTCGCCACTCTTCCTGGCCTCGAGGATCTCGGTGAGTTGTTGCAGGGTGTTGTTGGTCAAAGCATAGCTCATGGTGTGTTTACGTCTTGTGTATTGGAATAACTCGTCAGGATGAATACAGCTGTTTTGGGTCTTTTAACACGGCGTCTATGGTTTGCCATTTGCCGTCTTCAAATTTCCGGTAAAAACAAGTTGCTCTACCCGTATGACAGGCGATGCCGCCGACCTGTTCCACCTGCAGCAAAATAACATCCTGATCGCAATCGAGACGCAATTCGCGGATAAGCTGGATGTTCCCAGATTCTTCGCCTTTGCGCCATAACTTTTGGCGGGAGCGGGACCAGTACACGGCCCGCTGTTCTGCAACGCTTAGCGCCAGGGCTTCCCGGTTCATCCACGCCACCATCAATACCGTACCGCTGCTGGCGTCCTGGGCAATGGCGGGCACCAGACCGTCGGCGTTCCAGCGCACCTCGTCAAGAAACGCGGTATCAGCGGTATCAATAGCGGGGCTTGATGGCGCGCCAGTGGCGGGATTTGATGGGGCGCCAGTGGCGGAATTTGATGGAGAATCGGACACGTTGTCGCTGCCAAAAGTGTTGTATTAAAGCTGATTATCTCAGTTTAGGCCGAGCAGTAACAGCGCGCCACCAGCGGCGACACCGACGGCAATGCCGAGGGAGAAAATTAGCGCAGTCTTAATGCTGAGCCCATTGGACGACGCCCGTGCATCGGCCAGGGCTTGCAGCGACTGGTCTATATGACTGATGCGCTCTAAACCTTGAAACATCAGCTGAGGCACCTGGGGGAACTGCTCTAGCCACTCCGGGCCGTGACGTTTGAGTTGCTCCAGCAGGCGAGTGGGTTTAAAGCGCTGTTTGAGCCATTTTTCGAGGAAGGGGTGCGCGGTATCCCAAAGGTTGAGATCGGGGTAGAGCTGTCGTCCCAGGCCTTCGATGTTGAGCAGCGTTTTTTGCAGCAGAACCAAAGAGGGCTGAATCTCGGTATCAAAGCGGCGGGCAACTCGAAATAAATTAATCAGTAGATGTGCCAGCGAAATATCTTTGAGAGGGCGTTGAAAAATCGGTTCGCAGACGGTGCGTATGGCACTTTCGAACTCGTTAACGGGAGTGTCTTTGGGAACCCAGCCGGAGAGGATGTGCAGCTCGGCGACTTGTCGGTAGTCGCGACGAAACACCGCGAGAAAATTGCGTGCCAGATAATACATATCTGTATCCGACAGTGTGCCCACTACGGCACAATCGATGGCGATGTAGCGAGCGTGTTCCGGCTGACTGGTATCGACAAAAATATTGCCGGGATGCATATCGGCGTGGAAAAAATTGTGTTCGAAAACCTGGGTAAAAAAGATTTCGACGCCGCGCTCGGCGAGTACTTTAAAGTCGGTGTTGGCCGCGCGCAGGGTCTCGATGTCGGTGACCGGAGTGGCATAGATGCGCTCCATGACCAGCACGTCGGTGTTGGTATAGGGCCAGTACACTTCCGGCACATAGAGCAGTGGCGAGTGCTCAAAGTTGCGGCGCAAAATCGCGGTGTTGGCGGCTTCTCGTTGTAGATCGAGTTCGTCGAGAATGGTGGTGCGGTAATCTCGGGCGACCTCTATAGGCCGCAGTCGCCGGGCTTCGGCGCTGTATTTTTCCAGGGTGCGGGCCAGGGCAATAAGGAGTACACAATCTTGTTGAATGGTTTTCTGGATGCCCGGGCGAATGGCTTTAATCACCACTTCGCGGCCATCTTCCAGGGTCGCGGCATGAATTTGAGCAACCGATGCGGAGGCCAGTGGCTCGCGTTCAAAACTGGCAAACAGGGTGTCGAGGCTCCCGCCAAGGGCGGACTCCACGATAGTCACAAATTGTGCGCTGGGGAAGGGCGGCACGTCGTCCTGCAGTTTGTTGAGCTCGATGCAAATATCCGCAGGGATTAAGTCGGGTCGGGTCGACAGTAATTGACCAAATTTGATAAATACCGGGCCGAGACGCTCGATGGCTAGACGCAGGCGAACCCCGCGAGCCTGTTTTGGTTTGGGCAGAATACGTAATAAGGCCAGGGGATAGCGCAGCGGCCAGGGTAGCTTCAAACCCTCGGGCAGCGTATCGAGCCGGTAGCGCAGTACCACCCAGAGAATATGCAGCGAGCGCAGCAATGAGGTAATCATGATTTAGCGCTCATGCTGAATTTGTCGCCCAGGTTGAATTTAACGTTCATGCTGATGGCTCACGATTGAGCAAGGGCTCTAGTTTGGCGAACACAGCGTCCAGCGGGTTTTTAGGGTTGGTAGAATTTGTAGAATTGCCACTGTTCGCGCCAGCACTGCCGGTGTGGCGTTCCTCGTCGCGGTAGTTTACGTAACTTTCCCAAACGCGTTGGGCTCCATCGTTGGACCAGGCCCTGGCGCTCTCTATACCTTGGCTAAACAGGTGGGCAGGGATGTCGCCGACCCGGTCTTCAATGCGGTCGAAGAGTGTGTTTTTCCAGTCGATGTCGAGCTGCCGTAGGGTGCTTAAAATTTTCAGCAAGCGCGCAATATCACCCTCGACTGTGAGGCCGGAGGGCAGCTCATCGCTGTTTCGCCAGAGCCATTGGCCGAACGCCAGAGGTGTGCTGTGAACCTTTATATCCGCTACAGGGCTGTTCATACCCACCGCTACAGGGCTGTTCATACCCGCCGCTACAGGGCTGTTACCCAAAATCGGTTGCAAGCTAAGTTCGCCGTGCTCAAGTGTGAGTAATATCGTGCTGAGCGTTTCAGGGATAACACCGGCCAGCAGCGGTAACAGGTGAGCGGCCGTATCCGCGGCGGTTCCCCCCGTGGTCAGATTGAACACCACGGTAGTCTCGCCTAGCGCGGCGAGCTCATCCCGGCGTTTTGGATCTTCGCCAAGGGCCTCGTTAATCAGCGCAGCTGCTTTTTGACAGGCGATGTCTTCAACTACGCCGATCAAACTTGTGGGTCCTTTTTACCCTGAGCGCTATTTTGAGTGTCTTCTTTAATGTCTTGTTGAGTGCCTGTTTGAGTGCTTTTGACACCCTTGTGGAGGGCGACAATTCCACCGGTCATATTGTGGTATTGGCACTGGGAGAAACCGGCGTCCTCCATCATGGTTTGCAGGGTGCCCTGATCGGGATGCATGCGGATGGATTCGGCTAGGTAGCGATAGCTATCGGCATCGCCGGTGATGATTTTGCCTATTCTGGGGAGCAGATGGAACGAATATTGATCGTAGACTTTTTCCAGCACAGGGTTGCCCGGTTTGGAAAATTCCAGCACCAGCAGGCGGCCACCGGGTTTCAGGCACGCTTGCATGGAGCGCAGCGCGCGGGCTTTGTCGGTGACGTTGCGCAGGCCGAAAGCGATGGTGATGCAGTCGAAGGTATTGTCGGGGAAGGGTAGCTGCTCGGCGTCGGCAAGAGAGTAGGCGATATTTCCGGTGACGCCGCGGTTGAGCATGCGATCCCGCCCGACTTTGAGCATGGATTCGTTAATGTCGGCGAGAATCACCTGACCTTGGGGCCCGACCTTGCGAGCAAATTTGGCGGCGAGATCGCCAGTACCGCCGGCGATATCGAGCACCCGATGTCCCGGTCTGACGGCCGCCATTTCTACCGTGACCTGTTTCCAGATGCGATGCAGGCCGCCTGACATCAGGTCGTTCATAACATCGTACTTGGCTGCCACGGAGTCAAATACCTCGGCGACCCGCGAGGACTTCTGCCCGGTGGCGACTTGTTCAAAGCCGAAATGGGTGGTTTTTTCTTCGTTCATACCGGAGGGTTCCTGGCTCTGGTTACTCAGCGCACAATTGTTTTAAAAGCAGCGGTATTGTACACGCACTGATTTAAAAACAGAGCCTGGTATTGAGTGAGTCGGCAATACCTTAACCCGCTCTTTGCGTGGGCTCTGGCTCGAGGTAACGAACTCGTTTTTCAGCTTTGATGCGGCTCAGGTCGATGATCATCAGTCCATCGACACAATCAGCAAAGGCGGGGTCGATGTTGAATCCGACAAATTGCACGCCTTCCGGTTCGCAGGCTTCCGTGTATTGTTTGTACAGCGTCGGTACTGACAGGCCCATGTTGGCCAGCTCGCGTTTTAAACGCCTGAACTCGGCTCGATAATCATTGCCGGGAAAGCGTTGGGTCAGCGCCTTGCGCCGCATGGGAGAAATAGTAAAGGCATCTACCGGTGCGGCGATGGCCTGCTGCGGGGGGAAGTGCCGCTGATAGAAGTGCACCAGCATTTCCAGGGCGGGGCGAGGATAGGCAGCGCTCAGACTGACCGGGCCAAACAAGTAGCGGTATTGGGGGTTTTCACGCAGGAAAGCACCGATGCCGAACCACAGGTAGTTGAGACTGCGTTTGCCCCAGTACTTGGGTTGCACGAAACTGCGGCCGAGTTCGAGTCCCTGGGCAAGATAGGGCTGCATACCGGAATCAAACTGGAACAAGGTTTGGGTGTAGAGCGAATGTCCGGAGGTGGTGCCGCAAAAACGATAGGCGCCAACAATTTCCGTCTCGGCTTCGTCCCACAGAATTAGATGTTGGTAGTGGCGGTCGAAGTCATCCAGGTCGCGATCTTGTCCAGAACCTTCCTCGACAGCGCGAAAAGACAATTCTCGTAAACGGCCAATTTCGCGCATGATGCAACTGTCCGTTTGCGGATGATGATAGAGATAGATGTGTTTGTTGTCGGAGGTTTCCCCAAGCTGCTGGCAGCGATGTATTTCGGTGCGCAGTTGCTGGCGATTTTCTGGCTGTGCGACCGCTGTTTCGCCCATAAAGATACCAGCGCGACCCTTGCCAATGCGACCCTTGCCAATGAGGTACGGGTGGCGCTGAAATAAACTGACCTTTTCTTTTAGCGGAACGGCTGTGGTCTGGTAGCTTCGAAAACTAATGGCCTCACCGATGCGGATGTCGATGCGTCGTCCCCGTTGTTTAAACATTTCCCGCACCAGCCACAGCGTAGACAGAGGCAGCGTGAGCCATGACAACAGATAAAAAAAGCTGGAGTTGCGGCCCCCTACAAACACAGGCAGTACGGGTGCTCTGGCGGCGCTGGCAATGCGCAGAAAGCCGCTGTGCCACTGCCCGTCGCGAATACCTTTGCGGCCAAAGCGAGAGACTTCTCCCGCTGGGAAAATAATGAGCGCACCGTGGTTTTCCAGATGTTGGTGAATCGCCCCGAGCTGTTTACGCGTGGTCTTGCCATTCATATTGTCAACGGGCAGTAATAATGGCGTAAGCGGTTTTACTATTGCGAGTAATTTATTGGCGACTATTTTTACGTCGGGGCGCACTGTAGATACTATTTTTAGTAGCGCAAGACTGTCGAGAGAACCGATGGGGTGGTTGGCAACGATGACGACTTTGCCGCGAGCCGGAATGCGCTGGTTTTCGATATCTGGCAGCCGATAATCAAAATCAAAGTAATTGAGTGCCTGCTCGACAAAATCAAAACCGCTTAGGTGGGGGTGGTCGCGTTCAAATTGTTGTAATTGTTTTTCGTGAAATAACTTGCGCAAGGCGCTAATCACGAGTTTTGCTAGCCAGGGGTGGTTTGCGCAGAATTGGGGCTGGCGTTTCTGCAGCACACTTTTTACGTCTAACATCTTACGTCCGGCATCCGCTGTCCACGATTGGCAATCCCTTCTACCAGTGAGTGTCAGTTATAACAGATATTTGACGGCTGTGTGACCAGAGCTGTGGCTAGTTGATGAGATAGGATTGAACAGGGCTAAGTTAAACAGGGCAGGGTTAAACAGGACTGAGTTAAACAGGACTGAGTTAAACAGGACTGAGTTAAACAGAGCAGAGTTAAAACAGCAGGGCAGAAAAAATAGGTTAAGGCAAAAGCGGTCTACTTTAGATGCCCCAGATGTTTGCCGACAATGCTCAACGTCGGTTTAAATAAGCGGGGAGTGCTAGCGACGATATGACCGTTATCGAGATAATTGTCGCCGCCTTGAAAGTCGCTGACCATGCCGCCAGCTTCACGTACTAGCAGTACGCCAGCAGCGATATCCCAGGGCTGTAAGTACATTTCCCAAAAGGCGTCGTAGCGTCCGGCGGCGACATAGGCCAAATCCAGAGAGGCCGCACCCATGCGACGAATACCAGAGGAGTCATCGGCCAGATCTTTCATGCAGGCCAGGTAAGGATCGATATTGTCGAAAGGTTTGCTGCTAAACGGAATACCGGTGGCAAATAAAGCCCCGGCCCTGGCGATCCGTCCGGATACCCGAATGCGCTGTCCATTTAAAAAAGCGCCTTTGCCACGGCTGGCGGTAAATTCTTCGCGCTTGATGGGGTCGTAAACCACGGCGTGTTCCAGGCGGCCCTTATAACGGAAGGCAATGGACACCGCATAGTGGGGAATGCCGCGGATAAAATTAGTGGTGCCGTCCAGGGGATCAATCAGCCACTCGCTGTCCGTGTCCCGACCTGCCTGTGCGCCGAACTCTTCGCTGACAATACTGTGGTCGGGATAGGCTTTGCGCAGATGCTCGATAATAATGCTTTCGGCATCCCGATCGACTTCGCTGACGTAGTCGTGTTGACCTTTGGCTTCTACTTTAATCCGGTCGAGTCGATCGGAGGCACGCACGATTTGCACACCAGCGGCGCGAGCGGCTTGCAGTGCAATGGATAGCATCGGTTCCATAGAATATAGAGATCATGTCGCAATAGAAGGCCGCGCATCATACCAGAATGGTTTATTGAGAGAGTGGTTTTTACTGATCCTAGAGCCAGTTTTAGTGGTGACGCGGTGCGTTGCTCACCTGAGATATGCTGTCAGCATCGGGCAAATATGGGTTCGAGACGTAATTGGCTTAATGACTTGAGCTTTTGGGTTCCGGTTAAGGCACTAGAATGGCCCGATTAAGGCGCTAGCATGGATTGCCCCTCGGCATAATCGGCGCTTGTATGCTATTTACGAGCGTTTTATAATGGATTTTCGCAACAGTTTGTTGCCTTGGCTTACACGTGCGCCTTACATATTCCATATGCACAACGGTGAAAGACATGAAGACTGAGAACGATGTGAAGACAAATATGAAGATAGACCTGAAGACCGAGCAGGCTTCGGTACCAGAAGATAATGCTCGCCGGGCTTTCCTGAAACATAGCGCCTATGCGGCCTACACCACGCCAGCTATCCTTTCGCTGGTGGTTTCGGGTCGCGCTGCTGCGACCTCGCATTTTAATTGCCCAGAGCCGAGCCAAAACCCAGACTGTTAGTAGCCAAACCCCGGCTATGCTTCACACCTGAGTTTGGTCGTGAGGGTTTTCGGTCTCCAAACAACTCTTCAGGGCATTAAAAGCTCGAGGATCAAAACACGGAAAATTAAGAGAGTGCTTGCTTTGTGAGGAAAATCACCTCATAAGTTCGCTTTGTTCTACAGAAAATATTTTTATAGCACAGCACTCGAAGTGAAATTTCCCGCTGATCGACACAGCTCTGTACTCGTTGACTTGAGACAGGGCAGCATTAAAGACACTATACTCTGCCCACCTTGAAACTCTCGAAACCTCGCGCTGATATTAATTTCCTACCGTTTGTGGACGGTGCGGTGCTATTCCACGTTGCGACACAAAGGCTTTGGGTTTTGAATAGCTCGCAAGCTTTTATTTGGTGTTGGTTAGAAGAATGTACAGGCATCGAGCAACTCGCTCACAAACTCAGTGATACCTTTAATATTAGTCTCAAGCAGGCTAAATCAGATGCCCAGCTAGCATTTGATAGTCTGGTTGGAAATGGTCTGTTAGAAGGGGGTAGTCTTCTAATGCCCAGTTCGGGGCCTGCGGGGCAAGATTTACTTGCGCCGCCGGGCCATACCGTTAAACCAACGTTTAACGAAGCCGCATCTAGTCAGCTTCGTCTGAGCATCCTCAACACCTGTATTGTGATAGCGATAGAGGATTCGGTTTTACTTGGAGAAATGTTAAGGATATATGCGCCGTTCCTCGATGAGGGTGTTGTTCCCGATGCTTCGTCGGCTGAGCTGTTATTAATCGTCCGCGCTGTATCGCCGGGAGCTACGGGGTTAAATCATTTTGATATTTTTATTGATTATCAAAGCCTTGGTTTAGACATTAGCAGAGAAAGGCTTGTCCCTTACCTGGTGACTGCGATTTTCCAAAAAGTTTCTAGGCAGCTGGGAAGGCAGCTAGGAGGTCAGGTAGCGTTGCACAGCGCAGCACTTACCCGTGCAGGGACAAATTTAATTTTCCCCGCCAATTCTGGTGCTGGAAAAACCACTCTTTGTGCCGTGCTGATGGCGAAAGGGTGGGGCTGTCTAAGCGATGAACTGGCTATTCTTAATCCCGTGGAAGCTTTGGTTACACCACTACCCTTACCGATGAGTATAAAATCTGGATCCATCGATCCCTTACGTCGGTATTATCCAGAGCTAGCAAGCTACCCTTTGCACCATAGGGCTGACGGCAAGCAGGTGAGATACTTGCCGATTAAGGCTCTCGACGCAGTCAATAAACGGGATTCTTACGCTCTTTCAGCGATTGTTTTGCCAACATATTCACCGGGTGAAAACACAAAATTATTATCTGTTAGTAAAATAATAGCGCTGGAAAAAATAACGGAAACGGGTTCATCCGAGCGCCTGCTGACAGTAGAGGATATCCGCAGTCTTATTAGTTTGATTGAAAAAATACCCTGTTATCAATTGGTGTATGGGTCAACTGAAGAAGCTGCAGATGTCCTGGATGCGTTTGTGGATGGGACGTATCAGGTCAGTTGAATCTGAAGTCTTTCTACATGCGCCCTAGCTATAAATTTTTTCCGGATTTAGCGAGGTGCCCGTGAGATACGACTGGTTATCTTTTGCTGGATACTCTAACGTGCTCCCCATGAAAAATAGCTACGTCTTGCTCGGTAATTTTTTAGCGCCGGTAAAAAACGGTGAAGTGCTCAATACCTTAAAAAAAGCGATTACTGAGGAGTCGATCAACTGGGAGAGCTTAGTGCTTCAGGCTAATACCCAGATGTGTACGCCGCTTCTCTTTGCCCGTCTTAAACAGGATGACCTGCTGCAATACCTGCCAGAAAATCTGCAGGAATATTTGCGAGTGATCTACGACAGTAATTTGATGCGAAACGAGGCATTGAAAACTGGATTAGAACAACTCTTGCAAATGTTTGCGGATGAAAATATCGATTCGATACTACTCAAGGGCGCGGCAACCTTTGTGGACGAGCTTTATACCGCACCGGGATCGCGATATATGGGTGATTTGGATATTCTCATACCCGAGGAAAAAATATCCCTCGCCCGCCAATTCTTGATTACTTCGGGCTTTGACGAAATTCACGACCCGTATATGGAGTTTTCTGGTCAACCCACTGACGTCCGTCACCACCAGATTCAACGGTATCTGAAACCCGGGACGCCCGTCGCGATTGAGCTGCATTTTAAGCTTGCCTACGGCCAGGCTGGACGAGTTGTAGAGACTGAGGCGGCCTGGGATAACACTGAAAATGTTGTTTTTCGAGGTATAAAGACCAAGGTTTTATCGCCGACCTATCGCGTGTTGCATAATGCTATTCACGGATTACTTCCGCATTGTGAATATATAAAGGGAGAGATATCCCTACTGCAATTGGCTGAGTTTTCGGCACTTGCGGCGCGCTACGGGGAGGAGGTTGACGGGCTTGTACCGAAAGCTTTGTGCGCCCAACAAAACCTTAGTAAAGAGTTGCGTGTTTACACCGGTCTCGCCCGCGAATTGATGTTTTTAGAGGCTACGGACTTAGGCAGTGAGGAAATACCGAAATGGCATTTAGACCGCATTGTTAGTGTTGGGGCCAGCGGTGCGCAGCTCGACAATATGGATAAATCTTTTTCTTTAAAGCTTAGATTATTCACGTACAAAATATATTATTTTTTGAAGCTGCCCTCCTGGTTTTGGCGTAATGTTAGTTACGCTGACGGTGAAGGGGTTTTTTGGAGTCGAATCCGACTGTTACTTGCTAGATTGTTTAGCTTCAGAAGTTGGAAAAAAATCTGAGGATCGACCATAGGCAATGATCAACTAACGATTTGACGACATTTTTCGCTCAACCAATTTTCCATCAAGAATTTCAGGCCCTGGTAGACCGCTCCGGTGCGGATTCTGTCGCGCTCCAATATTAAATACAGTTGTTTGCTTTGATGTCCGCTACTACTGGCTTTGGTGATCCAGGCGGTACCCACCGGTTTGTCTTTGGTGCCGCCATCGGGGCCTGCAATGCCGGTAAAACTGAGTGCAAGATCGGCGTTGAAGCGTGTTAATGCCCCCAGGGCCATTTGTTCTGCGGTGGCAGCGTTAAATGGACCGTCTTGCGCTAAATCGCTGGCGGATACATCGAGGAAGTTGGTTTTAACCGCATTGGAGTAGGACACCACGCCACCCAGGAAATACTCGGAAGACCCGGGCGTATCGGTAATGACCTTTGCTGCCTCGCCGCCAGTAAAGGATTCTGCTACCGCCAGCGTTTTACCATTGCCACGCATAAAGTCGGCAAATAGCTCAGGTATGGTCTGGCGAGAAAAGGTAGTCAGGTGTGCTGCCAGATTGTCCATGGCGAAGGTGCACAGCGACAGGCGTTTTTCCATTGATGGCTGGTAGAGCTTCACCTCCATCTCCGGAAAATCCTGGCGAAAGCTGACTTCGCCCCATTCTTTGGTCCACGGTTCCAGGGCTTCTGCCAGTGGTGATTCGCCGATGCCGATAAAGCGCAAAAACAAATGTTCCTCCGGTGGTACGGCGCTGTAGTTGCGGTCCCGTAGCCAATTGCCCAGCATGGGATGCAGTTCCCGAGGTGGGCCGGGCAGGGCGACAATGGTTTTTTGGCTGCCGTGGCGCTCAAAGGTCAGCGAGAAGCCCGGCGCGGTACCGTTGCCATTGGCGAGAATATCTGCGCCCTCGGGGAGCATGGCCTGTTTTTTGTTGTTGTCACCCGCTTCCATATTGTATTTACGAAACAGTGCAACGATGGCTGTCCAGCTAGTTTCATCGAAAATTAATGCTTTGCCTGCCAACTCGGCGGCCACCGTGGTGGTGAGATCGTCTTCGGTGGGTCCCAGGCCACCGCTTATAAATAGGAAGTCGGCTCGCTGCAGAGCGCTGTCCATCACGAAATGTAAGTCTTCGCGACGGTCGCCGGCGGTCATCATTAATTGCACATCGAAACCGTGCTCACCCAGGGTGCTGGCGAGGTAGTGATTGTTGCCATCGAGAATTTCGCCGCGTAGCACTTCCTCTCCGGTGCTGACCAGGCAAGCGGTAGGTGCTGTAGGTGTGCGTGTCATGTTGATATCCGGCCTTATCGGGTTGATTGGAATAATCCCATGGTAATTGAATTACGGGCGAATATACGGAAATTTTATTCGGCCCGCTCTGTTAGAATAGCGGCCGTAGTAGGCAGTATTATCTGCTGCGATTATTTTGCCTGCATCCACCGATGTCATTGTCTTAAGGTAATGGTCTTTAAGTTGTTTTTCCCAAGGTTTTAGTATGAGTGATCCCGTTCAGGGTGTTACCAGTAATATTCGCGTCGTGCTGGTCAATACCAGTCACCCCGGCAATATTGGGGGTGCGGCCCGCGCGATAAAAAATATGGGTCTGGATCGGCTGTATTTGGTCGAGCCGAAAGAGTTTCCCACACCCCGAGCACTGTGGCGGGCGGCCGGTGCCGCCGATGTGCTGGAGCGCGCAATCGTGGTGCCGACATTAGATGAGGCTATCGCGGGTTGCGGTCTAATAGTGGGCACCAGTGCCCGTGAACGCAGCATCCCCTGGCCCATGCTTAATCCTCGCGAGTGCGGTGAGCGCATCTGGCAGGAGTCCGCGGATCACGATGTAGCTTTAGTATTCGGGCGTGAAGATCGCGGTCTGACCAACAATGAACTGCAAAAATGTACCTACCATGTACATATTCCCTCAAATCCGGATTACAGCTCGTTGAATTTGGCCGCCGCTGTGCAAGTATTGACCTACGAGGTGCGCATGGCCTCGTTGTCCGAAGTGCCGAGTGCGGTGCTGGAGGATAAATGGGATGTACCGCCAGCGCGAGCCGAGGATCTGGAGCTGTACTTTGAGCATCTGGAGCAAACCCTGGTAGATATTGGCTTTCACAAGCGGGATAACCCTCGGCAAACCATGACCCGCTTACGCCGCTTGTTGTCGAGAATTCGGCCGGATACGGTGGAGTTGTCCATTTTGCGGGGCGTATTAACCGGTGTGCAAAACGTGGTTTGGCGCTTGAAGCAGGAGCAGGGCGCTGGAGAAGCCCCTGGCCCGGCTCAGGAGCCAGTCGAGGCAGTGGTTGAGGGAGAAACTGAAGGTAAAACATCAGCTTAGCGACCTTTGTCTGGTTCGGCTCTGTACCGTATTAGGTAATACCCGACTATTAAGCTTGGTTTAATACTTGACAAAAAGAGTTGGGTATTTACAATAAGCCCTTATATGGGCCGTGTGTGTTGAATTTTTAGAGTTTGGCGTCGCACTCGGCACAGTAAAGGAAAAGATAAAGGAAATAAGGCAGATGAGACTAACTACTCGCGGCCGCTATGCGGTCACTGCGATGCTCGACCTGGCCCTGCATGGGGATAATGGTCCGGTGGCACTTGCCGATATTTCAGCCCGGCAGGATATTTCTTTATCCTATCTGGAGCAGCTATTTGCCAAGCTGCGCAAGAATGCTTTAGTGCGTAGCGTGCGCGGCCCCGGCGGCGGCTACTGTTTGCAGGCAGACAGCAAGGATATCAACATTGCGTCTATTATCGATGCGGTTAATGAAACCACCGATGCCACTAATTGCGCCGGTAAGGGCGACTGCCAGGGTGGTCAGGTCTGTCTAACTCACCACTTGTGGGATGACCTCAGCGAACAGATCCATAATTTTTTAAGTGGCATTAGTTTGGCGACACTGACGCAACAGCAGCGCGTTAAGCAAGTTTGTCAGCGGCAGGACGAGAGTCAGCTGGATGCAAACATTAAACCGGAAGGTTTCCAGTTGATTGAAACCTTGATGGCACCCTAGGCTACCTAGATAGGGTTTATTGGAGAGCAGTATGAAGTTACCTATTTATCTCGATTATGCAGCGACCACCCCGGTAGACCCGAGAGTGGCCGAGCGCATGATTGAGTGTTTGACTCACGAAGGCAATTTTGGCAACCCGGCGTCTCGTTCCCACTCCTTTGGCTGGCAAGCTGAGGCGGCGGTCGAGCAGGCGCGCCAGCAGGTTGCGGATTTGATCAATGCGGATCCCCGTGAAATCGTTTGGACTTCCGGCGCGACTGAATCCGATAACCTGGCAATAAAAGGTTGTGCGCACTTTAATCAGCGTAAAGGTAAACATATCATTACCTCGAAAATCGAACACAAAGCGGTGCTCGATACCTGTCGCCAGCTTGAGCGCGAAGGTTTTGAAGTGACTTATTTGGAGCCGGGCGCGGATGGCCTGATCGAAGCTGGAGCGGTTGCCGATGCGATTCGCGAGGACACCACCCTGGTGTCGATCATGCACATCAATAATGAGCTGGGTACGATCACGGATATTGCGGCTATCGGCGAAATTTGCCGGGAGCGCGGCGTATTTTTCCATGTCGATGCAGCTCAAAGCGCGGGTAAAATCCCCATTGATCTCGAGGCGATGAAGGTTGATTTGATGTCCTTGTCGGCCCACAAAATGTATGGCCCCAAAGGCGTTGGTGCTTTGTATGTACGCCGCAAACCGCGAGTGCGCATCGAAGCACAAACCCACGGTGGTGGTCACGAGCGCGGTATGCGTTCCGGCACACTGGCGACGCATCAGTTGGTTGGTATGGGCGAAGCGTGTCGCCTTGCCGGCGAAGATATGGCGGCGGAGAATGCGCGTATTTTGGGTTTGCGCAACCGCTTGCTGGAAGGCGTTAAGGATATGGAGCAGGTCCACATTAACGGGACCATGGCGCAGCGCGTCCCCGGCATTTTGAATATTAGTTTTGCTTTTGTGGAAGGTGAATCGCTGATTATGGCGTTGAAAGATTTGGCGGTATCGTCCGGATCGGCGTGTACTTCGGCCAGCCTCGAGCCTTCCTATGTATTGCGGGCCCTGGGCTTAAGTGACGAGTTGGCGCACAGCTCCATTCGTTTTAGCATCGGTCGCTACACGACGGCAGAGGATATCGACTACGCTGTGGCCAAGGTCCACGAAGCCGTTGATAAACTGCGGGAATTATCTCCGCTTTGGGATATGTTTCAGGACGGCGTCGATCTCGACTCGGTGGAATGGGCGGCGCATTAATTTATACCGATACGAATTCACGCCAATACAAATTTATGCCGATATGCTGCGCACTACACAGCAAGCAGGCAGCAGTAAACGGCAGTAATATGGCAGTAACACGGTAGTAACCGAGTAGTAACACAGACACTTAGGAGTACATCATGGCTTATAGCGAAAAAGTAATCGATCACTACGAAAATCCGCGCAATGTCGGCAAGCTCGATGATGCATCAGTCGATGTGGGTACCGGCATGGTTGGCGCACCGGCCTGTGGCGATGTTATGCGTCTGCAAATTCAGGTTAACGACGAGGGTGTTATTGAAGATGCCCGCTTCAAAACCTACGGCTGCGGTTCAGCGATTGCCTCCAGTTCTCTGTTGACGGAATGGGTCAAAGGCAAAACTTTGGATGAGGCCGGACAAATTAAAAATTCGGATATCGCCGAAGAGCTGGCACTACCGCCGGTGAAAATTCATTGCTCGGTATTGGCAGAAGATGCCATTAAAGCGGCTATTGGTGACCTGCGCGCCAAGCGCGGCGAAGTGCCGGCAGCCTGAGATAGGCTTCACTGATGGCAGTAATAGCAATAGTAATAGCACAGTAAATTAGTGGTTGGAAAAAGTATGGGTATCTCTTTAACAATAGCGGCGGCGGATCATATTCAGCGCAATCTGGATAGCCGTGGTAGTGGCGAAGGCATTCGTTTAGGTGTGCGCACCAACGGCTGTTCTGGCTTGTCCTATGTGTTTGAATTTGTCGACGAGGTTGATACCAGCGATGTGGTATTTGAATCCAGCGACGTTAAATTGTTTATTGATCCCAAAAGTTTGGTCTATCTCGATGGCACCGAACTCGACTTTGTCAAAGAAGGTTTAAACGAAGGCTTTCAGTTTAATAATCCCAACGCCAAAGGTGCGTGTGGCTGTGGTGAAAGTTTTAATGTGTAAACCCCTGGTCGCCGGCGACGCATTCCTTCATGAAGTTTTTAATGAAAAGTTTAATCAAACCTTTAATAAAGCATCGACTTATTAAAGATGTTGTTTGTTAAGAGCCCCCTTTGGATTTAAGTAGCGACCATTTCGCTTTATTTGGCTTGCCGACGAATTACGCCGTCGATCTTGCCTTGCTCGGGGAGCGCTATCGCGATTTACAGCGGGATTTCCATCCCGACCGTGTGGCCAATAAATCCGAGCGCGAGCAGCGTTTAGCCGTGCAGTATGCTGGGATGATTAATGCGGCTTACGAGGCATTGAAATCACCGCTGTTTCGGGCGCGTTATCTATTGCAGTTAAGTGGTCGGCAAGATCAAAGTCAAACTACGACGATTGGCGATCACGACTTTCTGTTTCAACAAATCGACTTGCGTGAGCGCATGGCCGACATTGGTGCGGCCCCTGATCCGCATCACGCGTATAGCGAACTGGAAAGCGAAGCCGAAGCCAAGTTACTTGCCCAACAAAATTTATTTGCACAGCAATATGCGGCGGGCGATCTGGATCAGGCTGAACACAGCGCGGATAAAATGCAATTTTTTAGTAATCTATTGAATCAACTTCAAGCAATTGAAGACACTCTGGACGATTAAACCGTGGCTTTATTGCAAATTTCCGAGCCGGGGCAATCTCCGGCACCTCACCAGCGCCGCATTGCGGTCGGCATCGATCTCGGTACTACTCACTCTTTAGTTGCTACGGTACGTAGCGGTAGCGCGCAAACCCTGGCCGACGAAAACGGTGAGCACTTGCTGGCTTCTGTTGTGCATTACAGCGGTGACGGCACAGTTTTAGTGGGTGCGGCGGCGGCTGAGTTCGCCGCCAGTGATTCGTCTAATACTCTGGTTTCGGTGAAGCGCCATATGGGCCGAGCGGCGGGGGATACGGCTTCTGCCTATGGTTCTGGTCAGCTACAGAGTAGTAGCGGTGGTAATAACGCTGAAGGCTCTGAAGGCTCTAATAGCGCTGAAGGTTCTGCATCCGGCATGGTCAAGTTTGAAACGGTAGCGGGTTTGATTAGCCCGGTACAGGCGTCGGCACAAATTCTGATGGCGCTAGCCGCGCGTGCGGAGTCTGCTTTAGACGGCTCCTTAGATGGCGCAGTGATTACCGTCCCCGCCTATTTTGATGATGCCCAACGCCAGGCAACCAAAGATGCTGCAACTCTGGCTGGAATAAAAGTACTACGTCTGCTCAATGAACCCACAGCGGCGGCTGTCGCCTACGGTTTGGATCAGGGCGCAGAAGGCGTGGTGGCGATTTATGACCTGGGTGGTGGCACCTTCGATATCTCGATATTGCGCCTTAATCGGGGCGTGTTTGAAGTGTTGGCGACGGGCGGTGATTCGGCCCTGGGTGGCGATGATATCGATCGCGCGCTGGCAGATTATTTATGTGGGCAGGCGGGGCAGCCGGTACTCGATGACCTGAGTCGGCAACGGCAGTGGCTTATAGAAGCGCGCCGCGTTAAAGAAGTTTTAAGTGATAGCGACCTTGTCGAAGCGAGCGTCGACGATTGGCGTGGTGAGGTGAGTCGAGACCAGTTAAATACCCTGGCCAAGCCCTTCATTGCGAAAACTTTACGGGCCTGCAAGCGCGCGCTGCGAGATGCCGGAATAGGTAAAGAGGTTGCAGAGATTGGCAACGTGGTATTGGTGGGCGGCTCTACTCGCATGCCCCTGGTGCGTCAGCAAGTCGCGGAATTTTTTGCCCTCGAACCATTGCTTAGTATTGATCCAGATAGAGTCGTCGCGGTGGGCGCAGCCCTGCAGGCCGATGTGCTGGTGGGTAATAAACCCGGCGATGAAATGCTGCTGTTGGATGTGATTCCCCTGTCGTTGGGCATTGAAACCATGGGTGGTTTGACCGAGAAAATCATTCATCGCAATACCACTATTCCGGTGATGCGGGCGCAGGAATTTACTACCTTTAAAGATGGACAAACCGCGATGGCTGTCCACGTGGTTCAGGGTGAGCGCGAGCTGGTGAGTGATTGTCGGTCACTGGCGCGTTTTGAATTACGCGGCATACCGCCGATGTTGGCGGGCGCGGCTAAAGTTCAGGTGAGCTATCAGGTTGACGCCGATGGTTTGTTGAGCGTCAGTGCGCGGGAGACCGCCACTGGAGTGGAGGCCCGTATTGACGTAAAGCCATCCTACGGTCTCGACGATGGAGAAATTACCCGACTGTTACAGGATTCCTACGAGCACGCCCGCGAAGATATGGGCATACGGGCGCTGCGGGAACAACAGGTCGAAGCCGACCGCTTGATCGAAGATTTATCGGCGGCTCTGGCAGCACAAGGGAAGGCTTTGTTAGACGAAGACGAATACCACTGTCTCGACGTGGGCTTGCAAGAACTGGCTGCGGTGCGGAAAAATTCGGAAGATCATCGCCAGTTGCAGAGTGAAATCGAGCGCCTCGCCCATCTCAGTGAAACCTTTGCTGCGCGACGCATGGATACCGCCATCAAAAAAGCCATGACGGGTCATCGTCTAGAAGAATTTGAAGGCCCGGTATGAGCATAAGATCCCGTATGAGGATAAGAACCCGTATGAGCATAAGAACCCGCATGAGGATAAACAATAGTGCCTAAAATTATTTTTCTACCCCACGTAGACATTTGTCCCGAAGGTAAAGTGATAGAAGCGGAGCCGGGCACTAGTGTGTGTCGAGCCGCCCTGGATGCCCATATTGAGATCGAGCACGCCTGTGAGCTCGCGGCGGCCTGTACTACCTGCCACGTCTATATTCGCGAGGGTTTTGATTCCTTAGAGTCTGCGGATGATCTCGAAGAAGATTTACTGGATAAAGCCTGGGGGGTGGATCCGGATTCTCGCCTCAGTTGTCAGGCCCTGGTGAGCGATCGGGATATAACAGTGGAAATTCCAAAATATACACTTAACATGGTATCCGAAAGCCACTAACGTTCAGGCTGGGCAGGGCAGAGAGTTACAGGTCAGAGAGCTATATAATGAAACTGAAATGGACGGATGTGACAGACATTGCGATTGAGCTAGCTGAGACCCACACAGAGGTCGATCCGCAGCGGATTAATTTTGTTACACTGCGGGAATACGTCATAGCCTTGTCGGACTTTGATGACGACCCGGATCGCTGTGGCGAAAAAATTCTCGAAGCGATTCAGATGGCCTGGATGGAAGAGTTAGATTGAGACCTTAGCCGCTGATGGCTTTAGTCTCTAAGCAAGGATTGTTATGAGTTCATCTAAAGACGAGTTGTATAAGCTGCTGCTCGAAACCTCTCCCTTCGGCGTGATCTTCTTTGTCTACGGCGTTTGCGTGGACGCCAACCCCAAAGCCCAACAGATGCTGGGCTGCGATCGTAAAACCCTTCTCGGTAGTTCCCTCGACGATTTTGATAGCGATGAATCTATTGGTCTGACCACATTTAAAGAGTGTTTGGATGCGGCCCTTCAGGCCGGTGAAAATCGGGTTGAATGGAGTCTTCAGGACGGCGAGGATGGCGATATTCTGCATATGGATATTCGTTCGGTGTCCGGGGGTAGTCGCAAGGAAATAGTGGTTACTCTGTACAACGCGGCGGAGTTAGCGGGCAGTTCCAGCGCTACCAAACCCGCTACTAAACCCGTTACTGATTCGACGGTTCAACAAGCGGTAGCGGAACCAACAGATACCGACACTGCTGATGTGCAGACCGATATGCAAGTAGATGCGGAGACCGAAAACGCCGAGGTCGACTGGCTACCGCTGGTGCGAGCTACTACCGCTGCCGATCCTATCCGCGAATCCATTCTGCAAAAACTTACCGGAATGTCTGGGTCGTCCCGCGACGTTGCCACGTTACAGCCGGAAAAGGGTTTGGTGGCCAGCGCTGACAAGAATATTGTTGAGGAAGTATTCGCCGAGGTGACTCCCGCCGCGAAGACTCGAAGCGTGATGCACGATCGTAGGAAAAGCCCGGAGGGAGACAGTTCTGACTGGGGTTTGTATCACGATGGCCTTACTGGATTACCTAATCGACAGGCCTTGCTAGACAGCGTTGGCGGTTATTTGGGAACCGAATTCGATACAGCGCACAATCAACCGGTATGTGCTGTGTTGATGTTGATCGATCTGGATCACTTTAAAGATATTAACGATTCCTGGGGCCACAACGTCGGCGATCAAGTCCTGGTGAAGATTGCTCGGGTGCTGTCAAAGCTGGTCACCGAGGACACTATGTTGGCGCGAATGAGTGGCGACGAATTTTTATTTTTTATGCCTTTGTTAGATGCGGGCTTGACCGAAGGGGCTTACCGAGCGCAAGAAATTGCGAACTCGGTGCGTGAACTGGTGGCATCGCCAGTTTTTTGTGAGGGTAACGAATTTATTTTGACGGCGAGTATCGGTATTTCTCTGGTTAACGATGCCGCGGTGAGCCCGGAGCGCGCTTTACAATACGCCGATACTGCGATGTATGAAGCCAAACGCAAAGGCCGCAATGGCTTTGCCTTTTTTGACCCCAGCATCAGCGCTAAGGCGCATCGGCAAATTGGTCTCAATACGCGCTTGCGCAAGGCCGTGGATAATCAGGAATTTGCGCTTTATATCCAGCCTCAAATCGCTATTACCGATGGTCGCTTAGTCGGTGGAGAAGCTTTGCTGCGCTGGGTGAATGCCGATCGGGTCACCAATATGCCGGCGGAATTTATCCCGCCACTGGAGGCCTCGGGCCTGATTGTGGATGTCGGCCACTGGGTGATTCGCACCGCCTGCGAAAATTTGCGCAGCTTTATCGATGACGGCCTATGGCGGGACGATATGAAATTGGGGATTAATATCAGTCCCCGGCAATTTAAAGATCCACAGCTGATTGATGTGATTAAGCACAGTATATCCAGCTACGACATCAAACCCGCTTACCTTAACTTCGAGGTCACCGAAAATTTGGTGATAGAGGATGTTGCCGACACCATCAAAAAAATGGAAGCGATCAAAGCCCTGGGCGCGCAGTTTTCCATCGACGATTTTGGTATTGGTTATTCGTCGATGATTTATTTGAAACGCCTGCCTTTTGACTGGTTGAAAATTGATCGAGAATTTATTTACAACGTTCACCGCGATCCTGATTCCCGGGGTATTGTTGAAGCAATTTTGGCAGTGTCCAAGCAATATGGCTTACGCGTGATTGCGGAGGGGGTAGAAGAGCAGGGTTCCCTGGATGTGTTGCGCCAAGCTGGCTGCGAAACCTATCAGGGTGCGCTGTTCAGTATGCCGGTGCCGGTCGAGCAGTTTCGGCACATGCTGGCGGCTTAAAGTCCCGTTAAGTAAGGGTCAGGTAGTTCCCGTAAGGCACCTTTATCGTATGAATTTCATTGTAGAGTCCTCGCCAGAAGAGTAAAATGCGCGCCCGCAGATGCGGCTGACTTACTTTTATTCCTTGCGCTTATACTGAGCGCCTGTCTTTGGAGAAATGTTGTATGGCGATTGAGCGCACTCTTTCTATTATCAAACCCGATGCTGTAGCTAAAAATGTCGTTGGTGAAATCATCAGTCGTTTTGAAAAAGCGGACTTGAAGGTCGTTGCCGCTAAAATGTTGCATTTGTCCGAGCAGCAAGCCGGAGGCTTTTACGCCGAGCACGAAGGGCGGCCCTTTTACGGCGACCTGGTGGCATTTATGACATCCGGCCCGGTCGTTGTACAAGTGCTAGAAGGCGATAACGTAATAGCGAAAAATCGGGATTTGATGGGTGCAACCAACCCTGAAGAGGCCGCAGCGGGAACCATTCGCGCTGATTTTGCGGTCAGTATTGATGCCAATGCCGTACACGGTTCCGATTCGCCTGAGTCAGCTCAACGTGAAATCAGTTATTTTTTTGAAGACAACGAACTTTGTCCTCGCTAGAAAACTCGCATAAACCTGCGTCCAAGCTTTTTTACAAGTAGCGGTAACGGTAAAACGAAGCCGGGTGCTTGAAAGGTAAATACAGTGCCTGAGATGAAGACTAGTGAAGTGGCGATCGAGAAGACCAACCTGCTTGGTTTGAGCGCCGTACAGCTGGGCGACTTTTTCGAATCCGTCGATGAGAAGCGCTTTCGCGGTACTCAGGTCTTAAAGTGGATGCACCAGCGCGGTGTCGTCGATTTTGATCAGATGACTGATTTATCGCGCCCGCTGCGTGACAAGCTTCATCAGATCGCCGAAATTCGCCTGCCCATAGTGGTGCGTCAGGAAGATGCCGACGACGGTGTCTGTAAGTGGTTGGTGGAGACCGGCAGCGGCGGCTGTATCGAAGCGGTTTATATTCCCGAAGGCGATCGCGGTACGCTCTGTGTCTCCTCGCAAATTGGCTGCGCTCTGGACTGTAGTTTTTGTGCGACGGGCAAGCAAGGTTTTAATCGGGATTTGACTGCCGCAGAAATTATCGGCCAGGTGTGGATCGCAGTGAATGCGCTGGACGGTTTTGGGGCTCAATCTCGACGTCGAGTGACCAATACGGTGATGATGGGCATGGGGGAACCCCTGCTCAACTTCGACAACGTGGTCGCTGCCATGAGTTTGATGATGGATGACAACGGTTACGGTTTATCCAAGCGCCGGGTGACCCTCAGTACCGCTGGCGTGGTGCCGATGCTCGATAAGCTGGGGGATGTTATCGATGTGTCTTTGGCAATTTCGCTACATGCACCCAACGATGAATTACGTAATCAACTGGTGCCGGTTAATAAAAAATATCCAATCGCTATGCTACTGGCTTCGGCCAATAACTATCTGGCTAAACAGTCCGACAAGCGCCGTAAAATTACCATCGAATATACCTTGATGGATCAGATTAACGACCGCCCCCAGCACGCGCAGGAATTGGCCGAATTACTCGTGGCTACGCCCTGTAAGATTAATTTGATCCCGTTTAATCCTTTTCCCAATACAGAATATCGACGAGTGTCCAATAACTCCCTCTACCGGTTCAAAGAAATACTGGTGAATGCGGGTTACACTGTGACCGTGCGCACCACGCGTGGGGATGATATCGCTGCGGCCTGTGGTCAGTTGGCGGGAGCGGTAAATGATCGCACCCGCCGTAGCGAGCGCTACCGCGACGCGGCATTAAGTAGAAACGAGCAGCGAAAAAATGATTTGTCAGACCAACAAGTGGTAAGGATTATCAATGTTTAACGGACGAAAAAAGGTTAACGGACTGAAAAGTTTGACCGGGAAAGGCTGGGCTAAAACCAGCGTGTTCGGGGCAGGTCTTGCTAACCCGAGTCTTGCTAAACCCAATGTGGGAGCGATTTATTCTACGGGTAGTTTGCTGCGATCGATGATTATTGTGGTGACGACTTTGGCGGTTTTGACCGGCTGTACTACCACGACGACCAGCACCTCCCGCACCTTGACGTCCAGCAATAGCTCATCGAGCCAAAAAGACCGTAGCCAGGCGGCGTTGGAGGATTACATTCAGTTGGGGGTGGCTTATCTCCAGCAAGATAACCGTGAACAAGCGCAAGGCAACTTTAAACGAGCCTTGGATATAGACAGCCGTTCCCCAGCGGCTCACAACGGCATGGCTTTGCTATATCAACTTAATCGTGAGTTCGAGCTAGCGGAAAAGCATTACAAAAATGTCATTAGTTACGATCCGGATTTTACCCAGGGCCGCAATAATTATGCGGTGTTTTTGGTGCGCCAAAATCGTCTTGACGACGCTTACCAGCAGTTGCTGATCGCTGCTGAAGATCTTTATTATCCGCGCCGAACCCAGATTTTTTTGAGCCTGGGTGAGGTGGCGTCCGCACTGGGCAAAAAATCGGAAGCGCTGGCTGCCTGGGAGCGGGTCATCGGCCTTAACCCTAAAATTGCGATGCCTTATCTTAGTTTGTCAGAAGAATATTTTAAGGAGGGGGATTATCCCAAAGCCAAAGCCTATCTCGATCAATTCGAGCGTTTGGCTAAGCCCAGTGCGCGTAGTTTGTGGCTCGCTGTGCGCCTTGAACACACTTTTGGCAATGAAGATGGCGTTTCGAGTAAAGGTCTGGCTTTGAAAAACCTGTTTCCCTATTCCGAGCAAGCCCTGGCCTATAAAGACTGGTTGCAACAAAAATCTCCCTAGCTCCTGGGGGCGCTAGTCCTCAAGATCGTTCAACAACAAAGACTTGATTGAAGTAATGAATAAAACCAGTACCACTATTGATTTAAACGCCAGTCCAGGCGCCCTAAATACAGACTCAGACGCTGACCAGGAGTCTGTGGCTGCTGGCCTACCGTTGCCCGGCGTTACGTTGCGCAAGGCTCGTGCTGATATTGGGATTAGCCTGGAAGAAATAGCCGATAAAACCGGTTTGTCGCGGCGTTATTTGAAGGCTCTGGAAGAAGACGACTATGATCGTCTACCAGGTAAAGTGTATATCATCGGCTATTTGCGGCGCTACTCAGCTTTGGTCAACGTGAATAGTGATGAGGTCTTAGTGGCATTTGAACAGTCTTACCGCGAACACAAGGGCGTCAAGTCAGGTGGTCATGGAATAGAGTTGGTGAGAGAGAAATTTCCTCGCGACAAGGTGTTACTTGTTTTGGGTGCGGGTGTGGCTCTGATTTTGATTGTAGTATTGATGGCGTTTAGTTAATTTCAAATGTCTTTTCCAGTTTTTGATAGTCGAGGCTTAGATGACCGAGCCTCTGATAATCGAGCTTTTGATAGCAGGATCTTTGAAAGCAGAGTCTTTGGGGACACAGTAGTGCAACAACAGACTCCGAATTTATGGTCGCAAATATCAGTGATATGTCACTAATATGTCAGTAACAAGCCCAATTGTGCGTCGAAAATCCCGTCAGATCATGGTCGGCGATGTACCCGTGGGCGGCGATGCGCCGATTTCTGTACAGAGTATGACCAACACCGAGACCACCGATGTGGCTGCGACCGTCGCGCAGGTGAACGCCATTCACCGTGCCGGAGCGGATATGGTGCGGGTCTCCGTCCCGACCCTGGAGGCTGCTGATGCCTTTGGCGAAATTCGCCGCCAGGTCGTGGTGCCGCTGATTGCCGACATTCATTTTGACTATAAAATTGCTCTGCGCGTGGCCGACCTCGGTGTTGATTGTCTGCGCATCAATCCCGGTAATATCGGTCGCGAGGAGCGTATTCGAGCGGTGGTGAGTAAGGCCGCTGATTTAAATATTCCGATTCGTATCGGTGTTAACGGTGGTTCTCTCGAAAAGAATTTACAGGTCAAATATGGCGAGCCCTGCGCCGAGGCCTTGGTGGAATCGGCGCTGCGTCATGTCGATATTCTCGACCGCCTTAACTTCCATAATTTCAAATTAAGCTTAAAAGCCTCGGATGTGTTTATGGCGGTTGCCGCCTATCGGCAGGTGGCCACGCAAATCGACAATCCGCTGCATTTGGGTATTACCGAGGCGGGAGCTCTGCGCTCGGGTACGGTGAAGTCCTCTGTGGGGCTGGGTTTACTGTTAATGGATGGTATTGGCGATACCCTGCGCATCTCCCTCGCCGCCGATCCGGTGGAAGAGGTCAAGGTCGGTTGGGACTTGCTGCGTAGCCTTAAATTGCGTAGCAAGGGCGTTAATTTTATTGCTTGCCCCAGTTGTTCGCGACAAAATTTCGATGTGATTTCCACGGTCAATGCCCTGGAAGTACGCCTGGAAGATGTTACCGAGCCTCTGGATGTTGCCATTATTGGTTGTATCGTTAACGGTCCCGGTGAAGCCAGAGTAGCGGATATGGGCCTGACTGGGGGCACACCTCGGCATTTGTTGTATGTCGATGGCAAGCCTAGCCAGAAACTTGAAAAAGAAGACCTTGTCGATCAACTAGAGAGTCAAATTCGCGCTACAATTCAGTCTCAATCAGCCGCTCGCAAGCAAGCCGAGAGTGAGCCAAATAAGCAGGGCGAGGAAAATGTTGCAGGTGGTCGTAACGACGCTCACATCATTGCTCGCGCTTAACCCGTTTCGGCTAGCCATTACTTAAACACTACACTAATAAAGAACAGCGTATTTTGAAAGCTATCCAATCCCTACGGGGCATGAACGACCTGCTGCCCGATCAGTCTCCTGTTTGGCAATATCTCGAGAGTAGTGTCGCTCGGCACTTGCAGAGCTATGGCTATCGAGAAATCCGCTTTCCGATATTGGAAACCACGGAACTGTTTAAGCGCTCCATCGGCGAAGTTACCGATATTGTCGAAAAAGAAATGTATAGCTTTCCAGATAGACATGACGAAAGCGTCACCCTGCGGCCCGAAGGCACGGCAGGGTGTGTGCGGGCCTGTACGCAAAATGGCTTGTTGTATAACCAGATTCAGCGACTTTGGTACTGTGGCCCGATGTTTCGCTACGAGCGACCGCAAAAAGGTCGCCTGCGACAATTCCATCAGATTGGCGCGGAAGTCTTTGGTCTCGATGGCCCAGATATCGATGCCGAAATCCTGGTGATGACCGATCGCCTGTGGCGGGAGCTGGGGATTCGCGATCAGGTGACTCTGCAATTAAATTCTCTGGGTGATAGTGCGTCGCGGGCCAGCTATAGAGCAGCCTTGCTTGAGTATCTGGAGCAACACCGGGATGCTCTCGATGCCGACAGTCTGCGTCGACTCGACAGCAACCCCTTACGCATCCTGGACAGTAAAGTAGAGCAGACCCAGGTCATTGTCGCGAATGCTCCGGTATTGCTGGATTATCTCGACGAGGAATCTCGTGAACATTTCGATGCGCTGTGCGCACTGCTTGATAGCATGGCAGTTAGTTATGAGATTAACCCTCGTTTAGTGCGGGGTCTCGACTACTACGGTAAAACCGTATTCGAGTGGGTTACCGATAGCCTTGGCGCTCAGGGCACCATTTGTGCGGGTGGGCGCTACGATGGTTTGGTCGAACAGTTGGGCGGTAAGCCAACCCCGGCCATCGGCTTTGGCATGGGTGAAGAGCGCCTGGCCTTACTCCTTGACGCCGCCGGAGCGGTACCGGATAGTATCGCCCGGCAATTGGATGTCTATTTGCTGGCGGTCGGTGATGTCGCGGCGCAGGCCCTGAGCCTTGGGGAACAACTGCACCAGGCTTGCGGTGGTTTACGTATACAGCGCCACTGTGGTGGTGGCAGCGTTAAAAGCCAGATGAAAAAAGCCGATAAGAGTGGTGCTGAAATTGCCCTGATATTAGGCGAAGATGAAGTTGCTGCCGGACAGGTCACGGTTAAATATTTGCGCGGTCAGGCCGAACAGCAAACCCTGGACGTCGCGGCGGTGATTGAGCTGTTACAGCGGGAATTTGCCTAGAGTGGGGCTGTTCAGGAACTGCGGCGGGAGCTTAATAAGCAAACCGGCAAACGCTTAAAAGTAAACACGGATTTGATTCACGGTAATTAACAACAAACAATTTACGACAACAAACAGGTGTAAAGAAGGGTATGGCAGATCATATCGAAGAAGACGAGCAACTCGAAGCCTTCAAGCGGTGGTGGCAGGAAAATGGCTTGCCCATTGCGCTGGCATTAGTGCTAGGTTTGGGTGGCTGGTTTGGTTGGCAACATTGGCAGGGCGCGCGGCAAGAAAAGTCTAGCGCGGGATCTCTGGTGTACCTGCAAATGGTCGAGCCTTTGGCGGGAGCATCGGTAGTGGAGCTGAGCGAAGAGCAGTTGGCCGCAATGACCGAAGCGGCGAATCAACTTAAGACCGAACATGGAGGTCGGCAATATGGTGCCTTAGCGGGTTTAATGCTGGCTAAGCTGGCTGTAGCGCGGGATGACCTCGATGCAGCAAACACCGAGCTGGAGTGGGTTATGGAGACCAGCAAGGACGATGCGCTGGCCGATATTGCCCGCCTGCGTCTGGTGAGAGTGCTGTCCTCTGCCGAACGCTATGACGATGCACTTGCCCTCGCCGAGGGCAAAGCGCCTGATGCTCTGGTGACGGGATTAGCCGAGGCGCGTGGCGATATTTATTTTTTGCGTGGCGACACCGCTGCAGCACGTGCGGCCTACCAGTCGGCACTGGATGGGCTAACAGCGCAGGATGCGATGCTGAAGCCCTTGCTCGAAATTAAGCTGAATCAGGTTTTGCCTGCGGAGAAGACGCTCTCGGGCGATATTGAGCCTGGCTCCACGGAAACTAGCACCACCACAGAAATCAGCACCACAGAAACCAGCGATAGCGACGCAAACGCTGACGTAGAGGAAAACCAATGAGCAGGTTTGTATTATTAACACTGGTATTAATGTTGTCGGCGTGCAGCAGCTTAAAATTTTGGGAAGGCGATACTCACGCCGGTAACGACGATGATGAAACAGCTCAGGCCGCTCAGCTCCAGGACTTCGATGCCCAGGTGAAGTTAATCAAACTTTGGCGCACGGGTATTGGTAAGGGACAGCAGAGTCACGAGGCGTCTCTGGTTCCTACCGTCACTGCTGAGGTAGTGTATGCCGCAACCCGGGAAGGCAAAGTTGGGGCTCTCGACAAACACAATGGTGACGTACTTTGGCGTGTTGATCTGGATACCCTGTTAACCGGCGGCGTTGGTGTTGGTGGCGGTGTGGTGGTGGTGGGCAACAATAACGGTGAAGTCATTGCTCTCAACGCAGATTCTGGTGAAGAGCGTTGGCGCGCGGCACTGAGCAGTGAGATTTTGTCGTCTCCCGGGGCAAACTCTTCGGTAGTGATAGTGCAAACTCAGGACGCAAAACTGGTGGGCTTGTCGATCAGCAGCGGCGACAAACTCTGGCAGTATGAAACCGACGTGCCGGTATTGTCACTGCGCGGTACTGCAGCACCACTGGTACTGGACACCATGGTGGTCAGTGGTTTTGCCAATGGCAAACTAGTGGCGCTGGAGCCGGTATCGGGTTCGGTGCTGTGGGAGGCGCGTGTGGCGATCCCTAAAGGTCGAACCGAGCTGGAGCGCATGGTCGACGTAAGTACGCCGGTTCTTTACAACGATGTTATTTACGCAAGCAGTTATCAGGGCCGCACGGGGGCATACAGCCGTGGCAATGGCCGCGAGTTGTGGGGGCAAGCCTATTCTAGCCACGTCTCCCCCGGTTACGGTCTTGGCCAGGTCTACGTGGTCGACGATACCGATAGGGTACAGGCCCTGCGTGGCAACAGTGGTCAGGTATTGTGGAGCAACGATAAATTAACACTTCGCAACCTGAGCGCCCCTTTAACTGTGGGCGGCGCGGTAGCGCTTACCGATGCCGAGGGTTATTTACATTTGTTATCCCAGACGGATGGTACTTTTGTCGCGCGCACCAAAGTTGATGGCGACGGCGTTAGCGTTCCCATGGTTGGCGATGGCGATACACTGTACGTGCTCGATAACAGCGGTAACTTGTCGGCCTACTCTACAAAGGATTAAAGAGTAGTAAAGGATATAGAGCTTTAAAGACAAAGAGCTGTAAAGAACAAATAAGCGCTGCAGTGGCGGACGTTTATTAATCGCCGGGTAATTAATACTACGCGGCTTAAAACAGAATGATTAATCTTGTGCGGTCGTTTTACGCTATTAAACCAGCACCGCTAAATCGCGCCGATTAGTTTTAATCCGCCACCCGTCTTCTTCCACGGTCTATTGTTTATGATTCCCGTTATTGCCCTGGTAGGGCGACCCAATGTGGGTAAGTCCACGCTATTTAACCGCCTCACCACAGCGCGGGATGCACTGGTGGCCGATTATTCGGGGCTGACTCGAGATCGCAAGTACGGTGAAGGTGAACTCTTCGACAAACGTTTTATCGCGATTGATACCGGCGGTATCACCGGTGAAGAAGAGGGCATCGATAGCGCGATGGCGAACCAATCTTTTCTCGCCATGGAAGAAGCCGATGTTATTTTGTTTATCGTCGACTGCAAAGACGGCTTAACGCCGACGGACGCTGCGCTAGTAGAGATCCTGCGCAAAAAAACCATACCCGTGTATATCGTGGCCAATAAAATCGATGGCTCGAACCCCGACGTTGCGCTGGCAGATTTTTACACCCTCGGTTTTGCGAATTTATATCCGATTACCGCCAATCAGGGGCGCGGTGTCAAAGCGCTGATGACTGACGTGCTGGCTCATTTTCCGGATACATCGGCTGCAGGTGCTGCTGGCAGTGCTTTGGAAGATAAGGGCGGTATTAAAATAGCGGTAGTGGGCCGCCCCAATGTGGGCAAGTCTACTTTAGTTAATCGCCTGTTGGGCGACGATCGCGTGGTGGTGTTCGACGAGCCGGGTACTACCCGCGACAGTATTTATATTCACTACGAGCGCGCCGGAAAACCCTACACCCTGATTGATACCGCGGGCGTTCGGAAGCGAAAAAATATTAAACTCAGCATTGAAAAGTTTTCTATCGTAAAAACCCTGCAAGCCATCGACGATTCTAACGTCGCGGTGCTGCTGATAGATGCCAGCGAGGGGCTGGTGGAGCAGGACCTGCATTTGCTGGGTTATTGCATCGATGCCGGGCGGGCCCTGGTTGTCGGTATTAATAAATGGGATGGCCTGGAAGACGGGCAGCGCGAATGGGTTAAGCGCGAGTTAGAGCGGCGCTTACGCTTTGCAGATTTTGTCGATCTACATTTTATCTCCGCGCTACACGGCACGGGTGTGGGTAATCTTTACAAATCCATCGAGCGCGCCTACCACTCGGCTACCGACAAACTCAGTACTAATTTTCTCACTCGGATATTGGAAGATGCCGTGGCCGATCACGAGCCTCCCCTGGTACGGGGGCGTCGTATCAAGTTGCGCTACGCCCATCCCGGCGGAAAAAATCCTCCGGTAATTGTGATTCACGGCAATCAGGTTAACGAAGTGCCCAAGCACTATGTCCGTTATCTGGAAAAAACCTTTCGCCGGGCACTTGATCTACACGGCACACCGATCACTATTCAATTAAAATCGGGTGATAATCCCTTTGCCGGGCGTAAAAATAAACTGAGCGCAAGTCAGATTGCGAAAAAACGCAGAGCTTTCAAGCATTATAAAGGCAAATAATCGCCTGTAGAGTTAAGCCTCTTAGTGGTGCGGTTTGTTGATTCTTGCACTATTGATTAGGATACTGCCAGCCATGAAAAAATATTTCCCTCTATCGGTGCTGCTACTCGCTTGTCTATTTGCGAACCCCTTGCTGTGTGCTGAAGATACCGTCAAAACACTAAAAAAAGAATTTAACCGTATTGATAATCAGGTCAAAGGTTCGGTGTCTGCGCAGATCCTGGATGGCCTCTTGGTTAGCGCGGTTTCTTTACGCACCGCTGCGGCAGACTGCATGGTAGATCAGCGCAAGACGCTGAGCGAATTGAAAGATCAGCAAGCTTCGGCGCTTGCTACAGAGTCCGGGGGCAGCGATACGGCAGAGCGGATCAAACTCAGTTCCCAGGCTCGAAAAACCCTGGAAACTTGCGAGTCGCTGAATCGACAAGCCAATGTCCTGGTGGATGAGCTTAATAAAAAACAACAGCAGCGATTGAAGGGGCGCTTGCTGACTAAGCAGGCGAATATCTTTGTATTGCTGTCGGAGTTCGATTTTGAGCCCTTTAAATTATTTAAATTTAAAGGCGTACTGGGAGATTTAAGCGAGATTAAGCTTAGCGACTTTATATTTCTGGGCATTTTGTTGTTGGTGGCAACGGCAATCGGTTTTGGATTGCGCAGCAAAGCACTAAAATATGAGCAGAGCCTGGCGGTCGATGAACGGGAGGGGGGCACCAGCGGTCAATTATTGCGCGTGATTTTGGGTAAGCAGGCCCTCTGGTTGTTACCTGTTTATAGCCTGGTATTAATGGCTTTGGTGCACGCCGGATATTCCCTGACTAATTCTTATAGTCTAACGGCACTGGTCATCGCAGGTTTATTGTCCGCCTTTGTGATGATCCGCTGGATAAAGCAGGTGCTTGCTCTTGAGCTCCCGGATCAAATAACGCGGTTTCCGATTTTCTCTCTCAACGTTTTAGTTTCTATTCTAGCGGCTACTTATCTGTTATTTGAAAGTGGTTTTTTTGAATTTGTAAATATCCAGTTTGGTGGTTTGCTGCATATCACCTTGTTTACCGCTACCTTCATCGTATTAGCAAATATATTTCGGTGTTTTGCCGGCGTGTTTTCACGGGAAAAAATATCAGCATTGGGCTTTAAGGTTGGGGTGGTATTGCTCCTTGGTCTGTGGCTTGCCGAAATTGTCGGTCTCCATAATCTTGTGCAATATTTGATCTTCGGTATAACCGGGTCATTGGCGGCGCTGACGCTATACCGGATAACACGCTGGATGATTCGCGATGCCTTGAATGCTATTGATCAAGGCGGTGGCCCCATTCGAGACGAAGCGCGTCGCATCATGGGCGTGGAAAAAGGTGCTCCCTGGCCAGGACTGATGTGGGTGCGTTTGTTTTTAACGCTGGGACTGTTTGGGCTGGTTGGCATTGCACTGTTACATGCCTGGGGAGTGTCGTCCACGGGCTTTGCGCTGGTGGTGGAATATTTTGTCGATGGCTTTGAGTTAGGTGCCATACATGTTTCTCCGGTCAAGTTATTGTTTGGCATATTTGTAATTGCCGTGCTGCTGATGGTGTTTCGAGCGGTTCGACAGGCTGCAGATAGATCCCTGAAACGCAGCCTGGTACTGGATCCGGCAGCGCGTGAAGCAACCATCACCCTGTTGAGTTATGTGGGCTTTGCCGTCGCTATTTTGATGGGGCTTAGTGCCGCAGGGGTGAACTTAACCAGCCTGGCTTTTGTTGCCGGTGCGCTATCGCTAGGTATTGGTTTCGGATTACAAAACATTGTGAATAATTTTGTATCCGGTATTATTTTGTTGTTTGAGCGGCCGGTCAGGCGTGGGGACTGGGTTAAAGTCGGTGGCACCGAAGGGCGGGTCAAAAAAATACGCGTACGTTCTACAGAGATTCGTACCTTTGATGGCTCCGACGTGATAGTGCCCAATGCCGAATTTATTTCTCAGCAGGTCTCAAACGTAACCTTGCGAGATGTGCATGGGCGCATCATTATTCCGATCGGCGTTGCCTACGGAAGTGATGTTCGTTTAGTAGAAAGCATGTTGAATGAGGTGGCCGAGGAAAATTCAGTCGTGCTCAAGCACTTTGGGGATAAATCACCTAAAGTGTTATTCAGAGGCTTTGGCGACAGTGCTCTGAACTTTGAATTACGCGTCTTTATCCAGGATGTAGCCAGGAAACTGGAAATTGAGAGCGAGCTTAACTTCGCTATTGATGAAAAGTTTCGTAGCCACAATATTTCGATTCCATTTCCACAGCGGGATATTCATATTATCTCGGATGGTGCTGTATGAGCGCTGGAATATTATTATTTTAAGGCTTCAATTTCATCCATGATGTGATTGAAGCGCCGAATAACGGCTAGATAAACTTCGGGCGAGGCCATATCCACTCCCGCACGTTTGAGAATGTCGTAAGGATAATCAGAGCCGCCGGCTTTTAAGATAGACAGATATTGCTCCCGTTCGGTAGCGCCGCCATCGAGTATTTTTTCCGTCAGATAATACGCGGCAGAAATCGAGGTGGCGTACTGATACACGTAAAAGTTGCGGTAAAAGTGTGGAATATAAGCCCACTCCGCCGTGTAAGTGTCATCGATGGTTATCGCGCCCTGATCTTCACCGTAGTAACGCTTAACAATATCTCCGTAGATGCGCTTGAGTTTGTCTCCCGATAAGGCTTCGCCGCGTTCTATTTCTTGATGAATGGCTAATTCGAATTCGGCAAACTGGGTTTGCCGGAAAAAGGTGCCGCGTAATCCCTGTAATTCCTGAAACAAATAAAACAGGCGCTCTTCGTCATTGCGAGCTTTGCTGCGCAGGTAATCAAACAACAGAACCTCGTTAGCCGTAGAAGCAATTTCTGCAATAAAGGTAGGGTAATCTGCCGTCGGGAAAGGTTGTGCGGCGTTGCTGAGCAGGGTGTGCATGCCGTGCCCCCACTCGTGGGCGAAAGTGCTTAGAGAGTCGAAATTATTGAGGTGGTTAAGCAGCATGTAAGGATGTGCGTCGTAGGCCGCGCCCATCACATAAGCCCCGCTGCGTTTACCTTTGGCCGGGTACTGATGCATCCAGTCCTGCGCCAGGGCGTGACGCAGTTGTACGCCGTATTCCTTGCCAAGAGGTTTCAGTGCATTCACCAGCATGGCTTTGGAATCATCGATTGAATAGCTGCGCTTGTTTTCAATAATCGAGGGATAAATATCGTAGTAGCGCAGGTCATCAATCCCCATCCGCTTAGCGCGGAGTTTCATATAGCGATGTAAGGCATTGAGGTTTTGGTTAACGGTGCTGACCAGGGTGTGGTAAACCGCTTCCGGAATATTGTCGGCGTCCATGGCCTGTTGCAAGGAGGAATCAAAGCCGCGCATGCGAGCGCTAAACACGTGTCGTTTCACTTCGCCACTGAGAGTGCTGGCGAAGGTTTCTTTATAGTTTTGATAGGCGCCAAAAAAAGCGTCAAAAATAATTTTTCGATCGGCGCGGTTTTCTGCGTTGCGATACTTCGCGTAGTTACTGGCGCGTAAGGATACGCTTTCACCGTTGCTTAGGGTGACCTCTGGCCAGGGGAGTTCGGCGTTAGTGAAAATGCTGTAGGTGTTGCCGACGGCACTCATCGGATCGTCGGCAGCGGCGAGAATTTCTTCTTCCCGTGGCGATAACACATGGTCACTTTTTCTCAGGGTGTTGCGAATAAAGTGCCGGTAGTCGGCAAGCCCCTTATCTGTTTGCAGCCAGCCGGTGAGAGTTTTTTCCCCGACGGCAATTAATTCTGGTTCCACAAAGCTAATGGCCTGGCTGTACTCACTGAGCAAACCCTGGGCTTTGGTGTAGTGTTCGCCATTAATGGAATTGGCCAGGTCAGTATCTTTTTGGAGAAAGGCGTAGGTGTAAACGCGAAGTAAATCTCGGTAACTCGTATAAATAGTATCGAGACAGGCCGACAGAGTAGCGGAGCTGTTGGCTAGCGTGCCTCGGCACTGGTTAATCGCGTTCGCACTGAGTTTGCTTTTATCAAAGGCCTGTTGCCAGTGTTGCTGGTCTGCGTATAGATCGCTTAAGTCCCAGACAGTTGCACTCGACATAGTTACACTAGATGTAGCTACATTCGACGTGGTTGGATGTAAGATAGTTGTTGTGGATGCGCTGTCCTGGCTGACTGCCTGAACTGAAATGAAGGCTGTTATTATTGCGCTGGCAGTGAGGGCCAGTCTGCGTAGTGTGATTTGTTTAATTTTATGATTCATTTTTTACTTCCTTGTGGTTTCCTTTCCTGTAGTTTTCTTTCCTGAGGCTTTCTTTTCTGAGAAAAGATTAGCTCCGACGTTTATTTGATCTACCGTGCAGCCTAACGTCCCGTCGGCAAGCATCACCGAGATGTGTTCGCCTTTTGCCGTATCCACCACTCGGCTAAGCACCTGTTGTTTAGCGCCCTGAGCAATGGCATAACCCCGGTTCAAAGTACTTAGCGGACTGATCGCCTGCAACAGCAAGGCCTTGTTGGCTAAACTTTTTTGCTTGCTTTCAAGTTGTAAATTCATACCGTTATGGAACTGTCGTTGTAAATCCCCCAGCCTGGTTTGCATGGCGGCGAGTAGATGTTCCGGATGTTGCAAGCGATGGCGACTCACTAAATTTTTTAACGCGCTTTGTTTACTGGACAGCAAAGACTGGATGGCTCGCCGCTGTCGAATTTCAAGATGATCGAGGTGCTGCGCTTGTTGATTAAGCCGTTCACCGGGATGGCGCAGGCGTTTGCGTAGTCCGGTGAGCTGGTGGTTTAGCGCGCTAATAACGCTGCCCATGGTTTGAGCAAACCAATGTTCGTAGCCAGCAAACAACGAGAGTAGTTCAAGGCCATCCGGACTCGCCATTTCAGCCGCGGCAGAGGGCGTGGGCGCGCGAGCGTCGGCGACAAAATCGGCAATGGTGGTGTCGGTTTCATGGCCAACGCCACAAATAATCGGGATAGCACTGGTGCTGATGGCGCGCGCGACGCGCTCTTCATTAAAGGGCCACAGGTCTTCCAGGGAACCTCCGCCCCGGCTCAGAATAAGCAAGTCGCATTGGTCGTGTTGGTGGGCTAATTCGATGGCGGCGACAATTTGCTCGGCGGCAGCCTTACCCTGTACCAGGGTCGGGTAAATGAATACCGGAATACTGGGGAAACGTCGCTCCAGAACATGCAGAATATCCCGCACGGCGGCACCCGTGGGTGAGGTGATGATACCGATATGCCGAGGCATTTCCGGCAGTGGTAGTTTTGCATCGGCGGCGAATAAGCCTTCGCTCTCCAGCTTGGCCTTCAAAATATCAAATTGCCGCTGTAGTGCACCTAAGCCAGCCGGCTCCATATGCTCGACGATCAGCTGATAGTCGCCGCGGTTCTCGTACAGGCCTACCCGGCAGCGAACCAGGACTTGCTGGCCTTCCTCGGGTCGAAATTGCACCAGCTGATTGCGATTGCGAAACATCGCCGAGCGCACCTGTGCTCTTTCGTCCTTAAGGGTGAAATACCAATGGCCGGAGGAGGGTCGTGCAAAGTTGCTGATTTCGCCCTCTACCCACAGCAGGGGCAAGTGGGTTTCGAGCAATTGCCGGGCGCGGCGATTGAGTTCGCTGACGGAAATAATCGTGCGCTGCGTGCTATCACCCGCTACTGAATTCGGTGTTTTGTTCATAATTAGCCTGTTTAAGCGCTTATTGTACCTTCAAATTGTACCTTCAATCTGGGATCAATCTGGGCGCAATCCATGGATAATCTAAGCCCGGCTGTTTTGCTCGCGCTGGTTTACCTTGAAAGGGTCCGTCGATATAATAGCCTGCTTCCAAATTCCAGTGGGTTCACGCAAAACTATGCCTAGAATTGATCAGGAAGCGCTCACCTTTGACGACGTGCTATTGACGCCCGGTTATTCGGAAGTCGTCGCTCGCGAAGTCGATCTCAAGACCCGCCTGACCCGTACCATCGAACTCAATATTCCCCTGGTATCCGCAGCGATGGATACCGTTACCGAAGCGCGTCTGGCCATTGCCTTGGCTCAGGAAGGCGGTATCGGCATCGTGCACAAAAGTATGACTATCGAGCAGCAGGCGCAGGCCGTGCGCGCGGTGAAAAAATTTGAGAGTGGAGTGGTCAAAGATCCCATCACTATTAGTGCCAACACCACCATTAGAGAGTTGATGGCATTGACCCGGGAGCACAATATTTCGGGCGTGCCCGTACTGCACAATGATGACCTGGTAGGTATCGTCACTCGCCGCGATGTGCGCTTTGAAACCAACCTGGATGCGCCGGTATCGTCGGTAATGACGCCTAAAGACCAGCTCATAACCGTGCCCGAAGGCGAGAACACCGATGTGGTGAAAGGTCTGTTACATAAGCACCGTATCGAAAAAGTCCTTGTCGTTAACGAAAAATTTGAGCTGCGTGGCCTGGTGACCGTTAAGGACATCGACAAAGCCGAACGCTACCCCAATGCCTGTAAAGATGAACTTGGCCGCTTGCGGGTGGGTGCCTCCGTGGGTACCAGCGCCGACACCGAACAACGTGTCGAGCAATTGATCGCCGCTGGTGTAGATGTGCTGGTGGTCGATACCGCCCATGGCCACTCCCGCAATGTGCTCGACCAGGTGCGTTGGGTGAAGCAGCACTACCCGAATGTTCAGGTGATCGGCGGTAATATCGCCACCGCCGAGGCCGCGCTGGCGCTGGTTGAAGCCGGGGCGGATGGCGTCAAGGTGGGTATTGGCCCCGGCTCGATTTGTACCACTCGAATCGTGACCGGCGTGGGTGTGCCTCAGGTCAGCGCCATCGCCAATGTCGTCAAAGCCCTGCAGGACACCGATGTGACGGTGATAGCCGATGGTGGTATTCGTTTTTCTGGTGACATCGCCAAGGCCATTGCGGCGGGAGCCCACGCTATTATGGTGGGTTCGTTATTGGCCGGTACCGAGGAGGCGCCGGGAGAGATTGAGCTGTACCAGGGCCGTACTTACAAAGCCTATCGGGGCATGGGTTCGCTGGGGGCGATGTCGCAAACCCAGGGTTCCAGCGATCGCTATTTTCAGGATGCCAGCGTCGGCGCTGAAAAGCTGGTGCCCGAAGGTGTCGAGGGTCGAGTGCCTTACAAGGGCCCGATATCTGCGGTTATCCACCAGTTAATGGGCGGTTTGTGTTCTGCCATGGGCTACACCGGTTGCGCGAACATTGCGTTGATGCGTTCCAAGCCTCGTTTCGTACGTATTACCGGTGCGGGTATGAGCGAGAGCCACGTTCACGATGTGGGTATCACCAAAGAAACCCCCAACTATCCTTTCAGTGGTAATTAACGCTGCCGTATTGGGTAACATCCTGTTTTTATTTTGAACCGACCCCGCTTTTTGGGTCGAGTGCCCTCACATTTACGGATTGAGCACTATTACCACGATCCCCCCGTACAGGTTTTTCTATGTCTGCCGATATTCACGCTAACCGCATTCTGATTCTCGATTTTGGTTCCCAGTACACCCAGTTGATTGCGCGTCGGGTGCGGGAAGCCGGGGTGTATTCGGAAATTCGTGCTCACGATATGACGGCGGACGAGATTCGCGCCTTTCAGCCCCGCGGCATCATTTTGTCCGGCGGCCCCGAGTCGCTGACCGCTGATCAATCGCCCTTACCTAATCCCGAAGTCTTTACACTCGGTGTTCCGGTGCTAGGCATTTGCTACGGCATGCAGAGCATGGCGATGCATTTTGGCGGCAAAGTGGAGTCGTCTGAGCAGCGAGAGTTTGGCTATGCTCAGGTCGCTGTCCACGGTGATAGTGCATTATTACGCGATATTACCGACCATGTAGATCATCAGTCCGGTAATGCAGTTCTCGATGTGTGGATGAGCCACGGCGACAAGGTCAGTCAGCTGCCGGATGGTTTTGCAGTGATGGCCTCCACGCCATCTTGTTCAATTGCCGGAATGTATCACCGCGAGCACCCTTTTTTCGGCCTGCAATTTCATCCCGAAGTCACCCATACTTTACAGGGAGCACGTATTTTTCAGCACTTCGCTGTTGAGATATGCGGGTGTGAAGCCTTGTGGACGCCCGCCAATATTGTTGAAGATGCCATTGCTCGCGTTCAAGCCACGGTGGGCAGTGACAAAGTCTTGTTAGGACTTTCTGGCGGCGTCGACTCTTCCGTCGTAGCAGCTTTGTTGCACCGCGCCATCGGCGATCAGCTCACCTGTGTATTTGTCGACAACGGTCTGTTGCGCAAGAACGAAGGCGATCAGGTGATGGACACTTTTGGCCGCAATATGGGTGTCAAAGTGATTCGCGCCGACGCCGAAGCACTATTTTTGAGTCGCCTGGAGGGTGTTCAAGACCCGGAAGCCAAGCGCAAAGTTATCGGCAATGCCTTTATCGATATCTTCGATGCCGAGGCGACTAAATTACAGGATGTTAAGTGGTTGGCTCAGGGCACTATTTACCCCGACGTGATCGAATCCGCTGCGGCGAGTACCGGCAAAGCCCACGTGATTAAATCCCATCACAATGTCGGCGGTTTACCCGACGATATGGCTTTAGATCTGGTAGAACCGGTGCGGGAATTATTTAAAGACGAAGTACGCAAAGTGGGTCTGGAGTTAGGCTTGCCCTACGACATGGTGTACCGCCATCCGTTTCCAGGACCGGGTTTAGGTGTGCGTATTCTCGGTGAAGTGAAAAAAAGCTACGCCGACCTGCTGCGCGAAGCCGATGCGATTTTTATTGAAGAATTATATGCAGCCGATTTATACAATAAAACAAGTCAGGCCTTTGCGGTGTTTTTACCGGTTAAATCCGTTGGTGTAGTCGGCGATGCCCGCCGCTACGAATACGTGATTGCATTGCGCGCTGTCGAAACCGTAGATTTTATGACTGCACGCTGGGCGCACTTGCCCTACGAGTTTATCGAACGGGTTTCCAATCGCATTATCAACGAAATTTCCGGCGTCTCCAGAGTAGTTTACGATGTTTCCAGCAAGCCGCCAGCGACTATTGAATGGGAATAGCTGGGTACTGATAAGTAAGTATCAAACTAATGTACGGGAGCAGATCATGAGGATAGTTATATTGTTAGTTGTGATGGTGATTTCCGCCATGTTAGTGATGCAACAGATGAAGACCGGAGCTGATCCCGAGGACGAAAATAGTCAGCCCTATCAGCAGCAAATAAATAAGGCCAAAGATGTTGAGCGATTACTTCAGCAGGGTGTAGATGAGCGCGGTGCGCAGTTTGATCAAATGATGGAGCAGTTAGAAGCGCCTGCGCAATAATAGAGTAGGTGCAAGAATAAAGTAGATTTTCAATAGCCCAATACATTTAGCTTCCCGAATAAACGCCTAGCTTAATAGCGTCGCGGACCTTTTTATTCAAAATCAAATTTTAATTATTAATCAACGGAGGCCGTGATGGCGGAATTGAAAGTGTCGGAATTAAAGGTGACGGAATTAGCGGGGAAAGTAGCAGTAATTACCGGTGGCGCCAGCGGTATTGGCGAGCGTAGCGTGCGTCTTTTTGTCGAGGAAGGCGCGCGGGTAGTGATTGCGGATATGCAGGTGGAGCGTGGCCAGGCGCTGGCGGCTGAACTGGGCGATAGCGCGGTGTTTGCCGAGGTAGAAGTGCGGCAGGAAGCCCAGGTAAAAGCGGCTATCGATTTAGCGGTGAAGCAGTGGGGCAGACTGGACTGTATTTTTAATAACGCCGGTTTTGGTGGCGTTATGGGGCCTGTTGAAGATACTCCGGTGGACGAATTTGATATGACCTTCGATGTGTTGGTGCGCGGTGTTTTTCTCGGCATCAAACACGCCGCACCGATTATGAAAAAACAGCAATCGGGCAGTATTATTAATACCGGTAGCATTGCTGGCCTGGCTGCGGGTTACAGCCCTCACGCTTACGCTGCGGCCAAGGCGGCGGTGTTGCAGTTGACCAAATCAGTAGCGATGGAACTGGGCGAACACAGTGTTCGGGTTAATGCGATTTGTCCGGGTTTTATTGCCACGCCCTTGGCGGCAAATACCGTGGGTCGCGATGACAGTTTGGTGGACCGGGTTAAATCTTCGTTTTCTAAACAGCAAGCCATTCCTCGCTCGGGTATTCCCGATGATATTGCGCAGATGGCTTGTTGGCTGGCGGGCGATCGCTCTACCTTTGTGACCGGACAAAGTATGGTGGTGGATGGCGGCGTAACCGGCGGCCTTAAATGGGCAGATCAGCCGGATTTCCAAAAATCTTATCACCCGATTAAGGTGTATAACCCGGAAAAATAAGGTGTTTATTAATGCCGCGGTTATTCTGGGTTTTTAGAGTCGAGATCAAAAAACGTGCGAATTTTAGCTTCTTGCTCCATCGCATCTTCGTAGCCCAGCTTGAGTAGTTGTTGGCAAAACCCGGGTTCAAATAATAAATAACTCGCGGCACTGGAACCGCCACCTTCTTCGGTGGCACCTACCATATGCAGAAAGATACGCACGCTTCTGGGCAGTTCGTGGAAGTAGTCTTCGGCTATTTTGTCGATCCCGGTGGAAGGGGAAATGCACAAATATTCGATGGGCTTTAGGTGATCCAGGCCGAGCATTTTGCGTTCTTCAGGAGAGATTTTTCCGGCCAGCGCATTAATGGATTTCAAGGTTTCCAGGTCGCTCTCGGTACTGTCGATAAATGCACTGTTGAGCAAGTGGCTGACCATTTGTCCCACCGAGGGCGGGTGGGCCGCGGGCGTATCTGCTTGTTCGGCACCGGAATTATCACTAACGCCAATGATAAAGAGTTTCGTTGCGCCCAGATGCAAGGCCGGACTTAGGGGCTTTAACTGTCTGACGGCACCATCGCCATAGTAGTGATCGCCAATCTTCGACGGCGGGAACAGAGTGGGAATCGCGGTTGAAGCCATCAGGTGATCAATGGTTAGCCCGGCGCGAATGCCGTGACGACGATTGCGCTTCCAGTTACTTTGGTTGCCCTGAAAAAAACTTACGGATTCGCCGGAGTCGTAATGCATGGCGGTAATGCACACAGCGTCTAACTCTCGGCTGGCGATGGCTTCGTCGATGTAGCGAAAGCGTATGTAGTCTTCTAATAATTTCTGTAGTGGCGCATTATTTAATAATGCCACCGCGTTTTTGCGACCGTAACCGCTGTGTAATAACGCGCCGATCAGTTTTATGGTGTTTTTGGTGACGCCTAAAAAATCAGTGCGATAAACTTGATGTGAGTTTAGGTCTTGCCAAATGCGTTCCAGCTTTTTGACACGCAGGGCAAAAGGGCCTGGTCGCCCGGCCAGAGCGATGGCGTTGATGGCACCCGCAGAGGTGCCGCAAATTACTGGGAAGGGGTTGTGGGTGCGATGGGGCAGTATCTCGGCAAGCGCTTTCAGTATTCCTACTTGATAGGCGGCTCGCGCACCGCCGCCAGTGAGTATCAGTCCTGCTGTCATCGAAGCACTATTCCTGATAGTAAGGTGTTTAATTTTGTAGTTTTCATTGTTGTTTCTTATTTCCTTATTAGTTGCTTCAAATCAGTGAACTTAAAAAATACCCATCGCCAGACCGGCGGCAACGCTATGCCCGAGTTCGTGGCAAGCCTGTCGATCATTATCGCTGAGTTCGCCGACGGCAACGACAGGTTCGGCGATTTTACGCAGCGGGTAGCCGAGGGCAATGCGATCGACTTCGCGCACCGCGCCGCTGCCGTCGTTACCAGCACCGACAAACAGTGCGTAGGGTAAATTAAGCTGGTGGGTTTCGGCGGGATAAAAAGTGCGGTCAAAAAAATCTTTTAAGGCGCCGCTCATGTAGCCAAAGTTCTCCGGGGTGCCAAAGATCAGGCCGTCGGCCCAGAGTAAATCATCCAAGTCGGCATCAAAGGCGGATTTAACGCGGGTTTCGACTGCCTCTTCGCAGTGCGCGCCAGCCGTCACTGCTTCAGCCATAGCGGCGGTTTTATTACCCTGACTGTGATAGATAATCATCAAGTGTTTCATGGCTGACTACTTACGATCATAAGTGAATAAGGACAGTTTACACGCACTACTGGGTGTTTTGACCGCGACCTTGAGGATTTCCCGGTTTTGTCACCCGGCCTTATTAATGCCCTTTGTCACCGAAGCGCCAGCGGGTACACTGTTTATTCAGTTTTACGCAAGCGACAGGGACGTGGCATGCAAGCGCTGTTATTAGCATTTTCTTCTGGTGCCTTCTCATCGGCTTTTTGGCCGGTGTTGCCGCCGCCCTGGATTTTTCTGTGTTTAATCTCACTGTGCCTGCCTTTACTGGCTCGACCTGTAATTACTCCATCTGGTATAGATCCGCCTTCGCGCTTGCAGCTGCGACCCGGTGTATTGATGTCGCTGTTTGCGGGTATGTTGTGGGCGGCGATATGGGGACAGTACACACTGAGCCGGGAGCTACCGGCGGAATTCGATAAAACCGATTACCGGGTGCGCGGTGTGGTGCTGGGTTTACCCGACAGGGATGCCCGCCGTATCAAGTTTCAATTGCGTGTTGATCACGTCGCGAACAAGGATGAGCAAACTACGGGAGGGCTAGCAGACGTTCAGTCGAATGTTCCGGCTCTGCACACCTTGTCGCTCAGTTGGTACGGCGGCGAGTCGCTTATTCCCGGGCAGGAATGGCAGTTTGTGGTGCGTTTGCGCCATCCTCGCGGTTTCGCTAATCCCGGTGGTTTCGATTACCGCAGTTGGTTATTTCGCAGTGGCGTTTCGGCGACTGGTTATGTGAGAAAGTCGGAGGATAATGTTCGACTGCCGGATACAGAAGGGAGTGGCGAAGGCGGCGTAGATGGTTTTCGCTATCGCATCGCCCAGCACATTCAACAATTACCGCTTAACGCTCAAGCCCGGGGTTTACTCGCCGCATTAACCGTTGGCGATAAACGCGGGATATCTGCGACGACCTGGCAACAGCTCCAGCGTACCGGCACCGTTCACCTGGCGATTATCTCGGGTTTACATATTGGTCTGGCGGCGTTGGTTGGGACTTTATTGGGCTACGGTTTAGGGCGCGTGGTGTTGCTGAAAGGCGGCATCCTGTTGCCGCGACAGTTGGGTGTATTACTGGGTTGGGCCACGGGTTTTGTGTACGCAAGTTTAGCGGGGTTTTCCTTACCGACCTTGCGGGCCTTTGTGATGCTGTCGGTGTTTGTGCTGATGTTTTTACTCAGGCGCAACGCCAGTCCCTTTACCAGTTTGTTGTGGGCCTGGGCGGTGGTCAGTGTTGTGGAACCGCTGGCGATGTTGGCACCGGGGTTTTGGTTATCGTTTACTGCGGTGGCGGTGCTGATCGCCTATTTTCGCGCGCGCCCCCAGTTTGCTCATACGTATGTGGGGCGAATTAGGCAGTTGGTGTACGGGCAGTGGGTGTTATTACTGGGACTGGCAGGAGGCCTGGTATTTTTCCAGGGCGAGTTACCGCTAGTGATGCCGGTGGTTAATCTTTTGGTCGTGCCCTGGATCGGCTTTCTCGTGGTTCCCCTGTGTTTGCTCGGCGTAGCTCTGTTCACGGTTTATCAACCTTGGGCCGATATTTGCTGGCAACTTGCCGGTGTTCAGCTGGAGTGGTTTAGCGGCGCCGTGGCCAGGTTGTCAGCCGATCATAGCTGGCTTTGGGTGCCGAGTTTTCCCGGTGGTCCCTTACCGATGATAGCCCTGGTATGTGCCGGGCTGCTGTTGCTGTCGCCTCGCGGTTTAAAGTTGCAGGGCTTGGGTGCCTTAATCATTTTTGCCGTGGTGTTTGCGAAGGGTGGTCGGGACGCCGATGTGCCTCTGGCGATGACGGTGCTGGACGTAGGGCAGGGTTTGGCGGTGGTGGTAGAAACCCCCGAAGGCGTGTTGGTGTACGACACCGGTCCGGGGTTTAGCGAGCGTTTTGACGCCGGCAGCGGCATTGTCGCCCCGTATTTACGGCATAGGGGTTACCGTGATTTACGCATGCTGATGGTGAGTCATAGCGATCAGGATCACAGCGGTGGAGTTACCGGATTACTGCGTTACTATCAGCCCGAAACTCTGCTATTGGGTTCTCCTGAGGTGGGTGTTGGTGGTGGCGGGCTAGCGAAGGCAGTTAACTATCGAGCTGGGCAAGGGCAATCCCTTGGAAGGCAGTCTGATCGAAGGCAATGCCAGCGCGGTATGACCTGGCGGTGGGGTGAAGTGGATTTTGTGGTGCTTCATCCAGAGATAGGTGCCGATCTCGTAGTAAAAAGCGCCAGACGCAAGCGCCCGCAAAATAATAACTCCTGTGTGCTCGTCATCCGTTATCGCGAGCAGAGCATAGTGCTGACCGGCGATATCGAAAAAACCGTCGAATGGAAGTTGCTGGGCAGTGATGACTTGCCAAGAAATGTCACGGTGCTGCTGGCACCGCACCACGGTAGCAAGTCTTCATCCGGTGCCGCTTTTGTCCGGCATCTGGCACCGCAGCATGTGGTGTACTCCGCTGCTTATAATCACCATTTCGGTCACCCCCACGCAAGGGTGGTATCGCGCTATAAAGGGGTGGGTTCTCAGCAGTGGAACACTGCCTTAGCGGGCGCGCTGCGTTTTGAGTGGCAGGTCAATGGCGAGCTGTCTGTGCATCGCGCCCGTGAACGGATTCGTCATTATTGGGAAAAACCGAGAGCGGATTGGTAAAAAGGTGAACAAGAAACAGTGCGAGCGATTTTGAACCTTAACTTGTTGTGATAAAGTGCTGACTCTATTGAAGTTAAAGGAAGGCCTGTGTACGAATTGATAATCGCAGGCGGCTGGCTCATGCTGCCGCTAATCGTGTGCTCCCTGATTGTTATCGGAGTGGCGGGAGAGCGCTTTTTGGCTCTGCGCCCGCACCGAGTGGTGCCCGCCCATTTGCTCGGCCAGGTGTGGAACTGGGTCAAGCAAGGTGAAATCACCGAAGATAAATTGCGTGAGTTACGCGATTCCTCACCGCTGGGTTTATTGTTGGCGACGGGCCTGGTCAATTCCCAGCACGGCCGCGAGATTATGAAGGACAGTATCGACGAGGCGGCCAATCAAATTATCCATGAGCTAGAAAGGTTTATCTCGATTTTGGGCACCATTGCGGCGATCACTCCGCTGATCGGGCTGCTGGGTACGGTGATTGGGATGATCAAAGTGTTTACCGCCATTATGATTGAGGGCACCGGTAACGCCGGGGTATTGGCGGGCGGTATTTCCGAAGCCTTAATTACTACTGCGGCCGGACTCACTGTGGCGATTCCGGCGCTTATCTGCAACCGGTTTTTTGAGCGCCGCATCGATTCGCTGGTGGTGGTGATGGAGGATCAAGCCATTAAACTGGTGGACGCCGTGCACGGCGATCGGGTATTACCGGGGCAGGAGTCCAACGGCTCGTGAAATTTCGTCGCCAAAGAAAAGGCAACGACGAGATTAACGTGACACCATTGATCGACGTGGTGTTTTTGTTGCTGATTTTTTTTATGGTGTCCACTACATTCAGTAAAGAGAGTCATTTGGCTATCGATTTACCAGAAGCGTCGGGCGAAATCGTCGAGGGCGAGGTAGACAGTATCGAGATCGTGATTAATCACGAGGGCAATTATTCTCTCAACGATACCCCTCTGATTAACCGTCAAATTGAGACCTTGATGGCCGGCCTGATAGAACTCTCAGCCGGTGATACCAACATGCCTTTAGTTATTACTGCCGATGCCATTGCGTCTCACCAGGCCGTTGTTACTGCTATGGATGCGGCCGGTCGTGCCGGGTTTGCGCGTTTGAGCATCACTACACAACAACCGGAAACAGAAGACGCCCAAGCAGGCGAACAATAAACCCTTATGCCTGACACTATCGACCTTACTAATACCAACACGTCTAAAGATAAACCCGCTGAACTCTCCGGACTGCAAATTTATTTGCGCCTGCTGTCGTACCTGAAGCGCTACATCTTTATTTTCCTGCTGAGCGTGGCCGGTCTGTGGTTGTTTAGCGTTATGCAGATTGCGTTTATTGATTTATTTGGCTACCTGATCAACGTGCTTTCCATCGTGACGGGCGAGACGGTTGATAGCGGTGTAATGAATTTTGAGTCGGGTGACGGCGGCATGACGGCAAAAATTGCCGACTATCTGGTGGCCAATGATTTTATTGGAGGTGAGGACACCCTCGCTCAGACCGCGATTGCGTTGCCGGTGATGATGATGGCGATTGCCCTGGTTCGAGGTATCGGGTTTTTGGTTGGTAATTACGGCATGAGTTATGTGGCACTGTCGGTTATTCATGATCTGCGCAATCAAGTGTTCGAAAAATATACGCGCATGCCGCCCGCCTATTTCGACGGCAATATGTCTGGTCATATGGTGGCGCAACTGACTTTTCACGTCAATCAGGTGATGGGGGCTACCACCAGTGCGTTAAAAGTCATTCTTCGAGAAGGGTTCCTGGTCATTGGTTTGCTTGGCTATCTGTTTTATTTAAATTGGCGGCTGGCATTAATGTTTCTTGCGGTGATGCCTTTTATTGCCTTGATTATAAGTACGGTGAGCAAGCGTTTTCGCCGGCTTAGTAAAAAAATTCAAACCGCGGTCGGCGATATAACCCATGTTGCCAGCGAGGCAGTTAACGGTTATCGAGAGATGCACCTCTTCGGTGGCAAAGAATATGAAAGTGCACGTTTGTTCAAAGCCAGTCAGGCTAATCGGCGGCAAAATTTAAAGTTGGATTTCACCCAGGGTTTGAGCACACCGATAATACAATTGCTGCTAACGGGCACAATGGGAATGTTGGTGTGGTTTGCCCTACGCCCCGAGATGTTGAACGACATGACCACCAGTGGCTTTATTAAATTTTTATTTGCCGCCGCGATGCTGGCCAAACCCATGCGTCAGTTAACTCAGGTCAATAATGTAATTCAGCGTGGTATCGCCGCCGCTGGAGAACTATTCCACACTCTGGACGCCGAAGAAGAGGTCGATACCGGCACCTACGAAGTTGAACGCGTCGAGGGCAACTTTGTCTTTGAACATGTAGGTTTTCGCTACGACACCAGCAATCAGCCGGTGCTTGATGAAATTAATTTTTCGGTAAATTCCGGCGAGACGATTGCCCTGGTTGGATCCTCCGGTAGTGGTAAAACCTCCTTAGTCAATTTGATTCCCCGATTTTATAACTATCAACAGGGCCGGGTATTACTCGATGGTCGAGAACTTACCGAGTACACCCTACGTAATTTACGCCAGCAAATTGCTTTGGTGAGCCAGAGCGTTACCTTGTTTAACGACAGCATCTACAACAATATTGCCTACGGCGAACTCGGTGGAGCCTCGCTCGATGCGGTTAGGGAGGCGGCGCGTATGGCGCAGGCCCTGGAGTTTATCGAGGCCTTGCCCGAAGGCTTTAATACCACCATTGGCGACGATGGCGTACTGCTGTCTGGCGGTCAGCGCCAGCGTCTGGCTATTGCGCGGGCACTGTTAAAAGATGCACCGATTTTGATTTTGGACGAGGCGACATCGGCACTGGATACCGAATCCGAGCGTCATATTCAGGCGGCTCTCGACGTTGCCATGGAGGGGCGCACCACCTTTGTGATAGCCCACCGCTTGAGCACCATAGAAAACGCCGACCGTATTTTAGTGATGGAGCAGGGGCGCATTCTGGAGACCGGTAGTCACGATCAGCTACTCGCCGCAGGCGGGCGTTACGCGAATCTGCATCACCAGCGGTTTGCGGAGCCGACAGTTGCCGGTGTCTCTACTGAGGCGAGCGCTGTTAATCCCCTGGACTTTGATCCAGTAGACTCTAATCTCAAAGACCCTAACCCATAGGTGTAGCCGAACAGTGACCGCACTTGAACGCGCCTGGTACCGAGATAACAGTTGGGCGCTGTTGTTGGCGCCGCTAACGCTGTTGTTTCGTGCTTTAGCCTACGCCAGACGCCGTATCCTACAAGCTCGCCATCAGGGCCAGCCCTTTATGGCTCCGGTAATCATCGTCGGTAATATTGCGGTGGGTGGCGCGGGTAAAACTCCCTTAATTATCGCACTGGCGCGGCAGCTACAGGCTGCGGGCTTGCGTCCAGGTATTGTCAGCAGAGGTTATGGCGGTGCCGAAGCCGCTGAACCGCTGCAGTTGAATTCCGGGCATAGTCCAGAACAGGTCGGCGACGAGCCTCGACTGATTGCCGATAGCACTGCTTGCCCGGTAGTGGTGTGCCCCGACCGGACTCATGCCGTTAGGCATCTGTTACAACATAACGATTGCAACGTGGTGTTAAGCGACGACGGCTTGCAGCACTATCGCCTGCACCGGGATATCGAGATTGCTGTGGTCGACGGCGAGCGCGGTGTCGGCAATGGCTGGTGTTTGCCTGCCGGGCCGTTGCGGGAATCACCAGCGCGCCTGCGTGAAGTGGATATGGTGGTGGTTAACGGCGCGGGCTATCAGCCACAGGGCGATTTTTTTACTATGGATTTAGCGGCCACCGGGCTGCGCCATTTGGCGACCGGTAACACTATTTTGCCCCAAGCTTGGGAAGAGACCTGGGAGCAAACTAAGCAGGTACATGCGGTGGCGGGTATCGCCAATCCCCAGCGTTTTCAGCGCAGTTTGGAAGACCTCGGTTTTACGGTTACCTTGCACAGCTTTCCCGATCATCATATATTTTCGGCAGCGGATCTTGTCTTTGACGACGATGCCCCCGTAATTATTACTGCGAAGGACGCGGTGAAGTGCGGCGGTTTTGATAATGAAGTTAACGATAAGTTTAACCACGACAATATCTGGGTACTGGATGTCGAGGCACAACTGCCGGATCTTGCCTGGCAACAATTAATTGCAGTCTTGAGCGGCCTGTCGGTGAACCAAGCCGATATTCATGCCGCCGCCTCGATGCCACCCTCAAAACCTCACGGTGACTGAATGTATTCCTGCGTAATCCCGGCTCGCTTCGCCTCTACCCGCTTACCCGGTAAGCCGCTGCGTGATATGGCCGGTCAAACCATGATCGAGCGGGTATACCGGGCGGCGAGTAACAGTGCTGCAGAGCGGGTTATCGTAGCCACCGATGACGAGCGCATTGCCGAAGTGGTGCGAGCCTTTGGCGGCGAGGTGGTGATGACCTCGACCGAGCACCCCTCCGGCACGGATCGACTGGCAGAAGTTGCAGAACTCTGCGGTTTTAACGACGACGATGTGCTGGTCAACGTGCAGGGCGATGAACCGCTCATGCCGGCATCGGTGATTGAGCAGGTTGCCGCCAATCTTGTCGAGCACCCGGATTGTGGCGTCGCGACCTTGTGCGAAGCGATTCAAAATTATGCCGATTTTACCGATCCAAATATCGTCAAGGTGGTTGCCGATACGCAGGGCCACGCGCTGTATTTTAGCCGTGCACCCATCCCCTGGCCCCGCGATGCGATGTCAGTGGGGGAGGCGACGTTGGTTAGTTCGTCTGTTTTTCCCTCGCCCACGTTTCCCCCGCCCATGCGCCATATCGGTTTGTATGCCTATCGCGTGCAAGCCCTACGCGCGTTTACTCAGTTATCGGTGGCCACGCTGGAAGCTGCGGAAGCTTTGGAGCAATTGCGTTTTCTGGCCAATGGTGTCCCCGTTCATGTCGCCGCCGCTTGTGCCGAAGTACCCGGCGGAGTGGATACCGAAGCTGACCTACAACGGGTTTGCGCCTTGTTGCTTGAGGACGGACAGCCTTGAGTGACGTGGCTTCTAGCAATAATACCGAGCTAGCACCGATACAGATATTGTTTGTCTGCCTCGGTAATATCTGCCGTTCGCCCACCGCCCACGGGGTATTTGAAAGCGTGGTAAACAGTAAAGGCTTGAGTGAACACATCGCAGTCGATTCTGCCGGAACTGGCGATTGGCACATAGGCCACGAGCCGGATACGCGCGCGCAACACGCCGCGAAAAAACGCGGTTATGAACTCGCTCATTTGCGCGCCCGGCTAGTAACGCCGCAAGATTTCCAGAGCTACCACTATGTTTTGGCGATGGATCACGCCAACCTCAATGATCTGCGCAAGCTGTGTCCACCGAATTACGACGGCGTTCTCGACCTGTTTTTGAACTACTCCGGCGAACACCAGCATCTGCTTGAAGTACCCGATCCCTATGCCGGGGGTGCGGACGGATTCGAGCAGGTGATGGATATGGTCGAAGATGCCGCCCACGGTTTACTGGAGCATATTTGCGCGGTACACAAATTTTCTGCCGGGCCGGGCCGCTCTTGAACATTCTGCGCGATGTCGATCTTGCTACTTACAATACCCTGGCACTGGCCGCTCGCGCCGATTATTTTTGCGAATTAAATAGCGATGCCGATGCGCTTCAGGCGCTAGAGTTTTCCCGCGCCAAAGGCTTACCGTTAACCTTGCTGGGTGGCGGCAGCAATGTGGTTATCGCTGGCCCACTAGCCGGGCTTACGGCCCATATGGCGATTAAAGGGCGGGAGCAGGTTGCCGAAAGCGATGACTCGGTAGAGGTAAAATTTGGCGCGGGAGAAAACTGGCATGACACGGTCAATTACTGCCTCGACCAGGGCTGGTACGGTCTGGAAAATTTATCGCTAATCCCTGGAACTGTCGGTGCCGCGCCGATTCAGAACATTGGTGCTTACGGCGTAGAACTGGAAGCTTACTTTGTTGCCCTTGAGGCGCTGTTAATTGAGAACGGTGAAAGCGTGAGGTTTAACCACGCCGACTGTCAGTTTGATTATCGCGACAGTATTTTTAAGGGTGTAGCTAAAGGTCGCTACGTGATTACCTCGGTGACCTTACGGCTGGCAAAAAAACCGGCTCCGATTTTGACCTACCCGGCCCTGCAGAAAGCGCTTCAAGCCGAGGGCATAAACGCAGTGCCAACACCTCGACAAATTGCCGACACCGTGTGCCGTATTCGCCGCGAGAAATTACCTGACCCCACGACAATACCCAATGCGGGCAGCTTTTTTAAAAACCCGTTAATTGCCGCTGCACAGGCCGAGCAACTGCGACAACAGTTTCCCGATCTTGTCGCTTATCCCCAGCCGAATGGAATGGTTAAGCTGGCTGCTGCCTGGTTAATTGATCAGGCAGGTTGGAAAGGCGTACAGCGCGACGGCGTCGGCGTGCATCAACATCAGGCACTGGTGCTGGTAAGCGAACGGCAGCATGTGGGTGCCACAGGGTGCGCATTGCTGGCACTGGCAAGCGATATCCAGGCAGATATTGCTAGACAGTTTGGTATTGATCTGGAGATAGAGCCCGTCTTGCTTGGAAGGTAACTTGGACGGTAGCTTGGATGGTAACTGGGGCTATAAAACGCCGGGTGTATAAGAGGACTTCGCAATAAATAATTTATCCTTATTTGGTCAGTCGGATCCAGCGACGGGAAACGCCTCAAGCAGCGCCTTTGAAGTCATTACTTTGCCGGATGGCGAGCTACACTACGCCCCGGATTTTTTACCCGCCGACATAGCCGATCAGCACCTGAACGATATTATTGCGGCGACCCCCTGGCAGCAAAGTCGTCTGCACATTGCCGGTCGCGAATGCCTGATCCCGCGTTTGAACGCCTGGTACGGCGATAAAGCGACGCACTATGGTTATTCGGGGATGCGTTTAGATTTAAATCCCTGGACACCACAGCTCACCGCCTTAAAACAGCAAGTGGAAGCGGCCACCGGCGGGGTATTTAACAGCGCCTTACTTAATTATTATCGCTCCGGTAGCGATAGCGTGGATTGGCACAGCGACGACGAGCGCGAGCTGGGTTCCAGGCCGGTGATTGCCGCACTCAGCATCGGCGCGACGCGGCGTTTTGATTTGCGCCATAAAACCCGCAAGGATCTGCGTTACAAACTGGAGTTACAGCACGGCTCGCTACTGGTAATGGCGGGCGCCATGCAGCAGTACTGGGCCCATCGCATTGCGAAGACTAAAGATCAGTGCGAAGCCCGAATTAGTATTACCTTTCGACAGGTAGTGAGATAAAGCTATAGCTATCACTATAGGAATAAGGTTCATGGCAAGCGCCTGACTTATACTGTTTTTGTTGGAAAAATCGCACAGTTATAGCGAACTGGAGTTTTCAGTGTTAGTCTCTAAGCGCTAGTCGGTAGTATTAATAAACAGCTGTCACGGAAGAAGTGCACAAGGAGTGTCGTCATGTTAAAAGCATTGGTAGTAGATGATCACGATGTGGTGCGCATGGGTATCTGTAGTCTCGTGGAATCGGTTCCCGGCGTGGAGGTCGTGGGGCAGGGGTCCAGCGGTGAGCAGGCGATCACACTGTCGCGGGAGTTACGACCCGATATTGTGTTTATGGACATCCGCATGCCCGGCATTGGCGGTCTGGAAGCCACTAAGCGTTTACTGGCGGCTAATTCCAAAGTCAAAGTAATAGTCGTTAGTGTCTACACGGACGAAATCTATCCCACCCAACTGCTCAAAGCGGGCGCGGCCGGTTACATCACCAAAAATGCCGATCGGGAGGAAATCCAGACCGCGCTGCAAACCGTTATCGAAAATAAGGTTTACATCAGCCCGGCCATTGCCCAACAGCTGGTGCTTAAGCGGCTCGATCCTGGGCAGGAAGATTCCCCCCTGGCGAGCTTGTCCCAGCGGGAGCTGCAAATAGCGCAGATGATCACCAGCGGGCACCGGGCCAACGAAGTGGCGGCGGTGCTTAATATCAGCCCGAAAACTATTAATACCTACAAATACCGCATTTACGACAAGCTCGGTGTTACCAACGACGTTCAACTGACGCTGGTTGCCGTGAAGCTCGGCTTAGTCGATCCCAGCGAAGTGGTTTAATGGCTGTTGATCAATCACTAGTTGTCGGGTTTATCAATAACTGCGTTTATAAATAAACAGTTTAAAAATAAGTACAATAGACGGGTCCGTAACGGTGACCTGCATGGCGTTTGACGCAAAAGTATTTCTTAAAAATCTGACCGAGCGTCCCGGCGTCTACCAAATGCAGGGCGACGACGGCAAGGTGCTGTACGTCGGTAAAGCTAAAAACCTGCGCAAGCGGGTCAGCAGTTATTTTCGCAGTTCCGGGCTGGCGCCTAAAACTGCCGCGCTGGTTAAAAAAATCTGCAATATCGATGTCACCGTCACCGCTTCCGAACTGGAAGCACTGATCCTCGAACAAAATCTAATCAAGCAGCTGCGGCCGCCCTACAATATTTTATTTCGGGACGATAAGTCCTACCCCTACGTCTTCCTTTCCGACCGGGACGAGTTTCCACGGTTGTCGTTTTATCGCGGTGCCAAGCGTGCCAAAGGCGCTTATTTTGGGCCTTTCCCCAGTGTGCTTGCCGTGCGCGAAAGTATGAATTTTTTAAAGCGCACCTTTCGCGTGCGCCAGTGCGAAGACACGGTGTTTAAAAACCGTTCCCGGCCCTGCCTGCAATATCAAATCAAACGCTGTACCGCGCCTTGCGTGGGGCTTATTTCCGCCGAGGATTATCAGCGCGACGTACGCCACACCCGGATGTTTCTCGAAGGCAAAGCTCAGCCGCTAATGCGGGAGCTGGAGCGGGATATGGAGCGCGCCAGCGCAGCGCTGGACTTCGAACTCGCTGCGCAATTTCGAGACCAAATTGCCGCCTTGCGCCAAATCCAGGCCCAGCAGGTGATTGAATCCGGCAACGCCAATATCGACGTCATCGATGCGGCAGTGGCGGGTAATAAAGCCTGCGTTCATGTGCTCTACATTCGCCACGGCCGCATGTTGGGTAGCCGCAGCTTTTATCCCAACATTCCCATCGACGCCGATAGAAGTGAAGTGTTGGCTGAATTTATTCCCCACAGCTATTTTAAAGGTGGCGGGGGGCTCAAAGGGGGTGGCGGAGTGGATATCCCCAAAGAGGTGGTGACATCGGTAGCGCTGGAGGATAAAGCGCTATTGGAAGAGGCCTTAAGTATCGCCTCCGGTCATAAGGTAGTGGTGAAGTGCGTTAGTCGCGGCACCCGCAGTAAGTGGGTTGAACTAGCCGCACGTACCGCCGAGCAGAACCTGAGTGGCCGCCTGGCGGCATCGCGCAGTACTCAACAACGCATGGCAGCCTTGGCCGAAACCCTCGACTTACAGGAAATCCCCCAGCGTTTGGAATGCTTCGACATTAGTCACAGCAGTGGTGAGGCTACGGTGGCATCTTGCGTGGTGTTTGGTGACGACGGGCCGCTGAAGTCCGACTACCGTCGTTTTAATATCGACGGCATTACTCCTGGCGATGACTACGCCGCGATGGAGCAGGCCTTACAGCGCCGCTACAAACGCTTGCAGCAGGGGGAGGGTAAGCTGCCGGACATCCTGTTTATCGACGGAGGCAAAGGCCAGTTGGGCATTGCCTGTAAAGTGCTGGAAGAGTTAGGCGTGGTCGGCGTGCTGATCGTCGGCGTCGCCAAGGGTAGTAGTCGCAAGCCGGGACTAGAAACCCTGTTGCTTAGCGTTGATGACAAGGTGGAGGAGATTGTCGCCGATGCCAATAGTTTGTTGCTGATCCAGCAGATTCGCGACGAAGCCCATCGCTTTGCCATCACCGGTCATCGCCAGCGTCGTGACCGCAAGCGTCGCACCTCACCCCTCGAAGGTATTCCCGGTGTCGGGCCAAAACGACGGCGTGAGCTACTGCGTCACTTCGGTGGTCTTGGCTCCGTGGAGAAAGCCAGCGTCGCCGATTTGATGAAAGTACCGAATATTAACCGTAAAGTGGCCGAAGCTATTTACAGCGACCTTCACAACCGGTAAGTTTACCGGCGCTAATGGATTCCTTGTATGTTTAATCTCCCCAATTCTTTGACCTTGCTGCGCATCGCGCTAATACCCCTGCTAGTCATCGTATTTTATCTACCCTGGCAGTGGAGTTATCTTGCCAGTGCCGCGATTTTTGGTCTTGCGGCTATAACAGATTGGCTCGACGGTTACTTTGCCCGCAAACTTGGGCAGGAAACCAACTTCGGTGCCTTTATGGATCCGGTGGCCGACAAATTGATCGTCGCCGTCGCCCTGGTTATTTTGCTCGAACGTCACTCCACCTTGGTTTTTGCCATTCCTACCATGGTGATTATCGGCCGCGAGATCGTCATTTCCGCACTGCGCGAGTGGATGGCCGAACTCGGCAAGCGCGCCAGCGTTGCGGTCTCCTATATCGGCAAGGTCAAAACCACCTTACAGATGATCGCCATTATTGCCCTGTTGCTGTTTAACCCGGCGATGTTCCCGCTATTCAATGTGCTCGCACAAGTGCTGCTTTACGCCGCCGCCGTACTCACCCTGTGGTCAATGGTGATCTACCTCCGCGCCGCCTGGCCCGAGCTATTTAGTGCCGCAAACCTGCAATCGACTTCGTCTTCGACAAGGGATAGCGACGTGAGTAACTCGCAGAGCATTGATCAGAACATTGAGCAGAACATTGAGTAGAGCTATGAGTAGCACTATGGGCATACCGGTGACAATGCACCGTCTGAAATAGGCAAGTGATCCATTCTCGACGTGCGCCTCTGTTCAATACCAGCACCCTCGGGTACAATCGCGCCCCTAAATTAGTTAGGCAATTTCGTTAGGTAATTTAGTTAGGTAATTTAGTCAGGTAAGAGTGGTTTTGAATGTGTAGGCGCGGTGGCAGAGTGGTCATGCAGCGGACTGCAACTCCGTTAACGCCGGTTCGATTCCGACCCGCGCCTCCAACTTCAAAACCATTTAGATACATGCCATCATCTAATCACCAAAGCACTGCCCGGATGGCGAAATTGGTACGATGTGCAGGAGGCACAAGTGCCGCGGGAGGCAGGACGCCGATAGCGGTAGCAAGACCAGCGCACAGCGCTGGCAACTAGATAGAAACAGTCATCATAGAGTTACGCAACGCACTGCCCGGATGGCGAAATTGGTAGACGCAAGGGACTTAAAATCCCTCGGTGGCAACACCGTGCCGGTTCGATTCCGGCTCCGGGCACCAATAAAATCAATAAGTTACAGTAATTTTTCTTTCGGACATGTTGTGAGTACGTCAGCCCTTTCTTAAATGTAGGCGTAATGTAGGCGGTGCGAGCGGAAGTATGTCAGTCATGAGAGATAAGGCAACTTCTACATATACTCTTGATATTCAAGGAAGAGATTCTTTAGCTTCTTTTCGTTGCGTGGTTCAAGTCACCACCGACAACTCACTTATTACTCAATTTTTTTGAAGTTCGAATAACGTAGTATTGCTGGTATAGACCTCTCGATAGATATTCTGCCGAAAGTGGAGATCAACCTTTTGATCTCTGATTTAGCCATAACGCCTTGCTCAGCGGCAATTCAAAGCGGCATGTTTTTGCGAAGGCAAAACAAATTCCGCTTTGAATTGTCCGCTGGAGCTATTTGTTAGCCCCATATCTGCCGCACTACGGCAATTAATGTTAATACAACTATCAGCAAGCCAAAGAACAAAGGCACATTCTTTTCAGTCGAAGTAAAAGACCTATATTTCTTTGGACGCAATCCTTTACCAAGTGACACCCATTCTGCGGAATATATTTGAGCTGAAAGATCTTTCTCTAAACGGAGAATAACATCAAATTTTGCTTTATTAAGTTTACCGTAATTATCAATAAGGTTGCGCCACGAATTACACAAGAGCAGGCCAACAACAGAGAACCCATATAATATTCCTATTGACCCAGTATTTATTGCCCCAGTTTTTACCAATAAACCTGCGATAGCGAGCAAACTACCAATTGCAGTGATAAAGAATGCGTTTGTTTTTTGTCGTCTTTGAATCAAGCTTTCTGACGATTCAATCATTAATTTATATAATTCAAAAACATCTTCGTTATTCGATGAGAAGCAACCCTTAAATTCTTCCTTTAATTCATAGAGTGACCCTAGCCTAGAAATTCCAATAGAATTATCACCATTTTTACTAAGCTCGATAATTTCTAAACCAGCCCTTTTTACTTTTTCAATCTCCCATTTTGCGTTATCTGATTTTTCGCAAGAACTAGGATTAAATACTATTGCTGCTTCTGCCTGGCTTATAGATATTTCTGCTTTTTGTTTCCATTCTTCACCACCAGAGCTATTTAAAAATATGGGCCGTAATTCTATTGATAAACTTTGCGCAATATTCTTTAGCTTCTCCTTTGCTTGCTTCCTATCTTTAAACCGATGTATGACGAATAATTTCATTGAACTTAACGACCACCATTGATAAGCGCTTTCAGGTTTGGCCAAGTCCAATCATAAAGCTTGTCTCCAGTCGTTATAGATGTCGGCTTAGTGCAGCTTTTATCTTTATATGCTGATAAAAGGAAATAAGGTTTTTTCATTTCTTTTGCAATAGTTAGTTCAGCAGCAACACCACTTGCAGTATGCGTACTTGTGCCACAGAGTATTATAACAACATCAATATTATCCATTCGTCGGCGGACTTTATCTTTCCAGTCACCGGTAAGATGATTTTTTACGGAGGCATCTTTAAAATCAAAAGGACTATCTGGTAAATCAGCTTGTCCAGCAAGCATTGTTTTGGTTCCTTCGTCATGATCTATGTCGAAGCTAATAAAAACTCTTTTTTTTGTTGCCATGTCTATTCTCCTTGAGGTTATGACTTTGGGGGCTAACAGTGAATTATAAGGACGTTGGCACTATCTCACATTGACACCCTATCCCAAGACGCAAAGCAAAGCTCTTGATTTTATTGTTCTTGAAAACAATAGGTTGGAGGTTTTCGAGTGCCTTGTGAGCTGAAATAGTGTTCCTTCCTTCGATATTTTTATGTTTTTCCTTGTCCGTCCATCATATTCGAGTAGGTCTGAAAAGCAATCAGTTACTTTGGCTCTAAGGTGGGTTGTTAAAGCACTCTCCGCTTATCTTGGTTGCTTGTTCAAAAATCACCTTGCCTGAGTACCACTGTTACGCAGTTTGTAGATATCGAAAAATAGATGCAGTATAGTTTTTGAAGGCCCTTTAGTCTTAAATACGCTTAAAGCGGTTCTCTCTGCACCTATACTGGAAACAAGAGCAGCTGGAAACAAGAGCGCCTGGAAATAAAAGCATCTGGAGATAAAAAATACAATGAGCACCGAAGTAGCTAATCATTCTTTAACCCCAACGTTCGACGACACATCACTGCTTGAACGCATCAAAGCACTTGAACCGCAAATCAGGGCGGCGGCGGATTCGATCGAAGCCGAAGGCTGTCTGCCCGACGATCTGGTGGAAGCCTTGCGTGCTACCGGTCTGTTTCGCGCATCGTGGCCGCGCTCTATGGGCGGACTCGAACTCGACCCGATGACGCAGATTGAGGTTCTTGAGGAGTTGTCCCGGATGGACGGTTCGGTTGGCTGGGCAGGTACATTCGCCTCGATAGGGGGGCTGCTTGCCTCAACCATCGATCCGGTTGCGGCGCTGGAGTTATTTCCGAATCCGGATGTGGTTCCAGCGGGGCAATATTCACCGAGGGGGAATGCCGAGCGTGTTGAGGGTGGCTATCGAGTTACCGGTAAGTGGTCTTTTGGCAGCGGGTGTATGCATGCCGATGTAATAACCGCGGGTTGTTTTGTCACTGTGGATGGCGAGGTCCAGATGCGTGACAGCGGAATGCCGGAAGTGTGTTCGGTTATGGTGCCGAAGACTAGCGTGAATATCCTTCGCGATAGTTGGAATGTGTCGGGTATGCGAGGCACTGGCAGCTACGATTACACGATGACTGATGTGTTCGTGCCCGCAGGGCATGTTTCCGACTCAAGTTACTCGGCCTACCACGACGGCCCGCTGTATCAATTTCCGGCCTTATTCCTGTTCTCGCACGCGCCGATTCCGCTGGGTATTGCGCGGGCAGCGCTTGACTACCTCTATGAACTCGGTGAAACCAAGCGCGTTCAACCGAGCAATCGCCTGTTTAAGGAACAGGGCGAGGCCCACGAGGTGCTAGCTCGATCGGAGGCAGCGCTGCGCTCCGCCCGGGCCTGGGTCTTCGAAGTCATTGAGGATATTTGGGACACCGCCTGCCGTGGGGAGGAAATATCGAAGCAGCAACGGGCCTTATTCCGCCTGTGCCTGGTGGAGGTATCGCGCGTAGCCCGCGATGTGGTGCTGCGGATACACGACGTGATCGGCTCCACCGCGATTCGCTCAAATAGCCCCATCGATCGACTACTGCGAGATATCAATGTTGTGTGCGCGCACATTGTAGTGCAGCAAAAAATGTATCGACCCGTGGGCAAAGTTTTATTCGGGCTCGAGGTTAAAAATGATCCTTTCTTTTAAGTCGAGCTGATAAGTCGAGCTGATAAGTCGAACTGATAATTTTTAATTCGAGCTTATAGAAAAGACGAACTTGTAAACTTTTGGAGTGAGCACCATGTCTGCACCCGTTTTACAGTACGAGAAGCGCGACCATATTGCGTACATCACGTTTAACCGCCCCGAACGTCGCAACGCGATGAATCCGGAAATGATTTGTCGACTTGCAGACGCCTGGGAAGATTTTAATACGGACGACGACATGCGGGTTGCCCTGGTCACCGGGGCAGGTACCGAGGCCTTTACCGCAGGCGCGGATTTAAAAACCATGATACCGCTGCTATCCGGAGCACGGGAGCCAGAGGACGAGTGGGACTTTCGACTGCTCGCCGACGATCAAAAGGTTAGCCACGCGGCAACCCTTAAAAATTCGACTATCTACAAACCTATTGTCGCCGCTATTAACGGCCCCTGCCTCGGCGCTGGGTCGGAACTTCTGCAGGCGATTGATATACGCATTGCCGGAGAGCAGGCGAGTTTCGCGGTCAACGAGGTTGCCCTCGGCTTTATGCCTGGTGGCGGATCGGCAGTACGCCTGGCACGACAGATTCCCTACTGCATGGCCATGCAGTTTTTACTGGTTGCCGACAAGATCAGTGCTGAGGATGCCCACCGTATGGGCTTTGTTAACGAAGTTGTCCCGGTCGACGACGTGTTAGCCCGCGCCCAGTGGTATGCAGAGCGAATTGCGGCGAATGGCCCGCTGGCCGTGCGCAAGACCAAGGAAACCGTGCTGCGAACCCTGGGCCTGTCGTGGGAAGAGGCCTATGAGGTTGAGGCGGAGAATTGCGTCATTACTATGGGCAGCGAGGACGCGAAGGAAGGACCGCTCGCGTTCGCAGAAAAACGAATGCCACGCTTTACCGGGAAATGATCGCGACTCGTTGTGTTTGGCGGGGCCGGTCTTGGAACGAAGAGTTTGGAATGAAGGGATGGAACGAAGAGTTTGGAATACGAGGTAATAATATGAAGGGTATGAAAGGCGCGTTGATGATCTTTATCGCTGTACTGCTGTTAGCAGGTTGTGCAGGTAACCAACATATCTCTGCGGGTGGCGGCAATAGTGGGGTTTCTGGCGGGGTAACGCAGACTATCCGCTTTTAAAATAGGCTAATCGGCGGTTTTGATGAAGTGAATTGCTGCTGCTATCCAGCAGGTGAAATCTTCACGCTCAGGCTGCGAGTTTTGCGCTTAGGTGTTAGTATTCCGCACTAACAGGGCATCTAGTAAGGTAAGAAGTCAGCTCTGGCCATAATAATCCTAATACAAGGAGTACCTACTAATTTTTCCCGCACCATGTTTTGCTCCAACCCGTTTGTTACCTGGGTGTAGAGCGCGATGAAAACCCCAAAGCAAATTCAACCTCTGATCGACGATGGCATTGTCGATGAAGTGCTACGTTCGCTAATGAGCGGTAAAGAAGCCGTGGTGTACGTGGTGCGCTGTGGCACCGAGATACGCTGCGCCAAGGTGTACAAGGACTCGGCCAAGCGTAGTTTCAAGAAAGCCGCGCAATATCGAGAAGGGCGCAAGGTGCGCAATAGTCGCCGTGCGCGTGCCATGGAGAAGGGCTCCAAGTTTGGCCGCAAGCAGCAGGAAGAAATTTGGCAGAACGCTGAAGTAGACGCGCTTTATCTGCTAGCGCGCGCCGGGGTACGTGTACCAAAACCCTACGGCTGCTTTGAAGGCGTATTGTTAATGGAGCTGATTACCGACGAAGATGGGGATGTCGCACCGCGCTTAAACGATGTCGCCCTGACCGAAGAGCAAGCGCTGGAAGATCACGCGCTGATGATGCACTACGTCAGGCTGATGCTCTGCGCCGGATTGATCCATGGGGATTTATCGGAATTTAATGTCTTAGTAGACGAATACGGCCCGGTGATTATCGATTTGCCCCAGGCAGTGAACGCGGCGGCCAATAACAATGCCGAGTCGATGTTGGCGCGGGATGTTAATAATATGACGGACTACTACGGTCAGTTTGCACCGGCATTACTAAACAGCCATTACGCGCAGGAAATTTGGGCGCTCTACGAAGATGGCGAGTTAACCCCGGAAGTTGAACTGACCGGTGAGTTTGAGGAAAACACCGACGCGGCGGATGTCGATGGTGTGCTGCTCGAAATTAAAGAAGTGCTCGCGGAAGAGCGCGCCCGCCAGGAACGCTTACGCGAGGCAGAGGAACTGGACTAAGCTCGCAGTTTAGCGAAGCAGTGTAGAAGGCGATGTAGGAAGCCATATAGAAAACGGCGTAACAAGCATTAGAGGAAACACCCGGAGATTGACGCTCTGCGGCGATATGAGTATCTTGCGCTACCACTTTATTTCGAGTGACTTTGATGTCAGTTTTAACACAGGATTCGCCCATTACCGTAGGCTGGCGGGAGTGGCTATCGCTGCCCGAGCTTGGCTTGCCGCCCGTCAAGGCGAAGATTGATACCGGTGCCAGGACCTCGTGCCTGCACGCGTTTTCGTTGCAGCCCTTTAGTCGAGACGGAAAACCCTGGGTACGGTTTGGTATGCACCCCAACCAGCGGGATATCAGCAAGGAAATATTTTGCGAGGCCGAAGTTATCGATGAGCGGATAGTGACTGATTCTGGCGGACACAAAGAAACACGCTACGTTATTCTCACCCAACTAGTGTTGCCGACGGCGAGTTGGCCCATTGAAGTAACCTTAACTAATCGAGACTCCATGCGCTTTCGTATGTTGTTGGGACGCTCGGCGATGCAGGGGCGTATAGTGGTGATGCCGGATCAGTCTTATTTACTTGGCAAAATGGCATCGATAGAAACGGAAAAACTTTCATAACTTTATATTTTCATGATTTTCTATTTTGAAATAACAAGGTTACATTTTTGCTCGGAGACGTGCCATGAAAATCGGTATTTTATCTCGTAATAAAAAACTCTATTCAACCCGCCGCTTAGTGGAAGCCTGCGAACAGCGTGGCCACGAGGTGCGGGTGATTGATACTTTGCGCTGCTACATGAACATTACCTCCAACAAGCCTGAAATTCACTATCGAGGTGAAATACTGGAGGGCTACGACGCGGTGATTCCACGCATTGGAGCATCGGTTACTTTTTATGGCACCTCGGTGGTGCGGCAGTTTGAAATGATGGGTGTGTTTTCCGTCAATGAATCGGTAGCGATTACCCGCTCGCGAGATAAATTGCGCTCCTTGCAGCTTATGTCCCGCAAGGGTCTGGGTCTACCTAAAACCGGGTTTGCTCATTCCCCGGATGACGTACAAGACCTAATTAAAATGGTAGGAGGTACGCCCCTGGTGATTAAATTACTGGAGGGGACTCAAGGTATTGGCGTGGTGTTGGCGGAAACCAAAAAGGCCGCTGAAAGTGTGATTGAAGCGTTTATGGGGCTTAAAGCCAATATTCTGGTGCAAGAATTTATTAAAGAAGCCGGGGGTGCGGACATTCGCTGTTTGGTGGTGGGCGGTAAAGTGGTGGCAGCAATGAAACGGCAAGGGGCGGAGGGCGAGTTCCGCTCCAATCTGCATCGCGGTGGCAGTGCCGAACTGGTAAAGATCACCCCAGAAGAGCGCGCTACGGCAGTGAAAGCCGCTAACATTATGGGCCTGAATATGGCCGGTGTTGATCTGTTGCGCGCCGAGCGCGGCCCTCTGGTGATGGAGGTGAACTCCTCGCCGGGTCTGGAAGGTATCGAGCAGGCGACCGGTAAAGATGTGGCTGGCATGCTTATCGACTTTATTGAAAAAAATGCGCGACCCAATAAAACTCGAACCAGGGGTCAAGGGTAATTACAGTGAAGGACGAAAAACCATTTAAAATAAATAGCACGACTGTCGAGCGCGGTAGCAGCGTCATCATAGATTTGCCCGTAGGGCGTTTGTATACCCACGCTCCAATGACCATGCCAGTGCAAATTATCAGAGGTAAAAAAGATGGCCCCCGGCTATTTATTTCTGCGGCGATTCATGGCGATGAAATCAACGGAGTTGAGATTATTCGGCGTGTGTTGAAATCTCCGGCTCTAAAACGCTTGTCTGGCACGGTGGTTGCGGTGCCCATTGTCAATTTGCACGGCTTTATCAACCAGTCTCGGTATTTACCTGACCGACGTGATCTGAATCGCTCTTTTCCTGGCACCGACAAGGGTTCGCTAGCCGGTCGGCTGGCGCATCTGTTAATGGAAGAAATCGTTAAGCAGTGTACCCACGGTATCGACTTGCATACCGGCGCGATCCATCGCAGTAACTTGCCCCAGGTGCGAGCTAATATGGACGATCCGGAAACCGAACGTCTGGCCCACGCTTTTAATGTGCCGGTGATTATTTCGGCGACCTTGCGCGATGGTTCACTCAGGCAGTCTGCAGCGGATTTAGGTATGCCGATGTTGTTGTACGAGGCCGGTGAAGCTTTGCGTTTCGACGAGGTTGGTATCAGAGCTGGAGTCAAAGGCATCATCAACGTGATGCGGGAATTGAAGATGCTGCCTGCGGCTCGCCAAAAATCTAACAAAGGAGCCGACTCCGTTGTCGCGCGTTCCAGCAGTTGGGTGAGAGCGCCCGAGAGCGGTATATTACGTGCCATGGCTCCGCTTGGTGCCCACGTCAAAAAAAATCAACTCTTAGGTATCGTAGCCGATCCCTTTGGTGAGCAAGAACTTCAGCTACTGTCTCCTTACAGTGGTATCGTGATTGGTCGTACCAATTTACCTTTGGTCAATGAAGGCGATGCGCTGTTTCATCTCGCGCGATTTGAGGACGTGGGGGAAGTGGCGAGTAATGTGGAAGGATTCAATGAAGAGCATCTGCTGGCGATTGCGGACACTCCGGCCACCGAGCAGCCAATTACTTAGTGTGTTGTTTATCCAGATGGCACCCAGATCGCATTCGGACGCTCAGCTGGATCAAACCCGAAGGTGGTTTGATCTTTACTAGTTCTTAACAAAGTCATGGCAAGCTTGTTTATTAAGCACTGGAAAAATTATATGTTATGTCTACTACACACATAGTCGTCGTTGAAGACGAGAGTGATATTCTCGAGGTGTTGAGCTATAACCTTCGGCGCGAGGGTTTTGAGGTGTCCTCATCTTTGGACGGCGCTCAGGGGCTGGAGTTGATTCAACAACAACTGCCAGACCTGGTGCTGCTCGATCTGATGCTACCCGGCATTGATGGCCTGGAAATTTGTCGTCGCCTTCGAAGTAATCCCGCCAGCCAGCACATCCCCATCGTTATGGTCACCGCCAAGGGTGAAGAGAGCGATGTGGTTCTGGGCCTGGGTATTGGTGCGGATGACTACCTGGTTAAACCTTTTAGCCCGAAAGAATTGATAGCGCGAGTGAAGGCAGTATTGCGGCGCGCGAGCGCGGGTGCAGAGGCCGCAGGTGAGCAGCGCGTATTGATTGACGGCCTGGATATAGATGTCAGCAAATATAAGGTTGCTCTTAACGGCGAGGAAATTAAATTTACGGCAACCGAGTTCCGCTTACTGCATTATTTGGCCAGCCATCCGGGGCGGGTGTTTTCTCGGGAGCAATTGCTGGATCGAGGGTTTTCTAATGATGCGATTGTCGTCGATAGAAATATTGATGTTCATATCAGGGCCATTCGTAAAAAACTAGGTGACGATCAAAATTTTATCGAAACCATACGGGGTGTTGGTTATCGCTTTAAGGATACGAATTAACTCGCAGAGCTAGCGTACGGAGACTATGTCGATTACACACATGTTTCGCTCTCAATTGTTATGGCGGCTCTACGCGGGCTACGTCGTCATTATCCTGTCTGCCATGTTAATCGTAGGTGTGCTGGTGAGTCGGCAGGTCGCCAACAATGGTATGGAAGAAATTCATCACTCGCTTGAAGCGCGTTCGCAAATGTTGCTTGAAATCGCCAGGCAAGCCTTGCGAGATGAAACTGTTCAAGCTAAAGCTAAAATTAAAAGCGGCGACGACAATACACACACTCCAGGCTTTCTGCCCTCCCGGTCGTTGCAGCAAATTGTCGTAGAGCTTGGCAAAAATACTGATAGCCGATTGACGATTATTGCTGCCGAGGGAAGGGTGATAGCAGACTCCCAGGAGTCGCCGGGCAATATGGATAACCACGGCCTACGCCCCGAGATTATCGATGCTCGAAAACACGATTCGGCAACCACCTCCCGTTTTAGCCAGACCCTTCAGCAAGAAATGATTTATCGGGCCTTGCAGGTGACGGATAAGGGGCAAACCATCGGTTTTGTGCGGGTGTCTTTACCGCTGCGCACCATCGATAAAAAAGTGCTGCAATTACGTCGGATTGTTTTGTTTAGCACCGGCGTGTCTGCCTTTGCTGCGTTGTTGCTGGGCTTCTATTTTGCGAAGCGTTTTTCCGGTCCGCTGATCAGGATGACCGAGGTTGCGGAGGCCATATCCCAGGGCGACTACAACCGCCGCATATCGGTCGAGCAACACGACGAGGTGGGTAAGCTGGCGGCTGCGGTTAATCGAATGGCCCGGAGTTCTGCGTCGCGAATGGAGGAGATCACCACCGACCGCAATCGCTTGGCGATGATTTTTGCGGGCATGGTGGAAGGCGTTATCGGCGTCGATGAAAACCAAAAAATTATTCACGTTAACCGCAGAGCAGCGGATTTACTGGAACTCTCAATATCCTCTTGCATCGACAAACCCATCTGGCAGGAAGTCCGGGTTCAGGAAATTAATCAAGCGCTCGAGCGAGCCATCGCGGAGCAGGGCGTGGTTAAATCGCAAATGCGGCGTTCTTCGGAAGCCGATGATCTGGTTGTCGATATCTATACGGTCGCCCTGCGCAACGACGCTGGCGAACCCCAGGGTGCGGTTATCGTGCTGCACGATATTTCGGAGCTGGATCATCTTGAGCGCATCCGGCGCGATTTTGTTGCCAACGCCTCTCACGAATTAAAAACACCAATCACGGCGATCAGAGGTTTAGCGGAGACCATACTGGACGATGCCAATATGCCGCCGGAAACCCGGCATAGCTTTATCGAGAGAATTCATCGCCAAAGTTTGCGCCTATCCTCGCTGGTGGTCGATTTGATGACGATTTCGAGATTGGAGTCCGATCAAAGTGAGCAGAGTTTTCAGTCGGTAAATTTAAGCGAGGCTGTGCGCCGCTCCGTGTCCACTGCTAGCCCCGTCTGCCTGGAAAACCAGCTTACTTTGACCGCTGATGAGGTAGACGATAGCGTCTTTGTCGATGGCGATATCCAGGGTCTTTCTCAGCTAATCGACAATTTGATCGACAACGCCATTAAATACACTCCTGCCGGTGGGCTTATTTCGGTGCGCTTAGCGAAGGATCAAGCCAACGCAGAATTGCAGGTTGTGGACAGCGGAGTCGGTATTAGTCCGCAACATCAGCAGCGCATCTTCGAACGTTTCTACCGGGTCGACAAAGCTCGCTCACTCGACCTGGGTGGCACGGGTCTGGGTTTGTCGATTGTTAAGAATATTGCCCAGCAGCACGGCGGCTCCGTGTCTTTGGAGAGCAAATCGGGTCATGGTTCGACCTTTACGGTAAAATTTCCCCTGTCTCGTTGAGGTTTTTCGCTTAAAAATCTCAAATCACCACTTAAAAAAGTAAAACCAGCTCAAATTTATTGTCATTTCATCTCATCTTAATCATTTCTTTACCTTCGCAATGGACAATTCCCTGCAGGCACCACAGGTAATAACACCTATGGGGACTCAATAGACACATAGCGGGGAAACAGATGATGAAGAAAGTTTATTTACCAATGGTAGCGACAGCACTATCGATAGCGATGGGCAGCGCACACGCAGCGGTCAATTTAGACGAAGCAGCGCTGCAGCGTCTCATTGGGCAGGTCGAAACCTTAACTAATCGGGTTAATCAGCTGGAAAAAACCGATAAAGAGCTACGCGAGGAAAATGTTGCCTTGCGCGAAGTAGCCAATAGCGGCATCGGTAAAATTAATGAAAAACTGGCCTGGGCAGAGAAGATCAAGGTTAATGGTGATTTTCGCTATCGTTACGAAAATATCGACGATGAAAAAAAGCCTAGTGATCGTAACCGATCTCGAGTCCGTGCTCGCATAGTAGCCCAGGCGCAGGTCACTGATACCTGGAAAGTAGGCCTTGGACTAGCTTCGGGCGGTAATGATCCGGTATCCACCAACCAAAGTCTTGGTGGCGGTGGTAGTTCTAAAGGTATCAACCTCGATCTCGCTTACTTCGACTGGTCGGGTCTTGAAAACACCCACGTCATCGGCGGTAAATTTAAAAACCCTTTCTACAAACCCGCTAAAAACGGCTTGATCTGGGATGGTGATTACCGCCCCGAAGGTCTCGCAGTTAAATACGATAACGGCACTGTGTTTGCCAATGCAGCCTATTTGTATTTGGAGAGCGACGATAAAGCCGGTAGTCAGGACGAAGAGAGTTATTGGGGAGCACAGTTCGGTTTTACCACCGCATTGAGCGATTCCACCCAACTTATCGCGGGAACCAGCTATTACCATATTCCGGTGATGGGTAGTAAGCCCTTCTTCGATGATGGAGACTCTTTTGGCAACAGTGTGGTTATGGTTAGTGGGGATGAAGTCTATCTGAACAACTATGAAGAGTTAGAAGTGTTTGCCGAGCTGAAGACCAAACTAGGTGGTCTTCCCGCCAGCATGTTTGTCGACTGGGTACAGAACCAGGATGCCGACGACAACGACACGGGTTGGTCTGCGGGTGCGAAATTGGGTAAAGCTAAAAAGCCGGGTTCATGGCAGGTTGCCTATATCTATCAGGATCTTGAAGCCGATGCCGTACTTGGCCTCACTACGGATTCTGATTTCGGTGGCGGTGGTAGCGGTAGTAAGGGGCATATCGTAAAAGGCGCCTACGCACTGGATAAAAACACCTCACTTGCTCTGACTTACTTCATCAATGACAAAGGTGCTCTGGAGACAGATTACGACCGATTGCAGGTAGATTTGAAGTTCAAGTACTAAGGCGCAAAGCCAGTCAAAGCCCTGGTTTTTAAACACAGGAGCTAGAAAGCACAGGGACGTGCAATCTTTATCTTATCTTAACAATTGAGAGAGAAAATAGAATCATGAAAAACATATTAGCAACGACAACTCAAGCAAAGACGCTATCGCGCTTTCTTCTGGTTAGCACCGCTGCCCTTGCACTCTCTAGCGCAAGTTACGCGGCTGAACAACTGAGAGGCACGGTTTCGCTAGATGGTTCGAGTACCGTATTTCCAATCAGTGAAGCCGTCGCAGAAGAGTTTTTGGCGGTCCAGCCCCGTGTTCGCGTTACCGTTGGTGTATCGGGTACTGGTGGCGGCTTCAAAAAATTTCTCGCTGGCGAAATCGATATTAACGACGCTTCACGTTCGATAAAAGCCAAGGAAATGAAGGTAGCTAAGGAAGCGGGCATTGAATTTATTGAGCTTCCCGTAGCGTTCGACGGGCTATCGGTCATCGTTAACAAAAACAATGACTGGGTAGATAGTCTCAGCGTAGACGAGCTGAAGAAAATCTGGCAGCCGGGCAGTACGGTCAAAAACTGGAGCGACGTTCGATCCGGTTGGCCCGAGCGCCCCATCCGTTTGTATGGCCCAGGTACGGACTCAGGTACCTTTGATTATTTCAGCGAAACCATCAACGGTAAGTCAGGTGCGTCTCGACCTGATTACACCGCTAGCGAAGATGACAATGCTCTGGTACAGGGTATTAGCGGCGAGCTGGACTCCCTGGGTTACTTCGGTTTCGCTTACTACGCCGCTAATACAGACAAGCTTAAGTTAGTGGCTATCGATGGCGACAACGAAGGCGAGAAAACCGCCGTATTACCGTCACCGACCACGATAAACGATGGTAGTTATGAGCCCCTGTCTCGACCTATCTTTATTTACGTTCGTAAAGATGCACTTGATCGCCCGGAAGTGGAAACCTTCGTTAAATTTTACATCAACAACTCCGCGCAACTGGCCACCGAAGTTGGTTATATCCCGCTACCGGATGTCGTGTATCAACGGGCTTTGGATCGAGTGTTAAATCGTGAATCAGGTACGGCTTACTCTGATGATAACGATATGCGCGCGGTCAATTTACTGTCGAAGTAATGGTTGAAGCTCTAACGGCCGACGCCCTAAGGGTTTTCCTTAGGGCGAAACGGGTTCATAAATTATGCTGGATAGACAAATCGTTTAATGACAACAGATACGTATCAAGCCGTTAAAGTTAGCAATATTAATAAGCGTAGCACTCGTTGGGCTGAGTTCCTGATTCAATCAGGGCTCGGCCTTTGTGCCCTGGTGTCAATTATCACCACGATTGCGATTATTATTATTTTAGGCAAGGAAGGCTTTAGTTTTTTTCAGCACGTGAGTCCCGCAGAATTCTTTTTGGGTACGCGTTGGGTACCGTTACTGGAACCCCAGTCTTTTGGGGTGCTGCCATTAGTGTGGGGTACCTTGTTGGTAACGTTTGGCGCCGCAGTGATTGCCATCCCCATTGGTTTGGCAAGTGCGATTTACCTAAGTGAATACGCTAGTGACCGGGTGCGCTCCATCGTAAAACCGGTTCTCGAACTGCTGGCCGGTATCCCCACCGTGGTGTATGGGTTCTTTGCGCTGACGTTTATTACGCCCTTACTTAAAGGGATATTCCCCGATATCCAGGTGTTTAATGCTCTGAGTGGTGCCATCGTGGTTGGCATTATGGTGTTGCCGATGATCGCTACACTCAGCGACAACGCGTTGTCAGCGGTACCGCAAACCCTACGGCAGGGAGCTTACGCGCTGGGCGCTACGTCTTATGAGGTGACCACCCAGGTGGTGGTGCCCGCTGGACTGTCGGGCGTGATGGCGTCTTTCTTACTGGCGATTTCTCGAGCGATTGGCGAGACCATGGCCGTCACTCTGGCGGCTGGTGCGACCCCTAATATATCGCTGACCTTTTTTGAAAGCATTCAAACCATGACGGCGTATATCGTGCAAATCAGTTTGGGCGATGCACCCGCCGGTGGCATTGCCTATCAGACTTTGTTTGTTGTAGCGGGGCTGCTATTCGTTATCACATTAATTTTGAATGTTCTGTCGCAAAAAATCTTAATGCGTTATCAAGAGGTTTACGATTAATGGATGGATTAATGAACGGATTAATGAATAGCTTATGAGTACGCCTGATAAACCCGCTTTCCAGCTGGATTACGGCGACCTTAAACGCCGCCATCGCAAAGCCAAAATATTTGCTAATTTTTGTGCAACGATTACCTGGATGGGCGTCGCCTTGCTGGCGGTGTTGCTGGCCCAGGTTTCCATAGACGGGTTTAAATGGCTGGATTGGCAGTTTATTAGCAGCTTCCCTTCGCGCTTTCCGGCCAAGGCTGGTATCGCCTCGGCCCTGGTGGGCACCCTGTGGTTAATCAGTTTGATCGCGATTATTTCGATTCCTATTGGGGTGGCAACAGCGCTGTATCTAGAGGAATTTAACAGTAAGAACCGCCTCAACCGCCTGATCGAACTTAATATCTCGAACCTGGCCGGTGTGCCGTCGATTGTGTACGGCATTATTGGTTTAGCGGTATTTGTTCGCCAGCTCGGTTTAGAGCGCAGTTTACTGTCTGGCGCGCTGACCATGAGTTTACTGATTTTACCGATTATTATTATTGCCAGTCGCGAAGCCATTAAAACCGTGCCTATGAGTATTCGGCACGCGGCGTTCGCACTGGGCGCGACACGCTGGCAAACCACCTGGGCTCACGTATTACCCGCGGCCTCTCCGGGTATTCTCACCGGGGTTATCCTGGCGCTGTCCAGAGCCATCGGTGAAACCGCACCGTTGATTATGATCGGTGGCCTGACCTACGTGGCATTTTTCCCCGAGGGGCCAATGGATTCCTTTACTGCCTTGCCAATTCAAATATTTAACTGGGTGGCTCGCCCCCAGCAAGAGTTTCACGAGCTGGCAGCCGGTGCCATTATCGTTTTGTTAGCGGTGTTGTTGCTAATGAATGCGGCGGCAATTGTGATTCGGCATAAAGCCGAACAGAAATTTAAATAATGTCAGTTTCAATCAGCGAGACAATTATGAATTCGACCCCCAATGAGCAAGTGCCCCTGGCTGATGACAGCATTATTGATTTGCAGGAGGTTAGTATTTTTTACTCGGGAAAAATTGCGGTAGACAAGGTGTCTTTTCCCATAGCGAAAAATAAAATCACATCAATCATTGGCCCCTCCGGCTGTGGTAAAAGTACTTTGCTACGTTCGCTGAACAGAATGAATGATTTTATTCCAGGGGTTACTGTCGATGGGATGGTCACTTACGGTGGGCAGAATCTTCACGGCAGCGAAGTAGACCCGGTTGAAGTGCGGCGTTGCATTGGTATGGTGTTTCAGAAGCCCAATCCGTTTCCGAAATCGATCTATAAAAATGTTGCCTGGGGGCCGGGGATTAACGGCTATAAAGACTCGATGGACGAATTGGTCGAGCAATCGCTAAGGCAGGCCGCCCTGTGGGAAGAGGTAAAAGATCGCCTGCACGAATCCGCGCTCAGCTTATCCGGTGGTCAGCAGCAACGGCTCTGCATTGCCAGAGCCCTGGCGATGGCCCCCGACGTTTTGCTGATGGACGAGCCTTGCTCGGCCCTCGACCCGATTTCGACGGCTCATATTGAAGATCTATTATTCGAGCTGAAGTCTCGTTACACCATCGTTATCGTTACCCATAACATGCAGCAGGCGGCGCGAATCTCAGATCACACCGCATTTCTTGAGACCGGTAAATTAATTGAATTTGGTGTTACCGACCAAATTTTTACGCGGCCACAAAACCAGCGTACGGAAGAGTACGTTACTGGTCGCTTTGGTTAGACCCTAAGTACTGTTAGTTCCAGAAACTATTAATCCCTGAATATTAGAGACACGGAAAAAGCTTATGTCACTGCATTTACAACGAGACCTGGATCAGCTGAGGAAAGAAATTCTAGAGCTGGGTAGCATGGTTGAAACCGGAATTAATAACGCCGTCCGGGCGCTAAATGACCGACGTCCCGAGCTGACTCAAAGCGTATTTGATGCCGAAAGTCAGATTGACGAAAAAGAAGTTTTAATCGAAGAGTACTGTTTGAAAATACTTGCCCTGCATCAGCCGGTGGCCGTCGATTTGCGTTTTATTGTAGTGGTATTAAAAGTAAATAACGACCTGGAACGCATGGGGGATCTCGCGGTAAACGTAGCCAAAAGAGCCGTTTTCCTATCCGGCCAGGAAGCTATTCCCTGTCCGCCGGAATTCTCCGATCAAATGGCAAACTCAATACTGGCGATGGTGCACGACAGCCTTGATGCCCTGGTCAAACTGGATGTGAATATGGCCCGTCGCGTCATTGCCATGGACGACGTCGTGGACGACGTTAATCGTCAAATGTATGTTGTACTGCAGGCGCTGATGAAAGATGATCCTACGGCGGTTGAGCGAGCCACGTCGCTGTTATCAACCTCGCGTTGTCTTGAGAGAATCGCCGACCTGGCGACCAATATTGCCGAAGACGTTATCTTTATGGTTGAAGGAGAAGTGATTCGCCATAATACAGACAGCGAACTTAGTTAGTACTTCCCCGCCGAACAACACTTTCTAGAGAATAATGTAGATCCCCCGTTTTAGGGACACCTTCTGATAACTCAAGAGGTGGTGACATAATCAATCAATTCTGACCTCATTGATTCTAGCGTTACTTGTCCTGCCAAACAGGATCGCGTTTGGCTATAAAGGCGTCAATCCCTTCCTGGGCATCGTAGGTCATCATGTTATCGACCATCACCTGGCCGCAATAGTCGTAGGCCTCGCTGATATTTTTATCAATCTGTTGATAAAAGGCCTGCTTGCCCGTTTTTAGGGTCATTGATGACTTGCTGGCAATCTTTGCCGCCAGCTCATCAACCAGTTGGTTGAGTTGCTCAGCAGGCGCGAGTCGATTAACAAAGCCCATTTCGTAGGCGCGCTGGGCGGAAATAAAATCGCCCAGCAATAACATTTCCATAGCATGTTTTTTTGACACGTTGCGCGACAGGGGCACCATTGGCGTCGAACAAAACAAACCCAAATTAACTCCCGGGGTGGCAAACCGCGCCCGCTTATCGGCAACTACCAAATCACAACTGGCCACTAGCTGGCAACCGGCCGCCGTCGCTACTCCATGCACCTTGGCAATCACAGGCTTTGGCGATTGGGTAATGGCGAGCATTAGGGTAGAGCATGTATCAATGGTCTGTTGTTGAAATGTCCGCTCGGGGTGACTGCGCATTTCCGCCAGATCGTGACCCGCGCAAAAGCCTTTGCCGGAACCGGCGAGCACGATCACTCGAACCGAGGCGTCGCTTGAGCAATCCGAAAATGCGGTGAGTAAAGACTGCATGCAGCCAAGCGACAGCGCGTTGTACGCATGGGCCCGATTGATGGTAACGTAAGCGATGCCAAGTTCATTTTTGTCGATGATGACGCTGTTGTTTATATCTGGGCCTTTTGTATCGATGTCTTGTGTCAAAACGTATACCTCTGAGTCCACATAACTTTGCTACGAGTATTGGGAAGGATTAATACCTCTCTCCCCTCACCCTACTATAAAATGCAGGTTACTGGCCATCGGCAAGCTATTATTAATGCATTGGCTGTACAGATATTGAGCTTAACCCGATGGTGCGCCGGGCTTTTCTAGCACACTGCGTTTCCAATCCGCAATCTTTCCTGTCGCACACTCATCGCTATAGTTCGGCAACAACGTAAATCCCTAGAGACCAAGGCAACCCCGGCCCTGGACCCTCAGCACGCATAGACAAGCCCTATGCCAATCCAGCGGGCGTGCCTCGTTCTTTCGCAAAACTAAGTCAACTACATAACTCTGAGTGGGTTGCTGAATCGGTTGTTGCCCGGAGAGCGAAGGAATGAGAAGGGCAGCAATCAGGCTCGAATTCAACTTGGCATCACGGTGCCAATGAGATTTGGACAGGTGCAGAAAATATAGGGGCCGGAGATAAACCGGAGAGCGCGAAAGAGGCTGAGGAGGAAAGGCCGGAGAGGCCAATAAAAGATGGTGCCCGGGGGCGGAATCGAACCACCGACACGAGGATTTTCAATACATGACACAACAGTAATGGGGAGGGGGAAGGCCCAATAAGCAATGGGCTCTGTACCCCCATTGCCTTTTGCCTAGTATGGTCAAGGCTATGCCAGTTTTAGATAGCTCCGACGATAAATAGATGATATTCAATAGAGTGCTTACCTCAAGCAAGAAGACCGGAGGAAGACCGGGGAGCTTCAGCGCTTACTAGGGTTGGCCGCTACACATTGAGGTAGGTGGCAGGGCAGTGCGGTTGAACGTAATCCGGCTTCCTGAATAACGTGATCTCTCCCAGTTAATCACCTGAGTCTAGGTCGCGAGAAAATTCTACTTCTCACTGTAGTGGTTTTAGGGGGAGATTACCGTTGCTTCAGGATGTTTAATACATCGCCAATAGTCTCATCTAGAGTATAACGGGCTTTCCACTGTAGTAGTTTTTCCAGTCGAGAAATAGACATACCGAAGTTTCGGTATTTGTTTGCTGTTGGTGTAAAGTCGATTTGCAAAGGTTTTCCATATTGTGTTCTGGCTATATTGGATACTAGGCACGCAGTTGCTTCCATACTTACCTGCTGGCCGGAACCAACATTCATAATTTCCGGCCAGGTTTTGGGGCCTATTTCTACTAGGCGGACTATAACCTCAGCGGCGTCCCGCACATCTATAAAGTCCAGCTTCTGGTCTCCGTTATTTTTCATCTTTAGTGCTTTTCCAAGTAACGCAGCTTTCGAAAATATGTGTGGATATTCACTCGGGGCAATTCTCATACTTGGGGATGGTCCCACTAGTTTCGATATTCGGAGTGAGATTGTGTTGATCGGTGGCGACGCTAGAGAAGCGCTTTTTATTATGAATTCAGTGGCCAGTTTTGCCATGCCATAGATGGTGGCTGGGGCTGCTGGACTTTCTTCTGTCCAAACTGGCTTGGTCATACCGTAAACAGCGTGGCTGGAAGTGTTGATAAGGGCATTAACTCTTGCGCGGGCCAGCTGTGTCAGAAGAGTATGCGTAAAACCCATAAAGTCGGCGATGTCACCGGGCATATTGGAATCACGGCTCGCGGCGAGATGGCAGACGACATTAACTCCATCAAAGGAACATTTTCCAGAGAGTAAATCCTGAGTATCCATAATCGAGACGCCATTCAGATAGGCGTATTTCCCTTCGGTAAAGCGCTGACGTTGCCTGACCAATGCGGTAACTCGGGTGACTGTTTTTGAAGCTTTGAGCATTGGTATCAAGACACTTCCAAGATAGCCGTTGGCTCCCGTTACGAGCACATGCATTTCTGTGTTCCTCTTACACTGCGTTCCATTCTGTCATTAGCTGGATCATTCGCTTAGTTCGCTTAGGGGGCAGCACTGTATTGTTTGACTTAAATGACATCAAATGTTCGTCAACGTGGTTGATTGTATCTACAAATTCTAGTGGTAAGCCCGTATTGATAAATTCGTCAGTCTGGACGACTAGTACGATGGCTTCAACGTTTGGCAGTAGCGCAAGGGCACGCGCGCTTTCAAATAGGCTTGTAGATAGCATTCGAAGTGTTTTTCCGGACGCATCCAACGTTTGTATTCCATTGCTTATATGGGAGTTAACACCCTGGGTCAGCAAGGTCTGTTGCTTCTCTGAGGCAGCTTGCCAGGCGGATTTTCCGCCCACAAAAACCTCGACGGGTATTCGACCATTTCCACGAATGTATTGATCGAGAAAGGCTGGAATATGCCGTCTGGAAATCTCTCCCCCTCCCAACAGGGGCGCGAAATTTACTTCATTGATGATGGCGTTGTTTTCATGCCAAGGGGTGGCTATATCCTGGCTAATAATATCGATGCCAGCCACATTGAGGCGGAATAACGCGGCGGCCGAAATCGCCATCTGGAGGTTTTCTGGGTGGATTTGATTGCTGACATCTTCATCGATTCCTCCCCACTCGGTGGACTCTATATTTCTTAGGGGAACCTGAACCCTTTCACCGGGAACTGAAGATGTGGAAAACCCCGCAGCGCTGATGGCTGCGAGTGCTGGTGAGTCCAGTGGAATGATTCTTGATCGCGCCCACGGTGGCTTGCGCCTCTGTATGAGTACTTCGCGCTTAACAAGCTCCGCCACGCTTAGCGTATTGTCACCTGTCACCGACATTGGCAGTCGCTTTACGACATAAAGTAATTTGCCATGGGCGATAAATAAACGATGGCAGACCCCGAGTACCTGTTGTTCGACAATGACCTGCTTGGAATGTGAGTGCTTTCTGGCCAGTGCGTAAGCGGCTTTAAGTTTCGCTGGGTCATCTATGTTAACCGTAATACCTACGCCACCATCTCGATCTGTCGGTTTTACCACCACCGGCCATCCAAATTGCCGTGCTACTTTTTGAGCATCATCCTGTTTAGTAACGGCCTGATGTCTGGAAGCGGGTAATCCTGCCGAGCGTAGTAACTGTGCCGTGACAAGCTTACTTTGAGATAATTTGGAGCCCATAGCGGAGTCGACTTCAGTGGTACTTCGGTCTAGGAATCGGGCCTTACTCCCCCAGCCCAGCTGGTATACGCTGTTGCCCATATGTCGGAACGGAATCCCTTTTTGACGGGCTACCCGTAGTATCGGCAATGTTGATTTTCCTGGAGGTAAAAGTGGTGAATAAGGTGCAAGTATTCGGTTTTGGATGATCTTGAAAAAAGATTGCAGATTTTCAGTATTAGGCTCCTGTGTTAATGACTTCTCCGCCAGGAAAAAAGATATCTCTAGCGCGGTCAAATAGATCCCTTTAGGAAGGTTGTCTAGCTGAGTAACAGCAACGGTAAGGTTTATTTTTTTCTGATTTTGACCTTCCTGCTGGTAAGCGATAATCTCGGGTGTATCAAATACCGGTATACGGCAAGCTTGTAATATAAACCTGAATAACTGCATGCAACGCCATAACCACCACCCGGTAACACGCGGTATGTTATCGTATTCTGGGTAGAAATCTTCAATCTCGTTATCTGCATTGTCTTTTAGTACTAACTCAGTAAACCAGTTATCAAGTACCTCAAGGTTCACTTGTCTGGGTACGACACAGGTAAAGGTAATGTTGCGGGTCAGTTGGTTTCTGGTTTGTCTTGATGAATCGGTTTTTTTCTGAGGCACCTTATTAAAGGCGGAATTAGAGTCCGTTTCCAACCTGGAAGTTATCAAAGTGTCGAGTTCCTTGCGAATAGGTTTCCCTTGTTTATTACGGGGGATTTTGTCTAGGATGAGAATAATTTTTGGCGCATGGGCGCCCAAGTGCTGATTGGCAAACGCCATTAATTCCCGTTCAGAAATCTGTGCCCCAGCTTTCAAACTTGCCGCGCAAACAGGTATGTCCTGATGAATGGGGTGCCTTAGTGGAAAAGCCACGACGTCTATAACATCGGAATACTCGTATAAGGTTTTCTCTATTTCAGCGGGGTAGATATTAATCCCATTCATGATCATCAAATCATCACTACGGCCCATGTGAATTAACTGACCACCTGGGGTTAGTTTACCTAGGTCTCCAGGATAGAACCAACCATGTCTGAAAGCACTGGCCGTCCCTGGTTTGTCATTAAAGTAGCCTTCAATCATCGCTTCACTACGGACACGGATCTGACCAACTCTGGAAGCCGGCATAGGTGAGTCAAGCTCATCCACGATCTGCAAATCAAATCCCTTATGTGGACGTCCCACGCTCCCTTGAACCTCATAAACTTCGGGTATTTGGGTGCAACAGGTAGTGTGACACTCGTTAGCACCATATAAGACGTACAAGTTGGCGCACAGTCTGTCGCTAATGGTGTTTCTCAGATTACTCGATACTGAAGACCCACCTATCATCAACGCATTTAACGACTTTAGGTAGCCCCTGTCGCCTACTGGCAGTGAGTGAAGTATGCGCTCTATATGAAATACCGTGGCATAGATGACCGTTATGTTTTGGTCTTTGACCGATTTGCCAATATTCTCTTGCTTGTGATCAACGAAGGCTACACTGGAGCCCTTGGTAAATGCTTCGAGATATCTCTGCTTCGGACCATAATAATCCAGGTCGATCAATGACAAAAGAACGTCGTCCGAGGAATACGGCAACCATTCTAAGCCCACCTCCATCCTGAATAATTGCTGACGGTGGGAAACGGCCATTAATTTTGGGTTACCTGTTGAACCCGAGCCCTCTACAAGTATCCAGGGCGCTGTTGGTCTATCGTCTTTACAGCTCTTTTCTATATTATTCTCAGGCTGGTCAAGTGCTTCCATTCCAACTTGGATTGATTCAAGGATTCCATACTGTAAACCTCCCAAATCTGTTGCCAGGTAGCTTGCATTGACCTGGCTCAACACTTTACTTCTTCTAACAGAGGGAAGCTTCAACGGAACGCTGAATACTGTCGCTCCTATTCTGGCAGTAGCTATCATTGTGACCAGCAGTAGCAACTTATTGTGAAATGTGTGGGCTACGACGTCACCTTTCGCAACACCTCTGCAATGCAACAAGTGGGCGACCTGCCAAACACATCTATTTAGATAATCAAAGCTCCAGTAACCATCAGGGAAATGAATACATGGTATCTGCTTCAGTAGATAAGCCTGTCGCTCAAGTACATCGCTAATATTCACGGCTTGCAGTTTTTTTTCCGGAAGAGGCTCAGTTTCTCATCTAGTAATTGCAATAACTGATCTGCATTTTTTTCTATGTTATGGCTCTCTGCGTGAGCACGGTAGGCATTTTTTACGGATGTGTCGTAAAACTCCTCGTCATCGTATAACTGGACGATTAGATTTTTAGCAGTTTGCAAAATATTCTCATCAAATAGTTTGTCGTAAGGCGGTGAAAGGTTTTCAGATGAAAAGTTCAGTACCATGCCACCCTTGCCTATTGTTTCAGGAATGCCGCCAGAACTGCTACCTATCACCGGGATACCGTTCAGCAACGCCTCAACAATAACTCTTGGCCCACTGTCCCACGATACACTAGGCACTAAAAGCACTCTTGCACGTGAGTACACCGGACGCATATCGTCTGTATTCAGCGTAAGAACGACGTTACTAAGCAACGATCGCTCTCGCCCCAGCTGGTTGGTAACCAGCTTTAGTGCTGCATCCCAATTACTCCGAGACTCTACGACCTCGAATTTAATATTGGGGTATTTACTTTCCATTAACAATGCCAATTGAATTACGAACACCACGCCCTTTTGAAAAGAGGGGTTAATAAACAGGACGTTTGACCGGGTAGCTTTATCTACACGATATTCTCCGGGGTTGATAAATGTTCCTATTGAGGTTAGTTCATAATTTTCTCTTTTCCTATATAACTCCCTGGTAGCCAGTGAGTCGGTGAACATGAAGTCCACATCGCTGCACCATCTGCTCCCGCGGTTAAAGGCATGCGCCAGATATACGCCCACGGCTGCCCCACTGCGGCGGGCTTCATTGGCAGTGACCAGAGTGATAAGGGAATTGTCAAAAAAAAGCACCAAGTCTGGACTGAAATCATTCAAAATTTGACAATATCGCTCGAACCAAAGCTTTTCCTCGTACGAGAGCATCAAACGACGTTGAAATCTTTTAGTGACTAGTGTTGTATGAACAAGATTCTCGTCCCTTATCTCTATAAACTTCCCCTCGTAATTATTTAGTTTTGGCAGCTTACCCCTAAAATAGGAAGTTCCATTTGGGTTAACGAAAATAGTGCCACCCATGATCCGAAGATCACAACCTCTTTTCTGTAGTTGCTTAAGAATCTCCCTAACCGCAAGGGCCGCACCGTTAGCCGTGTCTAGCAAGGTATTTGGACTCGCCCAAAGTATCTTCATGTATCTCAATAATTGGCCTAAAAATTAGGTGCTTGTGTTTTTAAGAACTAAAACTCATGTCGTCCGGCTTCGGTATTACCATTGCAGCAAACATCGCTGCATGCTCTGCAATGTTGCCTCCTACAGATCCATACATTTTATATGAATCGCCCCGGCTTTATCGGAGGCAGTTTTATTTGAATTTCGTAGCATTGCTTGGCCCAAGTAAATGGCCGCCTATAGGCGGAGGGAGACGGTGGCCTATTCAAACTGAGTGGGTCTGGCAGCGTTTCCGCGCCAGGCTGCACGTCCACCCTCGCCAGTTCAAGAGGCTTCCCCTTGTACGGTTTCCAGTGATTAATCGTTGTTTGAAGACTAAAGGTCAGTAGTCGTCGAACTGCTTATCGAACGTTGGTGTTGGCTCGTTTTTTTTAAGCCTTAGTGTGAGTTGTCGGTTGCTAACTACCCACCTAAGACCAACCAAGCCCCCAAATACTCACCGCTATAGCCACACTCTAAGCTAACCACCCACGCACACGACCTAGCACGCTAAACTAAGCCAGCAGCATGACACTAAACGGCCTGCCGAAGAGACTTGCTGTCTAGCGAGCAAGGGAATGAAAAAGCGTGACAACTTATCCAGCGTCCCAAACCAGGCAAGCACCCAGGAACAAGATTGTCATATTCCCGTTACGATCAGGTAAGTAGACAACGTGAAAACCTTAGATGTATGGCATATTGGATACCGATAGTCTTTTTTTTGGGTGCTGGAATGGCATCGGTCGGCGTGGCAAATCTACTGAGAGGGTAAGTTATGGGGTTTTTAGACAAACTAATTGCGGAGGACGCTACCAAACAGAAAAGGTTTAATCGCCCCTGTATTGAGTACAAACACTTCATGTCAGGCTCTTCGCACGTAATCTCGTCGTGGAAGATAACATTTGACGGTTATATCCTCTATCAAGATCGCGATTACAACAGGGTTGACAATTACGCGACTGTAAATTTTTACATGCCATACAAAGAAGGGTCTGGAAAGGTCGTTGCTAAAATGAAGTCTGGCATGCTGCTGTATGGCTTGCTTGATTTATGTGAAGCCATAAATAAATTGCCCGCCCAGCCAAAGGCGTTGGAGGACATTGACAGAACATTAACATACGGTTACCTGGGCGAAATCAAAAAGCATTATTCATGGAGTAATGGCGAACGGGAAAACTCATTGTTCGCTGCCCTAGGGGTTTTGTTGGAAGACGTGTTGTTTGACGCCATCTGTAAAGAAGATAGCTCAATATTCGGCGAGTTCGATCGGGTAGACACGTTGAATTGAATGCCATAGCCAAATTTGGTCTCACGGACTCGATCCTATTGAAACAATACTAATAACGGCAGTTGTTTGAGATGCTTCGTTGACTTGGCAAAACCCTTAAATAGGGCCGGTTTGGTTACCAAGAGTTGTGGTGCCTGATGTCCCACGTAAGTTGTACTCCGTCCCAACGCGTAAGCCAGAACGCAGGGCTTAGGATAGTAAGCGTGACATGGGAATAGTCTGGAACTTTTGGTTTAAAATTTTGCTTAGATATACTGCCGTAGCTATAAAGTTGAGCGCAGTTTAAGGTCCATCCGCCTCGCTAGTTTTGCTATACAATGCTTCACGAACAGCGCCTCTAACAGGTCTAAACTAAGGACAAACTAATGGCTTTTACTTTTAGCACAACAACGCGTGAAGTACTCGAGCAAGTAGTGCGTGAACCGAGATTTCAGGAACTGACCAAGCTACCCTTGTTGGCACCCATGGAGATTGGCCTGGGTATCGCAGCGTTTACTTTGTTCGGAACAGGTAGTTGGTTATACCTTTCTGGTGAGATCAACTTTTTGCTGATGCTGTTGATTAATTCAACCGCTGTTTATGTATCTTTTACGCCCCTACACGATGCGACCCATCGCTCCGTATCACGGAATCGGAAAATCAACGATCTGATTGGAACTCTGTGCTGCCTTCTGCTGCTGCCCGGAATTACAACCCGAATTTATCGTTACCTTCATTTAGAACATCACCGCTTCACTGGCAATCGGAGCAAAGATCCGGACGAGCAATTCGTTTCTTCTTCGCCAATAACTTTGCCGTTTGTTCTCGCGGGTTTAGACGTGGTTTGGCTCCTGTTCTACTTCAGGCACTGGTATTCGCGTCCGCGCAACGAGCGGATTGAGTTCTTGGTCTGCCTTACTTTTTACATCGGCGTGCACGTATTATTCCTGTTGTCGCCTTACGCGCTTGAATTCTTCCTGTGTTTCATGATTCCGCAGCGGATTGGCCTTTTTTATGTCGCTTGGTTCTTCGCACACATACAGCACCCTGAGGGTGTGGAATGGGAACAGGCACCTTTTCAAACCACCGTGCTGGTGAAGACAAACGTCTTCACCAGCTGGATGCTACTTGGCCAAGCTTTTCACTGTCTGCACCATCTTGCGCCCTCAATTCCCTGGTATAGATACAAAAAAGCCTGGTCACTGGGAGAGCACTTGTTCGAACGGCAGTGCATACCAACCAGAACATTGTGGCGCAAATCACGAGATCTGAAATTGCCGCTGAGCCAGACTCAAAGTTGGTTGAGCGCGAGTGTTATCCGTGTCGAGGTGGTTTCTGATGGGACCTATGCTTATGACCTAGTGCCAGCCAACCAAGACGTCTGGCCTGCCTTCGAAGCAGGAGCTCATATCGATGTAAAACTTGACGATGGACAACTGCGCCAGTATTCATTGTGCAATGCGCCTAGCGATGAACAGAGGTATCGAATTGCAGTGAAGTTGGATCAAAATGGCGCTGGTGGTTCAAAGTTTATGCACATGCAAGTGAACCAGGGCGGTAGTTTGGAGATCAGCAAGCCAAGAAATAACTTTCCGCTTAGCGATGATTACCACCAGTACCTACTGGTTGCCGGGGGCATAGGCGTAACCCCGTTGCTGGCGATGGCCTATGAGCTTCACGAAAAAAAACGCAGTTTCGAATTACATCTGTTTGCGCATACTGAGTCTGGAGCGGCTTTCCATGGAGAGATTGCTGATCTGCCCTTTGCGAATTCTATTGTGCTGCATTATTCCGTTGAAAATTCCACTGCAAGCACCGATAAAAACTCCGCTGCGCGCGCTAACATTGTTGATGCGATCAAGCGTTATGAATCTGGGTTGGGGTTGTACCTATGTGGCCCAAGCGGATTTATGACGCAGGTGATGGCCGAGTCGAAGAGTAAGGGATGGCCCGCGGAGCACATGTTTTCAGAGACCTTTGTACCAGCAAAAATAGATGCCTCGGAAAACAAGCCATTCGAGGTGAAGATCGCTAGCACCGGTGAGGTACTTGTGGTGGCAGCAGACGAGCAGTTAATCGACGTACTCCATCGACATGGCTATGCCGTCATGTGTTCCTGCACTCAGGGTATTTGCGGTTCATGTATTACACCCGTGATCGAAGGCGTTCCTGAGCATAGGGACGCCATCATGGGTGAGGCTCAGCGCGCGGCTAACGATCGTATGACAGTTTGTGTATCTCGTTCGCGGTCGGAACTAATAGTGTTGGATCTTTAGAGCAAGCAACCACATGTCATTGTCCCGATATTCTTTCAATCGTAATCTGTGCCGCTCAAAAAGTGATTGACCGTTCCTGGATTGCTTACCATTTAAAAGTCAGCATTAAAAATTAAGTAACCTCGGCATCTGATTTAAAGCACTAACAATCTATCAAGGGGACGAAGGGATATTCTGAGCAAAAGGCATAATTTGTCATAGATCCTTAGCTGAGTTATGTTTGTTACCTGTTGAAAAATAATAGAGTCTACGGGTTGTAAATAGGCCTCGGGAGCCAATTGCTGGTTATATTATCGTCCAATTGCGGAATATTCTAGCCTCAAATTGACTCATGATTTCCGGGATGATTGGACTTCCCAGCCTTTGCTAGACATTTTCTAGCTTGGAAAATAGTCTTCTTCAAATTTCACTGGAGACACATCTCCAGTATGACTATGCCGTTTAATTGGATTGTAGAACATCTCAATAAAATTGAATATCTCTGTCTTGGCATCTTCTCTTGTTGAGTAGATCTTCCGTTGAGTTACTCGTTTTTTAAACGTGGCAAAGAAGCTTTCAGCCACTGCATTGTACCCAAAGCACTTCGTGGGGCAGGCTCTCATGGCAGTTTCCCCGACGACTCATTGATGGCTTAAGATTATTCTCTCGCAAAAATGACAGATAATCTGCACTGCCATATTGGCTTTCCTGGTCACTATGAACCAACACCGTCTCTTTGGGTTGCCGCTTTGATTTTTGAGCGTGCCAGTAGATTAAAAAGCTGAAGGCGACACCTATAAATGAGCCTATAAAGCCTGAAAGTAAATTATCCATTCTTTCTACTTAAATTACACATAACGACCAAGCTCACCTGACCGCTATGCAGCGCCTTGTTAGCAGTTGCTTTCACTAAACCTGGCCTTTCTTGGGCATGAGATACCACAGGACAGCTGCCACCAGAAATAAAGCAGGAATATCGCCCAACAGGTTTGCACGTTCAGTCTCATCGACGGTAGCTTGAACCAGCATTATTCCTCCGTGAACAATACTCGACCATATCGTGAACCATATTAGACTTGCATTAGCTAAAGGGTCTTTTGCGGCCCTAATTAAAAAAACTCCCAAAGTAGCGTAAACACCCATAATCATCTGCTCGTATTCGGGTTGCCGTGGCATCCATCCCCAACCCGACGGCCATACCCACATCATCATCACATAGATTCCTGCGATGAAGATGATGCCAAACACTATAAGAACGACTTTCAAGTACTTTAGCTTTTCTTCTTGTTGCATGAGATTTCTCCTCTCGTGGTTTTAGAGACTGCTAACGGCTCAGCTCACGGGATTTTGTGAAGTGCAGCGTAACAAAATGATCTTGCCCCAGAGCGCGGCGTTAGGCTTATAAAAGGACGAACCAATGGGTTTACTAGATCGGCTACTTGGAAGAAATAAAAAGCGAAGCCAAGCAGATGAAACCTTAGAAGTCATGGGTGATGCTATTCAGTTTGCCGCTGAAAAATGGACTTATTTTATTGAGGCGTTACCCTTTAAAGAAACCGTGCCACTGCAAGAAAAAATCCTGACATTTATGGCGCCAGCAACAGAAGGGCTAAAGAACAATTTTTCTGCCCTTCAAAATGCGCCAGAACCTATATATCTAATTATCGTCGCAAAAGGTGTAGAGCTATCAGGCACACATTCGAAGCAAGAAATAGAAAATGCTTTAGGGGTACCGGAGGAGGTGGACGACGACCCGATGATGTAACTGCTGGGGCATTCCATCACCTACCGTATCGTCGTGGGACCGCAGGCAGGGTGCAACATCCTTGTTTGTTAATCCACGCCAAGACGTTATTATCTGTGCCTGTCTCAAGGATAGAATGATAGCTTTCAACTATTCCTCAACCTGCACCTCAGCGAGTCGTTCAAACAGACCAGAACGAACTACACTACCAAAATTAAATTTAACTAACCTTTCCTCATCTCTTAGCAATTCGATATCAGGTTTAAGCAGGGCGTGTACGAACAAACTCTGCGCGACACGCCTATGCAGCGCTTCGGTACACTCGGCGAGTTAGCCGCAGCGATAGCCTTTTTGGCTGCCGACGAAGCCTCCTACATCACCGGACAAACCCTCTACGTCGCTGGCGGAGGCGTCGGCTAAAAACCCATTGACAGTCTCTGCCCTGAACCTGCAAGAACGCATACCCTATCAATCAGGCACTTTAAAAGAAAATACTTATATTGTTCGACAAAATAGTACTTTGGTCGATTAGGATTACTCGACTGGCTATTTTAAAACCCAATTTATTATCAGCACGGCGCAGCACGTCGTGGCGCTCACCGGCAAATAGATCTACTTGTGTTTCTAAACGATTACGATAAACGATGAACGATGAACAAACGTTCAGGGTATTTTCTTCTTCGCCCTTGCTGATCATGACGTTTGAAACTGTATGCCTAGTTCGCGAAGCAGGATTTTCTGACCAGCTAAAATCACTGAGTAGCTTCTTTAAACGGCCAGCCATAGCCGCTTTATCCTCATCGAAATGAGCAAACTCGTGTTGATTAGTGTACTCCGCTAAATCACTCGATCTAGCCCTACCTTGGCGTTGCATTGCATTTCGCCTGATCGGCATATAATAGTGGATGTCGTCATCCAATAAAGCGAACCAGTCTTCGTATTTAATATTGTCCAACAGTAGCGCTTCACGATAGTAAAATTGCTCTACTTCGTGTTGCAGGGCAATGTCCGCAGCGGGGTTTGAAACAATACTGTCTATATCGATATGCGAGGCCATAATCAGTTCCAAAAAAATAATAAATCGAGCGATAGGTTTATAGGCCTTAGGTTAAGGCTTTAACGTATCCCAGCTAGGTTCGGTCATCATTCTCAACCAGTGCTGGTATAAGCCACGCGCTGCATCTTCGTTATAAACACCACCAATTCTACCTGGAAAATCGGGGTGATCAGTTCTTGAGTCACCAAGCCCCATTTGCAGGTTTAATTTAGTTTTCCTTGCTTTATTACCTTTAAAAACTTTTTGAATTTCGACCCAGTTTTCCCCATCATCTTGTTCGAAAACACCACCGGCAGAGAAAGTACGAATATTTTGTTTTCGGAACTCCTCTTTAATATGGTCAGGTGCATCAGCATCAACAACAATAAAGGCCCACACCTCAATTTCATTTGGACCCCGGGGGTGCCAGGTACGGATAGTGTTAATACCTGGTAAAAAAGAGCAGGTTGGAAAAATTGTCATGTGTTGAGCAAGCACTCGCTGCCCAAACATCTCGCTACCCAGACGTTCTGAGGCGATTCTTGCCTGAGGGCTGTCCGTGACATATTCAGTAATGACAGGCCCCATAATGGCGCTTAAAAGACCGGGTTCATCGATATAATAACCCGTACCGTGGCCACCCCACTTAGCGCGAAATTGATTGCCATTTGTTGGGATGTCAACATCTTTAAGCTCCACTCCATCGGGTAAACCTGCGGCGATACCCGATAAATGAGACATGGTGCCAGCGTGGTACATATCGCTACAAAACTGCTCAGCGGCAAATTTCCAGTTGGCAGGGACAACCCACTTTTGAATACCACCAATCGCCTCAGTGCCAGCCGCTGAGCGGTTAAACATAATATCGATGTAAGGTTTAGAGTCGGACAGGTATTCGTCTAATGACGGTGCTTCTTTATCCCAATTAGCAAAAATCAACCCGCGGTAGGTATCTACACGTGCCTGTAACGGACTCCATTCAGATTTATCTAAGCGATTGCAATGTCCTTGCTTTTCAAAGGGAACATCAACCAACTTCCCTGAAATGTCATGGGCCCAACCGTGATAGCTACAAACAAAGGCCTTAGCATTACCCGCGTCATCGCGGGATAACTTCATGCCACGGTGACGGCATTGATTGAGGAAAACTCTGAGGCTAGCGTCTTTTTGGCGCACGAGAATAACGGGGTCTTCACCGATATAAGTGTTTAAAAAATCACCTGTGTTTGGAATATGGCTCTCGTGCCCAAGTAAAATCCATGAACGAGCGAATACGCGTTCTAACTCAAGTTCGTACAGGGCCTGGTCATTGTAAATCCGGGCATCCAGGATGCCATTTTCATCGCTAACCAGCTTTTTAATTTCTTCGTTAGACCACGCTGGATTATTCGTGCCTTCTGCATTCATTAGTTAAGACTCTCCGCTGACGCTATATTCAATGTACTGGTACAAAGATAAAAAATTAATCCCAATAAAATAAAAAATCGTTGCCATTAACATGTTGGGGATCCGGCTCAAGATCCACGCTAAGTCAACAGAGTTCTGCTATCAAAACTGGGGCATTCTAGTAGGGATATTGTACTAGGAGCATTATAGTAAAAATACAGACACAGGATAGTAAAATATAGACTCAGGGCAGTAAACATATAGACGCAGGAAAACTTATGGCGCAACCTAATTGAATCGTTGCTCAGAGCCTGTAAATAATTCTGTGTAACTGTCAGGGTTAAATGTAATCCGCCAGGCGGTCTTCAAACTCAATCATAAAACGATTCAGCGCTGGCTTCCAATCTCTGATCGGCATTGTACCCAAAGCGCTTCGCGGGGCAGGCTCAGTATAAACAAGGTTTCTAACCAATGTTATATCATGTCCGGGTTCAGTACCTGTGAGACAAATCAGGCCATCTCCGTGAGTTGTTGGTAATAGAGCTGGTGGTAATGTAGTAAATTTTGACCGTACGGACACTATGAATCACTCCGGCTTTGTCGGAGGCAATTTATTTTGAGTCAGACAACATTGCTCGACCCAAACGAATGACCGGTTTTAGGTGTGAGTTCAATTGATCGATGCAACACATGCGTTAAATCGTTCTGCCGGTGTTTCATATTCTAGTGTCTTTCGTGGTCGTTCGTTTAACTGTCGCGCGACTGCATTAAGCTTTGTTTGTGAGTTGTCGGTTTCTAACTACCCACCTAAGACCAACCAAGCCCCTAAATACTCACCGCTATAGCCAGACTATAGGTTCAACCACACTCTAAGCTAACCACCCACGCACACGACCTAGCACGCTAAACTAAGCCAATAACATGACACCAAACGGCCTACTAAAATTAGGCGACCACTTGGCGAGCAAGGGAATGACAGAGGTGGAAAATAAGGGCGACGTCCATCTGGCAGCACGGTGCCAATAAGACTTGGATAGGTGTCGAAACAGCTATAGACCGGGGATAGACCGGAGAACAAAAACTAGATGGGACTGAAAAGGCCAGAGAGGCCAACAAGACATGGTGCCCGGGGAAGACAGGGGCATAGCCAATAATGAAAACTGCTCTGTGATTGTATTCGTTTTGCACCTCTCCAATAACCTTAGCTGCCTATATAGACTGTGAGGCTGGCCTTGCTGGGCTGATATGAATTGTCTCACTAGAATCCACAACTGCGAGCACATCCCAAGGATGGCGGAGCCCTATTTTTTTCGTTTGTCGCCCAAGCGGCTTTGTTCAAGCCAAAAAAGCTAAATAGCGCACGATCTTTACTTAATTCACTTTCAAAAAAAGAACTGAAAGCTCGGAGCAGACCTTACTTGCCTATCGCAAAAAAGGTGTTTATTCTCCCTATACTTTTGGAGGACTGACATGAGTGTTCGTTTATACGCGATGACTTGCGGTTGGCTGACCATGCCGATGCCGATGTTAATGCGTGGCACGGAAGGTAAGTTGAAGATTCCGGTTCCCGCCTATTTTATCCGTCATCCGAAAGGCACTGTGGTATTCGATTCCGGGATGTCTCTAAAGGTGCAGCGCGAGGGTGCGAAAGCGCTTGGTGCAATGGAATCCTATTTTGATGTGCATTACGAACCTAATGAAGAAATATCAGCGCGCCTGGCCGAGGTTGATGTGGATGCCGATAAAATCGATTTTCTCGTCAGTTCCCATCTACATTTCGATCATTGCGGCGGCAACGAGTTGATCTCGAACGCGCGGTGGATTGTGCAGAAAAATGAATGGGAGGCGGCGTCGAACCGGGGTGCTCCGGTTTCAAAACAATATAATCCGTCCGATTTCGATCACGGTCACGATCGCATCGAAGCCGACGGCGAATACGACATCTTCGGCGATAGTTCGGTTCGTTGCATCCCGACGCACGGGCATACACCAGGTCATCAATCGTTGATGGTAGAAACAGATTCGGGCCCGATCGTGTTGTGCGGCGATGCGTGTTATCTACGCAAAACAATCGAAGAAATGTGGCTGCCGGCACGTTCGGTCGTCCACGACGAAGCCCAAATGCGCGCATCGTTAGAACGTCTTAAGTCGTTACAGCAAGCCGGCGCACGTCTTATGTACGGACACGATCCCGAATTCTGGGCAGATATTCCACAGGCACCAGTTGCGGTCGCTTAACAGGAGCAGCGACTATTACCATTAAAGTCATTAAGGCGCGCCTCGGGTGGTTTAACAAAGATGAGGTGGAGCAGGTTGCACAAGCCTAGGGGTGAGGCCCGAGGAAGTGATCGGGATGGAGGCTCGCCTATCGAGTTTCGATGAAAGCTTTGAGCCGATGGTTGAAACCGACAGCGAGAACGCATTTGGTCCGACGGGGTACTTGGCGCTGGGTGGGCAGGGATATCCGGGCTAGGTGGTTGTGGATGAAGAGATCGATGCGATCGCGCGGCATGGTTTAGTTCAGGCGACGCAAGCATTGGATGGGCCGCTCGCGGGACATCGCCACTAGGCGCTAGCTGTCAGAGAAAAAACCGGCCTCAAGGCATTATCAAAAGAGTATGGCGTTTCAATGGAACACATCCGCCAGATCAAGGCCAGGACGTTCGAGAAAATGCAACCGTATCTAGCTGCGGCGTAAGACGAGATTTACAGATTCACCCGGGCCTACTATGGTAGGGGTTCTTATTCATCAGGAAAGCCAGCATGCCGGAAACAATAACTACTGATTTGTCTGTCTTCGATGGGCCACAAATTGTTGCGGACCTACTTCGGCTGCTGCGCCTACGGACGACTCCGATCGGTATGAAAATGTTCACAACCCGCGCAGAGATGGAAGCAATTCCGCGAATCAGACGCCCGACCGAGGTTCACACTACCGACCAGATTGTGGGTCAGGCTAGTCGTAACGGCTGGACCGTGGGTATCACCGTTGATGATTTGGTGGGGGCGCAATGTAGCACTGTTATCGGTCTGCATCCCCGCAGTGAGGACTGGTTATCTGGTGATAGCATGACCGGTGTCTGGTACAGCACTGCAAAAGATGCAGCGGCCCACCAAGCGGCAATGGATGTTGTAGAGTTTGGCAAATACGAGGCCATGGCCGTGAGCCCGCTGGTCGCTGACCGTCTGAATCCGCCTGATATCTGCCTTATATATGCAACCCCCGCGCAAATGATTCTCTTTATTAACGGTCTGCAGTGGACAGGATATTCGAAACTCAATTGGGGCTGTGTGGGTGAGTCGTCGTGTGCGGATTCCTGGGGGCGTGCCATAAAAACCGGCGAACCCAGCCTGTCTATTCCCTGCTTCGCTGAACGCCGATATGGTGGGGTGATGGAAGATGAACTGTTAATGGCTATCCCGCCGCATTTTCTGCCAAAAATTATCGTGGGCCTTGATGCATTGTCGCGTAATGGCCTGCGGTATCCGATTCCTCAGTATGGGGTCAATAATGACGTTCGTGCCGGGATGGGGGTGAGTTATAGCTAGCCCCGCGATAAGAGGTGTAACGGATTACGCGGAACTCCGGTCTTGTGTTGCTATGAACCGAATGATTAATTCGTGGCTCTGTTGTGTAGCGATGGGTGATGTCCTGGCAGCGACAAAGAGCGGCTTTGATCTCAGTGGCGTGTTGATCCCTGAAGGGCGAGATAATCAGTGGCGGGCCGCCTAGGGATGGTATCTCTGCGAGGTACTGTCAACTTAACGATAAAATTACCGGTTATGTGATAATCTGGCTACTAAATAATTCCAATATGTATTCAGGCTATCTTTCTCATGCCATAAGCCATGTCGTTTGGCTTGTTCATCAATTTACCCTTAGTTTCCGTGATATCGAGGAATTACTTGCTGCTAGATCTATGAAGGTAAGTTATGAAACTATCTGGCAGTGGTACCTAAATTTAGCTCACAAAATATTGCAACTAGATAGAAAAGAATCGAACGCGATTAGGTGATACATGGTATTTGGGTGAGGTTTTTATCAGAGTAAATGGTGCTTTGTATTACCTTCCGCGAGACGGAGATAAGATTGATATTCTGATTCAGAAACGTAAGGATAAAAAGGTAGCTATACGTTTTTTTAAAAAACTATTAATAGGCCAGTAAACCGTTCCTCTTAAGGTTATCACCGATAAACTTAGCAGTTATTCAGCAGCAATAAGAAAAACAAATGCGTAGATTTAAATCACAAACACAGGCTCAAAGGTTTTTAAGTTTTCATGGTGTCGTAAATAATCTATTAAGGCTAGGTATTCATTTAATTCAAGCTAAAAACTATCGAATTTTCCGTGAACGTTCGTTTGCTGAATGGGCTAGGGTTAGTTGCGTTCAAAATTTAGCTTAAGGTCAATAGGTTTAATTTATTTATCTAAATCTGACAAGTTGACAGTACCCTCTGGCCTACAAGGTATTTCAGCTTTACGATATCCGATTCATCATATTACTGGGAACCTAAATTGTGAGTGAGTTACAAGATGATGCTAATACCTGTTTTGTCTGCGGGCCGGCAAACCCTATTGGGCTTAAGTTGGAATTTCGAATTGAGGACGATATCTGTCGATCAGAGTTTACACCTCAGGACATCCATTGTGGTTATGGCGGAGTGACACACGGTGGTATCATTTTCAGCGTCCTCGACGATGTCATGGCAAACTGGGTTTTTCTGCAGGGCATTAAGGCCTTCACCGCAAAGTGCGATATCCGGTATAAAGATGCTTTACCAACGGGGACTCCCGTTCGCGTTGAGGGACATTGCATCAAGCGGCGTGGTCGACTTGTCGTCATGCAAGGCAAAATGATTAGAACGGATACCGAGGAACTGGTAGCAGAAACTGAAGCCAGCTTTATGGTAGCAGCATGAGCGTCACTCGTTTAAAGGCGAGCAATCAAAGATCAACAATCAAAGTACGATTTCATCAGCTAGTAATCCAACAGACATTGCATTCTCGTTAGCGCAATTATAGGCGAGTATGCGGCTAAAGTTTGACTCGATCAAATAGACCTCGGTTTCACCCTCGGCAGGAATCACCATCGCGTAAGTCCGCGAGTCTTCTTATTTGGTATCAACGCGAACAACTAACTGCCGCACGCTCATAACTATAGCTGCGCCATAACGTAAATCCCTAGAGACCAAGGCAACCCCGGCCGCGGACCCTCAACACGCATAGACAAGCCCAGGGCACGTGCCTCACCCTCCGCAAAACTGAGTGAACAACACGACACTGGACTTCCCAGCTTTCACTAGACACTTTCTAGCCCTTACAGGGTGCTGGCTAATCCTTCTAAGGTATGGGGATTCTTTATCACTAAGCAGCCTGCTGAATCGCTTGTTGCCCGGCGAGCAAGGGAATGAAACGGATAGCAAGCAGGCTCAACGTCCATCTGGCAGCACGGTGCCAATAAGACTTGGATAGGTGTAGAAACAGCTATAGACCGGGGATAGACCGGAGAACAAAAACTAGATAGAACTGAAAAGGCCAGATAGGCCAACAAGACATGGTGCCCGGGGGCGGAATCGAACCACAGACACGAGGATTTTCAATACATGACACAGCGGTAATGGGGGTAGGGTAGGGCGGAATGATCGTTGGGGTTAGCGCGGTTATTCCGCCCTGTCTAGCATGAACAAGGCTATGCCAGTTTCGGGTAGCTCTGACGACAAATAGATGATATTCAATAGGGCAGGGGCCGCGAGCAAGAAGACCGGAGGAAGACCGGGGAAGTTGGGCGCTTGCTAGAGTAGAGAAGTGCAGGTTTCTCTATCATCATTTCTCTCTGGTCAAGTTAGCATCTAAAGCACATTGAGGTAGGTTACAGGGTGACTGTGATGATCATGCTTGGCTGTATGGACAGCTTGAGGGTTTTACAATCCATCTCTTGCAGGAATAAATGTATCAGTAACCACTCCTTGAAGTTGATTTGATATCAATTGAACTTGGTAAGCATATTTCTCTTTTAATTGTTGCTCTAGGATTACACGCTGCTCTTCTATGGTAACCATCATTTCACTACGCATCCCATCCCTGTAAAAATGTTCTTCTGTTGTAATAAAAGCTATGTCAACACCAAACCATACGGCTAAAGCACCGCCAAAACCTCCAGCGAATGCAAGAACTGGACCTCCAGCTGCGCCCAAAGTGGCTCCCATAGCAACCCCGGCCCAAACCGCACCTCCGGACACGGCTTTTTTTGCCACCATTTTCGTAGCACCCTTAGCAAGCGCTTTTCCAGCAATAGCTGTTGCAATTCTCTTGCTAACCCCTTTTCCGCTTAGCCGCAACAAAGTGACGGGTGCCATGGCGCCCGCAGTGTTAAAGTTCCCTTCGAAGCTATGAGCTGAAGCAGTCGTCGATTTGAGTGTGCAATAGTCCTCAGATAGGAGTAGTTGATAGGGATTCAGAAGGTGTTGTTTTACGATATTTGTCGCCTCGAAATCTAAAGCTTCAATCTGTTTTGAAACTCCAGTCTCATCAAAAAGGTATTGTTGGGTTTTGTTACTCATCATGGTGATGTATTCATTACTATCTGTGGCAAGTGATTTCCCTGCCACATACAGTCGAAAATACTCTCCAGAGACGCTGTAATACCAGTCCAAATAACTGTCAACACCTTGTTCTGCAAATGCAAATATAGGGGAAAGTTTTTCTTGAATTAACTGATTTATCTCTTCTTCGGTTACTTGTGTTTTTCTGTCAATCTGGCTATTTAGTGTAAGAGTAATATTTCTCTGGTTTTTTGATATAGATTCACGGTCACAAAAGTCGATTTTTGAAAGCTGAGTATTAGCTGATTGAATTACTTTTGACCAGTCTGTTGTAGCTATCGCATAGGTTCCGTAAAAATAAAAGCTAGCGAGTAGTAGAAGTGCCGCCATGAATGATTTGCTGCTAACGGTTTCACCCAATAGTTTCCAGTCTTTCTTTTCTTTGTGGTCAAGAATAGTTAGGCATCCTAGCAGTACAAATAATATGAAAGAGACGCTGATGGCAGTGGGGATAAGGAAAAGTGACCATGCGATTATTTTAACGGTGAGGCTATGTATTTCAGGTATATAAACCTGCATTAAATACCACGCTAAGGAATCAATCCCGGATTTTACACCAATGATCCACCCCAACCACTCATTAGCCGATGTTGTTGTGTAATAATTAAGCTCGTTTTGGAAGATTATATGCCAGTCCATCCCTCGCAGATCTGGTGCACCAATAAAGTAAAAGTCAAAAAAACTAGTCGCAAAGACTATTATTATTAGATTAGTTCCGTGTGCAAACCTGCGATGGAATATCCCTTGGGCCTCTGCGTTTGATTCATCCTCAATAATATGGGAACTGAAGTGCATGATTAGTGAAATAATAAAAACATCCACATAAATAATTAGCCAATACTCAGGCTCAAACAAGCTGCCAAAAGATATCAGTAATATTGCGAAGGTAAAAGAGACTAGAAGGGAGAAAGCTTTACTAAGCTGTCCCTGCCAAAGCACTCTTTTTATAATGCTGCCATCCTGCCCACCAGCAGTTAGAATTGCTCGCCTGGCAAAAAGTGAATATTCAATTTTGTAGAACCAAATCGGGAGCGCGATAAGAGTAGAAAGAAGGATCAAGCTCAAAAAACTAAGATCTTGAGCATGTGAACAAACAAGCTGAACCCCTCCTACAGTGGCAAGCATAAAAACTATCTTTACGAAGCTGTCTTTGAGTGCTCTCTGCTCTTTGGGCATTTGTTTATTCCTTGAAAATACTCATCTCGGCCGGATTCGAATTATATTGTTCGTCTTATCTTGCGTGCTGCCCCACAAGCTGGGTCTAGCAATCTTGATGATGCAGTTTACTAATAATACCCTGAGCAAGCCATGCTCGGTGATTTCCCCAAAGCAATGGATGATACGATACTCGATAGCAACGCTGCCCAGCAGAATCAAGCGCTGCAGCGCTTGTCTGATCCGGCTAAAGCGCGAGCCTTTTCGCAGATAGTATTTGATTTATTGAGTAGGGGATGTGCAGCAGTACGTTTATTATTACGACGCGCACACTATCATCACCTTCCCGCTGCTGGCGAAATGCGCGATGCCGGAAACGAATACGCCTATTCATCCGCAACCCCAGAATTTAAAGGATAAAGAATGCCACAGTATTTCGACATTATTGGCGATATCCATGGCCACGCGGATGCCTTGCAAGCTTTGCTGCAAAAACTCGGTTACGCACAAATCAACGGCACCTACCAGCACGCCGAACACAAGGTCATCTTTCTTGGCGATTTCATCGACAGGGGGCTGCAGCAACGGGAAGTCATTGAGCTTGTGAAACCGATGATTGAGCAAGGCTTTGCGCTGAGCGTGATAGGTAATCACGAGTTTAACGCGATCTGTTACGCCACGATCGGGCCTGACGGAAAGCCCCTACGAACGCGTAGTAATAAGAATACTGAACAGCACCAGGCCTTCCTCGATGCCTACCCGGACGAGAGCGAACGCAACCAGCTTATCGAATGGTTCAAAACCTTGCCGATGTACATCGAGCTATCAGAAATCCGGGTAATACACGCCTCATGGAACAACAACGCTCTGGACGTTCTATCGCCCTTACTCAATGAGCAGCGTTGTTTACTGGACGAGCACTATGCAACGTGTAGCGACAAAGGCAGTGATGCATACAACGCCCTCGAAACCATCCTCAAAGGGCCGGAAGTGCAACTACCCGAAGGTGTTAGCTTTAACGACAAAGATAAAAACCCCCGAGACCAGGCCAGATTGAAGTGGTGGCACCCAGAACACTTTGACGTAACGGACAGACTGCATCTCGGTGATGACCTAACCAACGCTCATAAACTCGATCAACTCCAAATTGATAGCGATCATTCCTATCCAGCGGATCACAAGCCCCTCTTTGTCGGGCATTATTGGCGGGATGGCGAACCAGCGCCTCTATCCGATAACCAAAACAGCGCCTGCCTGGATTACAGCGTTGCCGAAAATGGGAAGCTGGTGGCGTATAAGTGGCGAGGGGAAGAAAAACTGGAGCGCTCTCGGTTCGAGTGGTAAGCCCAATTTCGAGCCTATCAAGTTGGCATCAAGGGCACATTGAGGTACGTTACAGGGCGCTCCATACCTCAACTCAGGGAAAAGCAGTAAATGACGGAAGCACCGGCCCCTCAAAACGTATCCAGCCAAACCCCAAACAACCTCGCCGCCTATTGCTGGTCAATTGCAGACCTCTTGCGGGGTGACTTCAAACAAAGCCAATATGGCCGCATCATCCTGCCCTTTACCCTCTTGCGCCGTTTGGAAGGTGTGCTCGAAGCCAGCAAGCTACAAGTGTTGGCAGAAGTCGAAAAAGTCCAGACCATGAACCTGCCCGAAGAGGCTCAGGAAAAGCTCCTGCTTAGAGCCACCCAAATAAGCGGACAAACCCTCAGTTTCTTTAACACCTCGAAGATGGACCTCGCTAAGCTGGGCGAAACCGGCATCAAAGCCAATCTCGAAAGCTACATTCAAAGCTTCTCCAAAGACGCCCGTGAGATTTTCGAATACTTCAACTTCGCCGAATTCATTGGCCAGCTCAACGATGCCAATCTGCTCTACAAAGTGGTGCAAAAGGTCAGGCAGACCGACCTTAGCCCCGGTGCTATCTCCAACCACGACATGGGGCTGGTATTTGAAGAACTCATCCGCCGCTTTGCAGAAGGCTCCAACGAGACTGCCGGAGAGCACTTCACGCCCCGCGACATCGTGCGCCTGACCACCGCTCTGGTGTTTATGGAAGATGACGACGCCCTCACCAAGCCCGGTATCATTCGCACAATCTACGACCCCACAGCAGGCACGGGTGGCTTCCTGTCATCGGGTATGGAATACGTTCACGAATTAAACCCCCAGGCCGTGATGCGTGCCTATGGGCAAGAACTCAACCCCGAAAGCTACGCCATCTGCAAAGCCGATATGCTCATCAAGGGGCAAGAGGTGAGCAATATCAAACTCGGCAACACCCTCTCCAACGATCAACTTTACGCCGACAAGTTTGACTACATGCTCTCCAACCCACCGTTTGGTGTGGACTGGAAAAAGATAGAATCTGATATCAAAGACGAAAACACCCTCAAAGGCTTCGATGGTCGCTTTGGCCCGGGTCTACCCAGAGTATCGGATGGCTCGCTGTTATTTCTGTTACATCTGATCAGTAAGCTACGCGATGCGTCAGAAGGAGGCGCTCGTATCGGCATTATCCTCAACGGCTCACCGCTATTTACTGGCGGTGCAGGTTCCGGTGAATCAGAAATCCGCCGTTATATATTAGAGGCGGACTTATTAGAAGCCATCGTCGCTTTGCCAAACGATATGTTCTACAACACCGGCATAGCCACCTATGTGTGGGTGCTCTCTAACAAGAAGGACAAAGAGCGCAAAGGTAAAGTACAGCTGATTAATGGCGTAAACCTCTGCGGCAAAATGCGTAAGTCATTAGGTTCTAAGCGTAATGTCATGAATGATGAAGACATCGCCACCATCACCCGCAGTTTCGGTAACTTCGAAGTCGTCGATGCCCGCGAACTGGATAAACCCGTCGAGCAAAAAAGTAACCGTGGCAGGCAATCCGCCAATCCCAAAACAGAAGCGCCAAAAACCTTCGCCAGTAAAATATTCGCCACTCATGAGTTCGGTTATCGCCGCATCACCATCGAGCGTCCACTGCGCGAGAGCTATCAATTCAGTGATGAGCGTATTAACGAGCTACGTTTTGCCAATAAACCCCTTAACGCGCCCATGAAATGGATCTATGAGCAATTCAGCACGAACTGGTCAGATAATCTCGACTGTAAACACTATGGCCACCTGACAGAACTCAGCGTTGAAATTCGCGCCTATGTGAAAAGCCACTTCAGCGAACTAAAAGAAAAGCAGATCAAAGATTTACTCGATGCAAAAATCTGGCTAGATCAAAAACAAACCCTGCTCAAGGCCAGGCAATTACAACAGGCGATAGGCACAGCCCAGTGTGATGACATGAACGGCTATGGAGCCACACTCAAAGCCGCCTGCAAAGCACAGGGCATTACCCTGGAAGCCAAAGAGCTTAAGCAAATCACCGATGCCGTTAGCTGGAAAAATCCCGAAGCAGAAAAAGTCATCAAAAAAGTCCACAAGGGTAGAGAGAATCCGCTCTACGGCTTATTTGAAGTCAACGGGCAAGTACTGGAATACAAAACCGATGGCGACCTACGCGATAACGAAAACGTAGCGATCGATCCATCGCAAACCGTGAATGCCCTCAACGAAGCGTACTTCATAAAAGAAGTACAACCCCATGTGCCCGATGCCTGGATAGATGCCAATAAAACAGACGCGAAAGATCAGGAGGTCGGCATCGTCGGTTATGAGATTCCGTTTAACCGGCATTTTTATCAGTATCAACCACCGAGAGATTTGGTGGAGATAGATGCTGATTTGGATAAGGTCAGTGCCGAGATTATGGCCTTGTTACAAGAAGTGCATTCGTAATGACAGGGAAGTATCAGGCTTATTCGGAGTATAAAGACACTGGTTTTGAATGGGTAGGTAAGATTCCTATCGATTGGGCCGCTCTACCCTTAAAGTTTGTGACGTTAAGCAAAGTAAAAGACGGGCCTCACGAAACACCAAAATTTATTGATGATGGAGTACCTTTTTTTTCGGTAGACGGTATTCAGAATCATCAGCTTGTTTTTGAAGGTTGTCGATTTATTTCAAGCGAAGATCACGAAAGATTCGCTCTAAAATGTAGACCTAAAAAAGGTGATGTATTGTTAGGGAAGGCTGCATCTGTAGGGAAGGTAGCTTATGTTGATACTGATAAGGAATTTAATGTATGGTCGCCGCTTGCAGTTATAACCCCAGAGAGCGAAGAAACGGGTAGATTTATTTTTTATAGCCTTCAATCTGCTTTGCTGCAAGCACAGTGTGATGTGTTTAGTAATTCAAATACCCAGAAAAATTTGAGTATGCAAACAATTGATAATTTAATCTTTGCTTTCCCATCCGGTAAAATTGCGAATCATATCGCCAACTTCCTCGACCACGAAACCGCCAAAATCGACACCCTGATCGAAAAACAACAACAGCTGATCAAACTACTCAAAGAAAAACGCCAGGCCGTTATCAGTCATGCCGTCACCAAAGGACTCAACCCCAACGCTCCCATGCGCGACTCAGGTGTTGAGTGGTTGGGGGATGTGCCGGTGGGCTGGGGATTAAAGAGTTTGGGATGGTTTTCGGAAATACGGCGTGGTTCTGGCTATCAAAATATTGCAATGAATATAGAAGAAGCGGAAGAGACAGTAAGTATGCTTCGTATTTCTGATATTCATACTGTTGATCCGGTAAAAATTGTTAAAACTAATGAGGTTATGCGTTACACCGTCGCAGAGAGTGACATATTGGTTGCCGGTACAGGAGCCACGGCTGGTATCAGCATGATTGTTAAGAAAAAAGACCATGGTCTAGTCCACAGCTATAACTCAATTAAAGTGCGCATTAATAGCGAAAAAATAAGCAGCAATTTTGTACAATATTTTTTGTGTGGCAACTTTATTTCTAGCTTACTTGATGTCTCATTTTCAGGCTCTGCACAACCATTTGTTGATACTGATGGTTTAAGTAAATTGAAATGCTTAATGCCTACTTATCAAGAACAGTTAGATATAGTTTCTTATCTAGATGGTAGTTTAGATAAATTTGAATATTTAGAGAGTAAAGCGCTAAGTTTTATTAACCTTCTACAAGAACGCCGCAGCGCCCTAATCTCTGCTGCTGTCACCGGAAAAATCGACGTGCGAAACTGGACTGCCCCAGAGCCTTCAAATACCGCTAACAACAAGGAAGTTGCCGCATGAGTACATTGTCAGGAGGCGGTAAGGCCAACGAGTTTACCTTTCAAAATGACATGATTAGTCAGCTAGTCGCTAATGGTTGGTTGCTGGGCAAACCCGAAAACTACAATCGCGAACTGGCTTTATATTCAGAAGATCTGCTCGGGTTTGTTAAAGACACCCAAGACGAGCAATGGCAGAAGTTTTGTGCGCTGTACCCCAATGACCCCGAAGGTAAACTTTTAGAGCGTGTGGCCTCACAGCTCAATAAAGCCGACCCAAATGCAGCAGATAAAGCGATGCGCACCTTTGGCACCCTGGGTGTGCTGCGCCATGAATTGCGCGACCGTGGCACCCGTTTCAGCCTCTGCCAGTTCAAGCCCGAGCATGACCTAAACCCTGACACTTTGACGCGTTATCAGAAGAACCGCTTACGGGTAGTGCCGGAGTTGGTGTATAGCCCCTGGTGTGCGGATAAAGAGCCGAGCGATGAGCATGAAGCGGAAACGGGAATACGGGCAAAACGCTGGCGCATTGATTTGGTGTTGTTTGTTAATGGCTTGCCCGTGGTCACACTGGAGTTAAAGTCAGAATTTAAGCAGGCAGTGCAAAACGCGATTAAGCAGTACAAAACCACGCGCTTTGCCATTGACCCCATCACGAAAAAACCAGAGCCATTATTGACCTTCAAGCGCGGTGCGCTGGTGCATTTTGCGGTGAGCCAATATGAAGTGTATATGGCCACCCGGCTTGAGGGCGCTGACACCTTCTTTCTACCCTTCAACAAAGGTACCAAGGAAGGCGGCGCGGGTAATGATGTGCCGGAAGACATCAATCAGTACGCCACCGACTATTTGTGGAATGAAGTCCTGCTGCCCGACAACCTGCTGAACATTCTTGCCCGTTTTGTACATTTGCAAATTGAGGAAAAGGAAGACTGGGAAGGTCGTAAGTATAAAAAGGAAACCCTGATCTTCCCCCGTTATCATCAGTGGGATGTGGTCAATAAGTTAGTCAATGCTGCGCGCACTGAAGGCCCTGGCCACAAATACCTGATACAACACAGCGCGGGCTCGGGTAAATCCAATTCCATTGCCTGGGTGGCGCACCAGCTATCATCTCTGACCCTGGACAACGGTGCCAAACAATTTGATTCAGTGATTATCGTCACCGATAGAACGGTGCTGGATGATCAGTTGCAAGAGACCATCTACCAGTTTGAGCATACTGACGGGGTGGTGGGGCGGATTAATCGCAAAGAGGGCGATGGTTCAAAATCAGAAAAGCTCGCCGCCGCACTGGAAGCCTCGCAACCGATTATTATCGTCACTATTCAAACCTTTCCCTATGTACTAAAAGCCATCGAAAACAGCGTGAGCTTAAAAGAGCGCAACTATGTGGTGATTGCCGATGAGGCCCACAGTTCGCAAACTGGTAGCACTGCACGCCAGCTTAAAGAAGTGTTGATGATGGACGGGGTGGACAGCGACGAAGAGCTGAGCAGTGAAGATATTCTCGATGCTGCAGTGGCCTCACGTCGAGCTTCGAGCAATTTGAGTTATTTGGCCTTTACGGCCACACCCAAAACAAAAACTCTGGAGCTGTTTGGTCGTTTGCCGAACCCAGCTGAGCCGTCGTCTAAAACCAACTTGCCCGAGGCCTATCATGTGTACAGCATGCGCCAGGCCATTGAAGAAGGCTTTATTCTTGACGTACTGAAGAATTACACCAACTACAAAGTGGCTTATAACCTGGCATTGAAAATAGCCGGTGCCGATGAGGAGGTTGAGAGCAAAAAGGCGAAGGTGAAGCTCAACCAGTGGGTGCGACTGCACGACTACAACATTGCACAAAAGGTGCAAGTGATTGTTGAGCACTTTAAAAACAATGTGATGGGCTTGCTGGGTGGCCAGGCCAAGGCCATGGTGGTGACTAGCTCCCGCAAGGAGGCAGTGCGTTATAAATTAGGCTTTGATAAGTATATTGCCGAGCAGGGCTATCAGAAAATCCACGCCATGGTCGCCTTTTCGGGGGAGGTCGAGTTCAACGAGAAAGATCCTAATTCCGCAGGCATTATTGGCGACAAGTTCACCGAGAATAATATGAACCCGGATCTCAAAGGCCGCGATATGCGTAAGGCTTTTGATTCGGATGATTATCAGGTAATGATTGTCGCCAATAAATTTCAGACCGGGTTTGACCAGCCCAAGCTGTGCGCGATGTATGTGGACAAGAAACTGGGGGGCGTCGAGTGCGTGCAAACCCTTTCGCGTTTGAACCGCATTTACCCGACTAAGGACGTTACCGGCACTTTTGTACTGGACTTCTTCAACGAGCCAGCAGAAATTCTTGAGTCGTTCCAGCCCTATTATGAAACAGCCGCGCTGGATGACGTTTCCGACCCCGATCTGATCTTTGACCTTTCCGACAAGCTAAGGGCGGCGGGTATTTTTACCTGGGCGGAAGTCGAGCAGTTCTGTGAGGCCTTCTTCGTTAAAAACAAAAGTAATGCCGCCATAGCCAATATTTGTAAGCCAGCGGTGGAGCGCTGGCAAAAGCGCTATAAGTCAGCCGTCTCAGCCTATCAGCAAGCCAGAGAGATGTTCGAGCGCACTAAGAAATCCGGCGACGCGGTATTGATAGCCAATGCAGAAAACAACCTCAAAGATTGCAAGCAGGAGAAGGATGCCCTGGAAATCTTCAAGAAGGATTTAGGTACCTTCGTGCGCTTCTATGAGTTCATGTCCCAGATTGTGGATTACGACGATAAAGACCTTGAAAAACTGAGCTTGTACGCCCGCAATCTTCGGCCCATGCTGCGTGAAGCACTGCTGGATGAAGATGATATTGACCTCGATAACGTGGTGCTGAGCCATTACCGCCTGGCAAAATTACGGCAACAGGATTTAAACCTGAAAGAAGATGCCGGTGATTACTTAACGCCCGGTGAAGGCCTGGGCACAGCCAAAGCTAAGGATAAAAAAGAAGAATTCATTTCGCAGGTTATCGCTCGGCTGAATGAAGTATTTATTGCTGATCAGCTAACTGAAAAAGACCTAGTAAGCTATGCCTTCACCATCAGGGATAAAGTTAGTGAGAATGCACTGGTGATGAGTCAGATAGCTACTAACACCCCAGAACAGGCTATGCTAGGTGATTTCCCAAAGGCTATCGATGATGCAGTACTGGATAGCAACGACGCCCACCAAAATCAAATGCTACAGCTATTGTCTGATCCAGCTAAAGCACAAGCCTTCTCGCGGATAGTGTTTGATTTGTTGAGTAGGGAAGGGGACTAGAGTGGATAGAGCGCGGAGTGTTGCTGTAGCGGCCCACCAAATAAGCATCGGTTTGTCTCTGCCAAGAGCTACAGCGATGGCAGCGTAGTTTGATAGCTCACTAATATGCCTTCACTACCTAATTGCCAAAAAGGCGTCGAGTCGTCGGGTGCGTCGGGTGGTTCCCTGCTTTTGTCCCCGGCCAGGTTAATTGTCGTCTAATAAGTGCCTAAGGCTCGGTGGCCATAGGTGCCAAGGTCAAGGGGGGGCTGTCACAGTGCGATCACGCCTAATATACCTGACCGTTGATGATGGTAGTAACGAATACTCTGAAAGAAAGAATACTGGTGGTGCTTTCATTAGAGATAATTGCCAGGGTAGGGGTGATAAAGAATAAACCAATCGACGCACCCGACGCCTCGACGCCTATTTTTAGATAATGCGTCAAGCCGCCGAATGAGCCCATTACGTTATGGCGACCTCATGCCAAGCACAATACGGCGGTGCTTACCTCGGACACCAAGCTGCATCTCCACTCCCTGAGAAGACAGGGGGCCCTGAAGCACACCGAGACGCTTTGATAAAGCGATGGCGTTCTGCGGCCATAATCGTCCGTTGTTGATGACATTGAAGGACGGTAATTTTTCGAGTTCCGTCAGTAGAGCTGCCGGGGTACCTGTCCATTTCTGGCTCTCACGCCTTTGGGCGAAGGTCAGCACAGCCTGAGTTAGATCATCCTCTTCTATCATGTCCAGCATGGCTTGCTTCAGATTGTCACCGTAGTTTTCTTGTAACTCGCCGGGCTGCAGTGCTAGCACCGTCTCCATCGCCGCCAACCATTTAACGTAGCCCATCATGCGTTGGGTATGCATCACTTCAACAGAGTCGAGAACGGTGAATATCTCGGCAATAAGATCCAGCAGCCCCCGAAATATGGATGGCAGTAACAGTTGGAAGTTGGCGGCTATGTCCTTTTCGTGTTGGCGTTGACCCGGTGGAATCGTCAGTAACTGAATATTCACGCAACGGCTGGCTAGGTCGGGCTCCTGAATAAAATCATGGATGCCATTTAGGACGATGGGTGTATGGAATTTAACCACGCTCTCATCACAGTCTGTGTATAACGCCCTCGAGGCCAATACACCCGAAGTAGCTGCAACGCACAGGGCATCACTCCATTGGTAGCTGAGTTTCCGGGTATTATCGTAAATCAATAAAAAAGCGTTAAGGCTACTGATCGCCATATCCTTTGGCTCCTTGGGAAAGATCTGGATGCCGTTGGCATTGGGATCTATCAGAGCTCTGAGTATGGTCTTACACATAAAGCTTTTGCCGGAGCCCTGGCCTCCCTTTACGATCAACAGGGGGTAACTGACATGGTTCTCACGAGGATGTGACAGGGTGTAGGTCATCCAGGCGACTAATAGTAGCTGTTCGTGTTTAGATACATTGAGGAACGGCAGCAAGGCCTCCAGATCACTTTCTTCAGACGGTAGCGGTAACGCCTGTGTAGAAGATGAGCGACCAAACAGTATGTCTGAACCTGACTCAATAATGGTGGTTGAGCCCGGTTCGACACGTATCCGCGTGTTATTCGTATCGGCAATATCCAGTTCAATACCGCCCGTGGGTAGGGGAGCCACGCGCTGCCAAACACACATCTCATCTCCTTTGAACTGAGCATGAGCAGACAAAATATCCACCACCTCAGCAATGTCTTCGCTTTTTAAAATGTCTTGATGTTGATAGGCCTGTAAACGTAACCAGTGCCGGAAGTCTTTGCCGGTCAGCCGCAGGGCAACAGGATTACCCAAGGCGCTACTAATAACGGCATAAGCACGGACATCTTTGTCCGTCCCTAGGCGCGTATTAGCGATCGTGAATTTGACGATGCGGTCGACCTTAGAATCACCTTCATAGCTCTCGATTTCATTCTCGATCTCATTCTCGTTGGTATTACTCATTAGCTAGATTCCTGTTGATTTTGATTAATTACATAGGGGTGCTGAGCGGGAAAATATATGTGCTCGACTTTGGTTCGTAGAGGTATGCCGTGGAGGACACTAGCGCTGGCAAGCTGCATGATGCTTTCAGCCTCGGCGATGCGCTTTTGGTAGTTCAGTAAAGGAACTTCGATCAGAACTGCATCGTGAAGGCCCCCGATGGTAGCGATCCCAGCATCCGCCAGGCCAAAGCATGCTCGGCGTAAGATATCCGCTCCCGCTGCTTGTATAGGCCAGTTGCGAAGACTGAGAGGACTCATGTCGGGTTGTACCCATATGTGCCAATCGAGCGAGCGAATAATGCCGTCACTAAAAGCCTGGGCGGTTTTTGCCTTCATCCACTCCTCAATCGGTCTGAGCAACTCGTCCAGCGCCTGCCCCCAAGCCTGGGCTGTGGCGCTATCGATACCATAAGCCCCACAAAAAGCAGCAGGTGATCGACCATATAAGTAGGAAATAAACAGCCGCTTAAATTGTTTCCGACTGAGGGTGCTCCAGGCCCCGTCATCCGCTAGCGCGGCATAAAGATCACCTTGAGCGTAGAGCGATAAAAGCCGCTCATGCCCTGCAAAAACTGCCGCGATGAGGGGCTCCTGTTGCTCGTAATCTATATAAGCCACAACAGAATCAGCATCGGGTTGGATTAAGTTACGATACGCCTTGGGTAGATATAAGAAGGAAGCTCCCACGGGCTTATCCCGTCCGGTTTTAGTGCCAAAGGGGTTCGCCCAGCTCCGATGCCGCCCATCCTCGTCAATACGGAAGTTGCGTAGTATTTGATCCCGGTGACAAGCCTTCGCCGTTAATAAAAGCTCAGCCCATTTGTTATCGAGCTGTTGGAGTGCTTCCTTGCTGGTCAGCAGATCGCCGTAAGCATCAGTTGGCCAAGCAGAACGCAAGGCTGGCGGTATAACTTCCGACAAGCGTTGAAGATTAACCGCTCCTCGATTGTCGATAAGCCCTGGCGGTAAGTCTTGCCTGCTTATGCGTATACGCTGCTCAAGAGCAAGCCTTGCGTCCTGCACGGCAGCGATATTAAACGGGATCCCCCTGTCAAAACGAGACTGGCAGAGTTCAACGTAGCGCAGGCGGGTTGCTGCATGCTTATCCACACAAGACCCGTTCTTTATTCGATGGAAAAGGGCCTTCCTGGCCCAAGTACACTGCCCATGGTTTTGAGGGATTTGCCCCTCCAGATACTGGATTTTCTTCAGCTCGTAATCCAGCTCTGCAACGTCCAGCCCATTGGTCATCAAGCGCGCTTCCGCCACCGCGCAAAAATCTTGCGCGGTGGCGGATGCTTGCAGACTGCCAAAATGAGGCATGGGCATTATTTTCCCTCGCCTTTATCATCACCTGTCGTTAGTGCGTTGCCAAAATACGGATTGTTAAATATGGGGTGGTCTTCGTCCCCAATGCTGTTGGCTCCCAGGGCCTCGTCAACTTCCTCGCCTATGTTGGGGTATTTAGTGGGCACCGTTTGGGTGCAGTCGCTAGGTTCTGCGCGATAACACCCAAGCTCTAAATCACTCACGACCTGAACCCACCCCTGTTTTGCAGCATCTACCACAGCAGGCGTTGATTCAGTCCAGGAGTCAGTGGTGCCATTCAGCAGGGCCAATTTTTGGGGCCACAAAAAAAACGTACCTGGCTGATTGACTGCTAGATGGAACTGCATAGGCCTAAAAGCGCCTGTCAGCCTTTCTTGCATAGCGGGTGCGATACGGTAAAAGACCTCCTTCTTGTATTTACTCCCGGGTTTTTCAACCTTGTCGATCAAGCACGGAATTACCGGTGTAGCCTCTCCAACGATGGTGACAATTTCCCCCTTTTTAGGTCGGCGAACTTCTAAAACTCCGCGAATGGGATTTGAGCCGGACATTAGGAGTTCAGGTAAAATGGCGTAATCGACTTTTGGTGCAATGGCATCAGTAGCGGTATTACTGCTTGTTTTGGATATTTCTTGGTTGATTTTCTTCATATTTTTAAAGCCTATTTAAGTTAAGTTGATATTGCGTTCCATCTGCTACGCCATAGAGGTTTCAGCAGATGGGGTGGCATGATCGTCTTAGTGGGGCACTGGAGGCTAAGGGGTATGTCAAAATGTGCAGGCGTCCCCCTTGGTAAAATGTAAGAAACGGAGCAAGAAATGACTGATAAACCCCCCACTTACCCCCCTTACCCCCATGTAACAGGTATTCAGGGGGCCTATTGGCCTCCTGTTAAAGATAAATCTACAGATACAGATACAGATACAGATGCAGCTACAGCTACAGCTACTGATACAGATAAAGCTAAAGATAAAGCTAAATCTAGAGCTGAAGCTAAATCTAAATCTAGAGCTGAAGCTAAATCTAAATTTGAACTGACAAAAGGCAAGAAAGATTATTTGGGTTTGTCACGCTTGATCTTTGGACTAATGGGCGTTGATGAAGTTATCCTGAAAAAAATATTCGTTGGTCTAAGCGACAATCATAAACCGGAAATTAAACGATGGGATTGTGGGTTTTTCGGTGAATTAAACAATCATGACCCCCAGATTAAAAATAGAATCCTCAGCCAATTTGTCGATGTTGCGGATATCAACAAGGTGGTAGCTGATAGGAACCGAAACGCAACGTCCGAAGATATTGCGTTGGGTCGCCTTGAAACACGTAGCGTTGAATGGGAGTGTAGGTTAGAGAAAGGCAAGAAGCTGCCCAATGATTTTGCCACGGGGATCTCCCGTCTTTACTATATGCTTCAAAATCGGATGTACCGGCAGAACAGTGAGTATAAAACAATCATTGTGGCCGCACCCTTGTCCGATAATCCTGGGATAGACGAAAGAAAATACTCTTGTCATTTTCTGGATAACACCTTGAGTGACCAGTTTTCTGCGCAAGAGGCTCTTGCAACGATAGCTGGATTGCAGTTGCTCAATAATGGCAATTACGCACCTGAAATGGAAAACCTTATTGAAAATTCAGCACTAAGTAAGTATGTGGAAATTGAAGGAGAACTCACCTTGAAAGGAAAAAAAACCCCCAAACCTTTTTTATCTACGGTAGGCAGCGAGTATGAGAATTCCAGTATTAAAATCCGAGAAAAAAATAAATACTTGAGAGTAAAAGTTGATTTACCCAAGTCTTTATTTATTCGGAAAAAAATGCATGAAGGCAATGATGAAGAGAGCGATTTGCATAATTTTTGTTACATGATGTCCATCATTATGAGCCACAGCAATTGCTTTTTTTATACCTTAAAAATACCAGCATCACCGTCTGCTCAGCCAGATAGTGGGGGGCCGTTGATTTACTTGCCTCGGTATTGGTCGGACTTTGTTACCTCAACCTATACCAAGCAACACCCCCTCGAAATCAAGCACGACCCCGTTGAAACAGAAAAGAAAAAGAAAAAGAAAAAGAAAAAGGAGGTCACGATTGGCTGGAAGAAGGTCAGCACTGACTGGGGAAGGTTCATGGTCAGATTGAACACCCTCAAAAATATTAAGCTTATCTATCGGTATGATGTGGGTCATAAGCCTGACCGTTTGGTTCGTAAGATATTCGGGCTCGCACGAAAGCCACTGCCTGAACGTTACTCACTAATCTACCTGGATAGAATAATTGTGCCAGATTTAGGAGGGAAGCAAGTCCCGGAATTCTACATCTATTTCGTTCTTGCATTTAACCATGAAAATAAAATAGAGTTGATTGCGTTGGAATACAATACAGCCTCTATGGAAATGAATGAAAAGGTACTGGATCCAAAGTTTGAATGTTCAGATTCGGAAATCGATACGGGAGGAGCGCAGCAGGCATATGATCCAAAACATTGGGTTGGACTGGATAAGTTTTGGCATGTTATCTTTTCTGGGTTTAAAGTGAGAGGTCTAAAGAATGTGGGTGCTGTGGTCGCTAGTGGGGTTAATGAGCACCCCTTTTTTGTTGATTCGTTTTTTCCTGACGCCTTGAAACTGAGTTTGATCCGCAAACAAAATGAATCTATTAAATTTATGAGAGTGCATTCTACCAAGCGTGCTAAATTGATGAGCTGTATTAATAACATATACGACGCACCGACCCAGGGTGAAGCCAAAGTTGCACTCAATAACTACAATAATTATTTTCAAAATGAATTCTACGAGATTGACGCTTCTTGGCCACCACACTTAGCCGATGTTGAGGCCTTCATTGCAAAAACGGAAGAATTCAAAGTAGATATTAAGGATAAGAAAGCCAGAATTACATTAATCTTAGATGCAGTCCATAAAACGCTTAGAGCAAAGATAAACAAAAGCAATCAAGGCAGAACACCCGATGAATGGAGTTACACGAAGGCTGTGTGGAGGGCAATCAACAAAAATCTCGAAAGAGTCAATGGGAAATAAAGGCTGCAATACATCACATGCCCCATCGATTCATGGATTCATGGATTGATGGTGAGCTGCACCTGAGGTAAAAAGCACGGAACCACCCGACGCACCCGACGACTCGACGCCACTTTAAAAGACTGCTGTGATTTATAACTGTTGATTGGTGGTTTACGTAAGCAAAAAAAACAACACCCTTACAAGTGTTGTTTCACATTGCCTTTTTCTTAGGCCCCCTGTTCTAAAGCCAAAGCCACCCCCTCTGACACTCTAGTAGCCGTCTGTGAGCGTCGATCCTGTGAGAGGTGAGCATAGCGCTGAGACATTCTTGAACTGGAATGGCCGAGAGTGGCCTGGACGTCATAAAGACTACCACCCCCATTCACGATCAGGCTAGCTGTAGTGTGCCGTAGATCATGTAAGCGAAACGCCACCTCTATTCCTGCTGCCTTAGCGATGCGCTTAAAGGCTTTGATCGGGTTGCTCAAGGGTTTACCCACTTTTTGTCCAGGAAACAGGAAGGCATTGCCCGGCATCCTGTCGAGTTGGTGCAGTAGTGCCACAGCCATAGGGTTTAAAAGGACATACCGGGACTTGCCTGCTTTGGTCTGGGGTAGATACCAGGATGGATGTTGTGCTTTTAGGTCGATATGTTGCCACTGCGCCGATAAACCTTCTGACCGTCGTGCCCCGGTGAGTAGTAGGAACTTGATGTAGTTAGCCGCATAGTAGTTAGGATCATTATCCGCTGCCTCAAACAAACGCCGAATCTCCGCAGGGGCCAGAAACCGTTGCCGTTGATTGTTCTCTTTGTATTTACTGATCCCCGTCACAGGATTCTTCGGGACAAAATCCCACAGTACCGCTAAGGCAAAGATCCGGTGCAGCAAGGATAAATGTCGGTTACAAGTCGCTGGGGCTTTGGTGCTGCTCAGTTGATTGAGATAGCTTTGTACCGACACTAAGGTGATCTGGCTTAACTTCTTCTGACCAAATACCGCCAACAGATGATTATCCAGTTTTGAAGCGTCCGTATGGGCACTGCGTTTAGTGGCCTTAGCATGGGGTAAGTAATGGCCCTCAATAAAATCAGCAAAGTTTAATTCCTTTTTGACCTGTTCACGGGCCGCCTTAGGATCCAGCCCCTGGACAATATCGGCTTTATGCTGATTCGCCCGACGTCTGGCTTCAGACACACTTAGAACACCATACGCCCCTAGCGCTAGGGCTTTCTTATGACCATGAAAGGTATAGCGCAAGAGAAACTTCTTGGTGCCCGTTTTGCCCACCAGAAGCTTAAGGCCGGGTACCTGAGTATCTGTATATTCAGCTTCGGTTGCTTTGGCTGAGAGAGGATTAGCAGAAAGTTGGTCGATAGTTTTTTGGGTGAATGAAAAACGACTAGGGTGCGTCATAACGCCTCCGGTGATAGGTAAGGTGAATGGCTTAGGATGAATAGCGGTAAAGGGATAAAACTCCCCGGCATTGCAGCGCGGGGAATAAACGGCCCTACATATAGTTGTTAGCTAAAATTGAAACTTCTCGTGAACCGTTTCAAGTCTTTGCAATCCTTGGCCCCTAACGACCCTGCACCCCTTCAGCGAGTCCATGGGGTAGTTAGGGCAAGGCTTTATGTAAACTTCAGGGCTTAGGCATATACGTAGCCCCAGCTCTCCGGTGCATATCCGGTCTCTGTGGTCTTGATGCGGTGGCAGCTGCGGCCGGGGGTCTACCTATTGTTAAATCAAACCTCCCGACCTAATCAAAACCTCACGGTTTAATCCAATAACACCACACTGAGGGTGAAGACCTCCATCTCCACATAGGCCAGAAAGCTGGCTTGCCAGAGCGTAAACAACTCGGCCCCGGCATTCGCAGGATGTACGACCCCCGTTTGCTCAAAGTCACTCTGGATGAAATTAAAATCCAACTCCTTAGCCAGCTCAGCCATAGCCCCCCAGCCGTAATAAGCAAAGTCCGTGATGTATTGGATAACACCCCCTGCGATGTGTATCTCCACAGGATGAAAACCGCCTGTTGTTGCCGAGTAACTGGGGTCACGGTAGTTCAGGATAATATTGTCGCTGGTATGGTGGGCCAGCTCCACGTTCAAGAGCTGTACCAGTGCGGGTGAGACGGGGAAAGGACAAGACGAACAGACAAGCTTTTGCATAATAACTCTCCATAATGGTGGCTACTTAGCCTTGCGGGGGGATGAGGTTTTTTTGGTTTTGGTAGGTGGGGACTTAGGCTCAGTAACAGCCTTAGCATCAGAGTCAGAAGAAACATCAGGCTCGACTTCTAAGGCCGCTGTATCTTGTTTTAGAGCCGTAGAGACTTGCTGTTGGGTTTTGCTTGTAGCGGCACCTTGCTGTAACCACTGCTCAGACCAACTGGTGAAACTTACTACTCCGAGCTGCAACACATGCTGCTTGTCCGCCGCTTTGGCTATCAGACCTTCCTCCCGTAGTACCGCAGCCAGAAACCCTGCGTTGTTCTGGGATTTACTGACAAAGGCCGGGACTAAGGTCGGTGCTGTAAAACTACCGTCCTCCTGAATAACCGTCGCTAAACACGCTTGAATGGCCGTTACAGGCACCCACTCTTTACTGAAATAACCCCCCGAGTGATTAGTTACCACACGGATATACAGCTCAGTGGCTGCAGGGGAATAGCCCACCTGATAATCCAGTAAACCCTTAGCCCGTTCACTGAGCTTGGGACAAGTGGCTCGATGGAGTATCACCAGATCGGGTTCTTCCTGGGGGCTGGGTTTACTGCTCTTTGCTTTGGTAGTTTTTACCGTTGGCTCTGTTACGTTTACTGTAGACATAGATATTCCTTCCTCAAGTGAGGCTCTTAGGTTGAATAAAAGGGTTGAACGAAATGCCCGAACTGGGCGGATGAAACTGGGTGGTGCGGGTAGCGGCGCTAGGCTTTAGTGCCAATCTAAAAACAAAGCGATGGCTCAGGCTGACCGCTTCCTTGCACGGATGACCAGAGCGACGCCTTTTAGTAGAAAAAACAACATCAAGCCGATACCGACGAGTAGCAAGGGCCACTCAAACAGGGCAATGATGCTTTCGAAGGGTTGAGTGACTTGCTCAACGACTGTTTTGTCATCCAGTAACACCTGAGCACTGAAGCCCGCGACCACGACGACCGCCGCCCACCAGACAAACACTGGCATGGTTATCTCCTTGGTTGATGGGAATTAAACGCAAACAGCGCCATCCCTAACGCAATAACGTTGAGGATGGCGCTGATGAAAGTCCCTGCTGCATGGCAATAAATGAATAGCCAAACCCAGGGCTGTAGAACGTACTACGAGGTTTTTATATATGTTTGCAGCTTGGCTATATTCAGGGGTATAGCTTATCTGGACGAAAAAAAGGGGAGATCTGTAGCCGTTGGCTGAGAGAAGCCAAACTCTGAATATATATGATAACTATGGACTATCTGTAAGCTCTCAGTAGTCCTTCCCCCCCCCCGCATACCCAACAAAGATTAAGCCCACTAGCCCTCGTGCCTAACCGCATGGGGGCTTTTTTGTGGGTCAGCAAAAAACACACCTACACACCTACACACTTACAGACAAAGGAAAGACCTTATGCAAATTAGAAACACTTGGCCCGTAGGCACCCTGAGTATTAATGAGACAACGGCAACCCTACTGGAGACCTACCTGCTAGAACCCTTTGCCAATGCAACCCAAGCAAAACTGTTCTGGCGGGACACAGCTACCCAGTTAATCCACATAGAAGCAGACGACACTGCCGCCACACTCGTAACACTCAGCAAACCGTTACAACGGCGCATAATCCATAGTTTGAGCTACCCCGAACACAGCTTCCCGATGGGAACTCCCTACGAATTAACCCTATCCATTCTCAGTGATGATGGTGCAGGCGTTTACTTGTTGGCACATGCGGATAATGGGCTGGTAGCTGGATTGAGGGAGGTAGTGAAGGAGGCTTGAAGATGAAAGGAGGATTGCCTGCGGGTGATCTTTTTTTTGCTTAAGAGTTTGTAGTGTTTGACCGAGGAAGTCAGCAGATCACATGATCGGCTAAAAACGCCTAAAAGCGGCCATTTATGTGGTCCAAAAATCTTTTCATCAATGCTTTTTGTGATCATTTCCAACGAAATGCCGTCCTAAATCAACAGACTCGTTCTCACTATCACTTTTTTGACTCGCTAACGCCCTGTAATTTATACAGTTAATAAATGTGATCAGGAGAGCATAAACAAAAACCCGTTAGTGTTCGTTCCGACTATCTTGGTTAGCAATATGAGGGGATATTAGTTAACCTGCTGAAAGATATATGATAATGAATGCTTACCAGCTGGCTCGGCTCTGTGATAGTAAGAAAAGTGATAGTCGGAAGCGGTCGGTTTATTAAACTGTTAGGCACACACAAGGAAAAATCTATGAGCGATGAGGGTAAGCCAATAACATCGGAACATGTCTTTAAAAAATTTGTTTGGCGTCAGTCTATTGCGGTTGGCGAAAGCATGGAGAGGTTTACCACATGGACAATAACTGGATGCGCTGCTTTAATAGCATTAACTATTAGTAATTTAGAATCCATAAATAATATTGCGTCATTAGCTTCTCTAAAATACTCAATCATTCTTTTTGTAATATCTTTGCTCTTCGGCATCGTTAGCAAAATGTTAGGTATGGCTTTACAGTCTGGCATTCGTCTATTAAATGATATGGAAAACCAACTAAATTCTGAGGCTGGTAAGGGAGTTATGGATTCTATGGATATAGAGCCTAAGCAACTCATAGATGATTTGTCAGAACCATATTGGTGGCCGTTATCAACACTAATGAAAAAATCAGGTGAGGCTGGTATAAAAGATTATTTGTCTTCAGATAAGCGTTTTGTGAAAATGTTCTGCTTACAACTATATACAAATTTGGCACATATTTTACTCGCTGCATTAGCAATTATTGTTGTAATAGTATGTATATGAAAAAGCCTAACAAAGCTGTCAATCGGACATTTTTTGCTTCGCTCCGTTTTGGTGTGGCTTCGCCACTGTACACCAAAACTCCACTACACAAAAAATGCCCATTACAGCGGCGTTAGGCATATTAATTAATGGCAACTCAATCAATTAATGTAAATATCAACCTTAACGGTCTGCATGGAGAACTACAAAGTTCACTCCAGAGGATTATTTGTCTAGTTGCCACTGGGCTTGAAGCAAACTCGGATGTCGACCCAAATGAGATTGCACTACCTACAAATATCAAATCATCTTTTAGTAACTTAGATCTAAATAAGGAAAATTTTCATATTCAATATACAGAATGGATTCTGTCAAATGGCTTTAGAGATGCAATTGAAAGTGTTAGTAGCTTTTTAGAGTCGGCACATAGAGTTTTAGCCATTTGGGATCTAATAGAAAAGCAAAACTCTGGGGCGCCAATAAAAGGGGATGAATGGAATCAAATATTTCAGGATGTAGGAAATAAATTCCATCGTTTGGGTCTCCCAGATAAGTTGGAGCACATTTCAAAAGAACATGGCATTGAAGTAACAGACTCATATAAAGAGCAGATATTAAGTATCAATGTCGCACGAAATTGTTATGTTCATAGAAACGGGATTGTAAGTGACAGGGATATAAATGAAGAGAACACATTAAAAGTTAAATGGTCAAGACTACATACATTTCTTCAGAATGAAGACGGAGAGAAAGAGTTAGTTCCAGGAATGTTGGTAGAAAAAGAAAGTACTGTGTGTGTGCGTTTTGACGAAAACGAAAAAGCTTTTTCTTTAAATGAGCAGCTATCATTTACTGTCGAAGAAATGTCGGAAATATTGTGGTGTCTATTCTTGTTTGGAAATGACTTGATTATGAAAATTAGTAAGTTTGGTGAAGAGAAAGGGTTTATACAGCCTTCGGAGGCTAAAAGTGCCTAACAAAGCGCTCGTTCGGACGCAAACTACGCTGCGCTTCGTTTGCGCCGCACAGCTTCAACGTTAGGCACTTAGAACCATGGAATATGACGACATAGTTAAGGAGTTTATAGATTTTGTGAATCTTCAAGTCGGCGTATATATGAATTCTTTAGCCGGATTCTCTGGTGCTAAGATACAGATGGAAAGACAAGTTGCACGTATATTGAGAGCACAGTCTCGAAAAAGGGATGCAAGAGGAGATCAGGTTGTTATCCATCAGAGTTTCGAAGATCCAAAAAGCCCAGATGTTGTTCACTCAAGAATAGTTACGGCGGATAATTTCATCGAAGAAAACTCTCCTACAGGAATAAATCAAAGGCAGCTTTCCTATTCTGTAATTGTATTTATCTACACATATTGGGAAGCCGATATTCGGCCACGACTTGCAAAAGCAGCAGGAGAAGGAAAAAATATTACGAGTGACATAATGGGGGATCTTCGCTGTATTCGTCACTCGATACTTCATACCAAAGGAGTTTTTACGCACAAGTGGCACAAAAAGCTAGTAGTCCTGAAGGATTGTTTCGCCGTAGATGAACAAATAGAAATAAGTTACGAGTTAATGCATCAAATATTCGTGAAGATAAAACAAGGATGTGCCAAGCTAATCTTTGAATGGCTTGGTGTAGACCCTGATGGTCGATTCGAAATTGATCAACTCAAAGGATTTGCAATACAAAAGGGGCAAAAAAAAACCTAACAAGTCATTCAACCCGGCCGTTTTATACGCCGCGCCGCTTTGCTCTGCTCTGTATAAAACGGCCGGTTAACTCAAACGTTATAGGCTCAACGAAAGAGAATTGTCATGAGAGTAACCGTATCTAGTTGTCCGCATTGTGGTAAAAACCTTGACCTGTCCGTTGAAGGTGGCGCTGGCACAGTAGATGAAAAAATTGGAGCCCCATTATCCTTCTCGTGCATTCACTGTAATGGCAGCATCTCAAATGGATGTAAAGAATGGATGAGCTTTAGCACTTATGAAAAAAGTACTTATATAATCCGAATGGTATATACAGTACTTTTTTGGGGGCTAGGGGTTGGGCTATTGTTAACGGCATTTACAGGCGGAATTCTTTTGCCTGCTTTGTTCATCGCTCCAATTATTGTAGCTATTATCGCCTATAGAAAAACAATGAAATTAATTCTAGCGTCAGCGGAACGAGTAAAACTGCAAGAGCAAAGTTACTAAATGTATTGCGCCCAAACTAGAATCGGCTGTAAACCCCTAGTATCAAGTGGGTCGTGCGGGACTGCGTTCCGCTTCGCTCCGCTGGCCCCACACCCTAAGCATTAAGCGGCAAATATGGCTACCAAAGACGATTACATCACGAGCATTATTCCTCACCGCCTAGACATGGTAGATATATTGCATCATGCACTGACGGAAATGACTTTTGATGATGGGGCTAAGCCTTTGGAAATATATGTGGAGGGTAAGCTAAAGATGCGGGGCAACACTAACGCTTATTCTACTTCAGCTATCGAAGCAGGCATTATAAATGCGCGGGCGCTACTTGAATTTCTTGGCCTTAAAGTAGACCCCCATGATTCTACGAAGCTAAAAGAAAGAAATGGTTGGCGGCGCGACGACGACCTGTTTATCGAGGATTTCAAAGCCGAAGATGAACATCTGGTAAAAATCACCATCGATGACGTAAAGGCCCATTACCCTGGTCCTGAAGAAGAAGCTGAAGGAGCATTAGCCAGGATAATACATATAGGCCATAAGGAGATTGCTCACCCAACTCTTGGTAGAGAAAACAGCGATGATGACTATGCCATGCTGGAAATTGCTGCGAGGGGAATTAGGGCATTAACAGTATCATTCTTTTTTACAAAGCTCGGCGTCCCGGCTCCTATCTCACCAGTGAGCAAGGCCCGCGCTTAACAAGGCAAGCAAGTTGACGCATAAATGCGTGGCTTCTTTTGGCGTTGATGCGATCTAGATACCCTGGACTCGTCGTCCGCTATTAGGCGAGGAGAGACGGTGGGCTATTCGAGTACTTCGTAAGGCCAGGGTTATCACAAGTTGGTAATTCTTTGTTGTTTGAAGACTAAAGGTCAGTAGTAGTCGAACTTGTTATAGAGCGTTGGTGTTGGTTCGTTTTTTTTTAAGCCTTAGTGTGAGCTCTCAGTTGCTAACCGCCTCTAAGACCAGCCAAGCTCATCCCACATACTCGCCGCTATAGCCAGACTATAGAGCTAGCCACGCCTAAGCAGGGGGCTGCTCGTCACACGACCCAGCACACTAAACTAAGTCAATAACATGACACCAAACGGCCTACTAAAATTAGGCGACCACTTGGCGAGCAAGGGAATGACAGGGCTGGAAAATAAGGGCGACGTCCATCTGGCAGCACGGTGCCAATAAAACTTGGATAGGTGTCGAAACAGCTATAGACCGGGGATAGACCGGGGAACAAAAACTAGATAGAACTGAAAAGGCCAGATAGGCCAACAAGACATGGTGCCCGGGGGCGGAATCGAACCACCGACACGAGGATTTTCAATCCTCTGCTCTACCGACTGAGCTACCCGGGCTTTGGAAGGCGCGTATTAAACCGTTTCGCGAGTGGGTCGTCAACCTGATTGACCCTGTGAGAGCAGGTTTATTCTGCTGGTGGTACGTAGCCCTCGGCTGCGTCGTATTCTTGACCGGATAAAAACTTGTCGCGCTGCTCGTTAAGATAGGTACGGGCGGTCAGGTCCATCATATTGAGTCGTTTCTCGTTGATCAGCATAGTCTGCTGCGCCAGCCATTCATCCCAGGCTTGTTTTGAAATATTATCGAAGATGTCCTGGCCTTTAGGGCCGGGGAAGGGCGGCGCGTCGAGGCCTTCCAGGTCAGCTTGGTGTTTGCGGCAAAAAATGGTTCGACTCATAGTGTTTCTCTATCCGTGGTGTCTCGCTATTCATAGTGCCTCTCTATTTATAGCACTTTATATAAATAGGCGGTGGAGATGTTGCCGAGCTCAGTAGAGCTTAAGCAGAGGTGCAATGAATATTCAGGGCGCTAAGGATAAGAACTGCGGTCGCTATAGGCAAGCGTTGCTTCCTTATTTACGTAAATGGAGCGGGTTCACGAAAGTGCTGCGGGTCTGGTTCGGTGGTGATCCTTACTCAGGCTAGCTATCCAGAATAACTATCTAACAGCGCTTTAACCGGCTGGGGCAGGCCCAATTGCCCCGGTTGCTCGGGGCGTACCCAGCGGGTATTGGCATCGGCGACGTTTGAGTGCTTGTCAATCTGAATGGTCACGGGTGTGTAGTTAAGCTGATAGTGACTAAAGATATGTTTTTCCATTGGCTGGGCGCGCCAAGCTTTTACTGGATAGCCGAGTGCAGCGCAGTGGGATTCGATCTCGGCTTCTGCCGGACACTCGGGAAAGCTCCACAGCCCACCCCAAATTCCGGTGCCGGGGCGCTGTTGCAGCAGGATTTCTCCTTTGCTGTTTTCCAGCATTAAAAATAATGTGCTTTTAACTGGTCTGGCTTTGGCGGGTTTCTTGCCAGGGTACTGCGTTGGATCACCGGCGGCGAAGCCCTGGCAGTCAGCACTGAAAGGGCAGAGCTGACACTTTGGTTTGGTACGGGTGCACAGCGTGGCACCCAAATCCATAATCGCCTGGGTGTAGTCAGCGACGCGAGCATGGGGGGTGTATTGTTCGGCAATATCCCAGAGTTCTTCGGCCACAGCATTTTTCCCCGGCCAACCAGAAACGGCGTGAAAGCGCGCGAGTACCCGCTTAACGTTGCCGTCTAAAATTGCCGCCCGGCTCTGAAAAGCAATAGCGCAAATCGCCCCAGCGGTGGAGCGACCTATACCAGGCAAAGCTACCAGGGCTTCCACGGTATCGGGAAATTGGCCTGAATAATCGTTTACGACGAGTTGCGCGGTTTTGTGCAGGTTGCGAGCACGGGCGTAATAGCCGAGCCCCGTCCACAGATGTAGCACCTCATCGAGAGGCGCGTTGGCAAGCTCGGTAACGGTGGGGAAGGCCGCCGTAAAGCGCTGGAAGTAGGGGATGACGGTTTTGACCTGGGTTTGTTGCAGCATGATTTCCGACAACCAAACCCGGTAGGGCACGATGTCGTGCTGCCAGGGCAGGTCGTGGCGACCGTGCTGGTCGTACCAATTCAATAGCCGTGTAGAGAAGCCTGCGTGTATTCCTGGGCGCATTAAGGTCTTTTGGTTACTCGGCTTTCTTACGACCAAAAATACCTTTCAACAAATTGTCGACGGCTTGACCGGCTTCTTCACTGAGCCCGGCTTTTTCGCTGATTTTTTTCATGATTTCATCTTTGGCTAACTGTCTCACAATGTCGCCGTCGGGAAGACAGCTTTTCGCACCGACACTCTCAAAGGTAGCTTTACAGCGCAGGGGAATATCCCGGTTATGCAGCTTGGTGCTTTCCACTACGCAGCCGGTTTCGCTGGTTTGGGTGCCGTTGAGACGACTGACCACGACGATGTCAAAGGCTCCCGCTCTAAGATCGACCTTGCCGGTGCTGGTTAAAGCAAGATTGCCGACACCGCTGCTCACGCCGTCGAGAATCAAGGTGCGGCCCTGCATGCGGAATTTGCCATCGAGATTGTTGAGCTTGGTACCCACAGGCCAGTCGGCCTTGAGGGGGACTTTTTCGACCATCGCCGCCAGTTTGCAGTAGCTCTGTTCAATATTGATGGTTTTTAATTCTGAGTCGACGACCTGTAGCGTACCGCTGCTGCTGAGGTTGTCGAACAGCGCATCGCCGGTTGCACCTTTTGAGGTGCCCTTGACGGTCGCGTTCAATGTACCGCCGGTATCCGCATCGTCGGCGAAGGCTTTACCCGCTTCGGCGAGGGAAATGTTGGCGAGGTTAGCGGTGTAGCTGACATTGGGGGTTCTGCCGGTGACATTGCCGAGCCGGGCAGTGGCGTTGATGGTGCCGCCGAGAGTGTTGGCAGAAAAGTCGTTGATATTAACAGTGGAGCCAGCGATTGCCATACCGACGTGGATGCTCTCCATGGTTAAACCGTCCATAGCCAGTTTGCCCCAGTTCAGCTCGATAGCGCCTTTACCGCCTTCCAGAAACGCAATGGGGGCTGCTAATGGCGCGAAAATCGCTTCGGCTTGTTTACTACTAGCTTGGCTGCTACCGGAAGATGTGCTACTCGAACCTTCACCTTCGCTGCCCGCGACATAGCGGTTGAGGTCGATGCTATCGCCTTTGAGGTTGGCAATGAGGGTTTTGGGTGCCGAGAGTTTAACGACGGTCTCACCAGTGATAGTGGTGTCACCAAACTTTATCACCAGGCCGTCTACTTTCACCTCTTCGGTTTGCTGATTGAAGATGACATTGGCGTTTAAATTAATATCGAGTGGTTTGGGGAAGCTGCCGTCGCTGTAGTCGAAGGATAAGTTGATGGGGAAACTGTTGCCCTCTAGATTGATTTTTTTGCCGGTGAAGGTCAAATTGCTTAGCACCGTGTCGGCACTGCCCTTTTCGCCGGGTAAAGTGACACGGCTATCGGTGATTTTGACGGAATCAACGGCGATGCCGAAGGCGCTATCAGCCGTAGTTTCTGCACTGGCAGCGGCGACGGGTGCGGTTGCAGTCGTTGCGGCTTCTGCAGAGTCGGTAATGACAATATCCGCGCCATCGATGGTAATGGCTTTGACGTGTACCTGTTTTTTGAGCAGGGGCAACCAGGCAAGGCTGAGGCTGGCGTTGTCGAAGTGGGTGTCCGGTATGGCCTGTGTCGAGCTGCTCACATCGGTGGCGCCGATGCGAATGGCCAGGTTTGGAACAACCTGCCAGCCCAGGTCTCCGGTGATGTTGAGGTTTATACCTTGTTCGGCAGCGGCCTCTTGAATCTCGGTCTTGTATTCGTTGGGGTCAATGGCAAACATCACGTAAGCGACGACTGCGGCGAGTAGCAGGACGACAATTAACACGCCGCCGACTAATACCTTGAGTAGTTTTTTCATCTGATTCCCCGGATTTGCTCGATTTCTTACCGATTGATTTGCTGGGCTGATGTTGCTGCTGGCGAGGTGATTACCGCGCACGTATAATAGCCTACTTTCCCATGGTCGCTAACGTGGCCCCCTGAGCAGAGCATGACTAAGCAGAGTATGGCAAACACACAGCGTAAAGCGACGGTGAGTCGCGACACCCTAGAAACTCAAATTACGGTAACGGTCGACTTGGACGGCAGCGGCCGTGCGGAGTTCGATACCGGCGTGCCTTTTCTTGAGCACATGCTCGACCAGATCGCGCGCCACGGCATGGTGGACCTAAGCGTCAAAGCCACCGGCGACATTCACATCGATGACCATCACACCGTGGAAGACATCGGCATCACTCTGGGCCAGGCGGTCGCAGAGGCGCTGGGCGACAAAAAAGGCATCATGCGTTACGGCCACGCCTATGTGCCCCTGGACGAGGCGCTTTCCCGCGTGGTGATCGATTTTTCTGGCCGTCCCGGTTTAATCAAAGACGTCACGTTTACCCGTGCGCGGGTGGGCAGCTTCGATCTGGATTTGGTGTTCGAATTCTTTCAGGGCTTCACTAATCACGCGCCCGCGACTTTGCACATCGATAATTTGCGTGGCGAAAATGCTCACCACCAGGTCGAGACTATTTTTAAGGCCTTTGGTCGGGCCTTGCGCGCCGCGGTCACCCGAGACGAGCGTCTCGGTGATGTTTCGCCATCTACCAAGGGCAGCCTCTAGCCGGTTTGTGCCCGTAGAGCTTTTTCTATGGGCGGTTAGTGGTTCATTCCCAGAGCAAAATTATGACGGATTTTAGAGATCGCATTGCGGTCATCGACTACGGTATGGGCAATCTGCACTCCGCCGCCAAGGCGCTGGAGCACGTGGCGCCCGATGCCCGGGTCATTATTACTGACGACCCCAAAGAGTTGGGGCGGGCCGATCGCGTCGTGTTTCCCGGCGTCGGTGCGATACGCGACTGCATGGGCGAAATTCGCCGTGCCGGATTTGACGTAGCCGTTGCCAAAGCCATCAAAGAAAAACCCGTGCTGGCGATTTGCGTCGGTATGCAGGCGTTGATGGCGTCCAGCGATGAAAACGACGGGGTCGATTGCCTCGATATATTGTCGGGGCAGGTCGAGTACTTTGGCGATGATCTGGTAGAGAGGGACGGCACGCGTTTAAAAGTCCCACACATGGGCTGGAACAAAGTTCATCAAACGGTCGATCACCCTATGTGGCAGGATATTCCTCAGGACACGCGATTTTATTTCGTCCACAGTTATTGCGTTAGCGCGGCTGACGACATTGTGGTCGGCACCTGCGAGTACGGTCGTACCTTTGCGGCTGCCCTACATCGCGACAATCTATTCGCCGTGCAATTTCACCCGGAAAAAAGCCACACAGCGGGTCTGCAACTGTTAAAAAACTTTGTTAATTGGAAAGGTGGAAACTGAATTAATGTTAATTATTCCTGCCATTGATTTAAAAGACGGCCAATGCGTACGTTTACGCCAGGGCCGCATGGACGACAGCACCGTATTTTCCGGAGACCCGGTCGATATCGCCGGGCGCTGGGTAGATGCAGGTGCGCGACGTTTGCATTTGGTCGATTTAAACGGCGCTTTTGCCGGTGAGCCAGTAAACGGCGAAGTAGTGCGCGCCATCGCCAGGGCCTATCCGAATTTGCCTATTCAAATTGGCGGCGGTATTCGCTCCGCAGCAACCATTCGCGCTTATTTAGATGCCGGGGTTAGCTACGTCATTATCGGCACTAAAGCCGTAAAAGAGCCGGAGTTTGTCAGCGAAGTTTGTCAGGAATTCCCGGGGCATATCATCGTCGGCATCGATGCAAAAGCCGGTTTAGTAGCCACCGACGGCTGGGCCGAAATCACCGAAGTTAAAGCTGCGGATTTAGCGAAACGCTTTGAAGCCGATGGTGTCAGCGCCATTGTTTATACCGACATCGATCGCGATGGAATGATGCAAGGGGTGAACGTGGAAGCCACTGTGGCAATGGCGAATGCCTCGTCGATCCCGGTCATTGCGTCCGGTGGCATTACCAACATGGACGATATTCATGCTTTAAAAGCCGCCGCCGATGTCGGTATTCTCGGTGCGATTACCGGTCGTGCTATTTATGAAGGCACACTCGACGTTGCCAAAGCACAGGCCTTCTGTGATTTAAAATAGCTGTTTAACAAGTGCTTTAACAAGTGCTTTAAAAAGTACTTCAAAAAAGCGTTTTAAAAAAAGCTCTAAACGAGAAGCGCCTTAAAATACCTCTTCCCAGAAATTCACCATAGCTTGCCAGGATCGACGATCTGCCGCCGCGTTATACAGCACTCCCATGTCCGGCATATTCGCCAGCGGGTTAGTAAAGCCATGTAGGGTGCCGCCGTAGGCGTGTATCTGCCAGTCCGCACCTGCCGCCGTTAGCTCGTTGCCCAGCTCCACCATCGATTCCGGCAAAGCCATTGGGTCGTCGTAGCCGTGCAAGCACAATATTTTTGCAGAAATTTTATTGGCCGGTGTTTTATCTAAAAGATTATTGGGGGCATTAAATAAACCGTGAAAACTAATCACTCCCAGAACATCAGCACCGGTGCGAGCCAGATCAAGTACCGTTAACCCGCCGAAACAAAAACCCATTGCGCCGATTTTAGTTTTATTGACTTCTGGCTGTTGCTTTAGTGTTTCCACGGCGGCAGTAATCCACAGTTGTAATAATTCACGATCCTCCATCAAGGGTTGGATTAAGGCGGCGTTTTCTTCCACGCTGGCCCCGCGCTTGCCATTGCCGTACATATCCACCGCAAAGCCCACGTATCCCAGCCTGGCGAGGTCATCGGCTTTACCCTGTTCAAACTCACTGCGTCCGGCCCAGGTATGGGCGATGGCGATTCCCGGTCGCGGTTCGGAAATTGCGTCGTCCCAGGCCAGATACGCTTCGCACACAATGTCGCCGCCGTTATATTCGACAAGTCGATGTTGTATAGCCATAGCAAATTTCCCTTTAGCGATAAAAAAATAGTTAATGCAATTGGAATGGATTTGAACACAGGTTTTGATTCAAGTTTTAACTTGGGTGTTAATGGTATCCTCAATTCAGTAAGATAATCTACTGGCAGTATTCTGCTAGTGGCTGCATAAAATATTCTAATAAAATCGAGAGCTAGAGGTATGGGAAACGAAGAACGCCCCGGAGTTGATGACGCACTACGGGTTAACCTCACTCGTTTTGTAGAGCGTAATTTTGGTGGCTCTGCACGGGTTGAGAATATAGAGCCCATGCTAGGTGGTCACGCCGGACTAACCTTTGGCTTTGACGTGTTTGGTGGTGACCTGGATAACTCAGGTGAGCAACCTCTCAGCTACATCATCAAACTAGCCCCCAAGGGGGTGCGCAGAGAAGGCAATACCGATGTGTATCGAACCGCGCCCTTGTTAAATGCATTACATGAAGAGGGGCTGCCAGTACCGGCGGTGCCTTTTGCTTCTCCGCACGAAGACGAGTTTGAAGTGCCCTATGTGGTAATGGAGAAGTTGGAGGGCCGGGAGTTTTTTATCTGGGAGCCGGATGAGTCTTTCGATCTTAGTGATGAAAAAATTGCGCCCCTGTGGCGGGATATGGCCGAAGTCCTGCCTCGAATTCATCAGGTCGATTGGCAGAGCAAGCTGCCCAACTGGGAACAGCCCCGACCACTCGAGGAGGAAATTACCCGCTGGGAAAAAATTTACGCCAAAGCCCTGGAGCCAGAATGGATTCGCCTGGCGGATGAAACGCGCATTAAATTACTAAAAACCATGCCGCAGCAAAGTCTTGCCGGTATTGTTCACGGCGACTACCAACCGGGTAACGCGCTGTATAAAGACGGAAAACTAACCGGCCTTATTGACTGGGAGTTGGTGCGGATTGGCGCTGTGCTTCAGGACATCGGCTGGCTGATGTTTTCTGCCGACCCCGCATTTTGGAGCGACAATATGAAACCCTGCGCCCCGGTCGGCTCCGATGAGCTAGCGGATATCTATCAGCGCGGTATGGGTCGTTCCTTCCCCGATATTCGGTGGTACCAGGCTTTAGCGGCCTATCAACTCGGTTCCATTGCCTGTCTCAATGTGCGCTTACATCGAAAAAAACAGCGTATTGATCCCATTTGGGAGGAGTTTGCTCAAAGCACTTCCCGGTTTTTCTCCGAGGCTATGAAGCTAATCTAGGCAAGCAGAAAGAATATTTTTTAACGAGGTTTAACCATGATTGATTTTGAATTACCCGCTGATTTACTCGTGCTAAAAGAGCGCACCGATAATTTTATCCGCGATGTCATCATGCCCTACGAGAAAGACGCGCGGCAGGAATACCATGGCCCCACCGACGAGCTGCGTCTTGAATTGGTCGCGAAAGCGCGGGAGGCCGGTTTGTTATCACCCCACGCCCCGAAACAATACGGCGGCCTGGGGCTTAACCATCGAGAGATGGCGGTGGTGTTTGAAGCCGCCGGTTACTCCACACTTGGGCCCTTATCGCTGAACATTCAAGCGCCTGACGAAGGCAATACCAATCTACTGCATCAAGTGGCCACGCCGGAGCAAAAACAGCGTTGGCTAGCACCCATGGTTCGCGGCGAGATGCGTTCGGTATTTTCCATGACCGAACCCGATGGCGGTGCGGGTTCCGACCCCAGTTTAATGCTTACCACGGCCCGACCGGACGGCGACGACTATATTATCTGCGGTCGCAAATGGTTTATTACTGGTATGCCCGGCTCTAGTTACCAAATTATTATGGCAAAAACCCTAGACGCCGAGGGTAACGACATCGGCGCGACCATGTTTATGTGCGACTCCGATACACCGGGTATCGAGATGGTACGCATGCTCGACACTATTGATAGCAATTCCCCCGGCGGTCACTGCGAGGTGGATTACAACGATGTGCGGATTCCCGCCAGCCAGATACTCGGCGAAGTAGGTAAGGGCTTTCGCTACGCCCAGGTACGGCTCGGCCCTGCACGTTTAACTCACTGCATGCGTTGGCTCGGCGCCGCTCAGCGCTGCCACGATATCGCTACCGACTACGCCCGTACTCGGCAGGCTTTTGGCAAAGCTATTATCGAGCATCAGGGTGTGGGTTTTCAGTTAGCGGATAACAAAATTGATTTGCATACCAGTCGGCTCGCCACCTGGCACGGCTGCTGGATGTTGGATCAAGGCGAAAAAGCCCAGGTCGAAACCAGCATGTGTAAAGTGCATTGCTCCGAAGCTTTGGGTAGGGTGGTGGATCGATCTATGCAGGTAATGGGTGCCAAAGGTATTTCTAGCGATACCGTGATCGAGCGGATTTACCGGGATATAAGGGCGTTTCGGATTTATGATGGACCCAGTGAGGTGCATCGTTGGGTGTTGGCGCGGAGTTGAATGGTAGATTTTGAAACGATTTGATTACGACTCGTTTGGGGCCTCCTGATTGATAAACCGCGCGGCGATTCCGATGGCCGCCAGTAACAGCAGAATAATGGCGCCCATTGTTAAAAATCCCCATAACATACCCCAGCCACTTACCAGAAAACCTAGTAACAGTGGCGCGAGCATAACGCCTCCTCGATTGAACATGGAGCGCAAACCTAGCACCAGGCCGCGCTCGTTTGGTTTGCTGTATTGGGATATCCCGGTCAGCAACAAGGGCATACTGATACCAAGGCTAAAGCCGTGAATAATACTGGCAAAAGCAATAAACCAGACGCTGTAAAATAGTGGTAGTACCGCGATGGCGATAGCGGAAATGGCTATGGTCCACACCATCGCTCCGATTAAACCCAGGCGCTCCGCAAGAGGATCTGCGACGAGGCTACCCAGCGTGGCGCTGCCATTCATTAAGGTCATCAGGATACCTATGGTAGCTGCAGCGAGGCCAATATCGTCTAGATAGACAGCGTAAAAAGAAATATCAATACCACCAGACATCAGACGAGCCAGAGTCAGGAGTAGCATAATGACCAGCATGGGGCGCAGAAATATTGGCATCGCAGCTCGGTAAGACTTGATGCAAATTTTCCAGGCGGGCTGAGTATCGTGTTGTTGTTCTTTTTGATCTGGCAGTAAAAAAGTAAATAGAGCGTAACATGCGCCCCAAAAACCCATAAATCCAAAGGCAGCGGTGGCTCCCCATGCCGTGTAGGCGACCCCGCCGAGCACGGGGGCTGTCATTAATCCTACATTAACGAAAAAGGTAAATTTCCCGGCGATTTTTCTCAAAGCTTGTAGCGGAGTCTCCCGCACCATGTAGGATTGCACCGCTACCCAGGCGTTACTGCGACAAATACCAGCGATTATTTGTAAGGCAAAGAGTCCGGCCAGGCTGCTCACAAAAGGATAAAAAATGGGGGTGATGGCGATGCCCGAAGTCAGTACGAGCAGAACTTTTTTGTCCCCAAAATGATCGCAGAGGGCACCGGCGGGTAGCGCTAGGAGAATCGGGCCAAGCGCAGCTAGCGCAAATAGCATGCCCAGAGTCGTCGCTGGAAGGCCTCTTTCCGCTGCGAGTAGAGGGAGTGCTAGCCCCATTAAGACCTCGTTGGAGAGGGAGAAGAAGGCTGTGGCGTAGATTAATTTTTCCGTGCGGGGCGAAAGTTCACTGCTTGCTTGCGGCATCGTTTCCATCAATTTAGTTCAGATATTTAGCTCACTAGTATAGCGTGAACGGATATTCCTTTATTAATTTCTGATTGGAGTTTCAAAGCAAACAGAGCTTATGCAAGCTGCGAGGCTCTAGTTTCGGCCTTAAATTAGAATTTTTGATAATAAAAAATGAAGTAGTTGATGAGCACTAAATAACTGCTTAAAAAATATAGAAATGATGTCTGGGAGGCATAGGGAGGCGGAAATCAAAAAAAGAAGCCAGGGTCATAAGCCTTTCAATATCATAAATAACTTATGGCTCTGATATTTTCTTGCAGTAACGCAACAATAAAACCTAACCCGGCAATCCACCAATTTGTTCTACGCCGTCAAGGGCATTGCAGTTTGATGCCCAGTCATAGCCAGCCATAATCCGTTTGCAGCGGGTTTCAATTAAATGCTGCAAGCTGGGATCGGTGAAGATATAAAACTGATCTTCCAGCACCGCTTCCAGCACCAGGTCACCGACGACATCGGGATTAAGACCCTGCGCGAGTATTTCAGCGGTGTTATCTTTTGCGCTAGGCGCGACGGAGCCGCCATATTCATCGGGGCGGTTGCGGCCGGAGTGGCCGATATTGGTGGCGACAATGCCGGGGCACAGCACCGAGGCACCGATATTATCTTTGCGGTGGTCTGCTGCGAAGGTTTCCATCATGCCGACGACTGCGAATTTAGTGGCGTTGTATGGTCCCGCGCCGCGCAGGCCAACCATGCCCGCCATGGATGCGGTGCTGATGACATGACCGCCTTCGCCGTGGGAGGCGATCAGTGGTACAAAGGCCTGTAGTCCATAGATTACGCCCCACAGATTGACATCCATCACCCATTTCCAGTTGCGCATGCTACAGGATTCGCTGTAGCCGCCCACCGCGACACCAGCGTTATTGCTGATGACATGGACTTTGCCGAAGGTCTCAATGGTTTTGTCGGCGGCGGCCTGCATGGATTCCATACTGGAAACATCGACCTGTACGCAGGCAGCCTCCAGGCCTTTGGCTTTCAATTCGTCAACGGCTTTTTGAGCCGGCTCTAACTCAATATCGCCGATCATGACTTTCATGCCTGCCGCTGCAAATGAGCGAGCCATGCCCAGGCCCATGCCGCTCGCGCCGCCGGTGATAAATGCCACTTTTCCACTTACATCTTTCATACTACTTCCTCAGGTTTGTGTTCTTGTTTGGCGAGCGCTTTTTGAAAAAAGCGGCCACGCCTTCTTTTGAGTTGTTGGAGGCCAGATAGGCTTTGCTGGTTTTAATTCCGGTGCTAATGGTATCCCCGCTTTAGTCACATAGTCTACTTCAATAGCCGGTGGCAGATACCACGGCAGATATGGCAAGATAGGGACAGTGCACCTAAATAGGGAAGAGCAGTATGGCCTTACGTTGTCTACTCTGGTTTGTTGGTATCCAGCTCGCGCTCGCGAGCCGTTTAAGTGTACGTCTACGTCGGCAGCTCAGCCGAGACCTCATCTTTACCGTTTGCGCTAAAGACGGGAGCGGGCGTAGTTATGCTTTTAAGAATCGTCGAGTATCTTCTCGCGATGGCCGATCCTCGCAGGCCGATTGCACATTAATATTCTGCTCTGCCGGGCAAGGCGTAGGAGTTCTACTTGCCGGAAACGCAGTGGAGCGGATTGTTGACGGTTTAGCACGTAGAACCATTGAGTTGGAGGGCGACCCCACCACGGTTCTGTGGTTTTACGAATTGGTGTTCGGCTTCTTACCGTGGCGCAAAACACCTCGTAGGGACTTGCCCGACAGTTATATCGCGCACAATCCCAACAGTAAGGTCGCTGATCGTATTACGCGACAGCCTGCGGTAGAGGCGCTAGACCCCGCCTGGAGTGAGGCAGTTGCCCAGCGCGAAAAATTAGTTATGTGGCAGGTTGGACAGGGCGTGGCGGTGCCCAATAAGCCCATCGATTTTAAGCACGTGCTTGATGTCCCTATAGGTGATGGCCCCATAACTGATAGCTCCTTAGATGCTCCGGCAAACTCCTCGGAGAAATCGGCATGAATAATGTAGGCATGGGTAATGTAAATGCAGAAGGTCTTAACCCACGGGCCTGTGGCTGGCTGCGGCACATTTGGGACAAAGCTACCACGCAGGATGACTGGAGCAGTAGCGGCGAGCCACTGCCCTGGTGGGACCGTTACACCACACCTCCGATGTGCAGCTTTCCGCGTTTCGATTTAAGTGAAACTTCTTATGCCTTGCCACTGATGGCTGATCAAACCCCGGCGTGGCGAGAAGTGTATACACGCATCGCCGACGAATTGGTCGGTCGTTACGCCACGTATTGGGGCGCCATAGATTGGTTGACCTACATCGGTCACTCTCCCCACCAGGATAAATATCCACCGGAATGGCTGGTATTTATGCCCGAGCACATGCGTGGCAGTTACGATCCACCGGGATGGACGGCCAATGGTGTCGAACCCTGGGGCTTACAACCGGATCCGATTGGTGCCGATGGCAATTTATTTTTTCGCGGTTTTTTTAATTTATTGTTGGGAAGTTATTCCTACGTATCCGGCAACGATAAGTGGGAGAAACCCTTCGAGGTTACCGGTTATAACGACCGCATGTTTCAGTGGACTCAACACAGCATTACCGAATTTATTGCCGACCAGTGGTCGGAACGTCCACAGGGTGCGCAGTGCGAAAACACCAAAATTTGGCCTTACTGTTTAAGTGCTGCGGGTTTAAGTCTGCAATTGCACGACAAACTATTTGGGGGCAACTCCCATTGGGTGTACGACCAATGGATAGAGTATGCAAAAAAACACTTCACTCAACGCAATGCGCGGGGCGACATCACCTCGTTTGCGTTCTATTACGATCCGCTAGAAAAATTTGCCTACTCGCCGCCACCCGGATTAAGCGGTTACTCCATGCTGGCCCCGCTATTTTATTTATATCCCCAGGCGCCGGAGTTTGGTTTGCAGCTCTACGAAGCCGGAGTCAATGCGCTGGGCTGGAACGATCGCAGTAAATCCCTGGTGCAGGCATTCGACGATCCGCGCTGGATAACCATGACCATGATGCTGGCCCGAGAGGTTGGCGATTTAACCACGGAAAATCGTTTAAAGAGTGTTGCTGAGCGAGAATGGGGGCCCAATTTTTTCGGCGATGATGAAGATCGCTTTGCCTGGGGTTTTGGCCTTGCCGAGCCCCATCCTCGCGGCCAGTTAAATGGCTTGATGATTTTAAGCGAAATCGGCGGGCCGGGCGCGTGGACCAATATCTACAAAGGCAGTCGCAACGGGCAGTTTGATTTACCCACGGTCGAAGGTGTCGATTTTCCAACGCTGGGTATTAGCGCGGCGAGCAATGACACTAACGATGGTACCTTGCACGTCTCTACTTATGCGGCGACTTCTGCCCGCCGTGGTGCTGCCACTAGCTGGCGCGTAAGTCAGTTGCGCGATCCGGCCACCGTGCAAATTTATTGCGATGACCAGCTCTACAACGATTGGGGTGTAGTGGGGGATAACACCATAGAAATTAACTCGACCATTGGCGAGCATCGTTTCCGGATAGCGAATACGGGTTCCGAGCTTGGCGCAATGGAGAGCGAGCGTGTTGCGGTGAATGGCGGGTCGAGTCGTAGCAATACATCAGTAAATGCATCAGCAGGTGCAGGTAGTGTCGTGATCGAGACGGCAACAAAAACACATTACAAACCGGCCGCGCCGCCGAGTTGTAGTTGCTGTTAAACGCTTAGCAACTCTCGGTTCGGTAGAGGGCTTATAACTATCGTTTGTTTGCTTTCTTTTCCTTTTTGTCTTGACGCTTTTCTTTCAGGGTTTTTTCAGCTTTCTTTTTAGTAGCTTTTTTTGAATCTTGACCTTTAGACATAAATATTTCCTTTAGCTTTGTTGGTGAAATATAAAAGGTTTATTAATTAGCCTGGATTTGAAACATAGCAAATAGATTTTGTGTCAAGTGTAAGTTGGCCCCAGCCAGGTCTTGTATGCGAGCTAGTCAAGACCAAAACCAAAATCAAGTGCAACATGGGAGGCCGAGTTGGTCATTCCGATAGGTGCTCAATATCAATGATAAGTTCAACGTTATCAAGCCCCATTATTAAGGTCCACTCGCGCGACGTTTAGAGAGCGGGAGTGGACGTGACCGCGCTTGCTATAGCCATGTCTTTGCTGTCCAGGAAAAATAGACTATATCAGGATGCCGAGAGACGCAATATCTCTCGGCATGGATCCTTATACGTTATTCAAAATCAACTCATTCGATGAAGAGCGCATATCTTATTACCGGAGGGATCGCGTAAATAAGCAAGATAGAGCTTCCCGTTTGCGCCTTCACGCATGCCAGGAGGTTCTTCACATGTGATGCCTCCATTAGCGAGCCCCGCTGTATGGCAGGCGTCAGCTGCCGCTGAACTCTCTGCCTTGAATCCGATGGTGCTGCCATTGCCATGGCAAGCTGGCTCGCCATTAATGGGTTCGCTGATCGCGAAGACGCCACTTTTGTTAAAGTAAAAACAACGACCTTTATCGTCGATTACACCTGGTTCGTATCCCAGAGTACCTAAAACCGCATCATAAAAAACTTTCGACTCTTGAACGTCGTTTGCTCCAACCATTACATGGCTAAACATCCTTACTCTCCTCGTTTATCAATTTAAAGAACAAAAAAATAGTTAGTGTCACTCCTAAATTCAGTAAGCGCCGCTACATTTTGCGATAAACATACCCATAAAGATAGTCGGTGTTTATTGACCTTAGGTAATTCACTGCTGTAACGATTGCATGGCTTGCACACAAGGCTCACTCCCAATTCGGTTGGTACTTGTTCGCGTCATTCAGGGGTTCGTTTGGGGACATCGCTCAGGGCCATTGTTCAGGGGCACGGTGCTGGGCATATGTGGGCTAAATATGTGTTTTATGTGAAGTCAGCATTTAAAGTCTATATGTGAAGTCAGTATATAAAGGGAATAAACATAGCTTTTTTTTGTAGGCCAAATAGAATGGGCGCTGGATAAACTCCCTTACGCTTGATGACGACGATGTAACTATGGATACCTGGCTTCCCTATATTCTTCCCCCAATCATCGGTGCATTTATTGGTGCGCTCACCAACGATGTGGCGATTCGTATGTTGTTTCGGCCCTACGCTGCCCGGCATATTGGCAAGTGGCGGGTACCGTTTACGCCGGGTTTGATTCCTCGCGAGCGCCACCATATTGCCGAATCGATTGCCGATACCTTCGTGGCCCATGTGTTTAGCAATAACGACGTCGCCGAACTGTTTTTGACCGACAAGGTGAAAACTCAACTTAAAACCAAAGTGGATGGCTTGATCGGCCAGTTGGGCGGCATGCTCAACGTGAACGAAGCTATGCTGGGTATGGCTCGCAGCATGGCGGGGAATTATGTGATTGATGAGATTGCTAATGTCGCAGAGGAGATGGGCGATGATAGCGAGGGGATCAAGCAACGCATCCAGGAAAAAATCGACAACCTCGACGTCGCGACCTTAGAAGAATTGGTGATGGGCTTTTCCCGCAAGCAATTCCGGCATATCACCTGGTTCGGCGCTTTATTGGGTTTTATGATCGGTGTGGTACAGGTTCTAGTGTTTCATTTTTTTCTGCTTGCCTAACCAGAGGTTAGTGTCAGGAACTAGTGTCAGGAATTAGAGCCAAGAATTAAAAGCTCAGGGATAATCCTGCCGGGTAGGGCGTACCATAAGATCGCTGATATGCACGTGTGGCGGCTGGCTCACCATAAAGTGAATGGCATTTGCCACATCATCGCCCACCAGCAGTGGGCCGAAGTTATCTTCAAAGCCCTGTACCATTTCGTCCGTATAACCTGCACCGGCTTGAAACCCGCTTAATACCGCGCCCGGTTCGACTAAAGACACTCGAATGCCTTTCGGCCCCACTTCCCGCCGCAAGCCCTCGGCGAGCGCGTGTACCGCAAATTTTGATGCTCCGTATACGGCGCTGAATGGCGAGATATGCCGTCCCACCACCGAGCCGATAACCACAATATCGGCCGCTGATTTTGGGTAGGTTTTTTGTTGCGGGTCGAGCATTTTTTGCGCGGCTTTTTGTAGTAGGGCAAGCGCAGCACTGACATTGGTTTTAAGCACTTCCTCAAACTCCGTTAAGTCGGCATCTTTAACGGAGCCGCCCAAACCCCGGCCGGCATTCACCACCACGATGTCGATGGCCTTGCCGAAGCGATCGAGAGCGGAAGTAAATAACTGTTCGAGTACGCTATCGTCGGCAGCGTCACCGGCAACACCACAGAACGCGCTGCCCAGTTGTTTTTCCATCTCGGCCAGTTTCTTAGCGTTGCGCCCGGTACCAACGACGCCAAACCCGGCAGCAATAAATTTTCTTGCCGTGGCCTCGCCAATTCCAGAGGTTGCACCGGTGACCGTGGCAATACGTGAGTAGGTCTGAGTCATTGCTTACCTCCTGTGGAAAATATATTTATGGTATTGCTAGATAGTTAGTTAGATAACTAGGTAAACGCAAGCTCAAGCTTACCCAATGCTTCGGAAAATTCCACCTGAAACAGATCGCCCGGCTGGGCTAGTTCCGCGTGACTCAAGCCCCCAGTCAACACTACGCTGCCGGCAGGTAGGCTTTGCCTGCTTTCTGCGAGCTTATGTGTGAGCCATTGCACTGCTTGTAGCGGGCCTCCCATGGCGTCACTCCCGACGCCCTCGGCAATTAGCTCACCGTTTTTTAATAGCCGACATCCGAGCTGCTCCGGGTGTTTGATTTCATCCAGGTGAATCTTGCTACCCAGTGAATACCCAGCGGCGGAGCTGTTGTCTGCAACATTATCGACGGATTTAAAACGATAATCCTGAAAGCGCGAATCGACAATTTCTATCGCCGCACATAAATACTGTGTCGCTGCAGCTACGTCTTCCAGGCTGACATTGCCGTTGAGTTCCGTTCCGGTAATAACCGCGATTTCTGGCTCAACTCGTGGATGAATAAAGTCATTGAAAGCCGCCTGGACGCCGGCCATCGAGCCGGGTAATAAAAACCCGTAATTGGGTTCTGCGACATTCATCTGCTCGCGCATAGCCGCGCTGGTAAAACCCAGCTTAAAACCTTCGACGGTATTTCCCCGCGCCGCGGCGATGTAGGCGACTAATAAAGCTTGAATCGCGTAACTATCAGCAGTTTCAAGCTGGGGGAATTCATCACTTAGGGGCGTAAGTGCAGCGTGGCTTATATAGGCCTGGTAGAGACGCTGCGCTAATTGTTGGTGTTGCCTTCTGTTAAGCATGAATTTTTGCACCCTTGGTGTGACTTGAGTTATATCACTTTGCCTTAAGACTCAAAACGATAACCATCCCCATCACTCACAATTTTTCCTGCCGTAGGTGTGGCGAAGTGGGTTCCCAATACTGTAGAAGATGTATCGCCAAACCGTTGCATAAATTTAATGCGGGTTTGTTCGGCCACGTCGGTATCCATGTCGGCCATATCGATCCAGCCGGGTTTGGCCATTTGTAGTGGGTGGTGGAACATGTCGCCGGTGATCACAGCTTCTTCACCTTTGGATTGAATCAGTACGCTGGCATGACCGGGGGTATGACCGGGCGTGGGAATTAAACTGATTTCGTCGTTGACGCGGTGGTTGGGGCCGATAAGTTGTACCAGTTTGGCGTCGAAGATGGGTTGCAGTGCGTGTTCCAGGGCATGACTTTCGTAGGGGTCTTCGTGATCTTTCCAGTAATCCCATTCGGTTTCATTGAAAAGGTAGCGGGCGTTGGGGAAGGTGGGGACCCACTCGCCATTCACTTTATGGGTGTTCCAGCCGACGTGGTCAAAATGTAGGTGGGTGCACATCACGAGATCAATGGAGTCGGGTGCGAAACCGAGCTTGCTCATATTTTCGAGAAAGGGGGTGTCGAGGTTGGTCCACTCATCGAACAAGGGCAGTTTTTTGCCATTACCGGCACAGGTATCGACAATAATTTTCTTACCGCCTGCATTGATTAAAAATGCGTGGATGCTGATTAAGATATTGTCGCCGTCTACAATAAAGTTAGGTTTGAGCCAATCGTGGTAGGGCTTGAGTTCGTCCGGGTTTTCGTCCGGGAACAGGGTGGAGATGGGTGTTTTTATGACGATTTCTACCATGCGGGTGATAGAGACGTCGCCGATTTGCCAGTTTAAGGTTTCATACAGTCGGTCGCCCATGGTGTTGCTCCTTTATTATTGTCGTCTGTAATTATAGTCAGTGCCTGCATTAAAGCACTTGTACAGGCATAAAAAAACCCGGTTTTTAAGCCGGGTTTTGAATCACATTGATAGCGAAATTCAATTTATATGGGGTTTCTCTCAATCAATTGCCGGGCAATAATAATGCGCTGCATTTCATTGGTGCCTTCGCCAATAATCATTAAGGGTGCGTCCCGATACAGGCGCTCGACGTCGTATTCACAAGAATACCCGTAGGCGCCGTGGATGCGCATGCTTTCGTCGGCGTTTTTAGCGGCGGCTTCGGTGGCGAAGTATTTCGCCATGCCGGCTTCCATGTCGCAGCGTTCACCCCGGTCGAAGGCTCGTGCAGCTTGCTCTACCAGTAGACGTGCGGCTTCTGTACGGGTGGCCATTTCGCCGAGTTTGAGTTGGATGGCCTGGTGCTCGCAAATCGGTTTGCCAAAGGTTTTACGCTGTTGGGAGTAAGCGGTGGCGTGCTTGAGTGCGGCTCTGGCGACGCCAACACCGCGAGCGGCAACATTGATACGACCTAGTTCGAGTCCGCCGACGGCGTTATAAAAACCCCGGCCTTCTTCGCCGCCGATCAAACAGTCTTTATGAATGCGGTAATCTTCGAAAGAAATTTCGGCGGTATCGATGCCGCGATAACCGAGTTTTTTAAGTTTGCGGGTGACGTTAAAGCCTTCGCCTTTTTTGGCGATAAACATACTCATGCCTTTGCGCGGCGGGACGGCCTTGGGATCGGTTTTGACCAGTAAGCCAATCACGTGTCCTTCTAGTGAGTTGGTGATCCAGGATTTCGCGCCATTGATTACGTAGTAATCGCCGTCTTTTACCGCGGCACAGCGAATGCCTTGCAGGTCGGTACCGGCATCGGGTTCGGTAAGGCCAATGCCGCCGCGCAATTCTCCGGAGGAAAATTTCGGTAGCCATTCCTGTTTTTGTGCTTCGGTGCCAGAGCTTTGCACGCAGCGGGCCATAATTAAATGGGAGTTAAAAATGCCGGACAGGGACATCCACACTTCAGCGACGGCGCTAACGATTTTTGCATAGGTGGAGGCGCTAAGACCGAGGCCACCGTATTCCGGGGCGATGGTCGCGCCGAATAAGCCGAGTTCTTTCATTTGCTCGACCATGGCGTAGGGGTATTCGTCGGCCTGTTCGAGATCGTGGGCATAGGGCACCACGTCCTTTTCCAGCCAGCGGTGAATGCTGTCGAGTATCAGGTTTTCTTCTTCGTTGGGCGTTTCGTTAGATATGTCGTTAGGCATTGAGAACGTCTCTTAAAAATGGGGTTTTTTTGGCTTGGCGGGCTAGTAGTTCGCCTTGTCGTCTACCGCGTGACCAGTTTTGGGAATCAACATGGAACGAACAAAGTCCATGACAATGGTGCCGTCCTGGTTTTTACCCAGAGTGCGGACGGTAACGATACCGGCGTCCGGTCGGCTTTTGGATTCGCGAATTTCCAACACCTCTGACTCGGCGTAAAGCGTATCGCCAATAAATACAGGTGCGGGCATTTTGACTTCTTTCCAGCCCAGATTGGCAATGGTCTTTTGGCTGACATCGGAGACGCTCATCCCCGCTATTATTGAAAGAGTCATGGTGCTGTTGACCAGGGGTTTGCCGAATTCACTGTGTTTGGCGTATTCCTTGTCAAAATGCAGCGGGTGTTGGTTCATGGTGAGCAGGGTGAACCAGGTGTTGTCAGTTTCGGTAATGGTGCGGCCCGGGCGGTGCTCGTAAACGTCGCCGACGGCAAAGTCTTCAAGATAGCGACCGTAGGATTCGCGGTAACGACCGGGGGCGATTTCGACTGATTTAGGCATGATGGATCCTCAAGGTACCCCGAGTTAGTTAAGTAGCGGGGTGGGTAGTAGGGCGGGTAACAGAAGCACTTTGAAAAGACGGCACACCTTAAGGGAGCGCATTTCTCCTGTCAATTTACCCGAGGTATTTCCTCTGGGCTGCGTTCGGCTTTATTGCAAGGTTTGTTTGCGTAGACCGTGTTGCCCCCGTCAAAATTGTCGTGTTAGGCTGGCGCCCCACCCATAACGTAGAAGTAGGAGAACAGGTATGTTGAGTTACGTAACTTTAGGGACAAACGATTTGCAGAGAGCGGGTAAGTTTTACGATGAACTGCTTAGTGTTGTCGGCGGCAAGCGCGCCTGGGAAACGGAGCGTTTTATCGGCTGGGCTGGCCCCACTGGCGGCACCATGATGATGTTGATGAAGCCCTTCAATGAGCAGCCCTGCACCCCCGGTAATGGAGTGATGATGGCGCTGGCGGCGGAATCTCCCGAGCAGGTGAAAGCTATTTACGATAAGGCTATCTCGCTGGGCGCTACCGACGAAGGTGAGCCGGGTCCCCGTGGCGATGCTTTCCATTGCGGGTATTTCCGCGATTTGGATGGCAATAAATTTAACGCCTTTTATATGCCGCAGGGTTAAGAGCCTCAAGACTCTCAGGCCGTATTCACCAGTGTCGGCGAGAAGTTAGCCCGAACCCGGAAGAGGCGACCCCTTAGTTGGCTGCTTCTTCCAGTTCTTGCCAGCGGGTGTAGACGGTGTCGAGTTCAGTCTTTACCACGTTCAGCGTCTCGGTAGTTTGGCGAATCAGCTCCGCGTCGCCCTGATAAAATTCAGGTGCCGACATGGTGTGTTCCAGCTCGCCCTGACGCTGTTCCAGTTTTTCGATAAGCGCCGGGAGCTTGCTTAGTTCCCGCTGATCGTTGTGAGACAGTTTCTTTTTGCCCGGATTTTTTTTGGCAGGCTGGGCAGGCGATGGAGCTGCACTCTGGGGCTGTTGACTAACGGCGGCTGGTTTGGTGGTTTGGCTTTCTGTTTGTAGTTGACCACCTTTAGCGATCCAGTCGCTGTAGCCACCGACGTGCGGGGTGATTTTGCCCTGACCGTCGAAGGTGAGGATTCCGGTAACGGTGTTATCCATAAAATCACGATCGTGACTTACCAGTAATACCGTGCCGTCGAATTCGAGAAGAATTTCTTCAAGTAACTCCAGGGTTTCAATATCGAGGTCGTTAGTCGGCTCATCCAATACCAGCACATTGGCGGGTTTGCTGAATAGCTTGGCCAGAATGGCGCGGTTTTGCTCACCACCCGACAGAGATTTAACTGCCTGACGCACTCGATCCGGGCTGAATAAAAAGTCGCCGAGATAGCTGATGGCATGACGGTCTTTGCCGTTAATGGTAATAAATTCGCGACCACCGCAGACGTTATCGATTAGATTTTTCTCGGGGTCGAGTTGATTCCTGAGTTGGTCAAAATAGGCGATTTCGAGCTTAGTGCCGAGTTTTACCGAGCCTTCTTGCGGTACCAGTTCGCCCAGTAATATTTTTAACAGGGTGGATTTACCCACACCGTTAGCACCGACCAGCCCGATGCGTTCGCCGCGCACTACTTTGAGTGACAGGTTATCGATAACCGGCCCTTTGTCAAAGCTGTGGCTGACGTGCTCCAACTCGGCGATAATTTTGCCCGAGCGATCACCGGATTCGACACGAAAATCAGCTTTGCCCTGGCGAGCGACGCGTTGAGAGTGTTCTTCTCGTAAGCTTTTAAGAGCGCGAACTCGGCCTTCGTTACGGGTGCGGCGGGCTTTAATACCCTGGCGTATCCAGACTTCTTCCTGGGCGAGTTTTTTGTCGAACAGGGCGTTGGCGGTCTCTTCGGCGGCCATTTGTTGGGCGCGGTATTCTAGGAAGCTGCGGTAGTCGCCGCTCCAGGGGTAGAGTGTGCCCCGGTCTAGTTCGACAATGTTGTTAGCGACGTTTTGCAGGAAAGCCCGGTCGTGGGTGACCAGAATGAGTGCGCCGCGAAACGTTTTAAGCTGTTTTTCAAGCCATTCAATCGCCAGAATATCGAGGTGGTTGGTGGGCTCATCTAGCAACAAAATATCGGGATCGGTGACCAGGGCTTTGGCCAGCGCCACGCGTTTGCGCCAGCCGCCCGACAGGGAGCTCATCGTTGCGTCGGCGGGAAGTTCAAGCTGACTAATAATGGTGTCGACTTTTTGTTGCAGTTGCCAGCCGTCTTTTGCTTCCAGCTGTTGCTGCGCTTTGGCCATCGCATCCATATCGTTGTTGTTGATGCTGTGATGATAAGCGGCAAGATAAGCGCCTACTTCTTCGAGGCCGCTAGCGACGACATCGTAAACCGTGCTGTCATCGGCGTTGGGTAAGCTTTGCTCTAGCCAGGCCACCTTGCAGTTTGGTCGCAGCCAGTATTCACCACTGTCGGCGTGAATTTGTCCGCCGAGTAGTTTTAGCAGCGTTGTTTTACCTTCACCATTACGGCCTAAGAGGCCAATTTTTTGGCCTTTATGGAGGGTGAAGTCGACCTTTTTCAGTAGGTCGCGGGTGCCGTAATGTAGGGAAATATTGTCGAGGCGGAGTAGGGGCATAGGTGTACTTTAGGGCTTAGTGGCCTGGTTGGGGCGAAGGCTTATTGGGTGGATAAAAAGGGCGGCCATACTACCGCAAAACGCCGACGCTTACTGGATTGGATGGTGATATTGCTCGATCAGGGCGTTGTTAATTCGAGCTGGTTAGCGCTCAATAATCGGAGAAGTACATATCTGTGTAGCTGGCGCTGGCCTCAGCGCCGGTATTGTCGGTGTCGGTCATAATGGCAATGGCATCGATATAGCGAATGCCTTTGCCGAAGGCTTGCTGTAAATCGTCGTAAACATTGCGTTTTTCAGTTAGCCAAACATTACGATGGTTAGTGCCGTTTTTATCAGCGCTGCTGCGGAGCGCCAACATGATGGTATTTTTTCCCGCGTAGGCGTTTGGCCAGGTGCTGCCCTGGGCTTGATGGCTGGCCCAGACATAATTAAGAGCACGGGTTTTCCAGAAGAGTAAGCCTCCATCAGCAATGACATAAACCCGCGCCGCATAATCGTCGCCAGATTTACTGGTCTCATCAACAGGCTGGTTGTCGGGAGCCTGAATTGTATTGGTGACTTTCCAGCGCCAGTGCAGCCAGGGCGTTTGTTTTAAATCTATTCGGACACGCTTTACCAAGCCGGAGGCGCTGTTTTTACTGGTGGCGTTTAAAACAATGCCATTGCCGCCACTGCCGCCAATATTGCTGCTATTGGTATTGTTGGGTGAGGGGTTTTCAAAGGTATAAATAGTGTGGCCGACAAAACTTTTTTCCTGCCAATGGTCAATATTATCCTGAGACAATAAGGTCAATTTGTTCGATGATTTATCTTGAGTTGTATCGATTTTATCGGCGGCCTGGGTGGGTGCTATAAGGGGCGTAATAACGAGTAACAAGACCATAAAATGAGCCCATAAACTGGCTCGTAAAAGGCATCTGGAATGACTGGTATCCGCTATTAAAAACATGTAGGGTAATGCCACGACAATTTGACGATAGTGTTTTTTCGGTTGTTTTGATATTCCATGTTTGCTCTGACATTGGCTGCTTGTATTAAGTGCCATTTTAATAGGGGGAAACATTGTTATCGATTAGCCGAGGATGACGTCGAGTCAGGTGGTCGCAAGGGATTGTTGCTTAGTGCATTCGGTCTCGTAACAATACTACCCTGAAGGATATTCACAAGGTAGTATGATTTCGTAAAGTAAATGGAGATAGGTTAGATGTCCACCGTAACAGGCACAGTTAAATGGTTTAACGCCGATAAAGGCTATGGTTTTATCGAACAAGAGGGCGGCCCAGATGTATTCGTACATTTCCGTTCGATTGTCGGAGACGGCTACAAGACACTTCAAGAAGGCCAGCAGGTTTCTTTTGAAGTGACGCAGGGCGAGAAGGGCCCTCAGGCCGAGAACGTTTCAGGACTGTAAAACTCCTCATCGTGACGAATTCCTGAAGGTCTACTGTTTCAAATCAAATTTATTTGATTTGAAAATCTTTGGACTGGATTGGGTGTTATAGATGTTGCTGGCGATGATTTAGGTGTGCCGGTTTAGGGCCTTGTGTAGGCCGTAGCTTATTCTATTTGTTAATAACTTAACCAATAGTGTAGTCGGTAAATCAGGTCAGACTATGGGGTTTTATCTGGCGGATCGCATGAGGTGATCTGTCTTTTCGCGAGTTGTAAGAGTCTCACGTGGTTTTTTTTCGTGCCCAGCTTTTGGCCGCTTTTCCCTTCCCTATGTTAATCCAGCTCAGTTGTCTCTTTAACTCTTACCCGTCTTTTTAAAATAGCGCGTCAGCATACGGTATTCCTCTGCGCGTGGGCTTTTGGCGCGCCACACGAAATCGATTGACCGGGATACATCGGCCTTGCTAAATGCTCGTGTTTCGACGTTGTCGAGACCGGAAAGAATGCCGGTATCGATGGCCATTTGGGGCAGTAAAGTAATACCGATACCGTTGGCCACCATCGGCACCAAAGTGTGCAAGCTGGTGGCTTCAAAGGACAGTGATATTTGTTGGTCGAGTAGTTTGCAGGCTTCCAGTGCCTGGTCGCGTAGGCAGTGGCCGTTTTCAAGTAACAAAATATCGTGGCCTTTGAGATCGCGGGTGTGTAGTTTTTTGATCTTGCTAAGCGGGTGTCCCGCCGGGTAGGCGGCGCAGAAGGGATCTTGAAACAGATGGTGAACTGTCACGTTCGACATGGGGTAGGGCAGTGCCATCAATAACAGGTCGAGGTCGCCCTGATTGAGCAAGTTGATCAGGTTTTCAGACAGGTCCTCCCGGATCAGTAGTTGGAAGTCCGGATAATCCTTGCGCAGCGCGGTAAGCGCGGAAGGCAGTAAGAAGGGCGCGATGGTGGGGATCACGCCCAGGCGGACGGCACGATTGAAGGGCTCAAGGGTTGAGGCGGCTTCCTCCACCAACTCTTCCACCTCGGTCAGAATGGTTTGTGCGCGCTCCACTACCAGGTTGCCAGCAGCGCTTAGCAACACGGTTTTATTGCTACGCTCAACGAGGTTGATGCCAAGGGTGGTTTCGAGCTCCTGAATACCCGCGCTGAGGGTGGATTGGGTGACATGACAGGCTTTGGCTGCATTGCCAAAGTGGCGAGTATTGGCCACGGCGCAGAGGTATCTCAGCTGTTTGAGAGTAGGTTTAGCTGCCATCGATAATTCCGATCAATAATAATCAAAAAATTCACTTTACCGATTGTAATCCAGGCGCTACTGTAAGGCCAAGTTCTGTAAAGAGCTGTTTTTTGGTTCGGGAAGTTACATCAACAGGAGAAACGTATGCCATCACTTAAAGGTTCACAAACTGAACAAAATTTGAAAGACGCTTTTGCCGGCGAATCTCAGGCCAATCGTCGATATCTTTATTTTGCCGCCAAAGCCGACGTTGAAGGCTATAACGATGTGGCTGCGGTATTTCGTTCTACTGCGGAAGGCGAGACGGGCCATGCACACGGCCATCTGGAGTATCTGGAAGAAACCGGTGATCCCGCAACAGGCCTGCCCATCGGTCCTACCTCCGATAATTTGAAGGCATCTGTAGCTGGTGAAACTCACGAGTACACCGATATGTATCCGGGCATGGCTAAAGCCGCGCGCGATGAAGGTTTTGACGAAATTGCAGACTGGATGGAAACTCTGGCTAAGGCTGAACGTAGCCACGCCAACCGTTTTCAGAAAGCGCTGGACACTCTCGACGCTTAATTAGCTAAGAGCAAAAACTTCGGTGTTGGGTGCGAGAGTACGGTAGCACCGAAGTTTTTTTTGCTCTGCTGTTTTGACGTCAGGCTTTTGACGGGAGGCTTTGACGGTTAGCTTTTCCTCAAAGTTGCCCTCCGCATTTTTTATCCAGGAAAGTATTATGAGTGAGAACTCGCCTCCCGCAACTGCAACTAAAGTCAGAAGAGAAGGTAATCTTGAAGCGCCGACGCGGCACCCTATCGAGTGGAAAACGCCTGAGTATTGGGACAAGGACGCTCTAAACGAAGAGTTAGAACGGGTTTACGATATTTGCCACGGTTGCCGCCGCTGTGTGAGCTTGTGCGATTCTTTCCCCACCTTGTTTGATCTGGTCGATGAGTCAAGCACCATGGAAGTCGATGGCGTCGATAAAGCCGACTACGGTAAGGTGGTTGATCAGTGCTATCTCTGCGACTTGTGTTATCAAGTTAAGTGCCCTTATGTGCCGCCCCACGAATGGAATGTGGATTTCCCGCATTTAATGTTGCGCGCTAAGGCGATCAAATTTAAAGAAGAAGGCGCTTCATTTCGGGATAAGGTCCTCACCAGTACGGATACGGTTGGTAAGCTGGCGACGATCCCGCTAGTGGATGTCACGGTCAATGCCTTGAATCAAAATACGACCTTCCGCAAGGTGTTTGAATCTACGTTTGGTGTACATCGCAATGCGCCGATCCCTAGTTACCACAGTAAAACCTTGCGTAAGCGGGTTGCTACGATGGCTCAGGATATTACTCCGCAAGCTGCCGGACGCACTACCGGTAAAGTTGCCCTGTATGCCACTTGCTATGGTAACTACAACAGTCCAGATTTGGGCGAAGATTTTTATCAGGTGTTTCAGCACAACAATATTCATATTGAGCTGGTTCCCAAAGAGCAATGTTGCGGTATGCCGAAGCTGGAGCTGGGTGATTTAGATAGTGTCAATAAGTTAAAAGAAGCGAATATTCCGGTATTGGCAAAGTTGGTGGATGAAGGTTACGACCTGATCGCACCGGTGCCGTCCTGCGCGCTGATGTACAAGCAGGAATTGCCCTTGCTCTATCCCGATGACGAGCAGGTTAAAAAAGTTCAGCAAGCTTTTTTTGACCCCTTTGAATATTTGTTTTTGCGATACAAGGCAGGTCAATTAAATACTGACTTTAAAAATAGCCTGGGCGAGATTGGTTACCACGTCGCCTGCCATTTGCGCGTACAAAAAATTGGACTGAAAACCCGCGATGTACTGGCTCTGGTGCCGGGCACCAATGTGCATCCTCAGGAGCGCTGCTCCGGTCACGATGGTACTTACGCGGTGAAAAAGGAAACCTACGATAAGGCCGTTAAAATTGGTCGTCCCGTAGCGCGCAAAATTGATCAAATAGAAACGGATCACTTTTCCAGTGACTGTCCCATGGCTGCCGTGCATATTGCCGAGCTAGCGGACAGCGTTGAAAAGCCCGAACACCCGATGACGCTACTGCGTCACGCTTATGGTTTAGGAGGTTTAGAGTAATGAATAAATTATCGAGAGACGACCTTTGGTCGTTGGAAGAATACTCTGCTAAGCGACAGGACTTTCGCGCAGAAATTATTAAAAATAAGAAGGTTCGACAGGTCGCGATAAGCGATAACGCTCGCCTCTATTTTGAAAATCGTTTGACTATTCAGTATCAAATTCAAGAAATGTTGCGTATTGAGCGTATTTTTGACGCTCCCGCTATTGAAGAAGAACTGGATTCTTACAACCCATTAATCCCCGATGGCAGTAACTGGAAAGCCACCTTTATGATCGAGTACGACGATCCCGAAGAGCGCAAAATACATTTGTCGCGCTTAGTGGGTGTTGAGGACAAAGTATGGGCGCAGGTGGAAGGTTGTGACAAGGTGTATGGCATTGCCGATGAAGATATGGAAAGAAGTCGAGAAGAAAAAACCTCTGCGGTACATTTTATGCGCTTTGAATTGAGCGCTGACATGATTCGAAGTTTAAAGAGTGGCACCGCTCTAAGTTTCGGTATTGATCATCCCTATATGACGCTGGCGGGAGAGCCAGTATCTGCAGATACTCGAGATGAGCTAAGCGCGGACCTCGACGATATAGTGTTAAATTAAACAAATATAGTTTTAGTATTATTTGTTTGCCATAAAAAAGAGCCACTGAAGTGGCTCTTTTTTATGGCATCGTATAATTTATAGCGCCGGTTCTTTTTTAAGAACTTAAACGGCAGTCTTAAGTGACCGTCCTTAAATGATCATCCTTAAGTAGCAGTATAGCCGCCGTCGATCACCAGTTCGGAGCCGGTCATATAAGACGATTCGTCCGAAGCGAGAAACAGTATGCCCCAGGAAACCTCTTTGGGTTGCGCCGGGCGCCGGATAAGGGCGCTGCCAAGTAGCGCATCGGTAGACGCGTCATCGACCATGATATCTTTGGTCATGTTGGTGGCAATAACGCCAGGGTGAACTGAGTTAACCCGGACATTGTATTCAGCGTATTCAACTGCGGCAGATTTACTGAGCAGGCGGACTGCACCTTTTGATGCCTGGTAGGCCGAAGCGCTTGGGGCACCGACAATCCCGTAAATGGAAGAAATATTAATAATTGAGCCGCCGCCCGCTTTCTGCATGGCGGGTAATACGTATTTCACCCCGTAAAACACCCCGCGGGTATTGATGCTTTGTACAAAGTCCCAGTCTTCAGTGGTGGTGTCTTGAATGCTCTTCAATGTTAGTACGCCGGCATTATTTACCAGTACATCGATCTTGCCAAAATGCTCTACGCCGGTTTTGATCACTTGCTGCCAGTCTTGCTCAGATGAAGCGTCGTGTTTGATAAAGATGGCGTCGCCGCCGGCGTCGTTAATGTCCTTGGCGGTGGCTTCACCGGCTTCGACATTCAAGTCGGTCAGAATCAGGCGAGCGCCGTGTTCTGCCAGAAGTAGGGCGTGTTCTCGGCCCATACCCAGTGCTGCGCCTGTAATTAGGCAAACTTTGTCCTGTACTCGTCCCATGGTTTACTTCCCCAGATTGTTAGATTGATATGATCAGCGGTAGTTGAGCTCCTCCGCAGAGGCGCAAAATCTACCACGATTGGCGATAAGCCGCTAGTTAAGGGTTAATTAATTTTGTTGGGCCTGGTTTTTGTAGGGCCTGTCGCCGACAGAAACCTGGTTGTGCAATCGGTCATTGATTTCGTCCTGGGGTGCATAGGCTATCTCAGTTTGAGCGATTAATAACTTGCGCACCATAGGATAATCATTGCTTCGAAACGCCTGTAAGAGTTGGGTCAGTAGTTCATTTAACGAAGCCCAGTTAACGACTTGTTCGTTAGCGCGTTTAATTTTTGGATGTTGAGTGTTATAAACATCGTGGCCAATTAATAATTCTTCGTAGAGTTTTTCGCCTGGACGTAAGCCACTGTATTCGACTTCGATATCGCCTTCGGAACCATCTTTGTTTCTTATCGTCAGTCCTGAAAGATGGATTAATTTTTTTGCGAGATCATCAATTTTAACCGGTTCTCCCATGTCGAGAACAAACACGTCTCCGCCTTCACCTAGTGAACCCGCCTGAATAACCAGCTGAGCAGCTTCTGGGATAGTCATAAAATAACGAATGATATCTGGGTGAGTGACGGTGACCGGGCCCCCGTTTTTTATTTGTTCACGAAATTTTGGGATAACGGATCCCGATGAATCCAATACGTTGCCGAATCGAACCATGGTGAAACGGGTACGATTAATAGCATTTGTTGTTGGTGTGAGACCGAATTTTTCAGCGTTAAAAAAGTTAACTGAAGGCTCCTGACTCAGGGCCTGCAAGACCAGTTCAGATACTCTTTTGGTCGCGCCCATAATGTTGGTTGGGCGTACCGCTTTATCTGTGGAAATCAGTACAAAATTATCGACCTTGTTTAGGATGGCCGCCTGAGCGGCATAAAGGGTGCCGAGCACATTATTTTTTAGACCCTGATAACTGTTGTACTCCACAATGGGCACATGCTTGTAGGCGGCAGCGTGATAGATAGTTTGAACGCCAAAATTTTTGACCACTTCATTAAGTCGGCGAGGTTGAGTGACGCAACCGAGTATCGGGACAATATCGGTTTTGGCTTGCGTGTGTTGCTTTATCCGCTCTAATTCCTGGTCAATTTGATAAAGGTTGTATTCGGAGTTTTCAAATAACACCAGACGACTGGGGGCAGCAGTCATGATTTGCCGACATAATTCTGCTCCGATAGAGCCGCCAGCCCCGGTCACCAAAACCACCTTGTTTTCAATGCACGGCGCAAACAGTTCGGGCACCGGGGGTACAGAATCCCGTCCCAATATATCGTCAATGCTAATCTCGCGAATGCCTTCAATTTTCACCTTGCCCTGGGCGATTTCTTCCATGCCTGGCATGGTTTTAATGCCGAGGCCGAAGGGTTCGAGTAATTCGATAATCTGTTTTCTTCTCGATGGGCTGGCCGAAGGAATAGCCAGCAAGACTTCTTTTACTTCGGTACGGCTGATCATTTTTTTTATTTGTGCCGGGCTGTAAACCCGTACGCCAGAAACCAGGCTGTTGTGCAGTTTTTGGTCGTCATCGATGAAGGCAGCGGGGTGGTATTGATAGCCCTGCCGCAAGGCCGCTAGTAACTGTCGCCCAGCAGCGCCTGAACCGTAGATGGCTACCGGGAGGCTGCGTTTGGAGCCTCGGTAGTTTGGGTTTGCAATACTGGAAATCAAGGAGGATAGAGAATCGCCGTGTAACCATTTTCCAGCCCAGTAGCGGGTGCCCGCAATAATGCCGATAGTCAGCGCCCACCAAAGAATAGGCACCGAGCGCGGTAAAAATTGCGGGCCGGGGATGAGGAATAAAATGATCAGAAAGGTTGCCACACCCAAGGTCATTGCTCTGACCACGGAGCCCGTCACTTCGGTGCCGTTATAACGGTTAACAGTACTGTAGAGACCGCTTTTTATCAGGAAGGGAAATACCGCAAAAGGGGCGATAATGAATAGGGAGCCGATCGAGTTTATCTCGAAGGGTGCCTGTGCTTTGATCAGGTCAATGAACTCCTCGCTGCCCAGGCGAAGCATAAACGCCGCTGCCAGTGCAAAGACGATGACTGAAAGATCCAGGCCAACCAGGAGCGTGCGCTTCCAGATGCGGGGTAGACCAATTAACCAGTCTTTCATACCTTTTGCTCTAGGTTGGATGTTGATTGCCACATCATATAACTGCGCGGTTCCAGATCAAAGGGCGAGTTCCTATCCTTGAGCTGTTCTGCCTTTTGAGATGTCTATCCCATCACAAGAGTCGTCACAATAGCCGTCGCAAGAGCGATCACAATAACAATCCCTGGATGGGACCAGCTGCACGGAGCGATAATGTTTACACGCCGATACCAAATTTTTCGTTGCCACTGATGTTTACGCGGGAGTGCGGAATACATTTAACCTATAATGCCGGCTGATATTCTCGTAGTTAACGCTAGATCTTCATGCTATCACGCTTAGAAACCCGTTCTATAGTAGGACTGGCCTTCCTTTATGCCACGCGTATGCTCGGCCTGTTTATGGTGCTGCCGGTGCTGAGTCTGTACGCGTCCGATTATTCGGGGGGGAGCGCGATTACGGTTGGTATTTGCCTGGGTATTTACGGTTTAACTCAAGGTGCATTACAAATCCCTTTCGGACTTGCCTCGGACCGCTTTGGGCGCAAGCCATTAATTGTGCTGGGCATGGTGTTATTTGCCATAGGCAGTGTGATTGCGGCGCTGTCTGAAAGTATTTACGGGATGATTATTGGGCGAGCGCTACAGGGTTCGGGCGCGGTGGCCAGCGTGATTATGGCGCTGCTGTCGGATTTAACCCGAGAGCAGCACCGTACCCGCGCAATGGCGGCGGTGGGTGGTAGTATCGGTTTATCGTTTGCCGCGGCTATGGTGCTAGGGCCCTTAGTGGCTAGCCATTGGGGGATGCCGGCGGTTTTCTGGTTAACGGCGGTATTGTCGGGTGTGGGTATGTTGGTGCTGCTATTGGTGATTCCTAACCCCGCAGTGAACAATAAGGGGCACGATGTTATTCCCCTGCCTGCTATGTTGTCCAGGGTGCTCCGCGACGTCGAATTACGACGCCTCAACCTGGGCATTTTCGTACTGCATTTTGCGCAAATGGCGACGTGGGTGTCGGTGCCCCTGCTGCTGGAACAGAACATGGGTTTTTCTCGAGAAGATCACTGGTATTTATATTTGCTGACCATGGGCGGCGGCTTTGCATTGATGGTGCCGTTTATCTGGTGGGGTGAGACCCGGCGCAAGATGAAACCGGTGTTCGTTGGCGCCGTTGCGGTACTAGTGCTCTCCGAAGCCATTATGGCGGTTGCCAATAATGATCTCACTGTAATGACGATGGGCTTGCTGGTATTTTTTGTGGCGTTTAACTTGTTGGAAGCATCCTTGCCATCGTTGGTGAGTAAGATGAGTCCTGCGGGTATCAAAGGCACGGCTATGGGGATGTATTCGACCAGTCAATTCTTGGGCGCTTTTTGCGGTGGTGTATTGGGGGGCTTGGTAGTCCACACCTTTGGTTTGTCCTCCGTATTCTGGCTAGCGTTGGTGGCTGCGCTAGTGTGGTTGGCCGTTGCTCTGCCAATGAAGCCCCCGCGTTATCTGCGTAGTCTTACCCTGGAGCACGAGGGCAGCGACCCTATTGCCGCCAGCGCCTTGCTGGGAGTGGTTGACGGTGTTGAGGATGTGGTGCATCTTCCGAGCCATAAGGTGACCTATATTAAGGTCGATGATGAGCGTTTGGATAGTGCTCATCTGGAGCGTGTTATTGGCCGCACCCTGTGATTCGACAATGAGTCTTGGCGTGTAGTCAGATCGCGAGGTAAACTACAGCTCTGTCATGGATGCTTAGATGCTTCTATCTTGAGCGCATGAAGTTGAAGGCACTAAGTTGAACGATGTAATCATAAATAACGTAATTAAAGGAGTCTGATCATGGCCCGGGGTATTAACAAAGTCATATTGGTGGGTAATTTGGGGCAAGACCCGGAGACTCGGTATATGCCGAGTGGTGGCGCCGTCACCAATTTGAGCATCGCTACCAGCGAGTCGTGGAAGGACAAGCAGAGCGGCGAGCAAAAAGAGCGCACCGAGTGGCACCGCGTGGTATTTTTTAACCGCCTGGCTGAAATCGCCGGTGAATATTTGAAAAAAGGCTCCAAGGTCTACGTCGAAGGTTCGCTACGCACCCGCGAATGGGAAAAAGACGGCATTAAACGCTACTCCACGGAAATCGTCGCCAGCGAAATGCAGATGCTCGATAGCCGTGGCGCAGGCGGCGGCGACTATACGCCTTCGCAGAGTAATCAGCCGCCATCCCAGGGGCAGGGCGGCCAGTCCTCTCCTCAAGGCGGCGGTCAAGGCGGCGCACCGGCCACGAATCAGGCGCCGGCCGGCAATTTTGATAATTTTGATAATTTTGACGACGATATTCCGTTTTGATTTGGCGCTTGCTAAATCAACCTTTTTATTGAATTAAATATTTTTGTAGTAAGTTTATAAAGCAATTAAAGGAGCAGTTTGTGGGTACCAATCTTACCTGGCACGATTCAGTCATTACCAAGCAGGACAGAGCTAAGCGCAAAGAACAAAAGCCCTGTGTTATCTGGTTTACTGGTTTAAGCGGCGCGGGCAAGTCGACCATTGCTAACGCGCTTGAACACAAGCTTTTTGAACAGGGTCGTCACTGTTATTTGCTGGATGGCGATAATGTGCGCCACGGTCTGAATGGCGACCTCGGTTTTACCGATGCCGATCGAGTCGAAAATATTCGACGCATTGGCGAGGCGGCAAAATTGTTTGTCGATGCCGGCTTGATTGCCATGACGGCATTTATTTCACCGTTTCGCGTTGAGCGTCAAATGGCGCGGGATTTGGTGGACGACGACGAGTTTATCGAAGTTCATGTGGCGACCTCGCTTGATGTTTGTGAGCAGCGCGACCCCAAGGGCTTGTACAAAAAAGCTCGTGCCGGTGAAATTCCCAATTTTACCGGTATCGATTCGGACTACGAAGCGCCAGCAAAACCTGAGCTGGTACTCGATGCCGGAGCAAACGACGTGGATACCTGTGTTGAGCAGTTACTGGATTATTTAAAACAGCGCCAGGCTATTTGAATTTGTTGTATAGGTGATTCGGTTTGGCTATTGCCTGGTTAAGCGCCTGGTTTAACTCTCAGATTTGAACAGGCGAGCAACCGCTTCCCAGTGGTCGTCGTGAACCCAGGTATCGACCAGCGACTGAGCTTCCAGCGCCAGTAATTCTTCCCGGCTGGCACCGCGTTTGGCAGCAGCACTAAGCGTTTTAAGCCCCCGTGCCACCAGTGGAGTGAGCCTCCGTAGCGGTTCGAGAAAGTCTTCAATAAATTTAGATATGGCTTGATCGGGCGCGGCCACCGCCTCCAGCAAGCCGAGCTCTAAGGCTGTTTCGGCGGTAAGCAAGTCACCGCTAGCCATCAGTCGTAACCCCTTTGCCGATCCTAATAATTCTAGTAGGTCAACGCCCCCGCCCCAGGCTGGAGTGATGGCTAAGCGACTTTGGATAAACCCTATTTTGGTGTGCCCAGCGGCAATGCGTAGATCGCAGGCGAGGGCGAGTTCAGCCCCGCCACCGCGGGCGTCGCCGTTGAGGGCTGCTATCACCGGAACCGGGAAGTGACGCACCGCATCCAGTGCGGCCATTGCCGTGGCGCGCATGATTAATACCTGGTCGGCACTGCGGATACTGTCGAATTCTTTGAGATCGCCGCCAGCGGCGAAGCTTTGTTCGCCGGCTCCCGTAACAACGGCGGCTTTAAGTGTCGGATCGTCGCGGTAGAGGCTGAAGGCCTCACGCAACTCGGTCAGCAGGGCCGTGCTTAGCGCGTTGTGTTTTGCGGGGCGGTTGAGGGTGAGATAGAGAACGTCCCGCTCGACTTGAATATTCAGTAAAGCGGGATGCACATTCTCTCTCCAGTGAAGCGCGGCATTCTAAAAATACATCGGTGGTATTTTTAGGATGCTAAAGCCGCAATGCTTAATCTTAGTGCAGCTGTAGCACTTAATCTTCGTACCGCTGTGGCATTAATCTTAGTGCCGCTGTAGCACCTAAGCTTCGTACTGCTGTAGCACTAAGGTTGCGTTGGTGCCGCCAAAGCCAAAGCTGTTGGACATAACGCGCTTAAGTTTGACGTTATCGACGCGTTGGGTGGCGATGTTTACATCGGCCAGGGCGGGATCGATGTTTTCGATATTCGCCGACGCAGCAATAAAGTCATTTTGCATCATCAGCAGGCTGTACAGGGCTTCGTGTACTCCGGCCGCACCCAGAGAGTGCCCAGACAGTGATTTGGTGGAACCGATAGGGGGTGTTTGCGTGCCAAAGACTTCGCGAATTGCTTCTATCTCCTTGGTGTCGCCAACCGGAGTGCTGGTGCCGTGGGTATTGATGTAGTCAATATCGCCCTCGACTGTGGCCAGCGCCTGGCGCATACAGCGAGCGGCACCTTCGCCAGAAGGCGCGACCATTTCAAAACCGTCCGAGGTGGCACCGTAGCCGACGATTTCGGCGTGAATTTTCGCGCCGCGGGCGAGGGCGTGTTCCAGCTCTTCCACCACAAAGCAGCCGCCGCCGCTGGACATCACAAAGCCATCGCGATCCGCATCGTAGGGGCGTGAGGCTTGTTCTGGCGTGTCGTTGTATTTGGAGGAGAGCGCGCCCATCGCATCAAACATGCTCACCATAGACCAATGTTCTTCTTCAGCTCCACCGGCAAACACGATGTCTTGTTTACCAAACTGAATTTGCTCGACTGCTGAGCCGATGCAGTGGGCGCTGGTGGCACATGCCGATGAAATACTGTAGTTCACACCCTTAATTTTGAAGGGGGTGGCGAGGCAGGCAGAAACAGTACTGCTCATGATTTGAGTAACCCGGTACGGTCCCATGCGCTTGACGCCTTTTGTGCGCAAGGTGTCGATAGCTTCGACAAACTTTTCTCCGGAGATACCGCCAGAACCCATAATAATGCCGGTGCGGGGGTTCGATATTAGCGCCTCGCTCAAGCCGGAATCGTCGATGGCCTGCTGCATTGCCACATAGGCATAGACGGCGGCGTTGCTCATAAAACGCAAATCTTTGCGGTCTATCAAGTCTTTGGGGTCGATATCAATTTGACCAGCAATCTGGCTCTTAAGCCCCATTTCTTTATAGTCTGCTTTGGGACGGATGCCCGAGCGCCCTTCGCGCAAGGATTGGGTAACACTATCTACGTCGTTGCCCAAACAGGACACCACGCCCATGCCGGTGATGACTACTCGTCTCATGATTTGCCTCGTAATGCGGTCAATTGTTAATCCTAGAATAATGAGTATTCGGCGCCGTGGCGCCGATATGGGCGGCTATTGTATAGATGATTCTAGAAGTTGTCTGTGGACTGAAAGATACCCACCCGCAGACCTTTAGCCGTGTAGATTTCCCGGCCATCAACCGACACTGAACCATCGGCAATCGCCATCACCAGTTTACGTTCGATAAGGCGCGAAATCTCCAGTCGATAGGTGACTTTTTTGGCGTTGGGCAAGACCTGACCAAAGAATTTGACTTCACTGGAACCCAGAGCGCGACCACGTCCGTCGTTACCCTTCCAGGCCAGGAAAAACCCAGTGAGCTGCCAGAGCGCGTCGAGTCCAAGGCAGCCAGGCATTACCGGGTCGTCGGTAAAGTGGCAGGGGAAAAACCATAAATCGGGGTTAATATCGAGTTCGGCGACGATTTCGCCTTTGCCGTGAGCTCCGCCGGTACTGTTAATGGTGGTGACGCGATCCATCATCAGCATTTCGCCGTTGGGCAAGCGAGCTGCGTCGGGGCCGAATAATTCTCCCTTGCTACAGGCGATTAAGTCCTCCCGGGTGAAGCTGTTTTGACCGCGTTTACGCGCGATTTCGTCGGCGTTGGCTGGGGTCGATGATGGGGAAGTGTCGGAAGAAACGGGCATAGAATGTCTCGCGATTTACAAAGGGCGGTATTTTACCCTAGACCTGCGGCTCGTGCAGCTATCGAGAGCATAGCCAGATGATAGAGCCGGATAATAGAGCCAGGCAGCTCAACTAGATGACTAAATTGTGTGATTTTTGAGCTGATTTGGCAAAATTTTAGCGTATTAGCCCCGTGCAGGGGAGTTTAGTCAAAGGGTTTTTCCGATGCAAACCGAAGCAGTGGTAAAATATCGCGGTTAGTAATGATCAACAGGAATCTGTTCAATGATAAAGAAATGTCTATTCCCCGTGGCCGGTTACGGTACTCGGTTTTTACCTGCCACCAAGTCAATGCCGAAGGAAATGCTCACCGTGGTGAATAAGCCCCTGGTGCAATACGGCGTGGAAGAGGCGCTGGCAGCGGGTTTGGACGAAATTTGCTTTGTCACCGGTCGCGGCAAGCGCGCGATTATCGATCACTTTGATGTCAGTTATGAACTGGAGCATCAAATAGCGGGCAGCAGTAAAGAGGCCTATTTGGCCAGCGTGCGGGATCTAATTGAGCAAGGTAAGTTTGCCAGCACCCGACAGTCGGCAATGAAAGGGCTTGGGCATGCCATTCTCACTGGTGAATTACTGGTGGGCAACCAGCCCTTCGGTATTATTTTGGCGGATGATTTATGCCTCAACGACGGCCCTGGGGTGATTAGTCAACTCGCCGAAATTTACCGTCGGACTGGAGCCTCGGTGATTGCCATTCAGGAAGTCGGGGAGCAGGATGTCTCGAAGTTTGGTGTGATTGCGGGCGACGAGGAAGAGCCGGGCTTGTATCGAGTTACTGATATGGTCGAAAAGCCGGAACCTGAAGATGCCCCCAGTAACCTGGCTATTATTGGCCGCTACGTGTTATCCCCTGAAATTTTCGATATTTTACGCGAGACCCCGCCCGGTAAAGATGGTGAAGTGCAACTTACCGATGCCTTGTTAACTTTGGCGAAAACCGGGAAGGTCTACGCCTACAAGTTTGACGGCAAGCGCTTTGATTGCGGTAGCGTCGACGGTTTTGTGGAGGCTACTAACCATGTGTATGAAAATATTTATTTGCCGGAGCAGGGGGAGTGACGGCTGAGTTAAAGTGTTTTAAAGCCTACGATATTCGCGGCCGAGTGCCAGATGAACTCAACACCGACATTGCCTATCGCATTGGTTATGCCTTTGCCTCTTACCTGGAGGCAGAGCACATTGTGGTGGGTCACGATATTCGTCTTACCAGCCCCGAGTTATGTGATGCGGTGGTTGAAGGGATTCGCGATACCGGCTGTGATGTGACTCATATCGGTCAATGTGGCACCGAAGAGATTTATTTCGCGACGTTTGCCAGTGGCACCAGCAGCAAACCCGGTACCGTGTATGACGGCGGTTTGGTGGTGACAGCGAGCCACAACCCGAAAGACTTTAATGGGATTAAATTTGTGCGCGAAGGCGCTCGTCCCATTAGTGGCGATGCGGGCTTGCCGGAAATCCAGCAGTTAGCGGAGCAGAGCACTTTTACCAAAGCAGACATTCGCGGCAAGCTGGGTAGGGATGAAGATAAAAGCGGCTATATAAAGCATTTGCTGAGTTATATCGACGTGAGTGAACTTAAGCCCTTAAAAGTCGTGGTGAATGCCGGTAACGGCGGGGCAGGCAGTATTATCGATTTACTGGAACCGCATTTGCCCCTGGAATTTATCCGCATCCATCATCAGCCCGATGGCCACTTTCCCCACGGCGTGCCCAACCCGCTGCTGGAGGAGAATCGCGCCGCGACCACAGACGCCGTTCGCAGCCATGATGCGGACCTGGGTATTGCCTGGGACGGTGATTTTGATCGCTGTTTTTTCTTTGACGAAAACGGTGATTTTGTGGAGGGCTATTATTTAGTCGGTCTGTTGGCCGAGGCTTTCCTCAGCAAATCCTCTAACGAAGCCATTGTTCACGACCCCCGTTTAACATGGAACACTATTGAACTGGTCGAAGGCAAGGGCGGCCGTGCGGTGCAAAGTAAAACCGGTCACGCTTTTATTAAACAGGTGATGCGCGACCACGACGCCGTGTATGGCGGTGAAATGAGTGCCCATCATTATTTTCGCGATTTTGCCTACTGCGACAGCGGTATGATTCCCTGGTTGTTGGTGGTCGAATTACTGTGTCATAAAAACAAAAATTTATCTGTCTTATTGGCAGCCTGTCAGCAGGCGTATCCGGTGAGTGGCGAAATTAATCGGACGGTGGCAGATGCCAAAGCCGTTTTGGCGGCCATCGAGGCGCATTATCAGAGGGCTGCGGTAGCGGTGGATAAAACCGATGGTTTGAGTATGAACTTTGCGGACTGGCGTTTTAATGTGCGGATGTCCAATACCGAACCACTAGTGCGTTTGAATGTTGAGAGCCGGGGCAAGCCTACGCTGATGCAGGATAAAACTGAGGAGTTACTGGCTTTTGTAGAGGCGTGACTTATTTTCTGTCAGGCCGTAACTCTAGCAAGCAATAAAAAAGCCCCGTAAGGGGCTTTTTTATTGCTTAAATATTTAGCGTTTTGCTTGACGAGTTACTCTATACAAGTCACTCGACACAAGTTACTCGATCAACATCACGCAAGATCAAGCGACGCAGTAATATCTGTCACCGTTTTTTTACCATCACCAAACACCATTAAGCAGTTGTCCATGGCGAACAGCGGGTTGGGCAAGCCGGCAAAGCCGGGGCTGAGTGAGCGCTTGATCACGACAACCGTTGTTGCTTTATCCACGTGCAGAATTGGCATGCCGTAAATGGGGCTGCCTTTATCTTCCCGAGCCATAGGATTGGTAACGTCGTTAGCACCGATGACGATGGCAACGTCTGTGTCCTTAAAGGTTGGGTTGATTTTATCCATCTCAACCAACTTGTCGTAGGGCACCTCGGCTTCGGCAAGCAAGACATTCATATGGCCAGGCATACGGCCAGCTACGGGATGAATCGCGTATTCGACTTCTATGCCGCGGCGTTCCATTACGTCGGCTAACTCGCGCACCGCGTGCTGAGCCTGCGACATAGCGAGTCCAAAACCGGGCACAATCACCACGCGCTTTGCGGTTTCGAGAATCATCGCGATCTCTTCCGGTTGCGCACTAGTTACCTTGCCTTCGTAAATTTCATCGGCATCGATGGCTTCGCTGCCTTCTGCCATGACACCAAATAAAACATTAGTCAGTGAGCGGTTCATGGCCACACACATGATTCTGGTCAGGATGATGCCGGAGGCACCCACCAATGAACCCGCCACGATCAAGACCGAGTTACCCATAATGAAACCAGCCATCGCTGCTGCGATACCCGAGTAGGAATTCAACAGGGCAATGACTACCGGCATATCAGCACCGCCAATGGGCAGCACCAAAGTGACGCCCAGGCAGACAGTTGCGATAACTAGCAGGGTGAACAGAAACGGACTATCGGGACTAAAACCGAGCAGGATAACCAGCAATACACTCAGGCTAAACAGCCCTATGTTGACGTGTTTAATGTCAACGACCGGCAAACCAATAGGCTGACCGGAAATCAGCTCCTGCAGCTTGGCGAAGGCGATACCACTTCCGCTCAGGGTGATTGCACTGATGAACACGGCAAACAACACGAACAGCACGCTTAATAAACCGGCAAAGCCGCTGCCGTAGCCCGTGCTACCCATGGTCATAATATAGCTGGCAGTCGCCAGTGCCAGTGAGGCACCACCACCGCAACCATTGAGCAGGGCAACCATTTGCGGCATGGCGGTCATCTGGATCTTCTTCGCCGCGATCCCGCCAACGACACCGCCTAAAATGGCACCGGCAACAATCCACGAATAGCTGACCACATCCCGGTGCAATAGCGTGACCACTACAGCCACCAGCATACCGAGGGCGGACAGGGTGTTACCGCGCACGGCCGTCTTAGGTTTGGTGAGTCCTTTGATGCCGAGAATAAACAGCACCGCAGAGATCAGGTAAATAATGTCGACAAATTCTTTGCTCATAATGTTCTACCTCAATCTCTACGCTTGAACATGGCGAGCATGCGATTAGTGACCATATAGCCGCCGATCACGTTGACCGACGCCATAAATACCGCGAGAAAACCTAAAAAGTTAACCCAGGTTGAACTGGCGTCCGCACCGGCAGCCAGCAATGCGCCGACCAGGGTAATACCTGAAATCGCATTGGTGCCCGACATCAGCGGGGTGTGCAGGGTAGGCGGTACTTTGGTAATCAGTTCGACGCCAAGAAACAGCGCCAGCACGAACAGGGCGATTAAAACAACAATAGCTTCCAGTTCCATTAGGCGTCTCCCGCTTTGGTGTTAGAGGTATCAGAGATATCAGAATTTTGAGTGTCGCTGTCGGTAGTCTCCGCTGCTGGCGTTCCCTTTTCGGGTGTAGCCACTTCTTCGGGAGTAGCCACTTCGAGAGCAGGCAGACCAAGACGATCGCGCATCATGGTGTGGGGCACGTCGCCATCGTGGGCAATCACCGTGCTGTAGATAATCTCGTCCTCGAAGTCGAGTTTGAGATTGCCGTCTTCATCAATGATGTGGCCGAGCAGGGTTTCCATATTCTTGCCGTACATCTCACTACCGTGAGTGGCTACCGTAGCGGCGAGATTTTCTGGCCCGATAATAGTCACGCCGTGTTTAACCACGGTTTTACCGAGTTCAGTCAGTTCACAGTTACCGCCACGTTCGGCGGCCAGGTCGACAATCACCGCGCCGGGCTTCATGGCTTTGACCATGTCGGTGGTGACCAGGATGGGAGACTTGGCACCGGGCACCGCCGCAGTGGTAATCACCAAATCCTGTTGGGCCAGTACTTCGGTCATTAACTCTTGCTGGCGCTGGAGAAACTCCGCGCTCTGTTCTTTCGCGTAACCACCGGCGCCTTCGCTGGATTCGGTTTCCAGATCAAGTTCAACGGGCTTAGCGCCCACCGAGAGGATTTGTTCGCGAGCCGCAGGGCGTACGTCGTAGGCTTCCACCACGCCACCGAGGCGTTTGGCCGTCGCACAGGCCTGTAGACCGGCAACACCCACACCCATGATCAAGGTACGCATGGGCTGTAAGGTGCCAGCGGCGGTCATCAGCATCGGCATAATGCGGGGGGCCGCTGCCGCGCCGATTAACACCGCCTTGTAACCGGCCAGAGTTGCCATAGAGGACAACACATCCATGCTTTGTGCGCGGCTGATGCGGGGCACCAGTTCCATAGCGATGGCGGTGGCTTGAGTTTTAGCGACAGTGTTGGCGACCTCGGAGTTACCCAGAGGGTCCATCATGCCGGCGATAACCTGGCCTGCCTTAACGAGACTTAAATCGTCGTCGCCATTGACGGTGTTAGCACCAAAGGATTGCACTTGCATAACGATGTCTGCCTGAGCAAACACCTCTGTACGTTCTTTAACAACGCTAGCGCCAGCTGATGTGTAGTCAGCATCGGCAAAGCCGGCCGCAGAACCTGCATCTTGCTGAACCAAAAACTGGACATTTTTCTCGGTCCAGTAGGCCACATTGGTCGGAGTCATCGCGACGCGGAGTTCGCCGGGCCTGGTTTCTCGGGGGATACCGATAATCAAAGGTTCACCTCGTTCTTAGCCTATAAAAAATGAAAGAAAAGACGCTCTGAAGTAACGCATCTGCCTAAAAGGTCGGACACTCTAACTGAAATTTACGCTAAAACACAAATGTATATTAGAAACTCTTTATAAGGGGATTCACGAGTCTAAAGTTCGGGTTACCGTTGGGTAGCCAAAAAGCGGGGAATTACAGGGTTTTAGGGCTATCAGAGCACAAACATTAATGAGTAAGTGAGTCGGAGCGGCTTAAGGATCTTTGCGGTAGCGCTGAATCAGTGCGCGAGTCGAACTGTCATAAGTCTGCTCCAGAGCATCGCCATGTTGGGCTCCAGCCTCGGCCAGAAGTGTGTTGGCGACCTTGTTACTAATCTGCTTACCTTGCTCCACGCCCCACTGATCAAAGGCGTTTATACCCCAGACCACGCTCTGTACATAGGCGCTGTGTTCGTAGAGCGCTAGCAAAGCGCCCAGACAGTGCGGCGAGAGTTTATCCAGCACCAGTGTATTACTGGATCGATTACCGGAAATGGCGCGGTACTTCGGCAAACCATCGTCCGCCGTGCCCAGCATCAGTATCTGGCTTTGTGCCAGGCAGTTAGCGTAGAGCTGTCGATGTTGATCTGTCGAGCAGTGGGCCTGACGAGTTACGATAAAATCTGCCGGTATCAGCTCCGTACCCTGTAACAGCAACTGGTGGAAAGAATGCTGGCCATTGCTTTCCTCGCTGCCCCAAATGACCTGCCCTGTAGCTAGCTTCAGTGCTTGCCCGGTTTGCGTGACGCTTTTGCCTAAACTTTCCATAGACAGTTGCTGTAAATAGTCGGGTAAGGTTTTCAGCTTGTGCACGTAGGGCAGTATCGCTCGGCTTTTACACTGCCAGAAATTAATCTGCCAGACATTAATCAAGCCGTGCAGTACGGGCAGGTTTTCGCGCAGCGAGGCGTTTTGAAAATGGCTGTCCATTGCCGCAGCGCCGGCGAGCAATTCTCGAAACTGTGCGCTGCCCAGCGCGATGGCAATAGGCAAACCAATCGCCGACCACAGAGAAAAGCGTCCGCCTACTTCGTCGCCGGTGGTGAAAATAGCTTGTTGATCAACTCCCCAGGTCAGCGCTTTATCCACCTGGCTGGTAATAGCCACAAAATGGGTTTTTAGCTGATCTTCCGGTATTCCTGCGCTCAGCAGCCAGGTTCTGGCAAGTCCGGCGTTACTCAGGGTTTCCAGGGTAGTAAAACTTTTCGAGGAAATAATAAATAGCGTAGTGGCGGGGGTGCATTGCTGCAATGTAGCGTTAAGCGCATCGCTGTCGATATTGGCAACAAAGTGCACCTGTGGTTTATTACTCGCGCCAGGTTTCGGTGTGTCGGCGAGGGCGTCTACCACCAGCCGAGGGCCGAGATCGGAGCCGCCAATCCCCAGGTTAATCACGTCAGTGATGGGCTGTCCGCCACTGCCGAGGACGGAGCCCTTGCGCAATGCCTCGGCAAATTCCAGAGTTTGGGCAAGACTGCGTTTTATTTCCTGTCTTGTGTTTTTATCAATGGCGTGATCGTTATCAAGGCTCGCCTGTTGCTGAAAACCTTGTCGCAGTGCCGTGTGCAGCGCGGGGCGATCTTCGGATTGATTAACCTTGAACCCGCTAAACAGGGCGTCGATGTGCTGGCTTAACTGCACTTCATCGGCGAGTTTTTCAAATAAGCCTAAGGTAGTTTCGGTGAGGTGGTTTTTGGAGTAATCAAAATAAATTCCGGCGGCTTCTGCGCTGAAGTGAGTGCCGCGTTGGGGGTCGTCGGCAAACAAGTCTTTTAGGTGCGTCGGCTGAAAAGATTTCTGGTGTTGCGTAAGGGCTTGCCAGATGGCAGTTTGGTCGATGGTTTGCTGGTTATCCACGGCGTTTCGACTTCCTGCTTGAGTGTTATGGTTATTTGCGTAAGCTCGATTAAAGCTCGCTAACTAAATCTCGTGGACTAAACGTCACGATCAACGGCGAACTCTGCCAGTGTCACCAGAGCATCGCGTGCCGGCGTGGCAGGTAGTTTGCCGGCTGCAGCTAAGGCGCTATCAGTTTGTTGGCGCGCGCAAGCTAGAGTGTAATCCAGTGCGCCAGTATCGTGTACCACGGCCAGTATTTTTTGCAGGTCGCCAGAGCCCTTGCTGACGATCGCCGAGCGAATCAGTTGCGCATCTTCAATGTTAGCGGTATTCATGGCATAAATCAGCGGTAAAGTGGCTTTGCCCTCAGCCAGATCATCGCCGACATTTTTGCCAAGCTGAGCGCTGTCGCCGCTGTAGTCGAGAGCGTCGTCTACTAGCTGAAACGCCATGCCGATGTGGTGTCCGTACTGCTGTAGTGCTGAGACTTCGCCGCTATTTGCCCCTGCCAGTAAAGCGCTGGTGCGTCCTGCGGCTTCAAATAATTCTGCGGTTTTTTTGCGGATCACCTGTTGGTATTCCTGCTCAGTAATCGCCGGATTGCCGGTATTGATGAGTTGCTGAACCTCGCCTTCTGAAATGGTGTTGGTGGCATTGGCTAAGACCTTCATCACTTCGATATCGCCGATTCTGACCATCAACTGAAAAGCGCGGGAATAGAGAAAGTCACCGACTAGTACGCTAGCGGCATTGCCAAATTCAACATTAGCGGTATAGCGACCTCGGCGCAGCTCGGAGGTATCGACGACATCGTCGTGGAGCAGGGTGGCGGTGTGGATAAATTCGACCACCGCAGCCAGTAATAAATGCTTATTGCCCTGTTTATCGTCCCGATAGCCACAGGCTTTGGCTCCGAGCAGAGCCACGATGGGTCGCAGGCGCTTGCCACCGGCGTCAATCAGGTAGCTGCCAATATTTTCAATCAGCTCTACGTCGGACCCCAGTTCATCTACAATTAACTGGTTTACGGCTTCGAAATCGGTTTTTACGACATGGAGAAACGGCAGCATAATAGGCAAAGGGTTCCGGGCGTGGGGCAAGAGCGCCGAAATGCTAGGCGGGAGTACTCCGAGTGTCAAGAAAAGTGATCAATTTGATGGATTTATCTACTTATCGGGTTCTTTGCTGCCAGTTCTCGAAGTAAGCTGTATGAAGCCCTTTAAAGCCTTGCGATACGGGGGTGTTTCCCTTAGAATTGCCGCCCTCACGAATCGCCCATTAGCGTGCCTGGACATAAAGCTCCAAATGTACGTCTGGGTTAGACATTTAAGTTAGTCAGGAGTCAATCATGTACGCGGTTATAGAAAGCGGTGGTAAACAGCATCGTGTCGAGCCAGGCGAAGTCCTGAATCTCGAAAAATTGGATGTAGCAACGGGCGAAGCGATTGATTTCGACAAAATCTTAATGCTTGTCGATGGCGATAAGGTTCAGGTCGGTGCGCCCTATGTTGATGGTGGCAAAGTCACCGCCGAGGTGATCAGCCACGGTCGAGCCAAAAAAGTCAGCATTATCAAATTTCACCGACGTAAGCACCACCGCAAGCAGATGGGTCACCGTCAGTGGTTCACCGAAGTCAAAATTACCGATATTAACTTGGGCTAGTAGCACTAGCTACAGGAGTAGATACAAATGGCACATAAGAAAGCAGGCGGTAGTACGCGCAATGGTCGCGATTCCGAGAGTAAACGACTTGGTGTTAAACGCTACGGCGGTGAGCAAGTCGGTGCAGGTAATATTATTGTTCGCCAGCGTGGTACTAAGTTCCACGCCGGTAATAACGTCGGCATTGGTCGCGATCATACTTTGTTCGCAACCGCTGAAGGCGTAGTGCGCTTTGTAGAGCGCGGAGCTAAAAACCGCCAGTTTGTCGATGTCGTAGCAGCTAGCTAAACATCAGGCACGGTTTGCGAAAAAGCCCCGTCATCGGGGCTTTTTTTATGGGCATTTAACAAGCGCGAGAACGTTTGCAACCTTTGGGTCGCGTTAGCGTAAAATAACAGTTAGAGAACGGGAGAAAATCATGAAATTCGTCGATGAGGTACCCATCAGCGTATATGCCGGAAAGGGCGGCAGCGGCTGCCTTAGTTTTCGACGTGAGAAATATATCCCTAATGGCGGGCCTGACGGCGGTGATGGTGGGGACGGTGGCAGTGTTGTTTTGCTTGCCGATTCGAACCTGAATACTCTGGTGGACTACCGGTATACGCGCATTTTTCGTGCTCCTAGCGGTGAGCCCGGTCGAGGCCGTAACTGTCGGGGTAAAAAAGGTGAGGACCTGGTCTTGCAAGTGCCTGTCGGCACCACGGTGATTGATGCCGATACCGATGAGGTGATCGGGGATCTTACCGAGATAGGTCAGCGCGTGATAATTGCCAGTGGGGGTTTTCATGGCCTTGGCAATGCCCGTTACAAATCTAGTACCAATCGCGCGCCTCGGCAGACCTCGCCGGGTAGCGAAGGCGAAACCCGTAATCTGCGCTTAGAGTTAAAACTACTGGCCGACGTGGGTTTGCTGGGGCTGCCTAATGCGGGCAAGTCTACGCTGATTCGTGCAATTTCCGCGGCCCAACCCAAGGTCGCCGACTATCCCTTTACCACCTTGATACCTAATCTTGGTGTGGTGACGGTGGGTGGTTATCGCAGTTTTGTCGTGGCTGATGTGCCGGGGGTGATCGAGGGTGCCGCCGAGGGTGCCGGTCTGGGTATCCGATTTTTACGGCATCTAACCCGTACCCGCTTACTGTTACATCTGGTGGATATCGCCCCCATTGATGGCTCTAGCCCCGCAGAGCAAGCGCGTATGATTCGCGCCGAGCTTGCGCGTTTCAGTCCTACGCTGGCCCAACGGGATTGCTGGCTGGTGTTTACCAAAGCAGATTTAATGCTGGACGATGAGGCTCAGGCCGCTGCGGAAGCAATTGCCGCAGAGTTATCTGAAACGTCGGGTTCCGGCGATTCGGTACCCTGGTATCTGATTTCTGCGATTGAAAAGCGCGGTACGGATGCCTTGTGTAATGACGTGATGGTTTATATGGAAGCTCGCCGCGAGCGAGAACTTGAATTTCCCGAAGAGGCAGAGCGCGAGGAGGCTGTGCAAAACGCCATGCAGGAAGAAGTCCGTGCACGCGTTACGCGCTTGCGGGACGAGCAGCGCGCAGCTCGCAGCGGGGAGAGCGTCAGCAATGATGAGCTCTCTGACGAAGAGTTGTCTGACGAAGAATTAGATGGAGGCGATACAGAGGTCGTCTATGTTAAGTAAGGGAATGCACACTAAAGAAACGCCCAATAAAAAAGTGTCCGGTAAAGATATGTACAGTAAAAAAATGTACGGCTACGGTAAAAACACATGCACCCAGGCCGCCAGCGCCGCCAGCGGCGGGCGATACCGTGTCCACTGATCGCAGCGCAGTCACCCAGGCGAAACGCTGGGTGGTCAAGATTGGCTCTGCCTTACTAACCGACGACGGCCGTGGTCTGGATCACCAGGCGATTGCGGGCTGGGTAGACCAGCTAGTAAACCTGCAAGATCGCGGTATCGAAATTGTACTGGTGTCCTCCGGTGCTATCGCCGAAGGTATGTCGCGACTTGGTTGGGATGCCCGGCCTCGGGAAGTCCACAAACTGCAAGCGGCTGCCGCCGTCGGGCAAATGGGTCTGGTGCAGGCCTATGAATCACAGTTTCAGCGCACGGGCCGCCACACCGCCCAAATTTTGCTCGATCACGACGATCTGTCTAACCGAGAGCGCTATCTCAATGCTCGACGCAGCATCACCTATTTGTTGAAGCTGGGCGTCGTGCCCGTGGTTAATGAAAACGACACCGTGGTCACCGATGAAATTCGCTTTGGCGACAACGATACCTTAGGTGCATTGGTCGCCAATCTACTTGATGCCCAGGTGCTGGTGATTCTTACCGATCGGGCCGGGCTACTGGAAGCCGATCCTCGGACTAATCCGGACGCAGCGGTTATTTCTCAAGCGAGGGCCGACGACGACAGCCTCGATGCCATCGCCGGCGGCAGCAATAGCCAGCTTGGGCGCGGTGGCATGGTGACCAAGTTACAGGCGGCGCGTCTGGCTGCGCGCTCTGGTGCTCATACCATTATCGCCGGTGGTCGCGAGTCCGATATTCTGACTCGGCTGGCCGACGGCGAGATGCTGGGTACTTTGCTGGTTGCTGACAGTGAACCCCTGGCTGCGCGCAAGCAGTGGCTGGCTGGGCATATGCAAGTTAACGGCACTTTAACTTTGGATGAAGGCGCGGTAAAAGTACTGCGGGAATCCGGTAAAAGTCTGTTGCCCGTGGGCGTAAAGCACTCGGAAGGTAGCTACACCCGTGGCGATATCGTGCGCTGTATTAGCGCCGTGGATGGTCGGGAAATTGCCCGTGGTTTAGTGAATTACAATAGCGACGAAACCGCAAAAATTATTGGTCTTGCCAGTAAGCGCATCGAAGACGTACTGGGTTACGGCGGTGACGACGAGTTAATTCACCGGGATAATCTGGTTTTAGTTTAAATAAATAACATTAATAGTAATCAATAACTAGTTGATTTTAATATATTAAATTATCTATTTTAGTCTAAAGTGTTTCCCCCGTTGCCAGCCAGTGCGCGCACTCGGGTTCTAATTCCTGCGCGACAAGCTTTTCATATTTCAACGATTCAGCGTCGGTGAGTACATCGCGCCAGCGGCCATTGGTGCCTTTGTTAATAAATGATTTTGCACCGCCGTCCCAAAAAGCCCCGCCCGTGGGCACGGTTTTTTGGGCGTGCTCCCTCATGTAATCGAAACTACAGTGCAATAAAATCGCCTGCCATTTTTCTTCGTCAATAGGGATTTCCAGAAACTCAGCGAGGCGACGAATTTCTCCGGGCATATCGCTTTTTAGTTTGGCGAAATGCACCAGGTGTACGTTGGGTAAATCTCGAATCGCCCACCACGAGCGCAGGTTTTCCCAGAAGGGCCACCAGGGATAGCCGTTTTGATCCAGCCAGTCGTGGTAGTACTCGGTGACAGATGACGGCGGCTTGCCAATTGGTGGGCCCACTCGCCCCGGGGTGTCGTTAAGTGCGGCATACCAGGCCTCATTGGCCGTGGCATGGTGGTTGTACATACTCCACAGCACGTCGCGGCCGTCTCTACCGATGTAGACATACTTTGCCTTGTCGGAAAACACCAGGGCATCGACCGGCAGGTGAGTTTTTAGAAACCTGCGCTGGGTTTGCGCTTCGATCACCGGCAGTTTTATGGCCTTAGGCGGAACCCGAAGATCGACCCAGGGCGACATTTCTGCAACGTCGACATCCTCCTCACCATTGAATAACAACTGGGCAATGATCTGTTGCATCCAGGTTGTTCCCGATTTGGCATAGGTCGAGATAATAATATCGTCGTCCCTAAACTTGAAATCATTCCAGATGGTGGAATCGAAGTGATGGTTTTGAAATTCTCGAGTTTTTTGTGGCGTAGGGTTATTCATACCAGTGTCCTTTTATTTATTTATTCATTGGTTAGAGCTGGTTGCTTTATCGCTTATCCCTTGTCGCTAGGGCCTCGTTTAAAGCTGCCATGCTTCAGATAGTAAATTACCTGGGCGATCACCTGGTGATTCTTCATCATAAAGGGGTGAGTGACCGGCATTTCGATGTGATCGTTCATGCCGTCCAGTTTGGTTCTCTCAACGGATACTTTACCGTCATCGGTACTGGGTATAAACGACGACAAAATCCAGTTGATGCTTCTGGTGCCAGCAATAATGCCGACATCAAAATTGGCGCTGCCAAGAGTGTTGGGTACGCTGAGATCACCGGTGCCGAGCTGCATGCCCGCATCGCCATTGATAAAATAAAATCCCGGGAAGTCTCCCAGGGTGTCGACGACTTCACTGCCTTGATTAGGCGGCCCGAGCATAACCACGTGATTTAAGCGGTTTATCTGGTGACTACTTAAATATTGCCTAACCAATATTCCACCCATGGAATGAGTGATGAAATTAACCTTTTCCTCTGGCGCGCACTGGCTCAAGGCAGGCGTAATGGCGATCTCGGATAAGGTTTCTACATCGTGCTCGGTGGAGGGGTACTTCACATTAATGGTTGTGAAATTCTCCTCTATAAGCGCTTGCTCTAATTTTCCCATTGACTGGTCTGACCGAGCGAGACCATGAAGCAATATCACGCACTCTGCCTGGGCGCCTAAAGGTAGCAGTGCTAATAAAATTATTACGAGTTGTTTCATAGCGTAAAATTCTGTGTGTTGTTTTACGGTTGCGGGTAATATCAAAAATGCCAAACCAGTCAGGCCATTAGTTCTAAACGAGATTGGTCATCGCCGGCAAAGGCTTTTTCGGTGCTTGGTGCTTGGATATAGTTTAGCGCTAAATCATAGATCACCGGGCCAGAGAGAGTCCAGTCGAGTATGGTGTTGATTATTCGGGACTAATTGCGGCCTTCGTGCTGTATTCGATATTAAACACTCAATCTTTATTGGAGGCTACACCATGCTGGAACTCTACACCCACCCCATGTCGCCCTGTGCCCAAAAGGTACGCATCGTCCTTGCCGAAAAAAACCTCGAGTGGGCTAAGCACCATGTCAGTTTGCCGGATAAGGAAAACCTGTCACCCGAGTACCTTAAGCTCAATCCCCTGGGCGTCGTTCCCACCCTGGTGGACAAGGGCAGGCCGGTTATCGAGTCGTCCATTATTTGTGAATATCTTGACGACGCTTACCCGCAAGTGTCACTGAGTCCGGAAGATCCTTTGCAGCGATCTGCAATGCGCTTCTGGATGAAACACGTCGATGTTAAATTGCATCCCTCGTGCGGGGCGATACAGTGGCCGCTGATTATGCGCGACAAACTGCTGCTAATGAGCGAGGAAGAGCAGAACCTGCTGCTCGACAAAGTAGTTGAAAAACCTCGACGCGAACGCCAGAAGCGGCTATTGAAATACGGCCTCGACGCCCCCGATGTAGCCGACGCCGTCGCTACCTATTACAAAACTATTGTCGATATGGAGGCTGCGCTAGGCGAGCATCAGTGGTTAGTGAGCGATAATTTCAGTCTTGCCGACATTAGTGTCGCGCCTTACTTTCAAACCTTGCATCAATTTAACTGGACGGCGATGTACGAAGCAAACTTTCCCCGAGTGCTTGACTGGTATGCCCGGTGCCGGGAGAGAGAATCCTATCAAGTGGGTGTGTTAGCAGATTTATCTGAAGCAATGTTGGAGCAATTGAGCGCGAAAGGCCGAGAGGCCTGGCCTAAGCTGGCGGCGCACTTAGCTTAGGTTTTACTCTGGAGTTGATTTATCACAACGCAAATAAAGATAGGGGCGGGGATAGTAGATCTTTCCGACAGACTAGACAGGAGTACAACATGGGTGACATCAAAAGTCGTATTAATGAAATGGTTAATGACATAAAGCAAGAGCGCGACGAGCTGCGAGTGAAGTTACATCTGGCCAAGCTGGAGGCCAGTGACGAATGGCAAAAACTCGAAGCCAAGGTAGAGAAACTTGAGGACAAGGCCAGGACGCTGGGCAGTGCAACGGCGGAAGCCGCGCATGATATTGGCGCAGCGGCAAAACTACTGGGGCAGGAGATTCGCAATGGTTTCAAGACGATTGCTAAGCGGCTATAGTCGAGCCCATATAGTCGCGTCTAAAATCAAGCGCCCCCAGCCAAGCGCTTGTAGCCGATCAGGAACGAGTTAAACACTGACTCCTTTCCAGGTCGTCAGCGTTGCTGGGAGGGAGGTTTAACCGGACGATGGAATACCGAGATTACTATAAAATTTTGGGTGTGGCCCGAGACGCCACTCAGGCAGAAATCAAATCGGCCTATCGAAAGCTGGCGCGCAAGTATCATCCCGATGTCAGCAAGGAGGCCGACGCTGAGCAGGCTTTTAAAGAACTTGGAGAAGCCTACGAGGTATTAAAAGATACCGAAAAGCGCGCGGCTTACGATCAACTCGGCAATCAGTGGCAGCAGGGTCAGGACTTTCGCCCACCACCGAACTGGGATGCCGGGTTTGAATTTAGCGGTGGTTTTGATCCCTCGGCAGCTGGCCATAGCGATTTTTTTGAATCGATCTTTGGTTTTGGTGGCGCTGGCGGCGCTGCTAATGGTTTTGGCCAAGGCGCTTCGGGTTTCCAGGCGCGGGGCGAAGATCATCATGCACGCATCCTAATTACTGTGGAAGACGCCTATAACGGCGCGACCCATGAATTTGCTTTGCGTGCGCCAGAACTCGACGCTGATGGCCGCGTGATAACCCGGGAACGCAAGCTCAGTGTCAAAATTCCTCAGGGCATATACGAGGGCCAAAACATTCGGCTTACCGGGCAAGGTCTGCCCGGTCACGGCGGAGCGCCGAGTGGCGACCTTTATCTACAGATAGCGTTTCAGGCGCACGAGCTCTATCGTGTCGATGGTCGAGATGTTTATCTCGATTTGCCGCTTGCTCCCTGGGAGGCGGCGCTGGGTGCCAAGCTCAAGGTGCCAACCCCCAGCGGCGCAATTAACCTGAATATACCTAAAAATTCGAAGTCAGGAGGAAAGCTTCGGGCAAAAGGTCGGGGTATTCCCGGTACTTCCGCCGGCGATTTATTCGTGACCTTAAGTATTGTGTTGCCACCAGCAGACACCGAATCGGCACGGGCGCTTTACCAGGAAATGGAAAAGCAGATGGCGTTCAACCCCAGAGCCAACATGGGAGTGTAGAAGATGAATACAAAACGAGTCAGTGTTAGCGTCACCGGGGTAATTTTAGACGAGTACGTGGAAGTCACTTTGACTGAGATGTGCCACGCCTGCAAGGTTGAAGAAACCGCTATTTTAGCCTTGGTCGATGAAGGCATCGTCGAACCGATGGCGAGGGACGTTCTACCCTGGCGCTTTAGCGGCACTGCTGTCCCGCGCGTTGCTCGGGCCTTACGTTTGCAAAGAGATTTGGAACTCAACCCCGCAGGCGTAGCTTTTGCGCTTGACCTGTTAAACGAGATCGAAGAGCTGCGTGGTCGGCTTAAGATTATGTCGCAGACTGAGGGGTTTTAGATTTGGGTGGTTTGGGTTTTGGGTTTTGGGTTTTGGAATATGGAGCGTGACGTTGATTTTGTCTTTATTCTGTTCTGCTTTGTTTTTGATTGTAAGGCTTGATCCCATAGCCACTTGTTATACGGAATTTATAATTTAACCCCATAACGATTCAAAGTAACAATCATGAGCCAATATGCCACCACTGTGAATCCAATAGAAAGGCTGATGCTAGAATAAAAATGTAAGCCCTGCTTTAGCAGCAAGGGCAATGTAATAAACAAAACCAAAGAAGGTAACACAAGCCAAAACACGCTTGTTGAAAGAGAGCTAATTATTGCTATGTCTTTTGTGTCTATGTAAAGCCAGAGCATAGCCAGCACGGATACTATAGGTATAGAGGCCAGTAGAGCGCCAGCGAATGAGCTGCGCTTAGCAATCTCTGAGATTGCTACAATTAAAATTGTAGTTATTGCAATCTTGGTTATGTAGTAGATCAATTAATGTGCCGGTTGGTTTGTGTAACGCCTTTGTAAACGGCAGCCGTGCGCGAAGCGCGCTTTAGGCTGTCCAGTGGCGGCCGCTTTTTGGCCGTAACGACGTTTAACAAACTTGTTAGGGCTTTAGTCGGCATATAAGTTAATTTTGATGGCATTAATAATATTACCCTTTGCTTTAAACTCAATACAGTTAGCCGCACCGCAATAATTTAAAGTGCCTTCATGTGGGGTTACCGGAAGTTTTGAAAGTACACTTACATTCTGACCCGTTGCAATACCGTTTGAAAGAATCCAGTTACTTGAGTTTATTGTAATTTGAGTTACATGAGCTTTTTTAGTTTCCGTTTGCTCAACAATGGCGAAGACCTCAAGGCCGAGGAACTTATAGGTTACAGATTTCAGCGGGTTGGCAGCATGACCTACCGAATACTCTTGTTCCGTTGATTCGATGACGTTACCAAGCTCGATAATTTTCCCTTCAGTTGCCGGACTGCCAACTGGAAATGCTTCGTACACCCAGTTATCAAATGCCTCGTACTTTTGCATTTCAGCTAAATCTACCACGGCATAGAGGTTATACGAACATAGCATTGTAATGAAAAATATCGCTGATCTCATAGTGGCCCTAACGACTAGCATCAGCGGTTGACGAAAGTGGCGCGTATTTTTGCACCGCAAAAATCGCGACGCTTTTGGAAATCCGCTGGATGCGCTTGTTATGTAGCATTATCCCACCGTTCTTTCTGTTCCCTGGCAATTTTTAATATAGTGCTTGGCACTTTATTAATAATCCCGAGTTTTTCGAGTTCACTATATTCTAAAAAGGATATAGCTACAGCATTTTCGATTTCAGAGATAGCATCATCTCTACCCAGCACACTATTTAAAAACTCAAATATTTCTTTACCTATACTTCCATCACCTTCTTTAAATGACTCAGCGATAGTTCTACCAAGATGCGCCATTTGAGGATGTAATAGGTTTTCATCATCTATTAGGCTGTCATTAATACTTCCCCATTTAGCAATGACATCTTTACTAAATGCTTTTTCGTCGTAACTTGGGTATGGCTCGATATTTGATGTCATATTTTTGCTACATAACGCCGCCAACATGGGCAGCCAATATGTAGCACCTTTTGTGTTAATTTGGAGCGACAGAGACAACACAAAAGGTGTGGAGTATTGGCTGTCCTAGCCGCGCTTTTAGCGGCTATACATGCTTGGCCTTGTTAGCAGTTTAATTTGGCACATTAATAATTTTAAACTTAAATATTTTTAAACCAGATTGAAGATGAAAATCACTATCTGTTTTTAATAAGACCTTTAGTTTCAAGCTTGTGGTTCCGTCTTGTAGAAATGACACTTGCTTAACCTTACGGGACGAAAAATAAATATATTCTTCTTCTTTTTCAATTTGGCCAGTTTCAATTACCGGATTTCTCGGGTCGAAACCGTAGCAGTCATTAAAAATGGTATAGCTTTGATCTCTTAGCTCAAGAGCATCTGGGCACTCAATACCATCTCCAAACTGAAGCCATGTTTCAGATTGTGCTGAAAAACTTAATAATAAGGTGCAAAAAGCTAATATTCTTCTCATAACTAATGACTGCTAACGCTGCAAGCTGCGGCGGGTAAACCGCGCAGCGGTTTTGCCGTCCGGCCCCGCAGGGGCGAACAGCCTTGCCTTGTTAATGCGCACCTATGCCTCTTCCAGGTAGCGAATGGCGCTTTTCTTAACAAAGGCCTTTTTACCTGAGCTTAGCTCGATGACGACCATGCCTTCATAGCCGGCAAAGGAAAAACTTGCATCCTCGCCTTCGACTGTGCCAATTAGTTTTGCATCCAGAAACTTTCGGCCGTCTGAAAGATGAATGTTGTAGGCGCCGTCAGCGGTCGGATACTCAGTTATCATGGGTATGGTTCTGGCTCGCAGCTTTTGGCGCTTTCTGTCCTTTAGCTTCGACGAAACAATCCCATAAACAATTAGGACCAGTATTATGGATACAATTATCGCCCAAAATTCAGGCATTCGCGATCTCTCCTGTGCGCATTAACGACTTAAATAAGGGGCGCCGCTTTACGGCGTCCCAGTGAGCGAAAGCGAACGGTCTTGATTGCCTTGTTATGTGTTTCTTTACAGTTCTGAAAATGGTATTTCTTTAAGGCTTCCATTTTTACCATAAGCTCCATATAAAACATCAGGTTCAAGTGCATTACTGAAAGATGCGAACTCGTTTAATGCTTTGTCATTAGCTTTGCCATTACTTATAAATTTTGAACAAAACCACTCACCTTCTTTAAATCCATTTTTTGCTATTGTAACTGCCAATGAGATTTTATGAAGTTCACAGGCATAATCTCTATTTTTATTTGGCCACTCAACATCGTTTTGGTACTTGCAAAAAGCACAATCTAAACCAACTGAATCCCACCTTGCCGAATAAGAGAATGTATCTTTCATTTTTTATTACACATAACAGTTTATTCAATAGCCTTACGCTTCATATCACTTTTGCTTGAAAATTATAGTAATTACGATCAAGCACAAAGAGTACTTCTTTAAAAACAAGGAGTCTCCATCAATACTTAATTCTCCATAGAGAAGAAACAATGGATTCTCTCCAATTATCTTCATGTTTCCACGCCACTGATCATAACCCGGCCTCCTTAAAAATCAAAGAGTTACAGTATACGTTCCCAAGATACAGGGAAAGGGGTCTGCTGATCTTGGCTTTTAGGACGGTTTAGATGGGATGCGCTTCTCAAGGTTTTCCGACACAAGGTCGGATTCTTTATATGGCGCACTCGGGAGGATTGACTCTAAACGGCTTGTTGTCGTTTTGCCCCTGTGGGCGTCGTCGCGGTGCTCCTCGGTCCAAATTGCTGGCGCAATTTGTCGAACCGGGTGGTTCTCACCTCCACTCGTGACCCATAAAAAAACCCGGCACAAGGCCGGGTATTTCTTGATAGTAAAAAGATATGGTGCACTCGGGTGGATTGACTCAAAACGGCTTGCGGCCGTTTTGCCCCTGCGGGCGTCGTCGCTCTGCTCCTCGGTCCAAATTGCTGGCGCAATTTGTCGAACCGGGTGGTTCTCACCCTCCACTCGTGACCATAAAAAAACCCGACACAAGGTCGGGTTTTTAATATGGTGCACTCGGGTGGATTCGAACCACCGACCGCCCGGTTCGTAGCCGGGTACTCTATCCAGCTGAGCTACGAGTGCGTAAGGGCCGGTACTATAGGGAAGCGCCTCTCAATGGTCAAGATAGATATCGAGAAGATGGGCATTAAGGTCTAAACGCCCCGGGTTTTACCTTCCCAGTAGGGGGCGCGGAGTTCCCGACGCAGAATTTTACCGGAGGGGTTGCGCGGCAAGGCGTCGATAAAGTTGATGGCTTTGGGAACCTTAAAGCCGGCGACCTGGGTGCGGGCGTAGTCAATGACCTCGGTTTCGCTGAGTTCTACGCCGGGGCCAAGAACAACGGCGGCGACGATGGCTTCACCCCATTTGTCGTCGGGTACGCCGATGACGGCAACATCGGTAATGTCTGGGTGGCTGTGAAGGGCGTTCTCTACCTCGGCAGGGAAGACGTTTTCGCCACCGGTGATGATCATGTCTTTAACGCGGTCTTTGATGTAGACGAAGCCGTCCTCATCGACGCTGGCGGCATCACCGCTGTGGTACCAACCGCCGGCGGTAACTTCCGCGCTTTCTTCGGGCTTTTTCCAGTAAGACTTCAGCAGCCAGTCGCATTGGATCATGATTTCACCGACTTCTCCGGTGGGGACTTCGTTGCCATCGCCATCAACGATTTTGATGGTGAGCCCTTTAACGGCACGACCACAGGAACGCAATTTTTCACTTCCGGGCACGTGGACTTCGGGAGGTAATTTAGTCGCCAGACCGTAGTTTTCAGTCGCGCCGTAGAGTTGAATAAATTTGCAGCCAAACACTTCCAGGGCTTCGGTGAGCACGGATTCGGAAATAGGGGATGCGCCGTAGTAGATGTATTCGAGCTTGCTGTAATCCCGCTTACGCACGTTGGGTTCCTGCAGCAGCATCTGAATCATGGCGGGAACAAACAAGGCGTTGGTAATACCTTCGTCGGCGAGGGTATCGAGAACCCGGGTCGGCTCGAAATCTGTCAGTAGATGAAATTTGGCGCCGCATAGCAGGGGCATAACGGTGGGGTTGACGCCGCCGACATGGAATAAAGGCATCACGTTAATGAATACGGAGCTTTGATCAATATCGAAAATACCGTCACTGGTGAAGGCATTGAACACATCCAGGTAACCCTGGTTGGTAAGTTGTACGCCTTTCGGTAAGCCGGTAGTGCCGCTGGTATAGAGATGCAGAATGTCGTCGTCGCCGTTGATGGTGACATCGGGACGGGTATCGGCCTGCGCGTCGCGCCATTGTGCATAATCCAGCCAGCGCTCGTGTCCGCCGTCTAGCGCGATGATGTGTTTAATGTGGGTTAGATTGCCTTCAATGGCTTCAATGGTTGGGTAAAACTCTCTATCGACAAACAACACGGAGTTTTCGGTGTAATTGAGAATTTGTTCGACTTCCGGGCCAGCCAAACGCCAGTTAATACCCGCCAGTGCATGGGCGGAGGCGCATCCGGCAATAAAAATCTCAAAGAATTCGGGGGAGTTTTTACCCAGGTGAGCGATGCGCTCCTGGCGTGGGATACCCATCTCCAGTAGGCCGTTACCGACTTGCCAGCTGCGGGAGATGAGATCACCGAAGGTGATGTTGCGATCCTCAAAAACGATGGCTACATCGTTGCCTTGGGTTTGTTGAAGTTCTGCAAAACGATCAGCAAAAAATACGCCTTCGGACATTGGTTCCCCCTGGTAATTATTGGTAGTGATTATTGATAGTCATTATGAATAGTAATTATTAACAGCGCGCAACAATACCGATTGTGCGGTCTGGGATCAAGATGGCTTATATCGCAGTTATCTAGTAGCGGTCTAATGGTTATCAGCAAGGATAATGGCCCGCTGCGGTGCTGGATGGCCTTCAAGAGTACGACTGGAGTCGTTCGGGTCGAGAAAATCCGCCAGCGACTCAAAATTCATCCACTCGGTGGCGCGTTGTTCCTCAACAGTAGTGACAGCAGTATCTGCGACCCGGACATTCTTAAAGCCCGTTTTACGCAGCCACGACACCAGTGTTGGTGCGCTGGGCAGAAACCACACGTTGCGCATTTTTGCGTAGCGGCCTTCCGGCACCAATGTATGGCCAAGCTCGCCTTCGGTGATCAGGGTTTCCAGCACCAGTTGTCCACCGGGTTTGAGGCAGGCTTTGAGTTCGCGCAGGTGATCCAGCGGCGAACGACGATGGTAGAGCACGCCCATAGAGAACGCGGTGTCGAAGGCGGCGAGGTCGGCAGGAACATCTTCAATGCCCAGGGGGAGTACATCGACCGGTAATTCCTGGGTTGCGGGTTGATTGTTTTTAACTGTATTACTTTTTAAGGCATAGCTCTTTATTGCATAACTTTTCAGCGCATAGAACTGATGCACAAAGCGCGGCGAGGGGTCGATACCAATAACGCGCCGTGCACCGGCACCGTACATGCGCCAGCAGTGATAGCCGTTGCCGCAACCGACATCGAGTACCAGATGATTATCGAGGGGCCGGATATGGGGCAGTAGCCGATCCCATTTCCAGTCGGAGCGCCACTCGGTATCCACGTTAAGACCGAACAGGTCGTGGGGCCCTTTACGCCAGGGGTGTAGACCCATCAGCACGGTTTTAAGTGTGTCTCGTTGTGCGTCGCTGGCATCTTCAGGTGAGCCGATGGTCACGCCGTCGCGAAAATCAATCGTGGAAGGTGTCAGCGCTGGCAGGTCGGTTAAAACTTGCTGCCATTGGGGTAAGTCCCCCCAGCGTTGCTGGCTTAGGCCGCGGGCTATTTGTTCGGGTAAGCGCTGCGCCCATTGTTGCAGAGGCTCTTTTTCTTGTGGGTAACCTTTTTTTTGTAGACGTTCTCGAGCCAGTGCATCGATAAGATTTTGGTAGTCGATCATCTAGGGGCGCGCTTACTTAATGGCTAGCAGTGAGGCGAAATTAAAACATTGGAACCAGACATCCACTTCGCTAAAACCTACATCGCGCAAACGCTCGCGGTGGGTGTCCAGGGTTTCCGGTGTCAGTACGTTTTCCAGCGCGCTGCGTTTCTGGCTGACTTCCAGTTCGCTATAACCGTTGGCGCGTTTAAAGGCGTGATGGAGGTCGATCATCAAGGCGTTTAAGTGGGTGTCGGAAAACGCAATTTTTTCCGATAACACCAACACTCCGCCGGGGAGTAGCCCGCGATAAATATTTTCCAGTAGTGCGAGGCGATCTGGGAGCGGAATAAATTGCAGAGTGAAATTCATCACCACCATCGAGGCATTGCTGATCTCGATGTCTCTCACATCACCGATACGAATATCCACCGACGCGGGGTGAGCCAGCGTTGTTGTCAGTGTTGTTGCCGGGGCGTGAGCCGCGACGACCTGCTGGCAGCGCTCGGCCATAGCCGGGGAATTATCGATAGCAATAATGGTGCAGTCTCGCTCACCAATGTTATTGCGCATGGCGAGGGAAGAGGCACCCAGAGAGCAACCGAGATCGTAACAGCGACTGCCGGTTACGGCGTAGCGTTCGGCCAGCGCGCCGGTCATGGCGACAATGGTTTCGTAACCGGGCACGGAGCGGCGAATCATATCGGGAAATACTTCGACGACTTTATCGTCGAAGGTAAACCCGGCAATATCCGCCAGCGGCTGTGAGAACAGCTTGTCTCTGGATAATGTATCTCCAGATGCGTTCTCGTGAGAAAAATCATCGCGCTGGCTCATGGAGTCTTTGTAACCATCATGGTGTGCGTATGCTTGTTCATCTATAAAGCGTCATTTATAAAAGCTCATTTACAAAACATGAGTTTCGAGATTGCTGAGAGCCAAATCACCCAGCTCAGCCGCTCGATCGGCACTGGTAATGATCGCAGTACTGGCTTTATCGGGCGTCAAATAAGTGCTGGCGACGCGTAGTAAGTCGTCGAGGGTGACGGCCAATACCCGATTGCGAAACTGCTCGCGTTTTTCGCGGCTGCGGCCACTCAACTCGGCATGAAAGGTTTGCTTGGCTTCGCCGGCGGGAGAACCTGGCTTATCGATGCTGGAAATCACGCCGAGAATGGCTTCTTCGACCTGCTGCCACTCGTGCTGGCCCGAGGGCGGAGAGGCTAGCCATTGCAGCGACTGATCAAAATCCGCCAGGGTTTCTTCTAGCCGGGGGTCGCGGTAGGAGTAAAACCGGAAAGCCCCGGAGTTGTTGTCCTGTCCGGCACCGCCACCGTAGGCGCCGCCCTGTTCGCGAATGGCAGTATGCAGGTACCCGTTGCGTAAAAACCCGCCCAGCACGTTCAGCGCTGGTGCATCCGGGTGTTCCATGGGCACGGTGGGGTAGGCGCGGGCGCAAAAATTCACCTGGGTACTGGTGGTCCATAATTGATTGGCTGGTTCGCACAAGCTCGGGCGTTGAAAAGGCGTAAAGCCCTCGCTGCTGTTTGTGCTGAGTTGGCCGCTTGCACCTTGTTCAAAGTCGGCGAGTTTGTCCGCTTCGGCAACCAGTAAAAATTGCCGCTGGCCTTGTAAGACCTGCTGGTGAATTTCCTGTAATTGTTGTGACAATGTTTCTAGCGCGGCGGTATCGTTCAGTGCGCTGTCGAGGGTTTTGATGGCTTTAATTGCGTACAAACCACCCCAGCGGTGGCCCATCTCTGCGCCGGGGCTGAGTTTCGCTGCCGCTGCAGACATCGCCAGCGAGTGGCCATTGCCGGTGACGCTGGCTTCTGAGCGTGCGCGAATCTGGGCAACCAATTCGCGGATGCGGGAGAGTTCATCAAACCGCACATCGCTTAAAGTCTCAGTCATCAAGGCGGTTAATTCGGCCTGATTGGTGGCGAGCCCCTTGGCGGAGAGCACCAAATGCCCGTTCAGGGTTTGTACGTCGTCGGGTTGACTGCGCACGCTGGCGTAGGCGCTAAAACCACCGCTGATCGTGGCCTGCCACATTTGCGTAGCAAGGTAGTCGCGTTTGCCCACACCGAGCTCAGTCAGGCAGGTGGTGTACAGCGGCACCAGATCGGTCAGGGTTTCGCTGAGTTGCGGCAAGGCAATAATCAACTGTTGATAGACAATGCCATTGGTGCCCGCGCTGTAACTGGTCAGCGGCATCGGCGAGCTTAGGTGATTAGCTGCTGCAACGTAGTCCATTTCCGGGGAGACATCTTCGAGTCCGACTTTGGGCAGCAGGCCTTCGTCGTCTTCCTGGGTTTGGCGTTGGGTCAGCGTTGCGGCGCGTTCGACAATATGCTGTTGGTCTTCGGTAGAGAGCGACGCTTTTATTTCCGCCAGCTGTTTGGCTTCGGCTAGCTGACGGCGCTGGGAAAGTTCGGTGTCAGGCCGTAGTGTCAGTCGCACGCGATGGCTATTGTCGAGAATAATGCGGCGCGCCAGTTGTTTGATAAATTCCGGGTCGGCAATATCTTCGCGCAATTGTGCCAGTACTGGTTCGAGGTTGAGCAGGGCGACCGGGTCGCCGCGATGGGTGGCGTTGGTGAGGCCGGTAAGAATTAATTGCAGTCCATAGGGGTAGCCATCGCCACCGACTTCCCGCTGCTTGAGTTCGAGCTGGTGCAGGGAGGCTTCGACCTGTGCCTGAGGCACGCCGTTCTCAGCAATATCGGTAAATACCCCGAGTATTAACTGTTCTACGGCTTCCGCTCGATCTGGCTCGCTACCTTCAAGTCCGCACACAAAGAGCATTTCTTTATGGGAGTCGTCGAGGCCGCAAAGTGGCGAGGGCGAAGTGCCGAGGTCGCTGGTTTCAAGGGCCTTCAGCAAGGGCGACGCGCTGTTATCCAGCAACACGCTGTTGAGTAGGTGGGCTTCCATATTGGCTTTAAGATCGGTGGCATTGCCCAGTAGCCAGCTCACCACAATATGGGTTTTGGCGGAGCTGTCTTCTTCGTCGAGGGCGTAGTGTTCGTCAACCGCTATCGGCGCGAGATAGCGTTTTTCATCGGGCACCGAAATCTGGTGATCGAGGGCTTCAAATTGGTTCAGTGCCTGCTCTTCAAATTTAACTTGATGCTCTTTAGCGGGAATATCGCCGTAGGTCATAAACACCGCATTGCTGGGGTGGTAGTGGCTTTGGTAAAACTGCACTAACTGTTCGTAGCTGAGATCGGGAATACACTCCGGGTCGCCGCCACTGTTGAAGTGGTAGGTGTTGGTTGGGTAGAGGTATTTGCACAGGGTGTGCCAGAGGGTAGAACTCACCGAACTCATGGCACCTTTCATTTCGTTGAACACCACACCTTTGTAGACCAGTGCCGATTCTGGATTATCTGCTTCGGCAAATTCCAGGCGATGGCCTTCCTGGGCGAAGTCCAGCTCGTCGAGACGGGAGAAAAACACCGCATCCAGATACACGTCGAGCAGATTGCTAAAGTCTTTGCGGTTTTTGCTGGCAAAGGGGTAGGCGGTCCAGTCGGAACTGGTAAAGGCGTTCATAAAGGTATTTAACGAGCGCCGAATCATCATAAAGAAGGGGTCGCGCACCGGATATTTTTTACTGCCGCACAGCGCGGTGTGCTCAAGAATATGCGCCACGCCTCTAGAGTCTTCCGGCACGGTACGCAGCGCCACCAAAAACACGTTTTCCGGGTTGTCAGCGGAAATATGGATATGCTGCGCGCCGGTTTTCAGATGCCGATACTCTTCGACTTCCAGATTAAGAGAGTCTACGGTCTGGCTGCGGATATGTTCAAAAGCGGCGTGTGCCAGTGCGTTCATACTGAGATACCTTGTGTGACGGTGGTAATGATGAGGGCTAACGGCATAGAGACCGCTAAACAGCGGGCTATTCTAACGCCGGATGCCGGGGGCGGCTATCTTTGGCTCATGTTTAGAGATAGCGAAGTTAAAGGCAGAGCAAGAAGTGTCCAGCAAAAGGGGTTTCCGCGTTTTATACCTTGGTTTTATATGCTGGTTTTATAGCGGCAGGCGCATCTGCTCGTCTCGGGCCAGGTACTCGGTAAGATTTTTAGGGCGGTAATTGGCGCGGGTCAGATAACGTTGTTCTGCCGAGGCGTGCAGGGTTTCGTCGCCATTGGTGGTGGCAATAGAGCGGTGATTGCGACCCAATAATCTCGCTGCCCCGGTGTAAGAGTTGTGGAGTTTTTGCTCATCGTTGGCCGCGTAGATCGAGTCCAGGTAGTGGGCGTCGAGTTCAAGCCCGGTAGCAGAGGCTTTTTCTGCCAGCCATTGCAGGGCAATGTGCGATAACCCTGCTTCTCTGTAACCACCGCCAATATCGCTGTGCGCCCCGGTAAACCAGCATTGCTCGGTGCGCTCACGGCCAGCGGTAGTTTTCCAGATGCTGGGCGCGAAAGGTTTGCGTTGTTCGTCTATGGCGAGGGCGTGATAGGCGTTTTCCACCGAGCGACTGATCGCGGTATCGTGAAACGCATAGCGTTTTTTGTTGAGAGATTTAAACAGTGCCAGTGGCAGACCCAGCGCTCCCACCGTATCCCAGACCCCGAGAAAACGAACGCCGACCTGCTGACAGTGAGGTTCGCGAAAATGCTGGGCGTTCTGCGCATCCGCATGCCAGAGGGTTCGGTAGATATGATAGGCCTGCGGGATTAGTTCGGCGTGGGCTTTGCGCAGCAGCCAGGCATTGCGAATCAGCCCGATACAACTGCGTGCGGTGTAGGCCCCTCGGCTAAAACCAAAGAAATAAATTTCATCCCCCGGCACATAGTTGTGCACCAGAAAGCGGTAACTGTCGATAATATTTTTATCCAGCCCCTGGCCGATGCTACCACCGGAAAGTGCATCTGACTTGTCATCCGTGCCCACACCCCAGTCGTAAAACACCACCTGCTCCGTGCCGTCTGCGGCCTGCGGCAGTACTGCACGAGCAATATGCACGACATTGGTGACGCTATTATCCTGCGGAGTATTCCAGGTGCCGTCGCAGCACACAATTAAACGTTTCATTAACGGGGAATGTCCTTTTGCCAGAGACTGCAATCGATTGTTAACTAGTCTATCAAAGTTGCTTGTTGATAGCCCACGCTCCGTGGTTTTCTCCGGCTATCCCAAAGCTAGGCCAAAGCTAGGCCAAAGCATGAAAGAAACGATAGGTGCTGCTAGTATGGGAAAACTGTAATAGTTTAGGCTCGCGCTATATAGGCGCGGCCGTATTCTGCCGCTGGAAGTTGTTATTGCAAAATTTTGAGGATTAAAGCGATGAGAAAAGTAATGATCGGCGGCACCGGCATGACCCGCTTTGGCAAATATATGGACGGCACCATTCGTGGTTTAACTTGCGAAGCCCTGGGCGATTGTTTGAAGGACGCGAACGCCGGGACTAATGATATAGAAGCGGTATTTTTTGGCAATGCAGCGGCGGGACTGCTGACCGGTCAGGAAATGATTACTGGCCAGGTGGCGCTGCGGGAATCCGGGCTGATGGGCCTGCCCATAATTAATATCGAAAATGCCTGCGCGTCGGCTTCTAGCGCTGCCCATCTGGCGTGGATATCGATTGCTTCCGGGCAATACGAGGCCGTGCTCGCCATCGGCGCAGAAAAAATGAGTAACCGCGATAAAATGGTGCCTTTTAAAAGTTTAATGGCAGCGCTTGATCTGGAAGAAATTAAAGCCGAAACCGGTTCCGACGACCCTCTTGAAGCCGCGATGGCGCCGGGTCGTTCCGGGTTTATGGATATTTACGCGGGTAAAGCCCGTAAGTATATGGAGCAAACCGGGGCAACCGTAGAGGATTTCGCCCGTGTCGCCTCCAAGAGTCACACCTACGGCTCGATGAATCCCAAGGCCCAGTTTCAGCAGGGCATGTCTGTCGAAGAAGTGATGGCCAGCCGCACTATTATCGATCCCCTCAAGCTCGCCATGTGTTCACCCATTGGTGATGGCGCGGCGGCGATTTTGTTTTGCTCCGAGGCCTTTGCCAAACAGCACGGCTGCGACGCGGTTACCGCTGAAACCATTACTCTGGTTTCGGGTTTACCGGGCGGGGCAAGTTGTAACGCCCGTGCGAGTGAAAAAGCCTATGCCATGGCCGGAGTCGGCCCCGAGGATGTGAATGTTATTGAGCTGCACGATGCCGCGTCCCCCGCGGAATTAATTTATCTGGAAGAGTTGGGCTTGTGTTCTGCCGGTGGTGGTGCGCTGCAAATGATGCGGGATGGTGATATCGGCCCCGGTGCCAAATTGGGTGTTAACACCAGTGGTGGCTTAGTTGCCAAGGGTCATCCGGTAGGGGCGACCGGATGTGCGCAAATTATTGAAATTGCCGATCAGTTGCGCGGTCGTTGCGGCGCGCGGCAAGTTGAAGATGCCCGCGTTGGTATGGCCCAAAATGGGGGTGGCTGGATTGAGGATGATACCGCTGCGACTACGCTAACTATTTTGATGCGGTAATGTTTTGTAATTTTATGCGAATGAGAAATACTAAGAAAAATAGAAGTCAACTTCAGGTAAAATCATGACATCGTTTAAGTCGTGTGGTTATATTTCGTCGTAAAAATAAATTAAATAATTATGTTAATAAAAAATAGGATAAATTAATGTTGAATTTTTTCAAGAAACCCAAAATTAACTCGCCCACCGATGTGCGTAATAAAGCGTTTGTTATCGGTCTTTATCAGGACACGGGGTTAAATTACCCGACGGCGAAACATGATCTGGCTTGGTCAACCCGGAAGAAGCATCTTGATTTCCTTCACAATATGGTTATTGCTTTAAAACCTAAGGTTGTTTTTGAAACTGGCACTTTTGAAGCCCATGGCACTTACGCTATAGCCGCTGCAGCTCATGCAAACAATAATGGCGCGCAAATATTTACTGTCGACTATGACGGTGACCCCATCCAGGATAAGGAGGGTACAGTTAGCCATGAAGAATGGCTAGAGCTGAAAGCGATTCGTGCTGCGAATTTAGATAGAATAAAAACTGAGTTTCCTAATTGTCAGGTTAGATTTGTCGAAGGTGATTCTCGCGAGGTACTGCCTGAGCTGTTGAAGGACATTGATCAATGGGATTTCTGGTATCAGGATTCCATGCATTTTGCCGAGGGTATTCAGCAAGAGTGGGATATTATGGAAGCGAAATCCGCACCGAACCCAACTATTATTTTTGATGATGTTAGTAGGAGAAATGGCTTTAGCCGTTGGTTTACGAGGAAATATAAAAAATCCTGGATATATACTCCGCGACGAGATTTTGATCATAAACAATGTTTGGCGCAAAAGAGATAGTAATCAATGGTCGCTTTTGAAAATAAAGAAAAATTGGGAATTATACTTATCGTTGCGATTGCTTTAGCTGCAATTGTAGCTTTGTTGCTTCAAAACCCCATTGGGCAAGATCCAAATTACCATGGCTTCAGTGATACCAGAAAAATATTCTCTACCCTAAATTTTTGGAACGTGGTTTCGAATGTGCCATTTCTTCTAGTGGGGCTTTTTGGTTTATATAAAGTTCTGGTTTTAGGAAGTTTGACTATTAAGGATGACGTTAAGGCTGCCTACATTCTATTATTTTTTGGCGTCATGCTGGTTGCCTTTGGCTCTGGTTACTATCATTTGTGGCCAAACAACCAAACCCTGGTTTGGGATAGATTGCCGATGACGATAGCCTTTATGGCCTTGTTTTCCATTGTGATCAGCGAATTTGTCTCTAATGCTGCGGGCAAGGCCTTACTGTTCCCTTTAATTATAATCGGCGTGGTATCGGTTTTTTATTGGCATTTTGGAGAGTTAAAAGGTGCGGGCGATCTCAGGTTGTATGCCTTCGTGCAGTTTTTCCCGATGTTGGCTATTCCGGTCATCCTGATTTGCTTCGGTTCTAGCTTTACCGAGGTTAAAGGCTATTGGTTACTGTTAATAGCCTATATCGCCGCCAAGTTATTTGAACACTTTGATGCCGAGGTTTACGCCGCCTTAGGGTTTATGAGCGGCCATGCGATTAAACATGCGCTTGCTGCCCTGGGATTGTATATCTTGCTGGTTTCCTACGAGAGAAGGTGCCTCGCCTAATTCTCTCCTAGTTTCCTCATGGTTTTTTTATGGCTTATATGAATTATTATCCCCATGATAATTCAGCTCTTGTTCTGCGGCTTCGCCGTTAAATATGGTATTGAAGATAGTGCGTATCTGAGTGTTCTTCTTGACCGTATCACCCTTAAAGTAAGTATGCTCGGAGCCTACATGTTCTGCGTCAGTCAGGTCTATATAATGCGTGTTGGGGCTATTTAGTTTTCTTGTATAGTGCCCCAGGCGCGCTTTCTGTTCTTCTCCCGGCTTTATTCGCGAGGCCTTCAAGGCTGAGTCATTCTCATTAATGACCACGTAAACCCTTTTTCGGGTGTCGAGTTGTCCTACCCAGTCGATGTGGTCTTTATTGTTGGCGTCTGCCGCGACAAGGCAAATGTTATCGAAAACCAACTTCGAGGTGCTGTTCTCATGGGTGGCGAGGGTATGTTTAAAAACGTAGTTTCCCATACTATGGCAGAGCAAGCTGATTTTCACCCGGCACTCCTCGCTCATTAAATTACTAAACAAACTCGCTTCCGCATGGGGGTTATCGTGATGTTTTTTCTTGGCGATTTTCTGGCAGCGCTCCTTGTGGGAATTGCTCAGCATTAGATGAAAGTACTGTATTTTTGAAACAATTCTATTGAGTGCGTCGGCTGAGGCACGGGCGTCTGATTTGTCACTGAGATAGGATGCCAGGCCCGAAACACCGCCGCCGTTAGCTGGCCAGGTAAAGGGCACAACAATAACGTTGTACAGCGCCTCTATTTCAGTTGCCGCTTTTAGTACATCGCCGACGTCATTGTTATAACCGTGCACAAAGAACAGTATCGACTTGCCTTCATCGTGAGCTTGTCCGTAGAGATCGCAGGCGACCTGCAAGCTGCCATACCAGGGCTGGTTTATGTCAATCTTGAGTTTGTATTTTTTCTTTAAGGCTTTTTTACCTGCCAGGGAAAGTTTATCGGGGACTGATGCCACCTTCCAGCTCCTGCCAGATTTTTCCACCTTGACCATGCGCAACTCGTTTGGGCCTTTTTTATTGGGCGTTTTGCCGAAGGCTTTTAAAGTTTTGTGATTCGATAAGGTACGGTTAGTGATGAGATACATGGGTTGATCCTCCTTGATGCTATGTATTCCTTTGGAATGACGGGTTCCTGAACGTCGCTCTCAGGTAACTAGCTTAAGGCCAACTATGGCATAAAATGTTTTTTCTGCCAATTTATCCTAAGAAAAAGCGAAGTGAATGTTAATCACGGTACTCCATCAGAATTAATCGGACAGGCTGTCTGCGGGACTTAAGACCCCTTTTCCGCCACGATTAATCACATGAGTATAGATTTCCGTGGTGCTTACATCGGCATGGCCTAACAATTCTTGAATGGTGCGAAGATCATAGCCCGACTCTAATAAATGAGTAGCGAAGCTGTGGCGAAAGCTATGGGACTTAGCAGGTTTATGAATACCGGCTGCTCGAACTGCCTTGAGAATTTGTTTGCTGAGTGCAGTCGGGTGCAAATGGTGGCGTCTAAGTACGCCAGAACGAGGATCCTTCCCAATCTTACTGGAAGGAAAAAGGAACTGCCAGGCCGTTTCTGTTGCAGCACGAGGATTTTTACGGGCTAATGCATTTGGTAGATACACTTCTCCGAATCCGTCCTCAATATCCTGCTCATGTAATCGCTCTACCTGTTGGATTTGACGCTTTAATTGTGATATTAATTTTTGAGGTAGCATTGTTGTCCTGTCTTTGTTGCCTTTTCCAGCTCTAACAAAAATATTATTACTATCAAAATCAATATCTTTGATACGTAATGAAAGCAATTCGGCACTTCTTAAACCCGTCCCGTACATCAGCTCGACCTGAAGTCGATGCACGCCTTGCAACTGTTTCAAAATATCCAAAATTTCTATACGACTGTATACAACAGGCAGTCGTCGTTGCTGTTTGGCAGGGGTAAATTGGAGCGCGCCAACATCAAGCCCCATGAATCGTTTATAGAGATATACCAATGCATTTAAAGCGATTCGCTGGGTATTGGGAGAGCAGTCTCGATTAATGGCCAAATGACTCAAAAAAGCTTCCACTTCCACCATTTCCATATTTTGGGGGTGCTGTTTATTGTGGAAGTAGATAAAGCGTTTAATCCAGTGAATATACGTCCGCTCTGTTTGATAGGATAAGCCGCTTTCTCGAATATGGGTTCTTAATAAATCGAGAAAGCGAGTGGGTTGCTGCGGTAACCTGTGAGGAATGTCATCCATAATTGAATCTCCTTTGTTACTGTGATTATATACAGTAATTTGGTTTGTGCCAGTAATGAAAACCCGAGATCAGCAGACCCCTTTCCCTGTATCTTGGAAACGTATACTGCAAGTCTTTGATTTTTAAGGAGCCTGGGTTATGATCAATGGCGTAAAAATATTAAAATAATCAGAGGAAGCTCTTTGTTTGTTCTCGACAGCGTATTAAGGATTAAGCATGATTCTTTGTTTTTAAAGGAGTATTTTTTGTCATTGATCGTAATCGAGAAAATTTTCAAGCAAAAGTGATATAAAGAGCAAGGCTATTGAATAAACTGTTAAGCTTTAAGGAGGATCCGTGGAAACAAAGAAATTCTACTCGCCCAAACAGATATATGTCGGTACATTTTTGGGCGGCCCAGTTGCTGGCGTCTATTTTGTGAAGAAAAACTTTGATGAAATGCTTGAACAAAAAGCATCTTCGTTGGCCTTATTACTAGGATCTCTTTGCGTTCTCGGCATCACAATACTGGTTTTTGTTCTTCCCGAAAATTTCCCAAACACTATTATACCTATCCTCTATTCAGGGTTAGCTGCTGGCGCCGCATGGCATTTCCAAGTTAGCAAAGAAGAGGAGGAAGTGAATGAAGAATATGGATTTATATCAAATTGGTCGGTAGTAAAAGTTGCACTGGTATCACTTGTGGTTTATTCCGGTAGTTTGTTTGCTCTTCTATTCGTGGCGGTGGGTCTTGGTTTTGAGTTACCAGCTTAACAAGGCGGTGTTGTCGCCTTCGGCTGGGACGCCCTGCTGCGCAGACCGACCCAAACCTTTGCGTTATGTTTCAAAATAAAATGAAAAGACTTTACGAACATCCAGATGACTTTGAGGCTACGATAACAATTCTCACTACTGAAGAAGGTGGTAGAGAAACGCCACCTTTTAATGGAATAAGGTGGGACTTTCAATATAAAGAGAATAATCCAGAGGGCGAAATATATATGATTTGGCCCGAATTTATTGATGAAAATAATGATGCCATTGAGAAAGGCATTCCACTAACTGGCACTCTTAAAGCACGCATGCATATAGTGAACCAAGAAATGAAAAACATAGTTCATGTCCCGCGCATGCAGGTAGGCACCGAATTTTATAGTGTGGAAGGCCCTAAAAAAGTAGCAAAGGGTGTAATTACCAAATTGACGGGTTTGCTACAATGAAACATAACAAGTCAGCCCACTGGGTCGCCTCACCGCAGCTTCGCTGCGCTGGAGTCGCCCGTGGCTTCAAACGTTATGTGTACAAGGAGATTAAGTGCCACATCTAGAAAATAATTATGAAGAGTGGGCGGAGATTAGAGGAAGAATCGACTCCATTGCCAACGCTATATTCTTAATAGCTGGCGGTGCATTATCTCTTTCCATCAGCATATTACTTAACAGCAAAGCGAATGGGCTTATTTCTCAAAAGGCAGCTTGTGTAGCAACCTCAGCATGGTATTGGCTACTCTCTGCCATAATCATATTTCTATTTCTAAAGGGTAAGCTAATTCTACAATCCTATATGCTTCAGTTTCATACAGGTTTTGTAAGTAAGCATATCTACAAATTTAACTATATTGGCTGGGCAATAGGTATTACGGGGTTTATCGCTTTTATTACAGGTCTAATAAAAATGGTTAATGTTGCCGCTTTAGTCATAAACACATAACAAGGCCAAGCATGTAAAGCCGCAAAAAACGCGGCTAGGACAGCCAGTACTCCACACCTTTTGTGTTGTCGCTGTCGCTCCAAATTAACACAAAAGGTGCTACATATTGGCTGCCCATGTTGGCGGCGTTATGTATAAAATGGAGTACGTATGAAACTTAGAAATTTCGCGTTGCTTAGTCTTACCGCGCTTCTATTTTCCTGTGCAAATCCCTTGAACAAAGCCACCTACTACAGGTATTTGGAAACGGGAGCACAAGCAGAAAAACAACGAGACGCCAAAACAGCAGAAGTTGCTTATTCTAGGGCGTTAGGGAATGTTCATATAGGAAATCTTGGGCCTGAAAGAGAAGCCGAGGCACTATTCAATTTGGGGCGACTTGAAAGACTAAATGGCAAACTAGATTTATCGCTGGAGCACTTATTGAAATCGCTTGAGATTGATCAAAACATCAACAACGTCAGCCTAACATTTGTAAAAAGTACTATGGGAGAAATTGCCAAGACATACTATGACATGGAGAAGTACGAGGAAGGCTCAGTCTATTTGGATAGAATGTTTAAATTGGATGAAGAATCTTTTCGCTCAGGTCAGTCAAAGAGATTTATCCTGAGAATATATTCCGATTATGCTGAGAAATTTAGAGAACTAGGTCAAACCGAGAAAGCTACGCGCTATCAAGCCATTGCTGATTCGTAAATAGTGAGAAAATTACATAACAAGGACGTCAAAATCGCCAACAAAAGGAGTGGGCTGGGACGCGCAAAAATCGCGCGCCCTTTACGTAAGCGTTAGCTGTTTAATTTAAGGAGAAAGCCATGAAATGGTATTGGGCAATTCTATTCACAGTCGCAATCTTCTCGATAACCATATTTGCGTCTGGTGTAGTGGGCGTCGATTTAACACTCTTCTTGATTATAGGTACCGCCATATGGGTGGCACTAGACTCAAATCAAATAGGATTGAAGAAGTACAAATCAGGGATTTCCTACGGACCAATCGTGGTATTTATTGCAGTTGCGCTGTTGTGGATCTTCGGCTTTCCATGGTATTTGCATGTCCGATACAAAATTCAGAATGGTCTAGCTGAGCTTAAAGAGCCTGATGCACCCTCAGTGCAGGAATCAACTTATGACAGCTAACAAACAGCTGCAGCGGATCAATTTACGCTGCGCTGGACGTTAGGCAATTGATCAACAATAGGAGGATTATGAATGAGTTTAGCTGATATTGTACACAGAGGTTGGGAAGCTGTCGGTACAGGAGATTTTGATATTCTGGTAACTGACTATGTCGAAAACATGAAATTTATAATGCCTGGTCAGGTTAATGTGCTTGAGGGTAGAGATACTTTTAGGTCGGCACTAGATGGTTTAGGAAGTATTCTTCCTCCTGGTTTTGAAATTACAGGTCTGCGTCAAATAGAAGATGGGAATGAAGTTGTTTCAATAGTCGAATGGAAATCCGATAAAGTCATTGAGTCTCAGCTATCAGTTTTATTCAAGTTTGAGGGCGAAAAAATTTATGAAGAAAGGTGGTTTATTGATACTGAACAATGGAAGAGTGCATTTTAAACTTTCATTCGGTCTGAGCATGAAATTGCCTAACAAGCGCTTCAAACGGAAAAATACAGCTGGCTGTTTTCACTCCGCTCAAAATTTTAGCCAGCTATATTTTCCCGCTTAAGCGGGCGTTAATCCTAAATAAAAATACAAAAAAGCTGAGTCGGATGCTCTCTCTTTTAGGTTTTAGTGTTGGGGTGAAAATGGTGTGCCTTCCCAGACTTGAACTGGCGACCTGCCCGCACGTATAAAGAGCTGGGTCGGATGCTCTCGCTCTTGTGCTTTATCGAAGGGTAAAGTGGTGGGCCTTCTCAGGCTTGAACTGGGGATCTGCCCGCACGTATAAAGAGCTGAGTCGGATGCTCTCGCTCTTGTGCTTTATCGAAGGGTAAAGTGGTGGGCCTTCCCAGACTTGAACTGGGGATTTGCCCGCACGTATTAAGAGCTGAGTCGGATGCTCGCTCTTTTAGATTTTAGTGTTGAGACAAAATGGTGGGCCTTCCCAGACTTGAACTGGGGATCTGCCCGAACGTATTAAGAGTTGAGTCGGATGCTCTTTCTTTTAGGTTTTAGTGTTGGGGTAAAAATGGTGGGCCTTCCCAGACTTGAACTGGGGATCTGCCCGAACGTATTAAGAGTTGAGTCGGATGCTCTTTCTTTTAGGTTTTAGTGTTGGGGTAAAAATGGTGGGCCTTCCCAGACTTGAACTGGGGATCTGCCCGAACGTATTAAGAGTTGAGTCGGATGCTCTTTCTTTTAGGTTTTAGTGTTGGGGTAAAAATGGTGGGCCTTCCCAGACTTGAACTGGGGACCTGCCGATTATGAGTCGGATGCTCTAACCAACTGAGCTAAAGGCCCTTAAATTGTAGTGCTTAATTATATGCTTAAATCGATTGGCGGTGCGGATACAGTGTTAAAACTTGCCGCTCTCCTTAAGCAAAGGAGAGCGGCATTGTAAAAGGCTTTGCTGGCGCTCGCCAGCAGTGTTTTTTATTCGTCCAAAAAGCTGCGCATATGATCGGAGCGGCTAGGGTGGCGCAGTTTGCGCAGGGCCTTGGCTTCAATCTGGCGAATGCGTTCGCGGGTGACGTCGAACTGTTTGCCGACTTCCTCAAGGGTGTGGTCGGTGTTCATGTCGATACCAAAGCGCATGCGCAGTACTTTAGCTTCGCGGGCGGTGAGTGAGGCTAGCACTTCGCTGGTTGCCTCGGTGAGGCTCTCCTGGGTGGCGGAGTGAATCGGGGAGGCAATGTTGACGTCCTCGATAAAGTCACCCAGGTGCGAGTCTTCGTCGTCGCCGATGGGGGTTTCCATGGAGATTGGCTCTTTGGCGATTTTGAGGACTTTGCGGATTTTGTCTTCCGGCAGTTCCATGCGTTCGCTGAGTTCTTCCGGCGTTGGTTCGCGACCTTCTTCCTGCAGTATTTGCCGCGATACGCGATTGAGTTTGTTGATGGTCTCAATCATGTGCACGGGAATACGAATGGTGCGCGCCTGATCGGCGATGGAGCGGGTGATGGCCTGGCGAATCCACCAGGTGGCGTAGGTGGAGAATTTGTAGCCGCGGCGGTATTCGAATTTGTCGACGGCTTTCATCAGGCCGATATTGCCTTCCTGAATCAGGTCGAGAAACTGTAAGCCACGGTTGGTGTATTTTTTGGCGATGGAAATAACCAGGCGCAGGTTGGCCTCGACCATTTCTTTTTTGGCGCGTCGAGCCTGGGCTTCACCGATGGACATACGACGGTTGATGTCTTTAATTTCGGCGATGGCGAGACCGGTACGCTTTTCAATGACAAGCAATTTTTGCTGTGCGCGCTGGATTTCTTCTTGATGGGTTTTGATGTTGCTGGCGTAGGGCTGTTTACGGCGACCCAGATTGGCGACCCACTTTAAATTGGTTTCGTTGCCGGGGAAGTTCTCGATAAAGTCTCGGCGCGGCATCTTGGCGTATTTTACGCAAAACTTGAGAATGACACGTTCCTGGCGGCGAACCAGAGCTACTTCGTGCTGAATGCGTCGGGTGAGCGGGTCGAATTGCTTGGGGATAAGTTTTAGGAACTGGAACACATCGGCGAGTTCGACCATGTTTTTCTGTGCGGAAGCGGCGTGGCGGCCTCCGCGCGCTAGTGAGCGCTTGGTTTTTTCATTTTGTTTGTCGATTTCGGTGAAGCGGCGTTCGGCTTCTTCTTTGTCTAGTCCGCCTTCTTCCTCTTCCTCGTCGCTTTCGGCGGCAGCAGCTTTGGTGGCAGCGGCAGCAGCTTTAGTGGCGGCTGACAAAGCGGAGGGAACGTGTTCCATGGGGTTCAGATAACCGGCGATAATATCGGTAAGGCGGCGTTCACCGGCCTCAACCATTTTGTATTCGCCAACGATGGTGTCGACAATACCGGGCCATTCGCTAATGCAGGACATAACTGCGCGAATGCCTTCTTCGATGCGTTTGGCAATCTCAATTTCGCCTTCGCGGGTGAGCAGGTCAACCGTACCCATTTCGCGCATGTACATGCGTACCGGGTCGGTGGTGCGATGTTGCTCGGTTTCAACGGCGGCGAGGGCGGCGGCAGCTTCGGCGGCGGCCATCTCGTCGGGCGTGGCGTCACCGGTGCTCATCAGCAGGGCTTCGGTATCAGGTGCAGTCTCGAATACGGTAATACCCATGTCGTTGATCATCTGGATGATGTCTTCAACCTGATCGGGATCGGAAATATCCTGGGGCAGGTGATCGTTGACCTCGGCGTAAGTCAGGTAGCCCTGTTCGCGGCCTTTGGTGATCAGTTCTTTGATTCGGGATTGTTGCTTGAAGTTGTCGCTCATACGGATTCCGATGGTGTGAGATGAGGGCAGCGGTATAACCGGTGGATTATACGGATAAGTGGGGGCAGAAGCCACGTTTACAAGTACTCGAGCGGGCACAAAATGTGACTGCTGCGCACGAATTACGAATTGCTAAGTTTTTGTTTTGCCTCGTTAATCAAGGGGTGTTCCGGGTTGTATTGGGCCAGTTCCAGAATTAATCCTGACAGACGCGAGCGATCAAGGCTGCTGAGTTGCTGCGCCTGGGCCAGGTCGTGATTGAGAAATTGTGACAGGCGTTGATCCACCGGTTTGTTGCGCTGGGCGCGGCTGATCAGGCTGGCGATAATGTCTCTCGCCTCGGCAAGATTGTGGCGGGGGGTATTGTCGTGGCTAGTTTGTAGGTCGGTGGCGGCGATGCGGGCCAGCACGTCGCCCTGACTCTGCCCGTAGACACCGCGCCAGTAACCGAGAATATGGTTGAGCGTGTAATGGGGATTGGTGACGATGACATCGTGTAGTTTGAATACTGTTGCCAGTGTTGGGTTGGCATCTGCATCGTCGGTTTCCCGCTGGCTTAGCTCCGAGGCATTTTCCAAGCCATGCTCCGAGCTATTCTCGGGTTCATTCTCCGAATCATCTTCAGAGGATTCGGCATGCAAACCCTCGGCTTTGAGGGTTTCGAGCTCTTTATCCAGTTGCGAATAGAGCGCGGGGTCGGCCATAAGCAATGCGACCAGGTGATGTATCGGCGGCATCGCGTAGCGGGCGGGGCGTTTTTGCGAGGGCGGGCTACCTGAAGCGCGGGTGTTCGAGTCTTGAGCGTAGTGCGCGTCAGTTGGCTGATGGCTGTCATCATTCGCGTAGCTATCCAGGGGCGGAGAGTCAGCGGAATCAAAGGCTGGCGGGGCACTGTGTGAATGCTCCGATGGTGGCCCGGAAGCTTCGGATGATTCAGGAATCACTGCCGGCTCGGGCGGTTTGATCAGCGTGCTTAAGGTGTCTTTATCCAGGCCCGTTTTAATGGCCAGTTCGCCCAGCAGCAACTGCCGGAACACGCTTTCGGGCACGGCGTTAATCATCGGTGCCGCCCGTTGGCTGAGTTTGGCGCGGTCATCCGGGGTGCTGAGGTTCAGACCTTCACTGCAGGCGGTAAATAGAAATTCTGATAGCGGCATCGCCTCGGCAATATGACGTTGGAATTCTTCGCTGCCGATGCGTCGCACCAGAGTGTCGGGATCTTCGCCGTCGGGAAGAAACAAAAACCGGGCGCTGTAGCCATCTTGAATGGCAGGCAGGCAGGTTTCCAGCGCTCGGCGCGCAGCTTTGCGACCGGCGTTGTCGCCGTCAAAACAAAACACCACGTCACTGCAATAGCGGTAGAGTTTTTGCAGGTGATTGTCGGTCACTGCGGTGCCCAGCGTGGCCACGGCGTTTTGGATGCCAAACTGGGCGAGGGCGACCACGTCCATATAGCCTTCGACTACCAGCAAGGAGGTAATATCGCGCACTTGGGAGCGCGCTTCGTACAGCCCGTAGAGTTCGCGCCCCTTACTAAATACCGGGGTTTCCGGTGAGTTTAGATATTTGGGTTGCTCGTCGCCCAGCACTCGGCCGCCGAAGCCAATGGTGCGGCCTCGGGTATCGCGGATGGGGAACATAATGCGGTGGCGAAAGCGGTCGTAGTGGCCGCTGCCATCTTCGCGCTCAATGATCATGCCCGCTTCCATCAACAGCGGTAATTCGCTGTCGCTATGGGCGAGATGGGTGATCAGGTTGTCCCAGCCGGGCGGCGCCAGGCCGATGCCAAAATCGCGGGCGACCTGACCAGAAACACCCCGTTGCTTGAGGTAGTCGATTGCGTCGCCAGCGGCGTGGTGGGTACGCAACTGGTCGCGGTAGTAGTTATCGGCTTTTTCGAGCGTCTCGTAAATGGGATTGCGGCGGCTACTGGCAAAGTCGCGATCACCGGCTTCGCGGGGGACTTCGAGCCCGGCCTGGTGGGCCAGGCGCTCCACCGCTTCGGGAAAATCGATGCGGTCGTAATCCATGATAAAGCCGATGGCGTTGCCGCCGGCGCTACAGCCGAAGCAGTAGTAAAACTGCTTGTCTTGATTGACCGAGAAAGAGGGGGTTTTTTCGTCGTGAAAGGGGCAGCGCGCCTTGTGATTTTTACCGGCTTTGCGCAGGTCAACACGGGCGCCAATGACATCGACAATGTCGGTGCGATCGAGAAGATCGTCAATAAAACTTTGTGGGATTTTGCCAGCCATATGCGCGCTATTTAAGCATGGCTGAGCGGCAATGTTTAGGGCGGGCTAGCAATTACCCGAGCTGCGCTTTAATGCGCTGACTGACGGCGGCCATATCGGCACGGCCCTGGAGTTGGGGTTTGAGTATGCCCATGACTTTGCCCATGTCTTTCATCGACTCGGCACCGGTATCGGCAACCGCGGCAGTGATTAAGGCGTCGATCTCGGACTCGGCAAGTGCCGCAGGCAAAAACTCAGCAATGACTTCCATTTCGGCGCGCTCGATGGCGGCGAGTTCGTCGCGTCCGGCAGCGGTGAATTGGGTCTCGGAATCTTTACGCTGCTTGGTCATTTTGTCGAGGATAACCAACACTCGCTCATCGCTGACGTCGATGCGCTCATCCACTTCAATGCGCTTGATGTCGGCGAGAATCAAGCGGATAGCACCGAGACGAGGTTTGTCCCTGGCGCGCATGGCATCTTTCATAGCGCCGGTAATACGTGCTTTTAAGGTTGAATTTGCTGCGCTGGGGTCTGTCATGCTATGGGGCCTGTCATGATGGAGCCGGAAGTGTGTACAAAGTGGCCGGATACGGCAAGCGACAATTTACGATGCTGTCTTTGCAGTACGGTATTAGCGACGAGTTATTTGGGGGAAACACAAACAATTAAAGCCGGCAATGACCGGCTCTAATAGAAGATGTTGTTTGTGTTAGGGGCTAAGTGCTGTTGACAGCAAATGCCTTAACGTCAGTCTGTACTACTAGTACAGACGTACAAACTTTTTGGTTTCACGCGACTGCTTTTTAGCGTGGCGTTTAACCGCAGCGGCGGCTTTGCGCTTACGTGCCCAGGTGGGCTTTTCGTAATACTCGCGGCGGCGAACTTCGGCCAGCACACCAGCTTTTTCACACGAGCGCTTGAAGCGGCGCAGGGCGATATCAAAGGGCTCGTTTTCTTTAAGACGTACTGAAGGCATCTAATCCTCTACCTGTAATTAACCAATTTGACCCAAACGGGGCGCGCATTCTAATGCTTTCTTGGGCTTGTTGCAAAGCCTAAACGGTTTTTTAAGTAGCTCGCGCTACCAGGGATGTCGCTGACAACTTGTTGAAAATTGGACTGGTTTTGCCCGAAGCGCAGCCTTATGATGGCGCCGCCTGGCATTAACTGAAGTTATTGGTGACGATAAGCGACACTATTATGGGTAATAATAGGTTTCCGTGGGGTAATAATAGGCAGCAGCAAGGAATTTAAGCGGCTGGAATTTAAGGGCTGGGACTGAGAAGGGTTGGGCAGTATGCGAGTTTTAGGCATTGAGACATCGTGCGATGAAACCGGGGTAGCGGTCTACGACAGCGACCGGGGCTTGCTCGCTCATGGTCTTTACAGCCAGATTGAAATACATGCCGAATACGGTGGCGTGGTGCCGGAGCTGGCCTCCCGCGACCACGTGCGCAAACTGTTGCCGATGATTCGGCAGGTGCTGGCGGATGCCGACTGCGTTGCCGCAGATATTACCGGTGTTGCTTATACCGCCGGTCCAGGTTTGGTGGGGGCTTTAATGGTTGGTGGCTCGGTAGGTCGGTCGCTGGCCTATGCCTGGGGGGTGCCGGCCCTGGGCGTGCATCATATGGAGGGGCACTTGTTGGCCCCGATGTTAGAAGAGAATCCCCCGGGATTTCCCTTCGTAGCGCTGCTGGTTTCAGGCGGACACACCATGCTGGTGCGCGTTGATGGCATTGGCGAATACGAAATTCTCGGTGAATCCCTGGACGACGCCGCTGGCGAAGCCTTTGATAAAGCCGCAAAGATGCTCGACCTGGATTATCCCGGTGGCCCGCAAATCGCATTGCTGGCGGAGCAGGGCGATGCCTCGCGATTTCGTTTTCCCCGCCCGATGACGGATCGCCCTGGCCTCGATTTCAGTTTTTCTGGTCTGAAGACTTACACCTTAAATACCGTTGCCAAGCACAAGGGCGACGCGGTGTTGCCGGATGAACAAACTATGGCCGATATTGCCTGCGCGTTTCAGGACGCGGTGGTGGATACTCTGGTGATCAAATGTCGCCGCGCCATTGAACAAACCGGACTGAATACCCTGGTGATTGCCGGGGGAGTGTCGGCTAATGTGGTGTTGCGACAGCGCCTGGAAACCGCCCTGGCGAAAAAAAATGCGCAGGTGTATTACGCGCGCAATGAATTTTGTACGGACAACGGCGCGATGATTGCCTATGCGGGATGCCAGCGACTTTTGCATGGACAGCACGATGACCTGAAAATATTAGCGCAGCCGCGTTGGCCGATGGATACCTTGCCGGCGCTGGGTTAGCGGTGACAGGTCAGTTTGTCAGAAAAATTTATTAGCAAAGTTTATTAGCTAAGGTTTATCAGAAAAAGTTTAACGGGAAAGGTTTAACAGGAAAGAGCATGGATATTGTTTATATTCGAGATTTACGCATCGACACCACCATCGGTATTTACGATTGGGAGCGGGAGGTGCGTCAGACCATTTCCATCGACCTGGAAATGGCGTCCGATATTCGCCAGGCTGCCGCGACCGATGATATTGAGCACGCGCTGAATTATAAAGCCGTCGCCAAGCGCATCATTGCCCATGTCGAGGCCAGCGAATGTTTGTTGGTGGAACGGCTGGCGGAAGAAATTGCCAGCATCGTGCGCGACGAATTCCCCGTGCCCTGGTTGCGCTTAAGACTTAGCAAGCCGGGCGCACTGCGTGGTTCTCAGGATGTCGGCATTCTGATAGAGCGCGGATCTATTAAACAAGAGGAACAGCGTTAATGGCCCGCGTGTATCTGAGTCTGGGTTCCAATATCGATCAGCAGCGCTATCTGCGTGCTGCTCTGGATGCGCTACAAGAAAAGTTCGGCGAGCTGATTATTTCTCCCGTCTACGAAAGTGAAGCGGTGGGCTTTGACGGCGATCATTTTTATAATTTGGTGGTTGGCATCGACACCACTATGCCCGTAGGTGAATTATCCAATGACTTGCGCGGCATCGAAGAGCGCAATGATCGAACGCGTACCGGTTCAAAATTTAGTTCGCGAACCCTGGATATTGATATTCTTACTTACGGTGAGGAGTGCGGTGTTATCGACGGTATCGAATTACCCCGCGATGAAATATTAAAATACGCTTTTGTCCTTTTACCGCTCGTGGACATTGCTGGCGATGCGGGACACCCGAGTTTAAAGAAAAGCTATCGGGAGTTATGGGGCGCATTCGGTGGTGATAAATCCGCTGCCCCGCAAAAACTCTGGCGCACTGAGTTTTCCTGGCAAGGAAAAATAATTTCCAAACCGGAAGCAGGGTGTCAGGTTTAAATTCTATTGATTTAGTGTTGATCTAGTGTTGATCTAGTAGGAGAGCGCTGTTAACCGCCGCACCTACTAAGACAGGTGGCTGCCGCCATCGACGGCAATCACTTGACCGTTCACGTAGCTCGCATCGGTAATCAAAAAATGCACGAGCCGGGCTATATCCAGTTCATCGCCAAGCTTACCCAGGGGGATATTGTTCAAAATATTCTGCTGGCTTTGAGCGTTCATTTCCCCATTATTTTCCGGCCATAGAATCGCACCGGGAGCGATACCGTTGACCCGAACTACGGGGGCGAGTTCTTTCGCCAGGGTTTTGGTAAGCATGACGTTGCCCGCTTTGGCGATGCAGTAAATACTGTGTTCGGCCAGAGGCTGGCGAGCGTGAATGTCGGCGATATTAACAATCGCGCCCCGGACTTCGCTTAATGTCTCGGCCAGCTCCCGACATAAAAAATACGGCCCTTTTAAATTACTGCCAATCAGTGTGTCCCAGTCCGCTTCGGTGGCTTTTGCCAGGGGGGTGGGATAAAAACTCGACGCGTTATTCACTAAGGCATCGATACGACCCCAGCAAGAGAGAGTGTCTTTGGCGAGTTTTTTTACTTGTGCCATATCCGTCAGTCGCGCTTGTAAGGTGCGCGCGCTGTCGAGGCGCAGGGCGTTAAATTCTGCGCATAAGGTGTCTGCGGCATCGATGGATTGATTGCAGTGAATGACAATATTGTATCCGGCGCTGTGCATATGACGAGCAATGGCGGCACCGATGCGACGGGCAGCCCCGGTGATAAGAACGACCGGCGCGGTTTGCGTTGCTAAATCAGGCGTCATCAAACATTATCAGAGGTACGGTTATCGAGAGCTTGGTCGTACTTCTTTTTATAGCTGCTAATAACTTGTAGGCGGGCTTTATCCATGGCTTCGCCGATGTCCGTTCCGCTCAGGCCGGAATCTACAAAGGGGGCGGCGGTAATGTCGGTAAGCTGTGGTGCGAGTTTGCGCAACCAGTCGGCAGAGGGGTAGTCGACATCTTCCAGTCCCAGTCGACCGCGAGAATCGGCCTCGCAGGCCAGCAAAAAGGGTTCCAGCAATTCTGGACGTCGAAATAGGTCGATGCCCTTAAACAGCTTTAATAGAGTGGCCGGACGTAAGCTGTGAGCTTTGTGACACTGGAGGTGGTAGCGAGTTACCGCCAGCGCCAGGGGTTGATAGCGCTTGGGCACGCGCAAACGCAAACAAAAGTCTTTCACCAAAGCCACCCCGGCGGCTTCGTGGCCGATATGGCGAGGTAGTACGTCGATAGGCGTGTCGGCCTTGCCCAGATCGTGCATTAATACTGCGAAGCGCACGCTGGGATCGTCGCTGAGTTTGACGGCCTGATCCAGCGCCATGAGTACATGAATGCCGGTGTCGATTTCGGGGTGATAATCGGCTCGTTGAGGCACCCCGAACAAAGCGTCGAGTTCGGGAAACAGTTCGGCTAGCCCGCCACAGACTCTGAGCGTCTCGATATAAATACTCGGAGAAGGACTGAGCAGCGCTTTTTCAGTTTCTTGCCAGATGCGCTCCGGGGATAAATCTCGAAGCTCGCCTCTGGCGGCAATGGTGCTCATCAGCGCGAGGGTTTCATCGGCCACGGTAAAGCCGAAGGGCTGAAAACGGGCGGCGAAACGCGCGACGCGCAGCACGCGGAGGGGGTCTTCAACAAAAGCATCGGAGACGTGACGCAGCACGCGGTTTTCGAGATCGGTGCGACCACCGTAGGGATCAATTAGAGTGCCGTCACTGTCTTCGGCGATGGCGTTGATGGTGAGATCGCGGCGTGCGAGATCTTCTTCAAGGGTGACGTCGGGATCGGCATGAAAAGTAAAACCGGTGTGCCCGGCTGCGACTTTACGTTCGGTGCGGGCGAGGGCGTACTCCTCGGCAGTGTCCGGGTGGAGGAACACCGGGAAATCTTTGCCGACGGGTTTGAAACCCTGGTCGAGCATTTGCTCTGGGCTGGAGCCGACCACCACCCAGTCACGGTCTTCTACTTTGAGGCCGAGCAGTTTGTCGCGGACGGCGCCGCCTACCAGATAGTTTTTTGTGTTGAGTGTCATGCTTAGATAGTGCCATAGAGAAGTCGGGCACACAAAGCGGCAGTGTCGTAAACGAGTCGCACGGCACGCTTACCGTTATTTAGAAATTGATGTCTTACTAAGCGCGGACGCTTTTTTCCGAGGTTTGGCCGATACTGTCTTAGGTTCTTTAGTGAGCACTTTCTTGGCCTTTTTACCCTCCAGCATGGGCTTAAGAAAACGCCCAGTGTGGGATGCTGGGGTTTCGGCAACATCTTCGGGCGTGCCGGTGGCGATGATTTCACCGCCGCCACTGCCGCCTTCCGGCCCCAGATCAATCACCCAGTCCGCAGTTTTAATGACATCGAGATTGTGCTCAATCACCACCACGGTGTTGCCGTGCTCGCGAAAGCGATGCAGTACCTGAAGTAATTGCTGGATGTCGTGAAAATGCAGGCCAGTGGTAGGTTCATCGAGAATATACAGCGTTTTGCCGGTATCCCGCTTGGATAGTTCACGAGACAGTTTCACTCGCTGCGCTTCGCCGCCGGAGAGCGTGGTGGCGGACTGCCCAAGTTTGATATAGGTAAGCCCCACATCAATCAAGGTTTGCAGCTTGCTGGAAATACTGGGAATGGCGTCGAAAAACTCTCCGGCGGCTTCGATGGTCATTTCCAGCACATCGTGAATACTTTTGCCTTTGTAGAGGACTTCGAGAGTTTCTCGATTGTAGCGTTTGCCGCTACACACTTCGCAGGTCACATAAATGTCGGGTAGAAAGTGCATTTCGACTCGGGTGACGCCGTCACCCTGGCAGGATTCACAGCGACCGCCTTTGACATTAAAGCTGAAGCGGCCGGGTTTGTAGCCTCGTGAGCGAGCCTCTTGAGTGCCGGAAAACAGTTCCCTGATCGGGGTGAAGATACCCGTGTAGGTGGCGGGGTTAGAGCGGGGTGTACGACCAATGGGGCTCTGGTCGATGTCCACACATTTGTCGAGTAACTCCAATCCGCTGACGCTTAGGTGCGGTGCAGGTTTGAGCGTGGTGGCCCGATTTAACGCGGTCGCGGCCAGGGGATAGAGCGTGCCGTTAATCAGCGTGGATTTACCCGAACCAGAAACCCCGGTGATGCAGGTAAAGAGGCCGATAGGAATGTTGAGTTCAACGTCTCTAAGATTGTTACCGCTGGCGCCGGTGATTTGTAGTATGCGCTCGGGGTTTATCGGGGTGCGTGTGTTGGAGACGGAAATAGTCTTGCGCCCGGATAAATAATCTCCGGTCAGGGATTTTTTGGCATTAATAATATCTTCTACCTGGCCCTGGGCGATCACTTCGCCGCCGTGAATACCGGCACCGGGGCCGATATCGATAACGTGATCGGCGCTGCGGATGGCTTCTTCGTCGTGCTCGACCACAATCACGGTGTTGCCGAGATCACGTAGACGGGTCAGGGTTTTTAGTAGTCGCGCGTTGTCGCGCTGATGTAAACCGATGGAGGGTTCGTCGAGGATGTACATCACGCCCACCAGGCCGGCACCAATCTGACTAGCCAGACGAATGCGCTGGGCTTCACCACCAGACAAAGTATCGGCGCTGCGGTCGAGGGTCAGATAGTTCAAGCCCACATCAACCAGAAAATGCAGTCGGTCGCGGATTTCTTTCATGATGCGATCGGCGATCTGTCCCTTTTGACCAGGTAAACTAAGTTGGCTGTAGTAGTCGGCCAACTCGCCGGTAGTCAGTCGGGTAATTTCGGGCAGGGTGCGTTCGTCGACATAGACATTGCGAGCGGCTTTGTTAAGGCGCTGGCCGTCGCATTCGGGACAGTGTTGGGTGCTTAAATACTTGGCGAGTTCTTCCCGCACTTTTTCAGAATCTGTATCCCGGTAGCGGCGTTCCATATTAGGCAGAATGCCCTCAAAAATATGGGTGCGTTTAAACACGGTGCCGCGATCGTTGACGTAGTTGAAGGTAACTTCTTCCTCGCCGCTACCAAACAACATAATTTGTTGGTGGTGGCTAGCGAGTTCGTTAAAGGGCAGATCAATATCAAAGTTATAGTGATCGGCCAGCGAGGTCAGCATGTTGTAATAAAACAAATTGCGGCGATCCCAGCCTCGAATCGCGCCTTCTGAAACGCTGGCTTCGGGGTGCTGCACCACGCGGTCAATGTCAAAAAATTGCCGCACGCCCAGTCCATCACAGCTCGGACAGGCGCCAGTAGGGTTGTTGAACGAAAAGATACGGGGTTCGAGTTCGTTGATACTGTAATTACATACTGGGCAGGCAAAACGGGCTGAAAACACCTGGTCGGGAGTGTTCTCGTCATTCATATAACTGATTACGGCGAGCCCTTCTGATAGACCCAGAGTAGTTTCCAGGGATTCAGCCAGGCGCAATTGAATATCGGGTTTTACCTTAATACGATCTACCACTACCTCGATGGTGTGCTTTTTATTTTTTTCCAGTTTTGGCACTTCGTCGAGTTCGTAGACCGTGCCGTCGATGCGCGCGCGAATAAAGCCCTTGCTGCGCAATTGTTCAAACAGGTGGATGTGTTCGCCTTTGCGTCCTCTAATCAGTGGGGCGAGTAACAGGAGTCGAGTGTCCTCCTCAATACTTAGTATATGGTCGACCATTTCGCTGACGGTCTGTGCCGCGAGAGGTTCGTCGTGATCCGGGCAGCGGGGTTCACCGACCCGCGCGTAGAGCAGCCGTAGATAATCGTAAATTTCGGTAATGGTGCCGACCGTAGAGCGGGGATTGTGGGAGGTAGATTTCTGCTCGATAGAGATCGCCGGGGAAAGCCCTTCGATATGATCGACATCCGGCTTTTCCATCATCGATAAAAATTGCCGAGCGTAGGCTGAGAGCGATTCGACGTAACGGCGTTGCCCTTCGGCGTACAGTGTGTCAAAGGCGAGTGACGATTTACCCGAGCCGGAAAGCCCAGTAATAACGATCAGCTTGTCGCGAGGCAGGTCGAGATCGATGTTTTTTAGGTTGTGAGTGCGAACACCACGGACACTGATAGTACTGGTAATGAGGAAGACTCCTGAGGTACTGTCGGCAAACAGAGCATTGTACTTAGACTGCAATCGACTGACCACAGTAATCGACTAAATTGGCAAGAGTGGTGGGGCGGGGGCTTGATTAAATACTGAATAGCGCTCTTGTTATTGCTGGAGTAGGTACAGGACGTATTGGTATTGCGGGATGTTGGTGTTACGAGGCAGATATTAGAAGACTAGGTATTACAAGGCTGGGTATTACAAATTAGCGACGTTCCCAATCGCTACTGCGATAAGGGGTGCGGATGCTGCGGTTTCGTTGGTGGCTCCGCTGATTGCCTAAACTTACACCATAGCGAAACTTCGAACTGCCACCGCTGATATTGATGCCCACTGAGGAACGGTTGTGACGGCTGTCGTGGTTGCTTGGATAGTGGTAGGGCGGATAAACCCGTGGATATTCAGGGCGGCCACGGTACGAGGGCGGGCGATACACACGATTCTGTACGATTACCTGGGGATATTGTGCGGCGCGTGCACTCGCCTGTCGTTCTTCATCGCGTCGGCGATCATTTTCCCTGGCCCGCCGGTCTTCCTGCAATCGTTTGGTGGTCGCCGCCATGTCATTGAGGCGAGCTTGTGATAGTGCCGTGGTGGTAGGTATGGAGTAGCTTGGCAGGCTTACTTGTTCCTGTTGTACAGCAGCGGGATTGGGTACGTCACTGTAGGTGACGCGGCCTTTGGCATCGACTGATTTATATACCGTATTACCTGACGATGGGGCTGGCAATGGCTCTGGCAACGGATCTGGCGAGGCCTCAGAAGGATTTTTTATTGAGGTTGCTTGCTCTACGGGCTTCTGTTTTGCGGCAGGTGTCGATTCTTCGGCCGCGCTAAGCACCGTCGTAGCAAACACCATAGCGATGACGACAAAGGCAGGAAGGGCAGAGGAAAAAAGGTTCGATTTCATCGTTATTCGAAACATAGGCTGGTTAGTGACGTTTAAGTTAGATACGATTTTTTTGGCGCTATGATCATTAATCGTGATGATACATACGACTATGGCTACATAAGACTATGGTAATCCTTATAGATTCCGCCCGGTCATCGAAAAACGCATATTAATCGCAGTTGTAATAACTGTAGGTTCGAGTTTGTGCTCAAGAAGCGAAACTAGGGGCTGATGACAAGATATGGGCGGCTTAGCCCGTCAAATAATATGTATAGAGTCCTCTCTGGCCAGTGATTTCGGATACCATTATGTAAGGTCGGCACCTTATCGGTACTTTGTCGATACCAATTTCATATTACCTACAGAGAGTAAGGCATGCATTTAACCCAGGGCCTGCGACGTTGCGTGGAACGCCGTCGCGATGAATTAGCGTTGGTTTTTGACGAACAAAAAATAAGCTGGGAGCAGTTTGAAACTCGGGTTGCCAAACTGGCTGGCGGCTTGCGCGACCTGGGTTTACAGGCCGACGATCGCGTTGCCATGCTGGCGCACAACTGCCCAGAATATTTCGAGTTTAATTACGGTGTGCTTTGGGCCGGCGGCGCTATTGTGCCCTTGAATAACAAGCTGCCGCCGGATCAACTGGCTTATATTCTGAATCATTCGCAAACGCGGTTTTTAATTGCCGACGAAGAGTTTCGTCCCGTCATTGAAGGCTTCCTGGGTAAAGCCGGTTCGCTTGAACAGGTGATTTATTTTTCGAGTGCGTCGGCCTTAGAACTGAATAAGCAGGCCAAAGTCGAGACCGTGAAAAATATTAGCTACGAAGATTTACTAGGGAATGCGCATCCCCTGGAAGACCAGCTACGCGGTTACGAGGATATGGCGGGTATTTTTTATACCAGCGGCACCACCGGCACCCCGAAGGGGGTAGTGCTTTCCCACCGTAACCTGGTGTGGAATTCGATGGGCGGCATGCTCAACACGGACCTCGATGAAGGTACGGTGTATTTACACGCCACGCCTTTGTTTCACGCCGCTGGCAGCGCTCGTATTTTTACCATGATTAGCGCGGGCGCGACTAATATTATCCTTCCAAAGTTTGATGTTATTTCGGTGTTGGCGGCGATTGAACGCCACCGGGTTACCAGTTTGTTATTGGTGCCCACCATGATCGTTCGTTTGGTGAATGAAGCTAAATTCGACGCCTACGATTTATCGCATTTGCGGAGCATCGCCTATGGTGCTTCGTCGATGCCGCAGGCCGCACTGGCCGAAGTGCTAAAAAAATTACCTCATGTCAGTTTTACCCAGGCCTACGGCATGACCGAACTATCGCCGTCGGCAACCTTTCTGGAAAGTCGTTATCACGTATTAGAGGGGCCGAACGCGGGACGCCTGTTGTCCTGCGGTCGCGCCACCTGGGGTGCAGATGTACGCATCGTTAACGAACAGCGCGAGGTTTTGGCTGCGGGGGAGGTCGGGGAGATTTCTGTGCGTGGCCCAATGGTGATGCAGGGCTACTGGCGCAATCCTGAAGCTACAGCGGAAATCATTGAGGATGGCTGGTTGCATACCGGAGATGCGGGTTATAAAGATGCCGAGGGATTTGTTTATATTGTCGATCGTATCAAGGACATGGTCATTACCGGAGGTGTTAATGTGGCGTCGATAGAGGTGGAAAATTGTATTTATCAGTTGGACGAAGTCGCCGAGTGCGCGGTGTTTGGTATTCCCCATCCGGACTGGATTGAAGCCGTACACGCGGTGGTGGTACTTAAACCAAATTCGGTGTGTACAGAAAGTCAGATTGTCGCCCACTGTAAAACTCATCTGGGAGTCTACAAATCCCCGCGTTCGGTGGATATTCGCGAGCAAGCCTTACCGGTGTCGGGTACCGGAAAAATTATGAAAAACGAATTGCGGAAAAATTATTTATAGTTTTTGCTTACGGCTTTTTGTTCACGGTCCAGCGGGTAATCATCCCGGCGGTAATATGATCGGTCACGTGACAGTGATATAACCAGCTGCCGGGGTTGTCGGCTAACATGGTGACCGAGATCATGGTGGCGGGCATTAAATTGATGACATCGGTGCGACGACCACCATTAAGCACGGTTTCGCCGTGCCAGTGGGCGGTGTGTAAATCTACTTCTGAACCCATGCCGACTAAATGCCAGCGTACGGTGTCGTTCTCATCGACCTCAAGACCTTTCAGGTTGCCGAAAATATAGCCGTTCATGGTGTGCATCAGGCCGCCTTCTTCTCCATCTTCCTCATCAAACACCATATAAAGTGTCGTAAAGCTGTAATCTACATCCTTAGGGCGGGGGTCTTCCGGGGAAATGGCCATACCTTTGCGAGTGACGGTAATCGTACCCATTAAACCGAGATAGATTTCTTCTACCGCATCGACGTGGGAGTGGTATACCCAAACGATGGAAGAGGCATCGGCGGGGCCGGGGCCTGCGCCCTCATCCAGTTTCCAGTGGTAGGTAAAGCTTTTGCCTGGTGCCACAATGGCGCCAGCACCGCGCCGATCGGCACCGTCGTTATCTTCATCGTAAAGTAGGCCGTGGGGATGCATGGAGAGGGGGCGGTCACTCAAATTTTTGAAGTGAACCTTTAAGGTATCGCCAACTTCTCCCACCAACTGGGGGCCGAGGATGCCCATCCATTCCGGCTGAGGGACTTTCTTGCTATAGCTGGCGTCGGTATAGGCAAAGTAACGGTATTTGGTGTACTTGCGAGTCTCTCCCCAAACCCCAAGGCCCATCTCTGGGCGAATCAGATTCTTACCAGAGGGTGCGTAGTCCCAAATTACTTTTTCGGCGGCCACCCAGTACTCTCTCAGTTGCCCCTGGGTTTGATCCCCAGTTGTGGTGTTTTCAGAGCTGGCAAATACAGAATTGCCAGCGCTTGTTAGCCCAATAAACAGGCTTATCAGCAAGACGGCAAAGGGAGATCGGGGGCGCGAGGATACGGAGTGATTCATTGTTAGCAGGTGATTTTGCTGAAGGGGGATGAATTGTAACGCTTTAAACCCCAAATGCAAATGATAATTAGTTGCATTTGGCTGTGTCGGAACCGTGTATCGGAGCCTTGTATTGGAGTTAAGATGATGGCGTATTCAGCCTTACTTGGACTCTTAATGAGTCATTGGGTTTGGCGGTTTAATCGTTTTCAGCAAATACCTGTACGGTGGGACTGCCGTCCGCTCCAGTTTGTACATCGACGGTTGGGTCTACAGCACACAAAACAATCTTCTATATAAGTCTGTTGCTCAACCGAGGAATCCACCAGTAATTCGATAGTCTCGCCGCAGTAGGGGCAGGCGGTTTTGATCGTCGCTAGAAAATTCATCGTGGTTCTCAGTGGAACGGCTATATTAAAGGGTGTGTATGTCCAAGGTATTCAGTGAATTGATTGCCGGCTTGCTTTCCGATTTAATAGCGCACCCAATTATTCAATTCGAAGGGCATTAAACCCTACAACTTTCCCTACAATTCTACATGAGGATACAGCTATGGCCGAAGCATATATTGTTGGCGCACTGCGCACAGCTACGGGCCGCAACCGCGGTCGTTTGAGCAAAACCCACCCGGTTGATCTAGGCGCAGCCCTGGTCGATGGCCTGGTCGATCAGGTTGGGATTTATCCTGAACAGGTCGATGATCTGATTTTTGGTTGTGTGTCCCAAAACAGCGAACAAGCCGGTAACGTTGCACGCAACGTGGCTCTGGCCTCAAAGCTGGGCGAATCTGTGCCAGGTGTTTCGGTTGATCGTCAATGTGGTTCAGCCCAACAGGCGATTCATTTCGCAGCCCAGGCGGTGATGTCTGGCACTCAGGATTTGGTAATTGCCGGTGGTGTTGAGTCGATGAGTCGTGTGCCGATGTTCTCCAATATCGGCGATGGCCTGGAGAAGGGTCGCGGTAATCCGAAAAGTGAACGTTTAGAGGAGCGCTATCCCGGTATTGAGTTCAGTCAGTTTATGGGCGCTGAGTTACTTGCGGAGAAGTATGGTTTGACCCGTAAGGAGCTCGATGAGTTCGGTTACCAGAGTCATATGAAAGCCAATGAGGCCACCGAGTCCGGTCGTTTCCGCGAAGAAATTATGCCCATTGAGATGCGCATGGAAGATGGCACTCCCTACTTCCACGATGAAGATGAAGGCATTCGCCCCAACGCCAGTTTAGAAGCGCTGGCCGAGCTGGAACCCTTGTCTCCCGGGGGTCTGATTACCGCTGGGTCTGCCAGCCAGATTAGCGATGGCTCTGCGGCCATTATGGTTGCCAATGAAGAAGCGCTTAAAAAATACAACCTAAAGCCGCGGGCACGTTTTCATTCCCTGGCGGTAGTGGGTTCCGATCCGGTGATTATGTTGGAAGGTCCGATACCCGCAACCAAGAAAGCCCTGGAGAAAGTTGGTTTGACCATCGACGATATTGATCTCTACGAAATCAATGAAGCCTTTGGTTCAGTACCGCTAGCCTGGGCCAAAGCCATGGGTGCGGATTTGAATAAGCTCAACGTCAACGGCGGCGCGCAGGCTAATGGTCACCCTCTGGGTTGTACTGGTGCGAAGCTGATGACTACTCTGCTTAACGAGCTGGAACGTCGTAAAGGACGTTACGGTTTGCTGGCAATTTGTGAGGGTGGCGGTACGGCTAATGCCACCATCATCGAGCGATTGGATAGTTAATCGCACTCGCCAATTTAGTCTATAAAAAAACCCGGTAAAATTTTACCGGGTTTTTTTATATCCGCTTATCATGAGTACAAACAGGAATTACAGATCAGGGAATATCATTAATATCGCCGGGAGGTCCCTCGTGGTGGGGGTGGACCGTATGCGCGGGCTGCATGGGTTCGCCATCGATAGGCACAGTGCGAGATAAAAATTCAATGACAGCGTTTGAAAAAACATCGTTGCGATCACCCGCGACCATATGGCCCGCATCGGTGACATTGACGTATTCGCTTTGAGGGCACATACCCAAAAATGCTTGAGCACCCGATTCGCTGAGTACATCTGAAAGCCCGCCGCGAACTAATAAGGTTGGTAGCTTGAGTGCGCGGGAACAGGCTTCAAGGCGTTCCGTGCGTGCGCCGAGGTTGCGAGGCATGGTTAAAAATTGAGGATCCCAGTGCCAGCGGTACTTGCCGTTGTCGGCGAGGCGCAGATTTTTGACCAGGCCGTCTAAATTTTTCGGTGGCTTGCGATGGGGTTGATAACTGCCGATGGCTTCGGCGACTTCCTCTAGGGAGTCAAAGCCCTCGGGTTTCAGGCCCATAAAGCTGGTGATTTTTTTAACACCTTCGGGTTCGATTTGGGGAGCGATGTCAACCATCACTAGCGCGGTAGCATCGACGTGATCTTCACCCAGGGCGACCAGGCTGACGCCGCCGCCCATTGATGCACCTACCAGCACCGGGCGTTTGCCGCCAAGGGCCGCAATCACGCAGATAAGGTCTTCGACCATAATGTCTTGCCCGTAAATGCTCTCGGACGACCAGTCGGAGTCGCCGTGCCCACGGGCATCGAAGGCAACGGCGTGATAGCCGGCTGCGCCGAGTGCTTCTCCAGCGGTCTTCCAGGCGTGTCGAGTTTGACCGCCGCCATGCTGAAGTAAAATTAGTGGTCCGCTCGGGTCTCCCCAGGAATCTCCGGCAATTTTGATACCTCCGGCGCCGTCCCAGTAATGCATGGGATCGGGCGTACCGGGAATTCGTTTTCCAGCGCTCATAGATGTTTCCTTTAAGTTAGCCGGTCTTTGTACACGGGGAGGGCGGCAGGGTCAATTTGACAGGGTGTCGGGCTCAATATCAGGGGGAGCTTGCACGACGGTAATGAGCGGTGGTTTTAACTAAAAGCCTCCATTATGAGTCCAGCACTGTGGTATAAAACCCCAACTATAAAAATCCCTGCTACTAACTAGAGAGCAAGTTTGATGATGTTAATTCGTATGCTTGTCGCTCACGCGATCAAATTAAGTTTGCTCGTTACCGTTATTTTCGGCGCCAGCCAAATGATAGCGAGTCCTTCACTTGCAAGTGAAGCTATAGCAAATGAAACAGGTATCTTGTGGCGTATTGAAAAAGCCGGCGTCGCGGCCAGCTATTTACTGGGTACCGCCCACGTTAGCGATCCAAGAATTACTAATTTCAAAGCGGAATTAAATCAAGTGCTGGACGATGTTGACAGCATCAGCCTGGAGATTGATTTAAACCCCGCTAATCAAATGCACATGGCAGGGATGATGATGGCGCCTGGGGGGCGTTTGGAGGATCAGTTGGGGCAGGCGTATTTTGAAAAACTAATGGTCGAGATGAACACCTTGCAAGTGCCGGCTGAGATGGTGCAAATGTTTAAACCCTGGGCGGCGGCGTTGGCAATTAGCTTACCCGCCAATCACGACGCCAGTCAGGCGATGGACGTGTTGATTTATCAGTTTGCCCATGCCAACGGTAAAGCCTTTCATGCCCTGGAAACTATTGAAGAACAGATTGGCGTGTTTGAAAATTTGACGCCGGCACAGCAAATTATTTTTTTACAGCTAACGATCGACAGTTTAGCCCTGCGCGATACGCTCTATGAGAAAGTACTTGATGCCTATCTGGCAAGCGATCTCGGTCTGTTGATGATGATTAACGAAGAGTCGATGATCATGGCTCCACCGGATTTTGTCGAACCGCTGATGTACGCTTTAGTTGATCTGCGCAATTTGGGTATGTTGGAGCGCATGCAACCGAGGCTTGAGGAAGGTAATGCTCTGGTTGCCGTTGGTGCCTTGCATTTACCTGGCGAGCAAGGTTTGTTGGCTTTGTTGCGTGGTCAGGGCTTTAAGGTGTCAGCGATATATTAAGCAGTCAGGCTGCGTTAATCAGTCAGCTTAGACAAATAATTTATCGGTATTTTTTGCCAGCATAATATCGTTCGCGGTGAGCAAGCCCGCTTCGGGGGTGTGCCACATGACAGTGACTTTTTGTAGGGCGGTAATTAAGGTCGGATAGCGTCCGGCCTGCTGGGAAACTTCGCCGAGATGATAGGTGAAGTTGAGAGCCTCGGTGTAGGTCTCGAAAATAAATATCCGCTGTAAATGCTCGATCTTGTTGCGCTCAAGCAACTTCCAGTGCGGTAATTCTGCTAATAAAACATTTCGTTGTTCCAGGTTCAACGGCAGATCGTTTTCCGAGAATAGTACGATTTCGATGTTGGGTTGTTTTGGCTTCGCGTTGGAATCGGAATTGTCGGCACTCATCCGGAGTTTTCTCGTATTTTTGTGTTTGGATGGTAACTGGCTGATGTGAGAGGGTAAACGAGGTGCCGCACCACTACAACAGGTACTCTGCGTCGCAGTGGGTGACAAAGCCATCGATCATGGAGTTGGCATATTCTTGAATCTGTTCCTTTTGAGCATCGATAATACGGCTATTCTCGCCGACAATAACAAAACTCCAGCGAGCGCGGTCGTGCATGTCGTGAAAACCGGATTCGCTCACCGCGATATTAGGATTGCTGCCAAATTTATCTTTCAGGCCGTTCAAGCGCCGCCTTTTCTCCTTCAGTGACCGGCACGCCGGGAGATGGAAATCGAGGGTTAGGCAGAGTAGTTTCATGTCCTTGAGAGTTTGGCGTCCGGGCTTTTTTAGTGAACCGCTGATGGCTATGTTTAGTCGCCAGTATAAATACAGCCACTGGTGCAGGTTTCCCGCACTTCAATCTTTGACAGTAAGGACAGCTCAGGTTTGAGCTGTTGCCAAATCCAGCGGGCGATATGTTCGCTGGTAGGGTTTTCTAAACCCTCGATCTCGTTGAGGTAGCGATGATCCAGGGCTTGATAGACTGGCTTGAAGGCCGCTTTAAGCTCGCCAAAGTCCATCACCCAGCCACTGTTGCCACCCAGGGGGCCTGCCACGCTTACCGTGACATGGTAGGAGTGGCCGTGAAGGCGGGCGCACTTGTGACCACTGGGTACGTCGGGCAAGCGGTGGGCGGCTTCAAAGGTAAATGACTTGAATATTTCCATAATTTCTAGGAGCGGGGCAGGATGGGCCGCAATGGTAATGGGGCGCGCAAAATAAGTATAGCGTACACGGTAGTTTTGTTTGACAGTGTCGATGATTTCGGTAGAATGCGTCGCTCTCTCGAGGGGTGGTTAGCTCAGTTGGGAGAGCGACGGCCTTACAAGCCGTAGGTCACAGGTTCGACCCCTGTACCACCCACCAAGTTTATGCGGACCGGTAGTTCAGCTGGTTAGAATGCCGGCCTGTCACGCCGGAGGTCGCGGGTTCGAGTCCCGTCCGGTCCGCCATTATTCTCCGTCCTATCTCATTGATTTATATAATTTCCCCGTTTCTTTGTTTCACGGCGACCGCCTTTGCATTTTTAGTGGGGTACTATCTTAATGCCGACTTTTCCCGCGTCAAGTGAAATACCTTCAATATCAGCGACCCTTTTTGCTTTCCAGTAGGTTTTCAGCCAATAAGTATTATTAAGGTTGGAGATAGTGACGCCCTTACTTCTCGAGGCGTGCACAAACTGATGGTTGTTTAAATAAATGCCGACATGGCGTTGGTTTTTTCCGGTTCTGAAAAAGACCAAATCGCCAGTTTTTAATTCACTCACCGAAATTTCCTGGCCGAGTCGAGATAAGGCTGCGGCGGTGCGCGGGATGTCGAGATTGAGGTTGTCGCGGTAGGTAAGGTGTACGAAGCCGGAGCAGTCGACGCCAGATTTTTCCATACCACCATAGCGATAAGGCGTGCCGCGCCATTGCTGATATTGATTTTCGAGTACTGCGATCAGGGTATTTTCGGGTCTATTGCTGGCGTCCCCAGCGAGAGCCCCGAAGCCTGGCCTTTGGGTTTGCATCTGAGTTTGTGCAGACTGCTGTTGGCCAGCGCAAGCAGACAGTAACAGTACGATCAGTATCAAGGGAATATGAAGTCGGCATAGGTGTGTTTGCATATTGCGAATCTAGTTAGTTAATTGGGTCTCTGAATCCAGCCTCTGAATCTAGTTAATGAATCCAGTCATTCAAGCATTTAATGCCTCCTTATTACGTCCTTGTCGCCGATGCGCTTGCAGTAGCAAATATCAGGCGCACAAAATCTATGCTTTGCATAGATTGGTATTTAGAAGATAAATTCCTGTACATCAAGATGTAATTTAGGTTTTGGACGGCGCGTGCTGTCAACGTGAACTGCGCCACAAAAAGCACCACTATGTCGATATCGTATTGCCGTTGCATTGTCGTGGCATTACTGTCGCGTGACCTTCAAACAGCCGGCTTTGGCTTAGATATTCTTTGAGTTAAACACCCCGGAATTTTCCAGTTGAGCAATTTTTTCGTCGGAATAGCCGAGGCGCTGTTTCACAATTTCCCGGTTGTGTTCCCCCAGCAGTCCTGCGCGCAACTCCAGTGGCTCTGGGAATTGTGAGTTGCGTAAGGGGTTGGCGGGAATTTTTAGGTCGCCAAAAATGGGATCGTTAACCGTCTGGATGGTGCCCCGTTTAATCATATGAGGATGAGCCATGGTTTCGGCCACGCCCAGCACTGGTGCGCAGGGTACGTGACCTGCTTCGAGCAGGCGTATAGCTTCATTGGCGTCACCCACCGAGGCTAGCCAGTGTTCAATCGCATCGATAATGTCTTGCTTGTGTTCTGCACGGCCAGCCAAATCCCGATAACGAGGGTCGGTTGACCACTCTTCTCGTCCAATGAGTTTGAGCAGGTTTTCCCACTGCTTGCCGATGGCTATGATAACTAGATAACGATCCTGACATTTAAATAACCCGAGTGGCGCCACCATACCGTGCTGGTGGCCACTGCGTTCCGGTTTCATTTCTCCGTCGGAGGCGTCGATTACCTGGACGTTCATCTCGTGGTAGGTGAATAGACAGTCGAGCAGGCTAATGTCGAGGTGTTGACCACCTTCGCCACCGCGCAATTTGTGAAACAGGGCGGTGACAATCGCGCCGTAGGCGTGTGCCCCGGTGGAGACATCGCCAAAGGCCATACCCGATAATGCCGGATAGCCGCCTTGCTGGCCGGTCATGCCCAGAACACCGGAGTAGGCCTGGCCAATATAATCAAAGCCGGGCAGGTGGGATAGTTCGCCTTCTTGTCCGAGGCAAGAGATGGAGCACATAATCAAATTGGGATTGATGGCCTTAAGGCTGTCCCAGTCGAGATTAAACTTTTTCATCACCCCGGGGGTAAAGTTTTCGACAACCACATCCGCCTGTTTAACCAGCTCGTGGCAAATCTCCTGGGCTTCAGGTTTGCGCAAATCCATGCACATGGTCTTTTTACCCCGGTTGTGCTGGATAAAATAGCCGCTGCGGCCTTCCCGGTGTACCGGTAACATACGGGCGGTATCGCCGGCGAAAGCTTCGACCTTGATCACCTCTGCACCGGCTTCAGTCATCAGGCGGGTGCAGTGTGGCCCGGCGACGTAGTGTGAGAAGTCGAGTACTTTGATGCCGTCGAGAAGATGTTTTGGTGGCTGCTTTGAAGCTGATGTTGAAGACATGAAGTTATCCTTATTGTTGCCTGTTACAGCGGGTGTTAGTGTTAGGGGGATTAGCCTAAAGCAGGGTCGATAATATCAGTCTGGAGAGAAATGTCATATCATTTGCATTGCTCTATCCGGTAGGCTGGAGTGTATTACAGCGCAATGATTTTTAATCTAGTAACTTTACCTAGTAAGGATACCTAATACTGATGCCTAGTAATGCTGCCTGGTAATGGTATCTAGTAATAGATATCGAGTAATAGATATTCCCTAATAGAGAGAAATAATGAATTTATTTGATTTAAGTGGAAAAGTCGCCGTGATTACCGGTTCCACCAAGGGTATCGGTAAGGCCATCGCCGAGCAAATGGCCTTACACGGAGCTAAAGTGGTGGTGTCGAGCCGCAAGGCGGATGCCTGTGAGCAGGTGGCTACTGATATTAACGCTATGGTTGGTGATGGCGGGGGGCAGGCCATTGGGATTGCCGCCAATATTTCTCGTAAAGAGGATCTAGAGCACCTGGTAGCTGAAACTCGCGCGACTTACGGCCGTATCGATGTACTGGTTTGTAATGCCGCCAGCAATCCCTACTACGGCACTATGCTGGACATTAACGACGAGCAGTTCGATAAAATTCTGGATAACAACATTAAATCCAACCATTGGTTGTGTTCTATGGTGATTCCGGAGATGCAGGCGCGCAAGGACGGCGCCATTATTATCATTTCATCCATCGGCGGTGTGCTTGGCCACGCCAGTCTGGGGGCTTATGGCTTGTCCAAGGCCGCCGATATGGCTTTGGCGCGCAATATCGCGGTGGAATTTGGTGTCGATAATATTCGCGCTAACGCGATCGCGCCGGGCCTTATCAAAACTGATTTTGCCAAAGCGCTTTGGGACAATCCGGAATACCTGGCAAAATCGACTGTCGGCACGCCCCTGCGTCGTATTGGCGCGCCGGAAGAAATTGCCGGAGCGGCGGTGTTTTTGGCCTCTCCCGCAGGTAATTATATGACCGGGCAAACACTGGTGATTGACGGTGGCCGGGTGATTATGAACTAGTGATATAGGTATTTTCGGTAACAGTATATTTAGCAGACGCTTAAACAGTAAAAATCGTTAAGGAGATTACGATGGCCAGTATCAGAAGTAAATTACTCAGTGGTGTTGCACGTAAGGCAATGAAAAATAAATTGGGTGCCAGCGGCTCGGTGGAAAAAGAGCGCGCTAACCTGGATAAAATGGCCGGGCTAATGGGACGCCGTAAGGCTGGAGCAAGCGCCACCGTCGGTGGGGTGCCTGGAGAGTGGCAGAATCCAGCGGTGGGCGATTCAGGCAAAGTTGTGCTGTATTTACACGGTGGTGGTTACGCCCTGGGCTCGCCGGCCAGTCATCGCACACTGGCGGGGTGTCTTGCCGATATGAGTTATTGCCGAACGTTTATTGCCGATTATCGTTTGGGGCCGGAGCATCCCTTTCCGGAGGCGGTGGAAGACGGTGTTGCCGCTTACCAGGGACTGCTGGACGAAGGTCACGAACCGGGTCGAATTTTTATCGCTGGGGACTCCGCCGGTGGTGGCTTAACCGTCGCCGTGCTGGTTTCAGCTAAAGCACAGGGCCTGCCGCTGCCGGCTGCCGGAATTTGTATTTCGCCCTGGGTCGATTTAACCCTGAGTAGTCATTCGATGACTTCGATGGCCGATGCCGATCCGATGGTCACGCCGGGTGCGTTGGCGTGGATGGCAGGCCTCTATCTCAATGGTCAGGACGCCAAAGCACCTTTAGCATCGCCGATCTTTGCCGATCTCAGTGGTTTGCCACCTTTATTAATTCAAGTGGGTAGCGAGGAAATATTGTACGACGACGCGATTGCGCTCAACAAAATTGCTAAAGAAGCGGGCGTAGACGTTACCCTGGAAGTGTGGGAAGGCATGATGCACGTTTGGCATTTAATGGTGGGCGTGTTGCCCGAGGCCAGGCAAGCGATACGGGGTATTAGTGCTTTTATTGCGGGTAAATAAAATAAAGGCAGAGATTTTGTCGGGTATGATTAATGAGTAAAAAATTAATGCGTAAAAAACCGGACATAAAAAAACCCAGCTAAGAGCTGGTTTTTTTATGGTCTTCCGAATAGTTTGGTCGGAAATAATTTTTGCTAGCTAGCGAGCACCTTGCATTAAATAAAAGACATCGAGCACGGTGCGGGTGGCATCCTGTACGCGTACGATGCGGTCGTCAATTTGACGCACGGTGGTGCCTTCAATTCGACGCACTCTGTCGATAATATTTTCAGGTAATGACAGAGCGTGTTGATAGATGTCATCGTCCAGCACTTCACCGCGATCCACTTTTTTCTGCCAGCCTGGGGGTAATTCGCCACCGCGGGCCAATTTTTTGCGCAGCCCAGGGGGCAGTTTTTTGACTCTGCGTTTGCCTTTGCCGCTAAAATTATCGCGGTATTGTTTGGATCGACTGTAGCTGGGTTCGTTATCATCACGGCGGTCGCTGTAATGCCGGTCTCGGGAGTCGCCGTCTCGGTAATGCCGATCTCCGGAGTCACTTTCGTCGCGCTGGCGGTCGGAATCCTCGTCTCGATCCCGCTGTGTTCGTTTGTGTCGTAGGTATTCCCCCAGTACGCGTTGTTCTTCGGCACCAAACACCGCGCCAACGGCGGTTTCCGCCAGTACTTCTTTTAGCGCGGTGTCGTCCTGGTCCTGGTGGTTGGCCGCTACGCTGGTAGCGAGAGCGAGTCCGAAAATGAGGCTGCACATAGATGTGAAGTTGAAGTGCTTGGGCACGGGCTATTCCTCTTTCTTGTAGGTAAGCTATTGAGCAAGGTGCTGAGTAATGGTGCTTAACTGATAATGCGCTGAATTGTAGTTTATGCCGAGTGATGGCAGCAATCGATTGAAATACGATAGCATGGTTTGGGTTAAGGAATTGGCTTGTTGGGCTGAGTCGAATAGACTAAATCGGAGTGGGGCTGAGCTATTTCAGCTCTGATGCTAAACGGATTACTTGAAGTAGTAGGGGGGGTAAGATGATTTCTTTTGCGTCACTGCAAGAGGTAGCTATTCGCAATAAAGGCAGTCTTGCGGAGCTTGAGGCAGAGATGCCAAAGGTGAATAGCTCCGTACAGCTGGCCAAGGTGCCGGATGATCGCTATTTATCGGAAATGGCGCGCAGTATATTTCGCGCGGGGTTTTCGTGGCGGGTGGTAGACAACAAGTGGCCGAATTTTGAGAAGGCCTTTAGTGGTTTTAATCCTCTCGGCGTCGCCCACTTCAGCGATGAGAAACTGGAAGAGCTACTGACGGATGCCAGTATTGTACGCCACGGGAAAAAAATTAAAGCGGTGCGGGATAACGCGATTTATATTTGCGATGTACAAAAAAAACACGAAAGCTTCGCGAGTTTTATCGCGGATTGGCCTACGGATAATATGGTTGGTTTGTGGCTGGAACTAAAGAAGAAAGGCTCGCGACTGGGCGGTAATAGTGGGCCGATGTCCCTGCGTTTGATGGGCAAGGATACCTTTTTACTGTCCGCCGATGTGCAGGCGGCCTTGCTGAATCATAAATTATTATCGAGTTTGAGCACCACGTCGAAGCGAGATTTGACCAGTGTGCAAGCGGTGTTTAACCGCTTTCACGACGAGAGCGGTCTCCCGCTCTCGCACATTAGTCGGACTTTAGCATTTACTGTTTAGCTAATAGTCGGTGCGTAGTTAGTGCATAGCCAGTGCGATTAAAACTCCACACTCGCCTAATTAGCCCGCGTCTTTCAAATAGCGTTCCCGCGAAGCCATAATTTCTTCCATAGCCGCAGCGGCGTCGCCCCAACCATCGATTTTGACCCATTTGCCTTCCTCGAGATCTTTGTAGTTCTCAAAGTAATGCTCGGTCTGCTTGCACAGCAGTTCTGGCAAATCGCTGACTTGTTGAACATGGCCATACTGACTGGACAAGCTGGCGTGGGGTACGGCGATCAGCTTGGCATCGGGGCCTGCCTCATCCGTCATGTTGAGTACGCCAACTGGGCGGCTGCGAATCACTGAGCCGGGCACGACTGGGTAGGGTGATACCACGAGTACGTCGAGGGCATCGCCATCTTCAGACAGAGTGCCGGGGATATAGCCGTAGTTAGCCGGGTAAAACATCGGGGTAGCGACGAAGCGATCGACAAACAGCGAGTCGGAGTCTTTATCAATTTCGTATTTGATCGGGTCGTGATTGGCGGGGATTTCGATAACCACATTGATATCGTCGGGTAGGTGCTGACCGGGGGGTATTTTGGCGTAGCTCATAGTTAATTTACTTTCAATAAGAGGTTCGTGGCGGCAACCAAAACTCTAAGACAGAGGCGGTTGCAAGGGGCTAACTGGCTGGCGGGCGCAATTATAAGAGTGTGGCCAGCAGGTGCAAGGAAAAAACGGTTATTTGTATAGATTTAACTGACTTGTGCGCCGAAATTTGAACTCCATCGGCTTCGATGATAAGGTCTCCGCCACGTCCTAAGGGGTGGCTCCGGCCTGAGATGCACTCGTGCAAACCCTTTGAACCTGATCCGGATTGTGCCGGCGTAGGAATAGGAATTTAGCTATTACCCTGTGTGCCTTCCCGGGTCTCCATTTGCTGTATCGACGCTGTTCGTCCTGACATACCTGTCTCGACACAGTATCGACAAGGAGACTCTTATGAAAAGCCCCTTTACCTATACGAACTGTACCTGTACGATTTCAATGGCGCGTGTTGTTTCTGCGCTATCCTGTTTTAAAGATTACTCTCGATACTTCTCCGCCTCGCTGTCGCTTCGCCTGGCGACGCTGGTTTTTGGCCTGACCCTTGGCCAAACGGCGATGACGGCTGAAGCCCCGCAAGTCGTTAAGCCATCTAATGCCCCCAGTAAGGTGCTAGTAGAAGAAATCATCGTCACTTCCAGCTTTGTACCGGTGGGGCTGCACGATCTGCCCGCCAGCATCAGCGTGATTGGAGGTGACGCTGCTCGCGCCCGAGGAGCAGTGCATTTACAAGATGTACTGAACGCCGCCCCTAATGTTAATTTTTCCGCCGGTGCTTCTCGCGGCCGCTTTATTCAATTGCGTGGCATCGGTGAGCGCAGTCAGTTTGTCGACCCCGTCAACCCTTCGGTGGGTCTGGTCATCGACGATATTGATGTCACTGGCCTGGGTGGTGCCGCGACTTTGCTGGATGTACAGCAGGTGGAAATCCTGCGCGGCCCCCAGGGTACGCGCTATGGGGCTAATGCGCTGGCAGGTCTGGTTAACATCCGTACGCAGGACGCGTCTGACACTCTTGAAGCTTATACCGAAGCCGGGTGGGGGCGATACGATAGCTGGTATGCGGGCGGTGCGGTGGGCGGACCACTTAGCCATACCTTGAAGGGACGCATTGCGTGGCGACAAAATCGATCCGACGGCACTGTGCGCAACGATTTTCTCGGTCGGGACGATACCAATAATATCGACGAGCAAACACTGCGAGCCAAATTACAGTGGCAGGCTAGCGATACACTGGCCTTGACGTTCTCTTCGCTCTATTTCAATGCCGACAACGGTTACGATGGTTTTTCGTTGGACAATACCCGCCACACTTTATCCGATGAACCGGGGCAGGATCGCCAGGAAACCGTAGCGGCAGGCCTTAAAGCCGAGTGGCAGGGGCTGAGTTTTGCCACCATCGAAGCCATTTTTAGTTATACCAATAGCAACCTGGAATACGGTTACGACGAAGACTGGAGCTATACCGGGCTGTGTGCGGGTACACCCTGCGATGGCTGGGAGTATTCCTCCACGGATAACTATCAGCGCGACCGCAAATCCCGGCGTGTGGAGCTGCGGGCGCTATCTACCGAGTCGGGACGATTATTTGGTCAAACTGCTTGGGTCGCGGGCATCTATTACGATCGAGAAAATACCGATCTCGCCCGGCAATTTACTCAATTTAATCCTTTTATCGAGAACGCGACGTTTAGGAGTGATTACGAAGCAGAAAATCTGGCGTTCTACGGTCAGCTATCCCAGCCTTTGAGCGAGCGGATAAACGTAACTTTAGGTGGGCGCTGGGAGCGCTTCGAAGCGGATTATCGCGACGAACTGGGCATTAGCGTAAGGCCCGATGAAGATCTCTGGGGTGGGCAGTTCAGCGTGGAGTATTTGGCCAGCGATACCATCATGATTTATGGCTTGCTGTCGCGAGGTTACAAGGCGGGCGGCGTAAATGGTGACGCTCTGGGCAAGGCTAAAACCCAGGCCTTGCCGATATCGGTAGTGAGCTTTATCGAGCAGCGCCTGGAATACGATACCGAAACCTTGCTCAACTGGGAGTTTGGTCTCAAAGGCAGTTATTGGAATGACACGCTGACGACCCGGCTGGCTTTATTTTATATGGATCGCAAGGATATTCAGTTGCGAGGCTGGTACAACGACGGCCCGTTATTTGTCGGGTATACGGATAATGCCTCCGACGGCAGCAACTATGGTATCGAGTGGGAAACCCACTGGCAGGTACGGGAAAATTTGGCGCTGTTTGCCAATCTCGGTTTGCTCAACACCAAGATTGATGATTTTGTGGTCAACGACGCAGATTGCGCTTGTTTGGTGGATAAAAGCGGTCGGCAGCAGGCCCATGCTCCGGCGTATCAATTTAATGTCGGCGCCCAGTACGATTTTGGGACCGGTTTATTTGCGCGTATTGGGATTGAAGGTAAAGACGAATTTTATTTTTCCGATAGCCACGATCAACAATCGCGCCGCTTTGAATTGTTTAATGCCAGTGTTGGTTATCGAAGCCAGCAGTGGGAAATGTCTTTGTGGGGTCGTAATCTAAGCAATAAAAATTACGAGGTGCGCGGCTTTTACTTTGGCAACGACCCGAGAAAATTTTATGCCAATGAGGCTTATTATCAATTTGGCGAACCCAGAGTGTTTGGCGCAGATTTACGTTATCACTTTTTATAAGTGGTTTTTAAATGCCAGACGCTACAGATAACAGGAGCAAAGTGGTAATGATGACGACAATTGAAATCAGCATGTATCCCTTACAAGAGGGGTATGTCCCACCGATTGATGGTTTTATTGCTTTGCTCAACCAACGTGCTAGTGCCACGGGTTTTAAAGTTCTTACGTATCCGACTTGCACGGTTATCTGTGGCGCCTACGACATCGTATTTTCGGCCTTACAGGAAACTATTGCCGAGGCCAACGAGACCTGGGGAAAAGCAGTTTATGTGACTAAAATTATTCCCAATTACGAGGCGCTGTAATTGGGCGAGGTCATTGCGGCGATCGCGGAGGCGATAAGCCAAACCTCATTATGGGAATGGCTGGCGGTTATTTCAAGTTTGGCTTATTTGCTTCTGGCCATGCGCGAAAATAACTTGTGTTGGTACTTTGCCTTTGCTTCTACCCTTATCTATACCCTGTTATTTTGGGATGTAAGTTTGCTAATGGACTCCGCGCTTAATGTTTATTACATGGGCATGGCGATCTACGGCTGGTGGTATTGGCAGCGAGGTGAAGCGTCTAGTGATGAAGCGCGAAATAAAAAAGGGGGTGGAGCGTCTCGTAGTGGGGCGCAAAGTGACAAAGGCAGTGAGGGGCTGAGTAAGGTAAACGATAAGCCTCAGATACGCCGTTGGCGCCTCGCACACCATGGCTTTGCTGCGACAGGTATTGTGCTGCTTTCAATATTGTCCGGATATTTATTTGCCGGGTATACCGATGCAGCCTGGCCCTATGTGGACTCCTTTACTACCTGGGCCAGTGTGTTAACCACCTGGATGGTGGCGCAAAAAATACTTGAGAATTGGCTATATTGGCTGGTAATCGATAGTGTCTCCCTGGTGCTTTATGTTGATCGCGAGCTCTATCTTACCGCTGTGTTGTTTGCCGCTTATGTGATTATTGTGGTGTTCGGTTTCTTCAATTGGCTGAAGCGCTATCGGGAAAATCAAGCCCAATATGATGAGTGAACTCCCTGAGCAATCTTTAGTAAGGGCGCTGGAGAGCTGGCCGCAATGGAATCTTTCCCTGGCGAATAAGCCTCGTGTGGTAAAAGCATTGAGCGGTGGTCTGACCAATCGCAATTATTTGTTGAATGTTGATTTGCGAGATAAGGGTTTACTAGAGACCGAAGCTTGTCTCCTGGTATTGCGTGTTAATAGCCCGGCAAGTCACTTGCTCGGTATTGATCGAGTGCGTGAACAGCATATCCTTGGGAGCCTTGCTGGGCCGCGCGCCCCGGGGAAAGGTTTGGCACCTAAGATAGTTTACTGTAATTCCGATGACGGCCTGCTGGTGACGGAATATATTGAGGGCCGACATTGGCAGGTCGAGGAATTAAAGGACCCCAGTAAGTTAAAAAAATTACTCCGGGTGTTTAAGCAAGTAGGGGAGATACAAGCAGGGAAGGTAAGAGATGATTTCCCCGAATTCGACTATCGAGCACATATTGAGCATTACTGGCGTGGTTTGCAGAGTGCCGGATCCAAAGATAAAAACCTGGCAACGCGCTTTGAAAAATCGAAAATAGCTGTCGAACAATTATCAGAGATTAATCGCGATAAACCTCGGGTGCTATGCCACCACGACCTTAGCCCTTTAAATGTAATTGAGACGCTAAGGGGTGAGCTGGTGCTGCTCGATTGGGAGTACGCGGGCGGCGGTTGGCCGGTGATGGATTACGTGGCGCTGATCCGGAATTGGCAATTATATAAATCGCAAGCGCTTATCTTAAATACGCTTAACAATAACAACGGTGTTGAATTTGCTAATGTCGACTTCACAACTGTCGAAGTGAAGGCAGCGCACCAGGTTTGGGCGTTTATCGACAGTGCCTGGCACAGCCTTAATACGCCACTTGCTTAACAATTTAATTACAGTGGTTTGACTTGCCAAGTTCTAGCAGTCGCGGTTGAATAGGGTGCTGACTAATAATACCTAACTAAAAGCAGGAGATTTAAATATGCAACCTTTAGAAGGCGTTCGGATTATTGAGCTTACCTCTAACGCGTCTGGTCCACTAGCCACCGGCTTGCTGGCTGATCAAGGTGCGGACGTAATACGACTAGAGACCATCGGGGTTGGCGATCCGGCGCGACATGTCGGTGGAGTTCGCGGCGGGGAGACCGGCTACAACGCTTATTTAAACCGTAATAAACGTTCTATGGCGGTAAACTTGAAGGATAAAAATTTACGTCCGGCGCTGTATGAGTTGATTAAAACGGCTGACGTTTTTGTGCAAAACTCCAGGCCAGGAGCGCTAGAGCGCAGTGGCTATGGATTTGATGATCTACATGAAATTAATCCCAACTTAATTTACGCATCAATTTCTGGTTTTGGCCCCGATGGCCCAGCTGCCGGACTTCGAGTTTACGACCCAGTTATTCAAACTGCGTCGGGATTGGCGTTTGCCCAGGGCATTGGCGGTGAGCCAGAACTGGTTAAAACGATTGTCAGCGATAAGGTTACGGCATACACCACCGCGCAGGCGATTTCGGCGGCCCTGTTTGCCCGGGAGCGAGGCAAAATCAAGGGGCACCACATTGAAATTGCGATGCTGGATGCCACTCTGGCCTTTCTTTGGGCCGATATTTATTGGAATCATAGTTTTGTTGGCGACGAGGGCTTTGAACCCAAACCGCTATTAGCCGAATTTTATAAAGTGATGAGAACGTCCGACGGCCATATAACCATGATTATCGTCGGTGATACCGAGTTTCAGGGCGCGTGTCGGGTACTGGGAATGGAGCACCTCCAGCAGGATCCCCGATTTAATACCATGACTGAACGCTTCGCCAATTACGCAGTGATGTTTAAGGAAATGGAGGCCGAATCTATTAAGCGCAGCGCTGACAACCTGGTTCAGGCGATGGAAAAGGAGGGTGTTCCCTGCGGTAAGATTAATTCTTTGGATGAACTGTTTACCGATGAGCGAGTGATTCACCGGCGTTCTATCGTGGAGTACGATCACCCTCGCGGGGGGCGGATGCGTCAGGCCAGACCTCCGGTTAGATTTGATGGGGAAGTCAGCGAAATTCGTTTGCCCTCGCCGGGCCTAGGTGAGCACAGCGATGAGTTACTTAAATCCGTCGGATGCTCTGAAGCAACGATTAAGCAGTTACGTGAAACGGGTGCGGTGGGCTGATTGCTAACCAGGCTTAGACCCTATTTACTAGGGATAAAAAGGATAGATCAGCGGGATCATCGTTAAGGCAACCGCTGTATAGGTAAGCGAAATCGGTAGACCGGTTTTCAGGTAATCGGTAATTCGATAGTTGCCAACACTGTAAACCATCAGGTTGGTTTGATAGCCGTAGGGCGATAGAAAACTCGCACTGGCGCCAAAGGCCACGGCCATAACAAAGGGCATCGGATCGGCCTGATATTGTTGCGCCAGGCTGAGGGCAATAGGAAACACCAACACGGCGGCGGCATTATTGGTGATTAATTCGGTAAGTAGTAAGGTGAGAATAAAGCTTGCGATCAGCGCCCCGTACACCCCCGAACCGGCAAGCCCGCTGATGATACCGTCGGCAATAAGCTGTGCGGCCCCGGATGATTGCATCACCTGAGCAAAACCCAGTGCTGCGCCGATAACAATAATGAGTTCAAAGGGGAAGTTGCGGCGAAGTTCGTTAACGCCCAGTAAGCCAGTGCCTACCAGCAGGCAAAACATCAGTGCCAGACCTTTGAATAGCGTGAGTATTCCGGCCGCGGCCAGGGCAACGATGCCAATAAAACCTATGATACAAGCGTATTCGGCGAAGGTGGGCAGGTGGTCTCGAGTTTCTATATCGCCGAGGATAATAAAATTGCGTTGCAGGTTATGTCGATTTTTAAAATCGTGGCCGGTGGCCAGCACCAGGTTATCGCCGGGCTGTAAGACAATTTTACCCAGACCTCCCCCCAGCCGTTGATTGCCTCGACGCACTGCTACCACCGCCGCATCGAATAGGGCCCGGAAATTAATAGTTTTAATTGGCTGGCCGGTAATGGTGGCGTTGTGGCTAATGACCACGTCAACTAAATTGTCAGAAAGACTGGCCTGGTCGTCCTCGAACACGGTCAGGCCCTTGAATTGACTCAGAGCCTGCACGTTTTCTATATCCCCGGAAAAACCCAGAACATCGTTGGCCTCGATAATCTCCTCGGGCGATACCGGACGGATAAGGTAGCCATCGCGAATAATTTCTACCAGAAACAAATCGGTCAGATTGCGAAAGCCATTGTCGAGTAGAGAATTACCGATCAGGGGTGAGTCGGCCTGGATACGGGCTTCGAGGAAATAGGTTTTAGTGTCGTCGCTAGGGATTTCTTGTTTGGGCAAACTGTAGGGTGCTATCAACAGCAGCACGCCCATGCAAATCGCAAATATCGGCAGGCCAATCAGGGTGAAATCGAACATGCGCAAGCTGTCCATGCCGTTGTCCAGCACCAGCCCGTTGAGTACCAGGTTGGTGGAGGTGCCGACGAGGGTGAGGGTGCCACCCCATATGGACGCGTAGGACAGGGGGATCAACAGGCGTGAGGGCGCGAATCGAGACTGATTTTTAACGGCGCTCATAAAAGACGCCACCACCGCAGTATTGTTGGCTAGAGAAGACATTAAACCGGATGCCAGTCCCACCTTAAACAGGGTGAAAATGTAATTGCCCTTGAATAATGTCTTGCCAAAACGGCGGAATAAGCGGGTTTTTTCGATTGCCAGCACTAGTAAAACCAGCAGTATTAATGTCACCAGCGCGCTGTTGGTGAAGTGACCCAGAGCGTCATCCAGGCTGATCATATCGATAAGGTAGAGAAAGGAAATAACGCCGCCGAAGATCAAGGTGGGCTTGAGGCGCGTAGCACTCAAGCCCACAATAATAACGCCCATGCAGGCGAAAATGATGAGCTGTTCGGCGGTTGTTGACAGGTTCAAGCAGAATTCCCCTTCACTGATAGTGATCGCTTCTTGTTATGTGCAGCGAAGGGGATTGTAGCAAGCGCGGTGCGGCAGCACAGCAGTTGTGAGTGGCTCAGAACCAATTGAGCACACCGATACCGATTTAAAGAGACGCTAGGCCGATCTTGCGATAGATCGTTTGATCGTTTGCTTAGAGTTCTTTGGCAAGCGGGTTAAGTTGGTTTGTTACGCCAGTACTCCAGATACCACAATCGCTAAGATCAATATCAACGTGACGCCACCAATAACCGCTGCAATTCTGGCAGTCGTTTGCTTGTCGGTAAGCAGCTCGTGGGAGTCTGCTATGTGGGGGGGGGCCGAGATGAATAAATGTGTCATGGTTATTCTCCTGTAATGGATAGACTGTGGGACATAGTGTCGCGCAGCCGTGAACAGGAGTAATTGATCGATATCAAATAATGGCAATGGTCTCGCGGACTAATGGTGGTGTCGCGGGCTAATTGAAAAGACTTTCCTGCTGGTCAATGGTTGAGCGTTAACCAGCACGTAATTAGTTGATTTTGGGTAAAGCCAGGTCGGCAGTATTGGCAATGCGCTGGCGTTTACCTAAGGTTTTTTGAGCGAGCTGCACCACTTTTTCTGCGGTGGCTCGATAACCAGTAAGTTTGCCACCGTAGACTGCGATGTAATGGCTTGTTGGCCCGAGATTGCGGCTTATAACGACCTCTCGACTGCGGCGAAAGGGGTTGCCAGATGCTTTTGGTAACACACGTAGCCCGGCCATGCGCTGCTCTACAACCGGTTTGGCGTCGGGGAAGTAGTGTTTTAGTATGTCCAGTAGATAGGCTTCTTCGCTGTCTAGTGCCCGCACCTGGTTGGGGTCACCCGTAAAGGCCGTTTCCGTGGTGCCCAGTAGCATCTTGCCTTTCCAGGGCAGTAAAAATACTGCGCGCTGATCGCTCGGGGATTCTAAATAATAATAGCGGTCGACGATGGGGCCCGATAACACTAAGTGTGTGCCCTGTACCAATTCTACCGGCAGTGTGGGTACCGTCGGACTTAGGGTTTTGGCAACATCGTTAACCCAGGGGCCGGCGCAGTTAATTAGAATACTGGTAGAGGCGCTAAAGTTTTCGCCGTTTGAGTTTAGCTTAAGGTTAGTTTTATTATCGTTATCGTTATCGTTATCGTTATCGTTATCGTTATGGTTTTGGCTATCGCTATCGCTATCGCTATCGCGAGAGGCGCTTTGCAGCGTCACTGGGCAAGCCAGTTGTGCACCGAGTTGCTGTGCGGATAGAGCCACGGCCTCGGTGAGTTCAGCGTCATCGGTTTGGGCGTCGATATATTGAAAGACACTTTGTAGACTTTGAGTTGTTAGACCACGCAATGCTGCGCGTTGTGATTTAGATAAAATGCGGAAACGACCGTTACCTGTAAAGCCGGTGAGGGCGTAGTACAGGGATAACCCGCACCACAGTTGCCAGGGTCGGTAGTGGGAGCGTTTGTAGACCGGCACCAGGAATTCATTTTTTTCGACCAGGTGGGGAGCCAGGCGCAATAACAACTCGCGCTCGTGCAAGCTTTCGCGTACTAATTTGAAATGCCCGCCCTGTAAATAGCGCAAGCCGCCATGAATTAACTTGCTGGATTTACTCGAAGTGCCCGCCGCCCAGCCGGTTTTCTCCAGCAGTAGGGTGGAATAACCCGCAGCCGCCGCAGCCTGAGCCACTCCTGCGCCGTGAATACCACCGCCGACGATGGTGATATCAAAGTGTTGATCTCTTATGCTGTCGATATTAAGGTCTTTGAGGCTGGTGTTTTCAATACCTTTCTCTTTATTATCTTCGTTAAGCAGTTCAGTCACAGGCTGTGTCGCGACAGTGTTTGAATTAGGCCAGCCACATCGAAGGTTTCAATTTTGTCAGCGCCACGTCGCAACCAGCGTTTAGCAAGTTCCACTTCGGCAATTTCATACAGCACCAATTCAAAATTGCAGTCGTCTAAGTTCGCTTGCGCGGGTATTTTTTTATAATTGCAAAATACGATATCTGGGTTGATTTCTTTTACGGTGCTACTGTCGAGATCATCCCAGCGTGTTAACACCACGCCGCAACGCTGCCAGCCCTGGGCGCGTGCGTGGGCGATAAAATCATAATCAAAACTGATCAGCGGGCACTGCGGGGCAACGGGTTTTAGGCATTGGCTGATAATGGCGTAAGTATCGACAATTCCGGCAAAGGCTACAGCTTCTTTTTTAACTTCTATATATCCGGTGACGTGGGGATGCTGTTGTAATAAAGCTACTAAGTCGGCGAGTGGCGCGATGGTTTCGTTGATAAAGCGCTCGCCGAACCGTTTGGGTTCGTAGGCAGGGAAGGTTTGCAATTGTTCGGCGGTATATTGCTCGACGCGACCTTTTTTATTACTGACGCGCTTTAGCGTGGGGTCGTGGTAAAGCATGGCCTGGTGATCGACACTAAGAGAGATGTCGGTTTCGATGCAGTGGGCGCCCGCGGCAATGGCTTCTCGGTAAGCGAGCAAGGTATTCTCGGGATAGGCGTATTGATAACCCCGGTGAGCAACGATTCGATCCGCTAGCATAAGTAGTGGTCTAATCCTTGTTGACGAAATCTACAGACAAGAGCTCCTCAGGTAAGGCGTGACCCTTACTGCGTTTAGAGCGCAAGTAGCGGATATTGTGTTTCGATAAACCTGATATCAGCGGTACCACTTCGGATATTTCCTGACCACCTTGTTCCAGGTGCGCACGCTTATGAGGATTGTTGGACAGTAACTTGATGGCGCGTCCCGCAAGCAGGTAGCGCAAGATTACTGCCGCTTCGCTAAAGTCTCGAGAATCTTCCGGTAGCCCCAATGACACATTGGCTTCAAAGGTATCCTGCCCGGCATCCTGCAATAAATACGTAATGGCCTTAGCCCAAAGACCAATGCCCCGGCCCTCGTGGCCGGACATATACACCACGGCGCCACCGCCGGCTTCCAGCATTTGTTCAAAGGCACCGGCTAATTGCGGGCCGCAATCGCAGCGCATCGAGCCGAATATATCCCCGGTCAGGCAGCAGGAGTGAACTCGCACCAGCGGGTTTTCCGCTTCGCGAAAGCCGGGGAGGGCAAAAATAGAATTAACCGACATATTGCTCTGTAGCAGTTCGCGAAACGCTTCGCTATCGCCGCCACTAACCTCGCTGGCGGCATCCAGGACGTGGGCGAGTTCGACTCGGCGCACAAAGGGATACCACTCCAGCATCACTTCTTGATCGCCGATCATGCGTGGAATACTGACCGGGCCGAGCACGGAAATAAACGGTTGTCCCTCGCCGTTGATTTCCTGGCCTTCAATGTCGAGATCAACTAACTGGTGGTGGTTGACCAGCTGCTCTCGAATGGTTTTGTCTACGTAACTGAACACGCGGTAATCCTGATTAAATAAGGTTTATTGAATATGTGAAGCCACTAAGGATTCTCTTACGAACGACAGGCTAATTCGGCTGCCTGCAGGGTTTGCAGAATCAGCGTGTTAATGGTCATCGGCCCCACACCACCGGGTACGGGGGTATAGGCGCTGGCTCGGTCGATAACGGCGGCGAGTTCAATATCTCCTACACCGCCACCAGCACCGCCACTACTGCCGCGGGGATGATAGCCGGCATCAATGATCACCGCGCCATCCTTGATCCAGTCACCTTTAATAAATTCCGCTTTGCCAACGGCACCAACCACAATATCCGCAAGGCCGACGATACTAGCAAGGTTCTGAGTTCGTGAGTGGCAAATGGTGACGGTGGCGTTCTTATTTAACAACATCATTGCCATGGGCTTGCCCAAAATCGGACTGCGACCTACCACCACCGCGTGTTTGCCCTCCAGAGGGATCTCATAGGCCTCCAGCAGGCGCATGATGCCCTGTGGCGTTGCCGAGCCGTAGGCGGGCTCAGTCATCGCCATACGGCCAAAACCCTGGCAGGTCACGCCGTCTACGTCCTTGGCGAGATCAATGGCATCAAAGCAGGCGCGTTCATCGATTTGCGCCGGTACTGGGTGCTGGAGCAGGATGCCGTGGCAATCCGGGTTGGCATTCAGTTGATGAATGGTGGCCAGCAACTTCTCGGTGGTGGTGCTTGTGGGCAGTTCGACGGCGGTAGAGGCCATGCCCACGCGTTTGCAGGCATTTTGTTTCATGCGCACGTAGGTTGCGGAGGCGGGGTCGTCGCCCACCAGGATGGTGGCCAGGATAGGTGTCTGGTTGCCGTTAACGGATTTGAGTTGGGTAATCCGTGCGGCAAACTCGCTTTCGCTACTTGCTGCCAGCGCCTTGCCGTCGAGAATTACTGTGCTATCACCAGCCTGTGCCGACATAATTTATCCTGTGCTTATAAAGCCGCTATTCTCGCACGGCCTTGCATGGCAAAAAAGGCGTTAGCGCAACTGTTATTAATCACGTTAAAATACTACGTTCAAATTGACCGGCTACCGGTCTGCGCGTATTATGCGCGCCTCGAAGTAATACCCTATTGGGGATTGTATTCGAGACAGTATTCGGGGAATAGCGCAGTTTGGTAGCGCGCCTGCTTTGGGAGCAGGATGTCGGGGGTTCGAATCCCTCTTCCCCGACCAATTTTGTAGGATTGAACTTGTTGGTCGAGACAGATTTGCGCCCGTAGCTCAGTTGGATAGAGCAACGGCCTTCTAAGCCGTGGGTCGCAGGTTCGAATCCTGCCGGGCGCACCAGAGTTTGATGTGGTTGCGCCAGGATTGCCGGCCAGCGGGCAAAGATGCCGCTGGCGTTGGTCAGGGCCGAAATAGTATTTCGTCCGAGAACCTGCCCAACCCTGCCGGGCGCACCAGAGTTTGGTATGGTTGCGCCTTCTATGTGGGGTCAAGTGGCCGGCCAGCGGGCAAAAATGCCGCTGGCGTTGATCAGGGCCGAAATAGTATTTCGTCCGGGAACCTGCCCAACCCTGCCGGGCGCACCAGAGTTTGGTTTTGGATGCGTCCTAAATGTAGGGCCAGGGTTTCCGCCCAGCAGACAAAGATTTCCGCTAGACGGTAATCAACATAAAAAGTTAATGGTGGCTGTAGCTCAGTTGGTAGAGTCCCGGATTGTGATTCCGGTCGTCGCGGGTTCGAGCCCCGTCAGCCACCCCAATTAATACACCATTCCGTATGTGTCCTTCCTTACCTTGTATTTAACTTCCAAATCAATACTTATCTTAATGCTGTCATTGCGAGGGTTTTCGTCCCGGTGAGCGGGTAGCTTAACGCGCGATCATTTCTATAGTCCTGCTTAAACATTACTTAGTAATTAATAAAACAGAATAATAATTTAGTATTTATTATGGTTTTTAGCCGCGACATAAACTACCCGGATAACAAAAACCCCGAGGCAAGATAATTGCCTCGGGGTTAGGTGTTGGCGGGTTTATCCGCCGTGTATGAAGTGGTCTTATTGCTTAAAAATAGCCGTAACCTGTACTGAAAAGCGGTTGTCGATGCCGTCCAGCTGGGCATTCGGGCCTGCGCCTTTATTGAAATTAACTGCTTCTGCGTCCGACATTTCGTAGTTAAAGGCAACTCGTACCCGCGGGTTAAAGAAGTACTGTGCGCCAATCGTCAGCTTGTCGTACTCGACTTCAAATTGGTCGCCCTCGAGTCGCTGGTAGTTGTCAAAACGCACATCGAGCTCCCAGTTAGTAGAGGGAATGCGGTAACCGCCTTCCACATAATAGCCTTTGGCTTCAGCTTCTGCGCCGTGACAACCGGCAGTGCTGGTCGGGTTACCCTGGCAGGGGCCAATACCAAAGCTGGGATTGTGTACACCCTGCATGATCATACCTTCGCCTTCCAGGTATTCAGCGGTAATACGTAGGCCTTTGTTCAGATACTTAAAACCAGCCCCCATACGCTCGCGGTCGTACTCTTCTGGATTGTGGGTGGCATCGTTGGTGAAATCGGCGGTGCGCTTACCGTCCTGTGACCAGGCGAAAAGCTTCAGGCCATTACGGCGAGGACCTTTACCGCTAAATACTTTTTCGGCGGCCAGATAGAGATAAAGTTCTTTATTGCTATCGTTGTCGCCAAAGTTTAAGCCGTTGCCGTTACCAAACATGGCCGCGTAAGAAGCTTCCCAGCCGTTGTCGAGTTTAAAGGTGTTAAACACCTGCACGCCCACATCGCGAAAGGCACCAACGCTTTCTTCAAAGCCGTTGAAGTCGTTTTCGGGAGTAATGGTTTGGGCACCAACATTAGGGGTGTAGCGGCGATTGGGGAAGCGCTCCAGCATCATCTGATTGGTGACATTGGTGAAGTTGATGTAGTCGAACACGTGAATCGCCTGCAAGCCTTCTTCCGAACAGGGGGTCTTAAACATCCCGACTCTGACCCGCGCACCTTTTACATGGTTAAAGGTGATACTGGCATCGGTGAGCTTGGCGGAAGAACTTTCCGGATCGGTAATGCCATTGTTGCCGAATTCAGCCAGCAGAAAGTAGTTGATCTGGCTATCCAGGGGCATGGCGACACCGCGAGCACCGAGTCGAGCGCGATTGACGTTGAACTGAGATTGACTGTCCAGGTCGGGGCCAATTAATTTCGGAGGTACGTATCCATTGGCAGCATTGGCGTCACTGGTATCGTGCTGATACTGAGCTTGTACGAAGCCCCAGAGGTTGACGGGGTTGGCGGCACCAGCAGGCTCAGTGCCCTGTAGGGTTAACCAGTCCGCCGCGGAGGCGATGTTGGCAAAGCCCAGCGACGTTGCGCAAATAATTAGCCCGCCGAGGCGAGGAGCTAAAGAGTGTTTCATATTAATTTCCCTCTCCCGGAATTCGGGATTGATTATTTATAGTGGTTTGTAAAATGATAATAAACAGTTGTTATCGTCTTAAGTTCAGCGCTTAAGGCCTAACCAGTAAGTAGCCCTGGTCTGCCAATTCCTTAATTCTAATAATACCGCCGGGAACCACGGTCGCGTGGCTGTTCATTGCTGGTGGATGACCAAGTATCTGGGTCATTTTTGTTATGGTGTTGCCGCAGGCCGCAAAGCGCACGCCACTATTGTTGACCAGACCGTTAATACGATTGCTGTTGGCGTTTTCTTCAAACAGCAAGCGCAAGCCGGGGCCGAAGGCGACGATTTCTACATCCGCTTTGTCCGGGCCGTAATGTTTGTGGCTACGTTGAGTACCAGAGTTTGCTTGGCGGCGTCCATATCACTCATTTGCAGTACAAATTTATGTTCTGCGAAGGCTTTTTCATCTTCTGCCAGTGTGCTCATGCTGGCGAACAGCATTAAAACGGCAGTAACAATTACCGTACTTATTGATAAATAAGGTTTTTTCATCATCCCCTTCCTTTTGTTATAGACCCCAAGCGTGAATAAAATGGCAATATATTGCTGTGGGTGTATTTATAAAGACGGGGATGCGGGCAGCTTTATTCCATCTTTTTTTAGGGAATCACAAAATAAAAGAAATAAACGGAATAAATGGAATAAATTTTGTTTAGAAAGCGTCTATCATATCCCCAACCATAATTATGCAGTTTAGGTTCGGGGGTGTGTTTGGGCATATTAAGCCAGTTGGGTCGCAAACAAGAATTTCGTCGCCAGGTCAGCGCAAGCTGGGCGGTAGAAGGCAAAACCTGGTTTACGTCTCGGCATCATCGCGAAACTCCCGACCGTATTGAAAAAGGCGAAGCCGACGTGGGTATTGTCTGGACGACCGAAGTAGCGCACGCGCAGGCGGAAGGTCGCGATATCGAAGGTGTCGCCATCGATGCGCCACTCAATAAGCAAGACAAGGTCGCTTATGCCATTGGCATTTTGTCTACCGGTCGTAATGCCTACAACGCCGCTCGCTTCCTGTCCTACTTGGGTAGTGACGCAGCCCAGGGCATTTATGCGGACTTCGGTTTTATTCCCGCCACCGCAGAGGAGCTTAAGCTGAAACCCTTATGAAATTTTTTTTATCACGATTGTTTTTTCGGCATGGGCTGTCGCAGTCTAGATTGCTGCGGCTTAGATTACTGCGATTGGGCTTACTGTGCTTGATTCTCATCGGCGGGTCGGTAGTGGGTGTATCCGCTCTGGCCAGTCAGTCCATTCCCGATCAATACCCTCAATCGGTACTCTATTCCAAGCCGGTCGAAGTGATTCCCTACGTGTGGTCCGCCATTGGTGCCACTGCGCCACCGACTTACGACAATGCCGGCCACAACAATAATTTGTCTTTTATTGTGACGGGCAAGGGCGTGGTGGTGATCAACGGTGGTGCTGCGTACAAATTAGCAGAAGCGCTACACCAGGAAATCAAACAGGTCACCGAGGAACCAGTAGTGCTGGTGATTAACGAGAATGCGCAAGGCCACGCCATGCTCGGCAACTCCTATTGGCAAACCCAGAAGGTAGCCATTCTGGCCCACAGTAGAGCCTTCGAAGAGTGGAATAAACACAACCACAGTATCCTCGAGCGGATGAAAACCTATAACCGGGATAAGGCAGAACTGACTACGACGGTAGCGCCGACGCAAACCTTTGACGATAAAAAAGTCATTACCCTGGGGCGCTTTACTATTGAAGTGCTGTGGTTGGGGCTGGCCCATTCGCCCAGCGATATTGTGGTTCACTTGCCGGAGCAGCAACTGGTGATTTCCGGCGACATGGCCTTTCACGAGCGTCTGTTACCAGTCATGGAGGATACCGATACCGCCGCCTGGCTGGAGAGCTGGGAGCGCTTTGAACAACTTAAGGCGGCCTACGTCATCCCCGGTCACGGTCACCCGACCAATATGGATCAGGTGAGGCGCTACACCAAAGACTATCTGGTGTACTTGCGCAGTGAGGTCGGCAAGTTACTCGAGGAAGGCGGTGATCTGCAGGACGCCTATCGCATCGACCAGTCGGCCTATAAGGGCCTCGATACCTTTGATGAGCTCGCGGTCAAAAATGTGGGCCGTGTTTTCGAGCAGATGGAATTTGAATAAAGCCTGTCGGCTATTCTGCTGTTAGGTAGTAAACACCGGAAGTTAGGCTTCCAATTTCAGCGATTTCCCCCCTGATCTTTTGTTTGGCGCGATTGGTGATAAACTGGCCGCCGTTTTTTACTCGCTATCCATAAGAGGACACTCATGAGAAAGATGAAGGCTGTTGTTGCCCACGAACTAAACAAATTTTCAGTGGAGGAAGTAACTCTAGCTGCCCCCAAAGCCGGTGAAGTATTAGTCAAAATTAAGGCCACGGGTGTTTGCCATTCCGATTTATCGGTGATTAACGGCACTATCCCGGTACCGTTTCCTATGGTGCTCGGCCACGAAGGTGCGGGGATTGTTGAAGAAGTGGGCGAGGGCGTGACCTGTGTGCAGCCTGGTGATCACGTGGCGCTGTCATTTGTACCCAATTGCGGGGAGTGTTATCACTGCTTGCGTGCCGAAGCCAATCTCTGCCTCAAAAGCGTGCCCGACGGCAAAATGATGGATGGCACTTCGCGAGTTCAGTTGAACGGCGAGGACATCAACGTGATGCAGTTTCTCGGCAATATGGCGGAATACGCGGTGGTTCCCGCGATGTCTGTGGTTGCTATTGATAAAGACATCGACATGAAAGCCGCTGCTCTGGTGGGTTGTGGTGTGACTACCGGCGTTGGCGCTGCGATGAAAACTGCGCAGGTTAAGCCCGGTAGTACGGTTGCGGTATTCGGTGCAGGCGGCGTGGGTTTGTCCATTATTCAGGGTGCCCGTATTGCCGGGGCGGTGAAAATTATTGCCGTTGATCTCTCCGACGAAAAATTGGCTATTGCCAAAGAAGTGGGCGCGACGGATACCATTAATGCTGCGGGTAAATCGGTTAAGGAAATTATGGCGATGACCGACGGCATCGGCGTCGATTATGGTTTTGAGGCCATCGGTATTCCAGCCGTAGTGGACCAGGCGCAAAAAGCCACTCGTCGCGGCGGCACCATGACCGTTGTCGGTGTGGGCAGGCTCGACCAAAAACTGGAACTCAATGCGCTGATGTTCCCGATGACCGGCAAGACCTTCAAAGGCTCTATGTACGGTAGCGCTGAATTTAAAGTAGATTTCCCCACGTATCTTGAGCTGTATAAGCAGGGCAAGCTCGATTTGGATCGAATGGTGACTCAAACTTACACCATTGACGAGGCACCGCAGGCTTTTGCCGATCTTGAGGCCGGTAAAAATGCACGTGGCGTGATCGTGTATGACTAGGTCGATTTCTGCTTAGTCTCACCTAAGCGGGTGTCGATAAGAAATCTGAGGACAGTGTGTCAGTTATTGACCGCTGTCCTTTTTATTTTATAGCGCTGAAGGCTCCTTATGTTTGGGGCTGAAGGCTCCTTATGTTTGGGGCTGAAGGCTCTTTATATTTTGGCGCTGAAGGCTCTTGTAGATTGCGGTCGAGAGTGTCCAGTAGGCTTGTTGCTATTCCCCCACGGGGGTACAGTGATTCATAATTTGCTGTTCCTGTTTTACAGGCGCGGCGCGCAGATAACACAGCGGAGAAAATACGATGTCTAAGGCTAAAACTAGCTCGAAAAATAAGCCCGGGTTTGAGGGCAAGACCCTATCCCTTAAAGCCCTCGACGATGGCTTGTTTGAGTTGTGTTTTGATGCCCAGAAGGGCTCAGTTAATAAGCTCAGCACCGAGACCATCGAAGAATTTGTTGCCGCGCTGGATACTCTGGATCAGCAAAGTAGCGTGCGCGGTCTATTAATCACCAGCGGCAAGTCGGTGTTTATTGTCGGTGCCGATATTACCGAGTTCGGTGCCAATTTCTCCCAGTCGAAGGCAGAGCAAGTTAAGCGCTCGATTTACGTAACCCAAAATTTGACCCGGCTGGAGCAGTTTTCCTTTCCGGTGGTGGTGGCTATTAATGGCCACGCCATGGGTGGCGGTTTGGAGTTATGCCTGGCCTGCGATTATCGAATTATGTCCGCAAAGGCAAAAATTGGCTTGCCCGAAGTGAAATTAGGCATCATCCCTGGCTGGGGTGGCACCGTGCGTCTGCCGCGTTTGATTGGTCTCGATAATGCTATGGAGTGGATCGCTGCAGGTACCCACCAGCGCGCCGATAAGGCCCTGAGCGACGGTGTTGTGGATGCGGTGGTTGCGCCAGAGGCCTTGCGAGAGGAAGCGGAGATGTTATTGCGCCGTTGCGCGGCAGGGGAGCTGAGTTATACCGAACGTCGCGAACAAAAACACCAGCCTTTAGCGCTCAATACCATTGAGCTGCAAATGGCGGCGATGACCGGTAAAGCCGTGGTGATGGCACAGGCCGGCAGAAATTACCCAGCTCCCCTCACCGCAGTAGATGTGATGGTGAAGGGCGCGACTATGGGTTTGGACGATGCCCTCGGCCTGGAGCGAGAAGGTCTTATCGCAATGGCGCAAACCCCTCAGTGCACAGCACTGGTGGGTCTGTTTCTGAACGATCAATACATCGACAAAATTGCCAAGGTCAAAGCCAAGGAGTCTGGGCGCAAGGTAGAGAGAGCCGCGGTATTGGGAGCCGGCATTATGGGCGGCGGCATTGCTCATCAGAATGTCTCCCGGGGTATTCCGGTGATGATGAAGGACATCAAACAGGACGCCTTACAGCTGGGTTTGAACGAAGCCAATAAACTACTCAGTAAAAAAGTCAGCCGTGGCCGAATGACTGCGCTGGCTGCCGGAAGAACTCTTAGCCAAATCGATGCAACTCTTAGCTACGACGGCATTGAAAATTGCACTGTTGTAGTGGAAGCGGTGGTCGAAAATCCGAAGATAAAAATGTCGGTATTGGCAGAAGTCGAGGGCTTGATGGCGAAGGATGGGATTCTCGCGTCCAATACTTCGACTATATCGATTACTCGTCTGGCGGAGGGCTTACAAAGACCGGAACAGTTTTGCGGCATGCATTTTTTCAATCCGGTGCACGCCATGCCTCTGGTGGAAATTATTCGCGGCGAAAAAACTTCTGAAGAAACTATTTCGACCATGGTGGGTTATGCCCTGGCGCTGGGTAAAAAGCCGATTGTGGTAAATGATTGTCCCGGGTTTTTAGTCAATCGGGTGTTGTTTCCCTACTTTAATGGTTTTGATCAGTTGCTGCGCGACGGTGCCGATTTCCGTCAGGTCGATAAAGTGATGGAAGGCTGGGGTTGGCCCATGGGGCCTGCCTATTTATTAGATGTGGTGGGTATTGATACTGGTGTTCACGGTGCCGGGGTGATGGCGGAAGGCTTTCCCGACCGCATGGCACCGGATTACAAAACGGTGACGCAAACATTATTTGAAAACCAGCGCCTGGGTCAGAAAAACGGTGTCGGTTTTTATCGCTACGAACTCGACAAAAAAGGCAAACCCAAAAAAGTCTTTGAGGAAAGCGTTTACACCTTATTTGCCGATGGTGTAGCCGAGCGCAAAGAATTTACTAAAGACGACATTGTTGCGCGGATGATGATTCCCATGTGCATAGAGCTGGCGCGCTGTCTTGAAGAAGGTATTGTGGCATCCCCGGCTGAGGCGGATATGGGTTTGATTACCGGCGTTGGTTTTCCTCCCTTCCGTGGCGGTGTATTCCGCTGGTTAGATCAAACCGGTTTGCAAGCCTTTTGTGATCTTGCCGATGGCTATAAGGCTTTGGGTAAATTATATGAACCGACACCGGGTATGCGGAAGTTGGCGAAGGCCGATCGCGGTTATTATTCTTAAGCTGTTTTGCAACGGTGTGGTTTTTAAATAAGTGTCTAAATATACGTTAAGCAGCGGTCCAAATAGAGTGGCCGTCAATCGAGGAGCATTATTGTGAAAACGAATCCTAGAGACCCGGTGATTGTTGATTTTGTGCGCACCCCAATGGGGCGATCAAAGAACGGTTCGCTGCGCTTTTCCCGTGCGGACAGTTTGTCTGCGACCTTAATTGAAACCTTATTCGATCGTAATCCCGGTATTGATCCCGCTGAAGTTGACGATGTGATCTGGGGCTGCGTAATGCAAACCCGTGAGCAGGGCTTTAATGTCAGCCGCATGATTGGCTTGCAAACCCGCTTGCCCCACACCGTGCCAGGGATGACGGTTAATCGTTTATGTGGGTCGTCGATGTCGGCACTGCATACGGCGGGCGCGAATATTATGGCCGGCCTGGGCGATGTGTACGTGATCGGAGGGGTTGAGCATTTGGGTCATATCCCCATGGACCACGATCAAGATCCCAGCCCGGCGATGAGCTTAAAAGTGGCCCGGGCTTCGGGCTCTATGGGCTTAACCGCCGAATATTTGGCGCGTATGCACGGCATTACACGAGAGCAGCAGGATGCCTTTGGTGTGCGCTCCCATCGTTTGGCAGCAGAGGCCACAGCCGGAGGACGCTTTGCCAACGAAATTGTGCCGCTGCAAGCCCACGATAAGGCGGGTAATGTCTACAGGATGGATAAGGATGAAACCATTCGTCCGGATACCAGCCTGGAGGGTTTGGCTGCGCTGCGACCGGCGTTTGATCCGGTGAGTGGCACAGTGACGGCGGGGCAGTCGTCACAAATTTCCGACGGCGCTTCTGCCATGGTAGTGATGTCTGCGGAGCGCGCTGCCTCACTGGGTTTAAGTCCTCGTGCGCGCGTGCGGGCGATGACCGTGGTGGGAGTCGACCCTTCCATCATGGGTTACGGGCCGGTGCCCGCCACTAAAAAAGCCCTAAAGCAACTGGGTTTGACTATCAGCGATATTGATCACGCAGAACTCAATGAGGCTTTCGCTGCACAATCTTTGCCGGTATTGAAAGATTTGGGTTTGCTCGATGATATGGATCGCAAGGTGAATCTCAACGGTGGTGCCATTGCCCTGGGCCACCCCTTTGGTTGTTCAGGTGCGCGTATCACCGGAAGTTTATTAAATGTGATGGAACAGAACGACGGTACTTTGGGGCTGGCGACCATGTGTATTGGTATGGGGCAGGGCATCAGCACGGTGGTGGAGCGCATGAATTGATGTTTGATGAAGAAAATTAAACAGGTGGAGCTTGCAGGGATTAAGCGAGAACTATCCGGTCGTTATGAAATAGAAGTAATTGAGAGTGTGCTTAGTTACCCCTATACACTGATGGCACAAACTCTGGATTCAGTGTTTTTAGAGGATGAGAACCCGATACCTGGCCCATAAACGGCGCGTGTACCGAGTAGCCTAATAAGGCCTGTACTCGGGGACTCATTTTCAGCACTTCCTCGCGTGGAATAGTGAGATAAAAATTCTCAATAGTTCTGGCCCAGGGCTGACAGTATTGATTCGATAATGCACGCCGTGTACTGGTGCTGGTATTGCGACCACCTCGGTGCAGCGTACCGCCAGAAAAAATCACGCAGGCGCCGGCAGGCATTTCCACGGCGATGGATTTATGTGCCACGCGTTCAGCAAAATCTGGATCGCTTTCACTTTCGCCGAAGCGATAGTCACCGCCAATCTCTTCATCAGTCCACTGATGACTGCCGGGAATAAGTTCGGTACCGCCGTTTTTGGCGCAAAAGTCGTCAATCGCAATGATGGTCGACATCGCCGCATTACGCGGTCGGGGAATGCCGTAAAAAGCATCGTCGCTGTGCCAGGGCTGGGGTGTTTCATCGGGATGAATACAAATCGCCTGGCTGGTGGTCAGCAGGTAGTTGGGCTCCAGAAAAGCGTCGCACACGGCCATCATTCGTTGGTCCTCGACAATGTCCTGAAATAATTGATCCTGGCTCAGCAGGGCGTAGATACGCTCAGTCTTGCTACCCTCAAAGTTATTTCGGCCCTGATATTCCTCATTCCTGCGATCAAGAAATTTTCTTACCGCTACCAGTTGTTGTGGAGACAGGAATTCTTCAATGATGGTATAGCCGTGCTCTCGAATGTTGCTGATCGAAGTGTGAATGGTATGCTGAGTATGTTGGTTCACAACGAGTCCTCATCTGCAAAAAACCGCTAAAGGAGTTGCCGCTAAGAAATTCGAGCTGATAAGCGGCGGTTAAGCTCTACTAATTGATATGTTGATCGATACATAGAATAGCTCAAGAACTTACTGCCGTCAGTGTTGTTTTCGCTGGCGATAACGATGGTAAAAGCACGCCATAAAAAAAGGCCAACAAATATGTTGGCCTTTTTTTATAAAGTGTTACCGAAGTAACACGGTGAACGTCTGTCTTAAGCGTTTACTGCCCGTTCAACATATTTGCCGCTGCATCTGTCGCTGCATCTGTCGCAGCTTCAGTAGCAGCATCTGTCGCAGCTTCGGTAGCAGCATCTGTCGCCGCTTCGGTAGCAGCTTCAGTAGCTGCATCGGTACCAGTACCTGTTAATGAACCCATGGCATCGTCAACCGCGCCGCTAACGGCATCACCGGCTACGTCAGTCGCGGCTTGCATGGCGCTGTCGACGTCAGTGACACCGGATAAGTCGGCACCAGTAACGGCATCGGTGAGGGTAGGGGCTGAGATCATATTTCCACTCAGGTCTGAAGCTGCTTCTGCGGCGCTCGAAATGGCATTGTTAGCCGCATCTGAGGCCATGTCAGTGGCCATGTCGGTAACGCTGCCAACGCTTTCTGAGGCACTATCAACAACTGCGCCGGTGACGTCGCCGACTGAATCTGCGGCACTAGCAGCAGCGTCGGAGGCTTGTTCGGTCATGTCTGAGGCAGACTCCATAGCGCTTGAGGCAGTGTCTTTCATGCTATCGAGCATCGAGGCACCTTCGTCCGTGGCGTCAGAGCCCTTGTCGCCGCAGCCGACCAGGCCGAGACTAAATATTGCGGTGAGTGCTGCGATAGAAGCTAGTTTGTTCAGTGTGATCATGATAAAACTCCGGTGTTTGTCGATTAATAGTTATTAGCTTTAGTTAAGGTTCGTTTTAGCCACTATATGTAATGGTCGTTAGTCTATGGCCAAATCAAACATAGTCTTACATCAGGATTCCAGTCCTTTGACCAGGATTCCAGGCAACTAAGTAACCTCGAATCCAGCTGTATCCGTGCACTCTGTACAGAGTGCACCATTTAAGGACTAAAACCGAGTTGGGTCAACCCTCTTTTAGCACGCCTGCGCAGGGCGTTTATAAAGCAGCTGTACCCAGCCCTGGGTAAAACCCTGCCTTTTCAATCGAGCTGAGACGACAGCCTTACTCTGCTGGTAAACTGCCGACCTCCTCTTTGGGCTGGCTTTATGATCCTAAAATTGACGGATTGTTTCACAGAAAATGACGATAAATGCGCGGTGCCAGGCCGGGTGCTAGGTCAGGTACTAGACCGGGTGCTTGGTACTGTCGATCCGTGTAGCACCGAATTGGTGGCTTTTTACTGGGATCATCGGCAGTGGTATCTGCCCCAGCAGCCTTACATTCGCTTGATAACTCTGCTGTACAAAACCTCGGCGATGGCGCAACCACACCTGGTGGTGACGGATCAGCTAGCAGCTGCGGAGAGCTGGTTGGAGGTCGAGCGCACGAACAGCAATGTTGTCGGCGGTGCGGTGCCTGGCGGCGAGGCGCTGCTCAAGGACTTCGCGGAGCATTGTTCGGTGCCGGTGATTGCGCTGGATACGCCGGTCCGGCTCGCCCCGGTAATTATCCCCAAACCCTGGGGGCGGGAGCTTTGGTATAGCGGGATCGAAGCTCGAGGGCAGTCGGGTATCGGTAGTGAGGACAGGAATATCCCCTTGCCCTGGCTGTTGGCGCTTGCCGGAGATGCGTTACTGGGCGGGGATTGCCAGAGTATTAATTTGCTAAAAATACTCGACCCGCTACCCGAGCCGGTCTACGGCGATCTCTATCTAGAGTTACACGAAGAAAAACGCGAAGTCTATGTCGTCACTCACGTGGACAAGACCGCGTGGCCGGAGGGTGTCGGTGCGATTCGCTACGGCTTTGATACCCAGGTGCAGGCGGAATACCCCGATGACGCGAGTTTTCGCCGCGCCTTTTGCGCGAGCACTGGCGCCTATGAACAGGTGCGTCGCGAAATAGATAGAGCGATAAGTAGTGGATTAGACAGCGAGGCTTTACCGCTTGAATTGCAGAGTAGGGAAGCTGCGCTGCGGCAGGCGATGAATCGCTTTACCCAATTAAAGCCGCTGGTTGTAGGCGATGTGGTGAAAGTGCCGTGCTTATTGCCACACTCCTTGCAGCATGGGGTGCGCACCGTGGAGTTTCAAACCCCGGTATACGAGCGCAAAATTTTATCGTTTGCCCAGGAAGTGCTGACTCAACAGCACTGGGATACCGAGGCGGCGGTCGCCTTGATGACCACCACCCCCCCGGTAGATAGCGAGTTTGCGGTGTTGGAAAACAGTCCCGGTTTACGTCGGGAATTGATTGTAGAATTTGACGATTTTTCGGTGGAACGGGTAACTCTTGCTCCCGGTGCGCAATGGTCAATGGCGACCGAGGGGCGTTATGCCCTGGCGATGGCGGTCAACTCGGTGTTGCTAGCGGGTAGACCCTTAGCAGCGGAAAACGCAATGCTAATTCCCGCAGGTGCTGGTCAGGTGATGGTGGAAAATTTGAGTGATGCCCCAGCAATAGTGCTGATTTCCAGACCGGGTATTTGATGGCCTAGCGAAACATTCAACGCAAGCATCGGATGAGTTCTCGGACTCCAAAGTCCTTGCTGAAAGGCATTACTGAAAGCCGCTAGTGCTCGTTTGGTGTTTCTTTAACTGCCCACCGAGCGTTCCCAGCCGTGAAAAAACCGGTATTTGGTTGCTGCAGCGTAGTCGCTGTGGCACAATCTGCGCCCTTTTTTGGGGGTAGTAACTACTCCCAACTTAAGGCCACTTAAATTGGTGGGTGTTGATCTTGGGGTAGCCAAGATCAAACGCGAAATTGAAGTTGACAAAATATGCGAAAGTGGCGGAATTGGTAGACGCGCTGGATTTAGGTTCCTGTGGGGTAACCCGTGAGAGTTCAAGTCTCTCCTTTCGCACCAAATACATGCTGTAATTTACGACTTAAGTTACAGGCGTTCATTAGTGATACTGAATTAACGAGGACAAGCCATGCAGGTTTCCATCGAGACCACTTCCGGCCTGGAACGCCGCCTGACCGTGGGCGTTCCCGCAGATACCATCGAACAGGAAATTAACGAAAGACTTAACAAGGCGGCTAAAACTATCCGCCTTGATGGTTTTCGACAGGGCAAAGTGCCCTTGCGCGTGGTTCGTCAGCGCTACGGTGCTGGCGTGCGTCAGGAAGTGGTTGGTGAAACCATGAGCCGTTCGTTTTACGAAGCGATCACCCAGGAGAGCGTGCGCCCAGCGGGGCAGCCGAAGATTGAGCCAACTAAGGATGAGCCGGGACAGGATCTTGAGTTCGTTGCTACCTTTGAAATCTATCCAGAAATCGAGTTGGCAGATTTTTCAAAAGTTTCGGTGGCTAAGCCGGTTGCGCAAGTAACCGACGCAAACCTCGACACCATGATCGAAAATTTGCGCGAGCAGCGTGTGAGCTGGAATACGGTTGAGCGTGCAGCGGCAATGGATGATCAGGTCCTCTTCGACTATGTCGGTCGCAAAGACGGCGAAGCGTTTGAAGGCGGCTCTGCCGAAGGCAGCAACCTGGTGTTGGGTTCTGGGCAGATGATCCCGGGCTTTGAAGATGCGCTGGTGGGTATGTCCGCAGGCGACGAAAAAACCGCCAAGCTGACTTTCCCCGACGATTACAGCAAAGAAGATTTACAAGGCGCTGCCGTTGAGTTTGAACTCAAGGTCAGTGAAGTTCAGCAGCGGCATTTGCCGGAATTGGACGACGAATTCTTTACCCAGTTTGGTGTTAAAGACGGCGGCGAGCCGGCATTTCGGGACGAAGTGCGCAAAAACATGACTCGCGAGCTCAATACCGCCATTAAGACCAAATTTAAAGGTCGAGTGCTGGAGCAGTTGATCGAGCTACACGAAGTCGAATTGCCCAGTGCTTTGGTCGCCGGTGAAGTCGCAGCCCTGCGCGAGCAAATGGTCTCGCAATTTGGCGGTGGCCGAGAATTTGACCCCTCATTACTGCCGGACGAACTGTTTTCTGAGCAGGCCGAGCGCCGCGTAGCTCTGGGTTTGATTGTGGCTGAAACCGTTAAGGTGGCTGAAATCAAAGTAGACGACGACAGTGTGCGGGCTCAAATTGACGAAATTGCCGCTACGTATGACCAGCCAGAACAAGTCGTGTCGTACTACTATAGCAATGAGCAAATGTTGAATACCGTACAGTCCTCGGTACTCGAGGATCAGGTCATTGAGCACATCGCAGCGGTGGCCAGCGTGAAGGAAGAAGAGCAATCTTATGAAGACGCGGTCAAGCCCGATGCCAAGCCAGGTGACGAGCCCGGTGATACAGAGGGCGCAGACGCGGGATAGCTTCCTGATAACGTCGGACCCGAATGACGTTTGAGGTAAAAGTTAAGGCGTGAAAAACCTCGGGGAGGGTCATCACACGATGAGCCGTTCCGGGGTTTTTTGGTTTTAATACCGTGTTTCAGGGCCTTCCCGGTATTGAGCTTGGGCTTGGCTTAAAAAAAATAGCGGATACCGCACTCTTGGGTTTGCCTGACCGGGTAAGGTCGTTACAATGGCTTGAATTCAACGCTTAATATAATAGAGGCTGAAAAACGCTATGCACGACGACATGGGCAATGGTCCGATCAATTCCTGGAATAACTCTTTAAGTAATACCGAAATCACGGCTGCCGGCGGCCTGGTGCCAATGGTGATTGAGCAGACCTCCCGTGGCGAGCGCTCGTTCGATATCTATTCTCGACTGCTTAAAGAGCGCGTCATTTTCCTGGTGGGCCAGGTGGAAGATTATATGGCGAACTTGGTGGTCGCCCAGCTCTTGTTTCTGGAATCAGAAAACCCTGAAAAAGATATCCACCTCTACATTAATTCTCCCGGTGGTTCGGTTACGGCCGGGCTGTCTATTTACGACACCATGCAGTTTATCAAGCCCGACGTTAGCACCATGTGTATTGGTCAAGCTGCCAGTATGGGGGCCTTTCTGTTAGCGGCCGGTGCCAAGGGAAAACGCTATACCCTGCCTAACTCGCGCTGCATGATTCATCAGCCCAGCGGCGGTGCTCACGGCCAGGCTTCGGATATTCATATCCACGCCCAGGAAATCCTTAATATTCGCGAGCGACTCAATGAACGTATGGCTTTTCATACCGGTCAAACTGTGGAGAAGGTCGCCCTGGATACCGAGCGCGACAACTTTCTGAGTGCCGAGGAAGCCAAGGCCTACGGCCTGGTGGACGAAGTACTGGACCAGCGCGGCTAGCCGACAGTACACCCCCCCAAACTTTACGATTCTGTGGATTAGTGCTATGTTTTATAGCGGCTAATCCCTAAATTTCCAATTGGAGATACTCCTGTGAGCGATCAGGGCGACGAAAACGACGACGGCAAGCTACTCTACTGCTCATTTTGCGGTAAGAGCCAACACGAGGTTCGCAAGTTAATTGCGGGCCCATCGGTGTTTGTTTGCGATGAGTGTGTCGACCTTTGTAACGATATTATTTCTGAAGAAATTCAAGAGACTAGCTCCGGCGAAGCGGGTGAAAAACTACCGGTTCCCCACGAAATCAACGCTATTCTCGACGAGTATGTGATTGGCCAGAAACGCGCCAAGAAAATTCTCTCGGTGGCAGTGTACAACCACTACAAACGCCTTGAAATGAGTGCGAGCAAAGCCAGTTCCAGCTCGGATAAGAGTAAATCGGCTAAGGGTAAGGCCAATAGTGAGGTCGAGCTCGGCAAAAGTAATATCCTGCTGGTAGGTCCCACAGGCAGCGGTAAAACTTTGTTAGCGGAAACCCTGGCACGCCTGCTGAATGTACCATTTACCATTGCCGATGCAACCACGCTGACCGAAGCCGGTTATGTGGGCGAAGATGTTGAAAACATCATTCAAAAACTGCTACAAAAGTGCGATTACGATGTCGAGAAAGCCCAGCGTGGGATTGTCTACATCGATGAAATCGACAAAATTTCTCGTAAATCTGACAACCCCTCCATCACCCGCGATGTGTCTGGTGAAGGTGTCCAGCAAGCACTGCTGAAACTTATTGAAGGCACCATAGCCTCGGTGCCCCCACAAGGTGGCCGCAAGCATCCCCAGCAAGAATTTTTGCAGGTGGATACTGGGAATATATTGTTTATCTGTGGCGGCGCGTTTTCCGGTCTGGAAAAAATTATCGAGCAGCGCTCGGATAAGGGCGGCATCGGTTTTAGTGCCACGGTGCGCGGTGCTGAAAGCGAACGCAATATTGGTGAGACTCTGGTGGAGTTAGAGCCCGATGACTTAGTTCGTTTCGGCCTGATTCCTGAGTTTGTTGGACGTCTACCGGTGGTGGCTACCTTAGAAGAGCTCGACAAGGATGCGCTGGTCAGTATTCTTACCGAACCCAAGAACTCGCTTACCAAGCAGTACGGCGTGTTGTTTGAGATGGAAGGCGTGGAGCTGGATATTCGCGAGGATGCCCTCGACGAGATTGCGGCAAAAGCCCTCGAGCGCAAAACCGGCGCACGGGGTTTACGCTCGATTTTGGAAAGTGTGCTACTTGATACCATGTACGATATTCCCTCCGAGGAGAATGTCCAGAAAGTGGTGATCGATGCACAGGTCATCAAAGGTGAATCTCAACCCCTTGTGGTATACGAAAACCATGAACCCGCTAAGGTTGCGGGCGATGACGGGTGATTCCGGGAGCTTAGAAAAAGTGTAGTAAAAAGGGGCCTTAGGGCTCCTTTTTGTTTACTGATTGTGGCTTTTTGTACTTGTTATTCGGGTGTCAGGCCCCATCAATGAAATATCAGCAGCCTGCTTTCTAAGGCTGTGCTCAAGGCAAATTGCTTAAACAACTTGTCGCCCAAAGAGATGGTGAATATATGAGTCAGGACGATTTCGAGGATAAACCCGAAGACAAACCCGCAGATAATTTTACGGACACCCAGGATCATCAGCTGCCTATGCTGCCCCTGCGTGACGTGGTGGTTTATCCGCAGATGGTGATTCCCTTGTTCGTTGGGCGGGAAAAATCTATTTTGGCCCTCGACGAGGCGATGTCTCAGCAAAAACAAATTTTACTGGTAGCCCAGAAAGACGCGGCACTGGATGACCCAGGTAGCGATGACGTCTATCGCCTGGGAACGCTGGCTTCAGTACTGCAAATGCTGAAATTACCCGACGGTACCGTCAAGGTATTAGTTGAAGGTACTGAGCGCGTCCAGATTCAGCAAATTTACGATAAAGACGGTTACTTTGTTGCTGACTATGAGAGTGTTCATAGCGCGGAAATGCCCACGGCCGAAGCCGATACGATGATGCGTATGTTGATTACGCAATTTGAGCAGTACGTCAATTTAAACAAGAAAATTCCAGCGGAAGTGGTAACGACGGTGGCTGGCATTGACGACCCCGGTCGTTTGGCGGATACCATGGCGACTCATATGGTGCTGAGTCTTGAACAAAAACAAGACGTACTAGAAATTATCGAGGAAAAGCCGCGTATAGAGCACCTTCTGGCTTTGCTCGAAGCCGAGCTGGAAGTTTTCCAGGTGGAGCAAAAAGTCCGCGGGCGAGTTAAAAAACAGATGGAAAAAAGCCAGCGCGAGTACTATCTGAACGAGCAAATGAAAGCCATTCAGAAAGAGCTGGGTGAACTCGAAGAAGCTCCAGGCGAGATAGAGCAATTGGAGAAAAAAATTAATGAAGCTGGCATGCCTAAAGTCGCGCTGGAAAAAACTCAGACCGAGCTGAGCAAACTTAAAATGATGTCGCCGATGTCTGCTGAAGCCTCAGTTCTGCGCAGTTACATCGACTGGATGGTTAGCGTGCCCTGGAAAAAGCGCAGCAAGGTCAAAACCGACCTGACCCAGGCCGAGCGCATCCTGAACGAAGATCACTACGGTCTTGATGAAGTCAAAGAGCGTATTCTGGAATTTTTAGCAGTACAGAAACGAGTCAAAAAACTTAAAGGCCCGGTGTTGTGTTTGGTGGGGCCGCCCGGAGTCGGTAAAACTTCCCTGGGCGAATCCATAGCCCGGGCCACCGGTCGAAAATTTATCCGTATGTCTTTGGGTGGAGTGCGTGACGAGGCCGAAATTCGTGGCCATCGGCGTACCTATATTGGTTCCTTGCCGGGTAAACTGGTACAGAAAATTGCCAAAACCGAAGTGAAAAACCCACTGTTCTTACTCGATGAAATCGACAAAATGGGTATGGATCACCGCGGTGACCCGGCCTCGGCCTTACTTGAAGTGCTCGATCCCGAGCAAAACAATTCCTTTAATGATCACTACCTCGAAGTGGATTACGATCTATCCGAGGTGATGTTTATCTGTACCTCCAACTCGCTGAATATCCCGGGTCCCTTGCTGGATCGTATGGAAGTTATCCGTATTCCCGGTTATACCGAGGACGAAAAGGTCAATATCGCTGAAAAGTACCTGTTGCCCAAGCAACGTAAGGCCAACGGCTTGAAAGAGAGCGAAGTGGCACTTGAGCGCGATGCCGTTGTTGATATTGTTCGCTACTACACCCGCGAGGCCGGTGTGCGAGGTTTGGAACGCGAGATTGCTAAAGTCTGCCGTAAGATTGTGACCGAGCACGTGCGCAGTGATTCTAGCTTAGAACGCCACGTTGGCGCTGAGGACTTAGAGTTATTGCTCGGCGTGCGTAAGTTCGATTATGGTCGGGCGGAAGAAGAGAGCCGTATTGGGCAAGTTACCGGTTTGGCGTGGACCTCAGTCGGGGGTGAGTTGCTGACTATTGAAACCTCGTCGACTCACGGCAAGGGCAGCGTTATTAAGACGGGTTCGCTGGGCGATGTAATGCAAGAGTCCATTCAGGCGGCGCTTACGGTGGTGCGTAGTCGCTCGCAAGTGCTGGGGATTCCGCGAGACTACCACCAGCACCACGACCTACACATTCATGTGCCCGAGGGCGCCACGCCTAAAGACGGGCCCAGTGCCGGTGTTGGCATGTGCACTGCGATTATCTCGGAAATCACCCAAATCCCGGTGCGCGCCGACGTGGCGATGACCGGAGAAATCACCCTGCGTGGCCAGGTGTTGAAAATCGGCGGGCTCAAGGAAAAATTGCTCGCTGCCCATCGAGGTGGGATCACCACGGTGATTATTCCCCATGAAAACGAGCGTGACCTAAAAGAAATTCCCGATAACATTAAGGCAGACCTCAAGATTCTGCCGGTTAAATGGGTCGATGAAGTACTGCAAATTGCGCTTGAGCGGATACCAGTTCCGTTGTCCGACAAAGACTATGCGGCGAAGTCGCAAGATTCTATCGCTGACAAAACCCTTACCGAGGACTCCGCAGAGGGCGATGGGTCACGTTTAGGCACACATTAAGAGCTGGCTAGAGTGACTTAGGGCAGTATTTCCTTGACCCTTCAAAAAGCTATTGGTATAAAGTATCTTGATTCGCGGCGGTAGATTAGACGCTTGATTGACGTGAGCGAATCGAGCTGGGATAAAACGGAATTTAGGAGTGCAGGGAGCGTTAGTTCTATACCAGTTGTTCCTATTTGACGCGCATCATTAACGAAAAGTGCTAAGCAAAAGCACAAAAATCAAAAACAACAACCCACCTACATAACAACTTACCCACATTAAGAGGCTTACTAGTGAATAAATCAGAACTTATCGACACCATCGCAGAGGGCGCAGATATCTCTAAAGCTGCCGCTGGCAATGCACTAGAATCAGCTATTGAAGCTATTGGTCAATCATTGAAAAAAGGAGATTCTGTCTCGTTGGTTGGTTTTGGAACCTTTACCGTTAAGCACCGCCCTGCGCGTATGGGCCGCAATCCACGCACTGGCGAAGCGATACAAATTAAGGCCGCAAATGTACCCGGGTTCAAAGCCGGTAAAACACTTAAAGACTCGGTTAACTAATTCGATTCTGAGTTCAAGAAGTGGTAAGGCGCATGATTTATGCGCCTTTTTTTTGCTTAAATCATTTTTATTTACGCCATTCTTCATCCATATGGTTTCATCCATAGGGTTTTCATCCATAAATAAGGTAGCTCACAGCGATGTTGCAGGATTTTAGGGAAAGTATTAGCGGCGCGGCGAAATTTATCGTCATACTAATCGCCATACCCTTTGCTTTTTTGGGCATAGAGTCGATTTTTTTTACTGGTGCCTCGGTCGAAGAGGCGGCTAATATCGATGGCGAACGTATTACGCGCCTTGAAGTTACCCGCGCAATCCAACGGCGGCGAAATTTAATCCAGCAGCAGTTTGGGGAGGTGGATCCCAGTACGGTGTCAGATGAATTACTCTATGGCCCGGTGTTACAAAATATGGCCAATGCCAAGGCGCTTGAAAACCAGGCCCGCGACACGGGGATGGCAGTAGCCTCGAGTACGCTTGCCAGATTATTGAAGGAGGTAGAAATCTTTCAGGTCGATGGCCAGTTTTCAAAAGACAACTACTTAAACTATCTGGCGCGGAATCAGTACACTCCGCAAACCCATCGCCGCTTTATCGAAAGTGAACTCCTGGTGAGTCAACTCGCACAGGGTATTACTAATACCGGGTTTTTGACGCGTAGCGAATTGCAAAGAGTGGTGACTTTAATGGAGCAGTCTCGCGACTTCCATTATTTAACCCTGCCTATCGAGCCGGTTCGGGAGCGTATGGTCGTCAGCGAGGCTGAAATTAAAGCGTCCTACGCTCAGCGTAGCGCTCAGTTTGTCGCGGCGGAAACCGTAGTGTTTGATTACATTGAATTAAAGTTAGGCGATTTGACCGAGAGCGTAACGCTCGATGATATGGCAATGAAAGCCTACTACGATGATCAATTAGCGGCGGCGGAAGCGTCGAGACGTTTGTTTGTCGGCCATATTATGATTGAGAATCAGGAGAACGGTTCACATACCGAAAAATTGGCGAATGTTCAGACAGCCCTGGAGCAGGGTGATGAATTTGCCGCAGTGGCTCGTCAATACAGCGAGGATTTACTGAGTGCTGAGCAGGGCGGTGAGATTGGAGAATTTATCGCTGCTGACATGCCCCTGGCTTTCCAGACGGCGGTTGCTGAACTCGATGTTGGACAGGTGTCCTCGCCCGTCGAAATAGATAGTGGATGGCATTTGATTAAGGTACTGCGCGAGGAAAAAACTATTGTTCGCTCTTTTGAGGAGGAGCGTGAGCGCATGGGAAATGAGCTGCGTCAGCAACTCGCCCTTGACCTGATGCCCGAAAAAGTCGAAGAATTGGGTGACCTGGCCTATAACAATACCAATCTCTCAGAGGTTGCAGACGAGCTGGGTTTGGAATTAAAAACTTCGCCGGCGCTTACTCGGCAAGGGATACGCAATGGCAATACTTCCGCCGACGACTCCGGCGACGATATTGTTAATAATCCGACGGTACTTGAAGTGGCGTTTAGTGAAGACGTGCTCGACAACGGTTACGCCAGCGAAGTACTGGAGTTGTCGCAAGGCAATGTGCTGGTACTGAAATTGAAGGAACACCAGCCAGAACGGATATTGAGTCTCGACGAAGTTCGTGGGCAGGTTGAAGAGCAGGTCAAGACCGATAAGGCCGCCCTTGAATTGGAAGCACAGGGGAAAGCGTACGTGGCTCAGATTAGGGCAGGGATCGCGGCGGGTGAAACCATAGAAAGCGTGGCCACCGCCAACGATCTGAACTGGCAGGTGAGCCTGGCAACCCAACGCTATGCTCCTGGTGTGAATAGAGAGGTGGTGGCGCAGGTGTTTGAGCTTCCCGCTGCAACCGCGGTGCCTGCGGTACGGTCATTCGCAACGGCAGCGGGTGATATAGTGGTTTATTCCCTGGACGCCATCAGTGAGGGCGGTGAGCAGGCGCAAGTTGCCGAACAGCTGGGTGCTATGCGCACATCGTTGAGTCGTGCCAGCGCCGCACGTGACTTTGCTGCCTACCAAAAGACGCTAGTGGCGGAAGCCGATATTGATCTTAGTGCTTTCGTAGGGTCGAATCAGTAGTTTTGTAAATTCGAGTATCGAGTTCATTCTCCTGAATTAATTACCCTGAGTCAGTTGTCTTGAATCCAGGCAATTCCAGGATCAAATTACTAGGACCTAATCAACAACCGTAAGCGCTGACCGGGCTGAAGCAGATCAGAGGACTTGATTTTATTCCAGAGCAAAATGTCGGCGATACTGATGCGATGCTGGCGGGCAATGGTATACAGTGAATCGCCACGTTTCACCCGGTAGTGCACTTCGCCCTTAGCCTGGCTGTTGGCACTTAACTGGCTGTTGGCACCTGATTGACTACTGGCGCTTGGATAAATCCGCAATCGCTGTCCGGGTTGTAAGATGCTGCCCAGTGCAAGATTGTTCCAGCGGCTTAGTGCACGACTATTCACGTCGAAGCGACGCGCTATTGCCCACAGCGAATCTCCCTGTTTGATACGATAGTAAACCGGTGGATTCGCCTCGCGATCAAGAGGCGCAATGGTGGAAACCCCGGTGCCGGGGATATTGAGTACCTTTCCCACTTTAATTCGATTTGAAAGTAGATTGTTTTCCGCTTTCATGGCTGCCAGGGGGACGCCATTTTGCAGCGCGATGGCGCTCAGTGTGTCGCCGGATTTTACGGTGTATTGGCGAGCGGGCTGCCACAGGTGTTTTGGGGTCGCTGCAATGCGGGTTTTAAAAGCGGCCGCTTTCTCGAGGGGTAATACAATACGGTGAGGGCCTGCCGGCGGGGTTACGCCCTGACGTAGCCCCGGATTAAGTTTGCGCGCCAGATCGTGATCGATGCCGGCCAGTTCGGCAACTTTATTAAGAGTTATTCGTCCACTCAGATCTACGCCAGTGAAGCGTTGCGCGTCTGCAATCACCGGGAACGATAGGCCATAGCTTTCTGGATTTGCACAAATACGGGCCAGCGCCAATAATCGAGGAACATAGGCTCGGGTTTCCCGGGACAGATCCAGACTCCAAAAATCCGTGGCTTTACCGGCACGGGCATTACGTTTCATAGCCCGGCTCACGGTGCCTTCTCCACCATTGTAGGCGGCCAGGGTCAGTAACCAGTCGCCCTCAAAGCGCTGATTTAGATAGCTCAGGTATTGAATGGCAGCTTCGGTAGACTGCTCGACATCCCGACGGCCGTCGTACCACCAGTTGCGCGTCAGCCCCATATGATCCCCGGTACGGGGAATAAACTGCCACAGGCCAGCAGCATTGCTGCGCGAATAGGCAAAAGGGTTGTAGGCGCTCTCTACAAAAGGCAGCAGGGCTAGCTCCAGGGGCATCTGGTGTTGTTGTAGTTGCGCGGTAATGTGGCCGAGATAAAGTGGGGCGCGTGCAAAGATCGGATCGAAATAACTGGGATTGTTCTGATACCAGGCGACAAATTTGTCGATACGAATATTCTCAGCATGGCTGGCAAAGACGGTGCCCTGGTTGATGGTCGACCACAAATTAGCGCTGTTCGGCACCAATGCTTGCCCTGTTTCGTCGCCTGGGTTGGTGTTGGCGGGTGCAAGTAGGTCCGCCATTGAGCGGTAGTCACCCGGGGTTAGCGACTGTAAGTTGAGTTCTGGTGCCGGGGTGACCGGGGGTGCGGGCGGTGCTGGTTGGGGGTCGGTGGTATATACGGTGCTGCAGGCAGAGCATAGGGTCAGTGCAATGAGCGGTGCAGTCAAACGTCGACTCAGCCGTGAGCTGAAACGAGGAATGCGGGAGATGAGCTGAGGGTTATTGCTTCGCACTATATGCATCCTGGCCATTATTCCTTGTTGATATTAACAACTTGGCAGTTTATCGACCGTAGGCTCCTGCTTCAATCGTTAAGGCTCAGGATATGATGAAATTCTCATTTTTAATGGACTCGGTCGGGGTTTGACGCCCGTGAGTAGCTTGCTCATTACCTGTTGGCAGGTTTAGAAGGTTCTGTAGAGAAATTGGTGTGTTTAAAGCGGGCTTTGGGCTGGAGTTTTTTACCCTGAGGGTGCTACGCTAAAGCTCAAATGCCTGGCCTCAAACACGGTGGAGGCTTAATTTTACTTAGAGACATGACAGCTGGTATGGAGATAAAAGCGCGTTGAGTTGGGTCGAAACGATTAAAAATCGCTATCGAGTAGCCGAGCTGGTGGAGACTCAGGATGCCCTCGAAGAGTGGTTTGCTACGCCGTTTGCGGCCCGGATGTTGGCGGCGCAGCGGCGTTGCTGCGAAACTAATTTATCCTCTCTGTCCGGTTATCGCCTTGGTCATCTCGGAGTTTCCCGAGGACATGATCTAACGACATGTTTTGATCTACGCCATCGTTTTAAGCTCGCAGTTAAGCAAAGCGGTGAACAAAGCAATGAACAAAACGATGGTCAAAATGCTAGCTCGCAAATAGCAGGCATAGCCGATTTTGAAACCTTGCCCCTACCTTCCGACGCGATTGATGTGATGGTCTTGCACCACGTCCTCGATTTTTCTTCCAGGCCCCACGAAGTTCTGAACGAGGTTGCCAGAGTGGTCACTGCCGGTGGTCATTTGGTGATAGTGGGTTTTAACCCTCTCACTGTCTTTGGTTTGGCCCGATGGCCCGGAGTACTAGTGAGCGCAAACCCAATCTGGCGCTATCACAGCCTGCGTTTGTCGCGGGTGATCGATTGGTTAACCTTGCTGGGGTTTGAGGTCACGTACAGCTACCGTGGCTTTAGCGAGCCCGACAGCGCGCCGGATCTGATGACGCGCGCGCGGGGATTAACCGAAGTCCATCGCCGGGCTTTTTATGTATTGGCAGCCACCAAGCGCGTCGCGCCCTTAAGCCCGCTTACCCAGCCTAATTGGCTGCCGGTTCGCTTGCCAGCGTTGGCGGGAAACGGGCATGCGTCCTCGTTACCGAATGTTGAGAATACTCAAAAGAAGGCTGGAGCGGGGAATACTGATTATCGGTGGGGCAGTAAATAATCAATGTATAAATACAGATAGAGACCCTAAATTAACCGCCGAAGAGCGTCGAGCCGCTATACTGGCAGCGACAAAAAATAAGTAATTTTGGTGTATGGATTAAGTGTGAAAAAAGTAGAAGTTTTTACCGACGGCGCCTGCCGGGGCAATCCGGGGCCGGGTGGTTGGGGTGCCTTGCTGCGTTGTGACGGTAGCGAAAAGCACCTCCATGGCGGTGCTGCCGATACCACCAATAATCGTATGGAGCTGATGGCGGCCATCGAAGGTTTGGCAGCTTTGTCAGAAGCCTGTGCGGTGGAGCTGACCACGGATTCCCAGTATGTGCGCCTGGGTATTACCGAATGGATGGCCAACTGGAAAGCTCGAGGCTGGAAAACCGCCAGTAAAAAACCGGTAAAGAATGTGGATTTATGGCAGCGCCTTGAGCGCGAGGCGGCTCGTCATCAGGTTAACTGGCATTGGGTGAAAGGCCACAGCGGTCACCGTGAAAATGAAATTGCCGATCAACTGGCTAACTGTGGCATCGATGAATTGTTGGCGGGGTAGGAGGCTTAAATGCGGCAAGTAGTACTGGATACGGAAACCACCGGCCTGGAAGTGAGTCAGGATCATCGCATTATCGAAATTGGTTGTGTCGAGTTAGTGAATCGTCGCCTTAGCGGGCGACATTATCATCAGTACATTAATCCGGATCGAGACATTGATGCGGGTGCCGAAAGTGTGCACGGGATTAGCCGTGAAAGTCTGATGGACAAGCCGAAATTTGAATTAATTGCGGACGAGTTTCTCGCCTTTATCGACGGCGCGGAGCTGATTATCCACAACGCACCCTTTGATTTGGGTTTTCTCAATCATGAGTTAGGCAAGCTTCCTAAGTCGGCTATTCCGATAAGCAACGACATTATCGATACGTTGCTGCTGGCGCGCCGTTTACACCCTGGCCAGAAGAATAATCTTGATGCCTTATGTCGGCGCTATGGCGTGGATAATTCCCAGCGAGAATTACACGGTGCCTTACTGGATGCGGAGATTCTTGCCGACGTTTACCTAACGATGACCGGTGGTCAGGTGTCGCTGGGCCTGGGGGGCGATAATTCTGCGGACAATGGCGGCCTGGGTCGCGAAGAAAGTAATCGGCTACTCACCGACGTGCGACCGGCACTTAAGGTCATTATGGCGAGCGAGGATGAAGTTCAGGCTCATCGTGAAAAGCTGGCGGTGATCGATAAAGCCAGTGACGGCGCTTGTCTTTGGTTGGTCAAGGAAGGGTTGCTAAAGGAAGGGTTAGCAAAGGATGGCTTGGTAAAGGAAAGCCCGGAAAGAGAAGTCTTGCAAAACTAAATATTCCAGCTCGGAGTAGTTCTCAGCGTAAGCCCCACGACGCTGAAAACTACTCTATGCCAGGTGTATTTATATAAAGTGTGTCTATATCAAGTGCGCTATAAAGTGCGCTTATATAAAAGAGATAGCGATAAGACCAACGCTAGTCATTACGATGGTGTAAGGCAGTGCCATAATCACCATGCGACCGTAGGACAACCGAATCAGCGGTGCCAGTGCCGAGGTTAATAAAAACAAAAATGCAGCCTGACCGTTGGGTGTCGCAACACTGGGTATATTGGTACCCGTATTAATGGCTACCGCCAATTTATCAAAATGCTCTCGACTAATATCGCCGGCATCCAGTGCGGCTTTGACCTCGTTAATGTACACCGTGGCGACAAACACATTGTCGCTCATCGCCGACAGCAGCCCGTTAGCCAGGAAAAATACAGAGGGTTGGCTTGATACCTCCATGGCGAGTACGGCGTCAATCACCGGTGTAAACAAGTGCTGTTCGTGAATCACCGCGACGATGGCGAAGAACACTACAAGTAGGGCGGTAAAGGGCAGAGCCTCTTCAAAAGCGCGGCCAATGCGATGTTCCTCTATCACGCCGTTAAAAGCGGTGAGTAGAACAATGACCATCAGGCCAATTAAACCGACTTCGGCGAGGTGAAAAGCCAAGCCCGCCACTAGAATTAGGGCGACTACGCCCTGAACAACCAGCTCTACTTTATCCGAGTCCTTGCGTTTGGAGTTTTCGTGCTCGTTGTACTCGTCGAGAATTTCCCGTACCGCTGGGGGTAATTTATAGCCGTAGCTAAACCAGCCGGTAAATTCGAGAGCGACGCAGGTACAAAATCCGGCGATGAGCACAGGTATTGTCACCGGAGCCATGATCAGGAAAAACTCGAGAAAATCCCATCCGGCTTTTTCTGCAATCAATAGGTTCTGAGGTTCGCCGACAAGAGTGGTAACTCCACCAAGGGCGGTGCCTATGGCTCCGTGCATAATTAAAGTGCGCAAGAAGCCGCGGAAATTATCTAAATCTTCGCGGCGATAATCCTGTACGTCGTCGTCGTGGCCGAAGTTGTGATCGCTGTCGGTGAAGTGAACCCCGGAGGCGACCTTGTGATACACCGAGTAAAACCCGACGCAGACACTGATCAATACAGCGGTGACGGTAAGGGCGTCAAGGAAGGCGGATAATATTGCGCCCGCGAAACAAAAAAGTAAAGATAACAGTGACTTAGACTTTATTCCTAATAAGATGCGCGAGAAGGTAAACAGGAGTAGCTCGCGCATAAAGTAGATGCCGGCGACCATAAACATCAGCAGTAGGATGACCTGAAAATTTGATTCGGCCTCGTGGTAGACCGATTCCGGTGAGGCCATGCCCAGCAAGATAGCCTGAATAGCGATTAGTCCGCCCGGCTGCAAGGGATAACATTTGAGAGCCATCGCCAGGGTAAAGATAAATTCAGCGATGAATATCCAGCCGGTGATAAACGAGTCGAAGGCCATTAACAACAGGGGGTTGAGTACTAGAAAAGCAATAATGGTATTTTTGTACCAGCCCGGGGAATTGCCGAGAAAATTTTCGCGAAGGGCATGGAGGGTGGAGTTGATCATAGCGAAAATCCTAAATGGTGGGCCTGGTGGACGTCTTAGCAAGGAAGGCGCAGGTCGTTCATCCCGAACCGCTGCCTGTGAACTGGCGCTCTATTATCCAAGAAAAGGCCATTTTTACATAGAGTAATTCCAAGTTTTTTGGTAACTTGCAGATAAAAGCTCAATATAAATTTAATATAGGAAGCAATTCGCGGCGATTCCGCTCATAGGAAGTGGTAAAACTATAGTGTCTATGCAAAAACTGTCTCCCGATGCGATCGATCTGGCCAAGAACGAATTGCGTCGATCCGTCGAAAAGGCCGTGGGCCTGGCGCGTAATTTGAGTGCAGATAATGCCGACGAGCTGAATGCGGTGATTCGCGACGTCTGGGGTGCCGCAGTGGTGTGTCAGCTTGAGGGTATCTCCCGTTTAATGGATGAGGTGAGCGACGTACTTGAGCAGTTTAAAGCCAACACGCTGACCCTGGCGGTAATAGCGGTTCCGATACAGGACGCGTTGCACGCCACCTTAGGTTTGTTGGGTTACCTGGTAAAAAAACGCGTGGATAATCCTTGCTTGCTAATCCCGGAATTGTCCGCTTTACGCGCTATACAAAAAAAACCGCCATTCTACGAATATCACCTGTTGCCGAGAGTTCAGTGGCCGGGTTTTCATCTGTCTCAGGATACCCTGGCCAATGCGGCGCCCGATGCGACCTTACTCAAGCGCATAACCCAGTTCTACCAAATGGGTTTAGTGCATATTCTCAAAGATACCAATCGGGAAAAGGGTTTTCAGATCATCTCTGATGCGGCAGGAAGATTAGTGCGCATCGGGCTATCCCCGCAGGAAAAAAACTACTGGGCGGTATTTAAAGCCATGGTGGACTCAATGGCCGACGGTGGTTTGACTCTGCGGCTAGATCGGGTGCGCCTGCTCGCGGTGGTTGAAAAACAATTGCGCGGTATTGTTAATTCAAAATCAGATCAACCGGGCTCGAATCTCTATCCTGAAGGTTTGTGGCGTGCGTTTCTGGTCTTGGTCGCGATGAATCCCGACCCTAAAAAACGCAAAAATGCCAAGCATGAATTCGGCGCTCCGGTACTGGAATTTACCGACGCTGATCTGTCCAGTATTCGCGAGCAAATGCTCGGTAAAGGCGACGATAAGCGTTCGCCCTTTAATGTCTTACAAAAAATGGTGGCTTCGATACGCTCGGCGCTGGATCTTGCGCAAGAAGAAGATCGACAGTTACCGAAAGAAGTGATGTCGACCATTCAGCATGATTTTGCAACGGTGAGCGATCACTGCCAGATATTGGGCTTGACTTCCATCGCGGACAAATTTCGACGGCACTCCGAGGAGCTCGCGGTTCAAATCGAAGCGGGGAAAGAACTTGAGACCGAGCAGGTGGTCGAATTCACTAATTCAGTGTTGTATCTTGAGAGTGCCGTTGCCGAATTTTGGGGGGCGCTGCCAACTCGAGCAGAACTTACCGACTGGGATGCCCAGCCTTTCGATGTCATTATTCAGAATGGCCAGCTTAAAACCGCTCGTCACGCCGTTTTGCAGGGGGCTACCGATGCCCTGGTCGGGGTCAAGGAAATGTTAGAAGAGATGAAGAAAAATGTCGCGCGCGCGGATATTATGAATGAACTAGATCGGGCCTTTACCGATTTACGAGCTTGCGCAGTCATATTGGATATGAAGCGTTTTTCAAAATTGATCGAGGGTGCTCGAATTTTTGCTCTGGAGCGGAATAATATTAATGGTAGTGGCGCGACTAAACTGGACAGTTTTGCGGATATGCTAGTTAGTCTCGAGTTTTATCTGGACGCCTGTAAGATGGACGACGCCGGCAATCAGAGACCGCTTAACATTGCCGAAGAATGCCTCGCTGCAATCGCGGCATAATCAATTTGTAAGGCATGACTTTTTACTGTCGATAGAAGTTATATTTTATTAACAAGCCTCAACTAATCAATACAAGGTAAATACGTGGAATTTCTCAGCGAATACGGTATGTTTTTGGCCCGGGTGGTTACGTTTGTGGTTGCCGTTATAGTGATATTGAGCGCGGTGGTGGGCCTGGCTCAAAAAGTTAAGGGCCAGGAAAAAGGCCATTTTGAAATCCATCACTTCAACGAAAAAATATTGGATATGCAGCATGCCCTCGATCGTGCGCTAACCCTCCCCGGTGGGCATAAGGGTCTGGAAAAAAGCTATCGAAAAGAACAAAAGCAGCGAGATGCGCTGGCCAAAAAAACCGCGAAAAAGAAGCATAAAGACGGTACTCAGGACGGAGCTGAAAACAGCATTGCAGCAAAAGAGAACGTGCGGAAACGTGTTTTTGTACTGGATTTTCACGGTGACCTAAGGGCATCTGCCGTGACTCGGCTGCGGGAAGAAGTTACTGCCGTGTTATCACGTGCCACGGGTGAGGATGAAATTGTGGTACGCCTGGAAAGCCCCGGCGGGGTGGTACACGGCTACGGCTTAGCCGCCAGTCAGCTCGATCGCATTAAAAAACAACAGGTGCCACTAACGGTGTGCGTTGATAAAGTCGCCGCCAGTGGTGGTTATATGATGGCCTGCGTGGCCGACAAAATACTGGCAGCGCCGTTCGCAGTGTTGGGTTCCATCGGTGTGGTGGCGCAAATACCCAACGTGCATCGTTTGTTGAAAAAACACGATGTCGATGTGGAATTAATCACCGCCGGGAAATACAAACGCACCCTCACCATGTTGGGTGAAAACACCGATGAAGGCCGAGAGAAATTTCAGAGTGATATTGAGGACACCCACGAGTTGTTTAAGGAATTTGTCTCCTCACATCGCCCCGCCCTCGATATGGAGGCAATTGCCACCGGAGAAATCTGGTTTGGCACCCGCGCCCTCACTCAAAACCTGGTGGACGAATTACTGACCAGTGATGAATATTTGGTAGCTCAGGTCGACAGCGCCGATATTTATGAAATTGCCTACGTGAAGAAAAAGAGCCTACAGCAAAAAGTCGGCATGGTCGCAGAAGAGTCGATGGATCGCGTGCTAGGCCGCTGGATGGATCGGGCTAAAGACCCTCAATTACCGATATAGGCTATATGGGTATGAAGGGCGGTCTGAAGGCTGGTAGCAGGGCTTGTATGCAGGAAACGCTTTAATCCCGGCGCAGTTCATCCTTGATTGCAATGGGATTGGGAAAGTTAAACACCACGATATAACTCGATACCAGAAACGATAAAATTGCAGCGGCCTGAATCAGATGTGAGGCTTCGCTGCCGATCAGCGACGCACCTGCTGCGACGTAGGCAATCAGCAATGAGAATTCGCTGATTTGCCCAAGGCGGAAGCCCAGATCCCACGACAAGTGTGCCTGCTCACTTTGTCCTCTCAATAAATAATGAAAGACTGCTGGTTTTAACATCAGCATGACTCCGCCCAATACCAGGCTGGCCACGGCAATCTCCGGTAACAGCGTTAAATTAAAACGCGCCCCCAAAGAAAAGAAAAACAGTACCAGAAAGAAATCTCTGAGCGGTTTTAGACTCAGCGCAATGTATTGCGATATCGGGCTAGTGGCGATGCTAATACCGGCAAGAAAGGCGCCAATCTCCCGTGATAGCCCCAGCATTTCAGATAACTCCGATATTCCCAGGCACCAGCCAATCGCCAATAGGAACATGTACTCGCCAATACGGTCGTAGCGGGCGATCAATTTAAGCAAAACAAATTTAACGGCGCCCATGCAAAACAAAATCAGCAGGGGTAGGGCGATTAAGGTTCGACCTATCTGCGCGAAATCGACGGCACCGCCTTCACCGCTGAGCAAGACCAGTAAGACAAAAATCGCGATGAAATCTTGCACAAGTAACATACCGACCATCATTTCGCCGACATGACGGTGGTGGAGGATGGTGGTTGGCAGCAATTTAATACCGATGATGGTGCTGGAAAACATCATCGCGGCACCGATAATCAGTGCTTCTATATGAGGGAAACCAAACAACTTGCTAATCAGGTAACCCGCAGAGGCAAACACTATTGAGCTGGCCAGGGTGGTCAGGGTGACCTTTTTGAATACCCGCAGCAATGATTGTGGCTGCATGTCCAGGCCCAAAAGAAATAATAGAAAGATAATGCCGATATGAGAAATCCCGGAGATCAGCTCAATATCTTCTATCAGCCCTAAACCATAGGGCCCGAACAGCGCTCCGACCGCGATATACGCAACCAGCAGTGGCTGGCGTCCGTAGAGCGCCAGTGTGGCAAACAGTGCCGCACCGCTAAAGATTAGAAAGAATGAGAAAAATATCGGGTCGTTCACGTCAATATCCGTAGAGACTTAGCAGAGATACTTATTGTGCCTCAAGCCGAGGCGTGAAACTCGGATTTTTTGCGGAGAGCAGAAGGCCACTATCTTAACTAAACCACCGGGTTATCTACGTGGATTTAATTTCGATAATACTCCGATCGAGAGCAAACTTTCTCCATCTATTTAGGTCTACGTTAGGCCTAAGACGGGCAGTTAAACTCGATTTAACTTGATAACAATCAATAATACGAGGAGCTACTCAGTGAAATATTCCCGTTATTCTCTAGCAATTACACTCGTCACTGCTCTGTTAGTAGTGACGTCCGTAGTACCGGCCTCAGCCGCGATGATAGGCACCGGGCAAGCTGCTGCCAGTACTATGCGTGTCGAGCAACTGGATCGCATCGACAAATTAATGACCCAGGAATCCGTACGTCAGCAGTTTCAACACTTAGGGGTTAGCCCCGCTCAGGCGCAAGCACGAGTGCAGGCCTTGACCGACGTAGAGCTTAGCCAGCTAGCCGATCAACTGGAAGAGATGCCGGCAGGCGGCAGTGTCCTGGGATTAGTCGGCGCGGTGTTTGTGGTATTGCTTCTTCTTGAGGTTGTGGGAGTGATCGATATTTTTAGGGAGGTTTAAGACTTAGTTAAGCCATTAACTTTAGTTTCCCTGCATTAAGTTACGAGTACTGAGTGAGCTACGTGGGTCAATCTCTAGATAACGTGGGCCAATCTCCGCATAAATTGCTCCGTGTATTCTCGCTCTGTGTTTTGCTGTCCCTGACGGTATCGGCTTGCAGTCATCGGCCGTCCCTACTCAATACGCCACCGTATCAATCCATCGCTCAGCTTGAACTAAGCGACGTTCCGTTCTTTCCACAGCGTGAATATCAGTGTGGGCCTGCGGCCCTCACTACCATAATGCAATATGCGGGTTCGCCAGTGTCGCTTGAAACCTTGACCGAGCAAGTGTACTTGCCCGATAGGCAAGGTAGTTTGCAATACGAGCTATTGGCGGCTGTGCGCCGCTCTGGTCTTGTTGCCTATACGCTTGATACTGAGCTTAGCGCAATACTCGACGAACTGCGTTTGGAGCGTCCAGTATTGGTATTGCAAAATCTTGGTTTGGATATTTATCCGATTTGGCATTATGCCGTGGTCATTGGCTTTGATGCCGAGCGTAATGTATTAATTTTGCGATCCGGTACGGAGCATCGAAAAACCGTATCCCTTCGGTCTTTTCTCAAAACCTGGCACAAGGCAAAAAACTGGGCCTTTGTCGCCTTACAGCCAGGACAATTCCCTCATAAGGTGAATCGCCAACGTTACCTAAGTGCTGTTACAGCGCTTGAAGGCGTCGCTCCACCTGAGGCGACTCTTGCAGCTTTCAAATTGGCTGCAGAGCGTTGGCCATTAGAAGCCTGGGCACTCACCGGTTTGGCTAATGCTTTATATGCGTCCGGAGATTCGCTGGGAGCGGAAGGCACTTTCCGTCAATTACTAAGGCTGCAACCCGGGCACGTGGTGGCGCGCAATAATTTAGCCCACTTACTCAATGAACGTGGTTGCTACGCAGATGCTCTGATTGAAATTGAAAAGGGTTTCGCGGGACTAAATAATCATCCTCCTCTGTATATGCAGTTGCAAGAGACCCGCACCGAAGTCATTTCTGCCAGAGACAATATCAACAGTGGAAAGGCCGAGAAGTTCTTTGGCTCTCAATTGAAATTGAAATCGAAATGCACGACGCCTAATGACCTGGCACCTTAAACTCTATTTAAAAGACAGGCTCCAGCACCTGATACTGAACACTAAAACTATCTCGACACCTGAGGGCCGTATCCAGTTCGACATTATCGGCGAGTTCAAAAGTATCAAAACCACAGCGCTTTAAATAATAAAGTTGATCAACCAGGAGAGTGCCGACAGCGCACAGTTCGCCTTGGTAGTCATAGCGTTCTCTTAATAAACGCGCCAGGGAGAAACCTCGACCATCGGTAAATGCCACAAAGTTTACGGCGATACAAGGAAGCTTAGGAATAATTTCGCTCAGTAATTCGGGCTCGTCACCGCTGTTAAGCCATAGACCGGAATTGGGACGCTTGATTAAGGCCTCGCGGTGTTCCAGCCAATAAACTAGCGGGAAGAGTGCCTTACCGCCAGGAACATCGCTTACATCGTCGCTAAACTCCGCACCGAGACGCTGCCATGTGTCCTTCACCAGCGTCCCCTTGTTAAGCAGCTTTGGCATAAACCCTATCCTTGAATGATTGCACACCAATGCGCTGATAAACCTCAATAAAGGTTTCGCCTTGATGGCGGCGCTCCACATAAACCTGAATAATTTTGTCGATGATTTCAGGTACTTCCGGGGCATAAAAAGAGGGGCCGAGCACAGTGCCGAGTGCGGCTTGTGAACCCGCATGACCACCCAGTTGTATTTGGTAAAATTCTTCGCCTTTTTTATCCACACCCAAAATACCGATGTTACCGACATGATGGTGTCCACAAGCATTCATACAGCCGGAAATATTAAGGCTCAGATCACCAAGGTCGTAAAGGTAATCGAGATCGTCAAAGTGGCGCTGAATAGCTTCGGCAACCGGGATGGATTTAGCATTTGCCAGCGAACAAAAATCACCGCCCGGACAGCAGATCATATCGGTCAACGTACCGATAGTGGGTGTGGCAAAACCGTGGACTTTCAGTTCGCGCCACAACTCGTAAAGCGCCGATTGTTCGACATCGCCAAGCACCACGTTTTGATGGTGGGTGACCCGAGCCTCACCAAAAGAGTAGCGCTCGGTGAGGTCAGCAATGGCTTCGAGCTGTCGGTCAGTGGCATCACCGGGTGCAACGCCCGGTGGTTTTAGTGACAAACTAACCGCTTTGTAACCAGGAATCTTGTGTGGCGATACATTGCGTTGCAACCATTTGTTGAAGGCTTTATCGGCGTGGCTAATGTGCTGTTGTTGTCGTTGTTGCGTCGCGGATGCCGGATCGGTTTGCGACGTGATAGTGCGATAGTCTGGTGCGCTAAAAAAAGATTTATGGTAGTTAATATCTTCACTGCTTAAAGTATTGGGGCCATTTTTTAAATGTTGCCACTCCTCGTCTACCTTTTGCGCAAAGACTTCTGCGGTCCAGGCTTTCACCAAAATTTTAATACGTGCTTTGTACTTATTATCGCGGCGGCCGTAGCGATTATAGATTCGGAGAATGGCTTCCAGATACGTGAGCAGGTGCTGGGGCTCAAGAAATTCGTTAATCACCTGACCAATCACCGGAGTACGGCCCAGACCACCGCCCACCAGAACCTTAATCCCCAGTTTGTCTTCGGAATTTTGAATCAATTGCAGGCCGATATCGTGAACCTGGGTAGCGGCGCGGTCGTTTGCCGAACCACTGACAGCGATTTTGAACTTGCGCGGCAAAAATGCGAACTCCGGGTGTAAGGTTGACCACTGGCGTATCAGTTCGCACCAGGGGCGGGGGTCTTCGACTTCATCCGGGCTGATACCCGCGTATTGATCGGAAGTAATATTGCGAATGCAGTTGCCACTACTTTGAATCGCGTGCATTTCGACCGCAGCCAGGTCTGCCAGAATATCGGGGACTTCAGCCAGCTGCGGCCAGTTCAGTTGAATGTTCTGTCGGGTGGTGAAGTGGGCATAGCCCTTATCGTATGTTCGGGTGATATGGGCCAGTTGGCGTAGTTGCACTGCGGAGACCATGCCATAGGGAATGTTGATGCGCAGCATGGGTGCGAGACGCTGGATATAAAGTCCGTTTTGCAGGCGCAGCGGCAGAAACTCCTCGTCGCTCAATTCACCCGCGAGATAGCGCTGGGTTTGGTCGCGGAACTGAGCGACGCGATCGCGGAGCAGGGTGTTGTCCTGATCGTTGTATAAATACATAAGGTTTCCGGGTAGGGCTGAACGATCCAGCGGCCATGGTCGAATAGGTACGATTCAACTGCGATTCAACTGCGATTCAACTGCGATTCAGCTGTAATTCAACATAGGCGACGACATTGATCGCTAACCTGGTGGGTATGTTAGCGATAAGTCTGCTTGGAGTAAAAAACCGATTTCTTATAACTTTGTTGTAAAAAAGTATAAGTATGAGGACATCAGCCCCCGACATTGGTAGAATGCGCGCGCTTTTTTAGGTGTGTCGGCCTTGCCGGTACTGTGCTCAGTTTGATTGAAACTGTTTAATTGTGGAATAACGGGAGTAGTGCGTTGTGAGTGAAGATGTAACTGAAGTCAGTAAAGAACGTCACGCAGACAGTATGGCGGATGCCATTGCTGCGGTTGTGTTGATTGCACTGGTAGTGACCAGCGCGGTGTTTTGGGTGGCAAGCCAAGGTTAGTTAAGCCTTTAACATAGCCCATAAAAAAAGCAGCGTTCTCGCTGCTTTTTTTATGGGCGTCTTTTAGTTTTAGTTTTTCGCTTGGGTGTTGGTTTTCAGTTAGGGGTATAGCCCAGCACCGAACTCAGTTGTCGCTCCAGTTCTGCTACCGAAAGACCTTTACGAGCGGCCAGATCTTCTACTTGATCGAGCTGAATTTTCCCCGTGTTGAAATACTTGGCCCTGGGGTGAGCAAAATACCAGCCGCTGACCGCTGCCGTCGGGAACATGGCGTAACTTTCAGTCAATTCGATATCGGTATTGGCGGTAGCATCGAGTAGCTGAAACAAACTGTCCTTCTCTGCGTGATCGGGGCAGGAGGGATAACCCGGTGCGGGTCGGATGCCCTGGTACTGCTCGTAAATCAAAGCCTGGTTATCTAATTCCTCGTGTTCGGCATAGCCCCAAAATTCTTTGCGCACCCGTCGGTGTAAATGTTCGGCAAAGGATTCGGCCAAACGATCCGCCAGGGCTTTAACCATAATGGAGTTGTAGTCGTCGCCCTGGGCTTCGTACTCTTTGGCAATTTCATCGGCATTAATACCAGTGGTTACCGCAAAGCCGCCAATGTAATCCACAACGCCGGTGCTTTCTGGTGCGATAAAATCGGCGAGTGATAAATAGGGCTCGTCGTCATTAGGTTTCATCGACTGCTGGCGAATATGATGCAGGGTGCTAAGCACTTCGCTGCGGGTTTCATCGGTGTATACGGCAACATCATCGTTGCCAACGCGATTAGCAGGCCACAGACCGATAACGCCATTGGCTTGCAGGCGACCGTCGGCCAGTAATTTTTTGAGCATGGCCTGGGCATCGTCAAATAAGATACGCGCCTGCTCGCCGACGACTTCATCGTCAAGGATTTTGGGATATTTTCCCGCCAAACTCCAGGTGATAAAAAAGGGTGTCCAGTCGATGGTGTCGATTAAATCTTGCAAAGGATAATTGCGAAACACCTGGGCACCGAGTTGTTTAGGCACTGGTGGAAGATAGTTTTTCCACTCGATGGCCATGCCGGCATCAATGGCGTCCGCGTAGCCAAGGGATTTTCGTTTTGATTGTCGAGCGGCAGTGCGTGTGCGCACCTTGTCGTACTCGTCGTTTAATTCCAGGTAATACTCCTGGCGTCGCTCGAGGTTCATCAGCTTGGTGGCTACACCCACCGCACGTGAGGCATCGGCGACATAAATACTTTGACCACGGTGATAACCGGGATCAATTTTTACCGCAGTGTGAGCTTTTGAGGTGGTGGCACCGCCGATTAACAAAGGCAGATCCAAACCGAGGCGCTCCATCTCACTAGCAACATGCACCATCTCGTCGAGAGACGGAGTAATCAGCCCAGATAGCCCGATAATATCCACGTCTTGTTGCTGCGCGGTTTCGAGAATGGTGGTGGCGGAGACCATAACGCCGAGGTCGATGACTTCAAAGTTGTTGCACTGCAACACCACGCCGACGATATTTTTGCCGATATCGTGCACGTCACCTTTTACGGTGGCCATTAACACTTTACCGTTACTTTGGGGCGCACCCTGTTTTTCCAGTTCGATGTAGGGCTGCAGATGGGCAACGGCCTGTTTCATCACGCGCGCGGATTTCACCACCTGGGGTAGAAACATTTTGCCGCTGCCGAACAGATCACCCACCACATTCATGCCATCCATAAGCGGGCCTTCGATAACATCTAAAGGCCGCTTAGCTTCTAGGCGCGCGGCTTCGGCGTCTTCTTCAATAAACAGAGTAATGCCTTTAACCAGCGCGTGTTGCAGGCGTCGAGCGACCGGCCATTCCCGCCAGGCGAGATCTTCTTTGCTTGCGGCGACGCTACCATCACCGCGATATTTATCGGCGATGGCGAGCAGGCTTTCGGTGCCATCGCCACCATTTGCACCACGATTGAGCACCACGTCTTCCACCACCGTGCGCAGTTCTTCGGGTAAATCATCGTAAACCGCGAGTTGTCCGGCGTTGACGATGCCCATGCTGAGTCCGGCTTTAATAGCGTGGTATAAAAATACCGAGTGAATCGCTTCGCGCACCGGGTTGTTGCCGCGAAAGGAAAACGACACATTGCTGACGCCGCCAGAAATATGCGCGTGGGGCAGGTTGGCGCGAATCCAGCGGCAGGCCTCGATAAAATCGACGGCGTAGTTATTGTGTTCTTCAATCCCGGTCGCAATAGCAAATATATTCGGGTCGAAAATAATATCTGAGGGATTAAAGCCGACGTCGTTAATTAAAATATCGTAACTGCGTTGGCAGATGGCGATGCGTCGCTCGAGATTATCGGCTTGTCCGTCGGTGTCGAAGGCCATCACCACCACGGCCGCGCCGTAGCGTTTGCACAGGCGGGCGTGATGAATAAACGCTTCTTCGCCTTCCTTGAGGCTAATGGAATTAACCAGGGCTTTACCTTGAACTTGCTGAAGCCCGGCTTCGATAACCTCCCACTTGGAGGAGTCCACCATAATGGGCACACGGCAAATATCCGGTTCCGTGGCCACCAGCTTAAGAAAAGTGGTGATGGCCTCGACGGAATCGAGCATGCCTTCATCCATATTGATGTCGATGATTTGCGCGCCGTTTTCTACCTGCTCTAGCGCGACTTGGAGTGCGGTGGTGTAGTCGTCTTCCAGAATTAAGCGCTTAAAGCGTGCCGAGCCGGTGACATTACAGCGCTCGCCAACATTCACGAAAAGGGAATCCTGAGTGATAGCAAAGGGCTCGAGTCCCGCCAGACGACAGGCCGGTTCAATGTCCGGTATCGTCCGAGTGCTATAGCGAGCCACCGCATCGGTGATGGCTCGAATATGTTCCGGGGTGGTGCCGCAACAGCCGCCGATAATATTCACCAGACCACTGCTGGCGAATTCGTCGAGAATCGCGGCAGTTTCCTCGGCGGTTTCATCGTATTCGCCAAAAGCATTAGGCAAGCCCGCATTCGGGTGGGCCGATACTAGCGTGGAGCTAACTCGAGATAATTCCTGTACGTAAGGTCGCAACTGTTCCGCACCCAGGGCGCAATTCAAACCAATAGCAAAAGGTTCGGCGTGGGCGACACTGTTCCAGAAGGCTTCCGTAGTTTGCCCCGATAGCGTGCGACCAGAGGCATCGGTAATGGTGCCAGAGATCATAATCGGCAGCTCAATACCTAACTCGGCATAGACATCCTGTACGGCAAAAATGGCCGCTTTGGCGTTCAAGGTATCGAACACGGTTTCGATCATGATGATGTCTGAGCCGCCATCAATTAACGCGCGGGTGGCCTCCCGGTAGGATTCGGCCAATTCGCTAAAGGTGGTATTGCGCGCCGCCGGGTCATTCACATCGGGTGAAATGGAGGCGGTACGGCTGGTCGGGCCGATAACCCCGGCAACCCAGCGGGGTTTGTCCGGAGTTTGCGCGCTCACGGTATCGGCAGCGGCGCGGGCGATACGGGCGGCTTCCCGGTTAAGTTCGATGACCTGAGCTTCCATACCGTAGTCGGATTGAGAAATGCTGGTGGCGTTAAAGGTATTGGTTTCAATAATATCCGCACCGGCCTCTAAATAAGCCAGATGGATATCGCGCACGATGTCCGGGCAGGTGAGCACCAGCAGGTCGTTATTGCCCCCCAAATCTTGTGGCCAATCGGCAAAACGGGTACCGCGAAAATCCGCTTCTTTGAGTTTACGACGTTGGATCATGGTGCCGGTGGCACCATCGAGTATTAAGATACGTTGACTGGCGGCCTGGTGGAGCGCCTCGATACGTTGAGTTCGCAGGTTGGACATGAATTAACCGGTAAAAGTAGGGTCGGATTAAAAAAGGAGGCTATTCTAGCAAATTGCAGAGTTAAGACTTTCAATTTAATAACGTTGTTAGCGATTTTTTAACTAAAGCGAGGCAGCAGTGGCCCTGGTTTCTGAGAAGGTCTGCGAGAAGGTTCGAGAAAAGGGCTGTCGGCATAGCTGTGAAATGGCGCTAGGCGGGGATATTATATAGCCAGATGCCATTGTCGGCCCTTGTTTGCGCTGCTAAAATACACGACTAATTTACTCAGGTATAGATCTCCTGGAGATCGGGAAACAAGCTCATGTCCAAAGTCGAAATTACTCCCCCAGCACAAGTCTATCTGGCGGGATTATTGGAAAAACAGGATTGCGAAGGCATTGCCATTCGTCTATTTATCAGCGATCCGGGTACCCCAAAAGCCGAAACCTGTATTGCCTACTGCAAGCCGGGTGAGGAGCAGCCCGACGACGAGTTGATGGAACTGGATGGTCTGCGCGCTTACATTGAAAAACGCAGTGAGCCGTTTTTGGACGATGCCAAAGTGGACTACTCGGAAGACCGTCTCGGTGGCCAATTGACCATTCGGGCGCCTAATTCTCGTACCCCAAAAGTGAATGACGACAGTCCCCTGGAAGACAAAATCAATTACGTGCTGCACAACGAAATCAATCCCGGTTTGGCCGCTCACGGCGGTGTCGTTAGTCTGGAAGAAATTGTTGACGACGTAGCGGTACTACAATTTGGTGGCGGCTGTCAGGGCTGCGGTATGGTGGACGTCACACTTAAGGAAGGTGTTGAGAAAACCTTGTTAACTCAAATTCCTGACCTTAAAGGTGTGCGCGACGTCACAGATCACAGCGATACTTCCCAGGCTTTTTATAAATAAGCGGTTCGGTGGAAGGCTGAATGCTAGGATGAGGGATAGTTAATCGTCTAAGGAATGGGGTTTTTATGCCTAGAGCACCAGAGTACGATCGCGGACACGTCCTGGCAGAAGCCATGAAGATGTTTTGGCGAGATGGTTATGACGCCACGTCGATACAAAAATTAACCGCCGCCATGGATATTAATCGCGGCAGTCTCTACCAGGCCTTTGGTAGCAAAGCCGGTTTGTTTGAAGAAGTTCTCAAATATTACGTAGATAATTTTCAAGATCCGGTCGGTGCATTAGTTGCTAATGTTGAACCTGTGGTTGCGATTCGCAGCGTGTTTTACGCCATGTTCCTTATCGACAATCCGAAATACAATTCCTGGGGCTGCCTGCTGTACAACACAGTGAGCGAGTTGACCCATACTGAGCCAGAACTTGCCGGGCGTGCAACGCAGTATTTGGAACAGTTGAGCGATTTTTTCGAAGTTCGTATTGAGGCAGCTCAGCAGCAGGGACAAATGAATCAGAATTGTTCGGCTGCAGTGTACGGCAAGTATTTGATTACCCTGTGTGGTGGCTTGCGCCTGGCCGAAAAAATGAATGTTGAGAAATCGGCATTAAAAACCATGATAGATATGGGTATTGCCCCGATGCTGACGAATTTCTCTGCGCAAGCTTCGGATGCGTCCGGCAATGTCGAAACTTTACCTGAAGCGACCGTAGCAGTTGATTTTGGACCACTGAGCAAATGATTTAGCGAAGCCCTTTGGAGAGCGTCATCGTCAAGAGCGTCAGGAGCGTCAGGGTCGGCGGAGCGAGTGAAGGGTTTGACAATAGTGTTTTATTTTGGAGAGTCAAGGATGCCCAGAGCACCAGAATATAATCGTCAGCACGTGCTGGAAGCCGCCATGAATGTGTTCTGGCGAGATGGGTACGAAGCTACGTCCATATATAAGTTAATTGCAGCTACAGAAATTAACCGGGGTAGTCTTTATCAGGCTTTTGGTAGCAAGGCTGGTTTGTTTCATGAAGTACTGGACCATTACGTGTTGCATTTTGAGCTACCGCTTAACGGGTATATGGAAGTTACTGATCCGATTATAGCGATTCGTAGTTTGTTTTATGCCCTGCTTTTGGTGGATGACGACGAGTATCGTTCGCGGGGTTGCTTGTTGCTTAATACCATTAGCGAGTTGAGCCATACAGAGCCGGAGATAGCCCAGGCCGCCGCAACCCGCTTGTCGATGCTCGAGGATTTATTTGAGAATCGACTCGTCGAAGCCAGGGAAAAGGGCTTAATACCAGATGACAAACCTGCGTCAGTCTGCGTGGCTTACTTAATGGCACTAGCTGGGGGTGTGCGCTTGCAAAGTAAAATGGGCGCTAGCCGGGAGACCTTGCGCTCGATGATTAATATAGGCCTGGAATCGATATTGCCCAGCAGGTGTCAAGGCGTTGTGGATCTGGATTTTGGACCACTTCATTAAGACCGGCTTAATATTCGAGACTTTTGCTTTCCTTAACAATAACAAAAGCCACAACGCGCAGGCCTCGCGAGTAAGGCCAGTTTAACCAGCAAAGCGTTTCGGTAATATGTTCTTCAGCGTGTCGCGCATCGCTATCAGGGAAGCTTCCGTGGTTTCCCAGTCAATACAGGCATCGGTGACTGATTTCCCATATTCCATTTCGTCTCGGTTAGCCGATAGTTTTTGGTTACCGGCTTTAAGATTACTCTCCACCATCAATCCAATAATAGAGCGGTTGCCGTCCGCAATTTGTTGCGCGACGTTTTGCATTACCAGCGTTTGTAATTCGTGGTTTTTGTTGGAGTTGGCGTGACTGCAATCGACCATAATATTGGCTTCGATATTGGCTTTTTGTAATTCCTGTTCGCAAAGCGCCACACTTACAGAGTCGTAATTAGGCTTACCATTGCCGCCGCGAAGTACGATGTGTGCATAGGGGTTGCCCTTGGTGGTGATAATGGCGACCCGGCCCTCGCTGTTAATGCCGAGAAAACGATGTGGACTAGCAACGGACTGAAGCGCATTGACCGCGACTGCAAGGCCACCATCGGTGCCGTTTTTAAAGCCCACCGCAGGTGTGAGACCGCTGGCCATTTCTCGGTGAGTCTGGGATTCAGTGGTGCGTGCGCCAATGGCCGACCAGGAAATTAAATCCTGTAGATATTGCGGCGAAATAGGATCTAGTGCTTCGGTGGCGGTAGGCAAACCGAGTTCGGATATATCAAGTAATAAACGCCGACCGATATGCAGACCTTCACTGATTTTGAAGGAGTCATCCAGGTGGGGATCGTTAATCAGTCCCTTCCAGCCCACGGTAGTACGGGGTTTTTCGAAATACACCCGCATCACCACTAACAAGGTATCGCCTACCTTGTCGGCGAGGGCTTTAAGTCGCTGAGCGTAGTCCATGGCCGCATCCACATCGTGAATGGAGCAGGGGCCGATGACAACGATAAGGCGATGATCTTTATGGGCCAAAATGTTCTGTACGGCTTCGCGGCCTTGCACAATGGTTTTGGCTGCCAGATCAGACATCGGCAGGTCTTTTTTCAGATCGCCGGGAGTCAGCAATACTTCCTGAGTTTGGACGTTGATGTTTTCCAGCGCGCGTTCAATCATTGTAGTTGGCTCATTTTCGTTCGGGTCACTTTAGTTTAGGTAAGAGTATTCGGGTGACAGTCAAATTATTAAAAAGGGCAGTTATTCTACTGTAAATCAAGGTGGAAGTTTGCATGTTTTATCGTACTGTTTCTATAGCAGCTCTAAATGAGGAATAAGAGGGAAATAGAGTGCGATTTTAATCGCTATTTTTGTCATACCCGCTTCTGCAACGTTTGACTCCCGGTTTTCCAGTAGGCGCTGATAAGCTGTTAATTGCTCGTGATAGGTATTTTTCTGGTGCTGTAGAAAGTCTTGCAGGGACTCGTTGGCAGTCGGTTCTGCCAATTTGTAGTCGACGATCCAGCGCACATCATCGGCGACAAAACTGCGATCCAGAATCGCGGTGCGCATCTGACCGTGGTCATCGACATAAGCCAGCGGCCATTCACAAACGTGTTCTGGGTGGGGCGCAAGCAGCCATTTACCCTCGGGGTGGGCGAGTAACTGAATCACCGCGCGTTCGAGTTTGGCTATTGTGGTCTCAGTTTCGTGCTGATCCGCAAGCAAAGGTTTAAATTCACTGCGCCACAGGGTTTTTTGCCGTGCAATACGCGTGCTGTCCCACTGGTCTATGCCTTCCAGCACAATCTGTCTTGCGGTGCGGTGAAACAAGGTGCCAGCGAGCCTGACACGTAACTCTTCGGTGGACGTGGGATGCAAACTGATCTCGCTTTGCGGGAGGGTCGCGCTCTTCGAGAGGGTATTAAATAGTTCGTTTGTCGAGGCCGGGGAATTATTTCCGGTTTCCAAATTTTGATCAAAGCGCCAGTGCGGCGGTAAACGTACGCCATGACTTAAAGTGGCGGCGCTGAGTTGTTCTTGCTCGTCTTGCTCATTTTGTTCGTCTTGTGGAGTGTTGAAATCCGAGTCGTCAGAGGTGTATTCGGTGGGGTGGTAAAGCACATCGGCGTAGACTGATGTGCTTATTGCTGCGGCTATTGATAATTTACCGCGCTCGCTGGCAGGTTTCAAATCATCAGTTAAGGCTTCCCACAACAGAGCCAAAGGCGTATTGGCACCCGGTGCCGTTTTTTTCGGTAGTTTGAAGAGTAGGTGTAGATGGGATTTAGCCCGCGTGCAGGCCACATACAAAACCCGGGCATCTTCAAGCCGATCTTTGAGGCTTTGTTCCCGGCGCAAATGTTGATAAGTACGGTCGGTATCGCTGCCCGTGGATGCGGGTGGTGACATAATCAGGTCAGTTTGCCCCGAGGCGTTGATATGTTCTCTCCACAGCAAGAGCTCGCCCTGATTACTTCTACTTGGACGGTGGAGTCCCGGAATAATAACGGTATCAAACTCCAGCCCCTTGGCTTTATGGATGGTCATAATTTGCAGATGCGGGTCAGCGTCGGGTTCCGGTGCGGCGTGACCCTTCTCCACCAGAGTCAAAAATGACGCCCAGTCTTCGGCGGCTGTGGTGCTGTGAGTTTCCAGTAAATTAAAGTACTGGCGGCACTGCTGTAATGCGCTGGGGTTGAGCAGGGCAGCCGGGCCACCCAGGGCAATCCAGACACCTTCTATCCAGGTACGCAGTGGTTTGCGATGGCGTTGTTGCCACGCCGCTGCTAAGACGCCAGCCAGTCTTTGGACAATCTGGCGACCCGCATCCGACAAGTGTTCGGGCAGGGTCGGCGACAGAGTTTGATTTAATAATAAAGGGAAGGCTCTGGAGTTCTTAGGTGTTCCGCTTGTGCTGTTATCCTGGTCTGGTGCTTCGTCCTGCGTGGCAATATGAGTTACCAGGGAATGTAAGTCGCGGTGATTAAGCCCGCTCCACGGTGCCCGTAGTAGTGCTAGCCAGGCAATGCGATCGGCGGGGCACAGTAAGGCGCGAGTCAAGGACATTAAATCGATGACCGGCATGCGTCCACTGAGGCTGTCGATATCAGCGGCTTGCCAGCTTAAGCCCTTGTTGTATAGCGCGGGCAAAATTTCTTTTAGATGACCGCGACCCCGCACCAAAATAGCGATGCTGCCTTCGGGATTGTTGTCTTGTGCGGCCAGCACACGGTGGGCAACTTGCTCACCTTCTTCGCTGTCAATTGACTCGGAGTCTAAAGTGTCCAGGGTGATACTGCAGTGTGTGTCGGTGAGCGCCATGTCTGCAACCGCGGCCGCAGAAGGTGCATAGGGGGTAGCACCTCGGCCCGAGTCTTCGGTGTCGGGAAAGGCCTGCGTGAAAACCCGGTTCACCCAGTGAATAATATTGTTGTGGGAACGAAAATTGGTAGAGAGGTCGAGGGCTTGTAAGTGAATATCGCCGATAGGATGGCGGCGACTGTCGAGAAACAGGCCCACGTTGGCGTTGCGAAAACCATAGAGTGACTGCATGGCGTCGCCCACCAGAAACAGCGTGCGGCCATCGTCTGCTTGCCAGCCTGCGGTGAGTCGGCGTAGTAAATTAAATTGCAGGCTGGAGGTATCCTGGCACTCGTCAACTAAAATATGCTGAATACGATAATCGAGTTGTAGCGCCAGGTCCGTAGGGTAATCGTCGCCTAAGTTGCTACTGACACTGTGTAGGGCGCGCTGAGCGGCGAGGGCGGTTTCGGTAAAGTCACACTGGCCTTCTCGCTGAAAGACTAACTGCAGACGCGCGGCCAATTGCGGTAGCAGGTGGGTGAGGGCGTCGAGCACCGCCCACTGAGTGTCGTCATAGCGAGCGTCGGGTAAGCTGAGCACATCGTTGAGTAGATCCAACAAGCCGGGGGTTTGTTGAAATGCCGCAATTAAAGTTTTCCACTGTTGCTTGCGTTCATCGGCTTGCTCGGGGCGCTGAGAATCTTTTTTGGTCGGCAGTCCAATTTTTTTGTTGGCCTGTTTACGCCAGCTACCATCGTTAGTCAGGAAGGTACGGCTCAAGGCCTGCCATGCTGCCATGCAGTCAGCAGGATTGGCGGCGAGTTCGCTGGCACTGCAATCAAGCCACTCTACTTGCAGTGTGTGAGGGTCAAGATGTTGAGAAATATAGTCCAGCAAAATCGTTAGCTCGCCAGTAAAAGGTGCGAATAGTTGCTGGGCTTTAACTAAAGTATCGGTGATCAATCGGGTCAGCGTGCCTTCTAAATATTCTCGGGCATCGCGACTGCTGACCACGTGACTTAACCACTGTTCCCGCTTGGCAATCAGCTCCATCAGCAGGTCTTCCAATTGCTGATGGTTGTTGTCCACGTGGGTGAGTAGTATTTCGAGGGCTTCCCCGGTGGGGCCGGAAGATTCCAGTTCGGCGAGTAACTCTCGTGTCGCCTGGCGGTATAAGACACTGGGGGTTTCGGTATTTTCCGGCACGACGCCGAGGCCGGATTCCACCGCAAGTTGTTGCGCCAGAAGGCGGCAAAACCCGTCGATGGTGGTGATTTGCAGGCGATTAAGGGAAGCCATTAGCTGCCAGCCCATGGCTTGATCCCGCTTTAGCACTCGCTGGGCCAATTCCCAGTTATGGCGTTCGTAGTCGTTGTCGGGGGGCGTTGAGCTCAAACCGAGAGTGAGGGCGTCACTGATACGCCGGCGCATTTCCGCTGCGGCTTTACGGGTAAAGGTCATGCACAGTACGGACTCGGGGCGTTCACTTTCGGCCAGTAAGCACAACATACGCTGAGTGAGTAATCCGGTTTTACCAGAACCGGCGGGGGCGGCTATGGCAAAGGATGTACGGGTATCGAGCGCCTGTGCGCGTTCGGCCTGATCGGGAATCATGGCTTAACTCCCGAATCATTTGTTTCGCGCAAGGCGTGAATATCATCCAGTTCTGCCAGGCGATTCAGCGGAGTCAAATGTCCCTGGTATTTTGCGGCGGCGGTGTAGTAAACGATCTCTGCGTCGCCTTCGATAAATTCTTCTGCAAGCCCTTCCAGAGATTCCCGCCAGTGATCGATGGTGGCAGTCCAGGTGTCTGGCAAATCCAGTTTTTGCAGCGAGCTAAAATCAGTATTGTTCTCGTCGTCGGTGACGCCTTTTAAAGCAATGCCCCGGGTGCTGGAAATTTGCGCGAAGCACAGTACGGCAATGCTTGCGGCTTCGCTGTCTGCCGGTGTTAACGCTAGGCTGCTGGTGTCGGCAGTGATCGCTACGGCATACAGGGGCAATTGAGGTTGCTCCGGTCTGGAGCCAGCCCAGACTGCGGTATCAGCTTTGCCGGTTTTGTAATCCATCAATAATAAGCGACCGTCGTCAAGCCGATCAATACGGTCAATACGCAGCGGGAGTTGTAAAGGTGAATGAGTGTCGCGCCCGCCGAGTTGCAGGCTCAAGGCGTGTTCGCTGGCTACCACGCTAAAAGCGGGGCGTTGGGCTTCTACGGCTAACCAGCGCAGGAGTAATTTATGTAGACGAGCACTTTCGATACGACGCAAACGGATGCCATTTAACTCGGGTCGGTAACGGGCGGTTTCATCCAGTGCCGTGGTGATGGCTAGTTCGAGTCTTTGGCTTTTCTCTTCCTCGCTTAAGGTCAATAGCTCGGCCTGGGTTTTGGTTTGACGCCAAAAAATTTCGAGACCGCGATGCACCAGATTACCCCGTTCAAGAGCGGATAATCCCGGGCCGGGTTCGTTTAAAGGTTTGGCATCCATGCGCCAGCGAACAAAGGCATTGAAGGGGCAGGCAGCCTGGTCGCGCAATAGACCGCTACCACCGCGAACGATTTCGCTACGGTGGTCGAACACTGGAGCTTGCTCCCACTCAAGCCACTCTCTGTCTGGGTGGTCGGCAAGGCGTTTGGCCAGGGGGTGATCAAGCATTGCTGGAACTTTATCGAAGATATTTAAGGGTGCGCTTATGGGGATTTCCTGCAGCAACGGTGAAGGGCGTTTCTCCACATCGCCGTCCCGCTCGGTGTAGCTAAAAATCACGTGTGTAGCGGCAGTCGAAAATCCACTGATCAATTCGCGGGCCAGGGCGAGTTCGCGTTCCGCGCTGGTGCGCGGCATAGCTGCGTGTTTTTGCAGGCTTGCCGGCAACAGAGGGTGCATTTGTACGGGCTGCGGCCAGTGTTCGTCGCTCATCCCCGCAACCCACAGTGCGTCGAAGCGCAGTCCGGCGGCTTCCAGGACACCGAGAATTTGTACGGGGGAATCTGCTGTCTGAGCTTGAAAAATGACCTTGCTGAGTAATTGACGTAGCTGGTTTAAGGCTTCAGGCCAGGTGACTTGTGTGTTGCTAGCATCCAGCTCAGTGACCTGATCGAGGACTTGCCGCCAGTGTTGAAGTTGCTGGTATTCAATGCTGTCCAGGGTGCGGGAACCGGGCCAACCCAACACTTCCAGTTGTTCAGTGAGGGTGCTTGCCCAGTCTGAGAAGGTTTGTTTTTTAGGGTGTCGGCGCGCTTGATCAGCGGCGCGCTGTAAGAGCGCCGATAACTCGGGTTTGTTCGTATTAAGATCAACATCAATGTCAGTCTCAGTCTCAGTCTCAGTATTAGTATTAGTACTTGTGTCTGAGGCCCCGGTGTTAGCAGGCTCGGCACCTTCCTGGACATTCTCCTGAGCACGTTTAACCACAAAACGAAAACCACCGGGCTTAAGTGTTATTTGATCCAGGTCGCGAAGCCGGACCTCGGCCTCGCTGCGTAGTTCGGTTTCGCTATGGCTATCACCCCAAAACGGATTGTTGAGGAGCGCGCAATAAAATGACAAGGGCTGGTTTGGCTCATGCAGAGTTAACAATTTAAGGGCAGCTTGAATAAGTGGCGTTTGTGCTAGCGGGATGCCCGCAGACATATTAAATGGAGGCGGGGTATTGGGAGTGCTGGGTAAGCAGTATTCAGGTTGCAGTATCGAGCGGAATTGCCGCTCGACCCGGTCGCGAATGCGGGTGAGATCGGGAAACACAATACCAAGACGGTGTTGCGGTTGGTTCTCAAGCTGTTTACGCGCCCACTGAGCGGCTCGGCTGATCTCGGTATCGCTGTCGGCTAATACGGCAATCTGGCAGTGGCTGCTTTGGGATGCAGGCGTGAGCTCAACGAGGGTATCGGTTGCGGTCTCCAGCAGTTGACGCTGTTTAGGCGGTAAATTTTGAAAACCCACCAAATGGATAGCGTCTAATTTTGGCAGCGTAGCCGTAGTAAAACCCTGCTCGATAAAGTCGAGAATTTGCTCCTGTGTGAGCAGCTCACCTGCGGTCATTACCGATCTAAACCGGGGTAGCCAGCGTTGTAGTAACTGATAGCCCTGGTGGTCGGTAAGCCAGGAATCAGTCTGTTTAGCGTCGGTATCCCCGACTTGCCACAGCTCCAGATACTGTCGTGCCTGCCGAGCGAGGCGAGCGAAACCGATAACGGAACCTTGTGTGGGGGTGCGCTCGTCTGCGGCAATAATTTGCGACCACAAAAAAAGCTCGGTGTGTTCAGGCGCCAGAGTGCCAATTAATGCGGGTTCAAACGCGGCGTCGCGCAGATCCTGCCAGCAAGAGGCAAGCCAGTGATCGATAGCGTAGACCGGAGCCGGACCCCAGGTTTTTTTGCCTTGTTGGTTCCAGTGCAGCCCCCATGCCTGTTGTACGGCGCGGGCGAGTCGTTGATTGGGGGTGAGAATAAGCTGCCCCTGAGTAAGGGCATGTTGCAGTGGTGTAATGTCGAACAGTGGTGTCAACGGGGCTTCCTGAGTCAGCATTTTGAACGGTACTCAGACATCCTGGTTAAGGTGTCGAGGGTGGAGAAGTGAGGTTAAGATAAGGCCTTCCATTGCTTATTCAGTCAGTTTGTTGTGAGCCCTGTTCACGATACGGATAGCTGGGGTAATATAGAGCAATAATAATTAGTTAGACAGTGTTTTGATGGCTCATTCTGCCATAAGTGTCTGCCATAGTAGACAGGTGAGAGCGGTGTTGGCTGGCTCTTGTACAATTAGATCAGGCTTTTGGTTATTAGAAGTGAGAGTCTGGCAGAGCATAAAGTGTGATTCGCATCACAAGTTGATGCTATTGGGACGTGGTAGATAGCCATCCAGCAAATTTTCGGTGAAAGGTATGACTTGTCCAGTGGTACTATTGTCGATGGTAAATTATTGATGGTAAATCGCAGTTTGCGATAACTAGCAGGGGGTCGTCTGGGGCGTACCCTCCATTACTAATGAAAGAAATACTAATAAAGGAATTTGTAGTATGGCAATGATATTACTGGTTGAAGACTCCGCGTCAATGCGACAAATGGTCTCATTTACCTTAAAAGAGGTTGGCCACGAAGTTACAGAAACCGAAGATGGGGCGATAGCTCTGGAGTATGCAAAAACTAACGACCCGGTCGATCTGGTGATTACCGATGTCAATATGCCAAATATGGACGGCCTCACTCTGACTCGAGAGTTGCGCACTCTGGAAAACTACAAATTTATTCCTATTTTGGTATTAACAACTGAAACGGACGACGCGAAAAAACAAATGGGTCGGGAAGCCGGTGCCACTGGGTGGATAGAAAAACCCTTTGACCCCGATAAATTATTGGCCATCATCAATCGAGTGTTGTGATTTTTAGCACTGTTATGGTGTTGGGCGCTTCTTTTTATATGAGCGTACTTATATAAGCGTACATAAATGTACATAAGCGCAAGAAGCGATAGCACACGGTTTACCCCGTTCTAATGAATTAACTTGAAAACCACCCTATGTCGAACGAAATAGATTTGTCACAGTTTTATTCGATCTTTGTCGAGGAGTCCTCGGAATTGATCGAAGCAATGGAGGCGGGTCTTCTTCAGTTGGAGTTGGGGGACATCGACGACGAAATTGTGAATACTATTTTTCGTGCCGCTCACTCGATTAAAGGTAGCGGGGCGACGCTTGGGTTTAACGAAATTGCGGATTTTACTCATGGCGTTGAGGCCATGCTGGAAGAAATGCGCAGTGGTGAGCGCCCGGTAACTAAAGACGGTATTAGTTTGTTGCTGGAATGCGTCGATTGCCTGCGGGGGATGATCAAGCGCTGCACTACCGATGAGGGCAACGATCAAGCCTTAATAGCCGACCTCAGTGGACAGCTAGAGTCATTGCTCAATACGGTAATACCGGCCGGTGAGGACAGTCTCAATCTCAGCACAGAGACGACGACTGCCGCCACTACTAATACCGCCACCACTAATACCTGGACTATTTCTTTCCAGCCCCATCGAAATCTTTTTTTCACCGGCAACGATCCCTTCCGCTTGCTGCGAGAACTGGAAACAATGGGCGATCTTAAGGTTCAGGTAAATACCGAGCACTTACCGGGTTTTGTCGATCTGGATCCCCAGCAGTGTCATCTCGGATGGGATATGACGCTCACCGGGCAAATCGAGGAAGACCAAATTCGGGACGTGTTTGCCTGGGTTGAGGACGACTGTGATTTAACACTGACATTACAACGCAGCAAGCAAGAGGTCGACGACCCAGCTTCGTCAGCCGTAGTTGATGCGGCGACGGTTTCAGAAGGGCAGACGATTACTGATGAGCTGAAGGCTCCTAATAATCTGAAGGCAGCACCAGAAAAACAATCTTCTGAGTCAGAGGCTGGGAAGCCAACCCCTGCCGCTGGTGAGGTGGCTGTAACGGAGCAGAAAAAGAAGAGAAGGGCTACCGATACAGCGGCGCTTAGCGATGGCTTTGGTGAAGAGACATCCTCTATTCGGGTCAGTACCGATAAAGTGGACGATCTGGTTAATTTGGTCGGCGAGCTAGTGATTACCCAGTCCATTTTAACTCAGGCGACAAAAAATATTGACCCCGAACAAATGGCGACCCTTGCCCATAGCTTGCAACAGTTAGAGCGCAATACGCGAGATTTGCAGGAGCAGGCATTAAATATTCGTATGCTGCCTATTAGTTTTGCGTTTCAACGTCTACCGCGCATCGTGCATGATTTAAATCGATCTCTGGGTAAGCAGGTCAAACTAAAGTTTACTGGTGAAAGTACCGAACTTGATAAAACTGTACTAGAAAAAATTGGCGATCCGCTCGTGCATCTTGTACGCAACGCGCTTGATCACGGTATTGAAATGCCGGAGCAACGTCGCGCTTCTGGTAAAGAAGAAAATGGCACTATTGAGGTAAAAGCGTTTTATCAAGGTGGCAGTATTCTTATTGAAGTTTCCGATGATGGTGGTGGTCTTGACACGGACAATATTTTACAAAAAGCCAAAGAAAAATCTTTGGTCGATGAAGAGGCTGAATTAACCACCGAGCAAATTAGAAACCTGGTATTTGAACCTGGATTTTCAACCGCAGAAAAAGTGAGTAATATTTCTGGCCGCGGTGTTGGAATGGATGTGGTGCGGCGTAATATCACCGATTTGGGCGGCCGGGTTGAGGTGCGCTCGGAGCAGGGGCGAGGGACAATCTTTACGATTAAGTTACCACTTACTCTGGCAATTCTAGATGGTCAAATGGTGCAGGTCGGAGATCAGGTTTATGTGGTGCCTTTACTGGCGATAGTGGAATCGGTAAAAGTGAAGCCCGGCGACATTCACCGGGTTGCCGGTGAGGCGGAAGTGTATAAATATCGGAACGATTGTTTACCCGTAGTACGTTTGAGCGAGGCGTTTGGTGTTCAAAAAGGACGGCTATCCCTGGTGGACGGCTTGTTGGTGATTGTCGACGTCGACGGCCAATTAATTGGTTTGAATATCGATGATGTGCTGGGCCAGCAGCAAGTGGTGGTTAAGAGTCTGGAAAAGAATTTTCGCGAAGTTCCCGGTATTTCTGGTGCCACTATTCTGGGTGACGGTTCTGTGGCGCTAATCGTAGATGTTCCTGCACTGGTGCAACTGGGCCTTACCCATGTCGCGGCGTAGATGCTCGGCGCTATTATTTATTGAGCATATATTCATCGGGCATAAATAACGATGCGTGCAATAGCAGTTATTAACCAGAAAGGCGGAGTAGGTAAAACCACTACTACTGCAAATCTGGCGCACGGTTTGGCGCTGATGGGCAAGCGGGTGATGGCCATTGACCTGGATCCCCAAAGTCATCTTGCGGCGCATCTTGGTTTGTTCGAGCGCGGCCAGTCTGGTATTGATGAGCTAATGCTTGGTCGCTTAGACGCGGGTGAAGTTAAAGTTGTTGATGCCCGAGACAATCTTAGATTAATCCCAGCCGGTGCGGATTTAGGCCTGGTCGAGCGTGGTACCGGGGATGGCTTGCCGGGTGAGCGTCTGCGTGAGTTGGTGCAGTCATATAAGGATAGTTGTGATTTTGTGTTGATTGACTGTCCCCCGGCTTCCGGCCTGTTAATTGATTACGCGCTTACCGCTGTGGATGAAACCATTGTACCCGTAGCAGGGGATTATTTAGCGTTGCGAGGATTGTCTGACTTGATTGCAACATTGCGTGATTTCGAACAAAAACACGACCTTACCTCATTCAGTCAATGGCTTGTAGTTACCCGTTTTCATACGCGTCGGCGCTTAAGTTGGGAGGTCCGGGACACCTTGATCAGTTATTTTCCGGAACGGGTATTGGCTACGCCGATTCGAGAAACATCGGTTTTGGCCGAGTGCCCCGGTTTTGGAAAAACCGCGTTTGAATATAAGCGCGGGAATCATGGTGAAGCTGATTATGGCGCGCTGGCTCGCAACTTTGTTAATGAGGAATATGCCGATGAAAGGTAAGTCGAAAACTCGAGCTTTAGGCGACGACCCTTTGTCATGGATCGTAAAAGATTCAATAAAATCTGAGTCGAAGCAAAAAGGCCAGGGAAAAAGCGATTCAGTAAAGCAGGTGCCTGAAAAAAATGTCCTGGAAGAACGTTCTTCAAGTAAATTGAAGGAGGCAAGTTCAGAGAAAATACAATTGGAAACAAAAAAAGTAAAAAACGCGAAGAGCGCAAAGAGAGGTATATTCAGCGTAGGTGCAGTTGAGTCAAAAAAATTGACGGAAAAAACCTTTGGTGTGGTGGTGCCCGCGTCAAATCTCTACAAGCTTGATCCGGTAATGACCGTAAGCCAAAGCACGGAACTTAAAGAACGGTTTAGTGACTTGCTGGAGAATAACGCTAATGATATTGCTCTTGATGGTTCGACCGTTGAAAACATTGATAGCGCCGCGTTACAGCTATTGCTCGCTTTTGTGATGGAGCTAAAAACTCGGAATTGCAAAGTTCTTTGGCCACATATCTCGCCTCAATTACTTAGCCGTTCGCGGACCCTCGGTTTATCCGCAGTATTTGGCATGGACGAGGTCGCCAGTTAATGGATTTAGACCTTGATGTGGCAAAAAGAGCTCGGGAGTTTGCTTACACCGATACAAATTTTATCTACCTGAGCACTTTGGTAAAGGCGCGTTCGGGCATTAATTTGTCAGATGCAAAACACGAACTGGTTTACGGTCGCGTAGCTAAGCGTCTGCGGAGACTGGGTTTTACTACTTTCGATCAGTATTGTGATTTTTTAGAACAGGGAAATGAAGAAGAGCTGACGCATTTTATTAATGCGATCACGACTAATGTGACAGATTTTTTTCGTGAAAATCATCACTTTGAATTTTTATCTGAAACCTGGCTTTCGGAATTGATGGCAGATAAAACGGAAGGGAGTAATAATCGTCGTCTCCGCATTTGGTCTGCTGGGTGCTCCTCGGGAGAAGAGCCATACTCTATCGCTATAACTTTGCGTGAAAGCATTCCTGATATCCATCGTTGGGATATTAAAATTCTCGCAACTGATCTAGATTCCAGCATCGTCGAGAAAGCCCAGGCCGGTATTTACCCTCTCGAGCGTGTTAAAAATCTACCTAAAGCCCATCTTAAACGCTGGTTTCGCCTGGGGCTTGGCGGCAATACCGGTACGGCTAGTGTCAGTGACGAAATTAAAAGCATGGTGACATTTAAAACGCTTAATTTAACGGAAGACTGGCCGATGAAGGGGCCGTTTGATGCGATATTTTGCCGTAATGTGATTATTTATTTTGACAAGCCCACTCGTACCACGATGATTAATCGTTTTGAGGAAATGCTTGAAGTAGGGGCATATTTTTTTATTGGGCATTCGGAAAGTTTATTTGGGGCCAACAAAAATTTTAAATTGGTTGGCAGGACAATTCACCGGAAAATTGATTCGTGAGTACTGCCGAGGGAGTACTCCCTAAAGTTGATATGCTGCCGGAAGCCTTATCAGGTTTTGGGCATATTCAACGTTATCGGGATCAGGTTACCAAGGAAGCAACAGTCAGGATTAAACCGGGTGAATACTACGTTAGTATGATTGGAGAAACCTTGACTACGGTTCTTGGCTCCTGTGTGTCGGCGTGTATTCGAGACACTCGATTAGGGATTGGGGGAATGAACCATTTTATGTTACCAGACAATACCAATGCCCGATCCAGCACCTGGTTAAATACCCCGGTTAGTGACGAAACTCGCTATGGCAATGTGGCAATGGAACGATTGATTAATACTGTTTTGGCAAATGGGGGCAGCCGCCAATCTTTAGAAGTAAAATTATTTGGTGGCGGTCGGGTGCTTGATCTAAGTGTCGATATTGGGCGTAAAAATTTACAATTTGTAAGGCGTTATTTGATTGCGGAAAGTTTGTCTATTCAAACTGAAGACGTAGGAGGCTATCGTCCACGCAAAATTCAGTACTTTCCGAGAACGGGACGAGTGATGGTTAAAACACTTTACAAGGCCAATTCTGTTGGCATCGTCGGTCGTGAAACTCGTTACCTCGAGCGTATCAAGCGTGAAAAGCCGGCGGGAAAAGTCGATTTGTTTACGGATTAATAAGGGTGAGATCGATAACCTTATGAGCAATAAGGAAAAATATTAGCTTATATGCAAAAAATACGAGTTTTAATTATTGATGACTCTGCTGTCGTGCGCCGATTGCTTAAGGAGATATTGTCTGCCGATTCGTCTATCGAAGTGGTCGGGACAGCAATGGACCCCTATGTGGCGCGCCGAAAAATCAAAAAGCTCAGCCCCGATGTGTTAACACTTGATGTCGAAATGCCGAAAATGGACGGGCTCAGTTTTCTCGATAATTTGATGCGCTTACGCCCAATGCCGGTGGTGATGGTGTCTTCGCAGACCAAGGCTGGAGCGGAAACCACACTTAAAGCGCTTGAGCTTGGTGCAGTAGACTTTGTTTGTAAACCAAAAATTGATCGAGCTGATCAGCTCGAAGAATATCGTCAAGAAATATTGGAGAAAGTTAAAGCTGCTGCGCAAGCGATAATACAAAACTATTCTGGTGGTAACACAGCTAAAGTTAATATTGGTACCGTGGAGCGTGCTAATAGTTTTAAAAATAGAAACATGGAAGACATTGCGCCTACTCTAGAACGTCTGGCTGCCGGATCGCTAAAGAACAAAGCCGCTAAGGCTAACAGCTCAGCTAAAGCTAACAAAGGCAGGAGAAATAAACAAAGCAAGACGATTCAGGTAATTGCCATTGGTGCTTCGACGGGAGGCACGGAGGCTATTAAAAGTATTCTGGCGAGACTACCAGTAAGTACGCCACCTATTGTCGTTGTTCAACATATTCCTAAAACCTTTAGCGCGGCTTTCGCCAGAAGTGCTAATAACTTATCTGCAATGGAGGTTAGCGAAGCAAAGGATGGCGATCTTCTGGCACGAGGCTGCGTATATGTATCTCCGGGTGATCGCCACTTGAGTTTGCGGATGGATGGCGATCGTTATTATTGTGTATTAGATGATGGGCCTAAAGTTAATAGACACAAACCTTCAGCCGACGTAATGTTTCGCTCCGTGGCGAAAGTGGTAGGCAATGACGCGGTTGGGATATTACTGACCGGAATGGGCGCGGATGGTGCACGGGGCCTTGTTGAGATGCTTGACTCAGGTGCTCTAACCATCGCTCAAGATCAGGCTACGAGCGTGGTTTGGGGGATGCCCGGTGAGGCGGTTCGCCTTGGCGCAGCTCAACAGGTACTTCCCCTGGGAGAGGTTGCCGATCACATAATAGCAATGTCTGCGGAAGAGCTTACCGTGCATGCGCAATAATCGGATATGTCTTAGAGGTGTTAGGTAAATGACGAAGACGACAAATACTGCCGGTGCGACTGATACTGATACTGATACTGAAGAGATGGAACATTCTCTGTACTCTCTCGCCGATAAACTTAACGAGCTGGTTGTTCGCGAACAAATAAACCTTCAGGAAGAGCTGGCTCGAGTCAGCTCCCTTATTGCCGATGCGGCAGATACCTTGACTGAAAATTTCACCTCGCTCAATTTAAAGATCGAATTACAGTCTCGCTATATACGGCCTGGTTATATCGATGAAGACCGAGAGCAAAAGCTGGAGCAAGTTAATCGAGAAATTGACCAAAATCTAACAGCGACGATTAGATCCTTACAATTTGAAGATATTGTTCAACAACTTACCATGCATAGCCGCAATCGTGCCGTTAATATGGAAAGCCTGTTTGTTAAACTCAAAGATCGTTTAGATGGACTAAAAACAGCAGATACAAATGATCGTGATGGCTTTAATTTAATTCTGAACGATATGCAAAGTGAGATTGAAAATTTTAGAGAAACCTTGGATAGAGCAAATCCGGTTAAACAAGCGTCTATGCACGAAGGCAGGATTGAGTTATTTTAGCTATGTATATGACAGCTGAAGGGCTATTACAAAAATGTTTGAAGTGTCATCATGGTCGGTGATTGATGTGGCCAGGAACCAGGTAGGAGAATTAATGTATGAATGAGTCAGCGGCGAGCGGCGCGACAGGAAATAATGCAACAGCCATGCTTACTAAAGCTGGAGAAGATCAATTTTTGACTTTTTTGTTAGGTGGTGAAGAATATGGTGTGGATATTCTTCGAGTTCAGGAAATTCGCGGTTGGGATGGTGCTACAGCGATTCCAAATACCCCAGACTATGTTTTGGGCGTGATTAATTTACGTGGCATCGTGGTTCCGATTGTGGATTTGCGTAAGCGCTTTAAGTTGTCCGAAGCAAATTTTGACGCCGCGACGGTTGTCGTCGTCGTTAATGTTGTCTACGAAGGTAGTGAGCGGGTGATGGGTGCCGTGGTAGATGGGGTTTCTGATGTCTACAATTTTTCTAGTGATGATATCAGTGACGCCCCGGATCTCGGGATTAAAATTAGTACGGAGGTAGTCAAAGGCTTCGCCATGGCCGATGATAAAATGATTATCATTCTGGACATCGACAAGCTTATTACGCTAGGCCTGTTGGACAACGTAGAGATTTCTAGCGCAGAATTTATCGAAGAATTAGGCGGCGAGCCCGACAATACCGAAAAATAAGGGGTAATGATTTGTCCACGGTTGTGTGTTGAGTGGCCGATACATTTATCTTGAGTGCTTCATCCACAGCGTCTAGTCCTAAGTGCTTAGTCCTGAATCAAAACATAGTGAATTTCGCTACAAGCCATGGCCTTTAAGGCCGGGCGTAGTGACTCAACACCGTGTTGTGTGGCATCGCTGGTAAAAATCGAGCTGAAACTACCAGTTTTGAAGTTGTCGACTTCTGGATAATCGGTTTCAAGGTTGTTGCCTTCAATGCCGAGCAGTGACGCTACCCGTCGGGCAATGGCCTCTCCCGAATCAGTCCATCGTACTTGCCGAGGCGCGCTGTTTTCCAGTGCGTCTCTTAACAGGGGGAAATGGGTGCAGGCGAGGACGATGGTATCCAGGGTCGGGTGCGAAAAAAATGGTTCTATAATTTGTTTCAAGGTTGAATCGTCCGGCCCTGAACCTCGCAAGGCCGCTTCTGCCAGCATCACCAACTCAGAGCTACCCACCTTTACCACTTGGCAATCCTTGGCAAACTCTTCAATAAGCTCGTCTGTATAGGGCCGAGCTACCGTACCCGGTGTCCCCAATAGACCGATAACCCGGCTCTGACTCTGTTCTGCGGCGGGTTTAATGGCGGGCACCACGCCGACCACGGGTAATGTGAAGCGCGAACGAATAAGCGGGAGTACTAGCGTGCTCGCCGTATTACAGGCAATGACCACAACGTCGGGTCGTTCGTGGGCAATCAAGGTGTGCAGCGCGATCTCGACTCGGCGCAACAATACGGGCTCTTCTTTAGTACCATAGGGAAAAGCCGCGTTATCGCAGGCAAACACAAAGTCGCAGGTGGGGAGCCGCCGTCGCAGGGCATCGACAATACTTAAACCGCCGACCCCGGAGTCAAACACCAATACTTTTGGAGCTGCGGTCATTGCTGCGGGGCCTTTGCCGAGTTGAGCGGATTTGGAGGAAGAACTATTCATAAGCAGAGATTTTACACCAAGGCGGAAGGGTGAGCTGTTAGAATGTTGTTATGAATGGACTAATTAATTCCATCGCTAACTACACCATCGATCAGCGGTCTCTACCTATGTTGATGCTTACGCTGGCGCTCGGAATCGTTATTGGAGTGATTGTAAGCGCGCTGATTATCCAGTCGCGCCGTAGTCGCGAGCGCGCCCTGGTTGATCAGGAGCGTGCTCACCTACTCGACAATACCACCCGATTACAGGACGAGTTAACCCTGGACCGCGAACGCAATCAGATACTCAGTAGCGAAAACGCAGGGCTATTGGCACGTCTCGAAGCTGATAAGCAGCGTTATCAGGAGCAAATAGGGCTGCTTCAGCAAACCCGGGAGAGTCTCGGTAAAGAATTTGAAAACCTGGCCAACCGTATCTTCGAAGAAAAGCAGGCCACCTTTACCCGCCATAGCCGTCAGACCATGGAAACCACCGTCGATCCGCTGCGCCGGGAATTGTCCGCGTTTAAGCAGAAAGTAGAAGATGTTTACGAGAAGGAAAACGCCGAGCGAAATAAACTGGTGGGTCAAATTGGCGAACTGCAAAAGCAGGCGCAACGTATCGGCGACGATGCCGTTCAATTGGCCAAGGCCCTCAAGGGCGACAGTAAAGTCCAGGGTAACTGGGGCGAAATTGTGCTGGAACGCCTGCTAGAGGAATCCGGCCTGAGCAAGGGGCGGGAGTATGACACCCAGGTCTCGCTGCGAGACGAATCCGGTCGCCGCCGCAATCCAGACGTGGTGCTGCACCTCCCCGATCAGAGGGATATCGTGATCGATGCCAAAGTCTCCCTGACGGAGTACGAACGCTATTGTCGCTGCGACGATGACAGTCAACGCCAACAGCATTTAGCCTTGCACATAAGCTCGCTGCGCACTCATATCACCGACTTAAATCGCAAGGCCTACGAACAGCTAGTGGGTATTAACACGCTCGATTTTGTGTTTATTTTTGTGCCCATCGAAGCCGCATTTATGCTGGCGATTGAGCACGATCAAACGCTGTTTAGCTACGCCTACGACCGCGGCATTATCCTGGTTAGCCCGACCACCTTGCTGGCGACTTTACGCACGGTACATAATATCTGGCGATACGAGGCACAAAATCGCAACGCTGAAAAAATAGCCGCTCAGGCCGGAGGTGTCTACGACCAGTTAGTGCTAGTGGTGGAATCGCTGGAAGCCACCGGGTATCAACTTAATAAGGCACAAGAAGCCTGGGGAGCGACCCGCAAACGTCTGGTTGCTGGCCGAGGTAATTTAATTAAACGTATCGACGATTTGAAGACCATGGGTGCCAAAACCCGGGATAAGAAAATACCGCCCGCACTAATCGAAGAAGCCGAGTTAGAGCATGAGTCTGGCGAAATTGATTCAGCCCTGAATTTGCCGGGCAGCGCCGACAAGGCAACGAAATTGATTCCCAAAGATTCTGCCGCTAAAGGCTCCGCGTCAAAAAAATCTGCGTTACAAAGTTCGACCCCCAAAAAATCTGCGCCGCAAAGTCCGGCTCCAAAAAAGTCTGTGCCAAAAGGCCCTGAACACAAAGATTCCCTATTCGGAGAGTAATCCACACCAATGGAGCATTTTGAAGTCGTCTCCTTCGCGATCACCACGATTGCGCCTATTTACCTACTGGCAATGCTCGGCGTGGTGCTACACCGCAAAGGTTGGCTTAGCGACGACTTTCGGGGGGATGCTGCGCGGTTAACCTTTAATTTTGCTGCCCCGGCAATGTTGTTTATTTCATTGTCGACTTCCGACATTCAATTTATGGAAGCCCCCCGATTTTTACTGGTCAGCGTAGCGGCAGTGGTCGGGTTTTCTCTGTTTGCATGGTTGATTGCCCCCATCGTGGTGCGAACCAGAACGCAGCGCGGCGTATTTTTACAGGGCGCAACCCGAGGTAATATTTTAATTACGGGCCTGGCGATGGCCTACAGTGTCTACGGCCTGGAAGGTGTAGCGTTGGCCTCGTTACCCATGGGTTTGTTTATTATTTTTAATAACGTTTTCTGTATCTACATGTTAGCGCGCTACAGTCCTGATAACGACGGCAAGCAAACCTATTACGTGAAGCAAATACTCAGCAACCCAGTGATTATCTCAGTGATACTGGGAGCGACGGTCGGTATATTAAAGATACCTATCCCCAGCGTTGTGGAAACCTCCGGCCGTTTGCTGGGCCAGCTTACGATACCCTTAGTGCTACTTAATTTGGGTGCCGCGCTAGATTTCCGTCAGCTGCGTACCCCGTCGTTGGTGGGGTGGGGCGCGACATTCTATAAATGTCTGTTTATGCCGGTAGTGGGAGTGCCCCTCGCCTATGTGGCGGGTCTGCGGGGCATGGAGTTAGGCGTATTATTTTTGGTTTTGTCCTCGCCGACCTCGACGATTAGCGTGGTATTTGCGGAGATGTTTGGCGGCAGTCGAACCATGGCCGCCAATATTGTATTGCTCAGTGGCTTGCTCTCGTTCGTGGTGGTGTCAGCCGGGTTAATTTTTCTGCGGATTAAGGGTTTGGCTTGAGTATCTTGTCTTACCTGGTTATTGCGGCGGCAGCTACGGTCCTGATTGTTCTGGTGGCTTACGCTATTTACCTCTATCTGCAATTACGGACCCAGAAAATTCGCCAGCGCGAGTTGGAGAGGGAATACCAAAGCAGACGTCTGTCTGAACTTGAGCAGGCGCAAAAAAATATCGTGATTTTGGCGCGAGCACTACTGGGTAAAGACGTGAGCCTGACGGAGGCTTGTATTCGTATTGCCTACTTGATGAATCAGGTGAGGGAGACTTTGGACTCAAACACAGAGACGGTATTTTCTTCGGCGGGTGACTTTACTGATCTCGTTGATCTGGCCACTCCGGGGAATCGTACTTTTCATGATATCTATCCTGAGCACGTCAGCACCGTATTTTTTCAGGTAGCAGAGGCCAGCGCTCATATTCCTATCCTGGAGGCCTGGGGTAAGCTCTCGTACCCAGAGCAACTTGCCTATGATCGTGAGCGCATAGAAATCGAAGCGAAATTTGAAGAGTTTGTGCTAGTAGCCGTTGAACAGGTGCTTGAGCAAAGCTAAGTTTTGTTGACCGCTTAAGGAACACTGGCTGGAAAGGGCGCTAGCTTGAAAATGTGGTAAATCAATTAGCTATTAAAATTTAATTTAATAGCTTCTTTAGTTTTAATAATAATATTGATCTGCGAAACCGAGGGTGTATTCAAATCCTCCCGTTGGCGCACAGAGCCCTAAAACAAGGCGATTTTGGTTTTATTACCGATATTGCCGAGTAAACTTCCCTCATATAGATTTACTTTGGTATTTCCAACACGTAGGCTATCTATCGTAGTGCAAAGTGTTTTTTAGCGACAAAGTTGCAGCACCAGTATATATTTTACTCTCTGGTATGAGCATTCGATGCATATCGTCGATGTAGTAGCCCTCAAACCTGAAAGATATAAATCTAATAAGCTTTAAGAGGATCTGCTATGAAGCGCCATTATTATATTAGTAATGACCTGGACGACCTTGAGCATGTTGAGGAAGAGCTGGAAAGCCAGGGTTTTGTCACCCCGCAAATACATGTTTTAAGCCGCGATGACGCAGGTGTTGCGCATCATGAGCACCTCCACGAAGTGGAGGCGGTAATGCGGACGAACGTGGTACGTTCAATGAAAATTGGCGCTTTAGTGGGTATTGTTGCCGCACCGCTGGTGTTGATGGTTGGATATTATTCGGGCTTGGTTGAAGAGTTCACCTGGGTGCCCTTCATTTTCCTCTCCATCGTCGTGTTAGGTTTTTGCACCTGGGAGGGTGGGTTTTTGGGCATACAGTCGCCCCATTATCAATTTAAAAGGTTTGAAGATGTTCTCGACGAGGGCAAGCATGTTTTCTTCGTTGATATAGACGTTGGACAAAAGGAAGTGCTCGATAGGGTAGTAAGGGCGCACCCGGGACTACAACCTGCAGGTGAAGCGACGGCCACCGCCGGATGGTTTGTAAAAAGCCATCAAAAAATGCGCTTGTTTATGAAGTCGATGCCCTAGCGTAGGCTTTGGCGGTTTAGTAGGTCAAGGCTAGGGGATTTGTCAGATCAAACCTGGGCGGATCAAGTTACTGCCTGGGGCTGGACTGTGACGGTTACTGAGGACTACTAAGAGCTACTGAGGATTACCAAGAGCTACTTCGCAAAATAAACGCCACGGGTGAAGAAGGTGTGATCGCCTTCCATGGACATCAGTGCAATCAGCACCAACAAACAGAGAGGTGGCACCAGTATCGCGTAGCTTAGGGCTAATCGCTCCCATGCCATATGCATAAAAATACTGACAATCAAACCCGCTTTTAGCAGCATAAACACAATAATTAATGTCCAGCGTAAATAGCCCTGAAACTGAAAGTAATCGACCATATATGAAAGCGCACTGAGTACAAACAGCAGACCCCAGATCCAAAGATACACGCTAATGGGATGCTGCTGACCTTCTGAACTTGCCATGACGAGCCCCTACCAAAGATAGAAAAAAGCAAAAATAAATACCCAAACTAAATCGACAAAATGCCAATATAGCCCCATCGTTTCCACCATTCCGTAATTGCCTTTTCTGCCGGTCAGAAAACCGGGGCGACCCAATTCGATACTGCCCCGAAGAACCTTGACCGCAACAATAACCAGAAAAATAACGCCGATCGATACGTGAAAACCGTGAAACCCGGTGATCATAAAAAAGGTCGAGCCAAATTGGGCGGCACCCATCGGGTTACCCCAGGGGCGTACGCCTTCCTCGACAATTAATTTTGTCCACTCAAAGGCCTGCATACCGACAAAGGAAGCGCCAAAAGCGGCCGTTACCAACATTAATATACCGCACACCTTGCGATTTTTTTCGTAACCAAACTTGACCGCCATTGCCATGGTGCCGCTACTACTAATTAAAATAAAAGTCATGATGGCAATCAGCAATAAGGGGATATGGTTGCCCGCAATAGTCAGGGCAAACACTTCGCTGGAATTTGGCCAGGGCACCGTAGTAGACATGCGTACCGTCATATAGCCGGTCAGAAAACTGGTAAAGATAAAGGTATCACTGAGCAAAAATATCCACATCATTGCCTTACCCCAGGAAACATTTTTAAATGTTTTCTGGTCCGATGCCCAGTCTGCGACCAGACTTTCAAGGCCGTCGTTGGGGAAATCTTCCGGGTTGCCAGGTATCTGGGTGCTCATAGTATTTCGCCCTTAAGTATTGAGTAGCAAGGTAAACAAAATCAGCCAGATGACGAGTAAAAAATGCCAGTACACGGTACACAGCTCAACTCTCTGCCGTATGCTTTGAGCATCGCCGAAGCTTAATGCGGCTTTACCCCAGACCCACAGGCCGCCGATCAAGTGCAGTCCATGCACTGCGGTAAACAGATAGAAAAAGGCGTTAGCAGGATTGCTCGATAAATAAGATCCAGCAGCGCTGAGTTGTTGCCAGGCTTTTAATTGACCGACCAAAAACACCAGGGTGAAAACCCCAGCGAGGAGCAGCGCGTTACGCATACTCGCGAATTGTTGTTTTTGCGCTGCATTGTAGGAACGCTGAAAAAACAGACTGGCGATAACCAAAACTGCGGTGTTGGCCCAAAGTATTTGGGGGTCGTCGAGCATTTTCCAGTCGCCGGCTTCCATACGGATCATATAGGCACTGATGAACAGGGCAAACAGCGACGCCGCCACGAGCAGGAAGACACCCAGGCCTACTTTTATCGACGAGGTGTGTAGGTGATCAGTATTGGCCAGGCCCCGGGCGTCGCCATCTGCGACCCAGGGTTGTACATCCGCTGTCTGGCGTATCAGCCACCAGACTATGGTCGCCATCAACGTGGCAAAAAATACTAGCGTAACGGTCATTGTGCATCCTCGTCGCGTTGACTCGTCTGTTTGGGCGGCTGGTTCTGCGGTATGTAATCGAGCTCCGCGCCCGGCACACTGTAATCGTAGGCCCAGCGGTAAACGATCGGCAATTCGGCGCCAAAATTACCGTGCTTGGGTGGCGTATCGGGAGTTTGCCATTCCAGCGTAGTGGCTTCCCAGGGGTTCCCGCCAGACGCTTTGCCCCTGAAGTAACTCACAAACAGGTTATAGAAAAACACCAGTTGTATAACCCCGACGAACAGCGCTGCGATGGTGATGCTGGCGTTGACGGCCTGTGCCGATTCGGGAATAAAACCCGTATTACCCATGGCGTAGTAGCGTCTTGGCACGCCGAGAAAGCCCAGATAGTGCATTGGATAATAAATCGCATAGGTGCCGAGGAAAGTCGCCCAAAAGTGAAACTTACCCAGGGTGTCGTTGAGCATCCGCCCAGTGATTTTCGGATACCAGTGGTAGATCGCACCGAATATCACCAGTACCGGCGACACGGCCATCACCATGTGGAAGTGAGCGACAACAAAATAGGTATCGGAAAGCGGTACGTCGACCACCACATTACCCAAAAATAAACCGGTGAGGCCGCCGTTGATAAAGGTAAATACAAAGCCGATGGCAAATAGCATCGGCACGGTGAGGCGAATATTGCCCCGCCATAACGTTAATACCCAGTTGTAGACTTTGAGCGCGGTGGGGATGGCAATAATTAATGTGGTGGTGGCAAAAAAGAAACCAAATAATGGATTCATACCACTCACATACATATGGTGGGCCCACACCACAAAGCTGAGTGCGCCGATGGCGATAATGGCCCACACCATCATGCGATAGCCGAAAATATTTTTGCGCGCATGAATGCTAATCAAATCAGAAACAATGCCAAAGGCGGGTAGCGCCACGATGTAAACTTCGGGATGGCCAAAGAACCAGAATAGGTGTTGGAACAATACCGGGCTGCCACCTTCGTAATCCAGTTGTTCGCCCATCGACATGATGGCAGGCATAAAAAAGCTGGTGCCCAGGGTGTGATCGAGCAGCATCATAATAGCGCTGACAAACAAGGCGGGAAAGGCGAGTAAGGCCAAAATGGTGGCCATAAAAATACCCCACACCGTGAGCGGTAAACGCATCAAGGTCATGCCTCTTGCGCGCGCCTGTAAGACCGTAACGATGTAGTTAAGACCGCCCATGGTGAAGCCAATAATAAAGAAGGCGAGAGACACCAGCATTAAAATAATGCCCCAGTTTGAACCGGGCGTGCCCTGTAAAATTGATTGCGGCGGGTACAAGGTCCAGCCCGATCCGGTGGTGCCTCCCGGTACGAAAAAGCTCGCCACCAGTATCAGCACAGCAAGCAGATACACCCAGTAGCTAAGCATGTTGAGGTAGGGAAACACCATATCGCGGGCACCGCACATCAGCGGAATCAGGTAGTTGCCAAAGCCACCCAAAAATAGTGCAGTGAGCAGATAGACGACCATAATCATCCCGTGCATGGTCACGTATTGCAGGTAGGCGCTGGGATCGATAAAGGAAAAAGTATCCGGGAAGCCAAGCTGCAAACGCATGATTCCCGATAGCACCAGCGCAACAATACCGATGCCGATTGCAGTCAGTGAATACTGAATGGCAATGACCTTGGCATCCTGGCTCCAGATGTATTTGCCGATAAACGTTTTCGGATGATAGAGCTCTTCTTCCGGCACCTCTGAAGGTGGGGCGTAGGCAGTCTCGTCGTGGGCAACTCCGGTCATTAATGCGTCCTCATTTTGTTATCTATGGACTAATTTTTTTACCACATGTTATGTGTTTGCTAGCTCGTTAAGTTATTGCGAATTTTCCAGCGTATTGAGGTAGCTCACCATATCGTTAACGGCATTGTCCTGCGCCAGAATAGACGCCATCAAACCCATCTGTGGGCCGTACAAATCCTTGGCATGAGCGCCGCGAATACCTTCTTTAAAGTTGGTTAGTTGCGTTGCTAAATACCAGTCGTCCATGCCCGCTAAACGCGGCGCATTCATCGCCTGAATACCCTGACCATTAGCGCCGTGGCAAGCGCCACAAGAGCGATACAAGCGCTCCCCGTTCTGGGAAACCTGTTGGTCGATGGTTTTTGCTGCGGGTTTATCAGGGAGGGTGGCGATGTAGGCGACGACATTATTGATGGCCGCGTCGTTCGCCAGGGTCATAGCCATGGGAGCCATTTGCCGACCGTAGGTATCGTCCTCGTGGGCGCCTCGAACACCGGTTTTAAAGTACTTGAGTTGCCGGGCCATGTACCAGTCGTCCAGGCCGCTTAATTTAGGCGCGTTGAGTGCGGCATTACCTTGTCCCTGAGCACCGTGACAAGTCGCGCAAACCGCGTATGCCGCTTCACCCGCTGCCGCATTGCCAGGCACGCTGACTAAGGTCTCTGCATAGGTTGGGTAGCTGTGTAACCAGGTATCAAAGGTCTCCTGTGGCTCAACCACAACATGACCGCGCATGGTGTAGTGGGCAATGCCGCAGAGTTCTTCACAGAGAATATCGAAGCGGCCCGTGCGGGTTGGCGTTAACCAGATATAGGGCACCATGCCTGGCACCAGATCCATCTTGACTCTGAATTGTGCAACGGAAAAATTATGTAGAACGTCTTTAGAGCGTAAAGCCAGCTTGACCGGCTGATCGAGGGGCAGATGCAACTCGTTACTGGCGATCAGTACGTCGTCCTGTCCGGCGGGATCGTCGGGATTCATACCGAAGGGATTATCGTCGCTGACCAGGCGCGAGTGAACGGTTCCCAGTACACCATCATCGCCGGGGAAACGGTAACTCCAGTGCCATTGCTGACCGATGACTTCGACAACTGCGGCATCTTCGGGAACATCGACAATTTTTGCCCAGACAAACAACCCGGGAGCCAGCATCGCTGCAACGCCCACAGTGGTTAGGCCAATCAGCCACCATTCTAATTTTTTATTTTCGGGTTCGTAGGAGGCAGTTCTGTCCTCGCGATGTCGATAGCGAACTATCACATAGGCCATGAAGAAATTAACAGTGACGAAAACAAACCCGGTAACCCAGAAGGTAATAGCTATCGTATCGTCAATCATAGTCCAGTTTGAGGCGATAGGGGTTAGCCACCACGGACTCAAGAAGTGGAACAGTACTGAACCTACAACCAACAATACCAGTGCGATCGCTAATGCCACGTTATAACTCCCTCTAACTCACAGCTGAATCTTTTCTTATATCAGGTAATTACTTAAAACCTCTGGTTGATTCCCACTTCTTTCTCAAAATCTCCGGGGCATCCTGCGCCGGTACAACTGAGACCTAATGCTATGTTTTATAAAAATAAGTTATTACCTTCAAGCCCGGTTATTCTTAAAGGGCTGTCAGTAATCGGTGTCAGCACAAACACCTAAGCCAAGTAAAGCACATGTCAAGTGCCTCAGGCAAGTCAACTTAGCGTCCGAAAATGTCGAATAGTTTCTGTATCAGGGCAGGGGATTTGCGCAGATGTTCCGCCTCGATAGCGGAGTAATCAGAGAGTTTTGGACGTGCGTTTTAACCGGGTCACGACCACATAACGCGCCAGGCACAGCGCTAAACCCGCCAATAGTACGTACAGCAACCAAAGCGGATAATTGCTCGCCCCCACACTAAAGGGAAAAACCCCACGATAAGTATTACCGTTACTCGGGTGCCCGGCCGTCACGATGCCAATGTAATTGCCCGTTGCCGCAAAATCGTAGCGCGCCTGGTACGAACCATCTGCCTCGATACTGGGAGGCTGGTAAAACACCGTGTCACTTTCGATATTGTCGAGTCGCTGCAGATCTTCCCAGCGCACGAATCGCCCCAGGCCCGTGACATCTTTGACGATTCGAAAATCCACCGGCACCTGCTTCAGGCTGCTGTGTAAATAATTGAGCACGAAAATAGTATCGCCGGTGCCCGGGATATCCCGACAGAACTCCTCGTTATCGTTTGAGTCAGGTTGATACGCGGTAAGGTGTGCCGTGTAGAAATCAATCGGAATAATGCAGGCATCTTCGTTAATAACGACGCCACCACCGCCGGCCAGGGCGGATGTTCCTAAGCTCATCATTAAGAGACCCATCATCAAGAAGCACACCATCAAGCGACACATCAATAGGCTTGTAGGGCCTAAAAGGCCATAGCGATTAACCTGTGGGCGAAGCGGGAGCATCAATAAGCCTGTCCAAAATTTGAAATTTTATAAGGGCGTTCGGATGATTAGTCCAGGTGAATCGACCGCAGTGTACCGGATGTTTTTACTGGGCGACAAGAACCGATATAAAGCTGATCGTCAAAGTATGGGCGTGCATGTGTTCTTTTATTAATGACAATAACGGCGTTATTTTGTGGCGACCTAATCGCTATTAAACTAGGCCAATAATAAAAGCAGTTGATTTCTATCTTAATATCAATATATTAGGACGATAGATAAATTGGGGTTAAGGAATGATATACGGCAGATGCTGTAAAATATCCGAAATTGGGTGCATATACTGCACAAGCAGCAAAGTATCCCGAATCAGGTACATATACAGCATGTGCAGTTAACTAATAGTTAGGTGGATTGAGTAGACTTATGAACTGGGACGCAGCAGGGGCAATCGGAGAGATACTGGGCGCGGTTGCCGTTGTCCTGACACTCGGTTACGTCGCGATTCAAGTGCGACACGCGAAAAACACAACTGCGGATCTAAATCGACTGGAACGCGCTAGGGGTGTCCGTGAAATGGCGTTATCGATGATCGCCAATCCCCAAGTTGCACACGATCAGATAAAGAACTGGGGATTAGATAAATACTACGAAGACTTAGGGGAAGCGGAGGGCGTTTCCGCAGAGCGAGCGTTAGCAATTGACTGGGCAAATACCTATTACTTCTGGATGTACTGGGGACAATATTCGTCGACGACTCACGAGGAGGATCTTCGGGAGCTCGAGCACGTAATTGATGGACTGCTTGATACACGAGGGATGCAGAAGACTTGGGAAACAAGCCCTATGACGAGACCATTGTTGGAGCCCAAATTTGTCGAATTCGTTGATTCAATATTATCAGCTAAAAGCAAATAATCTGTATCAAGCGCATGACTGAAAGCTATGATTCAAAAATTTGGATTTCGCGTAGACTTAATACGGATCAGGAGCATGGCTATCCACCTAACCAGGGGATGAACCTGACTCGTTACAGTGCGCTTTTCCGATGTGCAGGTATTTTCATATCTCCAAAGAGCACTGTAACGGGCCGGTTATCCCAACGTTAAGTGTTGAACCTGCCCCGAAATAAGCGACACACAATACCTCTGCTTACTATTAACCAAAAACCGCGCTGGGGTCTAAGGCGGTTTTTATTCGTTGTTGTAAATCATTAATTCCGGCGTGAGTAAACGACTCTGTAGCATCCAGTAAAATATCCGAATCGGCATGGGTTGCACCATAACCTTGCTCGGCTAATTCAGCGAGCATGGCTCGCGCGCAGTTTCTTGCTTGCTCTAAGCTCTCGGCATCGTCGTGTTGGTAGGGCAGGCTAATACGAGCCATCATGGTGCGCCAGGTGAGGGCGAATTCGGTAAAAGCGGTGGTGCTGTGTTTACTGGCGATGCTCTGTATAGCGTCGTTAATGGTGGTGGCGTCGCTGCCTTCGATTACAGCACCGAGCGCAAAACGTATGTAGCCGTGATCTGAGCTGGATTTGTTTTCCTGTGGCGTGACTAGCCCACGCATGGCTTGTTCTCGGTTTTGCCAGATTAGGTTTTCGTCCAGGTCTTCGCTCACTTTAAGTGTTGCTCCGGGGATCCCGCTTAATGCGCCTTCAAGGGCACCCCAGATAATATCGACATTGCCGGGTATACCGTACACCGCGCCGTAGAGATTCCACGCGCCGATATTATATTTAGTGGCAAGTTCGTTATTACTGGATTCTGTGTTTGTCGATTCACCAGCAAACAACACCGCATCCTGTGTCGCATTGCTGACAACGACGGTATTGGGAATCAACATATTCACTTTAAAGGTGTGCAGCGCATCGACCGCTGCGGCCATCGCCTGTTCGTCGGCAAGCTGCACGGTAAAGGGTTTGTACATGGGCGGAGCGGGCATTAACCACAAGCCGATTTTGGTAATAATGCCGAGATTGGATTGGGTAAAAAGGCCATCCACATAGGGGCCATAACCGTATTTAAATAATTGCCAGGTGTTACTTTTTGGCATGGCGCCCATGCCGGTTCTCACCACGCTGCCATTGGCTAACATGACTTCCATACCGCATTGCATTAGCAGGTGGTCGCCATAGGGCGTGTAACCAAATTCTCGCGCGCTGATACTGTCGGCAATGGAGTGACTACTATTTTTATCGATATCCACCCAGAACGGAATATTGTTGTCGCGTAGGTGGTCTTGCATTTGTTGGTAGGTGACGCCGGGTTCCACCAGGGCGTAAGCGGCGGTGGTGTTCACTTCCAGGATGCCGTTCATGCGCTTTAAATCGAGCATAATAATATCGCCGGACTCGGGTGGTGGTGTGGAACCGAGACCGCCGGCATTGGGCATATTCCAAATCGCGACGGACTTATCTGCGATTAACTTTAAAATATTTTGCAGGTCGTCGATGCCGCTCGGTGTGGCGATTGCGATAATTTGCCGGGCTTCCTTGTCGTAACTGACGGGGCGGCGTATACGTTCGATTTTTTCTCGATAGGGCGCAGCTTCTGGCGCATCCGCCGCGATAACATGAACCGTACCCAGTAGTTTGCTTATATCAGTAAGGATGGTGTCGTTGTTCATAATGACCCTGGTTTCACTTGTTATGCATTAAAAACGCTGTGCTGTTATAAGGGATATTGTTTATAAGGAAAACGCTTAATCCCGATTAGGTGGCGGCATTACCACCGGATACTGTCTGCTTAAATCTACGCGGGAAAAAGCATCGCGTTTGGCGTACACAATGGATTCTTCCGGTTCGCTATCGCGCCAGGTAAAGGAGCAGGCCGTGCAGTAATACACGGTCCAAACCAGTTCACCTTGCGCGTCGCGCCCCTCGTGTTCGACGCGGCAGGCAGACTGTTCAGACTGACAACGTGGACAAGAACTCATGACTGGCCTCCTTGCTGTTCCTGTTGTAATGCTTGAATGACTTTCGCCAGCTCGTCAATGTTTGGCCCGCTGGGTGGGGAGACGATTTGGGCATCGGCACCGACTTTATCGGGCGGCATAAAACTGGTGGCATCGATAATTAATCGGTGGCCCTTGCCGGGGACTTCTGCAGCCGGGTCAATAATAATCATCGGCATATTAGGTACCACAATAATATCGTCGGCGCGGGTGCGAGTGGACAGTGCCCACATCACCTGGTTTAAATCGAAGGGATCGACGTCGTCGTCCACCATAATCAGGTTTTTCAAATACATCAGCCCGTGGGGGGTACCGAGGGCACGCATGGCGACGGATTTAGCAAAACCAGAAAAGCGGTTTTTAACTGAAATAATTCCGGTGAGGCCGTGTTGATACAGTGCGTTAACGGCTTCTACTTCGGGGAAATCTTCTTTTAGTTTGGCGTAGATCGGTGCGGAGGTGTTAAGACCAATAAGTGTGTCGTGCTCGGTCCAGCCTTTGCCGATGTAAATGTTTTCAAAAATCGGATTGTCGCGATGGGAGATGCCGGTCACTTTAAATTGCGGAGCCATCCGCACGCCGCTATAACTACCGGGGAATTCGCCAAAGGGGCCTTCGTATTGCCGCGAGCCGTGAATTAATTCGGCTTCGATCACAATTTCCGAATCGGCGAGAATATCCATGCCGTTACCGGAATCGGTAAGTCGCAGTGGACTGCCCATCATTTGCGAGGCGTAGGCGAATTCGGATTCGTCGTAACCGATGGGTGTGGCGGCAAACATAGCCATGGCCGGGTGGTTGCCGAGCATCACCGCAATTTTTAGCGGTTTATCGTCTTTTTCCGCAGCCATAATCATCCGACCCATATCGTGGGCGGGCACCGACAGCAAGGTGAAAATATCTTTACCCTGGGGCTGGATTCGGTAAATGCCCACATTTTGTTTACCGAAATTATCCGGGTCGTGGGGGTCGCGGCTGACGACGTTGGCCTTACCAATATAAAAACCACCGTCGTATTCGTTAATGCGGTAGAGCGGCAACAGATCGTAGAGATTAAAGTTTGAGTCAATACGGTTTTCGTGGATCGGTGCCTGATCCACCGGTACACGTTCGAGTAAGGGTTTGTCTGAACCCCAGCGGGAAATAATATCGTAGAACAATTCTTTAATCGTGGTGCCTTTCGGATGACCGAGCAGCAGCGCCAGGTTGGTAAAGCTGCCGTGAACACCTAAAGCCAAGCGCTTGCCGGGATAACCTTTGATGTCGTCAAACAGCAGGGCGGGGCCATTCATCGCATCCCGTCCGGCGGCGACGGCGATATCGCGAATGTCGGGTTCCGGCAATACCGCCTCGGGCCAGGTAATGCACTGGCCGTGCTCGGCGAGAAAGTCGAGAAAATCCCGCAAGCTGCGAATGCGCTGAGCAACTTTTAAGGCATTGTCAGACAGGGTGACATTTTTAATAGCGTCAGTTTGATTAGTGCCCATGATCAGCTCCGGGTAATTGGATGGTGATCCATTTCCATTCGGTGAGAGTATCGATATCCACTTCGACGCCTTCGCGGCCAAAACCACTTTCGCCGGTGCCACCAAAAGGTACGCCGGGCTCGTCGTGGAGAGTTGGAGCGTTAACATGCACCATACCGGCATCGATATTTTGTGCCAGCATTAAGGCGCTATTAATATTGCTGGTACACACGGCGGCACTGAGACCGTAGACAGTGTCGTTGGCCATAGCCAGCGCCTCGTCTATGTTAGCAACGGGGTAGATCGCCGTAACCGGGCCAAAGGTTTCTTCGTAGCACAGGGTCATATCTTTGGTAACGCCGGTCAGAATCGTCGGTTGGCAACGATTACCTTCCCATTCCCCACCGGTAACAATGGTGGCCCCTAATTCACGGGCATTTTCGATATGGGAGCGCACGCGCTCGCGTTGCCGTGGGGAAATGATTGGTCCGAGAATAGTGCTTGGATCACGCAGGTCGCCCATGGACAATTGGCCGGCGACAGCGCTGTATTTTTGGACGAATTCATCGTAAACGGATTCTTCGACAATAATTCGGCTGGAGGCCATGCAGGCCTGCCCCTGGTACAAAAACATGCTGATGGTGGCAGCTTGTACCGCCAGATCCATATCGGCATCGGCAAGAATAACCAGAGGGTTTTTGCCACCGAGTTCGAGAATACAGCGTTTCATCTGCTTGCCGCAGAGTTCGCTAATATGCTGGCCGACGCGGCTGGAGCCGGTGAATTCAACCACTTTAACTAATGGGTGGCTGGTGAGGAAATCGCCCACATTTACGCCGAAACCGGAGACAACGTTTAAGGCCCCGGGGGGGAAACCCGCTTCGGAAATTAACTGGGCAAAGCGATAAGACAGCGCTGGTGCTTCTTCGGAAGACAGTAGCACCACGGTATTACCGGTTGCCAGCGGCATGCCTACCAGTTTTGCGGCTTTAATTAAGGGCACATTAAACGGCGTAATACAGGCCACTACACCTAGAGGTTTACGTACACTCATGCTGAGGCGGCCCGGTATATCTGAGGGCATGGTTTGCCCGGTCGCACGGCGCGCTGCGCCTGCAGCGGCACGAAAATAGGTGATGGAGTATTCGATTTCAAACTGCGCCTTGTTCATCGGCGATCCGATTTCATCAACCAGGATGTCGGCGAATTCATTGCGATCCCGCTCTAGCAGGTCTGCGGCTTTGCAGAGCATCGCCTCACGGTCTTTGGCGAGGCTCTGACCATAGTTTTGAAAGCAGGCGTGAGCGGCTGCTACGGCTTTGTTAATGTCGGCCTCACCGGCTTCTGCCGCTTTACAATACAGCGAGTCGTCCAGTGGGTTTAGCACATCAAAGTACTTGCCGGTTTCGGGTTTGGTATGTTGGCCGTTAATCCAGAGATCGTAGGTCGTTGTCATGATAGAGTTTCCTGTTGCTACTTGTTAGATAAGACGTACTGAATCAAACTATCCAGTTCTCTGTCGTTAATATCGGTGGGGCGAAACGGAGCCATTTCCAGTAAACCGTCGCGCACCACGAAACGGATATATTCCGCATTGAGATCGCTGCGCTTGGTGATTACCGAATTCTCTTCGCCTTTTAATAAAGCTAGTTTCATGGTGCCAGCATGGCCCTCGCCGGGGTTGTGACAAGCGGAACAATACAAAGTGTATATTTGCTGGCCTGTCTTTAGGTCAGGAGCATTTGCATCCAGGGCGTTTGTATCAAGCGCAAGCTCAGCGTTTGGAATTGCCTCGGAGGATTCGGGTTTTTGCTCGCAGGCACCGAGTAATAATCCCGCCAGGATTAAGGGCATGATCATTAATGGTTTTATCATTGATTTCATGACTGCTTATCCCTCATTCTCTCCGGCCAGATGCCCATTTTCCCTGGCGATAAAATACCTACGGGATCGAGGCTGTCCTTGAGGGTTTCGTGCATACGCCACAGTGCGCGGTCGTTGTAATTATAGGTGTCGGCAATTTGATCCATAAACGACAGGTGAGTGCGGTACTCGCCGTAGCCGAGTTTTGCTGCGTCTTCGATTAACACGCCAAACAGTTCGTGGGCGCGGGCTTTTTCGTCATCGGACATGCGATCAAACATCAACATAAAAATATGGTGTTGATCGCGCCAGCCGATTAGAAATTCGCCGATGTAATCAAAATTATATTCATGGGCGCGCTCGCGAATCATATGAAACTGACTCATGGAATCTTTGCCGTCCGCCGCAGAGATCGGTGAAAAGTTTATATGACCGCCGCCGCCAACCCAGTTGAGCAGGCTGAACTCGGTCATATTGGGGATGCCGCGCATTAGTTTGACGCGGTAGTCCCAGCCGGTGTCGCCTTTGCGTTCTTCATCGAGATAGATGCGCGCGCCGGGAATTTGCATGACCGCAGCTTCGATTATTTTCCAGTTGTTTGCCATGATCGGAGGTGGGCCGTAGAGGGCGGCATAGAAATTCCACATGCCGAGTTTTAAATCCGAGGCGATTTTCTTGCGGATACTATCCGGTACCGGGCCGGTGCCGGTGTAATACTGTCGCTTGGTGGTGGACATGGACGCTTCCCACAACAAATCCGCAGTCAGTGCCCCGTTGGCAATGACCATGTTTAATTTTAGCGGCAGCATGATATCGGTAATCAGTTCGAGATCTTCTTCGCGGGGCAGGGTCACCATAAAAGGCATATAGCCGGGAGGTTCGTGCATCAGCCAAATACCCATTTTGGTAATCACGCCAAAGTTTGATTGGGTAAACAGGCCGTCAACCCAGGGGCCAATACCGTATTTATACAGGTTGTTGGTTTTGCTATTAGGCACACCGCCCATGCCGGTTTCCACTACGGTGCCGTCGGCGAGAATCACTTCCATGCCGCACTGCATTAACAGGTGATCGCCGTAGGGCGTATAGCCAGCGCCGTGATCAGAGGTGTTACCGACAATGCCGCCCCAGGCCGGAGCCGCACAGTCGATCCACAGCTTGCTACCTTTTGCTTGCAGATAATCGTAGAGATCCTGATAACTGACGCCAGGCTCCACTACCGCGTAGCCGTGTTTTTCGTTGACCTCGATAATGCGATTCATGCGTTTTAGATCGAGTACCACGTATCCGGCTTTGCGCGGAGCGGGGCCGCCGTAGGCAAAGTTTTTACCGGTGGATATGGTCCACACTGGAATTTTATGGGTACTTGCAACGGCCAATACCGCCTGTACCTGTTCAACGGTTTTCGGGGCGACTGCGGCAGAGGGTGCGAAATTACTGTCGTCTAAGGTCGAATAGGCATCTCGATAGCTGCGCAGATGGGCCTTGTCGTCGGTAAATACATATTCCGCGCCGACCGCATCTTTAAATTCACTCACCGCTGCGGCAAAGGTTTGTGCGCTAATACCCTGGGGTAGGGGTTTGTCCATAACGATGATCTCGCGTTTCTTTAATTGTTTAGTTGATAATTATTGTTGAGAGTTAAACGGTTTTTAATAGCCACGACACCAGGTAACCCGGTTCATCGTTTTGGTAGTTTAGAGTTGCCTGAGCTTCTGCTTCAAGCAGTTCGCCTTGTGCCTGGACGATACTCGGCGCGATTCCGGCAAGTTGTTGCGGCCAGCTGTGTTGCGCTTTGCTTAGGGTGTCTGCCAGCGCAGGAGCCAGTGCTCCGGGAGCGCTGACCTGGTGGCGCATAAGCTCGCCACGAAAATCGTGAACGCCTTTGTAATGCAGCTTAAAGCCGTGTTGGGCCGCGGTGTGTTCCAGGATAAAGAAATCTGAATCCCGGGTTAGGCCGATCAGCGCACCGTCGGGGTTGCTGCCACAAAAATCGTCTACTTCGCGGATTTGTGCCGCTACGTCCTTGTCGATATGGGAGAGTGTTTGGCGCGCCTTGTTTTGTGCGGGGTTTGTTATTGGATTGACATCAGGCGTCGAGGGCAGTGTTGCAGAAAGTGCTGCAGAAAAAGCCAGGGTTTGCTCATAGCCGCCATCGGCAAACACCAATACGGGTACCGAGTTGGTATCCAGCAGGGTGCTTTGCAAAGCAGCGACGCCGGCGCTTCCGGCGGTAGCGACTACGGTGGAGACACCGAGTGTGGTTTTTAAAAACGTGCGTCTTGTTAGCATGGCGATGGCTTTCCTTTTAATTTTTTCCCCTGCTAATCAGGAGTTCCTCAGCCTTTAGTTTGGGTTGGCTTCTTTAATACCTGCCCAGCGCTGGATTAAATTATCCGCCGGGACGTCGAGTAAATCTAACATTCTACCCACCGTCTGGTTAACGATGTCGTCAATGGTTTGGGGTCGAGTGTAGTACGAGGGTACGGGAGGCGCAATAATCGCACCCATCTCCGTCAGGGTGGTCATGTTTCTGAGATGTACCAGATTAAGCGGTGTTTCCCGCGCAATCACCACCAGCCGGCGACGCTCTTTTAATATGACATCCGCCGCTCGCGCCACCAGGTTGTCGGTAACGCCGCTGGCAATGGAGCCGATGGTTTTCATTGAACAGGGCGCGATGATCATGCCGTGGGTAATAAACGATCCGCTCGACAGGGTTGCCCCTAAATCTTTCGGGTTATGCACTACGTCTGCCAATTTTAAAATAGCTTGTTTATCCCAATCGGTTTCCGCGTGAGCGGTTAAGGCCCCGGTAGCCGATAAAATAAGGTGGGTTTCCACATCGTCGAGGGTATTTAAAATCTCAAGCAGACGAATACCGTAAATAGACCCTGTGGCCCCGGTAATTGCGACGATAATTTTTTTCTTCATAGCGCGGCCAATAAAGCTAAAGAGAGCAGTGTGAGAATCTTTAGAATTTTTTACTCCAACCAAAAAATAGTACATCGACATAAGGCGTGACGGTTTCTTCTCCGCCGACACCCAGTGCTGCAGTGGCAGATGGCCCACGGTATTTGTCTTTTACATAGCGCTGGTAAGCGAAGTGCAGGTCGGATTGTTGATCCAAAGCCCAGCTGAAGCCCACCGTATAGTGTTCGATTGGGTTGGGAGCCAGCATATTAAAAGTCACCGAGTTGATATCTTCCTCGTCGTTCGGACGGCGACCATAGGCATAGCCACCGCGCAGGGTAAGCTGCTCGTTGACGGTGTGCTCGATGCCGAGGCGATACATATTTTGACTTTTCCAGTTAAAACCGCTGCCATTTCTGGCGCCGAGCGGACTGCCGCCGGGCACTAAGGAATTCAGGTTGCCATTGCCGAGAGCCTTAATGTCTCCCCAGTTGACGCGATGAATATCGATCGCGATCACCCATCCGGCTGCGGGTTTAATAGCGGCACCAATAGTGTAATTCGAAGGGATGTCAAAAGCACCGCTATCGGCAATCAGGCCTTTGTACTTGTCAAAATCCTGCATATAGACCCGCGTCGAGTAAGCGGCGCCAAGGTCGAGCCAGGGTGTGATGTTACCAAACCAGCCGATGCGCATACCGTAACCGAAAGCGCTGTCATAGCCGTTGTTAGTGACTGCGTCGGGGTAGACAGAGAGATTTTGGAAGGCCTGAAAACCATATATTTTCATACGTTGGTAAGCGATCAGGGCGGTGACGCCGATGCTGTGCTTAGGAGTGACTTGCCAGCCAAGCGATGGCGCGACGATGATCTGGGATAAATCAAAACCGAATTTCCCACAGCCGAGAGCAAAGTTTGCGGGCTGATTACCGCACACAGCAGGGTTGGCATTGCTGCTGGGGACGCCGTTGTCATCGTTGTATTCGGTATTTAATCCACCATTGCCGTACAAGGTAAGGCCCCAGGCCCATTTGTCATTAATGCGGCGCGCCAGTCCTGCTTCCGGGAGATAGAAGATGCTATTCCTGCTCGTCGACTCCATGTCGTAAACACTATTACTCCCGCGGCGTTTGATCGTTCGATTGGGCGAAAAGGCCTTTAAACCAATGTCGTTGCGATTGCCAGCGGCAAATAATTTCCCCGGATTGGAGGAGCCGGCAAAACCATCGAAGCCAACTGCGGTGGAAGTGCCCGCCATTTGATTGGCATAGGTGCCGTAGCCCAGCACAAAGTAGCCACCACCGGCGTGGCTAACGGCGCTGGTAAAGGCCAGGGCGCAGCCCAATAAGCAGAATGTACTCAGTTTAAATATCACTCGATTCATCTGATTCTCTTCTCGTGCTTCTTTAATTTAGTTACTTTAATGCAGTAGTTTATTTAGCTGCCTTATTTGTTTGATTTGCTGACAGGTATCTTTGTTTGGGGTGTTTTGATCAAAGCCAATATATCAATTGCCAAACCTTACAGCTAGTCGTCATCTGGCCCGAGTGTCACGCTAACTTTTGGTGATATAAAAAAACCGGGCGGTGCGGTCGAGCCCGGTTTTTTGTATGAGGTACTAAGGCAGGCTCATAAATAAAGAGCCATAAATAATTAAACGCTATAAATATCCATAACATTAGCGATCATATCGTTCATCACGATTATTTTTCGGGCGGCAATTTTCAAACCGTCTTCAGTTTGTCGAATGAGATGTTCCTGCTGGCCAAAAAAGTAACTCGCGACCTTGAGTTTGTAGGAGTGGGTGGTCCACGAGGACAGTACTTTTAGATCACCATTAGCTTGCGGCTCAAAACGGTAGTTCGTCGTCATATGAGTGGTGCGTGGCAGTGGTGTAGATGCCAGTGAGCGTTCGGTCTTCAAACGGAAGACGCGGTCTTCGAGACCCGAACGAGCGCCATAGTAAATCAGCGAAAGCTGGGTGTTGGGGTCGTCGGTGACGGTGTACTCATCGTCCCAGGCCGGAATCCAGTACTCGGCATCCTCGGTGTAAAGGTTCAGCCATTGATCCCATTCCTTTTGGTCGAGGTAGACGCCTTCGCTAATAATTAAATCGATGGCGGCCTGGTGTAATTCTTGAGACATACGCGCTGTTCCTGCTACTTTAATTTAAGGTTTTTAATTTAAGACTTTTGTTCCATGAGTTCGAGCCAGCGGTGATGCTGGGCGACCATCAAACCTTCGTCTTCGAGCTGAGTGCCTGAGCTCACTGGGTTGATGCCGAGCTCTTTAGCGAAACGTTCCGGCCCCTTAACGGCGTTGGTAGCCCCGCGAGACATATCGCTCCAGCGTGCATTTTCGCCGTTAAAACCCACCTGACTCATACTAAAAGCGGCAAGATCGTCCGGTGTTGCCATACCACTAGCATTGAAGAAATCTTCGTACTGACGGATACGTTTGCGACGCGCTTCGGCAGATTCTCCAATCGGAGCCACACAAACGGTAGTGACTTCGGTTTTATCCACAGAGATGGGGCGGAACACGCGAATCTGCGTACTCATTTGATCCATAAAAAACACGTTGGGGTAAATCAGTAAATTGCGTAAATAACTGGTCATCCACTTAGAGCGCAACTCGCCATACTTTTCGGTCAGTTCTTCAGATTTTTCATAAAGTGGGCGAGATTGGGCGTTAGGGAATTCATTCCACAGCATCACGTGGCCATTACCCAGGTCGTAGTAGCCGCCGGGCAGTGCGTCTAAACCACCAATTTCAGGGGCTTTGACATCGTCTTTTTCCTTCATGATTTTCGCGCGACGCTGAATGGTTTGTACGTAGTTGCCATGAATCGACTCGACGTGAAATCCATCGACGCCATTTTCAGCCTGTAACTTCCAGTTACCGTCGAAGGTATAGGTTTGCACGCCCGGTAATATTTCCAGGCCCTGCTCCGATTGATCCGCCAGCATGTCGATCATTTTGGTGGCTTCGGCCAAATGTTCGTTGAGTTCTCCAGCCTCGGCGTCGAGACAACCGAATACGAAGCCCCGATAACTGGCAATTTTGGGTATTTCGGTTAGGCCTAGTTCCTCTGGATTAAATGCCTCTGAATAGCCAACGTTTGCTTTGTTGACGTAATCCACCAGTTTGCCATTGGATTTATAGCACCATCCGTGGAAGGGGCAGGTGAAGACTTTTTTGTTACCCTTGCTGACGTTAACTAACTGCGCACCGCGATGGGCACAGGCATTGATAAAGCCGCGCACTTCACCGTCTTCACCTCGATTAATAATGACCGGCTGACGACCCATATAGGTGGTCATGAAGTCGTGAGGTTTGGCAATTTGGCTTTCGTGACACAGATACAGCCAGCTCTTCTCGAAAATAAGTTTCATTTCCAGCTCGAAGATATCCGGGTCGGTAAACACGCGACGATCGAGTCGGTAGATGCCTTCTTCGGGTCGTTCGTCGAGATAAGAAGCGAACCCGCTTTTAATGATGCTATTCATAGTGTTTCTCCTATGCGTCTGGCTGATCTTTACGTCTAGCGATGTTGCTACTGTCTAAGCAGTTGGTGGGACGTTTTGAATTCTATTGTAAACCATGCAATGCATTGATCAACATAAAATTACTCCATATTATAACTACTATGCCTCGATGGCAGTGTGTCATTGGCTGATGTCAGTGTTTGGCCGAGCTCTTATTTTTTCCCCATAAACAGACTGACATCGGTAGGGTTAATCAAGTCCGGTACGGTCCAGCCATCCAGGTCGTATTCATCCATACAGGCTTCGGCTAGCGACATCATATCCTTGTCGAGCCCGGTGGCCTGGGCCGCGAATAGGGTTTCCATGCGAATGTTTTCGTGATTGCCCGCGTAGTTACGCTCGTAAAGCTCGTGGCGACCACCAAATTCGGTGCCGATGCTGTCCCATAACAGGCGCATAACCTTAACCCGGCTTTCGGCATCGTGACCGTAGGAGCCGCGAATATACTTGTCGATGTAGCCGCGCAATTCCGGCACTTTAAAGTCGACGGAATGGGAGTTGAGATAAATCAGGCCGCTGGCCACCACATTTTCAATTAACTCTTTAACCCGTGGATAGGCGGTGGTGCCGAGTACCCGGTAGGCCATTGCTGCACCAAGATTGGGCTGGGCTGCGCCACTGGGGCCCACATCCGGGTTGTGGCACATGGCGTCGGACAGCGCCCAGAACACATGCCGCCAGGACACAGCTTCGCCAACCGCAACTTGCACGCCGCGAAAATCCTTACTACCGGTCATTTCCACAGCCTTCATTAGCAGGCCAACGATAAAGTCGAATTTGACCGCCAGTCGGGTACAACCGTGGAAGGCAAAACGGTTGGCCCAGCCGGATGCGGGTAGGAAGCTAGCCGCTTTCTCGCAATCGTTGTACACCAGCACGTCTTCCCAGGGGATAAACACATCGTCGAGCACTAAAATTGCGTCGTTCTCATCGAGGCGGCTCGATAGTGGATAGTCAAAAGGGCTGCCCATCACTTCCGCCTGATAGGCGTAAGACGGACGGCAGATCAACTTAACTCCCGGAGCGCGCATGTCCACTAAAGCCGATATCGCAAACTTGCCATCCCCCATGGGCGTTGGGCCATATTGGCCGAGGAAGTTGTAGTGGGTTAAAGCCGAACCCGTGGCCACGACCTTGGCGCCCGATACTCGAATGCCGGCATCAGTTTCCTTGTGGCAGTGGACAAAGACATCTTTCACAGTTTCCGGGGGGCTAGCGCGATCAATCGGCGGGTTAACAATGGCGTGGTTAATAAAGTAGCAGCGTTCCTGGGCGTTTTTATACCAGCGCGCGGCATTGTCCTGGTAGGGTGCGTAGTACTCCGGGTTAAAGCCCAGGGTCACCATAAAGCTGGCTTTGTAGTCGGGGGAGCGGCCCATCCAGCCGTAGGTCATGCGCGCCCAGGTGGCAATCGCATCTCGGGCCTGAATTAATTCCTCACTGTTGTTGGAGGTTTTGAAGAAAGCGTGGGTAAAGCCACCGTTACCCGTATCGGTGGGGACGATAATACTGTCCCGCTTGTCCGGGTCGTGCATGCTGTCGTATAAGCGCGCCAGCATTCGCGCCGGGTTTCTAAACGCGGGGTGCTCAGTGACGGTTTTGACTTTTTCACCGTAGATCCAGACCTCACGGTCGTCGCCCAGGCTCTCCAGGTACTCTTTGCCGGTAAAGGGGCGGACATCGTTTTTGTTGTTGGTTTGCTTGCTCATGGTTATCGACTCCTGGATCTTACGGTCTATTTATTATCTTGTGGCTTATTTATAGCGATACCTTACCTCAAAAAGGGAGCTTTCAAAAAGCTTATGCAACTTTGATAAGCCAGGGTCGCGCAAATGTATCAGCAGCCCCAGTTTCTTTCATTTAACTTGCGAGTGCGTGGAAATTTAGCAGGGCGTATACACGGAAGGTATTGCATTATATGCAATAAAGTGCATAATTTCGCGAACGAATACGGTCGCTATTTCGTGTGCCCGGGGTAGTAAGACGGGCGTTACGGTTAAGGGCTCATAAAGTAGAGGCTCGGAAATTAATAGCTCGGAAATTAATAATTAGATGAAAACGGGGTGAATAATGGGTATCGATAGATTTACTGGCAAGCCAAGTTACGGCGAATATATGGACCTGAATGAAGGCTGGGTCGATCGCCGTATTTTCAGTGACGAGCATATTTACGAGCAAGAGCTGTATCAAATTTTTGCGCGCTCGTGGCTGTTTGTTGCCCACGAGAGCCAGATACCCAACCCGGGTGATTTTGTTACCACTTATATGGGTGAAGATGGCGTTATTGTCTGTCGCCAAAAAGATAATTCCGTTAAGGTTTTTCTTAACTCATGTCCTCACCGGGGCAACCGCGTGTGTTTTGCCGATGCCGGTAATACCCGCCGTTTTGTTTGTAATTATCATGGCTGGGCCTTTGATGGTGCCGGCGAGTTGCAGGGCATGCACGAAGAATATTGCTATGACCCAGGTGATATTGATAAGTCTAAAAACGGACTTAAGCAAGTGGCTAACGTCGATAGCTATAAAGGTCTAATATTTGCGACCTTTGATGAAGAAGCTCCGACGCTGGAAGCCTGGCTCGGCGATTTTCGCTGGTATCTCGACATGCTGCTCGACAACGAAGAGGGCGGCACCGAATTTATTGGCGGTTGTATCAGCTCTGAGATTGGTGCGAACTGGAAGTTCGGAGTAGAAAACTTTATTGGTGATGCCTATCACGCTGGCTGGACCCATGATTCTGGAACCCGCGCGATGAACGATGGTCAGCCGTTTCCGCCGGTCGATATGGAAAACTCTTATCATGCCAGCGTTAACGGCCATGGTTGGGAATTTGGTCTGGAAGGTGTGGGTGACATTTTTCTTCTGGGTCGCCCCAAGGTGATGGAATATTACAACGACATTCGTCCAAAAATGGCGGAGCGTTTGGGCAAAATGCGTTCGCAAATTTTTGGTTCTGTGGCTTCCGCTTCGATTTTCCCCAATGTGTCTTTTCTTCCCGGCGTTTCAACTTTCCGTCAATGGCATCCGAAAGGGCCGTGGAAATTTGCGCTTCAAACCTGGGTGATCGTCAATAAAAATATGCCCGACGACATTAAAGAAGAGATCACCAAAGGCGTTATGCAAACCTTTGGTCCCGGTGGTGCGTTTGAAATGGATGATGGTGAGAATTGGGAAAACTGCACCAGTGTTAACCGTGGCGTAGTGACTCGCCACGAGCGCTTGCACTACCGTTGTGGTATTGATCGAAGAATTGAAAATCACCCGATATTGCCAGGCATTGTCTATCAAGGACAATACAATGACGCCAATCAACGTAATTTTTATCAACACTGGCGCGATATGATGGAAGCCGAGACGGTTAAGGGTGTTCCTGCACGTTATGAATCCCGTTTTAATGGGCGTCAAACCCTAAATTTTTCCGGCCTTGATAAGCTGTGAGTAGGAGTGCCGATATGTCAAAAAATGAAGCAATAAACACCCCGGCGATGCCATCGTTGGAACTTATTTCAGCACTCGAACAAACTTTATATAAAGAAGCTCGGTTTCTCGATAGCGAGCGCTATGACGAGTGGGTTGAGATGCTGGCGGATGATGTGCACTACTATATGCCCGGTATCCAAACTCGCTATCGGCGCGATAAAACTGATCAGGTTCACGACCTGACGCGCATGGCTTATTACAACGATGGGCTTGCGGATTTAAAAAAGCGCTTGGCGCGACTGGAAACAGGTACGGCCTGGTCGGAAGATCCGGCAACTCGTTATACCCACCTGATTACTAATATTGAAGTTGAGTTAACGGATAATTCAAACGAGCACAAAGTGTATTCCAACTATTTAGCTTATCGGAATCGCAATGAGCGCGATCAAGATACCTTGCTTGGTAACCGAGAAGATATTTGGCGTGCTACCAGCAATGGCTTTCAGTTGGTAAAACGCTTAATTATTCTTAAGCAAAATATTTTGTTAAGTAAAAATCTTAACGTTTATCTCTAGTAGTCGATTTTAATTGAGTTAACAACGAAACGTTTACTGTAGGGCTTGTCTGATAACTTGGACGAGTCCTTTATTGTTTTGGTCATATGTTGTCTTGATCATATTTTAATGACAGACATCACTGGTAAGGAAGTCCGTGTGGATAATAAGTTAGCAGACAAAACTGCCGAAAAACCAAATAGTAATGGTAGTAAGAGCATTCGTTCGGTCGAAATTGGTGTGCGTGTGTTAGATGCACTGATTGCAAACAATGGTCCTATGCCGTTACGAGATGTGGCGGAAATGTCCGGGTTGTCGCGCAGTCAGGCGCATCGATATCTGGCTGCCTATGTGAATACGGGCCTGGTTATACCAGCGGCCATGTCGGGCTATTACGGTCTTGGGCCGCAAGCCTTAAGGTTGGGTTTGGCGGCCTATGCACAACTGGATGTCAGCTTAGTGGCGAGAAATGCCATTGATACCCTGGTGAAGGAGACCGGGCTCACTGGTCTGGTGACCATCTGGGGAAGCAACGGGCCGACCATTATTCGCTGGACTCACGGTCGGCCACCGCTGGCAACGTCTTTTGGCCTGGGTTCGGTCTTATCGGTGCTATCGTCTACGGCGGGCCAGGTATTCATGTCTTTTTTACAGGAATCACTGACCGAGGATCTGGTCAGTAAAGAATTAAAATTGTTGCCTGGCACAGAACTGTCGAAGACTAAGGCGGGCGACCTCAATGCTCTACGTCAGCGTGTCAGATTAGCAGGATATGCGGTAGGATCAGGTGTAGTCATTCCTGGATTATCGGCAATTAGTGCGCCGATTCTTAATAAAGACGGCGAGGCTGAGGCGGTGCTTGGCTTGATTGACCGCGGTGCGGATCGTTTTGATGGGAAATCCCCTGCAACCAAACAACTATTGAAAGTTAGCGCTCAGGCTAGTCGCGATATTGGTTATACCGCAGAGCTCGTTAACCCAGGCAAGTAGGTCAATACACTCGGGTTTCCTAAATCAGATTTGCCGCATCTAGTGCAACGCATTACAATCTGTGTAACGCTTCGGTCGATCGGTAAATGTCTTCGATAGACCGAATAGTAGATAGACCCAATGTAATAGATAAGCTCAATGTAGCAGTATCAATCGCAACAGAAGTAATTAACAGGAAGATAAGTAATGAGAAAACCAGACCGATTAACCCCGAGCGACATCAAAGGCGCATGGGCTATTCTACCAACACCGGCTACACCCAACGCTTCAGATTGGCGTGAGCGCAACACCGTTGATCTCGACGAGGCAGCGCGCGTGGTTGAAGGCCTTATCGACGGCGGTATCAACGGTATTCTCAGCATGGGTACTCTGGGCGAAGCAGCGACTTTAACCTACGATGAAAAAATCGCTTATATGGGTGCCCTGGTTGATGCGGCTCGTGGGCGCGTGCCGGTTTTCGTCGGTACCACTACCTTAAATACCCGCGATACTATCGACTTAACCCTGAAAGCTCAGGATATCGGCGCCGATGGCACCATGTTGGGTATTCCCATGTGGTGCGCGCCCAGCGTCGAGACTGCGGTGCAGTTCTATAAGGATGTTACCGATGGCGCTCCGGATATGAACTACGCGATTTACGCGAACCCGGAAGCCTTTAAGTTTGATTTCCCGCGACCTTTCTGGGCCGCAGTGGCGGAAATCCCTCAGGTGGTTACCGCGAAATATATAGGTGTAGGTCCCTTGATGCGCGATCAGTCGGCGATACAGGGCCGCATTAAGTTACTGCCTTTGGATTTTGAGTATTACGCTGCGGCGCGTATGGACGACTCCATCGATGCATTTTGGAGCAGTGGCGCCGTATGTGGCCCCAGTGTTTCGGTGTATCTGCGGGACGTGATTGCCGAGGCGCGAGCCAAGGGCGACTGGAGCAAGGCTAAAGCCTTTCAGAGTCAGCTTGCACCCACTGCTGCGCCTTTATTCCCCAATGGTAGTTTTCAGGAATTTTCGATGTATAACATCGCCCTGGAGAAAGAGCGGATGAATGCGGGGGGCTGGATGAACGCTGGTCCGGTTAGACCGCCTTATCACCTGTGCCCGGAAAACTATTTAGTGGGTGCGCGGGCCTCCGGTGAAATGTGGGCGGCATTGCACAAGGAATTAAGCTCCGGTAAAACCCCATCCTGGGAAGCAGGGCTTTAATATGGCTGTGACAGACGCGAAGGGTGTAGTTATTATCGGCGCGAACCTGGCAGGCGGTCGTGCCGCAGAAGCTTTGTGCACGGCGGGGTACGAAGGTGCTATTACCTTGATAGGGGACGAGACCGAGCTGCCCTATGAGCGGCCACCCCTGTCGAAAGAGGTATTAACTGAGCCTGACACTTTACCGGCACAGTTTTATCTTCTGGGCTCAGCCTACTACGCAGAGAACAACATTGATTTACGCCTCGGTGTACGGGCGGAGCGCCTGGATATCGCAGGGCAGAAAGTCGAGTTGTCGGATGGCACCGAGGTCGCGTTTGAGCAAGTTATTTTGGCGACCGGAGCTCGTGTCCGTCGCTTAAATATAGAAGGCTCTGATCTTCAGGGTATACATTATTTGCGTACTTTGGACGATGCCCGTGCCTTATCTGAAGAATTAAAACCGGGAGCGCGTATTGGCTTTATTGGCATGGGCGTAATCGGTGCCGAAGTTGCCGCCAGCGCTCGTAAGCGCGGTTGCGAGGTGATTACTATCGAACCGCTGGAAATACCGATGGCACGTGCCCTTGGGCCACGCTTTGGTGCCTGGTTGGCGCAGGTGCATCGCGAAGAGGGCGTTGATGTTCGCCTCGGTTGCAGCGTTAGTTCTATTCTTGGCGAGCAAGGTCGGGTCAGTGGTGTGATTCTTAACGACGGTGAGCAGGTCGATTTAGATGCTTTAGTTGTCGGCATTGGCGTGATCCCGAATCTCGAATTAGCGGAAGCGGCCGGACTGGAGATAGATAACGGCATCGTAGTAAACGAATTTGCTCAAACCTCTAACTCGGCGGTTTATGCGGTGGGGGATGTGGCTAACTCGCCCTTGTATTTTGGTGGGCGCGGTCGTTCTGAAACCTATCAAAACGCCCAGGATCAAGCTATTTTCGCGGCGCGAGCCATTGCCGGGCAACCTGAACCTTATTTAAAGCCGCAGTGGTTTTGGACGGATCAATTTGATATTAATATTCAAGTCCTGGGTGATGTAATTTCTGACGCTGAAGTAGTGATTCGTGGGGATGAAAACAGCCGACAGTTCTCCGCCTTTTTTGTGCAGGATAATTTGGTTCGCGGGCTGTTAACCGTGAATCAAGCGAAAGATATGGGTGCGGGTCGGCGCTTGCTCGAACGTGAAATACAGGTCGATAAGGTGGCTTTAGCCGATGTGAATACAGATTTGCGGCAGTTGTTAAAAAAATGAGCCAATAGTGGCTTCGTTCAATTTATTAAATTTTTATCAGAGGATAGGGTTATGGGTGTTATTGAATTGGGATATTTGGGGTTTTCGGTTTCTGATGGTGAAGCCTGGAAAAAGTACGCGTCGGCGACCGTTGGGATGGAGCTGGTCGATAAAGGTGAGAAAAACCGCTTTCATTTGCGTATGGATCAGTGGTCTCGACGGATTACTGTTGACGTCAATGGCAAAGATGACCTTACCTATATTGGCTGGCGCGTTTCAGATCCTGAGGCTCTCGCAGCAATGGCCGACACGCTTACCGGCGCAAATATTGCTTTTACCTGGGGGACGGATGAGGAAGCCGAAGAGCGAGATGTACTAGGATTGCTCAAATTACTTTCTCCGGGTGGCGTGCCTACTGAAATTTTTCACTCACCTCAAGTCGATGTGGGCAAGCCCTTTCATCCAGGGCGGCCCATGTACGGCAAGTTTTTAACGGAAGATCAGGGCATCGGGCATGTGATTTTGAACGAGCCGGACGTTGAAAAAGCAATAGCATTTTATAAATTAATAGGCATGACTGGCGGTGTAGACTATAAGCTGGCATTACCCAATGGCATGATAGCGCAACCTGTTTTTATGAGCTGTAACGAGCGGCAGCACTCTGTAGCTTTTGGTTTGGGACCGATGGAAAAACACATTAATCATCTGATGATTGAATATACCGAGCTTGATGACGTAGGGCTTATCCACGACGATATTCGTAAACAGGAAATCGACGTCGCTTTGCAGTTAGGTAAACACGCCAACGACCAGGCGGTAACATTTTATGCGGCGACTCCTTCCGGATGGTTGTTGGAAATGGGCTGGGGAGCGCGAAAAACCCTTAAGCACAGCGAGTATTACCGAGGCGATATCTTTGGGCACGGTGCCGAGGCGAAAGGCTACGGCATGGATATCGAGCTATAAATCAGCTTGAATGAAGATGGCCGCTAATGCTAATAGCCAAGGTTTAATAGGCAAGGTTTAATAGCATTGGCGGCCGATATTATTAACGATTAGCAGGAAGACAGAGATCAGAATGAGCAGTAAAATTTTATTATGTAAGACAGATGAAGTTAGCGATAGCGCGCCCTTGAATGTAAACGTAGAGGGTTTTCCTTCACTTGCGGTTTACGAATTTGAAGGTGACTATTTCGCCACCGACAACTTATGCACTCACGGCAATGCCATGCTGACCGATGGTTATCAGGAAGGCGAAGAAATTGAATGTCCTTTCCACGGCGGGGCTTTTAATATTAAAACCGGTGAGCCAACGGCATTTCCCTGTCAGATAGCGATCAAAAGTTACCCGGTCACTGTTGAAAATAACGAAATTTATCTCGTAAACGCTTAGGTAATTAATGCCGATGTCAAATCCGCCTGTAACTATTGATCCCGCTCTGCAAACCGAGGTAAGCCGGTTTTTGGCTTCCTATGCCGAGTGTATCGATACCGACCGATTAGAAGACTGGCCGGAGTATTTCACCGACGATTGTCTTTATATGCTGCAGTCTCGTGAAAATTACGATCGAGGTTTACCGATTTCAGCGATTCGCTGTGACAGTAAAGGTATGTTGGTAGATCGCATTGTGTCCTTGCGCAATGCTAATATTTTTGCCGAACATTTTTATCGGCACGTATTAAGTATTCCATTAATTCATTCCGTCGATGACGATAATATTGTCGTGCACACCAATTATGTGGTGTTCCAAACTTTGTTAGACGGTGCTTCCCGCACCTACAACGTGGGGCGTTATCTCGACACCTTGACGCGCGTTGATGGTGAATTAAAGTTTAAAGAAAAGATTGCTGTGTTCGACACCAATCAAATTGCCACCTTGCTAGTTACACCAATTTAAGGGGCTGAAACATGCAAACAATACCAACAGTAGATACCGACAAGTTTAATCTCGCGCAAACCTTAGAAGATTGGCCGCAAGCCGGCGAAGGCTTTGCTGTGCCGTATTCTCTGTTTACCGAGCAGGAAGCCTATACCGCCGAGCAAGAACGTATTTTTCGCGGCGAAACCTGGTCCTTTGTTGGCCTTGAGCAAGAAATCCCTGAAGTGGGTGATTTTAAATCTACCTTTATCGGAGAGACTCCGGTAATCGTGATGCGCGACGAGGAGGGCGGCGTTAATGTCGTCGTCAATCGCTGCGCTCATCGCGGTGCAAAGGTGTGTCGTTCCCTGCGTGGCAATGTGCCCAATCTGGAGTGCGTGTATCACTCCTGGGCCTATAATTTGAAAGGTGATTTAATTGGCGTGCCATTTCGGCGTGGTCTTAAGGGCAATGGCGGTATGCCCAAAGATTTCGACATGAAGCAACATAGCCTGCAAAGCCTGCGGGTGGAGATATTCAACGGTTTGGTATTTGCCTCGTTCTCAAGCTCGGTTGCCGATCTGGAAACCTATCTTGGCCCGATGGCCAGTGCAGCTATCCGTCGAATATTTAATCGCCCTATAAAAATACTCGGTGATGAACGCCAGCGCATTTTTGGTAATTGGAAACTCTATTCAGAAAATACTCGCGATCCCTACCACGCCAGCTTACTGCATATGTTTCACACCACGTTTGGGCTGTATCGCTCCACGCAAACGGGTGTTAGTAAAATGGATGACAATCGTTGTCATGCTATGCTGACGGCAAAAGCTGGTTCCTCCTCCGCAGAAGCTGATGCCGAAGCTTATGCAAATCAGCGGGCGTTTAACTCAGAATTTACTTTGCAAGACCCTTCTCTGCTAAAAGGTAAATTGGAATTTGAAGATGAGGTCACCTTGGTGATTTTGGCTTTATTCCCTAATTTAGTTGTGCAGCAAATAGCTAACACTTTGGCGGTACGGCAAATTGTCACCTATGGACCAAAAGAATTTGAATTGGTATGGACATCCTTTGGTTATGTTGACGATGATACCGAAATGCAGGGCGTTCGCATCAAACAAAATAATTTGATTGGACCAGCTGGTTTAATTTCCATGGAGGATGGCGAAGCCGTCGAGCTGGTGCAAGATGGGATACAAAGCGATCAAAACAATGTTTCCTACATCGGTATGGGTGGCGGTCGTTCCGAAGATGCCGATCATTTAGTCACCGAAGGCACCATTATTGGCTTTTGGGAATTTTATCGAAACATCATGAGCGGTGAGCGCAAGGTATAGTTACCGGAAACCGGGTCCAGAGACGGGATAGAGAGAAGAATGAAACAGATCGATCTTTACTTTGATTTTATTAGCCCATTTAGCTACCTGGCCCATGTTAAATTGCCGGCGCTAGCAGAGCGCCACGGGGCGAAGATTGTTTATCATCCCATTGATATCCCCATGGCAAAGATCGCCGCAGGTAATTACGGCCCCTCAAATCGCGAAGTGCCTCCCAAAATTAAAATTATGCTCGCGGATTTGCATCGCTGGGCGGAGCGCTATGATGTGCCTTTGTCTTTTCCTAAAAGCTTCGCTTGCGGGAAGTGGAATACCGCAGCATTATTTGCTGCTGAGCACGATTGTGCTCAAGCCTTCGTTACCGCGGCGTACGCACGTATTTGGGGGCAGGGCATTGATCCCGCCGACGATAGCGAACTAAAGGCGGCTGCCGTCGAAGCGGGTCTGGATGCCGATAAACTTATGGCTTTTGTGGAGTCCTCTGCGGGGCAAACTGCGTTCCGTAAATCCTGCGTCGATGCCCACGCCAGCGGTGTGTTCGGAGCACCGATTATGGCCGTTGGCGATGAATACTTCTGGGGTAATGATCGCCTGGAGTTTCTGGAAGAGTACCTCGAAAAACAATAAGGGCCTCCCGTGGTTCGAGGTTTATAATCGGCGGGCTTGTTGCCGACGCCTGAATTCGATTTAATCCCCCTATGATATCTAATCTGCCCCTGTTCGTCGGTTTGCGCTATGCGTTTAGTAACCGGCGCGATGGGTTTTTGTCTTTTGTCTCCCTGTTTTCCCTCGGTGCGATGGCCCTCGGTGTCACGGTGTTAATTGTGGTGCTGTCGGTGATGAACGGTTTCGATCGGGAAATCAAAGATCGCATGCTCGATATATTGCCCCACGCCACGATTACTCGGCCTGAGGGCCTACAGCACTGGCAACTACTTCGCGACCAATTAACATCTCAATCACCTGCCGGCTCAACTTTTAATTCACCCTACGCTTCACCTTTTGTCGATGGCCAGGGATTAGTGGCTTTCGATGGCCGCTATCAGCCCCTTAGTTTGCAGGGCGTAGAGCTGGAAGATGCCCACACCATGCTGGATGCTCATTTGATCGCGGGTGATTTGGATACCCTGGGACATCGGCGCTTCGGGGTGGTGTTGGGCCAGATGCTCGCTCGCAATCTCGGTGTGGTCCCCGGCGACAAAGTATTAATTACCTTACCCGAACTCAATATTACGCCCGCTGGGGCTTTCCCCAGAGTGAAACGCATGACCGTGGTTGGCGTGTTTCAGGTTGGTGGGCAGGTTGATAGCCACGTCGCGTTTATGCATTTACCCGACGCGCAAACCTTATTTCGCACCGGTACTTACGTGGACGGCCTGCGGCTCTGGTTTGACGATCCTTATACTTTGTCGGGTATTGGAGACATACGCTCGAAGTTGGATAAGGAGTTTGTCCTATCAACCTGGCAGCAAGATGCCAGCGATTTGTTTAATGCCCTAAGACTGGAAAAAACCATGGTCGGCATATTGTTGTCTGTGATTATTGGCGTGGCGGCATTTAATATTATTGCCGCGCTGGTGTTGATGGTGAACGAAAAACGCAGCGATATTGCGGTGCTACGCAGTTACGGCGCGAGTCCGGTGACCATAGCCAGAATTTTTCGAGTGCAGGGTTGCGTGTTAGGGCTGGCCGGTATCGCTCTTGGTGTGGTCCTGGGCTGTTTTCTGGCGATCAATATTGGTGCGGTAGTGGCGGGGCTGGAAACGCTATTTAACTTTAATGTATTTGATCCGAGTTTATTTTTTATCTCTCAATTACCATCTCGTTTGCAATGGCAGGACGTCACCTGGGTGGTGAGTATTTCGCTGCTATTAACTCTTGTAGCGACCAGTTATCCCGCATGGCAGGCGAGCCGAGTTAATCCTGCGGAGGCCCTGCAAAGTGAACACTGATGGGGTTCTACATGAGTTACCAACGATCGGAACATCGAATGTCTGAACAACAGAGTGCTGAAAACAATAATGTAACGCTGGCCGCCAGGTCAGTGCGCAAATCCTATCAGCAAGGGCCTGAAGAGGTGGTGGTGCTTGATGGCCTGGAATTAAAGGTCACTAGGGGAGAGTTACTCGGTGTGGTCGGGGCGTCGGGTTCCGGTAAATCGACCCTGCTAAATTTATTGGGCGGCCTGGATCGCCCGGATCAGGGCAGTATTGAAATTCTGGGACGGGATTTGGCAACGCTGTCGGAATCCCAACGCGCGCAGGTTCGCAATCAACACCTGGGTTTTGTTTATCAATTCCATCACCTGCTCGGTGAATTTAGCGCCCTGGAAAATGCCGCAATGCCGCTGCTTATTGCCGGCAAACCGAAACGTGAAATACAAGAACGTGCACGGGAATTATTGGTGGCCGTGGGTTTGGAGCATAGGCTTAAGCATCGACCCTCGGCGCTTTCTGGTGGCGAGCGTCAGCGCGTCGCAATTGCCCGGGCACTGGCCAATCACCCTGACTGCGTATTAATGGATGAGCCAACCGGCAATCTCGATCGCCGCACGGCAGATCAAGTACTCGAATTACTGCTGGATTTAAATCAACGTTTGCAGATCAGTTTTGTCATCGTCTCCCATGACGAGCGAGTGGCGGCGCGTATGGATCGAGTCGTAACTTTGGACAATGGTGTACTGGAAAATACCACACCGGAAAATGATGCAGTAAGTCGGGCGAGTTCTTGAGTCGCATGTATCCCTTATTGATTGGCTGGCGGTTTTTCCGTGCCGGAAGTGGCAATCGACTGGTGTCGTTTGTGTCGCTGTTGGCTATGGCCGGTTTAGTGCTGGGTGTCGCGCTAATGATCGTGGTGATGTCGGTGATGAACGGCTTTGATCGAGAAATGCGCACTCGTATTTTGGGCTTGGTGCCGCATATCCAGTTGTACGGTGAAGGCGGCATCGAAAACTGGCGCGAGCTGCGCGGTGATTTATTGCGACGGCCCGAGGTGCTTACGGTAGAACCTTTCGTGCGCGTCGCCGGTATGCTGAATTATCACGGCCGAGTGACCGGCGTGGAATTACTTGGCGTCGATGAAACAGCGACAGGCCCTTACCAGCAGCTTGGAGATTTGAATACTGCGACGGTTTCAGCGTCAACTTCGACCTTAACTCCGCCTCCAGCTAAAACCAGCGACCGTTTACTGATCTCTGAAAAAATTGCCGCAGAACTTCAGGTCGAAGAGGGCGCACAACTGGTGTTATTGGCGCCTCGGGCCGGCGCGAGTGGCGGTCAAACTAGCAGGCTACCTGCAATGCGCGTGTTCACCGTAGCCGGAATATTCAGCACCCATACCACTATTGATAAGACCTTAGTGATTACCACTTTAGCGACAGCGGCGGATATTGCCGGTTTGTCTCAGGCAGGTGACCCGGGAGGTAATAGCCCGGTGCTAGCCCAGGGTTTACAACTTAAAGTGAGCGACGTTTTTAATGCTCGCAATACGGGCTATGAGTTACTGAGTTTATTGCCACCCGGTTTTGGTTTTGTGGACTGGATGCAATCCCACGGCAATTTGTATCAGGCTATACAAATGTCGCGCAAGTTAGTGGGCTTGTTGGTGTTTGCGGTGATTGCCGTGGCGGTGTTTAACGTGATTGCGATGTTGGTAATGACAGTGGTAGAAAAACGCCCGGCTATCGCGATTCTTAAAACTCAGGGCGCAAGCCGCTTTGAAATTTTACAGATTTTTTTGGTACAGGGCAGTTTGATTGGCGTGTTTGGCGTGGCGCTTGGATGCGTGTTTGGCGTGTTGGGCTCCCTGGGTATTGAAAACCTTATGACGCTATTACAAAGCTGGACCGGTGTTCAGTTGTTGAACCTGGAAGTCTATCCCATCGACTATATCCCGGCGGATTTACGCAGTTTAGATGTAATACTTGTCGCGGTCGTGGCGCTGGGACTTAACCTGCTAGCTGCTCTATATCCCGCCTGGAAGGCCTCGGCGGTGATGCCGGGGCAGGTGCTGCGTTACGAATAAAACCTATGGCAGGGATTTATTAATCAACTGTGGTCTTTAATTTAATCCCGCTTTAATAAGACCATTAACAAATAATTCCCAGTCAGCGTCGTCTTTATAGGGCCAGCGGCGCAAACCAGCGATACTTATTTCAGGGTGCTTTTCTTTTAACGAAGCGACGGCGTCCTCGGCCACTTTTTTATTGCCTGCCAGTCCTGCGGCCGCAGCCAGTACGACCAGTGTTCCCGTGTAATTGTCTTCCGGATTTGATTCCTGTTGAATCCATTCGATTGCGGTGTCAAAGTTGCCCAGTCTTAATTCACCCACTGCAACAGCCTGAACCAATTGACTACTTTTTTTATTGACCTCTGCGGTGCTCGCTTTTTCTGTTAATTCGATTCCCTTGCTGGCATCTCCACTAAATATCTCAATATAGCCGAGGCCGCTCAGCGCAAAATGATATAGCGGATTAATCTCCAGGCTGCGCATATAGCTGCGTTTCGCACCTTGATAATCGCGCTGACAGTACAGCAGGTAACGCCCCATCATGGCGTGGGCGAAGTCGCTCCGGTCATTTAATGTCCGGGCTTTTTGCAACGCATCTTGCGCTTTTTCCAGATTATGTTTCGGTACTGGCTCATAACCGAGAACCAACTCCCGGAGTAGTAAACCACTATAAATAGCGTAAAACATAGAGTCTTCGGGTTGCTCCGCGAGTAATTCACTGGCCGTTACAAGGCCTTTGTCCCAGGCCGCAGGGTCGGAGCTAACCATGGCAAAACCCATTCGCGACAGCTTTACTTCAAAACTATTGTCGTCTCGAAGAATAAAACGCCTTGCGACCTCGTACCTTATGGAGGTGGAAAGTTTTGCACTAAGCTGATCGATGGCTTCTAGTCGATCATCGAGATCTGCTTCGAAACGCCCGGACCAAAAATCTTCGTTGCTGTGGCAGTCCTGCAAGCGCAAGGTTGCTCTACAGCGCGAGTCAGTGAGCAACACGGTTACGTTGGCGGCATATTCAGCTAGCGTAAGTTCGGTGACTAGAATACTGCCGGTAAGATTAGCTATCGTGCGCCGAACTTCTTCGCTTAATTCCTCGGCGAAGTTTTTAGCTTCCTCCGAACTACCGGTGAAAGGCGCAAGGTAAATAGTGGGTTTGCCAGCAGCTCTGATTTTAGATTCTGTCAGGAGGCTCGGTTCAGGTTTTTGTTTGGCCTTAAAGAGCAGTGCTTTGATGCTCCCACCAAAAGGGGACAGTAGCAGGCCCACAAGCGCCACAAAGGCGACGAGGCCGGATAAAACCGATTCGTTCTCGGCAAACCAGCCGGTAATTAGAGTTAAGCCTTCCATAAATTGGTCATTACATGATGTCGATTTTTTATGTAGCGGAGTTTGTGCCCCTGATGGTTCAGTATAGCGCCGTTATATCTGTTGTTCATTATCATTAGACGGGATAGATAGAGATTGCCTATAACGCTTACGGGCTTCCCAGCGACGTATCACCCGCCAGCGCCAGAAGATTCGAACGCTCACAAACCCCACAAATCCAAACGCCAGCCCGCTAATAATACTACCGATGAACAGCGGTATGATCAGCGTGGGTCCTTGTTCGCTTAGCCAGCTCCAGGTGAACTGCCACTCCACAAAGGCCGAAGGGCGGTTAAGCACCCAGATGCCAACCTGATAACACAGAGCTAATAGCGGTGCCATGGTCAACGGATTACTGATCCATACCAGCATTAACGAAATGGGGAGGTTACAGTGCAGTAGAATCGCCAGAATGGCGACGATAATCACGTGTCCCGGCAAGGGCAGGAAGGCCACAAAGATACCGGCTAAAAACGCCATGGACACCGAATGTCGGGTCAGGTGGAACAGGTTGGGGTCGCCGATCACCGGGCCGAGCCAGCTCAGCCATTTATTGTCTAAAATAAACTGTGGTGCGGGTAACCAGCGCCTGAGAAACTTCTTTGGCATGGATGGGCTCAGATTGGAAATGCCAGAGCATATATGACATATATGAAGAGGCGTTATGAAGAGGCATTATGCCGAAATTTGACTGAAATTGGCTCTAAAATTAGCGATTTTTTGTCATTAGTGGCAGAATTGCGTCCCCGCGGGATCGATGTCCGAAAACAGGCCTGACATCAACAGCATAGTCTTAGGTCTCGGCGCACCGAATACGGGACGAAGTCAAGGCAAATATCAGCACAGCATCAGGACTTCACCAGGATTTCACACAAGCAACATCAAGACACACCAAGAGAACTTAAGGTAAATTACATGACAGATACGGTCTCTCCCGGCATGCGCTTTCGCCGCGCTATCGAAGCGAACAAACCGCTGCAAATTGTCGGTACTATTAACGCCTATAGCGCGATGATGGCCGAACGCGTTGGTCATCAGGCCATTTACCTATCGGGAGCCGGGGTGGCGAATGCCTCTTACGGCTTACCGGATCTCGGTATGACCTCTTTAGAGAATGTGGCTGAGGATGTACGCCGTATTACCGGGGCGAGTAAATTACCACTGCTGGTGGACATCGATACCGGCTGGGGCGGTGCATTTAACATTACCCGTGCCATTCAAGAAATGATTCGCGCTGGTGCAGCCGCCGTTCATATTGAAGACCAGGTGGCGCAAAAGCGTTGTGGTCATCGGCCCAACAAAGAAATTGTTAGCCTTGAAGAGATGGTGGATCGCGTCAAAGCCGCAGTCGATGCTCGCACCGACGACAGCTTTTTTATTATGGCTCGCACCGATGCCTTTGCTCAGGAAGGCCTGGAAAAAGCCATCGAGCGCGCTCAAGCCTGTGTCGAAGCTGGTGCCGATGGCATTTTCGCCGAAGCCGTAAATGAGGAAGAACACTACCGCGCCTTTACTGCGGCCATAGACGTACCGATTCTCGCCAACATTACCGAGTTTGGCCAAACCCCGCTGTATAACAAAGCCGAATTGGCGGAGTGGGGCGCGGCGATGGTTTTGTATCCCTTATCTGCATTCCGCGCGATGAATAAAGCGGCAGAAACCGTTTATGCCAGTATTTTGGAGCAGGGCGATCAAAAAGCAGTGGTTGATAGCATGCAGACCCGTGCCGAGTTATACGAATATTTGGGCTATCACAACTACGAGCAAAAACTCGATGAGTTATTTGCTCAAGGCAAAAATAAGTAGCCGAAACTAGTAACGTAAACATTAGTAAGACCGATTAATTTTAGAGGAATTTAGCATGGCAAAAGTACTTTCAGGCGCAGGCCTCCGTGGACAGGTCGCGGGAAAAACTGCACTTTCTACTGTAGGTAAAGATGGCTCAGGGCTGACCTACCGCGGTTACGATGTAAAAGATCTTGCAGAAATCTGCGTATTTGAAGAGGTCGCTTATCTGATTCTCAAGGGCGCGCTGCCGAATCAATCCGAGCTGGACGCTTATAAAACTAAGCTCAAAGGCCTGCGGGGTTTACCGCAAGCACTGAAAGACGTACTGGAACGCATTCCAGCCAGCGCGCACCCGATGGACGTGATGCGCACCGGTTGTTCTTTCCTGGGTAACCTGGAAACCGAAACTGACTTTTCACAGCAAGAAGACATGGCGGATCGCTTATTGGCGACGTTCCCCTCGATGATTTGTTACTGGTACCGTTTTACTCACGACGGTGTCAAGGTAGAAACCGAAACTGATGACGATTCCGTCGGCGCACATTTTCTTACCATGCTACGTGGCGAAAAACCCAATGACTTGCACGAGCGAGTGATGAACGTTTCGTTGATTCTCTACGCCGAGCACGAATTTAACGCCTCTACGTTTACCGGCAGGGTATGTGCCTCCACTTTATCGGACATCCACTCCTGTGTGACCGCAGCCATCGGTAGTTTGCGTGGCCCGCTGCACGGCGGTGCTAACGAAGCCGCGATGGAAATGATTGAAGGTTTCACCAGTGCCGATCAAGCAGAAACCGAAATGATGGGTATGCTGGAACGCAAAGAAAAAATTATGGGCTTTGGCCACGCAGTCTACAGCGAATGCGATCCGCGCAACGCCATTATTAAAGAGTGGTCAGAAAAACTCGCCGCCGACGTTGGTGATACCGTGCTGTATCCTGTGTCTGTACGCTGTGAAGAAGTCATGTGGCGCGAGAAGAAATTGTTCTGTAACGCAGATTTCTTCCACGCCTCGGCTTACCACTTTATGGGTATTCCCACTAAACTGTTTACGCCGATTTTTGTGATGTCGCGTTTGACCGGCTGGGCTGCTCACGTGTTTGAGCAGCGCGCTGACAACCGAATTATTCGCCCTAGTGCAGAGTACGTTGGTGAAGAGCTACGCAAGGTTACACCTATTGCGCAGCGTTAATTAATAATTGCCAATTAATAAGTACGGATTAATAGGTGCTTATTAATAGGTACTTATTGATAGTGTTGATGTCAAAGGGAGTGAGTCGTAGTTCGGGCTGCTCCCTTTCTTCTTTATAACGCCGATTGCGTTTATTTTTTTTAACTATTATATGAATATTTTACTTATTCTGTGAGCCAAGCGATGAATACTGATTACCGCAAACCACTTCCCGGAACTGACCTGGATTTTTTTGACACTCGTGCCGCAGTCGATGCGATCCAGCCCTGTGCCTATGAAACACTGCCCTACGTTTCGCGTGTCTATGCCGAAAACCTGGTGCGTCGCTGCGATCCCGCTGTGCTAACGGATTCGCTCAAGCAAATTATCGAACGTAAACAAGATCTGGATTTCCCCTGGTATCCGGCGCGCGTGGTGTGTCACGATATTCTCGGTCAAACCGCTTTGGTTGACCTTGCAGGATTGCGGGACGCGATTGCCGAGAAGGGCGGCGATCCAGCAGAAGTAAATCCGGTGGTGCCCACCCAGTTAATTGTGGATCACTCGCTGGCAGTTGAACACGCGGGTTTTGAAGCAGACGCCTTTGAATTGAATCGCGCCATTGAAGATCGTCGCAACGACGACCGCTTCCACTTTATTAACTGGACCAAGAAGGCCTTTAAAAACGTTGACGTGATTCAGCCCGGCAACGGCATCATGCACCAAATTAATCTGGAGAAAATGTCTCCGGTGATTCAGTCCCGCGACGGCGTGGCTTTTCCCGATACGCTCGTCGGTACCGACAGCCATACTCCCCACGTCGATGCCCTCGGTGTGATTGCCATCGGTGTCGGTGGTCTCGAAGCCGAAACGGTAATGCTGGGTCGGCCTTCTTATATGCGTCTACCGGATATTATCGGCGTCGAGCTGAGCGGTAAGCCCCAGCCCGGTATTACTGCTACGGACGTCGTGCTGGCGCTGACCGAGTTTCTGCGCAACGCCAAAGTCGTGTCGTCGTATCTTGAGTTCTTTGGCGAAGGTGCGGCTAGTCTGACTTTGGGTGATCGCGCAACCATTTCAAATATGACTCCGGAGTTTGGTGCTACCGCAGCGATGTTTTATATCGATGAGCAAACTATCGACTATCTCAAACTTACCGGTCGCGAAGCCGAGCAGGTGAAGCTGGTTGAAACCTACGCCAAAGAGACTGGCCTGTGGGCCGATACTCTGAGCAAGGCCGAGTACCCACGCGTGTTAAATTTTGATCTGTCCTCCGTGGTACGCACCATCGCCGGGCCATCCAATCCCCACGCCCGAGTGCCGACCTCCGAATTAGCGGCGCGCGGTATCTCCGGTGTGGTCGAAAACGAAGAGGGCTTAATGCCCGATGGCGCAGTGATTATTGCCGCCATTACCAGCTGTACCAATACTAGTAATCCTCGCAACGTGATTGCGGCGGGGCTTATCGCCCGCAATGCCAATAAGCTGGGCTTAACCCGTAAGCCCTGGGTGAAAACCTCCCTGGCACCGGGTTCGAAGACAGTAAAAATGTATCTGGAAGACGCCGGGCTATTGTCGGAATTAGAACAACTGGGCTTTGGCATTGTCGGTTTTGCCTGTACCACCTGTAACGGCATGAGCGGTGCATTAGACCCGGTTATCCAAAAGGAAGTAGTCGACCGTGATTTGTACGCGACCGCCGTATTGTCGGGCAATCGCAATTTCGATGGGCGTATTCACCCCTACGCTAAGCAGGCTTTTCTGGCGTCGCCACCGCTGGTCGTGGCTTACGCCATCGCCGGTACGATTCGTTTTGATATCGAGAAAGATGTTCTCGGCATCGACCCAGACGGTAACCCCGTTACTCTCAAGGATATCTGGCCCAGCGATGAAGAGATCGATGCCATTGTCGCGGCCAGCGTGAAACCTCAACAATTCCGCGATGTTTACATCCCGATGTTTGAAGTCAAAGACGACGACGGCGAGAAGGTTAGCCCGTTGTACGACTGGCGTCCGCAGACCACCTATATCCGTCGCCCCCCGTATTGGGAAGGCGCACTGGCCGGTGAGCGCACGATGAAAGGCATGCGTCCCCTGGCGGTACTCGGTGACAATATCACTACCGATCACCTGTCGCCCTCGAATGCCATTCAGCTCAACAGTGCCGCCGGTGCCTACCTCGATAAGATGGGCTTGCCGGAGGTGGACTTTAATTCTTATGCCACCCACCGCGGTGACCACCTCACGGCTCAGCGTGCCACCTTCGCCAACCCAAAACTGTTTAACGAGATGGTTCAGGAAGACGGCAAAGTGAAACAAGGCTCGCTGGCTCGCATTGAGCCAGAGGGTAAAGTCAGCCGTATGTGGGAAGCCATCGAAACCTATATGGAGCGCAAGCAGCCGTTGATTATTGTTGCTGGTGCTGACTACGGGCAGGGCTCTTCGCGAGACTGGGCCGCTAAAGGTGTACGGCTGGCGGGTGTTGAAGCCATCGTCGCCGAAGGCTTTGAGCGCATTCACCGCACCAACCTGGTGGGCATGGGTGTAATGCCGTTGGAATTTAAAGCCGGTGACAATCGTCATACCTACGCCATCGACGGCACTGAAACCTTCGACGTGATTGGCAAAGCCAGCCCCGGTGCTGAACTAACGTTGCGCATAAATCGTAAAGACGGCGACACCGTGGACGTGCCAGTAACCTGTCGCCTCGATACCGCCGAAGAATTATCGGTGTATGAAGCCGGTGGTGTATTGCAGCGCTTCGCTCAGGATTTTTTGGAGTCCTCAACCGTTAACTAAAAAACCGAACACGGCGGCTTAAGGAGAATACTTATGGCACACGCACCCCAAATCAAAATCCCTGCCACCTATATGCGCGGCGGCACCAGTAAGGGCGTCTTTTTCAGTCTGCAAGATTTACCGGAAGTCGCACAGGTTCCGGGCGCAGCGCGGGATGCACTCTTGCTGCGAGTAATCGGCAGCCCCGATCCCTACGGCAAACAAACCGACGGTATGGGCGGGGCGACTTCCAGCACCAGTAAAACAGTGATTTTGTCGAAAAGCACTCAGCTCGATCACGATGTGGATTACCTCTTTGGCCAGGTCGCCATCGACAAAGCCTTTGTCGACTGGAGCGGTAACTGCGGCAACCTCACTGCGGCGGTTGGTGCTTTTGCCATCAGCAATGGTCTGGTCGATGCCGAACGTATTCCCACCGATGGCATTGCCGTGATTCGTATCTGGCAGGCCAATATCAAAAAAACCATTATTGCCCACGTGCCGATGACCAATGGCGATGTGCAGGAAACCGGCGACTTCGAACTCGATGGCGTGACCTTCCCAGCGGCGGAAGTGCAAGTGGATTTTCTCGACCCCGCCGATGGCGACGGTGCCATGTTCCCCACCGGTAATCTGGTTGATGAACTTGAAGTACCAGGTGTTGGTACATTTGAAGCCACCATGATTAACGCCGGTATCCCCACCATCTTTATCAAAGCCGAGGCTATCGGTTATACCGGTGCAGAGTTGCAGGACGCCATTAACGGCGATCCCAAAGCACTCACCATGTTCGAAACCATCCGCGCCTATGGTGCGGTGAAAATGGGCTTAATTCAAAATATCGAAGAAGCCGCTGCTCGCCAGCACACGCCCAAAGTGGCCTTCGTTGCACCACCCAGCGATTACGTTTCTTCCAGCGGTAAAAATATCACCGTAGCCGACATCGACCTACAGGTGCGCGCCTTATCCATGGGTAAACTCCATCACGCGATGATGGGTACCGCCGCCGTAGCCATCGGTACTGCCGCAGCCATTCCCGGTACATTAGTGAATTTAGCCGCCGGTGGTGAAGCCCGTAATGCCGTGCGTTTTGGGCATCCTTCTGGAACCTTACGAGTTGGCGCAGAAGCCAGCCAGGCCGATGGTGAATGGGTGGTGAATAAAGCGAGCATGAGCCGTAGTGCCCGAGTATTAATGGAAGGCTGGGTGCGGGTGCCGGGGGATTCGTTCTGAGGGGTGTTTCAGGATAGCCTTTTAAAATTAATCGAGGTTGAGTCTATTGATTTTGAGGATAGATTCCAAGATCAGTAACCACCGTCTCGAGAACACTTTTTGTGCTTCTAACCCATTGAAAATAAAGGGCTTGCAAAAATTGTTCTCAAGACGAAAAATAAAAAAAGGTAGCGCCTGCGTCGCGTTACATCGTCCTCAACCCGGTACGTGCAAATATGGTGCGTTCAGCCAAAGAATGGCCCTGGAGTAGTTATCGATCAACCGTAGGCTCAGTTAAAGGACTAAGCTGTTTAAATACCGAATGGATATTCGCCGCCTTTGCAAAACGAAAATCGGTAGCCATTGAGAAATATAAATAATTTGTAACGCAAGGGACGGGCCAGCTATCATCATGGATTATGTTGCGAAAACGGATGTATCTCGGTAGCGACCAATTTGTAGAAGAAATGCAGGCTCTAATCGATGGAGATAAAGAGCTGAGTGAGATTCCGTCATCACAAAGACGGCCAGCGCCCAACCCCCTGGCTGAGTATAAAAACGCAAGCGATGATCGAAATACAGCTATCATTAGCGCGTATAAGAGTGGTGGGTATACCTTGAAGGAAATAGGGGATTGCTTTGGGCTGCATTATTCATCGGTGAGCGGTATTATTAGGTATCATAAATCAAAGACCTGACCCCGTTTTTCTTTATCCACAACAGACGTGCTGTCTTTTGAGCGATGTCGCCCGATACCTACGCCGATGGAAATATCGACGCCCTTCAGTACAGATTCCAACAAGCCTTCTTTCGCTTCGCAGCGACGCTCTTTACGTGTTTTGGGTGGATTACAAATCGGTAAGCATTCGTCCATAACTAACTCAAAACCTGTGCTGCACATCATCGATACCGAAGGCTGCGAGGTAATGACACTGTCATCAAGTACCGAGCTATCATCCACGACCAGTGGCCCATCTGAGTCCACGAAAGTTGTATCGGAGAAATCAATGACGGACCCGATCACGATGGGATCACCAAGCTCCCAATCACTTCCAGTACTGTCGTTTGGATCGGTAATCACAACTGGTGCGCAGCTGTGATTGTTGACTGGGTTGGCGTCGTTCATTAACAGGTCTGCGCAATTAGATTCACTCGGCACCGAGTCGATACGAGCAGCAATCCATAAATTGGGTGGTTGACTGAGGGGGCCGGGATAACTGCACTGAATCGCGACTGGACCAACTTGCGGCGGCGCTGGTAAACAGTTCCAAGAAGCATTCACATTAGTGAAGGTAAAACCGGCGGGGAGTAAATCGGTTACCTGTACAGGGAAACTGCTGTAATTACCGCTTAGGGCGATTGAGTACTTTACTTCTTCGCCGACCTCCCAGATACCTCCGGCCGATGTTTTATTAATGCCGTAGTCACCAAGCTGTGGTGCTTGCACGGTAATGTCGGCGCAGTAATCAGTCGCTTGTGGATTCTGACAGGCAACATCACCGTCAGTGATGGAGGCGCAATTTCGTAAAGACGTTCCGGGCGCGACGGTATCGTCGACTCTGGCTTCAATAGTAATAGTGGTGCAGCTGTTAGCTCCTAGTGATGCCAACTGATGATTGGGGTAGTTGTTCATTCCCGCAATATAGCTCACGCCCATCGGCAGCTGATCCGTAACATCAATCTGCATCATAGGGTCGGCGGTGTTGTTGCAAACCTCAAGTAAGTATTGAATGACTTGACCTGGAAATGGTTGTGAGTGGCTGACAGTTTGGGAAATAGAAACCCCAGAATGAGGTTTACGTAACGACACCCCATCCATATAAATATAGAGACTTTGCGGCGAGGAAGAATCGGGATCCCATCCCATAAACAGATACTCTAGGCCCGGTGTTGTTACTGAAAAACTCTGCTCATAGCGAACCCAAGCACCGGTTTCAGTCAAACTTGCGTTGACGATGGGGACAGCGTTCGGACTTGGGTGCGCCGATGGTGCCGTGATTGCAATTAACGAGCTGGGGACAAGTTGGTCATCAAGGAAGACTCGGAAAGGAGCCGCACCCGGTGCACCATTATTGTGAAAATGTGTCACGTACAAATAATATGACAACACATAATTACCCGGTTGTAGTGGCGAGAGTAACTGCGCATAGACTCCTTCTCTTTGCGAAAAGCCTCCGTAACGAGCATTGGTTGCGGTGGGCGCGTTGAACACAAATACGCCACCGGGAACATTGCCCGAGGCAAAGTTAACTGGAATATTAAAAATCGATTGATTGCCTCGAACAAAAAGGTCGGCGCTACCCATGCCAACATCAGACCAGTTGTTAACGATGGAAACTCCGCCGCCCAATGGGCCGCCAAAACTGGTATAGCTTAATGTCGCATTCGAAGGCGGCCCTTGTTCAAAACCGCCATTGCATACTTTGTTGCAGGGATCACTGGGACAAAAATCACTTTCTACCGCCACTTTTACATCGGTGACATCACCAGAAACATTACCATCGGAAGGGCGATATTGAAGCAGAACCGTACCGGCAAATCCTGGATTGGCGGTGTAACAAATCTGACTGCCATTGAGTGTAAAAGAGCCGCCTCCGTTAATGATGGAAACACTTGCAGGATCAATCTGCAGTGCTGAAGGCCCAGAGTCGGGATCGGAATCATTTTGCAGTACATCGATGCAAAGCGAGCCGCCAGGTACGGTAGTATTTTGAATCAGATTTGTATCATCGACACCTATAGGTGCTTGGTTCTGGCAATTGAACCCCAGTAAGTCATAACCCAAGTCGCACAATACATAGAGTTCGGGCGTCATCAGTTGTCTGTCTTCTCCGCCGATGGTGGAGGCGCGCATGACATAACGCATACCCGAACGAGCGTAATCAAAGTGTGAAAGGCTGCTAGCGCTAGTGAAGTTGGGTGGAGAAAAAGTGGGCTGTGCAACGCTGTTGTGACTTTGAGGCGTGAAGTATTGAATCGTATTCGACGTCAGCTGAGGCGTGCTACCGGTGAAGCTGTTGCAAGCAGTACTAATTAGCTTCTGACCGTTGGCCTGCAATAAAAACTTGTCAAACAATGAATAGATCCCCGGAATTCGTTGTCCGCCCGAAGCATTGATTAGTGATGCAAATCCCAAGGTATGCATCACTTCGTGAAGTGTTACGGTGTACAAATCTAAATCCGATCCGGCGCTTTGCTGCCAGTCGTCATTCCAGTTGATCGTACTCCCGCCTAGCGAACGCTGTCCAAAATCGAAATGGGTAATCACCGCATCGAATACACCCTGTACCGGTGTCGGATCAACGCCAGTGGTAATGTGCTGATGTAAAGCGCCGCTATAACAACCACTAGTGCCGTTTATATACAGCGGGCTGGCGGCCGCTAAAGCACCATCGCCAGGTATGCCTGCTGCGCTAGACGGTTGGCCGTCATACTCTGATCGACCCACAAAAATATCTGGCGTGGTTCCGTTTAAATTGATGATTCCCGCTAAGTCACTAAAGACCTGACACACCGTTGAGGTTCTTGTCGCTCCCAAAGTAGGGTGGTCAAACCCGTGCCCGGTTACCAGCAGTTGGTCTTCAAATTCAACTTGAAAACCACCGCAACTAATTAGCTGTTTAGTTTGTGGTTGATGACCCGCGCCTTTATAAGGAAATGGCAATGGGCAACCGTTGATATCAAGATAGAGTTGTCCGGCACGTTCAGCATCATTGCAAAGGCGTTCGCTGGTATCGTAATCGAACGGAAGAATATCGGTTGGCACGAACTTTTTCTCGGGCCCTATCTCGGGCCCTAATAGAGACGAGAAATCGACGTAATCCACTGGAATTATTTGATTGACTGATGTGCACGAGAAAAGGCTCAAACAGACAAGCGATAAAGCTATTCGACGAAACAGTAGTAGCATTGCAAATATTCCTTGTTCTTACGACGATTACTGGGAGCTCAGGGGTTCCGGAAAACTCGATCAGCGTTTTGGCCCGAGTAACTGCAGACATATAGTCTAAGGCTTCTATTTTAGGAACACCAGCATCATCACAGCTACGCCAACACACTAACTCACGCTACAGCGCCGAATGAAATTGTAGGCTAGTGGGGCGTCGATTCGTGTGGCGGGTTAGGGTCATAGGGTGGTGAAAATAGAAAAGGGTTTGGGTCGAAGGAGGCAAAACTACTGGGTGATGGAATTGTCCATGATCTTGAGGGGCTTCTTCGAAAAACCAACGACTTATGCTGAGTACGCCTAGATCTATGGTTCGTGCTCAGGTGTATTTGGCGGGAGATAATACTCCGTTCGACATTGAATGGCTGTTCCTCAAAAACTCGATTCCTCACGAAATTATTACAGTTCAATCACGACACCCTCACGAATTGTTTACGTTTTCGTGAAAACGCCAATTATTGCCAAAAGGTGATGTCGACAACTGAGCTCATTTCCAGTTTTACATCTAACCCTAGGTGATCGAATTTGAATTAATAGGGTCAGGTCTTTGATTTATGATGCTAACGTTGCTAGCTTTCCGGTTCTATCAACGTCGACTCAATACACAGTATGGCCAGACCCCTTAGGCTGGAATTTGCCGGAGCGCTGTATCACGTCACCTCGCGAGGTGATCGTCGGGAAGCAATCTATGAAACGATGATGACAGGTTAGCGTTTTTATCGGTATTGGAGTGTGTCTGTGACACCTATAACTGGGTCTGTCATGCCTACTGTTTAATGGATAATCACTATCATCTCCTGATAGAAACACCCGATTCCAATCTGTCTAAAGGCATGCGTCAGCTTAATGGGATGTATACCCAAACGTTCAATCGCATGAATAACCGGGTAGGACACGTATTTCAAGGTCGCTATAAAGCCATACTAGTAGAAAAGGACAGTTACCTACTGGAACTGTCGCGTTACATCGTCCTCAACCCGGTACGTGCAAATATGGTGCGTTCAGCCAAAGAATGGCCCTGGAGTAGTTATCGATCAACCGTAGGCTCAGTTAAAGGACTAAGCTGTTTAAATACCGAATGGATATTCGCCGCCTTTGCAAAACGAAAATCGGTAGCCATTGAGAAATATAAATAATTTGTAACGCAAGGGACGGGCCAGCTATCATCATGGATTATGTTGCGAAAACGGATGTATCTCGGTAGCGACCAATTTGTAGAAGAAATGCAGGCTCTAATCGATGGAGATAAAGAGCTGAGTGAAATTCCATCATCACAAAGACGCTCAACCCCCTGTTTTTGAAAGACCTGCCCCCCCTTGTTTTTGTTTTACATTGCAAATAGACAAGCTAATCCAATATAGTAGGGCGCTGCCAATTTTGGCTGTTCCTATTTAAAGGCGATCTAATGCCATCCCAACATGATGATTCTGTTACCCAATGGGGGTCTCGACCCCAATCACCACCTGATATTGACGAAGTAATTAGGCAAGTCGGTGATAGATTAAAAAGTTTATTCGCGGGAGGTGGTTCTGGAAACAACTCAGGTGGCGGTTTTGGCAGATTGTTTGCCTATGCCATCTTACTGCTGATAGCTCTAAGTGTGTGGTCTGCCTATTACACAGTGCCCAGTGATTCGGTTGCCGTGGTGCAGCGCTTTGGCATGTATCTCAAAGAAGTACCGCCGGGCTTACATTTTAAGCTACCTCTAGGTGTTGATGATGCGACTATTGTTCCTGTCAAACGGCAGTTGAAGCAGGAGTTTGGTTTTGCCACACCGGGTGCTCGTGATCCTTACCAGGGCGCGCGCGATGGTGGGCGGGAAACCCAGATGGTTACCGGTGATCTTAATGCTGCATTGGTGGAGTGGGTAGTTCAGTACCGCATATCAGACCCGGTCAAATTTTTGTTTGAAGTGCGTGAACCCGGTGAAACCCTGCGTTATGTATCGGAATCGGTAATGCGTGAAGTGGTCGGCGATAGAACCGTGGATGAAGTCATAACCATTGGCCGCCAGGAAATTGAAATTGAAGCTCTGGTCAAAATGCAGGAGCTATCCACCAAGTATGTCATGGGTATTAGCATCGATCAGGTGCAGTTAAAAAACATTAACCCACCTAAGCCGGTGCAGGAATCTTTTAACGAGGTGAATCAGGCGCAACAATCGAAAGAAAAACTCATTAACGAGGCGCGGCGCGAATATAACAAAGTGATTCCCCTGGCGGAAGGCGAAAAGGATCAACGTATTCGTGAGGCTGATGGTTATAGGCTCAAGCGGATCAATGAAGCCGAAGGTGATGCCCTGCGATTCAATGCGCTGTTTACTGAATACCAAAAAGCTCCGGAGGTAACTCGCCGTCGCATTTACATTGAAACCATGCAAGATGTCATGCCGAGAATAGAATCAAAAGTATTGATGGACGATGCCATGTCGGGGCTGTTGCCGTTACTTAATTTGAATGAGCAAGCGGAGCGTCAACAATGAAAAATGTAACCTTATTTGGAATATCCGCCATTGCCCTTGTTGGTGTGTTTGTCTTAGGAAGTTCGATTTACACCGTTGATGAAGTCGAGCAAGTCATCATTACCCAGTTTGGCAAGCCGGTGGGTGAACCTGTCACTACGGCAGGTCTTAAATTCAAAACGCCCTTTATTCAGGAAGTTAATCCCATCGACAAGCGTGTACTGGAATGGGATGGTGCGCCTTCTGATATGCCGACTAAGGACAAATTGTATATTTCTGTCGACCTGTTTGCCCGCTGGAGAATTGTTGATCCGCTACAGTATTTTTTGCGCTTGCGTGATGAGCGCAGTGCACAATCAAGGCTGGACGATATCCTCGGCAGTGAAACCCGTAATGCCGTGGCCAAACACGAATTAATTGAAATTATCCGTACCACTAAGGACCGTGTACCATTGCTGGATACCGCACTTGGTGATGTTGTTTTGTCCTCGAATGGCCAGGGCATCAATATGGGCGCGTTGGTGCCGATTGAAAAAGGACGTAAGTTAGTAGAACAGGAAATATTCAAAGCAGCGGCGGAGAAAGTGGGTGTGTTTGGTATTGAGCTGTTGGATATCCGTTTTAAACGCATCAACTACAACGCAAGTGTACGCCCTAAAATTTATGACAGAATGATTAGCGAACGTAGGCAGATCGCCGAACGGTTTTTGTCTGAAGGCAATGGCGAAGCGGCAAGAATACGGGGTAACCGGGTACGCGACCTTAACAAAATTCAATCCGAAGCCTATCGTCAGGTAGAAGAAATACGTGGCCTGGCCGATGCCAAGGCAACCGAAATTTATGCGAGTGCCTACAATCAAAGCCCCCAGGCCGTGGAGTTTTATGAGTTCACACGCACTATGGCTTCCTACCCCGCTATTATCGGTGAAAGTACCACCATCGTGCTATCGACCGACAGCGATCTTTTCAAGTTCCTTAAAGGAATGAGTCCTGGCAAGGAATAATGCATCCGGTAAATGGAGGAGCTTATGAAAAGGAATAAGGGTCAACCTGCCTCCTGTACTCACTTTTTTTAACTGTCCCTCAGAAAATGAAACTAAATCGAAACGTGGTTGTGTTATTCTTGGTAATAATAAGGAGGTTAATGATGCGCTTAGAAAAATTAGAACCCTTAAAGAATATACTTCGTGGGGGAATTAACATTAAAGTAGATTCGATTTGTCGTGGTTGCCAGTTGTCCTGGGAAAGGCCTCGTTTTAAAAGATTTAATGGGTGGGGGCTTTGTGTATTAAATGCCGGAAAGAAAAGATAAAGTAAGAGGTCAAATAAAGATATTGGGTAGAAAGTCAGCGCTAGTGCTGAGTATGTCGCGGATTTATTAAGGTTAGCCAATCTTACTACTGATCCAGCTTAAACAACCATTTGTGTAAATTCTTAAAATATACCTGTTGCCGCTCTTTTATTCTGTTTTTGCGCCACATTTTCTCTTGTTCTCCCAGTTTGCCCTTGCTTCCAGTAACTTGATCTCGATACCCTTGGATAGACGATCCCAAAATGCAGTTATCTTCTTGTCGTGTCATTAACGGGTAGGGTGAATATAATTTAAATTTTTTCTTGTAAACAGAATCTACTGCTTTTTCTGTTTTTTCATAATCGATTTCTAAAACTCTCTCAAAAGCTCTTTTATGTACTATATAAGAATGAGTTCCTGCGCATCGAATTCTGGTAATTCCGTCGCTCTCGGTCTTCCACATTTTCCCAAGAATCCCGCCAAGATAAAACATGTCCCAGGTTTTGTTCTGGTCCAAAAAAAAATTAATCTGGGCTATTTGAATGGGGTTGAAATCATAAAATCTGACATCATCTTCAAAAATTAAAACTGTTTCCCAGTTGTTTTCTGATGCCATTCTGCATAAATCTTGATGACTTTTTGATATTGCTTTTTGTGGGTTGTGAGACCTGTCGTTTAAAATAAACTCCACATCTTGATTAATTTTTTCAAACTCTGATTTCAAGTAAGCGCGGCGATTTTCTGCCTCCCTTAAGCTCAGGCAAAAGGCTTTATCTACATTTAACTTCATCCCAGCTTGCCCCGTAAAAATATTCATTAATTTTAATAGCTTCCTCTGAATAATAATATGGTTGTTAAAGATGCTAATTAGGCACAGTTAATTGAAGGCTTGCAAGCATGCTCTTCACCCTTCGAGACCTGTTTTGATTAGAGACACCTGAGCGGTTAGTGGCCCGGGTTGAATCTGTTGGTTTGGTTGGGGTTGAGTGGGTAATTATTTCTTCAGCGATATATGGTCGAGGTTGAATTAACTCTTCGGTGCTCCGTATTTTTTGTGATACGCCTCCGATAGGGGGCTTAAAAACGAATGGCCGTGGATATACTCCCTGAGGCGCCGCTATTGCCGCCACCTCCCGAAATATTACTATTGCTCGCGCAACCCGCCAGCAACAAGATGCTTGTCAGCAAAAATAACAGGGTTTTCATTTTATTCCTTATAAATATAATGATTTCAACGGCTCGCAAATCATACCATTGTTCGTCTGCCCTTACAGCTTTAGAGCCATTTTTCTGTAAAGGTGAATGGGCCCTCTGGGGTTTAATTTCTGGCGATACGGGGGGGCAGGTCGTGAGTTTAATTATGTCAACTGTAAATATGGCTTTATTTCTTGACTGCGGGCTAAATAGATCGAAGTGCCATCGTGTTATGCTGGCCTGAAATATTTATCACCGTGATTTTACGCCCAATAAGTTAAGGAGTTAGATTGATGTCCACCGATACCGACGCGCTGTTTACACCTTTCACCATCAATAAAATGGAATTGCCTAACCGAGTGGTGATGGCTCCAATGACTCGAAACTTTTCCCCCAATAATATTCCCGGCGACAATGTCGCGGCCTATTATCGCCGTCGTGCAGAAGGTGGGGCGGGCTTAATTATTACCGAGGGCACTTACGTTAATCATCCTTCGGCAGGAGCTTATGAAGATGTTCCGTTTTTCTATGGCGAAGAAGCCCTGGCGGGATGGAAAAAGGTTGTTGACGAGGTTCATGCGGCAGGGGGAAAAATTGCCCCTCAGTTGTGGCACACCGGCATTATGCGCGGTGTCGGAGGGGAGGGCATGACGATGGAGCCCTATCCCGATGCACCCGCCTGTGGCCCCTCAGGCTTGCTGATGCCCGGTAAGGAGATTGGTCACACCATGAGTTTGGATGATATTCAAAAAGTGGTAGCGGCCTACGTGCAGGGAGCGGTGGATGCCAGGGCACTTGGTTTTGATTGCGTTGAAATACACGGTGCCCACGGTTATATGGTTGATCAGTTTTTCTGGGAGGGTACCAATCAGCGCGACGATGCTTACGGCGGTAGTTTGGCTAAGCGAACCCAGTTTGCTGTAGATATTGTGAGTGGTATTCGAGCAAAAGTAGGACCTGACTTCCCCATTATTTTTCGCTTTTCTCAGTGGAAATTGATGGATTATCACGCTCGGCTCGCCAATAATCCCGAGGAATTAGAGCAGTTCCTCAAGCCCCTGAGCGCTGCCGGCGTGGATGCCTTTCACTGTAGTACACGGCGTTTTTGGCAGCCCGAGTTCGAAGGCTCCGATCTCAATCTCGCTGGCTGGACCAAGAAAATTACGGGTAAACCTTGTATTACCGTCGGTAGTATTAGCCTGGAAGAGGACTTCCTCGATGAAAAGGCGCGAGGTATTTCTGAGCATTCCGAGCCTGCATCTATTGGTAATTTAGCGACACGGTTGCAGCGTGGCGATTTTGATTTGATTGCCGTAGGTCGTTCAATCATATCCAACCCGGATTGGCCCAAACTGGTCAGAGCGGGGCAGGAGAGTCAGTTGCGGGCTTATGATAAAAGTGATCTGGTGACGCTTGATTAGATAGACGGTTACAGTCTTCCCGATGAGAGATACTTATCCTTAATTGAGAAGGCCGCGCTAACATTTCCTACTAAGGCTAACTCTGCAATCCCCTTTTGTTCGGGTACAACAAAGAACGGTAATAAGGTTTCGCGATGAGTGTTTTAGTAGAAAAAAATGGTCCAGTGACAACGGTCATTCTCAACAGGCCAGAGGCGCGAAACGCGGTTGACCGGCCGACGGCAGAAGCTCTGGCAGAGGCTTTCCTGCAGTTCGACGCTGACGAAGAAGCGTTAGTGGCTGTGTTTTACGGTGCCAACGGCAGCTTCTGCGCTGGGGCTGATCTCAAAGCAATGGCAGACGAGTCGCGGCGTAATCGCATAGCAGCGGACGGGGATGGCCCCATGGGGCCGAGTCGTATGTTGTTGTCCAAGCCTGTAATAGCCGCTGTTTCGGGTTATGCCGTGGCCGGTGGTCTGGAATTGGCACTGTGGTGTGATATGCGAATCGTTGAGGAAGACGCAATTTTCGGCGTGTTTTGTCGCCGCTGGGGCGTGCCGCTAATTGATGGCGGAACGGTTCGCCTGCCGAGAATTATTGGCCTTGGCCGAGCTATGGATTTAATTCTGAGTGGCCGCCCGGTCGCTGCGGAAGAAGCTTATGTGATGGGCCTGGCCAATCGCGTTGTTGCCAGTGGAACCGCTCGACAGGAAGCGGAAGCGCTGGCCCGTGAAATAGCACAATTCCCGCAACACTGTTTACGTAATGATCGACTCTCTGTTTACGAGCAGCAGGGCCTTACGTTAGAGGATGCCCTGCGGAACGAGTTTGAGCGCAGCGCAGAATCCTTGTTGGTGGACGGCCTTAAAGGAGCGTCTCAATTTGCAGAAGGCAAGGGCCGGCACGGCGTATTTGACGAAGATCAGACATAAAGAAATAAAGGCTGGAAAGCGAACCGGTTGGGTTGCTATTTATTCCAGACCGGTGAGCGTTTTTCCAGGAGGGCGCTACTACCTTTCAAAACTAATTTGCTGGATGAGTGACGACCACATATATTAAAATTATAAAAAATAAATGCCGTTATTCATCACAGCATTATCCCGGTAAATACAAACCCCCATTTACATGCAGTGTTTGCCCTGTAACGTAAGACGATTCCTCGGAACAAAAGAACGCAACGGTGCCAGCAATTTCTTCGGGTTTGCCTGCACGCTCAGCGGGTACCTTTTTAATCATGCCTTCGTAGACCTCGTCGGGTAATACGCCGCGCAAGCGTTCGTGCCAAATAATACCCGGCGCGATAACGTTACACGTTACGTTGTGTTTAGCTAAATCCAGGGCCACCGAGCGGGTGTAACCGGTGACTGCAGCTTTAGCGGCGGCGTAGGGGGATTGCCCCTGACCGGGATGATAAGCGTACATTGAAGCAAAGTTCACCACGCGCCCAAAACCCTTATCCACCATGGCTTTGCTAAACGCCCGAGTTAGATAAAAAGTGCCATCGGCATTAACCGCCATGACCCTCTGCCAGCTTTTGGTGTCGAGATCCCAGGGTTCGGCATTGGCTTGAATACCCGCGTTGTTGATGAGATATGCGATGTGAATGCCCTGATCTGAGAGCTGTTCTGCCAGTGTGGCTATTTGATCTTCTTTGGTGACATCCAGAGGATAAAAAGTGAACATAGCTTTTTCTTCGAGGCTGAGGAATTCTTCGATCCAGGGGTCGATATCCGTAGCCCGGCGATCGGTGCCGATGACGGGTATACCCGCTGCGATTAAACGTTTAGTGATGGCAGTGCCAAGACCACCGATAGCGCCGGTAACCAGCGCGTGTCCTCTGTTGCTCATAGTGTTTTCCTGATTACTTAGGTTTATAAATAAATTATTTAATAGCTTGTTGTGTCGTTGATAAACTAATTTTCGAAGTCGGGCACTTCGTTTTTGCGCCTGGCGTCCAGGGCAACTTTAAGATCATCAGACATTAACATTCCTGCATTCCAGGTGGCGATATAGTCTAGTCCGTCAGCGACGCTGTGTTCGCGAGAGTAAAGTAAGACTTGCTTGATGCCGCGAATACTCAAGGGTGACTTGGAGGCAATGGCCCTGGCAATGCCGAACACCGCTTCCATCATCGCGTCTTTATCCTTAAAGCATTGATTACTTAGTCCAATGGTTGTTGCTTCTTCACCGCGTACATCCCGACCGGTATAAGCGAGTTCGCGCATCAAGCCGTCGCCAATCAGGCGAGGTAAACGTTGTAGAGTGCCAACATCGGCGACCATGCCAATATCGATTTCCTTAATGGAAAAGGTAGAGTCCTCCGTGCAATAGCGCATGTCGCAGGCGCTAATCATATCTACGCCGCCACCAATGCAGGCACCGTGAATCGCGGCCAGCACTGGTTTTCTGCATTGTTCTATGGCGCTGAGTTGTCTTTGTAGTCCGAGAATTTCTTCTCGTAAGGTTTCTCGTTTGCGGGCTTCGCAGATAATGGAGTCGTCGATTAGTTCGTTGAGCATGGCGAGATCAATGCCTGCACAGAAGTGTTTTCCATTACCACTGAGGACGACGACTCGCACTTCGGGTGTGCGATCGGCCCAGTTCATCGCGTCGCCAAGCTCCTGCCACAAAGGCTGATTCATGGCGTTGGCGCTTTCAGGTCTGTTGAGCTGAATATGGGCAGTGTGCTGATTTAAATCGATAGCGAGGGTTTCGAAGTTGGGTATCTCTACGGTAGAGTGATTCATCGTTATATCTCAGCGGGAAGGTTATTAAAGCTCGATACTTAGTACTGTTTCATAAGGCAGCTAGCTTACAGATTCTGTTTGGCTGGTAACAGGTGGTAAGCTGGCGATAAACCATCGGGACTAAATCCCCTTCTAAACGTATCACGAACATCGCTGTATCTATATAATAAACTAGATTAATTAGGAGCTTTAAGTGATTAAAAATAAAGCAAATATCCTATTAATATTATCCCTTGTCTTACTGCTCCACGGCTGTGGGGATGATGATAAGGGAGATTCTGAAACGATAGAGAAACCAGCAGTAGCCGACCACGTGGTTCGCCGTCAGCGCGGTCTTGATGTCATTGCGACCTTGACTGGTACAGATGATCCCGAAGCGTTCGCCCGCCAATTTGTTGCTGAAAACGGCGCTCTTGGTTCGTTCGCACTGGACTTTGTGATGGGCGACATTTGGAGTCGAGAACAACTGAGCCGACGCGATCGCAATCTAATTGTGTTGTCGATACTGGGCACACTCAATCAGACCAGTCAGCTTAAGTACTATGTTCCGGGTGCACTCAATCACGGTTTAACGCCGATAGAAATTCGGGAGATTATGACCCATCTTGCCGCCTACGCCGGGTTTCCGAAAGCGCTTGATGCCATGGCGGTGACCAATGGTATTTTGGCGGAGCTTGGCCACGATACCGGCCCGGCCGGACTGGGAGAAGCGGAGCGTCTGAGTGATGCCGAGCGTCGAGCTCGCGGTGCGGAGGTGATGGCACGTTTGTCGGGCAACGATCAGTCGAACCCCGACGAGGCCTTAACCGCGCTGGCCGGCAAGCTAGGCCCGTTGGGCCCATATGGTATTGATTTCGCGTTTGGCGAAGTCTGGGCGCGTCCGGAGTTGTCGCGGCGCGATCGTAGTTTGCTAGTGGTGTCAGTGCTGGCTACGCTCGGCCGGGGAGAGGAGTTGGATATCCATATTCCTGCAGCAGTGCGCCACGGCGTTACGCAAATAGAGCTTGAAGAATTAATGCTGACAGTATTTGCCTATGCGGGTGCGCCGTTGGCGGTAGAAGGGATGCATAAAGTGATTGATCATTTTGAAGAACACTAATTATTTTGCGACACCATTTCAACTTACGACAGTAAACGGTAATTATTATGGCTAAAGATACCTTGTTAGAACCGGCACAACTCGATTCAAGCCTTGCTGTATTAAACGCAGATGCCCTGGAACCCTGGACGCTCGATGACGGTAAGCTGCACCGGCGTTATAAGTTTTCCAGTTTCAGTACTGCGTTTGCGTTTATGACACAGGCGGCGATGGTCTGCGAAGTAATGGACCATCACCCAAAGTGGACGAATGTGTGGAATATGGTTGAGGTGGATTTACTCACCCATCGCTCCAAGGGCATCACTTTATTGGATGTTGAGCTGGCGACGGCGATGGAGCAGATTGCCAGGCAGTACTTGTCTTAGTTTGACTTGGTGGTGGGGGTATTAATTTAAGCAACCCTTATTGTGAGCTTAAGTTTTTTGATTCTGCAGGCCTGAGCAAAATAACGCGGCCATTTCCTCCGCGATCTCGTGGGTATTCATTTCGCCGTCGACCTGATACCAGCGGGTCATCCAGTTAATCGCACCAAATATCGTAAAAGCGGTGATTTTCGGGTTACAGGCCCGCATTGAATCATCATCCTTGCCATCCTCAATCATCTGGCGCATGGCGATATCGAGTTGTTGATAAAGAGGATCGATTTTAGCGAGATATTTGGGTGAAAGTGGTTCCCAGCCAGGATGAGCGAGGCAACGGCCAAATTCATCGTCGAAGGTGGAGACAAACAGGTGGATAAAGTCGGTAAGCTTATCGATACCCAGTTTGGGAGACTTCATAACGGTATCGGTTTGTTCGAGTAAATGGGTGATCGCCGTGAGCAAACACTGGAACAGGATGTCTTCCTTGTTTTCGATATAGTAATACAGCGTTGGCTTGGTAACCTCGAGCTCGCTAGCGAGATCATTCAGCGAGGTGGCCCGAAAACCTTTTTGATTAAACAGGCGTCCAGCCGTACGCAGGATGGCCATGCGCTTGAGTTCGTATTGTTCGTCTTTACTTTGTACGGTTTTGCCCCAGCGTGTTTTGCTCATAAGGTGAGGTATTCTCCATAGTTACATTTAGATAGACGTACATACTTTGGTATGGTTTTCCCGCGCTGCCGAGCGAACGGTGGCAGCGAGTCTAACCCAGAGAGTGGGAAATGAGTACAAATAGGTCAGCAGATTTACTCGGTGGTAAGTGGCTTTAACTGCGGCTATATTATATTTTATCTATAAAAATTAAGTAGTTATTGTTGTTTTTTATAATTAAAGTTAAGGTGTGGGATGTTAACTGGTAGGCTGTCTTGGGGCATTAATTCACCTACAATAGCGCTTTGTGGTGTTCACCCAGCTGGTATCAGTTTAGTTGAGGCGCTTAGTTTACGGGCTAATCAAGCTGTTTAGGACGGTTGGCGGTGTTGTTACCAGGATAGTTGTAAGCAAGGATTTTATAAGTATGGCCAGTGAATATGTAGGGAAAGTGTTCCCGCCATTGCAAGCGGACGTGGAAAAGTGGCAGCTACGGTTTTTTGCCAAAGCGGTGGGCGAATCCAATCCGATTTACTTTGATGAGGTCGCCGCCCAGGCTGAAGGCCACAAATCGATTTTAGCCCCGCCAACCTATGTTTTGACTTTGAGCATCGCGGAGCCTGACCCTTTCCAAAAATATCGAGAGCTTGGTATCAATCCTGAGCAGATGTTGCATGCACAGCAAAAATTTGAGTATTTTGCACCTATTTATGCAGGTGACAAAATTACGTTTACCAGTCGCATCGTCGATTTTATCGAGCGGCGCAAAGGTGCTATAAAGTTTTTGATTGAGGAAACCGATGCCGTTAATCAAGAAGGCGTGATGACCACGCGATTTCGAAAAACCGTGGTGATTAAAGGTAATGGTCTTAACGATACGGCTACTGAGGGCAAGGAGACTGCGACATGAATAAACCGTTTGCTGCAGTCTTCGATAAGGCAGGCATAGCTGTTGGCGATGAGCTGCCCATTCTAACTAAAGCGCCGATTACCCGCACTACACTGGCTTATTTTTGCGGTGCATCAAATGATCATAATCCCCTGCATGTCGATATCAACGCTGCAAAGGCAGCGGGTATGGAAGATGTGTTTGTTCACGGTATGCTCAATATGGCTTATGTAGGTCAAATGTTGACGCAGTGGTTACCGCAACAATATCTACGATGTTTTGAGGTAAAGTTCGGCGCTATCGTTCACCTGGGTGACGAGCTGAGTTGCAAGGGTGTGATCGACGAAAGGTTTGAGCAAGCCGGTGAAGATTGCGTGCGGATAAGACTGAGCGTACATAATCAGCATGATGAGCTTAAGCTAACCGGGGAAGCAGTGATGGCTCTCCCGAATAGCAAACCCGAATAACAATCCTGAATAAACAGTTTTAATCCAACAGTTATAAATTATCTATGAATACCTATCGATCGCCGTGGATGGACGAAGACCTGGACCTGTTTCGTTCAGCCGCTAGCCGTTTTGTTGAAAGGGAGATGGTACCCCACGATGAACGCTGGCGAGAGCAAAAATATATAGACCGGGAATTTTGGCGGAAAGCTGGGAAGAACGGCTTTTTATGCACTGATATACCCTCAGAATACGGTGGCGGTGGCGGCGATTTTCGTCACGAAGCGGTATTTTTTGAAGAGCAATGGCGACGTGGACTGTCTGGTCTGGGCCAGGGTGTGCATAGTATTGTCGCCAATTATTTGCTTAATCACGGTACCGACGTTCAAAAACAACAGTGGTTGCCGCAAATGGCGCAAGGCCAATTAATTGCCGCAATTGCCATGACCGAACCGGGCACCGGTTCCGATCTTAAGGGTATTAAAACCAGAGCAGTGAGTGATGGCGAGGATTACGTCATTAACGGGTCGAAAATGTTTATTACTAACGGCTATGTGTCGGAGTTACTGGCGCTGGTGGTGTGTACTGATCCGGAAGGGGGCTCCCAGGCACTATCCATTGTAATGTTAGAAACCACTGATTTACCTGGTTTCAAAGTTGGGACTATGTTAAAAAAAATGGGTCAAAAGTCTCAGGATACTTGCGAACTGTTTTTTGACGAAGTGCGCATTCCAAAGGCAAATTTACTCGGTGGTATTGAGGGGCAGGGCTTCGCCCAACTAATGTCAGATTTACCCTACGAGCGCACTCAGGTGGGCGTGCAAAGTGTTGCGATGATGGAGGGCGCTATTGAGGAAACCGTTAGTTACGTGAAGCAGAGAGAAGCTTTCGGCGCGCCTTTGTTCAGTTTACAAAATACTCGTTTTCGGCTGGCGGAGGCGAAAACGACCACACAGGTCGCCCGAGTATTTCTCGACTACTGTATTCAAAATGTCGCGCGCGGGGAGCTTGATAACACCACCGCAGCAATGTGTAAATACTGGACCTCAGAACAGCTCCAGCAGGTGTTGGATATCTGCCTGCAAATGCACGGTGGCTACGGGTATATGGAAGAGTACCTAATTTGCCGTATGTATGCCGATGCCAGAGTTGCGCGAATTTATGCAGGCACCAGCGAAATCATGCTGGAAGTAGTAGCTCGAAATCTATAAGCGCGCAAATCCAGCTTGGGAATGTGTCGTAGTTCTCAGTAACGAATACGACCAGTGCCAACCGCTGGTAATGGCGTTTCGACCGTTCAGCGCCTAAATCGTTGATTTCATTGCAGTCATTTATCTCTGCTGACTATACTCGGACGTTAATCAAATAATTTAGATCAAGGATGGGTCAGGTGAGAGAAGTCGAGGTTGGAGTGCTGCCATATTCCTGGAGCCTCTCTGGAAATACGGAGAGAGTCCTTATCACATTGCTATTTGCGCTTGCCGGTGGCGTAAGTCACTTTGGTTTCGGCTTGCCGGTTGCTGAAGTTTGGCCCTGGTATGGAGCTCTGGCGGTGTTGTGGCTGCTGGCATTAGGTACTCATTACGCGTTTTTCTCCTCAACTTCAGGAAGGCAGCGGCGCTCAAAAATAGAGCTACTTGATCTCATTACAGAAACTTTGTCTGTGGTGGCCTGGTCGATGAATGCCCGCAGCGTCGTTACCGATGTACATGGTTGTAATATCCGCGGCGACCGAGATACAAAGGATAATAGTAAGGGCCTTTGCGCGAATTTAATCGGAGAAACGGCTGATAAGCTGTCTCAACGCAACTCCGAGTTTGGCATTCTGCTCTATCGGGCTATGGGTGGCGAAGCGTTTGTCGCTACTTGCGATATAGGGTCGCAGACCTATCAGCATACATTTACCCCGCGGATGAGATATGGCGTCAGCGCCGGTTTTGATTGTATTTCAACGGAGATTACTGGAGATAACGGGCAGGCATCGACGGTCGACCTGTGGGAACAGATGTTTACGCACTCCGTAGATGCGGTCATGTTACTCGACAAAAACCGCCGGGTTTTTGCCGTTAACAAAGCTTTTGCCGAAATAACGGGTTTTGAAGAAGCCGAGGCATTGGGTCAGAGAGATAATTTGCTGCTTAGTAAGCCCCCGGGTGAAAACTATTACAAAGAGGTTTTTGATCACCTCGAGAACGCAGATTCCTGGAACGGCGAAGTCAGTATCAGGCACAAATCCGGACGTTTATTTACCGTTAATATGACGGTCAGTGTGATTAAGAGCAGTCTTGGTCGAGTGCGACATTATCTGGCCTTATTTTCCGATGTGAGTCAGCGCAAGCAGGCGGAAGACGAGCTACGTCATTTGGCTAACCACGATAATCTTACGGGCTTGCCCAACCGACGTTTGTTTCTCGATCGTTTGGATCAAAGCCTGCACCGGGTAAAACGCAACCATTCCCGGTTAGCGGTATTATTTCTAGACGCTGATAATTTTAAATTAATTAACGATGCTTACGGCCACGACGTCGGCGACGCTGTACTCAAAGAAATTGCTGTGCGCTTGCAAGCTGCCGTGCGCGAAAGTGATACGGTTGCACGTTTATCCGGTGACGAGTTTACGATTATTGCCGACAATATCCGCGATCAGGATGAGGCCATAGCGGTAGCGCGAAAGATGATGGCGTGCTTTGAGGCGCCGTTTGAGCTTCCTGATCAGCAGTTGAATGTATCGGGTAGTGTGGGTATTGCGCTCTATCCCGACGACGGCGACGATGTTGTCAGCCTGATGAAACACGCAGATCAGGCTATGTACCGTGCTAAGGCTGAAGGGCGCAATGGCTTCTATAGTATTTCTGATGAACGTCCCACGCAGGTTTCACAAGGCCCTTACTATCCTTCAGAACTACGATTGGCGGTTAAGCGTGGGCAGATGAAAGTGGTTTATCAACCGCAACTTTCGTTGTCTGACGGGCACTTAGTGGGTTGTGAAAGCTTTTTGCGCTGGGAGCATCACTGCCGAGGTAATATTCGACCGTCGGACTTTATGACCGTATCGGAAGAAGCGGGGATCACAGAAAACCTGGGTTCCTGGACTCTAGATACTGTTGCCTCGCAGCTGGGTCGTTGGCTTGAGCTGGGTGTTCCGGTCGACTATATCGCCGTTAATGTGGCGATGTCGCAAATCAAATCTTCAAATTTTCCGGCGCTGGTGTGCGAAACGTTACTGCGTCATAAGTTGCCCGCGTCGTCGTTAATGCTGGAAGTTGCCGAAGACGACTATCTTCGTAATCGGGGCGTGTGCAACGTGTTTTTTGCGCAACTAAAAAAGGCCGGTATTCGTTCATGTATCGACCAGTTTGGTTCACATACCAGCGACTATACCTACATCAAAGACATACCAGTTGATACGGTAAAAATCAATCAAGCTTCGCTAGCTAAAGCGTATTCAGATAAAAACGACCGCAGTTTTTTCCGTGCTCTGGTGGCCCTGTGTAAGGTCCTTGGTAAAGAAGTTATCGCGGTTGGTGTTGAACGCAGCGTTCAGGAAAACCAGGTGCGGGAGATAGGTTGCGATACCGCGCAAGGTTATCTTTACGGTAAGCCGATGGCGGCATCTGAAGTTCAGAAATTTTATTCTATGCTTGAGCCGACAAGCGAACAGCGAATTAATTAAAACAATAAATCAAGGCTGAAGAAATCGCTTATAAGTTCCCGGTAAGCGAGTGTTTAGAGTAGTGTACCCTTTACGATTAATTCAACATTCTTGCATTTACAGAATACCCGTAAGTCACAATCTAGGCTTGGGGAATATTCGGTGTCTTTCTATAATAACGATCTAGTTTTCCAGTACTGCCTCTTAGCTCTCTAATTTACAAACCCTAATTTACGTGCCTTGATTTGGAAGCAATCCCATGACCGACTATCGCGCCCCTGTTCAAGAAATAAGCTTTCTCCTCAAGGATATATTTCAGTTGCAGGCCATCGCCGAACTACCGGGTTTTGAAGATGTTTCCCCGGACCTGGTAGATGCCATTCTCGAGGAAGCGGGGCGATATTTTGCCGAAGTGTTTGCGCCCACCAATCAGCAGGCCGATATTGAAGGTACCCGCATTGAAAATAATGCCGTGGTAACTGCGCCAGTACTGGATGGCCTCTACAACTCTTTCCGCGAAGCGGGTTGGCCCAGCCTCACCGGTGATCCAGAACACGGGGGCCAGGGCATGCCGCATCTGGTTGGTTTTGCGGTGGATGAATTACTGCAAAGTGCCAATATGAGCTTTTCTCTGCTGCCGATGCTTACCATGGGGGTTATTACTGCGCTCGAACATTATGGTAGCGAGGCACAGAAAAAACTTTATTTGCCCAAATTGATCACTGGGGAATGGACCGGTAGCATGAATTTAACCGAGTCCCAGGCGGGTAGTGATCTGGCCGCAGTGCGCACTAAAGCGGTTCCACAGGACGACCACTATTTAATCAGTGGGCAGAAAATTTTTATCAGCTGGGGCGATCACGGCTACACCGATAATATCGTACATTTAGTACTAGCAAGAACGCCCGATGCCCCAGCCGGGGTAAAAGGTATCTCGTTGTTTGTTGTCCCCAAGTTTCTAAACGATGCCGATGGGCAGCTGGGAGAGCGTAACGACGTCTATCCAGTGAGCGTGGAACATAAGATGGGCATCCACGCCAGTCCCACCTGCGTGATGAGCTATGGTGATAATAGCGGTGCAGTAGGCTACCTGATTGGGGAGGAGAATCAGGGTTTGGTGTATATGTTCGCAATGATGAACCACGCCCGCCTGGCGGTAGGTTTGGAAGGCGTCTCGATTAGCGAGCGCGCCTATCAGCACGCACTTGCCTACGCCAAAGATCGTGATCAAGGCGGAGTGATTATTGGTCACCCGGACGTGCGCCGTATGTTGATGACCATGAAAAGCCTGACCGAAGGCGCGAGAGCCCTGGCGTACTCAGCGATGATGCACTGGGATTTCAATCTACACGCCACCAACGATGAGGATGGCGCCTATCACCAGCGTCGGGTTGAGCTGCTGACCCCCCTGGTTAAAGGCTGGTGTACAGAGATTGCCAATGAAGTGACCTCCCTCGGCGTTCAGGTACATGGCGGTATGGGCTTTGTCGAAGAAACCGGTGCTGCACAATATATGCGTGACGCCCGTATTATGGCTATTTATGAAGGTACCAATGGTATTCAGGCCATGGATTTAGTGGGTCGCAAATTACTGCGTGATCAAGGCGCAAGCGCCCAGGAATTATTGCAGGATATCGAACAGGACATCGCGGTATGTCGGGCTCAAGGCCTGGATGACCTGGCAAGCAGTGTTACCCGCTGTGTCGAGCGCTGCCAGCAAAGTATTGCCCATCTCTTTGAAGGTGCGGCTAGCGATAAAGACTTACCCGGTAGCGTGGCGTTTAATCTGTTAATGCTAATGGGCACCACCGTTGCCGCTAGCTTGATGGCGAAAAGTGCCGCTGTTGCTACCGTTAAGATAGCGGCGGGGGATGAGCAGGGTTCGTTTTTGGAAGCCAAAGTGCATACGGCGCGCTTTTTTGCCGAGCAAATCGCGCCGCGTACGGAGACTTACTTAAGCGCGATTTTGTCGGGTTCTGAAACGACGATGGCGCTTTCTGATGAGCAATGGTAGGTCGGTTTTATTAAATCTAAAATCTATCTCGGACAGCCCCATCTATTGTTGATTTTATTGTTAGGCCTCATTATTTGATAAAATTCCATCAGACACCATTAATTCATAGCTAAAATCTACACATTCTTCACATATGTTGCCTGTTTCCCCTACTATAATCTTTTTTACTTCATCTTGTGTTTTTCCGCATATAGAACAAGCTACTTCAAGCCCTCCGCTATTAGTTCTTCGATGTGTCCCAGGAAAGCTTTTATCTATTTCTTCGGTAGAAGCTACTTCGACTATTTGAAGGGTTACGTGTCTCCTTCGTGTAATTTAACTTCTGGCCAATATTCACAGACCGATTCTTCAATATCAGTTTCAAAAATAGCGTGAGAAACACAACGAACATTTCCATCGGAAAAATAACGGTAAGCAAAATCAAGAGTTTCCATGTTTGGATTTCCGATAATTGCTTTTCGTTCGCCATTAACTAGAATTTCTAATGCTTTCATATAAAGGCCTAACGTCTTAAGCTGAGGGGCGAGGCCCCGAAATTAGCTTTTAAAGGCATAACTTTCCCGAGTCCCCTCCAGCGCATAGTTAGGTGACCGAATCGCAATTGTCTACGGCTCCAATAAATGGGGCGGCCATGCGTCGCGACTGAATCTACCCGGTTCATTCTGTAGCTTGGTTCCGTGCGTAAAAGAAATACCATATTGAAGCCACAAATATTACCAGCATTGATACCACCATCATATTTTGCAAAGTGGGCAATATGATGCTGGGTTCCGTCGCCGCCGTGTGCCAGTCAACTCCAAGCTGCTTTAACTCATTACGTAGCGCTACGGCGACTACTCCGTGTCTTTGGGCATATCCAATTAGCGCAAGCGCCACTGTTGAATATAGCGATACCATCACATATGCGAGGAGAGTCGGGATAGTCCTAGCAGCCAAATAAGAAGCTACTAGAAAAGCTGAAGTAATGGAAAAATATCCGAACAATATTGTTACGAAAGAATCAACGTGCCCAATGAAAAGATTCGCGATCTCAGATTCACTCATGGAATACTCCAGTCACCTAACTATTAATTAACTGAGCTTGCAGTATATGTTCGAAACCGAGCATGTGCAGTATATCGCCCCAATTTGGGATGTTATGTGGCTCATGCGGTATTTCATTCTCGGGCACCGGGTTATTCATGCTTCCAATATATTGATTATTAAAAATAAATCAATAATTCTTATTGTGGGTCTAATTTAACCGCGATAGGCGTAATTAGTTTGATATTGTCCGCGATATTAATTTCGCCTTGCTGCAAGCTTGGACAGTTTTAAAACACTACTCAAATCCAGCCATAATCTGCCGGCACCACAACCCAATACGTTCCTCACTGAGTTCAAACTCACTTTCGTCATCGAGAGCCAGGCCAACAAAGTGTTCGCCGTCTTCGGTCAGTGCGGTCGAAGACTCAAACTGATAACCGAGGGTTGGCCACTCGCCGATGGTTGTTGCGCCCAGTCGTTTTACCCGCGCCCATAAATAACCCATGGCATCTTGATACCACTGGGGATAACCGATTTGGTCGCCGAGGCCGTAGACTGCGACCACTTTGCTTGACCAGTCAATTTGCCCCAGTTGTTCCCAGTGGTTCTCCCAGTCCTCTTGAAGTTCGCCGTAGTCCCAGGTGGGGATACCCAAGATTAAATAGCGGTAGTTGTCGGCTAAGCTCAGGGGGCTGGTGTTGATGTTGTGCAGGGCAACATATTCGGGGCCAATGCAGTCACGGATTTTTTCGGCAGCGATCTCGGTGTAGCAGGTCGACGAGCCGTAAAACAGGCCGATTTTCGCTACCGTTCTTATAGGCGTGGCTGCGGGTATGTGCTGGTCCGACACTCAGGAGGCTCCAGTAAAGTCCAGTTGCCGCCAGACTTCGTAGACGGCAACCGCAACGGAGTTTGATAGATTCATGCTGCGGTTGTCGGGGCGCATAGGAATACGCAGGCGCTGTTCAGCGGGCAAGCTGTCGAGTATATCGCTGGGCAGGCCCCGGGTTTCCGGGCCAAACACCAGGGCATCGTCGGTCTGGTATTGCACCGCATCGTAGCGGGCCTGAGCTTTGGTGGTGTAGGCGAAGATACGTGCCGTACCCAGCGCTTCTTTACAAGCTGCCCAATTGGGATGATTTTGGACGGCTTGCCACTCCTGATAATCGAGCCCAGCCCTGCGTAGGCGTTTGTCGTCCATGGCAAAGCCCAGGGGTTCGATCAAATGCAGTTGGCAGCCGGTATTGGCGCAAAGACGGATAATGTTGCCGGTGTTGGGTGGAATTTCGGGTTCAAAAAGGACTACGTGGAGCATTCGGGTAAGGCTTCCAATGGGTGAAAATGAGGTGCAATAAGTGCCGGAAACGCACTGTTTTACCACCGTATGAGTAAACACTCTTGTTCAGGATTGTACAGCGTGTAAAATCCCGAACGCGACCCTATGTAAGGGCGCTCTAAAAACAAGGATTAGAACGACTTAATGCGTCTCAAGTGTATCAAATTGGCGGGGTTTAAATCCTTTGTGGATCCCACCACCGTAAATTTTCCGGGCAGTTTATGTGCCGTTGTCGGTCCAAACGGTTGCGGTAAGTCCAATATTATCGATGCTGTACGTTGGGTGATGGGCGAAAGTTCGGCCAAGCACCTGCGCGGCGAGTCCATGGCAGATGTCATTTTTAACGGTTCCGGCGGTCGCAAGCCGGTGGCCCAGGCCTCTATTGAGCTGATATTTGATAATTCAGACGGCACCATGGTCGGCGAATATGCCGGTTACAACGAAATTTCCATCAAACGCAAAGTGATGCGCGATGGGCAGTCGTTGTACTTTCTTAATGGCAGTAAATGTCGGCGGCGGGATGTCACCGATGTGTTTCTCGGCACCGGCCTGGGGCCGCGTAGCTACGCCATTATCGAACAGGGCATGATCTCCAATTTGATCGAATCCAAACCCGACGAATTGAGGGTTTATATCGAAGAAGCGGCGGGTATTTCTAAGTACAAGGAGCGGCGCAAGGATACTGAAAACCGTATTCATCGTACCCGTGAAAACCTGGAGCGCCTTACCGACATACGCGACGAGTTGGGCCGCCAGTTACAGCGCCTTGAACGCCAGGCGGCTTCGGCAGAGAAATACAAAGTATTGAAGCGCGAGGAGCGTTTGCTCAACGCGCAGCACCTGGCGCTTAACTGGCGAGCCTACAATAACTCGTCCGAACAGCAGCAAAGTGTGATTCGGGACGAAGAAACCAAAATGGAAGCACAGGTTGCCGAGCGTAGGGGCGTGGAGGCTAGCATCGAACGTTTGCGCGTTGGCCATTCAGCTAATTCGGATGCGTTGAGCAGTGTTCAGGAGGCATTTTACGCGGCGGGCGCTGAGATTTCTGCCCTGGAGCAATCCATTAAGCACGCCCAGGATCGCGCGGGCGAGTTGCAAGGTGATATGGAGCAAACAGAACGTAACTTGTCTGAGTCGAGTCGTCATCTTGAAGAGGACCGCAGCAAAATTGCCGGCTGGGACGCCGAGTTAAAAGAAATCGCTCCCGCTCTGGCGGCGGCTCGACAGGAGTCGGAGCAAGCCACGGCCACTCGACAAACTGCCGAGCAGAAGACGCAGAGATCACAGCAGGAGTGGGACGAGTTTAACGGCTCAGCTGCCGAAGTGTCTCGGCGCGTAGAGGTGGATCAGGCGCGTATTCAGCACCTTGAATTAGCCATTAAACGCCTGGGTGAGCGGATGGCTGGCTACGAAGCCGAATTGAATGAGCTGGGCGATTCTGAGCCGGGCCTGGAACTGAGCGCGCTCACCGAGCAGCTCGCCAGTAATGAGCAGCAAGTTGAGCAGTGCCGTGTCGAGTTGTTATCGGTGTCCGGCATTATTACTAAAACTCGCCACCAGCAGGTTGATATTGCTACCGCATTGAATGAGGCCAGGGCAACCTTGCAAACGCAGCGGGGCCGCAGGTCGGCTCTCGAAGCCTTGCAGGAAGCGGCGCTTAAAGATACCGGCGACGTGGGCGACTGGCTGAGTGCGCGCAAGCTCAACGATAACCAACGCCTTGCCGATGCCCTTAGCGTAGAGCCGGGCTGGGAGCGCGCCGTTGAAACGGTATTGGGCGCTGATCTACAGGCAGTCTGTGTTGAGTCTGTACAAAATGTAACGGGCGTGACCGACCTGGAGTCTGGGCGCGTGTGTGTGGTTGAGCCGGGCACAGCAAGTTCGACTGGAGTAGCTGGTTTGGCATCATTAGCGGCGAAAGTCAGTGGCAGTCAAAATTACGTGGCAGGCTTATTTGACGGTGTTTATGCCGTTGATGGTCTCGACGAAGCCTGGAGCAAGCGCGCAAGCCTCGGAGCTGGAGAATCGATAATTACCCGCGATGGTGTTTGGCTTGGCGCGAGCTGGTTGCGTTTGATTCGCGATGAGGATGCGGCGTCTGGCGTGTTGGAGCGCAAGCGCGAACTGGAGCAGTTAAGCAAGGATATTACCCAGGCGGAAGGCCGTATCGAACAGTTGGAAACTGAGCAAACCGAGGCTGAAGCAGCGCAAGCCGAGGTAGAAAACAAACGTAGTCAGCTAGACCTTGGTTTGTCACAGTTTCAAAGTGCCTATGCCGATGTGCGTTCGCGCCTAAGTGCCGAGCGCGCTAAGTTTACGGAGCTGGAAGGGCGGCGCGGTCGCCTGGCGAAAGATATCGAGAGTGCACGTGCCTTGAAGAGCCAGGAAACGGCGCAATTGGCCGAAGCCAGAGGTGTGTTGGAAACCGCCGTTGAACAGATGAAGGGCGATGAAGATCGACGCCGTGAATTACAGCAAGGGCGCGAGCAGTTGCAGCAGGAATTAGAGACTGCACGGGAAAAAACCCGGCGTAATCGCGAACATTTACATGAGCTCGATCTGCGCGAGCGCTCGCTAAATACTCAGTTGGGCGCTGCCCGCGAAGGTCTTACGCGACTCGAAGTGCAGGTGAAGCGCCTGCGCGAGCGCCGCACCGATCTGGATCAAAACCATCAGCAGCAAACGGACCCTAGCGTCGAATTACAGGCAAACTTGCAAGGGCGGCTTACTGTGCGTCTGGATGTTGAAAAACAGCTTGGTGATGCCCGCAAGGTGATGGAAGAAACCGAGTTCAGTTTACGCGGCGAAGAAAATAAGCGTGCAGAAACTGAAAAGCGTATTGAGGTCTTACGCGAGAGTCTCGAGCGGCTGCGTTTAAAAGCGCAAGAGGCCGCGACCCGCGCCGGTACCGTGGTGGAGCAAATTGAAGCAAGCAACTATGTGCTGGACGATTTGCTGAAAGAGCTTGGCGATGACGCCGACCCGGCGGATTGGCAAGAACAACTATCGCAACTGGATCGCCGCATTCAGCGCTTAGGTGCCATTAACCTGGCTGCGGTGGAAGAATTTCAGCAGTCGTCGGAACGAAAAGTCTACCTCGATACTCAAAACGCAGAACTTAACGATGCTCTGGAAACTCTTGAAGGTGCGATTCGTAAAATTGATCGAGAAACTCGTACCCGCTTTAAAGAAACCTTTGAGCAGGTGAATACCTCGCTAAAACAATTGTTTCCAAAACTGTTTGGCGGCGGTCACGCCTATCTGGAGTTGACGGGTGATGATCTGCTGAATACCGGGGTGACGATTATGGCGCAACCACCGGGCAAGAAAAATGCGACAATCCATCTGCTGTCGGGTGGTGAAAAGGCGCTGACTGCAATTGCGCTGGTGTTCTCTATTTTTCACCTCAACCCCGCACCATTTTGTATGCTGGACGAAGTCGATGCGCCCCTGGATGATGTGAACACCGCACGCTACGCGCAGATGGTTAAAGAGATGTCTGAAAAAGTGCAGTTTATTTATATTACCCACAATAAAATATCGATGGAAATTGCCACCCAGTTAATGGGCGTAACGATGCATGAACCCGGGGTGTCTCGCCTGGTGTCGGTCGATGTAGATGAAGCCGTACAGTTAGCTCAAGCCTAGAATTTTTCGGTATAAGTTATTATAAATTAATATGTTATCTATTTTTTCTAATGTAAACTATTAAGATCTAAATTATGAATTTTGGTTCTCGCGAAATACTGATTACCTTAGGGGTTCTAGTGGTGCTAGGCATTATCCTCGACGGCTTGCGGCGGATTCGTTCCGGCCGTGAAGGCATTTTACGCAGCAGTATTCGCAAGCAACCTATTTTTGAAGATGACTTTGAGGAGCGCAGCAGCGAGTTACCTAGTGGTGGTGCCAGGGTGGTGGGCTATCGCGACGAAGAAACTGCCGATCAAGTAAACGACGAAATTCGCAATGCCGCCGAGCAGGAAATGTACAACGTCACCCGGGCGTTTCGGGAACTGGAACAAGTACCTCTTGGTCTGGAGGAAGTCGGTCTGGAGGATGCCGGTGTAGAAAAATCAGGTGTGGAAGATGCAGGTGCAAGGACTGCTGACAATCAGTCGGGAAAGGCTACTAACTCAAACGCAAGCCAGGAAGCGGACACCCTGGAAACCGTCGTACTGCATTTGATGTCCCCGGCAGACACCTTATTCGCCGGTAAGGTCTTACAGCAAGTCTTAAGTTCCGAAGGCTTACATCTCAGTGAACAGGGTATTTTCCATCGCCACCGTCTGAAAAATGGCTCTGGTCCGGTGAGGTTTAGTCTGGCTAACGCCATTAACCCGGGTACGTTCGATGGGGATACCATGGACAATTTTTCGAGCCCGGGACTGACTTTTTTTATGGTGCTGGAGCAAACCGATGAGCCACTCGAGGTGTTTGACGAAATGATCATCTCGGTACAAACCATCGCGAAAACCCTGAACGGGGAGCTTAAGGACGAACAGCGCAGTACACTCACCAGCCAGACTATCGCCCATTGTCGCCAACAGGTGGTGGACTATACCCGCCGCATGTCCTGAGTTCGGCATGGGGCACACCTCACCATCAGCAGAGCTTATCAATCAGGCGACAGAACTGCGAGATCTGCTTAACCAACACAACCAGCGTTACTACGTTCACGATGATCCCGTCATCAACGACAGCGAGTACGACCAACTGCTGCGACGCCTGCAAGACCTCGAACAACAATACCCGCAACTGTTAAGCCCAGATTCGCCCACACAACGGGTTGGCGCGCCGCCGCTGCCGGCGTTTAAACAAGTGCGCCACGAACTACCGATGTTGTCTCTCAATAATGCCTTCGACGATACCGAACTGGAGGAGTTTGACCGTCGGATGCGGGAGCGGCTTAAGCTCGAAGCCGAGGAGGGGCAGCAAGCTGCTCTGGAATACGCCTGCGAACCCAAACTCGATGGTCTGGCCGTTAGCCTGCTGTATCGCGACGGGGTGTTTGAGCGCGGTGCGACTCGGGGCGACGGTGAAACTGGCGAAGATATTACGCTCAATTTACGCACCATTGCCTCGGTGCCGCTGTGTTTAAGTGGCGATAACATTCCGTCCTTGCTCGAAGTGCGCGGCGAGGTCTACATGCCGCTGGCGGGTTTTAAGGCCTTCAACGCACGTGCCGAAGCGGCGGATGAAAAGGTCTTTATCAATCCACGCAATGCGGCGGCGGGCAGCCTCCGACAGCTGGATTCTAAAATTACTGCGGCTCGACCACTGGAGCTGTGTGTTTACAGTGTCGGGATTAGCGAAGGCTGGACGTTACCAGCCACCCATGTCGAAATTTTAAACCAGTTAAACCTGTGGGGTTTTTTGATTAGCCCCTTACTGGAAACCGCCGCCAATATCGATGCTTGCGTCGCCTATTATCAAAAGGCGAATGAACTCAGAGCGACACTTAATTACGACATTGACGGTATCGTGTTTAAGGTGAATCGGCTCGACCATCAGCAGCAACTGGGTTTTGTGGCGCGGGCACCGCGTTGGGCGATTGCCCGCAAATTTCCGGCCGAAGAGGCGACGACACAACTGCTGGATGTGGAGTTTCAGGTAGGTCGCACCGGCGCTATCACGCCGGTGGCGCGTCTCGATCCGGTGTTTGTGGGTGGCGTTACGGTGTCCAACGCGACCTTGCATAACCGGGATGAAATTACTCGGCTAGGCGTAAAGGTTAAAGACACCGTGGTGGTGCGGCGGGCGGGGGATGTGATTCCTCAAGTTGCGCGAGTGCTGCTGGAGAAACGGCCGAGTAGCGCCCGAGCCATTGTATTCCCGGAGTACTGCCCGGCCTGTGAGTCAGCGTTATCGCGCATTGAAGGCGAGGCCGCCGTGCGTTGTACCGCGGGATTAATTTGCCCGGCTCAGCGCAAGCAGGCGATTAAACACTTTGCCTCTCGCGATGCCCTGGATATTGAAGGGCTGGGCGATAAATTGGTAGATCAGTTGGTCGATGCCGGTTGCATACATTCCCTGCCGGATATATATCACCTAAAAGTCACGGAATTAGCGGCGCTGGAACGCCTGGCAGAAAAATCGGCAAGCAATTTAGTGGCCGCCATTGAGGCCTCGAAACAAACTACACTGCCGCGGTTTTTATATGCCCTGGGTATTCGCGAAGTCGGCAAGGCCACGGCGCGTTCATTGGCGCAGCACTTTGGTTCGCTGGAAAGCCTGCAAGAGGCCGATGAAGACAGTCTTAAAAGCGTTGCCGACGTGGGGCCGATAGTCGCTGGTTTTGTAAGGCAGTTTTTTACCAACACGGATACCTTGAAAGTGATTGGCGATTTGCGCGACGCGGGCGTGCACTGGCCGGATATTGAGGTCCAGGAGCAAGGTTCTCTACCCTTGAGTGGACAAACCTGGGTGTTGACGGGCACATTAACCACAATGATGCGAAGCGACGCTAAGGCTCGACTCGAAGCGCTTGGCGCGAAGGTTGCGGGTAGTGTGTCGGCTAATACCACCCGGGTAGTAGCGGGCGACAAGGCGGGGTCGAAGCTGGCAAAGGCAGAAGCCCTGAATGTGCCGACTATAAATGAAACAGAATTTGTCGAGTACTTAACAAGTATCGAATAAGCCTGCTAGACTAGGCTTACAGAAGGGGTAGGAGGATCCGTGGAAGCAGAATCAATTGTGTACGGTTGCATTAAAGACAGCGTCTATGACGGCGATGCTCGCGATCGAGTGATTACCAATCGTTCAGCGATGTCGACGCTGCCGTCTGCGGAGCACTGGCCCTTATTGAGCCGGGATATGTTTTCCTCGAGCGATCAGTTTTTAGTGCTTAACGAGCCCCACACCGAAGTCTTTCATTTCGGCGCATCCTATCAGGGCGTCGAGCACGAGTGGCAATTGTGGATGGAGAAATTTGAAAGTTTACTGGCCCAAATGTTTTGGGTGTCCGCCATTGTTCACCTGGAAACAGAAGCGTCGGGCCTGCACAGTTTTCAGTGGGACAGCGATTCAGCCTTTCATAGCCCAGGTAGCGGAGACATTCAGGTGCGTTGCGAATGGAGTCGTGAAAGCTGGCTCTAATGACTCTGATTTTAATTCACTCTGACTTTATTCGATTCTCTGCGGCCAATCTGAGGCAATACTTTTTTACTTGCTAAGGGCCGTCAATAATTGCTCGCTAAGATAATCTTACAAGACACGCTGACGACTAACGCAGGCAGTTAGTTTGAGCTGCGCGTATTGCTGCTTTTACCAGTAGGATTTATTTTACTAGCAAGGTTTATCACTCGGTTTTTACTACGAGGCTACTCGCATTCAAACAGATCCAGCTCAAGCAGAACTGAAACGGGCGGCAAACCGATTCCGTTATTATTTGTCCGGCGTCGGTGCGGGTGCTGGTGCTATGGGCCTGCAAGTAGTTATTTTTCCCTGGCTGGTAGTTGGTGTGCTCAACGAGCCCGCCGAGCGCGTTGGCCTGGCGCAGTCCGCCGTGATGTTGCCCAGTTTGTTGTTTATTGTGTTGGGCGGGGCCATTTCGGACAAGCTTCATCTCGGTAGCCATCTGTTCCGATTATTTATGCTGTATAGCCTGCCCTTCGTTTTACTGTTGTGGGCGAACCTGAGTGGCAATCTAGATTACTCCTGGTTAATTTTGTTTGCCCTTTGTTATGGCTCGATTACCGCCTTTGTACAGCCAGCGCGGGAAAGTTTATTGCCGCAGGTCTATGTGTCCACATTACAGCAGTCGGTGGCTCGCTCTACTTTTGTGCAATTTGCCGCTCAAAGTCTTGGGGTGTTGGCGGCGGGGCTGTTTGATCTGGTCGGCCTGACCACTCTGCTATGTATGCAGATGATCATGGTTGTAACCGCGGCGCTTATGTTCCGCCGCAGTCAGCCGCCGCATGAAGGTATACCGGGTGGGCGTTATCGCGAAAAGCTCGGGATTATTTCTGGTTTTGTAGAAGTGTGGCGCCATCCTCGCTTGCGAGCGTTAATGAGCGTGGTGGGTGCAACGGGGTTTTTGGGTTTTGGGGCTTACCTGGTGGCCATGCCCTTGATGACCCGCGAGGTCTATCACGGTGGAGCCTGGTTTTTTGCGGCGCTGCAATTTAGTTTTACTTTCGGCGTGTTATTCGCCAACTTATTATTTATACGCTGGGGTGGAGTGCTCGACAATCCGGGTCGGGTGCTGGTGACAAGCTTGTTTTGTCGCGGTCTGATTTTGATATTAATTGCAATGCATCTGCCGCTCTGGGCTTTATTCCCGAGCATTGCCATGTGGGGTATGTTTACCGGAATGTCGATTACTTTGGGTCGGGTGCTGACACACTCCGAAGCTTTGGAATCTCATAGAGCCAGGGTGATTTCGATTTATCAATTATCGTTTTTTGGTACCGCGCCTATCGGCGCCTGGCTTGCCGGTGAGTTGATTGCGGACTGGGGTGTGTTATCGACGCTGATGATACTTGGGGTGTGTACTTTGCTGGCATCGATGTTAGGTGTGTTTAGTCAGCTTTGGCGTACTCCGGAAAAATCCGTATAGCTTCAGCAAGACCTGCATAGCTCAAGTAGGATTTAGGCAGTTCCACTCCAGTAAAGAAAGATCTAGTTAGAAAGCAAGCCCCGAAACGCAATCAGACTTGCGGTAACGGCAACATTGAGTGATTCCACATCGTGGTTCATCGGGATGGAAACATGGGTGTTGGCCAGGGCGCGAATCTCCGGCGAGACCCCATCACTTTCATTACCCAAAACATAAACCACCGATCCCGAAGGCTGGTAATCGAGTAGCGAAGTCTTTGAGTCCGCCGACAGCGTAACGATGTCGACACCCTGTTGAGAAAAATCCGTCAATGCCTGGTTGAGGTTATCGCAGCGGAACAGGGGGCAGCGGAACAGGGTGCCCGCGCTCGCCTTAATCACCAGTGCCGATAGCGATGCGCAGCCATCCCGCGGTAGCAGCAGGCCGTCCATGGGGCTGGCGCATACCGAGCGAATGATCATGCCTAAATTTTGCGGATTGGTAATGCGGTCTAGCGCAATCAGTTGCATGGCTGGTGCTTCGATTATAGATTCTTCGCCTTCAACCAGTTCGTTTTGGGCAGCCAAGAAATCCTGGTAGTCCCGATGCGATGAGCATTGAATATCGACGGCTACACCTTGATCCTGACGTTTGTTTTTTGAAATACGCGATAGTTGTTCGCGGCTGTGCTCGTGAACTTCAATACCGCGCTGACTGGCAAGCGTCGACATCTCGTCGATATTATTGTCCCTGCGGTTGGATTGCGCCAAATGCAGTCGATACACCGGAATCGCTGGGTCGCGTAACACTTCCAGTACCGGTTTGCGCCCATAGACGGTAATCATTTGGTCAAAGAAGTGTTTTTTGTCTGCGTAGGGCACGGTTTGTAGGCATCCGATAAGTTTGATAAAAGACGGCTATTATATCTGTGCGGGAATTTCTGTGCGGGAAAATCTGTACTGGAATAATGAAGCTAATATAAAAACTTTAGGGTAGACGATAAAATAATGGATGATCAACAGTTACAGGGATTTAAACAGCAGTTAAGCGCTTTGCGTGAAGAATTGCTCGGGCACCTGGATTTATCCGACGCAGCGAGTCAGGTCGTTGAGCTGGATCAGACCGTGGTGGGTCGTTTGTCGCGCATGGATGCCATGCAGCAACAACAAATGAGCCAGGCTAGCCGTAGTCAGTATCGGCAGCGTTTAGTCAAAGTTGAGCGGGCGCTCAGCGTGATTGCGGGTGACGACGGTATTTATGGTTGTTGTGAGTCCTGCGGAAACCAGATCAGTCTAGAACGGCTTAATATTAGCCCTGAAAGTCTGTACTGCTTGTTGTGTCAGCAGCGCGCCGAAGAGTAGACGAAGAATAGTAGAAGAGTCGTAAGCGGTGTGTCGGCTTTTCTAAGCGAGCAAATTTTTATAACGAATTACCGCTTGCTCAAGTCCCATAGCCAGGGCATCAACAATCAAAGCGTGACCGATAGAGACTTCGAGCAAACCGGGCAGGGTGTTTAACTTAGCCAGATTGTCGAGGTTGAGATCATGGCCGGCATTGACGCCAAGGCCCAGGTCATGGGCATGTTGCGAGGCTTTAACGTAGCGTTCAAATAGGGTGTCGGCAGTTTTCGAATCCGCATCACGGTTTTTTTCCGCCGCCGCATAGGGCCCTGTATAGAGTTCGATACGATCCGCGCCGATGGCGTGGGCGAGATCAATTTGTGCGGGCTCGGGGTCCATAAACAGGCTGACTCGAATATCCCACGCGTGCAGTTGCTCTATGATGGGTTGTAGGGTTTTACCCGAGCGCGTTAAATCAAAGCCGTGATCGGAGGTGAGCTGGTCGTTGTTGTCGGGCACCAGCGTGCATTGATCGGGACGGGTTTGTTGCGCTAACGCCAGTAGCCCGGGGTAAGCGCCCTGAGCATCGGCAAAGGGGTTGCCTTCTATGTTGTATTCGATGTCTTGATCGGATGTATTGTGAGCCGCGATAAGTGTCGCTAGCTCGTATACATCGTGGGGCCGGATATGACGTTGATCCGGTCGAGGATGCACGGTAATACCGTCGGCACCCACTGCCAGACAGGTTTTTGCATGTTCAATAACGCTGGGGTAATCACCATCTCTGGAGTTACGGATCAACGCAATTTTATTGAGATTAGCGCTGAGCTGGGTCATTGTCACTGTTACGAGAGACTCGCTGTGCATTCAAAATAATAACAGGCTCAAGGGGAATTGCCGCAAAGGGCCCACCGAGGTCAGTGGTTTTTACTGCGGAAATTTTATCGATCACAGTCATTCCCGAAATCACTTTTCCAAATACGGTGTAGCCGGGCGTAGTTTTATGTGAATTTAAAAAATTATTATCTTTAAGGTTGATATAAAACTGCGCACGGGCACTGTCCGGGTGACTGGTTCTAGCCATGGCGAGTGTGCCGCGGTCATTGTCAGGCCCCATAATGGATTCGTTTTTTACGGATTGCCCCGTTTCTCGTTCCTGGCGCTGTGCATCAAAGCCCCCAGTTTGAATAACAAAGTCTTCCATTACACGATGAAAAATAACATCGTTGTAAAAACCTTGATCAACATATTGTAAAAAATTGGCAACGGTGGCGGGGGCGTGCTGTGGATATAGTTCTAGGGAAAAGCTCCCCATAGTTGTTGAGATTGCGACAATCGGCGTATCGTTCGGGGGAGCTTCCGACCCTGGTTCCGCGTGTGCCTCGGAAATTGCCAGGGCGAATACCGACAACACTGTCAACATCAAGGGTCCTCTCAACTGAATTCTCGATTGCATTTTCGATTGAACAGTAGATCGGCTTGTACGCTGTAACCTGGCTTTACAGAACGCAATTATTTCCATTCGGAATAACCTCTGCCTTTAGGTTTCAGTCGTGGTATTAGTACGCTGAGGAGAGCGCCGAGAAATACCAGAAAGCCACCGTAGATAAACCAACGCTGAAGCTGATTTTTTTCCAGCTGTTCTTTGGTTGCGGTGAGTATGTCAATATCGGTTTGTAATACTTTGTTACGCGTTAGTAATTCGCGGTTTTGTTCATACAAATTAACAGCGTCCGCAGAAATATTGCGAATGTTAGCGAGTTCTTCGTTGACAGAAGTATTGCTGCTGCCAAGGTCGAGTAACTGCTTTTTTAATAAGGTGTTTTCTTCACTGAGCACATCTTGTTGTGTTTTGAGCCGAATGTTTTCCTCGTCGAGTCCTTCGGCCTGCACGCGATAGCTGTCGAGTAAGTCTCGGGCGACGGGCTCGGCACTTAAATACTGGTTGGGAATCCATCCGCGGGTGCCGTTGGGCGTTTTCACCTCGGTCCAGCTAGCCTCGGTGTTGAGTACCTGTAGCGCAAGGCCAGATTTCAAACCCTGGTGGATGATTTTGCAACTGTTACAGGGACTACTGCGCAAGGGCACCAAAAGTTGATCTGAAATATATTGGGTGGCTGCTGAAGCAGCTGTGTTCCACAATAAGAATACAAGTGCCATAAAAAGTTTTGGTGTGGATAATTTAGATGGGGACATAATATTGGATACCAGAGCTTTATTCATTGTGTGCTATCTATTTTAAGTGAGAGTGGTGCGGAATGCACCGGGACCAGTTCTCAATGTTTAAGCGAACATGTGGCTGCTGTTAAACATCGCGGGCCAGGGCCGCCTGTTAAGGCTGTCCGTTAGGGCCGTTTACTAGGGAAGGGCCTTTTTGAAGGGTTTGACGACGACAGAGCGATAAACCCCTGCGGCGACATAGGGGTCGGCATCGATCCAGCTTTGGGCTGCGACTAAGGACTCAAACTCGGCAATGATGATGCTGCCGGTAAAGCCAGCTTCTCCTGGTGTTTCGCTGTCAATCGCCGGATTCGGCCCGGCCACAAAGAGCCGACCCTGATCTATCAACTGTTGCGCACGCGCTAAATGAGCGGGCCGGGCTGCAAGTCGCGCAGAGAGGCTATTTTCTACATCTTCGCAAATAAACACATACCACATTAGGGCGTTTCCTTCTCTTGTTGCTGCTTTTTGGGTTGATGATGTTGCCGAATCATATCTTCGAAAGACAGTCCGGTGAGCTGGGTGATGCCGCGAAACAGGTAAATCATAGCGCCAATCATAATAATAGTGGCGGGAATCGCGATCACTGGATAGCTTAATGCCGTGAGCTTGCCCAGTTGTTCGTTGTAAGTGACGCTGCCGGGGTTGGCGGTGACAATGGCGGTAGCCAAAATGTAGTTCAAGCAGGACGACAGAAAAAACGAAGAGGCGACAATATAGGAGCTATTGCTCATACGTTTATCGAAGGCTCTTTGTTGAGCACGCTGCTCAAGTTCGGCATTTATTTTTTCAGTTTCAAGCACCGCATCGTTAAACAGCATGGTGCGAATCAGCGGGTAGCGAGTTTTGACCGAAATCAGCACTACCAGGCCGATAATGCCGGGAATCGCCGCCTCCTTGATGGCCAGATAACGAGGGTCCAGTTCCAGCAGGCTAATACCACCGGTGAGCAACACGCTGACCACGCCCAGCGCTGAGAAGAAATTGAATTTGCGGCGCACCACAAAATCACGTACCCCGTAAGCGATGGGGAACAGCAGTGCGACAATCAAGGCCCAGGTGGTGCCTAGCGCCTCGGGGCCACTCAGTTTCATTAATATCAGGGTCGGCAACAGGATGTTAAAGCCGATATTGAGCAACATATTTTCCCGAGCTGGCGCGGGTGTTGGCGTAGGTGCTGATGCAGGCGTTGATGTAGGTTCGCTAGGGTTCATAGTAATGGGGCGTTACTCGTATAGAAGGGTGCTGGTATGCGAAGCGCAAATTTTAACGGCTTGCGAGGTATTTAGCACGACCTTTACTCGTATCAGGCCAGGTAAATCGAGAATTGATGGGTTAGCTATTTTATCTAGCGCGCCGTATAGTGCGGCTCCCTTCACTCGGCAGACTGGGAACACGCCCCGTGACCGCTGACATTGTGTACATTCATCCAGACAACCCCCAGCAGCGCTTGCTTGTGCAGGTCGCCGAGCGAATTCGTGCTGGGGCGATTGTGGTCTATCCCACCGATTCGGCCTACGCGCTGGGCTGCCATCTCGGCGACAAAGCCGCAGTCGATAAAATCCGCCGGATCAGGCGGCTGGACAAACACCATAATTTCACCTTAATGTGCCGGGATTTGTCGGAGCTAGGCACCTATGCCAAAGTCGATAACCAGCTGTTTCGGCAACTTAAGGCCAATACACCGGGGCCATACACGCTAATTTTGCAGGCCACCTCGGAAGTGCCCCGACGCTTGCTTCACCCTAAGCGTAAAACCATTGGTCTACGGGTGCCCGATAACGCCATCGCACAGGGCTTACTCGCTGAACTGGGGGAGCCCTTGATGAGCGTTACCGTGATTCCTCCCGGTAATGACAAGCCCTTAACTGACCCGGAAGACATCAAAGACTGGTTGTTACAACACGTCGATGTGTTTGTGGATGGAGGCTATTGTGGCCTGGAACCTACCACCGTGATTGATTTCAGCGGCGACCACCCGCTGTTGCTGCGGGCGGGCATGGGCGACCCCCAGGTCTTTGGTTGTTAGTATTTACCACCGTTAGTATTGGCTTTTCTCTTAAAACATCTGTCCCCGGTCTGCGATCACCGTATAATGACATCCAGAAATCAGGGGAGAATATGTGAGTACCGATAGCGCAGAACAAACTGCTCCTTTACCCGAGCCAATTGCAGAGAAAATAGCTGGTCAGCCGGACCCACTAGAAGCCCCAATGACCGGCGCTCGCACTGCGCAGGGGGAGTTCCCCTTTGCCATCGTCCACGGTGAAAAAGTCACCCAGATGCCGAAGGATCTCTACATCCCGCCAGAAGCCCTGGAAGTGGTGCTGGAAACCTTCGAAGGCCCTCTCGATCTGTTGCTGTATCTGATCAAACGCCAAAATCTCGATATTCTTGAAATCAACGTCGCCGAAATTACTCGCCAGTACATTGGTTACATCGCGATGATGGAAGCCATAAAGCTCGAGCTGGCAGCAGAGTATCTGCTGATGGCGGCGATGCTAGCGGAAATTAAATCGCGCATGCTGCTGCCTCGACAAAGAGAGGTGGAGGACGAGGACGACCCCCGTGCCGAGCTGATCCGACGCTTGCAGGAATACGAGCGTTTTAAGCAAGCCGCTGAAGATATCGACACGCTGACTCGCCTCGAGCGCGATGTGCATATCGCCACCGCCAAGCAGCCAGAGCACAAACTTGAACAACCGCAGCCCGATGTAGATTTCCGAGAGTTATTGCTCGCCGTAGCGGAAGTGATGCGCCGAGCCGCCTTAACCGAACATCACCATGTTCAGTTAGAGACGCTGTCTACGCGAGAGCGTATGACCGAGATACTGGATCAGCTGCGCGGCGAAAAATTCATCCCTTTTATCGCCTTATTCCGCACCGACGAAGGTCGGCTGGGTGTTGTCGTAACGTTTCTGGCAATGATGGAGTTAGTCAAAGAAGCGTTGATTGAAATTGTACAAAATGAATCTTTTGGGCCGATTCACGTGTCCGGAAGAACAGCCACTGTGGAGAGTGACGAGCGTGGATAGTGAGCAACTAAGAAAAATTATCGAAGCGGCTATTTTGGCGGCGGGCCGGTCTTTGGATGTTGCCGATTTAGCGCAATTATTTGATATTACCGAACAGCCGGACAAGGAACAAATTCGAGCTGCTTTAGAAGATATTGAGGCCGACTGTAAAGACCGAGGTTATGAACTCAAGCAGACCGCCAGCGGTTATCGCTTTCAAGTGCGTAAAGAATTGGGGCCGTGGATTAGCCGGATGTGGGAAGAGAAGCCGAAAAAATATTCCCGTGCACTACTCGAAACCCTGGCGCTGATTGCTTATCGACAACCGATTACCCGTGGTGAAATTGAAGACGTGCGCGGCGTATCCGTCAGCTCGGAAATTATCAAAACCCTGTTAGAGCGCGATTGGGTGCGTGTAGTGGGGCATCGAGATGTGCCGGGAAAACCCGCGCTGTTCGCCACCACTCGGCAGTTCCTCGACTACTTTAATCTCAAAAGCTTGAACCAGTTGCCACCCCTGAGTGACATTAAAGACCTGGCCAGTATTGATCCAGAACTGGCATTGGCGGTGGCAGCGGATGAGTTGGCTGCCGGTGCAGGTGAACCTTCGGAAGACAATCTAGAAACGCCTGGCGATAGTGTTGAGGGCTATGTTGACGATAATGTTGAAAGTGATATTGAAGGCCGCGCTGAAGACAGTACTGAAGACAGTACTGAAAATCAGGCTGAGCCGAACGAACTGGATCAAGATGAATTTGGCGAGGAGCCGCATGAGCAGGAGCAGGACGAAGCTCACCGGGAAGAAAGCTCGCTAGCTTCCGGTAGCTTTTCTTCTTAAGTAAAGCTTCTGCGTAAGTCGAGCTTTGTTGTAAGTCGAGCTTTGTCGTAAGTAGATATTTCCTAATTATATAAGTCCCGTATAGGTCAGTTAAGTGAGTGTAGTCATTTGAATCGAGATAAGCCGAGCTCAGATAAATCTAGCAGCGAAAAAGTACAGAAATTACTGGCCGAGGCCGGTATGGGTTCGCGCCGTGAAATCGAAGAATGGATTAAAAAAGGCCGCGTTAAAGTCAATGGCCTCGCGATTACCATCGGCGACCGTTGTACTCGTGATGATAAAATTAGCGTCGATAATCGCCAGGTGCGTCTCGGCGGCGGCAGCACGCGAGTATTGGCCTATAACAAACCGGTCGGCGAGATTGCTTCCCGGAATGATCCCGAAGGTCGGCGGACGGTATTTGAATCCTTGCCGCCATTACAGCAGGGGCGCTGGGTTGCTATTGGCCGCCTCGATATCAACACCAGCGGTTTGTTGTTGTTCACCAACGACGGCGCGCTGGCCAATGCCCTGATGCATCCGAGCTCGGAAGTCGAGCGCGAATACGAAGTGCGCGTTCATGGCGAAGTCGAGGATGCCACGCTAAAACTACTGGTTGCAGGCGTTGTCCTGGACGACGGCCCAGCGCGCTTTGACCGTATTAGTGCCGGGCGCGGTGAAGGCGCCAACAGTTGGTACTCGGTGGTATTAAAAGAAGGGCGCAATCGCGAAGTACGTCGCCTGTGGGAATCTCAAGGCCTGGAAGTCAGCCGTTTAAAGCGCACGCGCTTTGGCCCGCTGGCACTGCCGTCCTTTGTGCGCAAGGGCCAGTGGCTCGATTTGCCCACCGGTGATATTAATCTGTTAATGAAGGTAGCGGGGCTGGATACTAAAGTGCCGCCCATTAGCTTGCCGGAACGCGAGCAGCGCGAACGGCAATTAAAACGGTTGCGTTCAAGAGGTGGGCATAAAAGGTAAATTTACGCCGCTATACTCACAGCGTATTAATTAGGTAGCTATTTTTTCGTTATGCTTGGAAGTTAAGTCGAGAAGTCGACAATAAAGGGACTTCGATAATAAAGGTCAACACAGAAAGCACCGGGGATTTCTTCGCTTAGCCTCTCCCTGTAGTTAGACAGAAGCGAATCCGTTAGAATAGCCGCCTTTTTCGGATTACCGCTTCCCTCTACCGCTTCCTTCCTTTCGGATTGCCATTTTAATGCTTGAAATCAACCCCACTCGTAGCGCTATCGAAGACCTTAAGGCACGTACCGACGTGCTCAGGGGGTACCTTTGACTATGCCGGCAAGCAGGAACGCCTAGCGGAAGTTGAACTGGAGCTAGGGGAGCCGGCGGTGTGGGAGAATCCAGAGCGCGCTCAGGTACTGGGCCGGGAGCGATCGGCTCTGGAAATCGTGGTGAGTATTATTAGTAACCTCGACGCCAACCTTGGCGATACTCTAGAGTTACTGGAAATGGCGGGGGAAGAAGACGACCTCGACACCCTTGCCGAGGTCGAAGCCGATGTCGCAAAGTTCACCACTCAGCTAGAAAAACTCGAATTTCAACGGATGTTCTCCGGCGAGATGGATGCCAATAACGCCTATCTCGATATTCAGTCTGGTTCCGGCGGCACCGAAGCCCAGGACTGGGCAGAGATGCTGCTGCGCATGTATTTACGCTGGGGCGATCAACGGGGCTTTAAAACTGATCTAATTGAAGCTTCTCCCGGTGATGTGGCGGGTATTAAAAGTGCCACGATTCATTTCCAGGGCGAATACGCCTTTGGTTGGTTGCGCACGGAAGTCGGGGTGCATCGTCTGGTGCGTAAATCGCCCTTCGATTCCGGTAATCGTCGCCATACCTCTTTTGCAGCGGTGTTTGTATCGCCGGAAGTGGACGATGACATCGACATTGAAGTCAGTAAAGCCGATGTGCGGGAAGACACCTATCGAGCTAGCGGGGCCGGTGGTCAGCACGTCAATAAAACCGATTCGGCAGTGCGTTTAACTCATTTGGAATCCGGGATTGTGGTGCAGTGCCAGAATCAACGCTCCCAGCACCAGAATCGGGATAACTGCTGGAAAATGCTGCGGGCCAAGCTTTACGAAATGGAAATGCTTAAGCGCACCCAGTCCCAGCAAGCGGTAGAAGACAATAAGTCTGACATTGGTTGGGGCAGCCAGATTCGCTCCTACGTGCTGGACGATGCCCGTATTAAAGACCTACGCACCTCGGTAGAAACCCGCAATACCCAGAAGGTATTGGACGGTGATCTCGATACTTTTCTTGAGGCGAGTTTAAAAGCCGGGCTGTAAATAATGGCCTGTTTGAAACTTAACTCTAAACCTTGAACCCGAACTATTAATACTTAAGCGTGAATAAAAGATGACCGATTTTAACGATAAAAATGTAAATAATGCCGATACTGCTAATAATCAGGCGATGGACGAAAACAAACTGATCGCTGAGCGCCGCAGTAAACTGGCCGGTATTCGTGAGAAAGGTAATGCCTTTCCCAACGAGTTTCGTCGCGACGATTTTGCGCAAAAATTGCAGGACGACTTTGGTGACAAAAGCAAAGCAGAACTGGACGCCCTAAACCATCAGGTCAGTGTCGCCGGTCGCGTTATGGCCAAGCGCGGGCCGTTTATGGTGTTGCAGGACATGTCCGGTCAGGTGCAGCTCTACGCCCATAAAACCACGCAGAATGATATTAAAGAACGGTGGGGGCAGTGGGATATTGGCGATCTGGTTGGTGTTAGCGGTGCCTTACATAAATCTGGCAAAGGCGATCTCTACGTCAATTTGGAAAACTACGATCTGCTGACCAAGTCCTTGCGTCCACTGCCGGAGAAATATCACGGCCTGGCGGATCAGGAACAGCGTTATCGTCAGCGCTATGTGGATTTAATCGTCAACGAAGATTCCCGCAAGGTGTTTGTGCTGCGCTCGAAAATTCTCGATTTTATTCGACACTACCTGAATCAGCAGAATTTTATGGAAGTCGAAACTCCGATGATGCACGTAATTCCCGGTGGTGCGACGGCGCGACCCTTTGTTACCCACCACAACAGTCTCGATCAGGAAATGTTTTTGCGAGTCGCGCCGGAGCTGTATTTAAAGCGTTTAGTGGTTGGCGGTTTTGAGCGGGTGTTTGAAATTAATCGCAGTTTTCGTAACGAGGGTTTGTCGACGCGACACAATCCTGAATTTACCATGCTGGAATTTTATCAAGCCTATGCAGATTACCGCGACCTGATGGATTTAACCGAAGATATGCTGCGTAAGCTGTGTGAGACGGTGCTGGGAACGACGACGGTACATTATCAAGGCTCGGATTATGATTTTAGTCAGCCCTTTGAATGCATGACAGTGTTTGATTCTATCTTGATCTTTAATCCGACCCTATTGGCGGAAAATATTAATACCCCGGAAAGTGCGCGGCTTGTTGCTAAAGACCTGGGTATCCCCCTGAAAGATTCCTGGGGTTTGGGTAAGGTACAAATTGAGATTTTTGAAAAAACCGTCGAGGCGAAGCTGGATAAGCCCACCTTTATTACGGAATATCCTACGGAGGTGTCACCCCTGGCGCGCCGTAATGACAGCAATCCTATGGTGACTGATCGCTTTGAGTTTTTTGTCGGCGGTCGCGAGCTTGCTAATGGTTTTTCCGAGTTAAACGATGCGGAAGACCAGGCCGAGCGCTTTATGGAGCAAGTGCGCGAAAAAGATTCCGGCGACGATGAAGCCATGCATTATGATGAAGACTATATTCGAGCTTTGGAATACGGTTTACCGCCAACAGCGGGAGAGGGCATTGGTATTGATCGTCTGGTAATGTTGTTGACTGATTCGCCTACCATTCGCGATGTATTGTTATTTCCCCATATGCGGGCTGAAACGTAGTAGGTTAGCTGAAAAGTAATAGGTGAACAGGTAGCTGGTGATGGGTACAGCACAAAAAACAAATCTGCACGCTTCCTGGCTGGCGTTACTGGAGGCGGAGTTTGAACAACCCTATATGCAGCACTTGCGGGCATTTTTGGACGGTGAAAAGCAGCAGGGCAAAATTATTTATCCGGTCAGCGATAACTGGTTTGCCGCTTACAACACTACGCCCTTCGATAAAGTAAAAGTCGTTATTCTTGGGCAAGACCCCTATCACGGCCCCAGTCAGGCCCACGGTTTGTGCTTTTCTGTGATGCCGGGTGTAAAAGTACCGCCTTCTCTGGTCAATATTTATAAAGAGCTGGAAAGCGATCTGGGAATTCCTCGCGCTGCTCACGGTTGCCTGAATCATTGGGCCGAGCAGGGTGTACTATTGCTCAATGCGACCTTAACAGTTGAAGATGGCCAGGCGGGCGCCCATCAAAATCAGGGTTGGGAAACCTTTACCGATAAAACCATCGCGCTGTTAAATGAGCATTGCGAAGGTTTGGTGTTTATTCTTTGGGGTAACTATGCGCAAAAAAAAGGCGCGATCATCGACAGCGATAAACACTGTGTCATCAAGTCGCCCCATCCGTCGCCGCTATCGGCTCACCGCGGTTTTTTGGGCAGCAAGCCGTTTTCTAAAATCAATCAATATTTAATGGCGCAGGGTAGTGAGGCCATTGATTGGCGTTTACCCGAGTTATAACGCTGCTTTATTATAAGAGAAGCTTTTACAGCATCACCTCGGCCATCAGTTCTACGGCTTCTACCGAAGCATCAGCTAACAGCATAGTGTGAACGTGACCCTTGTTGCCGGCATCTTTCCAAATTTGTGCCCGCTCCCGAATACGGTCGGCGGGGCCGACTAAATTGCAGGCGTCTACTAATTCATCGGGAACGGCGGCGGTGGCCTCTTCTTTTTTGCCATCTAAATATAAATCCTGAATTTTTACTGCCGCTTCTTCAAAGCCCAGGCGCTTGGCGTAATCGTTGTAGAAGTTTTTACTGCGTGCACCCATGCCGCCAATGTACAACGCCAAGTTCTTTTTTAAGGGCTGCATGCAGGCGTCGACATCATCGCCAACCACCACTCGTACAAAAGGCGCAATGGCGAAGTCTTTCAGGCTTCTACCGCCAGCGGCTTCAAAACCTTTGTTAATGGGTTCTTCAAAGACGTGAAACTGTTGCGGGTCCATCCACACTGGGAAGAATCCATCAGCAACTTCGGCTGCTGCCTTAACACCTGCCGGGGTGATGTTTGCACTATAGATAGGTATCTCACCATCGCAATGCAGAATGCTTTTTAAGGGTTTGCCTAAACCGGTGGCGCCTTCGCCGGTGTAGGGGAGTTGGTACATCTGTCCGTCAAAGGTGACTGCGCCCTCGCGGGCGAAAATCATTTTCATAATGGTGATGTATTCTTTTAGCCGGGTGACCGGCTTACCATAGGGTAGGCCGTGCCAGCCTTCGATCACCTGGGGGCCAGAAGCACCCAGGCCGACAATAAAACGGTTGTCGGAAAGGTGGGACAAGGTCATCGCCGTCATTGCTGCCATCGCCGGAGTGCGGGCGGGCATTTGCATAATGGCAGTGCCAACTTTAATTTTGCTGGTATGGGCGAGAATCCAGGTAGCGGTAGTAACCGCATCCGAGCCGTAGGCCTCGGCAGTCCACACCGAGTCGTAACCCAGTTGTTCTGCGCGTTTGATGGCGTCCAGTGGAATTTTCACCTTGTTGCCTGAGTAGCCAGTCATTAGTCCGAGTTTCATAATTTGGCCTTTATCTATCTATTTGCAGTATGTGGGGACGAAGGGTACACGCCTTACGTTAGCAAAGCACTTTTTCACTTGTTAGCATTTTGGTGACTGAAGGTTCACGATAACTAATCCGCGGATGGAGCTGGTTTGAACGGTGATCGGTTGCAAAGAACGGTAAGGCGGGCTAATGTTCCCTCAGCACGATGCAACTGAAATAACTACTAATAGGAGAAGTAAGATGGATGTTGGTCTTTTATTTTCATTTCGAAATCCGGAATTTAACCGCGTGCCCTGGACACAAACCTACAGCTCGGAGCTGGATCTTGCTGTTGCGGCTGAAGATCTAGGTTACGACCATGTCTGGCTGAGCGAGCATCATTTTGTCGACGACGGTTATTCCCCCAGCTTACTCCCCATAGCAGCGGCTATTGCCGCGCGCACTACTACGATACGTATCGGTACTTACGTACTGTTGCTGCCCTTACATAACCCGGTACGAGTGGCGGAGGATGCGGCCACTGTGGATGTGATTTCAAATGGGCGGTTTGATTTAGGCATGAGCTTGGGTTATCGGCCGGGGGAATTTACCGGGATGGGGATTCCTTCTAACGAGAGAGCAGCTCGGTTTCAGGAGGCCCTACCTTTGATTCAACAATTACTGGCGGGAGAAACTGTTTCCCTGGATGGACGTTTCAATCAGATTAAAGACGTGAAAATTGTACCACCACCAGTACAGAAAACCCTTCCCATTTGGATAGGCGCTCGTGGTGATAAGGCCCTGGATCGTGCTGCTCGTCTGGGCTGTCATTTAGCCTCGATTGGCGGGTTGGGACATAGAAACAAATATTTAGAGGCTTTGAAAAGGCACGGTCGCAAGGCGGCAGATCATCACGTTGGCCAGTTGATGGTCTGTTATGTTGCAGATACCACTGAGCAGGCCTGGGAGGATTGCGCGGAACCTTTACACCATACGATTAGCGAATACCAAAATTGGGCGGCGGAGTCGGGGGATCAAACGGGTGATGGAGGTGCCGAGATGGCAGTGCCTTCTCCTAAAGAAATTGAGGCCGCGCAAGCCTGTGAATTTTTCGGGCGGCCCGCTATGATTGGCGATGCTAAAACAGTCTTAGAAGGTTTGCGCGCTTTTTACCAGGAAACACCCGGCAGCCACTTTGTGATAATTATGGCTTTACCGGGAGCGGATCCGGCGCGAACGCGAAAGAGTATGGAGTTATTTGCCACGCAGGTGATGCCAGAACTTAAAAAAATGACGAATTAATTGATGATTAGTCGTCCGATTTTTTATTGGTGAATAACAATCTTATCCACTAGTCCTTAGGAAGTAATAAATGAGTGAGACAAAACCGGTAATCGCTATTCTTGGCGGTAGTGGTGACTTGGGCGGCGGTCTGGCCTGGCGCTGGGCACGGGCGGGCTACGGCGTAGTAATCGGGTCCCGTACCCAAGAGAAAGCCGAACAAGCGGCCACTGAGTTAAATAACGAGGGGCTTCCGCAGCCCGTACAAGGTATGAGTAACGAAGCGGCTGCTAAAGCCGGATACGTCGTGGTAATGACGGTACCTTTTGCCAATCACCAAGGTACCTTAGAAAGCGTGAAAGAAGTGATTCAGGGTAAGGTATTTGTCGATGTGACGGTGCCGTTAGTACCACCGAAGGTGGGCACAGTGCAGTTGCCCGAGGGTGGTTCCGCCGGTGCTATGACTCAGGACTTTCTCGGTGATGAAGTGAAAGTGGTGTCGGCGTTTCAGAATGTTGCTGCCGCTCATTTGACGGATGCCAGTCACGACCCCGATTGCGATGTGTTGGTTTGTGGCAACGACAAAGAGGCTTGCGCTCTGGTTGTCGAGTTAGTGGAGGCCGCGGGTATGCGCGGTTGGCACGCGGGCCCTATTGCAAATTCAGTGGTGGCCGAGGCAATGACCTCGGTGCTAATTACTCTAAATCGGCGCTATAAAATTCCCGGTTCAGGATTTCGTATCACCGGCACCCCGAAAGTTTGATCGCTTCTCGTGGTCTTGTTTTGTTGATAGCGGACTGTCGATGACCAACTCGGGCATTCAACTTATCGCTTTGCCGGATTTCCCTCTGATTCAGCCGGGGGACGACTTGCTCGACTTGATCCTAAAAAGTATGTCTCGCGCCGGGGAAACCCTCGCTGCTGGCGATATTTTGGTAGTGGCGCAAAAAATTGTCTCTAAGGCTGAAAATCGCTACGTTGAGCTGAGTGATATTACGCCATCGCCTAAAGCGGAGGACTTAGCTAAGAAAGTCGAAAAAGACCCGCGATTGGTCGAGGTGATTTTATCCGAATCTAACGAAGTGGTTCGTACTTGTCCTGGCGTTCTCGTGGTTGAGCATAAACTCGGTTACGTTATGGCCAATGCAGGGGTGGATGCCTCGAATATTAAGCACGAAGGCAATGCTGAAAGTCGTACCGGGGGGCGTGTACTGTTATTACCGACAAACCCGGATCGTAGCGCCACAGAGCTGGCAGAGTCATTAAGTCAGCACGGGGAATGCCCCGTCGGCGTGATTATTAATGACAGTGTTGGTCGAGCCTGGCGCAACGGTACGGTGGGTTTGGCGCTAGGCGCGGCAGGTTTTCCGGCCTTGTATGATCGGCGCGGTGAACAGGATTTATTTGGCCGAACTCTGGAGGTCAGTGAGGTGGCTTTGGCTGATCAAATCGCCGCTGCTGCGGCTTTAGTTCAGGGGGAGGGCGACGAAGGCTTGCCGGTAGTCCTGGTGCGCGGTGTTAGCTGGCCAGAAACTGCTTTGCCTAATAATGCGCAAACCCTACTGCGGCCTAAACACAAAGATTTGTTTCGATGAGTACCCGCATACTCGCCTTATGCGGTGGTGTCGGCGGAGCCAAGTTAGCATTTGGTTTCGAAAGTTTGCTTAAAACCAAATTATTAGACGAGCTGTTAATTACGGTAAATACCGGCGATGATTTTGAACATCTTGGCCTCACGATTTGTCCCGACCTCGATACCGTCACCTATACCCTAGCCGGTATTGTGAATACGGAAACCGGTTGGGGGCGGGCCGACGAAAGTGCTCATTGCATGGAAGCGCTTCGGCAATTGGGTGGTGAAGACTGGTTTTATTTGGGTGATAAGGATTTAGCGATTCATCTGGAGCGCACGCGCTTGTTGAAGTCTGGTTGGACCCTCAGCCAGGTTAGCCAACATTTTGCCGAGCGCCTGGGTATACATGCGCAAATAATTCCCATGTGCGATGAACCTGCTCCTACCCTGGTCCACACCACAGAAGGTGTTTTGCCGTTTCAACATTACTTCGTGCGGGAACGCTGCGAGCCGGTGCTCAGGTCGTTGGAGTATGGCGGCGAGAAAACCAAGGCTAACCCGGCTTTACTGGATGCAATTCAAGGCGCAGAGGAGGCTGGTTTAACGGCCATTGTTATTTGTCCTTCTAACCCTTACCTCAGTGTTGATCCCTTGCTAAGTTTGCCTGGTGTGCGCGAAAGCCTGGCGAAAACAAAGGTGCCGGTGATTGCAGTTTCACCTATAGTAGGTGGGCAGGCGCTTAAGGGGCCGACGGCAAAAATTATGAAGGAACTGGGCGTAGAAGTGGGCTCCCAAAGTATAGCCGCCCACTACAGTGACGTCCTTGATTGTCTGGTGATTGATCAAGGCGACGCTAGTGAGAGCGAGGCTATCGCCAACTGTGTTCCCCATGTAGAGCTGGCGGCAACGGTGATGCGCCGTGACGAGGATAAGCTTGCCCTGGCCGCGCGGGTGGTGGATATTGCCAAAATTCTAAACCATATAAAATAGAAATAGCTTTAATTTATATTTTTAATATATTGATTTATATAGAATTTTGTTTTTATAAAATCTTTCATCATGAAGCTGGATAAGGGCCATAGGGAAAGACAATGCGGGTAGTGCGATGCAAGTAGTCATTCCGGTAAAGTCTCTGACGGCGGCGAAAGCGCGCTTGTCCGCTATTCTCAATAGTGAAGAGCGGGAGTGTCTGGCGCGCTATATGCTGGAAGATATACTCGCCGCTACAGGTTCTGCGAAGGAAGTTACTGAGGTGTTTATCGTTAGTAGCGATAGCCAGGTTGACGCTATTGCCAGGACGTATGGCGCTCAACTTATTGCAGATACTGCCGGGAATTTAAATGGCGCACTGCAAGAGGCAGCGGCGCAGTTGATGGCGCAGGGCGCACAAGAATTATTAATTTTACATGCTGATGTTCCGCTGGTTACAAGTGCCGGTATCGATCGCTTTATTCAGCAACACAGGGTTCAACAACACAGTAAAACTAGCGGTAATTTACGAATAAGTTTGGTTGCTGCCGAAGCCGATGGCGGTACTAATGCACTAATATTAAGTCCTCCCGATGCTTTGGTTCCGGTGTTTGGCGAAGACAGTTGCCGCCGGTTTTTAGAATCGGCAAAAGATTCTGGAATTAATGTGCAAGTTGTACAAAATACAGAAATGGCCCTGGATATCGATAGACCGGATGACTTGTTGAGTTTGTTAGCTATCTCGAAAAGCAAAACTAAAACTGAAACTAAAACCCAGCACTATTTGGAGAAAATTAATGTCTTTGCTCGCTTTGAAAAGGCTTCAGGTCTCCCGCAACAAACAACACTGCTAGCGGGGCAGGTGGTATGAATAGCCCATTCACACCGACGCAGTTGTCGATTTCTGTCTCGGAAGCCCTGGCTTTAGAGCAGCAGAGTACCGACGAATTATTATCAACTGCCGCCGCCCTTCGCAATGCGGGCCACGGGCAGTTAATTTCTTACTCCCGTAAAGTATTTATTCCTCTCACTCAATTGTGTCGGGACGTGTGTCATTACTGCACCTTTGCGCAAACCCCCAGCCGGCTCGAAAAACTTTATATGACGCCCGAAGACGTCCTCGCAGTTGCGCGGGCAGGTGCGCAAGCCGGATGTCGGGAAGCCTTGTTTACCTTGGGCGATAAGCCTGAGCTACGTTATGAAAGCGCTCGCCAGGCTTTGGCGGAACTGGGTTATCGCAGCACCCATGAATATTTAATGGCGATGGCAAAACTAGTACACGAAGAAACAGGATTACTGCCTCACCTAAACCCCGGCGTGATGACCAGCGAAGAACTACAGGCCGCGCGGGAGGTATCCGTATCCCAGGGCATTATGCTGGAAAGCTCCTCGGATCGTTTATGCGCTAAGGGCGGCCCGCACTATGGTTCTCCCGATAAAAAACCGGCATTGCGGCTAGCCTGTATTGAAGACGCGGGCAAATTAGCGATTCCCTTTACTACCGGTATTTTGATTGGTATTGGCGAAACCCGGCGAGAGCGCTTAGAAGCGCTGTTAGCGCTGCGAGAACTACACCAGCGTTACGGACATATCCAGGAAATTATCGTACAAAACTTTTGCGCCAAGCAGGGCACTTTGATGGCGGATACGCCGGATCTGCCGTTGGAAGAACTACTTTGGACCATCGCCGCGACCCGGATTATTTTTGGTGAGGAAATGAATATCCAGACGCCGCCTAATCTTAACGAAGGCGTGCTGGCGCAGTTAATTGCAGCGGGTATTAACGATTGGGGCGGAGTGTCTCCGGTCACCCCGGATTTTGTTAATCCGGAAAAACCCTGGCCCGAGCTGGAACAACTGGCGCGCTATACCGCTGACGCCGGTAAGTTACTGGTCGAACGCCTCGCGGTCTATCCGGCTTACACCAAAGACGTGAGTGCCTGGCAAACACCGACAATGGCAAAATCCGTACGGCGGGCAATGGACAGCGATGGTCTGGCGCGTTGCGACGACTGGAGTCCGGGTATCGGTAGTGCACCAATATGGCCAAGCGATACGGGCGGTTGGCAGAGCGCACCACCTGTCGCCGGTTCGGCGATAAAAGTTAGTATTGCGCGAGCGCTGCGTGGCGAGCGACTTTGCGAAGAGGAAATCGCGACACTGTTCCGTGCTCGCGGTGGAGAGTTTACGGAAATTTGTAAAGCCGCCGATGAGCTGCGCAAGCAGGTGTGCGGCGACAGAGTTGGATATGTGGTCAATCGCAATATTAATTACACTAATTTATGTAAGCATGCCTGTACCTTTTGTGCGTTTTCAAAAGGCAAAACCGACGAAGACTTACGCGGCAAACCCTATGTCTTAGGTTTGGACGAAGTTGCCGAGCGGACTCGCGAAGCCTGGCAGCGCGGTGCGACGGAAGTCTGTATGCAGGGCGGCATTCATCCCGATTATACCGGCGACACCTATCTGAATATTTGCCGCGCCGTTAAAGCTGCGGTGCCGGAGATTCATATTCATGCGTTTTCACCGCTGGAAATTAGTCAGGGTGCGATGACGCTAGGTTTGTCGGTCAGTGATTATCTGGCACAGCTTAAAGATGTGGGCCTGGCGAGTTTACCCGGTACTGCCGCAGAAATTCTCGATGACGAAGTGCGCGCGGTTATTTGTCGCGACAAGGTCAATACCCGCGAGTGGCTTGAGGTGATTGAGAGCGCTCACAATCAAGGTTTGCGCACCACATCAACGATTATGTTTGGTCATATGGAAAAGCCGCAACACTGGGCCAGGCATTTATTACACATTCGGGATTTACAGGAGCGCACCGGTGGCATTACTGAATTTGTACCCTTGCCCTTTGTGCATATGGAAGCGCCCATTTATCGCCGTGGTATGGCGCGTCGGGGGCCCACTTTCCGCGAAGCCGTATTGATGCACGCCATTGCGCGTCTGGTGTTTCATCCGGTGCTGACTAATATCCAGGTGTCCTGGGTGAAGATGGGCGAGGAGGGCGTGCGCGCTTGTCTACAAGCCGGGGTCAATGATGTCGGTGGCACTTTGATGAACGAAAGTATTTCGCGCGCCGCTGGCGCTAAGCACGGACAGGAAATGAAACCGGCGATGATGGAAGATTTAATTCGCTCTGCCGGGCGGCAGGCTTATCAGCGTACGACTTTATACGGTGAAGCAAGTTCTCGCTTGATTGCCTCTGCCTGAGCTTAGGTATAAAAATACCGCGTTTTTTTGCCGGTAACTTCAGAAAAATATTTGTTATAAAAAAGTCGACTAGTGGTAAGGCCGTTATCGGCGCTAATACCCCAGCAAAAACAGTATCAAAGCTTTTTGCGCGTGGAGACGGTTTTCAGCCTCGTCCCAAACCACGGAGTAACGTGGATCTTCCAGCAAGTCCGCGCTGACTTCTAGCTCTCGGTAAGCGGGTAGGCAATGCATAAACAATACGTCATCGGCTGCGTTGGCGAGCAGCGCGTGATTGACCTGAAAACCTGAGAAGGCCTGTTCGCGTTGTTGTTTTTCTTCTTCCTGGCCCATGGATGCCCAGGTGTCGGTCACCACCAGATGCGCTCCCGTTACGGCTTCGGCGGGGCTGTGGGTAATCGTAACGCGAGCCTTATTGGCGGCAACGAGTTCGGCGTCGGGTTCATAACCTTTAGGGCAAGCGATATTGAGTTTGAAATCCAACAGGGCGGCGGCGTTAATATACGACTGACACATATTGTTGCCATCGCCGATCCAGGCGACAGTCTTACCGCTTAGTTCGCCGCGATGTTCCACAAAAGTTTGAATGTCGGCCAGCAGTTGGCAGGGGTGGAAATCATCGGTGAGGGCGTTGATTACCGGCACCTGTGAATAACGCGCAAAGGCTTCCAGTTTTTCGTGTTCGAAGGTGCGGATCATAATGATGTCCACCATGCGGGAAATCACTCGAGCGCTATCTTCGATAGGCTCTCCACGACCCAGTTGGGTATCGCTGGGCGACAAAAACAGAGCGTTGCCGCCCAGTTGCGCCATCCCGGCCTCGAAAGACACACGGGTTCGGGTCGACGATTTTTCGAAAATCATTCCCAGTACTTTGCCGTTTAACAAGGCGTTTTCGCTACCCTGATTGCGGGCGGCCTTGAGTTTTATGGCGCGGGCGATAATGCCTTCCAGCTCGTCACGAGTCAGATCGTTTAGTGTCAGCAGGTGACGTGGCTGGCTGTTGTTAGTGTTAGTGGTCAAGGTTTGCTCCTCGATCAACTGTCAAAGTTGCGGATTAATGGCGATAAAATAGCGACCAGTTGCTGGGCCTGTTCATCGTTGAAGATCAGCGGTGGCAATAGGCGCACCACGTTTCCGGCGGTGACGTTAATCAGCAAGCCCTGCTCGGTGGCCTGGGCAACTAATCCGGCGCAAGGTGTGTTGAGTTCCAGGCCTATCATTAAGCCCTGGCCGCGAATGTCGACAACATGGTCGCAGTCACCGAGTTCATCGCTAAATTGTTGTAAGAGCTGTTTGCCAAGGCGCGCTGCGGCGCCGGATAAATCTTGTTCGACAATGGTGTTCACCGTGGCGAGTCCCGCTGCGCAGGCCACCGGATTGCCGCCAAAGGTGGAGCCGTGATTACCGGGCTGGAATAAATCCGTGGCCTTGCCGTGCACAAAGCACGCGCCAATGGGAAAGCCGTTGCCCAGCCCTTTAGACAGCGTGGCGACGTCCGGCATTACACCGTGGCGCTGGTAATTAAAAAACGCTCCGGTGCGGCCATTACCAGTTTGAATTTCGTCGAGCATTAACAGCCAGTCGTGCTCGTCACACAGGGCGCGGAGGTTTTGTAGGTAATCCGCATCCGGTATCTGAATACCGCCTTCGCCCTGAATCGGCTCCACCAGAATCGCAGCGATATTGGGGTTGTTCGAGGCGATGGTTTTGATGGCGTCGATGTCGTTGAAGGGCGCGCGAGTAAAACCGCGTACCAGGGGCTCAAAGCCGGCGTGAACCTTGCGGTTGCCGGTGGCGGTCAGTGTGGCAAGGGTGCGACCGTGGAAGGCATTGTCCATCACAATAATGGTGGGTACCTCAATACCCTTGCTATGGCCGTGAAGTCTGGCCAGCTTAATGGCGGCTTCGTTGGCTTCGGCACCGGAGTTGCCAAAGAACAGCTTGCTCATGCCGGACACACTTTGCAGTTTGTCGGCAAATTGTTGCTGAGCGGGAATATTGTAGAGGTTGGAGCAGTGCACCAACGAGCTGGCCTGGCCGCTCACGGCTTCCGTGACCGCCGGATGGGCGTGCCCAAGCCCGCACACCGCAATACCCGCCAGGGCATCGAGGTAGCGCTTACCCTCGCTGTCCCAAACGTAGGCCCCTTCGCCGCGCACTAAAGTGAGGGCGCGTTCGCCGTAGGTATTCATTAATGCGTTTGTGGGCATGGTGAAATTCCTGCTGCCTGCCTATTTATGTTCATATTCATTACGTTTTGGCGGTTTAAATGCTTGCTTCAACCAGGAGCTGTGTTTGACCTTAATCCGTCACGGTTGCCAAGGGCAGTGTTTACCTACCCTAATCAAAGCTGGCCCCAATCAAAAAAGGGCAGCAACAGCTACCCCAAGGAAAGCCGGGCATGCTATAGCGAATTAGCCCCTATGGCAATCCCCAGGGTTTTGTGGTGGCATGTGTAAGGGCACTTTAGATGACCTTGTGCCTGTTATATGGCGTTTAAACGAGGTGTAATGGGCCGTAGGTTCTTTTCATCGATTGATAAACAAGGTAATATACCCGACTGTTTCAGTCAGCTATTGCAGTGAGGTAAAGGGCCATGAGCGCTAATCAACCAGACACAGCCAACACGGCTATCATCGATACCATTCGCGAACAAATCGAAACCAATCCGATTCTCCTTTATATGAAGGGCGATCCCAATCAGCCGCAATGCGGGTTTTCTGCGCGTTCCGTGCAAGCCCTGATGGCCTGTGGCGAGCGTTTCGCCTATGTGGACATTATGTCTAACCCGGAGATTCGCGCCAGTTTACCGGCCTACGCCAACTGGCCGACCTTTCCCCAGTTGTGGATTAAAGGCGAGTTAATGGGCGGCTGCGATATTATTACCGAGATGGGCGAAAGCGGCGAGCTGAAGAAATTGGTTACCACAGCGGTCGCCGAAGAGGGCGCGTCAGCGGAGTAAAGATGCTGCCTTGAATCTATTGGTATTGCTTATATATCAATAGACTATATTAGATATGTAATGTGAATTATTGAAGCTGTAGCGATTGTGGTGTTTCCGCAATAGCTATTTTTTTGTCCAGCTTTTTGCCAAAGTTAAGTCAGCGGTTTACTCCAGCGCAATTAAATTATCTCCGGGCCAGCCGCCCAGATCCCGCCAGCGGTTAACAATATTGCAAAACAATTGCGCTGTGCAGCGGGTGTCGTAAAGCGCGCTGTGGGCCTCTTTATTGCTGTAGGGGATTTGCGCGGCTTTGCAGGCGCGGCCCAGTACAGTTTGACCAAAGGCCAGGCCCGCCAGTGTGGCGGTATCAAAACAGGTGAAGGGGTGGAAGGGATTGCGCTTAATATCGCAGCGCTCCGCAGCCGCGTTGACAAAACCCAAATCGAAATGGGCGTTGTGGGCAACCATCACCGCACGGGTGCAGTGTTGTTGTTTCACCGCGTGGCGTATTACCTGAAACACACTTCTCATGCCTTCGGCTTCTGTTAAGGCGACACGATCCGGGTCGTCGGGATTAATTCCGGTAAAATCCAGGGCCGCCTGATCGAGTTTCAGGCGGGGGTCGGGGATGATGTTGTGACATACGCTTTCGCCCAGTTCCAGTTCGCCATCGTCGTTCATTACCAGGGTGACCGCGGCAATTTCCAGCAGGGCATGCTGGTTGTGATCGAAGCCCCCGGTTTCCACATCGACCACGACGGGCAAAAAACCACGGAAGCGGTGGGCGATATTTAATTCGTCCAGTTCGTTTTCAAAATGGTCAGTCACAGGGTGGGCCTTATGCAGGTGATAGTAAAAGTGGGGTTTGTGCCCGGATAATAAGCTTGGATTCTACGGGCTATCTTTAGGGAATCTCTAGGCCTTTAGCTAAGGCGTCTCGAGGGATTGGCCTTCGAGCATTTTCCATTGCAGGGTGTCACCGGCGGCGAGGGGGCTGAGTTCGGTATCGCCAAAGGCGATGCTGTGGGGCGCTTGCCAGCTTTCGCGCACCAGGGTGATGGTGCTGTCATTGTAGGGCAAGCCGTAGAAATCTGCACCGTGATGGCTGGCAAAGCCCTCTAGCTTATCGAGAGCGCCTTCGCGCTCAAACGCCTCGGCATAGAGCTCCATAGCGGCGTGATGGCTGTAGCAACCGGCGCAACCGCAGGCGCTTTCCTTGCTGCTGCGCGGATGGGGTGCTGAATCGGTGCCGAGAAAAAAGCTGGGGTTACCGCTGGTGGCAACTTGTAATAAGGCTTGCTGGTGAATGTCCCGCTTGAGTATCGGCAGGCAGTACAAGTGGGGGCGAATACCGCCCACTAATAAGTGATTGCGATTGTAGAGCAGGTGTTGGGGAGTAATGGTGGCGGCAATGTGGGCGGGCGACTCGCGCACAAAATCCGCTCCCTCACGGGTGGTGATATGTTCCATGACCACGGCTAGCTCGGGGAAGGCCCTGGCCAGGGGGGCTAAATGCCGATCGATAAACACGGCTTCCCGATCAAAAATATCCACGTCGCTGTCGGTGACTTCGCCGTGCACGAGTAGTGGCAGGCCCAGGCTTTGGAGTTGTTCCAGTAAGTGATACACGCCTTCTAGCTTCGTCACCCCGGCATCGGAGTTGGTGGTCGCGCCAGCAGGATAATATTTGATGCCGTGGATTAGACCACTGTCCTTAGCCGTCTTAAGTTCTGCGGCAGAGGTATTGTCGGTGAGATACAGGGTCATCAGCGGTTGCCAGCTGCTCTGCGTCGGGCGTTGGGCAAGGATGCGCTCTCGATAGCTGAGGGCCTGTTCGGTGGTCGCCACCGGGGTCGCCAGGTTGGGCATGACAATGCCACGGCCAAATTGCCGAGCGGCATTGGGCACGGTGTGCTGCAAAGCCGCATCGTCCCTCAAATGCAGGTGCCAGTCGTCCGGGCGAGTGAGAGTGAGGCTGCTAGAATCCATAATGCGCTTATATTGGCTGCGGTGTGCGCATCCTACCGAAATACGGTTTTTGTGCAAATCTTTATCGAGAGGTTTAAACTTGCGCGCTGTATTTTGCCTTACTACCGACTATTACTATTTGGGAGAAAAAATTCGTGTCTGCAATCAATAAAGTCGTTCTAGCCTATTCCGGTGGCCTGGATACCTCGGTTATCGCCAAATGGTTACAGGAAACCTACGACTGTGAAGTGGTGACGTTTACCGCCGATATTGGCCAGGGCGAGGAAGTGGAGCCTGCCCGCGCTAAGGCCCAGGCCATGGGCATCAAAGAAATTTATATCGACGATTTGCGCGAGGAGTTTGTCCGCGATTTTGTCTTCCCGATGTTTCGCGCCAATACCATTTATGAAGGCGAATATTTACTAGGCACCTCTATTGCTCGTCCCCTGATCGCCAAGCGCTTGATCGAAATTGCCAACGAAACTGGAGCCGATGCGATTTCCCACGGTGCCACTGGTAAAGGTAATGATCAAGTGCGCTTTGAGTTGGGTGCCTATGCGCTCAAACCCGGTGTGCAGGTGATCGCGCCCTGGCGGGAGTGGGATTTAACTTCCCGCGAAACCCTGATGGCCTATTGCAAACAGCATAATATCCCGGTGGATTTTGATAGCCAGAAGAAAAAATCACCGTATTCGATGGATGCCAATTTGCTGCATATTTCTTATGAAGGCGACATTCTCGAAAACCCCTGGGCCGAAGCGGAAGACGATATGTGGCGCTGGTCGGTGTCCCCAGAAGCAGCACCGGATACGCCGAGCTATATCGAATTGAGCTATCAGGGCGGCGACATTGTTGCCATTGATGGAGAGGCGATGAGCCCCGCCACTGTGCTGGCTCATCTTAATAAAGTTGGCGGCGACAACGGCATTGGCCGACTAGATATTGTCGAAAACCGCTATGTCGGCATGAAAGCGCGGGGTTGCTACGAAACTCCCGGCGGCACCATTATGCTGAAAGCCCATCGCGCGATTGAATCGCTGACCCTGGATCGCGAAGTCGCACATTTGAAAGATGAGCTAATGCCGCGTTACGCCAGCTTGATCTATAACGGCTATTGGTGGTCGCCGGAGCGCAAAATGTTGCAAACCATGATTGACGAATCCCAGGCCCACGTTAACGGCGTAGTTCGCTTAAAGCTCTACAAAGGTGGAATATCCGTAGTGGGTCGCAAGTCGGACGATAGTTTATTCGACGAGCGCATGGCCACTTTCGACGACGATGCCGGTGCGTATAACCAGCAAGATGCCGAAGGTTTTATCAAGTTGAATGCTTTGCGCTTGCGCATTGCTGCCAATAAAGGCCGCTAGTTATTAAAGCTATTTCCCATTATCATCGGTTGGGTGTTTTATCCCCGGTAGTGGTTGATGTATGTCATTCTCTCGCGGGGCTTAAATCTAAATAATGTGCACCGAACTAAATCCGCGCTGGTTATTCTTCTTCTCTAAGGAAACTCATAATGAGTGATGCCACTCCTGTCAAAGTGCTGCCTGATTACAATATGAAGGTGGTCAAGCAGTTTGCCATCATGACTATTGTGTGGGGGATTGTCGGAATGCTGGTCGGGGTTATTCTCGCCGCTCAGATGATCTGGCCGGATCTGAATATGGGCCAGCCCTGGTTGCATTTTGGGCGTTTGCGTCCGCTCCATACCAACGCGGTGATTTTTGCCTTTGGCGGCTGTGCGCTCTTTGCCAGTTCTTACTACATTGTACAAAAAACCTGTCAGGCAACATTATTTTCGCCTCGCCTGGCCGCGTGGACTTTTTGGGGTTGGCAGTTGGTCATCGTTGCCGCTGCGGTGACACTGCCAATGGGTTTGACGACCAGTAAAGAATACGCGGAGCTGGAATGGCCGATTGATATTCTGATTACGCTGGTTTGGATACCTTACGCGGTGGTTTTTTTCGGCACCATCACCAAGCGAAAAACCTCTCATATCTATGTGGCAAATTGGTTTTTTGGTGCGTTTATTCTCGCGGTTGCAATGCTGCATGTGGTCAATAGCGCGGCAATCCCGGTGTCGATGTTTAAATCCTATTCGGCCTACGCCGGCACCATCGATGCAATGGTGCAGTGGTGGTACGGCCATAATGCGGTGGGCTTTTTCCTTACTGCGGGTTTTCTCGGCATGATGTATTACTTCGTGCCCAAGCAGGCCGGTCGGCCGGTGTATTCCTATCGGCTGTCCATTGTGCATTTCTGGGCTTTAATCGCGATCTATATTTGGGCCGGGCCTCACCATCTGCATTATTCAGCTTTACCTGATTGGGCACAGAGCCTTGGCATGGTGATGTCACTGATTTTGTTGGCACCGTCCTGGGGCGGCATGGTCAACGGCATTATGACGCTGTCGGGGGCGTGGGATAAATTGCGCACCGATCCCACTTTGTGTTTTTTGGTGGTGTCACTGTCTTTCTACGGCATGTCGACCTTTGAAGGCCCAATGATGGCGATCAAAACTGTTAATGCACTTTCCCACAACACGGACTGGACGATTGGTCACGTGCATTCCGGTGCGCTGGGCTGGGTGGCGATGATTTCCATTGGCAGTATGTACCACCTGATTCCTATCTTGTTCGATAAGCCGCAGATGTACAGCATCAAACTCATTAGTACACACTTTTGGTTAGCGACCATGGGCACGGTGCTCTACATTGCGTCAATGTGGGTTAACGGTATTGCCCAGGGCTTAATGTGGCGGGCTTTCAATACGGACGGCACGCTGACCTATACCTTTGCCGAATCGATAGAAGCGAGTATTCCTGGTTACTACGTGCGTCTACTGGGGGGCGGTATGTTTTTCCTCGGCATGTTGGTGATGGCCTTTAATGTCTGGAAAACCTGCCGGGGCCCCGGAGTGCCGGTAGCCGAGTCAGTCAAAGTCAGCGCAGCGACGTAAGGAAGACATCGATGAAACATGACATAGTTGAAAAAAATGTCGGCTTAATGATTGTGCTGGTTTTAGTTGCCATGAGTTTTGGCGGACTAGCGCAAATTCTCCCCCTGTTTTTTATCAAGTCGACGACAACGCCAATCGAAGGCTTGAAACCGCTGCCGGCACTGGTGCTGGAAGGCCGCGATATTTATATCCGCGAGGGCTGCCACGTGTGCCACACGCAGATGGTGAGGCCGTTTCGTTCTGAAACTGAGCGTTACGGGCACTACACAGTAGCGGGTGAGCAAGTTTATGAACACCCATTTTTGTGGGGCTCAAAACGCACCGGGCCGGATCTGGCGCGGGTTGGCGAGCGCTACAGTGACGAGTGGCATCGCGCCCATCTGTATAACCCAAGGGATGTGGTGCCCGTATCTAACATGCCGGCCTTTCCCTGGTTGTTTCACAACATTGTTAGCGGTGAGGACACGGCGGCAAAAATGACTGCCTTGCGAAAAGTCGGCGTACCTTATACCGATAGTGATATCGCTAAAGCTGCCGAACCTTTTGCCGAGGGCAAAGTAAAAGAAGTCGATGCGCTGGTGGCCTACCTCCAGCAACTGGGTACTTTAATTAAACAAAAGCGCTAGGGCTGACAGCAGGGCAAATTAACAGTAGGCAAAGTTAACAGCAGGGCACGACGCCGGGAGGATTTGTGGATCAAGGTACATTACAGGGTATTGGAACACTGCTAGCGCTATTGGGTTTTAGCGCGATTTGCGTGTGGGCCTACAGCGGACGCAATAAGGCCCGGTTTGACGAAGCGGCGCAATTGCCTTTTGCGGATGATTTGCCGGTGGTTGAAGAAAAATCTGTCCCGGAGAGCCCGGATGTTATCGACGATGTATTGCATAAAGCAGGATCGGATAAAACACTATCGAGTAAAACAGAGCCGAATAAAACACGGAGTGGGTTATGAGCACCTTCTGGAGTTGGTGGATCATTGCGATGACCGTGATCACAACTGTCGGCGTGTGCTGGGTGTTATTTGCTAATCGCAAAGTCGTGTTGAAAGAAAAACCAAAGGATGGCGAAGTACCAAAAACCGGACATGTCTACGATGGCATTGAGGAATACGAAAATCCTCTACCGGGCTGGTGGTTCAATATGTTTGTCGCCACCGTGGTATTTTCGATTATTTATCTCATCCTTTATCCTGGCTTAGGTAACTTTCCCGGTGTGCTGGGCTGGACTTCGGAGGGACAGTGGCAGCAACAGGAACAAAAAGCGGAAGACCGCTTCGAGGCCGTTTACGCGACCTTTGAGGGCCAGTCGATAGAAGAGCTGGCGCTTAATCCGAAAGCCTTCAAAATAGGTCGACGTTTGTTCGGTAATAACTGCGCGGTTTGCCATGGCAGCGATGGCGGTGGCAGTTATGGTTTTCCCAACCTGACCGATGCAGACTGGTTATATGGCGGTACGCCAAAGGATATTGAGGTTTCGATCACTCACGGGCGGAGGGGCGCGATGCCATCCTGGACCTCGGTGATTGGCGAAGATGGCATTAGTCAGGTCACCGAGTACCTGTTCAAAATTGGCGGAGGCGAGCACGATACGGCCCTGGCCAGTACGGGGGAAACCGTGTTTTCTACCTATTGCACCAGTTGCCACGGCGTTGATGGGAAGGGTATCCAGGCCTTTGGCGCGCCGAATCTAATCGATGATGTTTGGCTCTACGGTCGTTCGCCAGAAATGATTAAAACCAGCATCCGCCGAGGGCGCAAGGGCATAATGCCTGCTCAGATTGAGCAATTACACGAGAGTAAAATCCGTTTGCTGACGAGCTATGTATACAGTATGTCTCAGCGCTAGTGGCCGAGTAATCCGGTGGTGAATACCGAGGAAACGCATCGGCAAACCTCGGGTGACGAAACCCATGTGCTCTATCTGTACGAAACCCGTAAAAAGATTTACGCGCGGCGCTTCGTCGGTTTCTTTCGCAAGCTAAAAAAACGCAGCGGCATACCTTTATTGTTAGGTTACTTGCTCCTACCCTGGTGGCAAATAGATGGCCGTCAGGCCGTTTGGTTCGATTTACCCGAGCGTCAATTCCACATTCTCTGGATGACCTTTTGGCCGCAGGATTTTATGTTGCTGGCCTGGTTGTTGATTATCTGTGCGTTTGCTCTTTTCACGGTGACGGTGCTGGTTGGCCGTGTCTGGTGCGGCTTTAGTTGTCCGCAAACCGTGTGGACCATGATGTTTATGGGCGTGGAACGGTTTTTTGAAGGTGGGCGTAATAAACGCATTAAACTGGATCTCGCGCCGTGGAACTTTAATAAAGTCTGGCGCAAGAGCGGTAAGCATATTGGTTGGCTGCTTATCGCTTTCGTGACCGGGTTTACCTTCGTGGCCTATTTCAATCCGGTTAGAGAGCTGACGGTCGAGATTTTTACTTTTTCGGCCCAGCCTCCGGCGGTATTTTGGATCGCTTTTTTTACCGCCATGACCTATATGAATGCTGGTTATCTGCGCGAGCAGGTGTGTAAGTACATGTGCCCCTATGCGCGTTTTCAGTCGGTGATGTTTGATTCCGATACCCTGGTGGTTTCTTACGATGAGGTGCGTGGGGAGCCGCGAGGCGCGCGTAAAAAGGGCAGTGATTATGTAGCCGATGGTTTGGGCGACTGTGTCGATTGCACACTTTGTGTGCAGGTCTGTCCGGTGGGCATTGATATTCGCGATGGCTTACAGTCTGACTGTATCAGCTGTGGTTTGTGTATTGATGCCTGCGATGCAATTATGGAAAAAGTCGAATATCCTAAAAAACTAATCAGCTTTACCACCGAAAATCGTTTGAATAAAACTAAAAGCCGAATCTTGCGCCCGCGCTTAATGGCTTATCTACTTGCCCTGGCAGCGATGGTGAGTTTGTTTTCTTATGCCCTGTTAACTCGGGTACCGTTAGAACTGGATATTATCCGCGACCGCTCGTTACTTTATCGTGAAACTTCCCGAGGACTTATCGAAAATATTTATACCCTGCGGATAAACAATATGGATAATCGCGATCATCAATATCAAATTAAGGTAGCGGGCGACTATGATTTTGAAATGCTCGGGGAGCAGTTAGTAACGGTGAGCGCCGGGGAAGTATTTACCCACCTGCTCAGATTAAAGTTAGACCCCGGTCTGCTCAAGGCAGGCAACACAGATGTTACTTTTATATTGACGTCGACGCAGGATGAAAAACTCACCGATAGCGAAGAAAGTCGCTTTATTGGACCTTTTTTGCTGTAAAGCATTAATTGAACTGTTAAGCCAAATATTAAAGAAAATATTCCATGAGAAAACTAAATGCCCGATAACATAAGCCCTAAGCCCGACAACTTAGCCCCTAAGCCCGAAGTGTTGTCGGTTGAGCCCTGGTATCGGCAGTTTTGGCCGTGGTTTTTGATCGCGCTGCCAGCATCTGTCGTGGTCGCCAGTTTCTTTATGCTCTATTTGGCGATTAAGCATGCCGATACTCTGGTAAGTGACAATTATTATCGCGACGGTTTGGCTATTAACCAGGTTCTGTTTCAGGACGCTCGCGCCAGGGAATTAGGTTTGTCAGCGCAGATGACTTTTGATTTGTCTGAAGGTGTGTTGGCTATTAATGTGAGCGGAGATTTTTCCAATAACCAAAATTTGCCCGATGTTTTAACACTGCAATTATTGCATCCCACAGACGCCGACGCCGATCGTACCATCACGGCACTAGCTGGTGGCGAGGGACGTTATCGAGGTAAGTTGCCGGTAATCCCCGAGCATCGTTTTTATCTGCGGTTAATGCCGGGGACCATTGCTGAGCAAGACGATATAAAGCTTGCAGAATGGCGACTGAATGGAGAGCTGAATTTCGCTACCGTTAACCACGTGTTACTCAGTGCAGATCAAAATGTCCCTTAGCCCTTGTTTTCATTGCGGCTTACCAGTGGGTGCCAATGATAACTTTACGGTGCTGATCGGCGGCGCGCCGAGGCTTATGTGTTGCATCGGATGTCAGGCGGTCGCCAGTGCAATAGTTGATGGGGGTTTGGAAAAATTTTATCAGTATCGCGTAGGTCTTTCGGAAGTTAGTCCTGGTTCCGGTTCTGGTTTGGCTTCCAGTGCTGAGGACTGGAGTATTTATGATTTGCCCGAAATTCAAGATGATCTTATTACTGTAGACGAGCAGGATTTGGCGTTTGTTGATTTAGGTGTCTCGGGAATAACGTGTGCGGCCTGCGCCTGGTTAATCGAACATCACTTAAATAAATTACCCGGCATAGAGCAAGCTTCAGTTAATGTCAGTCGCCAACGTTGTCGTATTCGCTGGTCCCTCGAAAAATTACCTTTAAGCCAGGTGCTGGCAAGTTTTACTGACATCGGTTATCGAGCGCACCCAGTGAGCGATTCTAATCGACTTGAACATATCGACCGGGACCAACGGGCTTACCTCTTACGTTTGGGTGTCGCTGGCATTGGCATGATGCAGGCGGGGATGCTGGCGATTGGCCTTTATGCCGGGGCATTTCAAGGTATGGAAGCCCGCTGGGAAGAGCTGCTACGCTGGGTGAGCCTGGTAGTGGCGACCCCGGTTGTGTTGTATGCGGCACAACCTTTTTTTGCCGGTGCGCGACGCAGTCTCTCATCTTTACATTTGGCCACACCTTTGCGTCTTCATTTAACCATGGATGTACCGGTTGCCCTGGCTATCGGGCTGGCGTATTCGGCCAGTGCCTGGGCGACGGCGACGGGAACCGGGGAAGTGTATTTTGATGCCGTCTCGATGCTGACATTTTTTCTGCTGCTGGGACGTTTTTTAGAAATGCGCGTGCGCTATCACAATGAATTAGTTGCTGGGGGAGCAGCTCAACTCATTCCGCCTACGGCTATGCGCTGGAGCAGTCGCGGAGATAGCGTTCTTGCTAATGCTAATGGTGTTAAGAGTGCTAAGACCTCCGAGAAAATCTTAGAAAAGGTCTCAGAGAAGCTCCAGGAGAAAGTTCTGGAAAGAGTCCCTGTTAAGTCGCTGGCTATTGGCGATGTGATAGAAATTGGTGAAGGTGAACGTCTACCTATTGATGGCGTGGTACTAACTGGCGAGAGCCGGGTGGTCGAAGCGGTGTTAACCGGTGAGCAAGATCCGCTAGCCAAAGGATCGGGAGACGTTGTTAGCGCGGGAACCTTAAACACCACCAATCGTTTACAGGTAACCGTCAGCGCGGTAGGTAACAACACCCGGTTGGCGAACATTCTCAAATTGCTCGATGGAGCGGTAGCCGAAAAACCTCGACAGGTTGAAGTGGCTGATCGGCTCGCGAGTTGGTTTGTCGGCCTGGTACTGGTGTTAGCTGGAGTGGTATTCGGGACCTGGTATTTACACGACGGGGAGCGAGCGTTGTGGGTGACTTTGTCGGTGTTGGTGGTGACCTGTCCCTGTGCTTTATCACTGGCCACACCAGTAGCGCTGACCGCTGCGACGGGGCAATTACAACGTCAGGGTTTATTAGTGCGCCGCGGTCACGTGTTGCAAACTCTGGCCAGGGTAAGACGAGTCATTCTAGATAAAACTGGCACATTGACCACCGGGAAGCTGGAGCTTCAGCAGATGATCAATCACCAGGGTGCCGCCAGTGAATCAAATACTGCGCTTGATATTGCCGCAGCGCTGGAACAGGGCTGTCGGCATCCGATTGCCAACGCTTTCAATCAACGAAAAACCCATAAGTACGCGGAGCAACTTGACTATCAAGTCGGTGCAGGGGTAAGTGGTAGCATTGACGGCGAGCGCTACGCCTTAGGTAAGCCCGCTTTTGTCGCCGAGGTATTGGACCTGGATTCCTCCGCGTTACGTTCAGTTGATGCTTCGGTTCCGGCAGCGGCCCTGGCAGGTAAGCATTGCATTAATGTCGTGTTGGCCAATCAAGGGGGAGTTCTGGCTGAGTTTGTACTGGCCGATGCCGTGCGACCGGGTGCGCAGGCTTTGGTTAAGCGTTTAACTGAGCAAGGTTTTGCGCTTGAATTACTCAGCGGCGACCAGGAAAAAAATGTTCGCGCTTTAGCTAACGAGCTGGGTTTGCAGGAGTGGCGAGCCAATGCCTCACCGGAGGATAAGCTCGCCCATATTCGTCGCCGACAGGGGCAGGGCGAGGTGGTGCTAATGGTCGGCGATGGCATTAATGATATACCGGTATTGAGCGGCGCCGATATTTCCCTTGCGATGGGCGAGGCCACCGACTTTACCCGTCAGGCCAGCGATGCGGTGCTGTTGTCCGGTGATCTGAACACCCTGGCGGATGCCATTGCAGTGGCCGGTAAAACGGAATCCGTTATCCGCCAAAATATTATTTGGGCCTTGATTTACAATATAAGTGCTTTGCCTCTCGCCGCTCTGGGTTGGGTGCCGCCCTGGGCCGCAGCGCTTGGTATGTCGGCGAGTTCCCTAGTGGTAGTGTTAAATGCGCTACGCTTGCAGCGCCGTGGCGGAGGTAAGTTAAAGACGAGTAAGCGTAAGTTACCGCAATCGATGCCGGCGATCGTCGAGGCGGGAGCCTGATGGAGAGCCTCTATTTTTTGATTCCACTGTCGATAGTGGTGCTGGGGCTGGCTGTTCTGGTGTTTTTCTGGGCAGTGAATAATGGTCAATACGATGACCTTGAGGGCGAGGCAGAACGTATTTTATTTGATGAAATCGATGAGGGAGAAGCGCCGATTACAGATACGCCCTCGTTGCTTAAAGAAGGTGGGCTCAAGCAAGATGAAAACCGTCTCCCTGAAACCGATAATCAGGGCGGCACCGATGGTAGCGAACTGTGATAAAAAAAAGCTATGACTGAAGGGTTATGGCCCGCAATGGCGGTTATGTTCGGCATTGGTTTGCTCGGTGCAGGGCACTGTATCGGAATGTGCGGGGGCATCGCATCGGCGCTAAGTTCTACCAGCAACAAATCTTCGCCTGGTTTGGTTTTGGCCTACAGTTGTGGTCGCATTTTTACCTACGCCGGTGCGGGCGGCGTGGTGGCCAGTTTGGGTTATGCCAGTAGTAGCTATTTAGCGTTAGCGCCCATACTTCGCGGCATCGCTGGGCTGTTATTAATTTCGATGGGTTTGTATCTGGCGGGCTGGTGGCGAGGTTTAATCTGGTTGGAGAGGGGTGGCAGTTTGCTGTGGCGACGCTTGCAACCTCTGGGGCAGGGGCTATTACCGGTTCGTTCAGTGCGCGCGGCGTTGATGCTCGGTTTGGTTTGGGGCTGGTTGCCCTGCGGCTTGGTCTACACGGCTTTGGCCTATGCAGCTACTGCGACAACGCCCCTGGTAGGTATGGCACAAATGGCAGCGTTTGGTTTGGGTACCATGCCCGCGATAGTATTGGGGGGGATGTCCATGGGTAAGTTTGCTCAAGTATTGCAGGGTAATAACTTGCGTCGGATGTTTGCACTGTTGTTAATTACTTATGGGATTTGGACGCTGCTTGCGCCGGTATTGATGCCGCTACTGACCTCGACATCGGCAGCGCATCAATTTCATTAAGCTGGGTTTTTCCATTGGAAAAGTTCTGAAGAGCAGAAGTTGAAGATTTATACCTTAGTATTGATTTTTATCAATACATAACCACAGCGTTGACGTTATAAGCGGTGTGTTAATCATTTATTAAAAGAGAGTGGGGATTTTATGTTTGGTCATATACTAGGGTTATTATTTTATCCGCGCACCGAGTGGCGAAAAATTGCAAATTTGTCTGACGAAAAGATTAAACGCTTACTGCCCTACCCTATTCTCATGTCGCTGCTACCGGCATTGGGATTTTATATCGGCACCACCAAAATCGGCTGGACGGTAAGCGGTGAAAATGTGGTGCGCATTACCGAAGCCAGTGCAATTCCATTGGCGGTACTTACCTATGCAGCATTATTAGGCGCGATTATTTTTATCGGCTTGATGGTGAACTGGATGTCGCAGACTTATCTGGTAAAAACTTTCCCGATTAAGGGCATCGTAGCGATTGGCTACGCTTGCACCCCCATTTTTCTGGCTGGCGCTTTTGCCGCCTACCCGATTTGGTGGCTGGATATCACCCTGGGTATTGCGGCGGGTGTTTATACCATTTATCTGATTTATATGGCGATACCTTTGATGATGCATGTGCCAGGGGATAGAGGTTTTCTCTACGCCAGCGCCGTGTTTATGGTGGCCTTAGTCTACGTAGTCGTAGTTTTGGTCAGCATAACGATTATTTGGGAATATATTGCCACTCCGGTGTTTATAGATTGAGCTGTTTTGTCGCTGAGTCAGCTTTAATATCGGCGGTCTGTGGGGAATAACACCGAAAAGAGTTAATGCGAATAAAATTCCTTCCTTGTTATGATAGCGGTCAGGCTTGATTTTAGAGCTTGCTTGAATAGTCAATTGGCTGGCTTACACAAACAAGGTTCTGTATGTCCAAAATAAAACAAAAACCACAACCTGTGCTCGGCGCGGATAAGCAGCAAATTAAAAACGAGTTTCACCAGCGCGTGCACGCTACCCTCGATGCCGGGCGTGAGGAAGTCGTGGCAGGGAGACATGCCAAAGGTTATCGCACAGCGCGGGAAAACCTTGCTGATATATGCGACCCGGACTCCTTTCTTGAATACGGTCAGCTTGCGGTAGCGGCGCAACGCAAGCGTCGCGATTTTGAAGACCTAAAAATCAATACTGCCGCTGACGGCATTATTACTGGCCTCGCGACTATTAATTCAGATCAATTTAATGACGACGCTAGTCGAGTCGCCGTTATTGTCAATGACTATACGGTGCTGGCGGGCACTCAGGGATTTTATCACCATAAAAAGCTCGATCGCATTCTTGAAGTGACCGATGAATTGCGCTTGCCTGTTGTTATGTATACCGAGGGTGGGGGAGGCCGACCAGGAGATACCGATCAGGAGGTAACCATGGATGTGAACTCGTTTGCCTCCTGGGCCAGTTTGCGTACCAAGGTTCCCATGATTGCCGTTAACAATGGTTACTGCTTTGCTGGTAATGCGGCGCTGTTTGGCTGTGCTGATATTACTATTGCGACCCGGAGTTCATGGATTGGTATGGCCGGGCCAGCGATGATCGAGGGCGGAGGTATGGGGATTCACGAGCCGACAAATATTGGACCTGTGGATATTCAAACTAGCAATGGTGTTATTGATGTGGTGGCAGAAGACGAACGGGAGGCCACACAATTGGCTCGGCAGTTGTTGTCTTATTTCCAGGGGCCGGTAGACGACTGGAAATGTGCCGATCAAGATAAACTCTGGGATCTGCTGCCGGAAGATCGACGCTTTGTTTATGACGTGAGAGCGCTGATTACCACCCTGGCAGATACCAACTCTTTTATCGAGCTACGTCGCAACTATGGCCCCGGAATTATCACCGGATTTTTACGCGTCGAAGGCATCCCTTTTGGCGTGATTTGCAATGATTGTAAAATCCTGGGCGGGGCCATTGATGCCGAGGCCTCAGCAAGTGCCGCTCGCTTCCTGAATCTCTGCAACGACTTCCAGATACCGGTGATATCGTTCTGTGACACACCGGGCTTTATGGTGGGGCCGGACAGCGAAGAACAGGGAGCAGTGCGTTTAATGTCCGATTTGTTTGTCGCCGGTGCCAAATTAAATTCTCCTATGGTCGCGATTTTCTTACGCAAAGGTTACGGCCTGGGTGCTATTGCTATGACCGGCGGGAGCTTTTCGAAGCCGATATACAGCGCCGCCTGGCCCAGTGGCGAATTTGGCGCGATGGGTTTTGAAGGTGCAGTGCATTTGGGTTTTAAAAAAGAACTGGATGCCACCAAAACCGAAGCGGAACGGGATAAGCTATTCGCTAAATTATTGGACAGCATGTATCAACGTGGTAAAGCCACGGAAGCGGCAACCTACCTTGAAGTGGATGCGGTGATTGATCCCAAAAATACCCGGCGCGTTATTATTCAGGCGATTCAATCGAGATAAATAGCTTGATCGCGCTGACGTCCAATACCAGGAACGAAGTTAGTGTCGAGTTACAAAATATCTATTAGACATTTTTAAAAGGGAAATACATGAAAGCCCTGGTTGTTGGCGGCACTGGTCCTACAGGGCCTTATCTGGTTAAGGGGCTGTTAGATCGTGGCTATAAGGTGACAATTTTTCATCGAGGAACTCACGAAATCCCCGAAATTCCACCGGAGGTGGAGCATATTCATGGCGACCCGCATTTTCTTGAGACGATTGAGGAATCCCTTGCTGGCCGAACCTTTGACGTGGCCGTAGTGACCTACGGGCGCGTGCGATTTTTGGCCCAAGCACTGGTGGGAAAGGTGGGGCGGTTTGTTAGTGTGGGTGGGGTGGCGAGTTATCGTGGTTACATGGATCCCAAAGCATTAAACCCACGGGGGCTACCGGTGACAGTGTCTGAGAATGCAGCACTGATTGATAATAAAGAGGAGCATCGGTTTTCTTATTTGATTGCGCAAACTGAACAAACGGTGATGGATTATCACCCTCGGGCGGCCCACTTTCGTTACCCTTATGTTTACGGCCCTCGCCAGCTGATTCCTCGCGAGTGGAGCATTATGCGTCGTATTCTCGACAAACGACCCTACATCGTTCTGGCCGACCAGGGGCTCACGCTGTCAACGCACGGGTATGTGGCGAATTTGGCCCACAGCGTATTGTTGGCCGTTGATCGGCCAGAGGCATCCGCTGGGCAAATTTATAATTGCGGTGACGATACGCAGTTGACGCTGCATCAAGTGGTTGAAGTTATCGCAGAAAAAATGGGACAGCAACTGGATGTGGTGAGTATGCCCTTTAGTCTGGCGCACCCTGCGTATCCGTATACTAGTGGGCCTTCTACGAATCATCGCTTGATGGATACCGGGAAAATTAAACGTCAGCTCGCTTATCGTGATGTTACCCCGGTAAAAGAAGCTCTGGGCTTGACGGTTGACTGGTTATTGGAAAACCGCCCCAAACCGGGCGGTGACTTAGAAGCGCGTATGCAGGACCCTTTTAACTACGAGGGCGAGGAGCGGCTGGTAAATGCCTGGAATGCGAGTTTAGATGAACTAAAAAAAATTCCTTTTGATATTAATAAAGACCGACCACACCCTTATGCGCATCCCAAAAAACCAGGTGAGAAGGATCATCGTAATCGTTAAATAATGAGTTTCCTTGTTGCCAGCTCTGCTTATTAATCGAAGGAAATAGAATGCGGTGATTGACCTTAGGGATACCAGGTAAATTATTATTCAGGCTATTAAATAAAAACTGTTCGGATAAAAATCTTTACATAACTATTTGGAAAAAAATAATGAATAAACCAAAATTTGCCATTAGTGACATTATTGAATCAAACCGCACCGGGGGTTTTCAAAACTTCATTATGTTGCTTTGTGCGCTAGTGATTGTATTTGATGGTTTTGACGTGCTGGCCATCGCCTTCGCCGCTCCGGCTTTGAGCGCTGAGCTGGGTATTCCTAAAAGCCAGCTCGGGTTTGTGTTTTCGGGCGGCTTGGTCGGCATGATGATCGGTGCGTTGGTATTAGGCCCGGTCGGCGATAAATACGGCAGGCGCTGGGCGGTTATTCTCAGCGTGTTGGTGTTTGGCCTGTTCACCTTGCTTACCGCCTATGCGAAAACTTACAACGAATTAGTGTTGCTGCGATTCTTAACGGGTCTTGGGCTGGGCGGAGCGATGCCCAACGCGACTGCCTTAATGACCGAATATGTGTCTGACAAGGCTCGAAATGTCGCGGTTGCGGTCATTTTCCTCGGTATGCCGATTGGTGGCATTGCCGGAGGCTTGCTAGCTGCCGAAATAATCCCCGCCTACGGTTGGCCGTCGATCTTTTTTCTCGGGGGTTGTATGCCGTTGTTGTTGGTGCCGGTGCTATTTTTCTGCTTGCCTGAATCGCCACGATTTTTAGTTACCCAGGTTAAAGATAACGATAATCTATTACGTAAGATCGCCCGTAAAATAGAGCGTAAAAAATCTATTCCGGACGACGCCGTGTTTATTCATCACGCCGACCCAGAAAAACATTTTCCGGTTAAAGCCTTATTTATGCACGGGCAAGCCAGAGATACCCTGTTAATCTGGACGGTGTTCTTTTTTAACCTGATGGTGGTTTACTTTTTGTACAGCTGGATTCCCACCCTCCTGGTGAATTCCGGCTACGCCCTTGCCCAGGCCTCGCAAACGCTGGTGGTGCTTAATGTAGGAGGGGCGCTTAGTCCGTTTATCTTTGCCTGGATGATTCGACGCTGGGGTTCGCGGCCGGTATTGAGTAGTTGCTTTCTACTTGGGGCGCTCAGTATGATGATTCTTGGCCAGGTATCGTCTTCGTCTTTGACTCTGGTGATGACAATGGCGTTTTTTTCCGGTTTTTTTATTGTCGGCGGACAAATTAGTATCAATGCTTTTTCGAGTTATCTTTATCCCACCACCATTCGTTCCACCGGTGTAGGTTGGGCGAATGGCATTGGGCGGGCGGGTTCCATTGTCGGACCGATACTCGCTGGGGCTTTAATTACTATGGCGCTAGGACTGAATGTTTATTTTGTGGTGTTTGGCGCGATTTGTTTATTAACCGCAACGGCAATGATGTTTATAAAGAATCACGAGTTACCTGCTGAAGCAGAGCTAGATGGCGTGCCAGAGGCCGACAATCCGCATCGAAAATAAATACAAAACGATTCGGAGTGGATAGTATTTGATAGGCCGTCCGAACTGATAAAGGAAATTCGGATCTACTAGGCATCGCCACAGGATTCGGAGATGGGGCGTCTGGAGTTAGGTGGCTTCGGCTACAAAGGACGAGAGTACAGTCTAGCTTCTCCCTGGGGGTAGAGGCCCCGGTAAAAATTTTACATCGGGAAGTTATCGCTGTACGGGGTAAGCTAGCGGCTACGGGCTTACAAGATATCCAAGATTATTTGACCCTATCTTGACTCAGCGGTCAGAATTGAGAGTGTTCGCTCGCAATCATTAAAGCAATAATCATTCGTACTAAGACCAACATCGGCGAGTAAAGTTACGGGCGCACTAAGAATCGCAGCAACATGCTACTCATCTCCCCGCCAGGTTATTTTAAAGTACGGATAAAAGGTAGAGCGATGCGAGTAATGTCAATAAATTCTAGGTGTATATTTCTTGGTTCATTAATTCTAGGATTGGTCATTTCCACCGGTGCGAACGCGGGTGGCGGCTATTTTATGCTGGGCAATGGCCCGGTGGCGTGGCAAACCGCGGGTGCTGTCACAGCAGTGGCGGAGGATGCCTTTGCGGGTGCTTCTAACCCGGCAAAGCTTACGGCGGCGGGTAATCGGATGGACATGAGCCTGGTGTTGTTAAATCCGAATCGTAAAGTTAAGCGCACCGGTGCCAGTGGGTCGGACGAGATCTATAACTTTTCCTCAAGAAGCGCCAATTCTTTATTCTTGGTTCCTGAATTCGCTTATTCCCGGCAGGTGAGTGACACCCTCGCCATTGGCCTTGCCTCCTATGCCAATGGTGGGCTCAATATCGAGTTGCATGACACCACTGGGGTGCCAGGTACCAATAGCAATCCCGATACTTGCGGCACCAGACCGGGAAATTTTTTACTGGGTTGTGGCGAGCTCGGTTTCGATCTATCTCAATTTATCGTCGCGCCAACGGTCGCCTGGACATTCGCGCCAGGCCACAGCATCGGTATTTCACCACTGCTGACTTTGCAAGCCTTTAAAGCCTTTGGTTTACAGGCGTTTGCCCCAGGTTCCCGTTACCCGAATCACGTATCCAATAATGGTTACGACTATGCCTTTGGTATGGGTGTTCGCGTTGGTTGGTACGGAGAGATCAGGCCCTGGTTAAGTCTTGGCGCAGCGTATGCAAGTAAAACTTACATGCAAGATTTTGACAAATATAAAGGTTTATTTGCCGAGGGCAGCTTTGATGTGCCCGCCAACTACAGCATCGGCGCAGCGTTTAAACCCTGGGATAAGTGGCTGGTAGTGCTGGATGTTCAACGCATCGAATTTCGTGAGGTGAGGGCGCTTGGCAACAGTATTCGAGCTTCTCTGCTAGATCCGGTGGCAAATCCTCTGGGTAGTAAGACGGGCAGTGGCTTTGGCTGGCAGCGTAATCAAACCAATTACAAGCTGGGCCTTACTTATCGCGCGACCTCAAGACTTACCGTGCGGGCGGGTTACACTTATGGAAAACGGGCAAACAACAACGATCTGGATGCCATCAGTTTTGGTGTGCTGGCCTCTAACCCGATACGTGCTGCCTCTATGGGCTTCACCTGGAAGACCGCTAAGGGTGATGAGTTCCATATGAGTTACGCGCACATAAGTGGAGAAAATTACAATGGGCCTTCGGCCTTATTCCCAGGTGCCAAGGAATCGGTACAACCCTATATTAATGCGCTCAACGTGGCCTGGAGTCGAAAGTTATAATATTGTAAGGGTCTAAAACTAATTGCATCCAGGGACGGTGCGGCGTAACTTCTAAGGCGCGAAATTTAACAAGTTTCCAAAACACAAAAGGTAGCTAACAATGGATGACGCAACAAGCTATACACCTCCTAAAATTTGGGCTTGGAATGCTGAGAGCGGCGGCAAATTCGCCAGTATCAACCGGCCCATTGCTGGCCCCACCCATGAAAAGTCTCTCCTGGTTGGCAAGCATCCGCTGCAACTCTATTCGCTGGCCACCCCAAATGGCGTAAAAGTGACGGTGCTGTTAGAAGAGTTACTGGCACTGGGCTTTGAGGGTGCGGAATACGATGCCTATCTGATTAATATTCTTGAAGGTGATCAGTTCGGTAGCGGGTTTGTGGATGCCAACCCCAACTCTAAAATCCCTACGATGGTCGACCACAGCACCTCACCACCGACGCGGGTATTTGAATCCGGTGCCATCTTGCTGCATTTAGCGGAAAAGTTTGACGCATTTATTCCCGATGATCCGGCAGGTCGGGCAGAGTGCTTGTCCTGGCTGTTTTGGCAAATGGGCAGTGCGCCGTATCTGGGCGGTGGTTTCGGTCATTTCTACGCCTACTCTCCGAGCAGAATCGAATATTGCATCGACCGCTTTACTATGGAAGTTAAACGCCAACTGGATGTGCTGGATCGCCATTTGGCCGATCACCAATATTTGTGCGGGGATACATATACCATCGCCGATATAGCGGTTTGGCCCTGGTACGGCGAGCTGATGTTTAACACGCTTTACGATGCGGCTGAGTTTCTGGATGCGCAATCCTATACGCATGTGAATCGATGGGCGCGGGAGATCGATTCGCGCGCGGCCGTACAACGTGGAAAAATGGTCAACCGAACCTGGGGGCCACCGGAGGGTCAACTGCACGAGCGCCACAACGCCAGTGATTTTGAAACCATGACTGAAGACAAGAAGACGCCAGGCGAAGTCGAAGCGTCGGAATGACTTACTTTTTTACAGGGCTGCTTTTAAAGGGCTACTTTTAAGGACAGCGATTATGCGTTTATTACACACCATGCTTAGAGTGGGCAATATGGACCGCTCGATTCAATTTTATACGGATATTTTGGGTATGAAATTGCTGCGCAAAAAAGACTTTCCCGGTGGCAGCTTTACCCTGGCGTTTTTGGGTTATGGCGAAGAGTCGGATAGTACCGTGTTAGAGCTTACCCATAATTGGGATACAGCAAGCTATCAGCTCGGCGATGCCTACGGTCATATTGCGATTGGCGTTGACGATGTTTATAAAACCTGTGAACAGGTTAAAGACAAGGGTGGCAAGGTAGTGCGCGAGGCCGGGCCGATGCTGCACGGCTCTACGGTATTGGCCTTTGTTGAAGATCCCGACGGTTATAAAGTCGAATTAATCGGGGAGTAGAAGCACTAGTCTTATCTTTCTGCAGTAAAATATCTAGCGGCGACGCTTGCCCGATGCGGTTGATAATTTAAGTGCGCTGGCTTGCTGCTGGAGTGACTGGGGTGTTGGAATTTTACGCCATTGCCCCGGTGCTAAACCCTCAAGGGTGAAATCACCGATCGAATAACGAAGTAGTCTTAACGTGGGGAAGCCGGCCGCCGCGGTCATACGGCGTACCTGGCGGTTCCTGCCTTCGGTAATGCTGAGTTGGCACCATGAGGTCGGTATTGTCGCTCGGTAGCGAACCGGTGGCTCGCGGGGTGGTATTTCTGGAGCGTCGATTCTTGTAGCGCTTGCGGGCAGTGTCAGGCCATCTTTTAGCTCAATGCCCTTTTCTAATGTACTTAAAGCCGTGTCGCTTATGTCGCCATCCACTTGCACACAGTAGGTTTTGACTTGCTTAAATTTAGGATGGCTTAAACAGTGTTGAATGTGACCTTCGTCGGTGAGAATCAATAAGCCTTCACTGTCGTGATCTAAGCGGCCTGCCGGGTAAAAGTTTTTTTCTGAGATAAAGTTTGCCAGCGAGGTATGTTTGTCGTGCTCGCTAAACTGACTAATCACCCCGTAGGGTTTGTTAAATAAGATTAGTGACATAGGGCTAAGGGCATAAGGTTAACGACATAAAAATTTGCGATATATTGAAGAGGCTTATTTAGTGTCAATTTCAGTGTCAATTTCCAGGGGCGGCGCATTAGTCTTGGCGCGTAACCAGTTAAGTGCGTTGAGCACTTTGGCCTGGCGGACAAATTTGCGTTCCAGCAAAAATTTACCGGGATAATCTAGTAATAACATGCCCATGGCGATGGTGAGTAGACCTTGACCGGGAATGAAGATCATTAATATGCCCCCGATCAGTAAAATTGCGCCGAGGATGTTTTTGCCGATTAACAACACCATGCGAATAATGGGATGCTGCTGTTTTAGAGGAATAGGGTGGCGCTTTGTGTAAAGAAAATAATCTGCGGGAATGCGTGCTACCAACCACGGCAAGGCTAGTAAGCTGATCACAAAAGCGGCCAGAGAGGCAAACGTGAGCCAGGTTAGCAGTGCCTGATGAGCGGTAATCCATGTGATCATCAGACGTTATCAGCTTCATCGGCGTTGGCGTCAGTATCGACATCGACATCAACGTCAACGTAAGGCAATGCCAGTAACTCTGCGCTCACCGTTTCTCCGTTTACAGACAGTTGGAAGATTTTTGTGGTCGGCACTTCCGTCAGGGTTAGCACGGCCAGTACTTCGCTATGATTTTCGTCGGCAGGAGCGCCAAGCACCACACGGCCAATGGGCTTTTCGCCATCGATTGAATTGATTTCAGTTCCCGGGATGGGCAGATCTGCGGTGGCGAGCGTTAAACGGTGCAGGCGGCGTTTTAGTGTGCCGCGATAGTACATGCGGGCGACGACTTCCTGCCCGGTGTAGCAGCCTTTGGTGAAGCTTACGGTATCGGTTAGGTGATAATTGAGCATTTGCGGAATAAACGCGGTGCTGGTTTCGGAATAAACATCGGCTAAACCGGCCTGTATATCCAGGAGATGCCAGTAGGGTAGGCCAGTGGCTCGGGCGTGTTGTGCAAGCTGTTGCCAGCGTTCGACGGCGAGCTGTGCCGGGAGTATGAGGATAAAGCGGCTAGGGGATACCGCAATAATAATTTCGCCGGTATCGGTGGTCAGGCTATGGCTGGGTTCCGGCACGCTACCGTATTGGGCCTTCAATATGTCTGTACTGTCCGGGCCACTTAAACCGAGTACTCGGTAATGCTCGCTGGCATCACTGAGCTGAGTTTTAAAAAAGGCAGCGTATTTGGTTTTTTCGGCCAGGGTCGAATCGATCAAGGCTTTTGCGGTAATCAGCAAAATACGCTCACTTGCCGGTAGTGCGGCGGTGAAGTTACTCAGCACCCGACCTTGCAAGGTACAAAATGCACCGTTTAATGGCTTGTTGGCGTCGAGTTGGTCGAAGTCTGCGGTGGTTTGGCCCTGGAGAAACTTACTGCTATCCGCGCCTTCCAGCATCAGTACTGCCTTGTCACCCAGATCGCAGAGTACGGTGGCCTGCAAGAATTGAGGGTAATCGGCGAAGGTTTCGCCAAAGCCGACGGCGAGCCTATCTTCAAAGACTGCGCCTTGAGAGGCCAAAAAGTCGAACCAGTCTGACATACTTGCTCCAGGTACAAAGAGAATAGAAAAGGTGGTGCCGGTGGCAGTTTATTTCAAGCCTGAGTGTTTTAAGCTGTGATCTTGTTCTATAAGGAGCCGGCCAATAAATATACATCAACTCGATTGGCTAATTATTCCACACCTGCACTATCATAGCCCTCGATATTTATGGGCTTGTTGTGGTTGGCCCACAGCGTTTACTCGATCTTGCTAGCTAATCAGGAAATTTACATGGAACACAATCGTTTGCGTTGGGCCAGTCGTCGCGGCATGTTGGAACTCGATTTGATTTTACAGCCTTTTGTGGAAGAGGATTACTTATCTTTAAGTAGCGAGGACAAGCAACGTTTTCAGCAACTGTTAGAGTGTGAGGATCAGGATTTGTTTACCTGGTTTATGAAACGTGGAGAGCCGGAGGAGAGTGAGATGAAAGCCATTGTTAAGGTTATTCTGGATGCCCGTAAACCCTAGTCTAGAATTACGCCTGCAGCCCTCGCGCATTTGGATGGGCTTGCTGGTCGGGGTCAATTTACTAGCGATAACACTGCTGCTGGTGTTGCCACTGACGGTGATGCTTCGAGTGTTGACGTTGGTGGTACTGGTTTTTATGTTTATTGCTGCTCGGCAGTATCGGCAGTGGCTTGATGGTTTTGATCGTCTGTCTCAGCGCGAAGAGTCCTGGCAGTTGTGGAAAGCTGGTACGGAAGATTCTCTGCAAATTTGCGGTCTTGAGTATGTGTCCGGTGGTCTTATTGTGCTGAAGGCTGAAGCCTTTAACGACAAGATTACGAAGCGGCCTTTTTTAAGCCGTGTACTAAAAAATAATACGGTTAGCGTGCCCTTGTTTGTGGACGCGATGGACAAGGCAGGTTTCCATCAGTTACAACTACAGGTCAGAAACGGCGGTTTATAAGCAGGTTTGCTCCTGCTCTAATATTTGCTTCTGCTTTAAATATAAAGCTGTCCTTTAGGTTTTACTCACAATAATTTCTTGATTGGCGTAATTCATCGGCACCAGAATAGTGTCCTTGGCTACAGGGGATAGGTCTGGGTAATCAAGAGTGTAGTGCAGGCCTCGACTCTCTTTGCGCAGCAGGGCAGAGCGAATGATCAAGTCAGCGACGGTGGCCAAATTTCGCAGCTCGAGCAAATCTCGACTGATTTGATAGTTGCGGTAGTACTCCTGAATTTCCCTTTTTAACAGCCGAATCCGATGCTCCGCCCGCTCCAGACGTTTGCGGGTACGGACAATGCCAACGTAATCCCACATAAAGCGTCGCAGCTCATCCCAGTTGTGAGAAATCACCACATCTTCGTCGGAATAAGTAACTTGTGAGGCATCCCAGGGCTTAGTGAAGCTGGGTTCGGGGATGGCATCAATCTCCCTGTTAATCTCGGCGGCAGCGGCATGGGCAAATACGATGCATTCCAGTAGCGAATTGCTGGCTAGTCGGTTGGCGCCGTGCAGTCCGGTAAAGGCGCATTCGCCGATGGCATATAGGTTTTTTAAATCGGTGCGGCCGCGCTGGTCCGCGACAATACCGCCACAGGTGTAGTGTGCGGCGGGCACGACGGGAATGGGTTCTTTGGCGATATCAATACCAAACTCAAGGCACTGACTGCGCACGGTGGGGAAGTGACTTTCGATAAACTCGACCGAGCGGTGACTGATGTCGAGATAGACGCAGTCGGCCCCCAGGCGCTTCATCTCATGGTCAATGGCGCGAGCGACGATGTCGCGAGGTGCCAGTTCGGCATCTGGGTGAAACTCGGGCATAAAGCGATGGCCGTCGGGCCGCAATAAATGTGCGCCTTCGCCGCGCAGCGCTTCCGATACCAGAAAGGATTTGGCGCTCGGGTGGAACAGGCAAGTGGGATGAAATTGCGCGAACTCCATATTGGCAACCCGGCAACCGCGTCGCCAGGCGACGGCAATACCATCGCCGCTGGCACCGTCCGGGTTGCTGGTATAGAGATAGGCTTTACTGGCGCCACCGGTGGCGAGTACCACGGTGCGAGCCTGGAACAGGCACACTTCACTGGTCTCGACATCGAGTACATAAGCGCCGTTGCAACGGAGGACGCGGGAGTTCGCATCCGCCTGGGTGGTGAGGTCGACGACTACGTGTTGACTAAAGACTTCGATATTGGCTTGTTCTATAACCCGTTCGGCCAGGGTTTCCGAAATCGCTTTACCCGTGGCGTCGGCGGCGTGAAGGATGCGGCGCTGACTGTGCCCCCCCTCTTGGCCAAGATGATATTCGCCATTACTATCGCGGCTGAATTCGACGCCCTGGTCTATCAGCCAATTGATACTGGCAGGGCCATTCTCGACGACCTGTTGCACGGTATGATCGTGACATAAACCTGCACCGGCGATACGGGTATCTTCGGCATGGGCGTCAATACTGTCGTTGGCGTCGAATACGCTGGCAATGCCGCCCTGGGCATAGCGGGTAGAACCGGTTTGCAGGACATCTTTACTGAGCAGGGCGACTCGATAATTGCTGGCCAACTGTAATGCGATTGACATACCAGCAGCGCCGCTGCCGATAACCAGAACGTCGTGATAGAAATTTTTTGTCATAAAAACTGAGGTTTTGATTGCTCGATAGCATGATAATATAGCATTGTTAAAAGCCTTATGCTGCGGCGGAAGATTCGTCACAGGGAGGGGCGCAATAATCATCGGTAGTGGAGAGTTATGTGAAGGCCCAGGGTGAGCCAGCGACGGACCAGCAATTGGTTAAGCGCGTACAGAAAGGCGATAAGACCGCATTTGATCTACTGGTGCTGAAATATCAGCACAAGGTGCACGCCATTGTGGCGCGCTATATTCACGACCAATCGGAAGTGGATGACGTAGTACAGGAATCTTTTATCAAGGCGTATCGCGCACTGGGTAAGTTTCGTGGCGATAGCCAATTTTATACCTGGTTATATCGTATCGCCGTTAATACCGCAAAAAATGTTCTGGTGTCACGCAAGCGTCGCCCACCTCAGTCTGATGTTGATATTGCCGATGCGGAATATTATTCCGGTAGCGATCGACTTAAGGACAACGATAGTCCCGAGAATTTGGCGTTTCGAGACGAGCTTCAGGAAGTGGTTAACGAGGCATTAAAAAATTTACCCGAAGATTTACGCACGGCGGTAACCTTGCGCGAGTTTGAGGGTCTCAGCTATGAAGACATTGCGGCAATTATGGAGTGTCCTGTGGGTACCGTGCGCTCGCGGATTTTTCGGGCCAGGGAAGCGATGGATCAAAAAATTACTGCCTTAATGGGCGGCAATATGCGCTAGCGTGGGACTACAGAGCTTTGTTCCGCGGGAATCGGAACCTTTTTGGTTTACATAGGTCTGATGCGCGTAATAGTTTAAATATGAATGATCAGTTACGGGGTTAATAGCGCGATGAGTGAAGACGTGAGAGAAGACATAAGGGCAAAAATATCGGCATTGATGGATGGCGAAGCCGGTGATTTTGAGGCCCGTCGCACTCTTAAAGAAATAGCGGCGGATGCTGAATTAAAGCGCAAATGGTATCGCTATCATTTGGCGTCATCGGCGATGCGCGACGAATTACCCGGTAAAATGGTGGATTTATCGAGTCGTATTCGCTCGGCGATTGACATCGAGGCGCGACCCCGAAGACGTCTACTTGCTGGTCCTTTGGGCCGAGTTGCGATCGCCGCATCGGTGGCAATGTTTACGGTACTGGGCGTGCAATATGCGGCCCCTCTGGTAGGTATTGATATTCCCGGCATGATACCCGGCGCGGGCACCTCGGCAGTGCAAACGGCTGCGACTACCCCTAACGCTGCCAATAACACCGCCGGGTTCGATAACGCTGGCTCGATGTTCCCGGAAACCCCCCAATTCCAGTTGCCGAGAGGGTTTGACCTACCTCAGGTAAGTGCGCGGACGGTGAGTGTCGATTCTGGCCAAAATGTAAACCCTCAATACGCCGCCGGCGTTACCGAGAGCGCGACCGAAGCGCAGATACGCCAGTTTCAGGAACGCGCATTACGAGCTTATGTCGAGGATCGCATGTTGCGTCATACGGAGCGAATTTCCTTATCTAACCATCAGGGGATGTTGCCGTTTGCGCGCATTCCTCAAAGTGTTGAGCAGAAGTAGGACGGTCAAGATCCGGGGTAATTAAAGGTTTTTGGTAAATACGGCCATTACATACTGGATTGGCGAGCGATGGTGATAAATAATAATGATCTATCACGTTTAATGGTTTAATCTCGGCTTATGGCGCGTCACACAATATTATTAAAATGCTTTAACCAAGCTCATAGTTTAGCCGCCTCGTTGGGCGGCTTTCTTGTTACTGTGGGCGCGGTACTTGCCCTGGGATGTGTTGTCATGCCCGTGCAGGCTATGGACTCGTTATCCTCCACCCAAACCATGCTTAAAAAAATGGCGATGTCGGCTCGCAACCTGAGTTATGTGGGCACGGCGACCTATGAGCAAAGTGGTGTTATGCGCTCGGTGAAAATTATTCATACGGTGCGTAATGGCCTCGAAGTTGAGCGCCTTGAATATTTGGATGGGCCTCGCCACGAAATTATTCGACAAGGTAACCCGGTGGATTGCGAGCGAGTCAGTGACCTGTTGATAAAAGGTGAAGTATTGCCGGGGGCGGGGCTGGACCCCGAGCAAGGCCATGCTCATCTCGAAGATTATTATGATTACTCGATTCGCGGTAATAACCGAGTTGCCGGGCGTAAAGTGGTGCAGGTTTTTCTGCAACCAAAGGATCGTTACCGCTACGGACATCTACTCTCGCTGGACAAAAAAACCGGCCTGTTATTGCAATCGATGTTGATTAACAGGAAGGGTAATATCATGGAGCGCTTCCAGTTTACTGCCATCGATATCGGTGCGGTCATCGATGAATCCGCCTTACAGCCGAAGACGGGACAACACATCGTGGCGCGGGCTGACTTATCGCCTTGTGGGTTTGCGGGGCAAGTGAAAGATCAACAGGCAAGCAAGGTCCACGATTCGCCTGACCCGGCCATTACTCCGATTAGTACCTCGACTAATGCCCCTGCTAGTGCTTCGACTATTGCCTCAACTATAGAAGCGTCTTGGCAAGTGGCGTGGGTGCCGCCAGGTTTTGTACTTGCTGACTTTTCTACCGATGCTGCAAGGGGTGCTCAGGAAATGATGTATACCGACGGCATAAGCGCATTTTCGGTATTTATCGACCCAGATAATACTTTGCAAGGCAGCAATATAGAGGCCCGTCGCGGGGCGACGGTGGCCTATATGGCCAAGTCAATAAAAGACGAAAAACGCTATACCATTTGTGTGGTCGGCGAGCTGCCGATGCAAACTGCGCGCCTGGTAGCCGAGGCGGTGGTACTTCATAGTGAGCCCGACCACGGAGATATGGCCCAGTGATTGTTGAGAGCGCGCAGATTACTGCAATTGCCGATGGTGCCCTGTGGGTGGAAGCGGTGCAACGCTCCACCTGCGGTGCTTGCGTTGCTGAAAAAGGCTGTGGGCAGCGTTTGCTGGCGCGCTTATCTGGAAAAACTCTGCGCTTGCGGGTGTTGCCAGGCGAGCGGCCACTCACGGATTACCAGCTTGGTGAAATGGTGGAAATCGGTATTCCCGAAGACGTGGTGGTGCGGGGCTCGTTGCTGGTTTATATCCTGCCCTTGTCGGCAATGTTGTTGTCAGCCTGGACTGGGCACCAGATGTTTGCTGTCGATGCCGATTCAGTTGAGCTGAACCAGCAATTATTAGAGGCTGCGCGGCTGCGGCAAGAGTTAGCGGCGATGGCTTTTGGTTTCGGTGGTTTATTGCTTGGCGCCTGGTTGGTGCGTGTGCTATCAGGTCTGTTGGCGGGTAATGAGCGTATTCAGCCGAAGATAATAGAGAGTGACGGCGCGCAATCGCAAATACTAGCGGTTCGGTAACTCAGTTTAGTGCCAGGTTTAGCTTGGCTCAGGTTTAGGTCAACTTAGGTTTAGGTCAGTTTAGATTTAGATCAAGAGGGGAGTGTTTAATGAATTTCTGCCAATTTAATCTATCTACGGATTTGGTAAAAAATAAACGTTTGAGATCGGCTGGTGTATTAGGTGCTTTGTTAGTGGCGGCAGCGTTAATTATGCCCGCTCTGAGCGTAGCGGCGGGGCTACCAGATTTTACTGATTTGATAGAAAAAAATTCTCCTGCTGTAGTAAAAATTAATACCATTGATAAGGTGTCCAGCAATTTACGGCGACAAGAATTGCCACCTAATATGCCGGATATTTTCCGGGACTTTTTCCAACAAAGGCCATCTCCAGAACGTAAATCTCAGGCCATTGGTTCGGGTTTTATTATTTCTCAGGATGGTTATATTCTCACTAATAACCATGTGGTCGACGGTGCTGACGAAATTCAGGTGCGGCTCAATGACCGGCAGGAATTCGCCGCCGAGGTTGTCGGCGTTGATCGACGCTCAGATTTGGCCTTATTAAAGGTTGATGCGGAGGACTTACCCAGTGTGAAATTTGCCAAGTCCGATGATCTTCGTGTCGGTGAATGGGTAGTGGCGATTGGGTCTCCTTTTGGCCTCGATTATTCAGCGAGTGCGGGTATTGTCAGTGCCATCGGCCGCAGTATTCCCACTGAACGCGGTGAAGATTATGTGCCTTTTATTCAGACCGATGTGGCTATTAATCCGGGTAATTCCGGCGGGCCACTGTTCAACCTTAAGGGTGAAGTGGTGGGGATTAACTCACAAATTTACACCCGTTCTGGGGGTTCGATTGGCCTGTCGTTTGCTATCCCGGTTAGCGTAGCACTTGAAGTGGTGGACCAACTTAAAGACAAGGGTCGTGTCGAGCGCGGCTGGCTGGGTGTTTATATTCAGGATGTGGATAAAGATCTGGCGAAATCATTAGGTTTAAGTAAACCCCAGGGCGCGTTAATTGCCCAGGTGGAAGAAAATAGTCCAGCTGACAAAGCCGGTATGAAGCCTGGCGATGTGGTGATTAAGTTGAATGGTCGCAGCATCGTTGACGCCAGTGATTTACCCCACACGGTCGGTTTGATTAAACCGGGCACAACGGTAGCTGGTACTTTAATTCGCAACGGTCAGCGCCGCGAGGTGAGCGTTAAGGTCGACGTACGGCCAGGGGACGAAGACAGCACCAGTGCACAGGCTGATCAAGATCGCCTGGGTCTGGAAGTGGTTGAAATAGAAGAACGAATCAAGGATAACTGGCGTTTGCCGGGCGGCGTTATGGTGCGTACGGTATTGCCCGAGACGCCAGCGGAGAGGGCGGGTCTGCAACCGGGCGATGTGCTAGTTCAGCTCGGCTATCAGGTGATCAATAACCTAAGTGATTACGATCAGGTCCTGGAAAAATTGCCCAGTAACACGCCAGTGGCTTTGCGGTTTTTCCGTCGCGGGCGTTCTATTTTCCGAACCATAGAGTTAGACTAATATCAGGTCGCACTCTCGGTCGTGGGGTATCCGGTCGCGGGGTATCGAGGCACTCCGCTGTACTCTAGTTTAAGGACGGCTTAAGTTTTGTAAGGTCTTTGATTTCTAGATAGGGATCTTGAGGTAGGGATCTCGTGGCGCGGGTGTTGTGGTACGGGATTCGTGGTGCGGGAAGGGCAAATGCGCTAAACTGCGTGCCGCATTTACCTTCCAATCCCCATCTCCCGCTCGGGTCCCGAGTTGGAGCTCATCGAGTGACGACGTGCCCGATCTAAGTAATATCCGTAACTTTTCTATCATCGCTCATATCGATCACGGCAAATCAACGCTGGCCGACCGTTTTATTCAGTTGTGCGGTGGGCTTAGCGAGCGTGAAATGAGTGAGCAAGTGCTCGACTCGATGGACATCGAGCGGGAGCGCGGCATTACCATTAAAGCCCAAAGTGTGACGCTGGATTACCACGCTAAAGATGGGCAAACCTACCAACTTAATTTTATTGATACCCCGGGGCACGTGGATTTCTCCTATGAAGTCTCACGTTCGCTAGCGGCCTGCGAGGGCGCGCTGCTGGTAGTCGATGCCGCCCAGGGCGTGGAAGCGCAGTCGGTTGCCAATTGTTACACCGCTATCGCTCTGGGCCTGGAAGTCATTCCGGTACTGAACAAAATTGACTTGCCCCAGGCTGAGCCGGATCGGGTGAGCATGGAAATCGAAGAAATTATCGGTATTGAAGCCATGGACGCGGTGCAATGCAGCGCTAAAACGGGATTTGGCGTTGCGGATATTCTCGAAGAGCTGGTGTTGCATATCCCGGCACCGGAGGGCGATTTGGATGCGCCGCTACAGGCGCTCATTATAGATTCCTGGTTTGATAACTATCTTGGTGTTGTCTCACTGGTTCGCGTCAAAAATGGCGTGTTGTCGTCGAAAGATAAAATCATGTCAAAAACCATCGGTAAGAGTCATGTGGCCGATAGCGTTGGCGTGTTTACTCCCAAGCGCCTGGAAACGGGTGTGTTGCGTGCCGGCGAAGTAGGCTTTGTGGTAGCCGGCATCAAAGATATTCACGGTGCCCCGGTCGGCGACACCTTTGTGCACGCTAAACATCCTGAAGTGGCGGCCTTGCCGGGCTTCGAAAAAGTCAATCCGCAAGTGTATGCGGGCCTGTATCCGGTTAGTGCCGACGATTTTGAAGCCTTTCGGGAAGCCCTCGAAAGACTAACGCTTAACGATGCCTCGCTATTCTACGAACCCGAAACCTCGGATGCCCTGGGTTTTGGATTTCGCTGCGGTTTTCTTGGCATGCTGCATATGGAGATTATTCAGCAACGCCTGGAGCGAGAATACAATCTTGATTTGATCGCCACCGCCCCCGCAGTTGAGTACGAGGTTCTTAGCGCGGATGGCAAAATTCATCATATCTCTAATCCATCGAGCCTACCTGACCCCGGCACTATTGATGAAATGCGTGAGCCGATTTGCGAAGCGAATATTTTGGTTCCCAAAGACTATTTGGGCGGTGTGATCGGGCTGTGTGTGGAAAAGCGCGGTGTGCAGAAAGACATGCAGTTCGCGGGTTCGCAGGTTTCGCTGACCTATGAGCTGCCAATGGGCGATGTAGTAATGGATTTCTTTGATCGTTTGAAATCGGTTAGCAGAGGCTTTGCCTCCCTGGATTATCATTTTAAGCACTTTCAACAAGCGCCATTAGTGAAGCTGGACGTGTTAATTAATGGCGACAAGGTGGATGCTTTGGCGGCCATTGTGCATCGTGACCTCGCTCAGTTTAAGGGCCGTCAAATTGCCGACAAAATGAAAGAATTAATTCCTCGGCAAATGTTTGATGTGGCTATACAGGCAGCATTGGGTGGCCACGTGATAGCGCGTACCACGGTTAAAGCCTTGCGCAAAAATGTAACCGCAAAATGTTATGGTGGCGATATTAGTCGCAAAAAGAAATTGCTGGAAAAACAAAAAGCCGGGAAAAAACGCATGAAGCAGGTGGGTAATGTTGAAATCCCTCAAGAGGCTTTCTTGGCGGTGTTAAAAACCGATAATAGCTAATCTAAGCACACGAAATCAAAATAAACGTGGACAATAAGTAGGCATATGGACATTAATTTCCCTCTAGTACTGATCATCCTGACTGCTCTCGCGGGAAGCATGTGGTTTTACGACCGTTTAGTTGCCCGGAAGCGAAGAGTCGAGGGTGAGCCGCGTGCCTGGTATATAGAAGCGACAGCGCCGTTTTTCCCGGTACTATTTGTGGTGTTGGTGTTGCGCTCTTTTGTGGTGGAACCTTTTCAGATTCCCTCCGGGTCAATGATCCCCACCTTGAAGGTAGGCGATTTTATTCTGGTCAATAAATTTGCCTACGGCCTACACTTGCCGGTACTAAGAACCAAGGTAATGCCCGTTGGAAAGCCCCAGCGCGGTGATGTTATGGTGTTTTTTCCGCCCAACGACGAGCGTTATTTTATCAAGCGGGTGATTGGTTTACCGGGTGATGAGATACGAATTGTTGACAATGTGCTATATGTTAACGGTGACAAAATGCCGCAGGCCGAAGTGGATTATAATACCGATCCTGGATATCAAGTGGTTAACGAGACTTTAATTAATGAGGCCCAGAGTGACGTGACTCATTTAGTGCGCAAGCGGGTACCGCCGGGGCAATTTGGGCGTAATTTCCATGATATTGTCCCCGAAGGACATTACTATATGATTGGCGATAACCGAGACAATAGTCACGATAGCCGAGCCTGGGGGCCGGTACCGGAAGCGAATATCGTCGGTAAAGCGTTTGTTATCTGGCTGCATTGGGATAAATTTTTAAGTATTCCAAGTTTTAACGGCGTGGGTAAAATCGAATAGCTTATTGCCTGTAGCTCACCTTAAATAAAGATCGAGTAACGGAATAATTTAAAAATTAAGATAAAGCAATGTTGAACTAAACAGGGGGTCTAAAAGATGAAAATAAACACCAGATACCATCAACAAGGTATGTCAACCTTAGGTGCCGTCGTTTTACTCTTACTGGCTACATTTTTCCTTACTATCGTGTTTAAGGTGGGGCCGATGTATTTGGATAATTTCGCAGTGAAAGGTTCTTTTGACGGCCTGGCTGAGGAAAACGTACGAGATATGACAGATTCTGAAATAAGACGTAAAATGGATAGTTATTTTATTGTTAACAATGTCCGAAATTTTAGTGCGAGGGATGTTGTAATTAAACGCGAACGCACAAAAATTGTGGTGTCCCACGACTATGAAACACGCGCCAACTTTATGGGTAACCTCGATGTGGTCGCCGTATTTTCAAATAAATACGATAGCTCAGAACATTAAAATACGATGGTGTTGGTGAGCTATCCATCGCCAGGTGATAGAGAAACCTTACTTGATGGGCAGTGATAAAGTGAGTCGCGAGTCGGTGCTACAAGACCTGGGTTACGTGTTTAAAGATGCTAAATTATTCGATTTAGCTCTAACACACCGAAGTTGCGGAAGTCCTAATAATGAGCGTATGGAATTTCTTGGTGATGCCTTATTGGGCATGATTGTCAGTGCGATTCTGTTCCAGAAATTCGATAAGGTAACTGAAGGTGAGCTTAGCCGTTTGCGTTCTGAGTTAGTGAGTGGTGATAGTCTCGCGGAGCTGGCGGTAGAATTGGGTCTTCCGAAGTTGCTTAAGCTCGGCTCCGGAGAACATAAGGGTGATGGTAGATCGCGCAAGTCTATCCTGGCGGGTACGGTTGAAGCGATTATTGGTGCGATCTACCTTGATAGCGGGATCGAGGCTTGTCGGGCGGCGGTGACCACGTGGTTCGCTGGCCGTATTGAGCAAGCCGCACTTAAGGAAATACCTAAGGATTCAAAAAGCCGCTTGCAGGAATACTTACAGGCACGTGGCGAACCCCTACCTATTTACACTGTACTGAGTACTTCGGGAGCCGCCCATCAGCAACAATTTAAGGTTGAATGTGAAGTGACTTTATTACCAGCAAAGGTCACTGCGGTAGCGAGTAGTCGCCGCGAAGCCGAAAAACTAGCTGCGGTTCAAGCTTTAACGTTATTGGAAACCTGATTGAATGACCGATTCAAAGACCGATTTAACAACTGATCCGGTGACTGACTTGAAGACCGACTCGACCAAGCAATATTGCGGTTATGCGGCCATCGTAGGTCGTCCCAATGTGGGTAAGTCGACTCTGCTTAATCATTTGTTGGGGCAGAAGTTAAGTATTACTTCGCGCAAACCCCAGACCACGCGACACAATATGCTCGGTATTAAAACTGTAGATGATTACCAAATAATATTTGTCGATACGCCAGGCATTCACCAAGCTGACGACAAAGCGATTAATCGCTATATGAATCGTTCGGCTGAGGGCGCCATTCGCGATGTCGATGTCATTGTCTTTGTGGTTGACCGGGATCGCTGGACCCAGGCCGATGAAGTGGTCGCGCAACAAATACAACGTACCAGTAGCCCGGTTATTATTGCGATTAACAAAGTAGATCGTATTGACGATCGAGATACTTTGCTACCCCATATCAATCGCTTAATTGAATTGTTACCAGAGGCTCAATGCGTGCCGGTGTCGGCTTTGCGAAGCACTAACCTTGAGGTGCTTGAAGCTGCCATTAAAAATCATTTACAGCCCAACGACTTCTATTTCCCTGAAGATCAAATTACCGATAAAAGTCAGCGCTTTTTAGCCGCAGAAGTGATTCGTGAAAAAATTACTCGACAGCTGGGGGAAGAATTACCCTATCAGGCAACGGTCGAAATTGAAGAGTTTAAAGTCAAAGGTCACGTGTGCCATATTAGCGCACTGATTTTGGTTGAGCGCGATGGCCAGAAAAAAATTATTATTGGCGAAAAAGGTCAGCGCATAAAACATATCGGTACCCAGGCGCGCCAGGATATTGAGCGTATGCTCGAATCCAAGGTAATGCTGACCTTATGGGTTAAAGTTAAAAGCGGGTGGTCGGACGACGAGCGTGCTCTGCGTAGTCTGGGTTATCGGGACGGTGTGTAGTGGCTATTTACACAACTCTCAACTGGATCCTTAACTCAACGCTTAGCTCGCGTCTTATTTCAATTCTGGCGCTTAGTGAACAGGCGAATCGCCCAGGGTTGTGAGAACCGAATCAGAACACATCGCCTATGTGCTGCATAAGCGTCCGTTTCGTGAAACCAGTGTTTTGGTCGACCTGTTTTGTAGAGATCAGGGTCGTATTCGTGCGGTTGCTCGCGGGGCGCGTGGCAAGCACGGCGCAAAACGACTTTATCTGGAGCCGTTTACTCCTCTATTAGTGACCTGGCGTGGCAATAGCGGACTAAAAACTCTGGTGCGTGCGGAATCTGCCGCCCAGGCCAAACCTTCCCTATTGGGGCACACCTTGTATCTCGGTTTCTACGTCAACGAACTATTGATGCGCTTGCTTGCCGAAGACGATGCCCACGAATACCTGTATCAACACTACTCTGAGCTGCTACTTCGCTTGTCGAGTTCTAATATTTCAACAAGCAATTCAGCAACTGCCGATTTAGTTGCTACCGATGTAAGTAATGCCGATTTAAGCAATGTCGATCTAAGTAATACTAGCAACCTGGAACCCTTATTGCGGGTGTTCGAGTTGTCCCTACTGGAGGAGATTGGTTACGCTCTACCCTTAGATACGGACAGCCTGAGTGGCGCTCCGGTGGCGGCTGATACCTGGTATCGCCTAATCCCGGGAGATGGCCTGGTGAGTGTACCCGCATACGATGGGGCAAGCCGGCACGAATTATTTTCTGGTGCCCATTTACTGGCAATGGCGGCGACATCTTATCAAGATAATGAAGTTCGCAAGTGCGCCAAGCGCCTACTGCGGCTAGCCCTGGCTAATCAATTGGGAAACAAGCCTTTGCGCAGTCGTGAATTCTTTGAATCCTATTCGAAAAATTTAATCGAAACCACTGGCTCAATAGGGCTCAAAACTGCTACCCCTTCGATGGGCTCAAACGAGTCGCAATCATGATTATTGGAATTGGTACGGATTTGGTACGGATTGACCGTATCGAGCAAGCTATGGCCCGCTCAGGAGACAGTTTAGCTAAGCGAATTTTACGGCCCGAGGAGTTAGCAATTTACCAGGATTCCAAGCAACCCGCACATTACTTAGCCAAGCGCTTTGCCGCTAAGGAAGCCGCCGGCAAGGCTCTGGGTACGGGCATCGGCAGGGTGTCTTGGCAGGACTTCTTGGTTAGCAATAACGAGCATGGCGCGCCCTTGTTAACGCTCTCTGGTGCGGCCTACACCTTGCTAGAAGCGCGGGGAGGGAATGGCGCGCTACTGAGCCTTTCCGACGAGCGCGACCACGCCCTGGCCTTTGTAGTGCTGAGTGGCTCCTAAGATCTCCCCATTTTCTTGTTTCTACTGGATTGCCCTGGTTATCGGCGCTCGAGCTGTAGGTTAATCAATGTTACATATGCCCAGATAATCTTTGCACAGACAAAGCTCTGGATACGCTTAGACTCTCGACAGGTTAAAATAGACCGTTAAAGTAGGCGACCCGAAAGCCTTGATTAGCAGAATTCACTAAAGCCTCTATCATAGGGAGATATTCACGTCCATGGCTGCATCCACTATTCAATTCCCCACTATTGAATCCTGTATTGGCAACACTCCGCTGGTCAGGTTACAACGTTTGAGTGCGGGTAATAACAACACCATTCTGGTCAAGCTGGAAGGTGATAACCCCGCAGGTTCAGTTAAAGATCGCGCGGCATTGAGCATGATTCAGCATGCCGAAGCTCGCGGCGAAATTAAACCCGGCGATACGCTGATTGAAGCGACCAGCGGTAATACCGGTATTGCCCTGGCCATGGTGGCGGCGATTAAAGGTTATCGAATGATTTTGATTATGCCGGATAACATGACCGCTGAGCGGCGTGCGGCGATGTCGGCCTATGGCGCAGAATTGATTTTAGTGACTCGCGAGCAAAGCATGGAAGGCGCCAGAGACTTGGCATTAAGTATGCAGGCTGAGGGTAGGGGACGAGTGTTGGATCAATTTAATAATATGGATAATCCGCAGGCCCATATAGAAGGCACCGGCCCAGAGATTTGGCGGCAAACCGAGGGCACGGTCAGCCATTTCGTCAGCTCTATGGGTACTACTGGCACCATTATGGGCACCTCGCACTATTTGAAAAGTATGAATGCCGATATTCAGGTGGTTGGTTTGCAACCGGCGGAAGGCGCTAGTATTGCAGGTATTCGACGTTGGCCCGCAGAATATATGCCCGGTATTTTTGAAGCCTCGAGAGTCGACCGTACTCTCGATATCGAACAGTTTGATGCCGAGGATACCACTCGGCAATTGGCGCAAAAGGAAGGTATTTTCTGCGGTATTTCTTCCGGTGGTGCGGTCGCGGGTGCACTACAGGTTGCGGCTGAAGTGAGTGATGCGGTAATCGTCACCATTATTGCCGATCGAGGAGATCGTTATTTGTCCTCAGGACTTTACAATCCTACAGGTAATAGCTAAAGGTAGTAGCTAAAGGTAATACCTAAAGGTAATGCTCAAAAATAATAGCTAAACCAGCTGAGCATCAATAAACCCAGAGAGTCAAAGGCTAGGCAATATGGTTCAAGTTCGCGATAGCCATCCCATCCAAACCGAGAATGAAATTGATACCACCGCCTGGTTAAACACGCTGGCGGTGCGCTATCAATGGGATGAGTCGCGTGTCAGTACGCTGCAGCAGACTGTAGATAGTGTTGCGACGCTCCCGGCAACAGACTGGGGTAACGCGAGCTCGCAAGCACTTAAAGTCGGTCTTGAAATGACCGAAATTTTAGCGGCGTTAAATCTGGACACCCCGGGTCTGCAAGCTGCTCTGCTTTATCGTGCCGTGCGCGAAAACAAGATTCCCCTGGCGCAGGTAACTAAACAGTTTGGCGAGGTGGTTGGTACCCTGGTTGATGGGGTTTTGCAGATGGCGATAATCGGCGAATTGCGCAGTGATTCCGTACGCCCCGTGTTGGGCGTAGATAGCGAAGAGCAAGCCGCCAAGGTTCGTGAAATGCTCATCTCCATCATCGCCGATGTCCGCGTAGCATTGATTAAACTTGCCGAACGCACCTGTGCCATCCGTGCGGTAAAAACGGCGAGCAAGGAGCGTAAGCTTCGGGTGGCGCGGGAAGTCTTCGATGTCTATGCGCCACTAGCGCATCGCTTAGGCATTGGTCATCTGAAATGGGAACTCGAAGACCTGGCTTTTCGTTATCTGGAGCCCGAAGAATATTTGCAAATTGCGCGTCTGCTCGGCGATAAACGCCTGGAGCGCGAACATTTCGTCGATGAAGTAATTGGTATATTGACCACCTCGCTGCAGCAAATGAGTAAGCCGGCGGATATCACTGGTCGTGCTAAACACATCTACAGTATCTGGAAAAAAATGCATCGTAAGGACGTGGGTTTTTCACAAATTTACGACCTGCGGGCGGTTCGCATACTGGTTGACAGTGTCAGCGATTGCTATGCGGTACTGGGTATCGTGCACAGCCTGTGGCGCAATATTCCCAATGAGTTTGATGACTACATCGCTTCGCCTAAAGAAAACGGTTATCGCTCTTTACATACTGCGGTGATTGGTCCATCCCAACGAGTGATTGAAATTCAGATTCGCACCCATGAAATGCACGCAGAATCCGAATACGGGGTGTGTTCACATTGGGAATATAAAGATACGGATCGCAACGCAACAGTTGACTATGAAAACCGCATCAGCTGGTTACGTCAGATACTGGATTGGCATGAAGAGCTCGGCGGTGTTGAAGTTGAAAATTATATGCGGGTCGATTCAGCTCCCGAACGCATTTATGTTTTTACCCGGGATGGCCATGTAGTCGATTTACCGCCTGAGGCGACGCCCCTCGACTTCGCTTACCGTGTTCACACCGAAATTGGACATCGTTGCCGGGGCGCGCGAGTTAACGATACCATCCATCCTTTGAACAAAGCGCTTAACACCGGAGATCGAGTTGAAATTTTAACCGCTAAACAGGCCTCGCCCAGTCGTGCGTGGATGCAAGAATCACTGGGTTATCTTAAAACCGCCCGCGCCCGCGCCAAAGTACGGCAGTGGTTTCGCGAGGAGCAGCAAGATGCCAATATTACTTCCGGCAAGGCCTTGCTCGAAAAAGAATTGCGCCACGTTGGCCTGGATCAAGTCAATATCGATGAGCTTGCCGGGCAATTTAATCGCGCCAATGCCGAGGGTCTTTACGAAGCCCTTGGCCTGGCCGATATTCGCCCGGAGCAAGTTATTCGGCGCGCTCAGGCAATGCGGTCGGGACATGCTACACCGATTCGTAAAGCCAAACGTAAATCAGCGGAACGCTATGCCGATTCGAAGTTTTATATTTATGGGGTCGGCGATTTACTGACTCGCGTGGCGCAGTGTTGTAAGCCACAGCCGGGCGATGATATTTGTGGCTACCTTACCACCGGGAGAGGGGTGACGATTCATCGCACGGACTGCGGTAAGGTACTGCGTTTACAGGTAAGCGAACCCAAGCGTCTGCTGCAGGTCAGTTGGGGCGGCAGTCCGGAACGCGCCTACGTCACCAGCCTGGAAATTAACGCCCATGATCGGGCGGGTTTGCTTAAGGACATCACCACGATTATTCACGAAGCGGGTATCTTCGTACTTAGTTTGAATACGAACGATACCAGTGACGGTATGGTATCCATCACGGTGGGTACGGAGGTTGAAAGTCTTGAAATGCTCAGTCTCTTAATTAATCAGCTTGAGCAATTGCCCAACGTTACCGACGTTCAACGAGTTTCTTAGTAAGATAATCAATCCCTAGATTAATTTGAGCCTTTGATGTCATCACCAGACGCAGCTATAAAATGAACACTATTCCAAGTTATACCATCGATGATCTGCTGTATTTAATGGCGCGCTTGCGTGATCCGAACAGCGGTTGCCCCTGGGATCGAAAACAGGACTTCCAGTCTATTACGCCACATACGCTGGAGGAAACCTGTGAAGTTATCGATGCTATTGAGCGCGAAGATTATCCGCATTTAAAAGAAGAATTAGGGGATTTACTGTTCCAGGTGGTGTTTTATAGCCAATTAGGCGAAGAACAACAGCATTTTGATTTTGCCGGTATTGTCGACAGTCTGGTAAGCAAACTAGTGTCTCGGCATCCCCATGTGTTTCCGGATGGCACTTTACGTGGCGGGGCGGAAAGCGAGTCAGGTAGCTCTTCAAAGTTAAAGGCTATTCCCGATACGGCTGAGATTAAGCAGCGCTGGGAGGCGATTAAGCAAGACGAGCGTAAACAACGTGGTGAACTTGGAGCCCTGGGGGATGTGCCGAGGACGCTGAGTGCCTTGATGCGTGCCAATAAATTGCAAAAACGTGCCAGTAACCTGCGCTTTGATTGGCCAGATCATCGCGCCGTAGTGGATAAAGTCCACGAAGAATTGGGTGAGGTCCTGGCGGAGGTAGACAAGGATAATAAGCCGGCTATAGAAGAGGAGCTGGGCGATCTACTGTTTGCCTGCGTTAACCTTGCGCGCCATCTCGGCGTCGATAGCGAGCGGGCTTTGCGGCTTGCTAACACTAAATTTGAACGTCGGTTTGAAGCGATGATGCCTTTAGTAGATAGAGAAAGAGTTAATAGAGAAAGCGGCGCCGAAGGCGGGCTCGAGACCCAAACGGATACCGATGTTGATGTTTTTACAACATTGACGCCAGAGCATAAAAATCGTCTTTGGGAGGCTGTTAAAGCTGCTGAGTCTTAATGTCACTGGCTGCCAGCTTAATAAAACTCTGTTCCGAACTCTATTCTGAGCTCTGTTGGTGTCTCAATCCCCTTAGGTTCTCAATTTCGTTTGATCACGCTGCGCGACCTTAAACTTGAGCCCTCAGGGCAATATGTGTAAGGTGTGCCAGCTTTTTTAGCAGTTAAAAGTGGCGAGGAGCCCTCAATGAAGATTATTTTGCTAGGACCGCCGGGCGCAGGGAAGGGTACGCAGGCCGAATTTATCACTAAACACTATGGGATACCCCAGATATCTACCGGGGATATGCTTCGGGCGGCAGTGAAAGCCGGGAGCGAGTTGGGCCGCAAAGCCAAAGACATTATGGCGAGTGGTGAGCTGGTATCGGACGATCTAATTATTGCCTTAGTTGCCGAGCGTATCACCGAGCCGGATTGCACCAAGGGTTTTTTGTTCGATGGTTTTCCACGCACCATTCCTCAGGCTGAAGCTCTGGTGGATGCAGGTATCGCGATTGATTATGTGGTCGAAATCTATGTAGAGGACGAAGAAATCGTAGCTCGCCTGAGTGGTCGTCGAGTTCACGAAACTTCAGGCCGTATCTACCACGTCGAGCATAACCCACCGCTAAAACCCGGTATCGATAATGAAACCGGAGATGCCCTGGTGCAACGCGAAGACGATCAGGAAGCCACCGTGCGCAATCGTTTAGACGTCTACCATCAGCAAACTGAACCCCTGGTGAATTTTTATCAGCAGCTTGCCGTGGCTAATGCCGATAAGTCGGCGATATTTCGTCGTGTCGATGGCATCGGTTCCCTCGATACCATTCAACAACGTATCGTCGACGCGCTTGGGTAGAGTTGATGGCCATTTGATTCTAAAAAGGGCTCCGCAACGGGGCCTTTTTTATGGCTGATATTTGTTACACTCAGTAATCGAATGCGCGTTATCCCATGTTTTATTCACTGAATCCCGATGTCGATGCTGATGCCGGGGCGGCGGCGTTAATCGATGTAAATTTAGATCGATTAAAAGAAACGCCTTACGCTATAAAATAGTGCGCCACTTCGATTACATTTCTTATTCTTACCAGCTAGCCCGGACGGTTGATGTGGCAATAAATAAAATTGGCGTTATTTTGATTAACCTGGGTTCTCCTGAAGAACCCACCAAGCGTGGTGTGGCACGATTTTTACGTGAGTTTTTAGCAGATGGCCGCGTGGTAGAGATTCCGCGTCTTATTTGGTGGGTATTATTAAACGGTCTGGTAATACCTTTGCGCGCAAAACGTGTCGCCGAGGCTTACCGTTCTATTTGGTTGCCAGAAGGTTCTCCCCTAACAGTGTATACCCGAGGGCTGGCAGAGAAAGTTCACGCCAGTCTAGAGACTGATGACTCTTGTAAGGTCAAAGCTGATGGCTCCTCTAAGGTTAAAAATGTGACCTGGGCGATGACTTACGGTGGGCCTTCGATTGCCACTCGAATCGCAGAATTATCTGCCGAGGGCATGGATAAAATTCTACTGATACCGTTATTCCCGCAATACTCCAGTACCACTACCGGGGCTGTATACGATAGCGTTGCCAATCTAATAAAGCGCGAACGCAACGTTCCAGACGTTTACGTAATTAAAGATTACCACCAGCATCCCGCGTATATCGAAGCTCTGGCGCAATCTGCGGAAGAGCATTGGGAAAAATATGGCCGCAACGACAGGTTATTAATGTCCTTCCACGGTATTCCTGAAGATTATGCTGCTAAAGGCGATCCCTACCCGGAGCATTGTCAAAATACTGCGAACGCTTTAGCCAGGCGCCTTAATCTTAAAGAAAGTGATTGGCAAATAAGTTATCAATCCCGTTTTGGTCGGCAGCGCTGGTTGCAGCCCTATACCAGTAAAACTTTACAGGAGTGGGGCGAGCAGGGACTCCCTGGTGTGGATGTGATTTGTCCTGCGTTCTCTGCAGATTGTTTAGAAACACTGGAAGAAATTGATGTTGAGAACCGGGATTTTTTTATTGATGCTGGCGGTAAAAATTTCTCTATGATCCCGTGTTTAAATATTCACCAGGCACACGTGAGATTAATGGAGCAAATTATTAAGGAAAATAGTTTTTGAAAACGTGAGGCCCGACACATTTCACGCGAATTCTTCATTAAAAATAATACTTAATAAAATACTTTAAGTGTGGACAATAAAAATTATTTTGGATAAACTGTGACTTTATTTTGTCATCTTGCTGTTGCAGAATAAAATGTACTCAAAAATGTTATTCATAATTTCACGTTTGTAGTATGACAATAATCAGGAGATAGCACATGGCCACAACCAAACTCAAAGCACAGAAACGTGCAAAGGATAAAATGAAAAAAATAGACGCAGCAATTAAAGCTACTAAAAAAGCGGCCGAAGATCAGGCCAAAAGTCTTGCTTCAGCTCGTAACGATGTAAAAGCAGCTCGAACCAAAGCTCAAAAGTTGGGTACCAAAGCAGCTAAAGCTGCCCTGGTACGCGCTCGAGCTAAAACCAAAAAACAGGCTGTTGCACTGGCTAAAGCTAAAGATAAGGCCAGAAAAGCAGTTGCTGACGCTAAGGTAGCGAAATTACAAGCGAAGGTTCAAAAAGCCGCTGCCGACGCGAAAGCCCGCGTTGCAGATGCAAAAGCTGCAGCTGAGAAAGGCCGCGCCGCTGCTTTGAAGAAGGCCGCTGCTAAATTTGAGCAACGTTGGAAGAAAAAGCGCGCTTCTGCTGAAGCTAAGAAGGTCAAAGCTGTTGAAAAACGCGCTACTGCCCAGGCTCGCGCCACCGAGAAAAAAGCTACTGCTCAAATTGCAGCTTTAGCTAAAAAAGCGGCTGGCGCTGGTGCAAAAGCCAAGCCTAAAGCCAAAGCCAAAGCCAAAGCCAAAGCCAAAGCAAAGTCTAAAGCGAAAGCCAAGCCTAAAGCCAAAGCCAAGTCTAAAGCCAAGCCTAAAGCTAAAGCCAAGCCTAAAGCCAAAGCAAAGTCTAAAGCGAAAGCCAAGCCTAAAGCCAAAGCAAAGTCTAAAGCGACAGCCAAGCCTAAAGCCAAAGCGAAGTCTAAAGCTAAGGCCAAGAAGCCAGCTGCGAAACGTCGTGGTCGTCCCGCCAAGAAAAAGTAACTCTTGGGATCGTTAGATAACGATATGTAGTAACTGAGATAACCCCCGTTTTGGGGGTTATTTCGTTTTAGCTGCTTTTGACTTGATCTGACTTGTCTTGTCGATGGCGAGGGTGTTAGATAAGAACCTTAACGCCCGTAATGCCAATTTTAGACTTTATCTTAGTAACTTCTCTCCAGCTATACTGCCGGATTTCGTATGCCCGCTTTGCTTGCACTGGATACCTCTACGCAACTATGCTCCGTCGCGCTGTACCGCAATGGAGAGATTGCCGAGGAGGTTATCGATGTACCTCGTGGTCATACCCAACACATCCTTCCTGCTATTGACCGATTACTTAGTTCAACGGGTATCGCGTTAAATACTCTTGATGCAATCGCGCTCACGGCCGGCCCTGGCTCGTTTACGGGCTTAAGAATAGGTATGGGTGTCGCCCAGGGCCTGGCTTTTGGTGTCGATCTTCCAGTTATCCCGGTATCGACACTCCAGGTACTTGCTCAAGGTGCCATTCGCACTGAGCAGGTAGGTGAGGAGCTATTGATAGAATCATTGATAGAGCCATTGATAGTACCAATGCTGGATGCCCGTATGAGTGATGTGTATTGGGGGCTCTACTGCAATGAAATACGGGTGCATGAGGATGGTAGTTCCCGGGCCATTGCACGAGAAGTAATTCCTGATCAGGTAAATAGGCCTGCAGCGGTGTGGGATCAACTACAACAACTACTCAATCAGGACCATCGCCCAGAGCTTGAGCAAATGCGGCGCGGCATAGGTTTGGGTGCAGGAGCAGGCGTGGGTGACGGTTGGGCTTTTGCCGAGGAAATAGGTTTTAGACCCAGCTTTGTTAACCTGGAGGCGCGGTCAGTGGCGAGGGATATTATCCCTCTGGCATTAGAAAAATTATTAGCGGGTGAGCTGCTTAAGCCAGAAGCTCTGGAGCCTTACTATATCCGCGATAAAATTCACTGGCAGAAACGTAAACGGCTGCGATAGCCACTGACTAGGGACCAGAGACCAGGGACTGATTTAAGAGCTGCGCTAACAAATAATATTAACCCTAACTGCAGAGCCACTTATGGAGTTTTTACACATTTTGGTACTGGCCATTCTCCAGGGGCTGACCGAGTTTTTACCCATATCAAGTTCGGCACATTTGATTTTACCGGCCAAATTATTGGCTTGGGAGGATCAAGGTCTGGCATTTGATGTTGCAGTGCACGTCGGTACGCTAAGCGCGGTGCTGACTTACTTTCGACACGATTTAATTAGCATCATTAATGGGTGGTTGCGCGCCTGGTTTGGCCCGGCCACGCCAGAAAGTCGCATGGGTTGGTATCTGATAGTCGCTACTATACCAGTGGGGGTCTGCGGCCTGCTCTTTAATGATTTGATTGAAGGTCAATTACGTTCCGTTACGGTTATTGCATCCACAACGATCTGGTTTGCTTTGCTTTTGGCTGCGGCCGATAAAATGGCGGTACGCCGAGGTAATGATGCTTTGTCCATGGAGCAGCTTTCCTGGCGAACGATAATCATCGTGGGCCTGGTACAGGTGCTGGCGTTAATTCCCGGTACATCTCGCTCAGGGATTACCATGACAGCGGCATTGATGCTCGGCTTTAGTCGGCAGGCAGCGGCACGGTTTTCGTTTTTATTATCCATTCCGGTGATTCTTTCCAGTGGTGCCTATAAAGCGATAGAGCTCAGCGGAGTTGCCCAGGTGCCATGGTATGAACTATTTTTAGGTGCAGTAATATCAGGTGTTACCGCGTTTTTGACCATCCACTTTTTTCTTCAATTTATTAATCGCATGGGTATGATGCCCTTTGTTTGGTATCGTTTGATACTGGGTGCTGGCTTGTTAATGTTTCTTGCCAACGGGGCTTAATAATGAGCGAGGCAGTACAAGAAAAGCAAGGGAAGCAAAGAAAACAAGGAGCGCAAGAAATGCAAAAAATACAAAAAATCGCATTCCTTGGCCTGGGTGTGATGGGTTACCCGATGGCGGGGCATTTAAGCCAGGCTGGATTTGACCTTATTGTTTACAACCGTACTCGCTCGCGAGCCGAGCAATGGTTGACCGACTACCAGGGCACTATTGCCTCAAGCCCGGCCGATGCGGCCAGCACCGCTGACCTTGTCTTTGCCTGCGTGGGGCGGGATAGTGATGTGCTGGAAGTGACACTAGGAGAGCAGGGCGCGTTTAAGGCGATGAAGCCCGGTAGCATCTTTGTGGATCACACTACTGCATCGGCGAATTTAGCGCGGCAACTGGATGAGCGTTGCCGCGAGCTTGGTCTACACTTTATCGATGCGCCAGTCAGCGGAGGGCAGCAGGGTGCTGAAGGGGGAGCATTAACGATTATGTGTGGTGGTGAAGTGGCTATATTTGACCAGATTAAGCCGGTGATTTCTCACTATACACGGGCCATGAATTTACTGGGTCCTGCTGGCAGCGGCCAGCTGTGTAAAATGGTCAACCAAACCTGTATTGCGGGTTTAGTGCAGGGTTTGGCCGAGGGTATTCACTTTGCGGAATCTGCTGGACTGGATGTTAAGCAGGTGATCGAGGTTATCTCAAAAGGAGCCGCGCAATCCTGGCAAATGGACAACCGCCACGAAACCATGATTACCGGACATTATGAGCATGGATTTGCGGTGGACTGGATGCGAAAAGACCTCGACATCGTACTATCCGAAGCTCGAAAAAACGGTGCGCAATTACCGGTTACGGCTTTAGTTGATCAATTTTATGCTGAGGTGCAAGCCCAGGGTGGGGGACGCTGGGATACGTCCAGTCTGTTAGCTCGACTAAAAAGCTCGATTAGAAGGCCCAACTAAAGAAGCTCAACTAAAGAAGCTCAACTAAAGGGCTTCGACTAGAGCAGTCCGGCTAACATCACTAAACTAAGCGAAAACCAAAACATACTTCAAGGGAAAGCTGATTCGTGGATAAAACCGTATTTAATCAAAACCTGCTGACGTTTTTACAGCAGTCTCCAACCCCATTTCACGCCGTAAAAAATATGGCTGAAAAGCTCACGGCGGATAATTTTCAACAACTCCATGAAACGGATGCGTGGACCCTTGAAACGGGTGGAAAATATTTTACTACACGCAATGATTCCAGCCTGATTGCCTTTGTTGTTGGAGGCTCGGCACCTGAAAATACAGGTATACGTATGGTGGGAGCGCATACCGATAGTCCCTGTTTAATGGTTAAGCCACAACCAGAGCAGAAATCCAGGGGGTGTTTCCAGTTAGGTGTGGAAGTGTACGGTGGCGCGCTACTGAATCCCTGGTTTGACCGAGATTTATCCCTGGCGGGGCGAGTCGTCTACAAAAATACCCGTACTGGAGAATTAGCGAAAACATTAATCAATTTCAAACGCCCGGTCGCGGTGATCCCCAGTCTCGCTATTCATCTCGATCGCGAGGCCAATAGCAGCCGAAGTATTAATTCGCAGACCGATATTCCACCGATTTTGTTTCAGGTCGAGGCTGATCAAACGATTGATTTTCGTGAATTACTCGCGGAACAATTATTAGTCGAGGAAGTAGTCCCCGAAGGGCTGGCGGCAGAAGACGTGCAAGTACTCGACTACGAATTGTGTTGTTACGACACCCAGGCGCCGAGCATGGTGGGCTTGCGTGAAGAATTTATTGCCTCGGCTCGGCTCGACAATCTATTGAGTTGCTACGTAGGCCTGCAGGCACTGTCATCTGCAGACTCTTCGGTAGTGCCTGAGGTCGCCGCTGCAACCCGCTTACTGGTATGTACGGACCACGAAGAAGTCGGCAGTACATCGGCCTGTGGCGCACAGGGACCATTCTTACAATCGGTGCTGGAGCGCCTGGTGCCGAATGCTGAACAGCGCACCCGAACTATCGACCGCTCCCTGCTAATATCAGCAGATAATGCCCACGGCATTCATCCTAATTACCCGGCTCTGCACGATACTAATCACGGCCCCGCGCTTAACAATGGCCCGGTGCTCAAGGTCAACGCAAATCAGCGCTATGCCACCAACAGTATCACTGCTTCGCTGTTTCGACAGTGGGCGGAGCGAGCGGAGGTGCCTGTACAGCATTTTGTCACGCGCAGCGATTTAGGCTGCGGTAGCACCATTGGCCCGATTACCTCCGCTGGCGTGGGTGTGCCCACCCTGGACGTCGGCGTGCCGACCTTCGCCATGCATTCGATTCGCGAATTAGCGGGGCGCGACGATGCTTATGGACTGTACTTGATCATGGAGGAGTTTTTTCAGAGCGAGACACTAGTCATCTAGACACTGACCATCTAGGTGTTGTGGCTACAACTCACCCAGTTCGCGTTTTAGCTGGAGGGCCGTTAACAGAGTATCGTAGCGAGCATTAACATAGTTACTCTGGGCTTTAATACGCAAGGTTTCTGCATCGAGGACCTCGCTGTGACTCGACAATCCCTCCCGATAACGATTGCGTGTTACCCGTAAATTCTCATCTGCCTGAGCGATACTGTCTTTGCTTACCGCGACGCGCTCACGGGTTTCGGCAAGCTGTAACCAGGCATGACGTACCTGCAGGCGAATTAAGCCACTGAGATCGTCGTGCTGTGCCTTCAGTGCGGCAGCTTGCCGGTTCAAACTATTACTACGATGGCGGCTAGTGCCACCATCAAATAATTCCCACACCATGCCGACATTGGCGAACCAAACGTCTTCATAGAGCTGGTTTTTATTTTCCTGGTAACCATAACCGCCACCCAATAAGATTTGTGGTTTGGTCGCGGACTTAATACTTACGGCATTGTGCTGTAGGGCTTTAGCGCGCTTGCGCAGGGCAATCAACTCCTCTCGTTGTTGGATGGCTGCTAAGGACAGCTCACCAATATTATTACTGAGAATGGGTGCCTCAGGTTCTAGTAAAGCGGGTTTGGTGTCGAGTGCCCGGCCCAATAACTGGTTGTAGGTGGCGACGGCCAGCTCTGAGAGATTTTTGCTACGGGTAAGTCCTTGCCGGGCATCCGCCAGACTGACATTAACCGATAGTAGATCGCTTTTTGATACCAGGCCCTGGCGTTTTAAATTACTTACATCTGCCTGGTGTTTTTCCAGATTACCAACATGGCTTTGAGCTAATAATTTACCTTGATCCGCCCTTAAAATGTCAACATAAGCTCTGGCCACCGCCATCTTTAAATTCTGTTTTTCGGCATCGGTGTCCAGTCCGGCGGCATCAGCCTGCTCATTGGCAGCGGCCAGGGCTTCCTTAATTCGCCCGGAAGTATAGAGAGGTATGACGGAATAGACACTGTAATAAAGTGCATTTTGTTCCCAATAGGAAAAGGTGAAATCGTTTCCGCTAAAATTCGCCTGAATAGTGGGGGGGTTATCTAAACTTAAATAATTTGCAGTAAGTATTACCTTAGGCAGGCGCTGGGATTTAGCTTCCGAAATTTGATCCTGGGCAGAGAGATGACGCTGCTCGGCGGCCTCTAAGCGATAGTTTTTGCTGGCCGCGATTTCCCAGGCGTCTTCGAGACTTTCTTTGGCGGGTGTAAAATCGTTGATTGCTTCGGCAGCACAGATAGTTGATAGGCCAAACAAGCTTAAGATTATCGTGCAAAGCAATATTTTGTATAGGCTCAGATTACTCTTTAAAGTAGTCACGATTGCGCTTGTGCCTCAGGATTTTTATCGGCACCCTCGCCAAAACCTTGCTTTTCTAGCAATTGATACAGCAAGAAGGGAATAACCAGAATAGTAAGAAGGGTGGCTATAACTGTACCGAAAATCATCGAGATAGCCAGACCACCGAAAATTGGATCGGTAATCATTATGGCACTGCCGAGCACGGTAGACACGGCAGTGAGGATGATAGGGCGTAAACGCAACACCGTCGCCTCTAAAATGGCTTCTTGCAGGGGCATTCCATCATCGAGGTGGTCGAGAACAAAATCAATGATTAATAGGGAGTTACGTACCACGATACCCGCTAGCGCAACGATGCCAATCATCGATGTAGCCGTAAATGCCTGGCCCATAATCCAGTGACCGGGAAATACACCAATTAAACCGAGAGGAATGGCAGACATGGCAATCATCGGAATACTAAACGATTGATAGTAAGCAACCAGTAAAATATAGATAAAAACTAAAGCTAGCCCCAATGCATTAGCCAGATCGCCGAAGGTGTCCAGGGTAAGACGCATTTCACCATCCCAAAGTAATTGGTAACCTTTAATGGTTTCTGGGTCGGTTCTTTCGAGACCCAGATTGCCGGTTTGTAATTGTTGTCCGTCACTGGTTTTAAATCCTTGTAACTGCTGATTAAGATGCAGTACCGAGAAAATTGGTGTCGCCTGCCTCAACTCGCCTGCCACATAAACCACTCGTTCGTAATCCTTGTGGAAAATGGGTTTTTCGGCTACCTCGAGTTTTACCGACGCGATCGATGCCAAAGGGATTGAATCGCCGTTTCGGTTGGTAATGGAAACCATCGATAAAATTTCCGGATTGATTTCTCGGTGCCGGGGTATGTCTAATTTAATGGCGACGGGATTACTTTCTTCAGCAACATGAAGATTGCCAACGACTTCACCATCGACCAGGGTGCGTAGTAAGGTGGCGATCTCTGCTGTGTTAATACCGGAAAGGGCAGCCTTTTCCTTGTCGACGAGAACACTATATATGGGGACATCTGCCGGTGTAGAATCGTTTACCTCAACCATATCGTAGGTGCGTTCAAATTCCATTTTGGTGTGAGCGGCAATTTCACGCATGACTTTTAAGTCCTTGCCATAAATTTCAGCGAGTACGCTGGCTCGCATGGGAGGGCCGGGGGGATCTTCCACAAGCTGTATCAAGCTACCGGGGTAGCGTTGTTGAATTGTAAGAATATCGTCTCGTAGCTCTCTAACCATAGTAATGGAACTTAATTTCCGTTGGGTTTTGTTGGTTAAATTTACGCGTATTTCCGCAATATAAGTGCCAGCTTTGGATGCGGCCCCCCGCAGTAGACCGTTAAAATCAATTACTCCGGTTTGGCCAACCCAGGTTAAATAATGGCGCACTTCGGGCTGGCGACGCATCAGTTCGCCCACCTCTCTTGCCACTTGGTCCGTTTTTTCGACCGGAGTATTTTCTGGCATATCAATGGTGATATTAAAAGTGTTTTTATTGTCTTTGGGGAGCATGGCTAACTCAACGCCAAACAATGAAGCAGGGCCGTCGATGCCCGAAGGGCGAATAAATTGCCAAACCGGCTGAAGACAAGAGAGTAGCAGTGCAAAGATCACCGCCAAGTAAGTGAAATTACGCAGTTTCGGTTTCTGTAATCCAGGGATTAAAAGATAACGATAAAAGAAATTGATACCCGCAGAGCGCTTTAAGGGAGAGCTTAGATTGGATGTCTCAATGTCGTGCAGCCAGCGACAAGCAGCCCAGGGCGTGACGATATAGGCCACAATCACTGAGACAAGCATGGTGATAGGAACGTTAAAAGCTATCGGATAGAAATACTGTCCTACCATGCCGTCGAGCGCAAATAACATAGAAGAAAAACCCAGCATCACCGCAAAGGTCGCTAAGTTAGTGGCATTACCAATTTCATTGGTACCCTCGATTGCAAGGCTACGGCGGTCACCATTATTTGATAAATTGAAATGGCGATAAATATTTTCCACCACCACAATCGGGCCATCAACCAACATGCCCAAGGATAAAATTAATGCGAACAGGGTAACCCGGTTTATAGTAGGCCCGAATAAAAAATCGGCGCCCAGAGTCAAGGACAATATAAGGGGTACGGAAAATCCAACAATAATGGCTGATTTCCAGCCCAAAAAGAAAATAGTAATTAAGAAAACACAAAAAATTGCAATGCCGAGATTATAAATCAGCACGTTAACGGCTTGATCCGCTTTTTCTCCATCGTTACGGGTCACGATAACCTCAATACCTGCCGGTATAAAGGTGTTTTTCATCTCCTCGATACGAGAGAGGACATCCTCGGCCATAAATACCGCGTTAGTGTTGGGTTTTTTGGCGATAGCGAGAGTGACAGAGTTTAGCTCAAGACTAGGATGTTGATTGAAGCGTTGATCAGCTGGTCCAAAAGCGAAGCGACTTAGGGTGTCCCGTTGCTCGTTAGGGCCATCGACGACGCGGGCAACATCGGAAAGATAAATTGGCTTTTGGTCTTGAACTCCGATGACCAATTGATTCAGCTCATTGGTCTCACTCAGTTGTCCATTTAGGTAGACCTGCGTGAAGTCGTTGTTCTGAACGGTATTCCCGAGGGGGATTGAGACATTCTGACTTTGAATCGCCCGACGTAATTGTGTTACCGGGATATGGTAAGCCTGTAATTTTGCCAAATCCAGTTCGACCCGAACTTCCCGGTCGCGACCACCGCGTACATACATGGCGGAGATAGGCCGTAGGCTGCGAAGTTTATCGAGCATACGATCGGCGATGCGCTTTAAGGCATAGTCGTCGTATTGCTCAGAGGCCAGAGTTACGGTGACCACGGGCACTCTATCGACGTCGATGCTTTGCACCATCGGCATACTAGCACCGGGAGGGAAGTTCTCCTGCTGGCCAATTACGTGGTCATACAGTTTTACCAGGGACTGCTCGGTATTTTCGCCTACATTAAACTGCACCGTTAGCATGCCCAGCGAATCTGACGCTACTGCAAAGGTATGATCTACGCCGGAAATTTGTTTAATAGTATTTTCCAGGGGACGAATAATTAATTGTTCGATCTCGCCAGGGGAAGCGCCAGGAAAACTGACAATCACATTGGCAGCGGGGACGACAATTTGCGGGTTTTCTTCCCGTGGCGTCAGGTTTATTGCCAGTACACCCAGGAGTAGGCAGCCCAATACCAGGACCGGGGTAATACGTGAGGTGACAAAATAACTAGCGAGCAAGCCAGCGAGATTTAAACGGGTCTTATTTTTTGATTCCACAATATTATCGTTCGTTGGAATCTAAAGTGTCGCCAGCGTTACCTGGCTTTTCCAGCATCGCTAAGTCCTCTATAAGCGTGCCTTCACTCAGTCCCGCTTGTGCGGTAGTAAGAATTCTCTCCCCCGCAGACAAACCTGTAATTATTTCTGTTGTGCTGGCGTACTGCCGGCCTACACGCAGCCAGCGAAAGCGTAGACGCTTGTCGTCATCAACGACAAAAACGCCCTGTAAGCCGCCGCGTTCAAATAGAGCGGAATTCGGGATCACGGGTTTGCTATCTGAGCCCAATAAAAAGCTGACTCGACCAAACATCCCGGGAATAGGGTTCCCGCCTGGATTTGATGCTTCGTTGGGGAGGAAGGCTATATTTACCTCGACGCGCCGGGTAATCGGATGTGCCGATGGCACGATACGGAGTACCTGGCCATTCAGTGGCGTAGGTAGGGTGTCTATATGAACAGCAAGTTTATCGCCGGGTTTAACCCGGCTTAAATAGCGCTCTGGAAGATAGGTTTGAAACAATAAACCTTGCTGGGACTCTACCGATAATATTGGTGCACCGGGTGTCGCTAAATCGCCACTACGCTGGTGACGAGCAATAACGAGGCCGTTTACCGGGCTGGTTATTTGGGTGTATTGGCGTTGTGCCAGTGCACCATTGAGAGCGGCCGTAGCGCTGTTGAACTGTTCTTTAGCCGTGTCTCGCAGCAGGCGAGTTTTTTGCACTCGTGACTCCGCAACGCTCTCGTCCTTAAGCAAGTTCTGGTAACGAGTTAAATCAGCGTTGGCATCGTCGAGTTGCGCTTTTGCGCTACCGAGAGCAGCGCGAGCTTGTGCAATTGCGTTACTGATAGCGCTGTCGTCCAGTGTGGCAAGTACCTGGTCGGAACGTATGTATTCGCCCTCGACAACATTGATAGTGCGAATATAGGCGGCAATTTTGGAGCTAATATCAACGCGATGGTCGGAAATAACATTGCCGACCACGGTGTATTCGAGGGCTAAGATTTCACTGCTAACCAGAGCCGTTGCCAGGCGTAGAGGAAGCTCTTCGGCTGCTGAATCTTTGTCGGGAGAGCAAGCGACAAGAGCGGTAGTTATAACTATAGGAAGGCAAAATAAACGACAATATTTCGCGCAACGTCCCGTTGGATATCTCACTGAGCTTCCTGCTAGTTGAAAGTTAAACAGCCAATTTATATAGGCTTAAGTAAGAAGACGCCTTCATTTTATCTTATGTTATACGAAGAAGTACTGTATTCAGTTATTGAATAATAACTACAATCAAATCAAATAGTAAGCTATTTATTGAATTATACGGGCTATAGGAACGAGGGATTACGCGAAAGGAGTGTTTAGAATCACGCAACCCCGTGGATGACCGGACTCAATCAATTGATGAGCCTGCGCTGCTTGCTCTAAAGGAAGGTGCTTGGCGACGCGGTGAATCAGTAGATCATTTTGTAAGGCGGTGTTGATATCATCTATGGCCAGTTGCATGGCCGCCCCGGGCAATTCATACAAAAACACCAGGCGCAGCGTTAAATCTCGATACATCATTCGGTAAAAAGGCATGGTCGGATTCATATTCGACATGGATGCGTAGGTGCAGATAACACCGCCGACGCGAATCCCCTCTAAAATACTTTCAATATTGGCAGAAAAATCACCTTCTACAACGTGATCAACGCCCTTGCCCTCGGTAAAATCCATTATCTCCGCGACAGTGTCAGCATTGGGGTGGGGGATCACTAAGTCGGCCCCGGCAGCCAGGCAATCCTCTTTGCTTTGTGCCGAGCCAGCGCTGGCAATCACATTCGCGCCACCTAATTTGGCAAACTGAATCGCGTAGTTACCGACCCGACCTGCGCCGCCGGTAATTAATAAGGTTTTCCCGTCAACAGAACCTTCGGCATTAACACAGCGGTGTGCCGTCATCGCAGGAATGCCAAGACAGGCGCCAACATCAAAACCCGCGCTTTCGGGCAAGGTGGGGGCTAAAGCCAAGGGTAGGGCGAGGTATTCCGCGGCAGTACCGAAAGCTCTTTTATGTTGAGCGTTATAAATCCATACCCGTTCGCCAATACGGGTGTTGGCAACACCGGCACCGACAGATTCAATAACGCCCGCGCCATCGCTGTGCGGAATGATTGGGCCGTTATCCAATAGTTGAGGTAAGGTCAGTCCGGAACGCTTTTTAACATCGGAGGGATTTACCGCAGAGGTGGCAATTTTTATCAGCACTTCGCCGGAATTAGGTTTTGGCTTTTCCCGTTCACCATAAATCAACACGTCTTTGGGTGTGCCAAACTGTTCATAGAAAGTCGCTTTCATTTAATTATTTTCCCTGGTTTTTAGTTTGTAGTGATGCCGTCTCCGGTATAGATAGATCAGTGTGTATGTCGTTTAATCTGGATTGATACTTAACTCACTTGCCCGGGGTACAATATCTTCGATAATTCTACGGGTATGCGATAGTAGTTCGGCATCGTTTGTCGCCAGTGGCCGTAAAATAAATTTTGCGATGCCCTGATCGGCGTAGGCTTTAATGTTATCGATGATGCCTTGTTGACCTACCGCAATAATGTGCGCCAAATTACGATCTGGAGCCGCTAGAGCAAAACGTTTTAATTCTCGCTGACAAACAGTGTCGTCCAGCGAGCCAAAATGCACAAAAAACCCGGTACCGTAATGTTCCGGGTCGATACTGCGTTCAATGCCTTCCGATTCTGTTGCCTCCCGCAAGGCATTTATGATCGCTCGGCGTGCTCGACCCGCTCCCTCAGGTGATTCTAGTCCAGCCTGCCAGCCAGTACCAAAGCGAACTGTGCGTCGAATCGCCGCCTCACTACTGCCACCAATCCATAATGGACAGGGGTTTTGTGTCGGCAGCGGAGCAATAACCGCATTTTGATACTGATAGTGCTCACCTCTCGTGCTCACGGATTCGCCACGCCAGAGGCGGGCGATAATATCGAGACTTTCATCCGTGCGTTTGCCTCGACCTTTGGTAGCGCGACCGGTAGCGGACCACTCAGCAGCGGTGGCAGTGCCTATACCAAATGCTGGCAATAATCGACCACCGCTCAGAAAATCGATGGTAGCGCATTGCTTGGCGAGTACTAAAGGGTCGCGGAGGGCGACCGAGGCGACATTCATGCCGAACTTTATTCGACGGGTGGCGCCGGCAATGGCCGCAAGTGTCGTTATGCATTCTAAAAATGGTTCGTCTGATACCAGGCGATCCGTTTGCCAAAGCGAATCGATGCCGCTCTGCTCGCAAAGCTCCACCCATTGCCAAAAAGCGTCGGTTTTTTGAAAGGGAAAGCGCGTCAAGCCTAAGCCCGTACCAATTGCCATAGAGTAATGCTCCCCGGTTGCTGACACAATCTAACAGGATGATGTGGTGAATTTATAGAATTCCGTCGCGGAAATCACCTATTTCAAAAAGTAAACACCACACAAACACAAAACACAAAACACAAAGCGGACATTTTGCCGAGCTTGTCCACAACAGGTATGCTTGGCTTTATTCCAAAAACAGTAGTGGGGCTTATGACAGAGTTAACACCGATTCGAGCGGGGCACGAATTTGATCAGGCTGCTTTAACCCGATTTATGGAGGCAGAGGTAGAGGGCTTTCAAGGCCCGCTTACCGTAACTCAGTTTGACGGCGGTCAGAGTAATCCCACCTTTATGCTACACGGTGCTGGGCAACCCTACGTGTTGCGCAAACAGCCACCGGGTGAGCTGCTGCCTTCGGCTCACCAGGTCGATCGCGAATATCGGGTGATGGATGCACTCTACAAAACAGATGTCCCGGTGCCGAAAATGTACGCGCTGTGCGAAGACACCAGCGTCATCGGTACCAAGTTTTACATTATGGAGGCTATAGAAGGCCGAATTTTTGATAGACCGATGATGGAAGAAGCCTCTGTTGAGCAACGCCGGGAATTATGGCGCGACTTAATACGAGTATTGGCGGCGCTGCACGCGGTGGATTACCAGGCCGTGGGTTTGGAGAGCTACGGACGCCCCGGCAACTATTACCAGCGCCAGGTTAATCGTTGGACCAAGCAATATACGGCATCGAAAACGGAACACCTCGAGAGTATGGAAAACTTGCTGACCTGGGTGCCCGAAAATATTCCGGACAGCGATGAAGTGTGCATCGCCCACGGTGACTACCGTGTACAAAACGTGATGTTTCATCCTACCGAACCGCGAGTCGTGGCGGTACTGGATTGGGAGCTGTCTACGCTGGGGCATCCCCTGGCTGATCTCGGTTATGTCACCATGGAATACAACGCCGATTTTTATGGTGAGGCCTCTATGCGACGCCCCGACCTCGACGAACTAGGTTTACCCTCACAGGAAGAATTAATTCAGTGGTACTGTGAGTTTTCCGGTCGGGATAAAATTGATAACTGGCTATTTTATGTCATCTATAATTTGTTCCGCGCCGGGGCGATTGTGCAGGGCGTCTACAGGCGGGGGCTGGATGGCAATGCCAGTTCCACCACCGCGCTGGAATTTAAAGATGAATGCCGCAATCGGGCGGATCGGGCCTGGGAAATCGCCCAGTCCACGGTTTAAATTCGACCCGGTCCACGGTTTAAATTCCAGGAGCAAGGCTATATCAAGTTTGAGCTTGGCAGCCATTCTGGCTATTATGCACGCTCTTTCATAACCGCATGTGCACCAGTGACTTATAGGCTGAGCGCGGCGTTTTCCTTTAGTTTCCCGCAATACTAACTCGCAGCGGTAATCTTCACGCCAGGTTCGGCTATATTAGGTTCGACTGAGCGAGATTCCGAGCTGCGGAATTGTTTATCAAGGTATCGAAATAAATGTTCATGCAGTATTCACTACGCCAAACCTGGTTGAGCAATATCCGTGGCGATGTGCTGGCCGGCACGGTGGTTGCCCTAGCCTTGATCCCAGAAGCCATTGCCTTCTCAATTATCGCCGGTGTCGATCCCAAAGTCGGTTTATACGCCTCTTTTTGTATTGCGGTAGTCAGTGCCTTTGCCGGTGGCCGACCCGGCATGATTTCCGCCGCTACCGGTGCGATGGCCCTGTTAATGGTGATGCTGGTTAAAGAGCATGGCCTGCAATATTTAATGGCGGCCACCATTCTTACCGGAGTCATACAAATCATTGCCGGGGCATTAAAGCTCGGGCAATTAATGCGTTTTGTTTCGCGCTCGGTGGTCACTGGTTTTGTTAACGCGCTGGCCATCCTCATTTTTATGGCGCAACTGCCAGAATTAATCCATGTGACCTGGCATGTCTACGTGATGACCGCGGCTGGGTTGGGGATCATTTACCTGTTTCCTTATGTTAATCGCACCGTGCCTTCGCCGCTGGTGTGCATTGTGGTGCTCACCGCGGTTTCTCTTGCTTTGGGTCTGGATATTCGCACCGTCGGCGATATGGGTGAATTGCCCGATACCTTACCGGTATTTTTGATTCCTGATATTCCCTGGAACCTGGAAACCCTAAAGATTATTTTCCCAGTTTCCGTCACGATGGCCGCGGTGGGCTTGTTGGAATCAATGATGACCGCCACCATCGTCGACGACTTAACCGATACCCAAAGTAATAAAAATCGCGAGTGTGCCGGGCAGGGTGTGTCCAATATCGCCTCAGGTTTTCTCGGTGGTATGGCGGGTTGCGCAATGATTGGCCAGTCGGTAATCAATGTGAAATCCGGAGGACGTACGCGTTTATCAACTCTGGTCGCAGGTGTATTTTTGCTGATTCTGGTTGTGTTTCTGGATGAATGGGTATCGCTAATCCCTATGGCAGCTCTGGTCGCGGTGATGATCATGGTGTCCATTGGTACCTTTAGCTGGGCATCGTTGAGCAATTTACGTACGCATCCGAAAAGCAGCAGCGTGGTGATGATTGCCACCGTAATCACTACCGTGGCCACACATAATTTGGCATTAGGTGTTGGTGTAGGGGTGCTGCTGAGTGCGCTGTTTTACGCCAATAAAGTCGGTCAGGTGTTTTACGTTAGCGCTCTCGTTGGAGATGATCACGACCACCGTATTTACAACGTGGTTGGCCAAGTGTTTTACACCTCGGCAGAACAATTTGTGCAGTCCTTCGATTTTAAAGAGGCGATAAGTAAAGTCACTATCGATGTGCATCGTGCACATTTTTGGGACCTTACCGCCATTGATGCCCTCGACAAAGTGATTATTAAATTGCGTCGCGAGGGTGCGGATGTGGACGTGATTGGTTTGAATGAAGCCAGCGCTACGCTGGTCGATAAATTTGCCGAACACGATAAGCCCGATGCTATCGACAAAATGATGGATGGCCATTAACTTGATTATTAGTTGATTATTAGTTCGATGGTTAATGCTCGGGTAGTGAATACTAGTTTGTTAAGTTTAGGTCACGAGGAATCACTATGAGTAATGTAATTGCCTGTATCGACGGTTCCAGCGCCGCCACTCCGGTTTGCGACTATGCCGCCTGGGCTGCAGCTCGCCTTGCCGCGCCCTTGATGTTACTGCACGTGCTCGATCAGTCCCGCTATCCCATGGAAAATGATTTAAGTGGTAATTTAGGGGTTGGCGAACGAGAACATTTATTGACTGAGCTTGCTGAACTTGATGCCCGGCGTAACAAAATGGCCCTGGAGCAGGGCCGTTTGATGTTGGAAACTGCAAAAGCTCGGGTGATTGCCGATGGTATCGCCGAGCCGGTATTGCGCCAGCGCCATGGTCACCTGCTGGAGAGCCTGGCAGAGCTGGAAGATGAAACGCGTTTACTGGTGATGGGTAAGCAGGGCGAGGAACATAGCAGTGATACTGACAACGATGTTGGCGGTAACGTCGAGCGTGTAGTGCGTACGTTGCACAGCCCGGTTCTTATCGCCCAGGGAGAATTCAAAACCCCGGAAGTGGTTATGCTCGCCTTTGATAGTAGTGCAACCACTCGCAAGGGTGTCGAGCTACTTGCTGCTAGCCCCTTATTTAAAGGTGTTTCCGGTCATTTGGTTTCCGTTAGCAAAGATAAGCACACCTTGCGTGAAGATATGGAGTGGGCGGAAAAAACGATTGTTGATGGCGGTCACCAGGTTTGCACCGCTGTCCTCGATGGTGACATCGAACCGGCTTTGCACGCTTATCAGCAAGAACATAACGTGGATATGATCGTTATGGGTGCCTACGGCCACTCTCGCTTACGAGAATTTTTTGTCGGTAGCACCACCAATAATATGCTTCGTAAGGCCTCCGTACCGCATTTGTTGTTGAGATAAACGGTTGAGATAAACGGTTGAGATAAACAGTTTAAAAAAAACACTAAGGAAACTGAAATGAAAGTATCGGGACAAATAGCGTTAATCACTGGCGGAGCATCGGGTCTCGGTGCTGGAGCGGCCAGAATACTCACGAAAGCCGGAGTGACCTGCGCTCTGCTCGATAGAAATTTATCCCTGGCAGAAGAGCTCGTAAAAGAATTAGGTGGCGGTATGGCCATCGAGTGCGACGTCAGTGATGGCCCAGGCGTGGAGGCTGCGATAGCCGAGGTAACTAAAACATTAGGCACTCCTCGTATCGTACTGAACGCCGCGGGTATTGATATTGCGGTGCGTACGGCAAGTCCCAAAGGTCCACATTCCCTGGAAGAGTTTCAGCGGGTCATTAACGTTAATCTCACCGGTACTTTCAATGTCGCACGAGTGGCGGCTTACGGCATGATCGACCTCGATGCGCTCAATGACGATGGCGAACGCGGCGTGGTGATTAATATTGCCTCGGTAGTGGCCCAGGATGGCCCGGTGGGGCAGGCGGCCTACGCGGCATCAAAAGCCGGTGTGCAGGGCATGACGCTGCCGATGGCGCGGGATCTGGCTCCCTATGGTATTCGCGTGATGACCATTGCGCCGGGCATGTTTGAAACGCCTTTAGCCGCGGGTATTCCCCAGAAATGGATCGACAGTATTATCCCCACCGTGCCGTTTCCAAAGCGTTGGGGTAATCCTTTGGAGTTTGGTGCACTGGTACAACATATCTGCGAAAACTCTATGCTCAATGGCGAAATGATTCGTATCGATGGCGCTATTCGCATGGGTCTTTGATGTTTATCAATTGTCCTTATCCATTGTTTTTATAAAATACCCCTCCTGAAACAGGATCTCCATGAAACAGAAAAGCTATAAAATTGGTATTTTTTCCGGCGACGGTATTGGCCCGGAAATAATGAAAGAAGCTTTAAAAGTTCTCAAAGTGGTGGAGCAACGCTGCGCTGTGACTTTTGAATTGATCGAAGCACCATTTGGCGCAGCGGCTTATTTTGATTACGGGCATCCTTTCCCCGAGCAAAGTCGAGCGGTGTGCGATGTGGTCGATGCGGTATTAAAAGGCCCGGTCGGGCTGGTGCACTCGGAAGCAATTAAAATTCCGGTGGACATGCAGCCAGAGCGCGGTGCCGTGTTACCTCTGCGCGCCCACTACAACACCTACGCGAACTTTCGTCCGGTGGTACTACCGCAATCACTGGCTCACCTTTCGCCCTTAAAAGCAGAAGTCATCGGCGAAGGCATAGATATTATAATGGTCCGCGAATTACTGGGCGGGCTGTATTTCGGTAAGAAAGTCGTCGGTAAAGATAGTAATGGAGTGCGCTACGTGGAGGAAACTCTGCGCTACGATGAAATACAAATTCGCCAGGTATTGATCTCAGCCTTCGATTTAGCCGTGGGTCGTAAGCGGGTATTACACAATATTCACAAAAGTAATATCTTGCAGTCGAGCGTGCTGTGGAACGAAGTGCTAGATGAAGTTGCGCAAGATTATCCAGAAGTAAAAGTAATTCATATGTTGGTGGATGCGGCTGCTACCCATCTGTGTTTAAAGCCCACTCAGTTTGACGTCATGGTGATGGAAAATATGTTCGGAGATATTCTCAGCGATCAGGGTGGCGGGCTTATTGGTTCTCTCGGTCTTATGCCATCGGCGTGCATTGGCGATGGCAAAGCTTATTACGAGCCGTCTCACGGCTCGGCACCGGATATAGCCGGTCAAAATATCGCTAACCCCTATTCCATGATTGGTTCGGTGGCCATGATGCTGGAGCATAGTTTGGATATGAATCTAGAGGCCAAAAATATTTGGGCGGCGATGCAGGGCGTATTCAGTGACGGTTACACCACTCCTGACCTGGCTACTAATAAAAGTGGTGATAAAGCTAGTGATAAAGTAATTGGCACCGATGCCTTTGGCGACCGCGTTGTGGAAAAATTAAAAGCTATGTGAGCCGGAACATGAATACAGATTTTGAAGTTGTACATTTAACGCCTTATATCGGTAGCGAAATACGCGGACTCGATTTATCGAAACCGATTCCGCCCGATACTTTGGCAGAACTGAGAAAAGTCTGGCTTGATCGCAAGATGATCTACTTCCTCGATCAAAGCCTCACGCCCGCGCAACAACTGGCGTTTACCGGGCAGTTTGGTGAAGTTAATAAATATCCTTTTCTCAATGGTATCGAAGGCTATCCGCTGGTTGCCCCGGTACTTAAATTACCTGAAGAAACGGTTAATTTCGGCGGCGTATGGCACTCGGATACCACTTATCTAGAAACCCCCGCCGCCGGTGCCAGTCTCTATGCCCTGGAACTGCCTCCGGTCGGTGGCGATACCATTTTCTGCAATATGCAAACTGCCTACTCAGCCTTGCCGCAAGATATTAAAGATGAGATTGATGGGCTGAATGCGGTTTACACTTCTGCCAAAGCCGCCGTGGCAAAAACGCGCATGCCTCGCCTCGCGGACTCGGGTGATGCGTCGGCCCCGGAGGAATTTACCAATGTGCATCCGGTGGTCCGCACCCATCCTGAAACCGGCGAAAAAACTCTTTACGTCCACGAAGCCCATGCAGTGCGAATTGATGGCTGGACTGAGGAGGAAAGTGAACCTTTGTTGAACCGGCTGTATCAACACGCCCGCATTCCCGAATTTCAATGCCGCGTGCGTTGGAGTGTCGGTATGGTGGTGCTGTGGGATAACCGCTCAACTCACCACTATCCCCTCAACGATTACCACGGTTACCGCCGTCTCCTGCATCGGGTTTCACTGAAAGGTGATCGGCCGTTCTAAGCAAGCAAGAATCACAATATTAAACGTTGATTCGCTCCGTCCGGGACATCAATTACTGTTGAGTCTTATCTAAATCAGGCTTGTGTATAATTCAGCTATATTTTGGTCTGCGCGAAGGGTCTTCAATGGCACAATTTCAACGTATCGGCGTGGTAGCTCAGCTGCGCCATCCGAAGGTAGTCGATAGCCTTAATCGCTTAGTGGCTTTTCTCAAAGCCGATGGCCGCACAGTCATTGCAGAACAGGACACTGCGAGTTCCCTCGCTGACCGCTCTGTGGAAGCGTTGGCGCGCAAGGATCTTACTAGCGATAGCCTCGATCTGGTGATTGTGGTGGGCGGCGACGGCAGTATGCTAGGTGCGGCGCGCTCGCTGATCGATCTCGATATTCCCATGCTGGGCCTGAATCGCGGGCGACTGGGATTTTTGACTGATATTTCTCCAGAACAAATGGAGGCGGGAATAGGGCAGGTGCTGGCTGGGAACTATAAAATGTCCGAGCGGTTTTTGCTTGAGGTCAGCGTGTATCGTAACGGTAACCCCGAGGCTATTGCGTCCGGCATGGCACTTAACGATGTGGTCCTGCATCCCGGTCGCTCGGTACGCATGATGGAGTTTGAACTCTACATCGACAACGCCTTTGTCTATAGCCAACGCTCCGATGGTTTGATTGTATCAACGCCGACAGGATCTACGGCCTACGCACTATCCGCCGGTGGCCCAATTATGTGTCCCGAGCTGGACGCCCTGGTGTTGGTGCCGATGAATCCCCACACCCTCAGTAGCCGACCCATCGTGGTCAGCGGCTCCAGCGAGCTGGAAGTACGTGTCGGGCCTTTTAATAAATTACATCCCAAGGCGACCTGTGATGGCCAGTATGAAATTGCCGCTGAGCCAGGTGATGCCATTCGGATTGTTAAACACCCTAAACCAGTGCGGCTGATTCATCCGCAGGAACATAATTTTTACGAAGTCTGTCGTAGAAAACTAGGGTGGGGTAGTCGGCTCGATGCTGAAAATAATTCTTGAAAGTTATCCGCGAGAGTCATTTTTGAAGGTCATTCGTGAAGGTTCTTTAGTGAAGATCCTTCTTGAAGGTCACAGATGAATGATTCAACGCCGTGGATTACCGTTGCCAATTTGCCTGCAGAGCTAAATGCCGAGCTATTAGCGATGGAGTTAGATCGCTATCGTATTGAGTATCAGATTGCCCAACAAAACGATGAACGCCTGTTGCTGGTATCCCAACAGGAAGCGGTGCCGACTGCCGTGGCAGTGCTCCAACAGTATCAACAAATGGCGCTTCAGCAACAACATCCTGAGCGCCCGGTTAAAGGTTCGCAGGGCTCAGATGCGAGCTTATTGCAGCAGGCCCTGCAAACCCCGGTGGTGCTTATTACTCTGGTGTTGGGCTTGTTGGGTGCAGTACTCGTAAGCTTTTTGCCGGAGCTGTTGCACTGGTTTACCTTTCAGGATTTTGAACATATTGATAAAACCCATGGTCGCATTTTTCCAGCAGATCTGGCTTTTGGGCGGGGTGAATACTGGCGGCTATTAACGCCGGCCTTCCTGCATTTTGGCCCATGGCATATTATTTTTAACGGCTTATGGACATGGGAATTTGGTCGGCGTATTGAATTACTGGTTGGTAAAAGTAATTTTATTTTAATTGCTCTGGGTATCGCCATCGCTGCCAATGTTGGTCAATATTGGTGGGAACCCAACCAAATTTTTGGTGGTTTATCGGGCCTTGTCTATGGTTTGCTGGGCTATGTTTGGGTGCGTAATATGATTGCTCCTCACCCCTTATTACGCGTGCCGCCCGGCATTATTGGCCTTATGTTGGCTTGGCTAGTGATTTGCGCTTTAGGCATCGTCGATCTGTTTTTAGACGGTGGTGTCGCCAACAGTGCCCACGTAGTCGGTTTACTGACGGGTATGCTATTTGGTGGTGTCGCGGGTTTGGGTAACAAAGGTCGCGAGAATGTTTAGAGGCGCTCTTATCAGAGCCGCTGTGAGAGCATATTATGGATTTTGAAACACTGATCGAGCAAATGACGCCTGAGCTTTACCAAAGACTTAAATTGGCGGTGGAAATCGGCAAATGGCCCAACGGTGAGGTGTTAACGGCGCAGCAGCGAGAATCCTGCTTGCAGGCGGTGATTTCCTGGGACTTCAAACATAAACCGGAAGAAGAGCGGGTCGCCTATATCGATACGCGCAAGCACCCGCACTGTGGTAGCGCGGGGGATGAGCTTGACCTAGACCTGGAATCTTCAGCCGAATCAAAACCCTTAAAGTGGCGGCATTAACACGCGTTTTGCATCATTTGCACCACTTACACCACTCTCATTACAGTCTCACACAATAATCCGTAATTTCTGACAGGATCAATTAATTTATGCCGTCTTACCAGGGCCATCTGGCCAAAATGAATGTTGAACTCGCCGCTCCGGTTAATTACCACCTGCCTCTGGACGAGCATCGGCTTCCACTTAATGAATTATTAGGCGAGACCATTCAGCTTACCTACACCGGAAAAATTCACTGTGCGCACTGTGGTCGGGTGAGCAACAAAAGTTTTAACCAGGGTTATTGTTACCCTTGTTTTAAAAAATTAGCACAATGCGATATTTGTATGATGAGCCCGGAAAAGTGTCATTTCGATGCCGGCACCTGCCGCGAACCCGAGTGGGCCCAGGAATTTTGCATGACCGAACACTACGTGTACCTGGCTAATTCTTCCGGGGTCAAAGTCGGTATTACCCGTGGCACTCAGTTGCCGACCCGTTGGATAGATCAAGGTGCGGTGCAAGCCTTGCCGATTCTTCGGGTGCAAACGCGCCAGCAGTCGGGCCTGGTCGAAGATGTGATCCGCCAGCATGTAGCGGATAAAACCAGCTGGCGAACCATGTTGAAGGGAGTAGTGCCGGAGCTTGATCTAGCGGCAAGGCGCGATCAGTTACTTGAACTCTGCCACGACGAATTAAGTGTTCTGGATCAACGTTTCGGCCTGCAAGCTATTCAGCGATTAGATGCGGAGGCCGTCAATATTAATTACCCGGTGTTGGAATATCCCACCAAAATTACTTCCCTTAACTTTGACAAAAACCCTCAGGTTAGTGGGCGGCTTATGGGTATTAAAGGACAGTATTTAATCCTTGATAGCGGCGTGATCAATATGCGTAAGTTCACGGCTTACCATATCGAAGTCACTGTTTGACTGAAGATTTAAATTTTTCATCTAAAGTTTAATATTAGAATAGAGTAAATACACCTTAAATCATTGGAGTTTTTGATGGCTTTGCGCGACGCTCAGGCGAAAACTATTTATTTAAAAGATTATCAGCCACCTGAATTTTTGATCGATCAAAGCGATTTGATTATTCAGTTATACGAAGACCTAAGCTACGTTAAAGCCACGCTAAAAATACGGGCTAATCTCAATGAGCTTGCTGAAAAAACCAATCTTCTGGTGCTGCAAGGCGAGGGCTTAGAGCTTGTTGATCTCTCCGTGGATGGCCGAGTATTAACGGCGGATCAATATGCCTGCGCCAATGGTGAATTATCGATTCCCAATGTGCCAGATAGCTTCGAGTTGTGTTCTACCGTTGCCATCAAACCCCAGGAAAATACTTCGCTGGAAGGTTTGTATAAATCCCGCACCATGTATTGCACCCAGTGCGAGGCCGAAGGCTTTCGGAAAATAACCTACTACCTTGATCGTCCCGATGTAATGTCTGAATTTAACACCACCATTGAAGCGGATAAATCACGATACCCGGTATTGTTATCCAACGGTAATCGGCTTGCTCAGGGTGAGTTGCCTGACAATCGTCATTGGGTACGCTGGCACGACCCCTTTAAAAAACCGGCTTACCTGTTTGCCATGGTTGCCGGTGATTTGGCTTGTATCGAAGATAGTTTTACCACCATGAGTGGTCGTCAGGTCGATATTAAAATTTATGTCGAAAATAAAGACGTCGATAAATGCGATCACGCGATGGATTCGCTGAAGCGCGCAATGACTTGGGATGAGCAGGTCTATGGTCGCGAATACGATCTCGATATTTTTATGATTGTCGCAGTTGATGATTTCAATATGGGCGCGATGGAAAATAAAGGCCTTAATATTTTCAATACCTCCTGTGTGCTGGCAAAGCAGGAAACCACTACGGATGCGGGTTTTCAGCGTGTTGAAGCCGTAGTTGCTCACGAATATTTCCACAACTGGTCCGGTAACCGGGTGACTTGCCGGGACTGGTTTCAGTTGAGTTTAAAAGAGGGCTTCACGGTATTTCGCGATGCTGAATTCTCCGCCGATATGGGTTCGAGAGTCATCAAACGAGTTGAGGATGTTAATTTTTTACGTTCCTTACAATTCGCCGAAGACGGTGGGCCAACGGCTCACCCGGTGCAGCCGGCCTCGTTTATGGAAATTTCGAATTTCTATACCTTGACGATTTACGAAAAAGGCGCGGAAATTGTTCGTATGATTCACACCTTACTGGGGCCAGAATTGTTCCGCAAAGGCAGTGATCTGTATTTTAACCGTCACGATGGCCAGGCCGTGACGATTGAAGACTTTGTTGCCGCCATGGCCGAAGTTAGTGGCCGGGATTTTGATCAATTTATGAACTGGTACCGACAGGCGGGCACCCCTCGGCTTGCGGTTAGCGGGCACTACGACGCCACTGCAAAAACTTACCGCCTCGACTTTAAGCAAAGTTGTCCGCCAACTCCGGAAGGTGGGGATAAAAAACCCTTTCATATTCCCCTTAAGCTAGGTTTGGTGGGTGCCGCAGGGGACTTACCATTACATGTTGCGGGGCAGGCCAGCGAGCAAGCGGGGCAAACAAGTCAAGCAGGGCAAACGGAGCAGGCGAGCCAAACAGAGATGGTCTTCGAAATCACCGAAGCCGAGCAAAGCGTTACCTTTGAAAACCTGCAAGAACACCCCATCCCCTCGTTGCTGCGGGGGTTTTCAGCGCCGATAAAACTGGAGTTTGATAGCACATCCGAGCAGTTGATTGAATTGATGCGTAAAGACAGCGATGGCTTTAATCGTTGGAGCGCGTGTAACCAATTGGCGCTGTCTGTGTTGCAGGGCTTGATTAAGGAACAGGTAGAGAGTCAGGTAGCGGGGCGAGCTTTACAGCTCGATTCTCAATTGATTGCGGCCTACGACGAGCTATTAGCTAACCCAGGCCTGGATAAAGCCATGTTAGCTCATATGTTGACGCTACCCAGTGAATCCTATTTGAGCGAGTCCTCAGAAGTGATTTACGTGGAAGCCATTCACGGCGCGCGACAGTTTGTGCGCCAGACCTTAGCCGTCGAACTCGGTGCCAGATTAACGACGGTTTACCAGAGCAATAAAACCACCGAGACCTACGCTGCCGATGCCGCGCAAATCGCACGGCGTAGCCTTAAAAATACCGCCCTGGCGTATCTGCTGCAACTGGACAAGGCAGAGTATATTGAGCTGGCCTGGCAGCAGTTTCAGCAGGCAGACAATATGACGGACACCAACGCGGCACTGATGGCCTTACTCAACAACCCGGCGGCACTGGCCCAGGACTACGCCAAGCGCGCGCTGGAAAGCTATTACACGCGCTGGCAAGGCGAAACCCTGGTAGTTAACCAGTGGTTTCAGATGCAGGCGTGGTGTGGCTTACCCGGCGGTCTCGAGCGCGTCGAGGGTTTAATGGCTCACCCGGCCTTTGATATAAAAAATCCGAATAAAGTGCGCTCGGTCATTGGTGCTTTTTGTGCCGGAAACCCGATTAATTTTCATCGCGAAGATGGTGCGGGTTATGACTTCTTAGTCAAGCAATTAACTGTGCTGGACGAATTAAACCCGCAGATCGCCTCGCGCTTATTAACGCCTTTGACCAGGTGGAAGCAATATCCCGAGTCAAAAGGGCAGGCAATGGTCAAGGCACTGGAGAGAGTACTCGCCAGACCAGATCTGTCTAAAGATAGCTATGAGATTGCCAGTAAAGCTTTGAAAGTCTAGTTTGTTGAGCGGTCATTTAAGAAGCATGTGCCTTTAAAAACAAACCTTAAATAAAAAAACCCCCGATGGCCAGAACCATCGGGGGTTTTTTTGTTAGCTCGACTAAAAATAAGCTAATTATTGAGCCGCTTCTTTTCTCGCCTTAGTTTCGGCAATAACCGTTTCAGATACATTTCTCGGGCAAGGTAAGTAATGGGAGAACTCCATAGAAAACTGACCCCGTCCCGATGTCATGGTACGCAGGGTGCCAATGTAGCCAAACATTTCGGCCAGCGGCACTTCCGCTTTGACGCGAACACCGGTAACGTTTTTCTCCTGGTCCTTGATCATGCCGCGGCGTCGGTTCAAATCGCCAATAACGTCACCAACGTGATCGTCGGGCGTGTACACGTCGACTTTCATAATGGGTTCGATAAGCTGGGGACCCGCTTTCGGCATGGACTGACGAAATGCACCTTTGGCGGCAATTTCGAAGGCAAGGGCAGATGAATCCACGGCGTGGAAACCACCATCGTAGAGTTGGATTTCGACGTCGAGCACGGGGAAGCCAGCCAGAGGGCCTTCGTCCATCATGCCTTTAAAGCCTTTTTCAATGGCTGGGAAGAATTCTTTCGGCACGTTGCCACCAACCACGGTGGAGCTGAATACGTAGCCCGTACCAGGTTCGCCAGGCTTGATGCGGTAATCGATTTTACCGAATTGACCCGAGCCACCGGATTGTTTCTTGTGGGTGTAGGTGTCATCGATCTCTTCCGTAATGGTCTCGCGGTAAGCCACTTGCGGCTGACCTACTATCAAGTCGACGCCGTAGGTGCGCTTGAGGATATCAACCTTGATGTCCAGGTGAAGTTCGCCCATGCCTTTAAGGATGGTTTCGCCGGAATCTTCGTCGGTTTCAACGCGGAAGGAGGGATCTTCGGCAATCATTTTGCCGATCGCAATGCCCATTTTCTCTGAACCGCCCTTGTCCTTGGGTTTTACTGCGATAGAGATAACGGGATCGGGGAAGATCATCGCTTCGAGAGTGACCGGGTGTTTTGGGTCGCACAGGGTGTGGCCGGTTTTTACGGCCTTCATACCGACAATGGCAATAATGTCGCCGGCCTGGGCGCGATCAATTTCATTGCGATCATCGGCGTGCATTTCGACCATGCGGCCGACACGCTCAGTTTTACCCGTAAACGAGTTGAGGATGGTGTCGCCCTTATTGAGCACACCAGAATAGACGCGCACAAAGGTTAAGGCGCCAAAGCGGTCTTCCATAATTTTGAACGCCAGGGCTTTCAAGGGCTCTTCTGTCGCTACTATGGCGACTTCGCCCGTCTCGTTACCTTCTTCGTCAGTCAGTGGCTGAGGTTTCACTTCAGTGGGGCTGGGCAGGTAGTCAACCACAGCATCGAGGATCAATTGCACACCCTTGTTCTTAAAAGCTGAGCCACAGTAGGTGGGGAAAAAATCGAGAGCAATGGTGCCTTTGCGAATGCAATGCTTAATGTCTTCCATGGAGGGTTCTTCACCTTCCATATAGGCCATCATGATGTCGTCGTCCTGCTCGACAGCCATTTCAATCAATTTTTCGCGATACTCTTCAACCTGATCAACCATATCGCCAGGAACATCGGTAACATCAAAATTTTCCGGCAGGCCACTGTCGTCCCAGATGTAGGCTTTGCGGCTTAGCAGGTCGACCATGCCGACAAAATCTTCTTCAACGCCAATGGGCAACACCATGACCATAGGGTTGGCGCCCAGTACCTTCTCAACCTGGCCGACCACGCGCAGGAAGTCAGCGCCCATACGGTCCATTTTGTTAACGAAAATGATACGAGCAACTTCGGATTCATTGGCATAGCGCCAGTTGGTCTCGGATTGAGGCTCGACACCGCCCGAACCACAGAACACGCCGACGCCACCGTCGAGTACCTTCAGGGAGCGATACACTTCAATGGTGAAGTCAACGTGGCCGGGGGTATCAATGATATTGAAACGGTGATCTTTCCAGAAACAGGTAGTGGCGGCGGATTGAATGGTGATGCCGCGCTCCTGTTCCTGCTCCATAAAATCGGTAGTAGCAGCGCCATCGTGTACTTCACCGGTTTTGTGAATTTTTCCGGTTAGCTTGAGGATTCGCTCGGTGGTGGTGGTCTTGCCAGCATCAACGTGTGCGAAGATACCAATGTTTCTGTAGTGGCTTAAGTCAGTCATTGCGTTGCTCGATTTGAAGGGTCAAAAATTGCGCGACATTATAGCTAATTCAGGGACGAATTGTAGAGCTATTTTGACCGAGGCAAAGCCCGGGTATGGCCAAAGCCCCGGCCAGACCTGTCCCCAGTGTAGCTGAGGGTCGAAATGGCTTAGAGGAGCGCTAGGAGTTGATAAGGATCAACACCCACGATTGGCAAGGGCAGTAGTCTGGCTGAGAATAACCGGGAGATAAGCGTGCGCTATAAAACCATTAGAGATGTTGTCGAATTTTCACAGCAATTACACACCAAACTTGGGCATCAGTATGCGGAGCTGGAGCAACTAGCGACATCGGAGCGCGCCCGCCTGATGCTGGATTACCTGCAACGTCACGAGCGTCATTTAACCGAAACCCTGGCTCAGTATGAGGCGGGCGCGGCCAAAGGCATTATGGAAACCTGGATGCAGTACGTTCCAGAGTGTCACGTCAACGAATTACTTGAAAAGGTGCGCGACGTTAGTTTGAACGATGTCGAAGATATTGTTGCCACGGCATTGGAAGTGGATGACTGCATGATAAAAGTGTACGAAGATATTGCTCGTAACAACGATTTAGACGAATTAAAAGCTGTAGCGCAAAGCTTACTGCGGCTAGAGAGTAATGAGGCGCACCAGCTTTCTCGTAGTGCTTTGCGTTTAAACGATTTGTAAGTTTGGCTATTTGCGGTGGGCCGATAAGGGAAAATTTGGGACTGCTAGGTGTTAGGTGTTAGGTGTTAGGTGTTAGGTGTTAGGTGTTAGGTGTTAGGTTTGCTCTAACATCCGATTCAGTTCGGAGATGCAGATATAGCCGATGCCGGAAGCGAAATTCATCATCGCGTCCAGGTGAGTTTTCTTACTATAAACCACGCGTAAACTGGTGGCTGCGGTGAAAACCGCCATTTTGTAATAAGAGAACAGCTGATAATAAAACAATTTTTTGCGGTCGACGGGGAAGCCGGAGGCCGCTTCATAGCGCTCTAAAAACTCTTCTATCGGCATCAAGCTACCGGCCAAAGGGCGACCTTGCTCATCGAGGCCACCAAAAATTGACAGCGAAGCCCAGGCCACGTCGTCGTGATAATCCCCCAGGTAGGCCAGCTCCCAATCAAAAATCGCATTAATGTTGAGATTACTGTCGTACATAAAATTGCCGCTGCGATAGTCGCCGTGAATAATCACCGGGTTTTCAACCACCGGCATATTCTCGCGCAGCCAGACTGCCGCCTGTTCCATAATGGGGTGGGCATGGGTGGTATCTTCCTGCCAGGCCCGCGCTAATTGATTCAAGGCCCATTCATTGGCTTGAGTGGAATTTGACCGGGGTACATCGAAGGCACTTAAATCTTTTTCGCGCCAGTTAACTCGATGGATTTTTGACAGTATCTCGACAAACTGACCTTTGAGGTTTTCACGAAGGTTCGGCTCAAAATACATGCCGATGCCACTCATTTTGTCCTCTTTGCTTTCGGGTCGAACGGTACCCTCAAGAAAGCCGGCAACTATGGCCGGTTGCCCCAGGTGCTCACCCTCAAGATCCAGCCAAAAGACTTCCGGGACGGGAACTTCGCCCTGCATGGCCCGCAGCATTTGCCATTCTCGCAGTCGATGAGTCTCGACAACCGACTCCGTTGGGTCCATACGCAGCATTAAACGCTGTTTGCTCGGAGCACCACTGTTGTCGGAATGCCGAATCAAATCAAAGGTGAATTGCTCCTTTGATGCGCCACCCGACAGGCGTTGCAGGTTTTCAATAATCAGATCACTTTTCCCGGTTTTTACTTTTATAAACTGGGTCAACGTTTCATGTAAGCTCTCGAAATTCATCGAGTGCTCGACTTTCACATGACGATTGCGCAACTTGCGGATAAATATTTCATTAATAGCGCGTTCGACGGGAAAGCGCTGCTGCATACTTAGCATCCATTCCTCGGATGGCTGTGCACGCTGGGCTAGTGTTTTGGTGTAGTGGTTCATAGTAGCGACTTAAAAGTAGTAATTTATAGTAGTGGCCCGTAAACGGCTCAGGTTTTCTCCAGCATCCGATTCAATTCTGAAAGCCCCAAATATCCCAGCCCTGAGGCAAAGTTCATCATTGCGTCTAAATGGGTTTTTTTACTGTGGGCGACGCGCAAACTGGTGGCGGCGGCGATCACCGAGATTTTGTAATAGGAAAATAAATGGTAATAAAACAGGCGTTTCGGATCGACCGTAAAGCCCGATAGCTTTTCGTAGCGTTCAAGGAATTCTTCTTGAGGCATTAAGCCACTCGCCAGTCCCTTACCTTGCTCATCAGGGCCACCGAAGAGGCTTAAGGTAGCCCAGGCTAAATCGTCGTGAAAGTCCCCCAGATAAGCCAGCTCCCAGTCGAAGATGGCATTAATGCGTAAGTTGTCGTCGTACATAAAGTTACCGCTGCGATAGTCGCCATGAACGATCACTGGCTGCTCCACAACGGGCATATTTTCCCGCAGCCAAACGGCGGCCTGCGCCATAACGGGGTGGGCCTCTAAAGTGTCCTCCTGCCAGGCACGCTGCCAAAGATTCAGGGCCCACTCACAGGCCTGAGTGGAATTCGCTTTGGGTACATCGAAGGTTGAGAGTTCTTTGTTACGCCAATCGATGCCGTGAATTTTTACTAATATCTCGACAAACTGCTCCTGCAGCGCAGTGCGCAGTTCGGGTATGAAATACATGCCGACGCCGCTCATTTTTTCGTCGTCGCTGGGTGGCCTTACCGTACCTTCCAAAAATTCGGCAATCATTGCCGGTTGACCCAGGTAGTCGCCTTTCTCATCTAGCCACAGCACTTTAGGCACGGGAACCTCACCCTGCATCGCGCGGAGGGTCTGCCACTCGCGGAGGCGATGAGTTTCGACAATGGACTCTGTCGGATCCATGCGAATCATCAGTTGTTGGGTAGTGCGCTCGTTACTGCCTTCTGGTTGCCAGCTTAACTCGAAGGTAAATTGCTCCTTTGAGGCTCCGCCGGAGAGTCGTTGCAGGTTTTCTACAACTAGATCCTGTTGCCCAGTTTGCTTAACCAGAAAATCCCGTAATAGCGCTGGCAAGTTGGCGAAATCCATGGAGTGCTCGGCACTTTCATTCCGCCTGTTCAGCTTGCGTGTAAAGACTTCGTCGACCGCGTGTTCTACCGGGAAACGCTGTCGCATATTCGCGATCCATTCGTCATCAGGATTCGAGCGTTGTGCCAGTGTGGTGGTGTAATCAGTCATGATTGCTACTTCGGCTTTGTTGTTTCAGTATTGTTATTTAATTAAAGCAGAACATCATTAAAGTAGAACGTTGAAAAAAATTAAGATGTATTACCAGGCAAACGTAATTTGTTGTCGCTGTAGAGCAGCTCATTAATATCGGGTAGCTGATCCGCTTCAGTGTCGAAGCCCAGAGCCTTTACCCAGGAGCGTTCCCGAACTTCAATATCTTTAAAGAAGGGCTTTAACAGTGCTTCAAATTCGCTTCTGAGCTTAGTTGGCATAGCCGTTTGTTGTTGGATAATGTCACACAAGCCTTCTTTCATGACTTCGTTGGAGGCGCGAATAAAGGGGTAGGGACGTAGCGCGCAATCGTCCGCCAGGCTGTCCGTTTTAAAGTGTTCGCGCAAAGCTTCGACACTGGCCAGTACGTCTTTATTGTCGAGTTTCTCTTGCTCAAACAGAGAAAATATTTGGCTAAGTAAGTGCTTGTAAAGCTGGTTTTCAAGTACTTCGTAATGCAATGCCTTATCGTGAATAACTTCCAGAAAGCCCAGCGTAGCGACAACAATTCCGGCCTGTTCCTGCGCAAAGCGGTCGGTGAGATTGGGTATCACTACCTGCTCCACGGTTTTTTTCATCCCGGAGAGGAACTGTGAGATTTCCGGCCCCATAAGATATCTCCTGTATTACTTGGGAAGTTTGGCGTTAAAGTGTTCTTTGCAAAGATCCTGAACTTCGCCATAACCCCTTACGCCATTTAAGTCCCAGCGACAGAAGGAATGAGAGAGGTACATTTGTGGCCAGGCTAACCAGGGGTTGGAGGTCAAGGGGGTACCGGTAAAACGATGCACTTCACCACGAACATCTTCGACTTCTAACTCAAAACCTCTATGTAGAAACCCGTCCCGTTGAATTTTCCCGCTGCCAGCTTTAAGGCCGTAGACGGAATCGCCTTCGCGCACATAGCCATGGGCGATAGAGGGGAATTGGTCGATCTTGTTTGGATCCACTAACCAAATACAGTGGATACTGGTGTCGTTGTCAAAGTTGGCATTCATCCAGCAAAAGTTCTTCAGCTCTCGTTCGCCGCGTAAACCCCAGCTATGGTCCATGCTGGAAACACAATCGATAGTATATTTTTTACCGTAAATTTCTAGCTCGCCCTGTACTCGACCCGACTGATCCCAGTGGCCTGCATAAGAGTGACTACTCACCGTGTCGCCGCTAAGGTTAGCCGCTGCGAGGGGGTCCATATCCGGATCGTGAATATCGTAGGGTTCCATCAAGCCGGTATATTTAACGTCAAAGTTTACTTTTTGGTCGCCGTCGTAACGAAGATGATAATCCATTACCGGCTTGGTGCATTTAATCGCGAGGCCATTATCCAGTTGGTAATCGTCGAGATCGCCCTTGGGCATGGGTAGATGCATATAACAATCTGAAAACAGAATTTCATGGGATTTGTCGCCAATGCCATCAAAGATAGTGATGCTCGACAGCACTGCACCCAGATTCGGCTTGGCTTGCACATAAGCGCCCACATGGATATTTTCTTCAGGCACGTAAAAGCCAAAGTAATTGGTTTCTGCCCAGGTCGTATCGTCTGAAGTGGGCGGATGAAAATACAGATCTTGCTTGGTAATCATATCGGCTTCTCCTATTTTATTTTTTGCTTTAATACTGACTCGTAACACGGATTTGAATAATTGTTTGCGCAACCTGGCTAAATAGCTATCACGGTGAACAACAGACTCTGGCAGTGTATTGCTATAATTTAGACTAAACTATGCGAAGAACACCGCTCAGGTCAAGAAAATTATGAAAAAGACCGGGGACAGCTCGGCTCGGATGCGATCTTAAACAGCAGAATAGGTCGGCCTGAGCGACAAGCAAGAATTTAACTTATCATTTGATCGAGAATAGTCGATTGGGAAAGGGGAGATATAAAGTGACGCGTTTTTTTTCGCTGGGCAAAACCATGAACTTTCGGCACATGGGCGACTATGAAGCCGCAGATCAACGGGTGACCCGAGGCGATCGGCTGTTTCGCTCGGGTTTCCTCGAAATTGTGGATGCGGCGGGCCGTCAAGTTATCAGTGACAAGGGCATTCAGACCATCTACGACTTCCGTAGCCCTGTTGAGCGAGAAAAAAATATCCTAAGTGTGGACAAGCATGTTGAAGTTGTGGAGCTGGGCATGTTGGTCGCCAGCGTAGAGAATCTCTGGGATATGCTGCTGGAAGAAGGTTTAAATCCAGAGGGCGCCGCGAAGATCATGGCCGAGCGCTATCGCGAATTAACCGTGGAGGAGGTGCCTGGTTATCGAGCTATGTTTCAACACATGCTCAATAAAGAGGAGGGTGGGGCATTAGTAATGTGTTCCTTTGGCAAGGATCGAGCCGGCATTGCTTCTGCCCTGCTGTTGGGTTCTCTGGGTGTGTCGGAACAGGAGATTCAGCAGGACTATTTACTGTCATCCAATGCTTATGCCGACAAGGAAGCCGCTATTGGTAAATTTGAGTCCTTCTTCAATAATCAAGGTATACCAGTAGATCGAAAGATAGTCTTACCTATTCTCGATGCGCGCACGCAATATCTCGATGTGGCCTGGGATGTGATGCGCAATGCGTCCGGTAGTCTGGACAATTTTATGACACAGGAGCTAGGCTTAAATAACGAGGCCCGGCGTTACCTACAGCAGCGCTTTACGGCATAACGGAGGACCGGTAAGCGTATCCGACCACCGCCATAAGATAAGCAGAGGACTGCACTATGAACGAGAGCAATATCGATCCCCAGGAAGACAAACGCCACACGCCCGATAGCGACGAGCTCTTGTGGGGGGAAAGCTGGTACTTCAATGTTTACGATCCCGTGCAGGATGTCGCCTTGTTTACCCGTATGGGTTTGTATGCCAATAAAGGCGTGGCCAATATGGCGGTGTTGATGACCGTCGGTGGTGTCGAAGCCTATAACCGCGCCTGGCATAACTTGCCCCTACCTGAAGGCGATATGGATATTGACACCGACACTGGCTTAAGTCTCGGCGGGGTTAGCTATCGCGCCGTAGAATTATTAAAAAAATTCCTGATTAGCTTTCACGACGAATTAATTCCACTAAAAGTCGAGTTGGAGTGGGAAGGCATCATGCCCGCCTATAACGCCATGGCCGGGCACAGCGAAAACCAGGCGACCCGCTTTCATCTTGAGCAAGCTGGAAAAGTTACCGGCACCATTGCGTTCCGGGACGAGCAATGGTCCATTAACGGTGTCGGTAACCGCGATCATTCCATTGGCGTGCGCAACTGGAATGCCTTTACCGGGCACAACCTGGCCTGGCCCGTATTTGAAGACGGTACAGCACTCGGTATTTTACAAATTCACTTTGAAGGCGGCGAGAGCGCAGATTTATCCTGGAGCTTTGACGGCAACGAAGTCAAACCCATGAAGCTGGAACGCTACGACGCTACATTCAACGACGAACACAAACCGGTTTCCGCGATCGTTGCGGCCGTCGATTCCGGCGGGACGCGCTACGAAATGACCTGTACTCGCAAGGGGCTTATCCATTGGCCCTTCGATGGTTATTTGCTCAATGAAGCGGCCTTTGAATTTCGTTTAGCGGATGGGCGCGTTGGTTATGGATTGTTGGAAATGGGTGTTCGGGCTGGAACTCAAAAATCTTAAAAAGGTGGGGCAGAGTCACTACCTGGGAAAGTACCTGTGAAGGTATCTGGGAATGAGAGGATAGCTCAGCAATATCATTGATTTTAGACAGTTAATTCGCCCCTTTGCCTTGTCATCAAGTGTCTGCGCTGGTACATTAGCCGCCCTTTTTCGCAGGACGTTACTTACAACGTTTTTTTGAAAAGGTGGGTATAGATTGCTCTGCAATGTATACGCAAGAAATCTAGACGTGAAAATCTAGATTTAAATATAGCAGGCACGTAGCTCAGTTGGTTAGAGCACCACCTTGACATGGTGGGGGTCGGTGGTTCGAATCCACTCGTGCCTACCAAATATAATGCCTGGGCAAATTAAGCTATTGGGCAGCTAAGTTTTAAGCGAGTTAGCCCAGTACATCAAGTGGCCTTTGGTAGGGGTCACCACTGAGAAGGAAATAAAGTATGCCTCAAGTTACCCTTCCGGACGGTAGTGTCCGCAGTTTTGACCACCCAGTTTCCGTGCACGACGTGGCCCTCGATATCGGCCCCGGCTTAGCCAAAGCAGCATTGGCGGGCAGGGTTAACGATGACTTGGTCGACACCTCTTATCTGATCGAAACCGATAGCCAGTTAGCGATTATCACCGAGCGCGACGCCGATGGCCTCGAAGTCATTCGACACTCCTGCGCTCACTTATTGGCGCAGGCGGTTAAACACTTATTTCCCGAGGCTCAGGTTACCATCGGCCCGGTGATCGACGACGGCTTCTACTACGACTTCGCTTACGAGCGCGCCTTCAGCACTGAAGATTTAATCGCCATCGAAGCCAAAATGACTGAGCTATCGAAGGCAGATCTGCTTGTGTCCCGAGCGGTTAAGCCTCGCGACGAAGCCGTCGAGCATTTCAAAAGCATCGGCGAAGACTATAAAGCGGAAATTATTGGCTCGATTCCAGCTGGCGAAGATGTGTCTCTTTATAGTCAGGGAGACTTTACCGATCTCTGCCGTGGCCCTCATGTACCCAGCACCGGCAAAATAGTCGCCTTTAAACTAACCAAAGTAGCGGGCGCCTATTGGCGTGGCGATTCTAACAACGCGATGTTGCAGCGCATCTACGGTACTGCCTGGGGCAATAAGAAGGCACTGAAGGCCTACTTACGCCGTATTGAAGAAGCGGAAAAACGCGACCATCGAAAAATCGGCAAAAAGCTCGACCTGTTTCATATGCAGGAAGAAGCGCCGGGCATGGTGTTTTGGCACCCCAAGGGTTGGAGCGTCTACACCGTTATCGAAGAATATATGCGCGAAATGCAGCGCCTGGCGGACTACAAAGAAATTCGTACGCCGCAGCTCGTCGATTTCTCGTTGTGGGAAAAATCCGGGCACGCCGATAAGTTTGGCGACGATATGTTTTCACTGCATGTCGATGACCGGGATTTCGCGGTTAAACCGATGAACTGTCCCTGCCACGTGCAGATCTACAACCAGGGTTTAAAAAGCTACCGGGATTTACCCCTGCGCTTAGCCGAGTTCGGCTCCTGTCACCGCAACGAGCCTTCCGGTTCGCTGCACGGCATTATGCGGGTACGCGGTTTTACTCAGGACGATGCCCATATCTTTTGCACCGAAGCTCAGGTGCAGGATGAAGTTGCCACCTTTATCGACTTCCTCCACAAAATCTATGCCGACTTTGGCTTTGACGAAGTGATTTACCGCTTATCGACACGCCCGGAGCAAAGAGTAGGCTCGGACGAAGTCTGGGACAGAGCTGAGAAAGCCCTCGCGGAAGCTCTGGATACGCAAAAGCTCGATTGGGAACTGTTGCCCGGAGAGGGCGCCTTCTACGGACCAAAAATTGAGTTCTCTTTGAAGGACTGCATCGGTCGGGTTTGGCAGTTGGGTACCATTCAGGTGGATTTCTCCATGCCCGAACGCCTCGACGCCCAGTACGTCGCCGAGGACGGTTCTCGCCAAACACCGGTGATGTTGCATCGGGCGGTGCTGGGTTCCTTCGAGCGTTTTATCGGTATTTTGATCGAGCAATACGAAGGGGCGTTTCCTCCCTGGCTGGCGCCAACACAGGCCGTTGTGCTGAATATTACCGACAAACAGGCCGATTATGCAGTGAAAATCACCGAAACCTTACAAAACAAAGGCTTCCGGGTGATAAATGACTTGAGAAATGAGAAGATCGGCTTTAAAATCCGCGAGCACACTTTACAGAAGATTCCTTATCTCCTTGTTGTTGGTGACAAAGAGGTCGAAACCCTATCCGTGGCTGTCCGCACTCGTGAAGGAGAAGATCGGGGTTCCATCTCAGTGGAACAGTTTGCCGAGCTACTCACCGAGCAAGTGGAACGTCGCGGGCGTCTGCTTGCTGGCGTTCAGGTTGAAGACTAAGGACACAAGATATTAACGATCATTGCCCTGGCGAGGAGGAACTTATCTTCGTCGGTTTCAGGCTGTTGTTGAAGCCATTATTGAAGGCAGTGGTAATTTTGAATCAATCAGGAGTATTGCGTTATTAAGAAAAGCTATAGCAAGGGGCCAAGTAAACGCTCCAGGCTTAATGAAGAAATCGAAGGCGTCACGGAAATACGTTTAATCGGTGTAGAGGGCGATCAACTAGGTGTTGTAACGATAGAAGAGGCCCGTCAACAGGCCGTTACAGCTGGCGTAGATTTGGTCGAAATTGCCCCCGACGGCGAGCCACCGGTTTGCAAATTGATGGATTATGGCAAGCATGTCTTCGAAGCTAAAAAGCTACAGGCTTCTCAGCGCAAAAAGCAAAAACAAACCCAGGTGAAAGAAATGAAATTTCGCCCGGGTACGGAAGAGGCGGATTACCAGATAAAACTGCGTAATGTGACTCGTTTTTTGGAAAATGGCGACAAAGCTAAAATAACCTTGCGTTACCGGGGCCGCGAAATGGCCCATCAGGAACTCGGTATGGAAATGCTCAAACGTATTGAGCAAGACCTTGAGGAACTCGGCAATGTTGAGCAATTTCCAAAGATGGAAGGGCGGCAATTGACCATGGTCATTGCTCCCAGAAGTAAGAAGAAATCCTAAAACCGACTGTGTTCAGCCTTTTGGCAGACTGACCGGCGGTAATATCGGATGTTGTTGTACTAAAACCACAGAGCCTGAGCTGTAGCAATACACACCAGGCCACTTAACTGGAGACAAAAATGCCAAAAGCAAAAACACACAGCGGTGCTGCCAAGCGGTTTAAAAAAACCGCGTCTGGCTATAAGCACAAACACGCTTTCAAGAGCCATATCCTCACCAAAATGACCACCAAGCGAAAGCGTCAGTTGCGCGGCACTAGCCGTCTCACCGCGTCGGACTCGCCACTGGTCGATCGTATGCTGCGTATCTAATCCGCTCTTCGCGGATTGTTGTAATGGGTTTTAACGGCTCGTTCTAACGACATTTCCTAAGGAAAAGACACACAGTATTTTATTTATTGACCCGATACCTTGCTTCAACTAAGCACAGCCACGGTCAGACAAACACGAGGATATAGCAATGCCCAGAGTAAAAAGGGGTGTTACGGCTCATCGCCGTCACAAGAAGGTTTTAAAACAAGCTAAAGGTTATTACGGTGCTCGCAGCCGGGTTTACCGCGTAGCGAAACAGGCTGTTACCAAAGCAGGACAGTACGCCTACCGAGATCGGCGCGTTAAGAAGCGTACGTTTCGCGTACTGTGGATCGCCCGTATCAACGCACAGGCGCGAGTGGAAGGCATCAGCTACAGCAGATTGATTGCCGGGCTTAAAAAAGCCAATATCGAGCTGGATCGCAAAGTTCTTGCTGATCTTGCAGTGCACGATAAAAGCGCATTTGGCGGCATTGTCGCCCAGGCGAAAGCTGCGCTGTCCTGATTTTTTGTTGTGCTGGCATCGTGCCCAGTACAACGAATCAGTATTAGGACGTAACAGGGGAAGCGCTTCGGCTCTTCCCCTGTTTTTTTATATTCCGGTTTTTATACTCAGGTTTTGTGCACTTATTTCCTGGTACCGGCTATTATTACTACTTAAATATCAGCACTCACGCATCAGCATTCAAAATAATCGACCTTCAAATGGATACGTTCGCGAATGACTAAGTTAGAAACCCTTATAGAGCAGGCGCAAACAGCGATCACTGCAGCTAAGGATATTACCGAACTGGAAGCTATACGCGTTGCGTATCTGGGCAAGAAAGGCGAGCTGACCGGGTTACTGAAAGGCCTGGGCAAGCTGTCGGCGGAGGAACGTCCCGCTGCGGGTGCGCAAATTAACCTCGCCAAAGAGCAAGTGCAGCTGCACCTTGAGCAGCGCAAGCAAGCCCTCGAAGCTACTGGTTTAGCCGAACAATTACTGGCCGAGCGTATCGACGTCACCTTGCCGGGTCGCAATGGCGATATCGGTGGCCTGCATCTAATCACGCAAACGCTAGAGCGTATCGAACAATTCTTCACCCGCGCCGGGTACGAAGTTGCCGAAGGCCCGGAAATCGAAGACGATTATCACAACTTTGAGGCACTTAATATTCCGGCCCACCATCCGGCCCGGGCGATGCACGATACGTTTTATGTTGATGCAACGCATGTGCTGCGCACCCATACCTCCCCGGTGCAAGTGCGCACCATGGAAACTCAAACACCACCGATTCGCATTATTTGTCCCGGGCGAGTGTATCGCTGCGATTCTGATTTAACCCACACGCCGATGTTTCATCAGGTAGAAGGCCTGGTCGTCGATACCGATGTGAGTTTTGCCGATCTCAAAGGCACGGTGGATCAATTCTTAAAAGCGTTTTTTGAGGATGATTTGCCGGTGCGTTTTCGACCTTCCTATTTTCCGTTTACCGAACCTTCCGCCGAAGTGGATATTCAATGTACGCACTGCGCGGGTAAGGGCTGCCGTATTTGTAAAAATACCGGCTGGCTGGAAGTGATGGGCTGCGGCATGGTGCACCCCAGGGTATTTGAGCACTGTAAGATTGATACCGATAACTACAGCGGCTTTGCCTTTGGCATGGGCGTTGAGCGGCTGGCCATGTTGCGCCACGGGGTCAATGATTTACGTATGTTCTTTGATAACGACCTGCGGTTTTTAAGACAGTTTTAATCAAGGTACCAAATAAGCAGCACCAAATAAGCAACGTCAAATTATTATAGAAGTCAGCAAATATGAAAGTAAGTGAATCCTGGTTACGGGAACATGTTGAAGTCGATGCCGCGACCGAAGAGTTAATCGAGCAACTGACTATGGCCGGCCTGGAAGTCGATGCCGTAGAGCCTGCTGCCGCAAATTTTTCCGGCGTTCTGGTTGGAGAGATTACCTCTGCAGAAAAGCACCCGGATGCGGATAAATTAAAAGTCTGTACCGTGCAAGGTGCAAACAACGAAGCGTTTAACGTGGTCTGCGGTGCACCCAATGCCCGCGTCGGTTTAAAGGTACCCTTTGCCACGGTGGGTGCGACCTTACCCGGCGACTTCACTATTAAAAAAGCTAAACTCCGGGGCGTCGAATCCTTCGGTATGTTGTGCTCTGCATCAGAGCTGGGCCTGTCCGACGACAGCGATGGTTTATTTGAATTACCCACCAGCGCCGAGACCGGTGCGAATGTGCGGGATTACTTACAGCTCGACGACAACTTGATTGAAGTAGATTTGACTCCAAACCGAGGCGATTGCCTGAGTATTATTGGCCTGACCCGAGAGATCGCGGTGCTTAATAACACTACATCAACGTGGACTAGAATCGAAGCTCTTCCCGCTAATATTGCCGGGGAGGTTGCTGGAGACATTAAAGATACCTTTAATGTGAGCTTAACGGCGGGGAGCGCTTGTCCTCGTTATGCGGGCCGAGTGGTTCGCGGTATTAATCCCAGTGCCGAAACACCTTTGTGGATGCAGGAAAAACTCCGCCGCAGCGGCATTCGTAGTATTCACCCCGTGGTCGATATCACCAATTTTGTCATGCTCGAGCTGGGGCAACCCTTACATGGCTTTGACCTGGCTAAATTGAATGTTGCGATTGAAGTACGTTATGCGCGCAGCGACGAAAGCATAACCTTACTCGACGGCGCTGAATTAAAACTCGATACCGAAACTCTGGTTATCGCTGATGGCCAGCAGGCCTTAGCCATCGCCGGTATTATGGGCGGGCAGCACAGTGGCGTATCCGACGATACCGTCGATATTTTCTTTGAGAGCGCGCACTTTAATCCGCTGACCATCGCCGGTAAGGCGCGCCAGTACGGTTTGCATACCGATTCATCCCATCGTTTTGAGCGCGGGGTTGATCCAGAGCTGCCGATGATTGCACTTGAGCGCGCCACGCAGTTATTGCAGGAAATAGCGGGAGGCAAAGCCGGGCCAGCCGTGTGTACAGAATTAGCGGATGAATTACCGCCGCGTCTTAATGTCACTTTGCGTGCAGCGCAGATTAAACGTCTGCTCAAGCTGGAGATAGCAAGCGATAGAATCTTAACCATTCTCAACAGCCTGGGTTTGCAGTTGCTCAATACAGCAGGAGAGGCCGGGGATGAAACCTGGCACTTCCAAATCCCGTTCTGGCGTTTTGATTTGTCGATCGAGGCAGACTTGATCGAAGAGATTGCCCGTATCTACGGTTACAACAAACTGCCCAAATCGCAATTAACCCTGGCCCCAGAAATTAAAGCATCTGCTCCGAACCCGCTAAACCCTATAAGGGCAACTCTGGTTAACCGGGGGTATCAGGAGGCCATTACCTACAGTTTTATCGCACCGCAACTGCAGCAGCTCTTTAACCCTGGTCAGGAGGCCGTGGCGATTACCAACCCCATCAGCGCGGACATGGCAGTGATGCGCACCAGCTTATGGCCGGGCTTACTGTCGGCATTGCAATACAATATTAATCGCCAGCAGAGCAGGGTGCGTTTATTCGAAACCGGCCTGCGCTTTGCCAGCCATGCCGCGGGTGAGCAGTGGCCGACGGTGGCGGGAGTCATCACCGGAAAACGCTCCAGTGAAAATTGGAATAACACGACCGAGGACGTTGATTTTTACGATATCAAAGGTGACGTCGAAGCCCTGTTAACGGCTATCGGGGTTGCCGATAAAGTCGAACATATCGTAGGAAACCTCGATGCACTGCATCCCGGACAAACGCTAGAAATCAAATTTAACCAGGAAAAAATAGTAGGTTATATCGGTAAGTTGAACCCGGTTATACAGAAAGCCCTCGACCTCGATCAGCCTGTATTCCTGTTCGAGCTGTACCTGGAGCACTTGCGGGCCAACCCGGTTGATCAACTCAGTCAGATTAGCCGTTTCCCCGAGGTGCGGCGGGACATTGCCGTCGTTGTTGATCAACAGATTTCCGTGTCGGATTTAACAGCAATTGTGCGTGCTAACTCAGGCGAATACCTTACAGAGTTAAAGGTTTTTGATGTTTATCAAGGCAAAGGTGTTGAAAAACATAGTAAAAGTATCGGTTTGGGCTTGACCTTCCAGAACAAATCACGCACTCTGTCGGATCACGAAGTGAATACTGCGGAAGAAACAGTGATTAGAGCTCTCGAAGATCAGTTCGGAGCCAGTTTACGGAGATAGCGAATGAGCGCGCTCACAAAAGCCGACATAGCTGAAATGTTATATGAAGAACTTGGCCTCAATAAGCGTGAGGCCAAAGAAATTGTAGAATCTTTTTTTGAAGAAATTCGTTCAGCACTCGAAGCCAATCAGCAGGTTAAGTTGTCCAGTTTTGGCAATTTTGATTTGCGCGATAAATGCTCTCGACCAGGTCGTAATCCTAAAACCGGTGAAGAAATTCCGATCACTGCACGCCGAGTAGTAACTTTTAAACCCGGTCAAAAATTAAAAGCAAAGGTAGAAAGTTATGTTGGAACCGAGTAACAACGATCAACTACCTACGATTCCCGGTAAACGTTATTTTACTATCGGTGAAGTCAGCGAACTGTGTGACGTAAAGCCCCACGTATTGCGCTACTGGGAGCAGGAATTTCCCATGCTAAGCCCGGTTAAGCGCCGTGGTAATCGTCGCTACTATCAGCGTCAGGACGTACTGCTTATTCGTCAGATACGCTCTCTGCTCTACGATCAAGGTTTTACCATTGGCGGTGCCCGTCAGCGTCTCGGTGGTGATACTGTTAAGGAAGAAGCCACCCAAATTCGTCAAATTATCGAGCAGACCATTACCGAGCTAGAAGACGTGCTTTCCGTACTCAAAGTCTGAAGTTAGACTCGGTAGGGCAGCTCAATAAGGCTACTTAATAAGACAACCTAATAAAACAGACTCGACATCAAGTGCTTAGTCTATTCCAGTCCATTATTTATTCGTGCAAAACTCAAGACCCACTTGCTTTGCCAGCGGCATTGAGTATCATGTGCGCCTCCTCGCAGAGACCTTTTGTAAGTATCGGAGCGTAGCGCAGCTTGGTAGCGCACCACACTGGGGGTGTGGTGGTCGTCGGTTCAAATCCGGCCGCTCCGACCAAAATATTTTATACATTGATTAGCTAAAAGCCCGCTTAGAAGCGGGCTTTTTTGTATCTTAGATTTAAGTTCGCTTGGTGAGAAGGAGGGTGGTGAACTAGGGGAAGGAGGAGCATTAGCGGTTGAGCGATTGGTTAGAGTGCATTTCACTCGAGGGATATTTGTTCATATAATTTTTCATATGATCAACAGCCTCCTTACCAATAGATTCCTTTACATTTGTTGACGCATGCTTGCTTGTAGCCTCTAGCATAGATTTTGAACTAAACAACAATGCTTCTAAATATTTAATTGTTCGCTCTTTATCATCACCTCTAACCAACTCAAGTAGTTTAGTGAATGTTTTTACTTCTACAGCCGATCTTGTATAAAGCAGCTCTAGATGCTCACGGCCTATTTTATTTTCTGTATATGATGAAGCTGCATACGCACTTAAGATTACAACCAGAATAATGAATCCACCATAAAGGAATTGTGATCTGTATTTCATTTAATATTGCACTCTAACAGTGAGTTATATGGACGTTGGTGCCCAGCCTAGGAGCACGGCTTTTATTATTTTTTGTTTCTTCTGCCCGCCTACCATATTTGAGTGTACTTATTGATCTTGGGTATCTGGTGTATAGCCAACTACGTCTTTACCGCTTCAAACCTTAAGCGCACATAATCGGCAACCCATCCATGTTCTTCGGTATAGAGAATAGGGCGGAGCTTATCTTTTACCGAAGATAAAAAAACGTCGTTTTGTTCGGCTTGTAAATGGCGGGTAATACTATCGGCAAATATCTCCAACCACTTTTCTAGCCCACTACTGAGTGGCGTTGGCCTTGGGGTAAGCGTTATGGTTTTGACTTCGAAGCCATGTTGCTCGAGTAAGTGTTGATAGTCTTTAAGGGTTGGGAAAAACCAGGGGTGGATAAATTTACCGAAATCTGGGTTTTCTGCAAACACTTCGGCCATGGCTTTTAACAGTGCGGCGATATTGCCGTGCCCGCCAAGTTCTGCAACAAAGCGCCCCTTTGGTTTTAAGGCGGAGTGCACGCCTTCGATAACTTTTTCCGGTTGGGCTAGCCAGTGCAGCGCGGCATTGCTAAAAACCGCGTCAAATGTGTGGTGATAATTCAGGTGGTGGCCATCCTGAACATAGGTTTCGATCCCCCGGCTTTTACTGGCTTCGACCATGCCTGGGCTGGAGTCCACTCCAATTACCGAACAGCCGCTTTGTTGAAGTTCGAGTGTTAGCAGGCCATCACCGCAACCGAGATCCAGAATTGTTTCGCCCGGCTGAGGGTTTAGTAACTCGATAAGATCTTTTGCTAGGGAAGGTACGAACGAAGCATGTTGTTTATATTCGTCTGCATTCCAGGTTTGTTGGGACATGCTTTTTCCTTTCAATGCATGGGGAGGTCGAAAAATTATCTAAAATAAAGAACGACAAATAATAACAATGGGCGCCGATAAAGTATCCCTAAAGTAGAAAATAACTTTAGTCTGGAAATACCATTCGCAGCCATGTTACCCTTCGGTAACAACAAGGGCGAATTTAGAGAGCTTATGTCAAACCCAGTAGCCATTGCGGCAGTATCGGAAATGAAACCGGGGCGCTACCCGGAAAAAGATGGTTATGCGCTTTATATAGAGGTGGTTCGGCAATTTTTATCTGAGTGGAGCATTAAGCCAAGCGACATTCAGGGCTTACTCGCTTGTCCCTCAGGTATGGCGGCGGGTGGCAACGCGGATATCTTTGTCCACGAGCAGCTCTACGAAGAGTTGGGCATTCATCCGCTTTATGGCGATACCATGAACGCTGGCGGTGCGACGTATGGTTTGATGATCCAACGTGCAGCGCTAGCGGTTCAGCAGGGTATTGCCGAGAGCGTGCTGTGTGTGGGGGCGGGTAAGTTTCCCAAGGTCGGCACGGGCGGAGCCGAGTCGATGGCCAAAATGGTCAGCCACGAGTCCTTCGAGTTCCCTTACGGCACCTTTATTCCGGCGATCTACGCCCAGGTCGCGACTCGCCATATGCACGAGTACGGCACCACTGCCGAACAGTTTGCTGAAGTAGCAGTCTCCACTCGGGAGTGGGCCCTAAAGAACCCTCAGGCGGCGATGTTCGATACTGAAGCATTATCGGTAGCCAAGGTGCGTGAGTCCCGCCCAATTGCTACGCCATTCCATCTTTACGATTGTTCTATTCCACTAGAAGGCGGCGCTGCGGTGCTGGTGACTAGTGGGAACCTTGCCAAAAAAATTAATCCGCAACCGGCTTATCTGTTGGGCGCTGGGGAGTACCACAGCCACCGCAGTATTCATCAGGCGATGGATTTAATGAATATGGGTTGTGCCGAAGCGGGTGAGCTGGCTTATAAACAAGCGGGATTAACGCCGAGCGATATACAGTTTGCCGAAATCTATGATGCCTTTACGGTAAACCCCCTGGTGTTTATGGAAGGGCTGGGGCTGTGCCCGAAAGGCAAGGGTGGTGAGGCCTTTCAATCTGGCAGGACTCGGCCCGGTGGTGATTTACCCATTAATACCTACGGCGGCTTGCTGTCCTTCGGACATACCGGGGATGCCTCCGGTATGTCGATGATTGTCGAAGGCGCGCGCCAAATTATGGGTATCGCCGGTGAACGACAGCTTGAGCGCAACGACATCGGCATTGTGCATTCCTATGGCGGCATGATGAGCGAGCACAGCACGCTTATTTTGGGGAAATGACTCCTCAGTAAACAGCGTCGGTAAATCGCTTATATCCATTAACCGGTAATCAGTAACCAATTAAGAGCTAAGACTATGAACGAATCGGTACTGCCTCAAAAGCCGCAACCTAAAATGACGCCGGGGGCCGAACACTATTGGCAAAGTGCTACGGAAGAACATTTTGTGCTACCTCAGTGCGAGGATTGCAGTGAAATATTCTTTTATCCGCGAGTCTGGTGTCCCAAGTGCTTTAGCCAAAATTTGAGCTGGTATAAGGCCAGCGGCAAGGGCAAGGTATATAGCTTTTCGGTGGTTCACCAGGCGCCATTTCCGTCTTACAAAAATGACGTGCCCTATGTGCTGGCCATTATCGCGCTGCAAGAAGGACCGCATATGATGAGTAACGTGATCAATTGTGATCCACAAAGCGTGCTTGTCGATATGCCGGTAAGCGTGACATTTGAAAGCCGAGGCGAGATGAAAATACCGCAGTTTCAACCAGATAATTAACAGATGTTTATTTACGAATTGTTAACAGTCATTTAAAGGAAACGTTATTCATGGCTAAGTCTGGGGCAAAAGCCCAAATGAAAGATCCCTTCCCGCTGACCTTTGGTACTTACCAGGACGCCTTGAAACTACTTGGCAAGCAGGGCGATTGCACGATTGCCGAGTTTTCCGTCACCTGGGAAATGATAAAAGTGTATTGCTCTTTAACCGAAGATGGCAATCCCAGTTACTGGGATAAAGACTACGCCGACAAGCAGTGGGGCGGCATTATTGCACCGCCGGGTTTATTGCTTGCCTGGTGTATGCCCCTGCAATGGCACCCGGAAAAAGAACTTAAGCCCTATTTTATTGCGCTGAGAGTGCCCTTGCCCGGCGATACCATCATTAACACCGCAACCACCACGGAATTCCATCGCCAGCTGTTTTTGGGCGACCGGGTCTCTGTGCAAGATAAGCTGATTCAAATCTCCGAAGAAAAAGAGACCCGCCTGGGCGTCGGCCACTTTTTAACTACGGAAGCTGAATTTAAAAATCAAAAAAATGAACTGGTGGCGGTGCAAACCAATAACCTTTTTCGTTACAAGGTCCACGCCTAAGGGCTGTTCTCCATGGTTATTAATTAACAGCTATCAGCTAACAACTTATTCGAGAATGACATGACACTAAATTATTCATCTAAGTACTGGGACGATATCAGCGAAGGCGACAAGCTAAGTAAAACTTCTATGCATGTGCCCTTTGAAAAAGTAATTTTAGACGCCGCCGCCACGCAAGATTACTTCCCCGGACACCACAACCCGGAATACGCGCGCGGTCAGGGACAGCGAGATATTTATCTCAACACCATGGCTATCGAAGGTTTTATTGACCGTCTTGCTACCGACTGGGCGGGGCCGCACGCTTTTATTCGCCAGCGTAAAATGCAGATGCGTGCATCGATTTATTCCGGGGATACCATGTCTGGGGAGGGGCAGGTAGAAAAATGCTACGAAGACGAAGCAGGGCGCGCTTTGGTGGATATTTCATTAACCATTTCAACCCACGAAGGCCCGAGAGTTCCGGCTAGTCTGACTCTTGAAATCCCACGTAAACCTGCTTAAAAGAGATTATCTTGGCGTTATCAGAATTTGATTCATGGTTTAACCAGCCCTTATCCCCGCTCTATTACAACGAAGATCACCAGGCCTGGCGCAACACTTTACGTCGTTTTATTGATGCCGAAATAGCACCCTTTGTGGATGAATGGGAAGAGGCGGGTACCTTCCCCAAAGATGTTTACAAAAAGGCAGCCAGTATTGGCTTACTCCAAATGGGTTATCCCGAGCAGTACGGCGGCATACCGGTAGGTGATCCTTTCTTCGCGGTAGTGACGGCTATGGAGCAAGGTAGAGCGGGCGGCGGGGGCCTGTATGCCAGTCTCAACAGTCACAGCATTGGCTTGCCGCCTATTCTGGCGCTGGCGAACGATGACATTAAGGAACGAGTCATTCCCCCGGTTATCGCCGGTGAAAAGATAGCGGCTCTGGCTATTACCGAGCCTTCAGGAGGCTCCGATGTAGCAAATTTGTGCACGATAGCTCGGCGAGAGGGCGATCACTATATTGTAAATGGTTCTAAAATGTTTATTACCAGTGGTATGCGCGCTGACTATTACACCGTGGCCGTGCGCACGGGTGGCGAAGGGGCTAAGGGTATTTCGTTACTGCTAATCGAAAAAGATTTCCCTGGTTTTACGCAAACACCACTAAAAAAAATGGGGTGGTGGGCCTCAGATACGGCAGCCTTATATTTTGACGACTGCAAAGTACCCCTTAGCAATTTAATTGGTGAGGAAAACAAAGGGTTTTCCGGCATTATGGTTAACTTCAACATGGAACGGCTTGGCATTATTGCGACGGCAAACGCGCTGGCTATGGTATGCATGGACGACGCAGTAGCCTGGGCCAGAGAGAGAAAAACCTTTGGCAAACGCCTAATGGATCATCAGGTTATTCGGCATAAAATAGCAGAGATGACTAAACGCATTTTGGCGACTCAGGCTCTGACCGAACAAACCGCGTGGCAAATGCAACAGGGGCAGACACCTATCGTAGAGCTAAGCTTGCTAAAAGTTCAGGCGACCGAAACACTCGAATACTGTGCGCGGGAAGCGGTACAAATACTGGGCGGCGCCGGTTTTATTCGGGGCAATAAAGTCGAACGGATTTATCGAGATGTTCGAGTTTACGCCATTGGTGGTGGCTCAGAAGAGATTATGCGGGATCTGGCAGCCCGACAATTAAAACTCTAAGCTCGGGTTACTATTCAGTAGCGATAAAATTTAATACTCGATTAATAAGATAGTTATTAAAAAAACCGCTCATAAAGAGCGGCTTTTATTTTTGTCGAGTAACGACGGGAAAGCTACATATTCGGATAATTCGGTCCGCCACCGCCTTCAGGCACCACCCAAAGAATGTTTTGCGTGGGGTCTTTAATGTCACAAGTTTTACAGTGAACACAGTTCTGGCCGTTGATCTGGAATACCTTGTCGCCGTTAGCGTCTTCAAGAACCTCGTACACTCCAGCCGGGCAGTAGCGCTGCGCGGGTTCGTCAAACAAGGGTAGGTTGTGCCGCAGCGGTATATCCGCATCCCTTAAGGTTAAGTGGCAGGGCTGATCTTCCTCATGATTGGTATTGGAGAGAAATACGGAGGAGGGCTTATCAAAGCTTAGTACGCCATCCGGTTTGGGGTAGTCGATTGTTTTGCAATCTTTCGCTGGCAGCATTTGCGCGTGGTCGGGTTTCTTGTCGCGCAGTGTGAAGGGCAGCAGGCCGTTGAAAATATTGATGTCGATAAAGGCAAAAGCGGAGCCGATAATATTGCCCCACTTGTGCTGAGCCGGGCCAAAATTGCGTTGCATATGCAGTTCTTTGTAGGCCCAGGAGGCCTGGTAAGCTTCTGCGTAGTCGTCTAACTCGTCATTTGCGTGACCGTTGCCCAGCGCTTCGACCAACACTTCAGCGGCAACCATGCCCGATTTCATCGCGGTGTGAGAGCCTTTAATTTTCGCGAAATTGAGAGTGCCTGCATCGTCCCCGATCAGTAAGCCACCGGGGAAGCTCATCTTGGGCAATGATTGCAATCCACCCTTAACAATGGCGCGCGCGCCGTAGGAAATGCGCTCTCCACCTTCCAGGTACTGACTCACCACAGGGTGGTGCTTGTAGCGCTGAAACTCATCGTAGGGGCTAACGTGGGGGTTAGAGTAGGACAGGTCTACGATTAAACCCACGGCCACCTGGTTATCTTCGATGTGATAGAGAAAGCTGCCTCCGGCGGATTTGCTTTCATCGAGTGGCCAGCCGGCGCTATGCACCACCAGGCCTTCTTTATGTTGTTCCTCAGGAATCTTCCATAGTTCTTTGATTCCCAAGCCATAATGCTGAGGGTCTTTGTCTTTTGCAAGATCAAACTTAGCAATCAGCTCCTTACCTAAATGCCCGCGACAGCCCTCGGCGAACAAGGTGTACTTGCCGTGGAGCTCCATGCCTTCCATGTAACTGTCTTTGTGTTCGCCGTTTAAACCGATGCCCATATCGCCGGTAGCAATGCCTTTAACGCTACCGTTGTCGTTGTAGATCACCTCGGCTGCGGCAAAGCCGGGAAAGATTTCTACGCCCAGAGCTTCGGCCTGTTCGCTTAACCACCGACACACGTTACCCAGGCTCACGATGTAATTGCCGTGATTGTGCATGGTTTTAGGGGCGAACAGCGACGGTACCTTGATGGCTTTGCTAGCGTTGCGCATCACGTAGATATTATCTTCTGTCACCTTGGTGTTCAGCGGTGCGCCGCGTTCTTTCCAGTCGGGAAACAATTCTTCGAGCGCTCGGGGTTCGAGAACCGCACCGGAAAGAATGTGCGCGCCCACCTCGGAGCCTTTCTCGACGACACAAACGCTGATTTCCGAGTTAAGTTGACGTAGGCGACAGGCTGCCGCGAGGCCTGAAGGGCCCGCGCCGACGATGACGACATCGTATTCCATAGATTCTCTTGCCACTGGATTAGACTCCTCAGTTGGACTGGATTTACTTAGGGTGTTAGTTTGCCGTCGCGGGTGTCGCGTGGGCTGCTTGTAGTAAAACTGGGCGCAATTTTATACTTTTGCTCAGGCGAAGGCTATAAACCCGTAGCAACTTAGATTAAAGCGCTTAAAGCTCAGGCAACTGACTCGGGGGTCGACAATAACAAGCGTGTATTTTGGTGCTGAAATGGCATTTTTATTTGATTTATCAACGCTTCCCCGGCATTATAGCGCCCCCGAAATAGGGTGCTGATGGCAAAGTTTGCCACACACCACCTCCCACGATTCTATCAATCAATTGGCAAGGGTAATCCATGAAGATACTTGTTGCGGTTAAACGCGTTGCTGACTACAACGTTAAGGTCAGAGCTAAATCTGATCAAAGCGGCCCAGATTTAACTAACGTGAAAATGGCCATCAACCCCTTTTGTGAAATTGCCGTCGAAGAAGCGGTACGCCTGAAAGAAAAAGGCGTCGCTACCGAGGTGATCGCGATCTCTATAGGCCCGAAAGTAGCACAGGAACAAATTCGTACGTCGCTGGCGCTGGGTGCCGATCGCGGAATTTTGATCGAAACCGATGTGGCCATGGAGCCCCTGGCGATTGCTAAATGCCTAAAGCAAATTTGCGACAAAGAAAGCCCCGATATGGTGTTGCTGGGTAAGCAGGCCATTGACGGTGATAACAACCAAACTGGACAAATGCTGGGTGCGCTCACGGGCTATGCCCAGGCCACTTTTGCCTCTGAAATTACCTTCGATGGCGCAAACGCCAGCGTGATTCGCGAAGTGGACGGCGGTTTGCAAACCCTGGAACTGAAACTACCTGCGATCGTCACTACGGATCTGCGCCTTAACGAGCCGCGTTATGCCTCGTTGCCGAATATTATGAAGGCCAAGAAAAAACCCATTGATGTCCTCACCACCGAAGAGTTGGGCGTTGATGTCACTCCGAGAACCAAGCTACTTAAAGCCGAGCCACCTGCAGAGCGTAAGGCTGGTATTAAGGTGGAAGACGTAGCTCAGTTGGTCGACAAACTTAAAAATGAAGCGAAGGTGATCGTATGAGTATTCTAGTTATTGCGGAACACGACAACGATACCCTCAAAGGCGCGACACTCAGCACCATTGCTGCGGCAAAAGCCATTGGTGGCGATATCGAAGTGTTGGTAGCGGGCGCAAACTGTGGCGCTGCTGCAGACGCGGCAGCTAAAGCTGAAGGTGTTAGCAAGGTATTAGTCGCGGACAACGCGGCATATGCCCATCAACTGGCCGAAAACATGGGTCTGTTAATTGCTGACATTGGCAAAAATTACAGCCATATCCTCGCAGCGGCAACTACTACGGGCAAAAACATAATACCTAGAGCTGCGGCATTATTAGACGTGCAAGCTATCTCTGAGATTTCCAGCGTTGAAAGCGCCGACACTTTTCAGCGTCCCATTTATGCTGGTAACGTGATTGCCACCGTACAGAGCACTGATGCTATTAAAGTACTCACCGTACGCGCCACTTCTTTTGACGCAGTTGCGGAAGAGGGTGGTAGTGCCACCATCGAGGCAATCGATGCGGTTCACGATGCCGGTGTTTCTGAATTTAAAGGCGAAGAAGTTGCGGTGTCAGATCGCCCCGAGCTTACCGCTGCGGACATTATTGTATCCGGTGGCCGTGGTATGCAAAACGGTGAGAACTTCGACATGCTGTATCGCATAGCCGACAAGCTCGGTGCGGCGGTAGGTGCCTCGCGCGCTGCGGTTGACGCTGGTTTTGTTGCCAACGATATGCAGGTGGGTCAAACCGGTAAAATCGTTGCTCCCGATTTGTACATTGCCGTCGGTATTTCTGGTGCTATCCAGCATTTGGCTGGAATGAAGGACTCCAAGGTTATTGTGGCAATCAACAAAGACGAAGACGCGCCGATCTTTCAGGTGGCGGATTACGGCTTAGTCGCTGATTTGTTTAAGGCTTTACCGGAACTGGAAGCTGCTTTGTAGGTTGTTTTTCAGGGGCGTGATTAGCATATAAAATCAGAACATAAAAAAACCGGCTTAATTGCCGGTTTTTTTATGTCACTTGTTTATTGTTTATTGATTCTGAATTTAGAACATTCGAGAGAACTGGATACCGACATCGGTACAAAAATGTTCAACGCCACCACCGTTGTCTCCCCACATCACACCTATCAGATAATCCACTTTCCATTTGTCGTACATCACACCGGCGCCGATGTTGAAAATACGAATATCCCCTATTGTTGTTGTCGTGACATTTTCAAAGTCAGAAGGTACGCCCGAATCTTCCTGCATATAGCCGGCACGTAGGGTTACATGATCGGTATAGCGCCATTCAACACCGGCGCGATAGGTATAGGCGAGCTCCCATTTAGGGTCGCCATCCTGATTCTGTAATAAAGTCCCCGGCGTGTCGTAGACTGCGGTCGATCCCATCCATTTAAAATCTCTCCAGTCCGTGCCGACTACGTCCACGGCAAATAATAAATCCGAGTTAGGGCGATACGAAAACCCGATACCTAGAGACGGGGCATATTTAAATTCGGATCGACTGTCAGATTTTTCATCGGCTTGAAAGGGCGCACCAGTACCGCGTAGCTTAACTCGCGTCTCACCTTCAAGATCAAAGCTACTACCCGTTTTATAGTCCAGGCCAACACTAAATTTCTCATTAAAGTGATACAGCACACCCAGATTACCTTGAAGACCAATACCCCATTCCCGTACCTTAGCCTTATATTCGTAGCTGCCTGGCTCTCCGGTTTGGTCAAGGTAATCTTTGTCGAGATCAACTCGAAACAGGCTGTACAGCACATCGACACCGACACCGACACTCAACTTCTCTGTCACCTGATAACCAACAGAGGTGTTAAACGCCATAAGCCCAAGCAGCGCAAAAACATCCGCTTCAATTTTGGCATTATTGCTGGGGTCATAAATTGAATCGTCGTAGGTAGAGTAGGCGCCGCCCACTCCGTAGACCCCGCCGGCGATAGTGTAGCGGCCAAAATTTTTGAAATAGACAAAGGCGGGCATGGTCGCCGCGCTCAGCCAGTCTTCTTCGTGGTCGTCAAAATTGCTTGGCTCGGTCGCCACAAATGCCGGAAATGCATCGCCTTTATTGGGGTCGAACGAGCCGTCCAGAGCACTGTTATTGCTGGCTCCATCTCGATCACTAATATGGGGTGTCATTGAATATACCCCGAAAGAAAATCCAGAACCACGCAACTGGCTTAGTCCCGCTGGGTTCCAATAAATAGCCGAGGCATCGTCCGCCACACTAATAAAGGCACCACCCATACCAACGGCCCGAATGCCAAGACCCTCGAGGTTAAGGCCACTAGCGCTGGCTCCTGCTGCCAGGCTGAACAGGGTTACGCTGGCAAGTAACTTGAGGCCGGATTTAGCGGCTACAGATAACTGTTTGCTCAGTTGAGAGACGACAGAAAACACTCGGCCCCCGGTCGGGCGAGGATTATTGCTATTCATTAAGTTTGTACTCCTGGCTTTATCTAGCGGTATTAATTTAGTGCACTTAATCCTGAGCACTGAATTCAATGATTTAATCGGTTTTGATCAAAGACGGGAGCGATATTATAACTGTTTATATACGGAACGAGAAGTCAACAGTAGCGCGGGATGGGGCAGAATGGTGGAGGATTAACATTCTGAGCATGACTTGTAGTAGCTCAGGCCGGTTTTATTGTTCTATTTTCTACTTTTGTTGCTGCCGCCGCATTTGACGCTTTTCTTCGGGGGACAGGGTTTTCCATTTTTCGCGCAGTGCTTTGCGTTCCTCGGCTGGCATTTTTCGAAAGCGTTCGCGAGCTTGTTTGACACGCTTTTTCTCTTCAGGGGGCAGCTTTTCAAAACGTTCTCGACGTTGCTTAATCCGTTCCTGCCGCTCTGGCGTTAACTGCTCCCAACGCTCCTTTCTATTTTTCTTACCGTCGCGACTCTTACCTTGGCCATAGCCCTCATCATTACTACGATCATTTCCGGCCAGCAGGTAAGCGGTATTGCTTTGATAAGAGGCACTATCGCTGACGGGTGAATACGCAGCAGCACGAGGAGCATAGGTAATAAGCAATAACAGTAGCGCGAAACTCAGGTAGAGAAATGCCGGGTTATAGTTTCGCCCGACGATCTCAACTTTCTGCCGACGCTCGTAACGAGGGCCCGGTGGGGAACGATGATGATTTAATTGCTGTCTGTTCATTTAACTGTACCTATTAATCAGCCTATTTAGCCGTGCTCGTTGAGTTCAGCATTAGCAAGCCACGAATAAAATTCCAAATCTTCATACAACTCAATATTTTCAGATAATTGTGTGCTTGTGACATCCTCATTAAAGCCCGAAATCGACGACATTAACGGGGATAAAAATATCGCCAGCAGCAAAGCCGAAGCAAACGCGACCCCAGACGGCAGGATCCAACGTTGCCACAGTGGTGTTGAAGCGGCATCTAATGCGATCTGTCGACGTTCGGCAAGCTCTCGTACCGTTGCCGAATCAAGATTGTTTTCTAAACTGTGTAATGCCGTAGCTAGTTGTTCTTCAGTTAAGCGCTGCTTGTCGGGTTTCATAACTGATACTCCTTCAATAAAGTTCGCAAACGCTCCAACGCGCGCGAATAATGAGTTTTTACGCTGCCTTCGCTGCAGCCCATTGAGTTAGCCGTTTCAATAGTAGAAAAACCTTCCCAGCATCGCAGTACAAAAGCTTCTCGTTGACGTCTGGGTAACTGTGCCACAGCGTTCTGTAAAGCGTCGGCTTGCCGGCCTTGCTCCACACTTGCTTCGGGCGTACTGCTATGAGGGGAGGGGATATTATCGAAAGACTCGTCATTGCTCTCGCTACTGTCATCGTCTTCGTTTCTACGCCGCTGTGGCAACCAGCCAAATAAAGAGCCGCTTAGTTTTCGTTTGCGGAAAGTGTCGTTAATTTTATTGTGAAGAATACGATAGAACAAGGGTGTCCACTCTTCTTCAGTTTTGTCGCGATAATGCCGTACCAGCTGTAGCATGGTGTCCTGAACAGCATCGAGGGCATCTTCACGATGGCGTAGTGTGGCATAGGCGACCGCGTATCCGCGTTTTTCAATCGAAGCAAGAAATTTTTCCATAACGACTAAATGAGTTACCTCTGAACCCGCTGCATCGATACGACAATCAGAATTATAGCCGGGCATGGTTCCAAACACTTGAGTTGTAGCTGCGGCGCTTCGGGACTTCGTCAAAAATCCGGAGCAGGGAGCCTGGCTTCCTGTTCCGGATCGGAAACATTGCCCCGGCAATGCTGAATTGCGCCGGGGATGCTTGTGGAATTGTTAAATCAATCACGATTTGCCTTTAGTCCTAGTGATGCCGTATCAGCTGATCGAGAAGAATAGCGCCGCCAATCAATCTAATGACATCACCGCCGTGTCTATGATGATCATTATGCCGACGATAGTAACGATCATTTTGCCGGTTGTAGTAGTGCTTCTGATAATGACGGCCCGATCGGTAAGAATGGGCAGGGCGATGAGAGTTGTAATAATGCTTGTTACTATGACGATTACCGCGATCAAAACGACGATCTATATCACGATGATTACGTGTCTGACGGCGATCAGCATGCCGATCACGATGTTCTCCGCGCTCGACACGGTCGTGTCGATCTCTTTCGGCTAAGGCGGGCGTAGCGAACATCATAGAACCCGCAAGGGAAAGGCTAACAAGGGCTGGTAATAAGAGCTTTTTCATGGGTTTTACCTCGGTTTTAAGCTTCCGTACTAGGTAAAACGCATCAAGTCGTATTTGGTTGACAAAAAAGCCTTATTTTTCTCACTTCGGCAGGAAATTCTCCTAATTCATTGATTAAACTGAACAACCCTTTATTTTATCTCTGCCTTGATACGAGCAGCAATCTGCCGGTTCCAATTAAATTCTCGAGCTAAGGTAATGTAATCAAGCAAAATATAACTCGACTCCTTAAGTTGCGGATCGCTGGCGGGATCAAACTCCGCATCGTCATCGGTCTTGTTCTCAGCACTTTCTTCCTCGCCCTTTTCAGCGGCTTCTCGCCAGGCTTCAACAGTGTCGTAAGTCGTTTCACCTTTAGCCGAGCGGCGTTTATTGGCTAGGGTCATTAAGGTATTTTCGCGTTCGCTCTTCAGTAAGATACGCTGCTCTCGGTTAAGGGAGATTTCTTTTATAGCCCGATTCTTTTCTATTAACTCCAGCTCTTCCAACATTAAACCCCAATCAAAATCCGTAGTAACCCTTGATTGATGGCGCTGTTCAAGGTCGGCAAGTAAGGGCGAAACGGCGTCGTAACGTAAATGCGGGGCGGCGTGAATGTGGTCCCAGGGCAGGGCGAAATCCTGGCTGCTCTCACCAATTTCCTCAACGTCGTAAAGGGACGGGAAACTTATATCCGGAACCACTCCACGATGCTGAGTACTTTCACCAGATACTCGATAAAATTTTGATTCGGTTAATTTAAGCTGCCCGCTATCAAGAGGTGTTAGTACCTGCACAGTACCTTTACCAAAACTTTGGGAACCGACCACCAAGCCTCGGCCATAATCCTGGATAACACCGGCAAAAATTTCCGACGCAGAGGCGCTAAGTCGATTAATAAGTACCAGTAGAGGGCCGTTGTACATGGCGCTCTGGCGGGCTACCTGATCACGCGACACTCGCTGACTGGCGTGTTTGATTTGCACCACAGGACCAGGATCAATAAATAGATCAGTAAGCGCCGTAGCTTCGTACAGCGAACCACCACCGTTATTACGCAGGTCGAGGATGACGCCATTCACTTCTTCCTCGCGGAGCTCGTTGAGCAGTTTGAACACATCTCGCGTGGTACTTTTATAGTTTTCATCGCCGCGTCTGTACGCTTCGAAATCCATATAAAAGGCGGGCAGGGTGATGACGCCTACGCGAACTTCTTCACCGCCATTCTTACTCGAGCCGGGTAGGGTGATCACCTGTTTTTTAGCGGCCTGACCTTCAAGTTTTACCTTGTCACGAATAATTGATATTTCCTGGGTCTCGTCGCTTACTTCGGTTTTACCTGACATAACGCCAAGCCGTACCTCGGTACCTTTTTTGCCGCGAATCAACTCGACCACATCATCGAGACGCCAACCGATGACATCAACCGTTTCACCGTCGTCATCTTGAGCGACGCTAATAATTTTATCGCCGGGGGCCAGGCTGCCTTGCTTGTCTGCGGGTCCGCCGGGAACCACACTAACCACCTTGGTAAGCTCATCCTCTCGCTGTAGCACCGCGCCGATACCTTCGAGTGATAGTGACATACTGATCTGGAAGTTCTCCAGAGTACGTGGAGATAGATAGGAGGTGTGGGGATCGTAAATACCCGCCACAGCATTTGCGTAAAGCTCGAAGCTATCGTCCGCCGACTGCTGAGAGATCAGAGATTGCTGGTTTTTGTAACGCTTAATGAGTAATTCGCGGGCTGCTTCGACTTCCTTATCGGAAAGCAGTAAACGCAACAGGCTATCCTTAACCCGTTTGCGCCAAAAATCATCGGCTTGTAGTTTAGTTGCCGGCCATTGGCGAACATCTGGATCCAGGGGCAGGGTTTCTTCTATAGTAAAATCAAAACTATAATCACTTTCGAGCAGAGTAATATTGGCCGCCAGCCGCTCGCTTATACGGGTTCGAAAACGATTGTAAATGGCGAAAACATGATCGAGGTCCCCAGCCTTTAGCTCGTCATCCAGACTTGTTTTCCATACCTGGAACTCGCTGATATCACTAGCCAGAAAATAGGTTTTTGTCGGATCGAGTTGCTCCAGGTAGCTCTCCAGAAGCAAGGAAGAAAAACTATCGTCCACATCAACATCCCGGTAGTGACGCTTGTCTAGTACCTTAATGATCTCCCGAATTCCCTTCGAGTGTTCTTTTAGGGGCTCCAAAGGCGTGAGTGACGCGCTTGAGGAGGCTATATAGCAACTAAGGGCGAAAGCGGCGATCGTAGATCGTAATAAAGTCTTCATGAATAGGGGGGTTCTCTACATCATTCATTCGATAAGGTGAGTATGGCTGATGGCTCGCTACTTAGGAAGTATTGCCACAGTTGGTCATCTCTTCAATTTAACATAATATACATTATGCGCACCATAATATAAGGGTGATCTGAAAACGATCAGTCAGATAGGACAAGTTAAAAGCGATTAGGTTTATATCTGCGGCTTATACATACGGCCCAGACCGTGTATTATTTGCGCGCTTTGTTAACTAATGACAACTTAACTGAGTTGTTACCACTATTTACCTACCGACACGTCATGAGGACGCCAATGAAAGTAAAAGCTGTAGTACTAACCGCACTCAACGAATATTCCGTTCAGGAAATTGAGCTCGATCCACCAAAAGAAAATGATGTGCGAGTTCGCATGACAGCCACTGGCCTGTGCATGTCTGATCTGTCTGTCATTAACGGCAAGTTACCTATGCCTCTGCCTATGGTGCTTGGCCACGAAGGCGCTGGCGTCGTTGAAGAAGTCGGCTCGAATGTAACTAACGTACAAGTCGGTGATCACGTGATCACCTCGTTTATCCCCATGTGTGGCGAGTGTTACTTCTGCCTGCATCAGGAGCCCTGGTTATGTACGGCTACTGATCTCTTCAGTGGCATGCAGCCAGATGGCACCAGCCGCGTTAAATTGAACGGCGAGCACATCGGCGCTTTTGCGGCGTTGGGTAATATGGCCGAACAAATTGTCTGCCCTTCTATGTGCGTCGTTCGTATCGATAAGCGGCATAACCTGGAAGCAGCAGCCTTAGTCGGTTGCGGCGTAATGACCGGTGCGGGTGCAGCGCTGAACACCGCCAAAGTAAAACCTGGTAGCAGTGCGGCTGTATTTGGTTGCGGCGGTGTTGGTCTCTCAGCCCTGCAAGGCGCGAAGATTGCCGGTGCTAACCCCATTATCGCGGTTGATTTGAACGACGCAAAGCTTGAAGCGGCGAAAGATTTTGGTGCGACCCACACGATAAACGCAAGCAAGGATCCTGTTGCTCAAATCATGGAAATCACCAACGATATCGGCGTAGATTACGCGTTTGAAGTGATTGGTATTCCTGCGGTTGCTGCCCAGGCGTATGCGGCTACTCGCCGTGGTGGTACCTGCTGTATGGTCGGTGCTGGCAGCCCGACAGAGGAATACAAGTTCAGCGCCCTGGAAATGCCACTGGCCTCCAAAAAGGTTTGTGGTTGCCTATATGGCAGCACCAATGCCAAAGTTGATTTCGAGAAATTGCTGGGTTTCTATGAGACCGGACAGCTAGATCTCGATCGCATGCAGTCCCGCACCTACACTATTGACGAAGTTAAGGAAGGCTTTGACGATATGGTTGAAGGCAAAAACATTCGTGGTGTTATTCTTTATAAGTAGTATCTAGCTCATCATAAAAAAGGCCGCAGTCTGCGGCCTTTTTTATGCCCTATTCTCGTACAAACAACCGGAGCACTCCGCATTCGACGTGCCTGATTTCCTCTGGCCAGAGCTTCTCTATTTTTTACACGGGAGCTTGTGATGCCAAACTATATTTCGACACCCTATTTTTCCTCAGTGAGAGAAAAAGCACCCATCGGTTTTGCGTTTGGGTGTGGTTCTCGCTTCATAATATCGTTTTCAACATGGCTACAAAACTCTTTGCCAAACAAATATTTTCGTTCTTCCCAAAAAACTTGCCCACCCCGCGATGATACAAGGTTCACCATAAGAAGCTCCCATCCCACCCAGAGCTTAGCCGGAAGTGCGCCTTCTCGCCATTTAAAGAAAGCATTTTGAGAGTATGAAAGAAACGCCATAAAAATTGCTACAAACCGCCCTTTCTCAACTTCAGACAAGGACATATAGTCTCGCAAACCATTCGTCGCAATTCGCGAAATGTCAGCGTCACTCGCCAGCAGGTGATACCACGCAGCATAGTTTTCATGGACAGATTGCGCCGTTGCGGACTCTACTGCCTTGGTGCTTTGACGGAGCTGATACGCAACATAGAACAGTGATATTACAACCGCAAGCGCACCTATAATTTCGCCTAGACTGCTAACATCTGAAAGTGTCATGATATCTCCTGATATTTTACTAAAAACTCAGCTTTAATCCTTTTAGATCATTTAATTTTTTTTACCATATAGGCTATCTCATGGTAACGAATTCTTCTGCCGAAGTTGGATGAATACCGACGGTAGCGTCAAAATCTGCCTTGGTGGCGCCACATTTAATCGCCACTGCTAAACCCTGAATAATTTCTCCCGCGCCATCGCCCAGCATATGACAGCCGATAACTTTGTCTGTGGAAGCATCAACAATTAATTTCATTAAGGCGCGCTCACTGCCACCGCTAAGAGTGGCTTTCATCGGGCGAAACTCAGATCGATAAATTTGAATGTCGTCGTAGCTTGCCCTGGCTTCCGCTTCGGTTAAACCCACGGTGCCTAAATTAGGCTGGCTAAAGACCGCTGTGGGAATATTATTGTAGTCGATGGTATTGGACTCACCCTTAAATAAATTCCCCGCCAGCGCCATACCTTCCTTAATAGCAACCGGGGTCAACTCTACTCGACCTATCACGTCACCCAGTGCATAGATCGAGGGTTCGGCGGTTTGCAGAGCGTCGTTTACCTGCACGTAGCCCCGTGAATCGCAGCTCACTTTGGTGTTTCCCAAACCTAAATCGTGGGTATTGGGTTTGCGGCCGGTGGCGTACATCACCAGGCCGGTCTGCAAGCTATCCCCGCTTTTTAATGACAGGTCGAAACCTTGCCAGGTTTTTTTAACAGCTTCAATATCTTCATTAAAATGCAAATGCACGCCCTGCTTGGTCATTTCTTCAGCAAGGTGAGTGCGTAAATCCTGATCAAAGGCTTTTAAAAATAAATCACCGCGGTAAAGCAGGTGGGTTTCGACACCGAGACCATTAAAAATACCGGCGAATTCAACACCGATATAACCGCCACCGACAACCACGATGGAACTGGGTAATTCATCGAGAAAAAACGCATCGTTAGAGTTAATGACATACTCTGAACCCGGGAACTCGGGCACATAGGGATAGCCGCCCGTGCAAATCAGAATATCGCGGCAGGAATATTCACGCCCATTAACCGCAACGGTGTGAGGATCAACGATCACTCCCCTGCCCTCGATAATATCTACGCCTGGGGTTTCGAGTAAGTTTTTATAAATAGCGTTTAAGCGTTCAATTTCGCGATTTTTATTATCGCGTAAGGTGGGCCAATGGAAATTAGCCGTGCCGTTTTGCCAGCCAAAACCAGCGGAGTCATTGAAGGCGTGAGAAAACTCGGCGGCATAAACGAATAATTTTTTTGGTACGCAGCCCACATTGACACAGGTGCCGCCAAGCGCCTGATATTCTGCAACCGCTACCCGGCCACCGTATTGGGCCGACATGCGCGCAGCGCGTACACCGCCGGAACCTGCGCCGATAACAAACAGGTCGTAGTCATATTTAGCCATTACTGTCTTCCTCACCGAACCAACTTAAGGTATTTCTCAAGGTCACCACTTCACCGACAATCAGTAAAGTGGGCGCTTTTATATCGTGTTGCTCAATAATGGCCGGCAGGGTTTGCAGGTTACCGGTAAATACCCGCTGCTCGGGCCGGGTACCATTTTCCACCAGGGCGGCAGGCATTTCGGCGCTTAGACCATGCTCTTGTAACTTATCACAAATAACTTTTAAGCCATTGATAGGCATATAAAAAACCAAGGTTTGATTCGGCTTGACCAGGATATCCCAATCGAGATCAACGGTGTCACCTTTACGGTGCCCGGTTTGAAAGATCACGGATTGCGCATAGTCCCGGTGGGTTAAAGGAATACCAGCGTAACTGGCGCAGCCAGATGCCGCGGTCACTCCCGGTACTACCTGAAAGCTGATTCCGTGAGCCGAAAGGTGTTCAATTTCTTCACCGCCGCGACCAAAAATAAAAGGGTCACCGCCCTTAAGTCGCAATACCCGTTTACCCGCCCGCGCAAACTCCACCAGTTTCTCGTTGATGTTCTCCTGGGTAATGGGGTGCTCGCCGACTTTTTTACCGACGTAAATACGTTCGGAATCCCGGCGTACCCGGTCGAGAACAGCATCGGAAATTAAGCGGTCATAAAGCACAATATCGGCCTGTTGCATCAGGCGTAGTGCTCGCAGCGTGAGTAGATCCGGATCACCGGGCCCACCACCAACTAAGTAGACTTCACCTTTTAATTCAGTATTGGCACTTGCTGTGAGTAGAGTATTAAAACTATCTTCCGCGGCCTGGCTTCGACCCGAGTACATTAATTCGGCAACCGGCCCTTGAAATACTTTTTCCCAAAAGGCTTTGCGTTCGCTTTCCCCGGGAATATTATCTTTAACTTTTTTACGCAAGCGCCCGGCCAAATCCGCAAGATTACCCAGGCCACCGGGAAGTAGCGCCTCCAACTGAGTTCGCAGCATACGTGCCAGTACCGGAGCGGTGCCGTTGGTGCCGATAGCAATTTGTACCGGGCTGCGGTCGACAATGGATGGAAATATTACCGTACATAAATCCGGGCTATCCACGACATTGACCGGAGTAAATTGCGCGCGTGCGTGTTCTGAAACTTGTTTGTTGACAGCGGGATCATCGGTGGCGGCGATAACCAGAGACGCACCGGTAAGATCATCACGCTGATAGGCTCGGGTCAGTAAGGTAATGCGCCCGGCTTCGGCCAATTGCGATATTGCGGCGCAACTCTGCGGCGCGATGACCTCTACCGCAGCGTTCGCACTGAGTAATAAGTTTAACTTTCTGGCGGCCACTTCTCCCGCGCCCACCACAATGCAGCGAGCGCCACGAAGATTATGGAACAGCGGTAGAGTATCCATGCCTGTTAAGCGATACGCTCGCAGCCGTTCATATAAGCTTGCAGTACCTTGGGGATTTGAATGCTGCCATCGGCTTGTTGATAGTTTTCCAGGATAGCAATTAAGGTGCGGCCTACTGCCAAACCAGAACCGTTTACGGTATGCAGCAGTTCCGGTTTACCGGTATCGGGATTGCGCCAGCGGGCTTTCATGCGTCGAGCCTGGAAATCGCGAAAATTACTACACGACGAAATTTCTCGATAGGTTTCCTGAGATGGCAACCAGACTTCAAGATCATAGGTTTTAACTGCAGAAAAGCCGAGATCGCCACCGCAGAGAATCACTGTACGATAGGGTAATTCTAATTTTTCTAAAATCGTTTGAGCATGACCGCGCAATTGTTCGAGTGCCGCGTCGGATTCATCCGGGCGCACAAACTGCACCAGCTCTACCTTTTCAAACTGATGTTGGCGAATCATGCCTCGGGTGTCGCGCCCGTAACTACCGGCTTCACTACGAAAACACGGTGAGTGACAAACCATGCGTTGAGGCATTTGTGCGGCATCAATAATTTCGTCGCGGAAAATATTGGTGACTGGTACTTCGGCCGTGGGAATCAAATAAAACTCTGAGCTTTTTTCAGCATCGGTATTGAGCTTAAACAAGTCTGCTTCAAATTTGGGCAATTGCCCCGTGCCAAACAGCGAGTCTTTATTAACGATAAACGGTACGTAAACTTCCTGATAACCGTGTTCTGTGGTGTGAACATTCAACATAAATTGAATCAGAGCGCGATGCAGCTGGGCAATTTTGCCATGCATCACCGCAAAACGAGAACCGGTGAGTTTGGCGGCGACATCAAAATCTAGCTGACCGATACTGGTGCCGATATCGACGTGATCCCTGATCGGAAAATCGAAAGATTTGGGTTCACCCCAGCGTTGGATTTCAATATTATCGGCTTCGCTATCGCCTTCGGGAACCTCAGCATCGGGAATGTTAGGGATTTGCTGAAGTAGTTCGTCTAGCGATGCTTGCAGGGTGTTAAGTTGCTGCTCTGCGCTTTCGAGCTTACTTTTGAGGTCGTCCACCTCGGCCAACAAAGGAGCGATATCTTCCCCCGCCGCTTTGGCCTTACCAATATTTTTAGAGCGGCTATTACGCTCGGCTTGCAGGGCTTCAGTTTCGATCTGCAAAGATTTACGTTGGCCTTCGAGGGCATTAAGCGCCTCGATGTCCAAAGTGTAGTGACGTTTAGTTAAGGCAGCCGCGACCGTATTAATATCGGAGCGGATGAGTTTCGGATCTAACATTGCTTGGCAGTTTCCTGAGCGGGTCAATAAGAGTTTGAGGCGAGAGGTTCAGTTTTCACGTTGTAACGTTAAGCTTTCAATTTAGTCCTGTAATTTAATCTTTCCACCTAGTAAACCATTCGGGTAAGCCCGATGGTTGCCAGGGTAAACAGTAAACACAGCGTGACGTTTGCCAGCACGTAGCCCACGGCCATTAAAGGCTGGCCATTGTGCCACAGGGTAAGGGTGTCGAGCGAGAAGGTAGAAAACGTGGTGAATGCGCCCAGCACCCCAATCATTGCAAATTCTCGCCAGATGGGGGGTAGTATGCCCCGCTCGATAATCAATACAAACATCACGCCCATCAAGGCAGAGCCAATCACATTGGCTAACAAGGTGCCTAAGGGGAAGCGCAAACTACTGTAGTGATAGACCAGCCCGTTAAGGCCGTAGCGCCCGAGTGCACCTAATGCGCCGCCTGCGGCGACCGCTAACCATTGCATTATCGCGTGTCCTTTTTATTCGTATAAGGTTTGTTTGTGTCAGATTTTTTTGTGTAAGATTTATCCGTATAGCGTTGAGTGCTGCTTGCCTGGTTTAATTCTCGCAGGCGACGTAGTTTTTCAGCGATATTTTGTTCCATACCCCGCTCTACCGGAAAATAATATTGGCTATCCTTTAATGCTTCGGGAAAATAATTCTCTCCGGCCGAAAACGCATCGGGCTCGTCGTGGGCATAGCGATATTCAGCGCCGTAGTCGAGCTCTTTCATTAACTTGGTGGGCGCATTACGCAGATGCAGGGGCACTTCTTCCGTAGACTGACTTTTCACATCCTGCTGGGCCCGCGAAAAAGCGCTATACACCGCATTACTTTTAGCCGCTATCGCCAGATAGACCACCGCTTGAGCCAGCACCAAGTCCCCTTCCGGGCTACCCAGGCGCTGGTGGGTTTCCCAGGCATCGAGACAAATACGTAAAGCGCGTGGATCGGCATTGCCGATATCTTCGCTGGCCATCCGCACCATACGGCGGGCCAGGTACAGCGGCTCGCAACCGCCGTCGAGCATTCGAGCTAGCCAATACAGCGCCGCATCGGGCGAAGAGCCACGTACCGCTTTGTGTAGCGCAGAAATCTGGTCGTAAAAATACTCCCCGCCTTTGTCAAAACGTCGGGTATCCGATACCGCAATTTCTTTTAATAAATCGAGTTCAATACAGGGGATTTCCTTCTTCTTCCCTTTTCCCTTTTCTTTCTCCTTGCCATCCGTCGAATCTTCGGGACTTATTAAGTCCGCAGCAATTTCCACCAGGTTGAGGGCTCGACGTGCATCGCCGTCGCTAATGGCGGCAAGAAAATCTAAAGCGTCATCGCTTAAACGCAGCTTGCCAGCATAACCCCGTTGATCGGCACAGGCGCGAGTCGCCACGTGTTTAATAGCATCGGCATCCAGTGATTTTAAGACATAGACTCGGCTGCGGGATAACAAAGCGTTATTCAGCTCAAAGGACGGATTTTCGGTGGTCGCGCCAATCAGCACGATAACGCCGTTTTCCACAAAGGGTAGAAAAGCATCCTGCTGCGCTTTATTAAAGCGATGCACTTCGTCGACAAATAAAATCGTATCGCGCCCGTTGACGCTGCGTTCTTGTTCGGCACGGGCAATGGCCGCGCGAATATCTTTTACGCCGGCCAGCACCGCGGAGATAGTTTCAAAGTGGGCATCCGTAGCGTGGGCAATAATTTTTGCCAGGGTGGTTTTACCAACCCCCGGCGGCCCCCAAAACACCATGGAATGCAATTGCCCGGCGACGATGGCTTCCCGTAAAGGTCTGCCCTGCCCCAGTAAATGTTGTTGGCCGGAAAAATCATCGAGAGTTAGCGGGCGCATACGATCCGCTAATGGCCGATAGCTTTGTCCTTCAGTATCATCGCCACCAGCTGCGCTGTTAAAAGAAGACGGCTCGAACAAAGATCCACTCATTGTCGGACTCAACGATCTTCGAAGATATCGATCCCGGCTGGGGGATCAAACACAAATAACGCGGTATCGAGTTGCGGGTTCATCACGGCATCGATCAATGTGACAACGGTGCGCTGCCCAAGACTGTCGTTCATAATAATCGCGGTAGGTGTCTCGGCGACAAAAGCCAGAACTATTTCGGTATAAACACTTTCGATTTGCAAAGGTGTCAAGCTGATACGGGTGGTGTTCTCTACGATCTCACGGCAGATTTTATAAGTCTCAGCCAAGCTGTCGGAATCACCCAGCAATAAAGCCGCTGGCGAGTTGGTCAGGTTTACTTCCAGAGATTTCACCGTCACCTGTTCCAGATCGGGATCGTACAACCACAGGCTCTCGCCGTCGGCGATCACCAACTGTTCAAAGGGAGCTTCGGTCGCCCAGTGAATGCGCCCGGGTTTGGATATGTGCATCACGCCACTCATATCCTGAAGTGGATGACCGTCGGCGGAGGTCATCAACTGGCGAAACTCGGTGCTTAGGGATTGCATTTTATCCAGGGTGTTTTTTAATTCAGCGCTGCCATCGAGGCATTGCACCTGCACTGGCGCTGGTGCTGATGCAGGTAATGGCTCGGCCATACTGTGTGTTGGCAGCAGAATCAACAGTAATGCACAAGCACCCAATGCACGGACACTCAATATACAGACACCCAAGCTAAAGATACTTAGGATATCCGTTTGTACTTTAATAAGAATTTTTTTACAGCTCAAAGCTCTACTCCAGACGCCGATTGGGCACCAGTACTTCTCGGTTGCCGTTGCTACCCATTTCGCTAACGATACCGGCAATTTCCATCGCCTCGATTAAGCGTGCCGCCCGGTTGTAACCAATACGTAACTTACGCTGTACCGATGAAATCGACGCGCGCTGACTCTGTAGAACAAACTCTACGGCCTCGTCATAAAGGGCATCGGATTCGCTATCGTCGTTCTGATCGCCCTCTGGACCGGTGTAACCCGGTACTGGAATTGAACCGGTGGTCGCTTCGTCGGTAATCTCTTCCAGGTATCGAGGTTCACCGCGACGTTTCCAGTCGGCCACCACCTTATGTACTTCGTGGTCATCCACAAAGGCACCGTGAACGCGCACCGGCACACCACTGCCCGAGGGCAAATACAACATGTCGCCGTGGCCGAGTAATTGTTCGGCGCCGCCCTGATCGAGAATGGTGCGGGAATCAATTTTTGACGAGACCTGAAAGGCAATTCGCGTTGGCACATTGGCCTTGATCAAGCCAGTAATCACATCCACCGAGGGACGTTGTGTTGCCAGTATTAGGTGAATGCCCGCCGCCCTCGCTTTTTGTGCGATGCGTGCAATTAACTGTTCCACTTTTTTACCGACGATCATCATCATGTCGGCAAACTCATCGATCACCACTACGATAAACGGCAGAGTTTCCAGCTCTGGAGCTGTTTGTGGCGGCGGTGGTTCCGCGTCGAGATCGATCGAACCAAAAGCGATTGGCTCCGGCTGCCAGAACGGATCCATTAAGGGTTCTCCTGCCGCTCTGGCTTCTTCAACTTTGCGGTTGTAACCGGCCAGATTTCTCACCCCGAGCGCGGCCATCAATTTATAGCGCCGTTCCATTTCGCCGACACACCAGCGCAAGCCGCTGGCAGCATCTTTCATATCGGTAATAACCGGGGTTAACAGATGAGGAATACCATCGTAGACCGACAGCTCCAGCATCTTTGGATCAACCAGAATCAGGCGAACTTCCTCCGGAGAGGATTTAAACAGCAAGCTCAACAGCATCACGTTGATGCCGACGGATTTACCCGATCCGGTGGTACCCGCAACCAGCAAGTGAGGCATTTTCGCCAGATCGGCGACAATGGGTTCGCCAGAAATATCGTGGCCCAGGGCCAGGCTCAAAGGCGACTTTGCCTCGTCGTAGGTTTGCGAGGACAACACGTCGCTTAAATACACAATCTCGCGCTGATCGTTGGGAATTTCAATACCGACCACAGACTTACCCGGAATCACCTCCACCACGCGCACACTCACCACCGCCAACGAGCGCGCTAAATCTTTTGCGAGGCCGGTAATGCGGCTGGCTTTAACACCGGCTGCCGGTTGAATTTCAAAACGGGTAATCACAGGTCCCGGCAAGACCTCGACAACCTCGGCAGTGATGCCAAAATCCTGTAATTTTAATTCCAGTTTGCGCGATAAATTTTCCAGAGCCTCGCGGGAATAACCACCGCGATCGCCGGTCGGTGCCTCATCCAGCAAATTGATGGGAGGTAATTCGCCCACCAGCGGCTCGCCATCAAATATAGAGGCTTGTTTTTCCCGCTCAACACGAACACTCAAGACCGATTTTTTGGGTGTCGGCGCGATCACGGGTTCTTTTTTAACTTGCTGTCTGATAATGTCTTCGCGGACTTTTTCGCGGCGTTCCTGCAGGGCCCCGACCGCCAGTTCTTCATCTTTTTTACGATCTTGCCAGCTCACATACTTCAGGCGAAGGTAATTGTTTAAGACCAGCGCCCTACCGCCCACCGCGTCGGCCAATGCCAGCCAGGACAAGTCCGTAAATACGGTGATGCCGAATAAAAACAGAGCGATTAAAATCAGCGTGCTACCGATATAACTAAAGGCAGAAATAGCCGCCTCGGCCACCGCGGTACCCAAAATGCCGCCAACGCCAAACGGCAGGTTTCCCGCCCCCGGGCCGTAGTGGAGTTCGGCGAGAGCCGTTGCCGCTACCATCACCAGGATCAGGCCCACCAGGCGCAATACCATAATGACTTTATCGAAACTAAAACCCGTAGGGGTAAGCTTGCGGATGCGAAACACACTCCACGCCCGCAGCGATAGCAACACTGGAAATAAATAAGCCAGGTAGCCACAAAATGAGAAGAAGATATCTGCCAACCAGGCGCCCATTGGCCCGGCCAGGTTTTGGTAGTCGTCGCCGACACCCGTGTGAGACCAACCCGCATCGTCTTTGCTGTAGGTGAGGAAGGACAGCAACAGGTAGATACTAATTAATATCCAGCCGATGAAAGCCCCTTCCTGTAAAAAGACGGCGGCACGCCCTCCGGTGTTTTCGGCTTCCGCGGCGGCACTCTCACGTTGAGCACGCGTCATTTTGATCTTGCCCGCTTTCTTTGGCGGGAGATCCTTGCTTGCATCATTACCGGTAGCATTTTTGGAACGAGCCAAACCTGAGTTTTCCTTATAATGAGTTGGATAGTTCTATCTAGGGCACTATTCTAATGCATCTCGACCGTGCCGTTTGATAAAACCACCTTGATTTTATCGCCTAAGTGAGCGCGACATCTTGCCCGCGCTTCAGTCTGAGCCTGGAATCGGTATTAACAGCTAAATCATTTATAAAATCGCTCTGATTTACCGAATTCCACCAGTTTCAATTCAGTATTTTGATTATCATAGCGGCCTTTCTATCCTTGGCGTGTATCCCTTATTTGGATAACGTTGTTCTAACCGACTGTTAACGAGATAACCTTTTATGTCCGAAGTACCACATCACCGCTTAATCATTTTGGGTTCCGGCCCCGCTGGCTGGACTGCTGCGGTCTACGCTGCCCGCGCCAATCTGGCTCCGGTCGTCATTACCGGTATTGAGCAAGGCGGCCAGCTCACCACCACCACCGACGTTGATAACTGGCCTGGAGATCACGAAGGTGTGCAGGGTCCAGAATTAATGTCACGTATGCAGAAACACGCAGAACGCTTTGATACTAAAGTAATTATAGATCATATTGAGTCCGTCGATTTAAGTCAGCGACCGTTTCGTTTGCAGGGCAGCAACTCATACACCTGCGATGCGCTGGTGATTGCTACCGGCGCTTCGGCGATGTATTTGGGCTTACCATCCGAGCAAGCCTATATGGGTAAAGGCGTGAGCGCCTGCGCCACCTGCGATGGCTTCTTCTACCGGGATCAGAAAGTTGCGGTTATCGGTGGAGGCAATACCGCGGTGGAAGAAGCCTTGTATCTATCCAATATCTGCTCTGAAGTGGTTCTGGTTCATCGCCGCGACAGCTTGCGCGCGGAAAAAATGCTACAACAGAAGCTTTTCGATCGCGCCGAAAATGGCAACATCACCTTGATGTGGAATTACACGCTGGACGAAGTACTGGGCGACGTCTCCGGCGTTAACGGTTTGCGTTTGCGCGATACCGTGTCGGATGAAAACGTCGAACTCGATGTCAGCGGAGTATTTATTGCCATCGGCCACAGCCCCAATACCGGTATTTTTGCCGATCAATTGACGATGAATAACGGCTATATCAACATTAATGGCGGCCTTGAGGGCAATGCGACTGCGACCAGCGTACCAGGCGTGTTCGCCGCAGGGGACGTTTGTGATCACGTCTACCGACAGGCCATTACCTCGGCGGGCACCGGTTGCATGGCCGCGCTGGACGCGGAAAAGTACCTGGATGATCTCCTGCCTGAGGGGCATGAAGACGCCTGATTCTGAGCGGATTTGAAGCCCGGATCTAACCCCCAGCTTATGCAACTGCCCCTACTCGACCCCATCCACCCGGTATTCCCGCCGTCCAACACAGCGGCGCTGGAACCCAACGGTTTGTTGGCCGGGGGCGGTAATCTTGAAGTAGATACCCTGCTCAAAGCCTACCGCCAGGGGGTCTTCCCCTGGTTTGAGGCCGGGCAACCTATTCTCTGGTGGAGCCCCGATCCCAGGGCCGTGGTTTATCCGAAAACTATTCATATCGCGCGCTCGATGGCCAAAAGCCTACGCCGCGACGATTATGAGATTCGCGTTGATAGCGCCTTTGAAGACGTGGTCCGTGCCTGTGCAGGCCCCCGTGCTGATCTTGATTCTGATATTAACCATCCAGAAAACCACAGCTGGATCGTCCCGGAAATGATCACCGCCTACTGTCGTTTATTTAACGCCGGTTACGCCCATTCAGTAGAGTGTTGGCAAGACGGAAAACTTATGGGCGGCCTCTATGGCCTCGCCATTGGCGGCGTGTTTTGCGGCGAATCGATGTTTAGTCGCGCACCCAACACCTCAAAATTAGCCTTGATTCACCTGGCCAGAGCCCTCGACCAGGCAGGGTTTAGTTTAATCGACTGTCAAATTCCCAACCCCCACCTCACTACTTTGGGCGCTACCGAAATCTCCCGCGACACCTTTCTGGATATTCTCAACCGCGAACAAAACCGAGATATAAGCTGGCCCGACGCCGTAGTTTTCGCTACGGTGGCCGAGAGCTTTAGGTGATCGTAGCGTCATAACAGGCAGCTTCCAGGTAGTGGACGCCGCAGGATCAGCAATATAAAGTAGGTCAATGACACGAGATATCAGCCCAGACTTGGCTAAAATTCGTCTGTTCCTCACCGAGCCGCACGCGTGTAGCTATTTGCCCGATCGGCAAGCGACTACGGCCTTTGTCGATCCTAAAGTTGATGCCAATATAGATATCTACAACGACCTGTCGGATCTCGGCTTTCGGCGCAGCGGGCGCTACCTCTACACCCCGCGTTGTGGCAGTTGCAAAGCCTGCATTCCCATTCGTATCGATGCCGTCGATTTTCGGCCCAGCCGACAACAGCGCAAGTGCCTAAACCGCAATGCCGATCTCGCTGTGGATATTGTCGACACCATCGACCAGGAGGAACACTACCCGCTCTACGAACGTTACATCAGCGCGCGCCATCAGGACGGCGACATGCATCCGCCATCGCGCAGTCAATACGAAGATTTTATCGGTCGTCCCTGGCAGGACGGCACCACCGCGTTTATGGAGTTTCGCAAAGATGGCGAGCTGCTGGGTTGTGCGGTAATCGACTGGTTGCGCATGGGCGCTTCCGCTATTTATACCTACTTCGACCCGGCTGAGGATCGCCGCAGCCTGGGCACTTTTGCGATTTTGCAGCAGGTTGAGGCGGTGCTGGCGCGGAATCTCGACTACGTCTATCTGGGCTTCTGGATTCGAGACTCGAGCAAAATGAGCTATAAAATTAAATTCAAACCCGCTGAATTGTTTATCAACGATCAGTGGATGCGCCTGGGCTGAGCTTAGCCGGCTCGGTGATGGAACCCACCAGTCAGTAAATATTAGTGCCATTCCACCTACAGCCCCCTACAACCCTCAAAAACTGTGACAGAAATCTTTGCCAAGAGTGCGGCTTTGCGGCACAATGCGCCCCGCCTTTAGCTCTGTGGAAATTGACGCGTTTATGCCGAAAGAAGATCATATCGAAATGGAAGGGGAAGTCATCGACACCCTGCCCAACACTACCTTCCGCGTTAAGCTGGAAAACGGTCACGTGGTGACTGCTCATATTTCTGGGAAAATGCGTAAAAACTACATTCGCATCCTGACCGGCGATCAAGTCAAAGTTGAATTAACACCCTACGATTTATCCAAAGGACGCATTACTTACCGAGCGCGTTAATTCTTTTGACGCCTGCGCCTGTACCTACACCTGGGCTTCCCCCCGCCTAATCGGCCTCGCCAAAATCAAATTCTAGCTCTTCACCGCCTTCGGCTAGACTCACGTGCACGTCTCCGCCACTGGCAAGCTTGCCAAACAATACTTCTTCGGCCAGCGGTTTTTTCAGTTTGTCCTGAATTAAGCGCGCCATGGGCCGTGCGCCCATTTTTTCGTCGTAGCCGTTATCAGCCAGCCACTGTCGCACTTCCTCATCGACATCGATATGAACTTTTTTATCATCCAGTTGCGCTTGCAGCTGTACCAAAAACTTGTCCACCACAATTTTGATGGTCTCTTTGGGCAAAGAGCCAAATTGCACAATCGCGTCTAAGCGATTGCGGAATTCCGGAGTAAACATTTTTTTAATGGATTCTATGCCGTCGCTGGAGTGATCCTGTTGGGTAAAGCCAATCGAGGCGCGACTCATAAGTTCGGCACCGGCATTGGTGGTCATCACCAAAATGACATTGCGAAAATCGGCTTTGCGGCCATTGTTGTCGGTAAGCGTGCCGTGATCCATCACCTGCAATAATAGATTAAACACATCGCCGTGAGCTTTTTCGATTTCATCAAGTAGTATCACGCAGTGAGGATGCTTGCTTACGGCGTCAGTCAGTAAGCCGCCTTGATCGAAGCCCACATAGCCGGGAGGTGCGCCAATTAAACGGGAGACCGTGTGGCGCTCCATATATTCAGACATATCAAAGCGCAGTAATTCGACGCCCAGCACTTCGGCCAACTGTCGAGAAACTTCGGTTTTACCCACACCAGTGGGTCCGGCAAACAGGAAGCTGCCAATGGGCTTTTCACCGTCGCGTAAACCGGCGCGGGCTAATTTGATCGCTGCATCCAGGGTGTCGATGGCTTCGTCTTGCCCGAACACCACCATTTTAAGCTTCTCACCCAATCCTCGCAGTTGTTCCCGATCGGAACTGGAAACACTTTTCGGTGGAATGCGGGCAATCTTCGCCACTACGGCTTCAACGTCCGCAACGCCAATGGTTTTCTTGCGCTTGGAGGGCGATAACAATTGTTGGTAAGCCCCCGCCTCATCAATCACGTCGATGGCCTTGTCGGGCATAAAGCGGTCGTTAATGTATTTGGCAGAAAGTTCGGCGGCGGCTTTGAGAGCACCCTGGGTGTAGCGCAAGCCGTGGTGTTCTTCGAAGCGAGATTTTAATCCCTGTAAAATGCCAATGGTTTCTTCCACGGAAGGTTCGGGCACATCAATTTTCTGGAAGCGCCGCGACAGTGCGCGATCCTTCTCAAAAATACCGCGGTACTCCTGATAGGTAGTAGAGCCAAAGCAGCGCAACTTACCGGAGGTCAGCAGTGGCTTGAGCATGTTGGACGCGTCCATCACGCCGCCGGAAGCTGCACCAGCACCGATAATAGTATGAATTTCGTCGATAAACAGAATCGCTTTGTCTTTTTCGCCCAGCTCTGCCAGCAAGCTTTTAAAGCGTTTTTCAAAATCGCCACGGTATTTAGTGCCGGCCAAAAGTGCACCCATGTCGAGGGCGTAGACCACACTGCCTTTAATGGCATCAGCAATATCACCTTCGACAATACGTTTGGCCAGACCTTCGGCAATGGCGGTTTTACCGACACCGGACTCGCCCACCAGCAAAGGGTTATTTTTACGCCGACGCAACAGAGTTTGGCAAACCCGCTCAAGTTCGGCAGCACGGCCCACCAGGGGATCGATATAACCTTTCTCGGCCTGCTCGTTTAAGTTAGTGGCAAACTGTTCCAGCGGGCTGCCTTCCCCGCTACCGTCCTCGGGCATTTCTGGTGTGGCCTGAGCGGGCATCTCACCGATGTCTTCGTGACCTTCGGGAAGTTTGGTAATACCGTGGGAAATATAATTAATAATGTCGATGCGCGAAACGTTTTGCAGGCGCAGAAAATACACCGCCTGGCTTTCCTGTTCGCTAAAGATCGCCACCATCACGTTCTCACCCTGAACCTCATTTTTACCCGAGGATTGCACGTGAAAAATAGCGCGCTGCAATACCCGCTGAAATGCCAGGGTTGGTTGGGTTTCGTGGGGTTCGTTATCGGCGGCCAGTACCGGCGTGGTCGAATCGATAAATTCGTTGAGATCCTTGCGCAGTATTTCCACATCGACCGCACACGCTGAGAGTACCTTTATGGCCGAGGCATTATCCAGCAAGGCCAGCAACAAGTGCTCCACAGTCATAAACTCATGGCGCTTGGCGATTGCCCCCTGGAAGGCGACATTTAAGGTTGTTTCCAACTCTTTACTCAGCATATTTAGACATCTCTGGTTTCATTGGACGGCCATCATTAATGACCTTAGTCTTTGCAAATTATGAGCTATTAACTAGCCGCGTCAACTAGTCTTTATCGTCGTCGTTAGCGTTGTCTGCTGGCTCGATATCGCAGAGCAACGGGTGTTCCTGCTCCCGCGCATATTGATTAACCTGTTCAGCCTTGGTTTCGGCGACTTCGCGGGTGAACACGCCACACACACCTTTACCTTCCGTGTGTACCTTGAGCATCACCCGCACCGCATTTTCTCTATCCAGGCTAAAAAACCGCTCGAGTATCTCCACCACAAACTCCATTGGCGTGTAGTCGTCGTTCAGCAATATAACCTGAAACTTCTGGGGTTTTTTAAGTTTCGGCTGGGCTTCTTCGACAACGAAGTCTAAATCGTCCTGTCGATGGTCTTGTGCGGTCATGGTCTGGAATCACATTGTTTTATGGGCTGGTTTCATGGGCTAGTTTGACTAGATTGTTCAGCGGTTCCCCCCCGCTTTTCCTTTGCGATGGACACTCTCTTTCATCGTTAATGCGGTTTAATATTGCTGTTTCAAGGATAACTCCGATTTACTTATCTTGCACTATTTAGCCGCTGTTTTATGCCCCAAAATAAGGCGTTATTAGGCAGTATCAAAAATATCGTCCGAATTTCTTGACTTGCACCCTATTTTTAACTAATAGTTATACCTAGAATAACCATAGATAATAATCAACGGGCTAAAAATCCATTTGAAACTCGGAAAATCGATGCCTTAACAGCAAAACCATTCACACAATAAATCTGACTTCAGCATCAAACCGACCCCGTCCACCCAGTACGTGTAAGCAGTACATATAAATAGAAACAGAGGTAACGATATGACCAAGGGAACCGTAAAATGGTTTAATAATGCCAAGGGCTATGGCTTTATTCTCGCCGACGATAGTGGCGAAGACGTCTTTGCCCACTACTCCGCAATAGAGATGGAGGGCTACAAGAGCTTAAAAGCCGGGCAGGAAGTAGAATTTGATATTGAAAACGGTGACAAAGGTGCTCACGCGAACCATATTCGCTGCTCCGGTGACAACCAGCAGGAAGCATTAGCCCCACAGCCTGAGACGCAGGTAACCCATTAGCTCACTTGTTAGCGCAATCACCTCATAAAACAGAAGAACCTCAGCAGAACGGGTGCCGCTTGCCGCCACCCTGCTCTACAACTCGCTTGCTTAATTGACATTTGACTTTACAAAGATACAGTAACTAATTGATTTAAATGTAGATGCCAGGGCTTTCGCTCGGATATTTTGCGCTTAAATATTTAAGCCTCCTGAACCCTGCCAAGTCTCATTCCAAAGACAAGGCCGCTGTCTTAAAATACGCCCCGCCTACACACCTGCCCCACTGAGGGCTAAAGCAGAGTTGCCATGCCTAGTTCTATTCACCTCACCGTTGCCACCGTGGTTTTCCAGAACGGGGCTTTTCTCTGTGTCGAAGAAGTCGATAACGGTCGCTCGGTGATCAATCAACCCGCTGGGCATGTTGAGCCCGGGGAGTCGCTGATCGAAGCCGCCTGCCGGGAAACCCTTGAGGAGACCGGTTGGCGTGTACAGCCATGTTATTTGCTAGGCTTGGGTTGTTATACCTCGCCACAAAACGGGGAAAGCTACCACCGTGTGACTTTGGTTTGCGAGGCGATTGAGCGGGAAACCGAGATCATCGACCCGGACATTACCCAGGTGCTTTGGCTCACCGAAACCGAGCTACGCGAACGCGAGGGTGAACATCGCAGCCCCATGGTGATGGCCTGCATCGAAGATTATCTGGTGGGAACGCAGTATCCATTAGAGATCATCCGCGATTATCGTTAGAATTGCCGCCCTCCTTCCTTATCATTGAGATAGATTGTTGAGCGCGCCCAGCCCGTGAACCCAAAACCCACTGATTCAAACGCCCCGAGAGTCATAGTCGGCATGTCCGGCGGTGTTGATTCCTCCGTCAGCGCGCTGTTGTTACTGCAACAGGGCTATCGGGTGGAAGGGCTGTTTATGAAAAACTGGAATGAGGACGACGGCAGCGAATACTGCACCGCTCAGGAAGACATGTTCGACGCCTTACAGGTGTGTGAAAAGCTGGGTATCGAATTACACACCGCGAATTTTGCCAGTCAGTACTGGGACCAGGTGTTCGCGCATTTTTTAGAGGAGTATCGTGCAGGCCGTACACCCAATCCGGATATCCTGTGCAACCGAGAAATCAAATTCAAAGTCTTTCTGGATTATTGCAACGAACTAGGTGCCGACTATATTGCCACCGGTCACTACGTGCGCAACCGTTTAATAGAGTCTGATGACAAAGGTGATTCGTCGTCTCCGCCCCGCTGCGAATTACTCCGCGGACTGGATAACAACAAAGACCAAAGCTACTTCCTGCATACCGTAGACCGTAGCGCACTAGCCAAAACCCTATTCCCAGTGGGGGAAATAACCAAACCCGAAGTACGTCAATTGGCTCGCGAGCACGATCTGGTCACCCACAGTAAAAAAGACAGTACCGGAATTTGTTTTATCGGTGAGCGCCGGTTTAGTGATTTTTTAGAAACCTACTTACCCGCGCAACCCGGCAATATCGAAACCCCCGAAGGTACGGTGCTGGGCACCCACAAGGGCCTGATGTTTCACACCCTCGGTCAGCGGGAAGGCCTGGGTATTGGCGGTGTTAAGGGTGCCGATGAACGCCCCTGGTATGTCGCAGGGAAAAACCTTGAGAGCAACACCTTAATCGTAGTTCAGGGCAACGAACATCCCCTGCTCTACTGTTCGGCATTGCGCGCGGAACAACTGCACTGGATTAACGAGGCGCCTTCCTCCCTATCAGGGCAGTCCCAGCCCCAGCCCCAGACACTGCCACAGCCGCCAGCTCAACTAGAGAGAGAATTCCACTGCACGGCAAAAACCCGCTACCGCCAGCCCGACCAGGCTTGCACCGTGAGCTTAGAGGGCGACTCCTGCACCGTGTATTTCGAGACTCCGCAGCGCGCCGTTACCCCGGGGCAGTCAGTGGTGTTCTACGACGGCGACGTTTGCCTGGGCGGCGGTATTATTTCTGCCCAGCTAAACTCTACAAGGTCAGACTCTGAAAAACCACACTCTCCAAAACCAGACTCTCCAAGGTCAGACAATGTTTAGCAAACCCACTAAAGAGCAAGCCATCGCCCTGGCCGGTGTGTTCCAGGCTTGTCAATTAGTCGACAAGCTGGCCACCACGGGTAGAGTCACTCCCGACCAACTTGATATTGCTATCGCCAGCTTACTCAATCAAAACCCCAAAGACACGGCTTCGGTGTTTGGTGGCACGCATAACCTGCGCACCGGCTTTGAGGTAATGGAGAATGCCTTAGCACTGCAAAAATCTGCACAGGCTCCCAACACCCTGCGCTACGCCATTAGCGTGCTGTATTTACAGCGCAGGCTGTCGAAAGATACCGCCATGCTCGATAAAGTCGGCGCAGGCATCGCTCGCGCCGCGCAACAAGCCGAGCTGTATAACCCGACCCACGACAACGTACTCAACAACCTCGCAGACCTCTATCAACAGACCTTAAGCAGCTACAACTTTCGGATTCAGGTAAAAGGTGAACCCGATTACTTACGCCAGGAATCGGTGGCGACCCGGATACGCTGTTTATTATTTGCCGCTATTCGCTCGGCGGTATTATTTCAGCAACTGGGCGGTCGGCGTTGGCATCTAGTTTTTTATCGCAAAGCGCTTCTTCAGCACCTTCACAGGTTAAAATAGAAGCCCTCAGCCTTATACTCGCCCTTCGATAGGGGCATTCATCACAACCAGGTAGATCAGAATAGCTATGGATCACTCAGCTCTCGAACTTTCGCCGCTCAGCGCCATCTCACCCATTGATGGCCGCTACGGCAGCAAAACCTCCGCACTGCGCACCATCTTTAGCGAATACGGTTTGATCCGCTTTCGCGTCCACGTCGAAGTGCAGTGGTTGTTGCATCTGGCCGCTGAACCCGGCGTTGAAGAACTGATTCCATTTTCGGCAGAGGCCGTCGCGGTCTTAAATAACATTACTGATAACTTCAGTATTGCCGATGCCCAACGCATTAAAGATATTGAAAGCACCACCAATCACGATGTAAAAGCCGTGGAATATTTTATTAAAGAACAACTAGCGAGCCATTCCGAACTAAAGACAGAATTAAATGCCGCCAGTGAATTTGTGCATTTTGCCTGTACCTCAGAAGACATTAACAACCTCGCCCACGGCTTAATGCTTAAGGCAGGCCTGGACGCGGTGATGTCCGAATCGGCTCAGACCCTGATCGAACAGCTAGCCAACCTGGCCCGCGAGTTTGCGGATGTCCCCATGCTCTCCCGTACGCACGGGCAAACCGCCTCCCCGACCACCGTCGGCAAAGAACTGGCAAATACTCTGGCACGTTTACGTCGGCAGCAAACGCAACTAGACAGCATAGAGATTCTCGGCAAAATTAACGGCGCGGTCGGTAATTACAACGCGCATTACTCTGCCTACCCGGATTTAGATTGGCCGGAAATCGCTCAACGTTTTGTCGAAGGTCTGGGCTTGCAGTGGAACCCCTACACCACTCAGATTGAACCCCATGATTATATGGCGGAGTTGTTTGATGCCATGGCGCGTTTTAACACTATCCTGATTGATTTTAACCGGGACATTTGGGCTTATATTTCACTGGGCTATTTTCGTCAGCGCACGATTGCCGGAGAAGTGGGTTCCTCCACCATGCCTCACAAGGTCAACCCCATCGATTTTGAAAATTCAGAGGGCAACCTGGGCCTGGCCAATGCGGTGTTCGGCCACCTCTCGGCAAAACTACCTATTTCCCGCTGGCAGCGCGATCTCACCGACTCCACCGTATTGCGCAATATGGGCGTGGGTTTTGCGTACAGTTTGATCGCCTATCAATCGACGGTTAAAGGCCTTGGCAAACTGGAGTTGGAGCGCGAACGTGTCGCACTGGATCTGGATGCCGCCTGGGAAGTGCTTGCCGAGCCGGTTCAAACCGTCATGCGCCGCTACGCGATTCCCGAGCCTTACGAAAAATTAAAAGCCTTAACTCGGGGACAAAAAATCACCGAAGCGAGTCTTAAAGCGTTTATTGAAACCCTGGATATCCCCGAGCACGCCAAGCAAACCTTGCTGGAATTAAGCCCGGCGACTTATATTGGTAATGCGGGTACGCAAGCTAAATCTATTTGATCTTGTTAGTTCAGAAAAGGAGGTAGGATGAAGAACTCTACCAAAACCAAATATGTACCAGCGCTGGGGTATCATTGGTTAACGCCTTATTATGACGCTGTAGTGGGTGCTACGACGCGAGAACACAGCTTCAAGCACGCGCTCATCGAGCAAGCTCAATTTGAGCCAGGGCAGGAAGTTTTGGATCTCGCCTCAGGAACCGGCACCCTGGCAATTTGGATTAAACAGCATCAGCCTGGGGCTAATGTTACGGGTGCTGACGGCGACCCTGCGATTTTATCCCTTGCTTCTCGTAAGGCAAAAAAAGCGACTGTTTCAGTAAAGTTTGATTGCGCACTATCACATGACCTACCTTATTCTTCTGCACAATTTGATCGAGTAGTTTCGAGCCTGTTCTTTCACCATTTATGCTGGGAAGACAAAAAACGTACCGCACATGAAATGTTCCGTATTCTCAAGCCGGGCGCAGAACTTCATATCGCGGACTGGGGGCCAGCAAGCAACCCCCTTATGAGAGGGTTATTCCTGTTTATTCAATTGCTTGATGGTTTCAAAAACACACAGGACAACCTATCGGGCAAGCTACCCAAGCTGTTTGAAGAAGTTGGATTTTCAGAAGTCTCTCAGGGAAAAACGTTCAACACCATTTACGGAACAATGGTTCTTTATAGTGCCATTAAACCCCGATAAATAAACCTGCCACGCAGGCTTAATAAAACTTAGACCTGGTAAACACGGCGCTTTGCTCAAGGCGCAGCTAGAAAAACCTGCTCTTTGAATTCCTTAATATCGTCTCGCACCCGTGCCGCATCTTCAAATTCCAGGTTTTGGGCGTGCTGATTCATTTTGTCTTCCATGACGCGCATTAATTTGGCCATGGCCGCCGGAGAATCACCGGCCTTATCTGCCAGCACGCCATAGTCGGCACGGGCCTCGGCCACCTTATCGAATTTTTGTTTGCGGCGGCCCATGAGTACCGCGCCTTCCATAATATCGGCCACGGACTTTTTGATACCTTTCGGGGTAATACCGTGTTCTGTGTTGTGGGCGATTTGCTTGCTGCGTCGCCGATCCGTTTCATCCATCGCCCGCTGCATCGATCCCGTGATTTTGTCGGCATAAAGAATGGCGTGGCCATTTAAATGTCGCGCCGCTCGGCCAATGGTTTGTATTAACGATTGCTCGGAGCGCAAAAAACCTTCCTTGTCGGCATCCATAATCGCGACTAAAGAAACCTCCGGCATATCCAGGCCTTCTCGCAACAAATTAATGCCCACTAGAACATCGAATTCCCCCAGGCGCAGGTCGCGAATAATTTCCACCCGCTCGATGGTTTTAATATCAGAATGCAAATAGCGCACGCGTACACCGTGTTCGTCTAGATAGTCGGTGAGATCTTCGGCCATACGTTTGGTGAGTACAGTAATGAGCACCCGCTCATCCAGCGCTACGCGTTCCTTAATTTGGCCCATCACATTGTCAACTTGAGTCGAGGCCGGTAACACCTCGATTTCCGGATCAATCAAGCCTGTTGGCCGCACCACCTGTTCCACTATCGCCTCACCGTGCTCGGCTTCGTATTTGCCCGGCGTCGCCGACACAAACAGGGTTTGCGGCATTAAGCGTTCCCATTCATCGAACCGCAGGGGTCGGTTATCCAGCGCCGAGGGCAGGCGGAAACCGTATTCCACCAAGGTCTCCTTGCGCGAGCGATCACCTTTGTACATGCCGCCAATTTGAGGAATGGTGACATGAGATTCATCCGTCACCAGCAAAGCTTCTGCGGGCAGATAGTCAAACAGTGTCGGTGGTGCCTCGCCCGGTTCTCGACCCGATAAATAACGGGAATAGTTTTCAATACCGCTGCAGTAACCCAGTTCCTTCATCATTTCCAGGTCGTAACGAGTACGCTCCGACAAACGCTGGGCTTCCACTAGCTTATTGCTGCTGTGTAATTGCTCCAGACGCTGAGCCAGCTCGACTTTGATTTTATCCACCGCCGCCAGGATGGTTTTCTTGGGCGTCACGTAATGGGATTTTGGATACACCGAAACCCGTGGCACACGCTGGAGAACCTCTCCGGTCAGCGGATCAAATAACGACAGGTTCTCGATTTCTTCGTCGAACAATTCGACTCGCACCGCGTGTTGTTCTGAATCAGCGGGGAAAATATCAATCACATCGCCGCGCACCCGGTAGTTACCGCGCTCAAAGGCGACATCATTACGGGTGTATTGCAGCTCCGCTAAACGGTGCAAAATAAAGCGCTGATCTACCGGGTCACCGCGCACCATGTGCAGCAGCATCTTCAGGTAAGAGTCTGGGTCGCCCAAACCGTAAATTGCCGATACCGTCGCCACCACAATGACATCTTTACGCTCTATCAGCGCCTTGGTGGCCGACAGTCGCATCTGCTCAATATGCTTGTTGACCGAGGCGTCCTTTTCAATAAAGGTCCCTGAAGCCGGCACATAGGCCTCCGGCTGATAGTAATCGTAGTAGGACACGAAGTACTCGACCGCGTTATTGGGGAAAAAATCCCGCAGCTCCCCATAGAGCTGGGCAGCCAGGGTTTTATTGTGGGCCATCACCAGAGTCGGCCGCTGAAGTTGCTCAATCACCTTGGCAACGGTAAAGGTCTTGCCGGAACCGGTGACGCCGAGCAGGGTCTGAGCCGCCAATCCGGCCTCCAGGCCCTCGACCAATTGCTTTATCGCCTGGGGTTGATCTCCGGCGGGCTGGTAGTTGCTGACCACCTGTAGTGGTTTGGACATAATGCGTCGCGTAGAAAGAAATTAGCCAAACATCATAACACTTCCAAAAAGGCATTCGCCGCCCAAAGACCAGCAACAAACCGATTAAATGCCCTAAAAGTCCATTCCAAGGTTGACTGCATAAAGTGGCAGCTATACCATACCCGCGCCTTATAATTCCGCCTTAGCTCAGCTGGTAGAGCAAATGACTGTTAATCATTGGGTCGCTGGTTCGAGCCCAGCAGGCGGAGCCAATTTAAGTAGTTTGAAGTAGTAATTTAAGCAGTAAACGAGAAGGATCACCAGCAGGTGGCCCTTTTTGGTTTTGGGGTTTTATCAAAATTATAGTGCTAATAAACCGGATGTCTCGCTTGCAGGCGCACCTAACACAGATAAGAATCACAGGCTTTTATTAGGTGTGGGTTAATAACCGGATATATATTTTATAGGAGTCATGCTCTACGATTGGGGTTTTTGCGAAAACCCACCGCACGAAATCCCGAAGCTCCTGGTTTCTCCAGCCGGAATTTCGTCTCTAATACCGGCGCTGCTTTTCTGCGTCCGAGTGCTTTGATTTATTACATGCTGGACCCATTCAAGTTGCTTTTCGTAGATTCCATGCAATGGGTGGTAATAAGAATATTGAGTACCAGGCTTTGGCATTCTCAGCGGATTATTAATGCATAAGGATTCTATGGCCAGTTTAGCCAACAGCGTTAGTGCTGCGTTAACCCCCCAACCAAAGATGACTGGTATATTTTGAATGAAGAGTTGATTCAATTCGGTTTTTCGATTAGTTGAAAAAATCGAATGATCTACTAATTTTGACTTGTCAGATTTTACGAATTTATAGAGCTGATTTGAGTCTGGCGTACGAAGATCAGACAGATTTAGAATTCTGGCATAATCAAATGAAGCTCCGTCCATGACCTTCATTATCTGCTGCTGCGTAGTGTCTGGCTCAGCTTCAGATGATATTGAATTATTATCAATACCGTCTAGTGGGTAAGAGGAACCCGGGTTCATCATAACGACCATAAGATCGGGGATGCTTTGCACTGTGTCCGTTCGCTTAATATCGAGAAACTTTCTTAACTTATAACCGCCAGATTCGTAAAAAAGCCCTGTAACTTCAAATTCGGTTCTCAACGTGATTCCTCGATTTAACTTTAAATCTATAACACGATCTAATACTGGGCGCGCGTGTTGAACCATGCTGCGATAAAGTCAGCTTTTACCAAATACGTTCAAGTCCTGCGGGCCACCGCGTTTTATTGCGCTCTGATATGCGGGACGAGCGCGCATTCTGGTCAGGTAGGCGCATAAGTCGGGATGGCTTTGTGTGCGTCCACGAGCCTCGGCGAACTCCAGGGTCCAGGTCATGTTGATGTCTGCTGCGGTGAATCCGGATTGCAGTAGATAATCTCGCTCGGCCAATACTCCGTCGAGATAAGCGTATTGGCGATTCATTTCCACATCGTAAAATCCGAACAGCACGTCGTTGGCGGCATCTGCCCACTGATAAATCAGATCGAATACCAAAGCGCCCTGTAAACTGCCCTCGGGAAAGTGCAGCCACTCAAGGTATTCCCCGAAGTCCGGTGAGTCCGACCCAATGGATAGACGTCCCTGGGCCAACTTGCGGGTGATGTATTCGATAATGGCGTCGCTCTCTGCGATTACCTGGCCGTCGTGTACGATCACCGGCGCTTTCCCAAGCGGATGAACGGCGTTGAGGGATGCCGGTGCGCGTAATGTCTCCGGATCGCGCTGATGCTTAACCAGTTCGTACTCCAGGCCCAGCTCTTCGGCCAACCACAGAATTCGTTGAGAACGAGAATTGTTCAAGTGGTGAATGGTGAGCATTTTTATCTCCTTAAAACCCAGTATTTATAAAGCCAAACACTTATCAAACCCAGCATCTCGGATGGAGCATAGCACCGAAATTTTGCACCTGAGCCTGATCTTTAAATTCGGTAATAATTAAATCACCCGCTTTTCCCGTAGTTCTGCAATGTCTTTATCATGGTATCCAATTTCTCGCATAATTTCGTCGGTGTGTTGCCCCAGGGTGGGCGGTGGGGAGTTGATTTGTCCAGGACTTTTGGATAGCACCACTGGCGTTCCGGCAACGGGTGCGGCTTTGGGTAAACCCGGATAATCGACGGGATTAAATACCCCCATCGCTTGCACCTGTGGGTCGTCGTAGGCCTGTTGCGGTGTTAGTACCGGGCCAGCGGGGACACGCGCGGTTTCGAGCTCTTGCAGTGCGTCTGCCGTCGTACGCTCAGCGCACCAGGCCGCAGCGCGTTCGCTAATGACCTCATTGTTATTGCCGCGATCGGCATCGGTGGCAAATCGTGGATCATCGATCCAGTCGTCGGCACCGATTAATTTTGCCCAGCGGGTAAACAGCGCATGCCCCACCACCTGAATCATAATTGCGCCATCTTTGGTGTTATAAATATCCGAGGGCGCGATGTGCTGAGCCCGGTTACCACTGCCCACACGATTGGCATCGAGCAGTGCTTGCTCAATGATGCTTGAGTTGGAATAACACATAGCGGTGCGCAGTAAAGCGCCCTCCACTATCTGCCCCTCTCCAGTTTTCTGCTTGTGCATAATGGCGGCCAGGGTGCCCATCGCGCAGGAAATTCCAGTGGAGTAATCCACATAGGGAGTAAACGCCTTGATGGGTTGATCGGGAAAGCCGCCCAGGTAAGCGGTTCCAGACATGACCTGGGCAATGCCATCAAAACCCACTTTGTCGCTATAAGGCCCAACAGAACCGAAAGCGGACATGGTGGTAAAAATAATGTCGTCCTTGATGGCTTTCAGGGATTCGTAATCAATACCCATTTGCACCAGTGAGGGCGGCGGTAAATTAGCCAGCACCACGTCAGCGGTTGCCACCAATTTCTTCACCACTTCCCGGCCTTCCGGTTTCATCGGGTTTAGGGTGATTCCGCGCTTGTTACAGTTCATCTGAAAAAACATCGCTCCCTGGCCGTCGTCCGTCACCGGTGTGGTGTAGCGGTCTTCACTGCCCGATAGCTTTTCAATACGAATCACATCCGCGCCAAATTGCGCTAATAATTCGGCGCAATACGGTCCGGCTATATAGCGGCCAAAATCAAGTACGCGTATGCCGTCGAGGACGCCGCTCATGTCTTTTTCTCCAAAGTTAATATCTCCAAAACTGATCTCTCCAAAACTGGCCTGGTTAAAAATTAGGGCTAGAGTTTATAGTACTCGTCGCATGTACACATTCTGCATGCCGGCGAAGGCCAGGCAGGTAATCTAACTACAAAAACTCCATAATTGACTTGGTAACACCGGCTTCAAATGGCCGGATTTAACGTTAAATATTATATTCGAGCTACTAAACAGCCTCATTTACCCTTTGTTGTTTTTTTACAAGACTACAAATTACATCCATTCTTCTGTAAGATATGCTCTCGAAATTCCTGGGTGAAGCGGGCACTTTGGCAGCCAAAATGCATCGTAAACCAATCCAAATAATACCGCTGGGGCAGCAGAATGACATCGAAGACAACACCTTCAAAATCGAAAATTATTTACACCAAAACTGACGAAGCGCCGGCTCTGGCGACTTACTCCCTGCTCCCCATCGTTAATACCTTCACCGCTGCGGCGGACGTCGAAGTAGAAACCAGTGATATTTCTCTGGCGGCTCGAATCCTGGCAAATTTCCCGGAAAACCTGAAGGACGATCAGAAAGTCCCGGACACGCTGAAAGCCCTGGGCGAACTGACTCAGGATCCCAATGCCAACATTATCAAGTTGCCTAATATCAGCGCCTCTATCCCCCAGCTACAGATGGCCATCAAAGAACTTCAGGGCAAGGGCTACGACATCCCCAGTTACCCTGAGAACCCTGGCAATGATGCCGAAGCTGCCGTCCAGGCGACCTACGCCAAGGTGCTTGGCAGCGCCGTAAACCCGGTGTTGCGCGAAGGTAATTCTGATCGACGCGCCCCCCACGCGGTTAAACAGTACGCTAAAAGTAACCCTCACCGAATGGGTAAGTGGAGCCAGGCGTCGAGAACTCATGTCGCTCATATGCGCAGCGGCGATTTTTATGCCAGCGATATTTCCTGCACTACGGACAAGGCGACAAACCTTAAAATCGAACTCCATGATGCCGACGGCGGCGTAACGGTGCTGAAAGAAGTCCCCGTACAGAAAGGTGAAATTGTGAGTGCTCAATTTATGAGCACCAAAGCACTGCGCACATTTCTCGACGAAGAAATGGAAGGCGCTCGCAATGCGGGCTTATTGTTTTCACTCCACTTGAAAGCCACCATGATGAAGGTCTCCGACCCCATCGTCTTCGGTCACGCCGTCACGGTTTATTTTAAAGACGCCTGGGAAAAGCACGCCGAAACTTTGAACGAGCTGGGCATTAACCCCAATGATGGTTTAGGTGCGGCCCTGCGTAAGGTCGACAAACTGCCGTACTCGAAACGTGCCGAAATTGAATCCGACCTGCGTGAGTGCTACGAAACACGCCCCATGCTGGCGATGGTTAACTCTGATCGCGGCATTACCAACCTGCACGTGCCCAGCGATGTGATCGTCGATGCTTCCATGCCCGCTATGATTCGCGACAGCGGTAAAATGTGGGATTCCCACGGCAAGCTCGAAGACACTAAAGCCGTCATTCCCGATAGCTGCTATGCCACTATTTATCAGGAAGTTATTAATTTCTGTAAGCATCACGACGCTTTCGATCCCACCACCATGGGCACTGTACCCAATGTCGGTCTGATGGCACAAAAGGCCGAAGAGTACGGCTCCCACGACAAAACCTTCGAGTTACCTGTCGATGGCAGCATGCGTGTTGTTGATGAGGACGGTAAAGTTTGGCTACAGCACGACAACGTGGAAGCCGGTGATGTTTGGCGTATGTTTCAAGCTAAAGATGCGGCCATTCAAGACTGGGTCAAACTAGCCGTTACCCGCGCCCGCGCCAGTGGTATGCCCGCCGTGTTCTGGTTAGACGAAAACCGTGGTCACGATGTGCAAATGATCAAAAAGGTGGAGAAGTACCTGCAAGATCACGATACCAACGGCTTGCGTATCTCCATACTCACACCAGATCGTGCCATTCGCTACACTATGGAACGCTTAAAGCGCGGCAAGGATACTATCTCGGTCACTGGCAATGTATTGCGCGACTACCTGACCGACTTATTCCCGATTCTGGAATTAGGCACTAGCGCTAAAATGCTGTCGGTAGTGCCCTTGATGGCCGGCGGCGGTTTATTTGAAACCGGTGCCGGTGGCTCCGCACCCAAGCACGTTCAACAGTTTATGGAAGAAGATCACTTGCGCTGGGACTCATTGGGTGAATTTTTAGCCATTGGCGTCTCCCTTGAAGACCTCGCCATTAAAAACGGCAACGAGAAGGCCGCGGTACTGGCTAGTACACTCGACCAGGCTACCGGCAAACTGCTGGAAAACCGCAAGTCGCCTTCCCGTAAAGTTCGCGAGCTGGACAACCGTGGCAGCCATTTCTATCTTGCTTTGTACTGGGCCGAAGCATTAGCCGTGCAAACTGAAAACCCAGAACTACAAACCTCCTTTGCTAAATTGGCGCAGCAACTCGCCGACAACGAGCAAAAAATTGTCGACGAACTTAATGCCTGCCAGGGCCACCCTGTCGATATGGCGGGTTATTTTCAACCGGACCACAGCAAGCTTGAGAAATTGATGCGTCCCAGCGCGACGCTCAATGCCCTGTTGGATAAGGCACTAACGGCATAAAACACTAGCGCACACTAAAGATGATGGCAGGCTTGGTGATAATAAATCAGCTAACACCAAGCCTCGACCTTTCGCCTTCTTTTCTTCTGGCAAAAGCCTACCCGTACTTCTAGAGAACCCCACCGGCACTTCTCGAAAGCCACACCTGTAAACCCCTACCTCCCCCGCCTAATCAATACCGATATTAGCCAAAACTCTATAGATCGATACGGTCTAAACTAATCGTTGATATTTATAACGCTATCTACTAATTTAGGGATACAACATTTATAACTATGGGGTACTTATGGAACGCGATTATTTAATTTCCTGGAAGGCTGCCGGGATATCTCTCGGCTTACTACTTATATTGGCAACAGCATTAGTAAAACCACTGGGTGTCTCCACCCAATATGTGGTTTCTGATGCGGCAGTTATTCATACGGTGGCACCGGAATTTGCCGAAGAGAATGCCTACTTAGCTAAATATGGGGTAAAAGAGGGCTGGGGCGTTGGCTACGGCTGGTTACTGGTCATCGGTATGTTCGTCGGCGGTGGTATCGCTTCGATGCTTTCCCGTAAACAACAGCCTGAGCAAGACAAAGGGTCGATGCCACCGATGTGGAAAGAACGCTTTGGTGATTCCATGTCCAAGCGCTACATGGCGGCCTTTGGTGGCGGCGTATTATTGTTATTCGGTGCCCGACTGGCCGGTGGTTGTACCAGTGGTCATATGATTAGCGGAGTTCCGCAATTGGCAGTCAGCTCGTTTATTTTTGCCGTTACCGGCTTTGGGGCCGCGATCTTGATGGCTAAATTTCTCTATCGTTCGCGTCCGGGAGTGTAAGCATGAGCACATTAATTATCGGGTTTTTAATCGGCTGCGCCTTTGGCGCAATTCTGTATCTCGGCGGTGCAACTAGCTATCGACGCATCCTTGGTACCTTACGCCTGAAAGATATGTGGATTATCAAACTAATGGGTACGGCGATCGGCGTCGGCACGTTGGGCATCTACTTACTGGATTTAGGTGGTTTGGCAAATATGTCGATCAAACCCGCCTACATTTGGGGCGTTGCCTTCGGCGGCATTATTTTCGGTATTGGCTGGGCTGTGTCGGGATTTTGCCCTGGCACCTGCGTGGTAGGCGCTGCGGAAGGTAAGAAAGACGCCATGATGACCGTGGCTGGTGGACTCGTGGGGGCGCTACTGTTCTCGTTAGCCTTTCCTTACATCAAAGAAAGTCTGATCGATACCGCGAACTTCGGCAAAATTACCCTGGTAAGCCTGCTGGGCGTTAGTGGTATTTATCTAGCTATCGGACTCAGCGTCGCCTTACTGGGCGTGGTGTTCTTTGTACTGAAAGACAAATACGAATAGTTCGAAATGCACACGATCGGACACTTGTCCGGTCGTGTGCACTTTTCGTTTCTAGTTTCTTTTTGTTTTGAGTTTCTTTGTTTCTAGCTTCTCTCCTCTTCTTCCTAAACTTATAAACCATACACTCGGGTTGCAGTACCAGAGAACATTGCGTTCTTCTCATCTTCCGAAAAATCTTTAACAATTTTCTTCGCCGCGTTCCAGAACACCTGATAAGACAGTTCTAATTTATCTACCGGGAAGTTGCTCTCGAACATGCAGCGCTCGGGCGTGAAGCACTCAATCACATGCAGATAGTATTTTTTCTGTGCGGCGACCACTTCATCGGAGGTGGGTGGCTTGTTCCGCCCCGCCCAGCCCATACCGTTATCGGGCATGGAGAAACCACCGAGCTTGGCGATGGTGTTGTCGCAGGCAGCAATATCCGCGATACTTTTCTTCCACTCCTCAAAAACCTCATCGCGCTTATCGGCGTAAACGCCCGTACCAACCGGGGTGCCGATATGATCCAGTATCATAACGGTCCCGGGCACAGTGCGGGCTAGCTCGGCAAACTGGGGATTTTGATAATGATAATGCCAGGAGTCGTAACTGTGGCCCATGTTACCGAGTATCTGCATGCCACGAATAAAATCAGGGTCCTTGTGGATATCGTTGGGGCTAGCTGCTTCAAGCAGTAAGCCTTCATTTGGACGTCCGTTGGCGAGTGCCTGACGAATACCACGGAAACGGCCTTTACTAGCCTCTCTGTGGCGATGCACGAGATCTTCAACGCCGTCGCCCTGGCGTAGGTCGAAGGCAGTGACCAGGGCCACGATTTCGGCCTGACCATTGGTGTCTGCGGCAGTGCGGTCGGCAATCTCGGTAATGTATTCCACCTCACCTAATGAGCGCAGGTGCTCGGGACCTTCGGTATAGTAGTTTGAGTGACACTCCATAAACACGGTTTGAACAATGTTGTGGCCACTGCCGGTATCGGCCCATAGGTCTTCGAGGGAATAAGGCATTAAACCCGCCGCAGACCAGAGGTGGTGATGGGTGTCGATAATTTCGCGGCCGGGATCAAAAATGTCTTCTTTAACCTGATCTAACCATGCTTGCTCAATGGTTAGCGGATGGGCGATCTGTAAACCTTCGTATTTGCTGTCGGTCATGATGGGTGACTCCTTTTTATTAGATAAAAGCTGCTTGTATTATCAGTGGAACATTTAGACCGATGGGGTTCCGGTCATGCTCTAGCATGAATACTCAGCAAGATTTAACGCTTTTATCCCCATAAACTCAAGTAGGTTTACCGTGGGTACTTGTATCATAAACCTACTAAATCCGACGTTGCGAGGCAATCAGCTCCTTGTTAGACTCCCGCCAAGGTTAAACATTGTAATAACAATTAACAGGAAACCACATCATGCATAACTTCTTTTCTATTGGAAAAATTCTCACACTCGGGTTTTGGGTGCTGCCTATACTGGCCTTGTTGGGTGTTTTCCCGAGTTCATGGAATGGTATTATCTTAATCATTGCCGCCGTGATTTTTGTCGCTCACCTGGGCGAGCTGGCGTTATTCTACGGTAAATTAAAAGCCAAAGGCCACGGTGAACTATCTGATGTGGTCATGGTAATACTGGTAGGCTTGTTTCATTGGATGCCACTTCTAAAAGAGCAAGCAAGCGCAGACATAGAAACAAAATAACACCGTAGGTTCGCAGTATTTCTACAAGCGTCTCTTTTAAAGGAATGTTCAATTTAAAGAGATGCTCAATTGAAAGAGATGCCCAAGATTTGTAAAAAAAGCCCAAGGATGGGATAACTTACTGCCTGGTCTATCTAAACCTATCTAGCCTTAACCTGCCTGACATCTATTTAGATGCCTCGTAGCAGACCTGCCATTTCAGCACACGGGACGTCTTTGGAAACTTGAAAAAAACACCTCCACTAATACGGCCAGCAGTCGGTCTTTTAAGGGGGTGACAAAGCTCTGCGTAGCGTTTATATTGTACTGTATATAAACACAGTATATGCATCATGCCAAAGCACGCCATATTAGAGAAAAGCATACTCGGAGAGAATGACGTTCCACAACTGAACTCGATCCTTCAGCGAGCAGATGTTTGGCGCGCCTCAAAAACTCGCCCCCAGTTATCCAGCGACAGTATTGCCAGTGGCCATGCCCTGCTCGACACACAATTACATTACGGCGGCTGGCCTGGTAAAGCCCTGACCGAGTTATTTTGTGAACAGCCCGGCGTCGGTGAATGGAACTTGTTAGCGCCTGCGCTAAGCCAGCTGAGTCAGGCTGGACGTTATTTATTTCTGGTTGACCCACCCCACGAACCCTATGCTCCGGCCCTGAAACAACTGGGTATTCCCCTCGACCGCCTGGTGCTGATTCGTACCAACAATGCGAGTCAGTACGTCTGGAGTTGCCAACACATATTACGCTCTGCGGCCTGTGGCGCTTTACTGGCCTGGCAGAACAACACCCGGTTAACGCTGCATCAAGTTCGCAAACTGCAACTGGCAGCGCGCGCGCAGACCTGTCTCGCCATACTGCTTCGCCCACAGCACATTGCGCAGCAACATTCTTTTGCCGCTTTGCGTATCAGTGTAACGATGGATGTATCGTCTCATCGACTTACTATTTTCAAGCAACCCGGCGGCTGGGCGGGACAAACCTTGAAACTACCCTGCTCCCAGCATCTTATCCAGACTGCATTACCTGCAACAGAGCTACCCGTTCATCTACCGAACAAAGATTCCTCTCCCGAACTTACTTCCACCACCCTGACCCTACCTATAACTACCCCAGCTGTAACTTCATTATCAATACCGGCACCAGTTCTGCCACTCTCCCCAATAGAATAATTGAAGTCTTAGTCGAATGATTCCCGTGCTTTGGCTCTGCATCCACTGCCCAAAATTAGCTTTGGAGGCTTTGTTTCCCGGCTTACATACACAAGCTATCGCCATCACAGCACAACATCGCATTGCTTGTTGCAACCAGGCGGCTAGTGTTGCCGGTATTAACGAAGGAATGTCCCTGGCAACAGCTCGCGCCCTGTGTCCCGATTTACAGGTCGCCACACGAAACCCCGAGCAAGAACATCAAACACTACTTAATCTTATCTATAGTTGTTATCAATTTACGCCGGCACTGAACCAATACAATGAAACTAGCCTGCTGCTTGAAATACGAGGTTCACTAAAGTTATTCCAGGGTTTAAACAAATTTATAAAAAATATAAAACAGGAAGTTGAAGCCCAGCAAATCAGTTGCACGATGGGTCTCGCCAACACAGCTAAATCTGCTTATTTACTAGCGCGTCATTCCGATAATAAGATTAGCGAGGCAATGACAACGACAACGGCAATAAAATGTTTTGAGGATAACAACGGGAAACTTTCTGATCAGATACACTTCCGCACGCTGCTGTACTCTATATCTGTCAATAAGCTCGACTGTAGTGAGCTTATTATTAAAAAACTAACTCGCAGCGGATTTAAAACTTTAGGTGAATTACTAGTTTTACCTATGGCGGAACTAGGCAAACGCTACGGCAAGGATTTTGTCCGCTACCTGCAACAAATTAATGGTGAGTTACCCGATCCACAAAGCAATATTGTATTTCCTGAAACCTTTGATCATTACGTGGAATGCAGTGATGCTATTTCCAATGTCGATCACTTGTTATGGGTAATGCAAAAGGTGTTGCACAGACTGAGTAATTATCTGCGCGCTCGGCAAATGTATTGTGGCGGATTTATCTGGTCGCTGTATCAACAGCAACATTATTCCTCAATTAATACCGCCAATAACGCTTCTCAAGGAAAGATCACCATTGAGCTTTACCTGACTCAAGCTCGATGGGATATGGCTTATTTTTTAAATCTGACACGCATCAAACTAGAAGCATTAACACTGACGGCGCCAACAAGCGCCATTCGGCTCAAGGCCTGCGATTTACGCCCTGCACATTATCTCAGCACTGATCTCTTACCCCCGGATATACAATATTCACCACAACGTTCAAACGGTATATTCACTGCTTTGATCGATACCCTCGCCGCCCGTCTCGGTGAAAACAGTCTCTATCAAGTAACTAACCACCACCGTCATATTCCCGAACAGGCTTCTCAACTAGCGGGTTTGTTAGATATCGATGCTATTGGTGTTGAAAACAACGAGACCAAAACATCTGTTAGCGGACTACGGCCAACATGGTTATTGCGGCAACCCTCGCCCATTCAAAACCGTCAAACATCGCTGTATTACCAGGGGGATCTCAAACTACTGCAAGGCCCTGAGCGAATAGAGGGCGACTGGTGGAGTACCGCAGTGAGCAGGGACTATTACGTCGCTCGTCGTAAGGATGACACGCTCTACTGGATTTATCGCGATCGCCACACCCACTGTTGGTTTGTACACGGGGTATTTGGCTAATGGCGACGTCATTGTCCAACACTGGCTATGCCGAACTGCATAGCATTAGCAATTATAGTTTTTTGCGCGGCGCTTCCCACCCGGAGGAATTAGTACGCCAGGCCCATGAGCTGGGCTATAAAGCCATTGCTATTACCGATGAATGCTCTTTATCGGGCGTAGTAAAAGCACACATAACCGCTAAACATTTGGGTATTAAATTAATTATCGGCAGCGAATTTCATCTCCAGGAAGGTATACAGCTGATACTGCTAGCACCTAATCGCAGAGCCTATGGCGAGCTATCTAGCCTGATTACACTGGCGCGTAGGCGTAGCCCTAAAGGGCAATACAGTATTAAATTGAGCGATCTCGATTTACATATTAAAACCTGCCTGGGAATTTGGCTACCGACCAGCAACTCGGTAAACAGTGTTGAAAACAACTCCCTTAAACACCTTGACGATAATGAAACCTATGGCGCTTCACTAGCAAAACTATTTAATCAACGTTTATGGATCGGTATCAATCAATGTTTACAGGGCAATCATCAGCAACAGTATTATTATGATTATCATCTCGCCAAAACGTTAAACCTGCCGATGGTGGCCTGTGGCAACGTGCATATGCATATTGCGACGCGAAAACCCCTGCAAGATACCCTTACCGCTATTCGCCTGAATACTACAGTTCAAACACTGGGCGGTATTTTAGACATCAATAGTGAACGCTATTTACGCCCCTTAAAAAAACTGTGCGTACTTTACCCACAGAAATTGCTGGAGGAAACCCTAACTATTAGTGCTCTCTGTAATTTTTCTCTGGATGAATTACGTTATCAATACCCTAAAGAAGTGGTACCCGAGGGTTTTACCGCCGAAAATTACTTACTGCAATTGGTTAACGAAGGGGCGGCACAGCGTTGGCCTGAAGGTATCCCCGGTGAAGTACAAGCGACTATCGATAAAGAACTTGTGCTTATCAGAGAGTTAGATTACGAATATTACTTTCTTACCGTGTATGACATCGTTCAGTTTGCCCGCAGTCGAGACATACTTTGTCAGGGTCGTGGTTCTGCGGCAAACTCTGTGGTTTGTTACTGCTTATTTATAACCGAAGTATCACCGACGCGTATCTCCCTGCTGTTTGAGCGCTTTCTCACCAAAGAAAGAAATGAACCCCCGGATATTGATGTCGATTTTGAGCACGAGCGGCGAGAGGAGGTGATTCAATATATCTATAAAAAATACACTCGCGAACGCGCCGCACTCGCCGCTACTCTCATTACCTACCGAGCACGCAGTGCAGTGCGCGACGTAGGTAAGGCATTGGGTTTCGATTCCCTGTTTGTCGAACAGCTAAGTAAATCTCTAGCCTGGTGGGATCGAACTAACGAACTGCAACAGCGTTTTCGCGAACACAAGATACCCGATGGCGAACGCCTGGCAGCGTATTTCATGCGCTTAGTCCACGAAATACTCGGTTTCCCCAGACATTTATCCCAGCACGTTGGTGGTTTTATTATTAGCGCCGGGCCACTCAGCCAACTGGTACCCATGGAAAACGCCAGCATGCCCGAGCGAACCGTCATCCAGTGGGATAAAGATGATATCGAGGCTTTGGGTTTACTGAAAGTAGATGTGCTTGCCCTCGGCATGCTCAGCGCGATCCGAAAATGCCTGGAGAGCATTCGCCCCTACGATCAAAGCATCCCCAATCTACAGGCGATCCCCGAAGATGATCCGGCAACCTATGACATGCTGTGTAGGGGTGACAGCCTGGGGGTATTCCAGGTGGAGTCCCGCGCCCAAATGTCTATGTTGCCGCGCCTGCGACCCCGCTGTTTTTACGATCTGGTGATCGAAGTTGCCATTGTGCGTCCGGGCCCTATTCAGGGCGATATGGTGCACCCCTATTTACGTCGTCGCGATGGCGTAGAGGCTGTCACCTATCCCAGCGAGGCCATCCAGTCAGTATTGGAACGTACCCTGGGCGTACCTATTTTTCAGGAACAAGTCATTCAATTGGCAATGGTAGCTGCCGGTTTTACGGGTGGGGAAGCCGATCAGTTACGCCGGGCGATGGCGTCGTGGGGTAAGAATGGCAACTTACTACAGTTTGAACGCAAGCTTATCGACGGCATGTTAGCTCGAGGTTACAGCGAGGAGTTTTCCCAACGTTTATTTGAACAAATCAAAGGTTTCGGTGGTTATGGTTTTCCCGAATCCCATTCCGCCAGTTTTGCTCTACTGGTTTATGTCTCCGCCTGGCTCAAGTGCCACCACCCCGCTGCTTTTTACTGCGCTATTCTCAACAGCCAACCCATGGGTTTTTATTCGCCTTCGCAACTGGTGCAGGATGCACGTCGTCAGGGCATCGAAATAAAGGCCATCGATGTTAGCCACAGCGACTGGGATCATCAACTTCAAGTCGGCAAGCGGACACAGCAGCCAGTTATTATTCTGGGCATGCGCCTGGTGAAAGAACTTAGCCAAAATGCAGCACAGCGCATCGTGCAAACCCGACAACAAAAGCCTTTCGTCGATCTTGGTGACTTAGCCGAACGCGCAAAATTGACTCAGAAAGACATGGCGGCATTGGCCAATGCTAATGCTTTGCGTTGTTTTAGCGCCCATCGTTATCGTGCTCACTGGGATATTCTCGGCATCGAAGCACGCAAACCTTTACTTGAACACGATCAAAATGATACTCATCTATCGAGTCGTCTGGCGCCTTCCCCTAAAGTATCTCCAGCGCTCTCTACCCTGCCTGCGCCCACGGAGGCAGACGATATGTTTGCCGATTACCAAAGTACCGGACTAACCCTGGGACAACACCCGATGACCTTGTTGCGCGATCATCCGGTGTTTCGCACCTGCAAGCGGCAACTGGATTTGAAATCTTTAAACAATGGTCGCTTTATCCGCATCGCCGGCCTGGTTACCGGGCGTCAACGCCCCGGTTCTGCCTCAGGGGTAGTTTTTCTTACGCTGGAAGACGAAACCGGCAACACCAATATTATTATCTGGAAGGATCTGCAAAGCCGTTTTCGCCAGGCTCTGCTCAGCAGTAAATTATTATTAGTGAAAGGTGTAATGGAATGCAAAAACGAGGTTATCCACGTTATTGCTGGGGAATTAATAGATTACAGTCATATCCTGGAAGATATCGATATTAAATCGCGAGATTTTCATTAGATATAGCTCCACAAAACTTACATCGACGAATCGATAATCTCCGGCAGATGCGCCACGCGGTGTTCGATCAGCTCTTCGGAGCCGGTTACGATGGAGCGGGCGGTTTCTGGTGGCGGCCCATACTGCGCCATGAATTCTGTGCGAGTACGTGGCGCTGGCGGCTCTTCGCGTAAGTAATCCGGTTTCCCATCAGCCTCCCGGAACTCCGGCATTATTTCTTCGGCAAAAATCTGCATGTTTTTCATCACCATCCAGTTAGGCATGGGGCCAACGGAAGACCCACCCATGATGAGTCCGCCCGCACCGACATCGTCGCAATATTCGCCGATTTGATTGCGCACGGTCTCGGGTGATCCAACAATGATATAGCGACCCTTCAGCAATTCGTCATAACTCAATTGTGCTTGCGGCTTGACGTGCCCTTTTTGCATTGCACCCATAAAATTGCGGAAGGACTTAGTGGTCATGTACCCCGGAGGGAAAAAGATTTGATCAGGAATTTTAAGACCCGTGTTGAACACCCAACTTAGGTGCGCCTTGGCTTCGCGATGTGCTTGTTTATCTGTTTCCGCAACATAGGTAGGCACACAGGCATTGACCATATTTTTCGGTGCTTCGTACCCGAGGCGTTGGCACTCTTCGCGTAAGCCATCGAAAGCCAGCTTGGTAAACCACTGCGGCGCAAACACCATCATGTAGGTGTACTTGTGCTTCGCGACAAACTGAATGGTTTCTAGAGAACCCTGACCAGGTATCCAGATCGGCGGGTGCGGATCCTGGATCGGTCTGGGAATTGGATTTACGTTGGGGATATAAAAATGATCCCCCTGCCAGGTGAAAGGGCCGTCGTCTGTCCAGGCTTTTATGATCAAGTCGTGGGCTTCGTTAAAACGTTCAACCGAGTCGGCTGGAACCACGCCATTATTAAAGTACTCACAGCCGATGCCACGCACGAAGCCGGAAATAATGCGTCCGCCCGAAATAACGTCGAGCATGGCGATTTCCTCCGCCACCCGTAAGGGATTGCCGTGTAAGGGTATGGCATTGCCAATCACCCCAATGGGAATATGGTTGGTGCGCTGCACGAGCATTGCTGCGATGATATTGGGGGAAGGCATGGTGCCGTAGAAATTGGCATGGTGTTCGTTGACACCCACACCATCAAACCCATATTTTTCAGTCGCAACGAGCTGATCGATGTATTCGTTGTAAATCTGACGTCCGCGCTGGGGATCGTAGTGTTTGTTGGATAGAGACACCCAGGCTGACTCAAATTCCGAAGTGGGCGGGATGTCGGCATAGGGCATCAAATTAAAGCCGTAGAAGCGTAGCTTATTCACTTCGATGCCTCCTTAATGAAGTCCGCGAGTTCCCTGGCAAGTTCGGCTGGACGTTCGAGACAGAGCTCATGCCCGGTTTCCGGGATCATTGCCAGGCGATTATTCGGTAATGTAGTCGCGAATTTTTCTGCCATTTGATTAGGAACCAGATGGTCATCCTCGGCGCGCACAACCAGAGTCGGGCAAGTGAGCCGTTGTAAGCGCCGCTCCAATGCCAGATTGTAGCGCGGTGCCCATATTAATCTAGCAGCAGCGGACATTTCCGAATACAGGTGAATGCCCTCGTCAAAATCATCCATACCTTCCATAAATTCGGCCATGACCTTTTTATCGTTAAATAAACGATCCATCAATTGTTGAGGTGAGAGCTGGAACAGGTCGACACCGGGATTATCTTCGAGTCGCAGGCCGATCGGAACGATTAAACTCAAGCTTTTAAGACGTCGTGGATAATACGAAGCAAACTCAGCGGCAGCCCAGCCACCCATCGAATAGCCGATTAAATGTATCTGGTCGAGCCCGAGTTGTTCAAACAACTGGTCGTAGAGGATAGACAGATCGGAGAAGTCGCGAAACCACGGTGGCATTGGTGTTTCCCCAAAACCAGGCGATTCTGGCGCGATAAAGTCAAACTTTTGCGCAAGCATTTCGTACATGGGGATCCAGCGACGCGTGAACCCTGCCCCGTGTAGAAATACTACGGCTTCGCCATTACCCTGACGTCGGTATGCAATTGGAACACCCAGGACTTCCGCGAACGAAGGTTCGGTATAGTGTTTCGGGGGCCGGGGCACCTCAACTTTGTCTACGGCATCAATAAAACTCATTTATTTATCCTTAGAATCCACTATGTTCCCAGCCGCTTTGTTGTCAGACAGCCTGGAGAATAATATTTGATGATAACTTCGCACTAAAATTTATAGAACTAATTGTACCCAATCCTTATCCGTGACCAACAATTCTACTTGAATTATCCCCTCCCCTTTGCACTTGTCTGCTCGACCCACTCACGCATTGTGGCAGCACATTTTCACCTGGGAGTTTCATGTTTTTCTTGGATTGTACACTGGTCGTAGAACCACCTTCAATATGACAAATGGAGAACACATTGAGTTAATGTTTCCAACATATGTCGAACGCTAACCCCTGCCGAACAGCCAGTCAACTTATTTCCATAAATTAAGCTCAGACGGCTTGAAACGACTATCAGTTGATGTAAACTCCACCTTGTTTATCCCTAACCCACTCTCTTGGCAACCCGACAAATCGAGTTAAATTTCTGTTAAAAAACTCGCTAACCAGCAAAAATATCTAGAGTAATCGCCGTCTTGAAGCAAGCCACTCACATTAGTTTAACCCAGCGTGCCCTTGCCCATATCGACGCCGGTACCACCGATCTTGGCCCAGAGGTCATCCGCAATGCCGTTGCCTCGTACACGGACAACAACTGGCTACAGCGGGAGCAAGACACACTATTTCGTTCCTACCCACTGTTTATGGGCTTATCCTGCCGTATTCCCGAACCCGGTGATTATCTAAGCGAAGATTTTGCTGCGGTGCCGATTTTAATGATACGAGGCGATGATGGCCAGGTACGGGCGTTCGTCAATATGTGTCGTCACCGAGGTGCGCCGCTGGCAAAAAACTGCGGTAATAAAGCGAGCTTTACTTGTCCCTATCACGCCTGGCGCTACAACAAGCAGGGCAAACTTCAAGTGATTCCCGACCAGGACTCATTTCCCGGAATCGATAAGGACGCCCATAGCTTAATTCCCCTGCCCTGCGCCGAACAGGACGGAATGTTGTGGGTGATACCCAACCCAGATGCGACAATAAATTTAGCAGAACATCTCTGTGGAATGGATGAAGATCTAGCCAATTATGATCTTGCCCGCTATAGCCATTACGAGGGTCGAGTTTTGGAGCGTCGCGCTAATTGGAAGATGCCGATAGATACGTTTCTAGAGGCATACCACTTCGCGACACTACATCGGGATAGTGTCGCGTCAATCTTCCATCAGAACCTCTGCTTATTCGATGATTTTGGTTTAAACCTTCGCGAGGCAGTGGTTCGCAAGAGTATTAAACATTCACGGGAGCAAGATCAATCCGAATGGGACTTTGTTCGACATACCGCAATTTCCTATCAACTATTTCCAAACACGGTGTTTGTTATGCAAGGCGATCACCTGGAAACCTGGCGTATATTTCCCCTGCGCAATCAACCCGACCAATGCATTATCTACTTCGATTGCTACGTTCCCGAACCCGCAGTCACCGCAAAAGCACGCAAATATTGGGACGCCAATGTAGAGCTCGCTATTCGTACAGTTGATACCGAGGATGTCGCCATGCAGATCGACATCGAGCGTAGTTACTTATCTGGGGTAGTTGACCACGTTTTGATTGGTCGCAACGAACCCGCGCTCGCACATTTCCAGATGTCCGTAGAGCGCGCTGTCAGGGGCGAGAATCCAGTTCAACGAGAGACAACTAAGTAGTTTTTATACTCCGTGTCCTGCGGCTATGGCGCTAATATTTTTATCGCACTGCGGGTAGCACTCAAGCGATCTTCGTTGACCGGACTCACCGCCAGCACGGGCATGGCGGCTCCAGAGGAATTAAACGCCGCCAATTGCTCGCGACACATCTGTGGAGAACCGTAGACACATATCTGCTCGACCATCCGCTTGCTTACACACCCCGCAGCTCGATGACGACTACCGGTTTTCCAGGCTTCCTCCATAGCATCCACCTCCTCTTCAAAGCCACAACGTCGCCATTGCAAACGATAGTTAGGGAGCTGGGCAAAAAACGCGAGATTATTTTTAGCTGCCGACATCGCCGCCGAAACATCCTCAGAAAGAAACGTAGGAATACTCATGATGCAATCGAATTTATCTGCATCGCGACCCTTTTCAGTTGCGGTTTTTTTCGCCTCTTCAAGTAGCATAGTTAAATAAGTCATTGAGGCTAAAAAGGGCATGATGCCATCCGCTACTTCACCAGCAACACGGGCGCTTTCTACCGTTAAACCCGCCAGCAGAATAGGTATTTTATGGGCGCTGGTATTGGATTAAAACAGCGGACTTACCTCTTTCCCATCGAGAATGCCCTTTACCGTTTCTGTATAACTACGCAAATATGCTCGGGGTTTATTCATCTCGATACCCAGAGATTCCAGCAAGGGTCTATGGCTTATACCCAGACCAAGAACTAAGCGACCATCGGACAAATCAGCAATGGTTTCCGCCGTCATCGCCATCAAGAATGGGTGTCTATAATAAATATTCGCTATATTGGTACCTACCTGAATGTGCTTCGTACCCAGGGCAATGGCTTCAGAGCAAGCCAGGGCATCCCCTCTCCCCTCATTTACCAGTACCGCAGAAAAACCGTGCGCTTCGGCGAGCTGAGCAATATTAACTAGTTCTCTAACCGGCGCTTTCGTTGCGGTAGAAAGTACGATCCCAAGCCGATGAGCACCCATAATATGTTTTTCCGCCGCTATTTTTAAAATTTTTTATTGTCACATTACTTATAAATAGACCAAAGAAATTAGATTCCCTTGTCGTCCCCAAAAACCAAACAGCCCATAGTCAGCAAGGTGGCAAAAACACTTTTTTCCTGATCCGAAAACGGACTAATATCGTTGAGACTCAATACCGGCTGATTGGCGAGTAGCCTCGCAAAGTCAGCCGAACATGGATAAAGCTCTCCATCCACCGCCAGTGTCGCCTGCCCACCCTGCTCCGCTGAATCAGACGCCTGTACATCAAGCAGTGCCGCAAAGCGCGACGCCGGGTGGCGAGCGATGATGGAATCTTCAGTCAATGGCAGGCTTTCCTGACCGTCATCAATACCACACTCGCCCAGCTCTAAATCTGGATACTTGCGAGTCGTCATATAGCGCGCAAACCATTCACCCAGCAACTGGTCGTCGTCCAACTGTTTTAGCAAAAGCGTTTTTGCCGATTGTATAAATGCTTTGTCGATAAAGCCCGGTGAGTTTTTTTGTCGCTCTACTACTGAGCTCATTGTAGAAAAATCAGGGTCACGATAGACATGAGCGGTTTGCTGGTCGTCCCTGGCGAGTAACTCGGTGGCGAGGTCGTTAAGCATTTCAACGCCGGTGGGTGCGCGAAAGCCTACTGAGTAAGTGATGCACTCGCCTTCGGCAACGCCCCAATGGGCAAGGCCCGGAGGTACGTACAACATATCCCCCGGTTCCAGCAGCCATTCATTTTGCTGCTCAAAGTCTTGCAATATTTTCAGCTCAGAGCCCTCGACCAAAGGTGTCGAGGCGTCACATACCTGTCCCACACGCCACCGTCGCTGGCCTTCGCCCTGCAATAGGAAAACATCGTATTGATCAAAATGTGGGCCGACACTGCCCTGGTCTTCCGCATAGCTAAGCATAATATCGTCGAGCCGCCAGCGCGGCAAAAAATCAAAATGCTCCAATAGCTCCCCCACTTCCGGTAACCACTGATCTACGGCTTGCACCAACAAGGTCCAATGACTGGGCGGCAAGGTTTGGAAAATGTTTTCGTCGAAGGGCCCGTTTTGCAAGCTCCACAGAGCAGTTTTCTGATCCTCAATAATAAGCCGTGATTCGATTTCATCTTCCAGGGCCAAACCCCCTAATTCGTCAGCCGAGACGGGAGATTGGAAACCGGGAAAGGCCTGGCGAATAAGCAGGGGTTTCTGCTGCCAGTAATGACGAAGGAAATTGTCTATGCCGCCGCAATCGGAAAACCAGTGTTCGGATAAGCTCATCGTTTAAAGTGCCGCGCTTTGGAGTTTAAAATTGGATTGTTGATTTAGCTTTTAGCTTCTATCTTTTATTTTCTAATTAATCAGTCACATACTGAATAACGATATCTTCGACAACTTGCAGACCTTGATGAAAATCGTCGAGGGTCAGTCGTTCGTTAACACCATGAACGCCATAACTGCCATCTTCATCTAACAGGATCGGCGAAAAGCCAAAGGCCGTCACTCCACTCTCCCGAAAAAAATGACTATCGGTAAACCCCGGAGATACTTTGGGTAACAACAGGGCTTCGGGGTAGCGTTCTTGCAAGACCGCAGCAATGGTTTCAAACAAGGGATGCTGACTACTGGAAACCCCCGGCTTAAATGACAACAAGGTCCTTACCTGCACCTCGGGGCCAAGTAATGTTTGGATACGCTCCACCACCTGCTCTGGATTCACGTCGGGTAGCAAGCGGCAATCCATCTCTAGGGACGCCATCCCCGGCACTACGTTAATTTTACCACTGCCCTGTAAGCGTGTGGGTGTACAGGACGAGGTTAACAGCGCGTAGAGTCGATGGTCGAACTCGTGCAACTCGGCCATGCTATCGGCAGACTTTACTGTTTCACTGATAGCACTAAAACGCTCCCGCCAGGGCGAGGCGTAAAGAGGTGCCAGGGCGGTGAAATAGTCCGCTACCGGCGCTATCGCGCGGGGTATAAACTGAAGTTGCTGTAATTGAGTGCTTGCATCCAGCAATCGTGTCACTGCTGTTTGCGCGTGCGGTGCAGCCCCGTGCCCGGCCTCTCCCTGAGTTTCCAGCCGCAACCACAAAGGTATTTTCTGAGTCACTTCGACGGCATAAGTCGTCTTGCCCCCGATGGATTTTCCCACAGCCCCTTCGTTGAGCACCGCCTCAATATTTTTCAACCATTCCGGCCAATGCTCCATTAACCAATCAACACCAAAAGCGCCGCCCGACTCTTCGTCTGCGGTGGCCATAAACACCACATCTCTGCCTGGTACCACGCCCGAGCGATGCAAGTTAAGAAATGCATTTAAGTGAAAAATGCCCAGGGATTTGGTATCGACGGCACCTCGGCCATGAATAAATTGATCATCCATTAGCGCGGCAAAGGGTGGGTGCTCCCATTGCTCTGGGTTCGCAGGCACAACATCCATATGGTGTAATAAAATTAATGCCGATGGCTTGCGACCTTTAATGACGGCTCGAATATTACTGCGCCCTGGCGCGCTTTCGACCAGGTCGTAGGGAATCCCTTCGTGCTCAAAAATATCCGCAAAAAAATGTGCCGCTGCCAATTCTCCACCCGGCGGATTACTGGTATCGATTTGTAAATACTGCCTGAATAGCTCCAGGAATTCAGTGTGCTTTTTATTATCTGCCTGAGCGGAGCTACCCTGAGCGGAGCTACAGAGAAGCGAAACAAATAACACGAAAAATATTCGGCTTAGTTTTATGTTCAAAAACACCTTATAGATTTTGCTATTTAAGTTCAAAACTTACTCCGCAACTGCTTACGCCATAGCTCTCAGTGCAACTCTCACCATAGGCCTCGCCGCCAGTTATGGGTTTAGCCAACTCCGCTAACTGGTAGTACACCGAGCGACTAATACGACCTTCCAAATTTCGTCGTATCAATAAATAAGGGCTGGGTTCGTCGGTCTCAGGATCGACTTCGACCCGAATTGGGTTATCCGGCCCTGCACATACGCGATCATCGACATTGGTGGTAAAAGTCAAAACTTGCTCTGCATCGACGTCGTTTGACGAGCACTCCATGGCGACCACCAAAAACGGCACATCTTCAACTTGCATACGCCATTTTTCCACCGGTGTTACCAAAAAATAGTCGTCGCCCTCACGCTTTAAAATAGACGAAAATAATTTAACCAGCGGCTGTCGTTTTATCGGACTACCTTCGTGATGCCAGACACCATCGCGGGTAATCACAATATCGATATCACCACTCAAGGGTGGATTCCAGGATTCTACCGGGGGTAATTTAGCAGGTGATTTGATGGCGTTTTCAAACTCGCCGCCAATGTCTTCGAGGGGAATTTTCGACATTGCTTTCAAAATCCGCTTATCGTGTATTTGGAGTGATAGGTATTGTTGTGACGTCGGTGATGCTAAGTGATGTTAGGTGGTACTAGGCGATCTCGTTATCCAACAAGTTAAATATCGCGTAATTGACCCTTGTTGCCCATGGTAACGCCGATCCCGGTAATAAAACGCAGTAGATCATCGTTGTCGTCGTATTGATCGCCCAAACCTTTGTTGAAACACACATCGACCGCACCCTGAGCCAAAGCCCAGCTAGCTAAATAATGATAGTGCGGCGGAACATCTTCGAGCACGCCGAGGGCAATGAGTTTGGCAATCGTTGCATTCAAGCCTGCCGTCGTCGCACGACGCATCTGGTGAAGTTCGTGCATTTGAGCCGCTATCTGGGGTTCGTGCTCCAACCGAAATTCCAATTGCTGAGTCAGACGATCGAGACCTGGATTGGACAGCCGGGAATGAAAATACGCTTTCACCAGCGCGCCCGGATCGCCCGCCTCCGTCGCCTCAATGCCTTTTTGCAAATTACTCGCAATATGCGCTTCGTAATCGAGAACAATGCGCACCAGCAATTCAGACTTACTCTGGAAGTGCTTATAAACCGTACCCTTGCCGATCCCGACCTGGTCGGCAATAGCCGATACCGTCACCTGATCAATGCCGTCGCGCAGGAGTAATTCCAGGGCAACATTGATAATACGTTGCTCCCGTTCCAAAAAACGGCGTTTCTTTTCACGAATCCTTGCGGTGCTAACTGTAGTCACGGTTTTTAGTCTTTTTTATCCACGATGAATGTGCAAAGCGAATGTAAACGGCGTCGCTATGCGCCAAGCTATTTGTAGCAGGAAAGCCCACCAGAGTAATCCTTGTTCTAGATCAAGTTCTGGATCAAGTGCTCCATCTATGCCGGTCGTCTAACTTACACTATAGCCTATGTTAGAATCCAGACATTCCAGGCCCAAATTGACCATGAAGAAACCACTCGGAAAACTTAGCTACTTCATCGGTGCCGCCGGCATCCACGCCGACGAAAACCTGGCTGCCAAACGCACCGGAGCTATCCTGGAAGCACCCATGCTGATGGCTGCCATCTGGATACTGCTCAACTGGAGCTTTCAATCCACCGGTATTGCCGACCCAGGCTACACCAACCAAAGCTATGCCTACCAGAGCTACGACCTATGGCTGTGGGGCTTCTTTATTTTGGAAACCTCACTACTTTCCCTGTTGGTGAACAATACCCGGCGATATCTGCGGGGTAACTGGCTCAATCTGGTAATTATTGTCGGCGGTATCCCCCTGCTCTGGCAAGCGGACACCTACCTCGGCGCTCTACGCCTATTGCGCTTACTGATCCTTCTCACACTGTTAGTGCACCTCGGGGGCCGGGTGCGCACCATGTTATCTCGCAATGAACTCGGCGCCACCGTCATCGCCAGTATCATCGTCATTGTCATGGCCGGTGTGATGATGTCTTCCCTCGACCCCGGCATTGGCTCGCCGGCGGATGGTATCTGGTGGGCCTGGGTCACCATTACTACCGTGGGTTATGGGGATATTGTGCCCGAAACCCCAGTAGGCAAAATCGTTGCCAGCGTTATTATGTTACTCGGTCTGGGATTATTTGCCATGCTGACCGCAAGTTTTGCCGCTTTTTTTCTACGCCGAAAAGAAGACGAAATCATCAGTTCCGAGCACAGCGCCCATAAACGCCTGACCGATATCGAATACAAACTTGCTAAGTTAGATCGCAAGCTTGATCAGCTGCTCGACGATGATTAGGATATTTCCAGCCCACGATTCTTGACGACAATCTTCGATAGCAATAAAGCTTATGCTTTTAACGCAGGCGGCGTTAACAATTGGCTGATTAACTTTCGCTCGATATCACTGATATGACCATCTGCAGCAGCAACTGCCTCGAGGGCAAGCGCAAGCGTTTCCCGGCGTGTCTTATCCCCATGATCTTCTCGCCAGCCTTCTGCCATTGCCAACGCCATTTCAAGAACGAATTCCAGTTCGGCGTCGCTGACCGTACCCGACTGACTGATGCACTCCCTCATCACCTGATACTCCGTCTCAGTCAATACACCGTCGACGAGAGCTACCTGTGCGAGTGCATTACTGAAACTCAGTAATTGACCAAAGTGAGCGCGCTCAAACTTTCGTAGTGCTCTTATGGCCGAACTGGTGTCATTCAAGAGTCCATCGGATGGCTGGATGATATTGCCGTCTTCAAGAGTCAATAGCGCGTCCGCACTCTCTAGAATTCGCTTGTCGTGAGTGACGAGCAGTACGGTACTGTCCTGTTGCCTGGTTAGGTCATTCAGCATTTTCATCACTGCCTGACCGGAATCTCGGTCCAGCGAGGCCGTAGGCTCGTCCGCCAGGATCAATTTCGGCTCATTAACCAGTGCTCGAGCAATACCAACACGTTGTTGCTGCCCGCCCGAGAGCTCGTTTGGACGTTTATCAAGGTGCTCCCACATTTCAACTTTACTGGCTACGGATTCGATCCGCTCCACAGCTTCCTTATGACTACACCGAGGGCCAAGCTGTAAACCCATATGGATATTTTGTCGAATCGTTAAGGCGGGAGCGAGGTTGTGTTGCTGAAAGATGAAACCAATTTGTCGTCGTAGTCCAACGAGTTGTTTTTCACTGGCACCAACAAGCTGTGTACCCAGCACGTCCACACTCCCAAGCTCTGCGCGACGCAAGCCTCCAATAATCGTCAATAAGGTGCTCTTGCCTGAGCCGGACGGCCCAGTCAGCACGGTTATACCACCCGATAAAAATTGTACCGAGATGTCACTCAGTACCTTGCGCCCAAATTCTCCCTTTTGATGGCTGTATTGAAGGTCGGTAATACGAACCGAAGGTGTCGTCACGCAAACACCTCCGCTGGGTCAATACCGCGCAACTTACGAATAGCCAAAAGCCCAGATATAGAGCACATCAATATCGTCATGATCAGCACTGCCAGGGCACGTTCGGTGGTCATGCTCAAGGGTAGTTGAGTAGCCTCGGCAGCCTGTGAATACAGCAACATGGAAATACCCAACGCCGGAATAAAACTGAGTACAGATAGAATCAGTGCTTCCTGTAATACAAGTCGCGACAGAAAACCATTGGTGTAACCCATTGCTTTTAAGGTTGCATACTCTGCCAGATGGTTAGCAACATCAGAATAAAGAATTTGGTAAACAATAATTAACCCAACAATCCCACCGATTATCGCACCCAATGTAAAGATATAACCAATCGGAGTACTGCTATTCCAGTAATCAACTTCTCTTTGCACATATTCAAGTCGAGACAACACCAAGACATCATTCGGCAATAAGTGCTTCAATTCAGACTGAACCGCTTTAGGATTCTGACCATCAGCAACTCGAATCAGTCCGAGATCAATACTCCCCGCCAACCTGGAAGGCATAATGCGCAGAAAATTGAGATCGCTAGTGATTACCGAACCATCCACTCCAAAGGATGCACCCAAACCATACAGCCCGATCAAGCGAACATGCCGCTCATTGAGCATTAATTCGACTGGTACTTTGTTATTAAAATTTTCAATAATCGGATTAAATTCACGACGTGAAAAATGGTCCATAATTACCGTATCGGGTTCACGCAACATAGGTAAAAAATCGTTCACGCCAGGCAGTCGAATATTAGTGTCTTTAGGATCAATACCGATCACCAGTATCTTGCGGTGAACACCCGGGGTAGGCTCATAATAGCTTCGCGCCAGAGCTGTATAGAGCGGCGACACAGATTCAACTCCATCGAACCCGGCAGCTTGAATTAAGCGGTTGCGTGGAAATTCTTTTGTTTGGGCAAGAAACGGGGTGCGTGGACTCAACATCACGAGATCGTAGTCGAGACTGCGATGAAATCGGACCGAGCTATCAAATAATGCTGCGCGCAAGCCTAATTGCATAAAAACTAAAATAACGGCAAACATGATGCCCGCGATCGCGGCCATAAGGCGCCGCTTTTCGTGGCTTAACTGCAGCCAGGCGTAGGGAACCCGGCGTGTCATTAACCGCCTATCTCAACCTGCACCTGCAGGTTAGTGAGATTCGCCACCGCTTGCGAATCATCCAGAAGAACAAAAACCTCGACAACCCTTGAATCTGTTCTCGTTACAGGATCAAGAGCGAGACTATCGATCTTGCCGATTGTCTTACCTATGCGCTCAACCTTTCCAGACATGACTTTAGACAGCGCTGGACTGGTAATAGTTACGTTTTGCCCTACTGCAATCATCCCGACATCAGTCTCATAGACTTCTGCAACAACATACATTTTCTCGGTCTGCCCCAATTCCAGCAAACCCATTTCGGTAATACGCTCACCTTCACGCGTGTGAATTAATAGAACTTCGCCGCCGACTGGTGCTCGCACTAGAGTAAGCTCAAGCCGCGCTCTGGCCGCAGCGAGGCCTGCCCTGCTTACATTAACATTGTAGTTAGCCTCGTCGCGCCGGGATTGTGATGTAGCGCTTAGTAATTTATTTTCGCGACCCATCACCAACTGCGCATAATCCAGATCAGCTTTCGCGCGATCGAGCTCAGCCTTTGCCAGTGCATACCCGTCGAGAGTAGCGAGTACGTCACCAATTTTTACTTTCGATCCTTCAAGAACTCGCAACTCGGATACAACCGAAACAGCCGAAGGACCCGCCGGCTTATACACACCGTTGAAAGGCTCAATTCTACCTAGACAAGTTACGTTGCGTGCTTGAACTCCCACAGCCATAAACGCTAATAAAACTACCAGCGCAAACAAAAAATTTCGTTGCATGTGATCTCCAAAATTAACTGATGTGAATATTATAGGTATCAATGGCACATCTAGTTGAAATCAACTATATTCTATCCATCAGAACATTCCAATCTATTAAAACACCAATAACAAGATCATCATGTAGTAGGTCTACAGAGGGAAAGATGATGAGCGATCTAGGGCCCATTCTGATTTTATCCATCGACGGCGGCGGAACCCGAGGCGTTATTCCTGCACAACTGCTATACCACCTGGAGAAAGAAGCAGGGATCAATGTATACGATTCTTTTGATTTTTTTGCTGGGGTTAGCACAGGCGCGACAATCGCAACATACTGCGCTCAGAATGCAGGTTCAATGGAGCAGCTAGCTAATTTTAGTTACTCATCTGAGAATTTATCCCATATGTTTAATCAATCCATCTGGGACCGCCTCCTCGGTCGAATGCAAAACCAACCGAAATACGACGGTATCAATAAGCGACAATATATCGAAGATGTTTGCCAGGGTTTACATATCAACGATATCAAGGACAAGCATTTACTAATACTGGCCTACGATTTTATTAACCGAGAATTAGTCACTTTCAAAAACAATCGAGGTCACGATGCTTCCTATAACCCTTCCCTGGCAGAAATTTGCGATGCATCAACCGCAGCACCTACTCTTTACCCGACCGTGGATAGCTCTGCCCCCATGCGACGTTGGCTGATTGATGGATCCATAGCTACTAACGACCCCAGCGTTTGTGCGATAACCGAAGCGCTGGCAATCGGTCATACTTTTGAAGACCTTTGGATCATATCTCTGGGTACCGGTAAACCCGTTCATGATCTTGGACAACAGGATCGGGATCGAATCGGCAAAGCCTCCCGGAAATGGGGCGTGGCTGGCTGGCTAAACAATGGTTTACTGGATTACATGATGAGCGCAAGTTCCTCCGTAAGCTTCCACCAGTGCGAGCAATTACTCGGCGAGCGCTACTTGCGTGTTGACGGATTTCTGCCACGAAAGTTAATGCAACTGGACAATACCAATCCAAAGCGCGTTGAAGATCTCAGATCTTACGCCTTCCTCTGGTTTGAAGAAAAATTAACAAGTCTTCGGCAACTCTTAACTAATGTGGCCGCTGTGCGAGCTGAGGCATCCAACTCTTCAAGCGTCAATAGTTTAGACCCCTAAAAAATATTGTGCTTTACCGGGACCACATATCCACGATAAGAAAAAATTTAATCTGGTTTTTTTCAAACTAACTTTCTGCACCACTAACTTACCCTGATCTCGATCGTAAATTTAAAAATTAAATCACACGCTTGCTTAACTACCTGATCCACGACTCGACAACAACCAAAATATATTTTATCGATAAACTAATTAAAGTAAAAACAAGACCAACACATCAAAAGCGGAGAGTAGCTCAGCCTGGTAGAGCACTACCTTCGGGAGGCAGGGGTCGCAGGTTCAAATCCTGTTTCTCCGACCACTCTCTTTACCGGGAAATATGACCGCCAGCATCTAAAACGGTTTAGCTAGCCTGTCGCCCTCTGCTGTTATACGAATAATTTGTCGTTAAATTCAGCGTGCGCGCCCTGGAAACTAAGTTGTTCTAAACACCCATTTTGATCCCGTGACCGGAGTAGATATCACTTTCTGAGACACACCAACCTCCGATGGGTTTCCTTTCCAACGTTCCACACTAAGCTAATTAAGAAGCCCTACCACCCAAGTCCCAGTACTCACACTGTGAGCGTAATTGGTGGCGCCTTCAACCGTGGCTTCGATTCCAGTGAGTATGTAGACGAGGGTTTATCTCCACTCGGAGGGAGCCGAGCTTACTGATACTCCAGTCGCGGTTGTCGTCTCTTTCGAGCTGCGGCCAGCAATCAAATAAGTATACGTGAACAAATTATGGTCGAAAAATTATTTTATGCCCCAAGCTTCACATCAATGCCCAGCCATCGCCACGGTCCAGATTCCCCAGGCAACCAACATCCCACCGGAGATTCGCGGGAACATCGGCCCGGGCTGCATGAGCTTTTCTGCGAACACAAAAATTGTAATTGCGACGCCCCACAACACATTCATTACCCCACCAACAAACAACAATGCCATCAGCGCCCAACAGCACCCGACACAGAAAGCACCATGAGAAAGGCCCATGCGAAACGCACCGCTATAGCCATCGCGCCAACTCGTCGTTAAGAAACTTAGCGGCGTTTGACAGTGCCGCAGGCAGGCATTTTTTATAGTCGTCAACTGATAGAGACCCACAACAACAAGCGTGATCCCGCTGTAAATGGCACTCGTGCTAGTGAGTATCGGCGATAAGAGGTCCGCATCCTGCAAACCCAATTGCAACCCCGCAGCAGCCACGCTGTATACCGACCAAATCGTTATATAGCCGGCTACGAATATTACGGTGGGCACAAACGGCTCATCGTTTTCGCGCTGCTTATGGTTAACTTTTGTAAACATTAAAATCATAGGGCTGGCGCCCGGCACCATCATGCCGACCATCATCACCACCCACATGACAGAAGTCAGGACAAAATTTGACGCGGTCCAGTGAACGCTGCGCGTCATTGTCAGGACATCGCCCGACGTGGGCATGTTCATTATACCGTCCATATCGATGGCCATGTCTGTGACGTAAAGCCACGCCAGTGCCGTGATGCTGACAAGTCCAGCTAATACGATCCAGCGGTCACGACGCAGTACGGATTGGTAGCTATTGGTTGGCATAATGTGCCCCGGCCTATGCTTTAGCCAATTTCCATGGGCAGGGATGCATCAATACCCCATTCCGAAAGCGACGCGTCATAGACGGCGACATTATCGTGACCAAGCATATTGAGTACGAACGCAAGATTGGTTGAGCCAATCCCCGCACCACAATACAAGATGATCCGATTTGCGTTACTCGCACCGACAGAATCAAAAATATGCTCAAGCTCTACGGCGGGCAGGTAGGCGTCGGTATCTGGGTCGTGCAACGATCCGAACGGTACATTGGTACTGCCGGAAATATGGCCCTTGCGACCAAATACACCGCCGCCTTCGCCAGTGTGCATTATCGCCGGCAATGCGTTGATGAGGGTGGTCTCAGCATCATCAAGGGCTGCCAGAACATCGTTTTTACCGACGAAGGTCGCAGGCTGAGGGGTGGCCGTGAAACTACCCGGTGCGTAGGTGCACAACTCATTTGAGATGGCCCGTCCTTCGGCAGTCCATTTAGATAGACCACCGTTCAAAATAACGACGTTGTCGAAGCCGAACGAACGCATCAGCCACCACACCCGTGCGGCCCATTGGCCGGGCGTACTGTAGAGCACGACAAAGCTATCGTTGCTGATGCCGTACTTTTCCATGGCAGCCGTGAATTGCTCCGCGGATGGCCGCATCATAGGTAGGTCAGATGCCACGTCAGACAAATCGGCCAGAATGTCGATATAGCCTGCACCCGGAATATGTTTTTCGATGTAGTTCGCGCGATCTGTTTCAAAGACGAACGGACGTGTTTTGCTCTGCACCGGATCGGAGTTCATCATATTGTTCACGGTACATTCAAAGATGCGCAACTTTGGATCGTCTTGGTGTTGTTCAAGCCACTCTGTTTCGACGAGGTGTTTAGGGTAGGTTTTCATGGTTATATCCTTTTATTTTTTCGGGTGAATGAAGGGGTACTGATACATCAGGTGTGAAAAGCCGTTCTGGATCGTTCCTTGCGATTACGGCGAAAAGTTCTCGCACATCGACACGTCACGCGCTCACATAGATACGTCAGGCAGATAATTCGCAAGCATGAAGAGAAGTTCTTGCCTCCCTGGTTCTCAGTTGTGAAACGATCATGAAGGCCGCCGGATCTTTGTTTTTCCACGTGCCTGGTGATTGTCCTATGCTCCCACATATTTAAAGGGCGAGAAGAAGGCAGTCTTCTCGTTGATCTCCCAATTCATATTGTGGTCGGTGTACGTCAGGTGATGGGACCGCGCGACGATGACCGTGTTGCCCGGGGCAACACAAAGGGGATGGCCGCTAATGGTGACATCACCTTCCCCCTGACCGATGATTGCCGCGATCTCGACGTCGGCGATATCGGGGATGGAAATGGAGCGTTTCTTACCGTCGGCCTCAAATATAATTGGCAGGCTACTGACCCCCAGATCATTGCTGATGTGCGCCGCGAGCTTCGACGGGCTGCCCCCGGCCTGACCGGTAAATATCTGTGTCAGCGCATCGGTTTGAGCTTCGCTAGCCCTGTCGTCTAAGTAAAGGGCAGCATTCCAATTCATCTCTAGCATGTGCCCCGGCGTGTGGATCGCCCTGAGGATATTGAGTCCGTCTAACGCAATGTCGCCGTATGCACCTGTATTAATGTGCCAGCCAATTAGCACCTTGCACTCCCCCATTGTCGGGGCGCTCAAAAACACACAAGGGCAAGCGACATCGCAATTACAAGCCTCAAAATACTGTCCTTCAAGCTCCCAGTTCGTCGTCATGTGACACCCCCGTTATTGTTTGTCCATTGTCGTTTTGTCACCTGATCCATGCATGCCAAGTATTGATATTGACGTGACGGCTTCAGGTGGGTTAACTAACTAGAGCTCATATAATCAGATGTTTTCTGGTGTTACCATGGCGCATAAGGCAATGTTCATGGCGCAGCGTACAAACAGATAGGAGTTTTAGGTAATGGACGTACTCAGCGACATTTTGCACTCAGTGCATCTTTCCGGAACCCTCTTGGGCCGCGCCGAGTTTAGTGCCCCCTGGGGGGCGTCTACGGAAGGGATGAGCGCGCCCGTTTTTCACATGATCTTGAGCGGCCATGGCTTTATCACTCTTGAGGGTGAAGCCCCCGTTCCTATTGCCACCGGCGACCTTATGATGATGCCGCACGGGCACACCCATACTCTCCAGAGCGATCCGGGCGCACCGGTCACAAAATTTACCGACTTGATGGTTGGCAGCCCCTTACGCAAACCCGAACTAATGCGCGCGGGCGGGGGCGGCGCCATAACCTCACTGGCGTGCGGTCGGTTGACCTTCGATCAAGGTGAAATGCACCCACTGCTGTCTCAATTGCCGCCGCTGATTCATGTTAAGAGTGGGGTGGGCGGCACCAGTGAATGGCTAGAGGTGACATCGCGGCTAATATCCGAAGAGATCCGTGCCGATAGAATAGGCTCCTCGGCCTTGATGGATCGATTAGGTGGCGTGTTGTTTATTCAGGTCATTCGCAGCTATGTGGAGTCTCTACCTGCCGACCAGTCCGGGTGGCTGGGCGCACTGCGCGACCCGCGCATTGGCGGTGCCCTTGAACTTATCCATGAGAAACCCGAAAAATTCTGGAGCATCGGCGAAATGGCTAGTGGTGTGGGCATGTCGCGCTCGGCTTTCTCCGGCCGATTTAAAACACTCGTGGGGGAAACCCCCATGCAATACTTGACCCGATGGCGCATGCATCGTGCCGCGTACTATCTCCGCACTGAGGGGCTTAATATTCCGCAAGCCGCTGATCGCGTCGGCTATGAGTCCGACGCAACGTTCTCTAAAGCCTTTAAGCGCTATATCGGAACATCGCCAGCAGCCTATCGGCGTTCGGAAAACGGAGCATCGCCAAACCACGCGAATCGAGGCGTTAGCACCGACTATTTAACATCGGTTGAATAACAATGAGGCTGAATAAACGTTCATTGATGAGAATCGCGTCCTCAATCGTGAACTGGCCAGGTTCGAATCCTGTTTCTCCGACCATGCTCTCCACCGGGAAACATGGCCGCCAGCAGATGTATCGATCTGTTCTGCTAATAGCCTTCGTCAGTCATTACGCTTCTAGCGCAAAGCCTTCGTAGCCGTTGGCAACCACCTCTTCACACTCTTCGCGATAAGTTTTAGTCCCCGCCAAATACGGCATAAAGCCCCGTGGTTTGCCCTCGATATTAGTACCGAGGTACCAGGAATTACAGCTGGGCGCACTCATCATCGAGCCTTCCGCCGCCTTGTTCACGTGCTCAACCCAGGCGTCCTGAGCTTCTAATTTCGGCTCAATGGTTTTGATGTTGTTTTCCCGCAAATATTCAATGCAGTTATCTATCCATTCCACATGCTGCTCAATGGAGTGCAGAACGTTACTCACCACTGAGGGACTACCGGGGCCAGTAACGGTAAAGAAGTTGGGGAAGCCGACACTTTGTAAGCCCATGTACATGCGCGGGCCCTCTTTCCATTCGTCAGCCAGCAGCTTGTTGTCGCGACCACGAATATTCAGACGTTTAATGGTACCCGTCATGGCGTCAAAACCAGTGGCGTACACCAACACATCGAATTGATATTCAGCATCACTGGTACGCAGACCTGTAGGCGTCACTTCCTCCACGGAAGTTTCACGCAGATCGACGATAGACACGTTGTCCTGCTTGAACGCTGAATAATATTCGGTATCAATGACCGGACGCTTACAGTGCAAGGGATAATTTTTGGGCGATAAGGCCTCGGCTTTTTGCGCGTCGCCAAGTGTTTCTTGCAGGTGCTCGCGATATAACTCACAAGCTATCTCATTGGCTTCAGGATTAAAGTAGGTATCCACGTACAGGGACAATACATTGATACCAAAATCTTTAATCTCCTGTTTACGTTGTTCTGGCGTGATATCCAGAATTTTTTTGCTCGGCCTAGGCTTATTAGGACCTTTAGCTTTCTTTGGTCCATTGTAATTTGCGATACCCATTTCGCTGTTGTGCTGTCGTTCGCGAATTTCCTCGTAGTCAACTTTGGCCTGGGCGAGAAACTCCGGTTTCATTGGGGCGTTTTTAGCGGGAAATGTATAAACCGGGCTACGCTGGAAGGCAATTAATTGTTTCGCCTGCTTAGCGATTTGGGGGATGGCTTGCACGCCAGATGAACCGCAACCGATGATGGCGACGCGCTTACCGGTCAAATCAACGCCCTCTCTTGGCCATTGGGCGGTGTGGTAGACGTCCCCAGCAAATGAATCCGCATTGTTGAAATTTGGATAGTTGGGTTCATTCAAGCAGCCGGTCGCCATAATGCAGTATTTACAGGTATAGGTATCACCCTGGTCGGTTTTCACCGTCCAAAGATTAGCGGCCTCGTCGTAGATAGCATCCGTCACCTTGGTGTTGAATTTAATATCCTTACGCAGGTCAAATTTGTCCGCGGTGTGGTTTAGATAGCGCTCGATTTCGGGTTGCCCGGCCATCACTTCCGTCCAATCCCACTCTTGCTCCAGCTCTTTAGAGAAAGAGTAGGAGTATTCAATGATGGGCAAATCCGCGCGACAACCGGGGTAGCGGTTCCAGTACCAGGCACCGCCAACTCCAGACCCTGCTTCAATTGCCTGGATATTCATACCTCGGTCATTCAGGCGTTTGATCATATAAAGACCGGCCATACCGGTGCCGACGACAACTGCGTCCAGTATCTTCTCGTTTTGATTAGTCATCTGCTTAATGGTTACCTTTAGTTTAATATTTAAAAAGAAATTTAAGAATTCTTGATGTCCGGTATTAAGGCGCAGGTCTAAAAATTAAAATTTAGGGTTTAAATTAAAAACGCCTAGCGACTAATATCTACCCCGTTAAAAAAATCTAGCACTCGATGCTCAAAACCCGGCCAGTGGGCGTGGCCGCCTTCGGCCTGACAGAATAATGTCGGCGCTGCGCAACCCGTATAAGCCTCACATAAGGGATAGGACGCCGCTTCTCGGCCTCCTGAGCACTGATTACACTGTGCCCACCACTCGATTACAGACTCCCCGAAATTGGGGAAGTGGGTATCGCCGCGATTGTGCATCAGCATAATTGCGGTGGGTTGTGGGCACGAAAACTCGGCCATATCCCTGCCCTGCATACCCATGGCGCTGGGGGCTATAGCCTGAGGCCTTATGTTGCTAAAGGTGCTGCTGTTAAGAGTGTTGTCGTTAGAAGCAAGAGCCAAGTCTGTCATCACCGTGAGCGCATTACTTACCGTGCCGCCATCCGAGTGGCCGGTATAAAAAACGCGGCTTTCATCAATACACCAGTCGCGACTGACTTCACTGGGCACCGTGGCAAGTTGACCCAGAGCCTTTTGACTCAGAGGCATGCTACGCACGTACACTACCACATACCCTAGTTCGGTAGCCTCCCCGGTGAGCCCGGTAAAGCGTTCGGATAAACCTTCGCTAAAGCCGGATGGGGCCCAGACCACCAATAAAGGATGAGCATAATCACCCTGATAATTACTAGGCGTGGTAACGCTGAAAGCGAGCTTGTTGTCGGTCTGTATACGCAGATGATCAGCGGCGGATTTTTTACTGCCAGGAGAAGTTTCAGGAGAACACGCTGGCGAATAATTGCTCGGATATTCGAAAGCCTTAGCAACGAGATACTCACCGGAATAGCTGTACTTGTTATACAACCAAAAGCCGAGCACCAGTACTGCGGTAATCAACACCAGGTAGGTGGTGGCAAGTACCGATAAACCTTGCTGCTTGTTGGTTCTGCAACTCATATCACCAACCTATTTCGTCTCAAGCTATTTCATTTCAATTTATGTCGACTTATCCTGACTCAGCTCAATGTAACGTAATATTCATCATTCTCGACGCCAGCGAGTACCTTCCCGGGAATCTTCCAGCACCACACCCTGCTCCGCTAGTTGCTGTCGGATCTCATCGGAGCGTTTGTACTGCTTGTCTTGTTTGGCCTGGTTGCGCTCGGCTACTAAAGCATCAATTTCCGCGCTGGATATAGCCTCCGCATCGGCACTACCCTGTAAAAACTCGGCGGGATTAGCTTTTAAAATACCCAGTATCTCTCCCAGTGCTTTTAATTCAGCGGCCAGCGTCTGTGTCCGTATCTGTACCTGTACCTGTACCTGTACCTGTACCTGTACCTGTACCTGTGCTTGCGCCTGCGCATTATCGTCCCGCGCCACAGTATTTAGTTCCCGTACCATGTCGTACATCACTGAAAAGGCTTCGCGAGTATTAAAGTCGTCATCCATCGCCTCGACAAAACGCTGGTAGTAGCTGCTCTCTTTACCATCACCACCACTACCATCACCACCAAGCGTCATCTCGGTAAGCGCACATGCTGGCACCTCGGAAAAGTTCTGCAAGGCAAAGTAAAAACGCTCTAAGCCCTGCCGCGCCTCAATCAAGTTATCTTCAGAATAATTAATGGGGCTACGGTAATGGCTCGACAATAAAAAATAGCGTACGACTTCCGGATGATATTTTTCTAACACTTCTCGAATGGTAAAAAAGTTATTCAGCGATTTCGACATTTTTTCATTATCAACGCGCACCGCACCGGCATGCATCCAGTAATGAGAAAAAGTTTTCCCGGTAGCCGCTTCGCTTTGAGCAATTTCATTTTCGTGATGGGGAAATAATAAATCTGGGCCACCGCCGTGAATATCAAAGGTATCGCCCAACAGGCAGGTAGACATCGCGGAGCATTCGATATGCCAGCCGGGACGACCACGGCCCCAGGGTGATTCCCAGCCCACTTGATCGGCCGTAGCCGCTTTCCAAAGGGCAAAATCGCGAGGATCTTCCTTGGCATCATCGCTGTCCACACGAGCGCCGGACAATAATTCGTCGGGGTTTTTATTACTTAATTTACCGTATTCAGGGAAGCGCTTAATTCGATAATAAATATCCCCATTGCTGGCCGCATAGGCATAGTGGTTGTCCACCAGGGTTTCGATCATATCGAGAATATCGGTAATATGGCCGGTGGCGCGGGGTTCGTGATTGGGAGGAAGTATATCGAGCGCGCGTTCATCTTCGTGCATCGCCGCGATCATGCGTGCTGTGAGATCGGTATAGTCTTCGTTATTGTCAGTGGCGCGCTGTAAAATCTTATCGTCTATATCGGTAATATTGCGCACATAATTCACATCCCAATTCTGGGAACGCAGATAACGAGTAATCGCATCGAAGGCCACCAATACCCGCGCGTGACCAATATGACAGTAGTCGTAAACGGTAATGCCGCAGACGTAAAGTTGGATTTTCCCCGGCTCTATGGGCCGAAATTCTTGTTTTTTTCTGTGCAGGGTATTGTAGATTTTTAACATCGTGGTTAAACCTTACTCTGCCAGTTATCCCGAAGGGATATGGTGCGGTTAAAAATAAACTTTCCGTCCTGACTGTCTTTGTCCAGGCAAAAATAACCTTCCCGCTCAAATTGATAGGCTTGTTCGATTTGCGCCGTGGCAAGACTTGCTTCCGCCTTACAGCCACTCAATACGCGTAACGAATCGGGATTAATGGCATCGAGAAAATTTTTGTCACCCGAGTCCGGGGTCGCATCGTTGAATAGTCGATCGTACAAACGCACTTCGCAATCAATGTACTGCTCCGCCGATACCCAGTGAATAACGCCCCGGGGCTTAATGCCTTCGGGTGGGTTCTCACCAACGGTATTAGGCACGATGCTCGCCAGAATTTCGCTTATCTCTCCATTCGCATCCCGAATAACCTCTTCGGCCTTGAGCACGTAGCCACCGCGTAATCGCACCCATTCACCCAGTACCAGGCGTTTGAATTTTTTACGAGACAAACTACTGTCTTCCGAAAAATCGTTGCGGTCGATATATAAGGTTCGAGTAAAGCTCAGTTCTCGGCTGCCCAAATCATCTCGATTGGGATGACAGCTTGCGGTGAGTGTTTCGACTTCGCCTTCCGGCCAATTGCTCACCGTTACTTTCAGTGGATGTAATACACACATCGCACGGGGCGCATTGTCGTTAAGGTCGTGACGGATAAAGTGATCAAGCTGCGCCATATCCACCACGCCATCGGTTTTGGCGACCGCAAGGCTTTCGCAAAACTCGCGTACGGCCTGCGCGCTAACCCCACGTCGCCGCAAACCCGACAAAGTCGGCATGCGGGGATCGTCCCAGGCCTCGACCTGTTTTTCATCGACCAATTGTTTTAATTTGCGCTTGCTGGTGACGGTATAACTAAGGTTCAAACGGCCAAACTCATACTGATGCGGCGTTGATGGCACCGGCAGGTTGGCAATAAACCAGTCGTACAAAGGTCGGTGGTCAGCAAATTCCAGGGTGCAAATAGAATGGCTGACGCCTTCAATGGCGTCCTCTTGCCCGTGGGCAAAATCGTAGGAGGGATAAATATTCCAGCCGTCGCCAACCCGGTGATGGGCCATACGTTTAACCCGATACAACACTGGATCGCGCAGGTTGATATTCGGTGATGCCATATCCACTTTGGCACGTAAGGTCATCTTGCCCTCGGCAATCTCTCCATCGCGCATTTGCTCCAGCAGGGCCAGGCTCTCCTCCGCCGGACGCTCTCGAAAAGGGCTGTTTTTACCGGCTTTGGTCAAGGTACCGCGATATTCCCGAGTCTGTTCCGGTGTTAGCTCACAGATATAAGCCTTGCCCTCGCCAATCAGGTATTGCGCCCAGGTGTAGAGCTGGGCGAAATAATCCGAGGCGTAACGAATCTCCCCATCCCATTCAAAACCCAGCCACCGCACATCCTCGATAATGGCGTTAACGTAGTCTTCACTCTCGGCCTCGGGGTTGGTGTCATCAAAGCGTAGGTTACACACGCCATCGTAGGCTTGCGCCAGGCCAAAATTCACACAGATGGCTTTAGCGTGGCCGATATGGAGATAGCCATTGGGCTCTGGCGGAAAGCGCGTAACGACCTTCGCCACCCGGTCTTCGGCAAGATCCTTCTCGATAATCTGTTGGATAAAATTATGGGGCTTCTCAATGGAGATTTTGTCGACGGTCATAAGGCCTTCTGGCTCAGAGTGGACGGAAATTTGCCCACGCACTACATTAGCGGATTAATACTGGCGGATTAGCCGCGAATTATAGCCCTGCCACTGCCCTGGCGAAACTCCTGCTTAACACTAAAGCAAACTTCGGGCATATATCCAGTAGTCTCTCAACCCTACTCCCAGCCCCACCTTAAAAACCCAGAGCACTCATAGGGAGGTGGTGCGACGCTCTATGGGGGAATGTCACGCCGTAAATCGGCAACCAGCATTCCAATCTGTTGTCCAAGCGCTTATCATTCCCCCCCTCTTCTACTGACACCCAATGGCCGACAATATGATCACTTTACACACCAACTACGGCGAAATCGTCATCGAACTCGATTTCGATAAAGCCCCGATGAGTTCTGCCAATTTTTTGCAATACTGCCGTGACGGTTTCTATACCGGGACGATCTTTCATCGGGTCATCGACGGTTTTATGGTTCAGGGTGGCGGTATGCTCAGCGACATGAGCGAAAAAGAAAGTCGCGGCCCCATTGAAAACGAAGCCGACAATGGCTTAAAGAACGAGATTGGCACTCTGGCTATGGCCAGAACTCAGGATCCACACTCGGCCTCATCTCAGTTTTTTATCAACGTGGCTGACAACGTATTTTTAAACCACACCGACAAAAACCCCCAGGGTTGGGGCTATGCGGTATTCGCCAAGGTCGTTGAGGGCATGGATGCGGTAAATGAAATCAAAGAAGTCCCCACTGGCTCCGCCGGCCCTCATCAAGATGTCCCCGACAACGATGTCACTATCGATGCCGTCACCATATCCGAGGCCTATGCCGATCGCTAAGTTATTGGATGCCGCTTGAACACCACCAATAGGCCAATAAAAGCACTGTTTATATCCGACCTCCACCTCCGGCCTGAACAGCCTGCGGTGGCCGAGGCTTTTTTTGATTTTCTAGATCAGCAAGCCATTCACGCCGAAGCTTTATACATCCTCGGCGACCTATTTGAAGCCTGGTGGGGGGACGACAATCCCGACCCCCTGCCTCGCCGCATCATCGCCGCGCTCAAGCAATTGAGCCAGCGCGGTGTGGCGCTTTATTTTATTCACGGCAATCGTGACTTTACCATCGGCAAGCGCTTCTCGGAAGAAACCGGTTGCACCTTGTTGAGCGACGCTCATCAGATAGACATTAACGGCAAGCGCATTCTATTGATGCACGGCGACACCCTGTGCAGTGACGACATTAGTTATCAAAAATATCGCCGCATAATCCGCAAGCCGCTACTACTGCGCCTATTAGGCAAACTACCGCAAAAAATACGCCGCAATATTGCCGAAAAAGGTCGCGCTAAAAGCCAGCAGAGCAATAATAATAAGGCGGAGTACATTATGGATGTGAACGCTGAAACCGTTAAACAACAATTCGTTGAGCACTCTGCGGACATTATGATTCACGGCCATACCCACCGACCTGGCCGCCACGCAATCGAGCTAAGCGATACCAAAGGTAATATTAAAGGCAATACTAAATCAGTCGAACGAATTGTGCTGGGCGACTGGACGGAACAGCAAGGCTGGCTGGCAACACTCACTGATGCCGGGGATGTGGCTTTAGAAAGTTTTGTGATTCACCCTGGCGAACAGCCTTAAACTAACTTTTCCTGTCGTCGAAAAATATTATAATTAAACAGAAAATATTATTGTTTAACAGTAAGTATTATCGTTAACCAACAGGCACGCCCGAGTGAAAGCGCAACTGAGAATCGCTGGACTCGATCAAGACCTGTTCTTTCTCGACAAAAAATTCAATGCGATCTTCAATAGAGTCCTGCGCGACCTGCCTGGCCAGCGCAAGATAATCCCGAAAATGTCGCGATTCGGATTTCAGCAGGGAGAGATAAAAGTCCTGTAATTCAGTATCGAGATGAGGTGCAATGCAGGCGAAACGCTCGCAGGACCGAGCTTCAATTAAAGCGCCAACGATTAAAGTATCAATTAATTTTCCCGGCTCGGAGGTGCGAATACTGGTGTGCAAACCACCGGCATAGCGCGAGGCGGTGACGTGCTGAAATTCAATGCCGCGACGCTTGATCAGCGCCAGAACCTGTTCGAAATGGCGCAGCTCTTCCCGCGCAAGGCGCGACATTTTATTGAGGAGTTCGAAGTTATCGCTATAGCGATACATTAGATTAAGCGCTGTGCTCGCCGCTTTCTTTTCGCAGTTGGCGTGATCAAGCAGAAGTAATGACTGATCCTTGAGCGCTGCCTGTATCCAGGAAGAAGGGGTTTTACAGCCTAAAAACTGGTGGATTTCATTAACATCGCTCACCCGGCCTATTCACTCCAATACTTCTTCACATTTTACTTACTATAGACAGCGGCTTAAATAAGCAGCTACTCAAACCGACGGCCTAAAGAACATCCATAAGGATGTCCTAGCCTTGTTTCATTTTTTCCAGGGCGGTATCGCGATCCCTATTGATTTGCTGAACATTGGAATTTTTTTCCATCAGCTCCAACCACTCGGTAGCGCCAGGCAGGTCATCGTAAAGTGATTTACCGTAAACCTGTTGCACCGCAACTTCAGCCAGGGTCACAGTGTAATACAGCATGATATCGGCGTAAGTCATCGCCGAACCTGCGGCATAGGGCGTAAATGCCAGTAATTTGTTCAGCGCCGCTGTACCTTTGTCGAGTTTTTCTCCGACCGAAGCCTTACTGTCATCGCTGACTAGGCGACCAAAAAACACTGCACCAAATAATTCTCGAGCCGGCAGTTCCAGGTAAAGTTCCGAGGCTTTCATTAACTCACGCACTTTGGCTTTACCAAAGGCATCTTCCGGGAACAGAGCATGGCCCCAGAAGGTGTCTTCAATAAACTCTAAAATCACGTTGGTTTCCGTCAAGAAACCCTCCCGTACTTCCAGGCAAGGCACCTTGCCCATCGGACTTTTACTTAGAAACTCGCCATCCTGGCTGGGGCGCGTCAATACCTCTTCGTATTCAAAGCCTTTCTCAAGCAAAGCAAATTTAACCATGTTGTAATAATTACTGACCGGAAAACCGTGAACCTTGATCATATTACTATCTCTTTATTCTACTGATCGATCGGTGGACAAGTCACTGAGTCACGCTGCACTCAGTTCCTTAACTCTAGATATTAGTTTTACTTCTTATCCTTGGGGTTCAATTGTATTACCGTTAACCGGGCGGCTTCATCCATAACCCTTGTGTATAGAGACCTTATATAGACCTTGCCAGATTTCCATACTTAACGAGAGCTAACTGCCCCCACACAACTTTTTTCAGCCCGCTATACTATTCACTGCATAGCTATACTACAGGCCTTACTAATCCCGGCGCAATATAGCGCTCATAGTGCGCGTTGGAAAGGGCATGCCACTCAACGTCTATATCGCGCTTTATCTCCACCAGGCTCAAATGCGCCACTTCCGGGGTCAAACGAAAGCCATAACTCTGCGTTTCGACGATCTGACTGGCACACAATCTAAGCAACTCGTAGAGTAGTCGGTGGGGCGACCAGGCTTCATTACACGGGACCTTTAGGCTAGAAATCTCAGATTTTAACTTATTAAAATCAATAAGTTCTAGCTTATTCTTGACAATTTGAATTAAGAAAGAGTCAATGCGATCCAGGATGCACTGGCGCTCGTTAAGCGAATACCCGTTCCAGCGAATCACCTCGTGCTCAAAACGCATACAGCCACGGCACACATTGTCACCGATGCCGGACGAACAAATTCCAATGCAGGGTGTTTTAGCCGCTTGGGACCTAGCCCGGGATTTAACCTGAGCCTTCCCCTGATTCTCATCAGTAGCCAGGATTTTAATAGAGGAGTTTTTTTGATTTTGAACCATAGGCCCTACTTTACTACAGGCCCGCTACATCAAGCCACGCTATCGCTGCTAAATGCTGATCTATTAATCACTATTCGGCCATTACAGCGCCAGTTATTTGAGGTAAAATCGCGCCCCCGGGCAAGCAGCCCACCATCGGCGTACGTCGCCGATAGCCCCGCATGCGGTTACCCCCGCAGCTGGTACCATCCGCCAATCAGAGGAAGCAATTGTGCTTGAAGCCTACCGTAAACATATCGAAGAACGCAGCGCCGAAGGCGTACCCCCAAAACCCCTGAGTCCCGAGTGGACAGCAGATCTGGTAGAACTGCTAAAAGCTCCCCCTGCTGGCGAAGACGAATTTTTGCTCGACCTGATCACCAACCGAGTACCCCCAGGCGTTGATGAAGCCGCGTATGTTAAAGCCGGTTTTTTATCCGCCATTGTCAACGGCGAGGCCAGCTCACCCGTAGTTGACCGGGCCAAGGCCATCGAATTGCTGGGCATGATGCTGGGCGGCTACAACATTACCACCCTGGTGGATTCACTGGACGATAGCGAACTGGGCGAATCAGCCGCCGAGCAACTTAAACACACGCTGCTAATGTTTGACGCCTTTCACGACGTCGAAGCCAAAGCCAAAGCTGGTAACGCGAACGCCAAGGCCGTAATGGAATCCTGGGCCAATGCGGAATGGTTTACCAATCGTACTGAAGTCCCTGAAAAGCTCACCTCCATCGTTTTTAAAGTACCCGGCGAGACCAATACCGATGATCTCTCCCCCGCTCCTGACGCCTGGTCGCGCCCGGATATTCCGCTGCACGCCAAAGCCATGTACAAAATTCCTCGCGAAGGTGCTGAAAACGCTGAACAGCAAATCATCGACCTGGAAAAAAGCGGCCACCCCGTTGCCTATGTCGGCGATGTTGTCGGTACCGGCTCCTCACGTAAATCCGCCACCAACTCGGTGTTGTGGTACATCGGCGACGATATGCCTGGCGTACCCAATAAACGCGCTGGCGGCATTTGTATCGGCGGCAAAGTCGCACCGATCTTCTTCAACACTATGGAAGACTCTGGCGCGCTGGTATTTGAAGCGCCCGTCGAAAAACTCTCTACCGGGCAAGTCATCGACATTCTTCCCTACGAAGGCAAAATCACCGATCACGATAGCGGTGAAGTACTGTCTGAATACGCCTTTAAATCCGACGTCATCCTCGATGAAGTACGCGCCGGTGGCCGTATCAATCTGATTATTGGTCGCGGCCTTACCCGCCGTGCTCGCGAAGCGCTGGAGATGGAGCCATCCGATCTTTTCCGTGTACCCGAACAGCCTAAAGATACCGGCAAAGGTTATACACTGGGCCAGAAAATGGTCGGTCGCGCCTGTGGCATTGAGGGCATTCGCCCCGGCACCTACTGCGAACCCCACATGACCACCGTTGGCTCCCAGGACACCACTGGGCCGATGACTCGCGATGAATTGCAAGACCTCGCCTGCCTCGGCTTCTCCGCCGATCTGGTGATGCAGTCTTTCTGCCACACCGCGGCCTATCCAAAACCCGTTGATATTGAAACCCAGCACTCATTGCCGGACTTTATCCGCAACCGTGGCGGCGTGTCTTTGAAACCCGGCGACGGCATTATCCACAGCTGGCTCAATCGCATGCTGTTACCGGATACCGTCGGCACCGGCGGTGATTCTCATACCCGCTTCCCCATGGGCATCTCCTTCCCGGCGGGTTCGGGCCTGGTAGCCTTCGCCGCCGCGACCGGCGTTATGCCACTCGATATGCCGGAATCCATACTGGTTCGCTTTAGCGGCAAAATGCAGCCAGGCATCACCCTGCGTGACCTGGTACACGCCATTCCTTACTACGGCATTCAACAAGGTTTGCTGACTGTCGCTAAAGAAGGGAAGAAGAATATGTTCTCCGGTCGTATTCTCGAGATCGAAGGACTCGAAGATCTTACCGCCGAACAAGCCTTTGAGTTGTCCGATGCTTCAGCCGAACGCTCGGCATCCGGTTGCACCATTAAACTTAGCGAAGACTCCGTCGCCGAATATCTGCGCTCCAACATCACCATGCTGCGCTCGATGATTTCTGAAGGCTACGGCGATGCCCGCACCATGGAACGTCGCGCAGAAAAAATGGAAGAGTGGCTGGCCAATCCGGAATTAATGGCCGCCGACGCCGACGCCGAGTACGCCGCCGTGCTGGAAATCAATCTCGACGACATCAAAGAACCCATCGTTTGCGCGCCCAACGATCCCGACGATGCTCGCTTGCTCTCGGAGGTTGCTGGCGACAAAGTCGACGAAGTGTTTATCGGTTCGTGCATGACCAACATCGGGCACTTCCGCGCTGCGGGCAAATTACTCGAACAAGTAAAACCCGGCGAGCTAAAAGCCAAGTTTTGGATTGTGCCGCCGACCCGTATGGACGAGCACACCCTGATGGAAGAAGGCTACTACAACATCTATGGCCGTGCCGGTGCTCGCACCGAAATGCCTGGTTGTTCGCTGTGCATGGGTAATCAGGCTCGGGTACAACCCGGTTGCACCGTGCTTTCCACCTCCACTCGTAACTTCCCTAACCGTTTGGGTGATGGTGCCAACGTCTACCTGACCTCGGCAGAACTGGCATCGGTAGGGGGTTTACTCGGTCGCCTGCCGACCCCGGAAGAGTATCTGGAATACGCCGGGCAACTGGACTCAATGTCAGATGAAATTTATCGTTATATGAATTTTGACCAAATTGAATCATTTCAAAAAGCCGCAGAAGATGGCAAACGCATCGCCGCCGAACTGATTATTGAAGTAGCTTAAGTTCGCTAAGTGAGGCTTGTCCTAAATTCAAGTTTATGCTGATACGGCAGATACTAAAAACCCCGCAAGAGCGGGGTTTTTAGTATCTGCTAAGTTAGCATATTATCGGCGTAATCCGTACGGTGATAGAAACAGTTATCGCTTTATACCCTGGTCTTCAGACAAAAGACTTGATCAAGTAAGTCACTGCGAACTTTTCGTTGGTTAAAATTCACATAGTCTTCAATGACACTTCGCTAAATGTTGATCCAATTTATTGGTTTATCCCTTCTATTGGTTTATCTCCGGGCTCTGCTTCGGCTCGCTCTTTGACTTCTTCTGCCTGACGCTCCGCCTCCAGCTTCGTCATTACGGCCTTCGGTAACAGTGCAACCAGAACCCAGCCGTGGCCGACTTCTGGCTCAGCCTCGTCGGTAAACGGTCGTAGGCGACCTTCCGGGTTAATGCCAAATAATGGCATCGCATCGTTGCCGTAGTGCTCTCGATAGCTTTCCATCGTAAACGAGTCGCTCAAGCGCGTGGACTTAATTTCAGCGCCCTGCCCCAACAAACTCGCCAACTTTTGGATGGTGACATCGCTACCGAATAAACGCTGGGTATGATAGCTTTCCCCCATACGCGCTTTGTCGGACTCGTCTTTTTCCTCCGAAGTCCGCAAGGTAAATACCCGCTGGCGACCAAACTCACTAGCGTATTTCATCGAGGCTAAGGTGTTTAAGGCGGGTCGCCGCGACATGCCTAACAAGCGACCAATACCCATTAAATCGAGATGGCGATCGGCATGAGCGGATACCGGGTTGCCAAAATAGGTTTCCAGCCCTTCCATGCGCGCGGCCTGTATTTCGCTCCAGCTGGACGAGGCCATCTTGACCCTAAAGCCCGAGCCTAACAGCGCCTTGCCAATCGCTAAGGCAACATTGTTGCCGCCCAAAATCAAAACCCCTTTGGCTTCTTCTTCGGTTAGCCCCAATAAACGCGCAACCGGTGCGGCGGTAATACTTTGTAAGATCACCGTCACTATAATAATCAGAAAGGTCAAACCGGCCAGGGTGTCCGCGCCGGCAACGCCCAGCTCACCCAGCTTAATAGCAAACAGAGAGGATACTGCCGCAGCCACAATACCTCGTGGAGCAATCCAGCTAATCAGCGCTTTTTCTTTCCAGTTAAGTTTGGAGCCCATCGCCGAGGCCCACACCATAACCGGCCGCGCCAACAACACCACTAGCAACACGCCCACCGCACCCATACCAAGCCCGGTGATCTGTTCCAACTGTAAACGCGCTACCAGTAAAATAAATAACAACGAAACAATCAGTACCGAAAGACTCTCTTTAAAACTTAAAATATCGGAGATATCGACACCCTTGGTATTGGCCAGCCACACGCCCATTACCGTGACCGCCAACAAGCCGGATTCGTGCGCCAGCTGGTTACTGATAGCGAATACACCAACCACGGCCGCTAGCGTGACCACACTGTGCAAAAACTCCGGCATTAAATGCCGACGCAGCATATAGCCAATCAACAGGGCTCCCGCTGCACCACACACGCCACCGGCTGCCAGCTCGCTGAAAAACAAACGCAGCGAACCGCCCTGGGCATCTGAAATAATCGCCTCAAATACCAGCACCGCCAAAATGGCACCGATCGGATCGATCAATATGCCTTCCCAGCGCAGTACTTTACCCACCGCAGGTACCGGCCGAACGTTACGTAACAAGGGCGACACCACCGTTGGCCCGGTCACCACCACCAGAGCGCCGAACAATAAAGACATCGAGACGGAAAAATCGATGAAATACCAGGTCCCGGCACTAATTAGCAGCCAGTTTAATACGGCGCCCCACGTCACCAGGTTACTGACCATGACGCCCTGTTCTCGAATATCGGCAAACCGCAGTGTTAGTGCGCCTTCAAACAAGACAATAGCCACCCCAAGGGAGATCGTTGGGAAGAGTAAGTCGCCAAAGATTTCGTCCGGGTTTACAAACCCACTCACCGGCCCGGCGAGCACGCCCAGCAGCAGTAAAAATAATATCGAGGGTAGCTTAAGTCGCCAGGCCAGCCATTGCGCGCCAATACCCAGCACCAAAATAGCCGCGAGAAGAAATCCGAGATTTTCGTGCACTATCGATTGCCTTCTATTATCTTGCTTTAATCGTTACGAGAACGTCATTATGACTGATACCCTATGCCTAACAGCCTTATATTTGATACAAGGTATAACAACCAATCACAATAAAGCCCACCCCAGCAATGTACGAAAGCACTTTAGCGCTAATTAATGAGGATAAAACAGAACCCGCTAACACACCAATCGCCGAGGCAAGTACCAGAGCGGAAGCCGCAGCCAGAAAAACCACCCATTTGCTAATATCCTTATCCGCCGCAAACAGCATAGTAGCAAACTGAGTTTTGTCGCCAAGCTCGGCTATAAAGATCGTTGTGAACATGGCAAAAAATACTTTTATTTCTATTACTGACAAGTTATCGCTTCCTTTATTTCCCTATTTTAACTTTCAATTAATTAAGACCATCTGTGAGTAGCTTAGACAAGCCATTTTTGACACAACGCTAAGCCTTAATCGTTTACAGAAAACTCACGGCCAAATCGCATGGTGCGCGTCGCTAATTGAACTTCTTTCATAAAGAATAAGAGCGCCATAATCAGCAAGAACAAGGCCAATACAAATAAACCACCCACCAAAATATCGCCGTTCAAAATCCAGAAACCCACTACAAATAAGCTGACAATCAACAAGCAGACCGACAATGCCGCTGCCGTACACAAACCTATCGACCAGTTAATAATGCCGACGCGATGCCACAATATTTTCATTTCCTCTTCGGAAACTCTCAATCGATCCGGGTCGTGTAATTGCGATACTCGCAGCTCAACCACACGGGCGCGATCGATAATTCTTCCCAATCGAGCAGACATTACATTTAAAAACCCGGCGATACCCGCTAGTAAGAATACCGGGGCAACGGCAAGCTGGATAATATGGGCCAAATCCATTGTGTTTAATGTATCCATGGTTTTATTGTATCCATAATAAGTAATACCTCAAAAGTCACACCGTATTAGTTAAGCTATAAACTTCTAATGCAACAAAACCTAATATTGAGCGCCTAAAAATAAATTCTTAGCCCTTACTGCTCAGTAATAGCTGTTTCAGACTCGTCAAATAAAGCTCGTTTTCTATGGCCTGAACTTTAGCTTTCAGTGTCGCCAGAGTTTCGCCTTCAGACACTGCCACTGCTTGCTGAGTAATAATAGGCCCTTGATCGTACTCTTCGCTAACAAATTGAACGGTCGCGCCAGATTGTTTATCGCCGGATTTCAATACGGACTCGTGTACTTTATCACCATACAAACCCTGGCCACCATGTCGAGGTAATAGCGAGGGGTGCACATTAAGTATTTTGTTGGCATACCCGGATAAGGTAAGCGGTCCAATTTTTTTCATATAACCGGATAACACAACAAAATCCGTATCTACGGCTTTCAATTCCGTATGTATCGCCTTGTCTCTAGCCTCATCAAGCGGATGCGTTTTTGTGCTAATACAGACAAGGTCGATAGCGTGTTTCTGACACCATCGATATATGTCGGAATTTTGATTATTGGTAATCAGTAATCCTGGTTGCGCATCTAGCTGGCCTGCGCGCATTGCGGCAATAATATACCGTGCCGCGGAACCACTATGGGATGCAAGAAAGCTAATTTTCACAGGCAGAAATATAGCAGACTCACCTGGAGTTCAGTATTAATTTTTGAATAAGAAAGCTGCTTAAATCAAACTCGACAGGATTAACTAATAAGCAGGGGATCAAGCAAGACGATTAGAATTATTATTGAGCTGCAGCTTGGGAATCCTTAGTAAGGCTTACCACAGGGTGTTTCTGTTTTGCCCACCACATTCCGGCAAGAATCAACAGCAGGGCCACAACATAAAAGACGACCTGCATACCGGCAGGTTTGGCATCGTAGCCAATTAAGGTGCCGAACACTTCACCGGCGATGGAGTTGTTGCTGATTAACGCGGAGGTATCCCACAGATCGTAACCAAGGGCGGGCACAAAATCACCCTGTATAAGGTATTTTGCGGCTTTTCCGGCCATGCCTGCTGCCAACACCACCAGCAGCGCGGAAGACACGGTAAACAAACTCTTGGTAGGAATACGAATTAGACCGCCATACAGAGCAAAGCCAACCAGCACACCCAAAACCAAACCCAGCAATGAACCCATTATCATCATGCTCGCGGAGGAACCGCCAGCAGCAATACCGTAAAGGAAGAGTACGACCTCGGCCCCTTCTCGCAATACCGCAAGACCCACCAGTAGAATTAATACCGTGAGCGGCTCACTACCCTCGCGTACGGAGGAACCCGTTTTATTCGCCCTACTGGCCAGCTCAGCTCCGTGCTGCGCCATCCAAATAAGGTGCCAGGCCAGCATAACCACAACCGTTAACAATACGCTGGCGTTGAACAGTTCCTGCCCCATACCTTCCGCAAAATCGGCGACCACGTCGGCAAACAAAGCGACGATAACGGCACCCAGCGCACCCAAAATAATGCCGATAGCCACCATGCTAAAACGCTTGTCCATGCCACGAGTTGCAGCACAGACAATACCAATGATGAGCGCGGCTTCGAGTACTTCGCGAAATACAATAATGAGAGAACTTAACATCAGACCTGGGCCCGCAGAGGACGGTGATTTGCGGTGAGGCTTACTTTAAACGACACTGCTTCAAACAAAATAGTGAGCGACCGAGCTTTACTCAGCGATCACTACACCCTGAGCCGTGTCTTCGTTAAATTCACCAAAGAAGGGATAGCTACCCGGCTTAAGCGGACCAATCATAACTTTGGCGGTTTTATTACCGGCGATAATTTTCTCACGGTGCAAGGCATCGCTCTCAAACTCTTCCGGCGTCGGGTCCTGATTTTCAATAACCAGTTTTACCTTAGTACCGGCGGGAACACGTATCTCCGCTGGCACAAAATGATGATCCTTAATCACCACCTGAAATTCGGGCACTTCAGCCTGAGCGCTCAGCGCTAACACAGCAAACATCAATCCTAATATAACTCGCATAATAAATACCTCTCACGGGGATGGTGTAATGTCATTTAATGCAAATGATAATCATTATTGTTTAAAAAGGGAAGCTTTTCAACAACATGTTGACAAATAAAGTTCGCCTACCATTACCACCTAAAACACCTTACAAGCTCACTTTGATCATATCGCGAGCCTTCATAGCTTTGTTTTTGGCCGTTTCTATATCATTACCACGGGCCAAACAGACGCCCATGCGTCTACGACCTTTGACCTCAGGTTTGCCGAATAGTCGAATTTGAGTATCTGGTTCTTCTAACGCGGCCTCCAGACCCGAGAACGCGGTTTGACTCGAATCCCCTTCCACCAGCAAAGCCGCTGATGCGGAGGGCCCATGTAGCTGGATATTTGGCACTGGCAAACCCAAAATTGCGCGCACGTGGAGGGCAAACTGAGACAGGTCCTGAGAGATCAACGTGACCATGCCGGTATCGTGGGGTCGGGGCGATACCTCGCTAAAAATCACTTCATCGCCTTTAATAAATAGCTCCACACCGAAAATACCCCATCCCCCCAAAGCTTCGGTGACTTTCTTCGCCATAGCTTCAGCTGCGCTTAAAGCGGCAGCGCTCATGGCCTGTGGTTGCCAGGACTCCCGATAATCGCCGTCTTCCTGGCGATGGCCAATGGGCGCACAAAAACTCACACCAGTGCGGTGCTGAACAGTTAACAGCGTAATTTCGTAATCGAAATCTACAAAGCCTTCAATGATGACCCGCCCCGCTCCGGCGCGGCCACCCTCCTGGCCATATTGCCAGGCGTGGTCGATATCCGCCGGACTTTTAATCAAACTTTGCCCTTTACCGGAAGAACTCATAATCGGTTTCACTACACAGGGAATACCGATTTCGGCAATGGCGGCATCAAAATCACCGCGAGTATCCGCAAAGCGAAAGGGCGAGGTAGCGAGGGATAACTCTTCAGCGGCGAGACGGCGAATGCCCTCCCGATTCATTGTTAGTTGCGCGGCGCGTGCGGTGGGCACCACGTTAAAACCTTCGCTCTCCAGCTCCACCAGGGTAGCCGTCGCGATGGCCTCGATCTCCGGCACAATGTAGTCGGGCTTTTCGCGCTCGACAATGTCACGCAGGGCAGCGCCATCGAGCATAGAAAGCGTATAGCTACGATCAGCCACCTGCATCGCCGGCGCGTTTTCGTAGCGATCCAATGCGATCACCTCAACACCCAGGCGTTGTAGTTCGATCACGACCTCCTTACCCAACTCCCCGGAACCGCACAACATCACTTTGGTGGCGGTGCTGGTAAAGGGTGTGCCCAACGTTATCTGAGTAGCTGTCTGGGTGCTTGTTTGGGAGCTTGCGGCAGATTTGGTTATGGGTGTCGTCATCAAAAGTGGTCTCGCTCGAGGTGTTTTTAGGCCGAAAAGTAATATTCTGGAAGCCTCTCATAAAACGTCTATAAAAACCATAATTGAACAGCGATGCCACCCGATTACTGGTAAAATGGCCCGCTAATTTGCCACTGTTGCTACCTTCATGTCTTCAAATACCGTTTCCTCAAAAATAGCTACGTCACGAGGTGCTGCTTCTGGAATAATCAAAACTCCGGAGTTGCTGTCTCCTGCGGGCACCTACAAAAGCATGCGCTACGCCTTCGCCTACGGGGCGGATGCAGTCTACGCCGGACAACCTCGCTACAGCTTACGGGTGCGCAACAACGAATTTAATCGTCTCAACATTATGGGCGAGGCCGTTGCCGAGGCGCACAAGCAAGGCAAGCAATTTTATATTGCCAGTAATATTTCGCCCCACAACGATAAAGTACGCACCTATTTACGCGATATGGAAGCCGTGATTGAGATGGGGCCCGACGCGCTGATCATGTCCGACCCCGGACTAATTATGCTGGTGCGCGAACGCTGGCCAGACGTCCCCATCCACCTTTCTGTGCAGGCCAACGCGGTAAATTTCGCGACGGTGCAGTTCTGGTATAAACAAGGTGTTAGCCGAGTAATTTTATCCCGTGAATTATCGATGGAGGAAATTGGCGAAATTCGCGAAGAATGTCCCGGCATGGAACTCGAAGTCTTTGTCCACGGCGCGCTGTGTATCGCCTACTCAGGTCGCTGTCTGCTGTCTGGCTATATGAATCACCGCGATCCCAATCAAGGCGCCTGCACCAATGCCTGCCGCTGGAAGTATCAGGCCCACGCAGCCACGCAAGATGAAACCGGCAACATCACTCCGGTAAACCCTCAAGTACAATCCTGGGCACCCGGCGACTCGCCCGTGGTGGACAATACAGCGGGTTTTGACGAACCACCTTTAGTGCTTTTACAAGAAGAAAACCGACCCGATGAATTTATGCCTGCCTACGAAGACGAGCATGGCACTTATATTATGAACTCCAAAGATCTACGTGCGGTGCAACACGTACCCACTCTGGTAGACATGGGCATTCATTCTTTAAAAATTGAAGGTCGTACTAAATCTCACTACTACGTCGCCCGCACCGCGCAAAGCTATCGCCGCGCCATTGATGAAGCGGTCAACGGCAAACCTTTTGATATGTCTTTGATGACCGAACTCGACCACCTCGCCAATCGCGGTTACACCGAAGGCTTTTATCGTCGTCATGTTCCCGAGTCCTATCAAAACTACGGCAAGGGTGCTTCCGGGAACAGCAGACAACAATTTGTCGGTGAAATTCTGGAAACCGATGCCGATCGCGGCTGGTTAACCATTGACGTAAAAAATCGCTTTGAAACCGGTGATACCCTGGAGTTAATCAGGCCTGGTGGCAATCGCGTGTTTAATCTAAAGCATATCGAAAAACTCAATGGCGAATCCATGTCCGCTGCCCCTGGCTCGGGTCACACGGTGCGCATACCGCTACCCGATGACTGGAACGCTGCAGAGGGGGACGAATACGCCCTGCTGATGCGCTACCTGCCCCAATAAATTCGGATCTGTATTTTTTATGGTGCGCATCATTGTCCTGCTGGTCCTTGCATTTGTGCTTTGGTACCTATGGCGCGAAACTAAAAAGCTAAATACCTTATCCGCAGAAAAACGTCGCGCGGTGATTTGGCGCAGCGTGTTTATCGGCGTATTTGTTGTCACCCTGTTGCTAGTTATCACCGGTCGCGCCCATTGGCTCAGCGCCGCTATTGCCGGCTTGTTACCCGCGATGAAAGGTCTACTTACTACGGCATTGCGCGCCGCACCCCTGTTAAAGTTTTGGGGCAAAGCCAGTAGTGCGGCATTTGGTACAGAGGGCATCGGGCCCACACTGCGCACCCAGCATCTGGAAATTAAAATTAACTTAACTAACGGCGCTATGGACGGCACTGTGCGCAAAGGCACTTACGCCGAGAGTCGATTGTCGACCTTAAGCCGCGAGCAATTAAACCAACTGCTTAGCACCTACCAAAATAGTGATCGAGAATCGGGCTTATTACTCAACGCCTATATGGCGCGACGCTTCACCGGTTTTGAAGAGGCTAAAACCACCTCACCGCCCCTGTCAGGTAATAGCGACGAAGAAGCCTGGCAAATTTTAGGACTACAACCAGGTGCAAGCCGTGAAGACATAGGTAAAGCCCACAAAAGCTTGATGCAGAAGTTACATCCCGACCGCGGTGGTAACGACTACTTAGCGGCCAAAGTGAATGCCGCCAAGGATCAATTATTGAAAGGTTTGTGATAAACCTCGACGCTCTTATAATAAGAGCCTTATCTTACTGACTATCTATTTACGTCCCGGTGGCACAGCTGGATAGCGCGGCCCCCTCCTAAGGGGCAGGTCAGAGGTTCGAATCCTCTCCGGGACACCAATTAGTACTTTACTGAAGCTGTCCATACAAACTAATCATAAATGTTATCCATAAAGCCTATCCACACAAGTTATCTCAATGCAGATCACAACATGAACTTACTGCTCCTCTCACCTTCAGACTTCTACCACCAAAACCGCGCCCGTATTGATGATCGTCGCTTACTGCATTTGCAAAACATATTAAAAACTGCGCCCGAATCGATTTTGAAAGTCGGTTTAATCGACGGCAAAATCGGTAGCGGAACAGTGCTCAAAATAGATGCCACCATGGCCGAACTGGAAGTCAGCTTCGAGCGCGATCCGCCACCAGCGCTACCGGTAACATTGATTCTCGCCTTGCCTCGACCCAAAGCCTTACGCCGCATTATTCGCAACGTTACGGTGCTCGGCGTTAAACGTATTCACTTGATCAATACCTGGAAAGTCGAAAAAAGTTATTGGCAAAGCCCTCTCCTCAGACCGGAGAGTATTCAAGAACAGTTAATCTTGGGCCTGGAACAGGCGGTAGACACCATATTGCCCGAAGTGTCTCTACATCCTTTGTTTAAACCCTTTGTAGAAGACCAGTTGAGCGATCTGAGTAGAGACACTCAATGCTACGTCGCGCATCCCAATGCAAATGACCCAGCTCCGCCAATAGCTCAACAGCCGACAACCCTCGCGGTCGGCCCGGAAGGTGGCTTTATTGATTATGAAATTAGAAAGCTGATGGAGATTGGTTTTTTAGCAGTATCGCTTGGCCCGCGTATTCTTCCCGTAGAAGTCGCCGTAAATTCCTTCCTTAGTCACTAATCAAAAACCTTAGACAAATCGAGGCGCCACTTCATTCATAAATGCCTGCTTAGATTCCCGCCAGGCAGTAAAGTGATCGAGGTGATCGTAATTCATGGTTAACAGGCACCCAAAACCACCTGATGACTCCACCACATCCGCCAGTTTATTCGCCACGGTGTCAGGCGAGCCCACTAGCCAGTTGTGATCCGCTAAATATTCCACCGTAACATCGCTATCGGCGACATCAGGGTCGTGCTTCATCACGTTGGTCATCCCAAATTGCTTGAACAAAGGTAATAAATACTCACCCCAGACTCGCCCAATCGGGCCGTTAATAGCAAGCTTCCGTGCTTCGGCATCGGTTTCTGCGACAAACACATCACGCCCTAAGCGCCAATCATTGCGATCCGCCTTCTTTCCCGCTTCCTCAGCAGCCTGCTCAACAACTGCCCAATTGTCTCGCAGATAGGTATTTCCTAAACTAAGGCATACGGGGATATAGCCCTTGGCTCCAGCAATTTTTAAGGTAGGAGATCCAGGACTCAATGCGGTAATACCGATGCGCGGATAGGGCTTTTGATAGGGCTTAAGATGGAAATGAGTGGGCGTTTCGTCCGCAGGCCGCTGTACAGACCAGAACTCACCTTGATATTCGAAAGGTCCTTCACTGGTCCAGAACTTCACCATGATTTCCAGGGATTCAGCCATCATCCGGCGATTGTCTCCCGCCATCGCATCGACGTTGAACATTTTCCAATCACCGGGGAAGCCACCGGCACCAACCCCAATGATCAAACGGCCTTGAGTCATATGATCCAGATAAGCAATGCGTTGCGCAAGTTCTGCGGGATGGTGATAGGGCAGTATAAAAGCACCAGTCGCAAAGGTGATTTGCTGGGTTTGGTCGATAGCCTGAGCAATCATTAAATCTGGCGAAGGGCAGGGTTCCCAGGGCGCGGTGTAGTGCTCACCAATCCACACCTCCTCAAAACCAAGTTGGTCCAGAAAGCACACATAGTCAAGGTTATGTCGGTGTCCTTCCCCAATGCTCCTCTCCGGAGGATTATTGGGCATCATAAACGCGCCAAATTTCATTATTTATATCTTTTTTTGAGAAAATCGCCCCATTATAGCTCCGCCCAACAAATTTGTGCCAGTCTTAAATTTGTGCCAGTCTTAAATTTATGCCAAAAATAAAGCCAGCATTGTAAGGGGCTGGCTTTAACACCTTATGTTTAAAATATTATCTGTAAAACATAATGCGAAGAGTTCTTTGGTTTACCTACCTATTACCAAAGTTTTCAGCGTTGTGAGTATTCCCTGACGTTCCTCTACCGCCACCCGTTCTGCTACCACCGCCGGTATTTCTATTAGCGCCACCGGTATTTCTACTAGCACCGCCAGTATTTCTACCACCGCCGCCGCCATTAGCACTACGAGCACCTCCGGACTTAGCACCACTCCAGGGTTTTTGTTGAGCGCCATTCTTACGTGGAGGACGGTTTTGACCCTGTCTACCCCGACCAGACCCGGGCGGACGTGAAGCCGGCAAGGTGTGGTTAGGCTCAAAGTCTTCAATTTCCTGACGCTCGATATTAGAGCTGATAACACGTTCGATATCGTGCAACAAACTAATTTCATCTGCGCTAACCAACGAGATCGCTCGACCCTCATTACCGGCGCGGCCGGTACGACCAATGCGATGCACATAATCCTCAGGGACATTGGGCAAATCAAAATTCACCACTTGAGGCAGCTGATCAATATCAATACCCCGAGAAGCAATATCCGTAGCAACCAAAACCTGAACTTTACCGCGCTTAAAGTCTGCTAGTGCTTTAGTACGCTGGGACTGGCTTTTATTACCATGAATAGCTGCGGCGCGAATATCGTCGCGATCCAACAACTTAACCAACTTGTTGGCGCCGTGCTTGGTGCGGGAAAATACCAGAGCCTGATGCCAGCCTTCAGTGCGAATCAAATGGCTGAGTAACTCGGCCTTACGGGCCTTATCAACCGGATACACTTTCTGTTCAACGGTTTCAGCCGCAGTATTTTTAGGTGCAACATTAATCTCGAGGGGATCATTCAACAAGCCACCTGCCAGCCTCCGAATGTCATTGGAAAAAGTTGCCGAGAACAATAAATTTTGACGCTGTTTCGGTAACGCTGCCAGAATTTTTTTAATGTCGTTAATAAAGCCCATATCGAGCATGCGATCCGCTTCGTCCAATACCAGTGTTTCCACCTGATCAAACTTAACCGCATTTTGGCGATATAAATCGAGTAAACGTCCGGGGGTTGCCACAAGAACGTCGACACCACCACGTAACTTCATCATTTGTGGATTGATTTTTACGCCACCAAATACCACGGTAGAACGTAAATTAAGATGCTTGCCATAGTCGACAACGCTTTGTTGAATCTGAGCGGCCAACTCTCGCGTTGGAGTCAACACCAGGGCCCGTACCTGGTTATTTTTAACCGCTGGCTTATCGCTAAGGCGATGCAAAATAGGCAGTACAAAACTGGCGGTTTTACCGGTACCAGTTTGTGCGGCAGCCAATATATCGCCACCTTTTAGCACTGCGGGAATGGATTGCGCCTGAATCGGCGTGGGTTCGGTGTAACCCATATCGGCAGTAGCGCGAAGTAATTGTTCGGATAAACCGAGAGTCTCAAAAGTCATTCAATAGTATTCCTGAATGCGCCTTATGGCACATTAATAGTAGATAAAATAATGGTTTTAAAAAACCATACGTTCGCTAACGTAATGTATCGGGCTGGATGACAATGCAACACTCAAGCCGGGCAAGAACTGTCCGGTTTAAACAAGTGTAATATTGCGACCAATTTTGCGTACGCGACGTACGCGACACACCTACGATGCACAACGCCTGACTAGATTTTGTGTGACACAAAATCTAGTCAGGCACTTATTGCGGCATTCGGTAATTGGTGGTCGCTAGGAGTAAAGAGGGAATAACCTGACAGTGATAAACACAATTAAATTTTGCGAATACACCGTACCACTGACGAACATGCAACTAACTATGACGCGCTCGCCGATAATCTAAACAAGCATTAGTGACGAGTGGCCCACACTATAGCACAAAGCCAATACATAAGCTCCTGTTTTAGCTAGCAATAAAATGATTCGCCGGTACGAGTAAACAGCAGATCGTTGCCGAAAAAAAAGCCCACCGGGTTAGCGGCAGACTTTTATACAACTTATTTATAACTCAGGTTACCTGAAACTATAAAGGTGGATTTATTGAATTACTATCGGTACTTTTTCAGCTCCAGGCGCGCAATCTGATTGCGATGAACTTCGTCCGGGCCGTCCGCGATACGCAGAATGCGGGTGTGCGCCCAGGCTCGAGCCAGGCCAACATCCTCGGTAACACCGCAAGCACCGTAAGCCTGAATGGCATCGTCAATAATGGCCAGGGCCATATTCGGAGCGGCGACTTTGATCATGGCGATTTCCATGCGAGCGACTTTATTACCCACCGTGTCCATCATATAGGCCGCTTTGAGGGTCAACAGGCGCGCCTGTTCGATATTAATGCGGGCATCGGCAATACGTTCAAGCCAGATTGATTGCTCGGCCAGGGTCTTACCAAAGGCAACGCGGTTCAGTGCACGGGTGCACATATATTCCAGGGCGCGCTCGGCAACGCCGATAACCCTCATGCAGTGGTGAATCCGACCGGGGCCAAGACGACCCTGGGCGATTTCAAAACCTCTGCCCTCGCCCAACAATATATTACTGGCCGGAACACGCACATCCTTAAATTCGACTTCTGCATGGCCGTGGGGCGCATCGTCGTAGCCGAATACCGGAGTCCAGCGTTTCACGGTAATACCGGGAGTATTGGGTTCAACCAAAATCATCGATTGCTGTACGTGCCGAGCCGCCTCTGGATCGGTCTTACCCATCACGATTAAGATTTTGCACCGGGGCTCGTGAACACCGGAAGAAAACCATTTCAGGCCGTTGATCACGTATTCGTCACCATCGCGTTCAATGCGAGTTTCAATATTGGTCGCATCGGAAGATGCCACCTGAGGCTCGGTCATACAAAATGCCGAGCGTATTTCACCCTGTAACAGCGGTTCGAGCCAACGGTCTTTTTGCTCCTGAGAACCGTAGCGCTCGATGGTTTCCATATTGCCGGTGTCGGGAGCCGAGCAATTGAACACTTCCGACGCCCATTTGGATTTACCCATGATTTCGCATAAAGGGGCATACTCAAGATTAGTCAGCCCGGCACCCTGCTCGCTCTCCGGCAGGAACAAATTCCACAAGCCTTCCTCCTTAGCCCTGGCCTTTAACTCATCGAGAATCGGCGGCGTACACCAGCGCCCACCCTCGTCCAATTGTTGGTAGAACAAGGTCTCATTCGGGGAAATATGTACATCCATAAAATTCTGAACCCGTAATTGCAGCTCGCGAACCTTATCCGAATAATTAAAATCCATAACAAACTCCTGAAGTGATTAATTGGAAAAGCGTAAGAATATTGTCAAAAACCCGTTATCGTTCGCGAAGTTGCTGCCCAGCCGGATCAATGCAAACCGTTAAGGGAATCCAGGTGGGTGTCAGCTAGTTTTCTGCCCTGGCGACTCGATATAAATAAAGCCTAAGCATACCCTAAGCGTGGGCTGCTGGCATTAACACCAGCATGTAGGTAGAACATGTAAGTGGGATACTGGAGGATACTAAAGAAGAACCAGAAGATGCTGACTTTAACTGTGGGTTTTACTTGCCTGGTATTCTAGGCGGGGAAAGGGACAAACAGACCGGGAAAAATCTCAACATTGCGTCGAAGTTTAGATCTGATTCTATATTTACATCTGATATAAAACTGCGTCAAACACGATGGTTCCGCAAACTGCTTACTCGGAGAAACAACCGACTGCAGAATATCGTGCGACGCTACATAATAAACTACTGGGTATTATCGAACTACAAGCTAATCTTGGCTTTGTTCTTATTAAATACCGAATCGCCAATACCTTTAACTTGCATCAACTGCGCTTTATCCGCAAACACGCCATTGGCTTCACGATAATCGATGATAGCCTGAGCAAGTTTAGGTCCAACGCCAGCCAAGGTGCTAGCCAGCTCTTCGACATTAGCCGTGTTGATATTAACCCCAGACTCATTTTTTTGACTTGTTGCTGATGCGCTGGACTTAGCTGCGGCCTCTGCAGGCGAAGCGGCAAATGAAGCGATAGGCGCGGATAGTAGCGTCAACGCCAATAAAATACCCCGAAGGGCGGTAAAATATTTCATGTTAAACTCCTTTCGCCCGGTAAGGCGATCCTTGTCAGTGAAAAATGACCTTTAAGAGAAGAGGCCAAAACCATGTCGAAATCCCTTCGACGAAGCGATAATCTTATATTTCTGCTGCGGCAGCAAGGATTGCTCTGTCAGATTTTTTAGTGTTAAGCCCGAAGAAAAGCGCACATCTGTACTTCCACATAGCCTACAAAGCCCTATAGAAAGCAATAATGATGAATCACGTTTTGTATTTTAGGGAAATACTAACTGAAAGGTATGGACGACACTGAGGGTGCTTAGCGAGGATAAAACCTATGCCGGAACGGAGGATTTAAGACGATTTAATTCTTTTTCCAGACGTTTTTTTTCGCCTGGCTCTAGCAACAGGCACGCTAGTGGCGAATAAGGCCAACGAGACACCAACAAAAAAAGTAGCAACCAGCCAAACACCCAAAGGTAGGGGCCCAACGTTAAATCCGAATACCGTCAGTCCCGTTAAGGCCGGGTTATCTTGCACAAACCAGATACCGGCGAGCGCACAGATAATTAAGATAATGATTAAAAAAATTAGTTTAATACGCTTCACATGTTCTCCCGAAGCCTATTCCTTTGATAAGAAAATCATGCTTTTTTAAGAGAAGCATTTACCCGCTCACGCAGCTCCTTGCCAGGCTTAAAATGTGGTACGTATTTACCAGGTAACTCCACAGTAGTGCCCGATTTAGGATTGCGGCCAATGCGTGGAGCGCGATAATGGAGACAGAAACTGCCAAAACCCCGAATCTCAATGCGCTGATTATTCGTCAGCGCCTTCGTCATAGAATCCAGCATCATCTTAACTGCCAACTCTACATCTTTTGGCGGTAGTTGATCCTGGTTCATTGCGATCCGTTCAATTAACTCTGATTTAGTCATTTTCTGTCACCCAGTACCGCGCACGCTTACCTACGCTGCGGTTATTTAATTACTTGTCCGAGCTGTCCATTTGTGCGCGGATAAGATCACCAATAGTCGTATTAGGACTGTTGGATACCACTTCAGGTTCCTGGTCGCGATGGTTCTGAATAGCCGCTCTTTCTTCCGCGTTTTCCAAGGCTTTGACAGACAGGTTGATAACGCGTTTTTTGCGATCAGTACTGATAACCAGAGCTTCGACTTCTGCATCTATAGAGTAAACGTTGCGTACATCTTCAACTCGATCTCGCGAAATTTCAGATGCTTTCAGAGTCGCTTCAATACCTTCAGCCAGTTCTAGCGTGGCTGATTTAGCATCGACGGCAATTACCTTGCCCTTCACCACACTGCCTTTATCATTTTCGGCAAGGTAGTTTGAGAACGGGTCGTTGGCCATTTGCTTAATGCCAAGAGAGATACGCTCACGCTCAGGATCGACTGCAAGAATAACGGTTTCCAGCTCGTCGCCTTTATTGTAACCACGAACGGCTTCTTCGCCTTCTTCACTCCAGGAAATATCGGAGAGATGAACCAGGCCGTCAATACCACCGTCGAGACCGATGAAAATACCAAAATCAGTAATGGATTTGATATTACCCTTGATAAGATCACCTTTGGAGTGATGCGTACCAAACTCGTCCCAGGGGTTAGCCAGACACTGTTTCATGCCCAGTGAGATACGACGACGTTCTTCGTCGATATCCAGCACCATGACTTCAACTTTATCGCCCACTTGAACCATTTTCGAGGGGTGAATGTTTTTGTTAGTCCAATCCATTTCAGAAACGTGGACCAAACCTTCAACGCCGTCTTCCAACTCGGCGAAACAGCCGTAGTCAGTCAAGTTAGTGATAACCGCAGTGATGCGGGTATTGCGTGGGTAACGACCGATAATATCGCTCCAGGGATCTTCGCCAAGCTGCTTCAAGCCCAACGAGACGCGATTGCGTTCGCGATCAAACTTGAGGATCTTAACTTCGATTTCGTCGCCAACCTCAACCACTTCGCTAGGATGCTTAACGCGCTTCCAGGACATATCAGTGATGTGCAACAGACCGTCGATACCACCCATATCAACAAAAGCACCGTAGTCGGTCAGATTCTTAACGATACCCTTCATGACCACGCCTTCGTCGAGCTGCTCAAGCAACTGTTCGCGCTCAACGCTATTGGCTGCTTCCATTACCGCGCGACGCGATACCACAACGTTGTTACGTTTTTGGTCCAGCTTGATAACTTTAAATTCGAGTTCTTTGTCTTCCAGATGCGTAGTTTCGCGCATTGGTCGTACATCGACCAGTGAACCCGGCAAGAATGCCCGCACACCATTGATATCAACCGTAAAGCCGCCTTTCACCTTGCCACTGATCATACCAGTCACAATTTTGCCTTCGGTTTGAGCATTTTCCAGCTCTATCCAGGACTCTGCACGACGCGCTTTTTCACGGCTCAGACGAGTGGCACCAAAGCCATCTTCCACCGCTTCGAGAGCGACTTGCACTTCGTCGCCTATAGCGACGGTAATAGCACCGTTGTCATCGGCAAATTCACTCAGCGCGATAACACCCTCGGACTTAAGACCGGCGTGCACGGTGACCCAATCCTTATCGACGTCGATAACAACCCCGGTAACAATCGTTCCAGGTTTCATTTCAACGCTTTTTAAGCTTTCTTCAAATAACTCGGCAAAATTCTCAGTCATTACTTTAGTTCTCGTACTATCAATTCAACTAGCGGGTCGGCGTTAACTGAGTATTGTGTTCAGTTAGGCGTCTGCGCGCTGTGATGCCAGTATCACAGGTTGGTTCTAAAATTGAGTAACGATCTCGTCAATCTGGCCTAAAATAGACCGTCACTCTCCAAAAAATCTTTAAGCTGCGTTCCCAAACGTCTAACTTCTTAACTAGCTTCTTTACTAATTAATGACGCTTAAGGTTCCAGCTTTCTTAACTCCGCTTAGATCATCCTGCAGCCATTTCTACATTAAGGGGCTGTACCAAATCGAGGATAAGTTGCAGAACTTCCTCGATAGACAAATCCGTCGAATCAACCTGGTGGGCGTCTGGTGCCGGCACCAAAGGCGAAACCGCACGCTGACTGTCCCGCTCGTCACGCTCTCTGACCGAGTCAATAAGCGCCGGGAGATTAACATTTTCTCCCTTTTCAATCAACTGCTTATAGCGCCTTTTGGCGCGCTCGTCGGCACTTGCTGTGAGGAAAATTTTGATCTGAGCCGAGGGGAAAACCACGGTACCCATATCGCGCCCGTCGGCGATCAAGCCTGGCTTTGCGGCAAACGCGTGCTGGCGTTGCAATAAAGCCGCGCGCACCTCCGGAATTGCGGCTACTTTGGAGGCCAACAGACCAATTTCCTCGGCGCGAATTTGAGCGGAAACGTCCTCGCCTTCCAGAATAATTTGCGGCGCCCCATTGTCGGCTTTCATGGCGAAGGTAATATCCATATGCCCAGCCAGCACGGCAAGTCCTTCAATATTATCGAGAGCAACCTTGTGCCGACTGGCCGCCAGTGCCAACAAGCGATACAGCGCCCCGCTATCGAGATAGTGAAAGCCCAACTTGCGCGCCAGCATCATACTCATAGTGCCTTTGCCCGACCCGCTTGGCCCATCGATGGTCACGATTGGTATAGCCTTGTTTATCATTTTATTACCTCAGAGAGCGCAAGACCGGTGGTGCTGGCTAACTCTAAAAAATTGGGAAAGGAGGTGGCTACGTTATTACAATCACGGATCTCAATCGGCCCTTCGGCCCGCAACCCGGCAATGGCAAATGACATAGCAATGCGGTGGTCGCCCAGACTATCCACCTTGCCGCCCTGTATGCTTCCACCCACGATATGAATACCGTCGTCGGTAGCACTAGCATCGACTCCTAGACTCACCAAGCCATCCGCCATGGCTTGAATACGATCACTTTCTTTAACCCGCAGCTCTTCAGCCCCGGTTAATACTGTTTGCCCTTCAGCGCAGGCGGCAGCGATAAAAATGGCCGGGAATTCATCAATCGCCAGGGGCACCTGGTCTTCCGGGATATGAATGCCCTGTAAAGGTGCATAGCGCACCCGAATATCAGCCACCGGCTCGCCACCGACGTCCCGTTCATTAAGTAAAGCAATATTCGCACCCATGGCGCGCAAAATATTCACCACACCAATACGGGTGGGATTAACACCGACCGCGCGTAGGGTGAGATCAGAGTCCGGCGCAATACTTGCGGCCACCATAAAAAAGGCTGCAGAGGATATATCCCCTGGCACCTCAATATCACAGGCGGTGAGCGTATGGCCACCAGTAATGCTGACCCGATTACCTTCCCGCTTCACCGGGTACTTAAAACCCTGCAACATGCGCTCGGTATGATCCCGAGTCGGCGCGGGCTCTACTACACTGGTTTCACCTGCGGCGTACAAACCCGCCAACAACACACTGGATTTCACCTGGGCGCTGGCAACTGGCATGGCGTAATCCAGGCCCTGCAAGCGCTGCCCGCCGGAAATTTTCACTGGCGGCACACCGCCCTCCCCGGTTTCAATGTTCGCACCCATCTCTGACAGCGGCACAGAAACCCGCCGCATTGGACGTCGCGACAGCGATTCATCACCCGTTAAGGTGCTATCAAAAGCCTGCCCCGCCATTAAGCCCGATAGCAGACGCATTGAGGTTCCGGAATTACCTAAATAAACATCGCCCGGCGCGGCTTTAAGACCGTGTAAGCCGACACCGTGAATCAGTACCTGACCGTGATCTGGGCCTTCGATCACCACGCCCATATCGCGAAACGCCTGCAAGGTCGCCAGGCTATCTTCGCCCTCGAGAAAGTGGCTGACTCGCGTCACGCCCTCGGCAATGGCTCCCAGCATAATCGAGCGATGGGAGATCGATTTATCACCGGGCACGCGCATATCACCCATCATTCGACCACCAGGTTCAACGCGGTAATCCATACTTTGTTCCGTGTTATTCATATAGGGTTTTTGATCCTGCATAATCTGAAAATGTCGCCGCGCTTCACCAGCACGGGTAAAAACCCCCAGCAGGTGATCACTGTCGCCACGCAAAATAGCTGCACGTAAATCACCCAGCCTAGTATTTAATTGATCCAACACCTCGACAATGGCGGTGTCGTTAGCCAGTGCGATATCCTTCCACATCACCGGGTCGCTGCCGGCAATGCGGGTAAAATCTCGAAAACCACCGGCAGCATAGCGAAAAATCTCGCGATTTTTTTCCATATCCGCCAGGGTATCCACTAGCGTATAGGCCAGCAGATGGGGTAAATGACTGGTGGCCGAAAGTACCTTGTCGTGCACCTCAGCAGGCATTTCACTAACCTGACCACCCACCGCTTGCCACAGCGCCCGCACCCGAGCGAGATGATCCGATCCAGTCTGCTCCAGTGGCGTTAAAATCACCTCGTGGTGCTGGTAGAGGTCAGCCACCACCGCATTAATGCCGCTTTTTTCGGAGCCGGCAATGGGATGACCCGGTACAAACTGCGACGGAACACCGCCATAAATGGCTTCGACGCTAGACACCACGCTACCTTTTACACTGGCCACATCGGTGACAGTAACCTCGGGAGAAGTCGCGTCTTTTACCACCTGTAGAATATTCGGCACGGTCAATGTGGGTACGCAAATCACCACGATATCGCCAGCGCCTAATTGTCCAAGGGCTGTGGCTAAATCGGCTTCCACCCGATCGACCACACTATTCTTTAAGGCCTGCGCCAGGGTTTCCACACTGCGCGAACAGCCGATCACCTCGCGACACAAGCCGCGCTCTTTGGCCGCCAGCGCAAGGCTCCCGCCGATTAGGCCGAGACCAACCACTAATAAGCGGGACTGACCCAACTCATCTGTTTGTGTCATAAGCAAGAATTTACTCTATCAAGGGCGGTATTAAAGAACGGCTCGTGGGTAGGAGCCAAGCACGCGCAGCTCGGCCACCACCGCAGCAATTTCTTCCAGCGCCAGACGCACATTGTCATCTTCGCTGTGACCGACAAGATCAATAAAAAATACGTAGCTCCAGGTGGCGGTTCGCGATGGCCGCGTTTCCACTCGGGTTAAATCCACACCGTGTTTACGAAACGGTTCCAGTAAAGTATATAAAGCCCCCGGTTGGTTTTTAACGGATACCATAATGGAGGATTTATCATCGCCACTCGGCGGCACTGGTTCCCGTCCAATAATCAAAAACCGGGTGGCATTGTCCGGTTCATCTTCAATATTTTGATACAGCGGAGTGAGCTCGTACAAAGTTTCCGCCATTTCCCCTGCGATAGCCGCCGAACTCCACTCGCCAATAACCCGCTTGGCGGCCTCGGCGTTGCTGTTTAACGGCACCCGCTCGACGTTGGGCAGGTGGGCATCCAGCCACTTGCGACACTGCGCCAGCGACTGGGGATGGGAGTACACCCGCGTAATATTATCTGGCCTGGTATTGGGCCCTATTAATAGGTGGTGATGAATGCGTAATTCCACCTCGCCACAAATACTCAGCGTCGATTCGCGAAAACTATCGAGAGTATGATTGACCACACCTTCGGTTGAGTTTTCTACCGGCACTACACCGTAGTTCGCGGCACCCGAGGCGACTTCGCGAAACACTTCGTCGATCGCGGACAGGGGCGCAGAAATTGCGGAGTGGCCGAAATGTTTGAGAGCTGCGGCCTGAGTGAAGGTGCCTTCGGGGCCGAGAAAAGCCACGGTTATGGGTTTTTCCAGGGCCAGACACGCCGACATAATTTCGCGAAACAGACGAGCAATTTCTTCATCGCTCAAGGGCCCGGGATTAGCGGCTTTAACCGCGCGCAAAACCTGAGCTTCGCGCTCGGGACGATAATAGACCGCATCGGCATCGCCGTCTTTAACTTCGGCAACCTCGCTCGCACACTGAGCACGGGCGCTGATCAGCTCCAACAGTTTACTGTCGATGCCATCGATCTGCTCGCGCAAAGCGCTTAATCGTTTTTCGTCAGCCACCTTAACTGTCGTCCTTTTCGCCCTGGTTTTCTTCGGTCTGATCTCCGGCCTGGTTTTCAGATTGATCGTCGGATTGATCCTTAGACTGATCATCAGCGTTGTTTTCAACCGGAAGAACTCCTTCTCCTTCCGTGCGCTCTATAAGGTCTTCAGCGCTTTCCCGGATAGCAACCACACCAACCAGGTTTTCTGCATCGCGCACTTTAATCACCCGCACACCTTGAGTGTTACGACTTAGTATCGATATCTCTTCGACGCGTGTACGCACCAGTGTGCCCTGATCCGAAATCAACATAATTTCATCGTTACCGGCAACCTGTACCGCACCGACTAAGGCACCGTTACGATCGCTGGTTTGCATGGCAATCACGCCCTGCCCGCCGCGCTTGTGAACGGGGAAATCATCCAGATCGGTACGCTTGCCGTAGCCGTTGGTGCTTACGGTAAGAATACTGCGCTCTTCCGCCGGAATGATCAGCGAGATCATGGTTTCGCTCTCGGGCATACGAATGCCGCGTACGCCTTTAGCCGTACGGCCCATAGCGCGAACGTCGGTTTCATTAAAGCGTACGGATTTGCCAGAACTACAAAATAGCATCACGTCTTGCTCGCCATTAGTCAGCGCCGTGCCGACCAAATGATCGCCTTCGTCCAATTCTAGCGCCCGCAAACCCACGCTGCGCGGTCGTGAAAACGCCGTCAAAGCGGTCTTTTTAACCGTACCACCTGAGGTCGCCATAAACACAAACTGATCATCTCGATATTCTTTTATCGCAAGAATTGAGGTGACGCGTTCGTTTGCATCCAATGGCAACAAGTTCACCAGCGGACGACCACGGGCCGTGCGGCTGGCCACGGGGATATGGAAGGTTCTGAGCCAGTACACCTTGCCCGCGTTAGTGAAACAAAGAATGGTGTCGTGAGTGTTAGCCACCAGCAGGTGCTCAACAAAATCTTCGTCTTTAACCGCTGTCGCCGAGCGACCGGTGCCACCGCGCTTCTGAGCCTGATAGTCATCCAACGGCTGACTCTTGGCGTAGCCACCGTGGGAAACCGTAACCACGCGCTCTTCTTCGGGAATCAAGTCCTCTACGGTTAAATCTAATTTTGATTCAACAATTTCAGTGCGACGCTCATCGCCAAAGTCCGCATCGACCTCGGCAAGCTCTTCCCGAATTACCGTTTTCAAGCGTTCGGGATTGCCCAGAATATCGAGATAATCAGTGATTTCTACGAGTTTTTCACGGTATTCGTCGAGCAGCTTTTCATGCTCCATGCCGGTTAAACGATGCAGGCGTAATTCCAGAATCGCTCGCGCCTGAGCTTCTGACAAATAGTAGCTGTTATCGCGCAAACCGAACTCGGGGCCCAAATCACTAGGGCGACAGGCGTCGGCAACTTCGAGAAACGGCATTACCTCGGCCGCGCCCCAAGCTTGCGCCATTAAGCGTTCGCGAGCTTCTGTCGGATTCGGTGAGGCTTTAATCATTTCAATCACGCCGTCGATATTAGCGATGGCTATCGCTAAACCTTCCAGTACGTGGCCACGCTCTCGGGCTTTGCGCAACAGGTAAACGGTACGACGCGTCACTACTTCGCGACGGTGACGAATAAAGCATTCGATCAATTGCTTGAGGTTCAGTGTTTTCGGCTGGCCGTTGACCAGCGCGACCACATTAATGCCGAACACGCTTTCCAGTTGCGTTTGCGAGTAGAGCTGATTCAAAATCACCTCACCCATTTCGCCGCGCTTGAGCTCAACCACCACGCGCAAGCCATCTTTATCAGACTCGTCGCGTAATTCGGAAATACCTTCAATTTTCTTTTCTTTAACCAGCTCAGCAATTTTTTCCAACAAGCGGGTTTTATTCAACTGGTAGGGAATTTCGGTAATCACGATACGTTCGCGATCGCCTTTCTCCATAGGCTCAACCCGAGCACGACCGCGCACATAAATGCGGCCTCGACCGGTGCGGTAAGCCAGTAAAATTCCAGCGCGACCGTTGATAATGCCCGCGGTGGGGAAATCGGGGCCGGGAATAAATTCCATCAACTCATCGATAGTAATGTCTGGATTGTCGACAAGCGCTAAACACGCAGCGATCACTTCCGACAAATTATGTGGCGGAATATTCGTTGCCATACCAACCGCAATGCCCGAAGAACCGTTAACCAATAAGTTCGGCACACGGGTCGGCATCACCTCGGGAATGGTTTCGGTTTCATCGTAGTTGGGGACGAAATTAACGGTTTCACTATCGAGATCGGCGAGCAAAGCGTGCGCAATCTTCGACATACGGATTTCGGTGTAACGCATCGCCGCCGGTGAATCGCCGTCAATGGAGCCGAAGTTACCCTGGCCATCGACCAACATGTAACGCAGTGAAAACGGCTGGGCCATACGTACAATCGTGTCGTACACAGCGGAATCGCCGTGGGGGTGATACTTACCAATTACGTCGCCCACTACCCGAGCAGATTTTTTGTAAGCCTTGTTCCAGTCGTTGTTGAGTACGCTCATGGCATACAGCACTCGGCGATGCACAGGCTTGAGGCCATCGCGCACATCGGGCAATGCCCGGCCAACAATGACACTCATGGCATAGTCGAGGTACGACTTTTGCAGCTCGTCTTCGATATTTATCGGGACGATTTCTTTCGCGATCAATTCACCCATAACGACAACAATACTCGGCTAGTGTGGTACGACAACGGGCTGGTCATTACCCCTAAGATTGATTCCTAGATTGGGTAGCAATAACCGGCCCGCGAATGCCCAGCATTGTACCATAGAGAAGCGCCACAGAGAGCCTCGTCAAAGGGCTTTCGACACACGCTTTGAAGCCTTCTACTCAGATATGATCTGAGCCCCACTCCGAACTTTTAACGCCCTGCGCTATACTCCCCGCCCATGACTAATAGCCCCCAAAATACCCCAGCAAATACCTCAATACGGCCGACATCGACCACCGCATCTGGCCCCCTATCAAAGACTGGCGACAAAAACCCCGTTGATCTCATTATTTCAGCACCCTGGATCATCCCCATCGTGCCTCGCAACGCCGTCTACCAGGACTGTAGCCTGGTCATCCACCAGGGCGACATTATCGACCTGCTGCCCGAGGCCGAAGCGCTGCGCAAATACCACGCCGCTGAGCACACCATCCTCGAGGCTACGGTATTAATGCCGGGGCTGGTCAACGCTCACGGCCACGCTGCCATGAGCCTCCTGCGGGGCTATGCCGACGACTTTCCTTTACAGCAATGGTTAAACGACTACATCTGGCCCGCAGAGAACCAGTGGGTTAATGGCGATTTCGTTGCCGACGGTACGCAATTAGCCGTGGCGGAAATGATTCGCAGTGGCACCACCTGCTACGCCGATATGTATTTTTATCCCGATCAAATTGCCCAGGTCGTTCGCCACAGTGGCATACGTGCGCAAATCGCCTTTCCCGTATTGGAATTCCCCACCGCCTGGGCCAGAGACGCGTCCGACTACATTCACAAGGGTTTGCAGCTCTACGATGACTGCAAGGACGACGCACTTATTCGGGTCGCCTTTGGCCCGCACGCGCCCTACACGGTCAACGACGACACCCTGGAGCGCATCGCCACGCTGAGCAGCGAACTTGAAGCACCCGTGCAGATTCATCTTCACGAAACGGCTCAGGAAGTCGCCGACGCCATAGCAGATAAAGGCTCGCGCCCCATTGCGCGCTTAAACCAGATCGGCCTGCTATCCCCAGCCACCCAATGCGTCCATATGACCCAAACCACGGATGAAGATATACAGCTCTTAGCCGATACCGACGCCCAGGTGATTCACTGCCCCCAGTCCAACCTGAAACTCGCCAGCGGCTTTTGCCCGGTGCAAAAACTGCTGGATGTCGACGTCAACGTCGCCCTCGGCACCGATGGCGCCGCCAGTAACAACAGTCTGGATTTATTTAAAGAATTGAATATGGCGGCATTGCTGGCGAAAGGTTTGGGTAAGGCGACCGACCTACCGGCCGAACAAGCTCTTTATATGGGCACCATGGGCGGGGCCAAAGCCTTAGGTATGGCGGATCGAATTGGTAGTTTGGAAGCGGGTAAAGCCGCCGACCTCATCGCCATCAATCTCGCCGACGTATCGACAACACCACTGTACAACTTGCACTCCCAACTGGCCTACACCAACGTAGGCCATCAGGTAACTCACGCCTGGGTTAATGGTGTCGCGCTCTTAAAGGATCGGAAATTACAAACCATTGACAGCGCGACGGTGACTGCTCGCGCTAAACAATGGGGTAAAAAAATCAGCGGGGATTAATATTACGGCTGCTGGAATAAATTTTATTTGACGGTCTCTTTAACAACAACCGTAATTTGTTCCGACACCAGCGGCTTGTCGTGCGGTACGTGAGCGTAGTTGCCCAACAATAACTGCAAGGTGTGGGTTCCCGCGGGGAGAGACAGCTCCGCTTCAGTCTGCCCGCCACCGAAGTGCTTAATCTGCTCAGTCGCAGGCAGCGGCTGAGCTAAATCCGGCAACTCTTCCAGATCAATCAAAATGTGATGATGCCCGGTATTGTCCTTAATCGTACCCGCCGGAGCCACGCCCATACCTTTTAAGCCGAATTTGACGGTAAAGCCTGGAGTTACCACCTGCCCGTCCTGCGGTTCGATAAAATACACCGCGGCCCCTTCTGGCGAGCTCGACACCAAATCGCCTGCGAGCGCAGAAGGCGCCCCCGCTATAAACACCGGCAAAAATAGCGCTATTACCCGCGCACAAGACCTTAGTAGAATCGGTTTCATATCTGCTCCTGGTTTCATATCAGCTCTCGCGTATTTCAGCGACCAGCATAACATCACCTATTCAGCTTCCGCCTCTGCAGCGAGCGCATCCATCGGCCCTGCTATGCCTTCAGGTACCTTATTGTTTAAAACCACTCCGTAAAGCAGCACTAAAACAATCACCAACACCCCGCCAAAGATAGCTACCGACCGGGTTTTTAAATGATTCAGCAGTGAGCGGTAGTTTAAAAACAAATGGCCGATTACGGCAAAAATCAACACCAACCCAAACAATTTATGCACCGGGTGCATTTGAATGGTAAATGACGGCTTTTCAATGACAAACATCATTAAGCCAGAGGTGGACATTGCCAGAAACGAAACAAACAAAGCCACTGCTATCAATTTTCTAAACATTTTCAAACCCTGGAATGGTTATCTTCGAACGACATAAGCTATCTTCGAACTACCTCAATTATATTCAGCACAAACCGCCTTAATCCGTCCGACGGGAACCTTCAACTCGGCCAACAAGTATGTTTTAAAAGACTCCTCGTAGGGCTGGTTAGCAATCGCTTTTTCCATGCAGTGCAACCAGGCATCACCTTCTATTTCACCAATCAGCAAATGCCGGTGTGAATTAGGGATACTGACTCCCCCGTAATGTTGCGAGTATAGCTTTGGGCCTCCCAACCAACCACTGAGAAAGTACGTTAATTTTTTTCGCGATTCCCCTAAATCTTCAGGGTGCATCTGCCTGATTGTTTTCGCTTCGGGGAAAGCGTTCATGTTTTCATAAAAGCTATCGACCAGACGAGTAATGCCAGCGAGTTCGCCCGCCGCCTGATAGGAATTGGATTCTTCACCGTATCCTTGTTTATTTAGTTGCATAGAGTCTGACCTGGTTGAAGCTTCGTATCGGGGTATCCACCTTACACATAAAACATTACTTAACTATCAACAATTTACAGTATAGGCTGCTGAGATAGCAGAGCAAAACATCACCTATCCCGGGTACTTATCTCAAATATCGAGCACTCACAGTACCCGGCCCGGCCCGGATACAAAATAGTTTTCATGGCTTATTCTTGTAGCAAGCTCTGCTACATAATAATGGCGCACACCCGCACTTTTGGGCCTGATTGGCTTAAACTACGCACTAGCTTTAAAACTTTAGGGTTGACACTTACACCATGACCACAAGCACTAACGAGCACTCCCATCTTAACGAGAATGTCGACGCAGCAGAAATCGCGAAATTTGCCGCCCTGGCCTCGCGGTGGTGGGATGAGGATGGGGAGTTTAAGTCGCTCCACGATATAAACCCGCTGCGAGCCAACTGGATTGACGCTCGTGCACCGGTAGCCGAACGTCGCGTATTAGATGTCGGTTGTGGTGGCGGAATATTGGCGGAATCTCTGGCTCAGCGCGGTGCAGACGTCACCGGCATCGATATGGGTGAGGCACCACTTTCGGTGGCGCGCTTGCACGGTATTGAGTCCAACACCAATGTTAACTATCGACAGATCACTGCCGAGGCTCTGGCCGAAGAAATGCCCGGTACTTTCGATATCGTCACGTGTCTTGAAATGCTGGAGCACGTACCCGATCCCTCTTCGATAGTACGCGCCTGTGCAACACTGGCTAAGCCCGGTGGACACGTGTTTTTTTCCACCATTAACCGCAGCGCAAAAGCCTTTGCCTTCGCGATTGTCGGTGCGGAGTACGTGCTGAAATTACTGCCTCAGGGCACTCATGAATACGACAAGTTAATTCGCCCTGCGGAACTCGCCCAGTGGTGTCGACAAGCCGACCTTGCCGTTAACGACATAACGGGCTTACTTTACAATCCGCTGAGCAAGAAATATCGGCTTAAGTCGTCGGATATTAGCGTTAATTATATGATGCATACCGAAATGTCTGCGGCCTCCAAAACCCCTGACGCTAAAGAGGCCTGATTTTGACCTCTAGCTCCAGCTCCTACCAGGCGGTTTTATTTGATCTCGATGGCACCCTGCTCGACACCGCACCGGATTTTGCACTGATCCTCAACACGCTGCTGGCGACTCATCAACGCCAAACACTACAAGAGAGTGATATTCGCGCCATTATTAGCGATGGTTCTGCGGCGATGATTGCTCGCGCGTTTAACTGCTCGCCGAAAGATGCGGCTTTCGAGGCGATTCGCAGCGAGTTTCTCGCCTTATATCGCGCCAACGTATGTGTTGAAACCCGCCCGTTTCCCGGTATTGAATCCGTACTCGCCCGACTTGGTGCTGCGAATATTCCCTGGGGTATCGTGACCAACAAACCCAGTATTTATACTTTGCCCTTGATGGATGCTCTGACCTTTAATCCGGCTCCGCAAACGGTTATCTGCCCAGACCACGTTACCAATACCAAACCTCACCCGGAATCGGTGTTACTGGCTTGCGAACACCTCGATAGCGATCCTAAGCAGACCTTATTTGTCGGTGATCACCAGCGGGATATCGAAGCCGGTCGCGCCGCTGGGGCCATCACCGTAGCGGCCGCCTACGGTTACGTGGACCAGGGTGAAAACATCGCCGACTGGAACGCGCACCATGCGATTGAGTGCGCTGCCGATCTTCTGCCTATTATTTTTTAAATCCAAACCGCTGTATTTTTTATATCTAGCCAGTCTTTTAAATCGAGATAGCTTTTAAACAGGAACCGCTATGCCTGACATTATCCTAAACCGCCACATTCCAGACGGCTACTCCGCTGCCGACGATAGTTTGCGCGATCGAGTGATTTTAGTCACCGGTGCCGGTGATGGTATCGGTAGAACCGCAGCACTCACCTTCGCGCGCTACGGCGCGACGGTGATTCTTGCCGGGCGTACTCAAGAGAAACTAGAAGCGGTTTACGATTCCATCGAACACTCCGGTTATCCCCAGGCGGCGATTTATGCCATTGATCTGGAACACGCCACGGAAGCGGATTACACCGCCCTCGCCGAACAACTGGAAAGTGAATTTTCCCGCCTCGACGGTTTATTACACAACGCCGCCGCACTCGGCGAACGCACCAGCATCGCTAACTACTCACTGGCAAGCTGGAACCAGGTGATGGCCGTAAATGTAAGCGCACAATTTATGTTATCGAAAGCCTTGTTGCCGTTGCTGAAAAAATCGGCGGATGCCTCGATAGTATTTACTTCCTCCGGCGTGGGTCGGACGGGCCGAGCTTTTTGGGGAGCCTATGCGGCCTCGAAATTTGCCACCGAAGGCTTGAGCCAAATATTGGCAGCGGAGCTGGAAAACACCAGTAATATACGGGTCAACTGCATTAATCCGGGGGCGACCCGCACCCGTATGCGCGCGGCTGCGTTCCCGGCGGAAGACCCCGCCACCATTAAAACACCGGAAGATATTATGCCCACGTATATGTATTTAATGGGACCGGATAGCAAAGGAGTGACTGGGCAATCGATTGACGCCCAGTGATTTAATTATTCGAACATATCTTTGATCGTATCAGGGAGCGGCGGCCTCGAATTAGTAATTCGAAACCGTCGCCGCTGAAGAAAATCTATTTATTTTAAAATAGCTATTTTAAAACTCTGACTGCAAGTCTTTTATTTAAACTTTCCCATCATGCCTCTAACTGCTGAGGGTAAATCACCGGGAATAATCACTATTTTAGAGTTCTCAGATACTGCCATCTCTCGCATGGACTCGACGTATTTTTCACCCAGCAAGTAGAGAATAGGCAATTCATTATCGCCCACCGCCTGATTAACTTTCACCAGGGCTTCTTTGGTGGCTTCAGCCAGCACAACTTTGGCCTCGGCATCGCGGCGAGAGGCTTCTAAGCGACCATCAGCTTCAAGGATCGCAGCTTCTTTATCACCATCGGCACGAGTTACTGTAGCGCGACGTCGACGTTCGGCGGCGGCTTGTTCTTCCATCGCAGCGGTCATGGTAGGAGAAGGGTTGATGTCCTGAATTTCGACGGTTTTTAAGGTAATACCCCAGTCGGAAATATCATTGGAAATGGCCGCTTTAAGGTTGGCTTTAATTTGATCTCGCGACGACAAAGCATCATCTAACGACATCTCACCAACAATGGAACGCAACGAAGTTTGCACCAGGGTACGAATCGCTCGCTCATAATCTTCAACGCCGTAAACGGCTTTTTCCGGCGAGACAATGTTGATATAGGCAACTGCGTTGGCAATGATTACGGCGTTATCACGGGTAATCACTTCCTGGGAGGGAATATCGAGAACAATATCTTTAGTGGTGACTTTGTAAGCCACATTATCAACATAAGGAATAATAAATTGCAGACCGGGAGACAATGTTTGATGAAATTTACCCAACCTCTGCACTACCCATTTACTGCCTTGGGGCACCTGACGAACGCCTTTGAACGCTGTAATAATCACTGCCGCTAATAAAATTCCTACCATCCAGACACTTTCCATAACCTATCTCCTGTTTTATCTCTGGCCAATCAATATCGGCCTGGTAAATTGTTTTTTGTAATATCCGTTCGTGTGAAACCACCTAAGTCTTAGAAAAAAACTAAGTTTTAGAAACCACCAGGGTGTTACCTGAAAATTCACGAATGGTAATACGATCTCCGATGACAACGTCGTCCTTGCTGATAATTTCCCACTCATCACTACCGAGTATCGGCGTGCTAAAGCGCGCCATCCCCCGACCGCCTTCAAACGGCGCTTTAATTACCTGGCCGAATTCGCCAATAACGGCTTCGCGAGCCATACCTGCACCGGTTTTATCCACCATACGAGGCTTGAAATACTTAAACCAGAATACCGCCAAACCCGACGAGCTAATCATCCACAACAATAATTGAGTAGCAAACGACATGGACGGAAATACCCACATCACCAGTCCAACCACAATCGCGCCGACACCAAACCAAAGTATGGTAAAGCTAACCAGAAAAATCTCCAGCACAGCCAGACCAATACCCAGTACGACCCAGTGCCAATAGAGCATTTCAAAAGGTTCCATCGAGCATCTCCTCTTTGTAAATTTCAGCTAGAGAATTCTCTCCGAGTCCTGAAACTTATTTTAATTCAACAAGTTGGAATTCTATCAGAAATCTACCAACGGCACATCTTTGTTACTTGATTGCTATCACAAGGTCTGAAAACGTGTCAATCCTGATCCTCGCTAGCAAACAGATTAGCGTTTAATTCACAGGCCATGACCAGAGCGTCTTCACGACCATCAGGTTTGCGATAATAGTCGCGCCTCTCACCTACCTGCACAAAACCTTTATTGGCATACATCGAGATGGCGGAGAAATTACTGACGCGCACATCAAGAAAAATACTATCCGCTTTACCTTCTACACATTCCAAACAAAACTCCAGTAAGCGAGAACCAAAGCCCTGTCCCTGATGGGTGGGAGCAACAGCGATGTTAATCAACTCTGCCGCACCGGCGATACAGCTAAAAATCAAAAACCCACAGACATTGCCGGACTGCTGCAAAACATAGGCGGAGTGATGTCTCAGGCTTTCTTCAAATTGCCCCGCAGTCCACGGCGATGGAGATACCTGTAACTCAATAGCGTGAAAATCGGCAACATGCGCGGGCGTGGCGGAAATTATAGTGACAGACTGCTCGGCCTTCGACATCAAAATAAGCGCTTATTTAACCGCTGGCTCTAGCAAAGACTGCAGGGTTGCCCAGGCCAGCGCCTTGCTTGCAGGCTCGACCAGCATTTGCTCCAGGCCGGGTACGCATAGCACCGATACCTTATCGAATAAGGGGAAAGACTGCCCCTGCAGGCTGCTTTTATTCGGGTTTTTATTATCTAGTAAATCTTCTGGAGCTAAAGACAGTATCGCCGCATCACCCATGGCCAGCACCCATCGAAACGGCGACAGAGTCATGCGACCCTGTAAAAAGGTATGTATGGAAATTCTGGCTCCATCCAGACTGGCATCCGCACCAGAGGATAAGGGCCAATCCAAAAACTCGGTGGCCGGCAACATATCAGGTTGCTGCCCAATCGCTTTAAGAATATTACCCAGTAAGGTGACGCGACGCGCGTCGGGGCGCTCTCCCGGCTGGAGTGAATCCAGTACCAGCAGCTGATCCGACACCTGCCAACAGGCCAGCCTAAAGGACAGCTGTACCGCTGGCGAGGAATCTAAGGCCTGCGCCTGAGTTTGGGTCTGGGCTTGAGTCTGAACTTGAGATTGAACTCGAGTAGGTGTCTGCTCTGCATCAGCACCTTCCGCTACCGCAACTTTATTTACAGGTGTATCCAGTTCTGTGGCCAATTGACTTAAGTGTTGTCGGCCTAAGCTGGGCTTGTCTGACTTATCCTTGTCTGACTTATTTAAGTCGGGCTTATCCAAATTAACAGTGATTGAAGCCGGCTCTACCAGCTCTTCGCTCCCACCGACAACACCCTCAACTCTGGGTCGGTATTGCACGATACCCAGAGCGGAGAGATATTGACTGCGCGGAGCATTCACCGCGCGCTAAAAGCCAGGTCTGCCAAATAAACCATTGCGATCACCTCAAACACCACCCAGTTGCGGGTGCACACGATCTGGATTACCCAGTAAGTTAAGCGCATGAATATAGGCCTTGGCACTGGCCACCAGAATGTCGGTATCCGCGCCCTGTCCGTTCACAATACGCCCGCCTTTTTCCAATCTCACCGTAACTTCACCCTGGGAATCGGTACCGGTGGTAATAGCATTAACCGAATAAAGTTTAAGCTCGGTACCGCTGTCCGCCAGTTTTTCGATAGCACGAAATACCGCATCAACTGGCCCATCACCTTCGGCAGAGACCGAGTGATCGTTACCGTGGCTGCGCAAAGTTAATTCCGCATGGGGTGCGCGCCCGGTTTTACTGGAAACATCCATCGCGACCAAAGCGAGGTCTTCGGCGGATTCGCCAATTTGAATGTCGGACACCAGGGCCTGTAAATCTTCGTCGTGGATTTCACGTTTTTTATCCGCAAGTTCTTTAAAGCGAGTAAAGGCGCGATTCAAATCGGCTTTATTGTCGAAGCTGATACCCAGGTCTTCGAGCCGCGCCGAAAACGCCGCCCGGCCTGAAAGCTTGCCAAGTACAATGCGATTGGTATTCCAGCCCACATCCTCGGCCCGCATAATTTCGTAGGTCTCGCGATACTTCAGCACACCATCCTGATGAATACCCGACTCGTGGGCAAAGGCATTGGCACCAACCACAGCCTTGTTGGGCTGCACCGGAAAGCCGGTAACCGTTGAAACCAGTCTCGAGGTCGGCACAATCTGCGTGCTATCGATGCCCACTTCCACCGGGTAAATATCTGGGCGAGTGCGAACTGCCATTACAATTTCTTCCAGCGAGGCATTACCGGCACGTTCACCCAAGCCGTTGATGGTGCACTCCACCTGACGCGCACCGTGCAATACCGCCGACAGGGAGTTGGCTACCGCAAGACCTAAGTCGTTATGACAATGCACGGAAAATATGGCTTTATCGGAGTTCGGCACGTTGTTAATTACCCGGCCAATCATTTCACCGTATTCACCCGGCGTGGCATAACCCACCGTGTCGGGAATATTGATAGTGCCCGCTCCCGCATTAATGGCGGCCTCAACAATACGACACATAAACTCAAACTCAGAGCGACTGCCGTCTTCCAGCGAAAACTCCACGTCATCGACCAAGTTGCGTGCAATTTTTATCGCACCGATCGCCTGCTCAAACACCTGCTCCGGCGTCATTTGCAGTTTGTAATCCATATGGATCGGCGAGGTCGCAATAAAGGTATGAATACGCGGTGCAACGGCATCGACCAGCGCTTCCGCGGCGCGCTCAATATCGCTGGGCATGGTGCGGGCTAAACTGCACACACGGCAATCTTTAATGGCTTCGGCAATGCTTTTAACCGCCGCAAAATCACCGGGGCTCGAGGTCGCAAAACCCGCCTCAATCACGTCTACCTTCAGCTTCTCCAGCGATTTGGCTACCCGGAGCTTTTCTTCTTTGGTCATGGCGGCGCCGGGGCTTTGTTCGCCGTCGCGCAAGGTGGTATCAAAAATAATAAGGCGTTGTTTGTCCATGGGTCTTAACTCCTGGATAACCCGAACTTCGGGTAGGCACAATAAACTGAATTCTGCTCCGGTAGGAAGCAGGATGCAAAAAAATTAAAGAATGTCGTACGAATAGATGCCCCTCAGGGCAGCAGCAGGAGATCAGTACGCAGCAGCGCGCCGGAGCAAGGACGCTCACGGAGGAATAATAAATTGGCTGCGTTACTGTTTGTCATTTGCTCTGTATTAACTTGTGGTATTAAGTTGCGAGGTTAAAAACCTTCTAGCGCCTATTCAAACAAATTATGGCGGCCCTGCCAAGCCCTCATAACACCTGCTTATTATTGCCTACCTTTAATTCTTGTCCATACCCACAGACTGGGGCCGGAAAGCGCGTAAAGAATCGCCATACTGAGTAAGACTCGTGGCGGATCAATGCTAATCACCACCAGTACCATAACCACCCCTAGAATCACTACAAACGGCACACGGCCCTTCAAATCTATTGCTTTAGCGCTGTGGTAACGGATGTTGACGACCATCAGTAAGCCCGCCGCTGCCGTGACCACCGCTGCGCTAATCGCCAGGATTATCGTGGCCTCACTGCCGTGAGCAAACCACACCATAGCGGCCACTAGACCCGCCGCAGCCGGGCTCGCCAGACCGATAAAGAAGCGTTCATCGGCTGAACCCACCTGTACATTGAAACGCGCCAGGCGCAGTGCGGCACAGGAGGCATAAATAAACGCGGCCGCCCAACCAAAGTTACCCAGGCTCTCCAAAATCCAGCTGAACATCAGCACCGCCGGGGCCACCCCGAAGGACACCATGTCAGACAGGCTGTCGTATTGCACGCCAAACTCACTCTGGGTATTGGTTAGTCTAGCGACGCGGCCATCCAGTCCATCGAATAACATCGCCACATAAATAGCGATAGCAGCAAAGCTGAAATTACCATCCATAGCTGAAAGGATGGCATAAAAACCCGCAAACAACGCGCCGGTGGTCAGTAGATTGGGTAGTAAATAAACACCTTTGCGCCGCACTCGATCGTTATCGTGGTTCTGATCGAGAGAGTGGTCGTGATCAATGTCTGTCGTTACGGTTTGATCGGTGTTGTTGGTATCGGCACTATTTGTATCGACACTGCCTGGAGCAGTACCGTTTTTATCGGTGCTATTTTTGTCAAAAGGAACTACGGGGTCAGACATTACAATTTACTCAGACTTGCGCGCTAAGGCTTGATATTCGCGGCTATTATGAGGCCAAGCGGCTAAACCTGTCTACGTTACATATTGACAGCCCTGTTGAGAGCAAACATTACTTTAATATATCCACGGCCAGTGCTTCGGCGACTTTAATACCGTCTATTCCTGCCGACAGGATGCCACCCGCATAGCCAGCGCCCTCGCCTGCGGGATACAGACCCCGCGTGTTTATATTTTGGAAATCTTTTCCACGCTTGATACAAATAGGCGACGAGGTTCGGGTTTCGACACCCGTTAAAATAGCGTCGGCCATAGCAAAGCCTTTTATTTTTTTATCGAAGGCGGGAATGGCCTCGCGAATAGCTGCTGTCGCAAAGGCCGGCAAGGCTTTTGATAAATCACCCAGAGTAATGCCCGGCTGATAGGACGGGGTAACACTGCCCAATTGTGTCGATGGTTTATCCTGTAAAAAATCCCCCACCAGTTGGGCCGGAGCGTTGTAGTTTTCACCACCTAATTGATACGCCAGGGCTTCGAGATCGCGTTGCAGGCCGATGCCCGCCAACACATGCTCGGGATAGTCCTGCTCGGGGTTAATGCCGACCACAACAGCCGCGTTAGCGTTGCGTTCTTTGCGAGAGTACTGCGACATACCGTTGGTCACTACACGCCCCTCTTCCGAGCTTGCCGCCACCACAGTGCCGCCGGGACACATGCAAAAACTATAAACACTGCGACCATTAGCACAGTGATGCACCAATTTATAATCCGCCGCGCCCAAAATCGGATGTCCGGCCTGCGCACCGAAGCGCGCCGTATCAATAACCGACTGCGGATGCTCGATGCGAAAACCAATGGAAAACGGTTTCGCCTCAATATAGAAGCCTTGCTTCAACAACATATCAAAACTATCGCGGGCACTGTGGCCGATGGCCAAAACAATATGGCGGCTTTGTAGTACTTCGCCGTTAGCCAAAGTTACCCCGGTAACCTGGCCACCGTTATCATCCGCTTCGCGATGAATGGTATCGACCTTGCAATCAAAACGAATTTCGCCACCCAGGCGGATAATTTCCGCACGCATGTTTTCTACCATCTTGACCAGTTTAAAGGTGCCAATATGGGGTTTGCTCAGAGTTAAAATTTCTTCCGGAGCACCGGCTGCTACAAATTCGCTTAATACCTTACGGCCTAAATGACGCTTGTCCTTCACCTGGCTATAAAGTTTGCCGTCAGAAAACGTACCCGCCCCGCCTTCGCCAAACTGCACGTTCGACTCGGTGTTCAACTTGCGCTTGCGCCAAAAACCCCAGGTATCCTGAGTGCGTTGCCTTACATTTTGGCCGCGCTCCAGCACAATCGGCTTCAAGCCCATCTGCGCCAACACCAGTGCCGCCAGAATACCGCAAGGGCCAAAACCAATGACGAGGGGGCGCTGTTGCTGCGCGTCCGGAAATTCCGCAGCGGCCTGAGCTACAAAATGATAACGGGTGTCCGGGCTCGGCCTAACAAACGATTGTCCGGCGAATTTTTCGAGCACGTTTTCACTGAGTTCTTCAGTAAGGGTAACGTCCAACTGATAAACCAGCAGGATATTATTTTTTTTGCGGGAATCGTGACTGCGCTTGAACACGCTAAAGCTCAACAGATCATCAGCTTCGATGGCCAGCTTGCTAACAATGGCCTCCGTTAGATCAGCATCGCTATGATCGAGGGGTAATTTAATATCATTAAGTCGCAGCATAAGGATCAACGTTAGGGAAAAGGTGACATTCGGCTATCGGGTACGTTTTATTCCATCACTTAAACCAGTATTAAACGCGACTCAGTATTTAGTGCTCCTATCTAGCAGACTAAATAAACAAAGGATACGATGCCAATACTCGCTCCCAGAATTTGATTAAGTGCACCGATGAGCTATCAACTCATCGCTTGCCCCGGACTTATTCGTAAATCGTGCTACCTAACACTGTTCTATCAAAAACACAGGAAGAATAAACATCCTTTTTCCCTAAGTCCATGGTGAACTCACAACTAAGCGGCCAACTGGTCTTTAAGCCAACTACCTGGATTAAAACACCAATAAAAAAGGCAGACCGAAGTCTGCCTTTTTTACAAGTAAGTATGTTACTTAGTTTTTGCTTTTATCAACCAGCTTGTTTTGACCGATCCAGGGCATCATGCCGCGCAGCTTGGCACCTACGGCTTCAATGGGATGCTCTTCACTACGACGACGGGCGGCTTTTAATATCGGGTTACCCGCCTGGTTGTCGAGGATAAACTTATTGGCAAATTTACCTGCTTGAATATCGTCCAGTACGCGCTTCATTTCTTTTTTGGTTTCTTCAGTGATAATGCGCGGGCCACTAACGTAGTCACCAAATTCAGCGGTGTTGGAGATTGAATAACGCATGTCGGCAATACCACCTTGATACATTAAATCGACGATCAATTTCAGCTCGTGCAGACATTCAAAATATGCCATTTCGGGGGCGTAACCGGCTTCCACCAGGGTTTCAAAACCGGCTTGTACCAGCGCAGTAGCGCCGCCACACAATACCGCTTGCTCGCCGAACAGATCGGTTTCGGTTTCTTCACGGAAATTGGTTTCGATAATACCGGAGCGACCACCGCCGTTAGCCGAAGCGTAGGACAGTGAAATATTTTTCGCCTGACCGGAGGCATCTTGAAATACGGCAATCAACGACGGTACACCGCCGCCTTCCATATAAGTGCTGCGCACGGTGTGGCCGGGGCCTTTGGGCGCGATCATAATCACGTCGAGATCGGCACGGGGCTCGATCATTTCAAAGTGAATATTAAAACCGTGAGCAAACGCCAGCGCTGCGCCCTGCTTCAGGTTTGGTTCAATGTCGTTGTAATACACGGCTTTTTGATGCTCGTCCGGGGCCAGTACCATGACGACATCGGCATCCTTCACAGCGTCGGCGATTTCTGCCACTTTCAGACCTTCGCCCTCGGCTTTAGCCCAGGATGAAGAACCCTTACGCAGAGCAACTACGACGTTATCGACGCCGGAATCACGCAGGTTGAGGGCGTGAGCATGGCCCTGAGAGCCATAGCCTACGATGGCGACTTTTTTGCCGCTAATGATGGAGAGGTCACAGTCTTTGTCGTAATACACTTGCATGATTAGTTACCCGATCTACTTGTTAAATGAAATTGTTAAAATGAAATATAAAAATAAAAGCCTTAAGCTAGCTCGGTGAAGAGTTAGCTCTATAAATAGTTAACGCTACCAGTGTCCGTCAAAGGACTCACACCCGCAGGGCTTTTTCGCCGCGCATGATACCGGATACACCAGAACGTACCACCTCTAAAATACCCGCTTCACCGAGGGACCCTACAAAGGCATCCAGCTTGTCACTGCTACCCGCCACCTGAATCACATAGGTGCTCGCGCCAACATCGACGATCTGCCCTCGAAAAATATCGACGCAACGTTTAATTTCAGCACGTTGGGCACCCGACGCTCGCACTTTAACCAGTAATAATTCGCGCTCAATGTGCGGGCCTTCCGAGAGATCATTTACTTTAACTACGTCAATTAACTTATTGAGCTGCTTAGTAATTTGCTCGATCACTCGGTCGTCACCGTGGGTCGTCAAGGTCAGGCGAGACAAGGTGCTATCGTCGGTCGGTGCTACCGTTAGGGTATCGATATTATAGCCGCGCTGGGCAAATAATCCGACCACGCGAGACAATGCGCCCGGTTCGTTTTCCATTAGTACTGAAAGAATACGTCTCATCAGGTGCGCTCCGTTTTACTTAACCACATATCGCGCATCGAACCCGGTGCCACATGCATCGGGTAGACGTGCTCGTTAGGGTCAACCTGGATGTCCATAAATACCACCCGATCCTTCAAGCTAAAGCACTCGCGCATTTTGTCTTCCAGTTCGTCGATATGCGTAACGCGAATACCAACGTGCCCGTAGGCCTCGGCCAATTTTACAAAATCGGGCAGCGAATCCTCATAGAGAATTTGCGAATAGCGACCGCTGTACTGCATATCCTGCCACTGCCTCACCATGCCGAGGGATTGATTATTTAAGTTAATAATCTTCACCGGCAACTGGTGCTGGGTGCAGGCCGAAAGCTCCTGAATACACATCTGGATACTGCCTTCGCCAGTCACACAGGCAACATCCGCATCGGGCAAGGCCATTTGTACGCCCATAGCGGCGGGTAAACCATAGCCCATCGTGCCCAAACCACCGGAGTTAAACCACTGCCGAGGCTTGTCGAACAAATAATACTGGGCGGCAAACATTTGATGCTGGCCAACATCGGAGGTGACGTAGGCTTTGCCCTCGGTGACCTTGTACAGCATTTTAACGGCATCTTGCGGCTTAATCAGCGCTCCAGCGCTGGGCTCATAACGCGAATCGGTATAAATACCGTGACGTTCACGCCAGGCATCAATTTGCGCCCACCACTCCGCCAGCGCCTCGCGATCCGGGCGCTCAGAGTTTTCACTTCCAAGTTCTGTCTCGACTAGCGTGAGCATCTCGTCCAGCACCGCATCGCAGGCCCCGACAATGGGAATATCGATCTGCACGGTCTTGGAGATGGTCGAAGGATCGACATCGATATGAATAATGGTCGCATTTGGGCAGAAGCGATCCGGGGTATTGGTCACCCGGTCATCGAAGCGCGCACCCACCGCCAAAATAACATCGGCATCGTGCATTGCCATATTGGCTTCACAAGTGCCGTGCATGCCGAGCATACCGAGAAACTGCCGATCGCTACCGGGGTAACCACCCAGCCCCATCAAGGTATTAGTCACCGGGTAATTGAGCATTTGTGCTAGCTGAGTCAGTTGCTGCGAGGCATTACCCAACACAACGCCGCCGCCGGCATAGATGATCGGGCGCTTGGCACCTAGTAAAGCGGAGACTGCACGACGAATCTGCCCGGAATGGCCTCGAACCGTCGGTTGATAAGAGCGGATTTTGATTTTTTCCGGATAGTGATACTCCACTTTATGGTTAGGATCAGTGACATCCTTGGGAATATCGACCACCACTGGGCCGGGGCGACCCGTGCCCGCAAGATAAAACGCTTTCGCGATAGTCTCGGCAATGTCTTCGGCGCGTTTAACCAGAAAACTGTGCTTCACAATAGGACGGGAGATGCCGATCATATCGGTCTCCTGGAAGGCATCATCGCCAATTTTGTCCTGTGGTACCTGCCCGGAAACCACCACCATAGGAATGGAATCCATATAAGCTGTGGCAATACCCGTAATGGCATTGGTCGCGCCGGGGCCGGAGGTGACGAGTACCGCACCTACTTCACCCGTGGCGCGGGCATAGGCATCCGCAGCGTGGGTCGCGGCCTGCTCGTGACGCACCAGAATATGTTTGACATCGTCTTGCCGAAACAGGGCATCGTAGATGTGCAGTACCGCACCACCTGGATAACCCCACAAATGTCGGACGCCCGCATCACGAAGTGCGCGAATGACGATTTCACCACCAGAAAGATGATCCACTTTAATTAATCCTCGTTGCCCGTAAGTTACTTTTACTGCTTTCTGTTACCCAACTTAGTTGTGGCCCTTAACCCTGACCCTAACTGTGGCTCCAACCTTGATCTAAAACGAGGTAAACGGAAATAGAATAGAACAATGGCTGCTTAAGGCTAGCTACCTTAACAATCCAGGGTCAATCCAATCCAAAACGAGCGAACGAATAACGAATGTAAGAACATCAAGCCTGGCTGAATAGCCAATAGCGACTGCGGTCGGTGTTATTAATCAAGTAATCTGCCCAGGGTTTTGGCAACCTTGAAACATGACTTTTAATATAACACGGGGGTATAACCGCCGTTGGGTGCAGGGTAATGCGACCCGTTGATGCCTAGCGTACGCTGTTTACGTTTACCTGACATATCACTCCGCGCAAGTGTATTGCACAGAGCTATGTATTAGAGGTGGTTACTTTAGGTCTCTTGCTGTCGAGAGTCAACTATTTTATTATCAAGCGCCAAAGTGCTAACCTTTGCAAAACAAAGCCTTACGAGCACTAGGTGAACGAATGGCGTAAACGATAGCTGCAACACACTTTTTTAGTAAACAAGGGGTATAATCTGCCCCATTAAATTCTTTTGTAACCGAGTAGAGACCCTGACAATGATCAGAAAAATCTTGCCAACTGCCACCCTAATACTGACTCTCTTAGCGCTCTCCCTGAGCGCAGCACCCACTTGGGCTGGCAAGTTTTACAAGTGGGTCGATGCTGAAGGCGTTACTCATTACTCTGTCCGCCCCCCGGCCGATGCTGATGCCCAAACTGAATCGCTGACCATAAAAACGCCGAAACAAAGCCAACCAGCCGAGGAAGACGACACCGCAAGCGCAACTGATGCCGAAGAAGAAGTAGCCGATAGTGAGGAGGAGAAAGCAATTGACGAAAAAGCTGCACTTACTCCCAAAGAGCTTGCTGCCATTGAAAAGCAAGACAAAGAAAACTGTGACGTAGCTCGAAAAAACCTCTACACATTAACCAATCGAGCTCGCGTAGTGACAATCGATGAAGAAACTAATGAACACCACTACCTCACTGAAGAAGAAATCGCCAAGCAGAAAGAAGAGAGCAGGCAAGCTGTAAAAGAGTTTTGCGAATAGTTTTTGGACAATTCCTTTTCGTCTGGGAAACTAAAGACAACTACTTACCTACCTCGAAACTCACCGCACCCTCACTCACTTTCGCCTTCACGGTATCCCCAGGCGAAAACTTGCCTGCCAATACTGCCTGGGCCAGAGGGTTCTCTATCATCTGCTGAATGGCGCGCTTCAAGGGTCGCGCGCCATAAACCGGATCAAACCCCGCGTCGCAAAGCAACTCCATCACCTCATCACTCATCTCCAAACCAAGATCCCGGTCTAGCAAACGACGACGTAGGTGCTCGATTTGAATATCGGCAATACCGCGAAGTTGTTCTCGCGCCAGCGGATGAAATACCACCACCTCATCAATTCGATTAATAAATTCGGGACGAAAGTGCGTACCGACAACGCCCATCACCGCAGCTTTCATTTTGTCGTAGTCGTTTTCACTAGCCAGGTTTTGAATCAGGTCAGAACCCAAGTTCGAGGTCATCACTACCACGGTATTACGGAAGTCCACTGTACGACCTTGCCCGTCGGTTAAACGACCATCATCTAGCACTTGCAGCAAGATATTAAAGACATCGGGATGGGCTTTTTCGACTTCATCCAACAACAATACGGAGTAAGGTTTTCGCCGTACCGCTTCGGTGAGATAACCACCCTCCTCGTAGCCCACATAACCCGGAGGTGCACCAATCAAACGGGCGACAGAGTGCTTCTCCATAAATTCCGACATATCAATGCGCACCATGGATTCTTCGGTATCAAATAAAAATTCAGCCAGGGATTTACACAACTCCGTTTTACCAACACCGGTTGGGCCTAAAAATAAAAATGAGCCATTGGGTCGATGCGGATCCGACAAACCAGCTCGAGAGCGACGCACGGCATTAGATACCGCGACCACGGCTTCATCCTGCCCCATAACCCGCGCGTGTAAAAATTCTTCCATGCGCAAGAGTTTGTCACGCTCACCTTCCAGCATTTTTGATACCGGAATACCCGTCCATTTAGATACCACTTCGGCGATTTCTTCGTCGGTAACTTTATTGCGCAGCAGTTGTTTTTCCTGCACGTCCGCCGCGCCAGCGGCTACCAGACGCTCTTCCAACTTCGGGATAATACCGTACTGTAATTCTGACATTCTGGTTAAATCGCCAGCACGCCGCGCCGCATCCATGTCGATCCCGGCTTGCTCAAGATCACTTTTAATTTGATTGGCGTCCTGCATGGAGGCTTTTTCTGATTTCCAAATCTCCTCAAAATTAGCATATTCTTTTTCGATTTCGGCAATATCTTCCTCAAGCTTTTTCAGGCGCTTTTTGGCTGCTTCGTCTTTTTCTTTTTTTACCGCCTCCCGTTCCATTTTAAGTTGAATCAGACGTCGGTCTAAACGGTCCATTTCTTCCGGCTTGGAATCAATCTCCATACGAATACGGCTACCGGCCTCATCGATCAGATCAATGGCTTTATCCGGCAACTGGCGATCAGTAATATAGCGTTGTGATAATTTTGCCGCAGCAACAATGGCTGAATCGGTAATATCAACGCCGTGATGTACCTCGTAGCGCTCTTTCAAACCTCGCAAGATGGCAATGGTATCTTCTTCGCTGGGCTCATCGACCTGAATTTTTTGGAAACGTCGCTCAAGCGCCGCGTCTTTTTCGATATATTGACGATACTCATCGAGTGTAGTGGCGCCGACACAGTGCAATTCACCGCGAGCGAGCGCAGGCTTGAGCATATTGCCTGCATCCATAGCACCTTCAGCTTTACCGGCCCCGACCATGGTGTGCAATTCATCGATAAACAAAATAACGCGCCCTTCCTGCTTATCCAGCTCGCTGAGCACAGCCTTTAAACGCTCTTCAAATTCTCCTCGGAATTTTGCGCCTGCGAGTAAAGAACCCATATCGAGGGATAGTACTTTTTTATCTTTTAAACCTTCCGGAACCTCAGCGTTAACAATCCGCTGCGCGAGACCTTCCACAATCGCGGTTTTACCAACCCCCGGCTCTCCGATCAACACCGGATTATTTTTAGTGCGGCGCTGTAACACTTGGATAGTGCGACGGATTTCGTCGTCGCGGCCAATCACCGGGTCAAGCTTGCCCTGAGCCGCACGCTCGGTAAGATCTATAGTGTATTTATCCAGCGCCTGACGTTGATCTTCCGCATCGGGGTTTTGCACAGTTTCGCCTCCACGAATTTCTTCTACTACAGTTTCAAGCCGAGCTCGCTCGCCAAATTTATTCAGTGCATCACCAACGCCACCTCCAGCATCAAAGGCCGCCAGCAACACCGCTTCCAGAGCAATATATTGATCGCCCTGCTGTTGCGCTCGCTTATCGGCAAGATTGAGCAGACGCATTAAATCCTGAGAGATACCAATATCACCACTGGGGTTTTTGATTTCTGGCAATGCCTGCAACAAGGCTTCGAACTGACCTTCGAGTCCGGCCACATTAAAACCGGCATTCGACAACATCGGCCGTACCGAACCGCCACTTTGATTGAGCATGGCAATTAACACATGCACTGGCTCAATCGCCGTATGATCTCGACCAATGGCGATTGACTGCGCCTCGCTCAGCGCCGCCTGTAGGGAATTGGTTAGTTTCTCCTGTTTCATAGGCCTTACTTGTTACACCTTTGCAGTTAAAACAATTTGGAGCCCATTACTATGTTGGGGCAATGCCTACTATTTTGGGGCCAATACCGCAATTTCAATGCAAAGTCTAAAACCGGGATATGTGATAGATCAACAAGGCTAGTAATAACTTAAAAAGCCTGGTGGGGAGAACTGATTGATTTGAGGTAATTAAGGAGAGCTGGAAGTATTTAAACAGCGGTGAGTTTTATTACGTCAAACGCGGGGGTTTCGTAGGGATGAGACTTCTTTAGGGCGGTGACGGCAGCATCGATATACTCATCGTCGCACACCACTTCAACTCTATATTCGGGGACAGCTTCAAGTTGATTAGTAGAGCCCATATGTGGATTACTACCGGGTAATGGTCGGAACTGGCCTTCGCCCAGGAGTTGCCAGCAACAGCGCTCGTAATTACCTACACACCCTGCTCCGGCATCAAACACCGCGCCCTTGACTAACTCAAGCGCCGATTCGGGAACGTAAAAGCATAATTTATACACTTAGTTATATTCCGATCTATACAAGTCTATTTACAGGTTAGTGCAATATATTAAAAAACTTGCGCTGGTATTGCACGGCCACCGGATCACCCTTACCGAGCGCCGCCAACACGTCCAAAAACCCTTGTTTGACTTCACCACCCCTGGCATCTTTGTCGCGCTGCAATATCCCAAGCAATAACTCCAGGGCATCCTGGTAGTTATGGTTCTGGCTGTATTGAAGCGCGAGTTGGTAGGCAGCTTCGGTATTGCCTGGATCTTCGCTGAGCTGTCGCTCCAACTCAATAATTTCTGGCGATTTCGACGCTTCGCGCTTCAACTCCAGCTGGGCCATTAATTGCTCGTAATACGCATCCTGCTCTGCAAGGGGAATGTTTTTCAGTACGGTTTCTGCTTGATCGCAACGATTAACCTGTAACAGAGTTTGGGCTAGAGCAAGACCAATACCACTGTCTTGAGCAGACTGCGTATAAGCGTCGTTTAAATCGGGTAAAGCGCCATCAAAGTCCCCCGCCGCCATTTTTTCCTGAGCGGACGCCATTAGCGCATCCCAAATTTTAGGTAGCAAGAGGTCGAGCTTGGCGCGAATTTCAGTTTCGGGCAAAGCGCCCTGAAAGCCATCAACGGGCTGACCATCTTTCATCATAATAATCGAGGGTAAACTGCGCACCCCAAACTGAGCCGAGATATCGGGTTGCTGATCGGCATTTACTTTGGCCAGTAAAAACTGGCCTTTATATTCCTCGGCCAATTTTTCAAGTATCGGCATCAGCGCTTTACAGGGCGCACACCAATCGGCCCAAAAATCTACGAGCACTAAACGCTTCGCAGATTCTTCGATCAATATCTGCTGGGCATTTTCCAGTGTTACATCGACAATATGTTCGTTCATTACGTGTTTTTCCCAAACCTTGTTTTAGTTAAAGGTATATATTGATTAATAACGCTATTGATTAATTAACTGATTGATTGATTGATTGATTGAGAGCTACTACAGTCACTTTAGTTAATGGAGGTTCGCGCATTGCGGAACATACGTAACCAGGCTCCGTCTTCCTCCCACTCATTCGGTTTCCAGGAATTAGTGACTGCACGAAATACGCGCTCCGGATGGGGCATCATAATGGTGACACGACCATCGATACTGCTAAGCCCGGAAACTCCCAGCGGCGAGCCATTCGGATTTGCCGGGTAGCGTTCGCTAACGCGGTGATGGTTATCCACATAGCGCAACGCAACCAGGCCCGAGCTGTGCGTACTGTCTCGATGTGACTGATCGCGAAACTCCGCCCGCCCTTCGCCATGAGCGACAGCGACCGGTAATACCGAGTCCGCCATACCCTCCAACAAAATAGATGGGGACGCTTCAACCGTAACCAGGGCGACGCGAGCCTCGAATTGCTCTGAGGTATTGCGTACAAAGCGCGGCCAATGATCGCTACCGGGAATCAAACCTTTCAAGCTCGACAACATTTGGCAACCGTTACAAACCCCCAGGGTAAAGGTGTCTGGTCGAGCAAAGTAAGCCTCGAACTCATCTCGTGCGCGGGGGTTATACAAAATAGTTTTTGCCCAACCTTCACCCGCGCCCAGAACATCGCCGTAGGAAAACCCGCCGCAAGCCGCGAGACCCGAAAATTCGCTAAGACTGATTCGCCCCGATAAAATATCGCTCATATGTACATCAATAGCACTAAAGCCAGCTCGATCAAAAGCTGCGGCCATTTCGATTTGACCATTAACACCTTGCTCGCGGAGAATCGCGATGGGAGGCCGGATGCCTCGCCCAATAAACGGCGCGGCCACATCCTCGGACACATCAAAGGTGAGCGCCACAGATAAACCGGGATCGTCTTCGGCAATACTATCGAACTCCTGTTGCGCACAATCACTATTGTCGCGCAAGGCTTGCAGACGATAACTGGTTTCGGCCCAGCGCTGCTGAAGTTCAGTGCGGCTCTTGTTAACGATAATTTCCCCGCTACAGGAAATCACCAGATGATCGCTACTATTATTTGGCGCACCGATACGATGTACGCATTCGCTTAAACCTACAGCCGCAAAACGCGCCACTACTTGCTCAAGATGCTTGCCGGCAACCTGTATTACCGCGCCAAGTTCTTCGCAAAATAAACTGGCAAGACGGTCACTCGTCTCGGGCAGGTCGATACTCAAACCACAGTGACCGGTAAAACTCATTTCTGCCAGCGTGGTCAACAAGCCGCCGTCGGAACGATCGTGATAGGCCAACAAATGATCTGCCATAAGGCAGGCTTGCACCGCCTCAAAAAAGCCACGCAAGCGTTCAGCGCTATCCACATCCGGCACCTCGTCACCGTACTGGCTGTAGACCTGGGCGAGTATCGATCCACCCAGGCGATTTTTACCTGCGCCTAAATCGATCAGCAACAACTCTGTTGCGTCTAGCTCAGTATTAAGTTGCGGCGTCATCGCTTGCCGTACATCTGTAACCGGAGAAAACGCAGAAATAATTAATGACATCGGTCCGGTAACCGCTTTATCTTCGCCGTGGTTTTGCCAGGCGGTGCGCATCGACATAGAGTCCTTGCCCACCGGAATAGTAATCCCCAAAGCTGGGCATAATTCCATACCGACCGCTTCGACGGTGCGGAAGAGTTTTTCGTCTTCACCTGGGTGTCCCGCAGCACACATCCAGTTGGCGGATAATTTAATATTATTAATCGCACCAATGGGAACCGCCGCAATATTAGTGAGCGCTTCACCAATCGCCATACGTCCCGACGCGGGCGCATTGAGTAGCGCCAGGGGCGTACGTTCGCCCATGGACATGGCTTCTCCGGCATAAGTATCGAACGCCACCGTGGTCATTGCGTAATCGGCAACGGGAATTTGCCATGGCCCCACCATTTGATCCCGTACCACCGTGCCGGTAATCGAGCGATCACCGATAGTAATTAAAAAACTTTTACTGGCGACTGCGGGATGAGCCAGGACTCGGGCTATGCTTTCGTCGATCTCGATGCCCTGAGCATCAAAAGGCTGCGTGTCAGCATTTTTAACTTCGGCAATTCTATGCATTTTCGGCGGCTTACCGAATAGTATCGATAGCGGTAGATCTACCGGCTGCTCCGCCGCATCCCGATCGTGGACACGGAGTTGCTGTTGCTCCGTGGCTTCGCCGACAACCGCAAAGGGGCAGCGCTCGCGCTCACATATCGCTGTAAAGCGCGGTAATTGCTCGGGAGTCACGGCGAGCACATAGCGCTCCTGAGCTTCGTTACACCATATTTCTAGAGGCGACATACCGGGTTCGTCGTTGGGTACATCACGCAATTGAAAGTCACCGCCACAACCGCCGTCTTTAACCAATTCTGGAAAAGCATTGGACAAGCCACCCGCGCCGACGTCGTGAATAAAAGCAATGGGGTTGTCATCGCCGAAGGCCCAGCAGCGATCGATCACTTCCTGACAGCGGCGCTCAATTTCCGGGTTCTGACGCTGAACAGAAGCAAAATCCAGATCCTCCGCACTGGAACCCGAAGCCATCGACGAGGCCGCGCCACCACCCAAACCAATCAACATGGCCGGGCCGCCGAGCGCGATCAACTTATGCCCTGGCGCAAAGGTAGGTTTGTCGACATGGGACTCGCGAATATTGCCGTAGCCACCAGCAATCATTATGGGCTTGTGATAACCCCGACGTTCACCACCGTGATTCAACTCAAAACTGCGAAAATATCCGCATAAATTGGGTCGGCCAAATTCGTTATTGAAGGCTGCACCACCGATGGGGCCATCGAGCATAATATCCAGTGCAGAAACAATCCGATCCGGCTTGCCGTAGTCATCTTCCCAGGGTTGTTCAAAACCGGGGATACGCAAATTCGACACGCTGAAGCCACTCAAACCGACTTTGGGTTTGGAGCCGCGACCCACGGCACCCTCATCGCGGATTTCACCGCCAGAACCGGTGCCCGCACCAGCAAACGGTGCAATCGCAGTAGGATGATTATGAGTTTCCACTTTCATTAACAGATGTACCGGCTCCTGGTGCGCGGTATATTCGCCACTGTCAGGGTCGGGGAAAAACCGACCGGCCTCGCTGCCCACAATCACCGCCGCATTATCCGAATAAGCAGACAGCACGTTATCGCCATTTTCTTTGTAGGTATGCTTAATCATGTCGAACAGGGAACGATCCTGCTCAAGCCCCGCCACCGTCCAACTGGCGTTAAAAATTTTATGGCGGCAGTGTTCCGAATTGGCTTGCGCAAACATCATTAGCTCAATGTCCGCCGGGTCGCGGCCGAGCGCGGTAAAGCTGGTTAGCAGATAATCTATTTCATCTTCGGCCAGGGCCAGGCCTAGCTCCGTATTGGCGCGCGCCAAAGCACTGCGACCCTCGGCAAGCATGGGGATACGAACCAGAGGCCGGGAAGTTTCCTGCACAAATAATTGTTCGGCTGCGTCGAGTCGGTCAAACACCACCTCGACCATGCGATCGTGTAATAGCTGAGCAATGTCATTGCGGACGGTAAGATCAGCGCCCAGGTCACCTGCAGAATCACATTTAAGGTAGTAGGCCACACCGCGTTCAAGCCGTTTAACTCCGCCCAAACCAGCATTGTGGGCAATATCCGTAGCCTTGCTCGACCAGGGCGAGATGGTGCCGGGCCGGGGCGTCACTAAAAACAGTTGATAGCCCTGCTCCAGCCTTTCTTCGTGGCACCTGATACCACCAGACAGGCTAGCATCGAATGTTGGCCCGTAGTGCAATAACTCCTCAAGCGTGCTCTGCTGAGCCTGATTCAGTTCAGCATCAAGATCAACAAAGTGCACAAATTCGGCAATTATGTCGACATTAGCGGCAATCTTACTGGAAACTAGGGTTATTAACTTTTTCGTACGAAAGGCCGACAGCGCCGGTGCCCCTGGCAAAATCAGCATGCAAAGAACTCGCTAAGGTGGTGAAAGGGAATAAGGCCGCCATTCTACTGCAAAAAAGCGCTATAGAAAGCATTAAACATCGGCGTAATCGTAGGCTTAACTAGCCCAGATATTGCACAAGCATTTGATTTATCGCAATTTTTGCTAGTTTCGTCGAATAATTAGGTGTTTTTAGTTGAAACCATCGTAAGCACACCATAGTCTGAGTACAGGACAAACACCGAACAGCTGTGACTTATGCAACTATGGCAAGTCAAATTCCGGCAAATGGCAATCCGAGCGGTCATGGCGACCGCGATAATCGGCTTGTCGATTACGCTTGTGGCCAGTATATCCAGCACTTCTCTAGAGCGCGTGATGTCCCAGGGTGTATTGCGCATGACGACGCTCGAGGGTCCGACTACTTATTATGAGAGTGCACGCGGCGCAGACGGCTTTGAATACCTGCTGGCGAAGGCCTTTGCCGAATACTTGGGCGTAGAGCTCGACGTAAGCGTCGGTCGAGATTTAAACGCCGTTTTATTTACTCTCACCGGCCCTCAGGCCAGTTTTGCTGCCGCCAACCTGACAGTGACCAATGATCGCTCCGCGTGGCTGCGCTTTTCCGTGCCCTATGATCAGGTTCGGCAAACTTTAATTTATCAACGCGGCAAAACCAAGCCCAAAAGTATCGTGGACATTAATCCAGAAGATCGTCTGGTGGTGATGGCCGGCAGCTCCCACGAAAGTACATTAAAAACCCTGAAGCAAACACAGTATCCCGAGTTAAGCTGGGAAAGCCTCGATAACACCGAAATGCTCGGCCTTATGCAGTTGGTCCACAGTGGTCAGGCAGATTACGCCGTGATCGACTCCAGCGCCTTTAGTATCAACCGTAGTATTTATCCCTACGCCCGCTCGGCGTTTCACCTCTCTGAACCCCAACCTATCGCCTGGGCTTTCCCTCAACATATCGACGACAGCCTGGTGGTGATGGCTAATGAATTCCTCGATGAATATAGCAGCAGCGGGCAGTTAGAGCGTTTGAAAGAACGTTTTTACAGCCCCACGGATGCCTTTAGCATCGGCGGCTCACAATTATTTATTAGCCGCGTTCATAAACGCCTACCCGTCTACGAGGATATGTTTCGCCTTACTGCGGAACAAAACAATATGGAGTGGCATTTACTCGCCGCCATCGCTTACCAGGAATCCCACTGGAACCCACTCGCAACCTCGCCTACCGGCGTGCGCGGTCTGATGATGCTGACCCAGGATACCGCGCGCGAAGTCGGCGTTGCCAACCTGCTCGACCCCATGCAAAGTTTACGTGGCGGTGCACAATATTTTTTGAACTTAAGGAAACGCATTCCTAAATCGATTGTAGAGCCGGATCGCACCTGGTTTGCCCTCGCCTCCTACAACGTCGGCCTGGGCCACGTTGAAGATGCTCGAGTGCTGGCACAGCGCGATGGCGCCGACTTCAATCACTGGGAAACCGTGCAACGCTACCTTCCGCTACTACGCCAACGTAAATACTACGAAACCGTGCGCCACGGTTTTGCGCGCGGTAACGAGCCGGTCAATTATGTGCGGAATATTCGGCATTTCCGTACCATTTTGCGCTGGCACAGTCAGGAACAGGCGCGAATGCTACAGGCGGAGCTAGATGCTATCGATAGCGACTGGCGCCCGCCCAACCTGTCCTCTTTATAGTGCTCAAAAGGCAGTAGCTGGGTGCGGCATGATCGTTACGTTGCCTGCCCTCATCGAGTAGCTCGCTTAGCTTTGAAAAAATCACTTAGCAAATTCCCACAAGGGTCTTTTAACACGCCCTCAGTCCAACGCATACGGTGATTAAAAAATCCCTCTTCCAGTAAGGACAACTGACTCACGACTGCGCCCGCTCTGGGCTCCGTGGCGGCAAACACCAGGCGTTCAATACGCGCGTGGATCATCGCGCCAACACACATGACGCAGGGTTCCAGGGTCACGTACAAAGTCGCACCGGGTAAACGATAATTCTGCCGATACGCTGCAGCTTTGCGCAAAGCCACAATTTCAGCGTGATTGGTGGGATCGTGTCCGCCCAGAGGGCTATTCCAGCCTTCGGCTAATAGCTCACCGTCATCGACGATGACTGCACCGACCGGCACTTCGCCTTCCCGCTCGGCTTGCCGGGCCAGGCTCAACGCCCGCTGCATCCACTCGAGGTCTTCATCCTGAGCGGGCACCCGATACTCTGGTTCAAGGGGAGAATTCATAAGGACTTGAGAAATTTGGGACTAGAACCCGGGACTCTCTTCATTACTTGTCCACAACCAAGCTTAAAGCAGGTAGCGGACGGACCGTAGCCACCAAAGTAAAACTATTTCATCCGCTGGATAAGGAAATTAAGGCTATCGATGCTGTCCAGTCGTTTTTCTTCGGACATGTCGATCAGACTCTTTTGATAGAAAGCCTGCAAACGGGGTCGCACCTGGTCAAGCACTTCGCGACCCAGCGGACAAAGTGTAATTTTGCGAGAACGTTGATCATCCGGGTTCACCGAACGTTTAATGTAACCGGCCTTTTCCATGCGATTTAACACGCCGTTCAGGCTCTGCCGACTCACCATCAAGTACTCAACCATCTCGTTAACGGTAAGGCCAGACTCAAACCCGGTACGACCCAGCGAACCCAGTACCGAAAACTGTTGGGCACTCATATTGTATTCAGTTAAAATATTGCCGACCCGCCGCACAGAGATATTGCAAGCCTGATACAGGCGGAAGAACAGTTTTTCCGCCGTATCCTCAATTTCGTTTTCTGGTGCTTCAAAGATATCCGTCATAGCTAGGTCCATGCACTGGTATATAATTATGCCGCGAGTCTACATGACTTTAATAATTGTTAAAAGATAACAAGGAGATAGGCAAAAGCCGCCTGTTATCTACCGCTGACTCAGGTTTACATTTCGGAGAGTATTGATGGATTTTGCCCTAGACGAGTTCCAGCTATCCATGGTGGATACGGCCAAAAAATTTGCCGTCGAAAAGCTCGCCCCTCACTATCAACAACGCGAGTACGACGGCACCATTGGCCCGGAGCTGATTCGGGAGATGGGGCAACTCGGGTTAATTGCCCCGGAAGTCCCCAGTGAACACGGTGGTAGTGATCTCGACACCCTCACTTCGGGCCTGATCACCGAGGCCATTGCCGAGGGCGATATGAACGTCGCCTATGTGCAAATTATGGCCTCACTGCTGTCTAGCTGCATTGTCAGCTATGCCACGCCAGAGGCCATCGACGAAATCATTCCCAAAATGTGCAGCGGCGAGATTCTCGGCTCCATCGGCTTAACCGAGCCACGGGGAGGTTCAGATGCCGCCAACCTAAGCTTAAAGGCCGAACGCGATGGCGACGTATACCGTCTCAATGGAGAAAAAACGTCGATTTCTCTTGCCGACCAGGCCGACATCAACCTGGTCTTCGCTCGTACCGGCACAGCCGAGCAAAAGGCTCACGGCGTGTCTGCGTTTATTGTAAAGCTCGATAGCCCGGGTACTAGCCGCTCTCGCTTTGAAGATCTTGGCGAAAAGGCTGTTGGCCGTGGCTCAATCTTTTTCGACGACGTGGAGGTCGATGCCCGTTACCGCGTGGGCGACGAGGGCAAAGGCTTTATCCAGGTAATGCAGGGCTTTGACTTTAGTCGGGCATTAATAGGCCTGCAATGCATTGCGGTAGCACGTAAATGTCTCGACGAAACCTGGCCCTTTATTCAACAGCGTGAAACCTTTGGTAAACCCCTATCCGTCAATCAGGGCATTACCTTCCCGCTGGCGGAAGCCGAAACTCATTTAGAAGGTGCGCGCCTGATTTGTTTGAAGGCACTCTGGCTAAAATCGCAAAATCTGGACCACACCAAAGAAGCAGCTATGGCAAAATGGTGGGCACCGAAGCTAGCCTTCGATATTGTTCATCAATGCCTGCTGATCCACGGCCACGGCGGCTACAGTAATGAAATGCCTTTCGAACAGCGCTTGCGCGACGTTATGGGTATGCAGATTGGCGACGGCACCGCCCAAATCATGAAAATGGTGATCGCCCGAGGCTATGTAGGCAAATAAGGCGGCAGGTAACATTAAAGGGTGCTTTCACCATCAAGTTTGATTGACGTCTGTTTTAAAACCACCGACCCAACTTTCATCTACTCAACTTTCATCTACTCAACTTTTATCTACTTAACTTTTATCGACTTAACAAAGAGGCAACCACGCTTGGACTATCAAGATATCATTTACGAAGAAAAAAACCACACCGCGTATATCACCATTAATCGCCCGGAAAAATACAATGCCTTTCGCGGTATCACCTGCGACGAGTTAATCCACGCGTTTCAAAAAGCAGGTTGGGATAACCAGATTGCCTCCATCGTGCTCAGCGGCGCGGGCGACAAAGCCTTTTGCACCGGTGGCGATCAATCGGCTCACGAGGGCCAATACGACGGCCGCGGTACGGTCGGTCTCCCGGTGGAGGAATTACACTCCGTTATTCGAGATGTACCCAAACCGGTTATCGCCAAAGTGAGCGGTTTCGCTATTGGCGGCGGCAATGTCCTCGCTACCATCTGCGATATGACCATCGCCGGTGAAAACGCCAAGTTCGGCCAGGTCGGCCCCAAAATGGGTTCCGTTGATCCCGGTTTCGGCACCGCTTACCTCGCCCACGTGGTCGGCGAAAAGAAAGCGCGGGAAATTTGGTATATGTGCCGCCGCTACAGTGCCCAGGAAGCTCTGGACATGGGCCTGGCCAACGCCGTGGTACCCGACGATCAACTCGATGCCGAAGTCGATAGCTGGTGTGCGGAAATCGCCGAGCGCAGCCCCACCGCCATCGCTATTGCCAAGCGTTCCTTCAATGCTTCCACAGAAAACATTCGCGGTATCGCTAGCCTGGGTCTACAAGCCCTGAAACTGTATTACGATAGTGACGAATCTCGCGAAGGTGTGAACGCGCTCAACGAAAAACGCAAACCTGAATTCCGTAAATACGTCAAATAAACCACGAGGAAATACTTGCCATGGATCTCGATCTAAAAAATAAATCTGTCATCGTCACCGGCGGCGCCTCCAATATTGGTCGCGCAATCACCCTCTGTTTTGCCAGCGAAGGTGCCAATATCACCATCGCCGACCTGGATACCGACGCGGGCGAACGCGTTGCCAAGCTCGCATTGGAGCTCGGCGCCAGCGGCGTTCAAGTGGTCAAAACCGATATTACCGATCTGGCTAATGTCGAAACCACGTTCGCTGCGGCGAAACAAAAGTTTGGCAGCGTCGACTGCCTGGTCAATAACGTGGGCTGGGACGATTTAATGTTTTTCACCCAAACCACGCCCGAACTATGGGACAAGCTGATCAAGATTAACTATGTCGGCGTACTCAACTGCACTCGAGTGGCACTGGAGCATATGACTCCCAACGGTGGCGGCTCCATCGTTTCTATTAGCTCCGATGCCAGTCGCCAGGGCGAACCTAAAGAAGCCGTTTATGGTGGCCTGAAAGCAGCGACCAATAGCTTTATGAAGACCATCGCTAAAGAAAACGGACGCTACAATATTCGCTGCAACTGCGTATGCCCTGGCGTTACCGTGCCAGACACCGTAGAAGAAACTAGCGCAAATAGTATGTGGAAAGACAAGGATGCGATGTTTACAAAAGATCAATTTGCAGCTATCGCCAAATCACTACCCTTAAAGCGTCTTGGTCGGCCGCAGGATATCGCTAATGCCGTAGTCTTTTTGTCGTCACAGAAAGCGGCCAGCTTTATTACTGGCCAGGTACTGTCGGCAAGTGGCGGTTATAGCATGATCGGTTAAATGCCGGTTATTGATAGTAGCCTAAATCTACCAAGTGGTTGTCGTCATTTCTATTATAGGCATCAGAAGCGTCAGCAGTTACCTCATCACCTTCAGATGAAAAGCTGTGGCGATAATTACTTAGGTAGAGCCTGTTTATTGTGTCGAACCCGCTGCATCTAAACCTTCTCCATATTCATCGATAAGCCCTTGCAGTCCCCCGCTGTCCTTAACCATATTTTCGAGATCATCGGAAGATATGGTTAAGGGTAGCGGAAGTTTATTTACATTCTTCAATAAAGCCTCAAGGCCATCTGCTCTATCGTTGTTGTTGTCTGATAGTTGAGATGGAGCATCATCAGAAGATGCCAGCCCACTTGACTCTAAATTCATTTCAATAACAACAGTTTCATAGTCGCCTTGCGGGTTAGCTTCATCGGAAAACTGCCAGGCGCCACTATTATCGCGCCATCGATAGACCGATAGGCCAGTAGCATCACTTACCTGTTCACCTTGCTGATTTGAAAAAAAATCCTCACCATTAAATTTCTGTTTCACTATCTCAATTTTTTGCTTAGCATTAACAATTGGTGACTTTATATCCAAAGCCATATCTTTAATTGTCACTATAGGCTCCCCATTCTGGCCATTAATAATAAGGGGAAAGACCAAAGCCATTAACAGTCCTAGAAGCAATAATTTCCACATGATTTTCATATCAAGCAATCACACCACAACATTAACTAAGGAAAAAATATAATACCAATGCATATCTAAGCGCCTTGCCAAGTAATATTGCCACCATTACCGGCAACCAGCGCATTTGCAGCCAGCCAGCACCAAGGCACAAACCATCTCCAATAACCGGCAACCAGGAAAACAATAGAACCGGGGCACCAAAACGCTGCAGCCAACTTAGTGTTTTTCCCGATGGAGGCTTCATTTTACCGAGCTTAACCAAACCTCGCTCGGTCCAAAACCCCATGGCATAGGTCACCAAACCGCCCAGGGTATTAGCTACAGTAGCAACCAGTAATAATAAGCCCCAGTCGATCTCACCTTGCTTTACTAATAACAACAATACCGCTTCGGAGCCACCCGGCAACAAGGTAGAAGACAGAAAAGCGCTCAGCGCCAAGCCCCACAAACCAATATTAGACGACAACAAAAGCTCCTTCACCGAGACCTAAGGCCTCGCTATTAATTCTGCGATACTAGCGCTCAACACTTGCTGTGCTCGTGGAATACTCTCAGCCATTACTGCTCGAATATCATCCATACTAATAAGTTCTGTTGACTTTCCCGCAGCCGGGTTGACCACTAAGGCCAGGCAGGCGTAGGCAATATTTTTTTCACGGGCCAAAGCTGCTTCTGGCATCCCCGTCATGCCGACGACATCGCAACCGTCTTTCTCTAGACGAATAATTTCCGCTGCGCTTTCCAGGCGCGGTCCCTGCGTCGCCCCATAAACACCACCGTCCTGCAGCGTTATATTAATTTTTTTAGCACTCGACAAGAGTTCGTTCCGCAAATTTTGATCGTAGGGATAGGTGAATTCGACGTGCAGTAAATCACCGTTTTTATCCGACCAAAATGTATGCTCCCGACCCCAGGTGTAATCGACGATCTGATCAGGCACCGCCAACACACCACTACCGTAGGTAGCTGTGATACCGCCCACCGCATTAAAGGCCAGAATACTTTCGACGCCAAGCTGTCCGAGAGCTGCAATATTTGCTCGATAATTTATTTTATGTGGAGGGATGGCCTGTTCGCCACCGTGACGCGGCATAAAAAATATTTCATTACCTTCCAAGTAACCACGATAAACCGGCGAAGAAGGTTCGCCCCACTCGCCTGTACAGTCAATCACCTCTTTAATATCGAAATTATCCAGCGCCTGCAATCCACTACCACCAATAATGGCGATACGTCGGACTGTATTTGGGCTGCGTGCTGAATTCACTCCCACTTAAACCCTTGGTTCTTCGAAAACCAGGTCGCCCTCATCCGTATCGTCCAGCAAATGCACAGTAGACGTTGGAAAGGCCATCTCAGCGCCATGTTTCGCAATAATCCCCGCGATCAGTAATAAAACGTCCTGCTTAATTTCATGGAAACGAATCCAGTCTGTGGTTTTTGTAAACGTGTAAATAAAGAAATCCAGGGAACTGGACGAAAAGCTATTAAAATTAACGATCATGGTTTGATTTGCATCGATGTCGGGGTGAGCTTTCAACATGGATTTAACCTCCGCAACGATATCTTGCATGACTTCAATATCGCCGTAACGAATGCCCAGTGTTTCATAAATACGTCGGTTGGTCATTCTTGACGGATTTTCTACCGACATATTGTTGAACAGTGAATTCGGTATATAAAGTGGTCGTTTGTCAAAGGTGCGAATGCGTGTCAAGCGCCAACCAATATCTTCCACCGTGCCCTCGATGTCTCGATCGGGAGATCGTATCCAATCACCCACCGCAAAGGGCCTATCCAGATAAATCATCAGGCCACCGAAAAAATTCGCCAGCAAATCTTTCGCCGCGAAACCTATGGCAAGACCACCAATACCACCAAACGCCAGCAAGCCGGATACACTGTAGCCAAATACCTGCATCGCGATCAAAGTAGCGGTAATGATTACCGCGGCCCTCAGCAATTTCCCAACCGCGCGCACGGTAGTCTCATCCATCGGCTGATCGAGATAGTCCGGACTCACTAAATTTTTCTCGCCACGTTTAATAAAATTAACTAAAAATAGTGCGCCGAGAAACAATATGGCAACTCGATTAACAGGCCCTAATAAATCACCCCAGGAAGAATCAAACATACCCGCGGCGATACCCGCAGCGAAATTGATACCAACAATCCAGATCAACCAAACCACTGGCTTTCTCATCGCCTCAACCAGGGCGTCATCCCAAATATTTTTGGTTTTACTGACTCTCCGCTCCAACATAGAGATAATTTTATTAGCAGTAAAACCGAGTAATAAAACCGCCAATACAATAATAAATACTTCAATCCACCAAACCGATTCCAATTGGGTTAGATTGATTAACCAGTTTTCAAAGGACTGCAACATTAACTATTTACCTCTACACCAATGTAATTATAATTAACAAACTGAATACTATTTCCTTCAAACTCAGACAGACCTTCAAACCCAAGCATGCCTTCAACTTCAGGCATGCTTTTATACCGACAGCGAAGTAAGCGCTCTGTCGGCAATCGCCGCGATAATGTTATCTCGGCGCGCACTGCTTTCTAATTCAGACCAGGTCCACGAGCGTTGAGCTCGCATCAGGGAAAGTTTTTCTGATGCTTGATACTTGTCGTTGCGCAAGGTTTCGACAGCTTCTAAAGCACCGTTTCGATTGTTGCACACCAGCACCATATCACAACCCGCTGCCAATGCTGCTCGGGTTTTTTCGGGGTAACCCCCTTCAATATCGGCACCCTTCATCGACAGGTCATCGCTAAAAATAACGCCGTTAAAACTCAAGCGCTGCCGTAATATATCCTGCAACCAAATTTGAGAAAATCCCGCGGGTTTTTTATCTACAGCGGAGTAGATAATGTGCGCCGGCATTACCGCGGCAAGCTCCTCAGACAGTTCGGCAAAGGGGATTATGTCGTGGGCCAACAAATCATTCAGGCTACGCGTATCTTGCGGGGTTTCCAGATGACTGTCTTCACGCACTCCGCCGTGTCCCGGAAAATGTTTGCCGGTGGCGGCCATACCCGCCTCATTCATACCTTGAATAAAAGGCCGCAGCGCCTGGATAGCTAAACGAGGATTATGGTGAAATGCCCGATTGGAAATCACTTCACAACTGTCCCGATCGAGATCAAGCACCGGGGCAAAACTAAAATCGAGTCCGCTAGCGATAATTTCCACCGCCATTAACCAACCCGCATCCCGACACAAATATTCGCCTTGCTCTGGATTACTCGCCATCACATCCCCCAAGACCTGCATCGGTGGGATTGCAGAATAACCTTCCCGGAGACGCTGCACCCGGCCACCTTCCTGATCAATCGCCAGCAGCAACTCGGGGCGTAGCGCACGAATCTGGGCAACCAGAGTGAGAAACTGTGCCTTGGACGCAATATTTCGCGCGAAAAAAATCACGCCTCCTACTTCTGGCTGTAGAAGCAGCTCGCGTTCATAGGGAGATACTTGCAAGTCTTCCAGGTCGAGCATCAGCGCGCCAAGTGTACTCATAACAAAATACCTAAACGATGAGTCGGCCGCGGTTCCAAATCATTCATCCAATTCATAAGTCTTCTCTGTGTCTAACTAAGGCCAAATCCATTAGATAGATTTTTCATTTAAAAAATTTTATATATTACCCGAAGCAATTAAAAATTTGCTCTTGCATGAGTTATCTCATATTTTTCATAGAGTTAAATCTGCTTTCCCATTATCGCTCAAGTACTTGACTGCGATCAATCACTAAGTAAATTTAATGCCTTTTAATATGCACTTACTACGCACAGGTGCTAGGGTGTTCTCATATGAAAAAACAATGGCTTAAAGCAGGCACAACACAACGAGGAACAGCCCGTGGCTAAACTAGGCCCTGTCCTTAACAACTGGTATCAGGATGCCAGGGAGGATATTCTGTTTGAGATTGTTGCTATCGATGAACAAGAAGGTACTATCGAAGTGCAGTATTACGATGGCGATGTCGGCGAGATCGATTTTGAAACCTGGCAGCAAATGGTGTTATTACCGGCGCAACCGCCCGAGGATTGGCGCAGCTCCTACACCTTAGACGACAACGAATCCGACTCAGACGAACAATATTCGCTCGACCCACTGAGCGATATTGAACCTGACAGCTTTGCCGGTTATGACGACGTCTAGTGACGCAAACCGTTTCATCACCTCAACCTAACCACCCTCTCCAAGTTGATTATCCCGGGCCCGCCTATTCTCGAATAGATTATTCCGCCTGAGCCTGGGCACGCAGCATACGCGCATGCTCTTGCACAATCGCCGCCGCTTCTTCCGCCGAATCTACCAGACGAAATAAATTTAACTCCCGTTTACCAATACAACCTGCCTCGCTCACCGTGGTTTCCAGCCATGCCAACAGGCCTTGCCAGTAATCAACGCCGACCAGCACAATCGGAAAAGCTCGCACCTTACCGGTCTGCACCAGCGTCAACGCTTCAAACAATTCATCCAATGTACCCAGACCCCCTGGGAAAATAACAAAGCCCATCGCGTATTTAACGAACATAAACTTACGCACAAAAAAATAACGAAACTCCAGTCGAATATCTTGATAGGGATTAGGCTCCTGCTCTTCGGGCAAAGTAATATTTAAGCCCACGGTATTAGTTGGCGTTTCGAAACAACCTCGATTAGCAGCTTCCATAATACCCGGCCCGCCACCGGTGATTACCGGGATTTGTTCTGCACCTAGCAGCTCCCCCAGTTTTTTGGCTTCGTCATACCAGTGAGAGCCTTCACCCAGGCGCGAGCTGCCAAACACGGTGACAGCGCCGCCCAACTTCGCCAGCGACTCAATGCCATCCACCAGTTCCGACTGAATTCTTAACACGCGCCACGCTTCTGCTATTTTACTTTCTTCCATTAACCTTTACTCCCTTGCATAGTTGTTATCGTACTTCCGGTTCTTGTTATCACTTCTATCGCAGCTGCCTCCGCGCCAGAGTCAGAGTCAGAGTCAGCATTAGAGCCACTGCAAACGGCACTTGTCATTTACAATTTACTGTATACAATTACAGTAATTAAACATCGAGGGCAAGCCATGTCTACCGACGCCGTAAAACTGACCAGCCGCCAACAGGAAATTTTCGATTTAATCAGGGACTCCATCATCATTGACGGCTACCCTCCTACCCGCGCCGAAATCGCTCGCCATTTTAACTTTAAATCGCCCAACGCTGCTGAGGATCATTTGCGCACCCTCGCTCGCAAAGGTGTTATCGAAATGACACCGGGCGCTTCCCGAGGTATCCGACTGGTCGGAGTTGAATCCGGACTTCCGGTGGTTGGCCGCGTGGCTGCGGGCAGTCCAATTTTGGCCCAGGAACATATCGAAGAACATTACGCGGTATCCCCGGATGTGTTTCACCCCATCGCAGATTATTTTTTACGGGTACAGGGCGACAGTATGAGGGACGTCGGCATTCTCGATGGCGACCTGCTGGCCGTACACCGCACTGAGCACGTTGAAAATGGGCAGATCGTAGTTGCCCGCATCGACGACGAAGTTACCGTTAAGCGCTTCAAGCGCACGCGCAGCCCCCATCGCATCAACCTGCTTCCGGAAAATCCGGATTTCAAGGTTATCGAGGTCGATTTACGGGAAACGCCCTTTGCCATCGAAGGCATTAGCGTGGGAGTTATTCGCACGACTCACTAAAAACCAGATATCAAAACCCATTGATTCAGCGTGATCAATCATCAATGGTTGTGAGTGTGAGTGTGAGTGTGAGTGTGAGTGTGAGTGTGAGTGTGAGTGTGAGTGGCGATAGGCTACATCGCTGGGAAGAAACTACGGTCTATCGCCTGGAAGGAAATGGTTCAGAAAGAGTAGACTATTAACTAATCAGTATTTCAATGCAGAACGCGGTGCTCGTCAAACTCAAGCAGTTCACGCTCAGCATCCGTACCCAGGCCTTCAACCGCATTGATACCCGCATCGATCATCGCGCGAGCAACATCCAGACCGGACTCCAGCAAATAGAGTCGCGCCTCTTCTGAGAAGCCGATGGTAACCAAAGGTTCGCCCTCTTCGCCCGAACGCTGCAACGCGTATTCGCCATCAGGGAGCTCGATAATTTCATACAGGGCTGAAGCCATAGAGATACTAATTTATTTAAATCTGGCGCTCGATTATAACACCATTTTAGGCGCTTAGCACTCCGTCATTAGCTCGCGCTGGCGCTCGACCAGGTCCGCAAACGCCCCGTGCCAGGCCATAATTCGCTCAGCGTTTAGCTCAGGAAGAAGCTCCTCTATCAAAGTAATTGCTGCTATGGAGGCCCCAGAGTCTGAAGTGCTGAGTTGCTGTACGGCCGGTGGTTTAGCTTGCAGCAAGTTCTGGCCTTCTGAGACCGCCAGCAACTGGCCCAACCAGGAGCCCACATCAGCCCTCAGATTAACCAATTCCTGTACCTCGCCGGGAGTCTTATTGATACGCGCCAGGGCTGCGCTCAGCGTTGCAATATCGACCACGCCCGCTGGTGGGCATTGATAATTCTCTGCCACCTCTTGCAAGTACAGGCGATAGGCACAGCCCAGATGCAAGACTGCACCTTCAAACAAAGCCTGCTCCAGGGAACGATCTTGGGCAGACTTCTGCTTTTCATCTATCCCGCGATCAACCACGCGACCAACTCCTCCAGTTAAGAGCAAGCGCGCAAAATGCAGCTTTTGATTGACCCGGTCTCGATAGGGATTATAGGCGGCCATTAGTTACTTTTTGCGTTTGTCGGTAATGCACCATTTGCCATCTTCATAGTCAGCTCGCCAACCCGTGGCTTTACCGTCTTTTTCAGTTTGTACGTATTGTTTGCCAGTCTTGCGACCAAAACGCACCATCGTTTTATTACCGTCGGGATCCTGAGTCGGAGCCTCCATTAGGTAGTCGTATTTGGGATCGATTTGATCGCGAAAAGGAATCATCTCTTCCACTAACGGCGCCCGTGTTTCCCGATGCTTGGGAAATTGACTGGCAGCCAGAAAAATACCGGCGGCACCGTCACGCAACACGTAGTGATCGTCTACTTTTTCACAGCGTAGATCCGGCATCACCACCGGGTCCATTTTCGGCGGTGCGGGCTGCCCGCTTTTTAATAGCTTGCGAGTATTTTTACAATCTTCCGCCATACACCCGAAGTATTTGCCGAAACGCCCGGATTTAAGTTGCATTTCGTCACCGCATTTATCGCAATCCAGCACTGGTCCTTCATAACCTTTAATGCGATAGCTGCCCTCTTCCAGCTCGTAACCAGGGCAATCCGGGTTGGCACCACAAATGTGAATTTTAGTTTTTTCATCGACCAAGTAACTATCCATCGCAGTATTACAAATCGAGCAGTGATGCTTGGTCAGCAGTAATTTGGACTCAGCTTCGTCGTCTTCATCGACATTGACCGTTTCTTCCCCCGGCACCAAATTACGGGTTGCCTTGCAGCGCTCCTTGGGCGGTAAACCGTAGCCGGAGCAACCTAAAAATACGCCGGTACTACCGGTGCGAATGGTCATTGGACGACCACATTTTTCGCAGGGCAAGCTAATATCGACGGGATCGTTTGGCTTCATGCCATCGGTTTCGTCCTGAGCTTTTTCGAGTTTTTGGGTAAAGCCCTCGTAAAAACGATCGAGTACCGCCTTCCAACCAAGCTCGCCACTGGCGACGTCATCTAGCTCTGCTTCCATGGTCGCGGTAAAACTGTAATCCATTAAATCGGAAAAATTGTTATCGAGACGAGTGGTTACAATATCGCCGATTTTTTCGGCGTAAAAGCGCCGGTTTTCCACCCGGACATAGCCGCGATCCTGAATCGTCGAGATAATCGAGGCGTAAGTAGAGGGTCGGCCAATGCCGCGTTTTTCTAACTCGCGCACCAACGAGGCTTCGCCAAACCGCGATACCGGTTTGGTGAAATGCTGGCGCGGCACCAGAGTGAGCAGGTTAAGCGCTTCTCCTACGGCGAGATCTGGCAACTCAATATCGTCCTTGCTACGCAGTACCGGAATTGCGCGTAAAAAACCGTCGAAGCGCATCACCCGACCCCGGGCGCGCAACTCGTAGTCGCCGGCTTTAACCACCACCGAAGTACTACTGAATCGAGCGGGCATCATCTGGCAGGCCACAAACTGCTGCCAGATCATGTCGTAAAGCCGTCTGGCATCCTCATCGACACCCTGGATATCCGCCTGAGTAATATCCACGTTGGAGGGCCTGATCGCTTCGTGAGCCTCCTGAGCATCGGATTTACTACTGTAGCTATTGGGCTTCTCCGGTAAATATTCTTTACCGTAGCGCGCACTGATCAAATCGCGACAATTGGCCACCGCCTCAGCACTCAGATTGGTGGAGTCGGTACGCATATAAGTGATGTAGCCGGCTTCGTAGAGGCGCTGAGCCATCATCATGGTTTTCTTGACGCCAAAGCCCAGGCGAGTACTCGCGGCTTGCTGCAGGGTCGAGGTGATTAACGGTGCCGAGGGTTTACTCTGGGTAGGAGAGTCATCTCGACTCGCCACTTTGAATTCGGCCGCATTAAGTGCGGCAAGGGCGTGGTCAGAATCTATTTTGTTATCGGGCCGATAATTTTTATCAGCAATCTTTTTAAGCTCAAAACGCGCCTGCTCTTCTTGTTTGTTTTCAAGATCGGCGTGTAATGTCCAGTATTCAACGGGCTGAAACGCGTTGATTTCCCGCTCCCGCTCCACCACCAGCTTGACCGCGACAGATTGCACTCGACCGGCGGATAAACCCCGCGCGACCTTGGCCCACAATAAGGGCGACACCATAAAGCCGACCACGCGATCGAGAAAACGCCGCGCCTGCTGAGCGTTGACCCTACTGATGTCCAGCTCACCCGGTTTGGCAAAGGCCTCCTGAATGGCCTTTTTAGTAATTTCGTTAAACACCACGCGCTTGTAGCGATCTTCATCGCCGCCAATGGTTTCCTTCAAATGCCAGGCAATGGCCTCTCCCTCGCGATCGAGATCGGTCGCGAGATAGATGGTATCGGCGTTCTTAGCAAGCTTTTGCAGTTCGGCAACCACTTTTTCCTTGCCCGGCAGCACCTCGTAGTTGGCCTTCCAACCTTTACTGGGGTCAATACCCATGCGCTTGATTAACTGCTCGCGGCCTTTTTTGGCTTTGTGGGCTATCTTGGCCTTGGGCGATAACTTGCGAGTCTCCGCACTGCGCCGTGCCCGCTCTTTGGTATCGACCGGCTCGCGGTTGCTCGCCCCAGTGGGCAAATCCCGGATATGGCCCACGCTGGATTTCACCACGTAGTCCTTACCCAGATATTTGTTAATGGTTTTGGCCTTGGCCGGTGACTCGACAATTACTAGCGATTTACCCATGTAACTCGGTTTGAACTCCTAAATTCGGTTCCCGTCTTGTGACTGGATGCGCGCATATATACGGACAGATTTTTATTGGGTCAAGTAAAGAGTGCAAAATATTTCTAAAAAAAATAGTTTAAACATCGTTATTTTGACTCCAAATCAACCTATAATTTAGATTATAAAAATATATTAACAATATGATTTTAATCAATATTATATTACTTGTTTTACTGGAAAAACAGGATCGTTTATATTTAAATACTAAAATTCCGTCACACCGCCTCACTACACTACTACTGTCCTACACACAAAGCGGCTAAACTCATGTCACTTTCACGGAGCCAAGTTTGATGTCTTCTTACCAACACATTCTCGTCGGGCTCGACCTGTCACCCGAATCCCAGCAAGTCATCGACAAGGTCAAAGCCTTGTTCGCCGACCAGGATACCCGCATTACCCTGATTCATATTCAGGAACCCCTGTCCTTTGCCTACGGTGGCGACATCCCCATGGATCTCGGCGACGTACAGCTTAAAATGGAGGAACAGGCCAGCGAACGACTTAAAGCCATAGTTGCCGATCTCACCGCAAACCTGCCCACCAACGCCATCGATTACCACGTGCTGATCGGCCAACCCGCCCACGAAATGCACCGCTTCGCCAGAGAAAACGACGTTGACCTCGCCGTGGTTGGCAGCCACGGTCGTCACGGCCTGGCGCTGGTATTTGGCTCTACCGCCAACGGAGTACTGCATGGCGCTTGTTGCGATGTGTTGGCAGTGCGAATCAAAGCTGACAAATAACACTTTAGGGGTATACCATCGTCCTAGGTAAGTAGCTTTTAGTTAGTGAACTTTCGAATTAATTTATGGACATGCATCCTTTCAGGGAAATCATCCAGCCTCTCATCAAGTTAACCCTAGGCGCTTGCCGAATCGTGCTGTCCGGCACCCCGTGGTTGTTGATCGCACTCGCTAGCGGGTTTGTCGCCTTTAGCCACGCTGAAACCGAATCCTCGCTACTGCAGCCTGCACTACAGCCCGCACTGCAAGCTACACAGCCAGCCCCGCAAATTACCCAGCAACAAATACAACTCGAACAGGAGCGACAGCAAAAAATACTCCAGGAGCTCGAAGCCCAGGCCCAGCTTATAGCCGCACAGCAACTCGAAAAACAGTTACAACAACTTCAACAACAACATCTCCGGCAACGCCCTCAATACCGAGCTGCAGTCGATGCCCTGCGCGATGGTGATACCGCTAACTTTCTACGACTCAAAGAACAACTTATCACTTATCCTTTGTTTCCCTACCTGGAATACGAATATCTGAAGCACCAACCCTATGCCGCTGCGCGGGAGGACATTGAGGCATTTCTACAAAATTACAACGACGCCCCGGTAGCTCGATCCCTGCGTATTAGCTTGCTCAACAATTTTTATCGGCAGCAACGCTGGACGGAGTTCCGCAACTACTACGACCCCGCGCTAAACCACACCACGTTGAAATGTCAGTTTCAGGAAGCGCTGTATCACACCGGCGCAAGAGACGAGGCCATCGCCACCGGGCTGACATTATGGAATGTGGACAAGTCCCAGCCATCGGGTTGCGACTCACTATTTAAACTGATGACCAAGGCCGGCGCTATCACCGAAGCACTTGCCTGGCAGCGCTACACCAAGGCCGTGCTCGCCCACCGTTATGATCTGGCACGTTATCTAGAGAGCTTTCTCAAGTCCGCGCGCTATACCTCACTAGCGCGACGCTACGTGTCCCTGGATCGCAATCCCAACCTTCTCGGCAATCGCGACCTATTCCCGGAGCGCGGCGCAGAAATCAGCGCCGTGATTGCTCACGCTGTCCGCCACCAGGCTAAAAAAAATCCCCGTAAGGCGCTCGCACACTGGGAGCATTATCAGCAGCAACACCCTTTTGACGTCGCCACTCGCGCCGATGTTTATACCGCCCTGGCACGTAAACTCTACGACCAGGGCGATGCCCTCGCCGTCGCGCAGCTAGTAGACCAGCAAAACGAGTTCTTTACTGTTGATTTCCACGAGTGGCGACTGCGCAAACTGATCGGCGAAGGCAACTGGCGCGGCTTGCTGAGCGGTATAGAAACCTTACCTCAGGCCTTGCGAGAGGATCCTCGCTGGCAATACTGGCATGCCCGCGCCTCATCCCTGCTCGGAAAAAATACCCAGGCCATCCAAAAAACCTACCAGGCACTGGCGCAGCGACGCAACTTCTACGGCTTTATGGCCAGCGATTGGCTAAGCAATAAAAATTACCAAATGGAACATAATCCACCACCTGTTTCAAATACAGACATCGGCGCACTAAGCACCCTGCCCGCCATGCTTCGCGTTCAAGAATTGCGTTATCACGGGCTACTGACAAAAGCACATCGCGAGTGGCGCGCCGCCACAAAAATCATGAGTGAAGATCAATTAGTTGTCGCTGCCCAGCTGGCAACCCGCTGGGAATGGCACCACCAGTCTATTTTCGCGATGATTAAAGCCAGTTACTGGGACGACATCGACACGCGCTTTCCAATTCTATACCGAGAACATTTTGAGGACCGGGTTCAGCAACACCGCTTACCTTTACCTTTAATGATGGCCTTAGCACGACAGGAAAGTGCTTTTAATGCCGGAGTTGTGTCCCACGCTGGCGCTCGCGGCCTAATGCAGTTAATGCCCGCCACGGCACGATTTGTCGCAAAGCAACACAAAATACCCTACCGAAAAAAAGCTGAGCTATTTATCCCTGCAAAAAATATACAACTGGGCACGCAGTATTATCGGGACATGCTAAGCCGTTTCGGCGAGAATCGTATTCTCGCCACGGCGGCCTACAACGCCGGGCCACATCGAGTTGATCGCTGGTTGTCGACTAGCGCGGGAAGGCTGCCCTTCGACGCGTGGATTGAAACCATCCCTTTTAAGGAAACTCGCAACTACGTACAAAACGTATTAGCTTTTTCCGCCATCTACGCTCACCACCTCAACAGTAATGAACGCATTTTATCTGCCGCCGAGCGCAAGCGGGCGCTGTGACAGCAGGTGCCACCGAACAAAATTTAACTACCGAGACCCTGCCTAAATTTACTCTGGTCGATATTGGCGTTAATTTAACCAACCCGCGTTTCAATCACGATCAAACTGAAGTTCTACAACGCGCGCGAGCAGCCGGTGTCGACCAAGTTATAATTACTGGCACTTGCGTAAATAGTAGCGAGCAAGCCCTGGCACTATGTGAACAGTACGCAGACGATTTCCCCGGCATGCTCTACACCACTGCCGGCGTTCATCCCCACGATGCCAAAGACTGGAATAGCGACACTCTGCTACGACTAAGAAAGCTTGCAGAGCAGCCCCAGGTTGTCGCCATTGGCGAGACCGGACTCGATTTTAATCGCGACTACTCCCCTAGAGTTGATCAAGAGAAAGTCTTCGAAACTCAAATTGAACTCGCTATCGAGTGTGGACTACCTCTGTTTTTGCACGAACGCGACGCCCACCAGCGTCAACTAGACATACTGAAAAGCTACCGAGATCAATTGTCAGAGGCGGTGATTCACTGCTTTACCGGTACGCGCAGCGAACTATTTAACTATCTCGATCTCAATTTACACATCGGTATCACCGGCTGGGTTTGCGATCCCCGACGCGGTCTGGAGTTACAGGGCCTGGTAAAAAATATTCCTCTCGACCGATTGATGATTGAAAGCGATGCGCCTTTCTTATTACCGAAAAAGTTATTGCCTAGAAGTAACGCGCCAAAACATCAAGCAACAAAGAAATCAGATAAAAACCGCAACGAACCCGCCTACCTACCCTCGGTGTTAAGCCAACTCGCGGAGTGCCGCCAGGAAAATGGAATAGAATTAGCCCGCGCTACCACCGCGACAGCGCGCCGGTTTTTTAGACTGAAGCCATCTTAGAGGCAACATAAACCTATGCCGCTAAAACTGACATTTCTCTGCTCACCCGTCTTATTGTTTTTATTCTACTGCCTTCCCGGTAGTGCTGGAGACAATGTGGAAAACCATGCAGAAAAATATTTGGAAGAAAGGGAAACTTCGTCCCTTAAAACGTCGAGCTCCCTAAAGCCCTTCACCAGCGATGGCTGCAGTGCGTTTCCGGACGGCACCCCCAGCCAGCAAGAGGTTTGGTTATCCTGCTGCACCGATCACGACTATGCCTACTGGCAAGGCGGCAACTCTCTACAAAGGCGGGCAGCAGACCAACAATTACGCAGTTGTGTAGCCGATGCAGGACATCCAGATATCGCCAAACTGATGTTGGCAGGTGTACGTGTTGGTGGCACCCCCTATTTGCCCACCAAATTTCGTTGGGCTTATGGCTGGCCCTACCCACGGGGTTATCGGGAATTAAACAAGGAGGAAAAGGAGCAAGCTCAAAAACATGGCGAGCAGTATCGGAAAATAGTTAAGAATCCACTCCAGTAATAAGTCGTTTAATCTGCCCTGGGGTAAACGGCCAGCCTTTTTCGACACCCGCCGAAGTTTTTACTACCGGAATACGAATATCGTAGGCTGCCATCAGGGCTTCATCTCCCGTGATAACGACCTCCTCTAGTACCCAGTCGGTGTCCGCAATCACCGGCAGTACCACTTGCCGGGCTTGATCACATAAATGGCAAGACTCACCAATGTAGAGCGTCACCACTTTTCTGTTTTTATCGTTGCTCACTACCATGTCCTATTTAATCTCGGTGTCGAATTAACCAGCAATTGTGGATGCGAGGATTGCGCACAAAATCCGGGTCGAGGGTTTTCGCACTGATATCTTCCACCACATATTTTTTATGCATCGCCTCATGCATTTGGAAGCGTCGAAAATTATTGGAAAACACCAGGGTTCCACCTGGGGCTAACAGAATCATGGCCCGATCAATGATGGTCGGATGATCGCGCTGCACATCAAGGGTTTCCTCCATTTTTTTCGAGTTCGAAAACGTGGGGGGATCAACCAGGATCACATCAAACTGAGCAGCGTAGAGTGCTTCTGCCCGCTCCAGCCAAATTAAACAATCTGCGCGCAACAGTTCGTGCTTTTGGTTATCCAATTTATTTAAATCAAAATTTCGCTGCGCCCAGGCCAAATACGCATTGGACATATCAATACTCAAACTCGATGCTGCGCCGGGCTCACCCCCTGCTCCCAGAGCCGCTTGCACCGTCGCCGTCGCGGTATAACAAAATAGATTTAACAAGCGCCCATTTTTTGCCAAAGCCGCCAGCCGCTGCCGCATCGGGCGATGATCGAGAAACAAACCGGTATCGAGATACGCGCCGAGATTCACTTCAAACGTCGCCGCACCCTCGCGAACTTTCATTTCTTTAACAGTAGTGTCGCTGCCTACATTACTGCTTACATTGCTACTGCCCTCAGCTATCTGCTTGCTCGCCCCATAAAGACTAGGCTCTGCCAAACGCTGATATTGCTTACTACCCTTTTGACGTTCGCGGCGTTTAAAAAACAAGGTGCTTTCATCCACCCCCAGCACTGTAACCAGGGCCTCTTCAACTTCGCGCAAGCGTCGCTGCGCCGTAGCGGGATCGATGGATTTTGGAGCGGCATACTCCTGCACGTGTACGGCATCGCCATAGCAATCTATCGCCACCGCATACTCCGGCAAGTCGGCATCGTAAAGCCGGTAACACTCAATATTATTCTTACTGAGCCAGGGCTTGAGTTTGCGCCGATTCTTGTTAAGGCGATTCACTAGCATGGCCACCGCGGCACTGGACTCACTGGATCGTTGCTCGTGTCGTTGGCTTTGTTGTTCCTGGGCCACCTCTGCCTGCGCTACGGTGTGCACATCAAAGAGCAACAACTCACTGGCCAAGGCACCGTTAAACAGGCGATATTTTTTGCGCGCCTTCAAACCCAGCTCAAAACCGAGTTCCGGATTTGAGGTAATAATCGCCGCGCGCCAGCCCGGATAACAGGCTTTAATCGCCGCGCCCAACTGCTGATAGGTCGGCGCCAAACTTTCTATATCACCCAGGCGCTCTCCATAAGGCGGGTTAGCCAGCAGCAAACCCTGCTCACTGGCTCCCTCGTGACGCTGGGTATTGGCTATAGAGCGCGCCTCGAAGCGAATCTTGCCCTGCTCCAAAGCAGCCTCAAGACCCGCTGCTCGAGCATTGTCTACACAGGCTCCGACCGCCCAGACATCCACGTCGTAGCCACGCAAGTTCGGCAGCTCTGCTGCCAGGCCCACATCCCGACGCGCCTCGGCCTCCGCTACCAGGCTCTGCCAAAGCGCTGGCTGATAAGCTGTCCAGGCGTGAAAACCAAAGCGTTGTCGCAGCAAACCGGGGGCAATATCCGCCTCCATCATTGCCGCCTCAATAACCAGCGTACCGCCACCACACATGGGGTCGACGAAATCACCGCCCTGCCGAGCGATATCCGGCCAACCGGCCCGCAGCAATAAAGCCGCCGCTAAATTTTCTTTCAGGGGTGCATTCACCTGGCGCTCGCGATAACCACGACGATGCAAACTGTCCCCAGAAAAATCCAAACTCAAAGTGATCGAACCTTTCGCCAAACGGGCATTGATACGAATATCCGCCGAACCACGATCCACATTCGGCCGCTCCCCGGTTGCCGTCCGAAACTGATCGACAATGGCGTCCTTAACCCGCTGCGCACCGTACTGAGTATGACGGATAGCGTCTCCAGTGCCGCTGAAGTCCACCGTAATACTCGACTCCACACTGAAATGATCCATCCAGGGCACGGAGGACGCGACCTCGTACAGAGAGTCGCCATCGTCAACGACTGCCGTATGCAGCGGCATCAGCACCCGGTTGGCCAGCCGCGACCACAGGCAGAGGCGATAACCCAGCTCTTCGGAGCCCACGACCCTGGCCCCCGCGACGGTTTCCTTAACATCCTGGGCACCCAGGGCGCGTATTTCATCGACCAGCAGACCTTCCAGACCTTTAGGGCAGGTTACAAACCAGGCCATAGTTGATCCAGCAGACTGACCTGGCAAAGGCTGATCACCGTGTGCGCTTGTATTACTCAAACCTGTATTCCTCCCACATTACCTACTACCAATTTAACTGCCTTCAACCTTGCCTATCGCCAACTGCTTAAGAGATATCACCAACTACTTAAGAAATAAAGCCAACTAACAACTAATCGGCTCCCAAAAAAGGCCCTATTGATTACCGAGGGGAATTAAAGCCCCCGCCTATAGAGAGATAAAATCTTCGACACCGCCTCGGCGATCTGGTCAACTACAGAGTCTGGATTATTGTCTTCCAGAGTCACCAAGCGGAGAAATTTGCCCATGAGAACACAAAAAAGAGACCCTTCCCAACGCGCTTTCTTTAAAGGTTACCAGGTCGGCTTCCAAGGCCACCCCGATAATAAATGCCCCCACAACGACAACACCGAGCAAGGCCACGAATGGATGAATGGCTGGCAGGAAGGCCACGGCGATTATCTTCGGGGCTACAGTATTGCCACTGCTCAGGAACGCATAGCTTCCCTATAAAAATATAACATAAACAACAAGATATGAACCAAATCTAATAAAATAGATTAACTTAAAAATCAGCTGAGCGGACTGAGGTCTGCGGCTTCAACACTTAAGGCTCATGTTTTAGCTCGGCTTAAGGACGCTCCGCTATCGCTTGCACTGCGGCGCGTACCAGACCGGGGCCGGAATAAATAAAGCCGCTATATATTTGTACCAGCGCGGCTCCGGCGTCCATTTTTTCCACTGCATCGTCAGCGCTCAAAATTCCGCCAACGGCAATGATAGGTAGCGCGCCCGCGAGATGTTGAGACAGTACTTTAACCACCTCGGTTGAGCGCTCCCGCAGCGGTGCGCCACTCAAACCACCCGCCTCTTCACTCAGCGGTGAATCCGCGACGGCCTCTCGCGACACCGTGGTATTGGTGGCGATCACCGCATCAATGCCCTGACCCAGCAACACATCCCCAAGCTGTTTTAGCTCGTCGTCGCTCATATCCGGCGCAATCTTAACCGCCAGCGGGACGTAGCGACCGTGCTCATCGGCCAATACCTGTTGCCGTGCCTTGAGGCTTGCCAGCAATTCATTAAAGTCATCGCCAAACTGCAAACTGCGTAAACCCGGGGTGTTGGGCGAGGAGATATTGACCGTGATGTAGTCCGCATGGGCATAAACCTTGTCCATACAAAGCAGGTAATCTTCGGCGGCACGCTCCACCGGGGTATCGAAGTTCTTACCAATATTAATACCCAGTACACCTTTATTCGTGCTCAGGCGACCTTCCCCTCGACAACGACGCACCTGCTCCACCAAATGATCCACACCGTAATTATTAAAACCCATGCGGTTAATAATGGCCCGATGCTCGGGCAGGCGAAACAATCGCGGTTTGGCATTGCCCGACTGAGGCCGTGGTGTCACCGTACCAATTTCGACAAAACCGAACCCTAGCGCCATCATCGGGTCTATGTAGTCGCCGTTTTTATCGAGACCCGCAGCGAGACCAACGGGATTGGCAAATTCCAGGCCCATGACCGTCACCGGGCAACTGCGTGGCGTCGGATTGAACGCGGACAACAGCTTTAAACGCTGGGCGCAGGCCAGAGACTTTAGCGCAACATCGTGGGAGGTTTCGGTAGGCAACAAAAATAAGGCATTGCGTAGGAGCGCATACATAAATGAAGAAACTCAACAGCAGACAAAAATCACATTATACTCGCCGCTCAGCCCGCCCGCCGACGGTAGTGGGAATTATTTTGAGGCGAGGTTTTAACACCATCCGCTAGACTGCGTTATACGCCAACATTCTTTGTATCGGGAAGCATTATCCATCATGAGTTTACAAACCCCTATCCAGGCCCTGCTGGGCTATCTTAACGACCAGGTGGTCGGCCAACCCCAGTTGTGCCAACGCCTGGTTATCGCATTACTCTCCGACGGACACCTGTTAGTAGAAGGCGCCCCAGGACTGGCTAAAACCCGCGCCATCAATAGCCTGGCCAAGGGTGTTAGCGCATCCTTTCAACGCGTCCAGTTCACCCCGGATTTACTACCCGCCGATATTACTGGCTCCGACATCTATCGCCCGGAAAACGGCTCCTTTGAATTCCAGCCCGGTCCGATCTTCCACAACCTGGTACTTGCCGACGAAATCAATCGCGCCCCGGCCAAGGTACAGTCCGCGCTACTTGAAGCCATGGCCGAGCGACAAATCAGCGTGGGCCGCAACACTTACCCACTACCCGAACTATTTTTGGTCATGGCCACCCAAAACCCCATTGAACAAGAGGGCACCTACCCTCTACCCGAAGCGCAAATGGATCGATTTTTAATGCACGTGACCGTGGACTACCCGGCCCCGGGTGCCGAACGCCAAATTCTTAACATCGCTCGCGCTGAAGCTAATGGCGGCAATAAAGACGGCGATACCAGTCCAACGTTTACTAAGCTATCCCAGGATGTTTTATTTGCGGCGCGACGCGAGGTGCTGGCCGTACATATGGCCGAGCCAGTGGAGGAATACCTGGTACAACTGATTTTAGCGACGCGCAATCCACAACTTTACGGTGACAAACTCTCCAACTGGATTAACTTCGGTGCCAGCCCCCGCGCCACTATCGCTCTCGATCGCTGCTCGCGCGCGCTGGCCTGGCTCGATCAGCGCGACTATGTAACACCGGACGACATTCGCAATGTCGCAGCCGATGTTCTGCGCCACCGACTAATACTCAGTTTTGAAGCCGAAGCCGAAGGTGTTACGCCAGAGGCGGTGGTGCAAACCCTGTTAACCACGGTACCCTCGGCCTAATGCTCCTACCATTACCGGCATCTTTAACAACCGTTCCTGGCAGGCACATTGATGGATAATAATGCGCATCTACCTACTCCCCCACCCGAGGTAGTGCCCTCGGTGGAAAGTCTGGTGGCACTGCGCCACGCGGCACGGGATTTTGTGTTTTTCCCCAGATTGAAACCCAATAGCAGCCTGGCCGGGCCTCACCACACCCGCTTTCGCGGGCGTGGCATGGACTTCGATGAAGTTCGACCCTATCAACCCGGTGACGATATGCGCTCCATCGATTGGCGGGTGACCGCGCGCACTAACACCACCCACACCAAATTGTTCCGGGAAGAACGCGAGCGTCCGGTATATCTGCTAACCGATCTCCGACAAACCATGTTTTTTGGCAGCCAACGGATGAAATCGGTGACCGCCTGCGAAATTAGTGCCGCACTGGCCTGGGCCGGACTCAATAGCGGTGATCGGGTCGGCGGGCTGGTGTTTGGCAACAGTCAATTTAATGATATTCGCGCCCGTCGCAGCCACCATGCAGCACTGGCGCTGATTCGAGTCTTAAACGAAACCAGTACCAACTTATGCGAGGCACAAGCCGATACTTTTACGCTGCACGATATGCTCCAGGATTTGCGGCGCATCGCCCATCCCGGTGCCGCCTTGATGATTATTAGCGACTTTCACGATCTCAGCGCCGACCCCCGCAACGAGCGCCACCTGTTTGAAATGGCACGCCGTTGCGACATTACTTTGTTCCATGTCTACGACCCGTTAGAAGCAGCGTTACCACCGCCGGGAAACTATCCACTGCGTGGTCCACTGGGCAGGCGCTCACTCGACACCCGCAATACTGCGCAACGACAAGCCTTCGAGGAGGCTTTTGATGCGCGCTGCGAATATTTAAAACAACTGGCGACTAAGCTACAGATGGGCTACCTGACATTTTCCACTAACACCGGTGGTAGCAGTGATGTGGTTTCGACCTTAAACCAGCACTACGGCAAAGCGCGCAGTCGTAAAGCGCGTCGCTCAAGTCAATCGAAACCTCATATTCAAGCAGCCGAAGCCTAATCATGCCACTCCTCGACCAACTCAAAGATATTCATCTGCCGCCAGCCATTACCTGGTGGCCGCCAGCACCCGGCTGGTGGTTACTGGCAGCTCTGGTCGTCGGCTTATTATGGTGGGTTTTACGCTTCGCCTTACGGCATCATCGCGAGCGCTTGTTTTCCCGCCAGGCCAAACGGCAGATCAACGCGCTCTGGGCTCATTATCAGAAAGATCGAGATGCTACGGTATTAGTTAAATCTTTGTTAATTCTGGCTCGGCAAACCGCAAAGTCCAACCCACTACACGAACAGCTCGCGACCCTACCCACCTCCGACTTACTCGCCATTGTTGACGAGGCTAGTGTCAGCAAGCTGAGCAACGCCGTCGCCCTCGACCAGTTGCACGACCTGCTCTATCAGCCCGCGCCCGAAACACTGTCCCGCGCTCAGGCCAGGCAAGTCTTTCTCTGTCTACGCCAGTGGATACGCCAAACCGGTGGGCCCCTGTGGTAACGCTACTCTGGCCCTGGCTACTGGTACTCATACCTCTACCCTGGCTGTATCGCTGGTGGCGCACACCCGACGAGCCAGACACGGCTGCCTTGTATGCGCCGGGCTACGCCAGCGATGTCGAAAGCCTTGATAGCAAAGGTGTGCGCGGGCACTGGTCGCCTCTCTTATTGTTGAAGTTGGTGCTACTGAACCTGGTCTGGCTGAGTTTGCTGCTGGCATTAACGCGACCCACCTGGACAGGCGATGCCATCGCACTACCCACCACGGGTCGCGACCTGATGATTACCGTGGATATTTCTGGGAGTATGGACACCCGTGATATGCAGGTCGGCAATCAAATGACCGATCGCCTCACCGCCGTGAAGGTTGTGGTCGGTGACTTTGTACAACGCCGCACCGGAGATCGCCTGGGTCTTATTTTATTTGGCACCCAGGCTTACTTACAGACACCGCTCACCTTCGACCGCACCACAGTGAACACTCTCCTGCAGGAAGCCCTAATTGGTTTTGCCGGCAAAGGCACCGCCATCGGCGACGCCATTGGTGTCGGGGTAAAACGTTTGCGGGAACGTCCCGACGGTAGCCGCGTTATGATTTTACTCACCGATGGAGCGAACAACTCCGGTGAAATAAATCCTGCACAAGCCGCCGAGTTGGCTGCGGCCAACGGTCTTAAAATCTACACCGTTGGTATCGGTGCCGACGAAATTCAACAACGCACCCTGTTTGGTGTGCGGCGACTCAACCCCTCTGCCGACCTGGACGAAGCCGCCCTTCGGGAAATCGCACAAAAAACCGGAGGCCGTTATTTCCGCGCGCGCAACCCCGAAGAGCTAGCTCATATTTATACCGAACTCGATCGACTCGAGCCGGTAGAGCAAGAAGCCGAAATATTTCGACCCCGCAAATCCCTGTTTCACTGGCCCCTGGCTGTCGGCCTGGTGAGCAGCCTGTTATTGGCACTGCTGTCTACTTCAGGGTTAGGCCTTATGGGTGCGCGCCGTGTTTGATCTATTAAGTGATATTTCCACCGCACTCACTCATTTCCAGCTGCTACGGCCCTGGTGGTTACTCGCCGCCGTACCCGCCTTGCTCGTCGCTTTTCTGCTACATCGCTACCGTTCCCAATCGGCCAGCTGGTCGCGGGTGATCTCTCCTCAATTACTGCCCTGGTTACTGGATGTAAATACCACCCACGCCAAGCACGGCAGACACAGCAAACTACACTTTATTGCTTTTGCACTTTGGCTCATCACCGCATTCGCCTTAAGCGGCCCCAGCTGGAAAGACATTCCAAGCCCCATTCAAAAAAGCGAACACGCCCTGGTGATCTTGTTCGATCTGTCTCCCTCGATGCTGGCCGAAGACATCAAACCCAATCGACTGGTTCGCGCACGGCTTAAGTTGCTCGATCTGCTGCAAGCCCGTAACGAAGGCGTCACCGCCTTGATCGCCTACGCAGGCAATGCCCACGTAGTCACTCCGCTAACGGACGACACCCGCACCATCGCGGCCCTGGCGCCGGTGCTAGCGCCTGACATTATGCCGATTGCCGGTAATGCTCCCGAAATCGCCGTCGCAAAAGCCCTGGAGTTACTCGTCAACGCCGGACACGAGCGCGGCGATATACTGATGATTAGCGATGGCCTGCCCGCTTCCGCAGCGGCTGATATCGACCGGCAACTCAAGGCTGCAAGCGGAATCACCCTGTCGGTTCTCGGGGTTGGAACTGCGGAAGGCGCGCCTATCCCAGAAAACGACGGCGGGTTTTATAAAGACAGCAAGGGCAATATTATTATCGCCCGCTTTAACGAGCGCGAACTGCGCAAGCTCGCCACACGTCACCAGGGCATTTATACCGCCCTCCGTAACGACGACCACGACATTGGCCTTATCCAATCGCTATCCAATAGACAGTTAGACAATCAACAAATGCGGCAACTGGAACGTACTTTTGATATTCGCGAGGACAGCGGCTACTGGCTGGCCCTGCTATTGCTGCCTTTCGCCATCCTCGCCTTTCGCCGCAATGTACTGGCCCTGGTGATCCTCGCCCCACTGCTAAGCGCAACGCCATCGGCAGAAGCTTTGGAATGGAATGATCTTTGGCTTCGAGCTGATCAACAAGGCGCACAAGCACTAGAGCAAGGCGACCCCGCCTCGGCGCAGCAACAGTTTAGCGATCCAAACTGGCGTGGCAGTGCCGCCTATCGCAATGGCGATTACGAAAGCGCCACTAAATTATTTGAAGAAAACAAAACCGCGGACGGTCATTTCAATCGCGGCAATGCCCTAACTCAACTAGGCGATTACGACGCAGCGATAGAAGCTTATGACCAAGCACTAAAATTAAACCCCGAGTTAAACGATGCCATAGAAAATCGTAAATTGGTCGAAGCCCTTAAAGAGCAGGCCGAAAAACAACAGCAGGAACAGGAATCATCTGATTCGGATAGCAACGATTCAGATAACAAGGACTCCGAGGGCAAAGATTCCGAGAACAAAGATGGCGAAAGTCAGGACGGAGACAAAAACGATGCAGAGCAGGATAAAAATGAGGGTGGCGACTCTAAAGAAAATGAGTCTAAACAGAATGATTCCGAGCAAGGCGCTTCTGAAAAAAATGACTCTGAAGAAGACCAGGCCGAACAGCCTGACTCTGAACAGGGTTCTAAACAAGACTCTGAAACCGATCCTGAAACTGACACTCAAGAAAGCCAGGAAAACACCTCCGCTCAGGATTCCGAAACAGACGAGGAATCCGAGAACAACTCTGTAAAAAATATCACCGACACCCGCTCCGACGAACAGAAACAAGCCCACGAACAATGGTTACGCAGCCTTCCCGATGACCCCGGCAGCTTAATGCGCCGTAAATTTAGATACGAGGCGCAAACCAATCCCCAACAGACCCCGCCACCGACAGGAGATCAACGTTGGTAACGCCGCAGCAAGTACAACAACCACAGCAACGATTCATTAAATCGAATCCCTTCCGGGCACTATTTTTTCTGTTCGCGCTTTTCTTAATGCTGTTAGCTTCAATTTCAGCACAGGCCGCTGAGCTGTCCTCGAAGGTAGGTCGTACAGAACTTAGTGTTAGCGAAACCATTAATTTGATTGTTAGCTACTCTGGCCAGGCCAGTGGTGAGCCAGATTTCTCTGCGCTTAATCATCAGTTTGAAATCATGGATAAAAGTCAGCAAAGCCAGGTATCCATGATCAACGGCAGCGTCACGGCCACTACTACCTGGCAAATGACACTATTGCCAAAAGGCCCGGGGTCGGCGGTTATTCCTACCTTTCATTTTAATGGTGAAAGCAGCGACGCCATTGAATTAACGATTCGCTATGATTCTGCCAAACCAGACCAGTCTATCGATGACGACAAACCCCTGTTTGCCGAAGTTGTTCTCGATAAGAATAGTGTTTATGTACAAGAGCAAGCCCTGCTCACCGTCAGGCTTTACACCCGCGTTTCGTTAAATGGCTATTCAATTAACGACTTCGAAATTGCCGATACCAAGGTAATTCAGGTATCGGATAAACAACAATACCGCAAGCAAATTGGTTCTCAGGCGTATATGGTCGTCGAATCCCGCTACGCTCTCTTCCCCGAACGCAGTGGTGAAATAGAAATTCCAGCGCTACGTTTTAACGTCTCGGTCGTTGAAAGTCGCAGCCGCTTTGATAATTTTTTTGACCCTAGAGGCAAATCCACTTACCTGCATTCCCAAGCTCAAACTCTAAAGGTGAAACCTGCGCCGCCTCTCGAAGGTTCAGACCATTGGCTACCGGCAAAAAATGTACAGTTAACTCAGACCTGGAGCCCCGCTAACAGCTCACCAGGTAATTCGCTGAGCAAGGCAGCAACTGTAGGAGAACCCCTTACTCGCGCTATTACGGTTACCGCTGAAGGCTTAACTGCAAGTCAGTTACTACCATTAGATATTCCCAGTGAGCAGAATGACCATTACCGACTCTATCCCGATCAACCGAGCACCGAAGATAGCGTTTCTCCCGACGGAGTTACCGGCACGCGCATCGAAGCCATGGCTATTGTGCCAACTCAAGCGGGCACCCTGCACCTACCCGAAATTAAACTGCGCTGGTGGGATACCGAAGCTGAGCGTTTTCGCGATGCCCTGCTCCCCGGTGAAAATTTTGAGGTGCTACCGGCAGTAGGCATTACCATTGAAAATCCGACTACCACTCCTGCTAATACGGACAACGCTGCAACTTCGTCAACAAATGTATCCGACCAAAATATTACATCGTCAAACAGCGTTGTTAATCGATGGTTAGTAGGCAGTAATATTTTGCTGTTGTTGAGCACCGTGGTTTTTGTTTTGCTCTGGTGGCGTCGAGGTGCAACTCCGAACAAGACTCTGAACAAGACCCAGAAAACTAAGCAGCCCGATACGAGCGAGGCATTTAAAGCAGTAAGCAAGGCGGCTAAAACCGACACCTTGCCCGCGCTTAGAGAAGCCATCATCCAATGGGCGCGGCTACGTTGGAACGCCCCGGAAATCGTCACCTTGCAACAAGTCGCCATTAAATCGGCGCAGCCGGGGCTCGCGCAACACTTTAACTGGCTGGATAAAACCATATACTCTAATGAGGGAAATCAAGCAGCAGACGAAAACATCGGCGAGGCAGGCAAACAGCTCGATGAACTGCTTGCCCTGTTAAAACAAATCAATCAAGATCGACCTGATGAAAAATCGTCCAAGGGTATAGCACTGCAAACTCTATACCCACAATAAAAGCTCCGTATAAACGCGATCAACAGTAGTTTCATTATTATTAAAGAGATTAAATATGAGTAGTATCTGGCATCAAATCCCCTCTCTGGATTCACTAAACAACCAACATTCTGTCGGTGCCTCTAACCATCTCGATATCGTCTTTGTCGAGTTCGGCGACGACTATCTCACCGCAAGCATGCCGGTTAACGAAAAAACCACTCAGCCCTACGGCATTCTCCACGGCGGCGCATCCTGCTTACTAGCGGAAACCGTGGGCAGCCACGCCTCGATGTTATGCATCGATATGGAAAAGAACTACTGCGTAGGACTGGACATCAATGCCAGCCACTTACGCGCGGTGTCCTCGGGTCACGTATATGCCACCGCCAAACCCGTGCACATTGGCAAATCTACCCACGTCTGGGAAATATTGATTTTCGACGACAATGAAAAATTAATTTGTGTCTCTCGTTTAACCATGATGGTTAAAACTGGCGCACCGCCGACGCAACGCAAGAGCACTTAATTATTAATTTAAGCCCTCACGGCATTAACCACTACATAACTGATAAAGCGCAACTTATAAAAAGGAAATAGATATGGGCATTCGTACCGGGCAACAATACATCGAAGGGCTAAAGGACGGGCGATCACTCTATATTGCCGGGGAACTGGTACGCGATGTGACCGCCTACCCACCCTTACAGGGGATTATTCGCTCACTTGCCGAGCACTACGACGCCTTTCACGATCCGGAACTGCAAAGTAAATATACCTTTAAATCTCCCAAAGACGGACAGCCTGTCAGTAATTCATTTTTGATCGCCACCACGCCGGAACTTATGGCACAGCGCGTCGAAGGTGAAACCCTGCGCAAAGAATCGACCTTCGGCTTAATGGGGCGCACACCAGATTTTATGAACGCCTTTATGACGGACATCGCCATGATCGCGCCCCACGTCCTGGGCCACAAAGATAAACAGTTCGGTGAGAACGCCATCGCCTACTGGGAATATTGCCGCGACAACGATATCTGCCTGACTCACACCCTGGTCGATCCGAAACGGGATTACAGTAAAGGCGTCATGGAGTCCGGCACAGTAAAAATCGTTAAGGAAGGCGATGCGGGCATCTACGTAACTGGGGCGCGCATGTTATCCACCCTCGCCCCGGTCAGCGACGAGCTCTTTGTCGGCGCATTTATGCCGCGCCATCCGGGTGAAGAAAAACTCGCGCTCAGTTTTGCCATTCCGGTGGCAACTGAAGGCCTAAAATTTATTGCCCGGGAAAGCTATGCCCGTGGCCGCAGCACCTTCGACCGACCACTGAGCGAACGCTACGACGAAGGCGATGCCCTGGCGGTGTTCGACAATGTATTCGTACCCTGGGAGCGCGTGTTCGTCGCTGGCGATATTGTCGCCCACAATACGATGATGCCCATGTACCCCGGTTATCTGGCGCTGCAGGCAAATATCCGGGGGCGAGGGAAATTGCGTTTTATGACCGGCCTGGCCAGTAAAATGGCCAATGTTGTCGGTCGCTCCGAAGTACAACGCTACCAGGAAATGATCGGCGAATTAATTGGTCTCAACGAACTTGCCGACGGCCTGGTCACCGCCTGCGCCCATGAAGTCACCGAGCGCAGCGTCCAGGAACTAGCTCGTCAGACCGATCCTAAGTTTGATTTACAGGACATCGCCAAACAAGCCATGACAGCGTTTGGCTCCCCCGGCCAAAGTAATGTTGCCATGGCAATGCTGCGCTTCTTCGTGCCACAGGTAAATGCCAAGGTTAACGACGTGATCCGCCTGATGGGCAGCAGCAGCCTGGTATTGACCGCAACCGAAGCAGATTTTAGCAACCCAGACATTGCCGACGATCTAGAACGCTACATGTCAGGTGCCGGTGTCTCTGCTCGGGAGCGGGTCCAGGTAATGAAACTCGCCTGGGATGCAGTCGCGACAGAGTTCGGCGGACGTCAGGAAATTTACGAAATCTTTTTTGCCGGCGACCCCGCCCTCGCACAACAATTGTTTTACCGCTCGCCCAAGCGCTTTGAATACGAGGCGATGGTAGATAAGCTCCTGGCCAAAGATTAATAAGCTCAAAGATAAATAAACGGTCTCAAAGGTAAAATGTCTTTGCATACAATTTATCTACATACAGTGCATCTGCTTACAAAGCACGCTGGTTTTTCTCTGGGGCTATTACTGTCGGTCAATTTACTGTCAATCAATCTACTGTCAGTCAATGCGGTAGCCGGTGATATACCCCCGTCCCTGACTTTCGACGTACAGCCGGTTTTTGATACCTATTGCGTGCAATGCCATATGCTTGAAGTTGCTCAAGCTGGCTTAGTGCTAGAAAACGGCGAAGCTTATGCCAATCTGGTAGGCGTAAAAAGCACCCAGTCCGACTTGTTGAGAGTAAGCCCCGGTAATTCTGTGGCAAGCTATCTTGCTAACAAATTACTCGGCACTCATGCGGAGGCTGGCGGCTCAGGATCAGGAATGCCTTTAACTGAAATGGGACACCGCCCTTTGAAAGATCAGGACCTGAAAGTTATCATCGACTGGATAAATCAGGGCGGTCAGGATAATTAAAGATAACTAAAGATAATTAAAAAGAGACACCACCATGGCTGATGGCACCAAGGATACAAAAGACACCAATCAATCCCGTCGCAAGTTTTTAGGTGGCGCAACCAGCGGACTGGTGGCAACCGGTTTAGCGACAAGTACGTTGGCTGCAACAGGACTAAACCAGCAAGATCGTCACCAGGAAATTAACTGGGACAGCGAAGTCGATATTCTTGTGGTCGGCGGTGGTGCCGCCGGTTGCAGTGCCGCCATTACAGCCAATGCCCTCGGCAATCAGGTGATGATTATTGAAAAAGCCCCAGTGCTGGGTGGTACGGCAGCGAAATCCGTCGGTGGCATTTGGGTGCCTAACAATAAATTTATGCGCGAAGCCGGATTTGAGGACAAACGCGAAGACTGCCTAAAATATATGATTCGCTTAAGTTTTCCCACCAGCTACAACCCCGAAATAAAATACTTCGGCGCTGAAGAAGGCGCCTATCGGCAGATGGAGCGCTATTACGATAACGTTAATCGAGTTATTGAAGATTTAGAGCAGCAAGATGCACTTCAGCTTATGGCCCTCAAAGCTGGCGAACATTTTATGCCCGATTATTTTGCCCATCTCCCAGAAAACAAAGCCCCTGCCGGGCGTGCACTCGTGCCTCGTCAGGCCGATGGCTCCATGGGTAACGGTGCAGAAATGATGCGCCGCTTTGGTGAAGCATTGCGGGAAAAACGTATTCCGGTCAAAACACGCCACCGTGCAAAACAGCTTATTCAAGATGAAAACGGCCGAGCTATTGGCCTGGTAGCGGAAAAACGCGACGGCACCCTATATAAAATCAAAGCCAATCGCGGCGTGATATTTACCACCGGCGGTTTTACCCACAATAAACAAATGCGTCTGGATTTTTTAAAAGGCCCGGTGTTCGGCGGTTGCGCCGCCCCCACTTGCGAAGGTGACTTTGTTCATATCGGCACCAGGGCAGGCGCTCAGCTGGGCAATATGAGTAATGCCTGGTGGGCGCAATTACCGCTGGAACAAGCACTAGAGAATAGTAGCGTCCCTACCGGAATTTGGTGCAGCCCCGGCGACAGCATGATTCAGGTAAATCGAAACGGCGAGCGATTTTTCGATGAAAAATTTGTCTACAACGAGCGCACTCAAGCCCACTTTGCATGGGATCCCGTCAGCGCCAGCTACCCGAACCTGTTGTCATTTATGATTTACGATCAACGCACCGCAGATCAATATGCCGGTTTTGCGCCCATCCCCCCCACGGGCAGTAGCGCCTCTCACGTAATGAGCGCCGATACTCTGGAAGCCCTCGCAGCGGTCATCGAGAAAAAACTACTCGATATCGCAGCTGAAACTGCCGGGTTTTCGTTACAAGAAGATTTTACTACTCAGCTGAACAAAACCATCGAACGCTTTAATCAGTTCGCCAGCGCAGGCACAGATAAAGATTTTTCACGGGGTAAACAACCCATCGATCAGTTCTTTCACTTCTTTGGCCCAGGGCAACCCGTAAATAGCTATCCCAACGTCACCATGCACCCCATCGCCAGCACAGGCCCCTATTACGCGGTCATTATGGCCGCCGGCACTCTCGACACCAAAGGTGGCCCAAAAATCAATGAGCACGCTCAGGTGTTAGATACCGAAGGCCAGCCAATACCGGGTTTATATGGCGCTGGTAACTGCATTGCTTCTTTCTCTGGCCCGGCTTATTGGGCCGGAGGAGCCACCTTGGGGCCAGCGCTAACCTTTGGCAGTATTGCCGCCAGCCATGCTACTCAGAATACTCAAACTGTTGGCATGGCGAGTGTTTCTGTCCAGACTAAATAACATCGACCATTGATTGAACCATGGGAGCTTATTTAGACAAAAAATAAACGTCGTTGATTTATTCTTAAAAATCAATACAGTGGAAGCTCAATTCTAGCGGTGCCAGGGAATAATATACCGACTACTCTGCATATCCCCCCAAATCCGGTACATATCCCGACTAGTCTTAAGTTGGGAACATATACCGACTAGGGCGTTTATTAATAGTTAAGGGGTTATTGTGAATCACGAATATCAGCCTGTTGAAGATGCGTTCCGTGAAGGTACGGTTGAGTCTGCATCTACTGAAGAATTGCAAAATTACCTCCTTGCACTGTCCAACCAGCCCATCCCGAACGAGATGGTAAGGCACAGGGATATAATCCGAAGCATTACAATAAACCACATGCTCTTGCAGCGACACGTAGGCATTCTTCAAAATCATATTACTCAGTTAAACGAAAGCAACGGCAAACTGCAAAAATGGGTCATTGCGCTTGCTGTGGCCGCGCTAGTCACAGCAGGAACCCAAGTCGGTTTGCAACTTGAAGCCCGGTTACAAACACCTGCATCGCAACCGCCAGCGTCAGTAGTGCAATCGGAAAGCCCCAGCCCTTCGGTAGCCCCATCTTCCGATCCAGCCAGTGAGAAAATCCCTTGAACATAATCAACCCCTTAACAAGTGGTTGGTGCAGGACTCAGTTCTGCGCACTTCGCCCCACAACCAAGCGTTATTGGTCCACGGAGCACTATTCATGACATTGGCTGATTTTGGAAGTTTAGGAGAAGCGCTTGGTGGTGCTGCCGTCATTTTTTCTCTGCTCTATTTGATTGTTGAGGTACGCAAAAATACAAGAGCCGCGCGAAGCGGCTCCGCCTGGAATTCCACTGTTGCTTTGGCGGAATTATGCGAAATTATTGCGAATAACCCTCAAATGGCAGAGCTTTGCATGCGTTCACTTGATGAGAATGTTTCCCCCGATGATGTGACTCCTGAAGAGTTTGCGCAGATTTTCTTTATCGCACGTAGTGTTTTCTACAAATATGAAGCGCAGTGGTACCTATGGTGTGAGGGGAGCCTTTCGGAAGAAATGTGGCAAAATCGACGACGTTGGGCAAAGTCATGGGTTTCGTTGCCTATTCCAGCGAAGATCTGGGAAATGGAGAAGCAGCAGCATCAATATGCTGCGGGCTTTATTGAGTCAATTGATTCCATGTCTGCCTCTGCAAATATTGGTATCCGCCCATGAGCTTGGGTTACCTAGTAGGCACCGCTGAGATAACTGCTGCGTTGGGCGTGATAGCAACCTTAGGTTACTTGGCGTACCAAATCAGTCAAACCAATCGTATCGCGAAATCGACCGTCGCCAGTGATCTCATGCAAAAGTACAACGAATTTCTTGCGGTCGTACTGGCTAACTCCGAAATCAGTAAGCTGGCGTCGAAGCTAACTGATTTCGGAGTTTGTGCCAGAGCCAGGCGAAGAAGCAGATAACACGGAGAATTTTGCAAATCTCTTATGTAACCTCTGGTTCAGCGCACAAGCCGCGTACGATCAGGGGCAGATAGACAATAAAGACTACGGGTTCTATTCGTTAGATGTTGTCGCCAGGCTCAAGCAATGGCCAGCAGCGCGCCCATTTATCAGGCGTGTGCTTGAACGGTATCCGGGAATGGAGAGTTTCTCAATCTATGCACCTATATTTGATTTGGATGACTGAGACCCACCGCCACCTAACACGGCCATCAATTCGCCTGCTGCGCAGGCTGGGACACACGTGCCCGTTATGGCAGCGTTAGGCGTAATCGAGAACTCATGTAACACTCCTGCAGATATTATTGGAGAAAGCTTTTGATACGTACCAATATCACCTTGAGATCGAAATGAATCTTTCCTCCGTTGCATCCAACTGGCTAGCAATTGGAACGAACGTAGCCGTCATTATTGGGCTTCTGTTAGTTGCTCTCGAGCTCAATCAGAATTCTAAACTGGCGCGAATAGGCCTAATCAATGACGGGAACGCGAGAGAGAACGAATTATTCCAGGCCCTGATGGAAGAGGTGCCGAAAAACATCATTGCGAAATCACTTGAATGTCCTGAAAAATTGAATCTGTCCGATTACGTTGTACTGGATTCGTATTTGTATACAGGTATGAACCTGGTCTACCGAAACTACGAGCTAGCGAAAGAAGGCTTTTTCGAGGAAAACGATTGGAAATCGGAAGTCGAAATCTACGCGCATTGGTATTTCTCTAGCGAGTTCGGAAAAGTTTACTGGGAAAACGTAGGCCGGGATTATTTCGATGGAGAGTTTGCAGCACATGTCGATAACATCCTCGGTCGGCCCGGAGTCGATAATATGAACGACGCATGGAAGAAAGTCGCTGCTGCCCTTCCAAGTAGGAAAGGAGCTGAGCTAAATGTTGGCACTATCTGTCAATAGCCTGAAGATGATGGGCTTTGGAACCTCGACTTTGGCCGGCGGTGGCGGCGTCGTTATTAACAAAAATCTGTATTATTCCGATTGATTTCTACACCGCACACCAGTTGCGATAGCCTACGGCTGCCGCTGTGTTTGGCGTTGGCATCATGAAAGTTACTACGATAGCAATGCAAAGCTCTGGCAGCTAATGCGCTCAGATCACAATGATTTTAATAGCTTTAGGAGACAGTCACGACACCAGATCATAACAACGAACAGGAAATGAACTGCGTTTGAATTACTTCGAGTTTAAATTGAAGCGGACACGCAGAAATATTGAATACCGAAGGTCATCCAATACCGGGTTTTTGACACAGGTTTACTTATAATTACAGCTATAGCTACAACTACGACTACGACTTACAACCTGCTTGTGGTGTCTAACGCCGCAAGCACGAAACTGCTAAGCAGCCCGCCCTTGCCTTGTTAGGTTGTTGCTAGTTCTCTAACTTAGAGAGGTACAACTTTATTTGCACATGGACCTTTCTGGCCCTGGCCTACTTCAAATTCTACTGCTTGACCGTCATTTAAAGTTGCGTAACCGCCGCCACTTTGAATTTCTGAATGGTGTACAAACAGGTCCTTACCACCATCTTCTGGTGTAATGAAGCCGAAACCTTTGTCTGCATTGAACCACTTAACTGTACCTTTACTCATTTTCTTACTCTACTATTTAAATTAAAAGATAATTGATTGCAGTAATCTGCGCGGGCATTATAGCCGACTTAGCACAAACAAAAGCAACATTCGCGATTTAAGTGTTCGAACTATATTGACAATGCTTTTTTATACCCCACGCCAGCGCTCACCTATCTGAGATATATTAACCCCATGCATTCAAATTATTTTCGTAACTCGTTGATATTTATATCTTTATTTTTGCCGGCCGCTTCCGTTTCAGCAGCCACAGACAAAGCCATCCAGCTCGATTGCGCGCAACTCAGCGGCTCTCTGATTGAGCAACTGGGCAAGGAATATTTATTGGTTGATGATGACAAAACGCAGAAAAAGGCACAAAGCATTGCATTTGACTGGTGTGCCAGAGCCGAAAGTACGGCTCAACAACAGCACGAACTTAACAAGAAAGCCGCCATGGATAATTGGTTTCTCGAATATCGCGCCGACAAAGACGGCAACCGTCGACTAAAGAATAGGCGTTAAGCACCTGCCCCTTGTTCACGGCTCTTCACACGTAGCTCCCGGCCGCATAGCCGGATGCCCAGGCCCATTGAAAATTAAAGCCGCCCAGGTGCCCGGTAACGTCCACCACCTCGCCAACAAAGTACAAGCCTGCCTGTTTTTTCGCCTCCAGAGTTTTGGAGGATAGCTCGTCGGTATCGATGCCACCCAGCGTTACCTCGGCGGTGCGATAACCCTCGGTGCCGTTTGGTTTCACCTGCCAGTGATGCAACTGCCGAGCAAGTGCGTCTAGTTCGTTATCGTTAAGTTGATTAATGGCTCGGCTCTGGCACCACAGCTCACAAAAACACTGAGCCAGCTTTTTGGTGAACAACTCAGCCAGCAAGGTACGCAACTCCGCCTTCGGACGTTGCCGCCGCATGGTTTTAAGGTAATCAGCCAAGTTTAAATTCGGCAGTAAATCAATTTCAATAACATCACCGGCTCGCCAATAGGATGAAATCTGTAATATCGCCGGGCCACTTAAACCACGGTGGGTAAACAGCATCGCCTCTGAAAAGCTCTGGCCATTACAGGACACGCGAACGTCAACCGCCGTACCCGACAGCGGCGCAAATACGGCTAACTCCTTTTCACTTAGGGTAAAAGGTACTAAGCCAGCGGATGTCGGCAATACCTGCAAACCAAAATCCCGTGCCACCTGATAACCAAAACCACTGGCACCCATGGTTGGGATCGACAAACCGCCACTGGCGATCACCAATGATTCTGCCGTGACCATACCCAGGCTGGTGGCTAGCGAAAAGCCGCCCTCTTCCCGGGCCTTTATATTAGTTACTTCACAGCGAGTGCGAATATCCACACCGGCACTTTGTGCTTCCGCCACCAATAACTGCAAAATATCCTGGGCTTTGTTATCGCAAAATAGCTGACCCAGGGTTTTCTCGTGATAAGGCACGGCGTGTTGATCCACCAGAGCAATAAAATCCCACTGGGTGTAGCGCGATAACGCCGACTTACAGAAATGCGTATTGCGAGACAGAAAATTCGTCGGCTCCACCTGCCTATTGGTGAAATTACAGCGCCCGCCACCGGACATCAGAATTTTCTTGCCGATTTTATTGGCGTGATCCACCAGCAACACACTACGCCCGCGCTGCCCGGCGGTGATGGCGCACATCAAGCCCGCCGCACCGGCGCCGATAATCACCACGTCTACATTATTTGGTATAGCAGTAGGTATAGCGTCTGGTATAGCCTCAGGTTTAGAACCGGGCTTAGATCTAGGTATGGCTTCAGGTAGGGTTTTAGGCAGCGTTTTGGAGCTGGCTTCAGGATCGCGACTCAACAACTTCTCCAGAAAAAGGTAAGATCGAATGCATTACCCCGAATGATAAAGCAGGAGGACAGCGTGAACCATCACCCAGCACTTTCGGCGGGCAATGTAGCCGTTATCACCGGTGCAGCCGACGGCATCGGTCTGGCGACAGCAAAACGCTTTGCCCAGTTTGGTATGAACCTGGTCATGGCGGACATTAACGGTGAGCTGCTGGACAGTGCCGCGTCTGAGGTTCGTGACATTGCCTCCCAGCACGGTGGAGAAGTCGGGACCCATACCCTCGATGTGGCCCAGCTTAGCGACCTGACGGCCCTGAAAGACCGTGTCTTCGCCCGATTCGGCCGCGTTAATGTTCTGATGAACAATGCCGGCACCTACCTCCCTACTCATAGCTGGGAGGAAATCGAGCAGTGGCGGCATCTTGTTGAGATCAATCTCTGGGGTATTCTCCACGGCGTACACGCCTTCACCCAGGCAATGATCGATCAAGATGAAGCGGCGTTGATTATTAACACCGGTTCCAAGCAAGGCATTACCAACCCACCGGGAAATCCGGCCTACAATGTTAGTAAGGCCGCGGTTAAATCCGCCACCGAAAGCCTGCAACACGAATTACGCAATACTGAGAACTGTCAGGTCAGCGCCCACCTACTGGTACCGGGCTTCACGTTTACCGGCTTGACCAAAAAGCATTTAAAAGAAAAACCAGCGGGAGCCTGGGAACCAGAGCAAGTTGCAGACTATATGATCGAGGCCCTTAATCGGGGTAGCTTCTACATCATCTGCCCCGATAATGACGCGTCATCACCGGAAGACGCTCGACGTATAATGTGGGGAGCTGGCGATATCAGTAACGATCGCCCCGCGCTGTCGCGCTGGGATCCGGCTTATCAGGACGAATTTAAAGATTTTAAACTTACGCAGTAAGATCAAGACTCATTTTTACCAAACCCGTTTTAATCAGATAACTCTCAGACAATTCTCAGGTAACACATGGCAAGCTCATTACTCGATCAACTACAAAAAAGCGGCCTTGTTGACGCTAAAAAAGCCAAAGCCGTCACCAAGGAAAAACGCAAAGCCAGCAACACCCTGCGCAAATCCGGGCAGACCAAGGTCGATGAGGGCAAGGAGCTGATCCAGCAACGCAATGCAGAAAAACAGGCAAAGGATAAGCAGCTCAACGAAGAGAGAAATCAACGGGCCCAACGCAAAGCCATCGCCGCGCAAATCAAGCAATTAATCGAGATGAACAAGGTTACAGCCTCTGGTGACGAGGCCTTTAATTTTTCCGACGGGAAATACATTAAACGTATCTACGTTAACAAGGAACTGCACAATCAGCTAAGCCGAGGTATTTTGAATATTGTTAAGCAAGGCGATAAATACATTCTGGTGCCGAGCCCGGTAGCAGATCGTATCGCCGAGCGGGATCCCGCACGCATTATTTTTAAAGCCGACAAGGCTAAGGATATTATTGAAGCAGACGATCCTTATGCCGACTATAAAATCCCCGACGATTTAATGTGGTGATAAATTGTTAAGGCTTAATTAATTAAGCCTTAACAATTTAAGAAATAAAAACCTCTACGGCGCCGGATTACAGTACTGTTTATGAATGGCTTCAATCCCCTCTAGTACTTCTTCAGACAAACTCAGCTTAGCGCTATCGATATTCAATTTTAGCTGCTCTAAATTCGTCGCACCAATAATATTACTAGTAACAAATTCTCGCGAGTTCACGTAGGCCAAAGCCATTTGGCCAGGATCAAGACCGTGCTCCCGCGCCAGGTTCACATAGGCTTCCGAAGCCGCAACCGCCAGGGGCCCGGTGTAGCGCTGAAAGCGCTCGTACACGGTGAGTCGCGCGCCGGCTGGCTTTGCCCCGTTCATATATTTACCGGTGAGCATAGCCATCGCCAGGGGTGAATAGGCGAGCAAACCAACATTCTCTCGAATCGCCATTTCGGCCAGGCCAACTTCAAAACTACGATTGAGCAGGTTATAGGGATTTTGAATACTGACTATGCGCGCCTTATTATCCTCTTTGGCGACACGCAGGTATTCCATCAGTCCCCAGGGAGTTTCGTTGGAAATACCAATATGCCGCACCAGGCCTTCCTTCACCAGCTCATCCAGAGCCGAGAGCGTTTCGGCAATCGGCACCAGACCATCTTCGTCCTTGTGCTCGTAGCCCAGCTGACCAAAATAGTTGGTCACGCGCTCCGGCCAGTGCACCTGATAAAGGTCGATATAATCGGTCTGTAGGCGCTTGAGAGAATCCCTCACCGCTTGTTGGATATGCTCCCTACTGAGACGAGGGCCACCACGAAGATGCTTCCAGTCGGCGCTGGAGCGACCAGACACCTTGGTGGCCAGAATAATTTTGTCCCGCTGACCACGCCGAGCAAACCATTCTCCTACGTACTCCTCGGTGCGTCCCTGGGTTTCGGCTTTGGGCGGCACCGGGTACATTTCGGCGGTATCAAAGAAGTTCACACCCTCCGCCAGGGCGTAGTCCATCTGCTCTAGCGCCTCGTCCAGGCTATTCTGCTCACCCCAGGTCATCGTACCCAGACAAATTAAACTGACGTCGATATCGGTGCTACCAAGCTTACGGTGTTCCATGTGATCTCCTTATAAATAATTATTCGAGGACAAGACCAGTATTACATTACCTAAAACTACTGCCAAGCCTATAGTTTCGGTTAGTATTCACCTTATCAATTTACCAAACTTGATAGGGAGTAAGATATGAGCATAAAAGTCAGCGTCAAGCAGATGGTCGATGAGGCCAACGCCAATATCGACACCATATCCGTGGTGGATGCCAAAGCCGCCCTGGACGACGACAATACTGTGATTGTGGATATTCGCGATATTCGCGAACTGTATCGAGAAGGGAAGATCCCCGGAGCATTACACGCGCCACGAGGAATGCTGGAGTTTTGGGTCGATCCCGACAGCGAATACCACCGGGAGGTATTTTCGTCGGGCAAGCGCTTTACCTTGTACTGCGCCAAGAGTCACCGCTCCGCCCTCGCCACCCAAACCTTACAAAATATGGGACTTACTCCCATCTGCCATATTGGCGGTGGCTTTGAAGCCTGGAAAAACGCCGGAATGCCGATTGAAGATGTGCCTAAAAAATAAACGCTGGAGTGGCTATTTCTACAAGCCCTACAATCCCTATAACCCCGGCAAGCCATCCTCAAAGCTGACCATCCAAAACCATGTGTGAACTTCTCGGTATGAGTGCCAGTGTCCCCACGGACATTTGTTTTAGTTTTGCCGGCCTAATCCAGCGTGGTGGCGCCACCGGCCCTCATCGCGATGGCTGGGGCGTGGCTTTTTATGAAGGTGCGGGCTACCGCGCCTTTCACGACCCCCGCGCCAGCGTAGATTCGGAAGTCGCCCGTTTTATCCAAAACTATTCCATTAAAAGCACCAATGTGATTTGCCATATTCGCAAAGCCAATCGCGGGCGGGGCTGTTTGGAAAACACCCATCCGTTTTCCCGCGAACTGTGGGGACAAGCCTGGTCTTTTGCGCACAACGGGCAATTAAAAGGCATCAAAAAACGTACCTTGAATTTTTATCATCCCATCGGTAGCACAGATAGTGAGCATGCTTTCTGCTGGCTGTTAGATCAGCTTCGAGAACACTATCCAACGCGCCCAAAAAGTCGCAAGGCAGTGCATGCACTGATTAGTGAACTGGTAGCTGACATAGCCACACTCGGAATTTTTAATATTTTAATGAGCAACTCCGAAGTACTGTATGCCCACTGCAGTACTAAGTTGCACTGGCTGACCCGCTGCGCACCCTTTGGCGATGCCAGCTTAATCGATGCGGATATGGAAGTTAATTTCGCCAACGAAACCAACCCCGATGACGTGGTCACTGTGGTGGCAACACAACCCTTGACCGCCAACGAAGCCTGGCAAGAAATGGGCACTGGCGAATTGCGCATTTTTCGGCACGGCGAAGCGCTAAAATTTTAAAAGCACTCTCTTAAAAAGTTAGTTTTGATTTTTCTCAGCAGTAAAATATAACCATAAAAAACCCGATCCTCCCGCCAACACGGACGCAATCAGGATTCCTGTTTTAGCCATCAAAAGATCCTCTGCGTGATGGGCAAAACCCAATTCGGCAATAAATATGGACATGGTAAAACCAATACCGGCCATTAAAGCCAGGCCAATAATATGTTTAAAATTTAAACCTTTCGGTAAGGTAGTCCAACCCAGTTTAACGGCTACCCAGGAAAAACCGGCAATACCAATTAATTTCCCGAAGACCAAACCAGTAGTAATACCCATAGAAACTGGGTGAACGATAATACTACCGAGGGTAGACCAATCAATAGGTACGCCCGCATTGGCCAAAGAAAAGATCGGGATAATCAAATAGGCCGAGGGCAAATGCATTTTTCGCTCTAAAATTTGGGCAGGTGCCTGCACCAGTTCCACACCTTCTCCCAGGGAGCGAATTCGAGTACGCAAGTCATCATTCTTAAGAATGTCATTTTCGCGCTGATACGCCTGTTTAATCCCGGCAACGCTGTTGTGTATCAACGAGACAAACCGAGCCGGGTCATATTTTGGTCGCATAGGAATCGTAAACGCCAGAAAAATACCCGCCAGAGTGGCATGAACACCACTTTTCAACATAGCTATCCATAGCACTATACCCAGCAAAACATAGGGTAAGGTGCGACGTACGCCACCAAGATTCAAACTAATTAGCAACAATAAGGTGCCTGCAGCGGTACCCAGAGCGACGACGTTTATTGTCTCTGTATAAAACAGTGCTATCACCGTGACCGCGCCCAAATCATCGACAATCGCCAAAGCCACCAGAAATGTCAGCAAATTTTTCGGTACTTTGTCACCCAGTAATGCCAAGGCTCCCAGGGCAAAAGCGATGTCAGTGGCCATCGGCACACCCCAGCCATCAAACGTATGTCCCTTTGGATTGATTGCTATATAGAAAAGAACCGGGATTAGCATGCCGCCTATCGCCGCGATTATCGGCAGTAGCGCCTGTTTGGGGTCGGCAAGCTCGCCCACCATCACCTCACGTTTGAGCTCCAAACCAATGACGAAAAAAAACACCGCCATCAAGCCGTCGTTAATCCAGTGATGTAAGGATTTAGATAGCTGAAAGCCTTCGACACCAACCGTAAGCGTCATTTGCAGTAAATGGTGGTAAGCCTCGCTCCATTGACTGTTAGCGATATACAGGGCGACTAGCGCACACAGCATAAGCAGAACGCCACTGGTGGTTTGGCGATGAATAAACTCATCCAGCGGAGTGAGCACCCGGTTGAAAGCCTCTTCCCAGGGTGCGACATAGTCATTGTCTGTCAATTTCTTCATCTATAAGCTCTCGAATAAGATGGGATCTAACTCAATTCAACACGCTACCACAACATAATCTAACGGTAAAAAATTTAGCGGATTTCCCGCGCTAAACTCAAGGCATCTATGCACAGGCTGCAAGCGTTAGTTAATGTTGCATTCGTGACTTTCGCCCTATATCGTAAGACAACCTTTGGCAGGAGCAGTTTAACTTACAGGTGCCAATTCCCATTTTCCGTTTTATTTCTTACACACTTTCGATCTTACTCTTGTCTGCCTGCACGGTTGGGCCTGATTACCAGCGTCCGACTACTTTGGCCGATGCTAAGGTCGGCGATAACAACAGCTATCACCACGCCGATACACCTAGGACCGGGGATAGATCCGAGACCTATATTGCAACCGCCTGGTGGCAAAGTATTGACGATGCCCTGCTCAAGGCCTGGGTCGATCAATTGCTGGCGCAAAATCTTAATCTACAAGCCACGGCGGAACGGGTGATTCAGGCACAGCAACAAGTACGCATTACCGGCGGCGATCTGTGGCCTAATGCGGTTTTTAATGGTGGTGGCACACGAAGTTTTTCACCCGCGCCCTTAGCAAGCGATTCCCGTAAATACAATTCTTCGACCGATGCGGGATTAAGCCTCTCCTGGCAAATCGATCTGTTCGGCAAAGTTCGGCAGGCGGTAGCCTCAGCCAACTATTCAGCTCTGGCCAGCGTTGAGGACTATCGCGCCCTACAACACTCACTGATAGCAGAGTTAGTTAAGCGCCGCGCTGAAATTGCCCTGCTGCAACAAGAGCTGGATATTCAGGACGAGATTGTCAGCAGCCGTACGCAAACGCTAAACACGCTGTCCCGCCGTTACCAGCTTGGTGTGCGCGGGGTATCGGTGGTGGATATTTACACCGCAGAAGAGAACGTAGCCAGTGCAAGCGCTAACCGAAGCGCGCTTGAACAACAATTGCACAATACCTTTCTAACAGTAGATGCCTTACTCAACCAGCTCCCCGGCTCCGCGTCGAAAACAATGACAACGCTGTCCTGGCGCAGCTTCCCGATATTATCGAGTATCGCGGCACCGGCTCCCGGCTTCCCCGCTGCCCTGCTCGACCAGCGCCCCGATATTCGCAGCGACGAATTACTCGCCAGGGCCGCCAACGCCAACATTGGTGTCGCCGTGGCCAATTTACTACCCGACCTCACCCTCAGTGCCAGCCGAGGTTTTGTAAACGATCAATTCGGCGGCTTGCTGGATAACAACAACGCCCTTGGCTCCATTACCGGACTAATCACCTCCCGTTTATTTGAAGGGGGGCGACTAAGAGCCGGTATTAAGCTCCGCGAATCCGAAACTCGAGAACGCGCTCTACGCTATGCAGAAACCGTATTAAATGCTCTCGTAGAAGTCGAAAACGCCCTGGTTAACGAACGTTATCTCCGCGAACAGGTCAATCATCTGGAGCGCAGCGTAAGCTTTTCCCGTCGCGCGGAAACTCAAGCCCAACAACGTTATCAACGCGGCATTACCCCCCTGCTACAATTACTGGATGCCCAGCGACGCCGGCAAAGTGTGGAACAAAATTTACTGGCTGCGCGCCGCGCCGCATGGCGAGCAAGGGTAGATCTTCATTTGGCACTGGGTGGTGACTGGCTCGACCCTCAGGCACATGGCGATAGTTAACGATAGTATCCAAAGCAATATTTCTAGAATCTGGAGAACAAAACAGCGACCATGAATGGGTTAAAAAAAATAGCGCAAGCGTTGTTGCGCCCAGAAAATCGACAACTGTTTCTGGTGATCGCCATTATCGTGATTGCGGTCTTGCTGTCGCGCTCGTTTAGCAGCTTGCGAGAAACGCCGAAAAGCACGGCCAAACCCAGTCAAATTCCGGTGCTGGTACAACAAGTTAATGCCGGACAACACCGGGTGACCGTCACCACTACGGGGCGGGTAACGCCACGCAATACAGTTCGCATCACTCCTCAAGTTTCCGGTCGCCTGGAATGGTTAAATCCGGCGATGTACGCCGGCGGTTATTTTCAAGCTGGCGAAGTATTATTTCGTATTGAGCCCGCCGATTATAAAAATACCGTAGCCCGCGAACAGGCCGAAGTTGCACGGGCGCAAACCGAACTCGCACTTGAACGCGCTGAGGGCAATGCCGCCCTGGCGGAATGGCAGGCACTGAACCCGAATATTCCGGTACCGGATTTAGTTAGTCGTGTACCGCAAATTGCGCAGGCACGGGCGGCACTTGCCTCGGCAAATGCACGTCTGGCACAGGCTCAACTTGAGCTATCGCGCACGGAATACAAATTACCCTTTGCTGGTCGCGTGCTCACTAGCTCCCTGGAACTGGGTGACTATTTACAAGCGACACTTGCCTATGGCGATATTTACAATAATGATTCTCTGGAAATTGTGGTGTCCTTACCTCGCTCGGACCTGGCCTGGCTTAACAAGCCGTCTGACAATCGAGCAAGTAATCCAGCAAACAATGACGCTAGCGAAACCAGAGACTCATCGAATTACAACATCGATATCGTGTTTGAAGAACTCAATACCGGCACCAGTAAAACCGTCCCCGCCACGCTACTTCGCATCGGCGCGACACTGGACGACACCACCCGCTTTCAAGAAATTGTTATCAAGCCCCCCGCCGATGTCCAGCTATTGCCGGGTATGCTAGCGCAGGTGATTATTACCGGCCCACCGCTGGCCAATACCTGGCAACTGCCCCTGTCCGCCCTACAGGCAGACAATATATTTTGGCAGGTTGATGACGACCAGCGTTTACGACGACTGCCTGCCGATGTCATTGCGACTCAGGCGAGCACCGTCATCGTCCATGCGCCCCTACCCTCGGCTCAAATTGTGACCAACCCCATAAGCTCCGGAATCGAAGGTGTCGGTGTGCGCTTATTAAACGATAACTCTGATATCGATAATGCTGGCATCGACAATTCCAACAACATTACAAACGGCATCGTAAACGGTATCGCAAACGACGATCTAGACAAAACCCAAGCGGTTCGCCCTAACTCCGCAGTAAAGCCCGCAGTCAATAACTCCGATGGATAAACCAACAAACAAAACCTACCGCGAAGAACGAGGCCTGGTGCCCTGGTTTGCCAACAACCGGGTTGCCGCCAATATTTTAATGCTGTTTTTGATCCTCGCTGGCTTTATCGCCGCCTCGTCAATGGTCACAGAGACCTTCCCCACCGTTGATATCAAAACTATCACCGTTACCACTCCCTATCCCGGCGCAACACCCCACGATGTCGAGGAAGGTATTACTCGTCGCGTAGAAGAAGCCGTCATTGGCATCGAAGGCGTAAAACGGGTGAACTCCAGTGCCAACGAAGGCGCCGGTATCGTTACCGTAGAACTGGAAGAATTCGCCGATGAGGACGAAGTGCTCGACGATGTCAAAACAGCGGTCGATCGCTTAATCGATTTTCCACCGCAGGAAGCGGAAGAAACCACCATCACTCGTAATAAAACCACCGGTAGCATGATGTCGCTGGCGCTGTTCGGTGACGTTGGGGAACACACCCTGCACCACTGGGCAGAGCAAATAGAAAACGAATTACTGCAACTGCAGGGAATCACCCTGGTAAATATTACCGGTGGTCGTAATCTCGAACTCTCTATTGAAGTTAGCGAAAACACCTTGCGAAACTATGGTTTAACCCTGGCCGACGTGGCGAAACAAGTGGAACAATTTTCCATCGATGTACCTGGCGGCACCTTGCGTACTCCGGCGGGAGAAATTTTATTGCGGGTACAGGATAAACGCTACAGCGTCAAAGAATTTGCCAACATTACCATCCGCAGTCAATTGGACGGCGCTAATTTACGACTCGGCGACATCGCCACCATCCGCGATGGTTTTGAGGACGCGCAGTTGCGCAATGAGTACAACGGTCAACCCGCACTATTTATCGAAGTATCGCGTAGCGATAGTCAAGATACACTACAAATGGAGGAAACCCTTAAAGCCTACCTGGGCGGCGTGGATTTACCGGAAGGTTTATCTCTCGACATTTCGCGCAATATGTCCGATATATTGCGCGACCGTATGAGCTTACTGGCACGCAACGCCATTCTTGGTTACGTGCTGGTGTTTATTTCACTGTTACTCTTCCTCGACCTAAAACTGGCATTCTGGACCAGCCTGGGTATTCCTATTTCTTTTCTGGGTGGTTTATTGCTGGTATCTTTTACTAATACCAGCATGAATATGGTTTCCCTGTTCGCACTAATCATCGTTATTGGTATTGTGGTGGACGACGCCATTGTCGCCGGAGAAAGTATTTTTAATGAACAGGAAAAAAATCCAAATAATCCTCACGCTGTCATACAGGGTATATCGCTGATAAAAGCACCCGTGACCATCGGTGTATTAACGACTATCGCGGCTTTTGCACCCCTTATTTTTTCCACCGGCACTATGGGTAAAATCATGAAGCCGGTACCGATCATTGTTATTGCCATTCTCGCCGTTTCCCTGATTGAAGCCTTTTATATACTACCGGCTCATCTAGCCAAACCCTCGCGCTGGAGTCGCGGCTTGCTGGCGAAACTACGCGACCGCACTCAAGCCGGCATGCAACGTTTTGTTAACAAGCAGCTAATCCCCGCTATTCAATTGGCATTAACATATCGCTACGTTACCCTGGCGATTGCAGCCTCTACCATTATTATTTCGGTGGGCGTTTTTCAAGGCGGCATCGTGCGCTTTATTTTCTTTCCTAAAGTCGAAAGTGATCGCATCACTGTTAGCCTGACTATGCCGACGGGTACACCCTTTGAAACCACCGAACGCTATGCGCGGCAAATATTTGAGGCCGGACTGGCAATGGAGCGCGATGCGCTCGCCCTGATGACCGAAGAAACAGACGACGACAAACCCAGTCAAACAACTTCTAGCACCGAAAATAAAACTATAAGCGAACATCGTTTAATCGAAGCGGTTTCCTATACCGTCGGTAGCCAGGCCAGCCGTACCGGTCCCGGCACCAGTAGTCGTAGCGCCAACGTTAGTCATCTGGCGCAAATCCGTATGGAGTTGATACCCGGCAAAGATAGAACGCTGTCTGCGCGGGAACTGGAGCGCATCTGGCGCAACAACACCGGTGATATTCCCGGTGCTGAGACCGTCGGTTTTAGCAGCAGCCTGATTAGCTCAGGCGCGGATGTCAGCATCGAGCTATCCCACCGCGATGAAACCACGCTGGCAACTGCCGCCGAACAATTAAAGGAGCTGCTCGACGATATTAACGGCACCTACGAAGTACAGGACAGCTTTAAACTGGGCAAACAGGAATATGTATTTGAACTTACCACGGCGGGACTGGCCGCGGGGTTAACGCCGCTCGATATTGGTCAGCAGTTGCGTCGCGCTTACTACGGTGATGAAATTCACCGTATTCAGCGAGGGCGTAACGAACTGAAAGTCATGGTGCGCTATCCAGAGAATGAACGGCATAGTATTAGCGATCTGAATAAAACTCGGATTCGACTACAGGACAATAGCGAAATGGACCTGCGCACTGCCGCGACCATTCGCGAACAGCGCGGTTACTCCGAAATTAAACGGGTCGATGGCCGTCGCGTAGTAACCGTCAGCGCCAACGTGGATGAAGACATCACCACCCCGGACGATGTGATCGCCGTGCTGAACGAAACCGCACTACCGGCCCTCACTGCCGACTTTCCCGGCTTATCTCACGGCCTCGAAGGCCAGAGCCGCGACCAACGGGAAGATCTATCAACCCTGGGTCAGAATTTATTAATCGCTCTAATGGTGATGTTTGTGATGCTCGCCTCGTTGTTGCGTAGTTACTGGCAACCGGTGATTATTCTTTCGGCGATTCCCTTTGGCTTTGTTGGCTCGATGATCGGTCATCTTATAATGGGTTTTGATATTTCATTTATTTCGTTATTTGGCATGATCGCCTTATCTGGCGTAGTGATTAACGATTCCGTGGTATTAGTGGATTATTACAACCATCTTCGCCAGGATAAAAGTAATAGTGTGCGCGACACCCTCATTGAGGCGGTCACCCGCCGCTTCCGCCCTATTCTATTAACCACAATGACCACCAGCCTTGGCCTGTTACCGATGTTGCTGGAAACCAGTATACAAGCGAGATTTTTGGTGCCCATGGCGGTGAGCATCGCCTTTGGAATCCTTTACGCCAGCATAGTAATTTTATTTTTGGTACCGGCGCTGATTTTAATCAGTGACGACTTTCAACATCTGGCTCAGCGCATTTTTGCACGCGCAGATAATCAAACGCAGCTATAAACTATTCCTTAATTTACTCAACTACAGTCACCCACCCGGATCGGACGCAAGTTATTGCGTTCAGCCTCATCAAATAAACGAGAGCGAATTAAAAAGCGTACACCGAGGGGGATTTCAAGAGAAAAACTAGCGCCCCGACCGGGAACAACATCAATTTCGGTGTGGCAATTTTTGGAATATTCAAACTGCTCCGGCGATATATAAAATTGGCAGCCGTGAATCTCACCCAAACAAATATCTCGACTGCCCACACGAAAATCACCCTGGGCATAACACATTGGCGCAGAACCGTCGCAACAACCGCCGCTCTGGTGAAACATTAATTCACCGTGTTTTTCACGCAATTCATCAATTACTTTCGTTGCAGCATCGGTGACACTAATTCGCTCAACTAACATTTCAAAACCACCTCAAATTTATCTAGCCCTACACTAACACCGCCTTACGAACAGTTTAGTATCAATACAAAAAAAGCATCCACAGTTTCCTATGAATGCTTTTTACTTTCCTACTCTTCTAAGCTAAGAGTTACAACGGGGTTTTAAAAGAAACCCATTTTATTCTTATTGTAGGAAATCAATACGTTTTTAGTATTGCGATAATGTTCCAGCATCATATGATGATTTTCCCGTCCAATACCAGACTTCTTGTAACCACCAAACGAAGCTCCTGAAGGATAGAGGTGATAGCAATTCACCCATACTCGACCCGCCTGAATACCGCTACTGACTTTCTGCACCTGGTGCATATCCCGAGACCACAGGCCGGAACCTAATCCAAACATGGTGTCGTTGGCGATTTCCAGTGCTTCGTCTTCGTCTTTAAAGGTGGTCAGAGCCAATACCGGCCCAAAGATTTCCTCCTGGAAGACACGCATTTTATTGTGGCCTTTAAATATCGTTGGCTGAATGTAATAACCATCGGGATATTTTTCGTGATTATGAACATCACCACCACACAAGACCTCAGCACCTTCTTCTTTACCAATTTTCAGATAGCTGAGAATTTTTTGATGTTGATCATTCGAGGCCTGAGCACCCATCATGGTCGACAGATCATAGGGGTCGCCCATGCTAATGGCGGCGACACGCGCGAGACACTTCTCCATGAATTTATCGTAAATGCTTTCCTGAATTAAAGCTCTTGATGGTGCAGTACACACCTGGCCCTGATTCAAAGCAAACATCACTAAGCCTTCAACGGCTTTGTCCAGGAACTCGTCGTCTTCGTCCATCACGCTTTCAAAGAAAATATTCGGTGATTTACCACCCAGCTCCAGCGACACCGGAACAATATTTTCTGCAGCGTATTGCATAATCAAGCGACCGGTACTGGTTTCACCGGTAAAGGCTACTTTCTTAATATCGGGATGGGTCGCTAGCGGCTTACCCGCCTCAGGACCAAAACCATTAACGATATTAAGTACACCCGGCGGCAATAAGTCGCCGATCAATTCCATCAACACCAAAATTGAAACGGGAGTTTGCTCCGCAGGCTTAAGCACAACACAATTACCCGTCGCGATTGCCGGCGCGATTTTCCACGAAGCCATCAGCAGGGGAAAGTTCCAGGGAATAATCTGCCCAACTACGCCCAAAGGCTCATGTACTTCCATCGATACGGTATCGGCATCGATATTAGTTACGCTACCGGCTTCGGTACGAATACAACCGGCAAAGTAGCGAAACTGATCAATACAGATAGGCAGATCGGCGCCGAGGGATTCGCGAATGGATTTACCGTTGCTACAAGTTTCAACTGCAGCCAGTCTTTCAATATTGGCTTCCATTACATCGGCGATGCGGAACAAAATAAGGCTGCGCTCTGCGGCTGAGGTTTTACCCCAGGCTTCGGCGGCTTCCCAACCTGCGGCAACCGCAAGGTTAATATCCTTCTCGTTGGATTGTGCAACCCGCGCTACAACGCTACCGTCGATAGGCGAAGTGTCTTCAAAGTAATTACCATCTACCGGGGCAACCCATTTGCCGCCGATATAGTTTTCATACTGTTCTTTAAATTCCGGACGTTGAAAATCCACCCCGTACCTCCACCTATTTAGTTGTTAAAAAAAACATCATCTTAATAATAGTTATTTCTCGTGCTCATTGTGATGTATGTGATGTATGTGATGTATGTGATGTATGTGATGTAGATGTCTAAAGCCAAGACTGGCCTATAAATTTAGCTCACTTATGCCACACATAACTAAGGAATATAGCCGCTGCTATCATAACCAAGCAAGTTCACTCCACGCAAGCCCAATACAGAGGAAAACCATGACTTTATGGTCTTGCCAGCCATAAACACCAGAAAGGGGAGCCAGTCCAGCAAACCCTGCAAAGGGGTTTTCATATCTTTAATGCTGTTGCACCACTTTTACCTGAATATTCTCATCTAAATGCCACTGCCTCGTGCCTGGCTCAACGCGAAGCAGTTATACTGCGAATTTGCAGTCACCATGACCACAACCACGATAAACCCCGATAACTATCAGCAGCAGCTAGAGGACAAAGTCAGCGCCTTGCGCCAGCAGTTTGGCGACGTGCTTTCCGAGCACGCTCTACCCAGCGGGATAAACATCTTTGCCTCCCCTCCCCTGCATTACCGTATGCGTGCGGAGTTCCGTATCTGGCACGAAGGCGATACCTGCCACTACGCCATGTATCGTCAGGGGGAAAGCAACAAGCCTTACATTATTGACGACTTTCCCGCTGGCTCGCCCACCATCGCGAAACTCATGCCCGCTTTGTTAGCCAAACTAAACGCCAATAACGACCTAAAACGTCGCTTGTTCTGTGTGGAGTTTCTCACTACCCAAAGTGGCGAGGCGCTGATCACCCTGATCTACCATCGCCCATTGGATGACAGTTGGCGCGAACCTGCCGCTGTGCTCGCGGAACAATTAGGCTGTGGCCTTATTGGTCGAAGCCGAAAAGTAAAAATAGTAATTGGGCTAGATTACGTGCTGGAGCAATTAAGCGTCGCTGACCAGAACTACACCTATCAACAAGTAGAAACCGGTTTTACCCAGCCCAACGCCGCCATTAATGAACAAATGCTGGGCTGGGCAAAGCAACAATGTCGACAATATAATTCGGTGGAGCAAGACGATTTGCTCGAGCTGTATTGCGGCAATGGCAATTTCACCGTCGCGCTGGCCAGCGAATTTCGGCGTGTACTCGCCACGGAAGTTTCCAAACTGTCGGTGAAGTCCGCTCTGTACAACCTGAGCGCCAACCATATCGATAACGCCATACTGGTACGCATGTCTAGCGAAGAACTGAGTGAAGCTATGGCTGGGGTGCGGCCCTTTCGACGACTGCGAGAAATCGATCTCAATAGTTATAATTTTAATTCTGTATTGGTAGACCCACCCCGCGCCGGACTCGACGATGGCACGCTAGGGCTGCTCAAGCCCTTCGAGACCATCGTGTATATTTCCTGCAATCCGGAAACCTTGCTTAATAACCTGCAAAGCCTAAGCAAGACACATTACATTGCGGCATTCGCTGTATTTGATCAATTTCCCTACACACCTCATTTAGAGTGTGGAGTGATATTAAGGAAGCACTCCTAACCTAACCTAACCTAATCTAATCAAATCAAACCAGCAAACATCTCCTGCCCTGATAATTGCCGTCCATAGTTACGCATAATAGTGTCGTGATTCATCACTGCATGCTGAGATATCGCGTGGGTGTCACGCCAGAATCGCTGCACAGGCGAATCCATATAAATAGCACCCGCGCCCGCATTCTGAAATAGATCGGAAATCACCCCTCGACATTCCTTCGCTATCTGGGCTCTCCAACCCGCAACTCGCACGCTAAACTCCTCAACATCAAGACTACCACCTTGATTAATAGTGGTGCCGACTGTCATCAGCTCCTGCGCATAAGTACGCAACATATGCTCGGCAAAATCGACGCGCACTTTGGATTCGGCGAGTAGCGAATGCTGTGTAGACAGTTGATCCTGTTGTTGATCCGTAAACGTAGGTGTTCGTTCGCTCATCCTCTGTTTAAAGGCGGCCAGAGCGCCGCGGGCACCACCCACCACCGGTGGAATTAACGACACCGCCAGGCCCGCAACTACCGGTACTTTGTATATCGCTCCGGTATTGCATTCGTGGCCCGGCATGGCACCACCTCCAGCCAGGATCGCGCCAAAATCTAATGTGCGATATTCGGGAACAAATACTTTGTCCACCTCTACACTACAACTACCAGTACCGCGCATACCCACGGTATCCCAATCCCTTTTAACTGTGTACTCACTCTTAGGCACGAAACACATCAAAAGTCGGGGTGGCTGACCGTCCTTACTATGCACCAAGGTGCCACCGGCATACCATTCGGACCACAGAATCCCGCTGGCGAAAGGCCATTGCCCGGAAACCACATAACCGCCCTCTACGGCCTCACCGACGCCCATAGGTGCAAAGGCATCGGCAAACAGGCGATGAGGGTTATCGCCCCATAACTCCTCCTGCAACTGGGGACTAGTGAGTGCGCCCCACCAATGATGAATACCCAATATATTGGCAATCCAGGCGGTGGACACATCGTATTGCCCCAGCACCAGCCCAACTTCCACCAGATCGGGAAAACCCATTTCCAGGCCACCGAGACGTTTAGGTTGCAGTATTTGAATCAGCCGGGCGTCGTTAATATCCTGTACTAACTCATCGGACAACTGACCATTTTTTTCGGCACTGCGCACCTCGCGCACGGCGCGCTCGCCAATGCGGTGGGCGCTGTTAAGCAATTCTTCCAGGGTCGGGTTTGTGGCGCTGGAATCAGACATATATTTACTCTCACTCTTTATTATCTATTTATGCAATGAATTAAAGGACTGTTTTAACTATAACTAATATCAAGGCAGCTATCTATAAAGCAAACTATGGCTATTGCTCAGCCGCACGCCACTGATTTTCAAAGCGCGGTAAATACACTGCCAACAAGGAAACAATAAGTGGTAGCGTTAACAATAATGGCAAGGCCGCAATCCAATTTTGAGACGGTCCCACCAGGTAGGCTATAAGCGGCGGAGCAAATAGAAGACCGATACCCTGCCCCGTCACCATAATACCAATCACCACGCCAACGGCGCGGGGAGACGCGGCGAAGCGCGGCGCTTGCGCAAACATAGCCGTGGGTACAACGCCGGTAAATAAGCCGAACAGCACCAAAAATATAATGGCTAGCAGACCATCGGCCAAGGTCATTGCCATCCACAGAGTGATACTCACCAGCACTGCGGATATCGACATCACCAGCGCAGGTTGCAGCCCGCGATGCAACAATCCACCGGCGAGTAAATTACCGATTATTAGCACGGCTGGTAACAGGGCCGTCAATAGCGAAGCATTCGCCGTCGAGAAACCGGAGACCGTGTGCAGATAGGTGGGTAGATAGGTGAGCACGCCAAAAAACCCAGCTCCGAAACACAGAAAAATAACGGCGAGTAACACTGCACCTGGGACACTGATCGATCGTCTATTGATCGATTGAGTATTAGTCGAAACTGTTGCCGACTCGGATAGAGGTCCTGCTCGAGTTTCACGACGATCAACTCTTAGCAAATACAACAGAAAAGGAAAAACCACCGACGACGCAACGGCGCTCGACAACCACAACGAACGCCATCCGTCGATATTCAACAACCAGGGTGCGAGTAAAAATATTAGGGAGCTACCCGTAGGCATCCATAAGGCCCAAACCGCCATGCTTAAGCCTACGTCCTCCGGCCTGGACACATTAATAATTGCCGCCGGTGCAGAGACCATTACCAAAATAACGCCAATACCTTCCAGAGAGCGTTCCACCATCAGCAAGGACGACGTCGTTGCAAACACACTGAGCCAGGGTGTCAGTAGCAATACGGCAACACCAGCAATGAGTACTTTGAGCGCACCAAAACGCAGTATTAGGTGCCCCGATGCGAAGCCTAGCGCTACCATCCCAATCGCCACTACCGATACCAACCATCCGATTTGGAATAGGCTCAAGTTTAAATCAGCAGCAATATTCAAGGCCGCCGGACTGGCCTTGTTCATCGTTATCGCAGCCGCCAAACCCGCGCTAAAACATATCCAGATACCAAACCAGTTTGTCGATTTTATATGCATTTTAAAATAGTTCTATCCTGACGCACGAATCAAGCAATGCTGCTTAAGTGACGCTCATTAACGTCGTAAACATAGTCGGCGCCAACAACACGTAAATAACGGTGGAAATAGTCAGCACCGTGCAAAACAGCTCGGTATCTAACTGAAAGCGGTCACATAAGGCAATGCCAACCACCACGGCCGGAGAAGCCGAAGTCATCACCAATGCCGTCAGCGCGGCACCTTCCAGTCCAATAAAGCCACCGGTATAAAAAGCAATAAATGGGCTTAACAGTAATTTTAAAAATACCACCGGCACCACCAGCAACATATATTTTAACGAAGTCACTTTAAGGGATATCCCCACCATTAATAACAACAGGGGAATCGCCGCAACACCCATCAAATGCAGGGTATCAATCAAAGCCTGAGGCACTGTAATATCAAAATACCGAATTATTAACGCAAGCACCACGGCCCAAAACGGCGGCATACTCAGTAGCTCACGACCTAGGGCACCACCTGCAACCCGGGTGCCAAAGTAAGCGCAGAGCAAGACCCCTATCGTCCAGACAAAAGGCACGGTGACCAACAATTCGTAGATCAGTGTGATCGCTGTCCATTCACTCCCCATCAGCGCGTCCACCGCAGGTAAGCCAATACCCATGCCATTACCGAAGGCGCTGGCCATCACCAGCGCCCCGGCCTGGGTTCGTGTAATACGTCCCGTGCGTAGTAATAGAAAATACAAAACCAGGGTAGCGCCCAGCACCAGGGCAACGGTGGTCAAGCCGCTAAAGGGAATTTGATAAAATTCTTTTTCAAGGGTGGAAGTCAGCACAACTTCCAAAATTAAGGCCGGGGCAAACAAGTTAATGACCAATGCACCCATGGTCATGCGAACCTGCGTGGACGATATATTGGCGGGCTCAAGGTAGCGCCACGCGACGCCGGCGGCGAGAATTAAAACCATCGGTATCAAGGTTTGCATCAAGGTATCCCAGACTTCAGCGCTGCGTTATTAGATGTTTGATTAGCAGCGCATAATATTGTACTACACATAAAAAGCCGAGGACGAACAGAGCAAAGTCGTACGCCGTAATTACCTTCCCTTAATCTTCGGAATTACCCTCTCTGGGCTCGCCTTGTTTCGATTTGTCTTCTTTTCCCAGCAACCAAACCGCGAGCGCGGGCATGAGGAAAATCGCGCCGAGCATATTAACGAAAAACATATAGGCAAGCAGGATTCCCATGTCCGACTGAAATTTAAGTGCAGACCACCACCAGGTTGCGACACCGATACTCATAGTTATCGAGGTGAAAACCACTGCCATACCCACTTCTTTAAGCGAATGATAATAGGCATCTACCAGGGATACGCCTTCGGCAAGGTGGGCCTTCATACGGGCAAACAGGTAAATACCATAGTCAACGCCCACACCGACCCCCAGCGCCAACACGGGTAAGGTGGAAATTTTTAAGCCAATACCAAGGTGTACCATTATTGCATTGGAAAAATAGGCCACCAGACCTAAGGGCACAACGATACACAGTGCGGCCCGTAGCGACATAAAGGTGAGGTAACAAAATAAGGTAACCGCCGCAAACAGTATCAAGGAAATTTTAAGTTGTGCACCGGCTACCATTTCATTGGTGGCCGCCATAATACCGCCGTTACCCATTCCCAATATAAATTCTACATCGGGATTGGTATTGTTTTGATTAAACACTTTAACGGCGCTCACCACCGCCTCAAGGGTTTCGGCCTTGTGGTCGCCAGTGTAAATCGTCACCGGCAAAGTACTACAATCGTTGGAGAATAATGCCTGCGAAAACTCCACCCGATAAATATTGGCGGAGATCATCTGTTCGTTCCGAGGAATCCCCAAAAACTTTGGGTTCGCCTCGTAATTACCAATATTACGCTCGCGAATCACCTGAGATAAGGCCTTTACCGATCTCACACCGGATACATTTTGCATGGCCCAAACAAAATCGTCGATGGTATGTATTACCGGAAAATCGACGCATAACTGACTACGGCTACCTTTAGCGAGCACGATAACTTCATCGAGGCCGACGTTAAATTTAGCGTCGACGGCGCGTATATCCTGATTATATTGGGCATCCGGCCAAAATTCCGGCGCGCCGGTTTCGGCATCGCCCACCACTAGCTTACCTTCCATATGGTAGCCATAACCCGCCATTACCACACCTATCGCGAGAATCACCAGGGATTTCTTAGGTGTCGCCATGGTCGACAACCACCTCCAGAATGGATGATCGATGCCGCTCACCGAGCGCCGCGTCCGCGCTATTTCCTTGTCATTCAAAGTAATATACGACAATAAAATTGGTAACATTAATTTATTGGTGATCAACATCACGGCGACACCAATACTAGCGGTAATCCCTAACTCCTGAATGATGGGAATATCGATCAGCATAATCACCGCAAACCCAACCGCGTCGGAAACCAATGCCGTCGCCCCCGGGATAAACAGTTTATAAAAAGCTGAGCGTGCTGCATCCACCGAACTTTCACCTTCCACAACACCCACGCGCCACACGTTGGTCATTTGCACGGCGTGACTGACACCAATAGCGAGGATCAGAAATGGCACCAATATCGAAAGAGGATCAATACCAAAACCTAACAACTTTACAATGCCCAATTGCCATAACACTGCGACCAGGGCAGTCGAAATCGCGGCCACCGCAAGTTTCCAGGAACCTGAAAAGAAAACCAGGAATACCATGGTTATTAACAGAGCGATAAAGAAAAATAGAATGACGCCTTCAGCACCATCAATAATATCGCCGACAAAAGGCGCAAAACCGATAATGCGGATATTAATATTTTCACTACTGTATTTGGTCCGCAAACCTTCCAGAATCTGGGCAAACTCTGTGTAATCGATCTCAGCGCCGGTAACCGGATCGTATTCAACCAAGTCAGCAACCACCAGCGCACCAGATAAATCCGTCGCAACAGTTTTACCAATTTCACTGGATTTAAACAGGTTACCTTTTACCTGTTCAATGTTTTCCTGGGTAGCAGTGAAGTCGGCAGGCACCATTCTCGACCCGGTGAAGCCCTCTTCACTGACCGCGACATAATTTACATTGGGGGTAAATAAAGAGGTTACCGTTCGCGCATCGACCCCCTCCATCACCAGTACGTCGGCGGTCACTTTATCCAGTACTTGAAAAAATTCCGGGTTAAACATATCCCCGCGGTTATCTTCAATAAACACCGTAACGCGATTGGCTCCACCAAATTCCGCTCGGAAGTCCAGATAAGTCGCCATATAGGGATGCGACAGGGGCAAACTTTTGTCGAAACCCGGTGACAATTTTTGATTGAGCCCCTGATAGCCAAAAAACAAGGTAGCCAGGGCAATTAAAATGATGATGGGTAGGCGATAATTTAATAGGAAATTAGCCGTACTATCCGAAATGGTGTGCAATAAACCCGTCGGTTGTTGTCCGTGCGTCATGAAATACTCTAATTTATTTGTTAGCGGTAATATTATTGGCTGCAAACAACTCATCAACTCTTAGTTGTTCTATTCCGCCCTTCATACTTGCCAAATACACATGAGAGCTATCGCTTGCGATCGCAGTAATATCGATTCGGTTAGGTCGCTGTTGTTCACGAATCAACTTACCGTCAGAGTCAATTTCCAGAACAATACCACCGCGCCCCACTAGTAATGCATGCTGCCCAGAACTAATGGTAGCTGCCAGAAGAAATTGATCGGTATTAGTAATAATTTCCCGCCATTGATGGCTGTCACTAGCTGCCGCTGCAACGTTAAGCAAATAAACCTTGCCGCTCATTCCGTAGAGCAGAAAACCATCTGCTAATTCGGTTACACCAAAAAATGTTCCCGGATAAGGTGATTCAACCACTTGCCAGTCCACCTCACCGGCAGGTCGTGCGAATACACCACCCCGCTCCGCCGCAATCACCGCGCTACCGTCGTCTAGCTGATGAAAAGCAAATAAATGATTCTGGAACCACTCCTCCACCGCCAACACTTGCAGCGACCAAGTTTCGCCGGCATCGGCAGTTGTCCATAACTCGCCATCGGTACCGAGTACGGTGCCCTGTGTTTCGTTATCAAATACTACGTTGAGATAGAAACGCTCTTCTTCCGGCTTGTAACGAACCACCTGCCAGTGCTCGCCGCCGTCGAGAGTTTTTAGAATGGTTGACTCGTGGCCTACCGCCCACCCCACATTGGCATTCACAAAGGTTAATGCCGTTAGGGTGACATCTACGGGGGACGGCACCTGCCGCCAGGTATTACCCTGATCGTCCGAGCGCACGATAATACCGCGCTCGCCAACGGCAATAACGCTACTGCCGTTAAGAGCAATGTCGAGAAATACAGCCTGGGTCGCTAGCGGAACAATTTTTGCAGGTCTTGGCGCTTCGCTAGCCAGTGATTGTACACACAGAAGCAGGCCAAGTAATACAGCAAATAATCTCATGGTTTAATCGCGCACTCTTTAATTTTGAACGGTATGTAAAGTTGGAAGTTATTCAAACTTGAAAAATATTTCACTTTGAATAAGGTTTAAATATAATTCGGGCGGCAAAGGCCGCCCGAATTATATAATCTAACTGCTGCTCCCTACGCTAATTGAACCTAGCGCTGGCCGAATTTACGCAAACCTTGCGGCGTGAAGATTTCCACGTTGTAAGGCAGGTTTTTCATTTCTGAGAACATTTTTATACCAAAGCCCACATGTTCATTTTTAACCTGGGTAAACCAATAGGGAAATGTGGTGTAGCGACCATTAATTAAATCAATCTGGCTATCGCCATAAGCATTAAATACATTGGCGCCGTAGTACTGAATATTGAATTGCTCGCCAACGCGCCACAGGCGATCTTTCGCATCATAGGCTTCAAATCCGACCCCTACCCAGCTGTCTTCATCAAAATACGCGGTATGACGTTTGTACAAATGGCGCATACCCGGCTTGAGGATACTGTCCATTATCCATACCCGATGCAATTCGTAGCGCACTAGATCCTGGTTGATGTGTTTCTTGCCAAAAATATCATCTGATGAAACATCTTCCTGAGCCAGTTTATAATTGTTATAGGGAACATATTTCTCCACGGGTTCGCTACTAATAGTGTAGTCGTGGCGCACTTCGCGACCACCAAACCACCACATCCAGCGGCTAGTTACCGTGCGCTGACCGTCTGAACCAAACGATGGGCTGTCGTGGAAGCCGATCTCGGGCGCTTTACGCACCCGTCGCTGTCCAGGAACATATAAAGACACCTGAAAATCAACGTTTTCAGCGTAATTACAGCCACCGAATACCAGGCCAGAAGACCGTGGCGGTTGTTGAATTTGCCAGGAGTCACACAGCATCGCACCACCGTCGCGACTGTACCAATCAGAGTCACCCATCTCTCCGGGCTTGGCCCACCAGGGCCAAAGTAAACGACTCTCGAGGATGACATCCGTTCGGTTACCCAAACTATCGATCAGAGCGCCATTAGCTGTGCTGTGCTGACCCAAACCCTGCCAGCCAAGAAAATGGTTCCAGCCCGCTTCAAAAGCATTTTTAGGCCGTGGAAATGGCACTCCACCACCGGGGATTTGATCCGCAAGACAAACAATTCCATCACTGGCGGTCTCAGGACACAGTTTTATCCCCTTCGCCTGCTTTAATGTCGCCTCGTACACCCACTTGTCCGCCACGGCAGTCCGGTGCGTTGGATAAATATGCATACGAAAGGTTTCGGGATACTGTTTAAACATACCGATTTGCCCGGCAGTCAATTTATCCTGGTGCTGGGTGTAATTATCAGCAGTAATAGTGAACAGAGGTTTTTCATCGGCAAATGGATCCGGCCAGGTACCTTCTACGCGACCGGCAGGTACCGGTATCGGTGTACTCGACCAGGCGGGAATAGTGCCCTCAGCATTGCCCGCGCGCAACGCACCAACCGGGGTATATTTAGTATTTTCAATACCGATTTCAGCGAGTTCCGCATCAGTCATTTCGGCCAATGCAGGATAAACCATAGCTGCGATACCGACGGCAGCGCTGGCTAATAGATATTTCAAAAAGAATACCGCCTTCATATTTATTCTCCGATTTTCAAATTCATTATTTATTGGCTAGTTAACTCAAATTACCAGCAATTAGAACGATGCACCGATACTAATGGCCACGAAGTCCCGGTCGATCCGGCCATTTAAGCGCCCGCCCGCAGCATTACGTTCGTTGTTGCGACCAGAAAAAGTGGTCCAGCTAATGCCACCCTTGTAGCGTCCACCCTGATAACCGAAATTAACACCCAGCGTGAGTGCCTGGCGGTCTTCAACAAACAATTTACCCGCACCGAGTTCTTGGGAGAAGCCATCGATATCCCATTTATAGGCAATGAAGGGACTGACTTCAATTAAATTAAACAGTGCCGCGTTGTAGCTTACATTTTGCAAAATTTGGAAGGTGGTAAAGTTATTTGTGACATCACCAACCTTATTCGGCCCAGCGTAAACTTCGAAAAGATTGGTTTTATCCGCTGGCAAATTATCAATCCAGCCATAGGCCACCTCGGCCAGCGTCATGCTGCCATCCGCACCAATGGCATGTACTACGCCCCAGACGCGCTGAAAGGTAAACTGCACCTGGTGGCGGTTAAGCTCTATAAAGCCTTTCTGATAACTACCCAGGCCCGGACCTTGATTTGGCGGAATATTCAAACTCGCGACTAGCGGTGAGGTCAACTGCATCGGCGCTCCGTTGCGAAACGAATATTCGCCGCCCATGGCCCAACCACCGATATTGGTATTGAAGGAAGCGCCATAACGCTCAATATCTTCGGCATAGTCGAGAAAATATTGGCCGGTGCCCTGATAGCCAGACACAATCGGCCCGTGGTCATGCAGGTTCTGATAATAGAAAGCCACCTCAGTGCCATTAAATAAACCGGGGATAAAGCGACGTAAAGCGAGACCAAATTGCCCACCCTTACTGGCCTGGTTATCGCTAATGCGAGTCAAACCACCGCCAAATAAATCACAGGGTCTGCCATCGATGGATACACAACTGCCATCCAATACGCCATCCCCATCCTTATCCTTACCACCGCCAATGGCCGCGCCGTCGAGGGTAGCCCAGACACTGCCCATCGGGTCGAGCTCAACGGGATCAAAGTCGAGCAGATAGAAACCTTCAAGCGTCCAGTTTTCGAGGAAATTGTAGGTCACATAAAACGCGTTAGTGCCCACAAAAGCATCTTTTAATTGCCGCCCGGGTTGGCGCAGGCTGCTCAGGTTGACCGTGTTGATATCGTTTAAAGAGCCCTGAAGAAAGGTGTTCTCACCCCAGCTGATCACCTGTTTGCCGAGCCTAACCGTCACTTGCTGGTTGTCGCCGAAATAACCATAAACATAGGCATCCGTCAGGTTGTTCTGACTCTCCAGCTCATCTTTGGCCTTGCCGCGTAAATCTGCGTCGTTGGCTTCGAAGTCGAAAAAAGAGTTACCTCGAATGAGTGCACCATAATTCTCGCCAAACTCCAGAGCAAGAGTCACCGAGGCGCGCACCTGATTACTAAAGATATCGCCACGATCAGGATAGAGCTCCCGATTACCGTAAGCACTGGTATTCTCGGCAGCCGCATCTTCAGTTCGGTACTGCAACCCGTAGGTTAAATCGGTATCAAGCGCGCCTTTAACACCGGCAACTTTGAAATTAAATGCCGACGCCGGTGCTGCAAACACAATCAACCAGGCAAAAATCAGCCAAACCGCGCTTATGCCCTGACTAGAGCTGTTCTTCATCCCTTCTCTCCTCTTTAATGTATTAGCTTATTATCTATTACTTATCGTTATATCAATTATGCAATTGATGCATGGCATTGATTATAGTGCAATCCTATTCGAGCCTTAAAGACCAAAATGTTATAAGTAAGTGGGTTGTCATAAAAATAATGACTACACGGTTACTATAAACCGGGCGCCCTCGATTGCGCAAAAATTGTTGATTGCCACGCTGATAAAACGACCTATATTCAACCACAGAAGGTTCCTATAAAAATCTACAGAAACAGCAATATGCCATTGGACAAAAGTTATTTTTCCAATAAAACCTTTGGAAATTTTTTTTGAGTGTAATTTGTTTCTGTGTACACCGTTGAAAATGCCCATTAGTATTGAGTCTGTCCTCAAAAACTCTAAGAAATCATTCGGGAATCTGACTGGTGAAACCAAGTTATCTTGCCGCAATATTGTTTATCACTCTCAACGTATGTTCTACCGTACATGCCGACAATACCTATGTGGATGCGGTACTCGACGCCTTAAGTGACAAGGGCTTGCTCACACAAACGGAGGTCGATGCCATTAAAGCTCGCGCCCGAGAAGCCGAGCGACAACACACCGCGCAACACATACAAGAGCAGCCAATACAGGCGCAACATTCCGAAGCGCTGCCGCAAAACGGTACGGTCACCACTCAGAAAACCGTACTCGCTGCAATCAAACAACGCATTGCAAGCCCCGAACTGCCGGCCTTTAAAGTCTGGGGACGGCTGCAACCCCGCTACACCTATATCGCTGCGGAAAATGGTTTGGAAGGCACTAATAGCTTTACCCTGCGTCGAGCCCGCATGGGATTGAAAGGGTACGTCGCAGATAAAATTGCGTTCCGTACCCAATACGAGGCGGCCAACCAGGTCGCCGGACTCGCCAACGCAGAAAACTTGCTAGATGCCTGGGTGCGCTTTGAACACCTCGACGACAGTATTGGCACCATCACCGTTGGTCAGCAGTTTGTGCCCGCCTACACCCGGCCACCGCAATGGGGCGCCAGCGTCGAACGAAAATTTTCCGAATATCTGAGTCCCGGTGCTGCCGGACGCGCCCGTGGTATTAGCCTGAGGCGAGGTGATTTGGGCAAACCGGAAGTGACTAGCCAGGGCTTATTCGGCAATCGTTTACATTACGGTTTAGGTATTTTTAACGCTCCGGATTTATCGCTGAATAACGACAACAACGAAATGTTATATGCGGTGGGTTTGGGCTTACGCCCAACAGGAGTTTCCCCTTACCCCGACGAATATCAATTATCCGACCGGGGTGCGACCTACGGTATTGGTGTTTCCTACGCGCAATCGAACGACAGCGGTACGCTGGACACCTCCGTGCAAACGGTGGATATGGATAACGAATGGTTCGGTGTATTTGGCGACGTGCAATACCACCACTGGTTCGGCTGGGGATCGTGGACTCGGTTTGTATCCGAATCGAGCCAGGGTTTACTCATCAATACCGCGGGCATAGCGACAGACGAGCTAGATTCTTATGCACTCACGCTAGGCTTAAGTCGTACTTTCCCCTTGAAAGGCGATACCGGCTGGGCCCTCGGTTTCCAGTATCAAAGTGTGGATAACGAGCATCCTTCGCGAACCCGTTTTTTGCGTACTTTAACCGGACGCTCTAACGACGAAGTCGCCCGAGGTATGGATAAAGGCGAGGCCTACCACTTTATATTGACCTGGATACTGGGGCGCAATGTGCGACTACTTAACGAATTTATCATCTACGATGTCGACAAAAACTTATCGCCCGGACAGTTCGATCACGAAGCCTTTGTCAGTCAACTGCAGATTGATTTCTAGCTCACGCCTTTTAAAGCTCCCCCCAAAGCCCTCCTAAATTTGGCACGTAAAACAAGTGTTCAATTAATCATGTTCTGACTAAAAATTGATTTATATCAATTTTTTTCATTGCGCCGCCCCCTACAATCAGCTGAACGTTTACGATACGTCTACGGTGATAGTGCTCAAAATTTCGCTAAGGATTTCGACGCACCAGGTGTCCCGACGTAGGCCTTGTTCCCACAAGCTCACGCGAGATTGCAAAGTAATGAACACTAAAATGCCAGACCCATACTCAGAGGATTTTAACCAGTACCTAAACACCAAAGAAGGTTGGGTTGACCGGCGTATTTTTTGGGAACAAGCCATCTACGAACAGGAGTTAAAACAAATATTTGCCAAAGCCTGGCAGTTTGTTGCTCACGACTCAATGCTACCTGAGGCCAACGATTTTTATACCACCTATATGGGCGAGGACGGTGTCATCGTGGCACGGCAAAAAGATGGTACCGTAAAGGTATTCCTAAACTCCTGCCCACATCGCGGTAATAAATTTTGCTATGCCGACGAAGGTAATACCCGTTCTTTTACCTGTAATTATCATGGCTGGAGCTTCTCCATTGATGGTTCGCTGGGCGCGCTAGCCAACGAACACGTTTACGACGAAGGCGACATCATCAAAACCCAATGGGGTCCCAGGCAGGCCCGTGTCGATACTTACAAAGGTTTGATCTTTGCCACATTTGACGAGGACGCGCCGTCGCTGGAGGAGTGGCTTGGCGACTTCCGCTGGTATCTAGACATGATGCTCGACAACGATGGTGGCGGCACCGAATTTATTGGCGGCGGGATTAAATCCTACATCAATTCCAACTGGAAATTTGGCGTTGAAAACTTTGTTGGCGATGCTTACCACGCCCTGTGGAATCACGACTCAGGTCTTAAGGCTATGAATAATGGCGAGGGTTTCGGTCCGGCGGTAACTGAGGATTCCTATCACGCCAGCGTTAACGGTCACGGCTGGGAGTTCGGCACCGACAGCCTGGCCGATGTAATTATTCTGGGGCGACCCAAATGGACCGAATATCTGGAAAACGAACTACGGCCAAAAATAAAAGAACGCCTGGGTGAAATGCGTTCAAAAATCTATGGTTCCCTTGCATCGGTTTCCATGTTCCCCAACTGTTCGTTCCTGCCCGGCATCCAGACTTTCCGTGTATGGCTGCCCCGCGGACCTAGAAAACTAGAATTACGCACCTGGACCATCGTCAATAAAAATATGCCTGACGAGATCAAACAGGAAATCAATATTGGCTGCATGCAAACGTTCAACCCCGGAGGGGTATTGGAAATGGATGACGGCGAGAACTGGGAAGGTAACACCAACGTCAATAAAGGTTATCTGACCCGGCAGGAGAAACTACATTATGGTTGTGGTATTAATCGCCGTATCGAACATGAAGAACTGCCCGGAATTATTTATGCAGGGCAGTTCAACGATGCTAATCAGCGCCACTTTTATCAGCGTTGGGTAGATTTGATGAACGCCAATAGCTGGGATGATGTCCCCACTCGCTATACGCCCCGCTATACCGGCCAGGCAACCTGCTAAGAGACAAAACCATGAGTCAAGCACAAAAAATCTCCGAAACAACTATGGAAAACCCTTCTCTGGAGCTGATTAACGAAGTTCAGCAGTTCCTCTACCGCGAAGCGCGTCTACACGACAACGAAAAATTTCGCGACTGGCTGGACACTTTGACTGACGATGTTCACTACTGGATGCCGTATCGTTACCAGCGTTACCGTAAGAATGAAAAGGAGCCGACTATTTTCGATACCTCCTATTACAACGATACACTGGAAGATCTAAAGAAGCGGGTACTACGCACTGAAACCGGCACCTGTTGGTCGGAAGACCCCGCCACCCGTGCCGCTCATGTGGTGACCAATATTGAAGTTGAATTGACCGACAACCCCAATGAATTTAAGGTTTATTCGTTAACCACTGTGCACCGCAATATGAATGAAGACGAGGAGCACACGATGATAGGCCATCGCGAAGACCTGCTGCGCCGAGTCAATGGCGCGTTAAAAATAGCTAAACGAAAAATCATTCTCGATCAAAATATTTTCATGAACAAAAGTTTGAACGTATACCTCTAACAATACAGTTAGACAACTTATAAAAGGGCTTTAAAGCCCTATCCAACCCGTATACACAAGCTCCTCCTAAACGCCGATAATCGGCGTTTAGGAAGTTTATCGACGTAACCGCTATCCCCCTTCGTTAAAGAAATTAATCACCAATTGATTAAAGCGAGCGTTCTGCTCGATCTGTGTCCAGTGCCCACACTGGCCGAACATATGCAGTTGGGATCTGGGAATCAATTCAAAAAAAGTTTTCGAGGTAATCGGCGGCACCACCACATCTTCACGTCCGTGAATAATCAAGGTTTCGTGGGGTAGATTTTTAATATCTTCCGGATCGCTGGCAAGTGCTTCAATACATTGTTGACGGGGAGCCGGAAACATTTGACTGAAAGTTTCCTGAAAACCCGGTTGAATACTCGCTTCGTAGCGCAACTGTGCTAACTCATCGCTCACTAAACCGCGATCGTAGGCAAAATAATCCATCATTGTCCGCATATTTTCGAATGACGGCTCGTAACCCCAGGCTGCATCCAAAGGACCAGTTAGCTCAAAGGAAACACCGGCGGCACCCATCAGTACCAGGCGATTAACCCGCTCGGGGTGTTTAATGGCCAGCGCAACCGACAGAGCGCCACCAAAGGAATTGCCCACTAAATCGACCTTCTCAAGCCCCAAAGCGTCCATCAAATCGACGGCATGTTGCACCCAGTTTTCCATGGTGTACTCGTAACCATCAACGCGTTCGGTAAAACCAAAACCCGCCATATCCGGCGCAATCACACGAAACTGTTTCGCTAATTCCGGAATCACCAGCCGCCAGTTAGCCCAGGCGGTAACACCTGGCCCGGAGCCGTGAATTAAAAATACCGGCGCGCCCTCGCCCACATCGTGATAATTAGTTTTAAAGGCACCGGTTTGAATACTGTTGGCAATTTCTGGATTGGCGCTCATTATTTTTCTCCACTGGATTCGGTTAAGTCAGACTGGGGTGATAAGGCAAACTGCTTTGCTAAGAGTGTATAAGATTCCATTCGCGTTTGAAACGAATGGGTGACACACACGATCATTAGTTCATCGACCTGATATTCTTCAGCCAATGCTTCCAACTGTTCTCGGCACTGCTCCGGCGTGCCTACTATCATGGTTTCCAGGGTTTCGTCGTAATAGGCCTGATCGGACTGAGATAGCTGTTGCTTTTTCTCAAGCACCTCGTCCGGTGAATAAAACGAGTCAACCTTGCCGTGGCGGAAGGCCTGAACTTTCCAGTAGACATGACTACTAGCCGCGCGAATGGCTTCCTCTTCGGTTTCCGCACAAATCGCCGCCACTGCTATCATTGCCTCCGATTTATCCCGAGCGACATTCGGCTGAAAGGCATCCCGGTACTGCTGAATAATTTGGGGCGAGCGGTCGTGCGTACCAATAAACAAAGCCAACACAAAACCCGCGCCCAACATGCCCGCAACACCGGCACTACCATCGCCAGAGCCCAACATCCACACCGGCGGTGCACCGACATCCCTGGGCACAGTAATAACCTGCTGATAAGGGTGGCCTTCCGGTAAAGCGTTATTCAGAAAACCGATTAAATCCTGGGTTTGCTGGGGGTAATATTCCGAGGGGATTGTCTGCCGCGGCGCGGAAAGTGCCTGGGACACCAGCATATCGCCGCCCGGCGCACGTCCTACACCCACGTCAATGCGCCCGGGGTGAGAGGCTTCGAGCATTTTAAACGTTTCAGCTACTTTAAACGCGCTGTAATGGGGCAACATTACCCCGCCACTGCCAACGCGAATATTTTCGGTCGCGTGAGCCACATTGCTGATCATAATCTCCGGACAAGGACCGGCGTAGCCCGGTGTCCCGTGGTGCTCGGCTAACCAGTAGCGGTAGTAACCCAGCTTATCGCAGGCTTTTGCCAGCGCGACGGTGGTTCGCACACCCGATGATTCTGCCTGGTCGTCGTGTACCGGAGATTGGTCCAGTACACTTAAACGTAGCTTCGACTTTAACTTCGATTTTAATTCGGACATATTTCTACTGCTTACCTTTTAAAAATTTCCCAATATAGCCGCTTTACCGCATTTTCCTGAGTTCAGGAAAGTTGTTTATTTCTCTGGCAAATGTATTTTAAGGGATTTACTATATCGAGAGCCTATATCGATAATCTATATTGTTAAGTCTATCTCGTTAAATCGCTAAAAACTCACCGTTATTATAACCAAGGATCTAGCTACCATGTCGTCGATTTCTATTGAAAAACGAGTTATTTCCGCCAGCGCTGCCCATACTGCGGTGTCCGCCGCCATAGCTCACGGTGAAAAAATCGGCGTGTCCATTAACGCTGCCGTGGTCGATTCCAGCGGCATATTGTGTGCGTTTCTACGCATGCCGGAATCCTTTACCTACTCGGTGAGTATCGCCATCGATAAAGCCAAAACCGCAGCGGGTTTTGGTGCGGCGCCCCACGAGTTATACAGCGCGATAAAAGATAATCGCGCCCTTGAGCTGGGCCTGATCCGCCGCGACGACTGCGTGCTGTTCGGCGGCGGCTTCCCAATACACGACGGTGATATGATGATCGGCGGAATCGGTGTATCTGGTGCTACCGAGGAACAGGATATGGAGTGCGCCGAGGCCGGTCGGCAAGCGGTCCTGGCTTTGCTGTCCAAGGCTTAATAGAAACTAGTTAATTCAAATATCAAATAAGCGGTTTTAGAATCGCACAGGCAAACACTACTGAGGAAATACGATGCCTATTATCGAAGTCACCATGCTCGAAGGCCGCAGCAAGGAACAAAAAGCGAATCTTATCGCTGAATTAACCGATGCCGCCATTCGCGCCGTCGATGCGCCCCGCCAAGCGGTGCGGGTCATTCTACGAGAAATACCACCAGAGCATTTTGGTGTTGCCGGAAAGTCAAAAGCCGAGACAACTTAAACCCGTCTCGGCTTTTTTTCTAGATTTAATCGCGTTCAAACTCTAGACAAACTTCATGGTTACATCGCCGAGGTGCTGATAACGCACCACAATAGAATCTCCCGCTTCGACGGCAACCGCGGCAGTAATACCGCCGGTCATCACAAAGCTACCGGCTGGCAATACTTCACCGCGCTCGGCCAACATATTCACCAACATCGCCACACTTGCAGCGGGATTACCCAATACCGCTGCACCAGCGCCTAATTCAACTACGACACCATTTTTTTCCATCACCACACCGGTGGTACGCATATCAATGCTATCAACGGGTAATGGACGACCACCGATCACAAAACGGCAAGACGAGGAGTTATCGGCGATTACGCTGGGCAAATCGAATTTAAAATTTTCATAGCGGGAATCAATAATTTCTACTGCGGGCACAATAAAATCCGTCGCCGCTAATACGTCACCGACATGACAGCCGGGGCCAGACAGCTCTTTATCCATCATAAAAGCAATTTCTGCTTCTACCTTGGGGTGAATCAATTCTTCCATCTTTATTTCGCCGCCCTGAGGCACACTGAAATAATCGGCGAGAAAACCATAGCAAGGTTTATCCACACCCATCTGCGCCATTTTCGCCCAGGAGGTTAAACCCATTTTCATACCGACGATACGCGTACCGCGAGCTTCTTTGCGCGCGCGAATCGCCCACTGCACGTCGAGGGCTTCGCTAAAACTCATATCGGGATATTTATCGGTTACCTTAACCACGTCCTGAGCATTGAGCTCGGCGTTTTCCAGCAGCTCTGCTACTTCAGCAATTTGCTGTTCGGTCATTTTTTTTGGGTTTGCCATCAGGATGCTTTCCTTTCATTTGCGGCTTTACGTTCTTTCGCCATGGTCAAGGCAATATCTTCGATCATATCTTCCTGACCACCGACCATTTTACGACGTCCCATTTCGAGCAGTAAGTCGCGAGCGGGAATGCCGTAATTTTCTTCCGCCCGTTTGGCGAATAATAAAAACGAAGAATACACACCGGCATAACCCAGAGTCAGCGAATTACGATCGATGCGCACCGGGAAATCCAGCATCGGTGTGACAAGATCTTCGGCTACGTCGGAAATTTTGAAGACATCAACACCGGTTTCTATACCCATACGATCACACACGGCAACGAAAACTTCCATCGGCGTATTACCAGCACCCGCACCCATACCGCCACAGGCGCAATCAATGCGGTTAGCTCCGGCTTCAACGGCAGCCAGGGAATTCGCCACACCCATCGCTAAATTGTGATGCCCGTGAAAACCCAACTCGGTTTCTGGTAAGAGATTATCTCGCAGTATTTTGATTCGCGAACTCACGTCATCTGGCAACATGTAGCCAGCGGAATCGGTCACGTAGAGACAATTGGCGCCGTAGGATTCCATTAACTTGGCTTGCACCAAAATCTCTTCCGGCTCAATCATGTGGGCCATCATCAAAAAGCCCACGGTATCCAAACCCATTTCGCGACCGAGCTTAATGTGCTGTAAGGACACATCCGCTTCGGTGCAATGCGTCGCCACACGAATGGTATTGATGCCGCAATCTGCCGCCATGCGCAGGTGATCAACTGTGCCTACCCCCGGCAATAAAAGTGCCGATACTTTGGCATTTTTTAAGCCTGGAATCACCGCGCGCAAATATTCTTCATCGCTGGCCGCAGGAAACCCCCAGTTCACCGAAGCACCACCCAGGCCATCGCCGTGAGTGACTTCGATCAGTGGTACACCCGCGTCATCCAAACCTTGAGAAACGCTTTTCATTTCTTCGATACTAATTTGATGCTGCTTCGCGTGCATGCCATCCCGCAAACTCATATCGTGTACGGTAATTTTTCTACCTTTTAAATTCATCATCTTTTCCTCTTATTCCTTAGGCCGCACGCGCCGGTAATTCAATCGTACCGCTCGCGGCTTCTTCGGCAAACATTTCCGCCGTGCGTAAAGCAGCAGCCGTCATAATGTCAAGATTACCCGCGTATTTGGGTAGAAAATCGCCCAAACCTTCCACTTCTAAAAAGATAGAGACCCGCTTGCCGTCAAAGATCGGGCCATTCACCAGGCGATAACCGGGAACATATTTTTTAACTTCTTCAACCATCGCCAGTATTGATTTTGTAATCGCGTCCTGGTCGGGCTCGTCTTCCGTTAAACAATGAACGGTATCGCGCATAATCATGGGCGGTTCCGCCGGATTAATAATAATAATCGCCTTACCTTTTTTAGCCCCACCGACTTGCTCGACGCCCGCAGAAGTAGTGCGGGTAAATTCATCGATGTTCATTCGCGTTCCGGGACCAACAGACTTAGAGGCCGCCGTCGCAATAATCTCACCGTAAGCAACCTCTTGCACCGAAGATATTGCCGCCACCATGGGGATAGTGGCCTGACCACCACAGGTCACCATATTGACGTTCATTTCCAGCTTCTGGGCGTGGGTTTTAAGGTTCACTGGCGGAATACAAAACGGACCGATCGCCGCGGGCGTGAGATCGATCATCACCACGCCAAGGGCATTGAGCTTGCTGCTATTTTCAGCATGTACATAGGCCGAGGTGGCATCAAAGGCGATACGGATATCGTCTTCGACAACATGGGCCAACATGCCATCCACGCCTTCGGCTGTAGTTTTCATACCAAATTCTTTGGCGCGTTTCAGCCCTTCCGATTCAGGATCGACGCCTACCATCCACACGGGCTCAATCCAGTCGCTGCGCATGGCTTTCATCAGCAAGTCGGTGCCAATATTACCGGGGCCAATAATGGCCGCTTTTAATTTTTTACTCATAACAGAACCTCAATACGATATTTAAAGCGTGCTAAATTTTTTAATCAGACTAAACAAAGCGCACCGAGGCGGAACCAATCCCGCCGATATCAACGCGCATAAAATCTCCAGCCACTACCGGCTCCAATGGCACCAGTGAGCCAGATAAAATGACCTCACCAGCTTTTAAGGTAATACCAAACTCGCCCAGAGTGTTAGCCAGCCAGGCCACGCAATTTACCGGCGAACCCAGTGCCGCTGCACCAGCACCCGTACTGAGAATGGCACCATTTTTTTCCACCACCATGCCGCAAGTAGTCAGGTCGACCTTACGAGGGTCAACTGCGCTATCGCCCAGTACAAATAAACCACAAGAGGCATTGTCAGCCACAGTATCCTGAATTTTAATTTTCCAGTCGTGAACACGAGAATCGACAATTTCGAAACACGGTAAAACACACTCGGTGGCGCGAATCACATCGGCGTTGGTGACCCCAGGCCCACACAAATCGCGTTTTAAAATAAACGCTATCTCACCTTCAGCACGAGGTTGAATTAGTCGTTCTGAAATTGGCACTTCGGTGCCGCTAGCGTAGACCATATCGTCAGTGAGGTAACCAAAGTCAGGTTGGTACACACCCAACATGTTCATTACCGCTTTACTGGTCACACCGATTTTTTTACCAATAATTTTTGCCCCCGCCTCGACACGACGGTCGAGCATACGCAGGGAAATATGATAGGAATCGTCAATCGTAATATCGCTGTAACGATCCGTTAGCGGCGCGACCGTTTCACGATTGACCATCGCTTCGTATAATTCATCGCCACAAGCAGTAATTAGTTTTTTATCCATGGGTTCCCCGGTATAGCCCCGTGATTACGAAGCTCTTAAAGTTGAATACAAATATTTTTTAACTCGGTATAAAATTCCAACGAGTGTACGCCACCCTCACGACCAATACCGGACTGCTTGGCGCCACCAAAGGGCGTGCGTAGATCCCGCAGGAACCAGCAATTTACCCAGACCAAACCCACTTCTAATTGCTCGGACACGCGAATCGCTCGCGAAGTGTTTTCCGTCCATACCGACGCACCCAAACCATAGTGGGTGTTGTTGGCTAGCTCAAGCACTTCTTCCTCGGTATCGAAGGGGCGGATATGACAGCAGGGGCCGAACACTTCTTCCATCACCACGCGGGCATCATCGGGCAGGCCGGTCCAAATAGTCGGCTCAACCCACGCGCCCTCCTCCAAACCAGCCGCCATTTTGGGCACGCCGCCGCCAAGTACTACGGTTGCGCCTTCCTCTACCGCGAGTTGGTAGTAGCTTAAAACTTTTTGCTGATGCTCTTTACTAATCAAACAGCCCATATTGGCATCGGCATCATCGGGGGCGCCGAGTTTAATCTTGCTCGCCGCCGCTGCCAGTTTCTCGACAAAGGCATCAAAAACGGGACGTTCGACATAGACGCGCTCAGTCGCCAAACACACCTGCCCGCAGTTCACGAACACCGAGCGCATGGTGCCGGCTACGGCTTTTTCCAAATCGCAATCGGCAAACACAATCGCTGGATTTTTACCGCCGCACTCCAAAGAGATATCCCGCAAGCCTACGGACGCCGCCTTCATAATAGCTTCGCCGGTACGGGTTTCGCCCGTAAAGGTAATGGCATCGACATCAGGATGCGTGGTTAAAAACTCTCCGGCAGAATCCGGCCCAAAGCCGTGTACCACGTTAAAGACACCGGGGGGCACGCCACATTCGTTCATCACCTCACCCAGCAAGGTGGTGGTGGCGGGCGTTTCTTCCGAGGGTTTAACAATGACCGTATTACCACAGGCCAGTGCCGGGCCAACTTTCCAGGTAGTCAGGAGTAAAGGGAAATTCCAGGGGCTAATAACCGCAATCACGCCTTTGGCGGTGCGATGGGCAATGTTGGTCGCCTGTACACCATCGGGGCCTTCAAAACGGAAGGCCTCGGTGGGCTCGTTCTTGATCATATCGGCAAAAACTTTGAAATTGGCCGCACCGCGAGGCACATCGATATGTCGCGCCAGGGATTTGGGCTTGCCGGTATCTCGAGCTTCGGCTTCAACAAAATCTTCGAAACGCTCGTTAATACGGTCGGCGACCTTGTACAGTAGTTCGACACGAGCATTAACCGACAACTTGCCCCAGGGGCCTTTCATGGCGGCTTTGGCGGCTCTTACGGCCCCATCGACTTCCTCTTTACCCGCTTCGTAGATCGTACCGATAAGGCTATTGTCGGCAGGACAGCGGTTCTCGAAGGTAAGGGCAGAAGTAACGAACTCGCCGTTGATAAAGTGTTTAAATTCTTTCACGTATTATGGTTCCAGTATTTTGCTGCCAAGTGTAGAAACCTGGCAACGACTCGTATTCCAGCTTTCCGCAAATTGTAATGCGTTGCACGCCCCAAAGCAATCGCGTGCGCACCAAGCAATTCTCGTATTTACTTTAGGAAAGCCCTGTAATATATTGTTTTTTAATGCAGTTTAGTGCCAGAAATCAAGATGGTCAATTACGCCTACAAACAAGCTCCCTACTTAAGCGGTATTTGACTCGGGTTCTAGATCAACTATTAACTAGTTGATCTAGAACCCGATTTGTCATCCATCAAATCTATCCCAAGCACTAATACCAGCCACTAACATCAGGCCCCGGTCGTCACGCCCATAAAGCGTTCATTAAGCTCCCGCGAGTGATAGAAAATCGCCTGGCCGATATTGTCTGCTGTCCAGGTCAATACCGGAGTATCCGGATAGACATGGCTGTCTTCGGCAAATACTTCGTTGCGATTGCCAGAGGGATCAAAGAAATAGATGGTCTGGCCTCGGGTTAAGCCATGCCGGGTGGGGCCGATATCAATCGCAATGTCTTTCATTGAAATAATATCCGCAGCACGCAACACCTCTTCCCAGGTTTTGAGCAGAAAAGACGCGTGGTGTAGCTTACCTGGCCCTTCCTGGCGGATAAAGGCGACGTCGTGGGCCTTCATAGAGCAGGTCAGAAATGCCGCTAACTGCAAGTCGCCATCGACAATTTGCTCGGTAAGCTGAAAACCTAATACCTCGGTAAACAACTTCACCGAGGCATCTAAATCTTCACCGTATACCAGGCAGTGGTCGAAACGCACGGCCTGCATACCCTTCAAACCTTCGGGCCAGGGTGCCGGGTTGGTGGTGGGAATACCATTGCCGTGGTGATCTTTATTGGCGTACAACTCGAATACATGGCCGGTCGGCGCCACAAAGCGCACTCGCTCGCCACAGTGATCCAGCTCACCCTCAGGGATGCGCTCAACATCACAACCAAATTTCTTTAGGTCCGACTGCAAGCGCCACAGCGTCTCTTCGTCGAGCACTTTAAAGGCCATATGATCCATACCGGCGTCGTCCGCCTCGCGGAGCACCACCGAGAACCAGTCCTGCTCATCCCAGCCTTTGAAGTAAACCCGGCCCTGATCATCCCGATGGGTTTCAATCAAACCCATATAATCGCGGTAGTGAACCACGGCCTCTTCGAGATCCAGCACTCGCAACTGTACGTGGCCCGGACGCAATACCCCTGTCATCGACATAACTCTTTACTCCTATTTATTCACTGACTGAATTAATATTTATTAGATCAATTTTAATGCATTTTTCACGTGTTAGCTCACCGCGGCATAATCACACATTATTCATATGCGCGGTATCAACGCTACTTTCCTCCCCGATTCTATCAGCGCTTGCCTTCCCAGGTAAGAGTTATCAGCTAAGCGTTATCAAGTAAGCGCTATCGAGTAACCGCCCGCTGTAATTGACCCACAACCTGTAACTCGATACTTGAGGTCGGCCAGGTACGACAGGCCAGCACCCTGCCCTCGGCTTCGTCCTCGACACTGACGTGCTCTCGGCTCATGCGTTTACTGGTATAAGTCCCACTCAGAACCTGAACCTTACAGACGCCACAGCCACCGCCGCGACAACCCACCGGAATGCCCTTGCGGCCCAGCTGCACCATGCCCTTGAGTAAATTCTGAGTGCTGTCGCAGATGTAACTTTCATCGGAATCAACAATCGTTACCTTATAGCTCTCCACTAAAAATCAAACCTCTCCTATCCATTCACATCCATTCACTTGTCTACGGCAATCAGCCTGTCGATTAAATGCGTTTAAATAATGCGCTTCTTTGTACCGCCACAGCGCCATCGGCGGCAGTTAAAAATCGCTCCATATGGATATCGCGTTCAAATAATCTACCCTGCATTAATGCGGTAATAGCGGCATCAATCATCGGCGGCGGACCACATAAATAGGCCTTGTGGCCAGCAAATTTACCATCAAAGTGCGCCACGGCCGCTTCGTGAACAAAGCCCACAAACCCTTGCCAGTCATCTTCCGGCTCCGGTTCGTTAAGTGCCGGGGTATAGGTAAAATTGTTATGCGCGCGTGCCAGCTGCTCAAAGCGCTCTCGATGATACAGCTCGCCAACGTTGCGCGCTCCCTGAAACAGGTGAATATTACGCGTATCATCCTGCTCAAGCATATCAATAACCATTGACTCGGGACTAGACAGACCTGAGCCACCGGCGATAAATATAATATCCTGAGGATCTGACTTACGAACAAAGAATTGTCCGTAAGGGCCGGACAATTTGAGCTCGTCGCCCACCTGTAGGGTTTGATGAATATAGGTAGTTGCCAGGCCCTCTGGAATCATGCGCACATGTAATTCAAGCACGCGTTTTTCACTGGATGGATTAGCGATAGAAAAAGCGCGGGAACCCTCAATATCGGGAATATCAAGGTTAATATACTGTCCCGCTTGAAAAGCGATGTCCCGATCCAATTCCAATTGCAGACCTTTAATGGTTGGCGACAGCGATTCGATACCAACCACCGTGGCCTTAAAGTCCTCCACCAGAAGACCCAAAAAATCGGGATCAACATCGATATCCGCTTCAATGATTACATCGCTTTCCGGGATAGCACAGCAGGCCAGTATTTTGCCTTCATCCCGCTCTACATCCATCAATGCGAATGACGATGCCATACCGATATCAACATCACCTTCGAGCAACTCCACCTTGCACGTTGCACAAGTACCGTGGCCACAGGCAAAGGGCAACCATACGCCTTGACGCAACGCTGCGTCGAGAATGGTTTGCCCCTCCTCCACTGAAACAATATCACCCGTAGGTTCGATAGTGACCTGGTAACTCATATTTCACTACTCTCCAATAACTACAACTAGCGCTGACTACACAGGTCGGTGAATGCCTACCTCAAATACCCAAACTTGCATGCAATGTCCCGAGATCCTGAAGGCAGCTCTCGCTTAAACCTGGCCCCAAGGCATCACCAAAGGAGCTCGCCGCCTCTTCCGCCAGGGGCATCCACTTGTTTTTCCAGGATGTTAATACGTCTCGGTTGGCAGGCTCGAGCAAGGCCATTTCCACCAGCGCTCGAGTCCAACGTAAATGGCGCTCCGCGTCCCTTAATTGAGCCTGACATAACAGGTCGAGCAGCATGTCATTATTTTCGCGAGCGAGTTTGGCAAGCCCCCCCAGTACCACGCTATTAATAACGGGCTTTGCGATCAGGTTTATGGAAAAAAAGCTCTCACCCCAATCGTAGCTAACAAGCATATTTTCTATCAGCTTACGCATGCCTTGCCACGCTGGATCGCTTTCCCAGGTGTTGCGTTCCGAACCACCCAAACTAAAGCCTTGAGTATTCCAGCCATTGGCCAGTTCCTGGGTCCGGTAACTGGTATGGCTCACCCAACGTAGGGAATCGCCAGCCTGAAAGCAGGCGCAGTTAGTAATCGTGCTCGCCGGTGCGATTTGATGTAAATACGCGGAAGCCATTTGCACACCGTGAAACAGGTAGCGTGTCGGCGTGTAGAACCGCTCCAACGTTCGCACCCAATCGGCTTCCAACATTTGATCGTGACCGCGCTCATTAAATTGATCGAACAAGCCGCGCACATACGTTTCCTGCCCGTCCTGCAATAAATTATAACTACGATAAACCAACTGATCGGGATCTCGAAAAGCATCCCAATCTGCATGTCGTAATAGCCCCTCTGCTCGGTAACGCTTGTACCATTGACTCATTGGCACATCTGCACCAATTTCATGACGCCAACGTCCCTCCTCCATTTGAGTGTGCAGGTTGGTCGATACCACCTCATACTCACTAGGCTTACGTCGTTTGTTAGCCAGGTATGACCAAGTTTTTAACGGTTTTAGAATTTCGGGGGCTTCACTCATCGAACCAGCTTCCGTATTAAATATTACAAATGTTTAGTAAAATAAAATCGTACATAATCGGATTTGAATTCTATTTTTCCTGCGAATGAAGCTAGATTAATTTCCAGCTCTCGCATTTCGAACTCACGACCGACCATTTCTTCCAGGGTTTCTCGTCTTAAAATCAATTCGTCGTCTGCCTGAATTCTGACATAGGCCATCTTGTCTTCAATTTGTATGTCTTTACCGGGATTGTCTACAACCACTGCCTCGCATACTGCTACGGCTATTTCTCCAGCCCGAACCACAGGCCCAACCTTGTTGTTAAGATGGGCATTTTTTAATTCTGTCATTTGGTCTTCCTGTTACTGCAGATTAATACTGCACATTAAATAGGGACGGTTAACTATGGGCACGCAAAGGCTCTACCCCCGCCACATCCACATAAATATCATCGCCATCCAGCTTAACCGGATACTCGGCCAGACAAACGTCTCTGGGGTTAATACCCTCACCAGTACCTGCATCAAACCGCCAAAGGTGGGCTCGGCAGGTCAGCACTTTGCCATCAAACTCCCCCTCTGCCAGTTCGATCTCCTGATGTGGGCACATACCTTGGTAAGCCTTAATTCCGCTTTCCATCGACACAATCAATACCGTGACTCCATCACCGGTTTCAAAAGATTCCATTTCTCCTTCCCACACTTCATCAACCGTACACAGTTTCTCAAAAGCCATTATCACTCCAGGTAATGCACCCGCACCTACTTTATCAAGTCAAAAAATTACTCATCTAAAAACACGATATCGATTGTTTCGGTAGGACGAAGTTTTGACTCTAAAACCTTCATCGCACGCGGAAATAAACTTTGATCCTGGTGACGACGAACCCGCATAACTTTCCCAGGCTGGGCTTGCACACGCCGTCCAACCGAATGATAGGCACATTTTTCCGCTACCTGATCCATGGTGTCACCGTCGTCAACCGCCACTACGTTAATGACGAAGTCTCCCTGAAAATTTGAATGTAGGGGAAATAAAGCCATTCCCAAATCCTCCGTTTCGCTCTGGTTTTACCTAGGCAACTTCGCTCTGAAACTTCGCCGCCCAGGCATAATTGTGGGCATCATCGCCCATTTCACCTGGCTGTAAACCCATGTAGGTTAACGCACCATGTAAGTCCATGGGTTGAATCTCACCGGCAAGAAAACGATCAACAATAGACATATGATGCTGATAGCGTTGCGGGTCAGTTTTAAAACACCATAAATCAACTTCGGAGCCAAAGTGGTACAACCTACCTTCGTATTCATATTGATAATCCTTTACGTCCCAGTCATCTCCGGGAATACCAACTATCGGTAACTGGCACATGTTACAAACCGTCGGTAAGGTTTCCGGAAAGGTAAGTTCCATCCGCCCGGCATTGATGTTGTCCGTAATAACATCCCAGCAACGCCCCCAACGCTGATTCCAACCCGGATATTTTTCTTCAAGCCAATCGCGTTCGTCGGGAGAAACACCCGCCGCAGGATTCCACCACACGGTAGGTCGCCAATACCATACTCCCATGTGCATACCGTGATGGGTAATACTTATGTCGTTAATAAACGTATCCCAATACCAGGGCAAGTCGAGACCAAGGTCTAATAATTGTCGCTCAAATTGAGCCACAATCCACTCCTGCATAAACTCTTTAAATGATTGCTTTCGATGTGCCAGGGGCGTGTAGTAATCCATCGCCGGGCCAGTCAAAACCGAAAACAACTTCCAGGAACGCCAGATCGCCACATCGATCAGTTTTTGCGCTTCTTCTTTATGCCCATTAGCAATCATGATTTCAAGATTGGGCCCGCCCTGTTGCGCATGGCGAGACTCATCTGTTTGAATCGATGAAATCAGACTGGCAAAGGTGTGATCACCGTTCTCCGCCGCATCCGCTGCAAGGCCAAGAAACTGCATGTTGGTAAAGCCGGTCTCGAAGGCAAAGGTCAGCATAATAGAGACAGCCAGGGAATCCCTTGCCATCATAATATCGTCAAAGGTGTGACGAGCGGCTATCGATGCCCACTCATTAGTGTGCATCGCCTTGTGCGCCCAGTCCCACTGGCGACTGCGTTTAGTATTGGAGTGCGGAAAATACAACTGTATTTGCCCGTGACGAACTTCATCCAACATACCGAAAATCGCCATATTGCGATTACCCGGGGCTTTTGCAAACCGTGCCATGCGCGCTTCGGCAATACTCGCCGCATACTCGTTTACCGCGATTGCGCCGTAGTGCTGCTGCATAGTCGAAACCCAACCGGGATCCGCACGATCGACAAAAGCATCTCGCTCTAAAGCCGCTTTTACCGAGTAAGCTCCGGCGTCTTTTTCTCTTTGGGTACATACATATTCGTCATAGGACACTTTGTAGGGCTCGTCGTAGACCTCCCAGGCTTCCATCGGAATACCTCGGCAGCCAGACATTTCCTCGGGGAAAATATCTTCTTCACCAACGTAGGTCGATGTCCAGTTGGTCAACTTAGTCAAGTCGTACCATTCTTCACGATTCATCAAAGCCATGACTTTCTCCTAGGGTTTAATCAAGGTTTTAACAATATAGTCCGACTTATCGGCGAAGTCAGCAAACGCCTTATCTACATCATCTAACGAATAGCGATGCGTAAAATATTCGTCGGAGTTAATGACTCCGCGTTCGAGTAATCTCAAGCACTTCCACATATAAGGTTGCACACTAGCAAAACCATTCATGTGCAACGTGATATTTCTTAAAAAACTATCGGCAAGGGGTAGCTCGAAGTCAGCATCGGTAAATACCCCCAGCGCTGCAACAGTACCACCGGGACGCACTATATCGATCGCAAGACGCAAACTCTCGCGAAAACCCACCATTTCGATAACCTTATCAAAACCGATTCCCTTAGTGATTTCCAGGGCAACAGCAAGCGGATCATCACCGGTAGTCAAATCAACGCTACTCAAATCAACGGTATGAGCGCCCTTATTAGCCGCTAACGTTAAACGATAGGCCAGAGGATCGAATACTGTGACATTACTAGCACCTTGACTCAACAAAATATCCAGCGCCATTAAACCGGTAGGCCCAGCGCCAATAAGAGCCACGGTTTCACCGGGTTGCACGTTCGCCAGCTCATTGGCGATATAAGCTGCAGGTAAATTACAGGAAAGTGTTAAAGCCGCTTGATCTGAAATCCCCTCTGGCAGAAGCATGGCATGAGCATCGGCATGAGGTAATACTAAGGCTTCAGCGTGCGTGCCATTCATATCGCCAAATGGCGCACCGAAACCATACACGGCTTTACTAGTGGTCAGGCAGTGCGCTGTTTGACCAACATGACACATATAGCAATCGCCACAAGAACAGGAGTAGGCCATCGAAATACGATCACCTTTTTTAAAGTTACCAACAGCGCTACCGATCTCAAGTACTCGACCACACAACTCATGGCCGGTTTGCGAGCTACCACTCAGCATAAAGTCATCCATCGCGCCCCGATACATATGTAAATCAGAACCGCAAATTGATGTTGCCAACACCTCTACCAAAACACCATGATCAACATCCAAAGTCGCATCCGGGATACTCGTACAGCGAATATCACGTTCGCCAAAATATACCGCCGCCTTCATCGCCGACCACTTTCGATTATCATTTTAGTCACATTATATAATCATTAAATGCATCCATTTACACACCGGCGTTGTTAATACCTAGAGAGCCGGGCGGATTAAATCGAATCGAAGATTTATGCCCCACACCCAACTGCTGTAAGGTTTTACTAGTATCAGGCTCGAATCGCTTGCCATCGAGATGCCACTCAACACCCTCCCAATCGATAGTCTCAAGTTCTGGATGAGCACCAAAAGAATCCGGTATTACTTTTTCCAATAATTCAGAAAAAAGCATATCCGGCGAGAGCAATAGCGCCAGCGGCGCAGCAAATAATAAATGGTGATCCCATCCCATGTGAACGATGTAGTTACCGTTAAAATTCTCAACGCGATCTTTAACTTCACCTACATAATTTTCATCTAATGCTTTAACTGGCATCTATTCATACCTCAAAATCAAATTTAAAATTATTTACGCGACACCCTTCCACGATTTCCAGCGCTGCATATCACCAGAATCCTTCATGTCGGCATTATCAGCCCCGAGGTTAAAGTTGTAATACTTACTGAGGATATCGTCCAAATCCGGGCCACCGCAATTACCCTGGAATATTTGATGAACAGGGAGCCATGCCTGAACATATTTCTCAGGTTCGTCGTCAAAAATATCCTTACAACCGTCCGAGCAAAAATTGTAGTGCTCGTCTTTATATTCACTAGCCCGATAGGTAGTCATCGTAGGATCATCCTGCTCGGTAAACACCATTGGGATTTGGCAAGTCTGGCACAGCATTGGCAAACCCGGGAAGGAAAAACGCTCACCCTTCTCTTCCATTTTTCGCGCATACTCCCAACGCGGCCGGTAATATTTATCGAAGGTATCCGGATACTTCTCACTCAACCAATCCATTTCTTCGTCGGTCGGAATCCATGTTTGAAACGCCGTGGCGAAACCATGGGTATAAAACGTCCACCATAACTGGTGCGAAATATGTTGCTTTTCAATCTTGCATTGTTCCGAGTATTTCGGGGGTTTAATACCGTAACGCGCCAAATCTTTAAACAAGGCACCACCACCTTCTTCGAAGTAAACGTCCCAGGCTTCGCTCCACGACATAACTTTATTGGGCAACATGTAATCCATCATGGTTGACACAATCGACAACAAACGATTCCCTCGCCAAAACCACTTATCGATCCATTTTTGCACGATAGGCAAATTGTCCTCGTGTTGTTCAAGGATAAATTTAATCACCTCGAGGCCAAGGGTCATATGCCGAGCCTCATCAGACTGAGCACTGAACCCAAACGTTACTGTAGCCATATCACCGTTATAAGCCGCACCCGACATAAACGGTACAAACAACAAATTAGTTAATACGTACTCAAAGGAAAAACTGACCGCAACCAGGTATTCAAATGGCCCGGCAGATCTGGCATCTTCAAAAAATGATTTCGGTACCGATAAATACCAAACCCGATCGTGCATATGTGCAGGCGAGTGCAGACCATCAAAAAATTTATTGTAGTGGCTCATTGCATGAACCTGGGTCTGCACGTGACGCAACTCATCAATCGACTGCATCTGTGAGGCAACCCGTGCGCCAACCCCACCAAACTGTCTACCCACATGGGCAAAGCCTTGATAAGCCTGGTATTCCAACGGGGTCACCGCAGTCAAAAATAATTTCACCGCATTGACATAACGGGGATCGGAAATATTTAAGTGCCCGTTATTTTGCGCAAAGGCATCGAGAACGGCATACAATTTCTTTTCTTTTTCGGCCTGATATTTCCAGTAAGAATCTACCGTCATCCGAAAAGGGTCTTCCCATTTGTCCCAATCGACAATTTTAATGCCTTCAAATTCTTCGTAGGGAAATGCTTCCTTACGATCCTGATAGGAAAAGTCCCAATCCAAATCCCGCGTTAACATGCGGTACTTGTCCTTCATATTAAGTTTTTTAGCAGTCATTTTATGATCCTCGGCTCAATCATTCCAATACAAGTGGAAATAGTCTTCATCTTCATCCAGATTGCCTGCCATACTAATCAAACTTAGCTGCAACTCCCGGACGTCCCAATCGCGCCCTATGTTTTCTTCCACCGTCGCCCGCTTCAGCCATAATTCACCTTCGCATTCAACTCGAATCATCGCCGGCTGATGGTCCACTCCCGCTGCCGGATTATCCGCTTCCAAAGCGGCAACGATGTATCGAGCATCGTCTGTATCCTGTAATACAATATAAACTTTTGACATAAACCTACCTTTATTTTTTATTCAGTTTCAGATTATTTAAAAAGACCGGCTCTTTGCAGTCGCGCATCCAGCACCAGGGTAGATTTTTCGATCGCCTCCGCACCGAGCATTTCGTCGGCAACAGGCCTTAGTGCCTCGATTGCTTTCCCGCGCCACGCTGTAATCCAGTCTTCAATTTGAGCTTTATTTTCCGCTGATTCAGCGACAACTGATTTTAATAAGCTATCCAGCCATCGAGAAATATCTTTGTACCAAATACGCATAAACTCCGTCAGCATGCCGACATCCTGCGCCTGGTTTTCATCCAGCCATTGGTCAAGCTGGCTGTAATATAAATCGCACAGCAAGTTATCAAACACAATATTTTGTGCAACGGCGACCTCAAACCAATCAGAAACAACCAGCGTCCCCTCACAATAAGCCCTTACGCCCTGCCAGACCGGATCGTCCATCCAATAAGCCTTGGCTTCGGCCAATGACGTTCCGCTATTCCCATCGAGGATCAAACCAATCCGAGACAAATACTGCGCGATGCCTAAACGATCCACACCTTCATACATAAAGGCCTGGGTCACCGTGGTGCCGTAACCATAAGCGCTGGCGTAAACGTTATTTAAATTCGCGGTGTGCTCGACATGCCGAAGCGGCAATAGATATCTAACCAGTTTCGCTTTGACATCGTCACTTAAATGCCTGCTCAAGCCACGTTTTTCGAAAAAACTGTAATTTGATTCTGCCGTCTCCTGCATTTTTGCCCGCACCTGAACGTACGACCCATAATAGTACTGACGCGGGTCGTTCAATGAATACCAGTCTTCCATCACGATGGCGGTACGCCTGACATCATTTAATTCGTATTGCGGCTGCCAAATCGGCCGATAGTGGAAATTTGCCGATGGCTGAAGATCGTAGGATGCCTCCTGATATCGTGATGCCGCTTTATCACCAAAGCGGCGCTCCAGGTTAGCAAAGGTAGAGCGTACCGGCTTCAATGCGCTGGTTTTAATTTCTAGGGACATAGTATTTCTCGTTGGTTTTTTAAATAACTGTCACGTTTCCAGGGTGTGCCTTACCTACTCGCCCTCATCCCGGAATTCGCCAAAGCGCCATTTTTCCTCTTCCTGAACAATCAGTGCTTTTTGCTCAGCATTCATTTCGATCACATTATTAACCTTGCAAAATTCTTCGTAGGCGCTCACTGGCATTATCAGCTCCACAGACAAGGTGGCATCCCCAATGGCAAAGTAAAATTCGACAAATTTATCATCTATCAATCGTTTTATAGATACGTATTTTTTCAAGGGATGGTTTCCACTCTCAGCCTTAAATTGTCATAGAGCCAGCTTACAAGCCGTACGCACCGGGCACACAAACAAACAGGACGCTCACCAGCATCTTTAATAGATTGTAGTTGCATCTTATGTGCCATAAAGTTAAATTTTTCAGGAAAGAAGATATATTAGCCCTAACTTATTGTTTTTTAATAGAATTAAAGAATTACCACCTAGCTTTTTTGTTGTTTAAACAGACTCTAAGTCAAGTAATTTTACCAAATGATCAAATCATACGCCTTTCACCTTCGTCAAATAGACAAAACAAGCTTTACAAGAGAAACTTGAATAGCCTAGCGTGCAGTAATATTTAATTTAAAATTAAAGGTGTTACGAGACACAAAGGATGCAAAAATCGGATGCTTACCCAATGGAAATTAAAGCGCCAGGTGAGCCCATCCGAGCCTCTTTGGTTTTTTAAATCTACCATCAACAGCACTATCATCATTTTAAATGCTATACATAAAGCAAAAAAAACCGACTATAAAGTCGGTTTTTTTGTCATCTAGCTAAAACATTACTTACCAAACGAACGCATATATTGAACACTAAACTGTTTTAGCTTAATCAAGTCCGGATCAATAATGCCTTTGAACTGGCCGGTCGTACAATGCATAGATTGAACGTCCATCATGCCGAAAGCGTCATCAATTGATACACCGCTACCTTTGTTGATAGGCAAATGGCTATCGGGGTGCGCCTGACCAATCATCCAGGATTTCCAGTATTTGTCCTGACGATCATAGGTGACTGTGCGTGGTAGTGTGAAGGTTTGAGCGTCCATGAAATGAACGCGTTTACCAATCGGGTGGTTAGGGTCAACCGGGTCAGATTCCACAACGTATACTTTTCTTAATGAGTAGGTCACGTTAGGGAAACAACCGCCTTTACCGTGATAGGTAGAGTAGGTATATCCATCCGATTCGTTATACTCGGACGTGCGGTTTTGTTTTGATGAGTCATACATTGGCAGCAACATAGTTTTTGTGCCTTTGTACGTCCAATTCATATCTGAAATACGGCCGTTGTAGCCTTCAAAATCTTCAATCATAAGATCAGAACCGAGGAAAGAATCCGTTACCTGCCCTGTCGCTAAGCGGCGTACTCGACGTTGAAATCCAAGGTATAACCACGCATTATCGCGCTTAAGATCATTTTGACTACGTTGTATTAACAACTGAGTATTCTTGATGTCAAACGGTTCCTCAACATTCAAGTAAATAGCGCGAAATAATTTACTTGGATTAGGTTGAACTTCAGGTTTAGGATCGTGGTTCACACGGTGAGCAAAGTTTAAGAAGTAAAAATTGAACTTGATATTTCGTTCAACTTTACCGGTATTCATATTTTTATACGCCCAATAAAATGGCGAAATAGCCGCACCGTCACCCCAGTTGTAACCATACTGGAAATTCCACGCCATTTTTTCGCCCGCGCGAGGGTCATCCAGGCTGGGCTCTTCAGGAAATGCACGTCCCGCTACATATCCTTCAATTTCACCCAATTCGGCGCCCAGTTTTACATTTTTAGCACCCGCTTTAGTTGCATCGATATAACCCTGGTTCAGCACAAAGTCCATGGGCTCACCTACAGTAATTTCTACCCAACCATCCTTAATGTGCTTAATCATGCCGTCGTCTAACACACTGGCGTACTGATCTACGTTGTCTTTAGTGATAACCAAACCCGCCGTTATCCCTTCAACGGTTGGAAATCCCGCCGTATAAGGTTTAAACGAGTTATCGACATCCGCATCGGTCACCGCCAATGCACTCGCGGCAACGCTTATCAGGGTCGCGGCAAATAAATTTTTTGTGATTTTTTTCATTAGTTAAATCTCCTTAAATCTATTCTTATCTTGTGTAGAAAACTACGTTAAAGCGGCCTCAAAGAGACCGCTCTATTTTGTCCTAGAAACGATAACGAAGTGAGATTTGAATCTCGTCTTCTTTTTGTGCCATGCCGATAGGTCCTGAACGAAAGCGACCCAATGGTTCAAATCCGCCTAAACCCGCATCGGGGCCCGCTGGTGGAGCACCGGTAAAAGGTGGAAATGGATCGCAGGATCGGCAATCAGAAAACTTACGTGCCCCGTCACCAAATTTAAGATTTGCAGCGATTTGTAGACGCCAGCTATCACTAATCAGCCAGTCTACTGATGGTGAAACCACATAAGCATTCGCACCCCAATCAAAAGCCTGGATAATTTGAGGACTCAAACGGTCGTTCATCCACCAACCTTTAATTAACAAAGTAGAAATATAGTTATCTTTCCAATCTGGCATCCCCACTTTACCCAGCGGTCCATCTTCAAGATCATGATCTAAAATATGTTGGCCAAATGTTTGGAAGGAAATTAAGAACGCTTTGTTTTTGTTGATTGAACGAATAAATAAATTATGGTCTGCACCAATGACCCAACGCACAACCTCGGATTCCGAGAATAAGCGCGGCTTTAAGGTATTAGCAAATTCTTCACCTTGAGTCCAGGCCAGTTCCACACGGAAAGCCGTTTTCAATGGGTCTGCATAGTAGTCTAACGAACTGCCAAGCAGTAGCACTCGTGGGAAATGCATATCGAATGCAATTAAATAAGGGTAAACCTGTGGTTCCGCTCCAAATGCTCCCTCGGGCGGTAAACCTGGTAAACCCCCACCTGTAAATGGGTTATCCGCAGGAATTCCACCGCGTAAAGAAGGCAATTGCGAACGGGTATAAAGAGCATTTAATGAGAACCCAATATCTTTATAAACACCCTCGAATTTCGTGCCAATCTGTGAATTAGCTAAAGACCATTCTGGCAACTCAACATCACGAATACCAATCACGCCCGGACCAAAATTTGTCGCTATTGCTCCCCCTGCAAAGTTAGATACGGTACAGCCATTTTCCCAACAGTTATTTAACCCTCGGAACAATGAGCCTGCATCTAAGATCTGATTGGGTGTACCTGCCTGACCTAATTTACTAGGGCGGAACTTATCAAATACCCAAACGAACTGCAGGTTCATATCGTCCAGAAAATTATTAGCGCCAAACTGCCATTCAGTCGTCGCCATCCACAGCGGAATACGGATATCTTCTAATTCGTCGTAGATATTATTTCTAGAATAATCAACTGGATTAATAACGTCTAATACGCGGAACAAATCAGTACGACCCCAGACTTCTTGTTTTTTACCCACGCTCATATTGAATGTCGTTCCGCTGTCCATATCAATGGTTGCATTGACATACAATTCACGGATAAAGTCCCAACGATCGTTAAAGTCAGGATAACGAAGATCGTTTAAAGTCTCGTCCATGTACTTACTTAAACAACCTCGCGAATCTTTATCGCAGGGTTGAACGGGGACACCAAATGTCACGCCACCATCTGCATCATGAAGGTGCTCACCTAAGACGATTAATCCATCATTTATCTGACCCGCTGGAGTTAAAGCTCCCAGGGGTATGCCACCATTATTAGGAACCAGGTTTCCCGGTATGCCAACCAGGCTTTCTAGAACAATAGAACCACCCGCCCCATCACCATATTCATCCGAATTTAAGTCATACACGCCATCGTACGTAGCTCGGAATGTTCCATTGATACTGACTTCGCTGAACGCGCCAATATTCCCCAATGTTTTCGTACTTTCTAATTGGAGTGTGTTACGGAATTTAGACAAACCAACGTCATCACGAAAGTATGTTGCATTTTCAACGAACCCACTGATTTTCGGTGCGCCCTCACCTGTACCAGAAATCGCTTGTTGCGGTAATGATATTGCCATCAGTCCTGCGAGCGTAAATGCGGCCCCTAATGCCCTGAAGTACCATTTGTTATTTTTCATAATATTCCCCTTCCCACCATATAGTTATAAAACAAACCCATTACCCACCTGCCTGGCTCATAAGCTTGCTCTACTATCGCCCTTATACTAGAACGCATAAAAATAGCAAGCACTTCCTGAGCGTTTTACCACTTAAAAAATTAAAATAAATCCGTTAAAGTTTTTCGTTTATTTCCCCTCAATAAATTTCGGTTTAAACGTCATCACCCAGGCAGGCACTAAAAACATCGCTGCCAGCGCGTTAAGCAGTAACATCACAATCAACAACATTGCTGCATCTGCCTGAAAACGCATGGTAGACAGCAATACCCACATAATGACGCCCGCAATTAAGGAGAATGCGGTAAAGCCAATGGCTATACCCGTTGTATTAATCGCGTTTTTAATCGCCTCTTCAAAACTACCTACTTTTGCGTATTCCTCTTTGATTTTATCCATAATATAAATGGAATAATCCACACCGATCCCAATGCCTGCGGCGAGAATTGGTACGGTATTTACATTGATACCTAAACCAACGACACCCATATAGGCATAGGTTAAGGTGGTTGCAAAGGACATCGCGAGCAACATCAACCAGCCCGCGTGTAACGACCAATAGAAAACCGTCACGAACACGAGAATTAATAAGAATACCAGGGGAATAACGATCATATTTGTTTTGTATGACGCTTCGTTAACCGCGGCGGTAACACCAATTAAACCGCCTGCCAATTTAAGCGATAAACCTTCTACCTGTGCGGCACTACTCTCCGTCCATTCTTTGACCATATGAATAGCCCGGCGAATAGTTTCTCCCTTATGATCTTTATAATAAAAGACCATATTGGCATTTTGTTCATCGGGGTCGATGAATTCCAATAACGCACCGGGGACTGGACTCGACATCATGTAGGCAAACATCAAGCCACCCGATTCAAATTCATCTTTTGGATAAATAAGCCAGCGTGGATCATCGTTATGAATAATCCGGCTCACCTGTGTTAACAGGTCGGGCAAGCCCTTGGTGCCACCGAGATCAGGATCCAGCATCATGCTATTTTGGAAGTCCGCCAACGCTCGGATAGCCGCCGGGTCTTTCAATCCATGGGGTTTATCTGAATGCGCCAAAATAAACATTTCTTCAGAACCCGGAAAGGCATCGTTAATGGCTTTAGAGGAAATATTGTAATCGTGGTCTTGATATAGAAGAGGTGAACCTGCTTCAGATTCACCAACCTGCACTTTCGAACTTAAATAAGCGCCGCCGATCACCAGTCCTAGTGAAATAAATAAGGTCATTAACGCGCCCCGGCGCGTACATGAAATTCGAGACACCACCGGAAATAATTTTTCCAGAAAGGTGTGTTTGGTTTTTTTAGTCGCTGTTTGTGGCAAGATTTCAAGCAACACTGGCAACAGGATTAATACCGTAACGATCACGCTAGCCGCCCATAAAGAAGCATAAATAGCTAATTTATCGTTGATCGGTACCGAACCAAGCGAAATGAGGAATAAGCCGATGGCGTCCGAGATAACGCCTAATGAACCTGGTCTAAACAATCCCTCAAAGGTATTTCTTGCGGCAATTTGCTTGTCAGCGCATTCGTCGAGCTCGGTATAAAACCGCTCGACAATTTGCACGCCGTGCGACATGGCACGCGCCGATACGAGAAAAGGCACCACCAACATCAATGGGTCAAGGTTATAACCTAGCAGGGCTAACATACCCAAACCCCAGGTCGTTGTCAGTAAAATCCCAACAACTGGTAATAAGAGGCCATAAAATTTTCTAAAGTAAGCCACTAAGAGTATGAGTAAAATAGCCAAGGTGTAGCCAAATATCTGGATCACCTCACTCACATAACTGGTGACCCAACCCACTAAAACCGGTTGGCCGCTGGCAAAGATACTGAGACCTTTTGCCTTTTCCTCTTCGCGTAGTTGACTTAAGGAAGCGAAAACCTCTTCGTAATTTAAGTCGCCCTCGTTTAGAGTACCTTTGATAAGCGCTGATTTTAAATCTGGAGAAACCAACAAACCGTAAACCCGTGGATTAGACACCACCTGGTTTTGCATGGCCTTTAATTCCCCATCAGAGTAATGCTCCTGAAGTGGGTCGTAGTAAGGCGCCGATTTCATCGTGCCATACTCATTTAACCAAACGCGGCGCGTGTTTCTGTGCGTTAGACTGTTCACCAGGTTATGGTTAACGGCGGGCAAGCCGTCTACTTTATCGGTAATCCGTTTGATTCGCTTCAGCACGTCGTTGGTAAAGATAGTACCTTCGTGAACCTGTAATGAAACGATTACCGTATTCGCCCCGCCAAAGGTTTCCGTCAACGTATTATGCGTTTCAATATAAGGGTGTTCTTGCGGTAATAAATCGGCAAAATTGGAAACCATTTTGACCGCAGGAATTTGTATCGCGAAAAAAGCACTAATAAGAAAAATGACAAACGCAGTGACCTTGGGATGTGCAAACACCACACGGTCTATTTTTTTAAGTTGCTTGGTTAACACGCCCACACTACACCCCTGAATCCTGGTTCGCGGCGATCAATTTCCCCGACCCGTCATCAATCAAAGATTGAAGCGTACCCGCACCGCCGCCCAGTAATATTTTATTTTCACCTATAGACGTTATAGCGCGGAGGTAAAAACGCGTAGAAACGGCGCTGGATTGCGTCCACTCCACCGTTCCATCGCTATTCATTTTTCTTTCCAGGAAGGTACCAAAACCACCCACGGCATAGACACCGAAAGTATTCGCCATGAGACCATAGATAGGTGCTTCTGAGCCTGTTTCTTCTTTTAGCCAGGTGTCTCCACCATCAGAGGTATGTAAAACGACGCCGTTTGAACCGCCAATCCAACCGCGTTGACTATCAGCGAAGCTAACCGCCATCGGATAAAATTCGTTTGGAATAGGTTGTTCTTTTATAATCCAACTTTCACCGCCGTCCTCGGTATTGTAGACACTACCGAACTCGCCAATAGCGATGCCATGTTGTGGGTCGAAAAAATTGATATAGGTAAAAATTAAATCTTCATCTAGAGACGTTTGTTGCCACGTTTGACCTTGATCCGAGCTACTTAGTAGCGTGCTAAAACTAGCGGCAACCCATAGTTTATTATCTGGCCCGCAACTGATGTATTGCGGCGTTTCTTCGGTACCCAGGTCATTTGCCTGCCAGGTGTTACCGTTATCAGTCGATACCCAGGCCTGCTGTTCTGCTGAGACAGCCACCTGCGTTTTATCAGCACACAGGGTTACGCCAATAAAGGTAGGCAATCCATCGGATGAAGTTCGCCGCCAGGTTTTACCCGCGTCACTGGAGTTCAACAACAAACCTACTCCCGCAACGACTACCTCATCGCCCATCGACGCTGCCGCCTGGATACGATCCGTTCGACGAACAGGCTCGGCTTTAGCCCGCTCCACTCCATCGAGCACTAAGGGCGCTTCACAAGCACACAACAAAATGCTCGACAATAATATTAATAAAACCCGGATGCTCATCCCTTCCCCGCCAAATCTTTATAGGCATTCACTGGCATTCCCAGTCACAAAGTAAAACTCGACAAATTTATCAGCTATCAATCGTTTTATAGATACGTATCTTGTCAACAGATGACGACCACTCTCAATCTTAAATTGTTATAGAGTCAAGCTTACAAGCCGTACGCAACGAGGGCACACAAGTAAATCAGGACGCTCACCGGTATCATGAACAAACTACGGTTTACGCAGCATGTTATATGCCATAAAATTAAATTCACGAGAAAAGATGGTGTATTATCTCTAGCTCATTGTTTTTAATATGATTAAATATTTTTTGATCTTCCTCTGTCGCGGTTAAAATATATTTCAAACTAAATAATTTTACTAAATGATTAAATTACGTCTCTTCACCTTCGTCAAATAGATCACATAAGCTTTTTAAGAAAAATCGGAGCAAGCTATCGCCTGGTAATATTTAACATAAAACTTCAAGATATTACGAAAAATGAACTTAATCGATCATGAAAACCATTATAATTGACCATATAATAATAAAAACGCCTTAAACCTCATTTAAATTCATTATATCATTACAAATTAACTCCATGCTATATTCGGAGCCCCCCCCTGAAAATCTGTCGACATTATGCCCCCCATTAAGTACCCGGAAAATATCGATTTGTCTTCACAAATCGAATTTGACAGCCCTGGCGGGAAAATCTGGCTCGACCAGCAGCGCATGACCCTGTTTTCGTTAACCGCACTAGGCCAACTACGTAAGGAGTTAATCGCCACTATCGGCAGGGAGAGAGCTAAAGGGTTTTTCATTCGACAAGGCTACGAGATGGGCATTGCGGATGCCCAGCTGGCTCAACAACTGCGACCCGAGCAGAGCAAAGAAAATATTTTCCTTGCCGGCCCCCAGCTACACGCACTACGCGGGATGGTAAAAGTCGATGTTATCGAACTGGATATCGATGGCGATGACTTCCATAGCGTTATCGACTGGATTGATTCCTACGAAGTCGAAATTAGTCTGCAACAGTCTGAAACAGAACATGAACCCGTATGCTGGAGCTTAATCGGTTACGCCTGCGGCTACGGCTCAATGTTTATGGGTCGCCCGATATTTTTTCAGGAAGTCGAGTGCGTTGGCTGCGGCGATCAGCGCTGCCGAATTATCGGTAAACCTGCAGAAGAGTGGGACAACCACGAAGAATTTAAACAATTTTTTGCTGCTGATAACATTATCGAAGAATTACAAAAACTTCGCTCCGAGGTCGATGTATTACGTAGCAATATCGATGATCCCGGAACCCTTACAGAGATCATCGGACGTTCTAAATCCTTCCGCCACTCACTCAACCTCGTCATGAAAGTATCGGACAGTAAAGTGTCGGTGTTGCTGCTCGGCGAAACAGGGGTTGGTAAGGAAGTCATGGCTAGAACACTGCACAAACACAGTGATCGCCGCGACAAACCCTTTGTTGCCATCAATTGCGCCGCAATTCCACCGGACTTAATCGAATCAGAACTTTTTGGTGCTGAAAAAGGCGCTTATACCGGCGCCACCCAAACCCGCATCGGAAAATTTGAGCGCGCCCACGGCGGCACAATTTTTCTTGACGAGGTCGCAGAGCTGCCACCACGAGCACAGGCAACCCTGCTACGTGTTTTGCAAGAAGGCGAACTTGAACGCCTGGGAGACAACAAAACTCGCAAGGTGGATGTCAGATTAATCGCTGCAACCAATGAAGACCTTCAACTGGCCGTGACCGAACATCGTTTTCGAGAGGATTTATACTACCGTCTCAATGCCTACCCGGTCTCCGTGCCACCCCTTCGCGAACGGAAAGAAGATATACCCCTGTTTATTTCTCATTTTTCCACGAAGTTTCAGGCGCTTTACAATAAACGCGTCCTGGGATTTTCGGACAAAGCCATGGAAGCCCTATTGAATCATCATTGGCCCGGTAATATTCGCGAATTCAAAAACATTATCGAGCGCAGTTTGATTCTAGTGGAGTCCCATAAAGTAATTGGCGTCGAACATATTTTCCCCAACACCAATTACATTCCTTCCGAACGCAACGAAGAGCACTCCAGTATTAACGTAGACGCCGACGGGCAAGTAAAGCAACACGCCGATAGCTCGGAACTTTTAAACTCTATGCTCGATGCCGGTATGGATATGAAAGCAATGGAAGCCCAGTTAATAAAAACCGCATTGGAAAATGCCAAGGGCAATGTCTCGAAAGCGGCGCGTATGCTAGGGCTTAGTCGCCCCGCCTTCGCTTACCGCTTAAAAAACACTGATACCAGTTAGTCGTCCCCACATAATCTTGCCACCATTACGGATAGCGTTCTCACCCGTATCAAGAATTGTTATTTGGTGCGGCTCATTCACATCAATTCAAGCTCAACACCTCAGTCACCTCCTCCCGCCTGCTCGAAAATACCCTGTCCGGACGCCATGCGCGCCGCCGTTGTTATCGCCGCCAGCATACTTTCGTGCTGGGCGATGCCAGTTCCGGCAATATCAAAGGCCGAGCCGTGGGGTACGTTGAGCATAATATAGGGCAAACCCAGATATACGGTACAGGCCCCCTCAAAATTACTGGTCTTGAGCGCTATCTGCCCCTGGTCGTGATACATGGTCACCACGGCATCGTACTTACCTTCGATGGCCATACGAAACACGGAATCGGGAGAGATCGGTCCGCTGACATCAATACCCTGTTGCTGCGCTTGCTTAATCGCCGGGCCAATTTGTTGTTGATCCTGAGAGAACATCGCATGGGGATTGATTCCGGCAACGCCGAGGCGCGGTTGCGGCAAGCCCCAACGGCACAAATTCGTATTCAGCAATTCGATTAACTCTAGCACTGCGCCTGGCTTTACCATTGCAATGGCATCGACTAGCGGCAGGTGCTCACTTAAGGGCACAACCCGCAGCGCGCCACTCATGCGGAACATAAAAGTGCCCGGTGGCTGCAGGTCGTCAATATGTTTAATTCGCCCGGTTAGTTTTATCGATTCACTATCCATCGGCGCCATCACCAAACCCTGAATAGCCCCGCTTTCCCCCAACGCCGTACCAAGCGCTGTCCAGTCGAGCACCGCATGTCCAGAAGCCGCGGACGCCAGGCCAAAGGCACACGCGGAAACATCGAAACCGCCGGGATCGAGCACACGGACGCAATTTTCATCGGTAAGCGGCTCCTCGAGAGTCGCAACAACACGCAAAGGCAAAGAGACCTTGGCAACGGCCATGGCACGTTTCAATACCCCGATATCGCCGATCAATACCGGCCTACATAAACCTCCTAGCTCGTCCTTGCTATTGCCATCGCCATTTCCAGTAGAGGTACAACTGGCCAGGGCTTTAACACAGACCTCCGGCCCGACGCCTGCGGGATCACCGATCATTATTGCTATTAAAGGCAATTCCATGGTGGCTGGCACCATTTAATATCTCCGAAGTTAAGGTACTGTAATCGGCGCAAACATCTCAAATAATAAACGTCATATTCCCCACCGGGGTATCGTTATTCAGTAAAAAGACGTGCTTTTCGTTAATTCGTAATTTCCCATCTTCTCGCACCAGCTTATGCCGCATACGCCCGCTCCATAGCGTCTGCACATGATTACGCAATTCCACTACGACGAAGCGCGAACTCACCCAACCACCGCTTTCGGTATCGAAATCGTCCAGCACAATATTAGAAACCAGCCGAGTTAAGCGCGACTGCGGGCGTTGAGCATAAGCGTGTTTAGTGCAAAGACGAAAAATACGATCTTCCAGCTGTGCTCTTCTGTCATAAATGATAGAGATTTTTTTCTGCGGGTCTAAATTGTCATCGTTACTCGGCACCCAATACAATAAGTCAGCCGTCCAAAGTTCCAGCCAATCTTCGTATTGATTCCCGTCGGCGAGTTCCGCTTCGTGAAATAAAAATAATTCAACTTCACGTAGCACCTGCCAATCGCTTAAAGATGCCTTGTTCATAGAGCTATTCATAAACTCTCAACTGTTCAATGTATAGGGAACGTATGTATCAGGAACGCATGTATCAGGAACGTATCAGGATTGTGTCATCAGCTTAGTCCAGTGGCGAAAAATACCCCGCTGGGGCACTTCATCACTGATCCTGCCAACCGTACTGCCATCGACATCGGTAAATTCACGAGCCATGCCGCGAGAAACATCGAGCCAGGGATTAAGCTCAGCCTGCATGCCTCGCTGCACGCGCTCAAAAATCTCCGTGTCATCCGGGGAGCCAGCCCCCGCTGGCCCGTAGAACGATTCGTGATGACGCAAACGATTTGCATTAATCTCGTCGCTGACGCCACCGAGCCGCACCGCAATCATTTCTACCTGGGTAAGATCAGCCGCCAGCGGCGTAACAATGCGAATCTGATTATGTATTAACTGCATATTGGGAAATAAACCCAGGTGCGGATCACCGCTAATACTCAGTAACATTCGCGCGCGTTCTTCGCCGTGGGTTTTATGCATGGCATCGATGTATTCAGCACCGCCGGAGGTTTTCTTGATAAATTCGCAATGCTCCTCATAGTGTTTGATGCGATGTTCGCGAAAATCCAGCATCGAGTGGCCATGACCAAAATCGCGCGTATAGGTTGCGGCGGTATCGTCAAAAGGATTACTGCGGTGAGTCGAACCAATTCCGGAGTCGGGGTCCCGATGTATGGTTTCCATCACCGACGCATGTAAATGCAAGGGGTGATAGCCATCCATACCGACCAATTTCCAGTTGCCACGGTACTCGGTTTTGTGGGAACCGCCGTCGGCATAAAGCTCACCCGTCGGGGACGCATCCACCATTAAATCAATAATCGCTGCTGCTCCGCCAAGAAACTCAGTTAAGGTTTCGCCCTCGGGGGCAAAGCTTGCAAAAACAAATCCTCGATAATTTTCAACTCGCGGCACCGGAGTCAAACCCATTGCTTTACGATCCATACTATCGTCGTAAGCCTCGTCACCAGTCTGTTCCGCTAAGTCTCCATTGGTGTCATATACCCAGCCGTGATACCAACAACGAAAAAATTTGGTATTCCCGGTTTCCGTTTCGCAAACTTGCGCACCTCGATGACGACAGCGGTTCACTAACACCCGTACAATCTCATCCTTACCTCGCACCATAATTACCGACGTACGACCCAGGACACGAGTTTGAAAATCGCCCGGAGAAGGCACTTCGCTTTGATGACCCACAAATAGCCAGCTGTTCGAAAAGATTCGATCCAGTTCCAACTCGAATATATCCGGGTCGGTATAAACACGAGAATGTATTCGGCCAGCTTCGACCAAACTTGCTAGCGCCGCCTTATCCCAGTGAGTTTTACCCGAAAAGTTCGACGTTTGAATAATGTGTTGATTCACTGCCTACTCCATTAACAAACCGCGTGTTATCAGCTGCCCAGATTCGATCTTTATTTACCATTAGCGTTTATTTAAAAGGATCAACGATGGGTTTAATTTCTTCGAGGCGTGCCATTTTCTCCATCGCCTCGGGTATTTCTGCCAAGCTGTAGGTATCGCCAAACATTAGATCGAAATCGAAATTGTTTTTTTGTCGCGCCAAAAAATCCAGCGCTTCGCGATAATACTGAATACCCGCCGAGCGAATCCCGGTCACCATGACCTGCTTGCCAATAAAAGACATACCCGGAACCGCCATCGGTTTCGGATCACCTGCGCCAATCACGGCAATGCGACCACCGGGGCGCACAATATTAAACGCCTCCTCCTGAGCAAAGTGGGAGCCGGAACACTCCAGTACCACATCGGCACCGCGCCCATCGGTCAAGTCCATCACCATCGCCAGACGTTCAGCGTTGTCGGTGGTTTCAATATGCGCGACTTGCTCGGCGCCAAAGGATTTCGCCACCGCAAGGCGTTCAGCGGGCGCGCCAAAATTTATGACACGCTTTGCCCCGATCGCGCGACTGACAGCAACGCCGTAGAGACCTACCGGGCCACTGCCCTGCACCACCACGGTATCGGAGGGGCGAATGCCACCGAGGCGATCTGTGGCATGCATAATGGTCCGCAGAGCACAGCTGGCCGACGAGGCCCAATGACTAGGCACCTCATCCGGCACTCGCACTACATGGCAGTTGGGCAAAATATAATTGTATTGGGAAAAGCCGCCAATAATATGGGGGTGAATCGTCGCATCCGCATAACCGTAAGGCGTAAAATTAGTACACAGCGTCGGCTGCATGGCCACGGCGCAATAATAACAGCGACCACAATAGGCGTAGGCCCAAATCACTCGGTCACCAATTGCCAGGGGCGTACCCGCAACGTCAACGTCCCGGTCTTTACCCTGGGCCTCAATAATGCCGACCATCTCGTGACCGAGAATGCAGGGGGTTTTTGAAATCGGCGCCAGCACGCCCTGAGTAATATGATGATCGGTACCGCAAATAGTGGCCCGATCAATCTTCACGACAAGGCCGCCGTCTTCGACCTCGGGAATATTAAATTCTCGAACCTCCAGAGGCTGATGATAATCGGGCAGTACCAGCGCCTTGCAGTTAGTTTGCGGCTTCATACTCCACACCTCGGTTCCAGGTTAAAGATCTTCAAAGCCCTATCTCCACGTTTTTACGGCCTTCGGCACCAAAGTAATGTACCGCTTTCATCTGGCAAAACGATTCCAGTTCCTCGAGATTTTCCTCGGTACCCACTCCGGAATTTTTTGCTCCGGAAAAACCAAAGCCAGGGAAGTGTTTTGCGCTGCCATTGATCCACACGGTTCCGGTATTAAAGTGCCGTGCCATGCCCATGGCGCGATCAATATCCTGCGTCCAGACACTGGCGGTCAAGCCATACTCCACCGCGTTTACGTCCGCTAACATCTGCTCCTCGTCATCCCAGGGAATAAGCGCGAGCACGGGACCAAAGACTTCTTCTTTAAACAAGGTATGTTCAGCACCCACATCGTAAAACACTGTGGGTGGAACGAAATAGCCCTTATCCAAGGGCTTCGTCATTAAACGCTCGCCACCGGTCAATAGCGGGAGGCCTTCGTCTTTAGATATCTGAATATACTGAAGTGTTTTTTCAAACTGTTGGCGCGTTGACAGGGAACCCATCATGGTTTCGGCATGCTGAGGATCACCAATAACGATGGACTCGCAGGCGGATTTAATCGCTTTTTTTGCGTCTTCATAAATACTGCGATGAATAAACACGCGGGTTGTCGAGCCACAACTCTGCCCTGCGGTCTGGTAAAAGTTCATTCCGTGAACCGCCGACTGGAAGGCTTGCTCGGTATTTGCATCCGGATAAATCACCATGGGGTTTTTACCCCCTAGCTCAAAAGTGAAATCCTTAAGATAACCGTGTTTCGCGGCAATGCCATAAAATGCCAGAGCGGCATTTTTACCGCCGGTTAGAGTAATTCTTTTAATATCTTTGTGGCCAACAATGGCCTCGCCAACAGCTGCGCCGCCGGTGAGTATCTGAATCAAGCCGGGGGGAATGTGTGGGGCGAGAATTTCACCCATGCGCAAGGTACTCAGGCTGGTGTGCTCGGAGGGCTTAATAATTAAAGCGTTGCCCATCAGTAATGGCGCGGCAATCCGTAAGGCGCTGAACAACATCGGGTGATTAAAGGCACAAAACCGCGCCACCACACCGAAGGGCTGGGGCATGGTGAAATGAATATTGTCACCAGTCCAGCGATCACCACCCTTCCCCAGGACCTGCGGCGCAAGCCCGGTCTGGAAACGCATAAACGCCACTGCAAAAGCCGCATCCGTCATCATCACTTGCCGTGGGCTGCCGGTATCGAGCACATCTAACTCGGCGAGCTCCTCTCCGTGTTTCTCGATCAGCCCGGTGAGTTCCGCTAACTTGGCGATGCGTCCAAACAACGGCACCTCCGCCCAGGCCTTTTGCGCCGCTTGCGCACCTTTAACCGCGTCATCGACGACACTGGCGCACTCGGGCACGCTGCCTATCACCTCACCAGTAGCTGGGTTAATAGCATCAAAACGGTTTTTAATCGTGGGGAATTGATTGTTTACCAGGGGGTTGAAGTCGTAAGTCATGTCTTAACTCGTGTCGTAAGCGCTCTTACACTCGTCCGAAAATATCTTCCGGTAGCATTATTGTTATCTGCAGCTTTTATTCGCAATCTTTATCTGCAGTTTTTCGTAACAGCCTTTAAACAGTTAACGCAGCGCACTTCTTAATAGGTCGGTTTAGTAGCCCTACTTACTGCTCGAGTTACTAGCTCGGCTTACTAGCTCGACTATCAGTAAAGCGCGCTGCCTTATCCTCAAGCCGCTTTGGAATATAAGTTAAATCCGCTCAAAGTATTATTTAATAGTTGTTGATGAATAACTTCCAACTGCTCTTCCGTCAGGGGATATAAAAACTGTTCGTTGCGTTGCCGTACCTCCTGATAGCGATGCTCTCGCAACTGGGTATAGAGTTCATTTAGATCGACGCCAGAATCATCGGAGTATTCTCGGCACAGCTCCGCCAGCTCCTCTGGACCGTGCTCTAACTCGTCAATGGCAATCCCTTTTTGCAACTTAGCAACCTGGGTGAGGAAATCGTCGTCCTGCGGCACCTGACTCATACACCAGTGCCAACCACCCGCACCGCCTTCCATGGTCGCGCCAAACACCTTGGCCACCCAGGGGTGTTGAGTTTTCACGTAATCGCCACGGCAAGCCATATAGCCATGGTGTTCGGGCCAGCGACTTTTCATCTCTAGCATCGCCTCGTCGGGAGCCAGCTTTCCATCTTCAACTTTAGTCACCAAATAACGATAGATATCGGGAACGGGGATCTCAGTATCTTTACCAATAGTGCGGTTGACCAGGTTGTAATAGGCTTGGTAGTGAGCTACTTCTTCTTTGACGGTTTCAAAATATTCGTCCATTTCGCGGCCATCGGCACCCCCCCGAATCGCTTCACGGGCATTATCCGTATGAATCATTACGGCGCCAAACTCTTTGGCCATTTGCAGGCAGAGCCAGTTCATATCGCGCTCGGCGGTGCGATTGGCCACGTAGGCATCAACCACTTGCTTAACGGCTTCTGCGCCCTGATCGAGAATACGGGTGATTTGCTGGTGAATTTTCTGACTATTACTGTTCATACCTAACTGCCTCCATTTTCGTTACTTTCTACCTGGACAGAACTATTGTTATTAAACTCGAACCAATCATGGCACAAGCTTAGAATATTTCCAATGCATTGCCTCGACGCGCAATACGCGGAGCAGTTTTTCCTCCCCATTGGACTCAGGCTCAGGTCGAGGTGTAATATCGGCGGCCTTGCCATCGTTTTTCAAGCCCAACATATTCTACAAGGAGATAATCATGAAACTATTTTATGCCCCCGGCGCCTGTTCCCTGTCCCCCCATATCGCGCTACGCGAAGCCGGTCTGAAATTTGACCTGGCCAAGGTCGATCTGGGCGCTAAAACCGTCGACGATGGTAGCGACTTTAATGTCGTCAACCCAAAAGGTTACGTCCCGGTACTGCAACTGGACAACGGCGAGTATCTAACCGAAGGCCCCGCCATCGTGCAATACATTGCCGATCTAAACCCGGCTTCCGGTCTGGCTCCCCCCGCAGGTACTATCGACCGTTACCGATTACAGGAATGGCTAACGTTTTTGAATTCTGAACTGCACAAAAACTTTAGCCCCTTGTTTAACCCCACATCCACGGATGATATGAAAACCGCCGCAACCGCAGCACTGGATCAACGCCTGGGCTATGTTGCCGAGCAATTAGACGGCAAAGAGTTTTTGGTCGGCGATAACTTTACCGCCGCAGACGGTTATTTATTTACTATTCTCGGCTGGGGTAAATTCGTCGGTATGGACATTGCCAAGTGGCCAGCTCTGGCATCCTACGCGGGAAATATTGCCCAGCGCCCCGCCGTGCAAGAAGCACTGCAAGCAGAAGGTCTTTTAGGTTAATCTTAAGGTTAATCTGGCTTTCTAAGCTAGATTTGAAGACAGTCGGAAAGCAGTTAATCTGATTTCCGACTGTCCTTCCTCTCGCACAAGTACGCAGTCACAGGCCGTAAACAATTATGGAAAACAGCACGCAAACATGTTTTGTTCAAACCGGCTCTTATCAGACCTATCTCAACGAATCCGGTCCCGAGCACGACACCACAATTCTATTGTTGCATGGCTCCGGCCCCGGCGCGAATGCCATGTCGAACTGGCAGTTCGCTCTACCTTTTCTCGGCGATAGCTATCACTGCCTGGCGCCGGACATAGCCGGTTTCGGTCAAAGCCAGCACGATCAGCCACCCGAGGGCACCGAAGCCTGGATCGATGCCTGGGTCAGCCAATTGATCGCACTACTCGATGCCCGAGGTTTGGAGAAAGTTCATTTGGTGGGTAATTCTATGGGCGGCGGTGTCGCGTTGCAGTTACTCGATCGACATCCCCAGCGTTTTGAAAAAACCGTATTAATGGGTGCGGTAGGCGCGCCATTTACAGCAACAGAAGGTTTACAAAAAGGCTGGGGCTTCTACCAAGACCCCTCGGAAGCTGCGCTCGCGGAACTGGTTGGAAAATTCCTCCACAACCCGGCGCTACTCGGCGGCGATATTCAAAAAATTGCCGCCGAACGTTATAAGAATGTGATGCAGGATAATGTCCGACTTCAGTTTGAAGCGATGTTTTCAAAACACACCCAAGAATCTGTCGATGCCTTTGTATTATCTCAGCAACAACTAAAATCCATTGCGCACCCACTACTGGTCACCCACGGGCGGGAAGATTACTTTATCCCTCTGACTAACTCCTATTACCTGGCCGAGCGCATCCCCAATGCACAGCTGCATGTGTTCCATCACTGCGGGCACTGGATTCAAATTGAGCAGCGCGCCGCGTTCAATAATTTGATTAAGTTATTTTTCGACGGCGTACTCGACTAACCTTGTATTTAGGGAGCAGTTATTTCGGGATCAGCTAAAGCGGGTACAGTTATTTCAATGCATCCAGGGCAGCGATACCCACTTCGGCGATCTGCGCATCCTGCGGTGAGGTCGCACCACTAACTCCCACAGCGCCGACCAACTGCCCCTCCACCAGAACTGGCACACCGCCCTCAAGCAGCACGACATTCGAAAGCGAGATGATGGAGGGCCGCGTTTTCGCCAGCTCATCAAAAACTTTGGTCGGCCGTTTGAACGCCGCCGCGGTGCGCGCCTTACCAATAGCAACGTCGATACTGCCGGTCGGCGCATCATCACCGCGCTGGAGATAAAGTAGATGTCCGCCGCCGTCAACGACGGCTATTACCACATGCCACTGGTTTTTCCTGGCCTCGGCCTCCCCAGCCGCCGCGATTTTTTTCGCACCATCGAGGGTCAACACTTTCCTGTCAGCGAGTTCCGCCGCGTGCAACGCAGATTGAAAACCGAAAAAGGCTATTACCCCAAGCACCATTAAATTTTTTGTCGAAAACATACGTCCTCCTTAAATCTGTCTTCCAGTACCTTATTTCAAGTACCTTATTTCAAGTACCTTATTTCAAGTACCTTATTTC
>JBALVX010000001.1:448162-561936 GCA_036961295.1 Porticoccaceae bacterium | reverse complement strand
AGTACCTTATTTCAAGTACCTTATTTCAAGTACCTTATTTCAAGTACCTTATTTCCAAAACCTTCTTTCCAAACAAGGACAATCCGTCTATTGAACCCCAACAAACCAAGCAAATTTATAGCTGCTAGAATAGCAGGAGGCTTTCGTAGATCAAGCATTTGACCTGGATCAGACTGTCGCGCAATAATACGCCAGTTTCCCAGCAAATACTCTATAAAAGCAAAACCTCGCATGAATATCACTCTGAGCGAACCATGAGCAAGCTAGATATTAACGATCTCGTTGACAACAAAACCGGCCGCCAAAGCCGCCTGATTTTTCACGAACAACAAGTCTACGAGCAAGAGCAGGAGCAAATCTTTGGCCGCTGCTGGCTGTTTTTAGCCCACGAAAGCCAGATCACCAAACCCGGCGATTACTTTCGCACCTTTATGGGTGAAGATGAAGTGCTGGTCGTGCGTCAAAAAGACCAGTCCATCAAGGCCTTCCTCAACACCTGCACCCATCGCGGCAACCGGATCTGTAAAGCCGACAACGGCAATGCCCGCCGCTTTGTATGCAACTATCACGGCTGGAGTTTTGGTCCCGACGGTTCCTTAACTGGGGTTCCTCTCGAAGAGGACGCCTACCATAACCAATTGGACAAATCGAAGTTTGGCCTTAAGCAGGTGGCGCAGGTCGCCAGCTATAAAGGCATGGTGTTTGGCACCTTTGATCCTGAGGCCCCACCACTGGAAGATTATCTGGGCGAGATGAAGTGGTATCTCGACGTCTGGCTCGACGCGATGCCCGAAGGTACGGAGTTGATTGGCAGTGCCCAAAAAGTGGAATACCCGGTCAACTGGAAATTGCCCGTCGAAAACGTGTGTGGCGACGGTTACCACCTGGGCTGGGCACACGCCGGGGTAATGACGGTCGCCTCGTCGATGAACATTGAGAGCTTGTCTGTCGGCAACACCGACATCGATAGCTCAACGGCAATGTCGGTCACCGGTATGAATGGCCACTCCGTACTATCGACCTTAGATGGTTACGCCGGTTATGCCTTTTATCCCGAGCCACAACTAGCGGTGGATTATCTCGATGCCAATCGCGATACCGTGAGTTCTCGCCTGGGTGAATTGCGCGGCAACAAATTTTGGGGCTCGCAAATTAATCTCACCGTCTTCCCCAATGTCCAAATGCTGCCGGGCTTAAACTGGTTCCGGGTCTATCACCCGAAAGGGCCGGGCAAGATGGAAATGTGGACCTGGGCGATGGTCGACAAAGAAATGTCCGACGAGCTAAAACAAATGATCCTCGATAACGTGTGCCGCACTTTTGGTGCCGCTGGCATGTTCGACAACGACGACGGCGACAACCTGATTGCCTGCACCACCCAAAACCGCGGCTGGCAAACCCGCCATCAAGATATTTATACCAATATGGCCATGGGCAAAGAACGCTCGGACCCAGATATGCCCGGCATTATTAGCGACGGCTTGATCGGCGAACAAAACCAGCGCTTTTTTTATCGGCGCTGGCAAGAAATGATGACTGCTGAAAGCTGGAACCAGGTGCCGGATTACAACAGTCTGGAAGAAGCCCGCGCCACGGAGAAAGATTAATATGAGCGGCCCCCTACCTGCGCTTAACCCCGTCGATGCAGAAACCTATCTCGCGTTTCAGAACTTGCTGTTTAGCGAAGCTCGCTTACTCGACAACGAGCAATACGAAGACTGGCTGGAAATGCTTACCGACGACGTGCACTACTATATGCCGATGCCGGCGCGCTATAATCGGGACGAGAAAAACAACAGTAAACACCCCCTTGAAGCCAATATCTTTAACGACAAGAAAAAGCACCTGCAACTGCGGGTTGATCGCTTCCTCACCAATTTTGTCTGGTCGGAAAATCCACAAAACCAGCTCTGTCATCTGGTTTCCAATATCGAGGTTTTTCCTACCGACCTTGAGGGTGAATGGAAGGTATTGTCGATGGTCACCGTCTATCGCAATCGACTCGATGGTGAAGAGCGACGCATGATTGTCTCGCGCACCGACACCTGGCGCGTCGAAGGCGACAAGGTAAAGCTCGCACTCCGCAATATGGTGTTTAACCATGCCGTGGTGCCGGACAGTAATTTAAATGTTTTCTTTTAGTAATTGTTTTTCATAGTCAAAACAATTACCTTCTTTAGAGCATAAACACACAACACCTTAAAACATAAACACAATACTCGGGGAGATAAGAATATGGGCTGGTTGGATAACAAAGTAGCACTGGTAACTGGCGGCGCATCCGGTATTGGTTTGGCGGTGGTTGAGCGTTTTGTCGCCGAAGGTGCTTGTGTTGGCGTTATGGATCGCAGCCAAGCTGCTGTTGATGCGCTAGTTGAAAAACTCGGAGCGGACAAGGTAGTCGGTATCATTGGGGATGTGCGCTCGCTAGACGACAACAAAACCGCGGTTGCCAAAACCGTAGCGGCCTTTGGTCAACTGGATACCTTTGTCGGCAACGCCGGCATCTGGGATTATATGGTGTCCCTCGCCGATCAAAGCGACGACACCATTAGCGACATCTGTGATGAAATTTTTTCGGTTAATGTGAAGGGTTATATCTTAGGCGCGAAAGCAGCCTTGCCTGAATTACAAAAAACCAAAGGCAGCATGATCTTCACCGCTTCAAGCTCCAGTTTTTATACCGGCGGTGGCGGCCCCATTTATGTCGCTTCCAAACATGCCGTACTCGGGATGATCAAACAACTGGCCCACGAACTCGCTCCGAATATTCGTGTCAACGGCATCGCCCCCGGTGGCACCTTGACCAGCCTGGGTGGCAGTAGTGCCGGTGGGCAAGCAGAAGCCAAACTCTCTGAAATCCCCGACGTCGATAAATTGCTCGAAAGCATGACACCGCTGGGCTTTGCATCACAGCCAGAAGATCACGCCGCTATTTATTTACTGCTAGCCGCTAAGCAACAATCCAGTTTTATAACTGGCACGGTAATCAATAGCGACGGCGGTATTGGCATCGGTATGCGTCCACAGGGCTAACCAGGCTAGGCACTATCAACCAGGATCATTCTGCTAATCAGCGCTTGAATATCTGTATTCGCTTTATTGTCCAATAGCGTCGCGACCCGGTTGATAGTAGCGATCACCGAGGTGTATTGCCCGTGGACATAATAAGAATCTACGGGATAAACCACGGTTTTGTCAGCTCTCGCTCGTTGGTAGCTCAACTGGCTGATGCCAAACACCGACATACCCGCCGCTTCGGCATGGGCCATCAATCGCTGTGCTCGATCTTCCGAAATATCACCAACAAACTCAACCAATGCCGGTGGTGTCGCGGTACTACTGATGGATGATGCGCGCCAACGCACGGCACCCAATACGCCCTCAGTTTCCAGTAATGCTTTCAAAGTAATGGGATTTGGCACAGTCGTTCTCCTTATAACGGTAAGATAGCGGTTCAGTGGCCAGTATGCTTTTCTATGCCTCCGACGCATTGACCCGCATCAATTACAGGATAGCTTAAATTAAGTCATGGACCATTCAATATTGGAAATTATTCAACAGGCATTAATGCCCAGCGCCTTTGTGATTCTATTGGGCGTAATCTGGCGGCATACCGAACCCGGCGGTATTAGCTTTCTCGATGTGCGTCGCACCATCGGTATTTTAGTACTCAACCTGTTTTATCCGGCTTTGATTATCGCGGTTATTCCCAGTGTGGTTTTATCCTTTGAATTAATTAGCTCTCCCCTGCTGTTTAACGCCGGTATTCTCGCCGGTATGGCGCTCTGCCTGCTGCTCAAACCCTATTTAATTCGTATTGGTATGGGCAAGCCAGAACTGGCAGTGCTGATTTTGGCTTGCGCCTACGCCAACATTATTTCTCTTGGCGTGCCCCTATTACGTGCCGAACAAGGCGAAGCCGCCGCCCGCTTTGCCATTTATGTGGACGTACTCGCCATTAGCCCGATGCTATGGATTGTCGGCGTGTGGATTGCCTGCCGCTGGAGCACGGCAGACAACGGCGACGGTAGCCTGCGCTCGTTTCTCAAAACCTTCCTGAGCTTGCCGCCAATATGGGCCTTTGTATTCGCGGTATTCCTCAATTTAAGCAATATCGAACTGCCGCAGTTTATCCAAACCTCCGCGCGTATGCTTGGCGACACCACCATGCACGCCATGCTGCTCGCGGTGGGCATGTCGCTCTCCTTCGCCAATATCGCCCGCTATTGGCGTATTTCCCTACTAGCCTCGGTAATTAAGCTCGTGCTAGTGCCAGGGGTGGTATTCGGCCTGGGTTTAGCGACTCTGGGGAACGGGGAAGTGATGAAAAGTACCGTACTGCTCGCCGCCACACCCACCATGATGGCAACCCTGGTATTAAGTGAGCGCTTTGGCCTCAATACCGAGTTATTAGCCACCATCCTGGTCACTAGCACCGCCTTATTTTTTGTATCTCTGCCCGCCTGGCTATGGCTTCTGTAGGTCTCCAGTGCAGACCTCCGAATCGCGGTGACAGGCAAATGAAAAAATAAACAGCAATACAGTGGCATAATCAGCCTGTTGCAAATAAAATAATGCGTATGATAGTTGGCGATACTAAAGACCAGCCGTCGTCGCTACGCTTCTCCCTCAAAGCGGACTGATAACAAGCCATACTCGCGCTATCATCACTAACCAATATGCAGGATAAATCTATGCCCGAATCACGCCCCCTTATTGCAACCATGATTGGCGATCCCTGCGGTATTGGCCCCGAGGTTATTGCCAAGGCCTGGGCTTCTGGGGAACCTCACAAATACTCGCGTCCGGTATTAGTGGGTTCTGCCGCTGTCATGGAACAGGCAGTGGGTTTCGCCGGGCTGGACTTGCCGGTGCGAGTGATTGATTCCGTCGACCAGATCAGTGATTCCCCGGAGGTGATTGATATCCTCGACTCGGGCAAATTCAATATGGACGACCTGACTCTGGGCGAAGACAACGCAACCTGCGGGCAGGTTTGCGCCGACTGGCTCAAAGAAGCCGACGAACTCGCACTATCCGGTGCCGTGGATGGCACCATCATGGGACCGATCAGCTCGGTGTCCATGAAAATGGCGGGCGTACTCGATCAGGTTATTAATATCCAACCCGGTATTAGTTATTTATTTTTGATTAGCGGCCCCTTGCGCGTTATGCATCTCACCGACCATATCCCTCTGCGCCAGGTCTGCGACTTAATCAGTAGCGACCTGGTCTTCAGTGCACTGCAAACCATGGACGCCCGGCTCAAAGAGTGGGGGCTTCCCGAACCGCGCATTGGTGTATCCGGCTTTAACGCCCACGCCAGCGGCGAAGAAGAAGACAAGGAAATTATCCCCGGAGTGCAGCGTGCGCAAGCAGCCGGTATTAACGCGACCGGCCCCATTGCCCCGGACTCGATTTTCCGCCACTGTATTGAAGATAAATACGACGCCGTATTGGCCATGTTCCACGACCAGGGCCATATCGCCATTAAAACCTGGGGTTTTGTCGGCAACTGCGCGTTGATCGTCGGCCCTCCCTACCTGCATATGTCCGTAGCCCACGGCACGGCCTACGACATCGTTGGCACCGGCAAGGCCAATCATGAAATGATGCAAGCCGCGATGGTTCTGACCGGGAGCCTCGCAGCCGGAAAAGGCTTCATCGACTAGAACTTGGAACTTAGAACTTAGCGTTAACCCCATTAGTAGGACGAAATTAGAGACCATCATGACAACGACGCAGAAATCAAATACGGCTAACTGGATTGCCAGCGACCTGACTAGTGTCCCCTACTCCGTCTATCAAGACCCTGAAACCTTTCGTCAGGAGCAGGAACAGATCTTCCGTGGGCCGGTGTGGTCTTATCTGGCTCTGGATGCCGAAATCCCCAAACTCGGCGATTTCAAATCGACCTATATTGGTGACACGCCAGTCGTCGTCACCCGTGGGGCGGATAATCAACTCCACGCCTGGGTGAACCGCTGCGCTCACAAGGGTGCTCTCGTGTGCCGCAGTCCGCGAGGTAACGTTGCCGATGGCGCGTTCACCTGTGTTTACCACCAGTGGGCTTACACCAGCGCGGGCGACCTTGCCGGAGTGCCCTACCGACGCGGCTTAAATGGTGTCGGCGGCATGGATAAAGATTTTGATCTGTCGAAACACGGCCTACGCAAACTCCGTGTCGATCAGGTTGGCTCAATGATTTTCGCCACTTTTTCCGACGCCACGCCAGCATTACGGGAGTTTCTCGGTGCCGAGCAGTGCGCCAATATTGAACGCATTATCGACCGCCCGATTAAGGTCATCGGCTACGCTCGCCAACACATGGCGGGTAACTGGAAATTTTATTCGGAAAATAGCCGCGACAGTTATCACGGCGCGCTACTACATTTATTCTATCCCACCTTCGGTATTTATCGCCAAAGCCAGGAAAGTGTCGGCTTTATGAGCGAGCAAGGTTTTCACAACACCTTTAACGTTATGTTCCCAAAAGAAAAAATCGACTACAAAACCTACGGCGATGAAGCTAACCGGAAAATGGAAGGCGTCGAACAACTACGCGACCCGCGCGTCCTGGCCTTCAAACCGGAAAGAGACGACAACGTCGCCTTGAGCATTCAGTCTTTATTTCCCTCGGTGGTACTGCAACAAATTCAAAACACCCTGGCCACCCGTCAGGTCTTACCCCAAAAAGTGGATCAAACCGAACTGGTTTGGACCTATTTCGGTTACGAAGATGACGATGAAGAAATGGATCGCCATCGCATTCGCAATATCAACTTAGTCGGCCCCGCCGGATTTATTTCCATGGAAGACGGCGAAGCAGTAGAGATGTGCCAAAACGGCGTGGTACGCGACGGCGACCAAAGCGCACTTATTGCGATGGGTGGCAACAGCACCGATAATGTGGAAACCATGGGCATGGATGAAAATGCGGTACGCGGTTTCTGGAAAGGCTATCGCGCCTTAATGAACGTATAAGTAAGCGTGTTGAACAGATAATTTAATAACAGCTACTAATGCTGTGAATACAGAATTGAAATAGAAAGGTAGGTTTATGAATCGCATCGACGTAACTGAACTGGTGGACTTAGAGAATGCCACCCAATCAAAAACGGTTTTTTGGGATCAGACTGTCTACGAACAAGAACTGGAACAAATCTTTGGCCGCTGCTGGCTCTTCCTCACTCATGAATCTTTAATTCCAAAAACCGGCGACTTTGTCACCTCGAAAATGGCGGAGGATCTGGTTATTGTTGCGCGTCAAAAAGACGACTCCGTAAAAGCCTTTATCAATTCCTGTACCCACCGCGGTAATCAGATCTGCCACGCCGACAGCGGTAATGCACGGTCCTTTGTCTGCAACTATCACGGCTGGGTATTTGGCACCGACGGCAGCCTGGTGGACGTACCCTTAGAAGAGCGCTGCTATCACAATAATCTCGACAAAAGTGAACATGGACTATCACAGGTGCGTGTCGAGATTTTTCGCGGCTTTGTATTTGGTTGTTTTGATGACTCAGCCCCCTCACTCGAAGAATATTTAGGTGACTTCGCCTGGTACCTGGACACCTTTATGGTGGGCGCTGGCGGCGGCGTAGAATTGCTCGGCCCACCGTTAAAATCCATCCTCGACTGCAACTGGAAAGTCCCCGTAGAAAACTTTATCGGCGACGCCTATCACGTTGGCTGGACACACTCTGCCGCGCTCAATGTGCTCGGTGGGGAATTAGCCGGACTTTCAGGCAATCTGGCCGACATGCCCTACGACGACCTGGGTCTGCAATTCACCACCCGTCACGGCCACGGTTTTGGCGTTATCCATAACGCCGCTACCGCTATTCACAAAGAGCGTACTGGCTACGATAAGTTTATGGCGGAAACCACCCCGACTGTTATAGAAGAATTGGGCACGGAAAGAGGACAGCTCTATAACGGCCACTGGAACACCTCGATATTCCCCAACACCTCTTTCCTCTACGGCACCAATACGTTTAAAACCTGGCACCCCGTCGGCCCTCACCAAATTGAAGTGTGGACCTGGACCCTGGTGCACAAGGATATGGACGACGACACCAAACGCACTATGCAAAGGGAAGCCATCCGCTCCTTCGGTACGGCGGGCACCTTAGAAAGCGATGACGGCGAAAATATGATGACCTGCACCCACAGTAATCGGGGCCCAATGGCGCGCAAGGGCAGAATGAATTCATCTATGGGCCTGAACTACGAAGGACCACATCCGAATTATCCCGGCATTGTCGGTTCCTCCTTTATTGGCGAAACTTCCTATCGAGGTTTCTACCGGTTTTGGGCGGAAATAATGGCCGCCGAAAGCTGGTCAGACATTAAGAAAAACGATAAGCACTGGGATGACATTTGGGCCAATAAAGATTTTTGGAAGGATCGAGGCAAGAGCTAGCATCGAGCTTAATACCCGCGAAATTCAATCACATTTTTAATTCATAGCAGCGAGCCGTAACGATATGAGCGCAGCAACATTAACGCCTGTTTCGATGGAATTACATCACGACATTTGTCAGTTTTATTACCGAGAAAGCCGGACCTTACAGGAACGTCGGTACTCCGATTGGCTAGAACAATTTGTCGCCGAAGATATCCATTACTGGATGCCGGTTTACGAACTGCGCCTGGCCCGGGATAAACGCCCCGAACCAACCCCGGACGACGCCGCCATCTTTAACGATGATTACGGCGAATTAAAACAACGCGTCGACCGTCTGGCTACCGGCCAGGTGTGGATGGAAGATCCACCTTCCCGTATTCGCTACATGCTGACTAATATTGAAGCCTATCAGGGCGATAAGGCCGACGAATTTAAAGTCTATAGCAACCTGGCGGTCTACCGTCATCGCCGCCAGATGGAAATCACCAAACATCTACTTGGTCGCGAGGATATTCTGCGCCAGACCAGCGACGGCCTGCGTATTGCGCGCCGTAAACTCAATATCGATGCACGGGTTACTCAGGATAAAAATTTGTATTTTTTTGCTTAGGCATTTTTTGCCTAGCACTGCGTTATAAAGTACACACGCTAAATCACACTCAAACACAAACGAAAACCATAATGCCTGACCAGACAGCATCAAAAAAACAAGCGATGATCGCCCTACGTTACGACGTTGAAGAGCTACTCTACAACTACGTGCAAACCATCGACGACAACCGGCTTGAAGAGTGGCCAGATTTTTTTGTGGAAGATTGTGAATATCAAATTATTCCCCGAGAAAATACCGATCTCGGCTTAACCGCAGCCATTATTTACTGTGATAGCAAAGATATGCTCCACGATCGTATCGTCGCGCTACGCAAGGCCAACATTTATCCCGAGCATTACAGCCGTCATATTGTCAGTAATATGCGCGTCACCGCCGATAAGGATGGCGTAATTTATGCGGAAGGCAATTACCTGGTGCTGCAAACCCGGATGGACGGCGACACTAAAATTTATAACGCAGGAAAATATATCGATGAGATTGTACGCATTGATGGCGAACTAAAGTACCGCAAAAAAACCTGTGTATTTGACACCCACCGAATTCAAACCTTGCTGGTTACTCCTATCTAGCGCGAGCCCAGCTTAAAAAGCCTGTTTGGAAACGCACTTCAAAGCCCAAATCAAGAGACATAAAAAATGAGTTCAGCCAGATTTTCCGGAAAATCCGTTATCGTCACCGGTGCCGCTCAAGGCATCGGTAAAGCCGCCGCCTTACGGTTTGCCTCTGAAGGCGCGCGGGTCACCATTGCCGATCGCGTCGAAGCCCAGGCCCAGCAAGTACTTGCGGAGATACAGGCAGCAGGCGGTGAAGGCCGTATTAGTATTGTCGACCTGGAGACCAGCGCCGGTGCCAAACAATTAATGACGGAGGCCCACAACGCCTACGGTCGTATTGATGTCTCGGTGCATAACGTCGGTGGGACCATTTGGGCAAAGCCATTTTGGGAGTATTCCGACGCGGAAATCGAAAAAGAAATTCAGCGCTCGCTGTGGCCAACACTGTGGTGCTGCCGCGCCGCGATTCCTTATATGATGAAACAAAAAATCGGAGCCATTGTTAATGTCGGCTCAGTGGCTACCCGTGGTATTAACCGGGTGCCCTACTCTGCCGCCAAAGGCGGCGTGCAAGCTATTACCACCTGCATGGCCATGGAATTAGCGGAACACGGCATACGCGTGAATTCCGTTGCCCCTGGTGGGGTCGATGCGGGTCAGCGCGCAATACCACGCAATACCGAAGCCCTAAGCGAAGCGGATAAACTTGGTATGCAAGGCGTGTACGAGCAAACCCTGCGCGACACGCCTATGCAGCGCTTTGGTACACCCGGCGAGCTAGCCGCAGCGATAGCCTTTTTGGCCGCGGATGAAGCGTCTTACATTACCGGGCAAACCCTCTACGTGGCTGGCGGTGGTATTGGTTAAAGGCATACCTCTTAAAAGCGTAGCGGTTAAAGACGGCATTGATTAAAAAAACAGCCTGATTAATTCCTTACTCTAAGACCGGATCCAGCGCTTTTGCTTTGCCCCACACCCAGAAGCCTGTTGCAATGATAATGATGTGGATAACCATAGTAATCATCGCAATCGAAACCTCTTGATAACCCATCGCGCTATAAATATCCCAGGCGGAAAACACCGTTTCGGTCAATAAGACAATGGGAATCAGCGCTGGGTAATACCGCAGGGGCTGTCGAGAACCCACCAGTAAAACCACGCCAATTGCAGCTAAACCCAGGCCGACAATCAACCATGCGTCCAGGACCAGTTGAAATACCGGTTCGTCCTGATAAAGATTGACCTCCGGGTACATACCGGGCAGTTGTGGCGCCCAAATCGACGGCCACAGCAGCAACAAGTTCAGTAGATAAAACACACCGATGCAGATCATCCAGATACGTAAGGCTTTCATTAGCGCTCTCCTGTTGTTTAATTTTTAATGATGACAGCGCCATAAATTACCACAAGAGATTATCTTTAACACACGAAATCTTATACGCTCTACTCTCAGATCTATTAATCAAGCCATTAATCAATACTTTCACCAGGGCAAGCGCACTCCTATGGCCGCCAACAAAGCAGAACACATCAAAGCACTTATTTTATTAAATACAACCTGCTTACTGTGGGCGGCCAATATCTTGTTCGGGCGCTTACTACGTGATTTTATCGGCCCGCTTTTTATTGTTTCGGTACGCACTATTGCCGGCACCCTGGTGTTCGGTGTGGTGGTCTGGCTGTTTGGACGCCGAGATTTATTTCGCCGTATTCCCAGCTGGCCCCTGGTTATGGTAATGGCACTGTGCGGCGTGATTTTATTCCAGATGTTGTTTTATTACGGCCTACGCTATACCACCATGCTCAACGCCGGTATTATCAACAGCTTTATTCCCATCGCCACCGCCCTGCTGTCCATGCTGTTTTTTGGCGCGAGCCTAAGTAGAGATCAATGGCTGGCTGCACTGGCGACCATTATTGGTATCGGCTGGATCATGAGTGGCGGGGATCTAAATGCGTTAATTAAATTTCGTTTTAATATTGGCGACTGGCTGATACTCGGCGCTGTTTTTTCCTGGGCGATGTACGGCATCCTGGGTAAACGCTTGATGGGTGCGGGGGAACTCACAGCAATGGAATTCAGCGCCCTCGGTCTCTTTATTGCGGTGCTACCGGTAATCCCTTTCGCCCTGTGGGAAGCGACTATTATTCCCCCACAGATAAATCAGTTCGTTCTGTTCGCCCTGGCTTTTGTCTGCATTGGCCCCACCATATTATGTATGTTTTGGTGGAACCGTGGCGTACAACTTATTGGTCCCGCTCACGCGGCGATCTATATGAATACAATTCCGGTCTACGTGGTTATTTTGTCCTACCTCTTCGTTGGAGAGCCCGTTGGCTGGCACCACTTAGGTGGCGGCGTTTTGGTGGTCGGTGCCAGTCTTTACGTCGGACTTTCGTCGATTCGTGCTGGGCAGGCCTGACTTAACTCAACTGAATTCATCTCAATTAAATCCATCTTAATTAAATCAAAACCCACCCAGGCAGAGATATTTCACTTCGACAAACTCTTCAATGCCGTACTTCGAACCTTCACGGCCAATGCCCGACTCTTTAACGCCACCAAAGGGTGCGACTTCGGACGATACAATACCGCTGTTAATACCGACAATGCCGGTCTCCAGCGCTTCGGCTACTCGCCACACTCTTTGTATATCGCGCGCATAAAAATAAGCGGCTAAACCAAAAGGCGTGTCATTGGCTAAAGCAATCGCCTCATCGTCGGTGTTAAAGCGATAGAGGGGTGCCAGCGGGCCAAAGGTTTCTTCCTCGGTCACCAACATGTCGGGAGTGGCATCAGTAATCACCGTGGGTTGAAAAAAAGTACCGCCTAATTGGTGGTTACTACCTCCGGTGAGCACTTTTGCGCCTTTCGCCAAGGCGTCCTCGAGATGTTCTTTAACCTTATCCACCGCCGCCTGATTAATCAGCGGACCCTGCTCCACATCGTCTTCCAGGCCGCTGCCCACTTTCATTTTATCCACAGCAATTTTTAGTTTCTCGGCAAAAACGTCGTACACCTTATCCTGGACTAAAATACGATTGGCACAAACGCAGGTCTGGCCGGTGTTGCGAAATTTGCTGGCCATCACGCCATCGACGGCGGCATCTAAATCCGCGTCATCGAAGACAATAAACGGCGCATTGCCGCCCAATTCCATACTGACTTTTTTAACCGTATCGGCACACTGACGCATCAGAATTTTGCCGACTTCGGTGGAACCGGTAAACGATAGTTTACGCACTGCCGAATTGGACGTTAGCTCCCCACCGATGGCCGTTGCACTGCCCGTGACGATATTCAACACACCCGCAGGTATCCCCGCCTCTTCTGCCAGCACCGCCAGGGCAAGGGCCGAATACGGAGTTTCGCTGGCAGGTTTAATGACCACTGGGCAACCCGCCGCCAAAGCAGGCGCACACTTGCGGGTGATCATCGCGTTGGGGAAATTCCAGGGCGTAATAGCGGCCACCACACCAATCGGCTGCTTTAGCACCACAATACGCTTATCTCGACTGGTCGCCGGAATCGTATCCCCGTAAACCCGCTTCGCCTCTTCCGCAAACCACTCCACAAAACTGGCACCATAGGCAATTTCACCCATGGCTTCAGCCAATGGCTTGCCCTGCTCAAGAGTCATTAATAAGGCTAAGTCGCGCTGGTTCGCCATCATTAGGTCGTACCAACGGCGCAGGATATTGGCGCGCTCCTTGGCGGCTAACTCGCGCCAGCCTGCCCAGGCTTGCTCAGCTGCCTCAATCGCCCGACGGGTCTCAGCGGCCTGCAAACGCGGCACAGTGCCCAGGGCATCACCCGTAGCTGGATTGGTCACCGTCACTGTCTCCCCGGAGTCAGCATCGACCCAGGCGCCATTGATATAGCACTGCTGTTTAAATAATTCGGGACGCTCTAGTTTCACCATTTACTCCTCAAACCTTTTTGGGCTAGCTTTACTCAATTTACTATTTGCAAACAAGTTGGTTAGTGTAATATACGTTGCAATGATTTTACTTAAAACAACTCGAGAAAGGGGATAATTATTATGGAATACACGCGCAGCACCGCCAAACAATGGGCGCAAGAGAACATTAAAGGTATGTTCAACTGCCCTGTCACACCCATGCAACTGGATTTTAGCTTTGACGAGGCCGGTATTCGTTCAAATATCGAAGCCTTTATTGAAATGGGTGTCGACGGCCTGGTAGTTGGCGGTTTTATCGCTGAGTGCTGGAATGTCACCCTGGCAGACTGGTACCGTTACCACGAAATTGTTGCGGATGCGGTTAAAGGTCGCGTCGGCCTCTGGTCTATCGTGCTGGACCCCAGCGTTTACACCTGTATCGAAAAAATGCAGCGCCTTGAAGAGCTCGGTTACGACGGTGCCGAAGTCATCAATCCCGTCGTGCAACTGCGCACTGACGACGAAATTTTTAACTGGTTTAAATTCCTCACTGACAATACCAATATGGCAGTCTGTCTTTACCGAACCCCCGTCTCAGGCAAGGTAATGGGCTGGGATTTAATGAAACGCCTCACCGATATCGATACCGTGGTCGCCACCAAACAGGGCGTGATGAACCGCGCTGAATCTCTCAAGTTACGCAGTATTTTACGCGAAGACTTTATTGTCTCCGATCCCTTTGAAGGTAATTTTGCCGACGATCTACACCGTGGCGGCCAGGTAGTCTTTGGCGAACTGTCCTATATTATTTATGGCAAAAAACGCCATATCGTCGATGAATACCGAGCATTGTCGGCCCAGGGAAAATGGGATGAAGCCTATAATAAATCAGAAGAACTCGCCGATATTCGTGAACTGTATAACGAAGTGTTTATCTGGGAAGTCATTAATACCTTCACCTACGCTAGCGCATTGGCGGGCATGAAAGCCTGGTTCGAAGCTATCGGACTGGCAGCCGGCCCAATTCGCCCCCCCGTAGAGCAATGCTCACCGGAATTGCGCGAGCGCATCGCCTCCAGCCTGAAAACCTTAGGCGTTTCCTAGCCATGAGTAAATCTTTACACATTTGTATCCACGGCGCTGGCGGCCTCGGCTCCGTAATCGGTGGCCGGCTCGCCCGCATGGGTAATCAAGTCACGCTGATTGGTCGCCCCGCCCATATGGACGCGATTAAAGCTAAGGGCTTGCATATTAAGGGCCGAGAAGAGCTCGTTATCGAGGAGAATCTCAACTGCGTTACCCACCCCGATCAGGTGGAAGGCGAGATCGATTATTACATCCTGCTAACCAAGCACAAGGCTATGGCGTCCGCGCTAGCTGATGCGGCGGTATTAACACCGCGAATTAAAACTGCCGTCTCTCTGCAAAACGGGGTTGGTAAGGAAGAGATATTGATTGAGGCTTTCGGTAGTGAGCGCGTGATCGGCGGCTCTATCATGGAAGGCGGCACGCTACTGGAGCCGGGTACGGTGCTAAATCACGTCACCACTCCGACCACCGCCTACTTTGGTGAATTAGAAGGTGGTACCTCCGAACGTACCGAAACTTTGGCGACCATCTTTTCCGCTGCGGGATTAGGTGCTCAGGCCGTAGACGACATCATGCACGTGCTCTGGGAAAAAGTAACACAGGTCGGCGGCGCTTCCGCCTGGTCTGCCAGTACCTTAGCCGGCAATCCCGACCTGGATTTCGGCTCCGGCCTCTCGTGCCCCGAAGCGGCGGCCCACTACGTTACCATTTCCAAGGAAATGTTGACCATCTATAAAGCCCTCGGTTATACACCACAAAATTTTTACGCGCCAGTGTCGTTTTTAAAACAGATGGATGCCATGAATTTTGACGAAGCCGTCGATTTTTGCCTGGAAATTGGCAAGATGTTTTCAAAACAAAAAGGCGTTCGCACCTCTATGCATGAAGATATTTTAGCTCGGCGTAAAACCGAAGTGGATGCCATCATCCTGCCTTTGCTGGAGCAGGCGGAGCGTTTAAATATCGATGCACCAACGGTGACGGGAGCTTATCGAGTTATTAAAACTCTGGACAACTATTGCACCTAATAACGACAACTCGGCGTCGAGTCCGAAATAGCCTTTTCCTCGTCGGACATTTCAATTTCAATATCCGCAAATAAAGGCGTACTTAAATAGCGCTCACCCGTATCTGGCAGCATACACAAGATTGTCGTGCCTTCTGGTGCAGACTCGGCGATCCCCAGGGCACAGGCAAAAGTTGCACCACCAGTGATACCGGTAAAAATACCTTCCTGCAGAGCCAGCTCACGAGACAAGCGCAGCGCATCTTCGCCCTTAATTTTGATCAGTTGATCGACGTAGTGGGCATCCAGTGCGTCCTCCGCAAGTTTAGGAATAAAGTCAGGCGTCCAGCCTTGCATGGGATGAGGCTGAAAACTGGGATGGCTTTCAGACGGCGATCCATCCGCATTTCGATCTTGTTTAATACCACTACTCATAATCGCCGCAATTTCAGGTTCACAGGCAATGATTTTCGTTTCTGGCCGCTGCTCTCTTAATACTCGAGCAACGCCTTTCAGCGTACCGCCGGTTCCCGCACCAGTAACCCAGTAGTCGAGCGGCTCATCGGCAAAATCTGCAAGAATTTCTTGTGCCGTGGTTTTAGAGTGGGTTTCCGCATTGGCTTCGTTTTCAAATTGCCGACATAGAAACCAGCCATGGGCCTCGGCTAGTTCTTTCGCCTTATCTACCATGCCCGTGCCTTTCTGGGCAGCCGGAGTTAACACAATTTTAGCTCCCAAAAAGCGCATCAACTTGCGACGTTCAACGCTAAACGAATCCGCCATAACAATAACCAGGGAATAACCTTTCTGCGCGCACACCATGGCCAGGCCAATACCGGTGTTGCCGCTGGTGGCTTCAACCACGGTTTGCCCCGGTGATAACTCCCCGCTGCGCTCCGCGTCCTCAATGATGCCCAGTGCCAATCGATCTTTAACCGAACCCAGGGGATTAAACGCCTCTAGCTTGGCATATAAATTAACGCCCTTAGGCGCTAGCTTGTTGATGCGGACTACCGGTGTATTGCCAATAGTGTCGAGAATATTGTTGTATTTAGCCATGATTCATCCCTGCCCTAGTCGGTGGTTTACCTCGGGGAGAATACCTCAAATATAAAAGTTGTAAAACTTTTGGTCTGCATCAAGCCTTAATATGATGATACTGATAAACTCTAAGCGTAAAGCAAGGATACCAATACCCATGAGTGACAGGCACAGCAACCCGGAAGATATCAGTCTATCTCCAACAATAGCGGCCCCCGACGCTGCCGAAGAATCCCTTGATCCACAGGATTGGGAGGAGATGCGCGCCCTCGGTCATCGCATGATGGATGACGCCATTAGCTACCTACAAACCGTCGCAGAACGCCCCGTGTGGCAAGCCATGCCCGAGGGACACGAACAACAATTCAACGCTCCCCTGCCTCGCCAGCCGACACCCGCTAACGAGGTCTATGAGGAATTCCTGAAAAATATTTTTCAATATCCAATGGGTAATATCCATCCGCGTTTTTGGGCCTGGTATATGGGTAGCGGCACGGTGATGGGTGCCCTGGCTGATTTTTTGTCGGCCACCATGAACTCCAATGCGGGCGGTGGAAATCATGTCGCCACTCTGGTGGAAGCTCAGGTAATTAACTGGTTGAAGGAAATGCTCGACTTTCCAGCCAGCGCCAGCGGACTCTTAGTCGGTGGCGCGTCGATGGCTAATCTCGTCGGCCTTACGGTAGCCCGTAATACTCAAGCTGGTTTTGACGTGCGCCGACAGGGCTTACAGGGGAGCCCTAAAAAATTAATGGTCTATGCTTCTAGCGAAATCCATAGCTGTAACCAAAAAGCCGTCGAATTGTTGGGCTTAGGTACCGACAGCTTGCGAAAAATTGCCGTCACCTCCGATTACCGCATGGATATGTCAGCGCTACAGGATGCTATCACCAAGGATCGTGTAGCCGGACTGCAACCTATTTGCGTGATCGGAACCTCGGGCACAATTAACACCGGCGCCATTGATCCCCTTAACGACATTGCCGATTTATGTATTAAGGAAAACTTGTGGTTTCATATCGATGGCGCAATTGGTGCGGTCGCCATGCTGGCCGATAATATTAAAGAACAATTAACCGGGCTCGACAGAGCGGACTCCATTGCCCTCGACTTGCACAAGTGGATGCACGTACCGTTTGAAGCCGGGTGCGTTCTAGTGAAAGACCGGGCCGCACACCGCGACGCATTTTCCGTAACGCCGGAATACCTGGCTCGCGAAGCACGCGGGCTTGCCGCTGGACGTGAATGGTTTAGCGATTATGGCGTGGAACTATCCCGTAGCTTCCGCGCCCTCAAAATATGGATGTCCTTAAAGGAACACGGTGCCGAACGCTACGGTCGGATGATGGCCCGCAACGTCGAACAAGCACATTATCTCGGCACTTTGATTGAGAGAGAGCCCGAGCTACAGCTTATGGCAGCCATCGGTTTAGACATCGTGTGTTTTCGTTATCAAGCTGAGGGGCTGGACGAATCGGCACTGGAAGTTATTAACAAAGAAATTCTCGCTGAGCTAACAGAACAAGGCATTGCCGCACCGTCTTACACCACCTTAAAGGGAACCTATTGCCTGCGCGTTGCTATTGCTAATCACCGTAGCAAACAAGCGGACTTTGATGTATTAATTAGTGAAATTTTACGCCTGGGTTTAAACGCAAACTCAAGACCATAAAAATTCATTAACTTCCCACTTAAAAACAAACCACTATCATTGTAATTCTAAAATTTCCCCGCCCCATACTCCCGAACATGCGAAGCAGTCAGGCTTTTCAAACATGTGTCAAAACCTAAATTCGAAAAATATCAGGATAGTTTTTTTGCCACACTATCCCCAACAGCGCATAAGTGGGCATTCATTTCAGACTCCGCCAGTGTCGCATCACCAGTAATAATAGCTTTCTTTATCGCTATATGTGAACGTTTAACACGTTTGGAAAAATACAAGGATCCGAAAGCTACTTTGATGTAAAAGTCGGCACGATCCCAGAGGCTCATCGAAATGTCACTGGCAAGAGGCGAACGCGCCATCTGATGGATGGACTTATGAAACAGTAAATTTAATTGCCTATAACTCGGATCCCTGGCAGTAGCACCTCCAGCCGAGGCTGCCACACTATCGACCCGTTTACACACCGATTGAAACGTCACTACGTCATCATCAGTACGTCGCTCCGCAGCAAATTTAGCCATCACACCCTCTACATTAGCAAAAACCATAAAAAAATCCGTTACATCATGAGTATTCGGAACGGCAACTTTACAACCAACCTGCGGGACAATATCGATCAAACTCTCGGCTTCAAGACGCTTCATCGCTTCCATTACCGGTACGCGGCTACAACCCAACCGTTCGGCTAAAGCCACCACAGAAAGCTTGTCTTCCGGTTCTAGATCCCCTTCAAGAATACGCTGTTTAACGTGATCGTAAACTCTCTGCCCTAAGGCCAAATCAAGTCCGGGTTTACCAACCATCAACCGTGAATCTTTCACAAAAACCCTTACCTATCTATTTTTTTATAACTGTCACGAAACTAAATACTAAGCCCTCTCGAGGTGCCAGCATCGCAAGAAGAGTACAACGAAACATACCTCAGCGAGCCGGGATATTTAGCTTGCGTCCAGGCCTGAGCCATATTACCCTACTAATATATTAGCTGTGAAGCACAATCTGACAGGGACACCGCCAATATGAAGATGCGATTTGGGGCCTTCTTAGTACCTAGCATGAGTGCTACGCCGGAGCAGTATGAGCAAGGCTTTGCTGGGCAGAACCCTAACTATTATCAACACGCCCTGCGTGACGTCAGCCTTCTAGCCCAACAGCTAGAGGACCTGGGTTTTGATTTCATCGCGTTCTCCGAACACCATTTCCACGTAGAGGGTCTTGAGGTTTCCAATAACCCGATACTGCTTGATACCTGGGTAGCGATGCAAACCAAACGCATACGCGTCGGACAAATGGGTATTGTACTACCCTCGCGTAACCCTATTTTACTGGCAGAAGATCTCGCCATGCTGGATCACTTCTCCGAGGGACGCATGATGGCTGGCTTTGCCCGTGGTTATCAATCGCGCCATGTCGCCACCATCGGGCAGCATATGAACGCTTATCCGACCATGGCGACCGATCCTGAATTTGAAGCACACGACCGTATCAATAGAGAGCTGTTCACCGAGCACTACGAAATTATCAAGAAAGCCTGGAGACAACCATTATTTTCACACCACAGTGATCACTGGCAGATTCCACCTACTGGAATCGACTGGAACCACCCAGCAACTCGGCATATGGCGCCCGGCATGGTAGACGACGACGGAGTGCTACAAAAAGTAGGTATTGCCCCGCAGACCTTACAAAAACCCGATGAGATTGAGGTGTTCACTCCGTTCACCATGAGCCCAGACACGATTAAATGGGCCGCCGAAGAAGGTGTTAAACCGGTTATCTTCACGCCCATAGAAGAAACAGTTAAGGGCTGTTTGGACCTGTATCACGAAGCGGCGCAAGCTGCTGGACGAGACACCCAATGGGGTCGCGGTGTCGGACATTTTCGAGATATTGTGATTGCCGATACCGATGAAGAAGCTCAGGCAATTGCGGCACAGGGCATGGGCTACATCTGGAATCGCTGGCACGACTGGTTTGGCTTCAATGAAGCTTTGCGTTATCCCGGTGAAAAAGGTCCGATTCCGAACAACCCGGAGACCATACGCGATCGAGGTTACGCTTTATGTGGCACCGTCGATACGGTAGCCAGAAAACTGGAACACATGATTGAAACTCTAAAGACCGACTTAATTGTGCCCTGGATGGCTCAGGGGCCGATACCCATCGACAAACTGCTCAAAAGTAATGAATTACTGGTCGAAAAGGTATTACCTAAAATCGGTATCGAGTTGGAACAATTTAAACCCGTGTTGCGAGAAGAGTTCAACGGTGACCTTTGGCGTACTAAGCACAACTGAGAAATGAAATAAGCGAGAATAGCGATGGCAGTTAGAAACGGACAGGCCTTTATCAACGGGCTAAAAGATGGCCGCGAAGTTTGGTACAACGGCGTGCGTGTGGAGGACGTTACCACTTTCCCCGAGTTTGAGGCTTCAATAAAAACCCTGGCCTCTTTATACGATATGCAACACGACCCCGCGCATCGGGATGTACTCACCGTTGAGTCGACTGAAATTGGTGAGATTATTAGTAGGTCTTACCAAATACCACAAACTCAAGACGATTTACGACTGCTTCGCGAGACCTACGTCAAAAACGCAGAGGCCACCTGCGGAATGATGGGGCGCAGCCCAGACTTCCTCAACATCATGGTGGCGGCATTAGCCGCTAAAAGAAGTTTTTTTGCGGAATTTTCCGAGGAGCGCGCTAATGCGCTGGAAAATTACTATCATTATCTGGCGAAAAACGACCTTTTCCTCACTCACGCACTAATCAGTCCACAGCTCGACAAAAGTAAAGCCCGCCACGAGCAGGTCGATCCAGATATCGACCTTAAAGTGATCGATAAAAATAGCGAAGGCATTATTGTTCACGGCATAAAAAGAATCGCGACCGCAGCACCCTATGCCGACGAACTACTAGTCTGGCCTTTTCCGCCAGGTTTTCAATCGGGAGAAGAGCCCTATGCCAACGTGTTTGCTATCCCAATGAATACACCGGGTTTAAAGACTATTTGTAGAAGCTCCTTTGCCAGTCACGGCAATACCACGGACCACCCCTTATCCTCGCGCTTCGATGAAATGGATGCGACTCTCGTATTCGATAATGTTCTCGTACCCTGGAATCGAGTTTTTCTGCACGAAGATATAACCTTCCTCAATCGCATGTACAAAGACACACGCATGCGCGAATTAACCGCCCATCAAACCAATGTCCGGCTAGAAGTAAAACTCGGCTTTCTTTATGCCGTCGCTTTAAAAATGGCCCAGGCGACCGGTGTCGCCGATCGCCCCGATATGATGGAAAAATTAGGCGAAGCCGCGGTAAAAGTCGAAGTTATTCGCAATGCCACGCGCTCAGCGGAAGCACAAGCCACGCTCGATCCCGAAAATGGCGTACTCTATCCCGACCTTACAGCACTACAGACGGGTCGCGCACTTGGCCCGGTGTATTATCCCGCCATGCTCGACCTGATTAAATTAGCGGGTGGTGGCGGTCTTATTCAGCTGCCCGTTAGCATGAGTGAATTCGACTCCCCTATCGGCGTGGATTTGGAAAAATCCCTACGCGGCGCGGACATTTCCGGACTGGATAAAGCTAAACTGATGAAACTAGCCTGGGATGTTTGCGGCAGTGAATTTGGCTCGCGTCACGAGTTATACGAAAAAAATTATGCGGGCGAACGGCGCGGGGTACTGATGGGAATACAGCGCGAATACCAACGGAAACAAGACAGGGTCGACCACTTAGATAATTTCATGGAGTCATTGTAATGGGCGCAAGCAAGACTAATGTAACCAGCACTAAAAATACGACGCCTGCCAGCTTCTGGACAGATTTACGCAGTGGCAGTTTCGAGCAAGGTTATCTCCAGGCTGGCCCTGTGCGCACACGTTTTCTGCGCTCGGGAAATCCTGATTTGCCTCCATTGATTCTGCTCCACGGCACTGGTGGACACGCCGAGGCCTATACACGAAACCTGGTACAGCACGGCGAGCATTTCAACACCTACGCTATTGATATGGTCGGTCATGGCTATAGCTCAAAACCCGATACAGATTACGAAATTGCCAGCTATGTCGAACACCTTAAAGATGTTATTGACGCCCTTGGCTTCGATAAAATTTATTTGTCGGGAGAATCCTTGGGCGGCTGGGTTGCCGCCAGGTTTGCCTTAACTTACCCAACCAGAATCGAACGTATGGTGCTCAATACTACCGGTGGCGCCACCTGTAATCCCGAGGTCATGGCACGCATTAAAACTCTGACCACCGCCGCCGTGGAAAACCCGACATGGGACAATGTGAAAACCCGACTCGAGTGGCTGATGGCGGATCCAGCAACCGTCACCGATGATCTCGTTGCCTGCCGACAAGCCATTTACCAACAGGCTGAAATGCCTGTGGCCATGCAGCACATATTGTGCCTTCAGGAGCCCGACATACGCATACCCAATAACTTGAGCGACGCCGAATGGGCAGCAATCACTCAACCTACTCTGGTGTTGTGGACCACTAAAGATCCCACCGCCGACATTAGCGTGGGCCGGAAAATTGCGGATTTTATTCCAAATGCCCAGTTCGAGGTTATAGCCGATTGTGGGCACTGGCCACAGTTTGAAGATCACCGGGCATTTAATAAAATACACTTAGATTTTCTGCGCAATATCGTTTAAAACAGAATGAACAAACTATCTAATAAATATAGTCCAGAGATTTAATATGGCTGTTGCTGCGCTACTTTCCTCGCACTCCCCACTTATCGGACTCAACTCCCCTGGCGGGGAAATCGAAATTGAAGTCAAAGGTCATTTTGAACAGCTTAAAAAGTGGGTGGCCGACTTTAAACCCGATTTAATTATTGAACTCGCTCCCGATCACTTTAATGGTTTTTTTTATAAACTAATGCCGAGCTTTTGCATCGGCGTCGAAGCCAGCTCCGTTGCCGATTACGGCACGCCTGCTGGCCCACTGCCGATTAACGGCCCGCTGGCGGAAAAATGTGTTGCCTACATGCACCAACAGGGCATCGATGTCGCCATATCTTACGCTATGCGAGTCGATCACGGCCTCACCCAATTACCTTCAATGCTGTTTGGCTGGGATAAAGTCCCAGCGATGATTCCAGTCTTTATAAACTGTGCAGCACCACCCAGGCCACCCATCCAGCGCGTCATCAAATTGGGCGAAGCTATCGGCCAATTCGCCGCCGAGCTGGATTGCAATGTGCTTATTATGGGTTCGGGTGGCTTGTCTCACGATCCGCCCGTACCGGCACTCAAATCGGCGGCGCCGGAAGTGCGGCAGCGCCTGATCGCTGGCGGAGAGCTGTCCCCCGAAGCCCGCGCCCTGCGGCAGGAACGCACCCTGGAAGAAGGCATCAAATCAGCCGCCGGTAAAAGCGATATTCTCGACATTAACCCGGAGTGGGATCACCAGGTATTGGAACTGCTGGAAAAAGGAGATTTCGAAACGCTCGCCGGTTTTGACGACGCTGACATAAGCCGCCTCGGGGGTCGTGGTGGCCATGAAATACGATCATGGGTAGCCGGTTGCGCTGCCCTGAATGCTATCGGCCCCTACACCGCCAAAACCTGGTACTACCGCCCTATCCCCGAGTGGATCGCCGGCTTCGGCATTATGACCGCCGAACTCAACTAACTTTCTACTTTCTACGACCGCAGCTTGGCGCTATCCGCTTTAAACGGCAAGGCTAGCTGATAAGCCAGGTTTTCTGAGGTGCTATCGTCCAAGACATTAATACCGTAGCGAAGGCTTTCGGTATTCTCGTAAGTAAAGGTGCCAAACAGCCGATCCCAAACTGACAATATTCCGCCGTAATTGGTGTCCGTCCACGGTAAATCGCGGTGGTGGTGGAATTTATGCATATCCGGCGAAACAAATACCCAACTCAGCGTCTTATCCAGAACCTTCGGCAATTTAATATTCGCGTGAATAAAATAGGTGAAGGCAATCGTTATAAACCGATATAACAAGTAGAAAGCCAGCGGCAGCCCAAGAATGAAAATTGCGAGCAAAGCAAAAATCTCGCGGAATAAATAATCGGCGGGGTGATGCCGGGTTCCCGTGGTGGCATCCACCCTGGTGTCTGAGTGATGCACGATATGCAGGCGCCACATCCACGGTATTTTATGCAGCAGTACATGCACAATATATTGCGCCATTAGATCCAGCACCAGCAGAGCAATCAGCAGCTCCGTCCACAGCGGTAACTCAAACCAATATAGTAAGCCGAACTGAGCGCTTGCACCCCAGTCGATGATGCCGACAATAAGCCCCGCGAAAACCAGACCGATCACCATGGTTGTAAACAACAAAGACAAATTGGTTCTCGCGTGCGTCCACCAACTGGCATAAGGCAATTTAAAGAGCGGCCAGGCTCGTTCCACAATCCAGAATACGCAGAGACATAGCGCCACAAAGGCAATGCGATACCAAACTGGCCATTGCTCCAGGGTAGTTAAAAAAGATTGTAGGAATGTGGCTTCCATTACATCCATCTCTTATAGACCTGATTAATTTCGCAAGCTTACCGGCGTTTTAACTCGACGACAGGGATTTGTCGCCGGGTACGGGATTGATAATCTGCAAAGGTCGGCACATTTTCACAGATTTGTTGAAATAGACTATTACGATCTTCGCCCTCGGTCACCACCGCCATAGCGGAAAAAGTTTCACCATCCTTTTCGACTAGAACCTCCGGGTGACTCACCACATTATGGAACCAGGGCGGGTTTCGATCAGAGCCACCCATGGACGCAGCCACAAGAAGTCGCCCCTCGATCAAATGACAGGCCAGGGGGACTACGCGTTCCTTCCCAGTTTTTGCACCGGTTGTGGTGAGAATCAGTGCCGTAGCGGCTTCGAGTTCGCCTGGCACCTTACCTTTATTTTCACGCAGTGCTTTTATAAACGCTTCGTTAAAACCTTTGGTGTGCGAATTGTCCATATCCCACTCATTGCTACCGGGGCCTCCGGAAGCACGAATTTCTGCGGCAAGCTTATCTATCCCAGCCCAATTTAACTCCGTATTTTTGTCTTTCATGAGATGCTCTCCTTAGTCACTCTATTTAAGTCTAGTAAATTTATCTGGCCTCGCCCTTCTCCCGCTTAAAAATCATCTTAAATAAAAAATATACTTATACGCTGAACGCTAAATATCAAGCCTTCGAACCGGATCCTTACCATCCCAGTCCTGGGCTGCCTCTTCCACCATCAAAAACAAATCTTTAAATACCGAATGGTTATCCCACAATTCAACATAGTGCCCCATACTGTCTAGAGTATCGAAATACACCAGTGGCGCATCACCGACAGTACATTCAAACGCTATCGGGTGGTTCTGAGATTGATAATACTTGACTGTTTCAGGGTAATTTTCTGGCATCAAGCCAATATGATGAACCCCAACTCGACCGGCCTGGAGAAAGTCTCGATACACTGAGGGCGCATCGTTATGCTGATAAATAAGTTCTATTTGTAAGCTGCCACTATTCCCCAGAGCCAAAGTAACATCAGCATGACCCTCTTCACCATAATACTTCTGGTTCTCCAAAGAACAATGCTCCATTACAAAAAATGGCCCGGCTTTAAGTGTATTAACCCAATAATCGAGGGCGGCATCCAGATCAGTAACGACATAGGCTAATTGACGAACGCTTCCTAATGGCTGTGTCATATAACACTCTCCTTATTGTTGTACGTTTGCCTGTCGCTATAATTTTAAACAAAAAAAGGAGCGCACCGCACTCCTTTTTTTGTTTTCTCTAGCTCAGCAAATACTTATTGATCGAAGATGCCCATCTTGCCTTCTTGCAAGTTAATCACCACCGACTTGGTAATGGTGTAATGTTCAAGTAGGTCGTGACAGAACTCGCGGCCATAGCCACTCTGCTTATAACCACCTAAAGGCATACCCGTAATCAGATTGTAATAACGATTCACCCACACCGTACCGGTTTGCATGCGCTTGGTAATGCGGTGGGCACTGGCGAGGTCTTTGGTCCACAGACCGCCCGCAAGACCGTACACAGAATCGTTCACCTGACGCATCATTTCTTCCTCGTCACTCCAGGTGATCGCCGAGGTCACCGGGCCAAAAATTTCTTCCTGGGCGATACGCATATCGTTGGTGACATTGGTAAAGATAGTGGGCTGAATAAAGTTACCCGCATCGAGACCAGCACCGGTGGCACGGCCACCACCGGTCAGCACGGTTGCGCCTTCCTGTGGGCCGAGTTCAAGATAACTGGATATTTTGTCCCGCTGCATGACGGAAGCCTGCGGCCCCAGTTGCGTGGTGGGGTCGGTAGGATCACCAATGCGGATTTTTTCCAAACCGGTTTTAAATTTCTCTAAAAATTCGTCCTGAATTGCTTCGTTTAAAAACAAACGTGAACCCGCCAAACACACTTCACCTTTGTTGAAAACGGTAGTCATGATCGCACTTTCGACCGCAGCATCGATATCTGCATCAGCGCAAACAATATTCGCCGACTTGCCACCCAGCTCCATGGTTTGCGGAATCATATTCACAGAAGCGTATTGTACGATGCGCTGAGCCGTTGGGCGCGATCCAGTAAAGGATACTTTACGCACATCGGGATGGGTAACCAGCGCTTCGCCAACATTAGGGCCGTAGCCATTCAGTACATTCACCACACCGGCGGGAATGAGGTCTTTCATCTCTTCGAAAAACTCCATCACACTTAAGCACACTGTTTCCGCAGGCTTAAGCACAATCGTGCAACCCGCCGCCAGGGCCGGTGCAATTTTAGTGGCCACCATTAGCATGGGGATGTTCCAGGGGATAATCTGAGCAACAACGCCAATGGGCTCCCGATGTACTATACCGAGCGCATCGGGACGATCGTGAACCTGCCCCTGTAAGGTAAAAGCTGCACCGGCAAACAAATTAAATTGTTCAACGGCCATGGGTAAATCAAAATACAGGGCTTCGGTAATTGGCTTACCGTTATTCAAAGTTTCGAGCATACCGTAGTCCGGCAGGCGTTTTTGTAGACGCTTACCTATTTCAAACAGAATGGCCTGGCGCTCACTGGCCGAGGTATTTGCCCACGCCGGTAGTGCAGCCGACGCTGCGGCAACAGCATCGTTAGCATCCTGGGCATTACCGGATGCGATTTTCGCCAGCACCTGGCCATTCGTCGGGTTCATCAGGTTAATCGTCTCACCGCTAGAGCCTGCCACCCACTCGCCATTGATAAAATTACCGTACTCTTCCCGGTATAAGGGTGAACCATCCAGAGCGGCGGGGATGCCACCGGCTACGTGATCTAACATTGTCTTCTCCTGTAACACTTAATTTTAAGATTAAATTTTTAAGACTAAGAATGGGGGGCGATTATCGCTTGCTGACCGATAGCCACTATACCGTTATCCAGCAGAATACTTTAAGCCAAGAGCCATATAATCGCAAGATAATGGCGTTATATGAGGCTTCAGCTGCGATAACAGCCCCTGGCTCCAGGCATATCTTTGCTGAATTATTTAAAATCCCTCTAAGTCTGTGAAATACATCCGATTTTAGTAACAATATAACGGTAAACCCGTGTACTTTCGAAGTAAAACCTCGTTATACTTTGCTGCGATCTACTAAGAAAAACCATTTAGCCCAGGGCAATATCTTAGAACAACTAGAGCAATACCCTGGAACAAAAGGACAACCTCGCCGGGAGCAGCAACCATGAAAGAACCAATGCGTACCCTAATTAGCGCCGCGGTAGTATTAATGTTTATTTCCGCACCAACATTTGCCGAAGTGGTGAAGGTTCCCGTTGGCTCACAAGCCGCAGACAAAAGAACTATCGCCACGCCACATCGTGGCTTATCCAAGAATCAGGTCAAATCCCAATACGGTGAGCCCGAGGCAGTGCACGGCCCAACCGGCCAACCGCCGATTACCGCCTGGGATTACGATCACTACGTGGTGTATTTTGAATACGACAAAGTGCTGCATTCAGTATTGAAGCGGTAAGCTTTAGATAATGAACAACATGCCACCGGTTTCGATATTCATTTTAGATTTTATCGGCTGCGTACTACTAGCTATTGGCACCATGGAAAAGTTTGCGGGAATCGACCTGGTACCCGACGCCTATCGAATACCCAACTTTGAAAATATTATACTAATGGCGGGTATCCTATGCTTTATACCCGCTACCGTTTGGCTGATAAAACGGATTTCCAGCAAACAATAATTGATTTTTTTATGAGTCTTATTTTAATGCTCTCGGGTAGCATCGTAAGCTAAATCACTCACTTTAGAATTACCCTCAGCATGCTTTTTGTTTTCCGCTTGAATCTCTTCACAAACAGCCACGTCCCCTGCGCAAATATCGCAGGCGACTTCCATACCCAGCGCGGTCATACCGCCGCAGGAACCCGCCAGGGGCTTTCGGCCCAACAGCACACCCACCGCCATGCCAGTAATTAACAGCGCCACAACAGCCAGTGCGAGTAAAAATTCAATCATTGGAAACCTTCAGTTACCTTGTTAATCATTACCTTGTTAATCATTATCTTATGAATCACAACTTTTGCTAATCACTGCCACCCTTGTCAGCAGCATCGCCCTTGTCACCACTCGAATCCCCTGAGAGATAGGGCTTAAAGTTGCTAGTGTAATACTCTTTAAAGCCATCTGCATCTTTGACCAACAGAAATACCGGCAAGCCCTGAGCCTCGGCAATGCGTAAGGTTTCAGCCTCGCCCAGCACCATAAAGCCGGTGGCGAAGGCATCGGCTTCCGCCGCCGTGGATGCAAGTACCGTTACCGATGCAAGATTGTGGGTAATGGGATAGCCATTGCGAGGATCAATGGTGTGGGAGTAGCGCACACCCTCGCGCTCAAAATAGTTGCGATAATCGCCGGAAGTGGCCAGTCCGGTGTCGGTCAGTGACAGCACTCGCTGTATATTGCCCTGTGCCAGCGCCGGGACTTCCACCGCGATCTTCCACGGCTTACCACTGGCGTTGCTACCGGAGAGCCTTAGCTCCCCGCCCACTTCTACCATAAAATTATCCACGCCGAGCTCGAGTAATAACTCGGCGAGCCTGTCCACCACATAGCCCTTGGCGATGGCGGAGAGATCCAGTGCCACGTCTGCGGTTTTGCTGACAGCAGCCCCTGCCCTATCAATATCAATAGAATCGAAACCCACGCGCGCGCTTAAGGCGGTAATTTCAGCCTCGGTAGGTACCCGATCGTCAGTTATATTTGGACCAAAGCCCCAGAGGTCTACTAAAGGTCCTACAGTAGGATCAAAAGCGCCATCGGTCACCGTATGAATCTGCCTGGCCAGCAGCAGCACCTCGAGCAGCTCTGGGCTCACGGCAAAGGGCTGGCCCACTGGGTGCCGGTTGAGCTGGTTTAACTCGGAATCGGGCTTGTAGGTACTCATGGAGCGATCGAGCTGGGAGATCACGGCGTCGATCTGATCTTGAAGTGTGTGTTTTGGGAAAGGTTGTTCTGACGTTACTGGAAGCAGCAGCTTTATATGATAGGTGGTACCTAGCCCCGAACCCGCAATCACAAATTCCGAGGGCTTCGTTTTAGACTCAGCACCGGGGCCCGAGTCGCAAGCAGAAAGCCCGACTAACAGGCCCAGCACGAGCACCGGGACAAACACCCGCACAAACAAAAACGAGGCCCATTGTGGCCTCGCTTTTAGATTGCTGATAATACCAAAGGTATTAACCACCGAAGTCATCGAGGAAGATATTGTCATCTTCCACACCCAGACTGTGCAACATGTTGATCACCGCCATATTCATCATCGGCGGGCCACACATATAAAATTCACAATCTTCCGGCGCTTCGTGACTTTTTAAATAATTTTCAAACAACACATTGTGAATAAAGCCGGTGTCGCCTTCCCAGTTATCTTCCGGTTGCGGATCGGATAACGCCACGTGCCAATCGAAGTTGTCATTCTCGGCGGCTAATTGATCGTATTCATCAGCGTAGAACATTTCTCGCAAACTACGCGCGCCGTACCAAAACGATATTTTGCGATCCGTTTTCAGGCGGCGCATCTGATCAAACAAGTGTGAACGCATGGGTGCCATACCCGCACCACCACCGATAAATACCATTTCTTTATCGGTATCTTTGGCAAAGAATTCACCGAAGGGACCGTACACCGTCATGGTGTCGCCGGGCTTTAAACTAAAGGTATAAGCAGACATTTGCCCGGGTGGCAGGCCTTCAGTACGCGGCGGCGGCGTGGCAATACGAATATTAAATTTAACAATGCCGGTTTCTTCCGGATAGTTAGCCATCGAGTAGGCACGAATCACTGGCTCGGTAACGGTGGACTCCAGCTTAAAGAAACCGAAGTGTTCCCAATCGCCGCGATATTCTTCTTCGATATCAAAATCGCTGAACTTAACATGATGGGGTGGCGCTTCTAATTGCACATAACCACCGGCGCGAAAATCTACATTCTCGCCTTCGGGTAAACGCAGCGTTAGCTCTTTAATAAAGGTCGCAACGTTGACGTTGGCTTCAACTACGCACTCCCACTGCTTCACTCCGAAAACTTCTTCCGGCACTTCAATTTTCATGTCTTGTTTAACCGGCACCTGACAGGATAAACGCCAGCCCGCTTTAGCTTCTCTGGGCGTAAAATGCGCGACTTCGGTCGGCAAAATAGAACCCCCGCCCTCGCTCACTATGCATTTACACTGGGCACAGGTACCACCACCGCCACAGGCAGAAGGCAGAAACAGACCCTGGCCGGAAAGGGTTTGCAACAACTTGCTCCCCGCCGCAACCTCAATGGTTTTTTCACCATTGATTTCAATACCAACGTTGCCAGAGCTCACCAGCCGCGAACGCGCGCCGAGAATAAACAACACCAGCGCTAGCACCACCGCAGTGAACATGCCAACACCGAGAATAATTGTCAGGTTTTCAATACCCATGGATGTCTACTACCCCGCCTTAAATATCGATGCCACCAAAGGACATAAAGCCAAGGGACATGAGCCCCACGATCATAAACGCACCACCCAAACCACGCAGGCCTTCCGGCATATCGCTGTATTTGAGTTTTTCTCGAATCCCCGCCATAACGACAATCGCCAAAGCCCAACCCAGTCCCGCACCCAGGCCGTACACCGTGCTTTCTGCCAGGTCATAACTGCGCTCAACCATAAACAGTGAGGCCCCCAAAATGGCGCAATTCACGGTAATCAACGGCAGAAATACGCCGAGAGTGTTATAAAGTTTAGGCACATAGCGGTCGAGTACCATTTCCAAAATTTGCACGATCGCGGCAATCACACCGATGTAACTCAGTAGTCCGAGAAAGCTCAAATCGACCGATGCCAGAGCTTCAATACCGGTCCACGCCAGCGCGCCATCGGCGAGCAAATAGGTATAGATCACGTTATTCGCCGGTACGGTAATGGCCAATACTACTACCACCGCGATACCCAGACCAATAGCCGCTTCAATTTTTTTGGAGATCGCCAGCAGCGTACACATGCCCAGGAAGAAAGCCAGAGCCATGTTTTCGATAAAAATGGCCCGTACTAATAAGGTCAAATAATGTTCCATTACGCAGCCTCCCCAGCAGCATGACCACCGACGGTATTAGGCGCCATCGGGTATTCAACTGCCTCAACCTGCTCTTTTTTGAAGGTACGCAGTACCCAGATAAAACCACCGATCAAGAAGAAGGCACTAGGCGGCAACAACAGCATACCGTTAGGAATGTACCAACCGCCCTCCGTCGCCAGTGGCAGCACTTGCATGCCAAATAAAGAACCGGAACCAAACAGTTCGCGAACAAAGGCGAGGGTCATCAAAATTACGCTGTAACCCAAACCGTTGCCGACGCCATCTAAAAAGCTGGGCAGCGGTGGGTTTTTCATCGCGAAGGCTTCGGCGCGACCCATAACGATACAGTTCGTAATAATTAAGCCGACAAATACCGACAACTGTTTGCTGATTTCGTAGGCGTAGGCTTTAAGAAGTTGATCCACCACAATCACCAGCGAGGCAATAATGGTCATCTGCACGATAATACGAATACTGTTGGGGATTTGATTGCGCACAATCGAAATAAACAAATTCGAAAACGCCGTCACCGTTGTCAAGGCAATACACATTACCAACGACACGGACATCTGCCCGGTCACTGCCAGGGCAGAGCAAATACCCAAAATTTGCAGTGCAATGGGATTGTCCGCAAATACCGGCCTAAACAGGATATCTTTGGTTTTATCTGTCATAACTATGCCTCCCCTGCGCGCAAGTTACCCAGGAACGGAGAAAAACCTTCCGCCCCCATCCAGTACTGAATTAAGTTGTGAACCCCACGACTGGTCAAAGTCGCACCGGACAAGCCGTCGATTTGATGAATCGCTTCGGCGCGATCCAATTTTACCTTGCCTTTAATAACGCTTAAGGCTGGCTGCGAAACATCACCACCGGGATAGACTTTTTTACCTACCCAGGAAGCCTTCCAGTTGGGATTATCGACTTCGCCACCCAGGCCCGGAGTTTCCGCGTGCTCGTAAAAACCGATTCCGGCAACGGTATTAAAATCTCCATCCAGGGCAACAAAGCCGTAGAGCGTTGACCAGAGGCCGTAACCCTTAATCGGCAAGATCACGGTTTCGACACCCTGATCATTTTCAATTAAATACACCACCGCATATTTAACTCGTCGCGAAATTTTGGCTTTATCCAAATCATCGGGGATGGCGTCGGAAAGCTCCGGAGATTTACTCGCCTTGCGTTGGTCGTAGGTATCGAGCGCCACCGCGTCGGTAAATTTCCCGGTTTCCAAATCCACCACTCGGGAAGTGACACCGGCGAACAGGGCTTCGACATCGCCACCCTCTTCCATTAAACCGGCGGCAGCCAGGATATTAGATTTGCGGTCGAGGTCTTTATTAAATTGCTGAGCCGGACGCAACATCACCGCCGCCGTCGACACCACCACAGAACACACTAAACACAGTACCGCTGCGACCAGCAGGGTTCTTCCAAACGATTCTTTATTAGCCACGGGCAAGCCTCCGGCGGACGTTAGCCTGAACCACAAAGTGATCGATCAGGGCTGCAAACAGGTTAGCGAACAGGATTGCCAGCATCATGCCCTCGGGGAAAGCCGGGTTCACTACGCGGATCAACACCACCATCACGCCGATCAGCGCGCCGTACCAATATTTACCGACATTGGTCATCGCCGCAGACACCGGGTCCGTCGCCATAAAGATCATGCCGAAGGCAAAACCGCCGAGCACCATATGCCATTCCCAGGTCATGGCAAACATCGGGTTAGTGTCGGAGCCAATCAGATTAAATAAGCTGGAGAGCGCAAACATACCGAGGAACACCCCCAGAATAATGCGCCAGGAAGCAATGCGGGTGAGCAGTAATATAGCGCCGCCGATAAAGATGGCCAGGGTAGACACTTCACCCATCGAGCCAGGAATGCGACCGATAAAGGCGTCCATCCAACTGTACTGAGCCTGTAGCGCGACCATGCCGTCACTGGCAGCAACCGACAAAGCCGTTGCTCCGGTGTAACCATCGACCGCCGTCCATATCGCGTCGCCACTCATAAACGCAGGGTAGGCGAAAAATACAAAGGCACGACCGGTGAGCGCCGGGTTGAGGAAGTTTTTGCCGGTACCGCCAAAAATTTCCTTGCCGATCACTACGCCAAAACTAATACCCATCGCCACCATCCATAAAGGCAAGGTGGGCGGGCAAATCAGCGCGAATAAAATAGAGGTAACAAAGAAGCCTTCGTTGATTTCGTGGCCCCGCACCGAGGCAAACACCACTTCCCAAAAGCCGCCGACGATAAACGTCACCATGTACACCGGCACAAAATACGCCGCGCCGTACCAGAGACAATCCCAAACACTGCTCGGATCGTGATTGGCCAACAGGCTAATAATCGCACCGTGCCAACCCTGCACTTCGGTGAGTCCAGCCGCTGCCATCGCCGTGTTAGCCTGAAACCCCAGGTTGTACATGCCGTAGAACATCGCCGGAAATGCCGCTAGCCAAACGGTGATCATCACGCGTTTGAGATCGATACCGTCGCGCACATGAGCACCGGTTTTAGTGACCGCTGCTGGGGAATAGAAAATCGTATCCACCGCCTCGAACAAGGCATAGAATTTTTCGTACCTGCCGCCTTTATTAAAGTGCGGCTCCATCGAATCTAATAATTTACGCAAACCCATCAGCCTCAACCCTCCTTCTCAATACGGGTGAGATTGTCCCGAAGGATCGGGCCGTATTCATACTTGCCAACACAAACATAGGTGCATAGTGCCAAATCTTCTTCATCCAGTTCCAGACAACCCAATTTTTGTGCCATTTCGGTATCGCCAACAATGAGTGCGCGCAACAACTGCGTAGGCAAAATATCCAGCGGCATAACATTTTCGTAATTGCCGATGGGCACCATCGCCCGCTCACTGCCATTGGCGTTGCAATCCATATCGAATGTTTTGCCCTTGCTCAGGCTGGAGAGATAAATCGGCAGCGATGAATGGTAATTAGCACCGGGGGACATATAGCGCATAAACAGGCGTTTGTTACCCTCGGGCAACACCGACACCTGATTGTCATAGCGACCCAGATAGGCCAGCGCTCCGCTCGCGGTACGACCCGAGAGTACCGAGCCAGAAATAACACGGTTACCCGCAGCAATGGCGCTGAGCTCTTCTAAATTAGCACCCAAACGCGTGCGTACCAGACGTGGCTGCGTGACACCGGAACCGGTCAGGGCAACGACGCGCTCACTGCTCAAACGCCCTGTGGCGAACAATTTGCCAACGCCAATGACGTCCTGATAGCCGATGTGCCAAACCGTTTTATCGGCATTTACTGGATCGATAAAATGAATATGAGTACCCACTAAACCAGCCGGGTGTGGCCCGGAAAATTCGTGTTGAGTCACGCCCTCAGCGCTAGGGATATCTGCGTTTGGAGCGGTACACAAATGTACTGGGCCAGCGCTTAAACGAGTCAATACCTGCAAGCCACTGGCAAAATCGCTAGCATTTTCGGCGATCACCAGAGCGGGATCAGCAGCCAGCGGATTGGTATCAATGGCGGTAACAAAAATTGAGTGGGGGGTGGCGTCAACTGCGGGGACTTTTGAGTAAGGTCGGGTGCGCAGCGCAGTCCATAAACCCGATTGCACCAGGCTCTCAACTACCTTCGCCCGATCCAGGCCCGGCAACTCGCTAGCGGCGTGGGCGGTAAATTGCACCACGTCGTCTTCACTTGCAGTGCTATCTACGTCAATAACCACCGACTGCAATACTCGGCGATCACCACGATTAATCGCCGCGACAGTACCGGTGGCGGGCGCGGTATAGCGCACACCTTCGTTCTTTTTGTCGGTAAACAGCAACTGACCCAGCTGTACTCGATCCCCTTCTTTCACGGCCATAGTCGGCTTCATACCGACGTAGTCAAAACCGACGACCGCAACGGATCGAATTTCGGGACCATCGTGAATAAGCTGTTCGGGCTTACCGCTTATGGGAAGATCTAATCCTCGACGGATCTTGATCATAAAAACCTTTCCTTTAACTCAGGCGAACTTACAAGTGCTACTCGCGCACTCTGATTACGCCACTACTGTTTCACGGCCACAGGGGCCGCCGTTAAATGTGGTATTACAATATTAAGCTTGTCTTTTGAACTGACACAGGGCCCGCAGGAGTGTGCCTGCAACTTAACAGAAGCTTTAAGTTTAGCTCCACAAACGCGGCGAGGATTATAAAGGGCTGGCGGGCTTATTGCCAGTAAAACCAAGTGATTAACAGCCCTTAAAGCCCTAGCCAGCACGCGGATACATGGGCCAATGCACGCCCACCATTTCTTCCATGCAACGCACTACCTGACAGCTATAGCCAAACTCGTTGTCGTACCAGCAATACAGGACACAGCTATTGCCGCTGACAATGGTCGCCCTGGAGTCCAGCACACAGGCGTGACGATCGCCGACGAAGTCCGTCGATACCGCTTCCGATGAGATGGTGTAGCCAATCTGCTGCTGCAAAGGCGAATACAGGGCCTTTTGGCGCATAAATTCGTTGAGTTCGGCGACCGTGGTATCGCGCTCGAGCTGAAGATTCAAAATCGCCATCGATACATTGGGCGTCGGCACCCGAATCGCGTTGCCGGTAAGCTTACCCGCCAACTCGGGAATGGCTTTCGCCGCAGCACTCGCCGCCCCGGTTTCGGTAATCACCATATTCAGTGCCGCACTGCGGCCCCGACGTTCGCCTTTGTGGTAGTTGTCGATCAGGTTCTGATCATTGGTGTAGGCGTGGACGGTTTCTACGTGGCCGCGGCTCACACCGTATTCGTCCATCACTGCCTTTAAGACCGGAACAATGGCGTTGGTAGTACAGGAAGCCGCCGATAAAATCTTAGTATCTGCGGTGATCTCGCGATCGTTAACGCCGTACACGATATTGGGAATATCGCCCTTGCCTGGCGCTGTGAGCAGCACCTTGCCCGCACCAGGACATTTCAAATGCTCGCCCAGGCCGGCTTCATCGCGCCACACGCCGGTGTTATCTACGATCAAGGCATTGTTGATGCCATACTCGGTGTAATCCACTTCGGACGGCGAGTTGGCATAAATCACCTGAATCTCGTTGCCATTACAAATCAGTTTGTTTTCTTCATTTAACACCCGAATGGTGCCGCGAAAAGAACCGTGTACCGAATCCCGCCGCAACAGGCTGGCGCGTTTTTCCAGATCGTTAGCACTGCCGCCGTCGCGTACCACAATAGCTCGCAAGCGCAGCAAATCACCACCACCGGCTTTTTCTACCAGAATGCGCGCCAGCAAGCGACCAATACGGCCAAAGCCGTAGAGCACGACATCCTGGGGTTCGGGTAAAGGTTTACGCACCGAACCAATATCGTTACCCACCACTTCCTGTAGGTATTCCTGCGGTTCGCGGCTATTCCCCTTGTCGAGATATCTGACTGTCAACTTGCCGATATCGATGTGGGCAGGCCCCAGATCCATCGCCGCTAGTGCAGAGATCATCGGAAAGGTGTCAAATTCGGAGAGTTCGTTTTGCTCGATCTGGCGCACAAAGCGATGCGCCTTCATCAGATCGGTCACCGACAGGTTGACCATATTGCGGCCATACATATAAAGGGAGACGTTATTCTCCCGATACAATTTGCCGATCAGCGGGATCATGGCTTCGGCCAGAGCTTCGCGCTCTTTCCAATCTTTAAAGAAATCTTGCGGTTGTGGTCGTTTCACAAAGCCCCCGGTTGCCGGCAACGATAAAAAAGGCGGCTATTATCGTGATTAGAGTGCCTCGCCGCAACCGGAATTCGGTCTCTAGAGGGGGAAAAATACCAACGAGGCCGCATTATGGGCAACTTGATTGATCAGGCGGTTATTTTTTTGTGCCGCAATCTCCGCCAACATGTCCTGGGTGGCGATCAATTTACCAAACAAACGCTCAAAACTCAGATTGTCGACTTCCCCGGAGCGGTGGTTGGTTAAGATCAGGGGCTGCCCGCTATGATTACGCGCGCGGGACAATCGCCACAGTAGAATTTCCACATTGCGAGCAGACTGGTAGAGCTTTTGCTCATCGATGTTATCCAGCATAAAAAACTCTGCCCGGTAGTCGTAGCTATGCCGAACCATGCCGGTCAGCCCCGCCATTAAGGCAAACACCCGATCGCCTTCGAACTCCGGCGCCAGCGCCAAATCCATAGCCCTGGTGCCTCGCCTGCCGCCCAACTCATCGAACACCAGAGGTCCGTCAGCGCGAAACAGTTGCTGCTCGCGGCTGGCTGCAGTGGGCGCCGAGCTGCCACCCAACACATGCCCGTGGGTTAATTGCACCGGATTGCGGCGGTAGAGTTTGGTGTTGAGTTCGCGCAATATGCGCTGCGCACTGGCATAGTGAGCATCGGCGACAAAATCGATATCGGACTTAGCTAAATTTCTTACACTATCCTTCATACTAAAGGGCGTTTTGCTACAGCCCGTGAGTACCACTAAGGTCTGCGCCAGCAGCAACATCAGTAGATATCTAAAACAACAGCGCGACGCTTTATCCAGGTTCGGGATACCAGGGAAACCCATTTTTACCACGCCGACCCGCTCCTTTACCTCAAAAATAAAATCTCAAACCATGACTGTAGCTAAGACCGTCGTTACAATAGCACACCCTATTTACCCGCCACAGTAAGGTCGCCAAGTCACCTCGCATGCCTTTATTCCAGCAATCAAACGCCGACGTAACCAGCGTGACACCGCCCCCGGCTCTCAAGCTACCCACTGCTGAGCAGCAGTCCGGCAACCGCCTGCACTGGGGCGGACTCGGTGGTTCCGCGGCGGCACTGGCCATCGCCACCAGCGCACAGCAACATCAGGGCTTTAGCCTGGTTATCGCGGCGGACGCCAAAACGGCGGCACGCCTCGAAAATGAATTGTTGTTTTTCACTGGCAACAACCCCGACTTTCCGGTGTTGCATTTACCCGACTGGGAAACCCTGCCCTACGACTGGTTTTCTCCCCATCAGGACATTATCTCCGAGCGCCTGCATACGCTCCATAGCCTGCCGCACACCCAGCACGGCATTTTGATCGCACCGGCACCGACCTTAATGAAGCGCTTGCCGCCGCCCACGTTTATTGCAGGCAATACCTTTATCTATCGCAGCGGCGATACCGTCGATATCAATCGCCTGCGCGGCGAGCTGGAGCAAGCGGGCTATCGCGCCGCAGACACCGTATACGAACACGGCGAGTTTGCCGTGCGCGGTGCACTTATCGACATCTTTCCAATGGGCTCTTCACTGCCGATTCGCCTCGACTTATTCGATAATGAAATTGACTCCCTGCGCACCTTTGATCCCGACACCCAGCGCACGGTGGACAAAAAAGACGCCATTAATTTATTACCGGCCAGAGAGTTCCCCCTCGATAAAAACGCCATAAAAACTTTTCTCGATCGCTGGCACAGCCACTTCGATAACGACCCACGGCAATGCGCCCTATATCAAGGCGTAAAAACTGGCGCGGCCCCCGGCGGCATCGAATACTACCTGCCCTTATTCTTCGACAGCACCGCGACCTTATTCGACTACCTGCCCGAGCATACCCGCTTGTTTACCGAAGGCGATATCAGTGGCGCCGCAGACAATTTTTGGCGTGAAGCCAACGAGCGCTACGAAGAATACGGCGTTGATCCCACTCGCCCGCTGCTACCCCCAGGCGAGTTGTTTCTCAGCACCAGCGAATTATTTTCCGACCTCAAACAACTGGCGCGCACCGATCTACATGCCGAAGCCCTGCCTGAGAAAGTCGGCCACCACAATTTCAGTAGCCTGGCGCTGCCGGATATCGGCGTTGACGCCAAGGCTCCTGAGCCGCTGGAAAAGCTTCGGGCTCTACTCGCCGAAACCACCACCAGCGTATTGTTTTGTGCGGAATCCGCAGGTCGCCGGGAAGCCTTACTCGAGTTACTCGCCAAGGCTGAGATTAAACCCAAAGAAGTCGCATCGTGGTCGGAGTTTGTCGCCGCGATCAACCACACATCTGCTCCAGAGCTGAGCGGCACTCCAGTAAAAGCTCCGATAGAAACTCCTGTAACAGCTCCTACAAAAGCCGAACATTACATTCTGGTCTATCCATTAGAACGCGGTTTGTGCCTGGCTCAACCCGCCATCACCGTGATCAGCGAAACGGAATTATTTGGCCAGCAAGTATTGCAGCGCCGTCGTCGCTCCCGAGAACAGGAGAGCGCCGATCAGATCATCAAAAATCTTACCGAATTGCGTCTCGGCGCGCCGGTGGTACATATCGACCACGGCGTGGGTCGCTACCGGGGCTTACAAACCCTGGTTATGGAGGACGAACCGGCAGAATTTTTAACCCTTGAATACGCCGCTGGCGATAAACTCTATGTACCGGTTGCCAATTTACATCTGATTAGCCGCTACAGCGGTAGCGACGAAAGCGTGGCGCCATTGCATCGCCTCGGCTCGGAGACCTGGCAAAAAGCTAAAACCAAAGCCGCCAAACAAATTCGCGACACCGCGGCCGAACTACTCGATGTCTACGCTCGCCGCGAGGCCCGCAAAGGCTATATCTATCGCTGTCCGGAAGAAGACTACCGCGCGTTTTGCGCGGGCTTCCCTTTTGAAGAAACCCCCGATCAACTGCAAACCATCAGCGCAGTACACAGCGACATGCACGGCGAGCAACCGATGGATCGCCTGGTGTGCGGCGATGTCGGCTTCGGCAAAACCGAAGTCGCCATGCGCGCGGCATTTATCGCCATTAGCAGCGGTAAACAAGTCGCCATCCTGGTACCCACCACACTGCTCGCGCAACAACACTACGACAACTTCCGCGACCGCTTTGCCGACTGGCCCGTACGTATCGATGTGCTGTCGCGCTTTCGCTCCGCCAAAGAACAAAGCGAAGTACTTCAGCAAGTAGCCGAGGGCAAAATCGATATTTTAATTGGCACCCATAAATTGCTGAATACTCATATTCAATATCGCGATTTGGGCTTACTGATTATTGATGAAGAACATCGTTTCGGTGTGCAGCAAAAAGAAAAAGTTAAAGCCATGCGCAGTGAAGTCGATATTCTTACGCTCACCGCCACCCCCATTCCTCGCACCCTGAACATGGCCATGGGCGGCCTGCGCGATCTCTCTATTATCGCCACCCCCCCAGCCAAACGCTTATCGGTAAAAACCTTTACCCATCTCTGGGACAAGCGTCTAATTAAAGAAGCCATTCTGCGAGAAATCCTCCGCGGCGGGCAGGTGTATTTTTTACATAACGACGTTAAAACCATCAGCCAAACTGCGGCTGACCTGCAAATCTTAATTCCCGAAGCCCGGGTCGGAGTTGCCCACGGCCAACTCCGCGAGCGCGAACTCGAAAGCGTGATGTCGGATTTCTACCACCAGCGCTTTAATGTGCTGGTGTGCTCCACCATTATTGAAACCGGCATTGACGTGCCCAGCGCCAACACGATTATTATCGAACGCGCCGACAAACTCGGGCTCGCCCAGTTGCATCAATTGCGCGGTCGCGTCGGCCGCTCTCACCACCAGGCCTATGCCTACCTGCTCACCCCCCATCCCAAGCAAATGACCAGCGATGCCCACAAACGTCTGGAAGCCATCGAAGCCGCCGACCACCTGGGCTCGGGCTTTACACTGGCCACTCACGATTTAGAGATTCGCGGTGCTGGCGAATTACTCGGCAAAGGTCAGAGCGGCCATATCAGCACTATCGGCTTTTCCCTCTATATGGAATTACTGGAGCGCGCCGTACAAAGTCTGCGCGAAGGTAAAACCCCGGACATCGACCTCAGCGCGCCGTTAGGTGCCGAAGTTAATCTCAATATTCCGGCTTTGATTCCGGAGGACTACGTGCCAGACGTGCATACCCGCTTAATGCTCTACAAACGTCTGGCCGGTGCCGCGAACGACGCCGAGCTCCGCGAGCTACAGGTTGAAATGATCGACCGCTTCAGCTTATTGTCCGAACCATTGAAAAATTTATTCCGCGTCACTAGTCTGCGCCTGCGCGCTACTCGACTGGGGATCAATAAAATAGAAGCCGGTGCCGCAGGTGGTACGATTGAGTTTGGCTCGAACACCAAGGTAGAACCCCTGGTGATTGTGCAACTGGTGCAACAACAGGCCGATGTGTATCGACTCCACGGTGCCACACAATTGAAATTCGCGATTCCGATGTTTAGTGCGGAGGATCGTCTGGAAACCGTTACCGAATTGCTGGATCACTTAAGTCCGGCATAGCTTAATTCGGTATAGCTAAACCCGGTGCAAGCAACCCGACAAACAGGCCAGGTAATTTAATGACTCTATTCACGCGCTTACTGTTCTCTATGGCACTGCTGGTCGGCGCTGGCAGCGTCACCGCGGAAGGTGCTAGCGACGTCACCACGAAAAAAACCACTGACGCTAACGAAAACTGGTATCAGGTAGAAGTACTGATTTTTGCTCAGGTCGATAACTTCGGCGACGAAAGCGCCTCCGCCTCGGAGCAGCTCAGCTACCCCGCCGAGCTGATTGATGTCGAGGACAGCGACAGCCCCTTTCCTCTAATTACTAAAGATGAACGACAACTGGGCCCCGAGGCCTATACCCTGGGTCGAAGCAACAACTATCGCGTCCTCTATCACCAGGCCTGGCGACAACCGGGGCGCGGTAGCGCCAACATGCCCTGGGTCAGAATAGCCGGCGGCAGCAAGCACGGCGCTCACCACGAGCTGGAAGGCAGTGTGCGTGTCTACTTATCGCGCTTCCTGCACCTGGAAACCGATCTTTGGAAAATCGTGCCTGGTTCCAATACTGATTCTAGTGGCTCTGGCTCTGGCGCTGACTCAGATCCCGATTCATACCATAGTGCTGCAAGCCCAGATGTTGTAAACCCTGATCTTCGAAATAATGACCTTCTGGATGACGACCTTCAAGATAGCGGCCTTCAAAATCGCACTTTTGAAAACCCCACTGCCGAACCTCCCATCCCTCGCCACGTCACCCTGCCAGCCATACCGGGAAATCATCTTGCCGTCGAAACCATGGTGACTGGCAAGGCGTTTACCCTGCGGGAATCCCGTCAGATAGCGCCGGGAGAACTATATTATCTCGACCACGCCAATATGGGTATGCTGGTTAAGGTGAATCGCGTCCAGCCCTAACCCTGCACGTATTAATAAAACTTAAGCTATTTCGCAGAAAACCCCAGCACCCTACCCGCCCGCTCCGGCTGGGGTAACTGCCGATGATCGGCCAACACCGTATCAATACGTGTACGAGTAAGTTCGGGAAACGGCGCACTTTTGCGTATATTCATATCCACATGCACGGCCAGACACTCGTTGGTGGCCACTGGTTTTTCTGGCCTACCTTGTGACGCCCCCTGATACATCTGATGAAAATAACGCAGGCGTTTAGCGTCGCAGTCCAACAACTGCGTGGTAATGCACAACTCATCGCCGACAAATACCTCCTGAAGGTAATCCACATTGATCCCCAGGGTAAACATCGAGCTATTCATTTGCTCCCGGTATGCCAGGCCAATACCGAGATTGTCGTAGAACGTATCCGTGGCCTTATCGAAAGCCAGCACGTAGTAGGCCAGGTTCATATGGCCGTTGTAGTCTACCCAATCAGCTTCAACGCTAACGCGGGTTTCCGTAAACTGTGTGGATGCTTGTGTCGGCATAAGCTCTACCCTTCATTTACCCTGCTGGGTTAAAGATTTTAAGTTATAGGTTTTAAACTAACGGTTTTAGGTTAAAGGCTTTCAGGAAGCGGCAACTCACTTTACACTAGCTCCTATATCTGGAGAGGACATTACGCATCATGATCGAACTTTTTACCATCGACAACCTGGCTAACCTGGGCGTACTGATCTTTTTACAGGCCGTACTCGGCTTCGACAACCTGCTCTATATATCCATCGAATCAAAACGTGCCCCCGCCCATCAACAGGCCGCGGTACGCCGCTGGGGCATCATCATCGCGGTAGCGCTGCGCATTATATTGCTGTTCGTGATGATCAAACTGATCAATACCATGACCGCGCCATTTTTCCACCTCAACTGGACCGGCGTTATCGAAGGCACCTTCAACTTCTCAACCATCGTATTTTTGTTTGGCGGCGGCTTTATTATGTACACCGCCGTTAAAGAAATATCCCATATGCTCTCGGTGAGCGACCTGGTTCACGAGGGCGACTCCGCCCCGAAAAAATCCGCCGCCTCGGTGGTGGCCATCATTGTGTTTATGAATCTGATTTTCAGCTTTGATTCAATCTTATCAGCGCTGGCCATTACCGACGTCTTTATCGTGCTGGCCATCGCCATTATCACCTCCGGCATCGCCATGTTTGTACTGGCCGATCACGTCTCCGAATTTTTGCAACGCAACCGCAAGTACGAAATCCTCGGTTTATTTATCCTGTTGATTGTGGGCGTAGTGTTACTTGGCGAAGGTGGCCACCTGGCTCACTTAAAACTGTTTGGTTTTGCTGTCGAACCCATGTCCAAGGCGACCTTCTACTTTTCCATCGCCGTGCTGGTAGCGGTGGATCTAGTGCAATCGGGCTATCAGAAAAAACTTAGGTCCTCTAATTCCTAACACCTGAAGTCCTGAAAACTGAGCCCCTGAAAACTGAATACTTCAAACCTGAAGCCTAATCATCTATCAACAGGAAGCTAGCCCATGCGTTTAGTATCGTGGAATGTAAATGGTATTCGCGCCGCGATGAAAAAAGACTTCGCCCAGGCCCTGCACGACATGAACACCGACGTCATCTGCCTGCAGGAGACCAAAGCCCAGGACGATCAGGTGATGACCGCTCTGGAAGGTATCGAAGGCTTCCATGTCTACGCAAACTCGGCAGATAAGAAAGGCTATTCCGGCACCGCTATTCTGACTCGCCAAGAACCACTGTCCATCCACTACGATATGGATCAACCCGAGCACAACCTCGAAGGCCGCGTGATTGCGTTGGAATTCGATACCTATTTCCTGGTCACCGTGTACACCCCCAACTCCGGCAGCGAACTCAAGCGGCTCGACTATCGCCAGCAGTGGGACGCGGACTTTCTCACCCACCTCAAACAACTAGAGCAGCAAAAGCCCGTGGTGGTCTGTGGTGATCTCAATGTCGCCCACCGGGATATCGATCTTGCCCGCGCCAAACCCAACTACAACAAAAGTGCGGGCTATATGCAGCGGGAAATCGATGGCCTGGACAACCTGGTTGCCGCCGGTTTTATCGACACCTTCCGTTATCAACACCCGGACGAGGCCAAATACAGCTGGTGGAGCTACCGGGCTGGCGCTCGGGGCAACAACGTCGGCTGGCGGATCGATTACTTTATGGTGTCGGACAGCATCAAAGACCGTATCGAAGACGCCGACATTCTCACCGAGGTGATGGGTTCTGATCACTGCCCGGTGCAGCTCGATATTAAGCTCTAATCTCTACTTAGAGTTCTACTTAAGGCTCTGCTTAAAACTCTGCCTAAACCATTTAAAACCGCGCCGAAATCAGCCTTGTCATGGACTTCAAAGCCCGGGATGGCTCCATATTGGTCGAATTTATCCACAGGTTTATCCACAAAAGTCGATTTCCCACTGTCGCCCAGCTTTAAGGCCGAAAACACTCGCGAATTCGGCCAAAAAATGACCCATTAAAACCAATGAGTGCTGATTTCTTGCCCCTGTTTGGGGCATGCTCCCCACCGTTTATCGGATCACAGCTTATCCACAGGCTATTAACACAATTTATCGCATATATTGTGTTGCATTTCTAGCTCAGGCACACTATCTTGTAGTCCTTGGCGACAGATTCCCCATATGTGGGGCTTACTACTAAACTTGAATTGCACGAAAACGCTGTTTTAGATGGCCAAATTTAGATAGCGTAGTACTTAGATAGCACAGCTTAGATGCTTAGATATAAATCACACGTTTAGAATTAGACAAATTAGACAAATGACACGCACTAAAGAAACTAATAAAAACAGCCAGGCTGCATTCAGCCAAAGTGAGCAAGAAAACCAGACTAAGGGTGTCGCTACACCTACCTGAGCATTTTCAATGGCTTCCTGGGCTATGTAAACAGAACTTAGGGTAAACAGACCTTAGGTAGACAGACTATTAGATCGAACCAGTTTTTATATTGAACCAGCAACTTAAATCAACCACCAATACTTAACTTAAAAAAACCAATACTTAAAAAAACAGGCAGGCAAAAGACCATGGAGAACACCCTCAACACCCCCGCTAACGCTCCTCAGCAAACCCCGACGGCGGGCGCTTCAACTACAAGCAGCCCAGCAGCAAGCAGCCAGGCGAGTTCTATCGCCGCCACCGCCCCCGGTCAGCTCAAGGTGATCAAGCGCAACGGCACCGTTGTGCCCTACGACAACAGCAAAATCGCCATCGCCATCACGCGCGCCTTTCTGGCCGTAGAAGGCGCAGCCGCAGCAGCTTCCGGACGCATTCACGCGACCGTAAAAGACCTTACCGAGATGGTCAACGAGACCTTTAAACGGCGCATGCCTTCCGGTGGTTCAGTACATATTGAGGACATTCAGGATCAGGTCGAGCTGGCCTTAATGCGCAAAGGCGAACAAGCCATCGCCCGCTCCTACGTAATCTATCGCGAAGACCGCGCCCGCGAGCGCGCCAGCGAACAACCCCCCGTAGCCGAATCCAGCACGCCCGAACTACAGTCCACTATTATGGTGCTTCACCCCGACGGCACCCAGGCGCCGCTGGATATGGCCCGCGTACAAACCGTGGTGCGCGAAGCCTGCGAAGGCCTTAAAGATGTCGAAACCGATGTCATTCTCACCGAGGCCCTGCGCAATCTCTACGACGGTGTCTCCATCGCCGACGTCAACACCTCGCTGGTCATTACCGCGCGCACTTTGGTAGAAACCGAACCCAACTACACCTACGCCACCGCCCGCCTGTTACTCGACGGCCTGCGCAGCGAAGCGTTAACGTTCTTAAACGTCGCTGAAACCGCCACCCAGCACGAAATGACCGCCCTCTACCCGGATGCCTTTAAAGCCTATATCAAGCGTGGCATCGAACTAGAACTGATCGCCCCAACCCTGGCCGAGTTCGACCTCGACCGCATTGGCGCGGCCATTCTTCCCGAGCGCGACCTGCAATTTGGCTACCTCGGCCTGCAGACCCTCTACGACCGTTACTTTATTCACAGCAACGACACCCGCTTTGAGCTACCTCAGTGTTTCTTCCTGCGCGTCGCTATGGGTCTGGCCGCAAACGAAGATGATCGCGAAGCCCGCGCCATCGAGTTCTACAACCTGCTGTCGTCTTTCGACTACATGAGCTCGACACCAACGCTGTTTAACGCCGGCACTTTGCGTCCACAGCTGTCTAGCTGCTACCTGACCACCGTACCCGACGATCTCGAAGGCATTTACGGTGCGATTCAAGATAACGCCATGCTCTCCAAATGGGCCGGCGGCCTCGGCAACGACTGGACTCCCGTGCGCAGCCTGGGTTCTTACATCAAAGGCACCAACGGTAAATCTCAGGGCGTCGTACCCTTCCTGAAAGTGGTTAACGACACCGCCGTCGCGGTTAATCAGGGCGGCAAGCGCAAAGGCGCGGTATGTGCCTATCTCGAAACCTGGCACATGGATATCGAAGAATTTCTGGAGCTGCGTAAAAACACCGGCGACGACCGCCGTCGCACCCACGATATGAACACCGCCAACTGGGTGCCCGATCTGTTTATGAAGCGCGTCTTCGAAGACGGCAACTGGACTCTGTTTACGCCCTCCGAAACCCCAGACTTGCACGATCTGTTCGGTCTCGCCTTTGAAGCCCGCTACGAAGAGTACGAGCGCCAGGCCGCAGCCGGAACCGTCCTGCACAAAACCGTTCGCGCCCAGGAACTGTGGCGCAAAATGCTCGGCATGCTGTTTGAAACCGGCCATCCCTGGATCACCTTTAAAGATCCCTGCAACCTGCGCTCGCCGCAGCAGCATGTTGGCGTCGTACACTCCTCCAACCTGTGTACCGAAATCACTCTTAATACCAAGGCCAACGAAGAAATTGCCGTGTGTAACCTGGGCTCGGTAAATTTACCCCAGCACATCACCGCCGATGGTCAACTCGATACCGCCAAGTTAGAGCAAACCATCAACACCGCGGTGCGCATGCTCGATAACGTGATCGACATAAACTACTACTCCGTCGATACCGCGCGGCAATCCAATATGCGTCACCGTCCGGTCGGTCTCGGCTTGATGGGCTTTCAGGATGCCCTCTACAAACTCCGCCTGCCCTACAGCTCCGATGCAGCCGTCGAATTTGCCGACCGCTCTATGGAAGCGATCAGCTACTACGCCATTTCCGCCTCGTCCAATCTCGCCGCCGAGCGCGGTCAGTACAAAAGCTACAAGGGTTCGCTGTGGAGCCAGGGCATTCTGCCCATCGACTCCCTCGACCTGCTCGAACAACAGCGCGGCAGCCAGTACCTCGAAGTGGATCGATCCACCTCCATGGACTGGGACAGCGTACGCGCCAAAATCGCCAGCCAGGGCATGCGTAACTCCAACGTGATGGCCATTGCGCCGACGGCAACCATCGCCAATATTACCGGCGTCAGCCAGTCCATCGAGCCGACTTACCAAAACCTCTATGTGAAATCCAACCTGTCCGGCGAGTTCACCGTGGTTAACAGCTACCTGGTACACGACCTGAAAGATCGCGGCCTCTGGGACGAAGTCATGATTAACGACTTCAAATACTACGACGGCTCGGCGCAACCCATCGACCGTATTCCCGCCGATCTCAAAGCTCTGTACTCCACCGCCTTTGAAGTCGAACCCCAGTGGATTGTCGATGCCGCCAGCCGTCGCCAGAAATGGATCGATCAGGCCCAAAGCCTCAACCTCTATATTTCCGGGGTCAACGGTAAAAAGCTCGACATCACCTATCGCATGGCCTGGTACCGGGGACTTAAAACCACCTACTACCTGCGCTCATTGGCCGCGACCACCACGGAGAAATCCACCGTCGGTACCGGCACACTTAATGCCGTCTCTTCAGGTACAGCATCCGGTACAGCGGCACCCGCTGCAGCAGCTGGCCCAGCGCCGGTACCTGCAGCCTGCGCCATTGATGAGCCAGATTGCGAAGCCTGTCAGTAACTGGCTTTACTGACAATACATGCCAACACGCACGAACACGCACATATAACTAGACATAACAGATCGTTTTGAGGAAATAGCATGTTAAATTGGGATGAATTTCATAGCGAAGAGCCCATTAAAAAATTTGCCGCAGTGGCGCTCGCGCCCACTCCTGCTCCTGCTCCTTCAATAGAGACAGAGACAGAGCCAGAGGCAAAGACAGCACCAGTTGCCACACCGGCAGCTGTAGCGCCGGCCCCTGCCCCTGTGCCAGCAGCGGCCACTGCAGCCACCGACGCCGTTGCCCTCGACCTGCATCAGCAAGCCCATGCCAACCTCGCCGCGATGGACGTTTCCGCCGGTCTGGAAGAACTGGAAATGGGTGCGTCTCGCGTCGAAGTCGACGACAAAGCCATGATCAACTGCCGCGCCGACCTCAACCAACTAGTGCCGTTTAAATACGATTGGGCCTGGCAGAAATACCTCGACGGTTGCTCCAACCACTGGATGCCTCAAGAAGTTAACATGACCGCCGACATCGCCACCTGGAAAGACCCAGAGGGCCTGAGCGAAGACGAACGTCGCATCGTGATGCGTTCACTGGGCTACTTTGCCACCGCTGATTCACTGGTCGCCAATAACCTGGTGCTGGCAGTTTACCGCCTCATCACCAACCCTGAAGCCCGCCAGTACATCTTGCGTCAAGCCTTTGAAGAAGCCATCCATACCCACGCCTACCAGTACTGCATCGAATCCCTCGGCATGGACGAAGGCGAAGTCTTCAACATGTACCGTGAAGTCCCCTCCATCGCCCAAAAAGCCGCCTGGAACCTAAAATACACTCACGCTCTGGGCGACCCAACGTTCACCACCGGAACCATGGAGAGCGAGCAGGAACTACTGCGCAACCTGATTGCCTTTTATTGCGTGGCCGAGGGCATTTTCTTTTACTGCGGCTTTAGCCAAATCCTGTCCATGGGTCGCCGCAATAAAATGACCGGCGTCGCCGAGCAGTTTCAGTACATTCTGCGCGACGAATCCATGCATCTGAATTTTGGCGTCGATGTGATTAACCAGATCAAACTGGAAAACCCCCACCTGTGGACCGAAGATTTCCAGCGCGAAGCCATCCTGATGATTATCGAAGGCACCGAACTCGAAATCGCCTACGCCCGCGACACCATGCCCCGCGGCGTACTCGGCATGAACTCCGCCATGATGGAGGAATACCTGCACTTTATCGCCAACCGCCGCCTCAACCAACTGGGTTTGGCCGAGCAGTATCCCGGCGCGCAAAACCCCTTCCCGTGGATGTCGGAAATGATGGATTTAAGAAAAGAGAAGAACTTTTTTGAGACTCGAGTGATTGAGTATCAAACTGGCGGGGCTTTGACCTGGGATTAAGGTTTGTTGCCCCCAATTAACGCTTGAGAAAATATCGCCCTCCTATATGGGGGGGGCTGCTCTAGACCAGCAAGCAATCAAAAATTTTTATTGGAAAAAATATTTCAAAGTTAAAGGCCAAGGACAGTGACAAAAAATCTGCTCATATACTGCCTATAGCTAAAGCACCATATCTCCCACGAGCCACCAAAATTAGATATGCCTATTAAGAAGCCCCCAGAGCAAAGCAATGATACGGTTCAAATGAATCGCGAAATAACGCTATCCAGCCTTGCTATGCTCAAAGCAAAAATCAACGAAGGCGGTGACTACCTAGAGTACCTTAGACCTTTTGTTATTCAAGCATTGTCGCTACAGTCCGAAGAGACACCAATATCTGACGAGCTAATTTCAAACGTCGTCAGAGATGTATTCGGCCTCATAATCCCGGCCAGAACAACACACATTTTGCTCAAGCGCATTGCGAGGGATGAAAAATATCTGGTCAAGCGAGATGGAGTATTTCGAATAACCGATGGAATACCACCCTCACAAACCATTGAAAAGGAAAAGGCACAAGCGCAACGCACTATAAACTCAGTTTCCAAGTCATTTATTAAGTTTGCGAGCGAATTTTATTCTGAGGAACTTAATGATGAGGAAGCTTTCGACGCTATTACTGTCTTTTTATCAAAGTTCTCATTGTCATGCCTAAAAGCATTCCTGCGAGGCACTGCCCTCCCGAACCACTTGGAGCATACTGACAGAAAGCTAGTTTTAGTTTGTAATTTCGTAAGCGATCTAGAAGGGTACAACAATAGAGGCTTTGAAGACTTCATGATCCTCGTACAGGGTCATATGCTTGCGAACGCCCTTACGTGCCCAGACCTCGACTTATCCAAAAAAAGCTATGCTGGCGTAAGCTTCTATCTAGATACACCGCTTTTAGTGCAAGCACTAGGGCTAGAGGGTGAAGCAAAACATCAGTCACTTTTAGAACTCGTATCTGCGATACAGAACCTGGGAGGTGAAGTCTGTTACTTTTCTCATACTTTTGAAGAGTTAGAAAAAGTAATTTCAGGGTCAGCAGAATATATTGACTCGCACATAGGCCGAGGGGCTATCGTTTTTGAAGCTCGAAAATCAGGCCAGAATCGTGCCGACTTATTGATGCAGTTAGAGACTGCGCGAGAATCTCTCGAAGTTTTGGGGTTGCGGTACCTACCTACTCCAGCGTACAACGAAAAATATCAGATAGACGAAACCAAGCTCGACTCTATAATTACAAGTTTACTAACGTACCACCACAATCCAAACGCTAAATCGTACGACATAAACTCAGTTCGTTCCATCTTCGCGCTTCGCAAGGGAAATCGCCCCAACAGAATCGATAATTGTAGGGCGCTGATGATTACGAACAATTCAGCGCTAGCAGATGCCGCATACGAATACGGCCAGTTAATCGAAAAGGCGGGCGAAATATCAACCTTACTAACAGACTTCAGTGTCGCAAATATTTCTTGGCTCAAAGCCCCTCAAGCCTCTCCCCTCCTCCCACAAAGAGAAATAATGGCTTTCGCATATGCGACATTACGACCGTCCGACGAATTTCTGGGCAAAGTACTCGAACAGGCAGAACGGCTTGAAGCTGAAGGAAAAATTAGCCCTGAGAATCACCAATTACTAAGAAGCAGCAACTTTGCACAACAGCTCCTATATAAAGCAACTCTCGGCGAAGAAGAAGGGCTTACAGAAGAGGCCATTTCAAAAACACTCCAGAGGGTGTCAGACGCAATAAGAGAAAAAGAGCTGGCCAAATTCAAAGCAGAAGAAGAGCAACACCTAAATACAAGGCAATTGCTCGATGCCGAGCAGGCGAATACCACGTCCGTAAGAGCAGGATTGCTAAAACAAGCAAACACAGTAGCAACGCGGACTATTAATTTGGCTACCATACTTTTGTTAGTCGTAATTATTCTTGGCAATACCGCAGGATGGGTTTTTGACGGCGCAATCGGATTACAAAAATTTATTTGGATTTCTACTGCAATTGGCGCTGCAATCGCTTCAATCTTTGCGTTGTACACCGGCCTATCAATCAAGGAAATCCGTAACAGGCTCATCAAGCAATATAGAACGCACTTGTATCTAAAAAAGACAACCGACCTAGGCTTGACCAAAGATGATCAAACGACCGATTTAGCACACGAAGTTTCAGAAATGGTGTAGTGGCCAAATTCACTATGCCACTACAACTCTAACTCGCGAAACAAATCAAGGCAAATCAAGGGGTCAGCCAGCTTGATTTCTGCACAACCCATTCTTCCTGCCGACTTTTAACACAGGAAACAAGTAATGACAGCTAAGACCCTAAACGGAAAAATAGCCTTTGTTACCGGTGCCAGCCGCGGCATTGGCAAAGGCATCGCTCTTGCACTCGCCAATGCCGGAGCCCATGTGGCCTGCATCGCGACCCAGGCGGAAAACGCCAATGAGGTTGTCGCAACGATTCAGGCTGACGGCGGTAAGGCCGTGGCTTTCGGTTGTAAGGTTGAGAATGGTAGTGCCGTGACGGCAACATTTGCCGAGGTTGAACGCCAACTTGGCCCGGTCGACATACTGGTCAACAACGCGGGCATATCCAATCCGCAGCCATTGCTTAAAATGACCGAGGAAAACTGGAACTCCCATATGGATATCAATGCCAAATCGGTGTTTCTATGTTCTCAGGCTGCGATTCGACAAATGAAAGAAGCAGGTAATGGTGGTTGTGTTATTAATATTGGCTCTATTGTCGGCCAGAACGCCATCCCCCAAACCCTGGCGTACTGCACCTCCAAGGCGGCCGTAGAGCACATGACCCGCGTGATGGCAGTGGAATGCGCCAAGTACAAAGTACGGGTCAACTGTATTGCTCCCGGTTATATTCGCACCGAAATGATTGAGCAACTGATAGCCGATGGCAAACTTGCCGCCGAGGCGATTGAACAACGCACGCCCCAGCGACGTATGGGTTCGATTGAAGACATCGCTTCAGCAGTTATTTTTGTGGCCGGCCCGGAAGCTGGCTTTATGACCGGCGAGACCCTGAATATCGATGGTGGCTGGACGGCCTACGGTTATCTCTAAGCTCCAGAAAGCATCAAGGGATCAGGTTTAAAAAGGCAGCCTTCCCAAGAAAAGCACGATCAAAAAATACGGTGTTTTCTGCTATAGTCGCCCGCTTTATTCAAAGGCTGAATTAACACATTGAACAGATTTATTTCGCTAAAAAGCTACCTTATGGCCTTATCGAGCCATAAGAAGATTAGCTGTTTTTTATCTGTATTTTTTTGCACGGCTCTCAGTGCGACGGCTCACGAACCAGAAGCGCAAACCCGGTTTGGGCACGCTCACGCACATGACGCTATGGACGTACACTTCCAGACTGGGATAGAGAGCCGATATTCACTGGAAGGCCGAGACAGCCTTGACGGTGATGCTATCTCGGCGACTAGCCTGGATCTGGGCCGGGGTCGATTTACCGGCGGTCTCTGGTATGGCTGGTCTCCAGATCAGGATTATGAGGAATCACGGATAACGTTGGGCTTGACCGAGCAGCTTGGCGATTTCGAGTTCTATGCGAGTTACGCCTATTTAAAGTTTCCTGAATCTGACGATAACGAGGTCGGTGTCGGCGGTGTGTGGTCAGGTTTGCCTCTGCAACTTGATGTCGCCCTGGACGCTTATTATTCTTTTGATGCCGACGGTGCGTTTTGGGAATTGAGCTTGAGCCGCGCAGTCGAGGTATCTGAAGGTCTCACCTTTACCGGCGCTGGAATGTTCGGCGTTAATGACGGCTATGTCTCTGATGGGCACAGCGGCGCTAACCACCTTGGCCTGCGCCTGGGCTCAGAATACTCACTGAGCGAAGCGCTAACCATTGCCGGGCACGCCACTTATAGCTGGGCACTAAATCGCAACTCCCGCCTGGCCGGGGATGAGCAGCTAGCGGATTTTTTCCATGGCGGTCTTGGCCTGGAGTGGGCGTTTTAAGGCAATAACATGAGGTCCAGGGGTCAGTCTCCTTGATTTAGGCAAAGACAGACCGCTGACTTGGGATCAAAGAATTCCCTACAAAGCAGTCAAGTATTAGATACTGGACAGTGGTGGTATTCTACAATTCACGACGATGGGGCCGCTGAAGACATCAACTGCGGGAACTGTGGGATTTCAATGTCAATTGACGGGGAGCGAGTATGCGCAGAGAAGATATGGAACGAACTATTTCAGCTTATTTCGACGCCTGCAACAGGGCTGACAAAGCTGAAATCATGTCATTTTTTGTCCCGGACGGTGTGCATTATTTCCCGGAAGGCGCTCCCTTTGGTGCCCTACGAGGCGCAGAAGCGATCGCGGATTGCTGGGTGCGCTGTGTTGCGGAACTGGGGTCGCACTGGACGATCGATAATTTCGTCGGCGATACGGAAAACAATCAGGCTGTGATTGAATGGAGTCATTTCAAACCAAAGGTGGAGCTCCTGTTGCGTGGTGACGAATGGTATCGCTTCGCGCCCGACGGAAAAATTCTCGAAATCCGCGCTTATTACGCCTGCCCAACCCACGAAGGCGTAAAGGAACATCGGATCGGCGGCTTTGACTATGCCGGCCGTGGATACCCGACGTCCTAACACTACAGATAGTGAGGCGTTCGGGATGATTAATAGAGTCAGATTCGATTGATTATTTGAAAGCTGGCCAAATAGTTCGCCCATCAATGGGGTTTGATGCCTTGATGAGAAGCAGGGTCAGGCCCATCATTTAGCCTGCCGCTCAACTGACTTTACTAGTCTTTCCACTTGAGTAAATCTTAAAATAAAAGGGAATCTCCAAGTATCGAGTGCTTGATGGTATTTTGGCTGGAATATACTAACGGGCTTCGATATGATTCGCGGAAGATACTATACCCCTCCTGGACGATGACTATACGCCGCCTGAATGTGACTAGCATACGATTAAAACACTCACTTCTATTAGTGCTGGTCACTGCATTTCTAAGCATGCAGTGGACGACTACGCATATTCATTTGGCTGAACATCATGATCACGATGGTGGACACCATCAGCATAGTACTGAGACCCATGCTCATCAATTAGCTAGCCACCATTCTGACGTAATCGATTCAAGCCATCACAATGACGTTGTCGAGCTTGATCATCAATGCACCAACGCTAAGGGGAAATACAAAGAAAAACCATCTGCGTTGGTTATCGCTGCTGTTTTTCGGCAAAAAACACTACTACTGCCAGGGAGCATTGAACTTCCGGTTATCCTGAATACCAGGTTAAATTATCTCGATCGTTCAACGGTTTACCTTCGCGGCCCACCTCAGCTTTCTTAAGTTTTTCACCTGTTTAGAAAAAATAATTTAAGGGCTTATCTTGCCCTGATCAACGCGTGTTGAGGTGTTTTTATGTTTTCCGTAATTAAACAAGCGCGATGGCCTTTCGCCATCATCGCAATACTACTGGCAAGCCAGGCCTTTGGACATGGCATGTCTGAAGCTGAAAGGCAATCCATTATAGAAGGTGGTAATTTGCGCTACCTGTGGATTGGCGCAAGCCATATGCTATCTGGCTATGACCACTTACTCTTTGTATTTGGCATTATCTTTTTTCTAACTAAGTTTAAAGAGATTGTTAAATACATTACTGCATTTACTTTGGGGCACAGCGCTACGCTTATCTTTGCTACTTTTAATGGGATTCAAGTCAATTACTTTTTGATTGATGCGATTATCGCTTTGAGCGTCTGTTATATCGCCTTTACTAATCTGGATGGATTTAAAAAATATTTAGATATTAAAGCTCCCAACATGCTGATGATGATTGCAAGTCTGGGACTGATTCACGGCCTTGGTTTATCTACTCGATTACAACAACTCCCCCTGAGCGAAGATGAACTACTGATGAATATAATTTCGTTTAATATAGGAATCGAAGCAGGGCAAATATTAGCACTGGCTATCATGCTGATATTACTGGCCGGGTGGCGTAAGGCTGACTCATTTAAGCCCTTTAGCAAAATATCTAATTATGGCTTAATCTTTGCTGGGCTATATCTATTTATGATGCAAATGCATGGTTATGCTCATGTCACTAATCCAGATGAATTCGGGTTTAGTGCCGACAACCATATCCATGAGCACATAAAAATTGATGAAGAACGTGCCATTCAAATTATTAACAATACGAGTCACGATACCATTGATTAAAGGAGCTAACTAATGCGTAAATTATATTTGTACCTGCCTGTAATTGAGCATAATGCGCCGCAACACCACTACACCATTAACTAAATATTATTTGGAGAATTTATGAAACGTTTAATTTATGTACTCCTGGTCTCTTCATTCTTTTTTGGTGCGCCCCTCATTGCAGGGTCGGGGCACGGCCATAATGCTGATGGTGGACATAATCTAGCACCCATCACACGTCAAGAAGCGATAAACAGGGCAACCCAGACAATGAACAACCTGGCTAATGCTGGAACTATAGATGCTACCTGGTCAGGATTAAAGGCAGTAAGCGCAGACCAGAAAGTCTATGCAGAAGAACCAGAGTGGGTGATTACATTCAAAAATGACAAGGTCGATGATGCGTCCAGGAAAACCTTGTATTTATTTTATACACCTGACGGACACTATATAGCGGCCAACTACACGGGGAATTAAGCCACCGGGGTGGGCATGAAGTTCGTGCCCACCTTGCTTCACAAGGCATCATATTATATGAACACTCTACCTACGAGAATTACACCACCTGGATAAATCATGCATCAACAAATCCCTCCAAACTGGAAAATACAGCGTTCAACGCCTTTCTTCACCACAAAGAATGTGCCAGCAGCATTGCTCTCTCATCACAATACGGCCGAGGGTGTATTTGGCCAGCTTTGCGTGATGGCCGGAACCGTCACCTATTACGGCTTTGAAAACAAAAATACTCAGGAGCCAGAGCAAACGCTAGTTATCAAAGCAGGTGAATTTACCACCATACCGCCACAATACTGGCACCGGGTTGAGCTAAGCGATGACGCGCAATTTAATGTTAACTTCTGGTCGGACAAAGATAAAATAACTCAGCCCCTCATAAATACAAAATGAAGAACATAAAATGATTAATAAAAAATAGCATGAACGGGATCAGGCTCGAATTAACTAGCAATCCCGGAAAATCTATTCTGCCTAATCGCTCTCCTCCCGATGACCTCAAGAAGAGACGGTTCCACTTACGACGGTTGCAGCAAGCCTACCAGTGACTTCCCTTTAAGGCAGGCAAGGTCCGCTCGGTAATTTCGGCAAAGCTATACCGAGTTTATCGGTTCCCACTTGTGCGCTAGTCCCTGTCCCCTGCTCCAACTGCCTGTGCACTCGAAACCAATGCTTCGACATTTGAGCCGGTCAGAGATTGCAGAAACATCACCAGATTATTTTTCTCTCCAGCGTTTAAGTTCAAAGGACGTATTAACCGATCCTGATTTTCGTTCGGGGCACCACCCCGGTCATAAAATTCTATAACCTCCCGTAATGTCGGCAAAGATCCATCGTGCATATAGGGCGCAGTTAAGGCAATGTTGCGCAGACTGGGAGTACGGTATTTCCAGCGATCCTTAGGAGACTGCGTTATTTCGTACCGACCAAGATCATTGGGTCGAACTTCCGACACAGAATCCACGATATCGGTATCAATATCAACAAACTGGCCTGGCCCTACTTGAACCCTGGTGGTAAGCGGCTTGGCGTGCATAGCCGCCCGGTAACCGATGCCGGTATTATGCAGGCGGTTATCGGTAAACAATGCGTGTTCACTGTTAATACTATGACATCCGCTACAATTACCCTTCCCGGTAAACACCTCAAAGCCGGCGCGGGCTTGCGTATTCAGGGCCTCGCTTTGTTGACCAAAATACCAGCGGTCGAAAGAAGAGTCCGCTGAGTTCAATGTCCGTTCGAAGCTGGCCAACGCCGCGCCCACCGTCTCCATAGCAACAGGTTTGTTGAAAGCCGTTTCAAACAGGCCTTTATAATCGGCAAGCGAATGTAGCTTTTCGATGACATATCCTACGGAAGGATTACCCATCTCATTAGTAGCAAGCAGCGGCCCCCACACTTGCTGTTCCAAAGAGTATTCGCGACTGTCGAGAAACAGCCGAGTCAGATGCGCTACGTTATAAAGTGTCGGCGCGTTGCGTCGCACCGTGCGACCCTCAATACCTACAGCAGTGGCCATTTCATTATTGGTGAAGCCCTGCTCGGGTATATGGCACATGGCACACGACATAGTTTCGTTAAAGGATAGGCGGCGGTCGAAGAAAAGTTTACGTCCGAGGGATACACGGGATTCAGTCACCGGATTATTTTCTGGTACTACAATCGACGGCAGACCCAGAGGAGGCTGTTTAACCCACTGCAAAAGGGAAGAAAAGGGAACGGCCTGCGTCAAACCGAGCCCAACTTTTTCGGTACTCGCGGCATCTTCTATCTGCAGAGTCTCGATATCGCTGATAAGGGTATCGGCGTGTAGAAAAGAGGTGCTATAAATATTCCGTATTTTTTTATTTCGATCGATCAAAAACACTCGTAAAATATGAGAAATTTTTCCTGTGTCGTTGCCAGCTTCATCTAGTACTTTCGCTACACTTTGGTCATAGCCCTTTAGAATCGGCTCCAGGGTGTCTTCACCAGCCGTGGTCACGAACCGCCAATCTATGCTTCCCCGCTGAAAGTATTCCCCATAGCGGCGGAGAACTTCTGGGGTATCATGCCGGGGATCGAAACTTAAGCTAATGACTCGCAATACCGCCGCGTCGATTCTTTCCTCTATTTTTTGCGTGACTTTGTGCAAAACTGCCGTTGCCAAGGGACAGCCATTGATATCATCACAGCTGGAATAAATAAAACTGAGCAACACTATACGATCGTCAAACAACTCGTGAAGTCGTACACTTTTCCCGCTGGTATCGACGACCTGGCCGTCCACTGCATTGCCCAGTGGCGGTAACGAGTAAGTATTGGGGGCTGGCGCGGGGAACTCGAGCAAACCATAACCTGGAGCCAGAATCTCGCCATCGGCACGGGATAACATCGGGGCCAGCAGTATTAATACTGCACTAAACAACCCAGTAATCATTACCCCACCCAAACCATGCGTCCCGCTCCAGTGGTTTATTACCCTGGCCACAAATGCGGCTGGCCGGCTACCTTGCATTCGGGATACAGCTAGCCAGGGCATAGCTGGCGAAGAAACAGATTGGCTCAGTTTTTTGCCAGTGGTGTGACAGTTTCACTCGCTGGACTCGCCGGTGTTTTTGCAACATACAGCGAATAGGCACCGAAGCGCATCTGGTGAGGCCGCCCGAGGTTGGCCGCCATAAAGTCGATAGCGAATTGTTGTTTCAAGTCCGTACCATCCCACATGAATAGTTTTAAATACTGTTCGTTGTCGGCGCCTTTTTTGTCCCAGTTGGCTAGTAACGATGACGTAAAATAAAGTCGCTTGCCGTCCCAGCTCGACGAAACCATGTTTACCTGGGTGCCGATTTGTTTTTCATAAGTTAATACGGGCTTGTGAGGATCGGAAATATCGTATGCCCGAGTCTTGCCATCCATAAAGGTATTAACCCACAACAGCCTGTCGTCGCTCTGAATAGAAATATCGACCGGCAGAGGAATTGTGGCTGGATCACCAATATCGGCAACCGGACTGGCCTGCCATTCGCCCGCCTGATCTTCGTAAATCAGCCAAATTTTTGACGTCAGAGCTGTAGTAGTGAAACAATAATTATGATCCTCGCCCCAGGCACAACGAACTTCCAACGGCGCACCGGGTACATCTAATATTTTTTTCGGCTTACGGGTATGCAGATCCCAGATCACGGCTGTACTGCCAAAGCGCTTCATGGCTTCTGGGTCGTTCAGCATCTTCCCGAAATCCATCATGTAGTTAGACCAACCGGTAAATGAGGATGTAACCATCACATTGCGGCGCGGCAAAGCGCGTATGTCATAGCCGTACCCATCGGCAAACTCTCCAGATTTGACGGCACCACCAAGATCAGCTTCATTTGGCATCCAGTGAGTGGCAACATACTCACCGCCATTGGTGTATTCAACCAGTCCCGTGCGACCACTGTGATTCGTATTATTGGACAAACCGGTGACCATCATTCGGCCGGGAAGCGCGTAGGTGGTATGCGGCCCCACCACCCCACCACTTTTTGCCACGAAATCGGTAATTACTTTATTGAGAGTTGGTTTTGCCGGATCGCTGTGTACGTCAAATACAAATATTTTGCTGGTGTCCAAACCCCCAGCCCAGAGGTAGCGTCGGTCGTCGGTAAAACCGGAATGATGCGCCTCATTGCGCCCGCCAACGGACAGACTATTAATCACCTTGCCATAACTTTTTGAAGTAGGATTCACATCAACAGTGACTAACTTATCCTGTTCATCGCCCACTCCGACCACGCCCAGCGTCCAGATGTAAACAAAATCTTCCTGACCGGTAATTTTCGCCATATACGGCGACATGCAAGTCTCATCAGCTCTGACAGTCTGGCTCGGAAGCGTCAAAACAATTAACAGACAAACAGCGAATGCGATGAAGGTATAGGTGCTCTTGTTCTGCTCCATAATATAGCTCCTTCTTTTTATTAAACGCCCAAATTATGATTTGCCGCATCTAGAACCAGATCTTGTTAGATCCACGCCTAAAGTATCGTTTAGAGCTTTACCAGCAAGACATACGAATAAAACATAACACATTACAAGCCGCGAGCGAATAAAGCTGTTAAACGTTTTAGCTACATAAAATCCAGTCTACTACCAGTTTCTACCCTCTAAGGCGGGCAAAGTCCGCTCGGTAATTTCGGCAAAACTATCGAGTACTCTTAGGGTTAAACCCCAAATCACATGTTCGCCAAATTGAATACCGGGGAAGGTACTCCAGGTTTCGGCGATGGGATATTCCAGTTCGGTAACGGACGCTATATCAAACAAATGGGAGATCGGCACCCAAAATACGTGGGCGACTTCCTCGGGGATTCTGGCGAAGGCGCTGACTTTGGTTTGCTGGTCTACATAGTACACAAAGGGTGAAAGTGTCATCGACTCGCGTAAATCGGCTCGGTCGATGGTTCGAATCGGCAGCGCACCGACGCGATGCTGTTCGATTAGGGTAAGTCCGACTTCTTCCCAGGTTTCCCGTTCGGCAACGGCGTGGGCATCGGCATCACCGGCTTCCGCCCGACCACCGGGAAAGGCAACATGACCCGACCAGAGATCGCCCTCGCGCTCAGCGCGACGAATAAAACACACCTCAAGCTCGTTATCGCCGTCGGCCAGAATCATGGCGACAGCGGACTGGCTGGAGTGGGCTTTAAACTCGGTGGCCTGGTGGGCGCGGTTCTGTAAAGCTTCGCGAATAGCGTCAATAGTTAACATCGCTACAGGATGGCGTTTCTAGTCATAAGCGTCAACTAGAAGTGCCCATAAAATTCGTAGCGGAATTCCATAAAAAAGGGTTGCCGGACGGCAACCCTCAGCACTAATAAAAATTTACCGCGTGCTAGCTGAGCACAAAACCTTTGTAGTCGTTCTCTGCGACTTCATTACACCTGGCTTTGTATTCGCGCTGTCCACCGGCGTAAAGCATAAAGGTGCGTTTCTTGGTGGGATCGTTGAGGTTAACACCCATAAACCAGGAGTCGGCCGTGGGGAACAGCGTGCCTTCGGCGGTTTCATCCACGTGCGCGGTCCAGGCATCTTCGGCTTCCAGCGTGGGTTCCATTTGATGCAGGTCCTTCTTCTTCATATAGCTGATGGCATCGGTAACCCATTCGACATTTTGCTCGATGCAACGGGGAATATTACAAAAGGTGGCACCGTTATGGGGGCCAACCAGCGTAAACAAATTCGGGAAACCTGCAGCCTGCATCCCCAGTAAAGTACGAGGGCCATCGGCCCACTTATCTGTGAGCTTCTGCCCACCTTTACCGGTAATATCGATGCGTTTAAGCGAGCCGGTGACTGCATCAAAACCCGTAGCGTAGATAATGATGTCCAGATCGTAGTCCTTATCGCTGCACTTAACACCGGTCGGCGTAATCGCTTCGATGGGAGTCTCCTTAAGATTAACCAGTTTCACGTTATCCTGGTTGTAGCACTCAAAGTATTTAGTCTCCATCGGTACCCGGCGAGTACCGAAACCGTGATCTTTAGGAATCAAATCTTCGGCGGTTTTAGGATCGTTAACCCGACTACGGATTTTTCGAGCAATAAAATTGGTAATCAGGTCGTTGGCCTTCCGGTCGGTCATAATATCTCTGAAGTTAGCCAGCCAAATACCAAAACCCGGTTCGTCGTAGCGCATTTCGAAAAACGCTTCCCGTTCGTCTGCGGGCACATCTAGCGCCGAACGCTCGTCAAATTTATGCTGGAAAGCACCAAAGGTTTCATTGCACTCCGCGAAAATTTTCTTGTAGTTTGCTTTGATGTCATCCATTTCAGCCTGGTCGAGAGGGCTATTTTTTAAGGGCGCACACCACTCGGGGGCAAGCTGGAATACGGTCAGTGAATCGGCAGTTTTGGCAACTTCCTGAATCACCTGAACGCCGGTGGCACCAGTACCAATAACCCCGACGCGTTTACCGCTGAAATCGGTACCTTTACCGCCGAAACCCTCTTTCGGATAGCGCGCGGTATGAGCCCAGTCGCCTTTAAAGCTGTCGATGCCGGGAATGCGAGGCAGCGTGTACGCATTAAGCGGGCCGGTGGCGGAGATCAGGAACTCAGCTCGGGCGGTGCTGCCGTCTTCCAACTCCACTTCCCATTGGCTATTCGCTTCGTCAAAAGTGGCTTTAGATATTTTGCTATCAAACTGAATGTCTTTGCGGAAATCGAACTTATCGGCGACAAAGTTGAGATAGCGCTCGGTTTCCGGCTGCGGCGCAAAGCGCTCCGTCCAGTTCCACTCCTGTAAAACCTCGTCGGACCAGGAGTATCCGTAGGTGTAACTCTCGGAATCAAAACGGCAGCCGGGGTATTTGTTCCAGTACCAGGTGCCGCCCACGCCGCTACCCGCCTCGAAGACCTTCACAGAAAGCCCAAGTTCGCGAAATTTGTGCAGCTGGTACATACCGGAAATACCGGCGCCGATAATAATGGCATCATATTGCTTTGACATAGTGTTACCTCGTTGCATATTGCTAGTTAAAAATTCTAAAATTCTCTGAGATCGGCGTTGTTCGGCTGCGATCCGCGTTATTCGATTAGCCCGTAACGTTAGCCCTTAAAGTTAACCCTTATAATCAGCCCTTAACGTTAAGCCCTAACCTTAACAAAGCCCATAAAGACTTAACAATTTACCTGTTCGGGCGACAAGATCATTTGATTTGGCTCAAACGATAACTCAACACCGTGTTTGGCAGCGCATTCCGCACTATAATCCCTCAACGTTCACTCCCCTGCTTTAATCTCCCGCTTTCATCCCAGCTGCAAACCTAAGGAACACCCTTTTAAATGGATCGTGCGCTAAGCCTGCTGCAAGCAACCTTCGGATACGATGAGTTCCGTCACTCTCAACACGACGTGATTCAAGACCTGCTCAACGGCAATGACGCCCTGGTATTGATGCCCACCGGCGGCGGAAAATCACTGTGTTATCAGATTCCGGCCCTGGTGCTGGATGGCGTCGCCATTGTGGTCTCGCCTTTGATTGCCCTGATGCAGGATCAGGTGGATGCCTTACAGCAATTAGGCATCAAAGCTGCGTTTCTTAATTCCAGCTTAAGCGCCAATGAAGCCCGCGATGTTGAGCAACAAGTGCTTGATGGCGAACTGGATCTGGTCTACGTGGCACCGGAGCGCTTGTTGAGTGAGCGTATGCTGGCGCTGCTGGATCGCTGCCCCCTGTCCTTGTTTGCCATCGACGAGGCCCACTGCGTATCCCAGTGGGGGCATGATTTTCGGGTGGAGTACCAACAACTAAAAATTCTCCACGACCGCTACCCGAACACGCCTCGTATCGCGCTGACCGCCACTGCCGATCGACGTACCCGCGAAGAAATTATTACCCAGCTTGCCCTTGAAGATGCCCAGGTATTTATCAATAGTTTTGATCGCCCGAATATTCAGTATGCCATCTCAGAGGGGAATGACCCCAAGCAGCGCCTGTGGCGGTTTATTGAGACCAATCATCCTGGCGACGCGGGCATTGTGTATTGCCTGTCTCGAAAAAAAGTGGACGCCACTGCCGAGTGGCTGAGCAAGCAAGGTAGAGTCGCCCTGCCCTACCATGCGGGCCTGTCGAGCCAGCTACGCCAAACCAACCAGCAACGTTTCCTGCGGGAAGAGTCGGTGATTATTGTCGCCACCATCGCCTTTGGTATGGGCATTGATAAACCCGACGTACGCTTCGTCGCCCACCTCAGTTTGCCGAAAAGTGTTGAGGCCTATTATCAGGAGACCGGGCGCGCCGGGCGCGACGGCGAACCCGCCAGCGCGTGGATGGCCTACGGTTTACAGGACGTCATTACCCTGCGGCAATTTACTCAGAACTCCACTGCCGATGAAGCCCACAAACGCGTTGAGCACCATAAGCTGGAATCGATGCTCGGGCTGTGCGAATTAATTACCTGCCGCCGCCACGCCCTGCTCGGCTATTTTGAAGAGGACAGTACCGCCCGCTGCGGCAATTGCGATAACTGCCTGAAACCACCCGAAAAATGGGATGCCACGGTTGCCGCGCAAAAAGCTTTGTCCTGCGTTTATCGAACCCAGCAACGCTTCGGCGTGAATTATTTGATTGATGTGCTACGGGGCAAAACCGACGACAGGATTCAAAGCAACGGCCACGATCAAATCAGCACCTTTGGTGTTGGCAATGAGTTTTCGGTCACTGAATGGCGAACCATTTTTCGGCAGCTTATCGCCCTGGGTTTCCTCGACATTGATGCCGGCGGCTATGGCACCTTGTGCCTTACCGACAAATGCCGACCCCTGTTAAAAGGCGAACACAGCCTCGACCTGAGAAAACCATCGGAAGAAGAAAAGGTCCTACGCGGTAAAAAAGACAAACATACCGTGCGCCCGCAGGATCAAGCTTTATGGGATGCCCTACGCGCCCTACGCAGCTCACTGGCGGCAGAATCTGGCGTGCCGCCCTACGTGATATTTCACGATGCCACCTTGCTGGAAATGCTTAAGCGCCGACCCACTAGCACCGGCGACATGCGCGCTATTTCAGGTGTTGGAGAACAAAAGCTCTCGCGTTACGGGCAAGCATTCCTTAATGAAATTGCCCTCCACCCATTACCAGAGTTACTCAACAACCGGCTGAGTGCCACGGTTAACGAAACACTAATGCTCTACCAACAGGGCCTGCCGATTGAACAAATTGCGGTGCAACGAGATGCCAAGATCAGCACCGTCTACACTCACCTGGCCGATGCTATTGAAGTCGGGCTGCTTAATGTTCTCGAGGTACTGGCACTCGACAAAGATGAATACAACACGATTGTGTTAACCATCGAGTCTATGGAGGACGAGGAAAAAGGCCGTCTTAAACCCGTGTATGAAGCACTAGATGAAAACTATGATTACGGCGTGTTGAAATGTGTACAGGCGTCGATTTAACGATGTGCGCTGCTGATACTTTAAACTAGCGCGGGCGGCTCTAAACTAGCGCGGGCGGCGCCGACCTTTGTACCACATGGTGATGCCGGTCACCGCCAATGCAATCATCAGTAAACCTACCAGATCCATCAACCACGGGCCCAGCTGTAGCAGGTGGCCACTGTGCAGATCCAGCACGATTCGCTCCCAGGTAATGGTTGAACCGTAATAGCTGTCGAGTAGTGCACGCCTGAGCTCGTCATCCAGTTTTATCGTTGCAACACTCTCGAAGCTCGCCACCCCCTTCTCAGAAGGACCTGTCTCGGAACGACGTGTAAACCTCAACTGATCCACATCGGTGATATAAACCTGACCCTCGCTCTCAAGGCACAGCTGCTGCTCGCAGTATCCTATCCCCGTGATCGGGTGTGGTAAGCCATAGGCTCCGCCGACGCGCTCGATCACCTCGCCCTGGGGAGTTAATAACAACAGTTCATCGCGGCAAACCACCACCCAAATGTCTTTTCTAACCACGGCACCGCTCAAGCCGCCAGCGCAGTAGCTCAACTTCTCGGTGTCGAGATAAAGGTGGTCGTCGCCAAGGTGGGAAAGCGTGTGTTCGCCGACGGCGTAAGTAGTGATGTCGGGAGTGCTTAAACCATAAAGGGACAACAGCCAACTCTGGCGCACGGGGGCATCGGCCAAACCGATTTTAGTGCTGTGATTGAGGGCAATGCCGGTGACTGATAACAGGATAATAAACACCGCGGTAGTAATACCAAGGCGGCGGTGCCAGTGCCAAAACAATAAGCGGGATTTACTTGTCGACATTAACGCGTCCTGTTATTTGGCTCTGGTGCCACGACTTAATTCAAGTGACCCGACTCTTAGTTATTTTTATAAGGAGACGGTGCGAAGGGTTTTGTCGTGAAATAAAAGCGCGAGTGTAGCGACTTTTTTGACGGCACGCACAGACAGTGTGGCGCCGGTGATACCATCGATCTGCCCATCTAGTTTCGGTTTTCCCGAGGTTTTCACCAAAGCCAAACGCTGGAACTGCTCGGTAAAAAATGGGTAGCGAACTTCGCCACCGCGACTTTCCCGGTATTCGAGAATCGACAACTGGGCAATGCCATTATTGTCCACCACCACGCCCACGGTAATGGGTAATTCTTTACCAATTTCTTCAAACACCCACGCGGTGCGCCCGCCGCCGGTCCAATAGCGTACTCGCAAGCCACCAAAGGAATGTCCAAGAATCGACTCGGCCTGTGCGCGCAGCTCGCGGGTCAACCACAGCACCTGCAAGCTAGATTCCTGATCGGCGAAGGCCTGGCGTTGAAAGTCTTCAGCGCTGAGAAATACGCCCTTTTGACTCCAGGCCGGCAGGGCGAAGATCAGACACAAAACACACACGAGGGATTTCATACCCGCCCTTTTTTGAGTAGCTAACGCCTGATCTGACACCAGACTTGCCACTAGACCTGAGCCTTGCGCTAATAAACGCTTAATTAAAACGACCAGCCGACACCCAGGTTAAGGGCGTCCTTGTCAGTACCGCTGCTCTCGTTAACAAAATCGGTGTAATCCAGCTTCAACACGACGTTTTGAGTCAACCAGTAGCTCATACCGTAGTCCCAAACTTCGGAGTCGATAGAGCTACTATCGCCGGCGTTATTATTGAACTCACTGTAGCGTGTAAATACACCCAATTTTTCGGTCACCTTGTAGGAGGGCTCGACGTACCAGCCGTCTTGCTTGTCACGACCCGCAAGTTTCGCTGCGTCGCCGTCAACATCCCACTCGGCCCACAGTGCACGAACACCAAAATCGTTCTGCTGATAGATGCCATGCACTTCGGTCAGCATCGCGGAAGCATCACTAACTGTGCCTTGCGAAATATCTTCCTGATACTGGACTGTCGCGCCCAGCTCAAGACCACCAATACCGGTGTACTTCAGGCGAGCCGTGTAGGCAAAATCTTCCGCCGTAGCTTTAGCAGACTTCTGACGACCGTCGCGAATCTGGAATGCTTTGCTGCCCGTGTCAGGCGAATTTAAGCCGCTGTGCAGCGCAAAGTTATAGTTCAGCCCGGGAGCCAGCTCACCCTTCAGCATTACACCGCTTTCCCACCAGGTGGCAGGGATAATGTTTTTCTCAACTAGATTGCGCTCGGTACCGTAGAAGGTATCGGGTTCGTGGGTCTCATTCATGATACCAACCGGGATCAGGAACTGACCAATCTGAACGCTGTGATTCTGGGCGTAGTCCCACTCGATGTAGGCCTGCTCCAGCTCGATTTCACCGGGCTGGTCCTCACCGGCAATACCATGCTCCAACTCAAACTCGGAGAAAAAACGCACGTCGTCGGTAAATTGATGACCAAAGAACAGCACGTAACGATGGGCGTCCACCTGGTCCTCACTATCGGAAAAACGATTGAAGTGATGCTCGCCATAGCCGCCTATCTGGGTTTTCTCGGCCCACTGTGCCATCTTAGCCAAACTGCCACTAGCGGCAGCGCCCTGCTCGACTGCGTCGGCAGTCGCGGTGACCTTCATCTCGGTCTCCACCAGCTTGCTATCAGTCTTGTTCAACTGCGCTTTCAGCTCGGCGATTTCCGCCTGTTGCTGCTGTATCACTTCCCACATTTCGTCGAGCGACGGTGCGGCCTGCGCACCAAGGGAAGCCACGGCGACAACGGTGGCCAGCAAAATTGTCTTCAACATAGTTAGTCCCCCCGGGACGACTTAACAGTTAATGTTTTAAAATAGGCACTCGGCGATAGAAGGAAATAACAGGACAAGAGCCATAATTGAAGGCACTATAATCTAAATGATAATCACTATCAATAAGATAACGGTTATCATTTGTATTTAGGTCGACGGTAATATAGATAAACCTCCAGACGCCAACAAGTCCCCACCCAATGGCCTTCCATCATTGTATTTGTCTACGAAGTGAGCCAAAAATTATTGTCGTTGCCGGGACTGAACGCGGTGGCAATATCAGTCTGGCAAAATCCAGATACTGGAACGGTTGACAGTCCTTAAAGCCTATGGATAAATGAAAACCCGCTCAACACATAACATATAGAAAGGAGTTTGCTGTGGAATGCCCTAAATGTAGCAATGCAATGGAAAGTAGGACCTTTAAAGAAGTCACCGTCGATCGCTGTACCGGATGTCGCGGCCTGTTCTGCGCCCCGGACACTATCGAACAGATGAAGGGAATGTGGATGACCGAAGCCGTCATCGATATGGGCGATGCTACGGTCGGCAAAGAGTACAACAAGATCGACGATATCCAATGTCCTGAATGCCAGGTAGCAATGGATAAAATTTCTGACCCGGAACAACCACACATTTGGCTCGAAGCCTGCCCGCAGTGCTCGAAAGTGTTCCTCGATGCCGGTGAATTTACCGATCTTAAGTTCAATACCGTATTTGACCGCTACCGCGATTGGCGCAAAGGCAAACGCGCATAATTCACGATTGTGTCTTAGCTCAGAATATTGAATATCGGGCTAGCGTCTTCATTAACGCTAGTCCGATTTCTATAAGCCATCAGGGGGCTTGCACTAATCAGCACCCAGTCGTTTTAGCCGCTTTAGTCGCGCAACCTTAATCGATAATGTGAGCCCCATCGAACCAGGCGATACGTAAATGATCGCCTGTCTCGTTAACGCCCATAAATACTCCGGCTGGAGACACGCCTTGCCTGCGCGATTTTTTTAAAATTGGACTTTCAGTCACCGAGAACAAGCCTTTGGCGGAAATGTCCTCACCACTGACAAACCTTTGATTCAGATGCTCCCTCGACACTCCTAGCATCTCAGTGCCGATATTTTTTTTACGCCAAGCCTCGGCGACAAAGAGGCGGTAGTAATACACGACGTTATTCAGCAGTCGCGGCGCTCTCATTTTAAGTACCGTAGTGAGACCGACAATATCGTTTGTTTGAATCTCGCGACACACCACCAGCACCTGTTTGACGCGTTCCTCAGCTAACTTCATGTCTGGCAAAGCCTTTTCCTTCAACCAAAATTCAATCACTTCCGCCGATAACTCAGGTGTCATCTGCTGCCATACTACTTCTATTTTAAATTCGTTTTCGTCCATACCATCCCTCGCGTACTTACTATCAACATTACTTATTAAACTGTTCCTAAGCCCCTGGAGCAAGCTCATGGAATAAGCCAGCACCCTGATGTATACAGGCTGCCGAAGTATAAGCCAACTTAGGTCGATGGTGGCTTTTCGACATTAAGGTGCTTATAATCCGTGGCTGATTTAGGCACGGTTCAGGCGCTCAAACCTGTGTTTTATACCGTCGGCCAATCCAACAAGACCAATTTCTAGCCATCGTCTCCTGGCATGCCCGCTGAATACTTCCTGCAAAACCTAAGGTAGCATTTAGTTACGGTTGAATAGAGAAAGATTCTTTAACCCTTTTTTTTAACTGTATTAAATGAGGAAAATTATGAGCGACTCCCCACAAAAAGTCCATGATGTCATCATTATGGGTGCCGGTATCGCTGGCATGTACCAACTGCACACACTGCGGCAGCAAGGATTTGACGTGAAAGTATTCGAAACCGGTACCGGCGTTGGCGGTACCTGGTACTGGAACAACTATCCTGGATGCCGCTTTGACTCCGAGAGTTTTACTTACCACTACTCCTTCAACGACGAAATTCTACAAGAGTGGACGTGGAGCGAGCGCTTTGCCCCACAGCCGGAAACCAAACGCTACCTGAACTTTGTCGCCGACAAGCTCGACTTGCGCAAAGACATTCAGTTCAACAGCCGCGTCGCCAAATCCACCTACGACGAAGACAACAAGCAATGGGAAGTAGAGCTGGAAGATGGCAGCACCGCCCGCGCTAAGTTCCTGGTATCGGCGACTGGCCCTTTATCAGCCTTTACCCTACCCGGCATTCCCGGTCGCGACAGCTTTGCTGGCGACTCTTGCCACACGGCTCGCTGGCCCCTGGGCGACTCTGGCTGGAAAGCCAACGACTTTAAAGGTTTGAAAGTCGGCGTTATCGGCACCGGCGCTACCGGTGTTCAGGTAATTCAGGAAATTGCCAAAACCGCTGACGAACTTACGGTATTCCAACTGGCACCCAACTGGTGTGCGCCGCTGCACAACGGCCCCATTGATGCCGAAGAAACTGCCAGCAACAAGAAAAACGCTAAAGAGATTATCGACCAGTGTAATTCCACCTTCGGCGGGTTTCTTCATCAGTTTGTAGAAGGTTCAGCCCTTGATGCCTCGGAAGAAGAGCGCGAAGCCTTTTTCGAGAAACTCTATAGCGAACCCGGCTTTGGTATTTGGCTGGGTAACTATGGCGACATTATGACTAACCAGGCCGCCAACGACCTGATCACCGACTTTATCGCGCGAAAAATTCGTAGCCGAGTTGATGATCCCGCCGTTGCAGAATTGTTGGTCCCCAAGGATCACGGCTTCGGTACTCGTCGCGTGCCGATGGAAACCAACTACTTCGAAGTCTACAACCAGGACAACGTACATTTAATCGATCTCACTAAAACCCCCATCGAAGAAATCATGCCCGAAGGCATTAAGTGCAGCGATAAACTCTACGACCTGGATCTAATTGTTTACGCCACCGGTTTCGACGCCGTCACCGGCGCGCTGAAACGCATCGATATTACCGGGAAGGGCGGTCAGAAACTCACCGACAAATGGGCCGATGGCCCCAGCACCTACCTCGGTATGCAAACCACGGGTTTTCCAAACCTGTTTACACTAGTTGGCCCGCACAATGGTGCCACTTTCTGTAATATTCCACGCTGCATCGAGCAGAACGTGGAATGGGTTACCGACTTAATCACCTATATGCGCGACAACAAACTGTCTGAAATCCAGCCGGTACAAAAAGCCGAAGAAGATTGGACGATTCACGTCGATGAACTGGCTCAGATGACCTTGTTCCCAACAGCCGACTCCTGGTTTATGGGAGTCGACGTTAATGACCCCACCAAGAAGCGCATGTTTATGCTTTACTCCGGTGGCGCGCCCAACTATAAAGCTAAGTGCGATGAGGTTGCAGCAAAAGATTACGAAGGCTTTGCGCTGAGTTAAGCTCAATATGCTCTGGGTCCCCGAAGTAAGCGGCTCCAGAGCAGTAACTCGGCAGTTAGCTGACCTACTTAACTTTAAGCCCCATAGTGCTGGCAATAAGGTTTCTTTGCATCTGGGACGTACCTGCCGCGATGGTCGTGCTGCGCGCATCGCGGTAGTGTCGCTGCATATCGTATTCCATCATATACGAATATCCACCCATTATTTGCATACCCTGGTTGGCCACTTCGGCAAATGTTTCGGATCCAAATAGTTTGGCTTGCGTTACTTCGCGCATAGCGTTTTCACCCTTGGCGAGCTTCACTGCCGCGCGCAACATCAGCATTCTTGCCGCATCAACATTGGTTTGCATGTCGGCCAACATGTGTGCGATAGCCTGAAATTGCCCTATCGCCTTACCAAACTGCTTTCTTTGCTTGGCGTACTCTAGCGCCTGATCGACAACCGTCTGCGCATTTCCCACATAACCCGCCGAGGTCACGATACGCTCAAACATCAACCCGGACAGCATACATTGCCAGCCGCGATTCACCTCGCCAACCCGTTGACTGTCGTTAACCCGAACATTGTCAAAAAACACTTCATTAAGGCCCAGCATATTGCAACCAAACGTTTTCAATCGTCTTATTTCTACCCCGGGAGTGTCGTTGGGCACCAAAAACGCAGTAATACCCTCCTGATAGGGAGCATGGTTATCCGTTTTACAATAAAGAGTAATAATATTATTTTTCGCGTCGGCAGCCGTAGAAAACACCTTCTGGCCATTAATAACCCAACTGTCTCCGTCGGCTATCGCTAGCGTGTGCATATTACCCGCGTCGGAACCCGCATCCGGCTCCGTCATTGAAATCGACATGCGAATCTCGCCATTAATTAACTTCGGCAAGTAATATTTTTTCTGAGAATCGTTGCCGTTGTGTAGCAGAGTAAGACCGCTGAAGACTGAGAGGCCATATGCCTCTAAAAAAGAGTAAGCCTTGCGCCCAAGCTCCTCACTGACCAGAGCCATATCCATAACATCGCCACCAACACCACCGTATTCTTCGGGAAACGGTAGCCCCAGAAGACCCATTGCAACCCATTTTTCGTAGACCTCGTACGGATACAGCCCGTTTTCATCATGCTCACGTATATATTCCGGGGTCGCGATGTCATCCATCATTTTGCGTAAATTGTCTCGCAAAATGACTTGCTCTTCGTTGAGATCAAAGTCCACAGCTATTCTCCACTCAATCGCTTACTTGTCGGTCAACCGTAATAGAATAGAGCAAATTTGTTTGATAGCACAACACAACGACAACAAAGGGCTGCAATACTATCAACTTGTAAACTACTGCCTCGTCAACTATCACCTTATAAAATACAGGACTGAATAACTCTCTTTAACCGAGCCGACCAAAACTAAATTTGCTGAATTCACATTACTACGCTAAGCCGTTTATCTCGAAAACCATACCAGGCAATGACTGCCGCCAACACGCAGGCCAAAGCAGCAACGGTGAAGATCACATCGGCACCCAAAGACCAGTACCGACCGGCAAAGTAAGAACCCGCCGCACCACCTACACCAAAACTCACTGCCCCGTATAGGGCCTGCCCGCCACCCTGAGCACCATCGTTAAACAGACGTCGAATTGTATCAATCGCGGAGGCGTGGAAAGTACCAAAACTAAAGGCGTGCAAACACTGGGCGAACACGAGCAATAACAATGAATCGGCAGCATAACCAATCATTAACCAACGCACGGCGGCGAGCACCAGGCTAGCGATCAGCACGGTACGGACGCCAAAGCGAATTAACACGTTGTGCATCACCGTAAACATAATAATTTCTGCGACTACGCCCACCGACCACAACACACCAATGGCGGTGTGACTGTAGCCTTGCTCTTCCATATAAATACTAAAAAAGCTGTAGTACGCGCCGTGGGCAACCTGTAATAAAACACCTGCACACAAAAAAGCAATGACCGCGGGTTGTCGAACCGCTCGCCACAGTGCGTATTTTTCACGGGTGCGCGTACCTATACTGGGTTTGGGAATAGTCAGACTACTGGCAAAAATACATAGTAGCAACGCCAGGCCAACGTAGGGGAAAAGCTCGACACCCCAACCTTCGAGGCAATAACCCGCGCCGATAACAGCCACCACAAAACCAACGGAACCCCACAGGCGTACTCGGCTGTAGCGTTCCGGTTGATCGCCTAAAAAACTGAGAGTGATAACTTCGTGCTGAGGCAGTACGGCGTTCCAAAAAAAACTATAGCCAACCATCACACAGGCCAGCCAAAAAAAGCTCGTACTAAAAAAGATACCGATAAAACACAGCAAGCCAAGCAAAGCACCAAGCCGCATAATCGCCAGCCGCCTGCCAGTGTAATCCCCCAGCCAACTCCATAAATTTGGCGCAATGATTTTAGTCACCATCGGCACTGCCAACAAAGTGCCAATGGCTTGTTTAGAAAAACCAATACTATCTAAGTACAACGGCCAATAAGGATATAGGCCGCCAAGCAAGGCAAAATAGAAGAAATAAAATCCTGACAATCGCCAATACGGTATAGAGAGCGGTATCGAGGGCGAGCCCGAAAGCGAACCTGAACGAGTCGGAAGGATAAGGCTAAGCCGGTGTTCTTGGTGGAATCGGCGCTAAGCCACTATCTACATCCTGATTCTGGCCGCGGTGCCGCAAGGCGTGATCCATTAACACCAGCGCCAGCATCGCCTCGGCAATCGGCGTCGCACGAATGCCAACACAGGGATCGTGTCGCCCGGTAGTGGAGACTTCGATGCCTTGCCCGGAGGTGTCTACCGATTGTCCGGCTACCCGCAAGCTGGAGGTAGGTTTCAGCGCCAAACGCACGACAATATCCTGGCCGCTGGAAATCCCGCCCACCACACCACCGGCGTGGTTGGAGAGAAAACCTTCCTCACTGAGTTCATCGCGGTGTTCGGTACCCCGTTGCTGCACGACGGCAAAACCATCGCCCAGCGCCACGCCTTTCACGGCGTTAATACCCATCATCGCCGTGGCAATCTCGGCATCGAGACGATCAAACACCGGTTCACCCCAGCCGGGCAACATGCCGGTTGCGGTCACCACAATTTCAGCGCCGATGGAATCACCCGCTTTAATCAGTGCCTGCATAAAGCTTTCCAGCTCTGGCACTTTGCTGGCATCGGGGCAGAAAAAGGCGTTGTTATTAATTTCATCCCAATCGACGGCGTCGATACTAGTGGATCCCGCAGCCAGTGGGTCGGTAGAAATATCGCCCAACTGACTCAAATAGCCCCGTATGGTGACGCCGTAACGCTCGCTCAGATACTTTTTAGCGATACCCCCTGCGGCAACACGCATGGCGGTTTCCCGTGCTGAGGAGCGACCACCGCCGCGGTAGTCCCGCACGCCGTATTTCTGGAAGTAGGTGTAGTCGGCATGAGCGGGACGAAAGACGTCTTTAATATTGCCGTAGTCCTTCGAGCGCTGGTCGGTATTTTCTATCAGTAAACCAATCGGCGTACCGGTGGTCTTGCCTTCGAACACGCCGGACAGAATGCGTACCTGGTCGGCTTCCTTACGCTGAGTGGTGTAGCGCGACTGGCCCGGTTTGCGGCGATCCAGGTCGCCCTGTAAATCGGCTTCGCAGAGCTCCAGGCCCGGTGGGCAGCCATCGACCACACAACCTAAAGCCGGGCCGTGACTTTCGCCAAAGCTGGTTACTGTAAATAGTTTTCCGAAGGTGTTACCAGACACGTCAGGCTCCCGCCTAAAAGCGATCTATTATAAGCTGATTAATGAGTAATGCTTAATAATTGATGCACGGTTAAAAATGATTGAGATAGATGCGAGGTCGAGTCACCAGCATTATCCAAGCTGCCCTTGAGCGGCTTCAAGCTCGGCTCGCGTCAACACAAAAACCCCGTGGCCACCTCGCTCCAGTTCCAGCCAGGTAAACGGAATATCGGGATAGGTTTCGGCCAGGGTCACCCATGAGTTACCCACTTCCATCACCAGTATGCCCGTCTTCGTTAAATATTCGGCTGCCCGCGCCAGTGCGAGACGGGTAAAATCCAAACCATCTACGCCTGAGGCCAGTGCCATGGTCGGTTCCCGTCGATATTCCTCCGGCATTGCGGCTAAATCTCCGCTATCCACATAGGGCGGGTTGCTGACAATAAGATCGTAGCGGCCTTCAACACCCTCAAAACCATCCGAGAGCAGCGTCCTCACCCGTCCGGAGACCTGGTGAGCGGCGATATTTAACTCGGCGACTGCCAGGGCATCTTGCGAAATATCACTAAGATCAACACTGGCTTCGGGAAATTGATAGGCACAGGCAATACCAATACACCCGGAGCCGGTGCACAGATCGAGAATTCGCTCTGGCTCATCGGCGAGCCAGGGCATAAAGTCCTGCTCTATGAGTTCGGCCACGGGGGAGCGCGGTACCAGTACCCGCTCGTCCACCTTAAATTTAAGCCCAGCAAACCAGGCTTCACCGGTGATATAAGGCGCGGGCAGGCGCTCGCTAACACGGCGTTCCAATAGTTCGAGCACCCGCAGCTTCTCCACATCGGTCAGGCGAGCATCAAATATATTGGGATTGCTATTCACCGGCAGGTGTAGAGCGGCACAGACCAGCACCAGGGCTTCGTCCCAGGCATTATCAGTGCCGTGGCCAAACCAGATACCCTCTTCACCGAAGTAGCTGGCGCCCCAGCGTACAAAGTCTCGTACTGTGTGTAATTGTGTGAGCATTTAATTTTGCATCCATTTACTACTCTCTAGAAGGCACATTCTAACCCGATGCAAACTAGAAATCCCTTTACCTTTGAAGCCATCCTTACTATCGTAAGACCCTATAAGTGCGATGGCAGCGCAGCACCGCCCATAGCTATAACAACTAGGAAAATATAATGAAAGAACAGTACGCAAAGATTATCGAAGCTATTGGCGAAGATCTCAGCCGCCCGGGATTAGTCGATACTCCCGCGCGCGCCGCTAAAGCCTTTGCCTTTTTGACCGAAGGTTATGAGCGCAAGCTCGACGACGTGATCAACGATGCGCTGTTTCCCAGCGATTCCAATGAAATGGTTATCGTTAAGGATATCGAGCTCTACTCCCTGTGTGAGCACCATTTGCTACCCTTTGTCGGCCAGTGTCACGTAGCCTATATTCCCGATGGAAAAGTCCTGGGGCTATCCAAGATCGCCCGCGTGGTCGATATGTACGCCCGCCGCTTACAAATTCAGGAAAACCTGGCCACCCAAATCGCCCGCACCATAGAAGAGGTTACCGGCGCTTTAGGCGTTGGGGTAATTATTGAAGCCAAACATATGTGCATGATGATGCGCGGTGTCGAAAAGCAAAACCCCGTGATGAAAACTTCGGCCATGCTTGGAGTGTTTCGTAGTAGCCAGACTACTCGACAGGAATTCCTATCTTTATTGCAGTAATCGTAATGAAGGCAATATCAATCGCCGGCGTATAAATCACTGTTTTATTAACAGCGATTCAGCTCTCTTCATTAATCATTCCCTAAGATAGAGTAAACACCACCACCGACGCGACCGTTAAAATAAAAAGTAAAGCCAGTATTACGCCGGCTATTGCAAAATGAATAAATTTGCCCCGCCTGAAATCTCTGATTCGACGCTCCTTTGAGCGAACCCCAATCGCCATCGCTAGAACCCCACCGATGACCTCCCACAGAGACAAAGGTGGCAACTCGTCTTCGACTACCTCATCGACTACTTTATTGTTTTCTTCCAAGCTCGCTACTCCGATGTCAATCAGGATTCCTAAGTTAATTTTTATTTAACAATTTTTGGTTTAGCTAACCATTCCCGGCCCTTTAACATGGCGTGCCAATAAATGGGCGGCAACATAGTGGCTTTCAAAAACCAGGCCGCGCGCGTGGCCTTTGTGCCATCCAGCAGCCAGGGCGGCGCTGAAGGTAATAGCTTGCCACCATAACCGAACTCGGCCAGTACCACTTTGCCTCGCTCGACAGTTAAGGGGCAGGAGCCATAACCATCGTAATGGGCTTCTCCAGTGGACATCCCCTTATCTTTTAACAACGACGCCAAAATATTGTGCGCAACCACTGGAGCTTGCTTGCGCACCGCGGCGGCAGTTTTCGCATTTGCGGTGTTTGCCACATCGCCCAATGACCAAATATTTTCATACCGCTTGTGTTGTAATGTTTGCTGATCCACATCCACCCAACCAACGGCATCGGCTAACGGGCTTTCACGTACAAAATCAGGAGCGGTTTGCGGCGGACAAACGTGGATCATATCAAAGTCCATCGACACCAATTCCGTGGTACCGTCGTTGTTGGTTTTTCTAAACTGGGCAACTTTTCGATCCCCGTCCACACTTACTAAATTGTGCATAAAGTCCAGATGAACGTTGTACTTATTAATATAGTCCATCAATGACGGGACATAATCCTCGACACCAAAGAGAACACCACCTGCATTACAAAAATCAATTTGGATATCGGCGAGACAGTTATTTTTAAGCCAGTAATCGGCCGACAAATACAGTGCTTTTTGGGGTGCGCCTGCGCATTTTATTGGCATCGGCGGCTGAGTAAACAGCGCCCGGCCCGACTTCAGGTTTTGCACCAACTCCCATGTATAGGGGGCCAGATCAAATCGATAATTAGAGCTTACTCCGTTCTTGCCGAGTGTTTCCGATAAGCCATCAATAGCGTCCCAATCCAGCTTCAGCCCAGGCGCGACAATTAAACGCTGATAGGAAATCACCTGATCATTATCGAGAATAATCTGATTTTTTTCGGGTTCAAAAACTGTCACTGCTTGCTGGATCCACTGCACGTCTTTCGGCAATTGTTTCGCAAAGGGTCGAACCGTTTGTTGTTGCTCAAAGACACCCGCACCCACCAAGGTCCAACCCGGTTGGTAATAGTGGACCTCTGCGGGATCTACGATAGTAATAGTGAGCGATTTGGAACGTGCGCGAAGACTTGCCGCAACGGCAATTCCGCCAGCCCCACCGCCAACAATAAGTACTTCTGGGGTTTTATTCATGCTACTCATATTTCACCTGTTTAATACAGTTTGAATCTGTGCAGAGCTATTCTGAACTATGCTGAGACTCTTCACTCAGCTCTACTCATAACTCTACTCATAACTCTACTCGTAACTCTGCTCTACTCGTAACTTAGATCCTGGGTCTTACCATGAAAGATACGATACAAAAATATAGTGTAGGCAATAATCACCGGCAAGATAAACAATACTCCCCAGAACACAAACTGCAAGGATTCAGTGGCTGCGGCCGACTCCCATACGTCGAGGCGGTCAATAATAATATCGGGGAAAATACTGTAAACCAGCCCCAGCATAGCCATAAGACAGATAATTGCCAGTCCACAAAAAATCATCCAGGCATAACCTGCTTTTAATAAATCTGTGCGTATAACCTTTCCGCATAACCTTTTCGCATAAATCGACACTTAAGGTGTTATAAAAAATGATCGAGTTCGCTGGCCACGTCCGCTACCTGCTCTTCCATATGAAAATGATGACCGCCTCTAATTTCGCGAACACTTATATCCTGAGCGAAAGTCTCCATCCCGTAACAGCGATTGATACGTTCAATATCTGAGAGCAATAATAATATCGGGCAAGTGATGCGCTTAACAAAACTTTTCACCGACTCGGAAGTAAGCTTTATCTCAGAGGCTATTTTAAGTTTTTCATCACTGCGCCAGCGGTATCCACGCTCCACAGCCTCCATCCCCCGCGCCACAATATACGGTGCCGATAGTTTCGACAAAGGCGTAACGCCACCCAGTCTGGTGGCTAATAAGGCCTCGATGCTCGGGTACACTCTTGCGGTTCGATCGTGACGTTTGCGCCGATCGAGTATTGAGCGGGCCAGTTGTTCTGGCTGCTCCTGGCTTTCAATCACCAGCGGCACAAAGGTATCTAGCAAAGCCAGATGAGTGATTCGATCCGGAAACGTACCGGCGGCGAGCGTGCACACCATTGCGCCACGGGAGTGCCCCAACAAAGAAAACTTCGACCATCCCAACTGCTCGGCGACCGCGTAAATCACCGCCACATCCTGCCAAATATTGTAAGTACCGTCGGCAGAGCGATGACTGCTTAAACCGTGACCGGGAGCATCGAGAGCAATTAAACGCACCTTGTTAAGCAGCACTCCGAGAGGCGCAAAACTGCCACAATTGTCCAACCAGCCGTGCAGGGCAAGCACCGGAGTTCCATTAGGGTCACCCCACTCCTGGGCGGCAATATCGAGGCCGTCGTAATGGAAAACATGTTCTATGGGTTTTTGGGTCACAGCCACCAGACTCCCGCTTTTAGTTGATTACTTGCTATTGTGTGCGCTAACACTCGGGTCAGTGCGTGGGCCGCTCCAACCACAACAGCTTTGCTCCGCCACGGGTGAAAGCGCTAAGCTCCAGTGCCGCCAGGTTCGCCGTTGTCATGCCGCCGTGCGCGTCGCTATCGGTGAGATAGTTCAGTAGATAGCCCACCAGGGGTTGATGACTCACCAACAGGACTTCCTCACTCTCCAGCGCGTCGACAAAGTCACCCACCTCATCGAGTTGCCCCGCCGGGGTTATCAGGGGGTTAATCAGTAACTCACCCTGGTAGCCGCTAACATCGGATAAAGTTCTGGTCAAAATAGCCGCAGTTTGCCGAGCGCGTAAATAAGGGCTGGACACCACCTGGGCCACTTGTTTTAGACGGTCGGTACAGCGCTGCGCAATTTCCAGTACCTCGCCCTCACCTCTTCTGGTTAGAGGCCGTTCGGCGTCGGAAGGAGCATTGGCTGCGGCATCACCGTGGCGTAATAGATATAATTTCATATGTTTTAAACGAGCTGTCTTAAACGGGTTATTTTTAAGCGTGTTGTTTTAGGCGCTTAGTGTTTCAAAATGTTATTCGCGTTGATAAATAATCTACCCAATTCATTTAACGCGAAATTCAACGTCATCGGTTTTCTCGGACTGCATCATATCGTGCAGCACTCTGGCAATAGACTTACCCTCAAACATTACGCCATAAAGTCCGGAGGCTAAGGGCATATAGACCCCCAGCTCATCGGCTTTTTCTTTAACAATACGAGTGGTATTGACGCCCTCTGCCACCTGTCCAATTTCCTCCGCCGCTTCGGCAATGGTAAGGCCTTTAGCCAGCGCCTGGCCAATACGGAAGTTGCGACTTAGTGGCGAGGTACAGGTAACAAATAAATCACCGACACCGCTCAAACCCAGAAAGGTCATGGGATCGGCGCCGAGCACCGCAGCAAAGCGTGTCATTTCAGCCAAGCTACGGGTAATCAGTACGCTCATGGTGTTCTGACCCAGGCCCATGGTGGTAGCCATACCCGCTTCAATGGCGTAAATATTTTTAAGTGCGCCAGCCAACTCAACACCATACACATCGGGGTTGGAGTAGACCCGAAAATACGGTGTCGTCAATAAAGTTTGTACCAGTTCGCATACGCCCGGGTCTGCACTAGCAATGACCGTGGCGGTAATCTCCTGATTAACCACTTCTCTGGCGAGGTTAGGGCCGCTTATCACCCCAACTTTGGGCTGATTTAATTCTTGTTCGAGAATATCACTCATCAAGGTAAACGTTGCGGCTTCAATACCTTTGGCGGTACTGATAACCACGCAACCCGGTTGAATAAACGGCGCGGCATCCTTTGCTACCTGACGGAAAGCAGCACTCGGTATAGAAAAGAATACCAGCTCTGCACCGTCCAAAGCCGAAGCTAAATCGGAAGTGATAAACAGGTGATCGTCGAGGGTATAGTCCGGCAGGTAATAGCGATTGACCCGGTCGCGCTGGCAACTCTCGGCATGTTCGCGGTTGCGCATCCACAACACCACCGAATGCCCGTTGCTGGCCACCATATTGGCTACCGCAGTACCAAAACTACCGCCGCCCAATACCACAATTTTTTTATCTTGCGACATGATTTAATCGAACCTATGACTGTGTGTCTTATTATTGTCGGGCGCGCAGGTAATTACCAGTGGCTAAGATCTACCAAAACCCGGATTCCGTTCCGGGATTAAGGCTTTCAGTCCGGGATTCCCCTAACCTAGGCTTCGAATAACAAGCGATTCAGGCGCTTCACAAACAAAGCGGGGTTGTCCAACTGCTCTCCGGCAGACAGTGCGGCTTGATCGTAGAGCAAACCGACTAAATCAGCGGTCTTGTCGCCATCACTTTCATCCCGCAGGCGTTGAATCAGCACGTGCTCTGCATTCACTTCCAGCACCGGCTTACTCTCAGGCATAGCCTGGCCAGCGGCCTCCATAATTTTACGCATTTGCGAGCCCATCTCGTCCTGGCCAAGCACCAGGCAGGCGGGAGATTCGGTCAAACGACTAGTGGTGCGCACGTCGGCCACTCGATCACCCAGCACTTCCTTGATTTTTCCAACGACGGCATCGCTGTCTTCGGGCTTATCGCTGCTGTCTTCGTCTTTCTCTTCGTCGGCAAGCTTACCCAGATCGAGTTCGCCGCGGCTAATGTCCTGTAGAGATTTGCCATCAAACTCCTGGAGGTGCGACATCGTCCACTCGTCAATGCGGTCGAACATGATCAGTACTTCAATGCCTTTCTTACGGAAAATCTCCAGGTAGGCACTGTTGCGTGCGGCACTTTCGTTGTCACCAACCAGGTAATAAATTTTATCCTGATCCGGTTTCATCGTCGCGATATAGTCGGCCAGTGAGACCATTGCATCGTCGCTGCGCGTAGTGGCGAAACGTAACAACCCCGCAATGCGTTCACGGTTGGCAAAGTCTTCGCCGGGGCCTTCTTTTAATACCGCACCAAAGGTATCCCAGATGGTTTTATATTCATCAGGTTTTTCTTTTGCCAGAGTGTCCAGCATATCCAGTACGCGCTTAACCAGCGCTGCCCGAATGCTGTCCACCGCCGGACTGCTTTGCAGAATTTCCCGCGACACATTAAGCGGCAAATCCGCACAATCAACCACACCTTTGATAAAACGCAGGTACAGCGGTAAAAACTGCTCGGCGTCGTCCATAATAAACGTGCGCTGAATGTACAGTTTCAGGCCACGTGCAACATCCCGGTTGTACAAGTCATAGGGCGCGTGGGCAGGAATATAAACCAGGCTGGTGTAGTCGAGCTTGCCTTCAACACGATTGTGACTCCAGCTCATCGCATCCTGAAAGTCGTGGGAGACGTGCTTGTAAAACTCCTGGTACTCCTCATCTTTAATATCTTTGCGCGGTCGTGTCCACAAAGCCGTGGCGCTGTTGACCCGCTCGTACTGAGGCACGATCTCAGCCTCTTCCTGGTCTTCTTCACCCTTTTCATCCGCTGACTTCGGCGGCAAGGTTTCCAACATTTCTACCGGCACGGCAATATGGTCGGAATATTTTTTCACCAAACTGCGCAAGCGCCAGTCGTTGGCGTAGTCTTTAGCGTCATCTTTAAGATGTAAAATTACGCTGGTGCCCCGCTCTTTGCGGTCAATGGCATCCACCGTAAATTCAGCTTCACCGTCACAACTCCAGCTCACGCCTTCGCTGGTTGGCGCGCTCGCTCGGCGGGTTTCTACAACAATTTTATCCGCCACTAAAAAGCCCGAATAAAAACCAACACCAAATTGTCCTATCAGCTGAGAATCACTCTTCTGATCACCGCTTAATGAACCTAAAAATTCCGCCGTGCCCGAGCGTGCAATGGTGCCCAGGTTGGCAATCGCTTCATCTCGTGACATGCCGATGCCATTATCGCTAATGGTAATGGTGTTAGCGTCGCTATCAATATCGATACGCACCACCAAATCCGGGTCATCTTCATACAACTCCGGATGCTCCAGGGCTTCGAAGCGCAATTTATCCGCTGCATCTGAGGCATTGGAAATCAGCTCCCGCAGGAAAATATCCGGGTTGCTGTACATGGAATGGATCATCAGGTGTAGAAGCTGTTTGGCCTCGGTCTGAAATCCCATGGTTTGTGCTTGCGCCGCTTCCGACATCGTTGTTACCCTCGTTGAATGATGATTGCCCATAGATAAGGTCTGTTACGGCAAATTTCAACGGCTTGCTGAGTATTCACCATCCCGAATTGATATGCGTATGTAAGCCCTTGTAAGATAAGCTAGCTCAGCCAACGTTTGCACAGGATTGCTATGACCCCGACTAAACCGGATGCCGAATCGACCACCGAACCGGCTACCGCCCCCGCTACCGAACTCCGCTACGCCTCTACGGTGATGTTGTTCCGCGATAGCGAGGCCGGCCCTGAGGTCCTGTTGCTGGAACGCAGCGGCAAGTCACAGTCCTTTGGCGGGGCTTTTGTGTTTCCCGGCGGCAAGGTGGATCTCCACGACGCCCACAGGGACTTTGAATCCCTCTATGCGGGTCATAGCGACATCGAGGCTAGCCGTCTTTTGAATGTACCGGAATACGGCCTGGCCTACTGGATGGCTGCCATCCGCGAATGCTTTGAAGAGGTGGGCATTCTGTTGGCCTACAATCAACACGGTGATCTGGTTAGCTTTAAAGACCCGGCCGTGAGAGCGCGTTTTAGCGAATATCGAGACCAGTTAAACCGGAGCGAAATCACCCTGCTGGATATTTGCCGGGAAGAAAAGCTCAAACTCGCCACCGAGCGCATGCATTACTATAGTCATTGGGTCACCCCGACCCCTCTGCCGGTGCGGTTTGATACTCGCTTCTTTGCATGTCGTACCCCGGATCACCAGGAATCCATTATCGACAACCACGAGGCCGTTTCTCAAGTTTGGGTGAACCCCGCGGAGGCCCTGCGTCGGCAACGGGAAGAAGGCTTTGCGATTTTTTTCCCCACCATAAAAAATCTTATCGGTATTGCCCAACACACTAGCACCGAGGCACTACTCGACGACGTCGCCCAGTACCGAGATATTCCACGTATCCTGCCACTGCGAGTCGAGCAGGAGGATAAGGTAAAAGTGCTAATACCTGGCGACGAGGGTTACCACTATCACGAAACTGCGAAAACCCATTACTAATTATTTTGTGGGCCATTAATTTTATACACTGACTAATGATCCCCCTACCTTACATACCCATCCAGGAATCCCCATGAGCGAGTCACCCCCCATAAGCGAAACAGCCACCGAACGCCACCCCGACGGCCAGATCACCACCGAACAGCAGGGCCATATTTTACTTATCGGCATCGACCGGCCAGAAAAATACAACGGCTTTACACCCAAAATGTTTAGCGAACTCAGCCGCGCCTACGGTGAACTGGAAAATAATGCCGAACTTCGAGTCGGCGTATTATTCGCCCACGGCAAACACTTTACCGCGGGGCTCGACCTGCCCAAATTCGACGAAGCTATGCGTGCGGGCAAACCTCTGATACCCAATGCAGCTATTGATCCCTTCTCCCTAAAGCCACCTTTCCGCAATAAACCGATAGTTTGTGCCGTTCATGGTATTTGCTTTACCGCCGGGATTGAGCTGATGCTGGCGACCGAAATCGTGGTTGCTGCCGAAGGCGCTCGCTTTTCACAGCTGGAGGTGGGTCGTGGCGTCATGGCCGTAGGCGGCGCCACCATTCGCATGAGCGAACGCGCCGGCTGGGGCAACGCCATGAAAGTTTTGCTTACCGGTGGTGAATTTACGCCCGAGGAAGCGCTGCGCTATAATTTTATTCAAGAAATCGTACCCGCCGGGGAAGAACTCAGTCGCGCTATAGCGCTAGCGGAAGAAATCGCCCGCCAGGCGCCTTTGGCCGTACAAGCGACACTAAACAATGTGCGTCGCCACGCCTACGAAGGTCCCGATGCCGCAGTATCCGATTTTGTATCCGTGATGCAGGAACTGGCACTGACTGAAGATGCGGCCGAAGGCGTACAATCATTTATTGAAAAACGACCGCCGGTTTATAAGGGAAAATAATATTAAGCGGGGCGATACTGAACGGGGCAAAATAAAACAGGATAAGACCATGAGAAAAGCAATCCAACTGTTCGGGAAATTCACTGGTGTCATAGCGGGAATCGGAACCTGTGCGTGCTGGATAATCGCAATGTGGATGCCCGCTTCACCGCTGGCCTTCACTGGCATAGCGTTTTTCGTGGCATTATTGATGTTGATATTTTCTATCATTGCAGTCATTGCCTCGCTACAGGGGCACGGTATTACGTTAATTGTTTTATTCGTTGCTTCTTTTTTTCCCATTGGCTGGTTCCTGCTTGGCAGTGCCGATTGGGTTCGAGTGATCGGTCTACTCAACGTGGGCTACCTAATCGCGGGACTGGTCGCATGGAAAATGCCAGACAGCCGGAAACCCAAGGAAGCAAAGGAAGCCAAGGAAAAAATCGGGACCAAAGTATTGGAAAACCACCATTAATAAAACTGAATAAAACTCTGGAGAATATAACCATGATGGATTTAAATGAAGTAAGCATAGGTACCTATCGACGTGTTTTGACATCGACCATCGCCGTGATGGAAAAAGGCGCCGACTTCTTTACGGAGCAAGGTATCGATATAGATAATGTACTCGAAATGCGCCTCATATCTGATATGGCGGCGTTTCCGTTTCAGGTGAATTCTGTTCGACATCATTCACTCGGTGCCGCCAAAGGCCTATTGGCTGGAGAGTTTTCACCACCACCAGAGATTCCGGAACTGGACTATCGCGGGCTTATCAAGCTACTGGAAGAAGCCCTGATTGAGCTCGACAAAATAGATGAGAGCGCCATTACTGCGACAGCAGGCAAGGCCATGTATTTCAGAATGACGAACTTTGAATTACCCTTTACCACTGAAAACTTTATCCTGTCGTTTTCCCTTCCCAATCTTTATTTTCATGCCACGACCATATACGACATGCTGAGAATTAAAGGCGTCCCCCTGGGTAAAATGGACTTTTTAGGCAAAATGAATGTTGGACTGCCTGAGTAAACGCCCTAAAAAACCCCTTAACAAAGCTCTAAATAAACTTCTTAATAAAAAACCAACGCAAAAAAAAGAGCGGCAATTGCCGCTCTTTTTTTATGCCATTAAACACTACCAACCGGTAATTTCTTTCAGGGCTTCACCAATATCGGCCAGGCTACGCACGGTTTTTACGCCGGCGTCTTCCAGCGCAGCAAACTTTTCATCTGCCGTACCCTTACCGCCAGAAATAATCGCACCCGCGTGACCCATACGTTTACCGGCAGGCGCAGTTACACCCGCAATATAAGACACCACTGGCTTGCTTACATGATCCTTAATGTAAGCAGCAGCTTCTTCTTCAGCGGTACCACCAATCTCACCGATCATCACGATGGCTTCGGTTTTTGGATCTTTCTCAAACATTTCGAGAATGTCGATAAAGTTTGAACCGGGAATCGGATCACCGCCAATACCGACACAGGTAGATTGCCCAAAACCGTAATCGGTGGTTTGTTTAACCGCTTCGTAAGTCAGGGTACCGGAGCGAGATACCACGCCGACTTTGCCTGGCAGGTGAATATGGCCCGGCATAATGCCAATTTTACATTCGCCCGGAGTAATCACCCCAGGGCAGTTAGGGCCAATCAAGCGCACACCTAAGTCGTCACATTTAACTTTGCAATCAAGCATATCGAGGGTAGGAATGCCCTCTGTGATACAAACAATCAGCTTGATTCCAGAGTTAGCCGCTTCAAGAATTGAATCTTTACAATAGGCAGCGGGGACATAAATCACCGTGGCCTCTGCGCCAGTAGCAGCTACTGCCTCCGCAACGGTGTTAAACACGGGTAGTCCAAGATGGGTTTGGCCGCCCTTGCCGGGCGTGACACCACCCAATAATTTAGTGCCGTATTCCAGCGCCTGCTCGGAGTGCATAGTGCCCTGAGAACCGGTAAAACCCTGGCAAATAACTTTAGTGTTTTTGTCGATAAGAATACTCATGCCTGGGCCTCCGCCGCCTTAACTACTTGCTCAGCTGCGTCAGTTAGACTGGTTGCAGCAATAATATTGAGTCCACTGTCCGCTAGTATTTTAGCACCCACGTCGGCATTGTTGCCTTCGAGCCGCACCACTACAGGAACACTCACACCCACTTCTTCGACGGCACCAATAATACCTTCGGCAATAAGATCACAACGCACGATGCCGCCAAAAATATTCACCAGCACGGCTTTTACCGCCTCGTCGGAAAGAATAATTTTAAACGCTTCGGTAACGCGCTCTTTAGTGGCACCGCCGCCAACGTCCAAAAAGTTAGCCGGTCGACCACCGTGTAATTTCACGATATCCATAGTACCCATGGCCAGGCCTGCACCGTTGACCATGCAACCAATGTTACCTTCCAGCGCCACGTAGTTAAGATCCCATTCTGCTGCGTGTGCTTCGCGCGCATCGTCTTGCGACGGATCGTGCATGGCTTTGAGTGCAGGCTGACGATCAATCGCATTGCCATCCACAGCAAGTTTCGCATCGAGACAATGGAGATTACCTTCGTCGGTAATCACCAGGGGATTCACTTCGATTAACGCCAGGTCTTTTTCTTTAAACAGTTTCGCCAGACCCAAAAAGATTTTGGTGAATTGCCCGACCTGCTTGCCAGTCAAACCCAGCTTGAAGGCGAGGTCACGCCCCTGATACGGTTGTGCACCGGTAAGCGGGTCAATGGTGGCTTTGATGATTTTTTCCGGGGTTTCTGCCGCGACTTTCTCGATTTCGACACCACCTTCGGTGGAAGCCATAAACACGATCCGACGCGTGGAACGATCAATCACCGCGCCCAGATATAATTCCTGATCAATATCCGTGCAGGTTTCGACTAAAACCCGGCTGACCGGCTGGCCAGCGGCATCCGTTTGGTAAGTCACCATGCGTTTACCTAACCACTTCTCGGTGAACGCGCGAATCTCTTCCTTCGTTTCCACTAGCTTTACGCCACCAGATTTACCGCGGCCTCCAGCGTGCACCTGGGCTTTAACCACCCAACGACTGCCACCAATGCTATCCGCTGCGGCGACCGCTTCTTCGACGGTCTCTGCGGCAACACCGCGAGATACCGGTAAGCCATATTCGGCAAACAGTTGTTTACCTTGATATTCGTGTAAATTCATAAAGGGTTTCCCAACTAATTAAAACGATAATAAATCCAGGACTCTTAACTAATGCTCCAAACATAGAGAGCAGCAGTAAGGGTTATTTCTTTTTGCGGGGTTTTCGATTTGCTACGTGAATGGCGTGACCGTTAACGGCAAGGGCCGCTTCGTGTACCGCCTCAGACATGGTCGGGTGGGCGAATACCATCATCCCCAGATCTTCGGCGCTGCCGCCAAATTCCATCGCGATCGCCGCCTGTTGAACCAGCTCTGCAGCCGCAGGCCCAATAACATGGCAACCCAGAATACGATCGGTATCCGCATGGGCCACAATTTTAACCAGGCCATCGGTATCATCCGCCGCCAGTGCGCGACCGCTCGCCGCGAACGGGAACATGCCGACGTTATAGGCTTCGCCCGATTGCTTGAGTTCTTCTTCGTTCAACCCGACCGAAGCAATTTCCGGGTGGGTATAAATTACATTGGGCATAACGTCGTAGTTCATTTGGGTTTTTTGCCCAGCAATGCGCTCGGCCACCATCACGCCCTCTTCCGAGCCTTTATGCGCCAACATCGGGCCGCGCACAATATCACCCACCGCCCATACGCCCGGCGCGTTAGTGGCGCAGCTATCGTTGACAAACACCGAGCCGCGCTCATCCAGATTAACCCCGCTATCCGGAGCCAGTAAGTCTTCGGTACTGGGACGTCGCCCTACGCACACAATCAGCTTATCGAAGGTTTCCTTATTTTCCTCACCGTCAGCGTTCAGATAAAGCACCTCAACCTTGTTGCCTTTGCTTTTTATTTCGGTGCCGGTCACTCGGCACGACATACGAATATCCAGGCCCTGCTTGGTCAGAATTTTCTCGGCCTGTTTGGCGATCTGCTTATCCATCACCGACAGGAACACATCCATGGCTTCCAGCAAGACCACATCCGAACCCAGACGATTCCAGACACTACCCAGTTCGAGACCAATCACGCCCGCGCCAATCACGCCGAGGCGTTTTGGTACTTTGTCCAAATCCAGTGCGCCAGTGGAATCGATAATGGTTTTACCATTGACCGGTGCTACCGGAATATCGATGGCCTGGGAACCGGTTGCCAGCACGACGTTGTCGGCATCCAATACCTGAGTTTTACCCTCGGCGTCGGTCAACTCAACCTGACGACCCGATAGTAATTTACCGCTGCCATACAAGGCGGTTACGCCATTGGCTTTAAACAATGCAGCGATGCCACCAGTTAACTGGCTGACGATTTTATCCTTGCGCGCGATCATCGCCGGCACATCGAGATCGACACCTTTGATGCCGATACCATGCCCACTCAGGCCAGACAGAACTTCCGCGTATTTATAAGAGCTGTCGAGTAAGGTTTTAGAAGGGATACAGCCGACATTGAGACAGGTACCGCCGTTGACACCCTTGCCATCGCGGTTCACGTATTTTTCAATGCAGGCGGTTTTCAAGCCCAGTTGTGCGGCACGAATGGCACAGACGTATCCCGCCGGGCCGGAGCCGATAACGATGACATCGTATTTTTCTGACATTATTTTTCTCTAAAATTAATTTAAATCAGCTAGTTACAATCTATATTTGAAGTAAAATCTTGGCTGGATTCTCGATCATCTCTTTAATCGCCATTAAAAATTGCACGGCATCTCGGCCATCGATAAGACGATGATCGTAAGACAGCGCCAGGTTCATCATCGGTCGAATCACCACTTCACCGTTCTCGGCGACTGGTCGATCTTGGATCGCATGCATCCCCAAAATCGCAGCCTGGGGAGGATTCAAAATCGGCGTTGACTGCAAGGAACCAAACACCCCACCGTTGGTAAGCGTGAACGTGCCCCCGGTCATTTCGTCCATGGTCAGCTTGCCATCTTTAGCTCGACCACCATACTCGGCGATTTTGTTTTCGATTTCGGCCATGCTCAGGTTTTCGGCATTGCGCAACACTGGCACTACCAAACCGCGCTCACTGGACACTGCAACACCAATATCCTGGTAGCCGTGATAAATAATATCGCTGCCATCGATGGAGGCGTTGACCTGCGGAAAACGCTGTAAGGCCTCGGTTGACGCTTTGACAAAAAAGCCCATAAAGCCAAGACGAGTCCCATTGTGGACTTTCGCAAACTGTTCCTTGTGCTGAGACCGCAAAGCCATAATATTGTGCATATTGGCTTCGTTAAACGTCGTCAACATCGCCGTGGTTTGCGTGACTTCCAGCAGGCGTTCGGCGATGCGGGTACGCATACGGGTCATCGGCACGCGACGCTCGACACGGTCTCCGGCAGCCCCTAATGCTTCCGGAGCCGCACTAACGGGGGGCTTCGCTAATGATGCTGTAGCTGAGTTAGACGCTGTAGCCGAATTAGCTGCTGGCGTTGATCCCGGCGCCGGACTCGCGGGCGCTTTAAAACCCACCACATCTTCTTTAGTGATACGACCACCGCGACCGGTGCCCACTACCTGAGCCAGGTTAATACCGGCTTCCTCGGCAATTTTACGCGCCGCTGGGCTGGCGATCAGTTCCTGAGTTCCAGTATTACTTCCGGTATTACCTTCGGCACTAGCTTCCGAGTTAACTTCTGGCGCAGCAGAAACCGCACCGGCACCCGCTTCGAGACGCCCAAGAACATCACCGGCATAAATCACCGCGCCTTCGGCCAGTATGATTTCTGTGAGTACGCCATCGCTCGGGGCCACCACTTCGATGACCACTTTATCGGTTTCGACATCCACCAGGACGTCGTCACGGGCAACCGTTTCGCCCGCTTGCTTGTGCCATGTGGCGATGGAGCCTTCCTGAATGGATTCTGGAAATGTGGGCGTGACAATATCAATAGTCATTTACGAGCTTTCCTTTACGCTGCTGATGTTGGTTCAAAATTCACTGATTACATTTAACCGCTAAAATTTAAATCTAAAGCCTGGTCAATAAAGCGCTGCTGTTCTTCGAGGTGAATCGACAAGTAGCCCGCGGCGGGTGATGCCGACGGATCGCGTCCCACATAACCCAGGTACAGCGTTTCATCGTGAAGATGTAATACATGCCGCATGTGGTGCTGTAAGTTATACCAAACTCCCTGATTTTTAGGTTCTTCCTGACACCAGAAGACGTCATCAAGCTCCTGGTAAGGTGCTAAGACCTCTAACAAGCCCTCTTCGCTAAAGGGGTATAACTGTTCAATACGAATCAAAGCAACATCTTCACACTCGCGTTTTTCGCGCTCTTCCAGCAAGTGGTAGTACACTTTGCCTGAGCACAACACCACACGGCGGGCTTTTTTCGGCTCTATTTTGTCGTCTTTAATAATGAGTTGGAACTCACCTTCGGCCAATTCTTCTAACGACGACGTTGCCAGCTTGTGGCGTAGAATCCACTTTGGACTCATCACAATCAGCGGTTTACGCAAGGGCCGAATCGCCTGCCGACGCAGCATATGAAACAACTGTGCCGGGGTCGTCGGAATACACACCTGCATATTGCCCTCGGCGCACATTTGCAAAAACCGTTCCAGGCGCGCCGACGAATGTTCCGGCCCCTGCCCTTCGTAACCGTGAGGCAGCAGCAGGGTAAGCCCACTGAGCCGCGCCCACTTATGTTCTCCAGCCGCAATAAATTGGTCGATCACCACCTGGGCACCGTTGGCGAAATCGCCAAACTGGGCTTCCCACAAAATCAAACCACTGGGCGTTGCCGTTGAATAGCCGTATTCAAAACCCAGCACCGCTTCTTCCGACAAGAATGAATCGTAAATATCGCAGCGTGGCTGATTGTCATTTAAGTGTTCAAGCGGTACATAGGCTTCGCCATCTTTCTGGTTGAACACCACGGCGTGGCGATGGGAAAAGGTACCGCGCCCGCAATCCTGGCCGGTCATCCGAAGTTGATAGCCCTCTTCCAGAATCGTTGCGTAGGCCAGTAGCTCGGCCATACCCCAGTTCAGTGCCAGGGCACCGCTGGCCATCTTGCGCCGGTCGTCGTAGATTTTTTGTACCTGGCGCTGCAACACAATACCTTCCGGAATATGGCAGACCTTGTGGGCGACTTCCTGCAGTTTTTGCAGATCGTAGCGGGTATCCACAGACGCGCTGCCGTCGTGATCCAGATAGGGCGTCCAATCCACAAACAAAGCGGTATCGGGCTCGGATACCAAATTGTGCGCCACGTGCTCGGCGCGATCCAAACTATCGCGATACTCACTTAACATCTCAACGCAGGCTTGCTCACTCAGCACGCCTTCGGCGGCCAGTTGCTCGGCAAATAAAGTCCGCGTACTTTTATGCTCGCGAATTTTTTGATACATCAAGGGTTGCGTAGACGAAGGCTCGTCGGTTTCGTTGTGACCGCGACGGCGATAGCAGATCAGATCAATCACCACGTCTTTTTTAAACTGGTAGCGGTAGTCCATCGCCAGTAAAGCGGTAAACAGCACCGCATCCGGGTCGTCACCGTTGACATGAAAAATCGGCGCTTGCACCATTTTTGCCACGTCGGTGCAATATTCTGTAGAGCGCGCATCCTCGCGACGGTTGGTGGTAAAGCCCACCTGATTGTTGAGCACCACATGAACTGTGCCGCCGGTTGAATAGGCGCGAGTCTGTGACATCTGGAAGGTTTCCATCACCACACCCTGGCCGGCAAACGCCGCATCACCGTGGATGATGATGGGTACTACCTGCTTACCCTCTGGATCATTGCGACGATCCTGCCGCGCCCGCGACGAACCTTCAACGACCGGCGAGACAATTTCCAAATGCGAGGGATTAAAGTTCAGGGCCAGATGGACCTCACCACCCGGGGTCATCACATTAGAGGAAAAACCCTGATGGTATTTAACATCCCCTGAGGTACTGAGGACTTTCTTGCCTTCAAATTCTTCAAACAAATCGGCGGGGTTTTTACCCAGCACATTCACCAGTACATTGAGCCGGCCCCGATGCGCCATGCCCAAAACTATTTCTTTCGCACCGTACTCACCCGCTCGATTAATCAAGCCATCGATGGCGGGAATTAAACTTTCGGCGCCCTCTATCCCAAAACGCTTGGTACCGGGATATTTTGAATCCAGATGTTTTTCCAGGCCTTCCGCTGCCGTTAAGCGCCGCAATACCCGGACCCGCACATCATCTTCATATTTGGGTTGCGCCCGCGTGCTTTCAAAACGCTGCTGCAGCCACTGCTTTTCTTCCAGCGAGGTGATGTGCATAAACTCTGGGCCGAGATGCTTGCAGTAGGTCGCTTCCATGCTGTCGATAATTTCGCCCAGCGTGGCTTCGTCCTTACCGATAAACAAAGGACCGGTTTGAAAGGTAGTATCGAGGTCGCCGGGGGTTAAGCCGTGGAAGGAGAGTTCAAGATCGGGAACCTGATCGCGCTCCATCAAACCCAGGGGATCGAGTTTGGCGTGCTGGTGCCCGCGCTCCCGGTAGGAGCTGATCAGTTGCAGTACTTTAACCTGTTTGCGCTCGTGCTCAACATGAAGACCACCGGAACCAGGTGCAGCCACAGGGCGGGCCTGGCGGCGGCCGAGTAATTCAAAATGTGCGCGCACGGTGTCGTGGGAAACGTCTGGGGAGACATTGCCGTTGACCCGGGGTAGAGAGTTAAAAAAGGCGCGCCATTCTTCGGGTACGCCCTGAGCATCGTGAAGATAAGTTTCGTATAAACCTTCAACGTATGCTGCATTACCTCCGGAAAAATGCGAGGTATCAAGGAAGTGCTGCATTACGTTAAGAGAGGCGCTGTCAGGCATCGTACTGCGGTCTCGAATGTGGGGGCGGAATTGTACCAGTATCTATACTCAGAGTTTAGAGCACGCGTACTAATTTCACTCGTATAGTGCTATTTAAGTCCCGCTGCGCAATAACATCGAGCGAATATGACCAATCGCCCGCGTCGGGTTCAAACCTTTCGGGCACACCGCGACACAGTTTTGAATGCCGTGGCAACGGAATACACTGAAGGGATCATCCAGTTCAGCTAAACGCTCTTCCGCTGCGGTATCGCGACTGTCGGCCAAAAACCGGTAGGCCTGCAACAATCCAGCCGGGCCGATAAACTTATCCGGGTTCCACCAAAACGAGGGGCAGCTGGTGGAGCAACAGGCGCACAAAATACATTCGTAGAGGCCGTCGAGTTTTTCCCGCTCTTCCGGGGTTTGTAAACGTTCGATGGCAGGCGCAGGTGTGTCGTTAAGTAAGTAGGGTTGCACTTTTTCGTACTGAGCGTAAAACTGGCCCATATCGATGACCAGATCACGAATCACCGGCAAACCCGGCAAGGGTCGGACAATGAGTTTATTTTTCTTCACGCAGGCGGAGAGCGGCGTAACACAGGCCAGTCCATTCTTGCCATTGATATTGACGCCATCGGAACCACAGACGCCCTCGCGGCAGGAGCGCCGAAACACCAGGGTGGAGTCCTCGACTTTCAACATTTCCAGTGCATCGAGCACCATGATGTCTTTACCACCGGTGTCGAGCTGATAATCCTGCATATAAGGTGCAGCATCGGTTTCGGGATTGTAGCGATAGACACTGACTGTCAACATGTCGGTATTAACCATAGCAGCATTAACCATAGCAATAAGGGTCTCAGTAGGTTCGGGCTTTGGGTTCAAAGGCTTCGCGCGTGGTCGGCGTAAAGTTCACGGCGCGTGTTTTCATTTCTTTGTTTTCGGGTAGAAACAACGAGTGACACAACCAGTTCTCGTCGTCGCGCTCGGGATAATCTTCCCGAGCATGGGCACCACGGCTTTCGGTGCGCACTTCCGCCGCAATGGCGGTGGCCTCGGCGACCTCCAACAAGTTTTGCAATTCCAGGGCTTCAATACGCGCGGTATTAAAGGCATTACTTTTGTCTTCAAGGTGGACATTTTCGATACGCTTACGCAGCTCGGCCAGCTTTGTCACGCCCTCCGCCATAAAGTCACCACGACGGAATACACCGAAGTGATTCTGCATAATGATTTGCAGTTCTTTACGCAGTACCGGCGCGCTTTCGCCGGAGGTACTGGCATTCAGGCGGTTTAGACGACTCATTGCTTTGTCGATATCGGCATCGCTCGGGTCGCGCAAGTTAATACCTTCGCGCAAGGCTTTTTCGATAAACAAACCAGAAGCGCGACCAAACACCACCAGATCGAGCAAAGAGTTACCGCCCAAACGGTTGGCACCGTGTACCGAAACACAAGCCACTTCACCACAGGCATACAGCCCTTCAACCACGGTATCGTTGCCTTCGGCATCCCAGGTTAAGGCCTGACCGTCAACATTGGTGGGAATACCACCCATCATGTAGTGACAGGTTGGCACCACGGGAATCGGCGCTTTTACCGGATCGACGTGAGCAAAGGTTTCGGACAATTCACAAATACCCGGCAGACGGCTGTGCAGAACTTCTTCGCCCAGATGATCGAGCTTGAGCATCACGTGATCGCCATCGGGGCCACAACCGCGACCTTCGAGGATTTCTAGCACCATTGAACGCGCAACCACATCGCGGCCCGCCAAATCTTTAGCGTTAGGTGCATAGCGCTCCATAAAGCGCTCGCCATCTTTATTAATCAGATAACCGCCCTCACCTCGACAACCCTCGGTCACCAGAGTGCCTGCACCGTGAATGCCGGTGGGGTGAAACTGCCACATTTCCATATCCTGGGCGGGAACATTGGCGCGCAGCGACATAGCCAGTCCGTCGCCGGTATTGATATGGGCGTTGGTAGTAGACGCATAAATACGCCCGGCACCGCCGGTGGCAAATACCGTGGCGCGGGATTTCACATACACGGTTTCGCCAGTTTCGATATTGATCGCGATAACACCGACTACGGCGTCATCCTGATTTTTTACAATATCCACCGCAAACCATTCGTTAAGGAAGACGGTGTCGTTCTTTAGATTGTTTTGATACAGGGTATGCAGCAGTGCGTGACCAGTACGATCCGCCGCGGCACAGGTTCGTGCAGCCTGGCCGTCTTTACCAAAGTTTTTCGACTGCCCACCGAAAGGCCGCTGATAAATACGGCCCTCTTCCGTGCGGGAAAATGGCAGGCCCATGTGCTCCAACTCGAACACCACTTCCGGACCGACCGAACACATATACTCAATGGCTTCCTGATCGCCGATGTAATCGGAACCCTTAACGGTGTCATACATATGCCACTGCCACTGATCGTTGGGATCATCGCTGGCAATTGCGCAAGTAATACCACCCTGGGCGGAAACGGTATGGGAGCGCGTTGGAAATACTTTAGAAATCACCGCGGTTTTATAGCCCGACTGCGCCAGCTGCAAAGCCGCTCGCATTCCAGCACCACCGCCGCCAACAATTACTGCGTCATACGTCATCGTACGCATATTCGCTTACACTCCCCAGAGAATTTCGATAGCCCAAATCACGTAGACCAAAATCACCGCAATCATTGCCAACTGTAAAAACATACGTATCGCGGTGGCTTTCTCGCCAATCAAACGTACCGTGACGTAGTCGGTCAACACCGCCCACAAACCAATCCAGGCGTGAGCCGCTAGCGCTAATACCGCCGCCAAACTCAACACCCGCACTGCAAAATTCTGATGAACGGCAAGCCACTGGGCATACTCCAGATTCCCATGGGTCAACAAATAACCCACCATCCAAAAGGTATACACCGCTAATACCACGCCACTGACTCGCTGTACCAGCCAATCGGACAGGCCACTACGGCCAAAACTGGTGACTTGCTTTACAGCCATAACCAAACTCCTGCTAATGCGATTAGTACTGCGGAAATCACCACCACCAACCTGGCGCCAAGCACTCCGCCCTCCAGCGTTTCACCGATACCCATATCCATAATGAGGTGGCGAATACCGGCGACCGTGTGATAAATCAGCGCTGCCATCATGCCCCATAAAATCAGGGTGACGAAGGTTCCGCTGAGGATGTCCTGCAAGGCCTTAAAACCCTCTGCCGAGGACAGGCTGGTATCCAGCATCCACAGAAACAGACCTACGATCACAAACAGCGCGACACCGGAAACCCGATGCAAAATGGAAACATAGGAGGTAATCGGAAGATGAATAGTCTTTATATCGAGATTAACGGGGCGTTTATCGTTCACAACAATCACTGCCTTCGTATTGAGCGCCCCAGGGGCGATGGACGGGTGGTTAATTTGAGCGGTCTATTACTCGGTCTAAATACTCGGTGCACTATCAAAACTGACCTGCCAACAGCAGTAAGCTTACGCGTAAAACGTCATTTTCGAAGCGAATATTCCCAGCTTTAGAAGAATAAGCTCTGGGATGAGCATCAACGGCGGGGGATTATAAAAACAAACACCTGTCATTACAATGTAATACCTCGACAGCACTACCCTGAATGCGGCCCCACAGGGCAAAACGGATATGAATGACAGATTTCACTCGCAAATTGACAATAAGCCCCGGCAAACGTAGTCTGCCGCCCCTGCATTTTTGTAATTACGGGAAATATCTTTCCCTCAGATGTTTGGTCAGTAGGAGACCCCAATGACTCAGAAAAAAGCCGTGCTCACCATCGACGGGCTAGCCCCGATAGAGCTACCCATACTGTCCGGCACATTGGGCCAGGATGTAATTGATCTGTCCGGCCTGGCCGCCAGTGATCACTTTACCTTTGACCCCGGCTTTACCGCCACCGCCGCCTGCGAGTCAAAAATCACCTTTATTGATGGCGACAAAGGCATTCTGCTCCACCGGGGCTACGCGATTGCCGATCTGGCCGAGAATTCAGACTATCTAGAAACCTGCTATCTCTTGCTCAACGGCGAACTGCCCAACGCAGAAGAGAAAACCGAGTTTGAAACCATTATTTCAACCCACACTATGGTGAACCGCTCCATTGAGCAATTTATATCGGGCTTTCATTACGACGCCCATCCCATGGCCATGATGTGCGGTGTGGTTGGGGCGATGTCATCGTTCTATCACGACTCCCTCGATATCAATAACCCGGTGCACAGGAAGATCACTGCTCACCGACTGATCGCCAAAATGCCAACCCTCGCCGCCATGTGCTACAAGCATTTTATCGGCCAGCCCTACATGTATCCCAAAAATAACCTGGGCTACGCCGAAAACTTTTTGCATATGATGTTCGGCACGCCCTGCGCACCTTCCAGCGTCAGCCCGGTGCTATCCAGAGCGATGGATTTATTGTTTTTACTCCATGCCGATCACGAGCAAAATGCGTCTACCTCCACGGTGCGCCTGGCCGGCTCCTCCGGCGCCAACCCCTTCTCCTGTATTGCCGCCGGTATTGCCGCACTGTGGGGGCCTTCCCACGGTGGCGCCAATCAGGCGGTACTCGAAATGCTTAATGAAATTGGCGACGAAAAAAATATCGACGCCTATGTCAAAAGAGCCAAAGACAAAAACGATCCTTTCCGTTTAATGGGTTTTGGCCACCGGGTGTACAAAAACTTTGATCCTCGCGCCAAGGTAATGAAACAAGCTTGCGACGACGTACTCTCCGAACTCGGCATGGACAACGATCCGCTACTCAAGATTGCCAAACGCCTCGAACAAATCGCACTGGAAGACGACTACTTTGTCAGCAAAAAACTCTATCCTAATGTCGATTTTTATTCTGGCATCATTATGAAAGCCATCGGCATCCCCACAGAAATGTTTACCGTGATTTTTGCCACCGGGCGCACCGTGGGCTGGATAGCCAACTGGAGTGAAATGATCAGTAGCCCCTACAAGATTGGACGCCCGCGCCAGCTTTATAATGGTGAGAAAACCCGAACGGTGCCTGCATTAAAGCAGCGCTAACTTACCAACTTGTTGCCAGCTATAATTGGATAGCCAGGCGGCAAGTTCATGGGAACTGGCTTTTACCCCACAAATTCGGTAAGTTAGACCTAATGTAAAGAACGCAAGGAATGCAAAATAACTCTAATGATTAACTTTGCTGCCGATACTCACCGCGGTTGTATACGCGAACACAACGAAGATTGCTATCGTGCCGACCCTGCCGCAGGCTTATGGCTGGTGGCCGATGGCGTTGGTGGACACACCAACGGCGAAATCGCCAGCGCCATCACTAGCGACACCACCCACGATACCTACGTTGAAACCGGGGATTTGGTGGGCGCCGTCACGGCTGCACACCAGGCCGTGTTGGATGCCATCCAGGAAAGGGACAATGTGTCAAATATGGGCTCCACTATAGTTGCCCTGGCGCTCAAAGGTATGGACTACCAAATTGCCTGGGTAGGTGACAGTAGAGCCTATCTCTGGGACGGTGAACTCAAACTGCTAACGCGAGATCACTCCTATGTGGAAGCGCTGATCGACAAAGGCATGATTACGCCCCAAGAGGCTCTGCGCCACCCCAAACGCAATATCATTACCCAATCCATCGGTATCTCCCCGCAGTCAAACTTAAAAGTCGATGTAGTCTCCGGCACGCTATTACCCGATCAAAAAATTTTACTGTGCAGCGATGGCTTAAACGATGAGGTCAGCCCAGCAAAGCTTGCCAGGTTGTTCGGACAGCCTCTCCTGCCCGAACCCCAGGTCGCCGAACTGATAAAAGCCGCTCTCGCCGCCGGCGGGCGCGATAATGTCACCGTATTGGTACTGGCTCCCGAGGAGCAGGTAAGCAAACACCGGCCTTACAGCCCTTCAATTCCTCTGTCCAACCTCACCGACGGTAGCGATCTCGACGCTACCATTGTGCGGCGCGCATTCACACCACCAACTACATCGACAAGCTGGCTCGCATCACACAGCAATAAAATTATTTTGGCGGTGATCCTCTGCGCTATTACTGCGGCAGCAATCACCTTCTGGCCGGCGTAAGCAAATCGGGTAAAATAAACCGTATAATTAATATAACTAAATTTTTAACATTGATTACCCCCACTACAAAAGAACGGTAAGGAAAACTGGCAAGCATGGACAAGATAGGCACAGTCGTTGGTCGTTATAACATTACCGGGTTTATCGGTTCCGGCGCGATGGCCGACGTCTATGAAACTTACGACCCGGAGATTAATCGCTCGGCGGCGCTGAAACTACTAAAAGAAGATAAACTGATCGACAAAGAATACCTCAGCCGCTTTTTAACCGAAGCCAAAGCTGCTGGCGCGCTGACACACCCCAATATTGTGACCGTTTACGACGTCGGCAAGATCGACGAAACACCGTACATCATGATGGAGTTACTCGAGGGCATCACCTTGAGCAACCTGTTACAAAACAATGATCGACTACCAATCAAAACCTTACTTAACATCTCTATGCAAATCGCTAGCGCCCTCGATTACGCGCACAATATGGGCATCGTCCATCGGGATATCAAACCCGATAATATTATTTATCACGAACAACACGGCACAGTAAAAATCGCCGATTTTGGCATCGCTCATTTGGAGGATTCAGGAGAACAGGAACAAACCCTGGCCGGTACGATTTTGGGTACACCCCGCTACATGTCCCCGGAACAAGCCAAAGGCGAGCCCATCGATGGGCGTTCAGACCTATTCTCTCTGGGTGTTATCCTCTACGAACTACTGACCGGCCATAAGGCTTTCAGTGCCGATTCCATACCCACACTGATTCTTCAAATCATTCAGAAAGACCCGACACCAATCCGCCAATACTACCCGGAAGCACCCGCCGGCCTACAAAGCATTATTGGCAAATTACTGCACAAAAAGCCCGCCAAGCGTTTCCAGACCGGCGCCGAGCTATACGACGCCCTGGAAAAAGAATTGCGCGTACTCCGCGACGATGAAGACGCAAGCAGTTATCTGCCAATGCAGATTAAGTGGACCGCCGCAATCGGCGCAATCGTGGCTGTTATCATGGTGGTCAGTGTATTAGTTGTGTTTAAGGTTCAATCTCGCGTACTTTCTGAACAGGTGGTCGATAGCGGCGTTTCCCTTGCGCGCTTTATCGCGGCAGAAATCGCCGTGCCGGTTTTGGGCGAGGACTGGATTGGACTGGAAACACTGACCGACGAAGCCTCCAAGAGACAGTCTTTCTCTTACTTGACGGTAATCGACCACGACAATATCGTGCGCAGCGCAACAGACAAAACCCTATTGAATCAACCCTGGGTCTCGCTCGGGGGCGAGAAAATGGCCACCAGCAACGCAGAAATTTCCGTCGCTACCGCGACAATGAACAATAATCAAAAAATATTTACCTTTACCGCGCCAATTCGCTTTAATGCCATTGATATTGGCAAGATCGACGTGGGCATCAGCCAGGCCCGCCTTGAAGAAGTACAATCTGTCACCAAGCGCATCATGACTTCTCTCGCGCTGACTATCATTTTGGCCATGCTGGTAATTATCTTTTTCTTCAATAAACTGATTGCTAAAAATTTAAAGGTCATCCAACGCTCCATGCAAGATTTTACCGATGGCAATCACAGCATCCGCATCTCTCGCCCCTGGAAAAGTGAATTTGGTGGTGTGGCATCCGCTTTTAATATAATGGCGGATTCAATTCATCACGGTATTAACCCTGACAGTAGCGCCCACGACAGCAACACCCACGATAGTAACGACCCTCACCAAAGCGAGGAGGATATGCAAACGGATCCCCAGGAATCCGCAGGAGCCGACTCTGAACCTAAGAGTAATTCTGAACCCAGGCATCAGGCGAGCATCGATCACACCATTATAGATACCGGTATCGACGACCTTGACTAGAGCATTATCAATAATACTGCTTGGTCTCACTCTGTCCCTCGCAACGCCCTCTTATAGCCTTTCGCTCGGCATCCCAGGCGGTAAGACCAAAGAAATAGCCGGCGACAAAAACATTATTGTTGTTCGCCTACATTCGCAACAAAACATCGAAGACCTGGCCCAGAAGTACCTCAAAGACCGTAATCAAGCCTGGCAAATTCGCGAGCTAAACAACCTGACCACAGCCGTACCCGGGCAATTACTCGCCATACCGCTCAAGCCCGCCAATCCCGTATCGGTATACCCTGATGGTTATCGCACGGTGCCCGTACTGTGTTACCACCAGTTTTCATCCGGGGCCAGGGCCTCTAATCAACTTGCGGTATCAGCGCAGGATTTTGAACAGCAAATGGCCTACCTGGCGGAAAACAATTTCCAGGTTATACCACTTTCTCAACTCGAGGAAATGTTAAACCGGAAACTTCCCATACCGCCAAAAGTAGTGGTCTTAACCATCGACGACGGATATCGTTCCATCTATAACATCGCCTACCCAATTTTAAAAAAATATCAGTTCCCCGCAACCGTTTTCCTCTACACCGACTTTGTGGGTGGGTCTGCTGCGTTGACCTGGAGCCAACTTAAGGAATTGCAAAGTAGCGATATCATCGACATTCAATCTCACACTAAAACCCACACCAGTCTTGCCACAACCTCGAAAGACATCGATAACACGGTTTATCAAAGCAGAATACGCGGTGAAATTAGCCACGCTGATCAATCTTTACGGAAAAAACTAGGCGTGGAACCCCGCTACCTGGCCTATCCCTACGGCGACAGTAGCCCCTACGTTATTGAAACCCTGAAGCAATCAAATTACGCACTCGCGGTCACCGTTAACCGCGGCAGCAACCCTACATTCGCGGCCCCCTACCTATTGCGCCGCACCATGATTTACAACAATCACACGTTGGACGACTTCAAAAGCTTCCTTACCCACTACGTAGAAAAAGATTTACAGTGAGCAATATCCTCAAACGTCTGCTGATCTTTTCCCTCAGTCTAACTCTGTTTGCCTGCGTCAGCCCACCGCCACAGGAAACAACGGCGCAGTTTATTGATGCTCGAAAAATTCGCGCCCAACAGCTGGAACAAAATAATGATTTTCCGAGGGCGCTAAATCAATGGCAGATCGTGGTCGCCATTGAACCATCCAACCAGCAGGCGCTAAGTGCCATTGACCGCCTGCAGAGCAAGATCAATACGCGAGCTAAACGCTATTTCTCCACAGGTCTGAGCGCCTTCAATCGAGGCAACACACGCCAGGCTGAAACCTATTTTTTGAAAACACTGGCAAGTAATCCACACCACCAGCAAGCATTTAGCTATCTCAAAAAAATCACCACACAACGTATGCAGAATGCACAAAAAACCAAAAACCGGGCCGCTTTAAAAACCAGAAAACAACCTTCAGCTGATGGGCGTGTTAATTTCAAGCAACTGGAGGCGCTGTTCAAGCGAGGAAAATACACAAGCATCGACAAGTTAAGTCGACAGCTAAGCACTAATGAAATGGACTCAAGGATGCTGGCCTTACTTTATGAAACCGATTTTTTACTGGTTCAACAATATATTCAAAACAACGACCCAGTGCGTGCCACTGTCCACTTTGATCAAATGCGACCCCACACCACTAACACACCCGAGCATGCTGCTCGTATCGCCACACTCAAACGCAAGCTGGCAGATAGCTACTACGCACAGGCAAAAACTTTCTTAAACAGTGATCTAAATCGAACAATAAAGGGGCTTGAGCAAGCACTTTACTACCAGCCAGGACACACACAGGCACAAATACTACTGACACAAACTCAACGTATGCAAGACAATTTAAACAAAATAAAACAACTACAAAAATAACTAGTGAGAACAGCAGTTATCAAGCCTGGTCTATAAAAGTTGTCTGATTAAATAGCGCCTCACTGCCAAGGTTCGACGAGTTCTCTACCACCCTGAACACTACGTCCTTAAAACGCAACTCATCGCCATGATATAACGTTTGCTGGCCCGTTGTTTTAACGCCGTTAACGAGCGTGCCATTAGATGAACCCAGGTCTTCTACGAACAACACACCACCTTCTAAGGCGATGCGTGCGTGATTGCGCGATATATACGAACGCGGCAAAGTAATTTCACACTCAATCGCACGCCCTAAGGTGATTGACTTGGTGATGGCGTACTCCAGGCCCTCAACCGGTCCCGTTTCCGCAAAAATCGACCACCTGACATCCTCGCGATTATGAAACTGATCTGCTGCGGCTCGTCTATCCAGTCGTGGGGATAAGTTATCCAAGGCGCGACGCTCCACAAAAGGAGCAATCTTGACAAAGCCCCTGGGGGTCAATTGATAAAACCATGAAACACTTATCACCACTGGGAAAAGTGCGAAAAAAGCCACGAAAAGCCAATGGTAATAACTATTAGCAATATCGTAAATCGGAAAAGCGACCGAGCAAACCTGCAGGATTACCCAGCAAGACACCACATACAGCACAAAGGTATTCAACACTCTTCGACGACGTAACTCACCAAATAAACCGCGAATTTTATTCGACAAGGTATTCATTCTTATCGCGCAACGTTTGTATTATTTTTATCATTTAGATTCAAGGCTCGATCCGCTTCACTGTAAATCTGATAGTTTTTTCCTTAATTCCATCGCCTGTAAACGACCAGACATCGCATGTTGATGCGACGGATCTATTTCCAAAACTTTGTCCCAAAGTGCTATGGCTTGATCAAGCTCCTGACGCCGGAACGCCATAGACGCCTGCTTATGGTATTCGTCAGCCGTCGCTTCTAAGTCTTGCACTTCAAGGACCGGGAGCTCCTCGGCAACTGCATTATCAGCGGTGCCCTCGATATCGCTCTCAATATCGCTCTCAGCATCACTGATCTGAGCCGGCTCAGCTTCGACAGCCTGAGGATTTTTCAATGCTTGCCGAGCAAAGTCGGTCAGCGGAATCCGCACCACCTGACCCGCTTTCAAATCATTGGCTTTAGCGATGCCGTTGTACTTAGCTAATGCATAAAACTGGTAAGCAGTTCCGAGATATTTTTGCGCCAGGGTGGAAAGAGACTCTCCAGACATTAGGGTCACGTCAACGGATTCAGCGGGATAGTATTCGTTAGGGCCAAGATCTATCTGCCGCTTCAAATCTGCAGCGACTTTACCCCCGGGTTTTTCAACAAGGTAGGCATCAAGTTCCGCCTCTGCCTGCCCCACCTCGCCCAACTCCAGCTGGCGAAAGACTTCGCGCAAGCGCTCGTCGGTAGACAGCGTAGGGTCAGCAATAAATTGTGATATCACGGGGGAAGGTTGAGCAACACTTCCTTTCGGTTCAGGCTCAATAGTGCCTGCACCCTGACAGCCCACCAAAAACAACCCTGTAAGAATTAGCAATTTCCGTGACATTATTATCGTTCCTTCCTTCCTGGTGAATCTACTCGGTCTAGCCCGCCCAGTGGCCCCAGGCCATCTGTGCAATCAACGAGGAGATCGGCATATTTTTATGGTGCTATTAGATCGTTATTTGCATGATTAATCAATCGTCAATTACTTTACTTTAATGACGATTCAGATTACACCAGCGCTCCCGATAGACCGAAGTAAGGCTCGGCACACAATAAGGCTTTGCCCAGTAGGCATACAGGCACAAAAAAACCCTCACGCTTGCGCCTGAAGGTTTGATTTTTTGGTGGAGCCAAGCGGGATCGAACCGCTGACCTCAACACTGCCAGTGTTGCGCTCTCCCAGCTGAGCTATGGCCCCAAAGAGGGCGGCATTCTAGGCAGGTGCCGCTATGCTGTCAAGGTTGTTCCTCAGGATGAGCCTCCCGGTCGCGAGTTAAGGCCTCGTACTCCTTTTGCCAGGCCTTTAATTGTTTTTTGGAGGGCTTACCAATATGCGCCAGGCCGTGGCGAATACGCGCCCGCACCATGTCCGGCCCGAGCACCACCATGGCATCAAACAGGGGCGGTGCCGAAGACGAACCTGCCACAGCAATAAACAACGGTGCCAAAAAGACTTTAAGCTTTAACTCCAGTGCGCCGGCCAGCTGATTGAGTTCTGCGTATAAGCTGGCCTTCTCCCAGTGGCGCAACACATCCAGGCGCCAACTGGCAAATTGCAGGATTCTTTTAACCGCCTCATCATCGAGCGTTTTATGGGCAAAGGCCTGCTCCGGCAGAGATGGCATGCCCGACAACAAAAAGCTCGCCAGAGGCGCTATGTCGGTGAATTTTTCGGTGCGCTCTTTAATCAGCGGGATCATTCGGCTGAGATTTTCCCGATTAAAGGCCCACGCCGCCAGCCGCTCGGCAAAGGCTTCGTTATCAAGGTCTTCACGAATCCAGCGACCATTGAGCCAGTCGAGTTTTTCGGTATCGAAGACCGGCCCCCCAAGATGTACTTTATCGAGATCAAAATGCTCGATCATCTCTGACAGGGCAAATTTCTCTTCCTCGTTAGGCATCGACCAGCCCATGCGCCCCAGGTAATTGACCAGCCCTTCCGGCAGATAACCCATGGCCTGGTAATACGCAATACTGGTGGGATTTTTGCGTTTGCTGAGTTTGCTTTTGTCGGTATTACGCAACAAAGGCATATGGCACAGTTCCGGCATGGTCCAGCCGAAGTACTCGTACAACAACTGATGCTTGGGCGCGGAGTTAATCCACTCCTCACCGCGAATCACGTGGGTAATCTCCATTAGGTGATCATCCACCACATTGGCCAGGTGATAAGTCGGCAGACCATCGGCTTTGAGTAGCACCTGCATGTCTACCTGAGCCCAGGGAATCTCAATCTCCCCACGCAAGCGGTCCTGAAAGCAACACACGCCGCTCTCAGGGACTTTCATACGGATAACATACGGATCACCCTGAGCTAAGCGACCTTGCACCTCGTCGGCGCTGAGCAGCAAGCCGCGGCCATCATATTTTGGTGTTTCGCCCCGGCTCTGCTGCTCGCGACGCATAACATCCAACTCTTCAGCACTCGCGAAGCAATAAAACGCATGGCCTTTCTCAACCAGAATTTGCGCATGTTCGAGATAAATAGCGGAGCGTTCGCTCTGTCGATAGGGACCGTGGGGGCCGCCGACATCCGGGCCTTCGTCCCACTGTAGACCCAGCCAGCTCAGGCTGTCCAAAATCATCGCTTCGGATTCCGGCGTACTGCGTTGCTGATCGGTATCTTCAATGCGCAGCACAAACTGCCCGCCCTGCTGACGGGCAAAGCAATAATTAAACAGGGCAATATAAGCGGTACCGACGTGAGGATCGCCAGTGGGGGACGGCGCAATGCGGGTACGGACAGTCATCAATCAATTTCCAGAAAAATATAAGCGCGAATTATACAGGCTCAAAAAATACAGACGCGAATTATAAACCGCCTGGGCTCACAGCTGGTGAGAATATCGCGATTAATCGCTACGAGTGAGTACTCTAATTCAGTCTTGCGCTTACTGCTGATAAAACGCGCGCGGTTCCGGTCTACCGATAAAGTAACCCTGCGCGGCATCGATATTCAGCCCACTCAGAACCCGCCATTCGGCATCCAGCTCGATACCTTCGGCGATCAACAGTATTTCCCGGGTATGGGCGAGCTGAGACAGCGATTTGATGTAGAACTGATTGTCTTTATTCAAATGAATATTTCGCGTAAAGCTGCGGTGCACTTTCAGGTAAGCCACCGGCAAACTGCCCAGATAAGAAAACCCGGAGGATTCCAAACCGAAATGATCAAGCGCAATACCCGAGCCGTAAGGCTCCACCAGACTCTGAAAATCCCGCACCGCTTTTTCGCTCACTTTAATCGCGTGCTCGGGCAGTTCAAAAACCAGTTTGCCCGCCAGTGCGCGCTTGCCCTTCAAAAACTCACTCAACCAGGCATTAAACGCTGCTGAGTCCAGCGACGCGCTACTAAGATTCACCGAGTACATGGGGAACTGATCGTCTTCCTGCGCGGCCAGTAACTCCAGCACCATGCGGTCGTAGGCATCGGCAAAACCGTGGCGCTCAACCATCGGCAAGAATACCCCCGCCGACACCACATCGTTGCCGTTGTTGATCCGCGTATAAACCTCGCAACCAACCGGCACTCGTTCCGGCACATTCACGGTGGGCTGATACAGCAGTTCGACCGAGCGCTCCGTTATAACCCGTTCAATCAATCCGGCCCAGTCAAACGCCGGACGCGATACCGTAGGCACACCCACGTCTTCGATATCGGCAAAGCGGGACCAGTTTTGCGGCGAATGCTCCGTGACCTGCCGCAGCGCCAAATCCGCCTCGCTCAATAATTCCGGGCCATTGATTACTTCTTCATTATGGGTAAAGCCCAGTCGAAACTTTAGAGATTGTCGGTCTTTATGCACCCAGGGTACGCCTTCGATCTGGCGCAACACCGAAATCGCCAGCTCTTCCGCCTCATCAATTTCTAGATCGGGCACAAACAGTGAAAATTCCGCGCCCTGACGCCGTGCCAGAATCGCCTTGGGATACTTCTCGCCTAAGCGCTGCATCACCCCGCCGATCGCGCCGAGAATATTATTACCCTCAACGCGCCCGCCAAGCGTGTTGATCTCGACTAAGTTATCCAGCGAGATAATGGCCAGCAGACCGCGGTGGGAACCCATTTCACTACTGACAAAACTATTCAGCCGCGCATCAAAATCCGCCCGATTGGATAAACCAGTAACGGCATCGTGTGCGGACGCCACGCGTAAATCCGCAATCAACTCCGACTGATTGGTAAATAATTGTTTGAGCCGGCTCGACATGCGGTTCATCGCATTGACCACCGAACTCAACTCGCGGGCCCTGGGGATATTGTCCTGAATCACGAACTGTTGATCACAAATAGCATTAGCCTGGCGCTCAATACGCCCCAGCGGGGCCAATAACCAACGTAGCCCCACCACAGCAATACCGCACAGCAGCGCAGCAAACGAGGTAAACCATAAAAATTGCTGGGTCGTTACCGCCCATAATTCCCGATAGGCCTGCCCTGGGTGACTCACCACCTTCACCTTGCCTAGCCGCGTCCAGCCCGAGGACACCTCCGCCTCGCCGCTGTGAATCGGCAGTTGCATCATCCCTATAAACCAGTCGGGGACGCCTTCAACATCGACTCTAAAGGTGCGCTCAACCACCGTTGAGCCTGCCATATCACTAAAATAAATACGCTGATAAAAACCACTGTCGGCGAGCGCGTTAAAAAATGTCTCCAGAATAGCCGGATCGTCCTCCACACCCAGCTGCGACAGGGATAACGCAACAGACGTTGCCGTATCCTGCGCATGCACCGCCATCTGCTGGTCCACCAGCGAGCGGGTATTATTCAGACTCAGCACTACATTGACACCGTAAAGCAGTAGCACCAATACCAAAATCGCTAACACGAGCTGCCGAAATAAAGTCACAATTTCTACCGTGAAAAAGTTGAACCTGCAGTCTATCGAAATCAAGTTCACTTGCCAAATAAGAACTGCGTCACATTTCGACACCCCACGCTGCCGAGCTAATAGAGTCAAAGTGGTATGATTAACAGCATTTTATGAGATAACCTAGACACTTGAAATTTTTCGGCATAAACATCCCACAAAGCCGCTCGTTGCTACCGCTACTGGTGGCGGCGTATCTAGGTTTAAGCCTAGGCTTAGCCGCGTGGGTTTACGCCGACCACACCGGGATTAGCGCGGCCTTAACCGGAAAAATAAAGCTCAAATACGGCGCCGCCGCCGCGCAACGCGTGGTCCGCTGGCAGCAAATAATTCACGACAACGGCACCAAAACCGATCTTGAAAAACTCAATCTGGTGAACGACTTTTTTAACGGCGCGCGTTTTGTTGACGATATCGTGTACTGGAAAAAGAAAGACTACTGGGCGACACCGCTGGAGTTTATTGCTCACGACACCGGGGACTGCGAAGATTTCTCCATCGCCAAATATTTCACCCTAAAAGAAATGGGCGTCAATACCAAAAAGCTGCGCATCACCTATGTTAAAGCCCTACGCCTTAACCAGGCCCATATGGTACTGGCCTACTACCCAACACCCACCGCCGTGCCGATGATTCTCGACAACATTAACAAGCGTATCAAACCCGCCACCGAGCGCGATGATCTGCGCCCTGTCTACAGTTTTAACGCCGACGAACTGTGGTTGTCTCGTACCCGTAATGAACAGGTCAAAGTCGGCAAGCCCCAGCAACTGAACCTGTGGAATGATTTAACCTATAGAATGCAGCGAGAACTACTCTAATAAATCCTGGATGAATAGTTTATGTCCGGCCACTTCTTAACAACAGCAAACCAGTCTCCCCGATGCCCGCGACGTACCGGGCTAAGCTCACCATTGCTGTTATTCAGTACGACGTTCTTCATAGTATTATTATTTTTATCGGGTTGCGCCAGTCGTCCACCGCAAACCCCGCCACCGTCTCCCTCTCCCGTACAACAACCGCCGCAGACCACTTCCGAAGGAGAAATCACTGCACCCAACTTCCCCCAGCTTATCGCAGCAGTTAAACAACAACACGGCCCCGTAGCAGCGGCCAGAGTGAGCTATTGGGCAACGATTATCGAGAACGGCAAACACCAGGCGGATTTAGAAAAATTACAACACACCAATCGCTTTTTTAACGACGCGCAGTTTTTAAGCGATGAAGAAATTTGGCGACAAGCTGACTACTGGGCTACACCCGTAGAATTTTTAATTAAGGATGCCGGTGATTGCGAAGACTTCTCCATCGCCAAATACCTCACCCTCGATTTTATGGGTGTCGATATCGACAAGCTGCGCGTTACCTATGTAAAAGCGGAATCGCTAAACCAACCTCATATGGTACTGGCCTACTACGCCAACCCTGGCGACACACCTTTAATTCTCGACAATATCACGCCGCTGATTTTGCCCGCCGATCAACGGGATGATTTAACACCCGTCTATAGTTTTAACGGCAGAACTTTATGGTTGGCGCGCTCTCGCAATGAACAAGTGGCATCAGGCGATTCTCAGCAAATAAAATTGTGGCGGGATTTGAAGGAGAAAATAATTTTGGGGTTTGGAACATCGGGCAAATAGCCGAACTGGGAGTTAATTTCAAATGCTTTTGTGCATGAGTCTATGTATAAAAAAGACCATAAAAAAAAGCCACCCGAAGGTGGCCTTTTTTATGCGCAATATTCCGCGCCTTCAGCTCATTGTGATTTAGAGAGTATCCACAACCAAATTACTATCAGCTAACAAGCTGGTGATAATGGCTGCGTCATTGTTTGCCCCGCCACCAGTCAGATCCACATTTTCGAGGACGATGGTTTGATCCGCAGTTCCAGCACCTAAACCATCCGCATCCACGGTGATCGTAGTGTCCGTACCGTCTGAAGAAAAGCTAAGGTAGTCGGTTAAAACACCAGTTTCTTCACTGACCAGGAGCGCCGAGAGGTCTAATACATCTCCCTCAGCAGGGTTGTAAGCGCCACCCGATTGATTAAAGTCGGTAATAGTATCCGTACCGGCTTCACCTGCAAGCCAGAGAAAGGTATCCGCACCAGCACCACCGGTCATAATATCGTCACCTAAACCGCCCAGGAGGATATCACTTTCACCGTTACCAACGATTACGTTATCACCGCCATCACCGCTAATCACACCTTCACCATCAAAAGTGAAATCCCAGGTAGTGCTAGTGGTATCACCATCACCATCCGTTGCAGTTGCGGTAATTTCGGTGGTTTGATCATAACCATCTGCAGCTAACTCAACCGTTAACGAGGACACCCCAAAGCCGTTACCGTCAGCATTTGACGCACTAACGTCAACCGTATCAAATTCGAAGGTCGCATTAATAGTCCAGGTGCCATCAGGATTGACTGTGCCATCGACACCGTATACGAAGTCCTGATAAGTACCAGCAACTGGGTTATCAGAATCGTAGGTTGCACTATCGTAAACCCGGGCAATTGGAATCTCTCCCTTGCTATCGAAATCAAGTCCCCAGAAGGCAAGCGTAATGGTGCTGGATAGGTATTGATCTGCTCCTCCAACCTGTTCGGTAACAACCGCATTACCACCGCTACCTGTAATACTCCAGTCGGCTCCATCGCTCAATCTAAGAGTTAGTATTTCCGTACCATCATCGATTGTAGAACCTTGCGATACACCCAAAGCGTTATTGTTAAAGTTGACCGAGTCACCACCAGCAAAGTCGGTAGTGGCCGTCACCATGATAGAGCCTTCAGTGCCAGTTGTGGTTCCAGCAGCTTCCTCAGATGAACTTAAAAAGTATGCCGGAACACCATCATTTCCTCCGCCAAAGCCACCATTGGTAAATCCGATGGGAATGCTCGACGCTTGTCCATCAAGTAAACCAATTTGGTTAACTGTGTAAGTGCCGTCGCCATTGTAAGTAACAGTGAAAATAACAAGTTCACTCTCACCTGCAACGTAGTAGGCATCCAAGCTACCATCGAGATTTACTCGATAAAGTAAATCGTTACCTTCCGAGGTCATTCGGGTGGTACCGTCATCGAGTACCCAATAACCATCAAGGTTATTACCCGACAGGGTAACTTCACCAGCACCGTCTGTACCAAAATCAAAGTCGATATCATCTGTTAACGAATTGCCAATCTCATTCGACATAAATGCTGAGCGGACTGGGGAGATAATTGGACCATCGTCTTCTATCTTGAACACACCACTGCCCAGATCAACTTCAGCACTGG
>JBALVX010000001.1:0-448062 GCA_036961295.1 Porticoccaceae bacterium | reverse complement strand
CGTCATCAATCCCATCGTTCACAACCGGATCTTCCGAAGGATCGGGCACATCCGATTCATCCAACACCAACATCGGGGTCGCAACATCGGCCGCTTCCGCACTCGGACCATCGTCTTCTATCTTGAACACACCACTGCCCAGATCAACTTCAGCACTGGCTTCATCACCATCCGCATCCGTTACCGTCTGCTCTAACACCAGGGCATTAGCAACAAAATCCTCACCTTCCAGACCGTTATCACCACTGACCGTTAAGGTCTCAACGTCATCCGCATCGGTGGCATCACCGTGATAGATATTCGTTATTTGCGTAAAGGTCACTTCGCCAAAGGTCAGCGAATCAGGATCGTTGTCGATGCTGATGGTGAAGTAATCGGTTCCATCGTAAGAACCCGTGATCACTCCTCCACTCTCGTTCAGGACAATTTCATCACCCTGCGCTCCATCCACACCTAAGGTGTATAAACCCGACTCAACGTCCGTACCCGTCAACTCCAGCGTATAACTCACACTACCGGCACCATCGGTTCCGTAGTCTGTGGCAACAAAGTTGCCCGTAAAGTCCGCCGAGGCCGAGACGATACCGTCATCAATCCCATCGTTCACAACCGGATCTTCCGAAGGATCGGGCACATCCGACTCGTCTAATACCAGCGTCGGCGTAGTAACATCTGCCGCCGCTGCACTCGGACCATCGTCCTCAAAACTAATCTGATCACCAACATCGGTACTGTCCGTCGCTACGTCATCATCGCCATCCGTCACCGTGACCACCGCACTCACTTTACCCGTGAGTGTCACCGCTTCGTCGTAACTATCTGGGGAAATCGGGTGCTCAAGGGAGTCGTACTGCGCCACACTCACCAGTCCATCATTGTCGATGCTGATCGCAAAGATCACGGCGCCATCCGATCCACCGGTACGGCCGGTAATCGTGCCATCCGCTTCGGTGTACAACAAAATACTTGTACCATCGGTAGTGTTCAGTTCTGAGTCAACACCTTCACTGGCGATGCTCAGGCTCACCACTGTGGTCGCGCCTTCGTCATCCGCACCTGTCGTGGTGGTCGTGTCGACCAGGTCAACATCACTGACAGCACCAATCGGTGTGCCATACGTCCCACCAAAGGGATCGGGGTTGCCACCATCAATGTCGTCATCAGCCGCATTGGCATCACCGGCCTTCGCGCCAACCGTCTCATCCAGGGTGAGCGTGTTGTCGACCAGCTCTTGATCACGGCCAATGGTCTGCACCGTTTCGATCGATGCGGTCGGGCTATCGTCTTCAACGGTCACTACCACAGTCGCAGTGTCGGACAGCTCACCATCAGAGACAGTCAGGGTTACATCGAAAGACAGGTTGTCTTCTTCTGGATTTTCAGGGTGATCTACAGGGCCACTCAATACCACCGTGACTTTGCCGGTAGCATCAACAGTTAAGGTAATGATAGTTTGCGTGCCGTCACCGTCGGGTACCGTCCCAATCAGCGGATCGCCCACTGTGCCATCACCAGAAAAAGTAATGGCCACACCAGCTGACTCAAGCCCAGTTTCGAGCGTAGCAAGCGCGTAAGACAGCACGTCGCCATCCGGGTCGGTACCAGGAACGTCGATCTCGTCAGTAAGCGAGTTAGTGGTGTCTACCAAGAGCGGATTTTCATCAGGATTGCCGGCATCCAGGCCTTCCTCAGAAACCCTCAAGGAACCGCCAAAAGCAGTCGGCGCTTCGTTTGTATCAACAATAATTTCGGTATCAGCAGTAGGGTCAATCAGAGGCGTAGGCGGGATATCGGGGTCAATACCCGCATTCGGATTCGCCTGACTATCAATGCGGTCTAGCCGAGCACCAGTGCCAATAGAGTCACCTGCGCCACCACCGCCTTCACCGGCAGCAGTGGCTTCAAGTTGCTCGTTGATATCTTCACCGGCTTCTAAGGCCTGCACCAACGCTTCAAACTCAGGATTGAGATCGCCAGCGGCAGCCGACTCACCGGCTTGCCCCTGAGAGGCGGCATCAGCGGGGACAGCTGAAGTGTTTTCTTCCGTGACAGGACCATTTTGCTGGGCATTGGCTTGCGCAGCTTCAGTGGCTTCGATTTCCTTTGCTTGCTTCACTTCGTCGTTCATCTCTGATCTCCCGATAGACGCCCCATCCAGGGCCGGTTATTGCTGTGCTAATTCATCACTCTGCTTAAAGAGCTGTACTTAAATTTAAATTTTCGCGCCGACCATATACATCAGGTCGCCCATGGATTGAAAAATACGATATTCGTTGAACACCTTGTCGTACTGCGTGTTAATTAAGTCACGACGGGCATTAACGGTTTCGTTCTCGGTGTTGAGCAGGTCGAGCAAGGTTCTACGACCCAGATCAAACTGATCTTCGTAGGACGCCTTGGTGCTCGCTGCACTTTCTACATAATCTTCCAGTACTGGAATTTGCTGTTTGTTGATGTCGTGAGCAACCCAGGCCAAACGTACTTCCTGCTCGATCTCACGACGGGCGTTATTGCGAATTTCTTTAGCTTTCTCGATCAAATGCGCAAATTCCTGCTTGCGCGCCTGATCGGCTCGACCGTTGTAGACGTTGTAACGCATACGCAGCATCACTTTGAGGTCATCGACTTGCTGCTCAATGCCGTCGATGTTGTCATTTAGATCGCGCTCGACCTCAACGTGGAACTTCGGATAAAACGCCGCTTTGGTCTGCTCGTAGAGAAAATTAACCGCATCCAGATCAGCGTTGGCCAATTTGTTGATGGGGTGGTTTTCTTCAGCGCGGCCGATCGCGGCATCCACGGATTCCGGTAAATACTTACGATAGGAACCCGGCTTTTGCAATTCACCTTCGCTGGGGAAAGTGCCGACGACGCGCTGGTAGTTAATACGCGCGTCGCGCAGGTTTCCGCTGACGTTTTGCAAGTTGGTTTTAGCGAGGGCTACACGGCTAGAAATCTGGTCGAAATCCGCCCGGCTACCAGCACCAGAATCGTAGCGATCCTTCATGCGCGAGTAGACGTCGTTGTGAAAACCCAGGGTGTCCCTGGCCAAAACAAGGACGGCCTCTTGCTTGAGCACTTCGGTAAATACGCGAACCACTTCAAGGGAGATATTTTCACCCACCGAAGTGGCACGATGCTGGGCACTCTCATGTCGGGATTTCTGGTTTTTGTATTCGTTAGTGGTCAAAAAACCATCAAACACCAATTGCCGTGCATTGAGCTGGGCTTCGCGGCGCTCTAGCTCATTGCGAGTGCGGCCCGGATACGACGGGAAGGTACGACCCGTCGGCTCGCGCTCCTGAAAGCCAAAACCAGCGACCACATCCACGGTAGGATAGTAGCCAGCCAAAGCCTGGCGCACCTGGCGCTCTCGAGCGTCAACTTCACGTAGTTCCGTCAGCACCTGGGGGTTAGATTCCAGCGTTTGGGCAATAGCGTCCCGAACGTCGAGCGCGTTTGCCGAGGCAAACGGTAGCAAGGCGGCGGTCGCAATGGTTAGCATTCGCAAACTAGTTTTCATAGTTCTTGAACTCGTCAGTGAGACTACTGTTGTGTCTGGGTTAGTTTTATCTACAGTGCGTAACATCCTTATTTCCCTCTTTTAGGTTTACTAGTGTTATCAAATAGATGCAGCTTAACCAGGTTAAACAACATCATGTCAAACATCGTTGCGGTATCTCCTTCCGCATTCCCTTCAGATTTCGCGTCACCAAAACACCTGGTCGCGATTTCTAGTTTCAAGCTTCCGCACAGTTGAAAAAAGAGCACTAGAGCCTCGCCATGAACGAGGCTGTACTCATAGGGGGCTTTGTATCACAGATTTTATGTGACGGAGTTACCGTTTATCTGGGTATGTTACCACTGGTTAGGTGATCAATGGAATACGGCCATTTATCCCCGAATACCAGCCATTCGTCGGATTTGACCCCTATCATGCGTGGGACTTTCCGCAGTGATCACCCTTGTTTACCGCTCTCTGAACGCCAGTTGTTTGGTCTTTAGAATAGGCTTAAGGATGTAATCGAGAACGGTTTTTTTCCCGGTAAGAATATCAACCTGGACCGTCATGCCGGGGATGATGGGCAAGGGGTCACTCTCGGAACCTAGCACTCCACCATCGGTTTTCAGTCTAATCTCATAATAACTAAGATCTTTTTGCTCATCTTCGATGGTGTCCGGGCTGATTTGTATGACCCTGGCCGACAGCCCCCCGTGGATGGCAAAATCGTAAGCCGTAAACTTAACCATCGCCCCTTGATCGGGGTGAATAAAGGCGATATCTGACGGCGACACCTTGGCATCAACCAGCAAGGAGTCGTCCATGGGGACGATTTCGACCAAATCCATGCCCGGCTGTATCACCCCACCGATGGTTTTTACCTTGAGCTGCTTAACGGTGCCTCGAACCGGTGATTTAACCACCGTGCGATCCACGCGATCGGAATAGGCCTGGTTGCCTTCTTGCAAACGCCCCAATTCAGATGACACTTCGTTAAGTTCGCGACGCGCCTCAGTGACAAAATTTTGCCTATAGGACTCGACAGTTTGCTGAGCTTCGCTGTACTCGGCCTGGAGTTGAGGAATGGCGATGCGCGCGCGACCCAGCTCACCTTTAAGATCGTTCAATTGTCGCTCCAGGCGCAACAACTCGACGGGAGACAGGGCACCTTTATCGACCAGGGGACGGGTAATTTGTAATTCACGCTCCAGCAGCTTATAGCTGCCCGACAAACTGGAACGGTTGAGACGCACCGACGACAGCTCCTGCCGCTTTTGCTCGACTTTTTGTTCCAGTGCCCCCAGCTTAGTTCCAAATTCCTGAGCTCGGGAGTTATACAGATCCCGCTCAATTCTAATCAGCTCTGGCGCTGCCTGTCCCTCTGCGACTTTGGCCAGCTCTTCATCAAAGCTGGTGCCGCCGGACTCGGCTCGCAAGCGCACGACTCTAGAGATCAACTGCCGACCCTGCAGGGAGCGCTCGCGAAAGGAAGACGACGCCAGGGTATCGTCAATCAGCAACAGTGATTCGCCCTGCTCGACAACGTCGCCCTCGGCAACATAGATTTGAGCAAGAATACCGCCCTCGAGGTTTTGCACAATCTGAATATCGCTGGACGGCACAATGCGGCCCTCGCCACGGGTAAACTCATCCACCTCGGCAAAATAGGCCCAGGTTACCAGCACCAGCACACAGGCACAGATCCCCCACAACAGCTTGCGGTGCAAACCCGGCGCCTGCTGCAGCACCGCCTCCGATGCATAGGACATATATTTAAGATCGGTTGCCGGAGTGACTTCGAAACCCTTACGCAAACTCTCGACTGCGGAGCTGTTATCTTCGGGGATAACTAATCCATCCTGCCCGGGCTCCTCCCCGGAATTAGGAGAGACGATACCGGCTTTATCCTGTTGTTTTTTATTCACTCAATCCTTCCTGTTTTTTCACTGGGTTTTAATAAACCCGCCACCGACAAGTTCGGCCTGGCAAATCAAAGTATTGCTTTATAGCGCACCGCGAATAGTGCCATTTTTAAGTGCTTCGACAACTTCTGCCTTCGGGCCATCGGCGACTATGCGACCTCGATCTAAAATAATTAAACGATCAACCATGTCGAGCATGCCCATTTTATGGGTGACCAGGATTAAGGTTTTATCAGCGGCGAAGTTGTGTAACATTTTTTTGATCGCATCTTCACTGCCCTGATCCATCGCCGCCGTCGGCTCGTCGAGCAATAAGATGTCCGGGTCGCGCAAAAATGCTCGCGCCAAACCCAGAGCCTGGCGTTGACCGCCCGACAAGGTCTCCCCGCGCTCCCCTACAATCATTTCAAAACCTTCCGGGTGGGCGTTAATGTAATCGAGCATGCCCGCCATTTCCGCCGAGGCAACGATCTGCACATCGTCGGCACCGGCCACCCCCAGCGCAATATTGTCGCGCATCGATCCATAAAACAGCGTCACATCCTGCGACACGTAACCGACGCTGGAACGTAAATTAACCGGGTCAATTTGTTTGACGTCAAAACCGTCGAAGAGCACCGAGCCGCGATCCGGCTCGTAAAGCCCGAGGGCCAGTTTTGCCAGGGTCGATTTACCAGAACCCACGCGCCCGATAATGCCGACTTTTTCTCCGGCTTTAATGTGAAAAGATATATTTTCTAGCGAGGGCCGAGCCTGTTGTGGATAACTGAAACTCACGCCTTTAAATTGCATATCGCCGCTGAACAGATGCTGCTGCAAGAAACGCCCACCGGGCTCCCGTTCAACCGGCAGCGCCATAATCTCATCGAGGGACTTCATACTTGCTTCAGCGTGATCATAGGTAGTCAGCAAGGAGGCGATTTGCGCCAGCGGTGCCAGGGCGCGGCCATTGAGAATCACACAGGCGATCAAACCACCGAGGGTCAACTCCTGCTCGGAAATCAAATAAACTCCCGCCACCACGATACCGACCATGGCCAATTGTTGCAGGAAATTCACTGATAATAATGCGGTATTAGAAATCATCCGCGAGGACAAGCTCCACTGCGAGACAAAGCCCACCGCCTGTTCCCAGGTGCGCTGTGATCGACTCTCAGCGGTCAGGGTTTTAATGGTTTCGATGCCCACCATGGTTTCCACCAAAGTGGCATTTTTCTTGGCCGAGCCGCGCATTACATTTTCAACTGAAGGCCGCAACCGCACCTGCGCCTGGTAACCCAACAGCAAGGCGACAGGGATAACAGAGAGCGGAATGAGTACCAACCAACCACCCAGATACCAGATAAAACCGAGAAACAAAACCAGAAAGGGCAAATCGATTAGCGTGAGCATAGTCGATGAAGTAATAAAATTTCGAATGGTGTCGAATTCTTGCAAACGACTAGCAAAGGCTCCGACCGACACCGGGCGATTACTCATTTTGATACTGAGTATGCGCTCAAATAAATTGGAGGAAAGAATAACGTCGGTGCGCTTGGCGGCCAACTCCACCATATAACTGCGCAGAATTTTTAAACCCAGATCAAAGGCGTAAACCAGCACCACCCCAATCGCCAGGGCCCAGAGGGTTTCAATGGCATTGTTGGGCACCACCCGGTCGTAGACATTCATCACAAACAGCGGTTGAGCCAACACAAACAGGTTGATAAAAAACGACGCTATCAATACGTCCCGGTAAATTGAAGTCGAGGCTTTAAGCACGCCCCAAAACCAATGCTGCTCGGTGTCCTTATGAATTTTCGGGGTGCGCGCATCAAACTCCTGCATGGGCCGCAGATAAAACACATTACCGGTGTACTGCTCCTCCAGCTCGGGCAGCGAGCGTTGCTCGCGCTGCATGGTTTTCGGAGACATCAGCACGCCGTAACCCAGGGTCGGATCAATATCGGTAAGCACCGCTGAACGGCCATCTTTGAGTAAAATAACTGCGGGCAACACGTCTTTAGGGATATCGGCTAACGCGCGCTTAACCAGCAAGGCAGCCAGGCCACCCCGGTTGGCGGCGCGGATAAATAAATCGGGGGTTAGCTGTCCATCCTCAACCGGCAGACCAGCGACCAGGGCAGCAGCCGAACTGGGCTTACCCTCTAGCCGGCTAACCAGCAGCAGGCAATCGAGCAAAGTACTCTTGAGCGGATCTGCACCCGCCTCGCGTTGCTCGGGTTTTGCGACACCGTCTCTTTTGAAGCCTTTTCTACTAATTATCGACCGATCCATATCCTACCTACGGTAACTTGTTTATCTGATTCGTCTAACTCGTCTGCATCGAATACCTACATCGAATGCCTGTACTTGGCGCCGCAACTTTAAGTCGCAAAAGCCTCAGCGTTAACAGGGAATACCACGCAGCGTTCCAAATCATATCAGCCGCCACAAGCTAAAGCTAGGGACAACTAAAGATATCACTTCTAATCCATTGAAGACTATAGACTTTGCTTCTTTAAATTACCCCAAAATAGAGCCGCAAGTGCTTTCGACGAGTGTCGTATTAACAGGGGCCAAAACCACCGCGGCCTGCAGCGCTCAAGCCTTAACGTTGTAACCCAGCAAGGCCTTGGTTTCGAGGTACTCTTCCATACCCCAAACCCCGTGTTCGCGACCATTACCCGACATGCGGTAACCACCAAAAGGCGCGCCCTGATCCCAGCGCGCACCGTTTAACTCGACATGCCCAGAACGAATTCGACGACCGATCCGCTTAGCGTGTTCAAGATCGCCAGACTGCACATAGCTGGACAAGCCGTAGGGGTTATCGTTGGCAATCGCTACCGCCTCGTCATCGCTGTCGTAGGGAATCAACGCCAGCACCGGGCCAAAGGCCTCTTCCCGAGCGATAAACATGTCGTTGCTGACATTGGTAAACACGGTGGGTTTAACGTAGTAACCGGTATCGAGCCCCTCCGGTTTCCCCACACCCCCGGTCAACAACTGAGCGCCTTCGTCGATACCGCGCTGGATAAACCCAAGTACTCGTTCATATTGAGCTTTGTTGGCAATGGGTCCCATATAAGTGGCTTCGTCCTGGGGACTACCAACCACGATAGTGGCCACGGTGCTGATCACAATGTCTTCAATTTCCTGCTGGAATTTACGCGGGATTAACATTCGGGTTGGACCGTTACAAGCTTGCCCCGTGTTAAACATCGCCGTGCGCACACCGCCCTTGACCGCTTTCGCGAAGTTGGCGTCATCCAGAATGATATTGGCCGACTTGCCGCCCAGCTCCTGCCCGACGCGTTTAATGGTCGGCGCGGCAGCAACCGCCACCGCCGCTCCCGCACGGGTAGAGCCGGTAATAGAAACCATGTCGACCTCGGGATGTGAGGCCATTGCCTCACCTACTACCGGGCCATCGCCGACCACTAAATTAAAAACACCGGGGGGCAAACCTGCCGCATCCACGACTTCCGCAAGAATAAACGCATCCAGCGGGGCTAATTCACTGGGTTTAAGCACCATGGTGCAACCGGCAGCCAGGGCGGGAGCCATTTTTCCGGCAATCTGGTTCAACGGGAAATTCCACGGTGTAATCAAACTGCACACACCAATGGCTTCGCGAACAATATGGGTTTTACCCAGATCCGATTCAAACTCGAAATCTCGCGCCAACTGGGCCGCTTCCTTGAAGGTGAATACCGGGTTACCCACTTGAGTGGGTTTTACCAGTGAGGCCGGCGAACCCATCTCCGCGGAAATCACTTCCGCAAGATCATCGATACGTGCTTCCAGGCCTTCGACAATTTTATCGATATAGGTCGCCCGCTCCTGCGGCGAGGTTTGTGACCAACTATCAAAGGCGCCGCGCGCCGCCATCACTGCCGCGTCCACGTCAGCTGCATTACCCATAGCGACCTTCGCTACCACCGCTTCGGTAGCAGGATTAAACACTTCCGCAACGTCGCTGCCCTGGGGGGCTTGCCACTCACCATTGATATAAAACTTATCTTTTACCCACACGATAGACTTCCTCCAGCCGGTTAAATAATTCATTTGATCGCAGTTACAGCGAAAAGCGAGGGCGACGATAGGTCGCCAGGCCCTCAAATAACAGCTCAACATTGTGCCATAGTTGCCGGGATAGTTATCGGGCTGTGGATCACAGCACCGCGCACCGAACTAGAGACCCGTGTAAAATACCGGCCTTACTGTTTAATTATTTCGATCTTTAATAGCTTATGTCTAAACACCCCTTTTTCGTTTCTCAGCTACCAGCGCTATGAACCAGGCACACACCCCAAGCAGCAGTCGCCCCAAAGCATCCACTAATGAGGCATCCGCTAACATCGATTCGTCACCGCTCAAGGATATAAAACCTGGCGCGCGGCGCTTTTGTGTGGCCCCCATGCTGGATCGCACCGACCGCTTTTGCCGTTATTTTTTCCGACAAATCAGTCGCGAGGCCTTTCTTTACACTGAAATGATTACCACTGGCGCTATTCTCCATGGCGACCAAGATCGTCATTTAGGCTTTGACGAAGCGGAGCACCCGGTCGCTGTGCAGCTAGGTGGTAGTAATCCCGAGGATCTTGCCCGCAGTGCACGCATCGCTGAAAACTACGGCTATGCCGAGGTCAATCTCAATTGCGGCTGCCCCAGTGATCGCGTGCAAGCCGGTCGTTTTGGCGCCTGCATGATGCAAGAACCCGACCTGGTAGCCGATGGTGTTAAAGCCATGCGCGACGCAGTGTCCGTGCCGGTCACGGTCAAATGTCGCATCGGTGTCGACGACAGCGAACACTATAGTTTCGTGCGCGATTTTATCGGTACCGTGACGGATGCCGGTTGCAGTACCTTTATCATTCACGCTCGCAAAGCCTGGCTCAAGGGCTTAAGCCCGAAACAGAATCGCGAAGTCCCTCCTCTCGACTACCCTCTGGTGTATCGCCTGAAACAAGATTTCCCGGAACTGGAAATTATTATTAACGGCGGCATTACCACCCTCACCGAGGCCAGCGAACATTTACAGCACGTCGATGGGGTGATGCTGGGCCGCGAGGTGTGCCAAAACCCGTGGATGCTGGCGGGCGTGGACAAGCAGTTCTATTCGGCCCAACAAACGGATCTGCATACAAGTCTAAACACGAACCATGACACGCAGGTCGCACTGACTCGCGATGCCGTAGTGGAAGTTATGCTGAGCTACGCCGAGGCAGAGCTAAGCCGAGGCGCCCGACTACAGCATATTATTCGTCCCATGCTAAATTTATATCAGGGCCAGCCCAACGGGCGGCGGTTTCGTCGTTATTTAAGCGAAAACGCCCACAAAGCCGACGCTGGAGTTGGCGTATTGGCCGCAGCACTGGAGAAAATTCAGCCAACGGCGATTAGCGCCGAAGCGTAAAATAGAACTGTTGAATACCAAACTCACAGAGCCAAACCATGATTAATCGAATTAAAACGTTTTTCTCAGACAGCATTGTCAGTAACGCCAATAACGCCGGTAACCTGCCCGCGGCCAACAGCAACGACAAAGTGCGCCGCGCCACTGCGGCCCTGCTGGTGGAAGTGATGGTGACCGACGGCGTGCTCGACGACAGCGAGCGCAATAAAATCCGTCAGCTATTACAGGGCCGCTTCGAGCTTTCAGCGAATGAATGCGAGGAGTTATTTACGTTGGCCGAGCAGGAAGTGGCCGAGGCGACGTCGCTGTATCAATTTACCGCGCTAGTGAATAACGAATTTTCCGCCGACGATAAATACGGCTTGATTCGTAATCTTTGGGAAGTAGCCTACTCGGATGGGGTGCTGGATAAACACGAGGAAGGTTTGATTCGCAACGTCGCAGATCTCATTCACCTGCCCCACAGCCGCTTTATTCAAGCGCGTAATTCAGTTAGAGACCGGTCTTAGGCACAACTCGCTTCCTGCTCCAGGGTGCGAATCAGATCAATAAAGTCCCGCTCACAGGCGGGGTTAAGTTCAACCAGCAATTTGTGCGCATCCAGCACCTGATCGCGCACCACGTCGGCGTCGGCATCGGTCCTGGGCAGCTCCTGCAAAGCGCTCGACTCGTCGCAACTCTCCTTGCAGGGGCCAGTGACCAACTGGAAATAGCTGTCGATCGCCATCACTTCCAGCTCGCGAATAATGCCGGGGTTAGCGCAAAACAATAGCGGCTTTAGCTTAAATTCTCGCTGGCAGTGAATCGCCAGCTTGGCCAGCAAACCCAGGGTCGTACTATCCAGACCCTCGGTATCGTATAAATCGATCAATACATTGTGAGGTCTCCCTACCGTCCTGGGAGCTACCCCGGAAGCGCCCTGGTAGGCCTTAAAAATACCGTCAATGTAAAGATTAAGTGAGGTGCACAGCGTCAGACGCACGTAACCAAGCAATTTGATCAAATAATTGCCGTCACTTTCAGAAATAAGGATTTTGCCTGATTCCAACTTACCCTCTCCGCACCACAGTCATTACCGAGACATCATCCGGCGCATCCTCGACCCCGTCAATCCCTAATGCAGTACATACTTCGGTATGGCTGGCCTTGGCTCCGGAGGCCAAAGTAAGCAACTGAGCTTCTTTTTCCGCCAGGTCCGCTCCCGACACACAGTCGAGCAGACCGTCGGAGGCCACTATCAAGGCAAATTTATCGGGCAAACTTACCTCGTGAACATCCCACTCCCCCTCTTCCACCAGCCCCAGCGGTTTGCCCCGACCCGGTAAAAATTGCGCCTTACCCTCGGCAGCCATAATCGGCTGCGGCATCAAAGCACTGACGGTATAGCGCAGGGTATTTTCTTTGACATCGATAGCGCCGGCAAAAAACGTTAAATGTTTATCAATCTCCATCGCCAGCATTTGTTTATTGATGTGCTCTGCCAAGCCCAAAGGCGCACGCGCCAGGGCATCCATATCTCGCTCGACCACGTGACGACGGCGAATTTGCCGCAGTAAAAACGACAGCATCACCGTGACAAATGCCGACGACGCTCCGTGGCCGGAGACATCGCCAAAATAAAACAGAATGTAGCGGTCAAACACCACGTTGTAGCCGACAAAGTCACCACTCAAATACAGTGACGGCACAATGGTATGGGACACTTCGTAGCCTCCACACCTAACCGGCTGACGGGGCAAAATACTAAACTGAACCTGGCGGCCCGCCAGTTGGTCCATGCGCAAGACATTAAGACTGTCGCGCAACTCGCGGTTGGCACGCTCGAGTTGCTCTCGATAATCCATATTTTCTTGGTACAAATTTTTAAACTGGCCGCTGCGTTCAATCGCTGCCGCCAGATCAGCCGCCGAAAAGGGTTCGATCAAGACATCGATGGCACCGCGACGAAAACAAATCGCGACATCTTCAGCACTGGGGTGGGGCAATACGGGAAACACGGCGAGCCCGGAGTCGCGGCAACGCTGAGCAAAACCTTCGGCAATATCGGCAGGGTGTTCCTCATCGCGCAAACCCAGCAGCAACAAGGCGGGCATAAACTCGCCGATGGCCGTCTCGGCAGCAGGCAAATCGTCAACACACTGCACTCGCCAATCGAGCTCTTCAAGATAAGCGCTCCACAGCCCCTGGCGCGCCAGATCGGCACAGACAATCAGTGCTCGCTTATTTTTTGCCACTCAATCGCCTATTCTGTAAAACTTGGTGAACTACGCATTGAGAGCGGCGCGCTAGTAATAATCGTCGTCCCCACCAAAGTCATCCTCGACCTCGCCGTCGTTGACCAGGTATTCACGGCGCTGCGTATAAGCATCGCGCATAAAGCTGTACTTGTCACCACTAATTAATTTTTCCGCTTCAAGCAACTGCGCCCGGGTGGACAAAACCCCAGCACCATAAATTTGGTTTCGAGTAGGCACGTGGTCAATATCGCTAATGGGGTTGAGGAAGCTGTCTACCAATCGGCCCGGCGCATCGCGCAAATTACTTGGCCCTAAAAATGGCAGCACCAAATAGGCACCATCGCCTACGCCCCAGCGACCCATGGTTTGACCGAAGTCCTCGCCCTCATTTTTTTCGAGGCCGAAACTGTCCGCCACATCAAAAAAACCGGCGAGGCCAATGGTGGAATTGACTAAAAGTCGCCCGGTGTCATTACCGGCCTGGCCGAACTTACCCTGCAGGACATCGTTCACCACATTGACAATTTCGCCAACATTATCAAACATCCGACCAATACCGTTTTCGATCGGGTCCGGGGTCACGTAGTGATAGCCAAGCGCAATAGGTTTAAGCACAAAGCGATCCGCGGTGTCGTTAAAGCTAAAAATGACGCGATTCATGCTTTCCAGAGGGTCCTCCTTATTGCCGGCGTCCTCCGACTCAGCAAAGCTCACTGCTGACAGAGTCATCGACATCGTCACTAACACAGCCATTAACATAGCCGCAAGGGCTGCAGAGAAGTGAGCACGTAATAACCTTGCCACACTGAAGTGGTAGCTCACTGGCTGATTAAGCGACTTTGTCGTTGCAATTTCTACCGTCATTTTTATCCCCCCGGATTTTAGCGCTACATACCATAGCCATCAATTTATCCGCACATTCTAACCAAGACGAAGGCTACTGGATAGCACCGGGTGAGGGGTAAAAAAATCAAGCCTCAGCGAGCGCTGCTGCAGATAGTAAAATAATTTCTCTGGCCTGCAGTTCCGCGAGAATCGGCTCACCAAATTCAAATAGCTGAGCTGGATCTGGATGATCTAATTCTTCCGCAATTAATTGCATCGCACTGGCTCCGGTATGAACCTTATCATCCAGCAGCTGCAATAAACGTGCGGTGACTGCATTAATTTCAAGAAACCCCACCTGCTCCTGCCGATTGCGATAGACCACTAAAAATGTGCCTTGCTCCGGCGTCCATGTAGGTGTAGCTGTCGGTTGAAATTCTGGCCCAATACGATGCACCGGATAGGTATAAGACAAACTCCAGGCCAGCGGGGAAACCATAAAGTGGGCTTCGAATAAGGCCTGGCCGGTAAGCGCATCGCCTGCCGCTTCCTGGGCCGGGAGGCTTTGCTCAGACACATCCAGGGCCAGCTCCACCCATTCGTAATGGGCCAGCTCAAGTAAAAAGGCAGGATCATTTTCCGTAAGCTGATACTGCTCCTGTAAAAAACGCAGGAACTCCTGGCTGATTTCCAGAAAATACGGCGAATGGCAACGGTAATCGACAATAAACTGCCGCACCAGGCGATTAACTGATTCCGTCCCTAAAATGCCACACAGCACCGGGAAACCACTGCTAATAAAGGTGTGGATGTTGTTGTACACCAGCTCCCGGTAAATACCGAGCCGACGCTCTTCGATGGGCTGGCTTTTATTAGCCTGGGGTGGCGAGCAATGTTCGGGATCGCGCAAATGGGCGGCAAATTGATATTGCGTGCGTTGAAATTCGGGGATGGGGTCCAGATCACTCATCACAGACACTCATAGTAAGTCACTCATCGCGAGGCACTCATAAAGAGCCACTCATACCAGCTCAAGCCCAGCTCGATCCGCTATCCGAGCCTGCTCTGCTTGCGCCTGTAGAGTTTTGATGGCCTGAACTTCTTCGAGTAACTGCGGTACCGGCGGGAAATTAAAATCCCGCTCCAGCAAGGTCGGGAAATTACCGACGTGCTTATAGGCCTTCGCCAGCAAATCCCAGACCGGATCAATAATATCCGCGCCGTGGGTGTCTACTAACAGATCTTCGGCTTCAACAAAATGCCCGGCGATATGGCCATAGGCGACGCGGTGAGCGGGAATTTGCGCCAGAAAGGCTTCGGCGTCGTAGCCGTGGTTGACGCTGTTCACGTAAATATTATTGACGTCGAGCAGAAGATTGGCGTCGGCCTCTTCCAGCACGGCGTTTAAAAATTCAATTTCGCTCAACTCCTGTTGTGGAGCGGCGTAGTACGAAACATGTTCGATAGCGATTTTTTGTTCCAAAAAATCCTGCACCTGACGGATACGCTCCGCCACATAACGCGCGGATTCTTCGGTAAACGGTATCGGCATTAAATCGTAGAGATGGCCATCGTCACTGCAATAACTTAGATGTTCGGAATAGCAGCGTACCCGGTGGGTTTTCAAAAAGGCTTTGATGTCTTTCAACAACTCCCAGTCGAGGGGAGCCGGAGAACCAATCGATAAGGATAAGCCGTGACATAGCAGTGGAAAACGCTCGCTGTATTCACGCAACTGCCGCCCAAACCGACCGCCCACGCGAATCCAGTTTTCCGGGGCAACTTCCATGAAATCCACGTCGGCACCAGTCAGAGATGACAACGGGCCCAGAAGGGCCCGCCGCAATCCCAAACCTGCTCCGTGAACCGGGTAGGTATTGGACATCTTAACTACTCTATTAAGCGTTACTCAGCGGCACCGCCACATTTACCTTCGGCTTTAGCTTTATCACCACATGTACCTTCGCCATCGGCTTTGGCTGGCATACCCTCAGCACCGCATTTACCTTCGGCTTTAGCTTTATCACCACATGTACCTTCGCCATCGGCTTTGGTTGGCATACCCTCAGCACCGCATTTACCTTCGCCACATTTGCCTTCGCCTTCAGCTTTGGCTGCGGCGCCTTCAGCACCACATTTACCTTCACCGCATTTGCCTTCGGCATCTTTTTTGCCGGCCACTTCATAACCGCTGCTCAAGGCGCGCAGCTCAAAGGGATTTTCGGCAGCGGAGGCCAGCGGCGACAAAGCCAGTGAGGCAACAAATGCAGCGCCAACGGCAGCGGCTAGTGGGTTTCTAATTTGCTTGGACATAAATATTCTCCAGATTTTTTAGTGATGAAACTATTAATATTACTGACAATAATCAACGTCAATATTAACGTCAATACTGACGCGGTTAAAATACATTTATAACTCGTTCACAACTTTCTACCAATCAACTCTATCATAAGCGCCTTTCACGCCTACCCTTACAAACGCTATGCGCCGAGCTGCATGTTATGACTCTCATTCTAGAACGAAGTTTCCAAACCCATAACAGAAATAGATTTCTATAAAATTATAATTAAAAACAAGGCCTTATGCCAAGCAACCGACTAGTGAGCTGCTTCAATTTGTTGCTGCAAGGCGGCAAGACGCTTGGCCGATACCGGTTTTAGCGTCTTTAACTGCTGAGCGTACAGCGACACCCGGTACTCCTCCAACATAAAACGAAAGTTTTCCAGACTGGCGGATACGTCAACACTATCACTGTTGCCGGCCACTTGTTGCCGCCACCAATCGAGGGCGGCCCCAATGGTATCCATAGCGTCCTGGTCTCGCGCTTCAAGTGCCGGTAATTTATCAAAGCGCGCCACCGCGGCCTTAATATAACGTGGATATTGCACCAACCAATCCACCGAAGCATCACCTACTGCAGCATCGCGCATAAACCCCGGACGCAACAAGTAGTCGAGCTGAGCTTTGCCGTCGGCTGCGGCGCGAGCGTGGGTCTTTGTCCGCTGAACCAATAAACCACGCAGATTTTTTAAGTCGTCGCAAAGTCCCAGCACCATGCTCTCTAATTGCTGCGTCCGAATGGAAATATCGCCTTTGCCCCCTTGCAGCAGGGCCTGATACTCCGCCTGCGTCCGCGGTATGAGCTTGCCCGTAAACACCGCTCGATACACTGCCGCTGCAATCACATCCTCGGACAGGTGTGCTTTATCCGGCAAACCGGCAGCGACCAGGGTTAAATCCGCCGTGCGAAATAATTGCTTCTTTAGATACTTAACCGTTTGCGCCAGCTCCAATGTCGCCAGCCGTAGCAAACCCAGTCGCGTGGTCTGCTCAGCCAATGCCGGGGTATCCAGCAATTGCAGCGCTACGCTGTCACCCTGATCGATCAGCGCGGGATAGGCGCGAACTTCTAGCTTGCCCCGACTAATCACACTCAACTCCGGCAGGGCTTCAAAGTTCCAGCTAGTCAGTCCTCGGGTTTCAAGCGCGTTCGGTAAGCCCTCGTGCAGTGCATCTTGTAGGGACTCATCCAGGGTATCCCGCACTACCCCACGATAATTGTGGCGCAGCTCGGCCAAGGCTCGACTCTGCTCGAGCAAGGCACCCGTTTCATCGAGTAAACGAAAATTGACGCGATAAAAGCTATCGAGTTTATCCTCTTGCCAATGTTTGGGATCAATCTTGATACCGCTACTTTTCTGTATCTGCTTCGACAGCGCCTGGGTAAGAGTAACATTGCTGACAAGCAAACCCGGCAGCAATTTATCTACAGTATTTGGCACCGGCACCAATTGTTTGCGCACCGGGCGAGGTAAACTTTTTAGTAACTCGATGCATTTATCGCGCAGCAAGCCGGGTACCAGCCAGTCAAACAGATGGGCCGGAACCTGGTGCAAAATGGCCACCGGAATATCGACGCTGACACCATCGTCAGCATGACCCGGTTCAAAACGATAGCTCAGTGGATAGCTGTGCCCTTCCCATTCGATGCTGGTCGGAAATTGTGCCACCTCGCTATCGGCAGGGGCATAAGACAGCAGCCGTTCGCGATCAATAAACAACAATCGAGGCTGGTCCTTTTCCACAATCTTGCGCCAGCGCTCAAAGGCAGCGAGACTAATAATATCGGCGGGTAGACGCTCACCGTAAAACTGAAACCATTCACGCTCATCGGCGGCAATATCCCGGCGGCGCAACTTGTCTTCCAGTTCGTGTAGTTCCGTTAACACGTTTTGATTGTGTTGAAAAAATTCAGCGGGCTCTGATTTACTTTGCTGCGGTTTATTTTTCTGTGCTTTGCCTTGCTGCGCTTGCTTTCCCTGAGCACTGCCTTCCAGAGCCTTTATAGCCGGAGCTTTTTTAGCTTGCGGATGCCTGGATTTAGCGTAAGCACCCTCCACCAGCGCCGCCTGAATAAATACCTGGCGAGCGACGGGGGGATCAATTTTTCCGTAGCTAACCCGCTTGCGTTCCTGAATCACCAAACCGTAAAGGCTTTGTTTTTCCCATGCCATCACCTGACCGTTAGCCGCATGGTAGTGGGGTTCGCTGTAACTTTTTTTGACTAAATGCGCAGCCAGTTCAGACAAATTTTCAGGGTCAATAACACCACAACAATGGGCGTATAGCCGCGTCGTTTCTATTAGCTCCGCTGCCATTAACCATTTCGGGCCACTCTTAAACACGCCCGAACCCGGAAAGATCGAGAACTTGCTATTACGCACACCAAGATATTCGTGTTTTTCGTGACGAAAACCAATGCGGCTTAATAAGCCGGTCAACAAGGCCCGATGAATGCTAGAGATATCTGCGGGCTTCGCATTGTCAGCGAGTTTTAATTCACGACAACTGTGATGCAATTGATGATGCAACTCTCGCCATTCCCGCACCCGCAGCGGCGACAGAAATTGTCGGCGACAATATTTATCGAACTGACTGCGGTTTAGCTCGCCGCGCTGCACTTCCAAATGATTCCATAAATTCACCAAAGCGATAAAATCCGAAGCCGGATCTTGCCACTGACGATGCTTTTCATCCGCCGCCTGACGCTTATCGGCAGGTCGCTCGCGGGGGTCCTGAATACTCAGTGCAGAAACAATAACCAGCACTTCTTGCAAACAGTTTTCGTGCTGAGCGGCAATAAGTGTCCGGCCCAGGCGAGGATCAATGGGTAAACGCGACAACATTTGTCCGACGGGATTGAGCTTGTCATGCTGATCGACTGCGCCCAGCTCCGTCAATAACTGAAAACCGTCATTAATTAAGCGGTGATCCGGCGGATCAATAAAGGGGAAACTGCGCACCTCGCCAATACGAAAGTGCAGCATTTTTAAAATCACCGCCGCCAGGTTAGTGCGCACGATTTCCGGGTCAGTATATTCCGGCCGATTGTTAAAATCCTGCTCCGTGTACAAACGTATACACACGCCGTCCGCAACCCGGCCACAGCGTCCCGCCCGTTGATTGGCGCTGGCCTGTGAAATTGGCTCAATAGGCAGCCGCTGCACTTTAGTGCGATAGCTGTAGCGACTGATGCGGGCGTAACCCGTATCCACAACATAGACTATGCCGGGCACGGTAAGCGAGGTCTCCGCGACATTGGTGGCCAGCACCACACGCACACCGCGATGCTGTTGAAACACTCGATTCTGATCGGCCAGCCCCAGGCGCCCATAGAGGGGAAGAACTTCAAGGTCGCGTAAATCACGTTTGCGCAAACGCAGCGAGGCTTCACGAATCTCCCGCTCGGAACTGAAAAATACCAGTATGTCGCCCCGCTTCGGCAAACTCAGTACATCTTCAATGGCATCAATGGTTGCGCTGATTAGATCATCATCTTTATCCACCGGTGCCTGGTAGCGAATCTCCACGGGAAAACTTCTACCCGACACCTGCACCACCGGAGCGCCATCAAAATGTTTGGAAAAACGCTCCACGTCGATAGTCGCCGAGGTAATAATCAGTTTTAGATCGGGACGTTTCGGTAGAATTTGTTTGAGGTAGCCCAGTAAAAAATCAATATTGAGGCTGCGCTCGTGGGCTTCATCAATAATCAAAGTATCGTAGCGAGATAAAAATCGATCGTTTTGAATTTCCGCCAGTAAAATCCCGTCGGTCATTAATTTAACCAGGGTCTTATCGCCGCTGTGATCGCTAAAGCGCACCTGATAACCGACTTCCTCACCAAGTTCGCAATTCAACTCTTCGGCAATACGACTGGCGACAGTGCGCGCGGCAATACGGCGCGGTTGCGTGTGGCCAATAAGGCCGGTAGCACCCCGCCCCAACTCCAGACAAATTTTGGGCAGTTGCGTAGTTTTACCCGAACCGGTTTCACCGGCAACAATCACCACCTGATGCCCGCTTATCGCTTCTGCTATTTCAGCGCGTCGTTCGGATATCGGCAGGTTTTCAGGATAAGTAATGTTAGGGCAATACGCCCGTCGAGATTCGGCGATAGCGACGGAGGTTTCAATTGCCGCTATCAGTTTGCTTAGATCATTATCGCGCTTACCTGGACTCTGCTTGCCTGGATTTTGCCTGGACAGCTTCTGCAAGCGCCGACGCAAACGAAAACGATCGCGATTACAGCACTTCTCTATTTTTTCTGTTATTTCTTGTTCTATTTTTTGTTCTGTTTTCTGTTCTGCTTTTTGTTCTGCTTTTTGTTCCATTGGGGCCAGCCCCTGGCTAGCGGAATCGTCTGTCACTATGGAGGTCACGGCCTTATTTCGTCAGTAACGACATACTGGCTTCAAGTCCGCCCATGGTAAGTGGAAACATCCGGCCTTCAAGCAAGGTATTGACCCGTTTAATGGTCGGTGTATGTTCCCAGTAATCCTCGCGCACCGGATTTAACCAAACCATTTTATCAAAGGTATCAGACATGCGTTGCAGCCAATCGATACCGGATTCCTTATTGTAGTATTCGACACTACCACCCGCGCTTTCCAGTTCGTAGGGCGACATGGACGCATCACCGACAAAAATCACTTTGTAGTCCGAGGAGTACGTGCGCAACACATCGAAGGTTTCGGTTTTGTCGTTGTAGCGACGAAAATTATCTTTCCACACATAGTCATACAACATATTGTGGAAATAAAAATATTCCAGGTGTTTAAATTCCGTGCGACTGGCGGAAAACAACTCCTCACAGGTGCGCACGTAGGGATCCATGGAGCCACCAACATCAAAAAACAATAGTACTTTGACCGCATTGTGGCGCTCGGGAACCATTTTTATATCCAGCATACCGGCATTTTTTGCCGTACTGCTGATGGTATCGTCCAGATCGAGCTCTTCCTCAGCACCGGTGCGAGCGAATTTACGCAAACGCCGTAGCGCCATTTTAATATTGCGGGTGCCTAACTCAACGGAGTCGTCCAGATTTTTATAATCCCGCTGCTCCCACACTTTCAGGGCTTTTTTCTGCTTGCCTTCACCGCCGACCCGAATTCCTTCCGGATTGAAGCCACCGTTCCCAAAGGGCGACGTACCCCCAGTACCAATCCATTTATTTCCACCTTGGTGGCGTTTTTTCTGCTCTTCGAGTCGCTCTTTGAATTTTTTGATCAACTCCTCAAGTCCACCTAGACTTTCGATCTTGGCTTTTTCCTCGTCGCTAAGACTCTTTTCAAACTCCTGACGCAACCAGTCTTCGGGGATCAGCGCTTCAATAAAATCCTCCAGACTTTGCAGATCGTTAAAATACAGTGCAAAAGCCCGATCAAATTTATCGTAGAAACGCTCGTCTTTAACCAGGCAAGTGCGAGACAACAAATAAAATTCGTCAACGTCGCCAAAGGCGAGGTGTTTTTCCAGCGCCTCAATCAGCGTTAACAGCTCTTTGATGGAGACCGGCACCCCGCCGTTTTTTAGTGCAAAGAAAAAATTCAGTAGCATTATTTAGCTTCCCGCCGCGTCATAAACGCCAGGCGCTCCAACAAATGCACATCCTGTTCATTTTTCAACAGTGCGCCATACAGCGGCGGTATGGCTTTAGTGGGATCGCGCTGTTTGAGGATTTCATCGGGAATATCATCGGAAAGCAATAATTTCAGCCAGTCGACTAACTCTGAGGTGGACGGCTTTTTCTTCAAGCCTGGAATTTTACGTACGTCAAAAAATACGTCGAGGGCTTCGTCTACCAGAGATTTTTTAATGCCGGGGTAGTGCACATCGACAATTTTCAACATGGTTTCCCGATTGGGGAAATTAATAAAATGGAAAAAACAACGACGCAAGAAAGCATCGGGCAGCTCCTTTTCGTTATTACTGGTAAGAATTATAATGGGCCGATGTTTGGCGGCGACCCGCTCACCAGTTTCGTAGACATGGAATTCCATTTTGTCGATTTCGAGCAACAAGTCATTGGGGAATTCAATGTCAGCTTTGTCCACCTCGTCGATCAACAATACCACCTGCTCATCGGCATCAAAGGCTTCCCAGAGCTTACCTTTTTTGATGTAGTTGGCGATGTCGTGAACTTTGTCGCCACCGAGCTGGGAATCCCGCAGGCGCGACACTGCATCGTATTCATATAGACCCTGCTGGGCTTTGGTGGTGGATTTAATATGCCACTGGATAAGACGTTTGCCTAAAGCCGTAGCGACTTCCTCCGCCAGCATGGTTTTACCGGTGCCAGGCTCGCCTTTAATCAGCAGCGGTCGCTGTAAAATTACCGCCGCGTTAACTGCCATTTGTAGGTCGTCAGTGGCGACGTATCTCTCAGTACCGGTAAATTGCATAATGCTCCCCTGGATGTATGGTGAATTATCTGTGATAAATTGTGTGGAACCGGAGATTTTACGTTAAAAGCCAGCCAGCTTCCAAGTTTCCGGCTTCCCAGCATCTCGATAAGCATCTGGATAACTATCTCGATTAGGATAACTATCTCGATTAGAAGGACACAGAGAACTCAAGTTTATGAGCCAAACAACCGTCAACACTGAAGTCTTGTTCCTCGGCCACCCCCGCGGCCTGCTGGTGTGCTTTCTGACTGAGTTGTGGGAGCGCTTCTCCTACTACGGCATGCGGGCCCTGCTCATCCTCTACCTCACCAAGCACTTCCTGTTTGGCGACGACAAGGCCACGCATATTTTTGCCGCCTATTCCGCCATGGTCTACCTGATGCCGGTGATTGGCGGCATCCTCGCCGACCGTTATTTGGGCGCCCGTAAAGCGGTGATATTTGGCGCCATTTTGCTGGTTCTCGGCCATGGCGGAATGGCACTGGAAGGGCCCACAGCCATCACTACCGAAGCCGGAGTGGTGCGCGACCCGGTGTATTTGCAAATTTTCTATTTTTCTCTGGCCTTGATTATCAGCGGGGTCGGCTTCTTAAAGGCCAACATTTCGACCATCGTCGGCTCGCTTTATGAGCAGGGCGACCCACGCCGAGACAGTGGTTTTACCCTGTTTTATATGGGCATTAATATCGGTGCGTTTGCCGCCACCATCCTCTGCGGCTGGCTCGGTGAAACCTATGGTTGGGCCTACGGTTTTGGCCTGGCAGGTATTGGTATGCTGGTGGGCCTGGCGACTTTTCTGCGAGGCCAGCGGCACCTGGGCGACAAGGTTCACCCGCCCTCTGCCGAGCGCCTACAAAGCCGTGTACTACCGTTTATTTCTGTCGAAAGCGCAATCTATTTGACCAGTGCTATTGGCGTAGTGGTGATTTGGCAACTGATGCAACATCGCGACATGATTGGTCAACTCCTGCAGGGCTTTGGCGGCATTATGCTGGCGGTAGTGGTAATTTATTCCTTTACCCGCTGTACCCCCGTGGAGCGAGACCGCATGTTGGTGATCGCCGCGCTGGTTGGGTTCTCCGTGGTGTTCTGGTCGCTGTTTGAACAGGCGGGTTCGTCGCTCAATCTATTTGCCGACCGTTACGTGGACAGGCACATGCTTGGCGGGGAGATTCCCGCTTCGGTATTCCAGTCCGTAAATCCGTTTTTTATTTTCCTGCTGGCACCCCTGTTTTCGCTACTTTGGGTGTGGCTGGCAACACATAATCTGGAACCGTCCACGCCAGTTAAATTTGCTCTGGCGATATTCCAGGTCGGCCTGGGTTTTCTGGCCCTGGTGTTTGGTGCTAACCAGGCGGAAAGCGCTACGTCGATTGGCCTCTGGTGGTTGGTGCTGATTTATCTCTTACACACCAGCGGCGAGCTATGCCTGTCGCCGGTGGGTTTATCCGCAGTCACCAAACTCAGTGTGCCCAGAGTGGTCGGTATGATGATGGGGGTATGGTTTCTGGCCGCCGCCGGAGCCGGTTATATCGCCGGGGAAATCGCTCGTCTTACGGGAGCGGAGACTATTGATGGCAAAGTCGTTAACGCCGAAGTCGCTCTTGCTAATACGCTTGAGGTGTATTCCAAGGTGGGCTGGCTGGCAATCGCCTTAGCTGCGGTTTTACTGATGGTTGCTCCGCTACTGCGGCGCGGTATGCACGGCGTGCGTTAGGTGCCTTGCACTGATCTCAGCGCCTCTTAGATATCAGAGCTTAGATACAAAGCCTCTTAGATATCAGCACCAGCTTGCTTAACATCACCCTGCTCGCTCATCATTTCCGATAAGGTGGGTTCTTTATGGGGGACTTCTCCCGCAGGTAACTTTTTATTTCGCCAACGTCGGATCAACAGCCAGATAGCCAGTACCAGTGCATATAACACACAGCCGACCACCACCATTGGCCACACCCCCCGCTGCCAGCCTTCACCGGTTTGCGGGTAAATCATCTCAAACACGGCGACGCCCCAGGCCGGGGCCAGAAAGTCCATATCGCGATAGACAATCATTGGGGTCAGCAATGCGGCGACAAAAACCACGCGAAAAAACCAACGCACCGGAAACCAGGGTAGCACCCGAGTTACGCGCCACACCGGCACCATAATCAGCAGAGCGCCAATATAGTAGGCCACCAGCCCCCACTGATAATTTTCCAGGGTGTACATTGCTTCGACTCCTAATTAACCCAGTGAATAACAAACTCTTCGACGCTATCCGGATGCACCTGGGTTTCTGAAATAATTTTTCCACGCACGGAAATACCCGCCTCGTGAACTGAATCCGCATTACCCGACACCAGCGGATGCCAATCAAATAAGGGCTTGCCCTCGTTGACCAGCCGATAAGCGCAGGTCTGCGGCAACCAATCCGTGCTAGCCACGTTGTCGCGATTCAATTGTAAACAATCAGGCACCAGCTGTTTGCGCTTAGGGTAATCGGTGCAGCGACAGCTATCTACGTCGAGCAACTGACAGGACACCGCGGTAAACGCTATGTCACCGCTGTCGGCGTCTTCTAATTTCAACAAACAACACCGCCCGCAACCATCGCACAGGGCTTCCCATTCGGCATCGTCCATCTCCCTTAGGGATTTAGTCTGCCAAAATGTTTTATTCACGCCAATTTTTCATTTTTCTGCCGCATGTCTGCCATATATTGGTCGGGGCGCGGCGGCATTTGTAAATAATAGCCCTGCTCCTCTAAAGCCTTTAATACATCGGCAATATCGACTCGAGCCAGCTTGCGTTCGGGGCCGAGCATTATGGGCATGGCCAGCTCGGGTTTACCAAACTTAGTTAACAAGGCTTCTGGCACCGGCTTTAGATCGCCCTCGTGATTGACGTAGAGGTACATCCCCGACTGCTTAGGGCTGCGGTAAATTTTGCACAGTCTTCTTTCTTCTGGCGTATTTTTTCCTGGTGTTTTATTCATAGCCTTAACCTGCCTGCTCGACAAAACTAAGTAAGTCACTGCCCACGGCTTCGCGACGCCAACCCTGAGCCAGCGCTGTCGGCAGCTCAACGGTGCCGGCTTCTTTGCTTCTCGCCAGGCTCTCCAGCGCAACCCGCTTAGCCAGTATTTCGGGCGCCATTTGTCGGGCTTCGGCGGCATTATTTAACCACTCGCGAAAATCCTTAATCAATTGACGCACTTCTTTACTGGGCGGCTGAGGAAAAGCCTCGGGGTAGGTCTCACTGTTGTCACTCACACTCGCGCTTAGCGCCAAAAGTTTATCCCCGTACTGTCGCACCACACGGTGACGCACATCCTCTAATTGCTTTAGGGCCGATATATCATCCGGTTGCTGCTGAGCAATCTCCAAAAATTCTTTATCGGCAACGATATGCCCTCGCGGTTTATTGCACGCCCGCGCCTCGGTTTCGCGCCAACCCGCCAACACCTGCAATATCGCCAGGCTGCGAGGGTCGAGGCGACCGGCGCCTTTAATACGACGGTATTGTTGTTCGTCCGGGGTGCGCTGGGTCGCTGCCGATAATAAATTTTGCATTTCTTCGGCAAGCCAATGGCTGCGCCCCAAAGTTTCTGCGTCAGCTACCAAACGCTGATACACCGGCAATAAATAATGCACATCTTCCGCCGCATATTGATGCTGAGAAGCACTCAGCGGGCGTTGCAACCAGTCGGAACGGGTTTCGTGTTTATCCAACTCCACATCCAGCAGGCTTTTTACTAACTTGCTGTAACCGAGAGAAAACCCGTGCCCGGTCATTGCCGCTGCAACCTGGGTATCGTAAAGGGCGACAGGCAGACAACCAAAAGCCATCTGTAACACTTCCAAGTCTTCCGAACAGGAATGCAATACTTTCACCACATCGGGGTTGAGTAGCAGTGCCTTGATCGGCTCCACATCATCCACCCCCAGAGGATCAATCAACCAGACATTCTCACCATCGCAGAGCTGCAACAAGGCAAACTTGGGGTAGAAGGTGTCGGTGCGCATAAATTCGGTGTCGAGGGCAATGGCAGGCGCAGCGGCCCACTGCTGAACGCATTCGCGCAAACTGTCGTTGTCGGCAATCACAATGGGAGTGGGCATAGCTTGTGCGAACATTAATATTGGCCTGGTTTTTCGATATCAGTTAAGCAATAACTTTAGTATCGATATATGGATTTAAGAGCTTCGCGCTAAAGTTGCTTACGGGAAGAAAACGCATGTAGCAGAGTACTGCCATCGACATATTCTAATTCGCCACCCAGAGGTACGCCGTGGGCGATGCGGCTGACCTGAACACCCAGAGCAAGCGCGCGCTCGCCGATAAAATGTGCGGTCGCCTCGCCCTCTACCGTCAGGTTAGTGGCCAGTATCAACTCTTCAATATCTTCGTCGCTGAGCCGCTGTAGTAATTGGTCGATGCCAATTTCAGCCGGGCCAATGCCATCAATCGGCGACAGATGCCCGAGTAACACGAAATAACGGCCCCGGTAACTCCCGGACTGCTCAATCGCGAATAAATCTGCTGGTGTCTCCACCACGCAGAGCTGGCGTTGCTCGCGTCGGTGATTCCCGCAAATTTCGCACTCTTTGGTTTCGGAAAAAATACGACACAATTCGCAGCGCCCAATTTTTTCTGCGGCGTTGGCAATTGCGTTGGCTAAGCGGCTGGCAGACTTGCGATCGCGCTCCAGCAAGTGCAGGGCCATACGCTGAGCCGACTTAGGGCCGACTCCGGGCAGGCAACGTAAGGAGTCGATTAATTCATCGATAACTTTGCCAAACATAAGCTAGAACGGCATCTTAAAGCCGGGGGGCAACTGCATACCTTCGGTAAGGCTACCCATGACATCTTTTTGTTGTCGCTCAACTTTGCGCACGGCATCGTTAACTGCCGCGGCGAGTAAATCTTCCAGCACTTCTTTATCTTCCGTTAAAGTACCCTCACCAAATAAGCTGGGATCGATAGTCACCTTGCGCACATCGTGGCGACCGGTCATCACCACCTTAACCATACCCGCACCAGACTCCCCGGTGACTTCAGTCTCGGCGGCCTCCGCCTGTAGCTTCTGCATTTTTTCCTGCATCTGCTGAGCTTGCTTCATTAAATCATTCAAACCTTCCATCGCTCTTATTCCTCCAAAGGTGAAATGGTATCTTCAAGTAACTCGCCGTTAAAACGCTCTATCAGCGTATTCACCACGGGGTCCTCCCGCATGGTTTTAATGGCGGCCTGTTGCCGTTCGTATTGCTCGCGCTCCCGGGCTGCTCGCGGGGTTTCCGCTGCGGTCTCACCGGGCGCTGAGGTAATTTGCGCTCGGTCTATGTTGACCGTAAGCGACTCACCGAAATACGCAACCAGAGCCGTTTCCAGACGTTCGCGGTGGCCCTCGTCGTAGAGCGCGTCGTTATCGGCGTCGAGACGAAACCACAGCTCCGCGCCCTGCCGTTTAATTAAAATTAAATTCGCTGCGGTGTTTTCAATAATACCACCCAGAGCTAGGCCGCTATACACCGCGCGCCAGTGCTCGGGGCTGAATTCGGCCAGAGCAATGGGCTCTAACTTCGGCGCTAATTTCGGATCGGACGCGGTGCTATTAGCGGCTGTCGCTGTTTCTGGGCTTGGGCCTGGGCTTAAACTCGGACTCGGACTTGCAGTTGAAGTCTCAGCCTTGGGTAGCGCTTCCGCGATCCTATCTAACTTATCTAGCGTGCTGGTAGCTGGCGCGCTGGATTGAGTGCTTCTGGACTGAGCGCTACCGGTATTAGCCTCAGCACTAACCGCTGTACTAACATCAGCATATGAATCCAGAGGAGGTAGCTCTGCTGAGCTGACGTCCGGGTTGACCCCGGACCCTTCAGACTTTTTTACCGGTTCCGGCGTCTCCCCGACCGCTGGTTTCACTACTGCACCCGCTCCAGCCGCAGCAGGAACCGAAGCCCCAGCCGCCATCGGTTCAAACGCCAACTGTCGCAGTAAAATCATTTCAAAGCCGGTACGCGGCTCACCGGCATAGGGCAAGTCGCGACGCCCCAGTAAACAAATTTGATAAAACAGTTGCACGTCTTCTCGGCTCAAGCTATTGGCCAGCGCTAATAACTCGACGGCATTGCCCCCGTGGGTATCCAGCGCTTCGGGTACGGCCTGCGCCACGGCAACCTGATGCCAAACCCCGATCATATCTGCCAGCGCTGCGGCGTAATCGGGCGAGTGTTCCGCCAGGTCATCCACCAGACGCAATACTTCAACCCCGTCTCTTGCCGCCAGGGCCCGGCAAATATCCAGTACCGTAGAGCGATCAATGGTGCCCAGCATGGCACTGACCTCGCCTTCCACCACGGTGCCGTTACCGTGGGCAATGGCCTGATCGGTAAGGCTGAGCGCATCGCGCATACTGCCACTGGCGGCTCGCGCCAAAGCCCAGAGCGCGGCTTCTTCAAAGGGAATGTTTTCCTCTTTAAGCACCATACTCAGGTGCTCGACAATGCGCTCGGGAGAGAGATTCTTGAGATTAAACTGCAAGCAGCGCGACAAAATCGTGGCGGGCAGTTTCTGCGGCTCGGTGGTCGCTAACAAAAATTTAACGTGGGGCGGTGGTTCTTCAAGAGTTTTTAACAGGGCGTTAAAACTATGCCCCGATAACATATGGACTTCATCGATCAGGTAGACCTTGAAGCGGCCTCGAGTCGGCGCGTATTGCACGTTGTCGAGCAATTCCCGGGTATCTTCGACCTTGGTGCGCGACGCCGCATCCACTTCAATCAAATCGACAAAACGGCCCTCGGCGATTTCCATACAGGAACCGCAGGTACCACAGGGTTTGGAGCTGACGCCAAGATCGCAATTCAGACACTTGGCGAGAATCCGCGCGATGGTAGTTTTGCCCACACCTCGAGTGCCGGTAAACAGATAGGCGTGATGGAGACGGTCATTATCGAGGGCATTGACCAGGGCCTTGAGCACATGCTCCTGACCGGCCATTTCGTCAAAATAACGGGGTCGCCACTTACGGGCGAGCACCTGATAGCTCATGAGATTAACCTACACTGAAGCATTGTTAGCGGATTGTTGCGGGATAATGTCAACACACACCGGATATTGCTGCTTGCCAAAAAGGCCATTGTAATCCATTACGACGAAGAAACATTAGCCTTCGCCGCAAGTGAGTAGGTTCAGAGGGAAAATATACAGAAAGATTGGAGGTGACCCCTGCCAGCAGACCCCGGCACGCGAAGTCATTGCTACCGTTGCTCCCTTCCAGGCCTGGCGGAGTTCACAATTGTTCACTGCGGGAAACCGACAGGGGCCACCATTACGGGCGCGGATTATCCGGGCTTGGCCCCAGCAATGCAACCTGTAGCACCGGCCTTTTGTCCGCAGCCACTGTCCGGTACTATCCATCATTCGATTTATTAGTAGCTCAGCTCACACACGGATGCCGATAACAACACAATGCTCGCAACTAAAGCCCAGGCCTTATTCCACCCCATCGGTTTTTTCCAGAGCATGCTTTCTCAGCGCACGCTTTCCCAGAGCATTCCCCAAAACACGCTTTCCCATATAGCCCGCTTACTACTCGCCGTGCTGGCTACACTGGCCCTGGTCGCCTGCGGTGATCGGGAAAGTAATATCGAAGCCGGCAACCGGGAGCAGATTTTGCACTGGGGCAACGGCTCCGAACCCCAGGAACTCGACCCCCATATTGTTACCGGCGTGCCCGAACACCATATTATCGTCGCCCTGCTCGAAGGCCTGGTTGCCAAAGATCCAGCCACCTTAGAACCTATTCCAGCAGTAGCCGAACGCTGGGAGATCAACGCTGAAGGCACCGTTTACACCTTTTATCTGCGGGAAAGTGCCCGCTGGTCTAACGGCGATCCACTGACCGCCGAGGACTTTGTCTGGTCCTGGTGGCGCGGCCTGCAACCGTCCCTGGGCAACCTTTACAACTATATGTACTTCCCCATTCTCAATGCCGAGGCCTACGCCACCGGCAAGCTCGACGACTTTGAGCAGGTGGGCGTGAAGGCGCTGGATGCACATACCCTGCAAGTCACCCTGGCCAATCCCACCCCGTATTTTCTGCAATTACTCGACCACTACAGTATGTTCCCGGTGCACCGCGCCACGATTGAACAATTCGGCAACCCCGCCGAGCGCGGCAGCCGTTGGACCCGGGCCGGTAATTTTGTCGGCAACGGCCCCTTTGTACTTAGCCAGTGGGATCTCAACCGAGTAGTAGCCGTGACGAAAAATCCCAGCTATTGGGATGCCGCCCAGGTCAAACTCAAGGGCATACGTTTTTATCCCACCGAAAACGCCTCAACCGAAGAGCGCATGTTTCGCGCCGGGCAATTGCACGTTACTGGCTCGCTGCCCTCCGATAAAATTGCCGTCTACGAAGACAAGGCACCGGAGCATCTGCGAGTTTCTCCGTATCTGGGCACCTATTTTTATCGCATTAATACTACCGTGCCACAACTCAAAGACAAACGGGTGCGACGCGCGCTGGCGATGAGTATCGACCGTAAACAAATTGTTGAGCGAATTACCAAGGGCGGACAAATCCCGGCCTACGCCTTTACCCCCACCAACACTCTGGGCTATACCGCCGAAGATGGTTTCAGCTTTGACCCCGAAGCCGCAAGGACCTTACTGGCAGAAGCCGGGTACCCGAACGGGGAAGGCTTTCCCACCACGGAAATTCTCTACAACACCAGCGAGGGCCACCGCAAACTCGCGGTTGCCGTGCAGCAAATGTGGAAGCGGGAACTTAATATCGACATCACCCTCAACAATCAGGACTGGAAGGTGTATCTCGACAGCGAAAGCTCCGGCAATTTTCAGATTTCCCGCGCCGGCTGGATTGGCGACTACGTCGACCCCAATACTTTTTTAGATATGTGGACAAAAGACGGCGGCAACAATCGCACCGGCTGGAGTGATGCCCGTTACGACGACCTGGTACTAAATAAATCCCCTGCCGCTGCTGTTCGCGAAGAACGCTATCGCCATTTTCGTGAAGCCGAAGCCATTTTGCTGGATGAACTGCCGATTATCCCGGTGTATTTCTATACCAGCGTTCACTTAACCCACCACAGTGTCAAAGGTATGCCCGGCAACCTGCTCGACTACGCCCTGTACAAACGCATCTACCTGCAAGCGGGCGAATAAGTATGGGCCGCTTTATTTTAAATCGATTATTACAGGCCATCCCGGTGTTACTGGTAGTTATTACAGTAACGTTTTTTTTGGTGCGACTGGCACCCGGCGGGCCTTTTAGCGCGGAAAAAGCCGTACCACCGGAAGTCCTTAAAGCCCTGGAAATAAAGTACCAGCTCGACCAACCGGTGATCATGCAATACTTTAGTTACCTCGGCGATTTGTTACAGGGTGATTTTGGTCCCTCGTTTAAATATCCCGGGCGCAGTGTCAGCGAATTAATTTTTTCGGGATTACCCACCACCGCAGAACTCGGTATCTACGCATTATTGATTTCAATGCTACTGGGCACCGCCGCCGGAGTCGTCGCGGCGCTCAAACCCAATAGCGCGCAAGATTATATTCCCATGTCTACGGCGATGATCGGCATTTGCCTGCCCTCGTTTTTATTGGGCCCCGTGCTGATGTTAATTTTTGGTATTGGTCTGGAATGGGTGCCGGTCTCCGGCTGGGGCAATATTCCCGGCGACAAAATTTTACCTGCCTTAACTTTAGCCTCTGGCTATACCGCCTATGTGGCGCGGCTGTCGCGGGGTGGAATGTTAGAGGTCATGTCCCAGGACTATATTCGCACCGCCCGCGCCAAGGGCTTACCGGAATGGGTGGTGGTGTTAAAACACGGTTTGCGCGGCGGCATCATTCCCGTAGTGGCCTTCGCTGGCCCGGCCTTTGCCGGATTATTAAGCGGCTCCTTTGTGGTGGAAACCATTTTTCAAATTCCCGGCCTCGGTCGCTTTTATGTGCAGGCCGCATTTAATCGCGACTACACCGTAATTATGGGCACCACGGTATTTTTCGCCACGCTGATTATTGTGTTTAATTTACTCTCCGATATTGCGGTGGCCTGGCTGAATCCGAAACTGCGCGGTCGACAACAAGGATCTATTCAGTCCGGAGCCAACGAATGAGCAGCCCCGGATCTACCGACATAGCCACAAACCTAAACGCGGAAGTACACGACGCCGAACAGGGCACGTCCCTCTGGCAGGATGCCTGGCATCGGCTACGTAAAAACAAAATGGCCCTGGCCGGATTATTCGTGCTGATACTGCTCTGCGTACTGGCTTTGCTCACGCCCTGGATCGCACCCTACGGTTACGAAGATCAGGACTTACTACTCGGCCCCACCCCACCCTCCGCCGCACACTGGCTGGGCACTGACACTCTGGGTCGCGATCTACTCACCCGCATCCTCTACGGCGGCCGCGTATCGCTGGCAGTGGGCTTTATCGCCACCGCGGTCGCACTAGTGATCGGCGTACTTTACGGCACCATCGCCGGTTATTTAGGTGGGCGTGTCGATGCCACGATGATGCGCTTAGTAGACATTCTCTACGCCCTGCCCTTTATGATTTTTATTATTTTGCTGATGGTGATTTTTGGCCGCAATATTTTGTTGTTATTTTTTGCCATTGGCGCGGTGGAATGGCTGACCATGGCACGCATTGTCCGTGGGCAAGTGCAATCGTTACGACAGCAAGAATTTGTCGAGGCCGCAGTATCCCTGGGCTTATCCCCGTGGCGTATTATGCGTCGCCATTTGATTCCCAATGCCCTGGGCCCGGTGATTGTTTACACCACCTTGACCATTCCTAACGTAATGCTGCTGGAAGCTTTTCTAAGTTTTCTCGGTCTCGGTATTCAGCCCCCACAGAGTTCCTGGGGCGTATTAATATCCTACGGCGTCGAAACCATGGAAGAATATCCCTGGCTGCTAATTTTTCCCGGATTAGTTTTATCCATTACTTTATTTGCGCTGAATTTTCTCGGCGACGGTCTGCGCGACGCCCTCGATCCTCGCGCCTCCAAAGATTAACTCAAGGACTGATTAGTGAGTCTTCTCGAAGTAAATAATCTGAGCGTCTGGTTTTATACCCGCAATGGAATTGTGAAGGCGGTGAACGACCTCAGCTTTTCCGTCGATGTCGGTCAGACCCTCGCCATTGTCGGCGAATCCGGCTCCGGAAAATCCGTGTGCTGTTATAGCTTACTCGGCTTGATCCCCTGCCCTCCGGGGCGTATCGAAAGCGGCACCGCTGATTTCGATGGCCAGGACTTACTCAGCTTGCCGATAAAACAATTACGTCAAATTCGCGGCCAGGACATTGCCACGATCTTTCAAGATCCGATGACCTGCCTCAACCCCTACCTCAGCATCGGCGAGCAATTAATTGAACCGCTGATCTACCATAAAAATTGCTCTCGCCACGAAGCCCGCGATCGCGCCATTGCCCTGCTGGAAGAGGTGGGTATTCAGCAAGCTCGCGGCCGCTTTAACAATTACCCCCACCAATTTTCCGGTGGCATGCGTCAGCGGGTGATGATCGCCATGGCATTGATTGCCGAGCCGCACCTGCTGATTGCCGACGAACCCACCACCGCGCTGGATGTCACCATTCAAGCGCAGATTTTGGAATTAATTGCCGAGATTCAACGCAAGCGCAATTTGGCGATGATTTTTATCAGTCACGATCTCGCCGTAGTAAAAGATATTGCCGATCACATTGCGGTGATGAAAGACGGAGAGATTGTCGAGACCGGCCCGACAAAAAGCATTTTCGACGCACCGCAACACCACTACACCCGCGAGTTATTAGCGGCCATCCCCAGCGGCAGCAAACCAGAAAGCACAACAACTAGCACAAAAAGTAATGCCCCGCTTATCGAAATCGAACATTTAAACACCTGGTTTGGCGGTAAAAATACCATCGTAAAAGCAGTAGACGATATTAGCCTTAGCGTGCAGCGGGGTGAAATTCTCGGTGTGGTGGGCGAATCCGGTTCGGGAAAATCCACTCTTGGCCGCTCTATTCTGCAACTGGTGCGGCCCAGCTCTGGGAAGATACGCTACGACAATATCGAACTGACCACCCTCAAACCCCGCGCGCTCAAAACCTTGCGCCGCCGTATGCAAATGATTTTTCAGGACCCTTACGCTTCTTTAAACCCGCGCATGAGCGTATTCGACACCCTGGCCGAACCCCTGCTCTACCACGGTTTAGCAACGCGCAAGACCGTCACCCCACAAGTACTAGAATTGATGGACGATGTAGGTTTAGCTCGCACCGCCATTAAAAAATATCCCCACGAATTCTCCGGCGGTCAACGCCAGCGCATCGCCATCGGTCGCGCCATTGCGGTAAAGCCCGAGTTTATTGTTGCCGACGAACCCGTCTCCGCCCTCGATGTCACCATCCAAAAACAAATTCTGGAATTGATCGAAAACCTGGTAGCAAAACACCAGCTCACCATGCTATTTATTTCCCACGACCTGTCCGTGGTGCGCTATCTCTGCGACCGAATCGTGGTGATGCACAAAGGCAAGCTAGTAGAACAGGGTGATACCGAAACCATCTGGGCAAATCCGAAGGATGCCTATACCCAACAATTGCTATCGGCGATTCCGAGCCTCCAAGATCAGCAGCCTCGTTCTCGTGATCCGATAGCGCCTAAATAAGGGATTGAGATGAACCGGAAAGCGATTAGAGCTCTCAGAGCAATAATTGGAGCACTTTTTGGGCGAAAACTACTCTAGCATCTGAGCCGTCGACTAAACATATATAATCTGAACCACAACTTTAACCCTTAAGGTGATCTCACGTTGCAAGCCTCAATGATTTTTATTTTCCTTGCCCTGGTCGCAATAATTTGGGGAATCCAACGATATAGAGTGAAGGCCCGCCGTAATCGGCTTTTCCAGGAGCCACTTCCTCCTGAGCACATTACCATTCTTGAGAACCATGTACCGCTGTACACACGCTTGCCTAAAGAGTTACGTGAAACACTACAGGGTTGTGTCAATTATTTTCTTGATGAAAAAGTCTTTGTTGGTTGTGATGGCCTCGAAATCACCGATGAGACCCGGCTTATCATAGCGGCTAATGCTTGCATACTGCTGGTAAATAAAGGGACGAAGCGCTTCCCTGGTTTTAAAACTATTCTGGTTTATCCAAACACCTATGTGGCAAAACAAGTCAGCTATAGCGGCTTGGTGGAAGTACATAAGGACAGCACTCGGGCCGGTGAGTCCTGGTATCGCGGGCCAATCGTACTTTCCTTAACAGATGTAATGCGAGGCTCTAAGAATGAGCAGGATGGCCACAATGTGGTTCTGCACGAGTTTGCCCATAAGCTAGATGAACAAAACGGGGTTATGGATGGCTTGCCTGTGCTTCGGGAAAGTGCCCACTACAAAGCATGGGCAGAGGTGTTAACGCGGGAGTATGATGAATTTCTTGACCGTGTTGAACGGGGAAAGAATAAGGTCATTGATGAATATGGGGCTGTTTCCGGCGTTGAGTTTTTTGCTGTTGCCACCGAATCGTTTTTTGAAAAATCAACACAGATGAAGAAGAGGCTACCAGAGCTTTATCAGCAGTTGCAGACATTCTATGGCCTTGATCCTGCCAATTGGTAGATTGGTAAATAATTAACTATCGTCATCACCCATCACTGGAATTATAATTCGCTGCGGCACCAACACATAAAAATCTAATTTAGGCTTACCCGCATGAGAAGACATTTACTCAGTTTAACCCTCACAATGATGGCATTGCATTTGCCAGATGCCTCTGCGGAATTGGGTGGGAGTATTACACTGGTTAACGATTATCGCGCGCGGGGTGTTTCTCAATCAGGAGAAAAACCTGCCGCACAGGGCTGGATCGAATACTTTCATAAGTCAGGGTTTTATGTGGGCTGGTGGGGAAGCAACCTCGATTATTATCACTCCAGTGATCCATATGACAACGAAGAACGAGTTGAGCACGACCTATATATTGGCTACTTCAAGCAGTTGAGTGAAAACCTGTCGTACGACCTTACCTATTATGAGTATTTAATTCCCGGCACTAAATCAAATGTAAATTTTAATGAAGTCGTACTGGGAGTCGATTACGACGACCTCCGAATGGTTTATTGGTATACAAATGACACGTTTAATGCGGGTGAAGACTATAGCTACGTCGAAGCTGACTATAAAGTGGCTTTGCCGATGAATTCAGGCCTCACTTTTCATGTCGGTTACTCATTTGGAAGCGCCCTGGATTTGGCCGTTTTTGGTTTTGAAGAATATTTTGACTATTCCCTGGCAGTGGATAAAAATTTTGCCGGGCTAGACTTAGAGATAGCTTATTCTGACACTAATATTAGGGGTAACTCTGTGATAAACAACAACTACAACGCCAATCAGAGTGCATTGATATTTTCGGTAGCAAAAAAATTCTAAGATGGCTTTAAACCATAGTCTGACTTTAAACCACAAGCTCACGCATTTTATTGGGCTTTACCGTCATAAACCAACCGCCGCCCCACCCGGCCACCGAGTATCGTTGGCTCCATAAATAAAGCGCTCGTCGCGACTAATGGTTTGCGTGCGTCCAATCACTCGAGAAGACGATTTTAGCGTGTGTCCCATACCCTGCAAACGTGCACGCGTATCGACATTAATATCTTCTTCATAAAACACCTGATCTGGCAACCACTGGTGATGAATTCTGGGCTGGGCTGCGGCCTCGGCGATGTTCATCTCAAAATCCACCACATTCAATATGGTTTGCAGTACGGTATTAATGATCGAGCTGCCGCCGGGACTGCCCGTGGTTAGTACCGGCTTACCCTCCTTAAATACGATCACTGGAGTCATGGACGACAGCGGCCGCTTGCGCGGTTCAATGGCGTTGGCCGTCCCTCCCACTAAACCGTAGGCGTTGGGCACACCGAGCTTGGCGGAAAAATCATCCATCTCGTTGTTCAGCAAAAACCCGGCCCCCGCTACAGCGATACCACTGCCGTAGGAAAAATTAAGGGTATAGGTGTTACTCACCACATTACCGTGCTTATCCCACACCGAAAAATGCGTGGTTTGCGGGCTTTCCTCGGGCAAAGTTAAACCGGGTTTAACGGCAGAAGATGCCGTCGCCCTTTGCAAATTGATGCCGTCGCGTAATTTTTTGGCGTAGCTCTTGTCCGTCAATTCAGCCACCGGCACCGGATTAAAATCGGGATCACCTAAGTATTCACTGCGATCCGCATAAGCTCGACGCATGGATTCGATTAAACGATGCAAATAATCCGCACTGTTATGACCGGATGCTTTTAAATCCCAGCCTTCGAGTATATTCAGCATCTGTACTAAATGTACGCCACCAGAAGAAGGCGGCGGCATCGCGGCAATCTCGTAGCCTCGGTAACTGCCGGTCACGGCTTCCCGCTCAACTACTTTATAAGCGGCGAGATCCTCGGCGCTGATCAAGCCGCCGTGCTCCTGCATTTGTGCGACGATTTTTTTGGCAATACTGCCCTGATAAAAATCTTCGCCATTGGTGTTGGCGATTTTTTTGAGGGTATCCGCCAAATCACTTTGTTCCCAAAGGTGGCCTTCAGGCAGGGGGGAGCCATCCTTGAGAAAATAATAGGCCGTAGACGCAGGGGATCTTTTTAAGCGTTGCTCGGCGCGGGCGAAGGAAAACGACAAAGATCGAGTGACGCGGATACCTTGCTCCGCCAATGTAATGGCCGGCTTAAGCACGTCCTGCAACGACATCGTGCCGTAGCTGTTTAGCGCGTGAAGCAAACCCGCGACCGTGCCCGGCACTCCCGCAGAATAACGACTGTAGCGCGCTTTGTTTTTATCGACTTCACCGTCGTCCCCAAGAAATAAATCGCGATGCGCCGCCAGGGGTGCCATCTCTCTATAATCTACCGCAAGAGTACGTTTCTCTTCGGCAAGATAAATCATCATAAAACCGCCACCGCCGATATTACCCGCCTGGGGCAAAGTCACCGCCAGCGCAAACCCGGTTGCCACTGCGGCATCGATAGCATTACCACCCTGGGCGAGAATATCCGCGCCAATACGACTAGCCAGGGCCTCCTGCGAGACCACCATACCGCTCTCACTCACGACGGGGTGAAAGCGATCGGTATAATCGATAATCGCCGGTTGGTTTGCATTGAGCAAGGGGGCAGCCAGAGCTAGTAATAAAACTGCGCCGCTGACACACACGCCGTTGATCCGGCGCAATGCGCGCTTAGGCTTGATTGACATAATGATAGGCATCACCATACTGGGTATTATTCTGTAATAAGGTTTTTAAATCGTACTGCTACTGACTCTACATAAGTGATTCTACGGCAAGTCTACGTCAAGCTGGCGCTTACTGGAAATAGACCGGAAATAAATAGGACATATCGCAAACCACGCTGTACCTGGCTGTATTTAAAACCAAGCCCATCCAAAACCAGCTGTGTACAAAAAAGGAGAAACCAACCATGAACGAACGCGATAAACCAACCTTCTCCAACGAAGAAGTTGCCGCCATGGAAAGCGTCGACTTTTTCTCAATCGACGTAGAACAAACCAACTGGCAAACCTCCGGAGATTTACTCGCGTCCATCCGTCGCCCGGTATTTATCGATGAACAAGGTGTGCCCGAAGCGGAAGAGTTTGACGCCGAGGATGAAAGCGCCGTGCATTGGATTGCCTACGGCCCCAACGAAGAAGTCATGGGCTGCGCCCGCCTGGCAGGCGATAAGATCGGTCGTATGGCGGTCAGCGCCGAACATCGCAACAAAGGTGTTGGCTCGGCATTAATGCGCAGAATCATCGCCTATGCCGCCCACATCGGCCTGGCCAGCGTACAACTCAATTCCCAAATCCACGCCCTGCCCTTTTACGAGGGCATGCACTTTGAAGCCGACGGCGATGAATTTATGGACGCGGGTATTCCCCATATCCATATGAGCTTATCCCTAAAACGCTTTTTATCACCGGCGGTGCAACCACCCCTGCCGGATATTTCTGCTGAACAACGGGACCGCGTGCCTCTCGACGGCACTGGGCCCTTCCAGGAATATGCCCTGAACGTACTCAGGGGTGCGGAGCGCCAGGTTCGCATATTCAGCAACAAGCTCGATCCCAATATTTACGACAGCGCCGAATTCTGCGAGCAACTGTTTCAATTTGCCAAAATGCACCCCTACGCCGAAGTACAAATTCTGGTATGCGACGCTCATTTGTTAGTCCGCGACAGTCATCGCCTCGTGCATTTGTACCACCGCTTGCCCAGCCATATCGAAATACGCAGCCTAAAACCCAGTACCAAAACCCTACACAATGAATTTATGGTCGTGGATTACCACGGCATTCTCTACCGACAGACAGCGGACCGTTATATTGGCTACGCGATACTTTATTCGCCCTTAGAGGCTAAAAAGCTGGCTGGAGATTTTGTGCAGTTATGGGAGGCCAGTGAACCCGACCCGGAGTTGCGAAGATTGCCGACCTAATTATTAGAATACGGCATTAAACACAGAAATTCGAACCGCAAAGATTTCACCCGGTTATCAAAACCGGACCTTTAAGCGTCTAAATCTTAAAGAAAATAAGTCTTAAATAAAGTAAACCTCAAATGAAAGCTAAATTCCAACCTGCGCTTTCGCCTGGCGGCGGCTGGCGTGCAATACGGGCTCGGTATAGCCGCTGGGTTGCTCGCAACCTTTAAACACCAACTCGCAAGCCGCCTGAAACGCAATGTTGTGGTCAAAATCTGCGGCCATTGTGCGATAGAGTGGGTCACCGCTGTTTTGTTGGTCCACCACTGCGGCCATTTTTTTCAGGGTCGCCATCACCTGCTCTGTGGAACACACGCGGTGGCACAACCAGTTGGTGATGTGCTGGCTGGAAATACGCAAGGTAGCGCGATCTTCCATCAGCCCGATGTCGTGAATGTCGGGGACTTTTGAACAGCCCACGCCCTGATCGATCCAGCGCACCATATAACCGAGAATACCCTGGGCGTTGTTGTCTAGCTCCTGCTGGATATCTGCATCGCTTAGCTTGGTATTCCCCAGCAAAGGAATGGTTAATATATCGTCGAGACTGGCGCGATCACGACTTTTAAGTTCGTCCTGCCGGGCACTGACATCGACTTGATGGTAGTGCATCACATGCAGGGTCGCCGCAGTCGGCGACGGCACCCAGGCGCAATTGGCACCGGCCTGAGGATGAGCAATTTTGTCGCGCATCATGTCGGCCATTAAATCCGGCATCGCCCACATGCCTTTGCCGATTTGGGCTTTGCCTTGTAAACCCGTCTCCAGACCAATATCGACGTTCCAGTCTTCGTAGGCATTAATCCAGGGCTGCTGTTTCATCGCTCCTTTGGGCACCATCGGGCCGGCTTGCATGCTGGTGTGCATTTCGTCGCCGGTGCGATCGAGAAAGCCGGTGTTGATAAAGATCACTCGGTCGCTGGCACGGCGGATGCACTCTTTAAGATTCACCGTGGTGCGGCGCTCCTCATCCATAATGCCGATTTTTAAAGTCAGCGCGGGTAAGCCCAGGGCCTGCTCGATACGGGCAAATAATTTGACGGTGAAGGAGACTTCATCGGGGCCGTGCATTTTGGGTTTTACAATGTAGACGCTACCGGTTTTGGAGTTGCGCATACCGCCCTTGGCTTTTAAATCGTGCATGGCGATTAAAGAGGTGATCATGCCGTCGAGCATGCCCTCGGGAATTTCTTTGCCTTCGCTGTTTAACACTGCGTCGGTGGTCATTAAGTGCCCCACGTTGCGCACTAACATAACGCTACGGCCAGACAGCGTGAGGCTATTACCTGTAAGTGAAGCGTCCGCACCTGCCTTAGTAGGTAAGGTATAAACACGATCCGGGTTCATGGTGCGCTCGACCACTCGATCGCCTTTGCGGAAGGACTCCACCAAATTTCCAGTCATTAAACCCAGCCAGTTGCGGTAGGCCAGACACTTGTCTTCGGCATCGACGGCGGCGACGGAATCTTCGCAATCTTGAATGGTGGTCAGCGCGCTTTCGAGCAGTAAATCTTTAATGTGGGCGAGATCATCCTTGCCCACGTTGTGATTGGCATCAAATTGAATTTCGACATGGAGGCCGTTATTTTTTAGCACAATCGCGGTGGGCTGTTCGGCATCGCCCCGGTAGCCCACCAACTGAGCGGGATTGGCCAAAGCCGCAGTGCTCGCGCCTTTTAGAGTCACTACCAAAGCTGCATCGCGAATGGCATAAGCGGTGGCATCGGCGTGCGAGCCCTGCGCCAGCGGCATACTCTGGTCGAGAAACTGACGACCGTAAGCAATCACCTTTGCTCCGCGCAGCGGGTTGTATCCAGGGCCACGAGTCGCGCCATCGTCTTCGGCAATTACATCGTTGCCATAAAGAGCATCGTAAAGGCTGCCCCAGCGGGCATTAGCGGCATTGAGGGAATAGCGTGCGTTGTTAATCGGCACCACCAATTGCGGCCCGGCCATGGTGGCGATTTCTGCATCGACGTTTTCGGTGGTGATGCTGAAGTCATCGCCCTCGGGAATTAAATAGCCCATACCGGTAAGAAATTCTTTATAGGCGACGGCATCGTGGGGCTGACCCGCGCGCTGCTCGTGCCAATCGTCAATTTTCTGCTGGAAGTCTGCGCGTACTGCCAGTAGCAAGGCATTTTCTGGCGCCAGGTCATCGAGTATCGCTTCGAAGGACGCCCACACCGCTTCGGCTTGCAGACCCAGACCGGGCAGCACGTCGTTTTGCACCAGCTCGTAAAGGGCTTTTGCTATCTGTAATCCGCCTTGTTGAACGCGATCTGTCATGGTTTTTGGTCTCCGAAATACGCAAAAATTTGGGTGTAACTACCAGCAAGCCTGGCATTTTAGTCGTCGAAGCAGAATTTATCTAATGTATAGACTGTATTCCCATTATTTATTTAAAAAATAAGGATGTTTACGTTTCCCCAGTACTTTTATGGTTGATCGCACGACCGATTTCCAGCACCAGGCGACGCATCCACTGGTGAGCCGGGTTGTGCTGTAACAGCGGGCTCCAGGCCATTTTGAGTTCAAAGGCGGGAATCTCAAAGGGTGGCGGCATAATCGCCACTGCGGGGTTAGTACGCTGTAAGTTCGCCAGGCGACTGGGCACCGTTACTATTAAATCCGGTTGCTGAGCCAGCAAAGCGGCGACCTGATAATGCCGGGTAAAGACGGTGATATTACGGGTTTTGCCCAACTTCTTAAGTGCTTCGTCCACCCAGCCCAGCCGCTGGGCATCTTGCGGGTTCATGCCCACGCCCACACCCATGCCAGTTTTGCTCACCCAAACGTGGCGACCGAGTAGATAATTGTCCAGGTCGAAACCCGCCAGCAGTGAGTTCTCCCGACTTAATAGACAGGAAAAATCATCTTCCCAAACGGTGACCTGATGAAAGGACTGCGGCATATCGTCGAAGCGGTTGAGCAGCATATCCACCCGCCCCTGCTCCACATCTTGCAGGCTAACGTCGCTGGGATTGAGGATGTCGAGAGTAATGCCCGGCGCCGCGGCGGTCAGGGCCGTAAGCAGGGACGGCAGCAAGGTGGACTCGGCGTAATCGCTGGCCATAATGCGGAACATACGCTTGGCCGAGGCGGCATCGAACTCGGTCTGGGGCTGCACCGCCAGCTCGACCTTGGCGAGAATGTCCCGCACCATGGGCTGTAACTCCAGCGCGCGCTCGGTGGGGCTCATGCCCTCGCTAGTGCGAATCAGCAACGGGTCGCCAAACAACTCCCGCAAGCGGCGCAGGCTATTGCTCATCGCCGGCTGGGTAATGCCCAACTGATTGGCGGCGCGGGTGACGTTACGCTCGCGCAGTAGTGCGTCGAAGTAGATCAGCAAGTTCAAATCTGTGCGCTTGATGCTCATTGTTTATGTTTTCCTCTGCCCGGCCAAGTAAGCCAGCCAAGTAAGTCAGGTAGATAAATAGCTTTCTTTATTCAGCAGACAAATACTATGCGGGATATGCATCAGCCAGGAGAATCATCTCATAAATTCCGCAAGGTGTAAGGCTCGCAGATAAAACACTCGATCTATTATTTGTGTGACTCACTTCACGTCTTTTAATGGTTTAGACGTTAAACTTCACCTCGACTTAATCTTACCTACGGTGTCGGTTAAGTAGGGAAGATTAAGTAAGTAAATTCAGCATCATTAAGTCGAACCTGAGTCGTTATCTGCAATCACAGCCTGTAACAACAAAGTCAGGGAAACAGATTTAGATCCTATTTAACCATCGAGGTAATATTATGAAGAAGTCCGTATTAGCCCTGTTAGCAATGTTTGGCATGGTATTTCAACTGTCGCTAGGCAGCACGTTTGCCTATTCAGATGACGAAAGTATCGATGACGAGTCTCGAGTAGAAGCTCAAGACGATCAAAGCGATGACCAGTCAGACGACCAAAGCGATGATCAGTCAGACGACCAAAGCGATGATCAGTCAGATGACCAGTCCGATGATCGTAGCGATGACGAATCAGATGACCGCAGCGATGACCAGTCCGATGATCAAAGCGATGACCAGTCAGACGATCAAAGTGAAGAAGTGAGTGATGTCTAATATGACGACTATGACCGCAACTAAAGGTCGTCTGAGCCGGTGCATCCTGATTGGATGCACCGCGCTTTTTGCCCACTGCGCCCTGGCAAACGAACCTGAGTTTGAATTTGGCTATGGGCTGGGCTGGGACGACAATATTTTTTATTCCCCCTCTAACGAAACCGATGAACTATTTGGTGTTCTGGATTTGGGCTACAAGGATAAATTCCAGGCGGACGGTTCGCCCTGGACATTTAAAATTAACTCCGTTTATCAGGACAAACATTTTAATAATGAAGCCGATGCCCGCGATAAATTCTTTTCTGGATTTATGGAACTCCGATTTAATAGCGAGCAAATCGATTACGGTATCTCCATTGATCCTCAGTACTCGCAATTCGTCACCAGCGATACCGACGGTGGGCTTATCACGCCGGGGAAACAACGTATCTCCACATTAAAATCTCGAATTTTTTCTCAATTCAAAATAGGCGACGCTAGCTCTATAGAATTGGGGGCGATGTTCAAGACCAAAGATTACCGGGATTCTGACTCCGATTACGATAGCTGGATTTACGACATCAGCTTCCGAACCAGGTTAAGCGACACCTTGCGCTTGCGCGTTGGAGCGCTCGTCGAAGACAGAGAATACGACGACCGCTTTGCCAGAACTAACGCTGGCACCACCGTACTCGGCGAGACCGTTGAGCAGACACGCACCACCGGCTTTACCAAAGTCACTTATCGGCCAGACAGCCTGCAAAAGTATTCTTTGAAAGTTTACTACCAGAACAACGAAGATGAATTTCAGGATTATCATAGCCGCGACAAATTGAAAGTTGTGGCACGCAGCCAATACGAGTGGAATAATGGCATCGTACTGGACACGGCTTTCAAGCTGGGCAACAAGGACTACGACGAGCAAATCAGTGATAGCGGCAGCTCTTTGGAAGACGACAAATACTCAATTGATCTTGAGCTTGACGTGCCTTTACAGCGATATTTACGCTCCCCCACCTGGGAGGGATGGAGAGGCCTCGCAGTGATAGAGTACAAAGAATATGATTCTGGTTTAAGTCAACGAGAATACGAAAGAACCAGCGTATCCCTTGGGCTACACAAATCTTTTTGATCGGGCCTAAAACGCCTTGAATCAAGCAGAGCAACACAGCGGGGCCATCTTATCCATAGATGGCCCCGCTTTTACCAAACGCATTATTATTGCCTGCATTAGCATAGAGCTGATTCTGGTGATACTCGACCTCGGTTTAAATTACTCACGTCTGATCGACGCCTCCTCGATCCGAAAAATTTTTAATCTGGCCCACGAGCAAAGCCTCGGCACCTGGTTTTCAGTATTACAAATGGCCGCAGTTGGCTTAACGCTGCTAACGCTGTTCGCCGTTCACTATCACCAAAGTGGCTTTCACTCCGCCAAGGGCTGGGGCATTTTATCCAGCTTTTATCTTTATTTATCTGCCGATGACGCCGCTAAAATTCACGAGCGTGTGGGCAGCAGTGTAGCCCGAGCTTTAGAGGAACCCGAGACGCTGTCCACCCTCGGCAACTGGCAAAGTCACTTCCCTTCCTATTCATGGCAATGGGTATTTGCACCGATCTTCGCGGCTATGGGTTTGTATATCGCGTTGTTTCTCTGGAAAAAACTGCCAACCTGGAAACTTAAAATTATTTTATTTTCGGCATTTTCGTGCTGGGCGCTGGCCATTGGTATCGATTTTTTAGAGGGGCAGGAACGCTTATTCGAATATCTGGCTTCACAATGGGATGTTAAACCCTACACCGTTAGCCATCCTTTCCTGGTTGCCGAAGAATTTCTGGAGATGTTTGGCGCTACGCTGTTTTTATTGGTGTATTTAAAATGTTTGACGGAGTCCTTAAGCAAGTACCAAAAAATAGCGTTTCATCAAAGTTAAAAAAATATTTTATTATCAGAAAAAATTCTTCAATAAAAAATATACCACTCCAGCCACTATCACAAATTTAATCAGACTTCCGACGAACGAAGTAGAACCCATAGCCACCACGCGATTATTACGCGTGGAGCGCAATTGAGCATCCGTGTCGGCATGCTCAGCACCTTCCCCGTGACGATGACTGAGGGCCGCTTCCGAATCGCCCTGGTAAGCAGGCCCGCGACCATAAGCATCGATAATATCTTTTGCCTGCCTCAAACCCATACCGGTTTCTCGACGCAATCTTTTTATCGCGCTCACCTTGCGACCTCGCTCAATGTCCTGCTTAACCGCTTCAGATAGTTCCATTACGTTTCTCTAATATTATCGGTATATTTACGTACTTTATAATGCTGCACCTTAAACCTAGCACTTTAAACTAGACACTCATTATCGCCTAAACCTGGTTTGCACGGTTTTCGAGCCCGCGCTATAATTTACTCGTCCTGGGAACTTGATATCGATAACAGTCTATAACAATAATCTATAACGCAACTATCTATAACGAAAGAAAGGCGTAATCATGAAACTGATGTATTTCCATCTGATGCCCTACATGGATCTTCCAGAAGATTTTGCCGAAAAGCATGAATCCGTCTGGGTCGACGTGGATTCCAAACTTTTCGACCCCCGCAAAGCCCACCATATGTATCACGACTTTATCAGCGAACTCGAACACGCCGACGCCGTGGGTTTCGACGCCATTTGCGTTAACGAACACCACTCCAACGCCTACGGCATGATGCCCTCGCCCAACTTGTTGGCCTCAACCCTGGCGCGCTCCACCAAAGACGCCGCGATTTGCGTGATGGGCAATTCCCTGGCGCTGTACAACCCACCCACCCGCGTCGCCGAAGAATTCGCCATGCTCGACTGCTTATCCGGCGGTCGTTTAATCGCTGGCTTCCCGGTGGGTACGCCGATGGATACCTGCTACGCCTACGGGCAAAACCCCAGCCAGTTGCGCCAGCGTTATCACGAAGCCCACGATCTGATTATGCGCACCTGGACAGAAACAGAACCCTTTGCCTTCAATGGCCGCTTCAATCAGCAGCGTTACGTCAATCCCTGGCCCCGCCCTTTACAGGCACCTCATCCTCCGGTGTGGATTCCCGGCGGCGGCGCGGTGGAAACCTGGCGCTGGTGTGCCGATGTGGATTACGTTTACGCTTATTTATCCTACTACGGTTATCTGGCCGGGCAAGCCACCATGCGAGGTTTCTGGGAAGAAATGGAAAATCTCGGCAAGGAACCCAATCCCTTCCGCGCCGCGTTTTTACAATTTGTGGGCGTCGCCGAAACCGAGCAGGAAGCCCTCGATTTATATCGCGAACCCGCCGAGTATTTTTACAATCGCTCCTTAAAAGTATCACCGAAATACGTGGCTCCCCCCGGTTATATGACCGAAGCCACCTTACGCGCCAGAGCACAATCGCAAGTCGCCAAACTCGCCGGGCAAACCTCGGGGGCCGATGCCGCCGGTGCCGGCGCCGCTAAAATAGAAGGCGGCGGTGGCCCACCCAGTTTTGAAGAAATGGTCGAAAAAGGTTTTGTGGTGATTGGCTCGCCAGACCAGGTTGCGGAAAAACTCACCACCGCCATCAAAGATTTACACTTCGGCAACCTGATGGTGCTGCTGCAATACGGCAATATGAAACGCGACCTCGCCACCTATAACACCGATATGTTTGCCAAACATGTGCGACCGCAAATCGAAGGTATTTTTGAAGATGAGTGGGAGCATCACTGGTGGCCGAAACCCATGCCGGTAGCAGAACGCGCCACGGAGGATCGCTCATGAGTGATTCAACGAACTCAAATGGCCTTAAAATCAGCACGGTTATCGTTAACGGCGCCGAGCACCGCGTCTGGGAGAAAGGCTCCGGCAAAGCCCTTGGGTTTTTACCCGGTCTTGGCGGACGGCCCAGGTGGTTACCGCTATTTGACGCACTGTCGGAGCACTATCGAGTCATCGTACCGTCCCTTCCGGGCTTTCCCGGCGCTGACCCCAGCCACTTATCCATCGATGACAACTCCGACTGGATTTGCGCTTGTCTGGATTTAATCGAAGAGGCCGGACTCACCGGTGCCGATATGATTGGTGCCTGTCTCGGCGGCAGTTTGCTGGCCGACATTGCCGCCCACTCACCGAAAAGCGTGGGGCGTTTGGCCTTAATCGCGCCTTTTGGTTTGTACCGCAATGCCGAACCACTGCCGGATTTTTTTGCGCAAATTTTTCCCGAACAGAAAAAATTATTATGCCACCGCGAAGGCGCTTTCGATGAAGCCTTTGCCGCACCTGAAGATTCAAACGACAAGGAAGAATGGGACATCCTGCGTTATCGCGGTATGGAAGCCGCTGCGCGTTATCTTTGGCCCTTTGGAGATCGCGGTTTAGAAAAACGCCTGCATCGCATCACCCAGGACACCTTATTGGTTTGGGGCAAAGAGGATCGCATTATTCCACCCTCCTACGCCCAGGCCTTTGCCGAAGGTATCGCCGGTACTACTCAAATAGAATTGATCGACAAGGCCGGGCATCTGGCCGACGTTGATCAGCCAGATGCGGTGGAGAAAGTATTATTGGAATATTTTAATGTCTAACTTTTAGATCGTGGCTTTTAGACTGTAGCTTTTAAGTCGTGATTTGATAGGCGCTAAATATGGCAGGAGCGGACCCTAGCGCTCGAAAGTCACAAAGCCTTACTCGACACCACCACCCCGTTACTATCGGCATAGACGTATTCACTGGGCGTAAAGGTTACGCCGCCAAAGGTCACCGGGATATTGTAATCGCCAATGCCGCGTTTTTCGGTTTTCAACGGAATCGCCGATAAGGCCTGCACGCCAAGTTCAAGTTCTGAAATAGCGCTAACGTCGCGAATACAGCCGTAAACAATCACGCCTTCCCATTGGTTTTTTACCGCGGCTTCGGCAATCATATCGCCCAGCAAGGCTCGACGCAGCGAACCGCCACCATCGACCACCAGCACTTTACCTTTGCCTGGGGTGCCGAGATTTTCTTTTACCAGAGAATTATCTTCGAAGCATTTAACGGTGACAATTTCGCCACCGAAGGCTTCGCGCCCGCCAAAATTTGACAGCATGGGTTCGAGCACTCGCACCAGGTCAGGGTGCTTGTCGCATAAATCTGGGGTCAGGTCTGGATTTGAGATGGGATTTACATCAGTCATTACTTCGCTCCGAGCAAGCAGTAGGAAAGCCGCAAATTATACGGAAAAAACCGTAACGGTATTGGTGTCATAATATCGGCTAAGCGTCTCAGCTTGAGCGAATCCAAACTAACCTTGCCGCAAATCAGATTCATGACCGATATTCAGGACTTCCCCTACTCAACAAACACCTCTGCGCTGTTCGAAACTATTCGACATTTGCCCAACCCGGTGTGGCTGGACAGTGGCAAGCCGCGCTCGCTGCAAGGACGCTTTGATATTATCAGTGCTGCACCACTACAAGTGCTGGAAAGCCGTGGAGGCGTCACCCGAACCAGCGGTTCCAATATCGCCTCATCGCGCTCCCAGGAAAATCCCTTTGTGCTGGCCCAGCGCTTGCTCGACGAAATGAGCGCGCAGCAATACTCCGAAGTAAGTGGCGACCACAGCCCTGCCCTGCCCTTTACCGGCGGTTTAATCGGCAGCTTTGGCTACCAGGCGGGAAATAATTTTTCTGCTACAGATACGGCTTTGGATAAGGGCCTTACTGACATTGTTGATTTCCCAGATATGCGCCTCGGGTTTTACGCCTGGGCGCTGGTTATCAACCATCAAATTCGGCAGGCCTGGTTGGTGTTCCACCCGGCTTGCCCCGCAGCGTTGAAAGCTGAGATAGAAGCCTTAAGCAGCGCTGCTGCAACGGCACAGCAAAAAGCCGGTAGTGACAAGACCAGTAATGACTCCTCCAAACTAGCAGGCTTTCATCTGACTAAGGACTTCACCCCGTCCACGGATAAAGCAGCCTATCTCGACGCGGTGGCTCGTATTCAAAGCTATATCGCCGCCGGAGATTGTTATCAGGCAAATTACGCCCAACACTTTAGCGCCTCTTACGCAGGCGAGCCATGGCTTGCCTATCAGCACTTGCGCGATGTACTGCCCTCGCCCTTTAGCGCCTATTTAGAGTGGGATGGGCTGGAGTCGAATGGGCTAGAGTCGAATGGGCTAGAGAACAAAAGACTAGAGAAAAATAAGCTCAAGGAAAATAGACACGCGGTATTGTGTTTGTCGCCGGAGCGTTTTTTAAAAGTCGCCAACGGCAGCGTCGAAACCAAACCGATAAAAGGCACGATTCGCCGCGGGAAAACGGTGACGGAGGACGAGGAAGCCGCGATCACCTTACTCAACAGCAGCAAGGATCGCGCCGAAAATTTAATGATTGTGGATTTGCTGCGCAACGATTTAGGTAAAGCCTGTCGCCCCGGAAGTATTCGCGTACCCAAGCTGTTTGGGCTGGAGAGCTTCGCTAACGTTCACCATCTGGTGAGCACGATTACCGGTCAATTGCGGGAGCAAGAAAGCGCGCTGAGTTTATTGGAACATTGCTTCCCCGGCGGCTCCATAACGGGTGCGCCGAAGAAACGAGCGATGGAAGTGATTACCGAACTGGAAACGCTAAATCGATCTTTATACTGCGGCAGCATTGGCTATGTTTCCACCAATGGCCGGATGGACACCAATATTGTGATTCGAACCTTGCTGGCCGATGGCGAGCGCCTGCACTGTTGGGGCGGCGGCGGCATCGTCGCGGACTCCGACCCGGAAACCGAGTATCAGGAAAGCATTGCCAAGGTTGCAATTTTACTAAAGGCTCTAAATTTTAGCTAAAGGCTTTTTTTGGCTAAAGGCTTTGAAGCAGTAAATTAAAAGCAGCAAGCTTAAGCGCTTACAGCGTGAGCTCTCGGTTACTGGCTTTAATAAACTCCCGCTTCAGATCCTCGTAACTATGTACCGCTGGGAATTGAGGGAATTCGGCAATGACATTATCCGGTGCCATAAACAAAATTCCGGCATCGGCTTCGGCCAACATGGTGGTGTCGTTATAGGAATCACCGGCGGCAATAATGCGGTAATACAGGGTTTTTAGCGCCAGGACTGCTTGTCGTTTGGGATTGACCTGACGCAGTTTGTAATCGACTACCTTGCCACTTTTATCCACTTCCAGCTTGTGACACAGTAAGGTCGGAAAACCCAGTTGTCGCATTAGGGGTTGGGAAAATTCGTAAAAGGTGTCGGACAAAATCACTACTTGAAAGCGTTCCCGTAACCAGTCGACAAATTCTACGGCACCCTCCAGCGGGCTTAAGGTCTCGATGACCTCCTGAATTTCATTTAAACCCAAACCATGTTGATCGAGCAGCGCGAGACGTTGGCGCATCAACACATCGTAGTCGGGTATATCGCGGGTGGTCGCTCGCAAGGCATCAATGCCAGTTTTTTCGGCAAAGGCGATCCAGATTTCAGGGATTAATACGCCTTCCAGATCAAGGCACGCGATTTCCACAAATTGTCTCCAGAAGATAAAAAAACGGATGCTACTTTAAGACTTCAAAGCTTCACTAGCAATAGCAGTAGCAATACCGGTAAGGGCTTAAAGATAAATACTTACGTATTCTCAACTCGACTAATACACCGGTAATTCAAAACCGGCAAAGTAGTTATTCAACTCTTCCTTACCACTAATAGCACAGGCCTGATCCACCACGTCCCGAGTTAAATGGGGCGCAAAGCGCTCGATAAAGTCGTACATAAAGCTGCGCAAATAGGTGCCGCGCCGAAAGCCAATACCGGTAACACTGCTTTCAAACAGGTGATCTACATTAAGTGCCACCAGGTCGCTGTCTTTTTCCGGCTCGTAGGCCATGTGGGCCACAATGCCGATACCCAGGCCCAAACGCACGTAGGTTTTAATGACATCGGCATCTGTCGCAGTGAACACGATTTTCGGCTCCAGGCCCTTACTGCGAAACGCCTCGTCCAGTTTTGAGCGCCCGGTAAAACCAAACACATAGGTCACAATCGGGTACTTGGCGATGTCTTCAATACTGAGCTCCGAAGGCTGGCACAGGGGATGATCGCGCGGTACTAAAATACAGCGGTTCCAGCGATAACAGGGCATCATCAACAAGTTGCTGTATAACTCCATCGCCTCGGTTGCGATGGCAAAATCAACGCCGCCCTCTGAAGCCATTTCCGAAATTTGTACCGGCGTACCCTGGTTCATGTGCAGCGACACATCGGGGTATTTGGCAATAAAGGTTTCGATCACTTTCGGCAGGGCATAACGCGCCTGGGTGTGCGTGGTGGCAATAGAAAGACTGCCCCGATTGGGGGAGCTGTGTTCCTGGGCGAGTTGTTTGATGCTCTCAACTTTGCCAAGAATTTCTCCGGCAATCTTTAATATTTCTACCCCTGGAGGCGTAATCCGCGTGAGATGTTTGCCACTGCGGGAAAAAATCTCTACGCCCAGCTCATCTTCTAACAGACGAATTTGCTTACTAATACCCGGCTGCGAGGTATAAAGGCTTTGTGCGGTGGCTGAAACATTAAGGTCGTGGTGGGAGACTTCCCAGATATAGCGCAACTGTTGGAGCTTCATGCCGGACGATCCCCTTGATGGAGTGGGTATAAAAACACAGACATCTATTACTTTACAGAATAAAGTGATGGCTGCCAAGCCATCAATGTGCCGACATTATTAAGCCCGGTTCAACCTTATTAGTCCTTGGTTTTAAGAGCCTCGTTGACCACACCATGGGGAACATGGCCCGTGGCGACATGGGAACTGGCTGATTCGCAATGCTGCTGTTGATCATCAAAGAACACGTCGGCACCATAGGATTTAAGGAACTCGCCTTTGTCGAGGCCACCTAAAAATAGCGATTCGTCAATACGGATATTCCACTCTCGCAAGGTGCGCACCACTCGCTCGTGAGCAGGTGCGGAGCGCGCCGTCACCAGCGCGGTACGAATAGGCCCGGTCTCGGGGGGGAACTCCGCCTGTAAGCGGTGCAAGGTTTGCAGAAAGTTTTTAAAGGGGCCGCCGCTCAGTGCTTGTTTTGCCGACTCCTGCTCACTGCGGGCAAAGGCCTCCAGGCCTTCTTGCTGATAGACTTTCTCCGCCTCATCGGAAAACAGCACGGCATCGCCATCGAAAGCGAAACGCAATTCATCGCTGTCCTCGCTACTTTTTCCGGAGGGCAGCAAAGTCGCCGCGGCAAAACCGTTGCTCAGGGCATTGCGAACATCTTCAGCGTGAGTGGACAAAAACAAATCACAACCAAAGGCGCTCACGTAGCGATAGGGACTACTGCCACCACAAAACGCGGCGCGACTGATATCGAGCCCGTAGTGCTGGATAGAGTTAAAAATGCGCAGTCCGGTGTCGGCGGAATTGCGCGACAGCAAAATTACTTCAACCCGGGTATCCCCCGACAACTTATCGTTGATGCGTAGTAATTTTTGCACCAGGGGAAAGGCTTCTCCGGGCTTGAGGGCTTCGTCTTCGTGCTCGATTTGGTAGCGCGAGTAAGCTTCCAGGCCTTCGCTCTGGAATATTTCGTGGCTTTCGCTCAGGTCAAACAGTACCCGCGAGGAAATCGCGATCACCAGTTTATCGGACAGATTTTTCACTCGTTATCCTGTTTAGCGAAATACACCCGGGTTAAACGGAACACCACGGGGCTCAACAATAGCAGCGCTAGTAAATTAGGCAGAGCCATCAATCCATTCAGCACGTCGGCAATATCCCAGACCATTTTAAGGCTCAATTGAGTGCCGACAAATATACCCGCAACCCAAAGCAGGCGAAACGGCAGGATCACCCGTGGCCCCAATAAATATTCGGCACAGCGTTCACCGTAGTAACTCCAGCCCAGCATAGTGGTAAAGGCAAACAACACCAAACAAATCGTGACCATTTTATCGCCATAGGGCAGCGATTGCTGAAACGCCTGGGCGGTCATCACCGCGCCCTGCTCACTCCCGCTCCACACGCCCGTGGATACCAGTACCAGACCGGTTAAGGAGCAAATCACGATGGTATCGAGAAAGGTACCCAGCATGGCAATACTGCCCTGCCGCACCGGACTGTTGGTTGTTGCTGCCGCGTGGGCAATGGGTGCGCTGCCAAGCCCCGCCTCGTTGGAAAAAATACCCCGCGCCACGCCCATGCGAATCGCTACCATCACTGCAGCACCAGCAAAACCACCCGTTGCTGCAACCGGTGAAAATGCGCTTTTAAAAATCAATACAATGGCATCGGGAATGGCATCCATATTCACCACCAACACCGCGACACTCGCAATGATATAGGCCAGCGCCATAAACGGCACCAATACACCGGCAACGTGAGCAATGCGTTTAATGCCGCCCAAAATAACCGCCGCCACCAATACCGCCAACACCACACCTGTTACCGTCGTCGGCACATTAAAACTATTACTCAGCACCTGGGCTACGGTGTTGGATTGCACGGTGTTGGCCAAACCAAAACCGGCAAAGGCGCCAAACAGTGCAAACAAAAACGCCAGCCAGCGCCAGCGTTCGCCGAGACCGTTACGAATGTAGTACATGGGGCCACCGACTTTCTGCCCAAGCTCGTCGGTCTCGCGATAATGTACCGCCAGTACCGCTTCAGCATACTTGGTGGCCATACCCACCAAAGCGGTGCACCACATCCAGAACAAAGCGCCGGGGCCGCCGATGCCGACGGCCGTTGCCACCCCCGCAATATTGCCGGTACCCACGGTTGCCGACATCGCGGTCATCAGTGCATTAAAGGGGCTAATTTCTCCTTCGTACTCAGCCTCGTCTTCTTTGCGGTCGTCAATTTTACGCTCACTAACTTTACGGCGGCCAAACAGCTGACGGAAAGCAAAACCGATATGCGTCAGCGTAATACCACGCAAGCCCAGGGTGAGGTAAATCCCCAAACCCAGTAAGGCGACCGGCAGCACATAGTTCCACAACGAGCCGTTTAAAAAATCAATAATCTGCTGTATAGCATTCATCGTGTCGTCTTATTCTTGTTGTTCATGTGTTTTTCATTCGGCTTTCATGTTCTGCCGACTATTAGTTAAGGTTTATCGAGTAAGCTTCATAGTCAAGTATTACTTCGGCTCTGGGTAGTGAGCATTTCGGCCTGCGCCATTAAACCAAAAATCCCGCCGGTATGAATAAATACTACATCATCGCCGAACTTAAAGCGGCCCTTGCGGATTTCCGTCACCAGACCGTGGAAGCCTTTACCGGTATAAACCGGATCGAGTATCAGGCCTTCGGTGCTCGCCGCCAAGACAATAGTATCAAATACCTCGGCAGAGGCCTGGGCATAACCGGGGCCAACATACTGGCCGTTGACGTTGATATTAAGTTGGTCGATATCCAGCGCAGGCGAATACAAGCTGCTCCACTCCCGCAAATCGGCTCTTACCTTGTCGAGAAAATAGCGCTCGTTGTCGCAGACCGCAATGCCGATGACCGGGCAGTCCAACTGATACAGTGCCGCACCTGCGGTGAGTCCAGCCTGAGTGCCCCCAGAACCAGTCGCGTGAACAATCGCCGCCGGCTGAATACCCGCGCGCTGAAAATCATCGTGTAATTCTCGCGCGCAATCGATATAACCCCACACCCCGGTGCCGTCGCTGGCCCCCACCGGAATGCAATAGGGTTTAGCGCCCTGCTGTCGATAATGCTGGGACCACTGTTCGAACAGTGCAGGGGAGTTTTGTTGGTATTCGGTTTTTGAATAAATCGAAATTTCCGCGCCAGCTAATTCACTGAGCAGTAAATTACCCTGGGGATAAGTAGTGTCGCTACCTTCCTGGCGCAGGATTAAATGAACTTTAAGTCCGAGCTGGGCACCGAGAATAGCGGTGGCGCGGCAATGGTTGGACTGTAAGCCCCCGGCGGTAATTAAGGTATCACAGCCCTCGGCAAGGGCGCGTGCAAGTGTGAATTCTAGCTTGCGAACCTTGTTACCGCTGACTGCGCAGCCGGTTAAATCGTCGCGCTTGACCCAAATATTCGGGCCGCCCAGCTCGCGACTTAATCGGGATAAAGGCTGGAGTGGCGTTGGTGTTTGCGCCAGGGATAAGCGAGCGGGAAGCTCCACCGGGTTCATCTCGGGCATCCTCTCAGGCAAGGATCGCCCTCAAGCTTAAGGAAAAAATATTGTTGCGCTGCCGATGCTATCCCGACAGCAACCCCGACAGCAGACCCGATAGTAGACACAAGAACCGAATTGTTTAACATTTTATAGTTAAACAATTCGATCATCAGGCCTGAAGAACTAAATTTAGGCAATGGCCTTAATAGTGCCCTTGGGCAATACGGCATGGATAGCATCTTTCTGAAACTTGAGTTCCACGGTGTCGGAAACTTCCAATATTAAAAAGTTACCTTCCACTTTACTGATTTTGCCCAGAATACCGCTATTGGTTACTACTTCGTCGCCCTTATTGAGACTGGACACCAAATTGGTATGTTCTTTACGACGTTTTTGCTGAGGGCGAATAATCACAAAGTACATAAAAACAAACAAACCACCAAACATAGCAATGGTGATTAGCGGATTCGGTTCAGAAGGTCCAGCGGCGGCAGGTGCGGCTAGTGCGGAAGCAATAAAAAAAGACATTGAATACCTCTATTTGTGAAAAAATTACTTTAGTTAACTATATAACGTGGCTATGTAACGTAAGTATGTAAACAAGCGGATCAGCGTTACAACCAATCCAGGCAAGCACTAATCCAGATTAGCTTTAATCCAGCCTGCCACATCATCGTGATGAGTTTTGGTATTAACCTTGCCCATCACCTCTTTTAAACGGCCATCTTTACCGATAATAAAGGTGCTGCGCAAAATTCCTATATATTCGCGGCCCATAAATTTCTTTAAGCCCCAAACCCCGTATTTTTCGGCAATGGCGTGGTCTTCGTCCGATAACAAATCAAAATTAAGACTTTGCTTATCTTCAAATTTCTTTAGGCGCGCCACCGGGTCCGGACTAAGCGCAAAAACTACGGTATCGAGTTTGGCAAATTCCTTTTTGTAATCTCGAATACCGCAGGCCTGCACCGTACAACCGGGGGTCATGGCTTTGGGATAAAAATATACGACAACATTCTTTTTATCCCGGTAATCCCGCAGTGAAATAACTTCGTCGTGCTGATTGCGCAGTTTGAAGGCCGGAGCCAAATTACCCACTTTAGGATAAGCCATAATTTTCCCGAAACAATTTAGATTATTACGTTTGCGCCAATACTAGGGCAACAAATGCTGAACGGCATCCCGCTCTTCGCTCAACTCGGTTTCCGTGGCTTGCATTTTAGCCCGTGAAAATTCGTTGATGCTTAGGCCTTGTACAATTTCCCACTCGCCGTTGTTACAGACGCAGGGGAAAGAATAAATCAAACCTTTGGTAATGTCGTAGCTGCCATCGCTGTAGACACCCATGCTTGCCCAATCGCCAGCAGCCGTGCCCAGTGCCCAGGTTCGCATATGCGAAATCGCGGCATTGGCGGCAGACGCAGCACTGGAAGCACCGCGCGCGCTAATAATAGCGGCACCACGTTGTTGTACCGTAGGGATAAAGTCGTTTTCGTACCAGGCCTGGTCCACCAGATCGATGGCGGTTTTGCCGTCAACCTTGGCGTGATGTAAATCCGGGTACTGAGTCGCGGAGTGATTACCCCAGATGGTCATATTGGTGACGTCGTTAATGGTCTTACCGACTTTTTGCGCAATCTGCGTCATTGAGCGATTGTGATCCAGACGAGTCATCGCGGTAAATTGTCGCGGGTTAATGTCTGGAGCGTTGCGCTGGGCAATCAGCGCATTGGTGTTCGCGGGATTACCCACCACCAGCACTCTAATATTGCGGCTGGAGTGAGTATTAATCGCTTTGCCTTGAGCAGAGAAAATCGCCGCGTTAGCTTCGAGTAAATCTTTGCGTTCCATACCCGGGCCACGAGGCCGCGCGCCAACCAACAGAGCGTAATCGGCATCTTTAAACGCCACGGCCGCATCGTCGGTCTGGACGATTCCAGCCAACAGCGGAAACGCGCAATCGTCCAGTTCCATAGCGGCACCTTTGAGCGCCTCCAACGCCGGGGTGATTTCCAGCAGCTGTAAAATAACAGGCTGATCCGGGCCGAGCATTTCGCCAGCGGCGATACGGAATAAAAGGGAATAGCTGATCTGGCCAGCTGCGCCGGTGACTGTTACGCGTACGGGTGCTTTCACTGAGTTTCTCCGGGTTGAGGAATAAGGCCTGGAAGCCTAAAGGCCGACAATTATACGGATCGAGGCCGGGATTTCACGCTTTACCGTCTTTCTTTGCTAGCTTTCTTTGCTGCGTTCTTTATCCGTTTGCTTTGCTGCGCCGTTATTGGACAGCTACTGGGCAGCGACTGCCCCGTAACTAAGCGGGATAGCGAGCCTGTAAACCGCTATAGAGGTCTTGCTGAAAGGTCTCGCTGTCGCTGTCGAGCTGCTGGCACAGGTCTACCAACCACTCGTTATCTTCCCTGCCCTGCCAGATTTTCTCGTAGGTACCGGTTTTATAGCCGTGATCCTGACGAAAGCGATTGAGCACGTTCTTGCCCACGTAGCGGCTGTAAAGCTCATCGAAGTCCAGATCAATACCCTGCATTAAACGAGCAAAGCCGGGAATATCGAAATCCTTCGTCGCCAACGTATTCTGGGTAAATTGCTCCAAATCATCCTTAAAATCACCGGCCGGGGACTGCAAACCGTCCTGCAAAGCCGTGCTGATAGCATCCGCGGCTACACCCTGGATTAACAAAATACTCAAACCAAAATGCCAAATGTCGATCAACTCCAATTTAACCTGATCCACATCCGCTTCCTGATGCTTCCACCATTTCCAGCCGTGGTGGTCGAGCAGTTCGGCGCACTCCACCCAAATCGCCCGATACCAGGTAAAACCCTGCTGCTGCCACTGCGGATGTACCTGGCAGTTAATGGCATCTTGCAGGGTGAGCATTGTCGATAACTTTAGTTTCATAGTGGCGCGTTCACAGTTGTGGGATTGCTATGGTTGATATTATTACGATCTTAAACAGGTCTTCATTGCAGGTATTGATTGCCTACATGATGCACTTACCTGCGCACCAGGCTGACTCCAAACAGGCGCTCAAAGTTGGCGCAAACCACTTCCTCAAGCTCAGCTTCAGTCATCCCCCGCAACTCGGCAACGCAACGCGCCACTTCCGACACATACTGCGGCAGGTTGGATTTACCCCGATACGGTACCGGAGCTAACCAGGGAGAGTCGGTCTCGATTAACAGGCGATCGAGGGGGATTTTTTTAACCACCTCGCGCAATTCGACTGCGTTGCGAAAGGTCACAATGCCAGAAAACGAAATATAAAAGTTGTGTTCGAGGGCCGCTTTTGCCATCGCCCAGTCTTCGGTAAAGCAGTGCAACACACCGCCGACTTCGGGGTCGGTGTGTGCGCGAATCACCTCCAGAGTTTCAGCCCGCGCCTCGCGGGTATGTACGATAAGCGGTTTGCGACAGCGCCGAGAGGCCTCGGCATGACGCAAGAAACTCTGTCGCTGCCAATCGAGAGTGTCGACGCCGTAGTGACAATCCAGCCCCGTTTCCCCAATCGCGACTACCTCTGGAGCCTGGGCCAGCGCTAAGAGCGTGTCAATTTCTGGCAAAGCAGTGTCAGGTAAGGCGGCTTCCGGCAAAGCAGTATCAGGCTGCACCGCTTGATTCGAACCCTCCGAGCTATCTGAGCTATCCGGCTGTAAAGGATGCACGCCCACGGAGACAAAGACGTCGTCGTGAGCCCGGGCCAGCTTGATCAAAGTACGAGAGGACTCCAAATCGATTCCCACGGCCAAAAACCCGCCGACACCCTGGCTGCGAGCATCGCTCAACAGGTGTTCGAGGGAATTATCAAAGGGCGAGAGATCGAGGCGATCGAGATGGCAGTGGGAGTCTATTAACACAGTCGTAAAAGCCGTCGATGAAATGGGCGAACTAATGATGCACAGTACTGATTACTGATTACTGATTACTGATTACAGGGTACTGTTCACATAGTGTAGGTAGGTCGATCAGAGTCCAGTAGCCCAGCCAGGCTCGCTTCAATCTTTCTGAACAGATCAATATTCTCGTCGGAAAATTGAATGCCGACGCCCTGGGGTCGAGAGCCACTGCCGATCGGAGTCACCCAGATAATTTTCCCGGTTAGCGGGACTTTGTCTGGCTCATCCATCAGTTCGAGCAGGACAAACACCTCTTCACCCAGGGTATATTCTTTATTGGTGCGTAGAAACAACCCGCCGCCTTCCACAAAAGGCATAAAGCAGGAATACAACTCATTGGTGTCAAGTATGGATATATTGAGGATACCGTTCCTCAGATTACCGCCCATCGCTTTCATGATTTAGCACCTACTGCGAATACCCAATGCATCGGAAGATCCCTGTTATTTTGGATAAACACTGAGTGTTAAGGTTATCATATTTATCAATTTAGCGGCTAGCGACTTAGTTAACCCGCTAAGCATCACATTAAGAATTTGCCAACCGAGCCCGCTTCCAGTCCATTAGTAACTCTTCCCAAACCAGCTGCGGGTTCAGGTTCGAGGTACTAAGCAAGCGCTGTGTCGCCTGGGTCAGGCGATCATTGAAAGCTAGCAAGCCTGCGCTGAGGCGCTCATTATCTTCCACCTGCGTGCGCAAACGTTGCACATGCAAGCGCGCAAACCAGGTCAACGCCTCGTTAAACTCTAGCCGGCTACAGTCTTCCGCCGCCTGTAGTGGGGACACTTCACCCGAGGCAACTCCCTCCACCAGGCTCTCAAAATGATCGATGCTATCCGCCATTTGCTGTTCACCGTAGCGCAAGGCTCGCAGCGGTCGCTGGCCGGCGCGCTCCAGAGCCAGCGCCATTCGCGCTGTGGCTTTTTTATCGCTCGCAGACGAATCCTCCGCCGCATGGAGCCACGGCATAGCAAGCTCGGCAGACGCTGGCGGGAAAGACATTACCTGGCAACGGCTGCGAATGGTCGGCAACAAACCACCGGGGCGATGGCTAACCAACATCAACAAGGTTTGCTCGCCGGGCTCTTCCAGGGTTTTTAACAGGGCGTTGGCAGCACTGATATTAAGTGCTTCGGCGGGTTCAATAACCACCACCCTCCAACCACCTTGATGGGAGCGCGAGGCAGAAAAATCATTAAGACTGCGCATCAACGCGATGCGCAATTGCTTGCCCGGCTCCTCCGGCTGCAACAATAAAAAATCGGGATGACTGCCCGCATTCAATAACAGACAGGACCTACACTCACCGCAAGCCTCATTGGCATTATCGTTGACGCCCAGAGTTTGTCGGCACAGCATGTAACGCGCCACGGCCTGGGCAAAATCCAGCTTACCGGTTTCCGACTCACCCGACAGCAACAGGGCGTGGGGCAACTTGCCGGTTTGCGCCAGGCGCAACAACTTAGCCCACTGCTGAGACTGCCAGGGGTAAGGTCTAAGCCCGGGTGCCGGGATCGTTGATAGATCTGCTTCCATTAGTTACCCACAATTCTCAATTCATCCAATTTTATTTAGCGCTGTCTTTCTATTCCGCACTGCCAATAAAACCATCGATAAGCGCAGCCACATCGGCCTGCACCTCGGCTAGCGCTCGCCCGGCATCAACAATACGACAGCGCTCTGGCTCCGCTTGCGCCCGCGCCTGATAAGTAGCGCGTACCCGAGCAAAAAATTCCGCCTGTTCCTGCTCGAAACGATCCAGCTCTCCGCGCTGCCGAGCTCGCGCCAGGCCTTGTTCGGGATCGATATCGAGAATAATGGTCAGATCGGGGCGCAACTCGCCCTGCACCAACTGTTCCAACTGAGCTACTGCGTCAGCGCCCAACTCCCGACCACCGCCCTGATAGGCGTAGGTGGCATCGGTAAAGCGATCACAGACCACCCAGGTGCCGGCTGCCAGTTGCGGTTCGATCACCGTCGCCAGGTGCTGGGCGCGCGCGGCAAACATCAGTAGCAGCTCCGCCATCGGGTTCAGCGGGGTGGTATCCGTGCGCAGCAACAAGTCGCGGATAGCTTCGCCAAGCTCGGTGCCACCCGGCTCGCGGGTAATACCGTGCTCAATACCGTGGTGCTGTAAACGCTGTTTTAGTGTTTCGATATTAGTGGTTTTACCGACGCCCTCACCACCTTCGATAGTAATGAACCTACCTCGCCCGTCGCCCTTCATAGTTGACTCTCATTATCGTTTTCCGATTGATCTTGAGCCGGTGCGGAGCGATAGCCCGTGCGCTTGCGACCCGCCAGTTGATAACGTCGCACTGCCGCCTGATGCTCGGCCAGCGTCGCTGAAAATTGATGACTGCCATCACCCTTGGCGACAAAATAAAGACTACTGCCGTCTGCCGGATGCAGGGCCGCCTCAAGCGCATCGGCACCGGGATTGGCTATCGGTGTCGGTGGTAAACCGTCAATCGTATAGGTGTTGTAGGGCGTCGGCTCCCGTAAATGACGCCGAGTAATATTGCCCTGATAACGCTCTCCCAAACCGTAAATAACCGTGGGATCCGTTTGCAGACGCATGGGCTTGCGCAAGCGTCGCACAAATACTCCGGCAATTTGTGCGCGCTCGGCGGCAACGCCGGTTTCGCGCTCCACGATGGACGCCATAATCAAGGCTTCGTAAGGCGAGTCGTAGGGCAGGTTTTCTGCGCGCTGCTGCCATAGGTCCGTCAGTAAAATTTCCATGGCGCTATGTGCTTTCTGCAGAATATCCAGATCGCTGTCACCGGCGCTGTAGTAATAAGTGTCGGCGGCAAACCAGCCCTCCGGATTCGCCTGCTCGATATCGAGTCGTTGGGCAATTTCACTTGTGCCCATTTGACTTAAACCTGGCCTCGAGACTTCGGCTTCAATACCCTCGTCCCCGGCCATTAGCGCTAACCACTCACGCAAGGTTAGGCCTTCGGGAAAAGTAATACGGTATTGCACTACCTCACCGCTTTCGAGTTTGTCGAGCAAACTCAGCGGAGTGTCGTCGCGGGACAGGTGGTATTCCCCCGCACGAATATTCCCACGGCCGGTGAGTTTTACAAATAATCTAAAAGGCAGGTCGTATCTGAGAATTTCGCGGCGCTTAAGATCAGCCACCAAAGCAGACAAGGTTTGGCCCTTGGGAACCTGCAACAAAAAAGCCCCCTCCGCGCTCAACTGATCCGGCTCGAAAACGAGGGGCCGATTTAACTCCCGGTCCAGAGCAAATAAGGTCACTGCACTAGCAACCACGACTACACCGAACGCAAACACTTTAACGCGACGCAACATACTTCCCCACAGTACAAAATAAATTCCAGGCGGAAAACCTGGCCGGTAAAGCTTAACAGTTAAAGCAAGGTACCTGAGCGTTCAACTGCGCGCGAATACTTTCCACCGCCTCAACACACGACCATTCACCACAACCGACAATGCTCGATACCGACTCAATACCCCGCACCGAATTACACACAAACACGGCCTCCGCGCGGGCCAGGTCCTCAAGCCCAAAGCGAGCTTCCTCCACGGCTAAACCCAAAGCCGGGAACACTTCTGCGCGTAAATATTCGCGCATCACTCCCTTTACTCCGCAACGGGATAAGTCTGGCGTTAGCCAGGTGCCGTCGAGCAAACAAAACAGGTTATTACTGAGCGCCTCTATCACCGTACCCTCACTATCCAGTAACAGGCCCTCGTGATCGGCGGATAACTCCCGCGCCGCCATGACCTGATCGAGGCGGTTAAGATGTTTGATACCCGTTAGTGCAGGATTATCGGGCAAGCGATATTGGCAGGGCTGAAGGCGAAGCCGCGCACGCTTCGCGGGCAAGGCTCGAAACTGAAGGCAGTAGGTGGTGTTATCCGCCGCAGACGGCACATTGCGATATCCGCTACTAGCGTTTCCGGCAGTCAAGGTTAATTTGAGCACCCCTTCTGCGGGGACCGCAGCCAGGGCCTGTGTTAGATACTGGGATAGTCGCCGCTCGTCCACCTCAATACCCAGCACAGTCGCACCGGCGCACAAACGGCGTTGGTGCCACGGCCACAGCGGCGCGACACCCTCGGCTATACGGATAGTCTCGAAGAGTCCGTGACCATAGTTAAAACCACGGTCACCGACTGCCACGTGATCCGTAGCCTCGCCGTTCACCCAGGTCAAAGTAAAATCCATATTAAAATTATCAACTATGCCTGGCAGCTATACCAGAGTAGCCCACTCATGTGTTGGCGTCATTAAAGCCTCTGCTCACTTCGCGTCGGCTAAACATAAAAAAGCCGCCAATGATGCTCATCGGCGGCTCTCGCGAGCCACTACTGATAAGTAATGGCTCGACTTGAAAAGACTGGAAGCCTAAAGGCTTATCAGCCCAAATTCTTCTCAATGTAATCAACTGCGTCTTTTACTGAACCCAGTTTTTCAGCGTCTTCATCGGGAATTTCAGTATCAAATTCCTCCTCCAGCGCCATAATTAATTCGACCGTATCCAGGGAATCTGCTCCCAGATCTTCGATAAAGGACGAATCTGGCTTAACTTCATCTACCTTAACGCCCAATTGCTCGGCAACCATTTTAATAACGCGTTCTTGTGTATCGCTCATGCTCTAAAGTACTCCTTTGTACCAATTGTAGTTATTTCATTTCATTATCGGAATTAACCTGCCTAACCCCGATACCCCAAATTTGCGGAGGGCATTTTACCTAAAAAACGCTCCGACGTAACTGCTTTACTTAATTCAGTTTATTTCGCGCGATTCGGGATACTCTTGACACTCGAGGGCTAAGGGTTTAGCCCATGTACATGCCGCCGTTCACCTGAATGGTTTCACCGGTGATATAGCCACCCCCTAAACCTGCCAGAAAGCTCACTACTGCGGCAATTTCTTCCGGCTGACCCAGACGGGCCAGAGGGATTGAACTCAGCATCGCGTCGCGATTGGCTTCGGGCAGATTCTTGGTCATGTCGGTATCAATAAACCCCGGAGCCACGGTATTCACGGTGATATTGCGCGAGCCTAATTCTTTGGCCAGGGCGCGCCCCAGGCCCGCTACGCCTGCCTTAGTGGCAGCATAGTTAGCTTGCCCGGCATTACCCATCGAACCAACCACCGAACTGATATTAATAATGCGGCCCCAGCGCGCCTTGGTCATACCCCTGGCGCAAATCTTACAGAGCCGGAACACCGCGCTTAAATTCGTCTCAATAACGTCTGACCACTCGTTGTCTTTCATACGCAGCAGCAGATTATCGCGGGTAATGCCGGCGTTATTAACCAAAATCAAGGGTGCGCCATATTCCTCGTTGATGGCTTTAACCACCGTAGCTATCGATTCAACGTCGGTGACATTGAGGGCCATACCACAGCCCTCGACACCGTTTTCTTTAAAGCGGGCCGAAATACGCTCTGCGCCCTCAGCGGTAGTCGCCGTGCCCACAACGGTGGCTCCTGCCTTGCCAAGCATATCGGCAATCGCGGCACCAATACCGCGGCTGGCACCGGTGACCAATGCGACTTTACCTTCCAATTCTTGCTGCTGACTCATCCTGCTTCTCCCTTTACTTAAACTTACTTAAACTTCAATATTAGTTAACACCTGATAAGGCGCTTTCCAGGCTTGCCACATCGTTCGTCGATAACGCGATGAGGGATTTGTTAATGCGTTTGTTCAGGCCACTCAAAACCTTACCAGTTCCACACTCGACCGTGATTTCTACACCGCGGGCAGCCACCGCCTCGATGCAGTCTACCCAGCGTACCGGGCTGTAGACCTGCTCGATCATCAAGGCTTTAATCGCTGCGGGGTCGGCTTCCGCCTGCCCGTTCACATTGTGTATCACGGGAATTTGGGGAGCGGAAAATACCGCACTCTCAATTTTTGCGGATAACTGCTCCGCCGCTGGCCGCATTAACTCCGTGTGGAAAGGCGCACTCACCGGTAAAGGTAAGGCACGCTTGGCACCCGCCGCCTTACACAGCTCTATAGCGCGCGTCACCGCTGCCGCTTGCCCTGCGATAACCACTTGCCCCGGGGCATTGTAATTAACCGCGGCAACCACACTACCTGCATCTGCGCTAGCAGCCTCAGCGCAACAGCGCTCAATCTCAGCATCGGCAAGACCGATAATGGCCGCCATCGCACCGACGCCAACCGGCACGGCGGCTTGCATGTATTGACCTCGACAACGCACCAGGTCAACCGCATCTTCAAAGGCCACCACTCCAGCGCACACCAAAGCCGACCACTCGCCCAAACTATGTCCTGCGACCACACCCGGTACCGGGCCACCGCTATCGCGCCAGATGCGCCACATTGCGGTGCTGGCAGTCAGTAGTAGCGGTTGCGTGCGTTCAGTTAAATTAATATCGGCATCGGCACCCGACTGGCACAAGGCCCACAAGTCGTAACCCAGCACCTCAGATGCTTCTCCAAAGGCTTGCCCAATCTGCGGGAATTTTTCCGCCAGATCAGCCTGCATACCAATTTTTTGTGAGCCCTGACCGGGAAACAGTAAAGCAAGTTTATCGTTCAAGATAACAACCCTGTTGGTTTAGCTATTTGTTTAGTTGAAAGCGGCAATTGTTTAATTAAAAATGATAATTGTTTAATTAAAGGAAACGACGAACTATTTTTATATTTTTTGATGGAGCAATTAATGCAGTCATTAATGTAGCTATTAATGTAGTGACAAACGCCGGACAAGGCTGCGCACAGCCAATATTCGACCACGCAATTACCGGAAAAGCTATTCCGATAGCGAACAATAGAAAAAAGCGGGACAGGCCGAAGCAAAACCCTAATCATCGTATTCCATTTCTCATACCCCCGCTTAAAAGCGGCAATATGAGTTTAAGGGAAGCGATATTAGTCGTTGTTGGTTTCGACTACTTTGCGGCCGCGATAAAAACCATCGGCAGTTACGTGGTGACGGAGATGCTTTTCGCCAGTGACTTCATCTACCGACAGTGTGGCGGCGGTAAGAGTGTCGTGGGAGCGGCGCATGCCTCGACGAGAGCGAGTTTTGCGACTTTTTTGTACGGCCATGGGTGCCTCCTAAACGGCAATGTCGTAAGTCAGTACATTTAAACTCAACACATTTAAACGCTGACACATGAAGCTGCCATTAATTAGTTAATGGCAGTCTATATCTATCTATAACTTTCTATGGCTTTCTATGACTATCCATAACTAGCTATAGCTTCTGCACTTACCTTAAGATTAAAACCTTAAGTAAAAAATTTTCAATTCAGTCTTTTAACCTAACGCGGTTTTTTCAACTGCTCCAATATCTGGAAGGGGTTGTCTTTACCTGCCTCCTTACCTGCCATATTGCTCTCGTCTTCACCAAACGAAAACCTGAGGCCCGATTCGCAAGCCCCACTCGGGTGCAAGGCCACAATGGGCAAATTCAGCAGCAGCTCATCCTCGACCAGAGCGTGTAAATCGCTGCTTTCCGAATCTACTAGCCAGGGATCCAAACGCCTCGGCAAGCCGACAGCATCCTCGTCTTTGCGCACCGCGCCGAGAGTAAACTCGCCACTCAAGACCTGGGACAGCTGACCTAAACAACGCTGGCAACTCAGACTGACTTCGCCTCGTACCGATCCCGACACCTCGGCAAAACCCTCATCACCTATAAAAAACTCAAGCTCTGCGTGAACACTGCCAGGCACTACCGGCGCCACTTCACCCAAACGAGATAGGTGCGCGGATTCGATTTGACCGCTCAAACTAGCCCCCTGAACCGCTAATTTAAACACATCAACGGTATGCGGTAACGATGACTCAGGTGTGACTATCGGCATAGCGGCGCGATTTTAGGCGTATGGCCTTGATCTGTCAAAGAAAAATAGCGCATTATCGCAAGCTTTTAACAACTATCGCGATATAAGCCGATGAAACTCACTTTAGCGTCCTCTTCTCCCTACCGTCGGCAACTACTGGAGCGCTTTGGTTTGGCCTTTGAGCACTGTGCGCCCAACGTCGACGAACAGGCAAATCCCGGTGAAGACCCGGCGCATTTGGCCGAGCGTTTATCCATTGCCAAGGCCCAGGCCATACACACCCAGCTACAATCTGGTAGCGACCCACTGCACCTGATTATCGGCTCGGATCAAACCGCTGCCTGTAATGGCCGACTTTACGGCAAACCCGGTAATGCCAAGTCTGCCGCCCAACAACTCACCAACCTGTCGGGCAATACCGTGGTTTTCCATACCGGCGTCTGCGTGCTCAACCGCGCCACTCAAACCCAACTGAGCGCAGTGGTCAGCACCACCGTGATCTTTCGGACTTTGGATACAAGCAGCATCACCCGCTACCTGGAGCGAGAGCAGCCTTTTGACTGCGCCGGCTCCTTCAAAGCCGAAGGCCTGGGGATCGCTTTGTTTGAAGCCATTCACAGCGACGACCCAACGGCCTTGACCGGCCTGCCGCTGATTCGGCTACGCCAATTACTGGAGCAATCCGGCTGCCGGGTAATCTGATCAATAGCTCTTTCTTAAGAATAGTGAACCGCAATACAGTCGGCAAACTCCCCGCAGTGATCTACGCAGGCAATGGGATCGTAGCCGAGTAAACGCTCGACACTGTGGGCCCCATAGCTCACCGCCAGGCGCGGCATGGCAATGTGCTGAGCCATCGCCATATCGAACACCGTATCGCCAATCATCAGCGCCGCTTGCGGGGCCAACGCCTGATCTGCCAGTAGGGTCTTCAACATTAAGGGATCGGGCTTGGAGGCGGTTTCATCGGCGCAAATAGTCGCGTGGAAAAAATCACTCATATCCAGCTTAGCGAGTACTCGGTCTAGCCCGCGACGACTTTTCCCCGTCGCCACCGCTAGTACCAGACCCTGCTCACGGAAATCATGGAGAGCCTCCAGCGCACCGGGGAAAAACGGCGATGGCTCGGCATCTTCGCGCACAAAGTGTGTGGCGTAGCTGTCCCGCAAACGGGTCACTTGGTCCGACTCAATACCGGGGAATAACTGCTCCAGGGCTTCACGCATACCCAGGCCGACAATATCGCGACCCTCAGCCAGGCTGGGGATAGCCAGACCCTCATCATCGGCGGCAAGCTGTAAACAGTGTGCGATGCGCTCGATGGAATCACACAAGGTTCCATCCCAATCGAAAATCAGCATCCCACACCCGGCAGGTTCGTCAACACCCGGTCTAGCTCCTCGGGCAAGGGCGCTTCACAGACCAGACGCTCGGCAGTTAGCGGATCTTTGAAACCTAATTTAGCCGCATGTAAAAATAGCCGCTTCAGGCCCAGGGTTTTGGAGGTCTTATTGTCGGCTTTGTCACCGTATTTGGGATCCCCCGCGATGGGATGCCCCATAAGCTGGCAGTGAACGCGAATCTGGTGGGTGCGCCCGGTTTCCAGCGTCACCTCCAGCAGCGTAAACTCGGCAAAGGCTTTAAGCACCTTAAAGTGGGTTACAGCCGCCTTGCCCGCGCTATCGGCACGCACCACTCGCTCACCGGAACTCAAGGTGTTCTTTAGTAGCGGTGCATCCACCACGGTCAAACCCTTCGGCCAATTGCCAACCACCAGGGCCAAATATTTTTTGGTGATGGAGCCAGCGCGCATTTGCTCCTGCAAATCCTTCAGGGCGGCACGTTTTTTAGTGATCAGCAGACAGCCGGAGGTGTCGCGATCCAGACGATGCACTAACTCAAGGTGTCTGGCGTCCGGCCATATATCGCGTAGAGCTTCTATCGCCCCCAAACTCACGCCGCTACCGCCGTGCACGGCAAGGCCCGAGGGCTTGTTGAGCACCAACCAATCATCAGTTTGACGAACAATGCTGGAGAGTAACTCGCTACGCAGCCCCTGGCTCGCGGGCGGTGGCGCTCCCCGCTCCGCTACCCGAATGGGCGGCAGACGCAGCTGATCACCGGCCAGCAGGCGATACTCCGGCTTAATCCGCCCTTTATTGACCCGCACCTCCCCCTTGCGCAGCAAGCGGTAAATCCGCGACTTGGGCACCCCTTTCAAACGGCTTAGCAAAAAGTTGTCTATACGCTGCCCGGCGGTTTCCGAGTCTATATCGACGAAACTGACGGCTGCGTACTGAGAATCATCGACGCTCACGGTGGTCCACCTGATAAAATGATTGGATTAGCCCACCCCTTATGGGGTGTTCAGCACGGAACACCAGATAACGAGAGGCAGGAAGGCGCACAGTTTACACGACGGTAAAAGGTATTTTGGCCGCACCACCAACAAAGTTAAGCCCTCGCCCCCTACCCCTGCGAGACTTTTCGGCCACTCCCGATAATTTATTCTTGTAATTGAAGGAGTTAATTAAAAGTGTTACATTGCGACCAGTTGTGATGCCCCGCGCTCCGATAGTGGCCCTTCCCGCACCCAGTTGTTCGAGACAAGCCCACTGAAACTAGATCGCGCGCCTTTCCACTGTTGCCCACGTTAGTGTGCACTCTAGACAGAAACTGTTGTCACAGCTACATGCTCGGTTTGAAAGAATCGATTTGAAACGACACAAAGTTATTCAGGCACCCGGCCAGAGTTAGACGAAGAAAGTCATACGGACGGGTTCCCGGTATAAACCACGCCAACAGCGTGGCGGTAGAAACAGAGACAGATTGCAGGTAGTTTTGTCAGGTTGTATTAGAGAGATGCATTTGATCTTTAAATGTTAGACATCAAGTGTACAGAGCAGTCGTTTGCGATAGGCGCGAACCCCAAAATACAACCAGGAATCAGTTCATTTACAGATTGTTATTGTAGGTTAACCCCCTGAAAATCCTAAAAAAGACAAAAAGAAACACTCCACCATACGGGTGTTCCAACCAACCTCAGGCCCCGTCCTCGGACTAAGGCTTAAGGTAGTGGCTTGGCCGATGGTGGCCAATCCTAGCAAACGTCTCTGCGTAAACCGTCCCAACTGACGGCCTCTAACGCAGGACAGATCACATGAAAAGAATGCTCATTAACGCCACTCAGCCCGAAGAGCTGCGCGTGGCGATGGTCGATGGCCAACGCCTTTACGACCTCGATATCGAAAACCGCACCCGCGAACAAAAGAAAGCCAATATCTATAAAGGTGTCATCACCCGTGTCGAGGCCAGCCTCGAAGCCGCGTTCGTTGACTATGGCTCGGACAAACACGGCTTTCTGCCGCTGAAAGAGATTTCTCGCGAATACTTCAAGAAACGACCCGCCGATGCTCAGGGCAAACTGCGCATCCGCGACGTGCTGAAAGAAGGCCAGGAAGTTGTCGTTCAAGTCGAGAAAGAAGAACGTGGTAACAAAGGCGCTGCCTTAACCACCTTTATCAGCCTCGCCGGCCGCTACATGGTGCTAATGCCCAACAACCCTCGCGCTGGCGGCATTTCTCGCCGTATCGAAGGCGAGGAGCGCAACGAGCTGCGCGATGCGATGCGCGGACTGGAAATCCCTGAAGGCGGCGGCGTCATCGTCCGCACCGCAGGTATTGGTCGCGCTACCGAAGAATTGCAGTGGGATCTCGATTACCTACTCCACCTGTGGAGCACCATTAAAGCCGACGCCGACCAGGCGAAAGCACCACATTTTATCTTCCAGGAAAGCAACGTCATTATTCGCGCGATTCGCGACTATATTCGCCCGGATATCTCTGAAATCATTATTGATAACGTCGAGGCCTATCAACTGGCCGCTGCTTTCGTTCAACAAGTGATGCCCGACTACCAAAACCGGGTACGCCACTACGAAGACAGCTTACCCCTGTTCAACCGCTATCAAATTGAAAGCCAGATCGAGACCGCTTTTGAGCGCGAAGTAAAACTGCCCTCCGGCGGTTCTATCGTGATCGATATCACTGAAGCTTTGATCTCCATCGACATCAACTCCTCGCGCGCCACCAAGGGCAGCGACATCGAAGAGACTGCCGTAAACACTAACCTCGAAGCCGCCGACGAAATCGCTCGCCAATTGCGCCTGCGCGATATGGGTGGTTTGGTGGTCATCGATTTTATCGACATGCTGGCCAGCAAAAATCAACGCAAGGTCGAAGAACGTGTTCGACAGGCCCTCGAAATTGATCGCGCGCGTGTTCAGGTTGGCCGTATTTCCCGCTTCGGTTTACTCGAGATGTCGCGCCAACGACTGCGGCCCTCACTGGAAGAAACCACCACCAAAGTTTGCCCCCGCTGTGAAGGCCAGGGCACCATCCGTGGCACCCGCTCCCTGTCGCTGTCGATTCTGCGCCTGGTAGAGGAGGAAGCTAAGAAAGAAAACAGCTCGCAAATTCGTGTCGTCGCTCCAGTCAGCGTAGCCACCTTTTTGCTCAACGAAAAACGTTCGGAAATTTCCGGTATCGAAAAGCGTCACAACATCCGCATCGTCATCATGCCCCACCCCGAAATGGAAACACCCCACTTCCAGATTGAACGGGTTCGCGAACAAGACGAAGCCGGTGAGAGCTACAGCTATCAGCTCGCTCAAGCCACGACGGTTGAGTCAAAGGACGATGTCTCGCAAGTACGCCCCGTCGCCCCGCTGCCACAGCCGGGTGTACAAACCCTGCCACCGGCAACTCAAGCGCCTGCGGCTACTCCCAAAGCAGCACCGCCAGTTGCAGCAGCGGCGCCTACTAAGACAAAACCAGGTTGGTTTAAGCGCGTCGTTGCGAGCTTAACTGGAGCCGCAAGCCCCGCTGTACCTGAGGAAGCCCCCAAGGCCGAAGCTCCCAAAAATACCGGATCGAAACAAGGTGCCCGGCGCCGTGGTGGCAGAGGCGGTCGCGGAGGTCAGCGCAATGATCAAAATCGCAATCCGCGCAATGCCAACCAGACCAGTAACCAGACTAATAACCAAACTAGTAATCAATCTGGCAACCAGCAAGAAAACCAACAAGGTAGCCAACAAGGCAATACTGCGAACGAAGCCAGCGGCGACAATCAACGCAGCGAGCAAGGCAACGGCAACACTCGCAATCGCAGCCGTGGCGGCCGCAACCGGAATCGCAACCGCAATAACGACAACCGCAACACCGGTAATCGGCAGAGCGCTGAGCAACAAGATACGGCTCAACAAAATACCGCTCAGCAGGGCACTGACCAGGCCGATACTGGCCGACAGGCGAACGAGCAAAAAGATACTCGCCAGCAAACCCAGTCGCCGTCCCGCGATCAGTCCAACGATGGCCAAAAAAGCGAGTCTCCGGTAGCTAAGGAACGCAGCAACGAAGCTCCGGCGCAAGAAGCGAATCGCCCGACCCCTCGCCCTGAAGGCCAACGTCGTCAGCCTAGCCGTCACCGTGAACGCGAAGCCATTCCGGAAGAGTTCAGCGCGCTGAACCAGCCAGAAGCTGCGGTAGCAGCAGTCGCCACCACTGGCGCTGTAATAGCGGCGGCCAGCACACTGACCTCAAGTTCTGAAGCGCCAACAGCGTCCCAGGAGGTTACTACTTCGGTAGAAGCCCCGGCAGATCTGCCGGCGGCAATCGTTGCGGAGAGCTCGCAACCTGCTCCCGACGAAATAGCTATAGCCACAGTGGATGGCGTGGAAAATACGCTTGCTGAAGCACCTCCTGCGGAAGCGCCTGCCACAGAAGAGTTTGCTATTGAAACAAGCACCCCTGAGACCGTAGTCGATGCTGTGACAGAGGACGAACCAGTAGAACTAATCGAGGCCGAAGCGAAAACTGAAGCCGAGCCACTGGTAGAAACTGTGGCAGAAACCCCTGTCGCGCCCGCTCAAACTAGCGTAACCGGCAAGGCCTCAAACGATCCACGTCATAAACCTGCCCCAGTTCAGGAGTTGCAGATCATCTCGTCTACGGGAACCGTCGCACACTCTGCGCCACTGGACACGACCAGTGCTGCTCCCGTCATCGCCGAGCCGTCACCTTTCCAGCGCCCGGCTAACGATCCGCGGGCAGCGGCAACTCAAGCGACCGAAAACAGCTAACAGCTAAAAAATACGGCCAAAAAGATAGAGCCAAAATAAGTTGTTGTAACAAATAGGCAGCCAGAGATGGCTGCCTATAATTTTTCCAACATAAAATTGACACTATTCATCATTCACAACTTGTAAGCACAACGCGCGGCGGTATAATTGCCGCCTCGCGGAGGGGTGGCAGAGTGGTCGAATGCACCGGTCTTGAAAACCGGCGTGTCGCGAGGCACCCAGGGTTCGAATCCCTGCCCCTCCGCCATTTTTATTCAGCTTTCTCACGATACTTTATCGTGCACAAAACAGATTAATCCCGCATCAAACCACCCCGACATTTCACCCAAACTCAAATCAACCTGTACATACTGCCGCCTCGTTGCTATTTTAATATCTAGCAAACTATCTAGCGCTTACAAAAAATACAAGGGGTTCTAATGAGTAGCATCTGGGTTGATCTAATGGGCGTCGAATACAAACAGACCTTTTATAATGCCGGTGGTATTCGCACCCGCGTTCTAGAAGCTGGCGACGGCCCTCCGCTAATTTTTTTGCACGGCACTGGCGGTCACGCGGAGGCCTATGTCCGCAACATCGCGGCCCACGCAGAGCACTTTCATGTTTACGCCATCGATATGATCGGTCACGGCTACACTGACCGCCCCGATTGCGACTACAACATGGATGACTTTGTCGATCATCTAATTAAATTTCTGGACACCATTGGTGCTGAAAAAGCTTATCTTTCGGGAGAGTCTCTCGGGGCAATGGTCGCGTCCTGGACGGCAATCAAACATCCGCAGCGGGTCATTAAGCTGGTGCAAAACACTGGCATTTTAATGCCGCCCAACGCAACGGGCCGAGCTGAGCTAGCCGATGCCTTAGAGCGCTCAAAAAAAGCCGCAGGAAAACTCACTAAAGAAGCGGTTCGCGCCCGCCTTAGCTGGCTAATGGCGGAGCCGGAAAAAACCATTACCGATGAATTAGTGGATGTGCGCTATGCGGTATACGCGCAGCCTGGCATGGCTCCGGTGATGGGCAAAATTGCGATGAGCGTGCTGGGTGGCGTTATCGACGACGACTGGTGTGATCGCTGGGTTAACCCGGAGCTGATGCGCGATATTCAGTGCCCTACCCTGGTGTTATGGACCCGCCATAATCCGGGACAACCGGTGGAGCTGGCGGAACAAGGGATGAAGATGATTCCCGACGCTCGTATGGTGGTACTAGAACACAGTGCACACTGGCCGCAGTGGGAGGAACCAGAGGCGTTTAATAAGGCCCATCTGGCGTTTTTGCTCGACTGATGTTTTCTATCTCTCTGCCTTTCTATCTGTCTAACTTTGGCGATAAACGGTTTAACCGGCAAGGCCTGACCGCTTAAACTAGCTCGGCTAGTAAAGGTTTAATTTAAGTTTCTGTACCCGATGTGTCCGGTGCGCCCGGCTTGGCATCCGGTTTGTTTTCCGCCCTTTTTACCCGAATTTTACTTTCGCCCACAGCTTTGTTATTGAGCAACTTCATGGCTGCCTTGGCCTCCCCCTGTTTAGGCATCTCAACAAAGGCAAAGCCCTTGGAAGCGCCAGTGTCTTTGTCCAAAACCAGGGTGCAAGACTGCACCACACCGTGGGCCGAGAACAATGCTCTAAGTTCAGCTTCGGTGGTACTGCGGTCAAGCTTACGTATCAGGAGTTTCATCGGGTCACCGTGTTATTGTGGGCGCTGGGACTATACAGCCTCTTTGGGGCAGTTGCTCAAAAACAAGCTCTTCTCTTTAACGATCTATACCTTCAGTAATCTATACCTTAAGTAATTTACCGCCATTATCAATTTCCAGCATCACACAGGACACCCACCTTGAACCCAAGTAGTTTTGCATCGCTTTCGCTAAACCCCGAGCTAATAAGTAATCTGGCGACACTTGCCTATACCGAAATGACGCCAATACAGGCGCAAAGCTTACCGCATATTCTGGCCGGTAAAGATGTAATTGCCCAGGGTAAAACCGGGTCGGGGAAAACCGCAGCCTTCGGTTTGGGGTTGCTGGAAAAACTGAATGTAAAACGTTTCCGAATACAAGCTTTGGTACTGTGCCCAACCCGCGAACTCGCCGACCAGGTCGCCAATGAGCTGCGTAAGCTAGCCCGAACCATCCACAATATTAAAATTTTAACCTTGTGCGGCGGCGTACCCTTCGGCCCGCAAGTGGGCTCGTTGGAACACGGCGCGCACATTATTGTTGGCACCCCCGGCCGTATCGACGATCATTTGCGTAAAAACACTTTGAAGCTCGATACCGTAAACACCCTGGTACTGGATGAAGCCGACCGCATGTTGGCCATGGGCTTTCAGGACACCCTGGATGCCATCATTGCGCAGGTACCCCCGCAGCGCCAAACGCTGCTGTTTAGCGCCACGTTCCCAAAACAAATTCAATCCATCGCCAGGCGCATTATGAAGCAGCCGATCATGGTGCAAGTCGATTCAGGTCACGACAACGATAGTATTCAGCAGCACTTCTACAAGGTCACCGACGACCGGCAACGCATGACAGCGGTACGCTTACTGCTAATGAAATACCGTCCCGTTTCTACCCTGGTATTTTGTAATACCAAAAAAGAAACTCAGGAGGTCGCTGACGAACTTATCCGTCACGGTTTCAGTGCGCTGGCTTTACACGGTGATTTAGATCAACGAGATCGAGACCAAACACTGATACGCTTCACCAATAAAAGTGCGTCTGTTCTTGTCGCCACCGACGTTGCGGCTCGCGGTTTGGACATCGACGCACTCGACGCGGTGATCAACTACCAAATTGCCCGCGACGCTGAAGTGCACGTTCACCGCATTGGTCGCACCGGACGCGCTGGCAACAAGGGTGTCGCCTGCTCTTTGTACAACGACAAAGAAAGTTACAAGCTCGCCCTACTCAATGTTGAAATAGATCCCATCATCGGTAGCGAGGCCCTGCCCTCACTCAGCTTACTCGATAAGCCCGTGACACCGCCGGCCATGCACACTCTGCAAATTGATGGCGGCAAAAAACAGAAAGTTCGCGCTGGCGATATTCTCGGCGCACTAACCGGAGAAAATGGCATTGAAGGTAGTCAGGTCGGGAAAATCTACTTAGCAGACAACTGGGCTTATGTTGCCGTCAGCCGTGAAGTTATGAAACCGGCATTGAAAAAATTAGGTGAGGGAAAATTAAAAGGCCGCTCGTTTCGAGTCAGATTAATTCACAACTAAGCCTGGTTTCAAGGTTTCAAAGTTCCAAGGCTTCAAGCACTGGTTTCAAGGCTCCAACTTATTTTTAGCAGCTAACATTATAAGGAGACACCTATGTCTGTAGAGATATCTATGTCTGTAGAAATCCTTCGCGAAACGCTAGGCTGGTGCACTGTTATCAATTATGGCCTGTTACTTTTTTGGTTTGCGATGTTTGTAGCAGCCCACGACTGGGTGTATCGCTTTCACGGCAAGTGGTTCACCCTGTCCACAGACAGGTTCGACGCCATCCACTACAGCGGTATGGCGATATTTAAGTTACTGATTTTTATATTTAATTTAACCCCCTACCTGGCTTTACACATTGTCATTTAAGCCAGCTATCGCCCACCGACACCGGGCTCTGGCTTTTCTGGAGTTTGCAGCCATAATACAAGTGGGCCTGGCGGTACTGCCCCACCAATAATCAACACTCAGGAGAGTCATATGTCTGTAGCACGAGTAACGGAAATCAAAGCATCTTCAACAAAAAGCTTCGACGCCGCAGTCCACACGGGTATCGCATGTGCAAATAAAACCTTAAAATAATACAAAAGGCCCCTGGGTTTCCTCTCAAGAGGTCTCGGTAGACGATGGTGGCATCACCGAATACGGGCACTCATGAAAGTAACCTTTATTTTCAAATAAGCGTTTCCGCAGAAATACTCTCGAGAATACGCCGCATGCCTTACCTTTAAGCAAGGTATGCAGCATGCTGTCGAATATCGGTATCAATCACCTCCTTTAAAAATAAACTTCTTCTGCATGCATGGATTTTCATTCGAAAAAACCTCATGCAAACCTAATATTTTTTCAGATAACCAATTTAATTAAATCAATTTTTTAATTCACAGAACAAGTCTTTCAACCTCAGAACTACGCAACAAAATTACGCTAATTTTTCCATTTTAAAACGGGCCAGCTAAACATCCAATTTGAGCACGACCAATTGTCGATTTAACTCCTCAGAATTAATTAAACCAGAATGAAATAATGCCGAAACGGCAGCTTGTACAACGCACGATGTACTTACCTCAAAGAAATTTCGTAAATTTGACCGTGACTCACTGAGACCGTAGCCATCCGTACCTAAAACTTCGTATCGCCCTGGTAACCAGGGTGCAATGCCTCTCGCCAGACTTTTCATATAATCAGTGGCCGCAATAAACACGCCTTGTTGGTTTTCAAAAAGCTCCAATAGATAAGGCACCTTGCTTATCTCTTGTGGGTGCAATCGATTCCAGCGCTCACAGGCCTCGGCTTCTCTTTGCAGTTCGGTAAAGCTGGTGATGCTCCAAATATTAACTCTATATCCAACTCCCTCCAATTGATCAGCCGCGCGTAATACTTGCTGCATTATCGCTCCACTTGAGAGTAAATTTATTACCTCACCCGTATTTTCATTAGAATAACGATAACAGTAACCGCCTTTTAACACTCCCCGGATCACACCTTCATTATCGGGTAGTGCGGGCATCGGGTAATTTTCGTTGTAGACCGTTAAATAGTAAAAAACATCTTCTTGCTCAGTATACATACGACGGATCCCTTCACGAACGATAACCGCAATCTCGTAACCAAAGGCTGGGTCATAACTCAACATATTTGGCACCGTGCTAGCAAGCACATGCGAGTGTCCATCTTGATGCTGCAAACCTTCACCGTTCAGCGTCGTTCGTCCGGCAGTCCCTCCTAGCAAAAAACCACGACATTTCATGTCGCCACAGCTCCAAATCATGTCTCCGACGCGCTGAAAACCAAACATAGAATAAAAAATATAAAATGGAATCATCGGTACATTATGAATAGCGTAGGCACTTCCTGCCGCCATAAACGACGCCATCGCTCCTGTTTCGCAGATACCTTCTTGCAGAATTTGCCCATCTTTCGCCTCGCGATAGGACGACAAAGCTTCCGCATCCACCGGAGTATATTTTTGTCCTTCCGGAGAATAAATGCCCGCCATTTTGAAAAGTCCATCCATGCCAAAAGTTCGAGCCTCATCCGGAACAATAGGGACGATATAAGAACCTAATTTTTTATCTTTAAGTAATTTACTTAAAATACGTACAATCACTGCCGTCGTTGATATATTCCTCTTATCGCTACCCTTAAAAATATCGGCAAAAAAATCCAATACGGGCGGCTCCAGAGTAGCGCATTCCACTTTACGTTGGGGTAAATAGCCGCCCAACTCATTCCGCCGATTTTTAAGATATTGAATTTCGTCACTCTGCTCAGACGGTTTATAAAGTTCGGCGGCAGCGGCGGCATTGTCGCTAATCGGTATTCCGTAACTACGAGCTAGATCGATACGTTCCTCTGGTTTAAAATTTTTCTTTTGGTGTGCGGTGTTACGACCCTGAGCCGTCGGCCCCATGCCGTCACCTTTGACCGTTTTGATTAAAATAACAGTTGGTTTATCCTTGGTTTCACTGGCACGTTTGAACGCCGCATATATTTTTTTAGAATCTTGTCCTCCACGTTTTATGTTCTTGACTTCGTCATCGGTCAACGTGTTCATCATCCCTTCCAACTCGGGATTACCTTCTACCCAATGTTCACGCTGAATGTTCCCTGGAAGTATTGAATAACGCTGATAATCTCCATCCAAACATTCATCCATGCGCTTACGTAGAATGCCTTCCCGGTCTTGCGCAAGCAGCCCGTCCCAACCGGAACCCCAGATCACCTTGACGACATTCCAGTCGGCACCACGAAACGATCGTTCGAGCTCTTGAATAATCTTACCGTTACCTCGTACCGGACCATCTAGTCGCTGCAAATTACAATTAACCACCAGTACCAAGTTGTCGAGTTTTTCTCGAGAGGCAATATTAATGGTGCCCAATACTTCCGGCTCATCGGCTTCACCGTCACCGATAAAACACCAAATTTTTCCAGTGCTATTTTGTTTTAAACCCCGGTTTTCAAGATATTTAGCAAACCGAGCCTGATAGATGGCCGACGGCGTCGATAGCCCCATAGAAGCGGTCGGCATCTGCCAGAAATCTGGCATCGCCCGCGGGTGTGGATAAGACGAAAGCCCGCCACCTTCACCCAGCTCCCTGCGATAGTTATATAATTGTTGCTCAGTCAAACGACCTTCTAGGAAAGCTCGCGCGTAAATACCGGGTGCCGAATGGGGTTGCGGCAGGACTAAATCGCCCCCGTAATCCTCCGATTGAGATTGAAAAAAGTGATTAAAGCCCACCTCCAACATGGTTGCGGCAGAAGCGTAGGTGGCAATATGGCCACCTACGCCCGAACCTTCATCCTGGGCTCGCAACACCATCGCCATCGCATTCCAACGAATAATATTTTCTATCCGCTTTTCCATCCCGATATCACCAGGAAACTGCGGTTGTTCACTCGGCGGAATAGTATTGATGTAGGCGGTATTAAGCGTTGCATCGTTAAATGAAATGTTTAGCTTTAAAGCGTGATCCTGAAGGGTGTGTAACATCTCCCTGACACCCTCGTCACCAAAGGTTCTGCGTATATCCTCTATGGACTCTATCCATTCCTTTTTGTCGTCAATCATCTCTTCAATAGATAAGGCGGCCATAGGGGCAATCTCCTCAAAGCAAGCCAATTTTCAAAAGCGTCCGGGTAATTGTACTTGAAGAAAAAAATACGGGATTGCGAAATATAGCTATAAAATTATATAATTTAGAATTATTAACTAATATTTAACATTAAATAACCGATTATGCCAAAATATAGGCTAGATAAGACGGATTGCGAGCTACTACGCCATGTTCAATCCAACGCGAAAATACCCAATACAGAGCTGGCTGATAAAATCGGCTTATCACCCTCTCCTTGCTTGCGCCGCGTCAAGGCCCTGGAACGCGACGGGCTTATCAAACGTTATGTCGGGATCGTCGATCCCATTCTGGTTGGTTTACCTATTAGCGTATTCGTCACCGTTCGCCTTAGCAATCAGGGCCGCACTGCTCTCGAAGATTTTGAATCACGTATTAGCGGCTACAAAGAAATTATGGAGTGCTACTTAATGACGGGGACATCCGATTATTTATTGCGCGTCGTCATGCCGGACATGGAAAGCTATGAGCAATTTTTGCTTGATAAAATTACCACTATTCCCTGTGTTGGAAACATAGAGTCAAGCTTTTCGTTAAAACAGGTTATTTATAGAACCGAGATGCCTATTACTGTCGACTAAACACACTGGCGACCAGTTAAGGTGAACATTTGATAGGCATGACTAATCACAATCAATAAATCGAAAATATTCCATATATAATATTCTCCAACTTTTAATCAACTCACATATAACTCTGTCGATACCAGTCGTTAACCTCATCGCCGGTGGTTAACCAGACATCGTCGTGCTCGGCAATGTATTTAAAGGCTCGTGCTAAATGCTTGGCCCGAAACGGTTGCCCTACCAAAAAGGTATGTAGACATATCGGCATAATTCTGGCGTTGTGCTGCCCTTCCTCATACAGCACATCGAACTGGTCGATAATCATATCGCCAAATTGCTCTCCGCTGACACCGATATTCATAATCGCCGGAATGTCATTTAACTCTACGGTATAAGGCACAGAAATCAGGTTACCGTTCTTAACGTTAAATTTAAACGGCTGGTCGTCGGCGGTGAAATCACAAAGATATTCAACACCCAGCTCCGCAAGAATATCCGGCGTATTAAACGTTTCGCACAAAAATGGCCCTAGCCAACCTTTGGTTTTTCGTCCCAGAGCCGATTCCATTTCCTTCAATACGGTGGCGATAATTTCACGCTCCCGATCTTCTTCCTTCCCACTGAGAAAATTGGCGGGAGCGTTGTTAATGCCGTGTCCAATCCAGGCCCAGTCGCGTTTCTCTCCCTCTTCTATGATACGTGGATATTCACGAATAATGTCTGAGTTAAGGCATACCGTACCGCGATAACCGTATTTATCCATCATCTCCATCATACGCCACAGGCCGACCCGGTTGCCGTAATCCCGCCAACCGTAATTGAGGGTGTCCGGTGTAAAACCAGCGGTGCCAGGCACTAATGCTGTGCCGGCAATATCTTCGGGAAAATGCTCAATATTAATATAGGGAACAACGGCTACCCGCGCTCCCTTAGGTAGCTTAAGTGGCGCTCTATCAATAATAGCGGAAAATTCGTAACGACTGGTTTGTGTTAGCTTTTCACTCATCGCGCTATCTCCCTTACCAAAATTATTTTGTTATGTTTACAAAGACCTGAAGTATTCAATAGTTTCGATTTTGCTCACCACGTCGCCATATTTCGAATCAATATCGAACAAGTTAGCATCGTGGGGATCGGGATGCCGATCACCGACGCATTCACGAACCACTATAGAACGGAATCCATGTTGTACCGCATCGACAGCGCTGGCGCGAATGCAACCACTGGTCGAGCAACCGATCATTATGGCGGTATCGATACCCTGCGCGATTAAGGTCGCGGCAATACTCGTGCCGAAAAACGCGCTAGCGTAATTTTTAGTGACAATGGTTTCGCCCGCAATGGGTAATACTTCATCACAGGTTTCGGCATAGGGGTTACCCTCAACCAAACATTTTAATACCGGTGCTTTTTTGATCCACATGCCACCATCTTCAAAAGTAACCGGGTTATAACGCACGATGGTATGAATAATTGGGACTGAGCATTCACGGGCTACGGCGAGTAGCGCTTCGCTTTCTGCCACAGCTGTCACTACACCTGGCGCGAACAAAGGTGAATCTTCTGCGGTATAACCTTTCATAAAATCGATAACAAGCAAGGCCGGCTTCCTGCCAAAGCCTATCCGGTTATCCCAGACGCCCGCATAATTTTTATCTTTATCATCTGCCATCTTGTCTACCATGGTTATTCTTCTCTTACTTATTCATTCAGCATCATTAGTAATTAAATGCGCATAAATGCCGGCTGTATCTGACTGGTCTATATAAGCGATGCGCCAGTCCTTATAAATCGTTTTCTCGGGGCCGCTCATATTGATCCCCTTGCCTTGCAATTCATCAACAGCAGCACTCATATCGTCGACGCCAAAGCCAATATGGAAAAATCCTTCACCTTTGTTGTCAAGTAGGTCCTGTAAAAACCCCGGCCCTGTCGGAGAAGCTAATTCGAGACGCGTATTGCGCAATTTAAAAATCGCTATTTCACCGCCACGTTCCGGTACAGGACCGCGCTCGAACATCGGGATATCTAATAGTTTCTCATAACTTGCGACCGCCGCATCCAAATTTTTTACAACAAAAGCGATATGATGAACAGAATCTAACATGTGCTTCTCTCCTCTTAAAGACCACCTGTGTTCGATGAAAATATCGGTGTTTGAGGTGGTGGTAGATGCGTTTCAGCCTGACAACGAGCCTTGATGTCTTCAATACTGCCGCCGAAATCGAAAGTCTCAATCTCACCTCGATCTACGGACATTTGCTCGCGCAACTGCACCGTAGCAACACTATCGATTGCACCCGCGTCGTCGATAACGACGCCGTAAGCTCGAGCACCCTGCTGGCTCACCAGACCGCGCTCTATGTCCTGGAGCACCAGCTCTGGCTGTCGTTGTAACGCGTCACCCCAGCCACCGCCACCCCAGGTGTTAAAGTACAGAAGGTCGCCCTTATTCACCACAATATTCTCACATTTGGCTGGTAACCACTGCTCACTACCATCCGTACGTACCAGGCGCTTGGTAGAGCGCAGACCCGGTTTGCCACCGTTAACTCCCCAGGGATAGGTTAACCAGCGATCGTCGTGGATGGCCACTTTACCATCGGCCAGAAAACAATACGCGACGGACAAGCCATTACCACCGCGATGCAAACCTGCACCACCGGAATCGGGAATGTTTTCGTAGCGTTCAATGCGCAAGGGAAAATAAGCTTCTATAAATTCATTGGGCACATTGGTAAAACCCGGCCACAATGAATGACCATCCGGGCCATCGCCGACGGGACGTCCCGGCACTCCGCCAAAACCAATTTGAAATAGCTGGAACCACTCACCTTTATCGTCGTAGCCGGAATAAAACAAATGGGGGCTATCTGAAAATCCAGCGGCATTCATGGATTCCGGAGCGCTTTGCCCCAGTAGCCCACCCAGGACATCGAAAATTCGGCCCAGCGCGTGAGTGCGACCGGATAGTGCCGCCGGAAACTGTGGTTTCAGCAAACAGCCCTCCGGGATTCGGACATCGACCAAATCATAAAAACCATCGTTAAACAGGATATGGGGATCAACCATATTGATGGTAAACGAGCCGAAAAACATTTTGAACATTTCTTCGCTGAGATAGAAATTGATTGAGCTTTTTGCCTGTGGATCGGTACCCTCAAAATCAAAAATCGCCCGCGAACCTTCGCGCCAGAGTTTACAACGAATTTTGTAGGGACCTGAACCCACACCATCGTCACAGAGATAATCTTCGAACACTCGTGGTTCTTCCGGAATAATCATTTCAATAATGCGTTTCATCGCGATGTGGTTGCGAGCCAGCATCACGTTCATAGTTTGATGAAAAACATCGTCACCAAAGCGCTGCGCCAGCTCCACACAACGTTTCCCGGCGGTGCGACAAGCGGCCACCAGGGCCTGTAAATCAAAACGATTCCACTGCGGCGTGCGTACGTTGTGTAAAATCAACTCGAGCAAATCGCTCTGCAGCACACCCTGACGATAAAGTTTGGTCGGCGGTATGCGAATGCCTTCCTGAAAAATGGTTTCGGCGCCGATAGGGATACTACCAGGCACCATGCCACCGTTGTCGGACATATGTCCAAACATCGCCGACCACGCGATATGGCGGCCATCCTTAAACACCGGTAACAGCACGATCCAGTCGGGCAGATGACTAACCGCACCATTACACATATAGGGGTCATTGGTAATGAGGATGTCGCCCTCCTCAATATCCCCCTGATAGGCCTGTAAAAACCCGTGAATAAATGAGCCGAATTGACCAACCACCATCTTGCCATCCCGGTTCGCAATCATCGGAAAGCAATCGCCCTGCTCGCGAATACCGGGACTCATTGCGGTGCGAAATAACACCGCATCCATTTCCTCCCGGGCATTGCGCAAGCCATTTTCGATAATATCGACCGTTACCGTATCAAGATCCTGATTTAAGAAGGGTGCTGTATTTGTTTCAATAATTTTCGCGGTCATGATTACACGCTCTCCGCAGGGTTGATCAGAAGATTGCCAATGGTGTCGACGGTAGCAGTAAAGTCAGGTAACACCACGGTAGTGGAATCCATTTCCACAATAATCGCTGGCCCATCCACACACTGCCCTGCCCCCAATTTATCGCGATCGTAAATAATCGTCGGGTGAGACTGCCCCTGATACCATATTTCGCTGTCCTGAATACGCGCCTGACTGAGGTCGCCACTGCTCTCCCCGGCTCGCAGCAAGGGAATCGTTCCAGATTTCGCGCGCACGACGGCACGCAGCATCACCAACTCGTGCCCTTCTTCGAGAGAAAAAGTAAATAATTGAACATGCTCGCGATCAAACTCTTCGACCAGTGCAGCAATACCTTTCTGTTTTAAACTTTGTTCATTAAAATCCAGCGACAACTGAAAGGCCTGTCCGGCATAGCGCACGTCCGCCTGATACACCACTTCCTGCTCGGCCTCTGGAATACCATCGCGATTTAGAGGCTCCGCCGCGCGTGCGCGTAGACTTCCCAACTCCTGTAATATTTCATCTACCTTCAGTTCGGATAAAGCGCGCACAAAACTGCGCGATGCTTCGTTCTGTACCTGGGTAGATATATCACCATAAGCACACAACACTCCGGGACTGGGCGGTACAATGACCGGCCAGGAATTCAGCAACTGACCAAGCGCATTGGCGTGAAGCGGCCCCGCGCCACCAAAGCCAACCAAGGCAAATTCTCGCGGGTCAAAGCCCTGCTCCACCGACACCAGTCGCAACGCGCCAAACATTGATTCGTTAACAATGCGCACGATACCTTCGGCCGCATCCATTAAAGAAATACCCATGGCGTCGGCTATGTTCTGCACCACGGCGACAGATCGAGATTTATCGATCTGCATTTCTCCGCCCAATTTTACATCCGACGGCAAATAACCCAGCACCACATTGGCATCGGTCACCGTCGGCTCTGTACCACCCTTACAATAGGCTGCCGGGCCGGGTTCTGCGCCAGCACTCTGCGGGCCGACTCGGAGCGCTCTGGTTAGCTCGGGCACAAAGGCGATGGAACCGCCGCCAGCGCCGACCGTTCGCACATCTACCGAGGGTGCACGCACCACCACATCGCCCACGCGAGTTTCACGGCGAATGCGGGCGCGACCGTTTTGAATCAACGCGACATCCGTAGAAGTGCCACCCATATCAAAAGTTAAAATATCGTCGAAACCGCCCTTGCTGCAAAAATACGTTGCTCCGGCAACGCCACCCGCAGGCCCTGACAACAGTAAATTAACCGGTGACTCGGCGGCACCAGTAACCGAAGTTAAACCACCATCGGAACGCAAAATCGACAAGCGCACATCCTTCATTTTTTCCGTCAGTTGGCGCTGTAAATTATTGATATAGTTTTCAACTTCAGGGCGCACGTAAGAATTAACTACGGTAGTTTCGGTTCGCTCATACTCCTGCATTTCGGGAATCACATCACTGGAAATAGACACGGGTATACCCACAAAAATTTCCTGCGCCACCTGTTTGGCCAACTGCTCGTTGAGCGGATTTAAGTAGGCATTAAATAAACAAATGGTTAGGGCCTCGACTTCTCCTTTAGCGTGAAGCCTCCGCAAATCGACGCGTAATGTATCCACATCTAACTCGCGGACAATTTCTCCTTTTCCACCCACGCGCTCTTCAGCTTCTATGGTTAATTCCAACGGTGCGAGCAGCGGCTTTTTTACGTAACTTACCCAGCCGCCAAGACCACCGGGGCAGAAGGATCGAGCAACCTGTAATACATCTTTAAAACCAGAAGTAGTCACCAGGCCAACCCGAGCACCGCGCCCGGTTAATACCGCATTGGTCGCGACGGTAGTACCGTGCATCACCCACTCAATTAACTGAGGATCAACACCGGATGTTTCGCAAATTCGCTGGACACCGTTTAACACTCCACGAGAAGAATCATCGGGAGTAGAGGGTATTTTTGCCGTCCAGGTCTGACCGCTTTCATCGTTTATTAATAGTAGATCGGTAAACGTACCGCCCACATCCACACCCAAGCGAAATGCCATTAACTACCTCTGATTGATTAAATTTACTTTCAACGTACTACTGGCGCCTACAACAAGCCTTTTTCTTTTTGACCCTGCAACCACCGGAACGAGTGTCCTCCCGAGCAATTGCCGGTTAAAACCTGCACTTTCTCAACGGCTGAAACCAGTTGTCCCAAATCAATACCTGTATCAAAACCCATTTTCGATAACATTAAAACCACATCTTCCGTCGCCACATTGCCGGTCGCGCCCGGGGCAAATGGACAGCCACCCAAACCGCCTATCGATGCATCGAATTTCCGAATCCCGGTTTCCAGTGCCGCGTACACATTGGCCAGTGCCATGCCCCGAGTATCGTGAAAATGGCACGACAAGTGATCCGCACCCCACGCCGCAACCAGGTGCTGCATTAAGGCGCGCACTTCCCCTGGATGAGCTGCTCCAATGGTATCGGCAATAATGACTTCTTTTGCTCCCGCCGAAAACATATCTTTAGCGAGATCAAACACCACCTGAGGATTGGTTTTGCCTTCGAAAGGACACTCAAATGCCACCGCAATGTAGGCACGGGCAGCGATTTGATCAGCCTGCGCGCGTCGCAAAACAGTGCAACAGACGTCGGTGGCACGCTGCAAACTCATATTGATATTCTTTTGATTCATCTCTTCGCTAGCCGATAACACCACCGCAACAGATTTCGCCCCCGCCGCAAGTGCCAATTCGTAGCCTTTCTCATTAGGTATCAATACTGAGTAATCAATGCGATCCGTATTCGGCAAACCTCGGCATAACATGTCCGCATCGGCCATCGCCGGCACCGCTTTAGGGGAAACAAAGCTGGTCGCCTCAATCGCGGAAATATTGGCATCCACCAAGCATTGAATCATGCCTAAACGCGCCTCAACGCTCAATAGTTTGGATTGATTTTGCAAACCATCGCGAGGACCGACCTCATTGATCACTACTTTTTCTGTCATCACGTCACCCAATAATGTTGTCTGTACGTAAGGCCGTTATTTTTTCTTCGGTAAAGTTAAGCAGCTCCGATAAGATCTCATCGGTGTTTTGTCCCAACAGTGGCGCAGGCGTAAAAGTTTCATCTTTAAGGTTCGATAACTTAATGGGATTACCTGGCCCCTGAGTAGTTTTACCATTCGGATGTTTAAGATCAACGACCATATTCCGATAGCGAACCTGTTCGTCCGACAAGGCCTGACTAAAGCTATTTACCGGGGCGCAAGGAATGCGCTTCAACTCGAGCTGCGCCAACCAGTGGGCAGAGGTATTGGTTTTAAATACCTCATTAATCCGATTTTCAATAAACTCTTTATCAGCTAAGCGCCCCGGTTGACCCAGATATTTTTCCTCGCGTAAATCGTCACAATCCAGTACTTCGAGTAAGTTAACCCAGAAAGAATCGAAAATAACCGCGATAACAATAAAGCCGTCCTGGGTCTGAAAGGTATTGTAGGGTACGTGCACAAAGTGCGAATTACCGATGGGAAAAGGATCTTCGCCAGAGAGGAAATACATGGTCGCCATATAATTGAGCATTGAAATTTGCGCATCGAGCATTGAAATATCAACGTGCTGCCCCACCCCGGTGGAGTGCCTTTCGTAAAGTGCTGCGAGCACGCCCATTACACCGAACATACCGCCACCCAAATCGCCTATAGGAATACCCGCGCGCAGGGGGTGGGCCTTATCCGTACCGGTAATCGACATGCCGCCGCCATAAGCCTGCACTACCTGATCAAAGGCAGTGCGTTTACTACCCGGGCCAGTACCCCCGAACCCGGTAACAGAGCAGGAGATAATGCGCGGATTTATTTGCTTTAATGCGGCATAATCAATCCGCAATTTTTGTGTGACGCCGACACTGAAATTATCAAATACCACGTCGACTTCGCCCACCAACTGATAAAATAATTCCAGACCCGCAGGCGATTTTAAATCGATCGCAATACTTTTTTTATTGCGATTCAGGGTAATGAAATAAGCCCCCATACCATCAACTGAATTATTCGGATCGTTGGCCAGTAAAGGGCGAGTCGCCTCGCCGTGCAAGGGTTCAACTTTAATAATTTCCGCGCCTAAATCAGCCAGGATCATGGTGCCATAAGGCCCCGAGAGCATATGGGTAAGATCCAGAACCTTTATTCCGGACAGGGGCTTGCTCATACTATTTTCCACTCATTAGATGTAGATAAGAACTTTCTGAATACTGGGTCACCCCAGCTCCGAGATAGCGACTTAAACGCCTCTATCTCGGGATAGGCGAGTACATTACTTACCTGCTGCTTCCAGCACGTTTAAGCTCACATCGGAGGACTCAGTACCTGGCGTGTTAAAACCGGCACCATCGTAGTGAACAAAAATGGTAGCGTGGCGACGCTTAAAGTCGATGGTGTGTCCTTGATTTGAAATAATCGCAGAGCCACCATCTCTTGCCGTCAAAGATCGTGCATTGAATAGTAAGATCTTCCACAGATCACCGCTCTTGTCGTAGTTTTCACCCATCAACATCACGCCCGCATCAGCGTCGTAGTACATGATTTTTTTGCTGTAGGGATGTTCTTCCGGCATAGTTGCTTCAATCACGTACACCTCACGCGGCTCCCAATCATCAATCGGGTTCCAATAAGGTGGCTTGGACAAATCAACCGTTGGGTATTTGGCTTGTTCCGCTTTTTCATCCGGATGCCAGGCTGGCCAACGACTGTGAACCACACCCAGAATGGTGCGCTTGCCCAGCACTTTATAAGCCGGGTACCACGCTGGATTAGCCGACATAACCTCGATTTCATCCTGTAGCTGATCCGTGCCACCAATAGGATCAGACCAGGCCCCACCGGAAAGACGACGGGTGCGGCGAACGCTACGCAAATACACCCAGGAATCGTCAAGGCGACCATCGTTATAACGAGTCGTGTACGTGCCGATTCCAGCAATATCCTTCGGATAATGGGCAAATAACAGTTGCTTCCAGGCGACACTACCATCCCCTTCTACGGGATCACCCTTGAGCTTGCCTTCCATAAAGTAACGGATCAGGGCCCAGTGCTGTACCCGCTCAATACCCTTGTCGCCATCGATAAACAAGAAGGCGAATTTTGGGTAATCCTGCAAAGTACCGCGCGGCCAACCACCACTTTTATCGTGGTTCCACATCAACTTCAGACCAGCCTGGGGGTCGTCTAAACTCACATTCGGGAATGGTCGTCCGGCTTTGTAATTAACCGGCGTCCGGGTTTCAGGATCGAGACTAACCGTACCGGCATATTTCGCAGTCGCCTCCTCCCAGCCCGGGGACTTGGGAATCGATTCCGAATGACGCAAAGGCATGGTTAAACCGTGCTCACGGATCATCCATTCTTGCTTTTCGGTCAACATGCTGCCGATGGTTTTGCCTTCAAAGGTATCATTTTTAATCTGATCCAGATTCGCGGCACTAATCACCGTGCCCGACTGTACCTCGGCCGCCATGCTATGAGCGCTTAGCGTCAACATCACGCCGAGCAAACCCACTTTATATTTGTTTTTCATTATCATTTTCATTACTCGTTCTCCCTAATTCTAAAATTGATACGTTAGACGAATCGCTAACTGATCGTTGTTAGAGAAATAGCCAAATAAATTGGTCTCATCACTCCCGTTCCCACCAGGATCGGTATCACCGTCGTCAAAGAAAATATCCGCCTCGACCCGCACACGCCAGTGATCGCCATAAGCGAAGTTAATACTGGGGATAATAAAACCACCACCATAGGACAGGTCATAACCCGCCGCCAGCTCCGGTTTGATGCGATCGTTGTTGTAATAATTCAGCATGAGTAAAGTAATCATCGTCGAATGCTCTTTTTTCTTAGCTGCATATCCAGCCAGATCGACAATATCGTCGTCTTCATCAAAATTCGTTACCCAGGTATCAAACAGCTGTACAGATACCAGAGAAGGACGGCTGGTACCAATAAAGCCGCTTAAATCCATCTGTTTATCCATACGGATCATACTGCGTAGTACATTTTTTTCGATTACACCCGCAAAACCAGGAATGAAAAAGCCACTTCCAACGTTATAGGGTTTGTCCTTTGTATAGGCAAATTCCGCACTCCATACCGCATCCGTCGCTTCGGAATAGGTGCTCAGGGTGAGGCCGACAGTTTCCACTTCCGGATAAATAAATTCGGCAAAGCCTCCTTTTATGTCACCTTGGTATGGATTAAAAATGGTATGAACCACCGGGTCTGTATTAAATCCAGTCAGATAGGCCAGCGAATAGTTATAGTCGCCCAATACACCGGACCAACGCGCGCCGTAGGTCACATCATCCGTATCCCCTGACTTGTGATCGTAGTTGTACTTGATGCCAAATCCGTCCAGAAAATCGGTGCCCTTATTCGGCTGACCCGCCCAGCGGCCGCCATATAAAGAATAGTCGGTGCCGATATCCTCGTCTTCATCCCAACCCGGGCGCACAAACACCTGTAGAGCTCCGCCCATTGAAGGCATCTGGACAACGGTGTTTAGCATGATCAGGGGTTTGCGTAGCTCTTCGTTCTCCACTTCCAGGAATGAGCGCCAGCTGTAATCAAAACCGTGGACAATATCGAGGCCGGTAAAGAAATCGGTTTCACCCCAGGCGAGTTGCTGCTTACCAAAATTCATGGTGATGTTTTTGGTAGGATTAACCGTAAAGACTGCCTCGCGAATTTCTTCGTTATTGTAATGGTCGACCAGGTTATCGGTGCCCCGTAGATCGTCGAGGCGCTCCAGGTAACTGGTTTCGATTTCACGTTCGGCACGGGTTACAATGTGATAGCCGATCGAGCCAAGCTCGCCATCAAAATCAAGCCGTAACGTGGTTCGAGCCATCGACATATCAAACTTATCGTCCTCGGTCGTCTCTGGCTGATCCTCAAGATTAAATGACAGGTGCTGTCGAACGTAGCCACTTACCTCTAAGCTACTGGCATTAGCTATCTGTGCGAAGCCTATTGCCGATACAGCCGCCGTAATTACTGCTGCGGTCTTCCTTTTATTTCTATTCATGGTTAATCCCCACTTTATTGTTAAACCCCAAATACCACACTTTTTACACGCTCACTTGTCGTATTCCCATTTGCCTTACTCTCACTTCGAGGCCGGTGCCGTTCTTTGAACCACTTCAACATCGGACTTTTCACCTCGCCGCGCATCTGCAAAAATAAACGCAGGACGAAATACATAGGCCATGGCCGGCATCACAAACAAGGCGCTAAGCGCCGACACCAATAGCCATAACGAAATCAACAACCCCATCTCCGCCTGAAAACGCAGAGACGATACCGTCCATAGCATAACACTAACAACCAAAGTTCCACCCGTGACCAGCACACCAAAGCCAGCGCTATGCAGTGATTTGGTGATGGCTTGAATAGGATCATTGTGCTTTTCTAATTCTTCCTTGATGCCATCAATAATATAAAACGAATAATCTACACCCAAGCCTATACCCAGAGCAACCACAGGTACGGTATTAATATTCATACCGATATGATTAATGGCCATGTACATAAACGTTAAGGTGTTGGCTAATAATACCGGCACCATAAAAAACATCCCCGCCACCGACGATCGATACACTACCGCACAGCAAAGCACCACGACCAGCAAAGCCAGCGCAATGGCTTCTATCTGCCCGGCAAGCAACACTTCGTTAACCGCGCCCAACACACCCACCAGACCACCAGCGAGCTGATAATCAGCATGGATCATGGGGTTTTCAGCCGCAAACTCTTTTACACGGCTAAGGGCAGTACGAATCGTTGCACCCTTATGGTCGCGGAAAAATAAAGTTACCGCGCCATTTTTATATTGCGTATCCGAAAACCGCTCCAGGTCACCTGGCTCGCTACCGGCCAGATAAAGGTACATTAATTCGCCGTTTTCGAGCTTGGAATTGCCCAGCTCTTCGTAGCGAGGATTGCCCTCGTAGAGTGTGCTCTTGACCGCCTCAAGCACGTTAACAAAAGATAGGGTCCCGCCAATCTCAGGCTGGGCTTCCATAAAACGTTGGAATTTATCCATATGAGCCAGAACTTCAGGCTCCTTCAAGGCATCGTTTTGCTCACCGCGAAATACGACAAACATTCGATCTGCGCCTAGAAACTTTTGGTTGATCGCTTCCGCATCCAGGTTAAATTTAGCATCGGGCCACAAAATAGGTGAACCTGGCTGGGCATCCCCAACCTCAATTTTGAACGCAAAAACCAGAGACACCAAAAAAATACCGGCGGTCACCATCAAAACAACATACCGGGCTCGGGTGGTAACCACTTTGACGCACAAATTGAGTACCGCATGCAAGGCTCTACCCACATTCAGAGGATGAGCATAGCGATTACCGGTACTTAACCACGACAACAATACCGGCGTCAGTACCACCGCAGCGACGGAGATCGTCGCCACCCATATCGCGCCAATAATGGCGACTTTTTGTAACAACGGTATCGGCGTTAGCACCACCACCAAAATAGCCCCAGCGTCGGCGACCACGCCGAGCATACCGGGTCGAAACAACTCGGTCATACTGATTCTGGCAGCAAGTCTTGGCACCACGACCCCGCCGGCAACGACGTCGTCAAAACGCGTAACCAGTTGCACGGAGTGGGAAATCGAGCGCGCCGTTATCAGAAAAGCGACCACCACTATCAGAGGATCAAAATTAAAGCCCAGTAAACTACCAATCCCCAAGGCCCAAATCGAACTCACTAAACCCGCCAATAACGGCAGTAAAGTACCGCGCCATGTACGAGTAAGAATAAACAATATCGCGATTAAACCCAGCACTGTCAGCAGAGATATACTAATCGTCTCGGGCAAATAATGACGCACCCAACCGTACAAAATCGGCTCACCCGAAACTCGAGCGTGAACTCCGTCCCCCTCGACCTCAGCAAGCAGCTCACCCACTTCCTTGAACACGGTTTCATAATCAACCAAATGATCAATAAAGTCGACAGTAATTAGCGTCGATTTCAAGTCCGCGGAAACGTAACTTCCGTAAACCAACGGATTATTTAATACCGATTCGCGCAATTCCTCTAACTCATCCTGAGTGTCCGGAATATCCGGCCACATTAGTGGAATTGTTTCAATACCGTAGGTCGACCCCCTAATTTCCTTGAGTTTTTTTGACGCTAAAGAAATAACCTGGAATTGATTTACACCGTTTACCCGCTGTAAATCGCGAGTAATTTTTTGAATTTTCTGCAGCACCTCAAACTGAAAAATATCTCCGTCTTCCACCTCCAGCATAATGCTGACCATGTTGGAACCACCGAAGGTATCCTTGAACTCTTTATGGGTTTTCACATAGGTATGGCTTTGCGGTAGCATATCGCTAAATACGGTTTTCACTTCCACCTGAACAGCAAAGACCGCAAAGAAGCAGGTCAGGGCCGCTATCACGGCAAGCACCCAGATGCGTTGCCTAATACAAAAAGTAGAGAACCTTGTTACCACGTTTCCCATCTACAACACTGCCTTATTTTTGAAGTTTGAGTCGTTTATCGCCTGAGTTCATTTTATAGCCTGGGTCATTTATAGCTTAGACCATTGCATTTCATCGAGCACACCAACGGATGCCCCGGTTAGATAGAACTTCTTACCAACACGAGTTACTTCGGTGTGCCACGCAAGATCACTCTCGGAAAGACGTTTCGCCTGCCAAACTTTCTTTGAATCGTCGGCAGTCAAAACAACATTTTTATTACCCACCGCCACCCAGCCGCGATCACCAGCAATGACATCAAGTAGATGTTCTTCAGTAACCTTGCCCTGAACCTCCCAGCTCTTTCCACCATCGCTGGTCATCAGCACCACACCTTCCAAACCCACGGCAACACCGTTGAGTGAATCGCGAAATGCCACAGCGGTAAGGCTACTTTCTACCGGGCTAGGAATTTCTTGCCAGGTAGCGCCATCGTCAATACTTTGCAAGAGGCGGCCAAATTCACCCACCACCCATAGGGCCTCGGTACTCATGCCAATACCATTCCAGGCAACATCTTCCTCTGCTCTAACGCGACGCCAGTGCAGGCCAAAATCATCCGATAGCATAATTGCCCCCATAGCGCCCACCGCGAGGGCGCGCCCCTCAGCTAAAGTGACAATACGCATTAGCTTATTAAATACTTCTGAGCGCGGCATCTCGGCCAGGGCCCAATGGGCACCGCCGTCCACAGTCACCACGACCACGCCGTCATTGCCAACGGCAACCGCACGATTCACATCCCAGGCAGAAATGTCTTGTAAGTGTTGAAATGTCGGGGTCGCTTGCACGAGCCAGGTTTTACCCGCGTCTTTGCTAACAACCACTTTGCCATTATTGCCCGCCAACCAAATGTGGTTCGACTCCGGCACCGCGATGCCGTAAAACCGATCGCGGGCTTCACGGGCGGGGGGAGAAACCGTTTCCCCAAGCGATTGCGGCTTGATAAAAAGAGCAGCACCCAACAGCAGAGCGATGATGACCCAGGGCGTCATCGATAACATAACCGAACTCAATTTCCGCATACTGTTCCTGTATTTTTGTATTTATAAGACATACCAGCCTACTGTTAAGTCACCCGCTATTGTGCACTTCGAAGGTGATCCAACAAAATCACTCATGGAGAGTACACGCAAACAATACTAAGAACCTCTAAACAAACTTAATAGCAAAACGGGTGCCAAAAATTACCAAAGAGATAAAAAAGTTTATTAACCTACTGATTAACAACGTTTTTTATTATTCTTTCATATGCCAGTCGAAGCTCATCAGGGCCTGCTCGAAACTCGGATGAAACGCTCACGAAACGCTATTGAAACAATAAATGTTTCAATAGCGTTTCAAAACACTCAAAAAAATGCAACACTAAGAAAAACTCGATATTATTCATATAAGCCCACCCGCCTATCGAGAAGCCCAAGGCACAGTAGAGACCACACTATGTCCACACCAAGCACCTTGCCATCTATTGTCGCAGTCGGCTATAAGGATCTTAGCCGATTAATTCACAGCTTGACTCCAGAGTACAGACACCTGGCCAATATAAGGATTATCGACGATTTATTCGACGATGCCGTTGCGACCGCACGCATTATTGATCAGCAGGGAGAAGCCGATATTTTTCTCAGCGGGGGGGCGAACGGGGCATTTTTACGCGATACCGTTTCTCGGCCTGTTGCACAAATCAAGATCAGTGGCATAGATCTTATTCGAGCGATAAAACGGGCGCAAAAAATATCCGACCGTATTGCCTTCGTCACTTATCAGCAAAAAAACAATGAACTCAACGACGTCAATGAATTACTTGCCGTCGACATCGAGCAACGTACTTACGCTACGGTCGATGACGTACGGGACCAGGTCCACGATCTCGCAGCATTGGGATACAAGGTTATTATCGGTGCGAGCCTGGTAATCGAGTACGCAGAAAAAAATAAGCTGTCCGGTATTCTAATTTACTCACCCAACTCCATTCGCCAGGCGATCGAAAATGCCATCGAAATTAGTTCTATCCAAAAAATCGAAGCAGAGCGCAGTGAACGGCTCAGCACTATACTTCGCCATTTAAATGAAGGTGTTATTTCGGTCGATCTCGACCAAAAAATACAATCTATAAACCCGGCGATGGAAGTTCTATTAGGTATCTCTGAAAATCAGGCATTAGGGAAAAAACTACCTGAGATAAACTCGGCTATGAGCTTAACTAAAATCCTTGAAGAAGGCCGTATGGACTTACAATCCATAGAACAAATCGGCAAACAGACCATTGTTGTTAACCGTATCCCGATAAAAAATAATGGCCTAATTTCCGGGGCTGTTATGACTTTTCAGCCCGCTACAGCAATTGAATATGCCGATCGTAATATACGCGCGAAAAATCGAGCATCGAATTTATCCGCCAAATATCGTCTGGAAGAAATCATTGCCCATTCCGGCAGCATCAGCCAGGCTAAAATCCTGGCAGCACAATACTCTCGAACGAATTCAACGATAATCATTACCGGCGAAAGTGGCACGGGTAAAGAATTATTCGCGCAGGGTATTCACAATGCTAGCGACCGTAGCTCTGGCCCATTCGTTGCCGTTAACTGTGCTGCGATCTCTGAATCTATCCTGGAAAACGAATTATTCGGTCACGAAGAAGGCTCTTTTACCGGTGCACGTCGCGGCGGCAAGGAGGGATTTTTTGAAGCGGCTCATACCGGCACTATTTTCCTCGACGAAATTGGCGACATGCCAATTTCCCTGCAAACTCGCCTACTCAGAGTTCTCCAGGAAAAAGAAGTGGTGCGTATTGGAGGCAATCAACCCGTTCCCGTCGATATTCGAGTAGTTACCGCAACTAATAAAAACCTTAAGCACATGGTGGCCGAAAAGTTGTTTCGCGACGACCTCTATTACCGACTCAACATCCTGCATTTACACCTTCCTCCCTTAAAAGAGAGGCCCGAGGATATTCTTCCCCTGCTGCAACATCTAACACTTACCGCACTGCGTAAAAACCAGTGCGACAAAGACGCTGAACCCCTAATTCAATTAATATTACCGAGCTTGACTAACTATGCTTGGCCAGGAAATATTCGTGAAATGGAAAACTTTACTGAACGTCTCGCCGTTTTTTATCGAGACATCGACATTACTAAACCTAGCGCCAAAGAATCTATATGGAGTATTATTCCAGAGGTTCGAGACCAATCAAACATCGGTAACGTACAACAGCATCCTACAACACCACGGCCAACTAATAAAATTATCAACGACGGAAAATTATCTGAAATAATCCGTAAGTATAATGGTAACCAAAGCCTCGCGGCGAAAGCGCTCGGCATTAGCCGAACTACTTTATGGCGCCGACTAAAACACGAAAAAAAACCAAACCAGTAATTAAAGAAGTGTAGCCGTTTAACTTCGATTGGAATATTTTTTAAAGAATCTAAAACCAGGAGTTCACATGAAAAATATTTGGATTAATCTGAAAAACCTTACCTTTTTGGTGAATTCCTGGGCACGATGCTTGCCTCCTGGACCACAATCAAGTATCCGGATCGAGTTATCAAGCTCGTACTGAACACCGGTATTTTAATGCCTCAATAGAAATGGCCGAACCGGAAAAAACTATTAACGATAAGCTGGTCGATGTGCGTTACGAGGTTTATTCTCAAGCCGGAATGGCGCCGATAATGAGCAAGATTACGATAAGCCTACTCGGTGGGCTCTCGATGAGAAATGGTATCAGCGCCAGGTAAACCCCGAAGTGATGCGTGATATTCAATATCCGACCCCGATTTTGTGAACTCGCCATAACCCCGGTCAACCGGTAGAGCTAACGCAAGAAGCGATGGCGAGAATCCCGGGGGCACGTTATAGTGGTATTGGAAAACAGCGCTCACTGATCGCAACGAGAGGAACCAGAGGCACCTAATAAGGCCCACCTGAACTTTCTCCTCCGCTAAGCGATTAACCGCAAAACAAAGCTGCCGTCGGTAGTAAAAATGGTTAAAAAGAACGATTACGCGGAGGTCGGTAAGCTCGTACTTTCCGACGTAAATCCGCCAGATCATTCTGCAAGCCACCGTATTTATATAACTCAAATTGCTGGACAATAGTTCTGGTTTCCGGCGCAAGTGCAGGGAGCCGAGTACAAGCTCTGCCCGCTACACTACGCAAACCTTCCCCCGGGCGGCGATCCACACCCGCCCGTTTTAGGCGCTCGAAAAACAACAGTAACAATCGATCCAGCTCACTGCGAGGCTTGCCCCGCGCGGTCAACATAAACCACAAAGCCAGCGGAAGCATTGCTATTGATCCGGCAATCAACAACAAAAACCCGACGCGCTGTGGATTCACCTCACCCAGTATCCCCGCCAACAGACTATCCTGAACACTGTCGTAGCCCAGCACCCATTTAGCCCAGGCATAGTCCACGGCATCAATACGTAGGCGTAATTTTTTCACCCAATTGATGTGATTCAAGCGCAGCGCCGAAAATGGCGAATCGGCGAGAAAACCTTTTTCATTGGCTAACAAATCAGCCACCGTTATTTGAATACGCTCTGGTGCGACGGCTGCAGTGGGGTCTACCCGCACCCAACCCTGACCTTGCAACCACACCTCCGCCCAGGCGTGGGCGTCATATTGACGCACGATTAAATAGTTTTCCGTGAGGTTGCGCTCGCCGCCCTGATAGCCAACCACTACTCGCGCAGGAATACCTGCGGCGCGCATAAACACCACAAAGCTACTGGCGAAGTGTTCGCAAAACCCTGTGCGGGTTTGCCATAAAAAATCGTCCACCGTATGTTCACCTAAGGCGGGCGCTTGCAGGCTGTAGATATAGTCTTTATTGAACAGCCCCAACACGCGTTCAATCAGGGCTGTCGGTTGTGGTGTTTCCTGCGCCCATTGCCGGGCAATGGTTTGAGTTTGCGGATTAGATTGGGGTGGCAGACGAGTTTCCTGTTTGCGCTGCGCGGGCATTAAGGTGTTGCTCTGCAAGCGATAGTCGAGCCAGGAAGTGATGTCGTAGTGAGTTTTTGATAACGTTGGCCTGGTACTCAACAAGGTGAAATCGCGAGTTAGCGCAATCCCGGGAGTCTCTGGCACCGGGGTGGATAAACCGTAAACCCAATGGGAACCGGTGGCTTCCAAAGTAACGGTATAACTCAACGGACGAGCAAGGCGTTCGATGATCTTGTCTTTAGAAAAGTTAACCGCACTTCCAGGGCGCTTAGACCAGCGCAAGCTACCACTACTATCGCTACCATTGCGCGCGCTCAACCCCAATCCCGAATCCAGCCCTCTCGACCATTCACGGCCATCAAACTGAGACAACACCAGACCGCGCCAGTACAAGTCTTGCTGTCGTGGTATCTCCTCCTCAAACTCAACACGAAAAGCAATTTTTCCGGAAGCGCTAAGATCGGTAAAATCCCCCGGCGACATGCGATCGCTGACTCCAAACGTCGCTTGCTGCGCCTGCGGTACAGCCCACAACGAACCGATGCGCGGCATAACTAAAAACATCACCAGCATGAGCGGAACCGCTTGCGCCAACATCACTAATCCGGTTTTGACCGGCGCGCCGTAATGCCGAGTTGCCTGGGTTTGATGGATACCCGCCAGCGCGGCGGTCACTAACATCATGCACGCCGCAACTTGTAAGGCCGTCCCGATAGTTTGAAAAAACAAACACTGCACAATAGCGACAAAGTAAGAGAGATAAATCAGGATCAGTGCATCCCGGTGGTGGTGTATCTCCAACAACTTGAGGGTAAGTCCCGAAACCAGGAGTGCCGCCAGCGGGTCAAGATCGTTAAAGCTGCGATATTCAAATACGATACCCGCCGCACATAGCAGTACCAAAGCGGTTTTTGCAAATCGACCGGGATAAGGCCAAACCCCGCGAAATATTTGTATCCGCCAAATTAACGCCGCCAGCGCCGTCAATTGAATCCATATCGGCAAGTGGTTCGAGTGCAAAGCGACTAATGCGGCAAAGGCAATCAGTAACCAAAATAAGCCGGGGCGCGGAATTTGCCAGCCAGGTTGCATCAGCTTATCCCGCCCTTAGCTCCAGTACTGCCTCCAGCATTGCCGAGAGCATTCTCCTCTCGTAACTTTTCCACGCTCGGGTCTTCCAACTTAAACAGCGCCAGTGCCCGCAGTACGATTTCCCGATGACCGTCGCCCCGCGCCGGAGATATTTCGACACCCGGCAAACGCAAACCATAGTGCTGTTGCGTAAGCGACACTTCTAGAGCCATACCGCAGAGACGGGACAAGCGTGCTTCGGTATCAAGACCCGGGAAATCGTCCCAATCGAGCCAGACACGCTTTTCTACGGGGTCGCTGTAACGCTTGCTGTGCAGGCCTAGCTCTCGAGCGTATTGCTTCCAGGCAATGTGGCTTTGCGGTTCGCCGGGCTGATATTTAACCAGGCCAAAAAAATCTTCACTGCCACCCACCACCTCTTGATCGCCCTCACCACGGCTGACACTGGCTTTGCTGGCCACCACGCCCTTGCTGGGCCGGGGGTAGACCAACGCTTGATAGTCGAGGCGCAAGTGCGTCCAGGTGCGCACCAGTCCCAGGGGAAACACACTGGAAATAGACAGGCGACCGGGATCAAGCCAGCCGCGACGCTGGGCCTCGACGGGAAGCTTAATAATCATGGTTTGCGTATCCACCATGCGTACCACTACGACATCACCACCCGGATAACACAACCGCAGGTTATCCCGCAGGCGGGCTTTGTCCTGCTTTAGTTGCACCTCAAACTCCAGGGTGTCTCCAGCAAAGCCAGGCAAGCCCTTAATGGCGACGACTTCAATACCGTGTAAGTTGGCGTAGGCGTGAAAAATAGAAATCACAAACAAGGCCACCAACAAAAACGTAAAACCAAAAATTAAATTGTTTTCGTAATTGGTAGCCGTCAGCCACAGTAAGGCCAGCACGCCCAAAAACAACAGGCCTTCGCGGGAGGGGAAAATAAATAATTTACTATTGTCGAGCCGACAGGCCCGCATTTTAGGTAGACGGCGATCCAGCCAAGCCTGGTATTTACGATTAAAATAGCGACGCGCGAGGGTATACACCGGGGCGGCGAAAACTAAAGGATGTCCACGGAATTAAGCACCTGCTGTACCACCGCGCCCACCGGTTCCCCGGAAGCATAACTGTGTAGGCGATGGCCAATAATCGGTGCGAAAACGGCTTGCACATCCTCCGGTATCACGTATTGACGCCCGTCCATTAGTGCCCAGGCGCGTGCCCCCTGCAACAAGGCCAGGGCACCGCGGGGAGAAACCCCGTACTCCAAATCCGGTAACTCACGGGTGTGCTGCACCAATCGCTGCACGTACCCAACTAAAGCATCGGATACCTGAACGTCCTCTACCTCAGTCTGAATAGCAGATAATTGCGCTGCACTCACACCGGCAGCAAGCTTAGGCAATTGCGTGCGCGGATTCGCGCCCGAAAGTAAACGCCGTTCGGATTCGGGATCGGGATAACCCAAATCGATGCGCATTAAAAACCGGTCGAGCTGGGACTCGGGCAAGGGAAAAGTGCCGTACTGAGTACTGGGGTTTTGCGTTGCGATAACAAAAAAGGGTTGCGGCAAGAGGCGAGTTTCACCATCCACACTAACCTGCCCTTCGGACATGGCTTCGAGTAAAGCGCTCTGGGTTTTTGGCGTGGTGCGATTAATTTCATCGGCCAGCACTAACTGACTGAAAATCGGTCCGGGATGAAATTCAAAGGCACTGCGTTCCCGATCAAATACCGACACACCGATAATATCGGCGGGCAGCAAATCGCTGGTGAACTGCACTCGGCTATAACTCAAACCCAAAACCCGCGCCAAAGCCTGGGCCAGTGTGGTTTTACCCATGCCGGGAACATCTTCTATCAGCAAGTGACCCCGTGCCAATAAACACGCCAGGGCAAGGCGTATTTGCGGACGCTTGCCCAACACCACACTCTCTACGGTATCGACGACACCGCCAATAATTTTATGTGAAGCACTCAAAGCGCTGACAAGCCGCGTTGTAAGTCGGCTTTAATATCGGCAATATCTTCGAGACCTACCGCCACTCGAATCAGATTTTCGGTAATCCCGACCTGCATTTTATCCTCGTCACTCAAACGTCCATGTGTGGTGGTCGCCGGATGAATGATAGTGGTTTTGGCGTCGCCCAAATTGGCGGTAAGCGAAAGCATGCGCGTGCTATCAAGTACCTGCCAGGCCTGCTCGCGCCCGCCTTTCACCCGAAACGATAATACGCCGCCAAACGCGCTCTGTTGCTGTCGAGCTAAGTCGTGGCCGGGGTGCTCGGCTAGCCCCGCATAAAACACTTTCTCGACCGCGGGCTGCTGTTGCAACCACAGCGCTAATTCCATGGCACTGGCCGAATGCGCCTGCATACGCAGCTTGAGGGTTTCTAATCCCTTGGTAAACACCCAGGCATTAAACGGACTCATGGTTGGTCCGGCGGAGCGCACAAAACCCAGCACTTCTTCCATCAACTCGGCACGTCCCAATACCACCCCGCCCAAACACCGACCCTGACCATCGAGGTATTTCGTTGCCGAGTGAATAATAATATCCGCACCCCATTCCAGGGGCCGCTGTAATACCGGCGTACAAAAGCAGTTGTCTACGACCAGCAACACCCCGTGTTTTTTCGCCAGTGCGGCCAGCGCGGTCAAATCCGCGACTTCGCACAAAGGATTAGATGGCGTCTCCAAAAACAGCAAGCGGGTCTCCGCACAAATAGCGTCTTCCCAGGCCTTTAAGTCGGTGAGTTCCACCCAGCTAACGTCAACGCCAAACTTGGCCATAAACTTATTAAATAATACCGTCGTGGTACCAAACACACTGCGCGAACAGACGATATGATCGCCCGTCTTAAGCAGGGCCATACAGGTGCTGAGAATCGCCGCCATCCCCGACGATGTTGCCACCGCCTGCTCGGCGCCTTCCAAAGCGGCGATACGCTGTTCAAAGGTACGCACGCCCGGATTGGTGTAACGGGAGTAGACATTACCGGGCTGCTCACCGCTAAACCGGGCTGCTGCTTCCGCCGCATTGGCAAAGACATAACTGGAGGTGAGGAACATCGCTTCGCTGTGTTCGCCTTCCGGGCTTCGGGTTTGCCCCGCCCTGACTGCCAGGGTGGCCAAACCGGCATCGCGCAATGCGCGATCCAGAGAAGTATCGTCGTTAGCGCTCACGAACCCACGCCTACACTGGTATTGTGTAGGCCGAGCACGTCGCCCGCCTCCGAGTGATCTCCCGCCGCCTTAGCGCTATCGCTACGGCTGGCCTCAAGTTGCTCAAGGTAGTCTTTGTCCACACCGTCAGTTAAATACTCGCCGGTAAATACCGAGCACTCAAAGCGTTTAATCTTTGCATTACCTTCCTTCGCACTAGCAATTAAATCGTCGACATCCTGATAGATCAGCCAATCGGCACCAATGGCTTCAGCAATTTCCTCAACATTTCTATCGTGGGCAATGAGTTCGTTGGCTGCGGGCATATCAATACCGTACACGTTGGGGTAACGCACCGGTGGGGCCGCCGAGGCCACATAGACTTTTGCCGCGCCGGAGTCGCGCGCCATCTGTACAATTTCTTTAGAGGTGGTGCCCCGCACAATGGAATCGTCGACCAGAAGTACATTCTTACCGCGAAACTCGAGCTTTACCGGATTTAGTTTTTGCCGCACCGATTTTTTACGCTGTTTTTGGCCCGGCATAATAAACGTACGTCCAATATAGCGATTTTTTATCAGGCCTTCGCGAAACTTAATACCCAAAGTTTCCGCCATCGCCTGCCCGGATATTCGACTGGTATCGGGCACCGGTATCACCACGTCGATGTCGTGATTTGGGTGCTCCCGCAAAATTTTAGCAGCGAGTTTCTCACCCATACGCAAACGCGCTTTGTATACCGAAATTCGGTCAATTAAAGAGTCCGGGCGCGCAAAATACACGTATTCAAAGAGGCACGGTGCTAATTCCGGAGATTCTGCGCACTGATGCGTGTGTAGCTGACCGGCCATATCAATAAAGACCGCTTCGCCCGGCGCTACGTCACGCTCTATTTCGTAACCCAAGACATCCAGCGCGACGGTCTCGGAAGCAACAATGTATTCCGTCCCCTCGGCAGTGTTGCGCCGACCCAATACCAAAGGCCGAATACCAAAGGGATCGCGAAACGCAAACAAGCCGTAGTTGGCAATCATGCCAACTGCCGCATAAGCCCCATGGCAACGGCGATGTACTCTGGTCACGGCGGCAAATACATCAGCCGGCTGAGGTTCCATCTTGCCCTGTAGTTGTAATTCGTGGGCAAACACATTTAATAAAATTTCCGAATCCGAATCGGTATTAACATGACGCAAATCAGATTTAAATAAATGCTGAAGCAGCTCACTCGCGTTGGTGAGGTTGCCGTTGTGCGCCAGACAAATACCGTAGGGGGAGTTGACATAAAACGGTTGCGCCATTGCCGGGCCAGAACTGCCCGCCGTTGGATAACGCACCTGGCCCACGCCTACGTTGCCTTTTAAGCGCTCCATGTGACGGGGTCGAAATACATCGCGCACCAGGCCCACGTCTTTGCGTTGACTGAGCTGGCCACCCTGACAAGTCATAATACCGGCGGCATCCTGACCCCGATGTTGTAACATGGTTAACGCATCATAGAGCTGTAAATTTACGTCGGTCTTGCCGACGATGCCCACCACTCCACACATAAAATAAACCCTATTAAATACTGGTTATAAAAAAGTAGTTATGAGAACACGGTTCATATAAAAAAACCGACTTCACGACTGTTTACACTAGACCCTTACAACAACTGATTAAACCAGTCCGACACCCACGCTGCCGTTTCTCGCGCCCAATCTTCGAAGCGCAAAAATTCTGGTATTAACACCGACTGGTGCCACCATAAATCTTCTTTAACTGGCAATACCGATGGCAGCATAACGAGTATGGCCATCACTATAATCATGCCTCGCGCGATACCGAACAAAGAACCTAGCAGGCGATCCGTTCCCGACAATCCGGTGGCCTCCACCATCTTGCCGATCAAATAATTAATCAGGCTGGCCGCTAATAACACCAGCACAAACAGTCCAGCCCATGCCGCGAGATAACGCAAAGAAGGTGTGGTAATGGCTTCGCTCAGGATAGTGTTTGCCACTCGTTCATAAAACAACATGGACACGGCAAACGCCGCAACCCAGGCCAACATAGACAAGGCTTCTTTGATAAAACCACGAATCACGCTGATCAGCGCGGAAAGCGCGACAATACCAATGATCGTAAAATCTGCCCAATTCATTTCTTGTCCATTTAAAACAGCCCCATCTCAAACAGCCCCACTTTAAACAAGCCCGCCGCAGCGACTACGCGACATCCATAAACACGCCCCGGAGATTACTGTTCAAACTTCAGCAACCAGGATTTGATCTCGAATTTTTTTTCAATGGCGCGTTGATCGGCGAGCATTTTGTCTTTAAGCACTTTTGGGCCGACAAATACCCGGTAGTTCTTGCCGCCATCTATGTCGGCTGCGCGCACGAAAGCCTGAAAACCAGCGCCGAGTAGACGCTCACTCAACTCCTGTGCATTGTCTTTGTCTTTAAAACTGCCCACTTGCAGTACCCAGGCGTCGGGCAATCCCGCCGCACTTAAACGCGGCTCTGTTGCACCAGCATCCGCGCTCGGCTTTATTACATTGTCGACGGTCTCGCGATCCAGGCTAAACACCGGTTTTTTCACCGGAGGAATATCACTGGGATTGGTCGCCCGGGCAATCTGCACGGGTTCAATAATGGGTGCGGGTGGAATGCGGCTCGTGGTGTCGACTTTATAACTGCCGCCCAAATCCAGCAGCATTGGCAAAAACACCACGCCCAGAGCCACTAATACCAGGGCGCCTACCACACGTTGTCTGAGCCCTACATTCATTTAGTCTTACCCTCACCACTACTTTTCAAAACGGCTGCCACAGTATAAAACGAACCGAAGACAACGATCATATCCCCCGGGGCCGATGTCTCAACCGCGGCACCTAAGGCTTGTTCCGGGTTATCGTAGCACCGGATCATCGAATCGGATAAAGCCAAACCAGCATCTTCAACTGACTGGGCATAATTGTACACCAGCGCGGCGACTTCTCCCGCTACTGCCGCGCGCGGTGCATCGGGTAATTCGCACACGTGCCAGCGACTGACCAGGGGCAACAAGGGCGTAATGATCCCCGTAATATCTTTGTCGGCCAGTACGCCAAACACACAGTGCACTCGCGGCACACCCAGTGCCGTAAGTCGCTTAGCCAGCAGGGTCGCTGCTGCGGGGTTGTGAGCAACATCAAGAACCAGTTGGCGCTCCCGAAAACAACTGCGCTGGAAACGACCGGCAATGCGGGTTTCAGCAAACACTTGCTTCACTACCCCGGCGTTCAGGATGTCGGACATTGATACCCCAGCTGCCCCCTGCCCCAGAGCAAGTAAGGCCTGCACCGCGCAAACGGCGCTGGCCACCGGCACCTCGGGAATCGGTAAATCGGTAAAAGTGGATACCTGCCCATCGGGGTCAGTAGCAACCAGTGTCAGCAGATGTTGCTCTACGTGCCTGGTAAAACCTTCCTGTCCCAGCAGTATTAAATTTGCGCCCAGACTATCGAGCGCTACCAACAATTCATCTGGCGGATTAGGATCGGCGCATATTAACGACACTCCCGACCGCGCTACGCCAGCTTTCTCAAGGGAAATAACACTGCGACTATCACCCAACCACTGCTGGTGATCGAGATCGATAGAGGTAATCACCGCGACGTCGGGGTCAACAATATTAACTGCGTCCAGGCGGCCGCCTAAGCCAACTTCCAACACAATGATATCTAGCTCGGTCTCGGCAAATAGCCACAGTGCCGCGAGCGCGGAAAACTCAAAGTAGGTCAAACTAATATCGCCGCACGCTTGCTCTATAGCCACAAAGGCTCGGCAAATATCGGCATCGCTTGAGTTTTCGGCATCGATGCGGATGCGTTCGTTGTAGGCGAGTAAATGCGGAGAAGTAAAAGTACCAACCCGAATACCAACGGTCGTCAGCAGGGCTTCAATAATAGCGACGCAGGAACCCTTGCCGTTGGTGCCTGCGACAGTAATAACTTTAGCTTTGGGTGTAGTTAATCCGAGTCTAGCAGCTACCTCGGCAACGCGTTCGAGGCCGAGATCAATCAGGCTGGGATGACGCTGTTCGAGCAGCGCTAACCAGTCATCCAGACTTTCCTTGCCTGTCTTATCGAGAGGGTTATTCAAAGCCTTATCCAGGTGCTTATTCTGAGCTTCATGCGAGCACTTATTCAAAGCCTCATCCAAGTGCTTGTCTAGACTCTCACTCAAGATCAACGGGTTCAGCTTCGTCCTCGTTGACAAGGGGTTCGACCGGCTCTGGCAGGCCAGCAAGCTTGGCTAACAGCCGAGCGACGGTGAGGCGCATTTCGGTGCGGGAAACGATCATATCGATGGCGCCGTGTTCCAGCAAAAACTCACTGCGCTGAAACCCTGGCGGCAGCTTTTGGCGAATGGTTTGTTCAATAATATTGGGCCCGGCGAAACCTGCACGAGCACCCGGTTCGGCAATATTAATGTCGCCGAGCATAGCTAAGCTGGCCGACACGCCACCGTAAACCGGATCCGTCATCACCGAAATAAACGGCACCCCGGCCTGCTTTAATCTTTCCAGAATCGCACTGGTTTTGGCCATTTGCATCAGCGAGATCAGCGCTTCCTGCATGCGTGCTCCACCGGTGGCCGAAAAACACACCAGGGGAATACGCTCTTCCAGGGACCGTTTCGCGGCGCGAGTAAAGCGCTCACCCACGGCGTAGCCCATTGAGCCGCCGTGAAAATCAAATTCAAAGGCCGTCGCTACTAGAGGCACACTCATCACCGCGCCCTGCATAACGATCAGTGCATCTTTTTCGCCGGTCTTTTTCTGCGCGGCACTCAGTCGGTCTTTGTATTTTTTAACGTCGCGGAATTTAAGTCGATCAATCGGGAGTACGTCATCGGCAAATTCTTCTCGTCCTTCTTTATCCAGAAAGATATCGAGACGCCGACGCGCGCCAATGCGCGTGTGGTATTCACATTTCGGGCAAACATCCAGGTTGCGCTCTAAATCGGGCCAATACAGCGGCGCGCTGCATTTTGGGCACTGCTTCCACAGGCCCTCGGGGACGGTGGTGTTTCTGTCCCTAGCCTGCGTTGCCATGCCCGAAGGTCGTATTTTACTTAACCAGCTCATCCCATCCTTTCCTTTCTTGATCTGACGCCCTTAAGACTCTCAGAGCACTTAAGCGCCTTGTTTTTAAGCTTATCTGACATTCCTAGCGTGGCTGCTATTCTACGTTAGAATGCCGCCGCAAAAAATGCTTATGCTGACAAATACCACAATCGTGGTGCGAGTCACACTGACCGCGCTTGCTCGATAAATCTTTGCACCCGATCTGGGTCTTTGATACCGGGAGCTGATTCTACTCCACTGCTGACATCGACCGCGTAAGGCCGGGTTTGTGCCACCGCTGCAGCGATATTATCGCTACTGAGCCCTCCGGCCAAAATCACTGATCCAGATACTGATCTAGACACTGATCCAGGTACTGACGCCTCCTGAGATAAACGCGCCCAGTCGAAGGCTTTACCGGTGCCGCCATAGGCATCCGCCTGCCAGGCATCAAACAGGTATCCGCTGGCCTTGGGATGCGCGGCCATTGCCACAGCCACATCGATCTCCGGCGCCATGCGTATCGCCTTAATAAAGGGTCGCTCAAATTGCTCACAATAGGCCGCGTCTTCATCCCCATGAAACTGCAGGAGTTGAATACCGGTTTGCCTTAACGTGTCCTGCACAAGCGTAGCGGTTTCGTTGACAAACAAACCCACCGTCGTCACGAAGGGACCGACTGCCCGCACTATATCTGCGGCGACAGCGGTGCTCACGCACCGTGGACTTTTGGCATAAAACACTAAACCAATGGCATCCGCGCCGGCATTAGCCGCCATCACGCCCTGCTCAACGCTGGTGATACCACAAATTTTCACTTTCACCTTGCTGCCCATTTTGCCTCTGACCTTCCGCCTCATGGCATCCATCAATTTGCGTTAATGCCCAGTATATCCGGGCCGGGTGGTAATTGGGGAATTCCAAGTTGCTCGGGATACAGCACCGACACCAAATACAAACCGCCCGGCGGCGCAGTAATACCCGCGCAACGACGATCGCGAAGACTCAATAACTCGGCAACCCAGCTTGGCTCTTGCTCACCGCGACCCACCGTCATTAACACCCCGGCAATATTACGCACCATATGCAGCAGGAACGCATTAGCCGTAATCTCCATGGTGATCACCTGGCCGTTACGAAAAAAACCGATGTGTTGGATTTCGCGCCAGGGCGATGGCGCCTGACAATTGGCACCGCGCACCGAGGAAAAATCTTGGTCTCCGATAAATGCCCTCGCGCCGCGAGACATCGCCTCGACATCCAGAGGGACTCTTTCCCAACTTAAATAGTCTCGCATGATGGCCGGGGACTGGGGCGTATTAAGGATGAGGTAACGGTAAGTACGAGCGACAGCACTAAAGCGTGCATGGAATTGATCGGGGACGACTTGCGCCCAGTGCAAACGCACGCCATCGGGCAGATTGGCATTCGCACCACGCACCCAGTTGCGCGCCGTGCGCTGGGCACAGGTATCGAAATGTATCACTTGATTGGTGGCGTGAACGCCGGTGTCGGTGCGGCCTGCGCAGACCACGGTAATCGGCTCATTGGCGACTGAGGATAAGGCAGCTTCAACCGGCTGCTGAACACTTGGAGAGTGACTTTGCCGCTGCCAGCCGCAAAAGGCGCTACCATCGTACTGAACCATCGCCGCTACCCGGCTAACACCAGATGGCAGCGCCTCGCCCTCCGGCACTCGACCATTGGTCTTGTAAATCCAGTTGGGCTGCGACACTGAAGACCTCTAACTGCTCAATCACCAGCCGCTAGACGCGGCTGTGATAATTTTTCGGTGGGTTCTACCGTGCCAGAACAACGCTATGGTGACAGGATTTAGGCTCGCTTATTGAACGACGAGCCAATCACTAAATTCCGGCTACTATTTCAACAATGGAAGCACCTTAACAATGGGCGCACCGCAACAATAGAAGTACCTCACAATGGAAGCACACATCACGTCTCTCGAAGTAAACTAGCCCAGTTTTGCCAGTAGGTTCTTAGCGCTAGCTTGTTGTACCTCGTTGCCGCTCAACGACACGTGCTCAAGAATCTCTCGTGCACCTTCACTGTCACCCATATCGACATAGGCTTGAGCCAGCTCAAGTTGAGTACCAATCTCATCACTACCGTCGAGTAGATCGAAACCTTCGCCCAAATCGAGATCCATGCTTTCGTCGACCACGGCCTCCTCAACATCTGCGTCAAGACTGTTATCTACAGTACTCTCGACCAGGCCAGCCCCCGCACTATCTGCAGTTTCCGCAACCTCACCGAGATCGAGGTCGAAATCCAGATCCAAATCTAGATCAAAATCGCCACCGTCGTCGCCAGTCGAGCCCGTAGCTTCGGTAGCCGAAACAAGGGATTCGAGGGTATCCGTATCCAGACTATCCATATCCAGTTCGGGCATGTCCAACTCTGCAAGGTCCGTCTCTGCGCTGTCGGGCAGTTCAAGGCTGCTTTCTAGCTCTGTTGTCGCGGCATCTGTGTCGCCGAGATCCAAATCAAAACTAAAATCATCATCCTCAGGCAGCTCGATATAATCAGCTTCTGGCGCTATCGCGGCAGCCGCTCCAAAAACCTCCGCCCGCATCCGACCGACCTCAGCTATAACAGCCGGGGCAGCCACAGCTCCCAACTTCGCGGCCTGCTGATCAAACGCAGTCTCATCTTGTTTCTCGCCATAGATTTCCAGTAATTTTAGATGAGCAGCCGTATCATCCGGATTACGCTCCACTGCCTTAACTAGAATTTCTGCGGCCGTATCGTGATTGCCCAGTGACAGATAAATTTCGGCTTCACCCACCGCATCAACTTGATCAGACTCATCGAGGTCTAAGTCACCTACATCGGTATTCAGGTTTTGAATAGCCTGGGTAAACAATAAATCTTCGTCATCCAGCTCTATTTCGTCTTCAATTGCGCTGGACTCGGCACCCGCGGCAACAAGGGGTTCGGTTGTTATCGACTCCGCTTTGGAACCAGACAACACATCATCGGGCTCGATCATCTTCAAATCGACTTCGCCTGCGTCTGCGCTACCCCGCCGACGCATCAACATAACAATAAGACCTACCAATACCAGTAAACCGCCACCAATGGGTAGCAATAAACCTTTGACTCTCTCGATTAGGCCTGGTTCAGCTTCGCTTACAGGCGGGATCACTGCGGCCGGTGGTTCCATTAGTTCTGATATATCTTCTGATATTGTTACCTCAGAAGGAATTACCTCGGAAAGAGTTGTCTCGCCACTAACAATGCTATCAGCGCCGGCCTCAACTTCCTGCAGCTCTGCACCCACGTCTTCCGTCGCGCCAGTTTCGTCTAATGACCCGGCAGCATTCTCAGCCTGCCCATCTGCCACAATATCTGAAAAGCTAAAACTTCCTGCCTCTTCTTCTGATTCGTCCCCTACGGGCTCATCACTTACTGGATCATCCGAGCTTGCCGTCGCTAGCTGTGCTCCCCGCAAGCCACTGTCTTCCAGTTCGACCAGGCGCGACATAGCACTAACTTGTTCTTCCAACATTTGCAGCTTTTGTTTCAGCTCAGCATTTTCGCGCGAGCTCCGCTCAAGCTCTTCTTGAGCGATGGCGAGATCATTTTCGATAAGCTCACGACCGTTGCCGCTACCCGCACCACCTTCACCGCCGACGCCTGCACCTTCATCAACAGCAGCACTTAACCGCAAGCGACCACTGTCGGTATTACTGGTCGACGAGGCGGCACGGTCTGAAGACTCTGTGACTGCCTCAACGGTAGCTTCGGGTTCGCTCGATGATAATGACGAAGCGATCTCGCTCTGCCACGTATTCGTATGTTCTTTTAATTCGTTGGCCGCTTGCTGGTGACTAAGGTTTTGAATTTCACTGGCGTCAGGTAAACGCAGCACCGCACCCTTGCGCACCAGGTTGGAATTATTGTTAATAAAGGCCTCGGGGTTACTTTGATAAATGGCCATAATCGTTTGCTGCACAGTGGCCCCCGCCGGACGGTGTCGAGATGCAATCGCCCATAAAGTATCGCCCGCACTCACGGTGTAGCTATCGGCACTGGTGTAAGTGCTTGGCTCGGCAACCACTGGCGCCGGAGCTGGAGCTTGCGCCTTAGGAGCTGGCGCTGCTGCGACTGGCGTTGAAGGGCTTGATGAAGCTGCTGAAGTACCGCGACTCGGCGGAACAGGCACTGCCGTCACTGCTGACGAACTGCTGCGAGTCGCGGTTACCTGCTTTCCCGCAGGTTTCTCCATGGCAAATGCCGGTAGGTCCATCAACACTGTGTACTCGCGTAACATACGACCCGAAGTCCAGCGCATGTCGACCAGAAAATCCAGATAGGGCTCTTTTATCGGCTTTTGTGAGGTCACCCTAATCAGCGGCCGCGAGCTCTTGGACAAATCCAGTGTAAACTTCAGATCGGTCAGACTAAAAAGCCGTTCGACTCCAGCCCGCTCAAAATCTGCCGCCCCTGCCAGTTTCACCTGAACTTCATTCTCAGTGAGGTCACCCAGGTTGAGGATTACAATCTCAGCATCCATAGGCTCATTCATGGCTGAATTCATTTTGATTTCGCCAAGCCCCAGAGCTGATGCCCAGCCCGAGAACAGCAGCAAAACCAATCCCAGTACATTTGTAGTTATGCGCAATGTCATGATCCTTGTCACCTTTGTATTTTCTACGTGGTATTTCCTACATGAAACGCTAACCGCCTCAGGATAAAGCCCTGAGAACGGATAACTTACAGCAAAATCAAGTGCTAAGCACCCATTAATGCCGTTGATTCTAGCAACAGTTTAGGTAAAGGGACAGGACAAAAAAACAATCAGTTCACATTTGCGAGACACAAGCCACACTTTTAAGCTTATCCAGGGACTCATTGTGAGCCTATTGAAGCTTTTAGCGTGTGTTATAGAAGCTTTTAGTATGCCTTAAAATGCCTTTGGTCTTTATTATAGAGATCATCAGTGTCTTTTGAAGATCACATACTTCGACACAGCTCCAAAACTCAGCCCCGCACCAACACAATACGCAACATGCGGCGCAGCGGTTCAGCCGCACCCCACAGCAATTGATCGCCAACGGTAAATATCGATAGATACTCCGACCCCATAGCCAGCTTACGCACACGACCCACCGGCACATTCAGCGAACCGGTAACCACCGCCGGGCTCAACTCACTCAAAGTCTGCTCACGATGATTCGGCACCACTCGAACCCAATCATTGGCACTGGCGATCAAACTTTCCACCTCCGCCAGGGGCACGTCCTTATTCAGCTTCACGGTCAAGGCCTGGCTATGGCAGCGCATAGCACCAATGCGAACACATAAACCATCGACTGGGATCGGGCTATCTTGCAGGCCCAATAATTTATTGGCTTCGGCTCCGCCCTTCCACTCTTCCCGACTCTGGCCGTTATCGAGTTCGGTATCGATCCAGGGCAGCAAGCTACCTGCCAATGGATGCCCGAAGCGAGCAACGGGGAAGTTCGCGTCATTCATAGTGGCACTGACTTTGCGATCGATATCAATAATGGATGCAGCGGGATTCGCCAATTCATCGGCAACACAATCGCGCAAGGCACCCATCTGCGTTAATAGTTCGCGCATATTCTGGGCACCGGCACCGGAAGCGGCCTGGTAGGTCATGGCGGACACCCATTCCACCAGCCCGGCCTTAAACAAACCGCCCATCGCCATTAGCATTAAGCTCACAGTACAATTGCCGCCCACAAAATCTTTAATGCCGCGATCAAGCGCCTGTTGAATATTCCCGCCATTCAGCGGATCGAGCACGATCAGCGCATCGTCGTTCATGCGCAGGGTCGAGGCGGCATCAATCCAGTAGCCCTGCCAGCCACTGGCACGCAAGCCCGGCAACACCTGCTTGGTGTAGTCGCCACCCTGACAGCTCACGATGGCATCCATCGCACCCAGTTGTTCAATATTATTGGCGTCGAGCAACAGATTAGGTCCACCACCAATATCCGGCCCGGCCTGGCCCACCTGTGAGGTAGTAAAAAACATCGGCTCGATATCTCGGAAATCATTTTCCTCGACCATACGCGCCATGAGCACCGAGCCGACCATGCCCCGCCAACCTACAAAACCTATCGTCTTCATCTTAGTTCAATCAATCTTATTTGCCTGTATTTAGGCTATTGCCATTAATATGCAATCAGTCCTTAAGCCGCAGCCCCTAATCAAAAGCCCCTAAGCCGAAGCGAGAGCCGCGATCACCGCATCACCCATGGTTTGCGTCGTTACCGCCTGGCTTCCAGCAGAAACAATATCCGCTGTTCTCAAGCCCTGCTCCAGCACAGCGGTAACGGCAGTCTCGATTGCATCGGCAGCCGCTTCCATGCCCAATGAATGTCGCAACATCATCGCCGCCGACATAATCATGGCCAGCGGGTTAGCAATACCCTGACCGGCAATGTCCGGTGCCGAGCCATGACAGGGTTCGTACAAACCTTTGCCATTGGCATCCAGAGAAGCCGAGGGCAACATGCCGATAGAACCGGTGAGCATAGAGGCTTGATCGGATAAGATATCGCCAAACATATTGCCGGTCACAATCACATCAAATTGTTTGGGTGCGCGCACCAATTGCATGGCGGCGTTGTCCACCAGCATATGGCTCAATTCCACATCCGGATATTCCTTACCCAGCTCCGTCATCACCTCTCGCCAGAGCATACTCACATTAAGCACGTTGGCTTTATCGACCGAACACAACTTACCGCTGCGTTTACGCGCCGATTCAAAACCTAAGCGACCAATGCGCTCAATTTCCGACGTGGTATAGACAAAATTATTGAAGCCGCGTCGCTCGCCGTTCTCGAGAGTTTCGATACCCTTGGGTTCACCGAAATACACTCCACCGGTTAACTCGCGCACGATTAAAATATCTAAACCACTAACCACCTCGGGCTTCAGGGAGGATGCATCCACCAAGGCCGGATGCAAAATCGCCGGGCGTAAATTACCGAACAGTTTCAGGTGCGAACGAATACCCAACAAACCGCGCTCCGGGCGCATATCCCACGCAAGCTGATCCCATTTAGGGCCGCCGACGGCGCCCATTAATATCGCATCGGCCTTATCGGCAAGGGCCAGAGTTTCTGCTGGCAGAGGCTCGCCTTTAGTATCGACGGCACGACCACCGATTAAGCCCTCAGAAAATTCCAGACCCAATTTAAATTTTTCATCCACACAGGTCAGCACTTTGATCGCTTCCACCATTACTTCGGGGCCGATACCATCACCGGGCAACACTAGTATTTGCTTAGTCACTTAATAAAACTCCAGTCAGAAAATTTAACAAATTACATCAAACAGCCAGGGGCTTTGCTGCCGCCAGCTTTGCTCAAACTCTTTAATCGCATCACCCTGCTTTAAGGTCAGATCGATTTCGTCGAGGCCTTCCAGCAAGCAGGTTTTACGGAACTCATCGACCTCGAAGGAAAAACGTTCGCCCTGGGAATCGATAACAACTTGTGCCTCCAAATCAATGTCGAGACTGAACCCTTCATGAAACTCCAGATCGGCAAATAATTTATCAACTATTTTATCGTCCAATACAATCGGCAATAAACCATTTTTAAAACAGTTGTTATAAAAAATATCGGCGTAACTGGGCGCAATCACCACACGAAAACCGTAATCTTCCAGGGCCCAGGGTGCGTGCTCGCGACTCGAACCACAGCCAAAATTTTCCCGCGCCAACAAAATGGACGCACCTTTATAACGCGGCCAGTTGAGGGGAAAATCCGGATTCAAGGGCCGCTGGCTATTATCCCGACCCGGCTGGCCTTCATCTAAATAACGCACTGCGTCAAACAAATTTGGACCAAAACCCGAGCGCTTAATGGATTTCAAAAATTGCTTGGGAATAATCATGTCGGTATCGACATTGGCGCGATCCATTGGCGCGACCAAACCGGTGTGAGTGGTAAATGCTTTCATGACGCCACCTTCTCTGCCATTAATTCGCGCACATCAACAAAATGCCCGGCCACTGCTGCGGCCGCCGCCATCGCCGGACTCACCAAATGCGTGCGCCCACCGTTACCCTGCCGGCCTTCAAAGTTACGGTTTGACGTAGAGGCGCAATGCTCACCAGAACCGAGTTTGTCGGCATTCATAGCCAAACACATCGAACAGCCTGGCTCGCGCCATTCCATCCCCGCAGCAATAAAGATTTTATCCAAACCTTCCGCTTCCGCTTCGGCCTTAACCGCCTGCGAACCGGGCACTACCAAAACTTGCTTAACACTGCCCGCCACTGTGCGTCCTTGTGCAACTACCGCCGCGGCGCGTAAATCTTCGATGCGGGAATTAGTGCAAGAACCGATAAAGACCCGATCCACCGCAATATCGGTGATCGCCATATCCGGTTTTAAACCCATGTAATGGAGTGCACGCTCCATACCTTCACGCTGAGCCGCATCCCTGGCTTGCGCTGGATTTGGTACCCGACCACCCACCGGCAGCACCATTTCTGGCGAGGTACCCCAGCTCACTTGCGGTTCGATAGCGCCGCCCTCTAACTCCACCACAGTGTCGAAAACGGCATCAGCATCGCTGTGCAAAGTCTGCCAGTGTGCTACGGCTTGATCCCACAGCGCTTCACTCGGCGAATATTGACGACCCTTCACGTAGTCGATGGTTTTCTCATCGACGGCGACCATACCCACTCGCGCACCCGCCTCGATGGCCATATTACAGACCGTCATGCGGCCTTCCATGCTCATATCCCGAAACACCTGACCGCCAAATTCGATAGCGTGACCAGTACCCCCCGCAGTGCCAATTTTGCCTATAGTCGCCAGCACCACGTCTTTCGGTGTCACCCCCAAACCAAGCTCGCCATCGACGCGAATCAACATGTTTTTCATTTTCTGCGCCACCAAACATTGAGTGGCGAGCACGTGTTCCACTTCGGAAGTACCAATACCGTGGGCCAACGCGCCCAGGGCACCGTTAGTAGCGGTATGGGAATCACCACACACCACGGTCATACCCGGCAAGGTAGCGCCCTGCTCCGGGCCAATGACATGAACAATGCCCTGCCCGGGATCGTTGATTTTGTGTTCGACAATGCCGAAATCCGCGCAATTATCATCCAGGGTCGCCACCTGAATACGCGATATTTCGTCGGCAATACTGGCAACGCCACCGGCGCGCTCAGCAGCTTCGGTAGGGACATTGTGGTCGGGAGTCGCCAGGTTGGCGTCGATGCGCCAGGGCTTGCGACCCGCAATGCGCAAACCTTCAAAGGCCTGCGGCGAGGTCACCTCGTGGAGCAGATGTCGGTCGATGTACAGCAATGCAGAACCATCACCACTCTCGCTGACGAGATGAGATTCCCAAAGTTTGTCGTACAGGGTCTTGCCAGCCATAAGCCACTCCCAAAAAACAGTTATTCCACTTGAGGAAGTACTGTAGCCACTAGACTGGAATAAAACAAATTCATAATTTTTATCTATTTGATTCCATTTAGGAATACTTTAATATAAACACCCTATGGACACCCAACAGCTCGATGCCTTTGTCGCCGTCGCGGAAACCGCTTCGTTTTCGGTCGCCGCAGAGCGCCTTCACCTGACCCAGCCAGCCGTTAGCAAACGGGTTGCCCTCCTGGAGCAGCAACTCGACTGCCGCTTGTTTGACCGCATTGCCCGGCATACCACGCTCACCGAGGCAGGCGCAGCCCTGTTGCCCAGAGCGCGAGCGATTTTGCAGTCGGTGGCCGATACACGGCAGGCCATTGTCGATCTCTCTGGCGAAATAACCGGACAATTAAGAATCGCCGTCAGCCACCATATCGGCCTACATCGAATTCCCGACCTATTGTGGCGTTATAGCACCACCTACCCGGAGGTGAAACTCGATGTGGGTTTTATGGACTCCGAAGTCGCTTATCAGGAAGTTCGCCAGGGCAACTTTGACATCGCCGTAGTCACACTCGCCTCGGAACCTCAGGAAAGAGTGAAATCCTGTACCATTTGGGAAGACCCCTTATTACTGGTCACAGGGAACGATCACCCGCTCACCGCATACTCAGTATTAACTGCGGCAGACCTATGTCAGTACCCAGCGATCCTGCCCGGTTTGTCGACCTATACCGGCAGAATAATTAAGCAATTTTTTGATCGCCAGGGTAGCGCACTGAATATATCCATGGCCACTAACTACCTCGAAACCATTAAAATTATGGTCTCGGTGGGTTTTGGCTGGAGCATGCTGCCTGCGACCATGTTGGACGATAGCCTTACTGCCATAGAGTGTCCCGGTCTGGTATTGAGTCGCCAGCTTGGTTACATCCACCATCACGACCGCACCTTGTCGAATGCGGCACAACACTTTATTGAGCTGCTGAAAAATGAGCTCAAATAACACACCTACCGCCGCCGGAACTGGAACCAGGACTGGAACTAGAGCCACCTTAAGCACCGCGCAACTGGACTGGCAGGGCGACGAACCACGCTCCCAGCACTTCGATGATATTTATTTTTCATCCCTCGACGGCTGGGACGAAAGCAACGCCGTGTTTATTCACCAAAACCGCTTACAACAACGTTGGGCGGCATTAGCTCCCGACTCGTCCTTTACCATCGGTGAAACTGGTTTTGGCACCGGGCTTAATTTTTTCTGCTCAGCTGCACTCTGGTTAGAAGTCGCGCCTGCGGACGCCCTCCTGCATTATGTTTCTACCGAGAAACACCCACTCCGCAAAGCGGATCTTGAGCGCGTTTTCTTACACTGGGAGAAGCTACACCGGAATAAATCAAACCGGAATAACACCGCAACGTTTCCACAACAACTGAAGCCCCTAAGCGCGGAACTACTGGAAGTCTATCCGCCGCCGCTACCGGGTTTTCACCGTATCGAGTTAGCCTCGGGACGCATTCAACTCACGCTATTATTCGGTGATTCCGCCGAACAGCTCGACGAACTACAAAGCACCGATCACCCATTGTTTATCGGTGTTGCATCACCAACAATAGATGCCTGGTTTCTCGATGGCTTTGCTCCCGCCAAAAATCCGCAGATGTGGTCACAATATTTATTTTCAAGCATCGCCAAACTCAGCAAGGAAGGTACGACACTTTCGACCTTTACCGCCTCCGGCCAGGTGCGGCGCGATTTGATAACAGCGGGGTTTAATGTCGACAAAATAGCCGGTCACGGCGATAAGCGCGCCATGCTGCGCGGTGAATTATCCAGCACAGCAGAGACCGCGCCGCGGCCAAGTGCTAACGGAAATGAAGGCGCTAACGGCGAAGTAGCGAGCCAGGTAAAAGACAATCCCTACACACCCGTCAAACGTAATAGCGCACACGCGCCACCCTGGTATTTACGACGACGTCACCAGGCGATCACGGCAAACAAACGCGCCGCTATTATCGGTGGTGGCATTGCCGGTTGCACCACGGCTCACGCGCTAGCCCAGCGCGGGTGGCAAGTCACACTCTACGATCACCAGGGCATTGCCAGCGGAGCTTCCGGCAACCCCCAGGGTATTCTCTATCCAAAACTCTCAATTGAAAATTCGGCTTTTGCCCGCGTCAATCTTGCCGCTATGGCTTTTGCTAGCCGCTATTACCAACGTTTCTGGCAGGAGGGCAATCACAAAATACAAAACTGTGGTGTTTTATTACTACCCGCCAACACCGCCGAACAACAGCGGTTTTTACAATTGGGCGAGCGTTACCGCGACGCGCCCGAATTTGTTCGCGCAGTAAACCACGGAGAAATGGAGAACTTAGCCGGGCTCACACTCACCGCCGAGAGCGGTTTATTCTTTCCCCAACTAGGCTGGATTCAACCGACCGATGTTTGTCAGCGCTTGTGCACTCACCCCAATATTCAAGTGATCTCACAGAAAGTTGAGCAACTGCATCAAGATCCCGCTACCCAGCTTTGGAGCTTTACTAACGCAGACCACGATCAATATTCCGTCGTTGTACTCGCCAACGCCATCGCCAGTCAAAGCTATCAACAAACAGAGCACTTGCAGTTAAAAACCATCCGTGGGCAAATCAGTCTTTGCCCTGCCACCATGGAAAGCCAAAACTTGGCCACCGTCGTGTGTGGCGAAGGTTATCTGGCACCAGCCATCGACGGTCTTCACTCTTTTGGTGCAAGTTACGATTTAAATCGCCACGACACCGTGCTTCGCCCCGAAGACCATAGCGAAAATCTGTCAAAAATTACGGCGACCGACTCCCTTCTATCTGTAAGCCTGTCCTCGGAGCTACCTCCGCTGGAATCTATGACTGGCCGCGCCAGCCTGCGCTGCGTGTCACCCGACTATCTACCGTTAGCCGGAGCTGCGCCCAACTATTCCGCCTTTTTAGAAGACTTCGCCCTGTTGCGCGAAAACGCCCGCGCTCATATTCCCCGTTCAGGTCGTTATTGGCCGGGGCTGTATCTCAATTGTGGTCACGGCTCTCGCGGTATGAGCTACGCGCCCTTATGTGCCGCGCTGATTGCAGACGCCGTGGACAACATGCCACCGCCTCTCGAACGCACCTTAATAACCGCGCTCAACCCGGCACGTTTTATTATTCGCGACCTCAAACGCGGTCGTATTTAGACTGGTACGGCAATGTCTTTACCCATACTATAGGCCGACAGCCATCGTAAAATATTTTAGGGGGCGCTATCGTGAGTACAACTGGAGAAGCAACTACTAGCAAAGCCGTTATCGACAGAGCGATTACCAACAAAGCCATTATTTCAGCCGACTCCCATATCGCCGAGCCGCCGAACTGTTATGTCGATCACATCGATCCGGCTTTCCGCGACCGCGCCCCTCATATGACCGAACACGAAAAGTTCGGCGATATTTTTGTAATCGAAGGTATAGATCAGCCCGTCCCTATGGGTTTAATCGCCGCCGCTGGCAAAGACCCTAAAGATTTAACCACCCGTGGTGTCAAGTTTGAAGAATTACCACGCAGTTCCTGGGACGCCTCGTGCCGTGTTGCCGATCAGGAAACCGATGGCATCTCAGCCGAAATCATCTACCCCACTGTTGGCATGCTGCTGTGCAATCACCCGGATATCGACTACCAGGTAGCCTGTTTTGGTGCCTACAATCGCTGGCTCGAAGAATACGTCGGCAACGCGCCCAAAAATCGCCTGTTCGGTTTAGGTCAGGTTGCGCTACGCAGTGTCGATGAAGGCATCAAAGAAATAGAAGACGCGAAAAACAAAGGTTTTGTCGGCGTTATGATGACCGGCAATCCACCGGAAGCCGATTATCACGACCCCATGTACGATCCGCTATGGGAAGCCGCCGTCGATATGCAAATGCCGCTGTCGTTTCATATTCTGACTTCCAAAGCCGATCAAATAAACGCCCAGCGCGGCCCTAAAATCAATGGTTTTCTGGGCATTATGCGCGGCTGTCAGGACGTACTCGGCACCTTCGTATTCGGCGGTGTATTTGACCGTCATCCAAAACTGAAAGTAGTGTGTGCCGAGGCCGATGCCGGTTGGGTGCCACACTTTATTTACCGTATGGATCACGCCTACGACCGACATCGCTACTGGATGAAAGCGCCACCGCTGGAAAAAATGCCCAGCGAATATTTTCTCAACAATATCTACTTAACCTTTCAGGATGACTGGACGGCCTTTAAATACCGTAACGAAATGAACCCGCAACGTTTAATGTGGGCCAACGACTTTCCCCACAGCGATTCCACCTGGCCCTGGTCGCAGGACATTCTGCAAGAGCACACCGCCGATATGAACCAGCAGGAAAAAGACTGGATTCTCCACGACAACGTGGTTGAGTGTTACAACCTGCCCCTTTAAATACCGCTATCGCTGTTGGCATTCAACGAGGAACCTGCCATGAACAAGCCCCAAAGTTATGATATTAAAATCACCGGCGGCACCATTGTCGACGGTACCGGTACACCCGGTTATCGTGGCGACGTCGGCATCAAAGACGGTGTGGTCACCGCGCTCGGCGAAGTTGCCGGTGATGCCACCCAAACTATCGACGCCACCGGCAAGGCCGTCACCCCCGGCTTTGTCGATATCCACACCCACTACGACGCCCAGTTGATTTGGGATCGCATGCTCACCATCTCACCCTGGCACGGTGTCACCACGGCTGTGATCGGCAACTGTGGTTTCGGTATCGCCCCGACCCGCAATAGCCAACAAAATTTAATTATTGGCACTCTGGAAAAAGTCGAGGGCATGAGTGCCGCTGCACTCACCACCGGTCTCGGCGAAAAATGGCCCTTTGAAACTTTCCCCGAATATTTAGATACCATCGAAAAACTCGGCACCGCCATTAATATCGGCGTACTCGTCGGCCACACCCCAACCCGGCTTTATGTAATGGGTGAAGAAGCCACAGAACGGGAAGCCACGTCCGATGAAATTGAACAAATGCGCAAAATTGTCGACGAAGCGCTGGATGCCGGAGCACTGGGTTTCGCTACCTCTAAATCGCCAACTCACGTCGGCTTTAAGGGCAAACCCGTCCCCAGTCGAGCCGCGTCTTACGAAGAAATAGATGCTCTGGCCTCAACCCTACAGAATCGTGGCGCCGTGATGCAGGCGACTGCGGGCAAAGAACTCTGGTTCGACGAGTACGCCGAACTCACTAAAAAATACGGCATGACTATTAGCTGGACCGCCATGCTCGCCGGCATGATCACGCCAGACTCGCACCTGATGCAAATGCAACGCAGCGCCGAATTGGCCGAGCAGGGCCTGCCTATTTATCCGCAAGTGACGCCGCGCACACTCTTCTTTGAATTTCAGTTTAAAGAACCTTTTCCGTTTGAATCCCTATCCGTATTCAAACCCGTATCGAGCGCAGACTTCGAGGGTAAAAAACGACTTTATGCCGATGCTGAATTCCGTGCGGCCGTAAAAGATAAAATGGATAACATGCGACCCTCCTTCCGTACCTCGTGGGAGAACTCGGCTATCTCTTTTTGCCCCAGCAACCCAGATTACGAAGAACGCTTGGTTGTCGACCTTGCTACCGAGTTAGGCGTTCATACCATCGACCTGGGCTTTGATTTAGCACTTGCCAACGACCTGGACACCCGCTTCCGTATGCCCTTCGCCAACGCGGACGAAAACGAAGTCGAAAAACTACTGACCGATAAAAACACCGTGCTTGGTTTATCCGATGCCGGTGCCCACGCCAGTCAACTCTGCGATGCCTGCTTACCCACCTATTTACTGGCCCGCTGGGTGCGGGAAAAACAAGTCTTGTCGTTTGAAGAAGCAATCCGCATGCTGACGTCCCGCCCCGCGCAGGTGTTCGGCATTAAAGACCGTGGCCTATTAGAAATTGGCAAACCCGCCGATGTACTGGTGATTGATCCCGATACCGTAAACTGCGGCCGCCTCGAGAGAGTCCACGACCAACCGGCCGGGCAAGACCGTTTAATTTCTAAAGCCTCGGGTATGGAATCGGTTATCGTTAACGGAATTTTATTGCGTCAAAACAACCAGGATCAGCTCGACCCCACCGGGCCATTACCGGGTGCCTTATTACGAAATGGGCAAGCTGCTTGAGAGTGGCGGAGGAATAACTTCAAGGTATCCCTTAAACTTCTGTTAGGTGGGCTCGTCGATCAACAAATTCACAAAAGATACGAATTTTGAATCGAATATTCCCTTATTTTATTCCACCAGTACTGGAAGCCGGTCATTACTACCAAGCGTTACCGCATAAGGCGTTTCCAGTTTTACCCGCCAGCTTCTACCGTGTTTTTTAGAATATTTGCCTTTATATACCCAGCCTTCCAACTCCAGTTGTTGGCCTTGCCAGGCCTCGACATCGGCGCGCTTAAAACGATATTGATGCTCGGGATAAATAGCCGCCGTTACCTTGCCTTCTAGCTCTATCCACCAGGCACCGGCAAAGGCGACTCGTTCTACCTTGCCGTAAAACCGCTGATAACCGCCCTCGGTGATATTGGTACTGGCGCTGGCCGGAATGCCGGAATCGCTCCAAAGCCCCAGCCCCGCTTCGCGGGCAAACTGTTCGTCACGGTCAAAGCATTTCGCCAGGGTCAGGTTGGGCGGAAACGCGACGTGATAGGCCAGACCTCGGCTCAATAATTCGCGCTCCAGACTTTTATCTTGCACATAGAGGTGAGCCAGATAACGGCCATAGCGATCCTGGAGTTCGGTATCAAAATATAAGGTGACTTGATTTAAAGGAGCTGGACGCGATTCACCGAGCAATTCTTCCAGGGTTTTCTGTGCGGCCCGGGCCAGCGGCTGATCCTTACCACCATCACGACCCATTTCGGTGGTGTTAATACCTAGCAGACGAACCTTTCGACCATCTTGCAGACGCACTGTATCGCCGTCGTAGATGTAGGTGACTACTGCGGATTCTGGTTTGCCGGGAGGTTGGCAATCATCCGCATAAACCTGCGACGCTAGCAGAAGCAAGACATAAGCCATCGAGATACGAAAAATCGACATAAAAAAAGCGCCCACAATTATTATTGAAGGCGCTTGTCGTCTTTTCATTACCTTATCATTACCGTGTAAGAGTCATGCGGCTATCCAGCGCTGAGGCAAGGTAGGAAAGACTTATTTTTTAACGCTGCGGTTAGCAAAGCGTTGATTAAAGCGATCAATACGACCACCGCTATCAATGGACTTTTGCTTGCCGGTATAAAAAGGGTGGCAATTGGAGCATACATCCAGGTGGATGCCGTCGCTCTTGGTCGAACCTACTTCAATAACATTGCCACAACTACAGGTGGCGGTTAATTTACCGTAGGCTGGATGGATATCTGCTTTCATAGTCATTCTCTCTGAGTGCCCCGGCCAGTGCTCTGGGTATTGCTTTGCTCGGCTGTAAAACACACCGACTTGCTACGGGAATATGCCCCATAAAAAAGCTGCAATCACAATATTCTTCGCCCCTGACTTGCGCGCCGCCACCCGGTCATTTAAGTTGCGCACTACTTACGCGAACTGGTCTCACCGGGCACCGCACCTTGGGTGCTGTTGGGATCGCGCATACTACCAGAAAATTACTCTGATTCAAGGCCTTAAACACCGTAAATGTCAGCTAATTGCTACTATCGAGTCGCCGTTCCCTCACCGGTACGCCGCCTGTTTGATTACTTACCCGCCGAAACAGCGGAAGTCGAACTAACTCCCGGTACTCGGGTTGTGGTGCCCTATGGCAAACGCAAAGTCATCGGTGTGGTGGTGGAAAAAACCACCCACAGTGATTTTAAGCCCGCCCAGCTTAAAGCCATTGAACAGGTGCTCGATCAGCAACTGCCCAAAGACGAGCCTCTGCTCCCCACCGACTTGCTGGAACTGGGCCTGTGGGCCGCCGACTATTATCAGCACCCCATTGGGGAAGCCCTGGCCGGAATACTCCCTACCCTGCTGCGCAAAGGTAAAGAACTACCTGTCTCCGCCCCTACTCACTGGCAACTAAGCACCCACGCCAAAGGACTACCGGAGACGGCCTTAAGCAAGGCCAAACGTCAGCAGCAAGCTTTGGGCTTACTTCGCGAGCACGGCAAAGTATCCAATGCGGACTTTAAAGCCCAAGGCATCTCCCGCAGCATCTTGAACACCCTAAAGGATAAAGGTCTGGCGGAAGAGGTTTGCATCGAAGCTGCGGCTCTTGAAGCAGCTTCCGACGAGCTACTCGCCGAGCCATCCCTGGCCCTTCGCCCGGAACAACACAGCGCTCTCGCCGCCATCGAGCTGCACGGCTACCACCCCTACCTACTCCACGGCGATACCGGCAGCGGCAAAACCGAAGTGTATATGCAGGCCATCGAAAAGGTTTTGCGCTACGGTCGGCAAGCCCTGGTGCTGATCCCAGAAATCAGCCTGACGCCGCAAACCCTGGGGCGCTTCGAACGCCGCTTTAATTGCACCATCGCGGTACTGCATTCGGGACTCACCGAGCTTGAGCGCTGCAAAGCATGGAACCAGGCCCGTACCGGAACCGCCGCCATTGTGATCGGCACCCGCTCGGCGGTATTCGTGCCGCTGCTCAAACCCGGCATTATTATTGTCGATGAAGAACACGACGCCTCGTTCAAACAGCAGGATGGCTTTCGCTATTCCGCCCGCGATGTCGCCGTCATGCGCGCCAATCGCTCGGGTATTCCACTTCTGCTCGGCTCGGCCACACCCTCGCTGGAAAGCCTCTACAACTGTCAGCGCGAAAGGTATGCCTTGTTGCGCCTGAGTAAACGCTCCGGCACAGCGCTCGCAGCGCAATGGCAAAAAGTCGATTTGCGCGACAGCAAACTCAACAGCGGTTTCTCCGCCGCCGCGATTCAGGCGATCAAAACCGCACTCGCGGCAGATGGACAGGTGTTGGTGTTTCTTAATCGCCGGGGTTACGCTCCTGCCTTGATCTGCCATCACTGCGGCTGGAACGCCCTGTGTCGCCATTGCGATACCCGCCTGACCACACACTTATCGCGCTCCCGCTTGATTTGCCACCACTGCGAGTACCAGCAAGCCATACCCAACATCTGCCCCGATTGCCAAAGCCCGGAATTAATCTTTTTAGGCCAGGGCACAGAACAAAGCGAAGCCACGCTGGAAGCCCTGTTTCCCGACACGCCCATCATTCGCGTAGACCGAGACACCACCCGCCGCAAACACGCGGTGCGCGATATGGTCAGCGAAGTGAACAAAGGTGAACCCTGTATTTTGGTCGGCACACAAATGCTGGCGAAAGGTCATCATTTTCCCCGTGTCACCCTCGCCGTCATACTTAACGCGGACGATGGCCTGTTTAGCACCGACTTTCGTGGTGCCGAACGCATGGGCCAACTACTCACCCAGGTTGCCGGGCGCGCCGGGCGCGGTGACCATCCCGGCACCGTATTGCTGCAAAGTCATCACTGCGACCACCCGCTAATCACCTTGCTTATCGAGCGCGGCTACAGCGCCTTTGCCGAACAGCTACTTGACGATCGCGCCGCTGCGCATATGCCGCCCTTTCGCACTTTGGCATTGCTACGCGCCGAATCCGAAAACCCCGAACACGCAGAGGCCTTGCTGCGACGAGCCCGCCAGCTCTGCGAACAACTCGCCGTCAATGCGGCGGTCTATGCCCTCGGCCCCCTGCCCGCGCCATTAGAAAAACGCGCCGGGCGCTACCGCTATCAACTCACCCTTAAAGCCGAGCATCGCAATCATCTGCAACAAGTGTTGCGGCAACTCTCTATGCTGCTCGAAACTGAAAAACTCGCCCGCAAAGTACGTTGGTCAGTCGATATGGACCCCCAGGAAATGCTGTGATCAAGCCCGCCAAACAATTCCGTCGGTGCTATTAGGGTTACTATTAGAGTACGGCGCCCCAAATACACAAACATACTAAATATCTCATCGACACTTAAAACGGTGGTGGTGATGCCGGCAAAGCCATAAAATAAACCCTGACCAACCAAACGCGATGCTATGCCTCAAGATTACGCCAGGCCCAAACGGCCCAAAAAACCCGCCGCCCAAAATCGCAGATCCCCCTCCGGGCTGCGCAAATCAGGCTGGACCTTACTGCTAAGCGGATTCGTTGCAGGCGTACTGGTATCCGCACTCTCCGTGTACTGGTATGTTAACCAGCCCCTTAGCGTCAGCAATACAAACGTCGACGAAACCGAACAGGCCGACGCCAAACCGCGCTTCGATTTTTATACTTTACTGAAAGAGTCCGAAGTCTTCGTACCCGAGGTTGAAGAAAGTCCACAAAACCAGACCCCCAGCGAGCAATACCACTACCTGCTCCAGGCCGGCTCCTTCCGCCGCTACGCCGATGCCGACGGTCTACGCGCGCAACTACTATTGTTAAACCTGGATGCCGCCGTAGAAACCACCGGCTCCACGCCCGGGGAAACCTGGCATAGAGTGCTGGTCGGGCCATTCATCTCCCGCTCAAAAGCCGCCAATGCGCGGGCCGCGCTATTGCAGAATGGAATTGATAATCTTTTGCTGAAGAGAAAGCGCGGTTAAGTTTTTACAATAAACTCTTAACCGTTTGGTCTTTCTCGCTCACATTAAAACACTGCCCATCGTCCGCAAATTCCAATGGGCCGGCATAGCGTTTCCTGATTTCTATTTCCGATGCCTTCTCGCGCCCCAGCGTGCGGCTCATACGGTGTGACAGTACTAATTGTTTCACCTTTGCCTCCGCCGCGATCTCACCTATCACCGAGGGTGGCATATGCAGCTTTCGCGCAACACCTTTAGCTTCCTGCGGAACCGCATGGTGGGCTACTAGCAGATCCGCCTCTGCTGCCAGTTTCGGCAAGGTGTGCTTGTCTCCATTCATATCACCGCTGAAGACAATCGCCCGCCCGCCAATATCAATACGCCAGGCGAGCGCAGGTAGCGGGCCATGGTGTACCGCTACCGCTGTAATATTGAAGTCTTTACTCGCCAGCACCTGTTGCACAGCAGTACCGCTTACGGGCACATCGTGGGGTTGTAGACGATAAGCTCCCTCACCCGCCAGATAACCTGACAGATAGTGATAGGCACCAGTAGGGTTAGCAAACAGCGTTTGAACAAATGCAGTGGCGTCCGGTATCAGCGCATTTCCACTAGGGCCGTACAAGGGCAAATCACTCGTGCGATCGGTAAAAAAAGCGCCTTTGATCAGCGCCGGTAAATCCGCACTGTGATCCACATGAAGGTGGCTCAGCAACACCACCTCTAAATCCTCTACGCGAGCACCGCTTTCCTCATAGCGCAACATACTCCCCGGGCCCATATCGATCATTATGCGAGCGCGGCCATCCTGCCACACAAGATAGCCGCTGGAAGCACGCTTATCCGCTACCTCCGGCCCGCCAGACCCGAGCACCTGCACGCATACACCGGTGGTGCCACAACAGGGTTCGGCATAAGTTAAAAAAGACGTTGTTAACAGCAGAGCACTTACGATGCACCGTATTTTGAATTTCATCACAACAACCCTCCGATACAATTAGGGATTAAATGGAGAAAAACGTCCACCACTGCGATGGTGGATTGGTAAAGGCCGTCAATGCTAAGGCCGCGCTATTGTAAAATGGACTTGATAATATTTTTCTGAAAATAAATCGGAGTTAGGTTTTTACAATAAGTGCTTAAGCGCCGGGTTTTTTCGTTTACTACCACCTTATAACTAGAGTGTTGATTCTAAAAGCCGCACGACGTGCTGGAGCGCAGCGTAAGCATCTCCGACAACAGCCGCTTACTGGGGCTTGACATGTAAATATATACCGTTATATTGGTACTTGCTACAGGTTTCGCAAGGGAAACTAGAAATGAGTACCGAAATTACCATCAAAGAAGCAGCTCTGCAATTGGGTATTAGCGTTCAAAGAGTTAGAACATTGTGCCGGCAATGCGACTTAAGTGCACGAAAATTAGGCAGTTCTTGGGTGATAGATCAATCGAGCCTTAATAAATATGGTCTCAAAACCGCACACACAGTTGCCGAAGATCACCCCGCGTATTTTGTAAATAGTACAAAGCCAATAGCTTTAAGCTTCTTCTCTGGCGCGATGGGACTTGACCAAGGAATAGAAAAAGCTGGTTTTGATATCCGTCTAGCCTGCGAGCTAGACAAGTTCTGTAGACAAACTATTGCTTTGAATAAGCCTAAGACTGCGCTGTTAACAGATATAAATAACTACTGTGCTGAAGATATTAGACGTGAAGCCGGGCTAAGTAATAGTGATGAAATTGATTTGATTCTGGGCGGCCCACCTTGCCAAGCATTTAGTACTGCTGGCAATAGAAAAGGTTTTAACGATGAACGTGGAAACGTATTTTTAAAATATTTGAACTTGTGTTTAGAACTAAAACCCAAATATTTTGTGATTGAAAATGTTCGTGGGCTTTTGTCCTGTCCTATGGAACATCGACCACACGAACAAAGAGGCCAGGAATACCCCGACCTCAGCGAGGATGAGCTAAAAGGGGGAGCGTTAAACTTCATAATAAATCGCTTGGAAAAATCAGGTTATGGCTACTCATTCAACTTATATAATTCTGCAAATTTCGGAACGCCTCAGATTAGAGAGCGAGTAATTATTATTTGCTCGAGCGATGGGAAAGCACCTCCATTTCTTGCACCCACGCATTCTGAGACAGGGAAATACGGCTTGCCAAAGTGGAATACATTAAAACGATGTATTTCCAAGATAAACAACCATGACCATCTTACTTTTCCGGAAAAAAGACTAAAATATTACCGATTGTTGGGGCCCGGTGAGAATTGGAAAAATCTTCCCATAGAATTGCAAAAGGAAGCTATGGGGAAATCATTTTTTTCCGGAGGTGGAAAAACAGGTTTTCTTCGCAGATTAGCATGGGATAAACCTTCACCAACACTTGTTACTCATCCTACCATGCCAGCTACAGATCTTGCGCACCCAGAGGAAGATAGGCCTTTATCTGTACAAGAATACAAAAGGATTCAAGAATTCCCTGACTCGTGGGAACTAGCGGGACCAATTATTCAGCAGTATAAACAAATAGGTAATGCTGTACCTATAAGCTTAGGCTGCGCTGTTGGAACCTTGGTATTTAATTTATTGAACGGGATTGAAATTATCCAACACAAAGACTTTAAATATTCGCGCTACAAGTGCACAACAGATACAGAATGGAAAGAACAATTCAAAAAGCTGATTGCCAGCCATAATTCTAAAATTGAGCAGCAAGAACTGGGATTTAGTTAACCCCAGCTCTTATAATTCAACTCCATGGATTCTCTTGTTCTACAGCCAAACACTCCGGATTGTTCGCTAGTGTAGCCTGAACAAAACTTACAAACGAATCTTCCGACAGCGTAGAAGTACCACAGATTTCGTTTAAGGCTGTCCACATGTATTCAATTCTATCAGCCCTAATTCGAAACCATTTTTCTATTTGAGTTCCATTTCTAATAGCACTGCTTGAGCTATTTTCAGAGTTGCTTCGATTTTTAATCTGAAGAATCCGGCCGTCTTCATGAACAAAATCAACTGACTTAACTGTTTCTCCCCACGCACAACGCCATCCATGGGGTTCAAGGTTATCGGCCAAATATTCTTCGAGAATCAGACCAAGAATATTTTCTGCAGACATACCCAGACGATGCGCGTAATTTATTCTGTTGAGATCATCTTCTGTTAGCGCTGATATCCTCGCGCCAATGATCTTTTCGATAATAGGGTCAGAAACTGTTCCCGGAGGGTTGGAAGTTCTTCGACTTGCTCTACCATCTTTGCCTCCTTGATATTTCAGAAGCCACTTTCGAATTACGCCATTTTGGTCATCATTATTACCCCCTATATTTCCTGGCACTCTTTCTAAGTCACTAACAATTGCTTGAAAAATAACTGCTGCTCCGGCCTCCCATTGGATGCTCAAATCTTGAGCTATCTGTCTAGCAAGAGCTATAGATGCTTCTTTACCTAGGTCTTCGATTACTTGCTTTAGTTTCAATTACTCCTCCGATATCTGATTATGTGGAGCCCTAACAGCTAATTATAAAGGCACTAGCACCATATCACTTTGGCACTCTATTCCCAGGAGGACACCAAGGCGCTCGATCAAGTAAGCACTTCCACCGCCACTCTTTCAGCAACACCCGTCAACAATTCATAAGCAATCGTACCCGCATGGTTTGCCACTTCCCAAACCGGCAAACCTTCACCCCACAGCGTTACGGAATCACCGTCGCCGTACTCTGGCAGTTCGGTTAAATCGACGGCGAGCATATCCATAGAGACCCTGCCCAGTAGGCGCGAAGGTTTACCTTCTACCAGCACTGGCGTACCCGTCGGCGCATGGCGGGGGTAACCGTCGCCGTAGCCAATAGCGACAATGCCCGCGCGCATGGGTCGGTCGGCGATCCAGTCTTTGCCGTACCCGGTACTGTCACCGGGTTTGAGTATGCGGGTACTGATAATTCGGGAACTCAGGGTCATCACCGGCAGTAAGTCGTCGGCTATGGGATGTTCGTTAACCAAAGGATTCACGCCGTAGAGCATTATGCCGGGCCGCACCCAGTCACCGATTATTTTGCTATCTCCGGCTTTCGCGGCCATGGCGTTGGGCAAGGCGACTAAAGCGGCGGAGTTAGCGATGCAGGTCTGGATGTCGCTCTGGAGTAACTTAGACGGCAGCTGTTTACGGACCTGGTTGAATACGTCGAGCTGTTGCTGATTGGCGCTATGCTCTGGGGTATCGGCACAGGCGAAGTGGGTCATTAGGCGGAGTTCGCCGACATTGTCTGAGGCGGCGAGCCGTTGCTGAACCGCCGCTGCCTGTTCAGCAGGGATGCCCAAGCGCTGCATACCGGTATCGACTTTGAGCCAGACATTAATGGTGCGCGAGCTAAGCTCCCCTCCAAACCGGGCGACTAACAGTTGCTCTACCTGTTGCTCGCTGTGGATAACAATATCGAAGCGTTCGTGGGCGATGATCTCCAGCTCGGCGGGATCAAAAAAACCTTCGAGCAAGACGATCCGCCGGGTAATGCCCGCCGCGCGTAACTCGAGAGCTTCGTCCACGCTGGCAACCGCAAATGCATCGGCAGTAGAGCCTTGGTGAGACAAGGCCTGGGCAATGCGCACCGCGCCGTGGCCGTAACCGTTCGCCTTGATCACAGCCATCACCTGGGACTTGCCTGCGTAGCGTTTGGCAACGGCAAGGTTGTGACGTAGGTGGGCTAAATTGATGACCATTTTGGTGGGGCGACTCATAAAGGCTTCCGCTGCTTCATTAGAACTGCTTCATTACAACTGCACTGCAACTATGGTCGCAGGCTGTCAGGCTAGACGCAAGTAAGGTGCTTGCTTGGCCATATGCGAGTAAACCGTGACCACCACGGCTGCGTCCATTACAATTGCGCCCAAGGTATACATTCTATTATTTCCGCATATCAGCGAACACAACGATCTGGAGTACTTCATGGCTGGCGACTGGGCAACATTTAACTGGGAAGACCCGTTTTTAATCGAGCAGCAGCTCAGCGATGAGGAGCGCATGGTGCGCGACACCGCTCGGCAATACGCCCAGGAAAAACTTCAGCCCAGAGTGCAAATGGGCTTTCGCAACGAAACCACGGATCGCGATATTTTTAACGAGATGGGCGAACTCGGTTTGCTGGGTTCGACGATTCACGGTTACGGCTGCCCCGGCGTGAACTACGTCAGCTACGGGCTGATTGCGCGGGAAGTGGAGCGCGTGGATTCCGGCTTTCGCTCGATGATGAGTGTGCAATCCAGCCTGGTGATGTATCCCATTTACACCTACGGCACCGAGGCGCAACGGGAAAAATATCTGCCCAAACTCGCCAGCGGCGAATGGGTGGGTTGCTTTGGTCTCACCGAGCCGGATCACGGTTCTGACCCTGGCGGTATGCTGACCCGCGCTCGCAGTGTCGATGGCGGCTATCAGCTCACGGGCAACAAAATGTGGATCACCAATTCCCCCATCGCCGATGTATTTGTGGTGTGGGCCAAAACCGATGACGGCATTATTCGCGGTTTTGTACTGGAAAAAGGTATGGCCGGTTTAAGCGCACCGAAAATTGAAGGTAAACTCGCTTTGCGCGCCTCTATCACCGGTGAAATTGTGATGGACGAAGTATTTGTTCCCGAAGAAAACCTATTACCGAATGTACAGGGTTTAAAAGGCCCCTTCGGCTGCCTGAACAGCGCACGGCTGGGCATCTCCTGGGGCGCACTGGGTGCGGCGGAGGCCTGCTGGCACACCGCTCGGCAATACACCATGGAGCGCAAACAGTTCGATCGTCCGCTGGCACAAAACCAGCTGATTCAATTTAAGCTCGCCAATATGCAAACCGAAATCAGCCTTGGCCTGCTCGGCTCCCTCGCTGCTACCCGCCTGAAAGATCAGGGACAGCTTGCGCCAGAATTAATCTCGATGATGAAACGCAATAACTGTAGCAAGTCGCTGGATATCGCCCGCACGGCGCGGGATATGCTCGGCGGCAACGGCATCTCCGACGAGTACCCGGTGATGCGTCATATGGTGAATTTAGAAGTGGTGAATACTTATGAGGGCACTGCGGATATCCACGCACTCATTTTGGGAAGAGCGCAGACGGGTTTACAGGCGTTTATGTAAGACCTTTGCCGCAGCTAGCTGTGTGGTATAGGGATTGTGAACTGGGATGTTAGAAAGGAGCGACGATGAACTTCAGCTTCAGTCGAAATCCAAATAACTTAAAGTGCCCAGCCTGCGGTACCAAGGTGCCGTTTGTCACTTACATTCAGGTTATCACTTGCCCGGTATGCGCCTGCAGGATAAGAGCGAGCAAACAACATAGGCAATTAAAGCTTGCCGGTGTATTTTTTCTAGTTCTACCGGGCGTTTTGGTGTTTGTTTTGGATTTAGAGCTGGACACCCCTAAAACCATAGCCACCGTCTTTTCCTTATTGCTAGGGCTTGCGCTGTTCATGTTCGCCAACGGAAAAGCGGATATGCTTGAGATTGACGAGTAATATTACTAACAATAGTGACTCACAAAAATAAATAGCCCTAATTCGCTCTAGTCTATTTACTCACCGAGCTTTGTTTTTCGTCTTCCTACTCGCCTTGAACGATGCCGCTCCACCCGCTGCCGAATGGCCGCTTTCTGTCGCCTGACAATTTCTCTGGCGTGAAATAGGGTCGGCACGTTGTAGTACTTACGGTTCAGCATAAACGTAATAATAAGCTCTTCTATCGCCACCCAAATATGGAACAGTACTACGATACGAAATAACAGAGACATATCGTAGAGCACTAATAAATAGTAGGCGGGAGCCATAAGTACCGCTGATATTTTTGCGGCCCAGGTGTGATAGTTAGGGAATTCGCCGAACTTGAGCAAGCTGGTAACGGTCGGAATCAGGTAGAAGAATACGGCCAGATATAAAAACCAGGATTCTTGTTGATAAATCTCCGGCCACAACCACATCAAGCCAAACACCATCGCGCCGTAGGTGAAAAAATCCCCCCAGCTATCGAGTTTGGCGCCCAGCGGCGTGACCTGATTGAGTTTGCGAGCCAGATAGCCGTCGAAATAATCAGTGCTCAGACTCGCCGCTAACAAGTAAAGAAACGGCGCTTGTAAGCCTTTATCGGCACAATAGAGCAACACCGGCACCAGTGCGAGCCGGGCCATGCTAAGACTATTGGGGATATTGATAATGCGTGCGGACATAATAACGCTAAGCCTACCTATTATTTCGGCTGCTGTCGCTGACGTACCGCTTCGAACAAGCAGACTCCGGACGCAACGGAGACATTGAGACTTTCGACACTGCCCGCCATCGGTAGCTTGACCAGCATATCGCAGGCCTCTCGGGTAAGACGACGTAGGCCACTGCCCTCCGCGCCCATCACCAGAGCCGTCGGCCCGGTTAAATCGGCTTCGTAAACCGTGCTCTTGGCATCGCCACTGGTGCCGACCAACCACAGGCCCTGCTCCTGCAATTGACGCAGAGTGCGGGCTAAATTGGTCACCACAATATAGGGCACGGTCTCCGCCGCGCCGCAGGCAACTTTTTGCACGGTGGCAGTAATGCCCACAGAACGGTCTTTCGGTGCAATCACCGCCTGCACACCCGCCGCATCGGCAGAGCGCAAACAGGCACCCAGGTTGTGGGGATCGGTAACGCCGTCGAGCACTAGTAGTAGAGGTGTTTGCTGAAGATTTTCCAGTAATGACTGCAAGAGTTTTTCATCTTTTACCTGACCCGGGCGAGCTAAAGCGGCAATACCTTGATGATTACCGGGCGCAATGCCGTCGAGTGCATCCTTGTTTACCCATTGCAGGCCAATGCCCTGGGCCTCGGCCAGGTCGCAGGCTTTGCTTAAACGCTGATCGCTGCGGTTTTTTTGCACCCAGATTTCGCTGACGCGATCCGCCGCCGTTTTCAGTAAGGATTGCACGGAGTGGATGCCGTAGATCCACTCTTGCCCGGCGCGTTTATTTCCGCGCTCACTGTTCCCACGGGAATTGCTTCCACGGTCACTACCAGCTTTTTTAGCTCTAGTAGGTTTCTTAGAGAACTTGCTGTCTTCGGCGGAGTAGATCCCCGAGCGCTTACTCATAAGGGTAACTTTGTATGGGTCATGGGAAATGATAAACCTATTAATAATAAATCTACTAAAACGAGGGCAATTCTACCTTGTTTAGATAAGAGAATATGCCTTTCTATTATTCCTCCTTCTACAGCCATTTGATGGATTACAATGTCGTTCTTGATCAATGACGCTTGATCAATCACACCCCGACCAGCCATCACCACCGACTTTCCACTATGACTGAGATCACCAAACATTTTATCAGCGCCAACGAGCTACTCAACGACGCCTTTCAATTGGCGGCTCTGGTAGAACAAAGTGCTTACATCCCAGATTTGGTGCTGGGCATTTGGCGCGGCGGCGGCCCTATCGCTATAGCGGTACACGAGTTTTTTCAGTTTAAAGGGCATCAGGTCGATCACTTGCCACTGCGCATCAGTTCTTATACTGGCATTGAAGAGCAAGCAGAGAACATTGAGCTGCATGGTCTCGAGCATCTACTGGGAAGATTATTAAACAGTCCAGCAAAAATACAACGCGTACTGATTGTTGATGATGTATTTGATACCGGGCGTACTTTGGCCACATTGTTGGCTACTCTGTTATCAGAGCTGAAGTCACAACAGCAGGCCCTGCATCCCGACCAAAGCTTACCGGAGGTTCGTACCGCCTGCCCCTGGTATAAACCGAAGAACAATCAAACCTCGCTTGTCCCGGATTATTACTTACACGAAACCGATGATTGGTTGGTGTTTCCCCACGAATTGATGGGGCTTACCGAGGATGAAATCAAAGCGGGGAAATCTGCGGCATTGATAGAAAATCTAAATATAAAAAACTCGCCTACCTAACCCGCTGCAATGGTTTTAACACCGTCCGGTAACGGCTCAGATTTGAGCACCCCTTCTGATTCCAGCGCATCCACTTGCGCGGCGCTCAAACCGGCAAAATTACCCAGCACTTCTTTGTTGTGCTCACCCAGGTACGGTGCCTGCAGATCGAGCGGCTCGGGAAATTCTGAAAAGCGCAGCGGAATACCCGGTATTTTTACTTCGCCATAGCCTCTGTCATGAATGGTGCGCACCACCTCTCGCTCGATTAAATGCGGATGCTCCATCGCCTCGGGCACGCTAAGCACCGGGGCTACCGGCACGTGCATGTCTTCGAGCAAGCGCAGCGCATCGGCGCGTTTATAATTACTCAGCCAGTTCTCAATAATATCGACAACTTCATCGCGGCGCTTAACCCGTCGCCCATTAGTCCCGAAATCTGGATTATCCACCAAATCTTCCCGCCCCATTACTTTACACAGGGGCGCCCACTGTCGCGCCATTACCACCATAAATATATAACCATCCTGGCACTTAAACAAACCGAGTGGGCAAGCGGCATAGTGATGATGCCCGGATCGCTGGGGAACAATTTTACCGCCGCTACCGGAGTAAGCCTGAACATTAATTTCGTGGCTGTGAAAATAGGAATCCAGCAGAGAAATATCGATGTACTGGCCTTTACCGCTTTTATAACGGTACAGCAGCGCGGCGTTGATCGCGGCCAGTGCGTGAACACCCGCATTAACATCACCGATACCCACCATCGGGAAATACGGCGCTTGATCGGGATCGCCAATCATATCCATAACGCCGGATACCGCCATGGCAATGTAGTCAAAGCCCGGCAAGTTCGACAGGGGACCACTCTGCCCAAAAGCCGAAATGGAACACATAATAATCTCGGGCTTGATGGCTTTGATCACATCCCAACCTAAACCCATACGACCGATGGCACCGGGAGAAAAATTCTCCAGCACCACGTCGCAGGACTTCACTAATTCTTTAACCAGCTCCAGGCCTTTGGGGTCGCGAATATCGATACAGACACTCTTTTTTCCGCGATTTTGTTGAATGTAATAACCACTGCGACCGTCGCGGCGATAGGGCAACTGATGAACTGGATCGCCTGCCGGCATCAATTCGACCTTAATCACCTCGGCACCCATTTCGGCCATTAGACGAGTAGTGGTTGGCCCAGCCAAAAACTGGCTAAAATCCAGTATTCGATAACCGTCCATTATGTGTTTAGAATTCATATTCGACGTCCGATAAAACTAGTTTTTAGTTGTGTGTAAATTTAAAACTTACAGTATTTTGTGTCTCAGGATGGCATTGTAGTTGCGAACCCGCTCGCTGCTTAATCAGGTATGGACTCACTGCCCAGCACACCTTCGTCGGCCATAGCCTGAATATCCTCTGTGGAAAACCCAATACTGCTTAGCACTTCGTTGTTGTGCTCACCTAAAAATGCCGCTTGTAGATCTAGAAATTCTGGGTACTGGGAAAAACGCAACGGCATACCGGGGACTTTAACATCGCCGAAGGCTCTATCACTCACGGTACGCACTGTCTTACGCTCGACTAAATGCGGATGAGACATGGCTTCCGGAACACTCAGCACCGGGGCTACCGGCACGTGGCCTTCTTGTAAAAGTCGCACCGCTTCGTCGTCGCTTGCCGTGGATTTCAACCAGCTTTCTATGGCTTCGATCAATACAGCATTGTGCTCGACCCGGCCCGCGTTATCGACAAAGCGAGGATCTGTTATGAATTCCGGCTTACCAATAATATTCATCAGACTATCCCACTGCTGACCCAGGGCAATAATCACCAAATATTTTTCCTTGCCTTTAAACAGACCCAGCGGCGCAACGGCAAAGTGATGAGCGCCAGAGCGATGAGGTACCAATTCACCATTGCTACCGTCGTAGCCCTGGACATTAATTTCATGGCAATGGAATAGGCAATCGAGCAGAGCAATATCTAAATACTGACCACCACCGCCCCTCTCGCGATGAAACAAGGCCGCGGTAATCGCGCCGTAGGCGTGGGCACCAGTAGAAACATCCCCCATACCTAAACCTGGAAAGTAAGGCGAACCATTCTCCTCACCGATCATGTCGATAACCCCCGCGTAGGCCTGAGCGATATAGTCAAAGCCCGGCAGGTTAGACAGCGGGCCTGTTTGCCCAAAGGCCGAGATAGAACACATGACGATATTGGGATTAATCGCCTTGAGAGTTTGATAGTCGATATTTAGGCGCTTCATCACTCCAGGTGTAAAATTCTCCACCACCACATCCACGTCCTTCACCAGTTCGTAGATCGCTTTCTGCGCGCGAGAATCTCGCAAATTCATACAAAGAGATTTTTTACCCCGGTTCTGCTGGATATAATAGGCGCTTCGACCGTCTTTAATAGCCGGCATAAGGCGCACCATATCTCCAGCTGGTGTTGCTTCTATTTTTATAATCTCTGCACCGGTTTCCGCCAGTAAACGTGTGCAACTAGGTCCCGCTAGCACATGGGTGAAATCCAAAACCTTAATACCTTCGAGAACGTGAACCCTTGCCATTTTTTACTCCTAGTAATAAATTACGTTTTTATTGAATTCTTTTGACCACTCTTCACACCAGCTATACCAGTTTGAAAAACGGCAGAGCTGAGCCTTCGCCGGTATCGACGAAATTCACTTCCACTTGCCGACCAATAACTAATGCATCAAAACCACAATCGACAAGATTAGTCAGCATCGTCGGCCCTTCTTCCAGCGTAACGTAGGCGATAGCGTAAGGCTCACCGCGCCGAATAACGCTGTAACTATAAATAACACCTCGCCCCGAACATTCCAGATATTCGGTATCGTCGCTAAAGCAGAAAGGGCAAAAGGTACGCGGATAAAAATGATTTTCTTTGCAACTATTACATTTTTTTACCAGAAGCTTGCCTTCCGCAGTCGCGTCCCAAAACTCTTGAGTTTCGGAATTAACACGAGGCGCGCGCATCTTGGGTTTATCCCGGGGTTTCTCCCTGGCTTTTCCTTTTGATTCTTGTTTAACGCTTGTCATCGCTGCACTGTCTGAACTACTCACGCGTCCTCGCATCCCAAAATCACCGTTGCGCTGCCCATACGCGAGCCCAGTAAACCGCCGGTGCCGTGGGCCAGAGCAATATCGTAATTGGGCACCTGTACTTTAGGGTGGGCCTCACCACGCAACTGCCGTACCGCTTCCAGCACCTTGGTCATACCACCGCGATCGCCAGGATGATTGTTGCACAAACCCCCGCCGTCGGTATTGAAAGGCAATTTTCCAACTCCGGAAATTAAATTTCCATCGGAAACAAATTTTCCACCCTCGCCCTTTTCGCAAAACCCGAGATCTTCCAAAGTTTCCAATACAGTGATGGTAAAAGAATCGTAAATAGACACGTATTTAATATCTGCCTGTGTAACACCGGCTTCGTCAAAAGCCTTGCGACCCGACCAGCGTGCTCCGGAAAATGTTAAATCGACTTTACCTCCCATCAGATGCTTAGGGGCTTCACCTGCACCGAGCACTTTGACACAGGAACGCTTAAGATCACGGGCAATTTGTGGGGCGACCATCACAATGGCACCGCCGCCATCGCTGACCACACAGCAGTCGAGGCGATGCAAGGGGTCACTCACCATCGGCGAATTAATCACATCCTCGACGCTCACCACATCTCGCAACATCGCGTGTTCGTTGTATTGAGCATGGTGAGATGCGGCCACTTTAATCCATGCTAATTGTTCGCTGGTGGTACCAAACTCATACATATGCCGCATTGCCGCCATACCGTACATATTTACTACCGTGGGACGAAACGGGCTTTCAAAACCGTATTCCGCAGGTGCTCCACCGCCGGGCTTAGCGCGGTACTTTTCTTTTGCGTCGGCGCGAGGACGACCGGCAAGTGTAATTAACGCGACCTTACAGTGACCGGTGGCAATAGCCTGAGCCGCGTGATTCACGTGAGAAATATAAGATGAACCACCGGTTTCGGTACTGTCAATCTGATTTAGTCTCAGCCCCATGTATTCAGCTTGGCTAATGCCACCCAAACCGGGGACATCTCCGGCACAGTAATAGGCATCCACATCGTTTTTGCTTAAACCAGCATCATCTAACGCGCCTTTGGCTACTTCGGCATGCAACTGGGGCACGGTCTTACCCGTACCATCCCGCAATGGATGCTCGTAAATTCCGGCAATATAGGCCTTGCCTCGAATACTCATGGAGATTTCCTTAATGGGACGCAACAACTAAATTAAACAATACGATACTGCCAAACCCGAAAAACTGAATACTTATTCGTCCAACACATTATTTTCCTAGGGCTATTTACCAGAAGCTATTTTCCGGAAAAGCTAGGCGCACGTTTTTCCATAAAATGTGCAACACCTTCTTTAAAATCTTCACTTTTAATGCTGGCATGCATTTCTTCAACGGCTAATTCTATTGAGCTATCGAGGTCAGCATACAAACTTTCCCAAACCTGACGTTTCACCACCTGCATAGAACGCGGCGAATTGTTGTTGGCCATTTCGCGAGCGATATCCATTGCTGAACCCTGAAAACCTTCGCTTGGTAAAACCCGGCTCACCACGCCTAAACGTTGAGCTTCGTCGCCATCAAATACACGCCCGGACAGAAGTATATCCATTGCATTAGTCACGCCAGTAATACGCGGCAACAACCAGGCCCCACCGTATTCAACAATTAATCCGCGCTTAACAAATGCTGAAGTAAATTTGGCATCGGCGGCGGCAATACGCATATCGCAAAATAAGGTGAGCACGAAACCTATGCCCGCCACCGGGCCATTGATGGCACAAATAATGGGTTTCGGAATGGCCGGAAAATAAGAATACTTGTGTTGATAATCGGGCCGTACATTCTGAGGCCGGGGCTTGGGAAGGTCATCCGGGTCGCGTCGCTCAGCGGCCTGTTCACCATCCTGAATATCAGTAAGCAACTTCATATCGGCACCGGCACAAAAGCCTCTCCCTGCACCGGTGAGTACAATGACATTCACGTTACCGTCATCGCCAGCGGTTATCATGGCATCCTGAATTTCTTCAGCCATGCGTCGCGTCCAGGCGTTGAGTTTTTCAGGACGGTTTAAGGTAATCAGCGCGACTTTATCGCTAACTGCATAGAGGATTTCCCGGTATTTCATCGCATTATCCTTCTCTTAGTGAATAAAAACATTAAACCTGATCGATAAAAGCCTTCAGCAAGGTGTGAGCAATGGACATTGGCGGCGGCAATATAATACCAGTGCCCACCTCACCGTTATAGGATGCCGTCAGCAAACTGCGGGAGGCCCAACGCGCATCTTCCAGTTCGTCGTCAATCACAATATCAGTGCTTTCGGCGTCGGCAAAGCAGCCAATCATCAGGGACGATGGCCACGGCCAGGGTTGCGTGGAGTGGTAATGTACCGCGCCGATCTTGATGCCCGCTTCTTCCATAATTTCGCGCCGCACGGCCTCTTCGATATTTTCTCCCGGCTCTACAAAGCCCGCCAAAGCGGAATACATGCCGGCCGGAAACATGGCCTGTCGACCAATCAGCGCTTCGTCGCCGCGCACGGCCAGCATAATCACCACCGGGTCAACCCGGGGAAAGTGCTCTGCATTGCAATCCTCGTTGGGGCATTTACGCATATATCCCCCCTCTCGCATTTCGGTCTGGGTGCCGCATACGGCGCAAAATTGATGGCGGGCGTGCCAATCAAGCACTGCCTTGCCTGCCGCTAAAGTCGATGGATCGCCCACCGGCAAACGCAGGGCAATGGCCCGTAAATCCATAAACCGACCCACATCGCGAAATGGTGACTGCGAAGGTGCATCTTCGATACTGCTCACATCGACTGCGAAGTGCGCGATACCGGCATCGTCCTTGCCCAGGAAGATTCTCGGCAAATCCGCTTCTGGGTAGATCGACAACTCATCCGGCGACAACCAACCAATACCCCCTACTCCGCGAGTCACCAGCGGCTCCAGGCGATAGTAGGCGACAATCCGGGACTGTGGCGCGACGCGCTGCTCCGCAAGCCATTCCGCATTACTACGTAGCTCGCTGCAACGATCCAGTGGCCCTCCCGCAAAGGTGTTGGTGACGGCTGTGCTGACTACTGACATGCTGCTCTCCTGGTGCGAAAGATTTTATTGGTGATCTCTTGAACATCGATAGCGCTGATTGATCAACGAACCGGATTTAGATATTAAATTGTGTAAAAAAAAAGCCCGCAGTAAAACTACGGGCGCTTATTATTTGTAGTAGAAACCAGTATTAAAAATACCAGCCCGCAACTATTCCCAACTAACAACCGTTGTACCGACAGTACCGTAGTCACCCATTGATGCAATCACAGCTGGCGCTTCCTCAACCGGAATCACGCTGGTGATCATTTCACCGGGGCGAAGCTTGCCAGATTGCACCATATTTAACATAGCACCGTAACGCCGAGGCTGCATGCCAATAGTGCCAATCAATTTCAACTCCATCGCCACCATCATATCCACGGGCAAAGAAACAAAACCTTCTTCTGCACGGGACGTCAATCCGATCTGTAAATGCCGCCCCTGTTTTTTCAAACTCATTACCGAGTTCAAACACGTCGTTGCTATACCTAAAGCATCAACGGATACATCGACACCACCTTTGGTGTATTCCTTGACCGCTTCAGCAACATTGCCACTACCCGCATTAATGGTATGCACGGCACCCATTTTTCTGGCCACTTCCAAACTCTTGTCGTTGATATCAATGGCGATCACATTGGCGCCGACAGCATTTGCGATCTGGATTGCAGCCAGGCCAATACCGCCACAGCCGTGAATTGCCACCCATTCGCCACCACTTACTTTTGCCTGATCGACAATGCCGTGAAAGGAGGTCATAAAACGACAACCCATCCCTGCGGCCTCAGTAAAAGCTACCGATTCCGGCAAGCTCACCAGATTCATATCTGCTTTCAGGATGTGGGCGTATTCGCCATAGCCACCGGAAGTTGCAAAGCCCGCTAACTTACCTTCACCGCAGGTATTTTGATGTCCGCCCAGGCAGTATTCACAAGCACCGCAACCGAGGTTAAACGGACAAACGACTCGGTCACCTACTTTGTAACCCTTAACCTGCGAGCCTACTTCTGCCACGGTGCCAACAAATTCGTGGCCAATCACATGAGGTAGTTCTGGCTGCAGGCCCAACCAGTCCCAGTCGCCAACGCAAACGTGCCAGTCGCTACGACATACACCATTCGCGGCTACTTTGATGATGGCGTCTTCCGGACCACATTTAGGTTCGGCCCAATTTTGATGGATAACCATGGGAGAATTAAACGTTTCGAGTACTGCTGCTTTCATCAGAACACCTCATAGGGTTAATTTTTAGGTGAGCAACCTTAGCCCTTCCAGGATTCAACTGTCAAGTAGACCTGAAGGCACATATATATTGAGGAATAATCTATCATTTTTCTAATTAAAGTAGACTACAATTGAGCGCTAGACGGGAAAAATCTTGTCGAGTTTAGTGGAAAGAGTGCCTGAGAATAATGGTTTCCACCCGATCAGGGCCAGTAGAGATAATATCGATAGGAACGCCGACAAGCTCTTCGACCCGACGAATATAGCTGAGCGCAGCCGCTGGCAAGGCATCCAAAGTCGTCACACCTAAAGTAGATTCACTCCACCCAGGCAGCGTTTCGTACACCGGTTGAATACCGACGTAATCGTCAGCGTGCATGGGCGACTCGACCGAGTTACCTTCACCGTCTTTATAACCCACACAAATATTCACGTGCTCAAGGCCATCCAACACATCGAGTTTAGTGAAACACAAACCAGAAATGCTATTGATATTAACGGCTTTCTTAAGTGCCACCGCATCGAACCAACCGCAGCGCCGAGGCCGTCCGGTAGTGGCACCAAACTCATGGCCTTTTTCGGCGAGGTGCGCACCGATATCACAAAATAATTCGGTAGGAAACGGCCCCGAACCCACGCGCGTGGTGTACGCCTTGGTGATACCGAGTACATAATCGAGATACAGCGGCCCAAAACCACTGCCCGTGGCAGTACCACCCGCTGTGGTGTTAGACGACGTCACAAAGGGATAGGTGCCGTGATCAATATCGAGCAAGGAACCCTGAGCCCCTTCAAACAAGATGTTTTCGCCGGCAATTCTGGCCTCGTGTAACAATCCGGTAACGTCGGCAACCATGGGCTTTAATTCCACAGCCCATGCTCTGGCCAGGGCCAATGTTGCCTCGTAATCACACTCTTCGGCGTGATAGTAATGGCTCAACATAAAGTTGTGGTACTCCATTACCTCCCGCAATTTTTCGGCAAATTCATTTTCGTTAAACAGATCGCCAAGACGCAGGCCGCGCCGGGCCACTTTGTCTTCGTAGGCCGGGCCAATGCCGCGCCCGGTGGTACCAATTTTTTCAGCGCCGCGAGCGGTCTCCCGCGCCTGATCAAGGGCGACGTGATAGGGCAAAATTAAGGGGCAAGCAGGCGATAATTTAAGGCGTTCGCGCACGGGCACAGACGCGCTTTCTAATTCTTCAATTTCTTTTAACAGCGCATCGGGAGCCAACACCACGCCGTTACCAATCAAGCACGTCACGCCATCGCGTAAAACGCCCGACGGGATCAGGTGTAAGACGGTTTTTTTACCATCGATAACCAGCGTATGCCCCGCATTGTGTCCACCCTGAAACCGAGCAACCAGCGCTGCCTCATCTGTCAGTAGATCAACAATCTTGCCTTTCCCCTCGTCACCCCATTGGGTGCCGAGCACAACTACATTCCTACCCATTTAAACACTCGATTTTTTAACTTTGATTGGTGATTGCTGTACCTGGATGACTGTAGCATCCCGATGGCTGCTAAATAGCTTCAACCTGAAAACTACCGTCCCGGTACTTCAGTATCCGGTCGCAGCAAAGCTCGTTGTAATCCGCTTGCTGTCCCGGGAAGCCACACACCACTCGCTGTCCCGCTGCACGCAGCTCGCTGACCATTTTTTCTAACTCGGACGCAGCTACTCCAACAGTCCCTGATTTTGACTCTGCCTCTCGCCCTGCCTCTGATTCGGATAAGGCCGGCGCATAAATACCGGCCGCGATGGGTTCCGCACCATCGATCAGGTCTGCCAGAAAACCCAAATCCAGACCAAAGCCGGTCGCCGGTCGAGCGCGACCAAATTGTTCGCCCACGTGATCGTAGCGACCTCCGTGTCCGAGCGCCACCGGACTAGCCGCCCCGTAGGCGGCAAACACAATACCCGTGTGATAGTGGTAACCACGCAACTCGCCAAGGTCAAGAAACAACTCCACCCCCGGGCAGTCTCTCTGCAATCCGGCAACCATGGCTTGTAATTCTGTTAACGCGGCGAGCACCCCGTCGGGCGCATCCGACAACACTTGCTCTGCGCGCACCAATACCGAGGCATCGCCGCACAAACCAGGTAAAGCCACCAGAATATCAGCCATAGCGGAGTCGCTGATGTGCTCGGCAATCCACGCTTCTAATGACGCATCTTTTTGCTGAAGCAGATCAAATAATTCAAGTTTGAGAGCGGCATCAATGGTCAGGGCCTCTTCAATGCCTCGATAAATACCGACGTGCCCGATATCTAAATGAAGTTGCTTAACACCCGCCAGGGTGAGCGACTCCACCAATAGGCGAATCACTTCGCGATCCGCATCGAGTCGGGCTTCGCCAAACAACTCTACGCCCACCTGAATCGGCGAACGGGTTTCCAGGGCACTGCGCGGGCGGGTATACAAGACCTGTCCGGCGTAGCAGAAGCGGCTTGGGTTGTCCCGACGCAGGCTGTGGGCGTCCATGCGCGCCACCTGTGGCGTAATATCAGCACGCACCCCCATCATTCGACCACTAAGCTGGTCGGTGATTTTAAAGGTCATTAAATCCAGATCAGAACTCGAATCAGAGCCAGAACTACTGAACAGGGACTCGGTAAATTCCGCCAGGGGCGGCACCACTAAGTCGTAGCCCCAGGTGTGATACAAATCGAGTAGCCGCCGCCGCAACCGTTCCACCTTATAGGCTCGGCTTGGCAATATATCTTCTATACCGTCCGGCAATAACCAGCGATCGTTAACACTCATCAGACATCCACATTCAAAAAGCCGGTACCCAAATACGCTCCCGGCTGCATTTTTATTTACGTATCTATTTACGTATTTATGTACGTACTTATTGACTACTTATTAGCGTAGCAATCGCTACGGTTTGCCGCCATGTTGATCTTTAAGATAACGGAAGTAATCGCTGTCCGGTTTTACTAACACCATGTCCTGAGCCGAAAACGATTCCCGATACGCTTTCAGACTACGCGTAAACGAATAGAACTCGGCGTCTTTGGTGAAGGCCTCGGCATACGTCGCCGCCGCTACTGCATCACCCATACCGCGAACCTCTTCCGCTTCCCGGTAGGCATTGGCTTGTATCACCGTGACTTGACGATCCGCCTGCGCGTGAATTTCTATCGCAGACTCCCGACCTTTAGCTCGAATTTCCTTCGCTTCTTTCTCTCGCTCAGCCGTCATCCGTCGGTACACATCTTTACTCAGCGTCTCCGGAAGATCGATGCGCTTCACTCGAACGTCGACAATCTCTACCCCAAGTGAGGCTTTAACCGTTTCATTAAGGTCACGGGTAATATGGTGCATCAATTCGTCACGACTACCGGAGACCACTTCATGAAGGGTTCGGGTACCAAACTGATTTCGCAGACCATCATTAATACGATCGGCCAAACGCTTAACGGCATCGCTCTCAATGCCGCCAATGGCCTTGTAGTAGGCCTGCACATCAACGATTCGCCACTTGGCATAGGAGTCGACAATTAAACGTTTGCCTTCAACCGTAAAAAAGCTCTCCGGCTTGGCGTCCACGGTCAATACACGGGCGTCAAACTTGCGCACTTTTTCAATCAGGGGCCAACGCATATGTATGCCCGGTAAAATGTCGGCTTCTACTATGCGACCAAACTGCAGCTTGATGGCGCGCTCGGTCTCATCGATCACAAACAACGCGTTGTACGCAATAAATGCAATTACCGCAACCACGGACAAAGTAAGTTTTTGTTTACTGTTCATCAGCGCACATCCCGTTTTTGGCCAGTGGAAATTTGTTGGCTAAGCACATCGGACACTCGGCGTACAATTTCATCTAACTCGCTCGCTTTCAAACCCACATTACCACCCGAGCTGCCCGGCGCAGATCCCGCCTGAGCCATCTTGTCGAGGGGTAAATACATCATATTATTGCCGCCTTCCACATCGACCATCACCTTGGAGGTATTGGTCATCACTTCCTGAAGCGTATCCAAATATAAACGCTCCCGAGTGACCGCCGGCGCTTTTTGATATTCCGTTAGTAATGCTAAAAAGCGATGCGCCTCACCTTCAGCTTCGGCAATCACTTTTGCCTGATAAGCTTCAGATTCCTCTTTAATGCGTTTAGCCATACCTTGAGCTTCCGGCACCACGCCATTGGCGTAAGACTGAGCTTCGTTAATCACGCGCTCACGATCTTCACGGGCTTTAATAACATCATCATATGCAGACTTAACTGCCGCAGGCGGCTGTGCGCCCTGGATATTGACTTTGACCACGTTGATGCCAGTACCATAAAGATCCAGGTACTCCTGTAGGCGCCGTTCTACTTCGATGCTTAGCTCGCCACGACCCGTTGAGATCACATCGTTGAGTTTGAGGCTGCCCACCACATGCCGCAAGGCGCTGTCGGTGGCATCGTGCAAGGTTGTCTCAGGATCTTTAACATTCAGCACAAAATCCTTTACGTTATTAATGTTGTACTGCACGGTGAGTGGCAGTTCGACGATATTTTCGTCCCCAGTCAACATTTCATTACGAGTCTCGGTTTGGTGACGACGCTCCTGAGTCACATCCTCCTTGATAACCTTATCGATTAACCAGGGGTTCCATCGCAAGCCTTCGCCTTTAATTTCAAGAAATTCACCAAAACGCAGTACCACTGCCTGCTCTTTGGTATCGACTTTATAGAAACTCTGAAGCCCCCAAAACAGAGCGAGCACGATTAAGCCCACATAAAACAGCGCTGAACTTTGCTCACCACCGCCCTTGCCGCCGCCATTTCCACCACCCAAAAAACCTTCCAGCTTTTCAGTAAAGCGTTTCAGTATCGCATCCAGATCGGGGGGCGAATCGCCCTTACCACCACTGCCGTTACCCCAGGGATCACGACCACCACCGCCAGGTTCGTTCCAAGCCATCAATTTACTCCATTACCTTAGTTAGGTTAGCCTTAAGTTACATTAACGCTACAAGCTACATTAGCGCTATATAGCGTTGTTGTGGGTCGCTATTGTCCCCACAAACATTATTTATCCAGTGTGTTACATACCCACAGCGGTCTGTGCTGCCGAGATTAACTGGGCGTCCGACACGCCTTCATGTTTTAGTAAACGGCGCAATTCTAACGCAGACATGCGAATCTCCATAATGGTACCACCATCACCGGCCGGACGTTCACTCAGAACGCTATCTAACTGATGAAAACGTGCTCGCAAGCGTCCCTGTTCCGGTTTTAAGTAGTAGGTATCGGCAACCAGTTCACCGCCGATCAATTCCACAACCGCTCCGAGCAGCAACTCCAGCCCGGTATTTTGTTGTGCAGACAACCACACCGCGACGGGTTTACCCTCGGCATCGCGATCAACTCGTGGACCGTGGTCTCTCAATAAATCAATTTTGTTGTAGACCTTAAGTACTGGCACCTCCGCTGCACCAATTTGCTCGAGCACCTCATCGACGCAGGTCATATTCTCCGCCCGGTTTTCACTCGCAGCGTCAATCACATGTAGTAGTAGATCGGCGTTGGCGGCTTCTTCGAGCGTGGCGCGAAAAGCATCGACCAACTGGTGTGGTAGATGATTGACGAAGCCCACTGTATCGGCAAACACCGTCGGCCCCAAACCGGACAACTGCAAACGTCGCATGGTGGGGTCGAGCGTAGCAAACAGCTTGTCTTCCACCAGGACACTGGCCTGGGTCAGGCCGTTAAACAGGGTGGACTTACCTGCGTTGGTGTATCCGGTTAAGGAAATAGTCGGCACCTCACTACGCTGCCGCGAACGCCGACCTAAATCCCGTTGTTTGCGCACTTTCTCCAGGCGCTTACCGAGATGATTGACACGGGCACGAATCAAACGCCGATCGGTTTCCAGTTGAGTTTCGCCGGGGCCACGCAGGCCGATACCGCCCTTTTGCCGCTCCAGGTGAGTCCAACCCCGCACCAGGCGCGTCATTACGTGGTGCAATTGCGCCAGCTCTACCTGAAGCTTGCCTTCGTGGGTACGTGCGCGCTGCGCGAAAATATCGAGGATAAGCCCAGTGCGATCCAGCACTCGGCAGCACAGAACCTGCTCCAGGTTACGTTCCTGAGTCGGCGACAGCACATGATTAAAAATAACGAGTTGCGCTTCAGTTTGACGAACCAGCTGCTCTAGCTCTTCGAGTTTGCCACTGCCCACAAAAGTGCTGGGGCGAGGTGCGCGGCGACTACCGCCGAGTAATGCGACGGGGTCTCCACCAGCCGAGAGCACCAGCTCTTCAAACTCTCGGAGATCATTGGCCTCACTACTGCCACCCAGTTCAAGGTGAACAAGAACCGCGAGCTCACCTGAATCCGGGCGGTCAAAAAACAATCAGTGCGCCCTCAGTCCTCATCCATATCTTCGTCGTCGTCACCGGTTGGCACAGCCATCGGCAATTTGACGGGACGGGAAGGTACTACAGTGGAAATAGCGTGCTTATAGACCATTTGGCTGACCGTGTTTTTTAACAACACGACAAACTGATCAAAAGATTCAACCTGGCCTTGTAACTTAATGCCGTTCACCAAAAAAATGGATACGGGAATACGCTCCTTACGAAGCACATTAAGAAAAGGGTCTTGTAGATTATGCCCTTTGGACATTATTATTCTCCTAAATTAAAGTAAGGCAATTCGCCCGAGTATCGAAAACAACACCTGGCGAGAAACTATCTCTCGCAAATTTCAATGTTCGTCTTATCTAAACCACTAAAACGACTAACTTCACGGACTAGAATGCAAAAAAATGGCTGATATTTAGAGCTAACTCAGCTAAAACAAACGTAAACGAAACATAAGCCAAGCGCGCTCGCGGAACTCAGGCCAATCAAACTGACGAGTAAAGCCTTGCAATCATACTACCCGCCAATGCGCTTGTATATTGGTAGTTAACCTAGCAATTTCAAGGCCGTTTCCCTACATTTCGGCCGAATCAGGCACATTCTTCAAAAAGTGCATCGAGTGCGTCGTCCCAGGCCACCATGCCTTCGCCCTCTCCCACCGCGAGCGCCTGTAAATCGGGCCAGCCTCGCAACCAGGTAAACTGCCGTTTAGCCAGTTGACGGGTAGCGGCAATACCGCGCTCCAACATATCTTCATAGCCATAATCCCCGTCGAGGAAGCCCCACACTTGCCGGTAACCGACCGCGCGAATGGACGGCATATCCGGGTGTAAATCACCCCGCTGATGCAGTTTTTCCACTTCCGCTACCAAACCTTCATCCAGCATAGCGCGGAATCGCGTCGCGATACGCTGATGAACCAGCGCTCGGTCGACGGGCAATAAAGCGAACTGTTTGACCCTATAGTCCTGGGCCAGGCCAGCAATCCCGCTACGTCCGGCCTGGTGATCGAGCTTACTCTGGGATAAAGGCACACCGGAGATTCGATACACCTCCAGCGCGCGCTGTATGCGCTGCGAGTGATTCGGGTGCAGCTCTGCTGCCGTTACTGGATCGACTTCGGCTAATTGCCCGTGCATATAGGGCCAGCCATGCTGTTCCGCCGTTGCCAAAATATCCTCACGCACAATGGGATCACTGGCAGGCAGCTCGGCCATGCCTTCTAACAGCATCTTGAAATACAGCATGGTGCCGCCGACCAATAGAGGAATACGTCCGGCAGCGGTGATTTCATCGATTTCCTGACGCGCATCCGCGACAAATTCTGCGGCGGAATACGCCTGTGCAGGATCGCGAATATCAAGTAAACGGTGGGGAGCAATGGCAAGTGTGGCGGCGTCGGGCTTGGCCGTGCCAATATCCATGCCCCGATACACTTGAACAGAATCGACGCTGACAATGTCCATCGGCAGCCGCTGGCACAGCGCAATCGCCGCTTCGGTTTTACCCGAGGCCGTTGGGCCCATCAGAAATATTACCGGCGGCTTACCCGCCTCGACAGCGCTCAGATCATTGCTCAGATCTTGGCTCAGATCTTTCAATACTAGCGCCCGCGTAAAAACAAGCGATCCAGCTCGGCCATACTCACCTGCGTCCAGGTTGGCCGACCGTGGTTACACTGCCCGCTACGCTCGGTCGTCTCCATATCCCGCAGCACTGCATTCATTTCGGTCATACTGAGCTGACGATTAGCGCGCACAGCATTGTGACAAGCCATATTGCCAAGAATACTCTCGATATGGCCGTCGAGGCGCTCCAGCGACGCCACCTCCTCAAGATCGGCAAGCACATCACGAATCAATTCCGCAGCTTGCGAGCTCTTCATCAGCGCGGGCAAGGCACGCACGGTCAGCGATTCAGGGCCCGAGCGCTGCAATTCAAAACCCAGGCGCGCAAAAGCCTCCAGTTGTTGCTCGGCATGGTCGGCCTCGCGTTCACTCACGGCTAAGGTTTCCGGTACCAGTAAAGGTTGGCTGGCCAAACCGTCTACGGCGTAAGCCACTTTCATTTGCTCATACACAATGCGCTCATGGGCAGCATGCATATCGACTAATACCAGACCCTCGCTATTTTCCGCCAGAATATAAACCCCCTTAAGCTGGGCAATCGCGTACCCCAGGGGCGGAATTTCGCCAGCATTGCCTGCCGCTGAATGCAAAGTTTTATATCCCGCCATTTGCTCGGCAAGCTGAGCCTCAGAAGGCCGGTGTCCAGCAGAGTAGTTGCCGTGAGATGAGGCGGGAGAAGACTGATAGGCTCGACTCGACTCGGCACCAGTAATGTCGCTGGCAACGCCACCGGTAATGCCGGACCGCGATCCAAAAGCCATGCCTTCTTGCGTGTTCAAGTCCTGCATACCGGGCTGCACGCCTTCTTGCGCTCCTAGCCCACCCGCATCAATCTGCTCGCTTACCGGCACACCCCCTTCACCGGGGGTCAACTCGGCAATGGCGCGATGCAAACTGCGAAACAAAAAGTCGTGTACCCGGCGAGATTCCCGGAAGCGCACTTCGTGCTTGGTCGGATGTACATTGACATCGACCTCAGCGGCATCGAGATCGAGAAACAACACATAAGCCGGATGTCGGCTTTGAAATAATACGTCTCGGTAGGCCTGACGCACGGCGTGGGTCACCACCTTGTCGCGCACGTTGCGACCATTGACGTAAAAATATTGCAGGTCGGCCTGACTGCGGGAAAACGTCGGCGCGCCCATCCAGCCACGCAAACGCAAATCTCCCGCATCCATTTCGACATAGCGCGCCTGCTCCATAAACGCTGGCCCACAAATGCTCGCCACTCGTCGCTCTTGCTCAAGCTGCGTTGGTGCCGCGCGAAAATCCAGTATCGCCTTGCCATTGTGTCGCAGCGTAAATCCCACATTGAAATGGCTCAGGGCTAACTTGCGCACCACACTATCGATGCGGCTGTATTCGGTTTTTTCGGTGCGCAAAAACTTTCGCCGCGCCGGAGTATTAAAAAACAAATCCCGTACTTCCACCGTGGTGCCGCGGTTATGCGCTGTTGGCTCAACCTCCACATCGGCCTCGCGACCTTCGCTGACCGCACTCCAGCCGGTGGCGTCCTCACCAGTATTGGTGATGAGCTTGACCCGCGCCACCGAGCAGATACTGGCCAGCGCCTCACCTCGAAAGCCCAAAGTGGCAACGGCTTCCAGATCATCCAAATTAATAATTTTACTGGTGGCGTGGCGACACACCGCCAGCGGCAAATCGTCTTTAGCGATGCCTACGCCGTTATCCCGTATTCGTATTAATTTAATACCGCCCTGCTCAATATCGATATCGATGCGCGTAGCACCGGCATCCAGACTATTTTCCAATAATTCTTTTACCACCGACGCGGGGCGCTCCACCACTTCACCTGCGGCGATTTGGTTGGCCAGTTGTGCGGGCAGTAGCTGAATACGCTGCGCACTAGCAGCAAAATCGGGTATCACCTTCACCTTAGGACTCATATCAGACATAAACTCATTAGTACGACGATCAAGACGAGAGTGGAATTTTCAGCTTCTGCCCAACCCGGATTGCTGCTGAAGATAAGCCATTGAATTGCTTAATCGCAGCCACCGACACCCGGTAACGCTGGGCAATATCGGACAGCGTGTCACCGCGGGCAATCACATGCACAGTGCCACCCGCTCGCCGCTGTTGTTGCAGCCGTAACGCCAACGATGTTCCGTCTGGCGGATTGGCCTCAAAATAACGCCGCACACCGGCAAATATAGCCTTTGCCATTTTTTTACGATACGCGGGCTGATTCAGCTTTCTGGCCTCATCCGGGTTAGAGATAAAACCCGTCTCGACCAAAATCGATGGAATATCCGGGGATTTCAGTACTACAAAACCGGCCTGTTCCACCTTGCGTTTATGCAAGCGCGCGATCCCACCGATGGACTTCAACACTTCGTCGCCGACCTGCAAGCTACTGGTCAGGGTCGCTGTCATCGACAAATCTAAAATCACCTGAGCCAGCATTTCATCTTTATCGTTAAGGCTGACACCCCCAGAACCGCCAATAAGATCTGCGCGGTTTTCCCGGTCGGCCAGGTATCGGGCATTTTCACTGGTGGCGCCGCGCTGGGACAAAGCGTAAACCGACGCGCCCCGTGCCGACGCCAGGCGAAACGCATCGGCATGTACCGAAATCATCAAGTCGGCGCGTTGCTTGCGAGCAATGGACGCGCGTTTCTTCAGGGGTACGTAGTAATCCCCGGTGCGAACCAGCATGCCATCAAAACCCGGCACCCCATTGATAATTTTCTCTAACTGTTTACTGATGGCAAACACGACATTTTTTTCCCGAATACGCTTCGGCCCAATGGCACCGGGATCATCACCACCGTGGCCAGCGTCAATCGCTATTACAATATTGCGTGCTTTATCCTGAGCCATCACATCACCGATGCTGCGCTCTGGCGACGTGGTAGCCGTGCCGGTAGCGCCTGAACTTTCTGGCGAGGTATCAGAGTCAACGGACATCGCGGTTTCAAGATCATACAAATCCACCACCAGACGATGACCGTACTGTTCGTTTTCAGGCAGAGTAAAACTAGAGAGCTTTATACCGGCAGTTAAATCCAGCACGATGCGCACGCTGTCTTCGTTGCGCGTCGCGGTGCGGAGTTTACGAATCGGTGTATTGGAAAAGTCCAACGTCTCGGTGGTCGCAGCAAAGTGAGTGGAGGCAATATCAATCACCACCCGGTCGGGCTTACCCAGCGGGAACGCTTCGTGCTCAACCGCATTACTCAAATCAAATACCAGGCGGGTATGATCCGGTGCGCGCCACAAGCGCACGCCTTCTACCGAAGTGCTTTGCGCAGAGTTCGCCGCAGCATAAGCTGGCGAAGAAAAAAACATCGGCAAGAGCAACATGCCAACGGCTAGCCATAGCATGGGCCAACGCTGCGCGCTCAACGCTATCTCCGCAACGCGCCCTTTTACATGCCCTTTTGTTATTTTACTCATTCACTCTCTCGTTGAAGCCGTACGCGCTCAAGCACTTGCCTGCCTTTCGCTGTTTCCGCCCGTACACAAAACCTTCGACCACAGTCTTTCAGTAAAATTTCGACGCTTAGATCAGCGCTCGGCAACCAGCCCTCGCCTCGCTCTGGCCATTCGATCAACGCCACACTGTGATTGTCGAAATAATCCCGAATACCCATAAACTCCAGCTCTTCCGGATGGCCCAGGCGATACAGGTCAAAATGATACACCGTACACTCCGCAAACACATAGGGTTCCACCAGTGTATAGGTCGGACTTTTTACCGCGCTCTGATGCCCCCACGCTAACAATACTCCGCGGCACAAAGTAGTCTTACCCGCGCCAAGCGGGCCGTCGAGCGTGACGACTTCACTGCCCTGCAAACACTTGCCCAGGTGCTGACCAAACTCGACCGTCGCTTGTTCATCGGCAAGCTCCACGACTAGCTCCATTGTTAACTCAGCTACTAATCCAGCAGCTGATTCAAGCGGTTTAGCATCGTCGGAACTAACCATTAGTTTCAAGCCTGTTCATTTAACAGAGCACGGATATAGCCCAATAAATCGCTAGCCAGTAAACCCCGTTCACCGGTCTGCGCCGCGGCCTTATCCGCTGCCTTACTGTGCAAACAAACACCCAGCTCGGCCGCAAAGTCGCTATCAAATCCCTGAGCCATCAAACCGCCAATCACGCCGCTCAACACATCGCCCATGCCGCCCGTTGCCATACCGGGATTACCGTAGGGACAAATTTTTAAGGCTAGATTTTGATCTGCATTCGCGATCACCGTTCCTGCACCTTTAAGTAACACCGTGCCCCTATATTTCTGCTGTAACTGCCGACACGCCGCCAGGCGATCTTGCTGGATTTCGAGATTCGTGACATTCAGTAAACGCGCCGCCTCGCCGGGATGGGGCGTGAGCACGTGGGGAACACCCGTCCACCGCTCGGCAGCGGGCAGATTATCGAGTGGAGAAATACGCCCCTCGCTCAGTAAATTGAGTGCATCCGCATCAATCACCATCGGTTTTTTTGCCAACAATACCTGCTGCAACATTTGCTCTGACCAGGGCGAGCGCCCCAAACCCGGGCCAATCACAATCACCGATGGCGCTTCCAATAAGGGTTCCAGCTCCTGCCCCGAAGGCACACCGCGCACCATTAATTCCGGGCAGCGCGCCAACACGGCGGCGACGTGTTCCGGCCGGGTCGCCACACTCACCAAACCCGCGCCTACTCGCGCTGCGGCTTCCGCCGCCATTAGCACCGCACCGCCAAAACCGGTATCGCCACCCACCACCAGGACATGCCCAAACTCACCTTTGTGGGCATCCCGAGCGCGCCGAGGCACTTTGCTAAGCAAGTGTTCGAGCTTTAGAATTTCTGCAATCGGTACGGCATCACTACTCTCGCCTACATACACCTCAGCGGGCACGTCGAGATCGTTAAATACTTGCTCCCCCACCAGCGCCGGGCCACGCCCGGTAGTCAGACCCACTTTGCGCCCGATAAAACTTACGGTAACTGCAGCGGCTACCGCTACGCCCAACTCGGCACCGGTATCACTGTGTAAACCCGACGGCACATCCACCGCCAGTACCGGCAAACCACTATCGTTCATGCACTCAATGGCCAATCGATAATCGTCAGTCACTGGACGGGAAAGCCCGGTACCCAATAACGCGTCAACAATTACGCCCGACGTCAGCCAATCCACAGCATCGTTTCTAGTGCTTGTTTCGGAAAAGCTTATCTCAGAGAACGCTAACATCGGCACCGCGCAATCACTGGCAAATTGCCAGGCGGCACGGGCATCTCCCTGAAGCTCTTGCCCAGGTGTAAGCTGCACCACACGGGTCTGGATACCCCGCTGCCGTGCCAGCCCGGCAATAATATAGCCGTCACCGCCATTGTTGCCGGCACCGCAAAACACGGTGATTTGCTCCGGCTCTGGCCAGCGTTGCAACAAGGCCTCAAACCCAGCGCGACCAGCTCGCTTCATCAACACAATGCCAGGAATACCGCAGACCTCAATGGCGCGGCGATCCAGCTCGCGAACTTGAGCAGCGGAATACAGCGCTTGGTTTTGTTTAGACGCATCCGGTTTGGACATACAATAGGCCTGTAATTAAATCTATGGGAATTATACGGCAACCGTGACCACAACTCCTACGCCAGCACCAGCCTCACCCGAACAGCTAACGGCAAACATTGAACAATGGAGCCGGGAACTGGGCTTCCAGCAATCCGGTATTACCAATATTGATCTGCAGCAAGAAGGTGCTCAGCTGCGGGAGTGGTTAGCCAAAAAATTTCACGGCTCTATGGCGTGGATGGAAGACCACGGCGATATGCGCTGGCATCCCGAAAAATTACTACCCCGCACGGTCTCGGTGATCTCCGTGCGGATGAATTATTTACCGCCGAACACGCGCATCATTGCGCAGTTGCGCGACGGCAATCAGGCCTACCTGTCCCGCTATGCCCTGGGTCGCGACTATCATAAATTAATTCGCAAACGCCTCAGCCTGCTGGCCGACAAAATTGCCGACGCCGCCCAGTGCGATGTTGCCCAGCGCCCCTTTGTCGACAGCGCGCCGGTAATGGAAAAACCCTTGGCCGCCAACGCGGGGCTGGGCTGGATCGGCAAAAACACTTTGCTACTCAACCGCGACGCCGGTTCCTGGTTTTTTCTCGGCGAACTGTTTACCAGCCTGCCGCTACCCACTCAAAACACCCGCGCCAAAGACGAATGCGGCAACTGTCGCGCCTGTCTTAAAATCTGCCCTACTCAAGCCTTCCCCGAACCCTATGTTCTGGATGCTCGCCGCTGCATCTCCTATCTCACCATCGAACACAAAGACAGCATTCCGGTGGAGTTTCGCAAAGCCATGGGCAACCGGGTATTTGGCTGCGACGATTGCCAAATCGTGTGTCCATGGAATCGCTTTGCTCAAGCCACCAGCGAAACCCACTTTAAACCTCGGCACGGTCTTGCTGACAGCGATCTCGCCACCTTGTTTAACTGGTCGGAAAGCCAATTTCTGGATCGCACCGCAGGCTCGCCCATTCGCCGCATCGGCTATCAGCGCTGGTTGCGCAACCTGGCCATCGGACTCGGCAACGCCCCTACCTCCGCTCCGATACTCAGTGCCCTCAAGGCTCGCATCGACGATCCCTCGCCACTGGTCCGGGAACACGTCGCCTGGGCGCTAGCAGAACACCAAAAACCGGCTACCGCGTGCTGATTATGGCTTTGACCGAAGTCTCCATAGCCCCGCGCCGATATCGCACTTAGCCGCTTGATCAGGCACCTAAAAACCGCTATCATGCCCCGCCTTAAAAATCACCTTATCTATCGAATTCAGGAGCAATAACCTTTGGCTAATTCACCCCAAGCCAGGAAGCGCGCGCAACAAAGCGAAAAGCGCCGCATACAGAACGCCAGCACACGTGCCACTACGCGCACCTACGTGAAACGCGTCCACGCCGCCATCGAATCAGGTGACGTAGAAGCTGCTCAAGCGGCCTATGCCGCAGCTGTTCCAATACTGGATCGCGCCGCAGATAAAGGCGGCATCCTGCACAAGAACAAAGCGTCTCGCTACAAGAGCCGACTTAACGCTCAAATCAAGGCTATGTCTGCTTAAGACTATGCCTACTTAAGGTCATGCTTTAAGACAGAGTTTGCTTAACAACCTGTCTGATTTGACTTTATTTTGACGTTATACCGACGCACAAAAAAACCCGGCATTCTCATGCCGGGTTTTTTTGTTGAGTGATTTTTAGCAACCTGTTTTCCCAGATCAGCTCCAGCAAGTCGGCTCGGCAAGACAGTCTTACAAAGACAGCCTCGACTAGCGCCCCCGACCTTCCACTGGCAGCGCAAACCAGGGTCGCAATAACATACCCAACCCCGTACCCATAAACGCAAATAGAAACCATACCCAGCCGTGCAAGCTACCCGACACCACGCCACCCAAAAAGGCACCAATGTTGCAGCCAAAGCCGATCGTCGCGCCATAGCCGAGTAACAAGCCGCCCAGCAGGGCACCCAGTAATTCTCTGATTCCCACGCGCCAGACCAGGGCGTAGCGTTTAACCAATAAGGCCGCCGCTAAGGCACCCAAAATAATACCGATGTTCATCACTGAAGTGATGTCGTCCAGCAGCCCACCAGCCAATGCGCGCTCGGCAGCCGGTTGTGACCAGTAATCCCAAAACTCTAAATCTAAGCCCAGCCCCAACCACTCACTGCCTTTGGCTCCCCACACGGGAAACGCGTTGGAAACCGACCACGGTCGCCCAGCTACGGCAACGGTGAGGAAGTTCAGCCCGGCCAGGGCCGCACCACCCAACAGTAAATTCGAGCCAACTCGTCGAGAGTCTTGGTTTTGAGAACCTTGGTCTTGATTCCCCTGATTTTGAGAACGCCAGCTAAACAAAGGCTCGACTCGCCCGTGACGGGATTTTTCAAGCACACTGACTAGCCAATAAATAGCGCCCGCAATCGCCCCATTCACCAGTAGCGCGCCGACCACGCCAACGTGACTGGTCCAGGCCAGCGGCGCCAGGCTGGCTTGCGACATCCACCAACCGTAATGCGCCGACGCCAATAAAGCCCCCAGCGCAAAAGTAGTGAACACCAGTATCATTTTTAACTGTCCACCGCCGGCGTGATATAGCGTGCCCGAAGCGCAGCCGCCTGCAATCTGCATTCCAATACCGAAGAGGAAGGCACCGGTAATTAACGAAATCCCCACCGGGCGAACCAGCGCAAAAACCGGCGTACCCCACACACTGCCATTCGCTAACACCGGCAAAATTAACACCGAAGCAAGCACCAGCATCACCATCTGAGCACGCAACCACAGGCTATAGCGCTCCGTGATCATCCGTCGCCAACCATTGGAAAAACTAAACGTCGCCCAATACAACACTCCGCCCAGCGCTATACCTAGCACCAGTAATAGCGCTTGCCGCTGACCGGCAAAGTGCAACACGTAGCCAACACCGAGTGCTAGCACTGCCAACAACAACGGTATTTTTAACCAGCCGATTGATCGATCAAGCGGTGTTACCGGTGCAATCGTGCTTTCAGTGAGGTGGCCTGCCTCTGTACTCATGGCGAACTCCGAAACAAAACAGGGCGGCATTTTAACGAAAAGACACAGCAGACATAAAATAATTTAAAATGCGTTTCTTATTCAAAAAAGTACTAACGCAAGCACCTGGAACCCACTGAAACAGCTATTGCGCCGCCATCCTACGATTGCGTTAAGGCTGCCGGAACATTTAGCAGGCAGCCTCCCTTACCTTTACGCTATCATGAGTAAAACCGGGCTTCTCGGCGTAAGTGGCACCAAAATCAGCACCGCAATCAACACCACAGAGACACCCAATGAGTCGTAAAATCAAGGTCAAAAACCCCTTAGTGTTACTACACGGCGATGAAATGGCGCAAATTTCCTTTACGCGAGTGGTTGAGCAATTCATAGCTAAACGACTCGATATTGAATTGATTGAAATCGACCTATCCGCGGAACAGCGCTTGCTTAGCAACGGTCAGGTCGTCATCGATGCCATTGACGCACTCAAACATCATGGCGTCGGTGTTAAAAATGCGGGCATGACGGTTAATCGCCAGCAACTTGACGAGCTGCTCGCACAACACCCTTCGGTAGACAAGGACTCGCTGCACGCCCTCGCTACAAAATCGCCAAACGGCGCCATCCGCAAAGGCATTGGCGGCAACATCACCCGCGAGGACATCCCTTTTTACAATCTCAAACGGCTGACCCCAAACTGGATAGGACGGGATATCGACGTTGACACCATGGCCGATGGCGGCAATAAGCACAGCCACAATGCGCTGTCCAAAGTCACCGGGGTTATCAAGGTTGTTTTTGTTGGCGAGAGTGGCGATCCCGTAGAGCTGCACCGTCGGAAGATTAATAAGGGTGATCCCTGGCTGCTGGCATCAAACAATACTGAAAAAGTAAAACAGTGGGCACATCATTTTTTTAAACGCGCCTTAAAGGAAAAACGCGACGCCTATTTAGGCTTAAAAGATACCGTAATCCCCGGCTATGACGGGGTGATGAAATCGACTATCGAAACCATTTTTGAAACCGACTATAAAGCTCAATTTGAGCAGCAAGGCTTACAGTATCACTACGAATTAATCGACGCCCAGGCCGCCCGTATTATTGCCAACCCGCCCGAGCGCGCACTGTGGGGCGTGCCGGAAAACACCTCCGGCCAGAAAATGTACAAGCTCGTCAACACCCTGAAAAAATACGGCATCCCCGAGCGCAAATTTAGTGTATCTATATCGAGAATGAGCGCTGGTGGCGGCGATCAATACGGCAGCTTTAATATGCCGATGCATGAAAATGGCATCATTAAAATTGTACTTGATGGCGAAGAAAAACACGCCCGCGAGGTCAACAAAAATGATCCAATTATTTTTATGAGTAACGACCGTCAGGCCATTAAAGACTGGGTGAGCCAGGTGTTTCGAGATGCGGCGCGCAATGACAAAGAAATTTATTTTGGCCTAAAGCGCGAATACATGGAGTACGACGACGTGTTCAGCACGGTGATCAGCGAGGTTCGGGTAGAGCTGGTCGCCGACAACGTGCAGCCGCCCTCCTTTATGATTATGCGGCCATCCAGCCAACTGAAAAAAATGATTACCGACCCGCCGCGAAAAGGCGTATACCCGGCCCTGAACCTGGACGGCGATATTTTTTCGGATATTGCCGCCGCACTCGGCGGTAGTCTCGCCACCGCCAGTTCGATTATCGAAAGCAAAGACGGCACCATGCTTTATGAAGCGCCCCACGGTACCGCTCACGATCTCTATCTAAAATATCAGGAGAGCGATGGTAAGGAAGCCCTATTCAACTCTTCGGCATTATTGTTCGCAGTCGCCAATGCCCTGGAGACACTCGGCGCAAGAGAAAGCAACGACGAGTTGCTCGCCTACTCAGACAAGCTCAAACACGCGCTGATCGATACCGTCGGCCAGGGCATTGTTACCGGAGATTTAAAGGGTAAAACCACCGACCCGGACAATGAAAGTATCGTAGATATGCACGGCTTTCTCGATGCGGTAGAACGCAACCTCGAGACCAGCTTAGGCCCCAATCTAAAACTTATGGCTTCCCCCGCATAAGGCCCAGCACACCAGACCCTCACATCAATTCCGCACACCTGGCCTGGCTCGGCGAGATAGTTCCTCTCCCGTCACTAAAATCCAGTATAATTCGCGCCCCCATTTCGGGACTGGCGGAAAATCTTACCGCGGGACCCAGCTCTTCAGGTAAGCAAAGCCATGTCTTCCAAAACAACACCCGTTGAACCGACAGCCGATTTCGAATCTCTGGGTCTAATCGAACCCATTCTCACCGCTGTCAAAACGCTGGGCTACGAGCAGCCCTCGCCGATTCAACGGGAATGTATTCCTTTTTTGCTAGAGGGACGCGACCTTATTGGCCAGGCACAAACCGGCACCGGTAAAACCGCCGCTTTTGCCCTGCCCATCCTGTCCCAGATAGATACCCGCAACAAACAACCCCAGGTTCTGGTGCTAGCACCGACTCGCGAACTCGCGATCCAGGTCGCTGAAGCGATACAAAGTTACGCCCGCAACTTACCAGGCTTCCACGTACTGCCCATTTACGGCGGCCAAAGCTACGACACTCAGTTGCGCCAGCTCAGGCGCGGCGTGCAAGTCGTGGTCGGAACCCCGGGACGGGTGATGGATCATATCCGCCGCAAAACCCTAAAACTGGATGGCTTAACCCATTTAGTTCTGGACGAAGCCGACGAAATGCTGCGTATGGGCTTTATCGACGATGTCGAATGGATTTTGGAGCAGACGCCTAAAGATCGCCAAATCGCCTTGTTTTCAGCCACCATGCCGCCTCAGATTCGCAAAGTCGCGGAGCGCTATCTCAACGATCCCAAGCAAGTCAAAATTGTTACCAACACCTCCACCGCTACCACCATTCGGCAGCGCTACTGGCGCGTCAGCGGCATGCAAAAGCTCGATGCTCTAACTCGAATTCTGGAAGTCGAGCGCTTTGACGCCATCCTGATTTTCGTGCGCACCAAAACTGCCACGGTCGAACTGGCAGAAAAACTCTCGGCTCGCGGACACTCCTGCGCCGCCCTCAATGGCGACATTCCGCAACAGCAACGAGAGCGCACCGTCGATAAAATTAAAAGAAGCCAAATCGATATTTTGGTGGCTACTGATGTGGCCGCCCGGGGTCTGGATCTCGATCGGGTCAGCCATGTGATCAACTACGACATCCCCTACGATACCGAAGCCTATGTACATCGCATTGGTCGAACCGGTCGCGCTGGACGCTCGGGCGAGGCCATTCTGTTTGTTGCGCCACGGGAAACTCGATTACTCAAAGCCATCGAAAAAGCCACCCGCCAGCCCATTGAATCCATGCAGGTGCCCAGCGCTAAAGAAATCAATTTGCAGCGCATCGAGCGCTTCAAACAAGACATCGCCGACACCATCGCCAATGAAAACCTGGCGACTTACGATCAACTGCTCAGCGAGTTCCAACAGGAACAAGACGCGAGCCCCATGCAAATCGCCGCTGCTCTTGCCGCGATGCTGCAAGGTAAAACTTCGTTGTTATTGAGCGAAAAAGAACCGCCCAGACAAGAGCGAAAGAACCGTCAGGACAGACAAGAGCACCCTGATCGGGATCGATCTGCTAAAGGCAAAAAAGATTTTTCATCGGAAAAATCCCGCTCGGCTCCAGATAGAAGTCCACGCAAAAAATCGCTGCCTTCATCAGCCGTTATTCCACTGCGAGACTACCCCGACGTTGAACTACAGCGTTTTACACTGCAGGTCGGTTCCGAGCACGGCGTACAGCCGGGCAACATTGTCGGCGCCATCGCCAATGAAGCCGATATCGAAAGCTGCTACATCGGTCATATTGAAATCATGGACACCTTCAGCACCGTCGATCTGCCTGCGGAGATGCCAAAGGATATCTTTCAGCTGTTGAAAAAAGCTCGCGTCTGCGGTCAGAAGCTGGACATTGATGTCTACACGCCGGGCAATACCCCCGACAGTAATGACACCAGCGCCCAAAAAAATCGCAGCAAAAGCTCTGAGAAAACATCCTCCGACAAAAAACCGTCCAAGAAAAAATCTTCCGGTAAAAAGTTTGTCGGGAAAAGTTTTGCAGAGAAAAGAATCGAAAAGAAAAAAACTGCTGAAGACAAAGCGGCTGGGCGCCAAACTGAGAACCTTAGCGCTCCGGCCAAACGCAAGATTTTGAAGAAAAAACAACCTGAGAGCTAAAGTTTAATAAATTCCTTATAAGCTCACGTCTTACCTTATTTGAGGGCTTATTCGAGAGCTTATTCAAAGACTTATTAGAAAAGCTTTTAAGATAAACAGGCTTGCTGCTCCAGTTCATCCTGAAGCAGCAGCCACTCTTCCTCCAGCAACTCTAATTTATTTTTACACTCGCCCTGCTTTTTCATTAAACCACCCAACTCCGTAGCCGGCCTGGCCGTGTAAAGTTCTGGGTCGGCAAGCTGCTCTGCCAATACTTTTAGCTCAGCCTGTAGCGTCGTCATTTTAGTTTCAATACCCGCTAGCTGTTTACGCTGCGGCGCTGTTTTACGTCGGAATTCTGCCTCTATACGCTTTTGTGTTTGTCGATCGGGGCTTTTAGCATTAGCACCAGCACCTCCATCTGTCGTCGACACGACACTTAAACCGGCTTCGCCAGGCTTCGAGGACTGCTTCGATTGCAAGCGCTGATAGTCGTCCAGGTCACCATCGAAAGGTAAGACCTCACCATTCGCCACCAAATACAAATCATCGACCACTGTATGTAATAGGTGGCGGTCATGGGAAACCACCACTACCGCCCCCGGAAAGTCCTGCAAGGCGACGATCAGGGCTTCTCGCATATCCACATCGAGATGGTTAGTTGGCTCATCCAACAGCAGTAGATTGGGCCGCTGCCAAACCAGCAGAGCCAGGGCAAGACGAGTTTTTTCACCGCCAGACAAGGGGCCAACGGGAGCGAGTACCGCATCACCCCGAAAGCCAAAGCCACCGAGAAAGTTGCGTAATTCTTGCTCTCGAACATTTTCTGCCAAACGCTGTAAATGCAGCAAAGGGCTGGCGTTTAAATCCAGGGCATCGAGTTGCTGCTGATCGAAATACCCTACTTTCAACTGGGATCCACGGGCAATCTCCCCGCGTAATGGCGCGAGCACACCGGCGAGTAATTTCACCAGGGTAGATTTACCCGCGCCGTTGCGCCCCAACAAGGCAATACGAGAGCCCGGCAATAAATTTAAATGGATGTGTTTGAGTATGGTGGTATCGCCATAACCCGCCTGCACCTTGTCAAAGCTGAGTAATGGTGAACAGAGTTCTTCAGGTTCAAAGAATTTAAAATCAAAGCCACTAGCCGCATAAATCGGCGCAACCGCTTGAAGTTTCTCCAGCGCTTTAACACGACTTTGTGCCTGTCGCGCCTTAGTAGCCTTAGCGCGGAAACGATCCACAAAACTCTGTAAATGTGCGCGCTGGCGTTGCTGCTTTTCGAAAACCGACTGCTGCAACATTAGGCGTTCACCGCGCTGGCGTTCGAAGCTGGAATAATTACCTGCGTAACTATCCAGGCTTTCGCCATTAAAGTGCACAATGCCATCGACCAGGTTGTCGAGGAATTCCCGGTCGTGAGAAATCACAATCAAAGTGCCCGCATAACGCTTTAACCAACGCTCCAACCAAACCACGGCCTCAAGATCCAAATGATTGGTCGGCTCATCGAGCAACAACAAATCAGAGGGTTTGAGTAATGCGCGCGCGAGGTTGACCCGCATTCGCCAGCCACCGGAAAAACTCGATACCGGTTTTAACTGCGCATCGTGATCAAAACCTAAACCCGCAAGTAATTGTGCCGCACGAGCTAGCGTGGAATAACCATCGATGGCTTCGTAGCAGTGGTGCCAGTGGGCCAGGGTATCGCCGCCAGCCTGTTCAGCCGCGTGTTTTTCCAGCTCAAGATTGCGGTATTCGACATCCCCATCAATGGTGTAATCGACAACACTGCGGGCAATGCTCGGGGTTTCCTGATCGACGCTGGAAATGCGCCAATCGGCCGGAAAATTAACATCTCCGGCATCCGCATGTATTTCACCTTTCAGCAAGGCAAATAATGAGGTTTTCCCCGAGCCGTTAGCCCCCACCAGGCCGAATTTTTGACCATCGTGGACGCGCAAATTAGCATCGCGCAATAAACACTTAGTGCCGCGAATCAGCTGCAGGTTTTGCACCGTAATCATTAAGGCCAAATCCCTCGCTGTTCAACTACCCCGGCCAACCGCTCTACAGCAATCACCAATGCGGCAGTGCGTAAATTGAGCGGGAAATCCGGCAGCTCTTCTGACTCGGCAGGAGCCTCCGCCTGCAAAACTTGCCAGCGCTCAATCACAACATCGACGGCACGATAGATTTTTTTCAGCAACTTGCTATTAATTTCGTCCAGTTCCCAGCTCTGGTTTTCAAGATTCTGTAGCCATTCAAAATAGCTGACGATAACGCCACCGGCGTTGGCGACGATATCGGGCAAAACGATAATACCGCGCTCACCCAGTATTCGGTCTGCCGCTGGCGTGACCGGGCCGTTGGCCGCTTCTACTACCAGTTTGGCGCGGATATTAGCGGCGTTGTGATTACAGATCTGTGCGCCCATCGCTGCCGGCACCAGCACATCGCACTCCAATTCCAACAAGGCCGCATTGGTTAAGCTCAAAGTACCCGGTAGCCCCACTAAAGTACCGTGCTCGCGCTTGTGTTCGACAGCGGCATCGAGATCAATGCCCGCCTCGTTAACAATGCCGCCCTGGGAATCACTCAGGGCAATCACAGTGGCTCCGGCCTCGGCAAATTTATGCGCGGCAACAGCACCGACATTACCGAAGCCCTGAATCACCACCGTCGCGTCCTTGAGTGTACTCAACCCTTCAATCTGGGAATTTTCTACCAGGCGTTCCGTCGCGTGGAAGCAACCCAGACCAGTAGCTTCCGCACGCCCGGCAGAACCACCTAGTGACAAGGGTTTGCCAGTAACCACCGCTCGATTATTGTTGCCGGAATGCATTACATCGTAGGTGTCGTAAACCCAGGCCATGGTTTGCGCATTGGTATAAAGATCGGGGGCGGGAATATCTGTGTGCGGCCCAATGTTGTCACCCAGCTCGCTGATAAAACGCCGGGTAACTCGCCGCAACTCTCTTTGAGACAAATTTTTGGGGTCGCAGACCACTCCGCCTTTTGCGCCGCCAAAAGGCACGTCGGACAGTGCGCACTTCCAGGTCATCAAGGAGGCCAGCAAACAAACCTCGGCAAGATTAAGGTCGGGATGGAAGCGCAGCCCACCTTTGCCCGGTCCAATGGTACGGTTGTGCACTACTCGATAGCCGCGAAACACCTGCACCGAACCATCATCCATTTCCACCGGGAAACTAACGGTTATTGTGCGCTTTGGCTGGCGTAAGGTTTCAACCAGGCCTGGCTGCAAATGGTTTAAATATGGCAGGGCGCGATCAAGATTGATCCCCGCTATTACGGTAGGATCAACTTGCTCCTCACCCATGCAGGGGGTGCGATTTGACAGTTCTTCAACACTTTCCATAACGTATCCTCAATAGTTCTAAACCATAAGCCCTAAGTCCTGACCGAAGCGCACCTACTACAAACCTTTAACTCAGATTAACAGCGTCTATTCGCTCAGGCTTCTTAAATTCATATTTTGGCTGGGGCGACGAACGATCCAGTTGCAGACCGGTAAAATCGAACAAATTAGTATCCGCCAGCTGAGAAGGCGAGACATTACAGATCGAGGTAAATATAGTCTCTAATCGCCCAGGGTGGCTAAGCTCCCACTGTTGCAGCATATCCTTGACCACCTGCCGTTGCAGGCCGTCCTGGGAGCCACACAGGTTGCAGGGAATAATAGGAAACTGTTTGGCTTCCGCAAAGCGGGCAAGATCGTCCTCGCGACAAAACGCCATCGGGCGAATAATCATATTTCTGCCGTCATCGCTAAGTAATTTTGGTGGCATGGCTTTGAGCTTGCCACCGAAAAACATATTCAAAAATAGCGTTTCGATAATATCGTCGCGGTGATGGCCCAGCGCAATTTTGGTCGCGCCAATCTCTTCGGAAAAACCGTACAAAGTGCCCCGCCGCAGCCGCGAACACAAACCGCAATAGGTTTTATTTTCCGGCACCAGTTCGGTAACTACGCTGTAGGTGTCTTTCTCGATAATATGAAACGGCACCCCCAGGTCAGTGAGGTATTGCGGCAGCACGTGCTCGGGAAAGCCCGGCTGTTTTTGGTCCATATTGACCGCTACAATTTCAAAATCAATGGGCGCGGTGCGCTGCAAATTGAGCAAAATTTCGAGCATACCGTAGGAGTCTTTACCGCCGGACAGGCACACCATCACCTTGTCGCCGGCTTCGATCATGTTGTATTCGGCAATAGCCTTACCCACGTGACGACGCAGGCGTTTTTGCAGCTTGTTGAGCTCCAGTCGCTCGCGACCACGAATTTCGGGAGGGATGTGTTGAGCAACACCGGGGATAGATAGTTCTGGGTCTGACAGCTCTAATTCTGGCATAGGGGGATAGCTCGCGTGGTATTCGAATAACGACCAGGGGTAACAGCCGGTTATTTTACCACTTACCCAGCCACACACCACATGGAACCAAGACCCTGGTATCGCCTACTTATTTTGGCGCAAAAAAAAGCGCCTAAACGGCGCTCTACAAAGTAGGGCTTAAATTCTGCGTCGAGATCGGTGACGCAGGCAAGCCCGTTAGGGAGTTTTCTATTTAAGGACCGTTAAGTGCCCAGTCGTGTCGGAATTTTATGTCACCACTAAACCCGAGCAGGTACAGGGCCTGGCGATCATCGGAGTAATGGGCGAAGACCTTCAGCAGGCTCTTCTCGCTTTTAGCGAAATCCTTCTGGTACCAGTCGAAAATACTAGAGGCTTCGAGCTTGCCTTTGCTCAGGGAAACGCCGCGGTCGTGGTTAACAAACTCCTGGCCGGTTTTCTTCAACAATTTGGCGTGGTTCTGCGCAGTAAAGGCCTGGGCCTGTAAGCTGGGGCAGCCCAGACTCGCACAGGCCAGACCAAAGTGAATTTTATGGTCTTTCCAAATCGGCCTAAGAATGCGGTGCTCGATATCATTTAGCGACAATTCCTGCTGAGCAACGGTCACCAGCGGCGTATCCCACGGCCCTTTGGAGAAGCCCTTACCCTTGATGTCCTGCACGCTCTTGATGGGGTAATGCTGCACGACCAGATTCACCACCAGCGCGTTGTAAAAATTCATCCAATAGGCTTTTTGTTCGAGCTTCCGATAGGTACGCGGATCGACAGCCGCCATGGCATCGATATAAGACTGCAAGCGTTTGCGATCATCCTTACTAACATCGCCGTAGCGAAAGCGGTTAATACCGGAAGTGTGCTGGGTGACTACATAGCGGCTCAGGATTGAACTCCAGGCGCTGTGATCAATCGTGCGATAGTTGCCCTCGCTGCTGGTATCCCAGTAACGCCAATACTCGGCACTAGGGGCCGCTAATAACGCGGGGCTCAGCAATAAACCCAACACCAGTCCAATTAAGCTTTTCTGTACTGTCATGCTTGTCTGTACTCTCATATTGACCTTCCTGCGTTGGCTAACGCTGAACGTTATTCGTGAATATCGATCACGGTAGCTTTGATAACACCATTGTAACTGGCATACAATCCGAAAACCTTTTTTTGTGAAACAGTTACCTATGGTTCCTCTGACAGCGTCCCAACTTCATGCCATCGACCGCCAACACATCTGGCACCCCTACTCTTCGACTTTGGAGCCAATTCCAAGCTATGCCATTAACCGAGCTCGGGGCTGCAGACTCTATTTGGAAGACGGTCAGCAACTGATCGACGGCATGTCTTCCTGGTGGGCCGCCATCCACGGCTACAATCATTCTCACCTCAACGAGGCGGTTCAGCATCAATTGGACAAGATGGCTCACGTAATGTTCGGTGGCATTATCCACGAACCTGCCGCCCGATTGGCGGAAACGTTGGTGGAGATCACCCCTCCCGGACTCAACAAGGTGTTTTTTTCCGATTCTGGCTCGGTGAGTGTGGAAGTCGCCATCAAAATGGCGGTGCAGTACTGGCAGGCACTGGGTGTGCCTCAAAAACATCGCTTGCTGTCATTGCGCGGCGGCTATCACGGCGACACCTTCGCGGCTATGTCGGTCTGCGACCCCGATACTGGCATGCACCACCTGTTCAACAAAATTTTGCCGCAGCAAGTTTTTGCCGATAGGCCTGGCTGTCGGTTTGGAGAGGACTGGGAAGACGAGTACATCGACGACTTTAAACATCAGATCAGCCAACACGCTGATGAACTGGCCGCGGTTATTTTAGAACCCATTGTTCAAGGTGCCGGCGGTATGCACTTTTACTCGCCGGAATTTTTAGTTCAGGTTCGCGACCTTTGTGATCAATACAACGTTCTCTTGATCGCCGATGAAATCGCCACCGGCTTTGGCCGCACCGGGCGACTATTCGCCTGCGAATGGGCCGATATCAGCCCTGACATACTGTGCGTCGGCAAGGCACTAACCGGTGGTTACATGACCCTGGCCGCAACCCTGTGTACCGACAAAATCAGCATTGGCATTTGCACCGGAGAAGGCGGAGTGTTTATGCACGGCCCCACGTTTATGGCTAATCCGCTGGCCTGCGCCACCGCAAATGCGAGTATTGAGTTATTGCTTGAACGAGATTGGCAAGGTGCCATTCAACGTATTGAGGGTCAGTTAGTTCGCGAACTCGAACCCTGTCGCGAATACGAAGGCGTTGCCGATGTGCGCGTACTCGGTGCGATTGGCGTTGTGGAAATGAAACAGGCAGTGGATGTCGCCGCCTTGCAAAAGCAGTTTGTCGATCACGGTGTCTGGATTCGACCCTTTGGAAAACTGGTGTATGTTATGCCGCCCTACATTATCAGCGAAGCGCTGTTAAGCCAACTAACCCACGCTATGGTCGAAGTGTTACAGGACAAGTAGCACTTATCGCGACAGTGCTTAACTAAACCTGCTTAACTAAACCTGCTTAACTAAACATGTGCTCTGGCGAAAACGGCGGAACCCAGCCTAGGGTCTTACAGGTATGCTCGATATCGATTTCCAGGTCTCCCGTCAAACGCTCAATTTGCGCTTGCGGGCCGAGCTTACCGATAAGCTTTAAACCCGGTACAGGAAACGGCAACAGAACTGGCTTGCGGCCTATCCCTTGAGCGATAAATTTAATCAGTTGTGGCGTAGACAGGGCGCGACCATCTGCGGCCAGGAAGGTTTGCCCGGAAGCCTTAGGGTGCGAAAGACAAACATAAATAAGATCGCACAGATTCGGCAGCGCCAATAAATTTCTTTTATTATGAATACTGCCAAGGGGTAATGGAATACGATATTTTATCGCCTTCTCAAGTACGGCTAAATTTCCCTTAACCCTTTCCCCGTAAATCAACGGTGGCCGAATAATCGTAAGTTCCATTCCCGCGTCAATACAAAACGTCTGCAAGGCCAGTTCCGCTTCGTATTTTGACTGGCCGTAAGCATCTTCGGGATTTTCTGGGGTATCGACCGTAAATGGCTCACCACAAGTTTGATTGCCGTTAACTTTAATGCTACTCAAAAAAATAAAGCGTTTTATTCCAGCGCGAACTGCTGCCTCGGCAACGGCAAGGGTATTCTCGACATTAGTTTCCCGATACAGAGCCAAACACTCGCTACCGGTCTCGTTGGTGTGATGAGTTCTCGCAGCCAGGTGAACCAGAACATCGTGCTGCTGAAGTAGGTCGAGAGTTTGTTGAGGGTTTTTAAAATCCGAAATAGTGGTGCTGGGCTTCCCATCAATCACACAGGGGGTCCTGGTGATCGGAGTAACATTGAGCTTGTGTTGCTGTAGATAGCAAACTAACGCCTGCCCAACAAAGCCATTAGCCCCAGTGATCGCAACATTCATAAGTCGTTTTACGCTTAGTTATTTTACACTTAGAGTTAATATATTTTATCGACGCTTCTGGTCTATCACCGGTCTTACTTTAAAGGCCGAATCCCTACCGCCTCGCGCAACTCGGCAATCAACGGGCAGCTAATGGTGCGCGCTTTTTCTGCACCGGCCTGCAAAATAGTTTCTATTTCTTCCGGAGTTTCCAGCAGCGTGTTATAGCGTTCTCGTGCTTCTGCCAATTCGGTATTGACCAGTTCAAACAAGCGTTTTTTTGCTTCGCCCCAGGCAATGCCCTTAGCGTATTCTTTACGCATTTCCGCCGTCTGCTCCGGTGTGGCAAAGGCCTGCCAAATCTGAAACACCGTTGATGTATCCGGCTCTTTTGGTTCACCGGGTTCCAGCAAATTGGTCTGGATTTTATTAATGCTTTTTTTAAGCTTTTTTTCCGGCAAAAATAGCGGGATGGTGTTGCCGTAACTTTTACTCATCTTGCGGCCATCCAAACCCTGCAAGACGGCAACGTTATCGTCCAGCAGCGCCTCGGGTAATACAAAGTGATCGCCGTAGTGGTGATTAAAACGCTGGGCAATATCCCGCGCCATTTCAATGTGCTGGATTTGATCGCGACCCACCGGAATTTTGTGGCCGTTAAACATCAGGATATCTGCCGCCATTAATATCGGATAAGCAAACAAACCCATATTAATACCAAAATCCGGATCTTCACCCGCCTGCTCGTTTTCATGCACCACGGCTTTGTAAGCGTGGGCGCGATTCATCAGGCCCTTGGCGGTCATGCAGGTCAGTAGCCAGGTCAGCTCGGGGATTTCAGGAATGTCCGACTGCCTATAAAAACAGGCGTGCTCCACATCCAGCCCCAGCGCTAACCAGGTAGCGGCAATTTCTAGCGTAGAGCGATGCACCAATTCCGGGTCGTGGCTTTTAATCAAGGCGTGGTAGTCGGCCAAAAAATAAAACGACTCCACGTTAGTGCGCCTGCTCGCCGCAATAGCCGGGCGAATAGCGCCGACATAATTGCCCAAATGCGGCACGCCTGTGGTGGTAATCCCGGTAAGTACTCGTTCAAGAATCATAAGAACCTAAAAATCTGTGTGTCATTAACCAGCGCACATAATACCCGATTACCCCTGGCCTGAACCCGCCTGGGATATTAAAACTATAGCTTTTAGTGTATTTCCTTTTATGATGGCAAGCGAGGTGCTAATACCGCCACATACACAACACTAGCGCGCCATAAACAAGGGCACCGTACATGCAAACAATAAATCGCTGCTACAACGTTAACGACTTCCGTGAATTAGCACGCAAGAAATTGCCCGCCCCGCTGTTTCATTATATCGATGGTGCTGCCGACGACGAATACAGTAAACACCGCAACACTGCCGCCTTTGAACGCTATCAATTAGTACCGAGCATTTTGCAGGATGTAACCAACATCGATATGCGCACCAGGGTATTGGGTTGCGACATCGACTGGCCAGTAATACTCGCCCCCACGGGTATGTCGCGATTTTTTCACTATCAAGGCGAGACCGCCGTTGCACGGGCCGCGCAATCCAGCGGCACTCTCTACTCCCTGTCCACGGTATCCACCACTACCATTGAAGACGTCGCCGCAGCCACCAGCGGGCCAAAGTTATTTCAGTTGTATGCCTTGCGGGATGACGGCATTAACAATGAATTGATCGAACGCTGTAAGGCTGCCAACTACGACGCCCTGTGCTTAACCGTGGACACCGTCGTGCAGGGCAATCGGGAGCGGGATTTGCGCACCGGGATGACCGTGCCCCCCGCGCTCACGCTGAAGAGCTTTGCCAGCTTCGCCGCGCGGCCGCAGTGGTGCTACCGCTACCTCACCTCCCCCGCCCTGCAAATGGCCAACGTCGCCCACCATATTAGCGAAGGCAGTACCGAGGTCAGCTCCCTGGGTAGTTATATCAACGGTCAGTTTGATCGCGCCCTTAACTGGAACTACGCCGAGAAAGTCATCGCGCGCTGGTCGGGGCCATTTGCCATTAAAGGCATACTATCTGTTGAGGATGCCCGCAAAGCTGCTGCCATGGGGGCCAGCGCGATCATCATCTCCAATCACGGCGGCCGGCAACTGGATAGCGTCCCTGCACCCATCGAGGTCTTACCCGAAATCGCCGATGCGGTGGGCGGCCAGGTCGAAATCATTCTCGATGGCGGCGTGCGTCGCGGCACCCATGTTCTCAAAGCCCTCGCCCTCGGTGCCACCGCTTGCATGATGGGACGCCCCTATCTGTATGGCCTCGCCGCCGGCGGTCAGGTGGGAGTTGAGCGGGTGCTAGAATTGCTGCGGGCAGAAATTGAGCGAGGCATGATACTCAGCGGCCGAGCCTCTCTCGCCGACCTCAACCACAGCGTTTTAAAACGAACAATAGGTAAACAGTAGATAGGAACTCATCTCAGCACACACTCGACAAACCTCCAGGCGCCGACTTTTACCCACGATTTTAAGCTTCTATCTTGCCCTCATCCGTTGATATACTGGGTTGGTATCGAATTTAACAGCAGCATCGATATTGCCCGGCAGCACTTGCAATCGCCATCCGGTTAAAACCTTAGCAGCAATATTAGTAATGATATTAGCAACAATAAAAACAGAGCCAGCAGCACCGGCTTTTAATCCAGCATAAAGGAGTTTACATATGGGTATGATGCAAGAGTTTAAAGAGTTCGCCGTCAAAGGTAATGTGGTCGATATGGCCGTCGGTATTATCATCGGTGCCGCGTTTGGCAAAATCGTTTCCTCAGCCGTAGCTGACATTGTCATGCCGCCCATTGGCGTGATGATGGGTGGAGTCAATTTTGTTGATCTCGGTTACGTCATTCAAGAGGCCGTGGGCGAGCAAGGCGCTGTCTCAATCGCTTATGGCAAGTTTATTCAAACCGTTATCGACTTTGTGATTATTGCTCTTGCCGTATTCGTGGGCATCAAAGCAATGAATTCGATGAAAAAGGAAGAAGAAGTCGTCAAGGAAGCACCTGCTGAGCCAGAACCCAGCGCAGAAGAAAATCTGCTCACTGAGATTCGCGATTTACTTAGACAGCGAGGATAACTTCCTAAACTGTAGCACCGAGCAACAGTTAAGCTAGCAATAGCATCCAAGGCCTGACTGGCAACAGTGGGGCCTTTTTAATTGTCGGCCCTGTTGATTTCAATCAAACTGACCGGCCTAAAGCCCAAGATCAACAGACCCCTTTCCCTGTATCTTTGAAATCGATACGATAAACCCTTGATTTCTAAGGACGCACTTAACGAACAAGAGCCTGGATAATAATTAGAGTGGTCGAATTTAGCTTGCCGTGTACACTGCGTATAAACAAAACGACACCTTTTAACTTATTGTTATTAAAACCAAATCATCCCGGCTACGGTCTCCTTCGCCCAAAATAGAGTTGAAAGTGATATAAAGCCTATGGCTATTGAATAAACTGTTAGCAGTCAAAAAAATTACTATCGGAGAAAATCATGCAAAGAAATACAAAAATGAAATATTTGAGTATCGCACTTTATGCAATTGGTGTGATTTTCATTGTGGGCGTACCAGCGATGATGATGGTGGTTTGGCCTGATGGGTGGAGTTGGTTGCCGGCACAACCAGAATATGAACAGATGATTATGGGTATCTACATCACTCTAGGAATATTCTTAATTCGTGCTGCAAAGGATCCTATGGAACATGCCAGCCTCATATGGTTTACCATTTGGTCGAGCATTGTTCACGCGGGAATTATGCTCGCGCAAGCAATCGTCGATGAAACTGAGCATGCAAATATGTTGGGAGATATTCCTGCATTGTTTTTTGTCGCTTTTTTGCTTTGGTACTTGATGCCAAATAAAGCCGAGATGTAGTAGTTCAACTGCTAACAAGTCAAAGCACTCGGACGCAGCAAACTGCGCCGGTGTTTGAGGCGTTATGTGTAATAAATAAAAAAAGGATATTTGAAATGATCAATCATTATGCAATAGTAAAGTTTATAATTTTTATTGCAGTTTTTATTCTTATTTTCGTAATAAGCACATATTTAGTGCTTTCAATACCACCATTTAGCTATGCCGTTTATCCAAACTATGGCACCGTGTTAGCCTTAATGATATCTTTAATATTAAGTTTATTTATTTCGTATTTAGTAACAAAAAGATTTAATAAAAGTAATGCAAATGAAAAAACATAACAAGGCGCTGCAGTTGACCAGTAATACGCCGCTTCGCTCTGTATTACGGCCAACTTAGCTTAAGCGTTAGGCCTCAATTTAGAAGGAATTTAAATGACTAGATCAAAATACTGAATAGGTGTCTATCTGAACATGCACACGAAATCTGTGGAGCACAAATCGTAGGCGGCGGAAATAAAAGATTCACTCTTCACAAACACGATAAAAACAAAAACTATTGGGTTCTTGAAGTATTTTTCTCACGAGGCTTCCATCAATATTACCCAGAATTTTCATGTGGCCTCAATACATTAAGAAACACTAAAGACATCCGTAGTATACGTTTACATTGGAGTGACAATGGTGACGAGGAATTTACAAAATGGCTTTCAACAGAAAAGCAGAAAAACATAAATAATGGCGAATGGGAAGAATATAAGGCCTAACAAGTCAATCAAGTTCGCCCACAAAAAACGTGGGCTGGACGCTGCGCAAAAAAACGCGCCGCGCCACTTATTTCAAACGTCAGGACCACAATAAATGAATTTTATTCCAACCTTACAATTAGCTGAAAGTATCGCTATTGGTGCTTTAATCGTATCAATAATCAGCATTATTTATGCTTACAAGAGCAAAAATACAGCAAAAAAAAGCCATCAACTAGCCAGGGAAGCTCATGAGGAAAACAAAAATCTGACAAAACTTGTCAAGAAAAATACAGTACTACAAAACCTAAGTGAAGTGACAAAAAACTACACAGAAGCCATGGCATTTGTGGCAGACAGTATGATTATCCTCGAGCAACTTGAAGATAAAGATGGCCTGCACGAACTTAAAGACAAACAAAATGAATTTAAACAAGAAATTCTAAATCTAAAAGAAATGCATAATTCAATTAATGATCAATCAGCATTAAACGATGCTGCTTACTTTGAAGAACTATCATCAAGCGTTAACCAACTAGTTCAGGCATCGAAACTAATGAAAACAGCAGAAAGCTCAAGATACCGGCATATTTTTAGCGATTTACAGGGTGCTAAAAACAAAGAGCACGTGCCTTAGAAATGCGCTGACCTTGGCCACAGCCAATCAAGCCAAACCTCATATACCCGCCCTAACTTAAAGTCGAAACCAGCAAGCCTCAAACCCGGCTTGATTCACGAAGCTGTGCCTTTCTATCTTGATCATGGACGGCGCACTAGTGAATGCCTACGTCGTAGAACCAAGGCGAGCTAAGATAAGGCATTAATCAGTCGGATTAATGCCTCAAATAGTCTCAGTTTATTAAGCTTCCCCTACTTATTCGAGTAAACTGCAAACCTAAGAATCTATTCTGTTAATATTTATCACCTGCCTAGAAAACACCTAATGAATCAGAAACGCCATACCTCACCTTCACGCCGTCATGGCAAACATAAACCCCGTTCCGCATCGTTTGTCAGCGCACCTAAAGTTGCCTTTGATGGTGCAAAACTTGTTTTACAGACAGGCCGTGAAAGGTCCATTCTGCGCCGTCATCCGTGGGTATTTTCCGGTGCGGTAGAACGTGTCGAAGGCGATGCGCAAAGTGGTGACACGGTACAGGTATGCGATGCGGAGGGTGGCTTTCTCGCCTGGGCGGCTTACAACTCAGAGTCGCAAATTGTCGCGCGGGTATGGTCGTGGCAAGCTGAGGAGAAAATCGATGCAGATTTTTTCCGGCGCAAAATTGTCGGTGCGTTGACCTTACGAAAAGATCTGAAACTCGAGCTGCACAGTAACGGTACGCGCTTGATTCATGGTGAGTCTGACGGCTTGCCTGGGTTAATCGTGGATCAATATGTCGATGTACTGGTGTTGCAGTTGGGCAGCGCCGGTGTGGAACGCTGGCGTGAGACTTTCGCGGATTGCTTGCAGGAAGAACTGTGTCAGCCGGTGTGTATCTACGAACGTTCGGATTCTGATGGCCGTGCGCTGGAAGGTCTGGAGAAACGCAGTGAAGTGTTGCGTGGTCAGCTACCGGAAAATTTGAGTGTGACCGAGAACGGTATCCACATTGCGGTGGATGTAGCCACCGGACAGAAGACCGGGTTTTATCTTGACCAGCGCGACAACCGTGCTTTGATCGGTGAGCTGTCTGTCGGACGCGATGTACTCAACTGTTTCTGTTACACCGGCGGTTTCTCGTTATACGCCCTGCGCGGCGGCGCCAACACGGTGTTATCGATAGACTCTTCAGCAGATGCCTTGCAACTGGCGCAGCGCAATGTCGAGCTGAACGCGCTGGATGCCAGCCGTGCCGAGTGGCAGCAGGCCGATGTATTTGAAGCCTTGCGAAAGCTGCGTGACCAGAACCGAAAATTCGACCTGATCGTACTCGACCCACCAAAATTTGCGCCCACGGCAGCCTTTGCCGAAAAAGCCGCACGCGCTTACAAAGACATCAATTTATTAGCTTTTAAATTACTCCGCCCCGGCGGCATTCTTGCTACTTTTTCATGCTCGGGTGGAATTAGTGACGATCTGTTCCAGAAGATTGTCGCAGGTGCGGCGCTGGATGCCGCTGTTGATGCCCAAATCGTACACAAGGTGAATGCCGCAGCCGATCATCCTGTATTACTGAGCTTTCCAGAGGGTGCTTATCTGAAGGGCCTGGTGTTGAGGGTGGCCGGGTAAATAAAGCAACACCCTCTCCCTCCAAAAAAAAGAAAACCTGCACTCAATAAGACCGCGGCAAACCCAGTTTATTGGTGGAAATAAAATTTAGCACCATATTCTGACTGACCGGCGCTAAACGCGGCAACATCGCCTCGCGCATTAAACGTTCAACGTGATATTCCTTGGCATAACCCATACCACCGTGAGTCATTACAGCTTGCTGGCAGGCTTTAAACCCGGCTTCGGCGGCAAAGTATTTAGCGCCGTTGGCGTGAGCACCACAGTCCTTACCGCTATCGTAAAGGGATGCCGCGTGCATAATACTCAGGTAAGCCGCTTCCAGTTCAACCCAGTTCTCAGCCAGAGGATGTTGCACGGATTGGTTCATGCCGATAGGACGACCAAAGACTTCGCGGTCTTTAGCGTATTGCGTCGCTCGAGCCAAAGCACTGCGGCCCATGCCGACGGACTCAGCCGCCAGCAGAATTCGTTCCGGGTTTAAGCTGTGCAAAATATAGCGAAAGCCCTTACCTTCTTCGCCAATTAAATCTTCTTTGGGAACCGGAAGATTGTCGTAGAAGGTCATGTTGGAATTGACGCACTTGCGACCCATTTTATCGATTTCTTTAATTTCGACATGATTCGGATCCATGTCAGTATAAAACAAGGAAATCCCGTCGTGGGGTTTCTCGCATTCATCCCTTGGCGTGGTGCGCACCAACAACATAATTTTATCGGCCTGCTGGGCTGTAGTGGTCCAAATTTTCTGGCCATTGACGATATAATTCTCTCCGTCGCGTTTGGCGAAGGTTTCGATACGCGTGGTATCCAGGCCTGCATTAGCTTCGGTAACACCGAAACAGGTTTTCTGTTTTCCCTCAATCAAAGGCGGCAACCAACGCTGCTTTTGTTCCCGGGTGCCAAATTTAACAATCGGGTGCGGGCCAAAAATATTGATGTGCACGGCAGAAGCTGCCGACATACCGCCGCCTTCGGCGATGGTCATCATCATCAGGGCGGCTTCTTGTACACCCAAATTAGAACCACCGAATTCCTCCGGCATGGTCATCCCCAACCAACCACCTTTGGCGACTTCCTGATAAAAGTCTTCCGGGTACTCTCCGGTTTTATCGTGCTCCAACCAAAAGTCGTCACCAAACTTTTCCATCAACGCTTTGATGCTATCGACGATGGCTTCCTGTTCACTACTTAATCCAAAATCCATAACTACCTCTTACTTAATTTTTTCAATTCGGTGTTTTTCACAACTAAGCATTGCTGACCGCAGTAATTTTCGGCCACAGCTCGTCTGCGCCCCAGCTCAAAACTTCTTCACCCAGGCGTTTAGCCCAAACGGTGTCGTTGCCGTACTCGTCGCGCCAGCTCCACAAGCGACGCGTCAGGTGATGTAAGCGATGTTCGTAGGTAAAACCCATAGCGCCGTGTACCTGATGGGCAACTGCGGCACCGGTGTTCACCGCTTCTTCCAGTCGGGTTTTGGCGGTCGCAATCTCGACCCAGGCTTCGTGATCGACGACACCATCTGCGCGCGACAATGCTTCTGCCGCCGCATCAGCCGCGGCATTGATTGCGGCCACTTCACCGGCAAACGCAGCTACGGAATGTTGCAGTGCCTGGAATTTTCCGATGGGGCGTCCAAACTGAACCCGCTCCATTGAGTATTCGATAGTTAACTCTAGCGCCGCACTGAGTGCACCCGCCGCCTGCACACAGCGAATTAACGCGCCCATGGCCTGGACACTGTCTGCGTCCATACCCCCCGTAAGAACGCCGCTCTGCACTGGAATCACATCGCTCAAGGTAATGCTGTCGAATGGTTCTCCGGCTAGACTGTTGTGCGCGGCAATCTGACATTGATCAGTTGCCATCTGCGCGACAAGCCAATCATTGCCATCTTTGCAAACTACAACTAATTGTTTTGCGCTGCGCCCACCGGGGACTGCGTTAATGGTGCCGTTTAACACGCCATTCACATATTGCACTTCACCCAGGCCCACGGTTGCAGGCTCACTGGACACTTCCAGACCGGCTTTTGACAACAGCCAGCCCGCCATTAATGTTTCTGCCAGCGGTACCGGTAACGCCGCAGCGCCGGCGGCTTTAATCACCGCGAAGCCATCTAACAGGGACGCACCGATGCCACCGTTGGCTTCGGGCACCCAGGTTAAATTTAACCCGGACTCTTCAATAGCCTGCCATAGAGCTTTGGGCCACTCGCCCTCTTCGGCTGCGTTAATGACTTCTGGTGTACTTAGGTCATCAAAAATACGATTGGCCGTATCAAAAATTATATTGCCTGTTTCGGTCATGGTATTACTCTCTACCTTGTTCTTTATCTGGCTTATGCTTCAAGTACTTAATGTGCTATCTCATATCTATCCTGACTGGGGTTTAACGCATACCCAGCTGTCGGGCAATCATGCCCTTGAGTACTTCATTGGTGCCCCCGCGCAAGGTCGAAGACGGTACCCGTAAAATGCCGTCGCGCAACAAGCCAGGCAGCAAGCCTTCGGACGTTGCTAAAATATTTTGCGGTAATACTTTACGCAATTTTTCCAGTAGCTCGCGCTCAAAGTTGGTACTCATATCCTTAACCAGGGCGGCTTCCATCTCCGGTGACGCGCCTTCTTGCAGTAAGCCTGCAATGCCGAGCGACATTCGACGCAGAGTTTTGATTTTAGCGACCACCTGGCCCAGTACTTCTTTAGTTTGCTCCGTTGGGTTATTTACCAGTAGGCGCATGGCTTCCTGCAACACGATAAAGGTGCTCAGGAAGCGCTCTGGACCCGAGCGTTCCAGGGCGAGTTCGCCAACTACCATGTTCCAGCCGCCACCTACTTCACCCAGTACGTAGTCGTCGGGCACAAATACATCTTCAAAATTAGTTTCGTTAAAGTGCACCTGACCACCAATATCAGCAATACCGCGAATATCGACCCCCGGTGCTTTTAAATCAATCAGAAATTGCGAAAGCCCCTGATGACGGGCACTGGTATCGAGAGGCGACGTGCGCAACAAAGTAATCATGTAGTCGCAACCGTGAGCCCCTGTGGACCACAGCTTGGTACCGTTTACTTTCCAGCCGCCCTCAACCTTTTCGGCCTTGGTGGCAACCGACGCAAGATCCGAACCGGTATTCGGTTCGCTCATGCCAATGGCACAAAAACAGTCGCCAGAGACAATGCGCGGAATAATGGCATCGCGAATTTCTGGTTCCGCATTTTTAATAAGTTGCGGGCCACTTTGACGATCGGCTACCCAGTGCGCCATCACCGGTGCACCCGCAGCGAGCATTTCCTCGGTGACCACGTAGCGTTCCAGAAAGGTACGGCCATGACCGCCGTATTTTTTGTCCCAGGTCATACCCAGCCAACCGCGCTGACCGACTTTTCGACTGAACTCTGCGCTCATTGCTGACGCCCAGCAATCGGCCATGGGCACAAAACCGCCGTTGGCAATTTCTTCAGCTAGAAATTCACGAACCTCTTTACGCAACGCTGTCGCCTCGGGAGGCATTTGGACATGGGGAAACCGAAACCGGCTGGACATTGACACTACTCCTATACCGATACGATTAACCAAACTCGATAATCGCAGCGTTTAAATTAACATGCTTTTTTTACACTAGTTGTACAGCAAACTGGGCGGATAAACCGCCCAGTTTGTCTAGATCACGCAAACCATAAGCGGCTTAACTACCGATCATAATGGCTTTTTCTTCGGTGTACTCGACTAAGCCACTGGCACCCCATTCGCGACCGTTGCCAGACTGCTTGTAACCACCAAACGGTGCAGCAAAACTAAAGGCTGGGCCATTCACTTTTACCTGACCGGCGCGCAATTGGCGAGCAATACGCATTTGGGTGTCGGCATCTTCCGCCCAAAGACCACTGGACAGACCAAACTCGGTGTCGTTGGCGATGGCGATAGCTTCGTCTTCGGTTTTGTATTTAATTAAGCACAGTACCGGGCCAAAAATTTCTTCCTGAGCAATCGCCATGTCGTTAGTCACGTCGGCGAAGATAGTCGGCTTAACATAAGCGCCCTTGGTAATACCCTCGGGCAACTCGGGACCACCGGCGACCAAACGCGCACCTTCGGCAACACCTTTTTCGATATAGCGCACCACGCTTTCGCGAGCGCGCATGGAGCTTAGTGGGCCAAGGAAAGTGCTTTTCTCGGTGGGATCGCCAACGACCAAAGACTCGGCGACGGTTTTAGCCACTTCCACAGCTTCTTCGTATTGGGATTCGTGTACCAGGATGCGGCTCAACTGCACACACATTTGCCCCGAGTTAAACATCGAGTCTTTAACCACGTATTTGATCGCTTTTGCAACGTTGGCATCTTCAGCAACGATAAACGGCGACTTGCCACCCAGTTCCTGACACACACGCTTAACCGACTCGGCAGCTAATTTAGCCACGCCTACACCGACACCGGTGGAACCGGTAAAAGACACCAAATCCACTTCTGGATGAGAACTGCAGGCATCGCCAATCATCGAGCCTTTACCAGGCAGCAGGTTAAACACACCGGCAGGCAAACCCACTTCGTCACAAACTTCGGCAAATACAAAACAAGATAGTGGCGTTTGTTCACTAGGTTTTAACAATGAAGTACAACCAGCAGCCAGGGCTGGGCCGACTTTTGCAATCACCTGGAATAGAGGGAAGTTCCACGGCGTGATAAACGAACAGACACCGATCGGTTCTTTATAAACGTTGTAGCCATCTTCCTCGCGGACTTCATCCATGGCTTTAGTGAGTCCGGCAAAAATCGATAGTCCCTGAATCGGGCCGCCAACCTGAATGTTACGGGCAAAGTGATACGGAATACCCATTTCCTGAGAAATCAGTCCCGCCAACTCGTCTTTGCGCTCGGTCAGTTTCGCGCAAATGGCAAGAATAAGCTCCTCGCGCTCTTTGCTACTGGTGCGCGACCAGGCTGGGAAAGCGCGCCGCGCCGCGCGTGCAGCTTTATCGACATCTTCAAGATGGGAATACGGCACCGTTGCAAACGCTTCTTCGGTTGCCGGATTGACTAGTGTGCTGTGGCCTTCGCCGGAAGGCGCTACCCATTGGCCGTCGATGTAAATTTTGCTGTACTCAATCATGAAAATAATCCCCTGTTATTTTTTCGACCAGATCTTGTTCCATTCGGGTCAAAGGATAAAATTAAAATTAATATAAGAACTTCTTTTTACCTTAAAACAGTTACGAAAGCCCTAATCTCGGACGCATAAACTCGGCAATTTTATTAATGGCGTCATCGGCCTCTGGCGCATTACCTGCCATAAACTGGAAGACGTGCTGCATTTCCGGGAACACCTGTAGCTCCACATCAACACCTGCCGCCTTAGCTTGCTCGGCGAAGGTTTCACTGTCGGATAATAAGGCCTCGTAGCCACCCACCTGAATCAGTGTCGGCGGGAAGCCCTTAAGATCACCGTACAGAGGGTTCGCAAAAGGATCCTGTAGCGAGGAGTTTTCACCGCTCAAAAATGCTGCAGACATACCACCCAGGATCGCCGCATTGACCAGCAAGTCTTTATCAACATTACTTGTCATGGTTTCACCCTTACCTTCCATGTCGTACCAGGGAGAAATCGGCGCACAGGCACCTGGCACTGGGTAACCTTTGTGGCGGGCATACAGAATCATCGCAGTACACAGGTTGCCGCCAGCTGAATCGCCTGTCGTACCAATATTCTTCGCTTCGAAACCTTGTTCCAGCAGCTGTGCATAGACTGCCACAGCTTGCTCCACGATACCGGGATGGGGGTTCTCCGGCGCGCGCGTGTAGTCGAGAGTAAACGTTGGGCAGCCCAGCGCCTTGGCGAGATGACCGTACATTTTGCGATGACTCTTACTGGAGCCGACCACAAAACCACCACCGTGACAACACAGCACCACCCGGCTTTTATCGGCACCCTCTGGAGTGGCCCAAATGCCTGCAACACCCGCAATGGTCGCGTCGCTGAACTCAACACCCGTGGGTTCTGCTGTGAGATCGCCCCACCCATCAAACAGCTCGCGTAGGGCTTCCATATCCATATCGGGGTTTACTTCGAGCTTGCCAACCCATACGCGATACATATCATCAATTATTTGTGCTTCTTTACTAGCCATCTTGAACTACCTCATATTCCAATGAATGAATTCCGTTTTCAGGTGCCACATACCGAAGGTCCTGTAGGGGACTTATCATATTGGCCGAATGGCCTCACAGCAACTAAAAATTTACCCGCACTACTTAGTCGCTAGTTAGCCGCTCGTAACCTGCCCGTGTAATAGCTAATAGCCACCTGCCTGCTGTGACCTTAACTGCTGGCGACAATACCTTGATCGTGCAGACGACCGATGTCGGCGCTGCTTAAACCCAGCTCCTCCGCGAGAATTTCGTCGGTATGCTGGCCTAACTGTGGCGCAGGCTGCACCGCTGCACGCTCAAACAACTCAAAATTAAGTGGCGTGCCAGGGCTGAGATAACTGCCAACACCCGGTTGCTCTACCTGCTGAAACAAGGGGTTTTCGATGGAGCACTCGGGATCAGCGCTGACTAACTGATGCACACTCTGATACTTGCCCCAACACACGCCGTTGGTATCGAATGCCGTCGCCACCTGATTAAAGCTGTGGTCGGAAAACCAGGGCTGTAGTAGTTCGGTGATATTGTCTCGAGCCTTAAAGCGGTCACCTTCGTCGCGCAGATTCAAACCCAGACGCTGACCCAGGTGGTTAAATGCCTCTCCCAACCCGGTGGCTTCACACAGGCCTCGCCACTGGTTGCCGGTGAGCCCCACTACCATCAAACGCATGCCGTCGGCAGTAACAAAATCCTTACCGTATGCACCGAACAGATAATTGCCGCAGGTTTCCCTATCTCCGCCGCTTAACTGCGCTTCGGCAATAAAACCAAGGTTACCCAAGGTAGCCAAGGCTACATCTGCCAGGGCCAGCTTCACCAGCTGACCTTCCTTAGTCTTGCGTCGATGACGCTCCGCAGCCAACATCCCCAGGGCCAGAGTTTGCCCGGTGATAACATCCCAGGCTGCCAGCACATGGTTCACTGGCTCCGCACTCTCACCCGTCATAAAGGGGAAGCCTACCTCACAGTTGACCGTGTAATCGACCGCCGAGCCGCCGTGGCGATCTCCGGTCAAATTTAGGTAAATCAAATCTTGCCGATGTTGCTTTAAAGCCTCGTAAGCCAACCAACCCCGCGCCGGGAAGTTGCTCAAAAACATCCCCGCATCCTCACCGGGAGCGGCAATCAATTCAGTGAGTAATTCGCGCCCCTCGGGTTTGCGAAAGTCCACCGCGATGGAACGCTTACCTTTATTCAGCCCCGCCCAGAACAAACTGTTGTTGTGCTCATCCACCGGCCAGCGACGATAATCCGGACCGCCGCCAATCATATCGAAGCGAATTACGTCGGCTCCCAATTGCGCCAGAGTCATTGCGCCGGAAGGTGCCGCCACAAACGCCGCGCCTTCTACCACGCGCATACCGGAGAGAATATTGTCCATCAACCGTCAATCACCTTAAATGTTTGAAATACACGCAAGCCACAAAACCTAGCTTACTTTCGCAAAACCGTTATCGATCACCACAATGTCGCGTTCGATGACACGACAACGAAAGGCCACACCTGCATCCAGTTTCCAGATTTCAGTGCGAATGGTTTCGCCGGGATACACCGGTGCTGAAAAACGCGCTTTCATACTGTGAAAGCGGTTTACGTCGTAGTCGCAGCACTCTTTAAGCAAGGCGTGACCAGCCACACCAAAAGTACATAAGCCGTGAAGAATCGGCCGATCAAAACCACCTTCCCGAGCCACTGCTGGGTCGGCGTGGAGGGGATTGTAATCACCGGACAAACGATAAATCAGCGCTGCCTGGGCCAGTGTTGGCAGGTCGCAAGTAATGTCTGGCGCGGTATCTGGAATCGGTTGAGGTGTTGGGGGTCGCTCGGTAGAACCGCCAAAGCCGCCGTGGCCACGGGCCATGGTGTTTTGCACCAGAGTGCACAAGGGCTCGCCGTCTTCGCTTGTTACCGTGCGAGAGGAATAAATAAACGCGCCCTTGCCTTCGCCCTTGTCGATAATCGCATCGACTTTTGACGTGGCTTTTACCGTCCCCGAAGGCGGCAGCGGTTTATGGATGACAATTTCCTGATCCGCATGCAGCACCTTAGTCCAATCGACACCGGTGTCCGGGTCTTTGATCCAAAAACCCGGATAGGCCAATACCGCTGCCATCGTAGGTAGTGCAGCCAATTTTTCTTCGTAAACAAAGGGCAGAGCTTTTTCGTCCAAAGGCTCGTGACCAACACCGACACCCAGGGCATACAACATGGTGTCGCGCTCGGTATAGGTGTGGACAATTTCGTCAAACTTTCGGTTTTTTAATTGCTCGTAGTTAATCGCCATCAGTAAGCCCTAATCAGAAATTTTATTTTAAAAACGTAATTTATAAATAATTGATTATTAGTAATTCAGGCACCCTGGATTATGGCGCCTGGAACTCTGCTATGCAGGATCCCAGGTAAATACGTCCTGCGAACGGTCCAGAGGATAAAAATGTGATTCGAGTGCGGGCATGGCGCGATCAAAGATACTATCCATATCCCAACCATCTCCCGCGTGTACCGACCGCAGGGGACGGGATTGCCCCATTAACAAAATCTCATTCATGCGCACGGCAAAAATCTGTCCGCTAATATCCACAGCCTTATCACTCAATAGTGCCGCAGCAACAATGGCGACTTTTTCCGGCGTCATTTTCTTCAGTTTTTCAACTCGCTCCACCTGATCCGGAGTATCGGTAGGAATACTCGCGGTCATTCGGCTCCAGGCAAAGGGCGCAATACAATTTGAACGTACGTTGAAGCGCTGCATATCGAGAGCAATGGATTTGGACAATGCCGCAACACCCGCTTTAGCTGCCGCATAGTTAGCCTGACCAAAATTGCCAATCAAACCAGAAGTAGAGGTCATGTGAACACAGGCACCACCTTCCTGATTGCGAAAATGTGTAGCCGCAGCGCGAGCTACATTAAACGATCCCTTAAGATGTACACCAACGACCTGGTCGAAATCATCCTGAGTCATTTTGTGGAAAATCACATCGCGCAAATTACCGGCATTATTAACCACGCCATTGACACTACCAAAATTATCGACCGCCTGAGTCACCATAGTGTTGGCACCCTCCCAGGACGTTACGCTATCGGTGTTGGGCAGTGCTTCGCCACCCATTGCCGTGATTTCAGCGCACACTTCCTCAGCCACGTCCCGATCGAGATCATTCACAATGACCTTGCCGCCTGCATTCGCAACCGCTAGTGCAATCGCACGACCAATACCACGACCGGCTCCAGTAACAACAACGCCTTTACCTTCAAGATGTTTAGTTTCGCTCATTTTTTTATCCTTCCTTTTAGTCTACAAATCATTAAATAAAAAATAGTTTTTAGCTTAGCGGGAACATTTATGTCGCATTAGCTATCAATTCTCGGGAAATCACTTTTAACGCCAGGGTTTCCTCTGCGCCTTCAAAAATAGATAAGACCCGCGCATCGACAAAATATCGGCTGACCGGCACTTCTTCCGCATAGCCCATACCTCCGTGAATTTGCAGCGCTTCACGCGTAACCCATTCCGCAGAGCGACAGGCAAACAGTTTTACCAGGCTCGCTTCCATCTTACCGCCACCGGCATCGGCTTTCCGAGCTACCGCATAACTGAACTGCCGAGACGCCAACAAGGTAGTAATCATGCGACTAAGCTTGACCAGGGTTAACTGATAATCCGCAATCGGCTGCTTAAACACCTTGCGCTCCTTGGCATAATTAATCGCCTGCTCAGTAGCGGCTTGCATAACACCGGCAGCACGCGCGGAGGTTTGGATGCGCCCCCCGGTCAAACCGGCCATGGCGTAGTAAAAACCCTTACCCTCGCCACTTTCTTCACCGACCAGGTTATTACCGGGCACAAAATAATCTTCAAAAAACAAATCAAACGAGTGCATACCGCGATAACCCAGAGTCGGAATCGCCTTGCCTGACAACTTACCGCCAGCCTCTTGCACTACGTCGATTTCATGGCCTTCGGTGCGCGGTTTTTCAACCAGGAAAAAACTCAAGCCCTTATAACCGTCGGCTTCGCTACCGGTGCGTGCCAAAGTCAAAATCACACTGGCCGACCCGGCAAAGGTACACCAGGTTTTACTGCCGTTAAGTAACCAGCCGCCTTCGGTTTTAACGGCTTTTAATTTAGCTGAGGCCAGGTCGGATCCGTAATCCGGTTCTGTTAAGGCAATAGCACACAAGGTTTCACCACTGGCAACTTTTGGCAACCAATGCTGGCGTTGTGCTTCGGTACCGCCTTTCATTAAAGCGCGAGCGAGAATCTCGGGGCGAGTAATCAAACTACCTGCCGCACCTAAAGAGCCTCGCGACAATTCTTCGGTGACCAAAATCATATACAGGCTGTCGTCGCCGCTGTCTGGCTGTAAGCCGTCGAAACGCTCGGGAATAGAAATACCAAAACAACCCATTTCACGCAGCGGCTGCAGTATGGTTTCGGGAAGATCGAGATCCTGACGATGAATATCTTCGGCGAGGGGCATCACCACATCGGTGGCAAAACGACGAAAAGTATCGCGAATAATTTCTTTTTCACTATCGAGATTCGATGGTAAAAAATCACCTTCGCGGTCGATTAATTCGCGGCCCAAAGCGGCCATATTCTGCGCCGACAAATAATGTCCACGCAATCCTGAATTATCGAATTCGGCAAAGCTGCTGTGAATGTCGGCTGCGCTCAAGCCGTAGTCTTCGGGCCGGGCTACCAATCGACCGGCGACCGCTTGCAAGGCCTCACAACAGAACTGACCAGCGACCCACACTGCCAGGTCATCCTGCTCGAACACTTGCCCAGCGTAATCCAGCAGGGCTTCTGCCGCTGACAAATCCGCCACGCAAAACGATATGTCGTAACAAACCAGTTGGTGTTGATCGAGCAATACTGCCGACAAACCCTGCTCGTCACTGCAGTCACGCTTAAGATTGACTAAAGCCCGATTAACCAGCGCGCTAGCGTCCGCTACAGATCCAGCCAAGCCCCGAAGGTCTCCGGCATGATTGTCGGTGACGGTTTTTTTAGCTACATCCATTCCTGTCATCTCAATATTAATCTCTAGGCATTGATTTCTAGGCATTGATCTCTAGATATTGATCTCAAAGCGCTGAACCATAAACGGCAAACTTCTAAAAAAAAAGAAACCGGCATCAAGCCGGTTTCTTTTACTCACCCAAGGTCAAACGCCGTAGGCACCGACGATGGCTACGCTCACCACGTTCTGGTGTGGGAACCCACCCAGGTTATGCGTCAGACCCAGCTTAGGATCTGCAAGCTGACGATCTCCCGCACGACCAGACAATTGCAGATACATTTCGTAGAGCATGCGCAAACCGGACGCGCCAATGGGGTGGCCAAAACATTTCAAACCACCGTCGATTTGGCAAGGCACTTCACCGTCGGCATCAAAGACACCGTCGAGCACATCCTTAACAGCGCCACCGTCTTCGGACAAAAACAAATCCTCCATAGTGACCATTTCAGTCACGGAGAAACAATCGTGCACTTCCGTCATACTGATTTGCTCGCGAGGCTTAGTGATGCCCGCTTCTTCGTAGGCGCGCTTGGCAGCGATACGAGTAGTCTTAACGTAGGAACCGTCCCAACCGTCGAAACCACCTTCCTCGCCGTTCGAGGCACACATTTGCAAAGCCTTAACACCCACCAGGTTTTGCTTGCCCAAACTCTTGGCAATTTCCGGCGTTGTCACAATGGCACAGGCAGCGCCATCACTCACACCACAGCAGTCAAACAAACCGATGGGGTCGGCGATCATCATCGCATTCATCGCCTGCTCTTCGGTAATAAGACGCTGTAAATGAGCCTTCGGATTTTTCATACCATTCGCGTGGCTTTTCACAGAGACGTGGGCCATGGCGCGTTTCAAATCTTCTTTGCTGGTACCGTATTTCGCCCGATAACCCGCAGCCAACTGGGCGAACATGCCCGGCGCCGACAAATTCGGATAATAGAGATCGTTAGATACCCCACGCGAACGCTGTGGCAAACCGCCATAACCGGTATCTTTGAGTTTTTCAAAACCCATTGCCAAAGCAATGTCGCAAGCGCCGGAAGCCACGGCGTAAGTTGCCGCACGAAACGCTTCGGTGCCACTGGCACAATAATTTTCCAGACGAGTAACGGGAATATAGGGCAAACGCAACCCCATACTTAAAGGCATCGCACCGGGACCAACGCTGTAAGCGTCGATGCCGGTAGACTGCCACGCCGCTTCAATTTGGCTTTTATCAATGCCCGCATCGGCGATACATTCTTCGAAGGCTTCCGCCATTAAATCGGCTGGCTCACAATCCCAGCGCTCGCCAAATTTACTGCAACCCGCACCTAAAATAACAACTTTATCTTTAATTCCACTTGCCATGGTATTTGCTCCTGAGCTATTAGTTAGGCTTGAATGGCTTTCCAAAAATATTTACGGAAGCCCGCCTGATGATCGATTTGTTTTAGACGAAAATGCACGGAGACTTCGGAACCCGTATCAAAGGTTTCCGGATCAACTTCACTCATGTCCATCATGATACGACCGCCACCTTCAAAGGTCACCATACCGAAATAGGCGGGCGGGCTGTAATCAAACGTAAGGGTATCGGCAGTCCAGGTCGCGACGTGGCCTTTGGCACCCACCATCGGATGATCTTCCTGAGTGTCGTAAGCGCCGCACTCGGGATTCACACAATACTTGTGCTTGGGCATTTGCACGGTGTTACAAGCGGTACATTTACCGCCGAGAAAACTGTTGGTCAGGCCTCGTGCGCGATACATAGCGGACAAATACGCCTGCTTATTCACCTCGGAACGCTTGCCGAGTTCTTTTTCCAGCAGATCATTAAACGACTGATACTTGTTGTAATTTTCTTCCGGTCGACCGTTATCAAGAAAGCCGTTAACGCCTTTGACTGGACGCTGCTTTTTAATCGCATCCGTCACCTTGAACAACAAGGCATCGCAACCCTGACCAAAACCTGTCAGCAGCACCAAATCCCCCGGTGCAGCCTGCTCTAAGCGATGGGCCAGCAAGAGTATGGCGTGAGCGGTGCCGGTGATGCCCACGGACTGTAATAGATTATCGGCAATGGCAGCGCCATCAATACCGAGCTTTTTAGCCACCATCGCAGGCACTCGGCCCTGTTCGGTCGGCAGGATAAAGTGCGCAATGTCAGCGGCACTGACACCGGCCTTGGCAAGCAGGGCATTCACGGTGTCGGGGATGATTTTCATATAACCTTCGTCGCGTACCCAGCGCTCTTCCCAGCCGTAATCAAAGTCCTGACCTTCGCCCCGGAAATGATCGATAAAATCCACCGCCTGACTATGGCTTGCTACCAGCTCGGCAATCACATTTTCGCTACCCACAGCGATGGCAGCTGCGCCGTCGCCGTAAAGCATTTCTTCCCGGGAAGCACATTTGGCGCGACGATGTTCCGAGGCAACCAGCACGGCTTCCTGACCACCAGCGGCAATGTCCAGCGCCGACAACAGGCCGGAAGTACTGGCACGCTGTGAGGACGTAATATCCATGGTGCGCAGATCGGCAATATTCAAATTCAATGCCTCGGCAACCACTACCGAGCTCTGGCGATCATTAAAGGGCAAACTCGTGGATGCCAGCAACAAAGCCGCCGGGGTTTGGCCCGGCGCTTTTCCCAAACAATCGGTATAGGCTTCCACCGCCATAGTGATGGCATCTTCATCCCAGTTACACATGGTTTTTTCGCCCTTGGCCAGACCCTTCAGGCCCGGATCAAACCACGCATTCGCATCCGCAATCACCCGCTTTTGCAGGCGTGCTTTGGGCAAATAAGCGCCGTATGCAGTAATACCTCTCATAATCATTTCCCGTTTGTTAAAAAATACTAAAGCTCTTAAATATGTCGGCTGATAAACAACTTCATAATTTCTGAAGTGCCGCCGTAAATGCGACGAATGCGCGCATCGGTATACATGCGCGAAATCGGATACTCTCGCATATACCCGTAACCGCCAAACAGTTGCAGGCAATCATCGACGATGCGGCCTTCTTTCTCGGTTGTCCATAACTTGATCATCGCACCCTGTTCTGCGGTGAGGGTGCCATCGACAATTTTTACTAAACACTGGTCGAGAAAGGCCCAACCTGCGGTCAGTTCGGTTTTAATCTCAGCCAACTTAAATGCGGTATTTTGGAACTCAAACAAAGCCTTACCAAAAGCCTTGCGCTCTTTTACATAGTCCACGGTGACATCAAAGGCACGCTGCGCCTCCGCCCAGGCGCGATAACTGACCGTCAGTCGTTCCCGCGGCAGCTCGTCCATCAAATAGGCGAAGCCTTTGCCCGCTTCACCAATCAGGTTACTCACTGGCACCCGCACATCGGCAAAAAACATTTCCGAGGTATCAGCGGCCTTCTGGCCAATCTTGTCTAGATTGCGGCCCCGTTCAAATCCAGGCCGATCGGTTTCGACAACAATCAGGCTCATACCTTTAGAACCCTTCTCGGGATCCGTTTTGCACACCACAATCACAAAATCGCAATGCTGGCCGTTGGTGATAAAGGTCTTCTGACCATTAATCACATACTCATCACCATCCCGCACAGCGGTGGCGCGAGTGCCTTGCAAATCACTACCGGCACCGGGTTCGGTCATCGCAATAGCGGAAATAATCTCGCCACTCACCATGCCCGGCAACCAGCGTTGCTTCAGGGCCTCACTGGCATGGTTGAGCAAGTAATAGGCGGTAATGTCGGACTGTAAGGCGAAACTGCAACTACCACCACCAATGGCATAACCAATTTCTTCCGAGGAAATCATATTGTAGAAAAAATCCGCGCCGGGGCCACCGTACTGCTCTGGAATACCGCAGCACAATAAACCGTTCTCACCGGCCTTGAGCCAGAATTCTCGGGGAATAATGCCGTCGTTTTCCCACTGCTCGATATTCGGCTCGAGCTCTTCCCGATAGAAACGTCGGGCGTTGTCGCGAAACAATTCATGATCCGAGCTGTAAACGGATCGACTGGTCATCGGCATAAAGCGGTACCAAGTGGTAATTGAATAACTGCGGCAAATAACTAAGTAGCCGTGACTGACAGTTTTTATAGCCTGCCTTTGGCGGCTGGCTCGCCAAAATAAACACAACATGGCTAACATTGCGTACTAATTGGCCGTAACTGAGGGTGATCTACAAATCAGGGCTGCCGATGATACAAAGCAATGGGCTTAAACGCAAAAATTTCAGCCGGTTGGGACTCACTCCAACAGGCTAATAAACCCATCGTTCAGAGCTGAAAATCGCTTATTTGTCGCTACGCGGCTGAAAGAACGGTAGTTTACCGCCCTCTTTGAGTGGCTCAAACACAACTTCCATGGGTAAACCGATGCTCAGCTCTCGATAATCCATGCCTTTCAGGCCAGCGGTCATGCGCACGCCCTCTTCCATCTCCACCACCAGCACCGCGTAGGGACACTCCGTTTCAAACTCTGGCGACATGGGCATATGGCACACCGTCCAGGTATACAGCTCGCCACGACCGTGAGATTGCCTCCAGCCCCATCGGTCAGAACCACAGTGCGCACACATAAACCGGGGAATATGACGCCAGGTTTCGCAATCGAGGCAGCACTGGAAGCACAAGATGCCGTCTGCACAGTGCCCCCAGAACTCTTCGTCTAAGTAGTGATTGGGCTTTGGCTTCGGGTTCGGAATAAAGTCAGTCACGTCTATCTCCTCAAAATCGCCAGGCTGCCATCACCAAAGTCACCCCAACCGGTCACCACCCCAAGCTCAGCGTCCTTTACCTGAGCCGCACCCGCATCGCCGCGCAACTGTCGCGTAGCTTCGACCACGTGATTCAAACCCCAGACGTGGGCCTCGGATAGTAAACCGCCGTGGGTATTCAGCGGGTACTTACCGCCAAGCTCGATATTGCCGTCTTTAACAAACTCTCCCACCGCGCCCTGCTCGCACAGCCCGAGAGCTTCGAGCTGTAGCAGCACTACATAGGTAAAGCAGTCGTAGACTTTGAGAAAATCCATATCAGTCGGTTTAACCCCGGCCATTGCAAAGGCCTTGGGCGCAGAGTTGTTAAGGCCGATGTGAAACATATCCGGGCGATTGGCAATGTCGTCCGCCGGATAGGGATGGCCCTCTGCCGCCGCCATAATATAAACCGGGCGATGGGGTAAATCTTTGGCTTCGTCGGCACGACTAATCACCAGGGCGCAGGCACCATCGGTTTCGAGACAGCAATCAAATAAGCGAAATGGCTCTGAGATCATTCGCGAATTCATATAATCGTCCAGCTCCATTGGCTTGCCCTGGGTCACCGCGCGGTCATTCAACTGCGCGTGCTTGCGACACGCCATCGCGACTGCGGCAGTCGCCTCGTCGCTGACCCCAAACATTTGCTTGTGCCGCATCGCAATCCAGGCGTACATCTGTACCGGAGATGCTGCGCCGTAGGGGGCGTAATAATTTTTCAGGGTGCGCTCCATTGCCGCCAGTGACACCACTTCACGATTCTTAATACCGGGCTTGGGGCGCAGCGCAGAAAAGCCGTTCCAGCCCACCATTACCACAATATTTTTCGCCACACCTGCGGCTATCGCCATCGCTGCGCTTTGCAAAGCGGTGATCGGGCTGGCACCACCCATATTCACGGTTACTGAATAACGGATATCCCGAATACCCAAATTCGCCGCCACTTCTTCGGCAGTTATCAGTACCGGTGGCAATACAATGCCGTCGATGTCGTGGGGGGAAAGACCGGAATCCGCAATCGCTTTGCGAGTTGCTTCGAGCATCATCTGTGCGGAAGGCTTGTCGGCTCCGCGCACATACTCGGTCTCGCCAATGCCTACGATTGCAGCCTTATCTCGAAAATCTATGCCGTGCGCTGTCATCTTTACTCCTTAACAGGTCGCAGGTTATTGGGAAACACAGCCCAAACCAGGGGGGCGCTATCAGACCACAATCATTATATTGAGTCAAAAGGTTGTCAGGCTTTAGGGTCGGTTTCCTGAAGTTCCTCGGTCTGAGCCAACCACGCCAACTTGGTATCCTCATGGATCGCCATGGTCGGTACAAAGCGGTCGGGCTCATCCAAACTGCCCACCGTGACATCAATATATTTTGGATAGGCATCGAGTACACAGGCGATCGGCGTACCGCAACTGGCACAGAAATATCGCATACCGCCGTCCGACGATCGAATCGATTCGGGGTTTCCGCTGGTGTACTCAAAGCCTTTGGTCGGCACCACAATCCAGGTGACGAAAGGCGCTCCGCTGAACCGTCGGCACATTGAGCAATGGCAATTCGCAGTGCGGTACTCTCTCTCCTTTAAGGCATAGCGGATTTTTCCGCAAAAACAACCACCCTCAATCATGCCCTTGCTCCCTTAGCTGTCACTTTCAAAGCCGCCCGCAATGCCACACCATAAGCCTTATTGGCCCAAATATTCATTTCCTCGACATGCTCCAATGCTTCCTCGGGTGCCTGGTAATAACGCAGCGCTTGTTCTTTACCCAGCTTTTGATAGGTAAATGGCTCAAGTCCCCGCTCCTTAAACTCCCGCTCGCTGTCTTCATCGACCTTTAGATAAAGCGTGCTATTCGAAATTAAGCCAAACATTAAACCCTCAAGAAAAATGCCGTGACTACCAAACATACGCTTCGCAATCACCGGCCCTACCGACTGCATCAGCTCAAGCACGTAAGCGACGAATTGTTTTTCCTCAGGAGATGCAGGCATTATTTATCCGAATTCATTATTCGTTCACATGTGGCGTTTACATGTAACGTCCATATATAAGGTTCACAAAGAATAGCCCAGGCAATCCAGTATTCAAACCAGTAACGCCATTAGTTGGCGACAAGCGCCTGGCAACTGTCCTTCCGCCTTTGCCCTTTACCTGGATACTCGGTAACCTTGCCCCGATGATCACCGACCCCTTTTTCTACCTCTGCGCAATACCCGCAATTCTTATCTTCGGCCTGGCCAAAGGTGGCTTTGGCGGCGGTATAGCCGTGGTTTCCGTGCCGTTAATGACCCTGGCGATATCTCCGGTGCAGGCTGCTGGCATATTACTGCCCATATTAATTATTATGGACGTGGTTGCACTGTGGAGCTTTCGCGGCCAGTGGAGCAAGCTTAATCTCCGTCTCACTCTGCCCGGCGCGGTAGTCGGCATCGTCATCGGTGCATTTACCTTCCGCTACCTGTCCGAAGATGCCATTCGCATTATGATCGGCGTCATCGCCGTGGCGTTCTGCCTTAACTACTGGTTAAAGCCCACTCTCGACAAAAAGGCCGAACCCAGTATATTACACGGCAGTTTATGGGGTACCGTCGCCGGCTTTACCAGCTTCGGCATTCACGCAGGCGGCCCGCCGTTAAGTATTTATCTGTTACCGCAGAAAATGGAAAAGACTTTATTGATGGGTACCTTCGCGGTATTTTTTGCCGCCGTTAATGCCGTAAAAATTATTCCCTACGCCTGGCTCGGGCAATTTGATAAAACCAATTTACTCACCGCCGCGGTGCTGGCTCCCCTCGCGCCAATCGGCGTGCGATTAGGCTATTTTTTACTGCATAAAATCAGCGAACAACTGGTCTATCGACTGTGCTATTTCTTTTTGTTTGTAGTCGGCATCAAACTACTTTATGACGGCGGAATGGGAATATTGGGGTAATGTTAAGGTCGACTCTAACGCCGCCCGCAGGGGACTAAAAACCAGAGCAAAGCGGCGGTTTTTCGCTCTGACTGACCTTGTTATGAGCTGTAATATATTCAACCTTTGCCATAATAGTTAGTCCTGATTGAGGCCAAGTTCCCTTTGCTTTTTTTTAGTTAATCCTAAGGAAACAATACGGTGAGACTCTTTAAGGTAGTATTTGAGTTCTTCATCTGCACTTTCTAGAGCAAGGCACTGCTGTATCCACTTCATGCCACGAGACGCCATGTAGGGTGCCGGTCTGAATCCCGGCTGATCACGTAACACCTCGAAATTAAGATCTGAAGTTTTAAAGGTGAATGCTGGTTTATCAGATTCTCCCCACCCACCGATGGCAAATACTTTTCCCCCTACCTTCCAAACACGAGAGCCGCGCCATTGTACGACGTATGACGTTGCCGGTAGAGAGCGACAAAAATCATTGTATTCATCGTAGGTCACGTTGGCGCCCCTTTAGCTTCATAACGCTCTGCTAATGAACTTTTAAAAACAATGTTTTTGAAAGCCCAAAGCATTGAGCGGCTACTTATGTTTTCAATATTCCAACAAAACCCTTCTAAAACCCAACCTTGTGAACCTCCTGTTCCAAAGCGCTTTTCGCATCGTTGAGCAAAGGGCTGCCATGACCGCTTAACAGATGCTTGAATTCCAGGGCAAGTAATCTTTGGAAATCGGGGGAGAGATTCGGCCCTGATTTATCTGTAACGGTTTTCAGCCACATTGGACCAATTTTGGCAGGACCAAGAAATCCTAAAAACCGGGTGACAAGCCCGCCTATGAATGAACCAATCTTGAGGTCCTTTTTATTCCAGTTTTGTACACTATCACAAGTTATTAAAACTCCACCCTCTCGATGCAATAAAATCGGGAACTCTGGGGATGTAGCATTCTGAAACTTGAATATCGTGGCATCACCAAAAGGTAGTTCACCATTCTCTTCAATCGTAACATCAGGCTCATAGCCTAATTCGGCTTCCTTCCTGGACCAGATTTTAGGCTGGTATTTATCAATATAGTAGGGATTATCCATCCCATGGGAGCCTATCTTTAACAGGTGCTTCACTTGTCCAAACTTCTCGAGCTCTGCCTCTCCTTCTGGCCCCAAACGTATCGCATTGACCAGTGATAGTTCGCCATTTTCTCTAATGATGACCATACTTCGGGTGATTCGTACCCCGGGCCCCATCGTCACAGTTCCCTGCACATAAAACACATCGGGAAATATCTCTCTAATTGGGCCGTGGTAACTTGATGCTGGGAATGTGTGATTCATAAGGATTCCTTCTCTATGATTAAAATTCTTTAGATCTAAGATCTCTTAAACGTTTCGGTTAGATATTAATCTAATTGGGGAGTGTGTCTACTTTTCATGAGTAGCTTGAAAACATAACAATTGAAATAAGCGGCGTGATCTAGCACCACTTTTGTGGACACTTTATGCACACAGCTTTTCATAATTCTCAGGTGATTGATAGTCCAATGATGAATGTAATCTTTCTCGATTATAGAACTCAATATATTCGACAATATGGGCAACCGCTTCAATCACAGTATCAAACAATTGATCGTGAACTAATTCCGCTTTCAACGTATGAAAGAAAGATTCCATCGTTGCATTATCCAAAGGATTACCCTTGCGACTCATACTTCTCACCATCCCCGCGTCTTCAACCAGTGCTCGAAACTCATGTGCTGCATATTCAATCCCTTGGTCGGAATGAAACAAACAACCCGGTTTCGGTTTAGCGCGTGACAGTGCCATTCTCAATGCACTTTTTGTCAGCTCTGCGTTACGCTTTCGACTAAACGACCAACCCACGACTTTACGAGAGTACAAATCGAGTACGGCGGCATGATATAACCACCCTGTTTTTGTTTTGATATAGATGAAGTCGCCGACCCATTGCACGCCTGATTGGTTCGCACCCTCCGCATGCTTTAACTGATTACCTGTCGCAGAGTAAAACTCATGTTGCCCCGGTCGCCAGGCATAGAGCCCGGTTGTCGATGCTTTAATCCCAGCCTCGCGCATCAATCGATTAATACGGCGACGGGAGCAGGAATAGCCTCGTTTCACCAGTTCACGATGTAGACGGGCCGCACCGTAACTTTTTCGAAAGCCCTGATGCAGTTCTTTGATGACCTCAAGCAATCTAAGGTCGTAACGGCGATGTTCACTGACAGGTCGGGCACGCCACGCGTAATAGCCACTCGTGGACACACTATATAACTCGCACAATCGTTTCACTTTGTGATTTTCTCGGTTCTTCTCGATGAACTCGGAGATCGTATTTTTTTCTCCGCGAAGAACCGCCGTGCTTTTTTAACAAATCGAGTTCCTCCTCTCGATTCGCTAATGCCTTTTCAAGCTCATTGATCCGTTTGCTTGCGATTAGTAATTCGGCTTCCTTATTCACGCCCGGATCAGTTCGTTGTTGGCGTCGTTTCGATGAAGGCTTTTTAGGCTTCATATGTTTGTTCTCCTTCAAGTCACCTTGCCGATGTTCCATTTGCCATCGGTAAAGCATCACGGGATGGATGCCCAGTGATTCTGCTATTGCTTTCGACATAACGTCAGGGTGATTCGCCATCCTAACGGCTTGAAGTTTAAACGCTAAGGTATACCGATCATAATTTCGTTTCTTGGTCTGCCCCACGACTTGACCCCCTTGATTAACAGTAAATGACTGTCCATCAAAGTGGTGCTAGATCAACGCGCTTTTTGCGTCCGTTTTGAAATATTTCTTAGCGGTGGAAAAGACAATGGTGCCGACACTATTGCGTTAAACTTGGTAAAAATAGATATTTTTATAGGTTTTTAGCTTTGCATCCATGCTGACCTCATTCCCTAATGTTTCTTTAGCTTAATCCTGAATTTTAATGAACTAAAGCGTTTAATGATTTTTATTATTTGAACGTCATTTAAAAGCAAGGTTACGTTCTTTTCGCTGGAAACAATTAAGATCGGCCCCTTATTTAGTTGCAAAAATTTCAGGCCAGTTGTGTGTTTAGTGCCGCGCTTTGCAACTCGTTTCGATCAAATCGATAAGTATTCGCTCGACATTGCTGCCACCAATACCAACACGCGCGCCTGGGGAAATTGTTGCCAGGGTCTGCATCGAACGCTGATAGTTACCCGTCACAACATCACTAAGTGAGGACACCAGGGCAAGTGAAACATCACGATTCACCCCACTGGGTTTTCCAGAAATGGTTTCTTCACATCGTTTAAGTCCGGCTATATCGCCTGCTGTAGCGTACAGGCCCGCCACATGAAGCGCGATGAAAGGATGGCCTATCATTCCCCAGACGCGCTCAATATGCGTTAGCACATCATTTCCCAATGCGCTCGTCTCGCCGCTTTGCAAGTAATCTCTGAGCAGGAAACCACCACAATCAGCAAGCGTAAGAATAGGGCCGCATGTCGTGGTTTCTGGCGCACAAAACTCCAGGTAACGTTGCATCGCAGCTTCGCGGTCACCTATTTGCCATTCGGCCAAAGCAAGGTGCCACTGGACGTGCCCATACATTTGTCCCTCGCGAGCGCCGGCCCCATGCTCCTTGAGCCAGTCCTGTAGCAGCTTTGCCGACTCTTCGACTGCGCCGTCATCATGCAGCATATGTGCTAAAGCATGAATGGAATAGAGCGCCTGGGGTCGAATGTCCAAAGCCCGTTCAATAAGCTCGCGTCCACGCTTGCGTTGTCCTGCTTCACTCGCCGCAAATCCTAGCCGGGCAAGGAACGCCCAATCGTTGCCTAAAGCCTCTTCAACGGACTCGAATACATTCAGCACGGCATCAAGTTTTTTGGGCCCACCGTAAAAAAACAAATTTCCCGCTAGCTGGGAAACCACTAACAGATCGGCAGGCGTAGTCTTGATGTAGGCCAGTGCCTCTGCCCGGGTAGCATCAGGCCGGTCAATCATGCCGATAAGAACATCGATATGTTCACGTTCCCAGTCGGTTGCGTTCAATGATGCCCGTTCTGCAAGTTCTCGGTAGACTTTAGCATCAGGCTCGCCAACATCTTGTGCCACGTAATAGCGCGCAGCTGCAGCTAAAGCAAAACCCTTATCTAGCTGAAGTGCCTTATCAAGGGTTTCGGCCGCGCCAGATTCTGACCCTAGAATTAAATCGACTGCTTCCTGGTATAGATTAACAGCTTCAGCGGACTTACTTGATAGTGTGTTACCAGTGCGTGTTTCGAACATGGGAAATCCTTATACAGTAGTTAATCCATCCCGGCAAAGCCGGGGACTAATGAGCTTTGTTCCTTAAAGGAACAAAGCTCAATGACGTTCGACCGCAAAAACAAAGTGTAGCGACGCGAAACGGCGTTTTGTGGGTCAAGTTGAGCAACTTGTATGATCGATATTCCATGGTTTTATCTGTTTTTATAAAGCGCTTGTTAAGTGACAAAATTATGGAGCGTCCCAAGGCACCGGCAATGGCTCACCATCACCTGTCTTCACTCGCACCGGTGCCATCCCGAGCGCGGCAACAAGCTTCAGCTCCTCTGTGGAAGTGTTTACTATTTGGTGCACGATGTCTGGCTCGATGATTAAGGTTGTGTTTGGTCCGAACCTGGTGGTCTTGCCAGCTATCGTACATTCTCCTGAGCCATTCACAATTACTATTACCTCTTCGCACGCATGGCAGTGCACAGGCGTTGACGCACCAGGAGCAATCGTCTGCACCCACACTTCCATGGACCTAACACCTTGCTTATGTCCACCGACTGTCTGATGCTTGATGCCCGGCAACTCAAACATTTCAACGTTACTGTTATCAATAATCTGCATTGATTTCTCCTTTTGTCGTCTAACGACTTGGGTAAGGCGCGCGATGCTTTTTCGCGTCGCACTTGACCCGCTTCTTAGCGTGCATTTTCTCTAGCTATTTTTTGCATTATTGGCCACTCTTTACTGTTTCTGAGATGTCTTGCTATTATAGTTAAGCTTCTTCCTGGAGTGAGTTGCACTTCACGAAAAGCACCTATGGTTAATCGTGAGTCAACTTTTATTGAAAACACATACCTTCCACAGTAAAGCCTATAAAAATCAACACCATCATATTCTTCACTAAATGGATCCATAAAAACTGGACCAAACCCATCGTCAATCCATCTGGAAATAATAACAGAGTATAGGTCTGGTATACCCGCATCATTATTTAATAGTAAATTACGTATTATTGGCTCATGCAAGCCTAGCTTTACTTTTTTAAACGCACGATGAGATGATGCGTGTGCACGCCATAATATAGAAAGAGCAAAAAGCTTTAACAAAGAATAGTCATAATTGGCTAATTGCCAACCAATTATACGACCTTGCCCTGATATTTCTACTAATGGTATGTTTTCATCCAGTAACAGACGAGTGGCGTAGCTGTCCCATGAGTCAAATATATCCTCACCTTCTTGAGTTACTAATGTTGAGTCATATATGCCAGCTGGTACTTTCTTTGGAAAAGTGTCAGGTGTATTGCTTAGCAACTTGCATGAACCTTCTTCCTGTGGCGGTAATTCATAAAAGGCTTTTGGAATAATGTGCGCCTTTATTGGTTTGCCTTTATTTCCGGTGAGTTTGCAGGTAATCATGCTCGCTAACTATTAGTTAACTGCAGTTGCAGTATATCTTCCCAAACCGAGCATGTGCAGCATATGCACCCAATTTGGGATGTTATACGGCTCCTGCGGTATATCATTCCTTGGCCTCGCTTGGTTTGTAGTTCTAATATATTGATTATATGATAATTCAACTGATTTCACTTTCGCCCTACTTTAACTGCAGCTGTGCGATTGAGTAGTACTTTTTCAAATATACCAACTCAGCCGGTATCTGTTGCCATACCGTATATCACTGCCGCAATAATTCATTCTTGTCCGTGTGCTCAAAAATTCGTCCATAAATATCCAGCACCATGGTTTGCGAGTAAGACAGCCTGCCCTTGCCGACAATCAGTGTTTGATCAAATTTTGTGGTGCTTGCGTTTTCTTGCATAAAAGGGGATTGAATTATTTTCCAGTTTTTATCATCAAGACCTGCCGAAACTTTTAATACGATCCTTCCGTCCTCGTTCTTATCACCATTAAAGGTTCCGCCGGCGAGCACGCTCACCGCACGAGGGATGGTTAGCGAGTGCATAACCGTGCCGCGCTCGGCATCCCATATCCAGTACCCCGTTTGATCGTGGAATATCTCATCGTTTGATTTTCGTTGCACAATTTGTCGGTAGTGCAGCGCGGTTAATAATTGGGATTCCGCATTGGTAACATCGCCAGCGGCGGCAAAGGTAATGGTTTCGTAATAGGGACTATTTTCGCTGCCATCGGGTTCGGGCGAGACATCGTGTCCTTTATCGCCATGCCAAACCCCGATCAGCTCCGTTAAGGGGCCGTAATTTACCTTCTCTACTTCACCCATCAGGTTACCTCGATCGCTGTATAAATCACTCAACTAGTGATCCCAGGGGGTCTTCGAGTCTTTGGGAATAAAATCGAGAGCTTTCAGGAAGGGTACGAAATCAACCGCATCCCACTCCTCAATATTTAAGCCATCTTTGATGCGCATGATGTGGATGGCTTCAAGATCAATGTACTCGTTAGTGGGAGCCACGCCATTGAACTCGCCCACGTGCTTCATGCGCAGTAACATCCGGCTTACCACCTTATCGCCCTCGGCAATCTGGTCGTGAAAGTGGCGATCAAAATCTGTTAAAGACTCCTGCAGTTTCATATTCATCTGCATATGCGTTTCTTTATCCAGTGGCGTATCTGCCATGGGCAAATGGAATAAATGATCCGGGTGCAACATTGCCTCCATATCATCAAATCGACGATTATCCATAGCAGCAAAAAAATCCCTGACAATTTGTTTGTTGGCTTCTAATTTATCCGACATTGACTAGCTCCCCCAGTAGTTGAACTATGTGTAAAAAGAATAGGCCGATTAATTTTCAATAGGAAGCCTAACTCCCTATACCTGACTCGTTAGGCAGACAGCGCGTCAGCGAGGGCTCTCAGAAGTTTTCCACCATCGCCTCGCCAGGCGCTACCGTGCATACAGGCCAGAATTTTTGGCTCGGTAGACGCCAAATACTCTAGCATGGCCCCGGTGTTCTCTGCATGTGAAAAATAATCCAGCTGTTTACGAAAAGCTTCGCTGGGCCCGAGAATGTCCGACTCGGTGATGGCGGGAAGATCAGTGCCGCCCTGGGTAAACAGGTCGCCACAAAATAAAGTGTGCGTGCTTTCCTCGGTCAAATAGCCACACTCCCACCCATGCGGGAGATGCGGGGTATCGTGCCAACGCACGCTATGGCTTCCCAAAGAAAGCACCTCGCCGTGTGCAAGCGTGCGAGGACTCCGATCCGCAATATCTTCAATTGAGGTCATACCGGCAACCCGGCTGCACAGCGGAGTAGATTCTGGAGCAGCGACGAGCCATTCGTTTAGCGAGCCGCATTCGTCGCCCTCTACATGAGAGAAGCCGATATAACGCAGTTGATCCACCGGCAGCACACTCGCTACGGCTTCACGAACCAGAGGAAACATCTTTCGCGGGCCTGTGTGAAATAGCAAAGGCTGTTCAGCGGCGATCAAATATTGATTAAAGGAAAACCCCGCCCCGCTTTCAAATGCAACTGGCGTGTTGATACGGTAAATTCGCTCAGTGATTTCGTGTACGTTTGTTCCAGACTGGCTATTGGTAATCATTATAATTTCCTTATCTGCTACTTTATTAAAAACAAGCGCCAATATTTAAACCAAACTCAAGTGCCTTCTAAAAACTACATCACCATACCGCGAATATCGCTAAGCAGTTCTACTAAGCGTGTCATAAACCGTCCACCGTCACCGCCATTTACGGCTCTATGGTCGTAGGACAAGGCCAGTGGTAATAATTTTCGCGGGGCAAACTCGGCACCGTTCCACACCGGCTGAATCGCCGCTTTAGAAACGCCAAGAATAGCGACTTCGGGAGTATTTACTATCGGGGTAAAACCGCGCCCGCCGATGGCACCTAAACTGGATACGGTAAAACACCCGCCCTGCATATCGTTAACGGTCAACTTACCGGCTCGCGCTTTGTCGGCGAGTTCAAAAATTTCTGTCGCTAGCTCCCAAATACCTTTTTGGTTGACGTCTCGAATCACTGGCACCATTAAGCCTTTCGGCGTATCGACGGCCATGCCAATATTAAAATAATTTTTTTGGACGAAGTGTTGACCATCGCTGCGCAAGGCGCGGTTGAGCACCGGATTTTCTTGCAAGGCCAGCGCACAGGCTTTGAGCAAGAACGGCACCGGGGTAATTTTGACACCCCGCCGCTCGCCTTCGGCTTTAAGAGATTGCCGAAATTCTTCTAGCTCGGTTATATCGGCGTCATCAAACTGGGTAACGTGGGGCACGTTGAGCCAACTGCGCTGCATATTGGCCGCAGTTAATTTGGCAATTTTACTCATCGCCTGGGTTTCAATGTCACCAAATTTAGTGAACTCAATATCCGGCACCGAGGGAATGGTCCCGCCCGATCCTGGCGAACCCGCACTCTGCGGATTTGCAATGCGTTGTTTTATAAATTTATGAACATCTTCTTTAATAATACGCTGGCGCGGCCCACTGCCCGGTACCTGGCTGAGATCGACGCCCAATTCCCGCGCCAAACGGCGCACGTAGGGCCCGGCGTAAACATCGGTTGCCGTGTCGGCAGTGGCCAAGGTGGTTTCTGTATCGTCGGCGACCGGTGCAGCAGCGGGCTTGTTAGCTACTAACTGGGGTTTTGATTTGGATAGTGATTTAGGTACTGCTTTAGGGGCTGCCTTAACTTCGGCTTTCGGCTCTGGTTTTGGAGCTACATCAGGGTCTGGCAATTTTTGACTCGGAGAGGGCATGGCTTCTGTTTCTCCAGCAACCGTTGATTCGGCTTCGACCTCAAGCTCCATTATGGGAACACCTTCGGCGGTAATTTTATCGCCTTCGGCAACCAGTATTTTTACAATACGCCCCGCAAACGGCGCGGGTAATTCCATGGTGGCTTTTTCAGATTCCAATACCACGATGGTATCGTCAATGGAGATCTGATCGCCCACCTTAACCGGTATTTCGATGACTTCAACTTCATCGGCACCACCTAAATCCGGTACCCGAACTATTTCTACTGCCACGTTATATTTCCTTGTTTTCGACCTGGCTTACTGTTTATCAATCGTGCGCACTTACACATGGAGTGGGTTAGCTTTTTCTGCATCAATACCCAGGCTAGTAATCGCATCACTAACTACCGACGCTTCTATCGAACCTTGCTTGTAAAGCGCATGCAGTGCGGCGAGAGTAATAAAATTGCGATCCACTTCAAAAAACTCTCGCAGCCGCTCGCGGGTATCGCTGCGCCCGAAACCATCGGTGCCGAGCACGTGGAACTCTCCCGGTACAAAAGCCCGCAATTGCTCCGTGAGCGATTTTACGTAATCAGTCGCGGCAATCACCGGCCCCTCGCGGTCAGCCAATAGTTCGGTGACGTAGGGTGTACGTTCTTCGGCATCGGGATGCAGACGATTCCAGCGCAGCGCTTCCTGACCATCGCGGGCCAACTCACCAATACTGGTGACACTCCAGATGTCGGCGCTGATATTAAATTTTTGTTGCAAGATAATAGCAGCTTCGCGTACTTCGTTGAGAATGGTTCCGGACCCCAGCAGTTGCACTTTGTGCTTTAACCTGCCGCCTTTTTTAAGTGCAGGCCCTTGCTCCAGCAAATACATGCCTCGTACGATGCCAGTTTCAACGCCTTCCGGCATAGCGGGATGCCGATAGTTTTCGTTCATGGTGGTGACGTAGTAAAAGCAGTTTTCTTTGTCGCCATACATGCGCTGTAAGCCATCTTGAATAATCACCGCGAGTTCGTAGCTGTACGCGGGATCGTAACTGCGGCAATTGGGAATGGTGCCCGACAGCAGATGGCTGTGACCATCCTGGTGCTGCAAGCCTTCGCCATTGAGGGTAGTTCGACCTGCGGTGGCACCAATTAAAAATCCGCGCGCCTGCATATCGCCTGCCGCCCAGGCCAGATCACCGATGCGCTGAAAACCAAACATGGAATAGAAGGTATAAAACGGCACCATCGGGCAATCATAATTGCTGTAGGCGGTGGATAGCGCGATCCATGCGGACATGGCTCCGGCTTCGTTAATACCCTCTTCGAGTATTTGGCCCTTCTTATCTTCTTTGTAATACAGAATTTGTCCGGAATCGTGGGGCACGTATTTTTGCCCGGCGGACGAATAAATACCCAGCTGGCGAAACATGCCTTCCATACCGAAGGTACGCGCTTCGTCCGGCACGATGGGAGCAACACGATTGCCGATATTTTTATCCTTCACCAGCGTCGACAAGATACGCACAAACGCCATGGTGGTGGAGATAGAACGCTCACCAGTGCTTTCCAACTGTTTACTAAACGCGCTCAGCTTTGGTATTTTAAGTGCTTTAAAGTCCGCTTGCCGCGCCGGCAGGTAACCACCGAGCTCTTCGCGACGACGGCGCATATAACTTAGTTCCGGACCATCTTCCGGAGGGCGGTAATAGGGAACGCTTTCCAGCTCTTCATCGGGAATCGGCAAACCAAAACGGTCGCGAAATTTTTTCAAACTATCGAGATCGAGTTTTTTCACAGAGTGCGTGTCGTTAGACGCCTCGCCCGACTCCCCCAGGCCGTAGCCTTTTACCGTCATCGCCAGGATCACCGTGGGCTTACCATTATTTTCCACCGCCTTGGCGTAGGCAGCGTAGACTTTATAGGGATCGTGACCGCCGCGATTGAGATACATAATGTCGTCGTCGCTCAAATCGGCAACCAATTCGAGTAGTTCTGGAGAACTGCCAAAGAAGTGTTCGCGGGTATAAGCACCGCCGTTAAATTTATAATTTTGCAGCTCGCCGTCGCAAACTTCGTCCATGCGTTTTTGCAACAGACCTTCCGTGTCCTTTTCAAACAACTGATCCCACAGTCGCCCCCACACTACCTTGATCACATTCCAGCCTGCACCCCGGAATACGCTTTCGAGTTCCTGGATAATTTTTCCGTTGCCGCGCACCGGGCCGTCGAGGCGTTGCAAATTACAGTTCACCACAAAGGTCAGGTTTTCCAGATGCTCACGACCAGCGAGAGAAATCGCGCCGAGGGATTCTGGCTCATCACACTCACCGTCGCCAAGAAAAGCCCAGACCTGACGATCGCCCCGTGGGACTAAATCCCGCGCCGACAAATAGCGCATGATGTGCGCCTGATAAATCGCCTGAATCGGACCAAGGCCCATGGATACGGTAGGAAACTGCCAGTAATCCGGCATTAACCAGGGATGGGGATACGACGACAGTCCTTCGCCATCGACTTCCTGGCGGAAGTTATCCATTTGCTTTTCAGTCACACGCCCTTCTAAGTAAGAGCGTGCATAAATGCCGGGAGAGCTATGGCCCTGAAAATAAATTAAATCGCCCAGGTGCTGTTCGCTACGGGCGCGGAAAAAATAATTAAAGCCGATGTCGTACAAAGTTGCCGCCGATGAAAAGGTGGCAATGTGGCCGCCCAGGCCGTGATCATTTTTATTGGCGCGCACCACCATTGCCAGCGCGTTCCAACGAATCAACGAGCGAATGCGACGCTCCATAAATAGGTCGCCGGGCATGCGCTTTTCGCGAGTCACGTGGATGGTATTACAAAACGGAGTGGTTACCGCACCGGGAATAGGTACGCCTTCAACGGCGGCGCGGTCAACCAATTGCTTGAGTAAAAACCCGGCGCGCTCATAACCTTGATGCTTAATCACCGCATCGAGGGAATCGATCCAATCCCCGGTTTCTACGGGATCGGTATCCTGGGTTGAGATCTTCGCCACTCCGGTTATTTCACCCTGCTTGGGCATCACGAGCGAACCACTGGCCTCAGGTTTAATCGATTTGTTCATTATCTTCCTCGTAGACCCAAACAGCCCGGGAGTTAATCCCTATGCAGTTTATTTTAAACAGTAAAACACCCAAAATATAAGGTATTGATTGGCCCTAATTTTAATGTAAATTATTTACAAAATAAAGCGCATAACCCGACTTAAAGCTAGAATAAAGCTAAATATCTCTCAAAATCGCCAATTTACTGCCCCATTAAAGCTAGATTATTTACAAAAAAGCATCAATCACAAAGCTGGGTAACTATAGGTCTGTCCCTTATTCAGCTCAGACAAGCCTTCGGCAGTCACTGTATTGTTATCTTCATTCAAACTACCTTGCTCAGCGCTCAACCACAAACCGCGACGCGCTTCGCTCTGCAACTCACTGTAAGCAGCTATTAACTGATCTCGAGAAACCGCGCGGACTTCAGCCGCCAGGCGATCACGAAAATCAAAGCTCTCATAATCCAGAGCTAAACTTTCAAGATGTCGCCCGGCCAGCTCCATTAAATTTTTCGGGCGCTCCTCCAGCACAGACAGTACCGACTGTTGATAACGTGCCAAATCATCTTCACTCATTGCCTCGACGGTGGCTTTTTGGCTGTCCAGGAAACCGTCTATTTCGCCTATTAAGCCCGCGCTATCCAGCACTGGTGACTGCACATACAGGGCCATACCCGGCACTCTATGCATGGGCATGATGCGATTCCCGACGATGTAGCCCAACTGTTTTTCGGTGCGCAGGGCGGTATAAAACGGCGCTTCAAGTACATTCTGTAAGAGCGCAAATTGCGCCCGCGCCGCCAGGGTATCTGCGCTGGCCTGGATATATAACACCGCGGAGCTGTCCGCGTGGTCAACGTCAATGCGGCGGCGCGGCAGGCTTGGCGATGGCGATAACTTGAGGACCTGGTAGCTCTCGCCCTCAATGGCTAAGGTTTTTATATTCAGGGCATTAACGACGGACTGCGCCATCGCCCGAGCGGCATCCTTACCGAGCACGCCTCCGGCATAGGCCTCGACCTGACCCTGTTGATACAAATCGCTAACAAAGGCCTGCAATGCCGCTAACTCTATCGGCGCCAGCGCCTTGGCCAGCTCCAACGGTCGATGCCCACCGTTTAGCAGGGGCGCTACCTCGCCAAACACCTGACGCACCGGCCATTGCTTGCGACTGTTTTGCCACTCGCGGATGAGTTGAGTTTTAATTCGCGCAAAGCGTTGCTCATCCCATTCCGGCGCGGCCAGCACTTCGAGTACTCGCGCCAGCAATACACTTTGCTTATCGGTGTAGCCGCTCACCGATACCCCTAGCCCGTGAGTCCAAAGCTGCAAACTAAAATCTAAACCAGCGAGCATCGCGGGATACATTTCGGCATTGAGCTGATCGCGCACCATGGCCAAATACAAACTGCCGAGCGCTGTACCTTGTCGGCTGGCAATCGCCGGGCTTAAAATTTTTGCCCTAAAAATAGATCGGGGAGAGGCAAATTGATTATCCGGGTAGTGCCAAAGCCTGAGCAGCTCGGTGTTGATAATCTGCTCAGGTATGCGAGGTTCTTTACCTTTTTCCGATACCGGAAAATGCTCGGCAAGGTAGGGGTTCTTATCCGGTAAGGCCAGGGTGGCATTGATTAATTGACTGCCAGATTGATCGCTTAATTGATCGCCAGTCGTATTCCAGACCGCGATTCGCTCGGCTGCAATTTTTTGCACCGAGTAAGGCGCCTGGTAATGTTTGGAGACATGCTTAGAGGGCTGTGTAGAGACCTGAGTAGAGAGAAGCTCCAGGTCTTTAAATTCTGGTGCCACCAAAGTAATCAGTACATTGTCAGCATTCAACTTATCCGCAATATCGGCAATGAGCTCTGCATCAAAAGTTTGATAATCAAACTGACCGCGCAGCACTTCCGCTGCCGGATAGTCGTGCATCGCCGCCGCCAGGGTTCGGGCATAGGATGCCGATGGTGACTTTTCGAGGAAACGAAAATCGACCCGCCTTAACTCCGCCAGCTCTCGATAGCGCCAATCGACAATACCGTCGCGCTTGACCCGCTCAATCCAGGCAAAACTAGCATCTTGCACTTGCTGATAACGCTCCACGCCAGACGGCGTTAAGGCTATGGTCATAGAAAATGCTGCACCATGGCGAGAATCGTAGGCCGTACCGGCACTTAAACTTTCGGCCCAGCCCCGCCGCTTTAATTCGGCAAGTAAACTGTGTTCTCCTTCATCACCGAGTAAGTGACCGAGGAATACCGCAGGCTTAGTTCGCCAATACCTCTGTAAACTTTCTAAGGGAAACAAAAAACTCAACTCTCGCCGTTCTTTTTCCGGGGTGATGCGCGCCTCGCTGTTGCGATGCTCAAGCAAAAGATCGATGGGCGCATGCGCAATCGCTGTATCCTGGTTTTTGACATTCTTAAAACGGGATTCAACCATGCTTTGTAATTGATCCAGCGGCTCTTTACCCAACACCACCAACGTCATTAAATTGGCCGAGTAATACTGCTGATAAAAGGCCAGCAAGTCCTCGCGCACGGGATCCTGCTCCCTATCCGCAAGGGTTTCAAGGCTGCCCACCGAAAACTGTGACAGCGGGTGCTCGGGGTTCACCAACTCGCTCAGCACTTCCCATTCCCGGCGGCCATCGTCTTTTATTTTTAGTCGATATTCCGACTCTACCGCTTTGCGTTCGCGATCCACATAGGCCGCATCAAAGCGTGGAGCGACAAAAAATTGCGCAAACTGATCCAATGCCGCATCGAGGTAAGCAGGATCAATAGCAAAAAAATAATTGGTGTGCTCGAGACTAGTATAGGCGTTATGACTACCTCCGTGCTCGCCGATAAAGGCCTGATAAGCGCCCGGCTCAGGATATTTCTCGGTGCCTAAAAACAGCATATGCTCCAAAAAATGCGCCAGGCCTTCTCGATCAGCCGGGTTCTGAAAAGTACCCACATGAACATCGAGGGAGGCTGCGCTTTTGTCACTGGCCGGATCGGAAACCAATAACACTTCCAACTTATTATCGAGCTGAAAATAACGATAGACGCGATCATCCGCCAGACTACGATAGATCGGTGCATCGCCCTCTTCACCCGCCTGCGCGCCGCGCCACCAATTCTGCTCAGTTGTGTCTGTAGCATTAACTGCATCGGTAACAGGAGCGGGCGACATCGCGTGCGCAGGCTGTACCGGTAACAATACCGGTAGCAATACCGGAGACAGAACCGCTAGTAATACTAAACCAACCACGCCCCGTTTTTTAAACATCAACTTTCTCATTAATTCTCTAACTCGACAACAAGCTGGTCGTCGTCATCCGGCGATACAGCCTCATCCAAAGCTGCTTCGAACTCGTCTTCATTACGTGGCCAGGCGTTGTAAAGCGCCTTGATCAGCGTCGCAAGAGGTATCGCAAAAAACAAACCCCACACCCCCCAAATACCACCGAACAACAACACCGCAAGAATAATCGCGATGGGATGTAAATTAACCGCTTCGGAAAATAGTAAAGGCACCAGGACGTTGCCATCTAACACTTGAATGGTCATATAAACGACAAACAACCAAAAAAATTCAGCGCTCGAACCCCACTGAAAATAACCTATTAGCAGCACCGGAATCGTCACCACGGCGGCACCGATATAGGGGATCACCACCGACAAGCCCACCAACAAACCCAGCAGGGCAGCGTAGTTAACCCCGAGTAATTTGAAGGAAACGTAGGTGCTCGCACCCACGATTAATATTTCTATGGCTTTACCGCGCACGTAATTGGCCATTTGAAGATTCATTTCCAGCCATATCTGATTCATCACCGGGCGCTCACGGGGCAGCAGTTCGCTTAATGATCGCCCCAGCTGATCCTTGTCTTTCAGCATAAAAAACACCAACAGGGGAACCAGAATGAGGTAGACCAAAATACCAATCAAGTTAGCGAATTTACTTAAGGAGAATGAGAGTGCCGCCTCCGCGACGCGACTCGATTCGCTGGTGACGTACTGCATCAGCTCAGCCAAACGTTGCTCGGATATAAATTGCGGGTACTGCTCGGGCAATAACAACACCGCCGCCTGCCACTTGCGCAACATGCGCGGCATTTCCGCCAGTAAATTAGCTGACTGCTCGATCACAATGGGCATTAGAAAAACAACGGCGAGTAAAAACGCGCCAACAAAGCCGATAAATACCAACATCACCGCAAAGGTATGGGGTAAATGCCAACGCTTGAGCCGTGTTACCGCGCCCTGTAATAAAAAGGCAAAAACCAGCGCTGCCAGAAAAGGCGCCAATACATCACTAAGGGTAAACACCACCACCAGAGACGCCAGCATTAACAGTGATAACAGCACCGCCTCTTCGTTGGCAAAGTAGCGCTGGATCCAGCTATCAAGTACCTTCCACATCAAATTCACTCCGGCTCAATCATGGGATAATTTATCCCGTACATTAGCATAGAGCCGCTATCAGCATAAGCGCAGAAAACATACGCAAGCGGCGAACCAGTGCTAATATCCACTGTCTTAACTTAGCTTTCGAAGGTGAAAGCCAACACAAATCCCGAACAATAATTAAAATAATCAACTCACTGAACAGGAGCCACAATTCAGCGTGCGACACCATCTCCCCAGCCCTGCACTTCCCGGATCTGGAATTGCCTCTCGTATTGTCTGCAGTATTGCCTCCGGTATTACCTGCCGCATTACCTCCCATATTGCCGCTTTCTATTTGAGTTTTACTTTAATAGTCACAATGGCCTTACCCACTGGACTTAGCGCCAACGATATTCGACTACCCGAGCTGGGCGGCTCCACATCCAGTATTATTTCGCAGCGACAGGAGTACGAGCTGGGCCAGGCCTGGCTTAAAGCCTTCCGCCGTCAGGTGCGCACCCACCACGACCCTCAATTGCAGCGCTATCTGGAACAACTTGTCACCAGGCTTGCCCTCAGCAGCGAGCTTAAAGATCGTCGTTTCGAACTGGTGCTAATCAATAACCCCAGCATCAATGCTTTTGCAGTGCCCGGAGGCGTAATTGGTGTACACACGGGTCTGTTCTTTTACGCCGAGAGCGAACACCAACTGGCCTCGGTACTGTCCCACGAACTCGCGCATTTGGGTCAACGTCATTTCGCGCGACGCCTGGAATTACAGCGCAAAACTTCCCTCGTCAGCTTAGCCGGCTTACTCGCCGGCCTGGTATTGAGCGCTACGGTGGGTGGCGAAGCCGGTATGGCAGCAATGTCCGCCGCTCAGGCCGCCAGTATGGACACCCAGCTACGCTACAGCCGCCAAAACGAACAAGAAGCCGACCGCATGGGCCTTGAAACCCTGTTTCGCGCCGGTATGGACCCCGCCGCTACCGCCGCGATGTTTGAGCGTATGCTGGCCGCGACGCGCTACGTGGGCAAGCGACCACCGGAATTTCTACTCACCCACCCACTTGCCGAAAGCCGAATATCGGACGCCCGCGGTCGCATCGCAAAATATCCCGCGCGGCAATATCTCGATAACCTGGAATACCACCTAATGCGGGTGCGTTCGGTGTTAGCGCTGGAAGCCACGCCGGCTCTGGCGGCGGCCCGCTTTGGAAACGAACTCACCGGCTCAAGTTTATCGCGACAGGCCGCGCGCTACGGTTTGGCCCTGGCCCAGAGCGATATGAGCGAACACGCTGCGGCACGTAAAACTCTCGCCCCTCTACTGGTCGCAGAGCCAGAGCGCTTCACCTATCAATTGGCTGCCGCCACCATTGAGCGCAACGCTGGTAAGTACCCGAAGGCAATTAAACATCTCGGAGAACTGGCGAAGGAATATCCGCAAAACTTCGTCGTGCAAATGGAATTGGCCGAAACCCTGCTTAAAGCGAATCGCTACGGCGAATCAGAACGCATTCTGGAAACCCTGTCGCACCAGCGCCCCACCGACCCTAAGGTTTGGTTTGAGCTGGCGGAAGTCAGTGGTTTGGCTGGGGATATTTCCGGTGTGCATCTCGCTCGCGCGGAATACTTTATTCTCACCGGTGTGTTTGATAAAGCTCGAAATCATCTGGGCTATGCCCGCAAGCTGGTCGACCAGGACTTTAAACAATCAGCCCTGATCGAACAGCGCCTGCGCGATGTCGCCGCAATGGAACAACGCAACAAACGACTTTAATAAAAGTCGCTCAGTGCGCTTTAGCGCGAGCGATCACCCGCATCGCCTGCGTGTAGTGTGGCTTATCTAGCATAATGCCATCGAGTCCCACTACGCCCAGATCGGGATTATTGTCGAACACTTCAACCACCCGCCGCGACCACTCCAGTTCTTTTTCACTCACGGAAAAAACTTCGTTAATGATGTCCACCTGGTTGGGGTGAATAGCCATCATGCCGGTAAAGCCCGCACGACGCGCGCCTCGCGCCGCATCCTCGAGACCTTTATCGTCTTTAAAATCGGTGAATACCGTGTTGCAGGCTTCAATTTCTGCCGCCGCTGCCGCCGCCAGACATAAGCTGCGCGCGGTGCGGAACAGATCGTCCCAACCACCGTCAGGCAAGAGGTGGGTTTCTGCACCCACATCGGCGGATAGATCGAATTCACCCCAGCTTACGTGGCTCAGCCGTTCACTGGCCCCGGCTAAATCGCCAAGATTAAATAAGGCCTGGCCGGTTTCAGTGCCAATCACCAAAATTTTAGTTTGGCCCAGCGGTAAACCTTCGCGCACTTCAAGGGCGCTAATATAATTGTCGAGGGTGATCACATCGGCACGAGTGCGATATTTCGGCAGCAAGACGTAATCCGGCGCGCCGCCGATGACCGCAGCAAGATCGCCCAGGGTCATGTCGCCGCACAGGGGGTTCACCCTGACTAAGATGTTTTTGCTGCGTGATTCACGGGGATTGGCATCGAGAAATTCCCGTGCCAGACGACGACCCTCGGCCTTGCGAGGTAGTGCTACCGAATCTTCGAGATCCAGAATCAAACCATCGGCATTAGTGCCCTTGCCTTTAGCAATTTTTTTCTCGCTATCGGCCGGTAAAAAAAGCATAGAACGCATAATTTTTCCTCTGCCTGAATCAGGCGGGTGATTTAACTTTCATCAAAGCAGTGCGCTTGACGGTGGCCACCAACTCATCGCGCTGATTAAAACCTTCGTGCAGGAAGTTAACGATGCCGGAGTCGTTGCGCGACTTACTGATGCGCTTGTCGAGTACCGTGGTGCGCGAACGAATGGTGTCGCCGTGAAATACCGGGCGCGGGAAGGCAACATCGGTCATCCCCAAATTACCCAGCGTAGTGCCCAACGTCAATTCAGTAACCTGCACACCCACCACCAGCGCCAGGGTAAACATACTGTTAACGATACGCTGACCGTAGATGCTATTTTTGGCAAACTCCTCGTCGATATGCAGCGGCTGGGTATTCATGGTCAAGCAGCTGAACATGGTATTGTCGTACTCGCTAACGGTGCGACGCACTTCGTGGTCGTACACCTTACCTTCTTCAAAATCTTCAAAAAATAAACCTGCCATCTCGTCATCCTCGTTTATAGTGTTTAGGGTCAAGGCCTGTTGGCCATCGAAAAAAATGAGGCCGAATTGTAGCACCGCCCCACAAGTACTCAAACCCCAGCTCGTGTTGCCCTTGCACCTTGGCCCAGCGGGCGGCACAGTACCCCTAAGCTTTATCCGTACAGATTAGTAATACGATTCAACAAGCTCTGGAGAACTCGCAGCATGTCCGAACATTTAACACCCTCCATCACCGACTTTGAAACCGTCGTCGCCCAACGGCGCTCGGTGCGTGGCTTTTTGCCCGACCTGGTACCTCAGGAGGTACTCACAAAAATCTTCGGTCTCGCACAACACGCGCCGTCAAACTGCAACGTGCAGCCCTGGCAGGTGGTGGTTGCCTCCGGGGACGCGTGTCGGGAAATCAGCGACAAGCTACAAGCCGCCATCACCTCGGGTGAACCCATGGTTGCGGACTTCCGACAGGTAGAAAAATTTGAGGGTGTGATGCGCCAACGTCAAATAGACACAGCGGTGGCACTCTACGGCAACATGGGTATCGCCCGGGGCGACAAAGCCGGGCGCATGAAAGCGGCGATGCGCAATTATGAATTTTTCGACGCACCGCACATTGCTTTTTTGAGCATGGATAAAGCGTTCGCCGAACCGGTCGCCCTGGACATGGGTATGTACGCGCAAACTTTAATGCTAGCGATGACCGCTTACGGTATTGGCTCCTGCGCTCAGGTGAGCGTTAGCCGCTACCCGGATATTGTTCGCGACTATTTCGATTTACCCGACAAACAAGGTATTTTGATGGGGGTTTCATTTGGCTACGAGGACACCAAGATACCCGCCAACCGCACGGTGGTACCACGCGCGACCATTGAGGAGAACGTGCGCTTTTTTAGCTAGCTATTACCTTGTCCAAGTAGCTTATCCAGGCAACATAGCTAAAATTTCAGAATAAAAAAAACCGCCTGTTGGCGGTTTTTTTTCCTGATACTAATATCCAGCAAACGATAAACGTTTGTGCCCGTCTATTAGCCCAGTTTTTCTTTAATTCGTGCGGCTCGACCAGACAGTTCACGCAAATAATAGAGTTTGGCTTGCCGTACATCACCACGACGTTTTACGGTGATGCTATCGACCAAAGCACTGTAGGTCTGGAAGGTTCGCTCCACACCAATACCACTGGAGATTTTACGCACGGTAAACGCTGAATTCAGCGCGCGATTGCGTTTCGCCAGTACCACACCCTCAAAAGCCTGTAAGCGCTCGCGAGTACCTTCTTTTACTTTAACTTGTACGACCACGGTATCACCCGGAGCAAATGCCGGAATTTCCTTGGTCATTTGTTCCGCTTCAATTTCCGCGATAATGCTGTTCTTACTCATTGCTGTCTCCGTAACTGCCTTTTGCGCCGGGCATTGTACACGGTGCATCGTGCCCATACTGTTGTAATCTTCAAATAGTTTGAAAACCGTTCTAAATTCTCTTTTCTAGTACTCACTTCACTCGGGTTTTAGCCCTTTTCGATATCCAGCCAATAACGTTCGCTGCTCGTCATCCAATTCTTGCTCATTGAGCAGTTCGGGACGGCGTTGCTCGGTACGCCCCAACGCTTGCTGATGACGCCAGCGCCGAATCGCACCGTGATCACCGGACATCAATACCGGCGGCACTTCCAAACCACCCACTTCCGGGGGGCGAGTGTAGTGCGGACAATCCAGCAAGCCTGCCACGAAGGAGTCTTGCTGTGCTGAATCCTGGTGCCCCAACGCGCCTGGTAACTGGCGAATCACTGCGTCCATCAATACCATTGCCGGTAACTCTCCGCCGCTGAGTACGTAGTCACCGATGGACCACTCCTCGTCGACTTCCAGCTCTAAAAAGCGCTCATCGACACCTTCGTAGCGTCCGGCAACTAAAATCAGAGTCTCGGTCTGCCCATCCTTCTCTACGTCTGCACCTGCGGCCATTTCCGCCACCGCCTGGTGTGTAAGCATCTGACCTTGGGGCGACAGGTAGATTACTCGTACCCGGCTTAACTCTTGTCCTAATTCGTGAGACTCGGCCCATTGTCGCGCCGCGCCCACCGCCGCTTGTAGCGGCCCAGCCATCATCACCATTCCGGGACCACCGCCGTAAGGCCGATCGTCCACCGTCTGGTGACGGTCGCTGGTAAAATCTCTCGGGTTGAAGCAAGCAACGCTCACTAAACCCTGCTCCACAGCCCGACCGGTAATACCGTATTCGGTTACCGCACTGAACATCTCCGGGAACAAGGTCACGATGGCAATCTTCATCGTCGTCGCTCCGCTACCCGGCTTATCAGCCCTGTTAAGTTGCTAAAAACTAAAATCCTAAAATTCCGGATCCCAATCCACGTCAATACGTCTGGACTCGGGATCAATGCTGAGAACGACATTGTCGATATAGGGGATCAAACGCTCGCCTTTATCCACACTGTCTTTATCACCCGCCACAACTAACACATCGTTGGCACCGGTCTCGAGCAGGGATTTCACTACTCCAAGTCGCAACTCAGATCGGAGTTCAGTCTGCTGTGGTTCCTGGTACTGGCTATAAACCGCAAAACCGAGCAACTGGTGCCAATAAAACTCACCTTGTGGCAATACCGCTAACTGCCCGCCCGAAATATAAATATCGCGCTGACAGTAAGTTTTCGCCTGATCCCGGTCGTCGACTCCAACCAAGTGCACCGATAAGGGCTTCTTACCTTTACTCGAGCTGCCCTGATGTTGATCGCACTCAAGCCGTTGCCAGGCATCGCCCTGACGTAACCACCAGGGCTGATATTGCAAAATATTACTCATCGGCTCGGTATAGGAAAACACCTTAACCCAGCCTTTAACACCGTAAACTATGGTGATACGGCCCGCGAGTACCGGGTTTTCGGGAGCCATCAAATTTTTCTGATCAGCGCTCACTGGAGTCTCGCCCGCAAACGCCCATCAAAACAGCAACCATCAACTGGGTCGCCAGCTAAAACTAAGAAGCTGCTGCAACCTCAGCACTTGCTTCGATAGTAGCCGCTTCTTTAACCAGGCTTGCCACGCGCTCAGATAACTGGGCACCCTGGGCAACCCAGTGATCGATGCGACTTTGTTCGATACGCAGGCGCTCTTCGCGACCACGAGCGACGGGGTTAAAGAACCCGACGCGCTCAATAAAGCGTCCATCGCGGGACTTGCGGCTATCTGCCACCGTAAGGTGATAAAAGGGCCGTTTTTTGGATCCACTACGGGCCAAACGAATCGTTACCATGAATAAACCTGCTGATTACCAGTGATTGGCCAGGCTGCGATCAGCCCGACATCTATACTAAAAACTATACTTAAACCTATGCTAAAACCTACGTAAAACCTGGCTAAAAGTAGCCTTAAAGATGACTCTAAACCAGGGATTTCGAGGTCCGAAGTTAGCGTCCCACGAAAGGCGCGCAATTTTACGCGAAAGCGACGTTAAATAAAACCGCTTTAGTGCACTAAATTACAAGGATTCGTGGCGCGGGATGAAGCCGGCGAATATCGCCGATCTATCAGGCCCTATACATGGTGAATTGAGGCACAGAACCGCATCCCAAAATCTCACATCAGCGGGGGAAACCACCCGGCGGCATACCGCCTCCAGGCCCGCCGGCCCCGCCCATCATGCCGTCCATACTGCGCGCCATAGCGGCCATATTCTTGCCTTTCATTTTCTTCATCATCTTCGACATCTGCTTGTATTGCTTGAGCAGACGATTCAAATCTTGAATAGAGGTACCGGAACCCTGAGTAATACGGCGCTTGCGGGATCCGTTGAGTAATCCATCGGGATTGCGTCGCTCCGCCGGGGTCATGGAATCAATAATAACGGTCATGCGCTTAAATTGACTACCCACCCCCGCCTGCTCGGCCATCTGAGCCATATTGCCCATGCCGGGTAACTTGTCGAGTATCCCGCCCATACCACCCATATTTTGCATTTGATCGAGCTGGTCGCGGAGATCTTCGAGATCGAACTTTTTACCCTTTTTAACCTTGTTGGCCAGTTTTGCCGCTTTCCTGCTATCAACCTTGTGCTCGACGTCCTCGATCAGGCTGAGCACATCCCCCATTCCCAAAATACGCGAGGCAATGCGGTCGGGGTGAAAGGGCTCTAGCGCATCGGTCTTTTCGCCGACACCCAAGAATTTTATGGGTTTGCCAGTCACATGCCGCACTGAGAGCGCGGCACCGCCGCGGGCATCGCCATCGACCTTGGTCAGCACCACACCGGTCAGCGGCAGCGCTTCATCGAATGCTTTAGCGGTATTAACGGCGTCCTGACCAATCATGGCGTCGATCACAAACAGCGTTTCTACCGGATTCAGCGCCTTACTCAAGGCCTGAATTTCCGCCATTAGCTCACCATCAATATGCAGGCGACCTGCGGTATCGACGATCAGCACATCTGCAAAACTGGTGCGCGCCGCAGCGAGTGCACGGGCAGCGATATCGAGGGGTTTTTCATCGGCGGAACTGGGGTGAAACTCGGCACCCACTTCCTCGGCAAGCGTGGCAAGCTGCTGAATCGCTGCCGGTCGATAGACATCGGCACTCACCACCATGACTTTTTTCTTTTCTCTGTCCTTGAGAAAACGCGCTAACTTGGCCACCGACGTGGTTTTACCCGCACCCTGTAAACCCGCCATCAGGATCACGGCTGGCGCTTGCACGGCAAGATTCAAACTCTCGTTGGCATCGCCCATCAAGTGTTCGAGTTCGGCCTGCACCAGCTTTAAAAATTGCTGGCCCGGATTCAAGCCGCTACCAACTTGCGTACCAACGGCGCGCTCCCGCACCCGCTCCACAAACATTTTGGTTACGGGTAAAGCGACATCCGCTTCCAGCAGTGCCATGCGCACTTCGCGCAGGGTATCCTGAATATTTTCTTCGGTCAGCGTAGCCTTACCGCTAATTTTTCGCAGGCTATCGGACAGGCGTTCGCTGAGGTTTTCAAACAATGCCATAGCGTTTAATCCGTAGTGTTTAACCCGGTTGGGGTCAGTAATGAAAGAGGTTTTCCGCTCGAGTTGCTAGCCCACATACCGAGACTTTTAGCTTACATACCGAAACAAAGGGGATCCACGTAAGTAAGCGCGGCATTATATCGTATAGTGGGTATCGTAGAGCTAGCATTATAAAATTATCTGCTGCAAAGTTCGTATCGCCTGGCACTTTGCCAGTGAACTGGAATATGCCAAACTCCGATACTTCAGGCTTATGATTATATCCAACACAACTACACCCTATAGCGACATTTACCCTATGGCTAAGCATCACCGGTATTGCGCCTGCTTCAACCTCAACAACTCGGATCTATTTTAGATGCTGGATAAGCTTTGGTTAGCCAGCGCTGTTGCCGTCGTCTGCTACAGCCTGGCATTTGCACTGAGACTAAATCATTTTGCGCGCGCACGGGCTGATACTGCCGGTAGCAAAAACAGTCTAAGTGCCATCGTCGCTATCGCCCTGATAGCGCACACGGTTGCCAGTTGGCAACAACTGGTCACGGAGACCGGCCTGAATCTCAGCCTGATTCCCCTGTCAGTACTGATTTTTTTGATCATTAATCTGATCGTGGTATTTAGCGCCCTTAAAAGCCCACTCGAAAATTTGTATCTGCTGCTGTTTCCCGCCACTGTCGCCATGTTAGTGCTATCGCGTGTGGTGATTCAGGATAGCCGCGAGATAAGCACCCTGGCACCAGGCCTTGGCGCCCATATTTTGTTATCGATACTGTCCTACAGCTTAATGACTGTCGCGGCCCTGCAAGCGCTGTTACTGGCCTGGCAAAACCGACAACTACACCGCCACCATCCCGGCGGTCGGCTCAAAACCTTGCCGCCTCTACAGACCATGGAACAATTATTATTCCGCTTACTGCTGGTTGGCTTTGTACTGCTAAGTGCCGGGCTGGCATTGGGCTTTTTTTATATCGACAATTTTTTTGCTCAGCGGCTAGCTCACAAAACCGTGTTTTCACTGATTGCCTGGGTGGTTTACGCCACGCTGTTATGGGGTCACTACCGCGCAGGCTGGCGCGGTAAGGTTGCGGTCTACTCGACCTTAGGCGGTTTTGCGGCGTTAATGTTGGCATTCTGGGGTAGTAAATTTGTCTTCGAGGTCTTGCTCAGCTAAAGCACTCTTAGTTAAGCCACTCTCAACTAGTCACTCTTAGCTAGTCACTTTTGTTGACTGCGGCGGTTGCCTCCGCCGGTATTCTCAGCCATCATCCCCACTTCTATTACTGCAAGAGACCACCCAAGCCTTGAACGACACCCCCCTGTGGCTACTGGGTACAGTACTCGCCTCCCTCTTAGTTCTTTCTGCCTTCTTTTCCGGCTCAGAAACCGGAATGATGTCGCTCAATCGCTACCGACTGCGCCATATGGCCAGAAAACACGCGGGAGCACGACGCGCCAAACGCCTGCTCGACCGCCCGGATCGCTTGATCGGGGTTATTTTAATCGGCAACAACGCCGTCAATATTCTCGCCTCCATCATTGCCGGGATTATCTGTACCCGTCTGTTCGGCCCGGAAATAGGTATCGCGGTTGCTACCGTGGCGCTGACTTTGGTGGTACTGATTTTTTCTGAGGTGACGCCGAAAACCATCGCGGCGCTGTATCCTGAGAAGATCGCTTTTGCCGCCAGTCACATCCTCAAGCCCTTACTCAAGCTACTGTATCCCCTGGTGGTGGTGGTCAACTATCTCTCCAATGTGTTGGTGCGCCTGCTGGGCTTTCATCCCAATCCGCGCCGCGACGATAGTCTGACTCGAGAAGAGCTGCGCTCGGTGGTGTTTGAATCCACCGGTAAAACCATTTCCGAAGATCACCAGGACATGCTGGTTAGCATTCTGGATCTGGAAACGGTGAGCGTAAACGACATTATGGTGCCGAAGAACGAGGTCTACGGTCTTGATCTCGAGGATGATCTGGACGTGTTACTGGATCGAATTATTGCCTCGGAACACACGCGCTTACCGGTCTACGACGGCGACATTAATCAGACTCTCGGTTTCCTGCACTTGCGCCATATGAGCCGCTTGCTGCGCGGTGGCGCCATCACTTTGACTAAGGAAGCCATCAAACGCTTTACCCGCGAACCTTATTTTGTGCCCGAAGGCACCCCGCTGAGTACTCAGTTGATCAACTTCCGCAAGCATCGTCACCGCCTCGCCATGGTGGTCGATGAATACGGTGATATTGCTGGATTGGTCACGCTGGAAGATTTGCTCGAAGAGATCGTCGGCGAATTTACCACCAACCTGATCGATGACGAAGACGAGATTAAAACCCAGCCCGACGGCAGCTTTTTAATCGACGGCAGCGCCACGGTGCGCGACATCAACAAGGCAACCGCATGGGATTTACCCCAGGACGGTCCTAAGACGCTGAATGGACTGGTACTGGAAGCACTTGAACGCATCCCCGAAGGCAGCGTCAGTGTAGAACTTAAACCTTATCGTTTCGAAACCATTACCTTAAAAGGGAATGTGATCGAGCGCATTAAAGTCTGGCGCCTGGGACCGCTCGAAGCTGTAGAAGATTAAATTAGAGAGTTAAGTTTTGCCCTCAGGCAAAAGGGTTATTTTTGCGATTTCGCTCTGCGGCCTTGACCAGCACCGCTCGACGCTCGTCATCATTCAAAATCATCCAGTCACAAATTTCGTTGGCACTGCGGTAACAACCCACACAAACATCTCTAATATCAAGGGAACAAAGCGACACGCAGGGAGACGCTACCCGTGCCCGTACAGTCGCGATTGATTTTTTAGTTGGAGGCTGATTCATACTACTTAATACCCAATAACACTTACCTAACAAGACTGATCACCTAATAACACTAACTACGAAATAGTAGTCATGGGCAGCACTCACTCAAGCACTTTTAAGCTACGAATAAAGGCCGCGGCCTTGTCGCGATAACCTGCCGCCGATTCAGCCAAACCCGCTACGGCTGCCTCGTCCAGCGTGCGCACTATTTTCGCCGGGGTACCCAGCACCATGGAGTTGTCCGGAATTTCCATACCCTCTGGTACCAAAGCATTGGCCCCGATCAAACAGTTGCGGCCGATGCGGACATGGTTGAGAACCACCGCGTTGATGCCGATCAGGGAGTTCTCACCAATCGTACAGCCATGCACCATGGCGCAGTGTCCGATAGTGACATTTTCGCCAATACGGACTTGTATACCGGGGTCGGTGTGCACCACGGCATTATCCTGCACATTGCTGCCCGCGCCAATGTAGATACGATCGGTGTCGCCGCGCACTACGGCATTAAACCAAATGCTGGCGCGGTCACCAATCACTACCTGGCCGATTACATCGGCGCTGGGGGCAACAAAAACACCGTCGCCGATTTCGGGGGAGTGTTGGTCGTATTCATAGATCACAATATAATCCTCGGGTGATGATGCTATTAGACTTTAAATTAGATACTGATACTGGAGAAAGCGTACAAGGCTGCGACTTCTGGTCGAATGCTATAATAAACCGATTATATTACGTGTCATGCTCGACTTTAAATTTGTTCATCCACCTTAATAACCGTAGCGGTAGTATGTTGCTAAATTTGATTTCTTATTATCACTACATTATGGCTACCAAGGCCACGATCTCTGCGAGTTACGCCGATGAAATTTTGTAGCGCCTGCGGCAAGCCGGTAAACCTGCGCATCCCCTCTGGAGATGATCGCGATCGCCATATTTGCGATCACTGCGACACGATCCATTACCAAAATCCGCGCATCATCGCCGGCTGTGTGCCAATCTACCAAGGCCAGGTATTACTGTGCAAGCGAGCCATTGAACCCCGCTACGGCTACTGGACGCTGCCCGCCGGTTTTATGGAAAACGGCGAAACCACGGTCGAAGGTGCCATGCGTGAGTGCTGGGAAGAGGCCGAGGCCAAAATGAGCGAACCTGAGTTGTACACCATGGTGGACATCCCCCATATCAATCAGGTGTATATGTTCTTTCTCGGCGAGCTCGCGACGCCGGAGTTTGCAGCAGGGGCCGAATCACTGGAAGTAGCCTTATTCGAGGAAGAGGATATTCCCTGGAATGAGATTGCCTTTCCCTCGGTCACCACAACCCTGGAACATTATTTTAACGACCGAAAAACCGGCAACTACTCGGTGCGCACCAACACCGTGCGCCGCAAGTCTAGCCGCGCCAAATAAAATCGCCCGCGGCTATTCTAAGTAGCTGCTCTAAACAGCCACTCCAAGTGGTTACGCCAAAGCAGCTACTCCAAATAAAGGTCATTCCAAGTAAATAAGCGCGGCCTGCCGCCCGGTATCTCCGTCTCGGCGATAGGAATAAAAGCTCTCAGGTGACTCTACCGTACACATCTCCCCACCGTAAATATCTGCCACTCCCAGGGCGAGCAACTGCCCTCGCGCCAACTTAACCAGGTCTGCCAAATAATGACCTGCTCGCGCTGGCGAGGCCTTAAAACAGGCGGTTATTCCCGCTCGCTGCGCGTTATCCTTCCCGCCCTCCAGAAAACGCTCCCTCACCTCTGGCCCCACTTCAAAGCAACGAGCGCAGATCGCTGGGCCTAGATACGCCAATAAACGTTGCGGCTCGACAGCAAGGGCGGTGACAGTCGAGCCAATCACACCGGCGGCGAGGCCGCGCCAACCCGCGTGCACAGCAGCCACCACGCTGGCGTCTCGATCACAGATGAGAATCGGTAGACAATCTGCGGTCATCACCGCACACACCACACCGGAATGCTGCGTCCAGGCCGCATCGGCGCGACGCACTTCACCGTCACCGCGCGCTTCGACCACCGTCGTGCCGTGCACTTGATCTAACCATTGCGCTTTGAGTTGCCTCTCAAACTGAGTGTCGCCCGACTTGGCCAGTGCATTTAGTAGGTCTTCGCGATTGCGCTGCACCGCTTGTGCTGCGTCACCCACATGAGCGCCCAAATTAAGTGTATCCCAGGGTGCGGAACTACAACCGCCCTGCCGCGTGCTGAGATAGGCCCGCACTCCCTCTGGCACCGGCCAGCTCGGCTGGAGGGGAATCAATGCCAAATCTTCAGGGGACTGGGGCATCGTGACGTTCCAGCATTTTCATCAAGTCGAGAATATCGTCCGGCAGGGGCACGGACCAGGTCATCAACTCGCCGCTGCCCGGGTGATCTAAAGCTAATTGCGCAGCATGTAAGGCCTGCCGTTGGAAGCCCGCTAGATAATCAAGCAACTCCTGATCGGCTCCGGCAAATGGCCTGGAGCGCCCGCCATAGACTGGGTCACCCACCAGCGGATAACCGCGATGACTCAGATGCACCCGTATTTGGTGGGTGCGGCCAGTCTCTAGCTTGACCTTAAGATGAGTATGGTGACCGTAGCGCGCGGCAACCCGGTAATGAGTCACCGCCGGTTTACCTCCGGCAACGACGGCCATCCGCGTGCGCGCCGAGGGATGACGACCCACGGGGGCATCCACCGTTGCCCCGCTAATGATCACCCCACGGGCGATGGCTTCGTACTCCCGACTCACGGTGCGCGCCTGTAGCTGCTCTACTAACGCCGTCTGGGCAATCAAATTTTTCGCCACCACCATAACTCCGCTGGTGTCTTTATCGAGCCGATGCACGATCCCCGCGCGAGGCACCGAGCGCAACGCAGGGCAGTAATTCAATAAGCCATTAAGTAAGGTACCGTCTGGATTTCCAGATCCCGGGTGCACCACTAGGCCCACGGGTTTATTAATCACCAGGATATCGTCGTCTTCGTAGACCACAGCAAAATCCACCTCTTGCGCCTGCCACTCGCCGGCATCCGTCAGGCGAGCTTCCAGACGCAGCCACTCGCCGCCGAACAGTTTGTCCCGGGGCTGGCGCTGCTCGTCGTCTACCCGAAGGGCGCCCTCCACAATCCACTGCTGTAGCCGAGACCGGGAAAATTGCCCAAACAACTGCGCCGCCACCTGATCCAAACGCTTACCCATCAGCTCACGGGGTACGCGGGCAGTTTCACTCACTACGTTTTCTGTCATATCAACTGTTTACCTAAAAGCTATCATCATTACCGGGCTGATGGTGTTGCCGGTCTTTAGTCTGTGTTTAAATAGCCGCTTGTTAGCGGGGTCCACCAGCGTACTAATAGCGGCTGATGGATTTCCGAATTAAACGTTCTGGATTGTAATAGTATAAAGTTGACTGTAACCCAAAAACTCACTCTAAAGATCAAACCTTCAAAGATCGAACTTTCAGGAAGTCGTATGCGCACCCTTATTGTTATTCTAAGCTTGTTGTTGATTAGTGGTTGTTCCTGGTTTCAATCCGAGGAAACCAAAGCAGCCAAGGCTAAGCGGGATGACCCGAAAACCATCACCGAGCAAGCTTATTACGAGCGCGTGCAACGCAATCTGACTTCGCGCAGCTGGGCGCTGGCGATAGAAAATCTCGAAGCACTGGAAGCCCAGTTTCCCTTCGGAACCTACGGCGAACAAGCCCAACTCGAACTAATTTACGCTCACTACGAAAGTGCCGATTACGAGTCCGCCACCGCCGCCGCCGACCGTTTTATCCGCCTGCATCCCCAACATACCAATGTCGATTACGCTCACTATATTAAAGGCTTATCGCTCATTTCGGAAAGTAAGGGCTTCCTGGATTCATTTCTGCCTCGGGACGACAGCAAGCGCGACCCCGGCACCGCACGACTGGCCTTTGCCACCTTCACCGATCTGCTGCATCGCTACCCCAACAGCGTGTATGCCGCGGACGCCAGAAAACATCTGGTGCATTTGCGCAATCTACTGGCGCGCCACGAAATTCACGTCGCCAACTATTATTTCAAGCGCGAGGCCTATCTTGCCGCAACCAACCGTGGCCGCTATGTGGTGGAAAACTTCCAACGCACCCCGGCCGTTGCCGACGGCCTGGCTGTGATGGCTCAGGGTTATTATTTACTTAATCTTAAAGAACATTCCGCCAATGCAGCGAAAACCTTAGCGACTAATTTCCCCGACCACCCGGCGCTTAACGCCAGCGGCGAATTCCAGTATCAGGATAACTTTAAGGACGATTCCTCCTGGTGGCGACGGCTGACTCTAGGTTATTACGTCCCCGAAAAAGCACCGGCCTACGATAGCCGTCCCGAGTCTCTTCGCGATTCCTCACCATCCTCAACAGAACAAGAACAAAACGAGCAACAGGAACCGGACCAGGAAAAATCCTGGCTCAACTGGTTGAGCTTCGGCCTTCTTGGCTAGGGGCTTTCTTGGCTAGAGGCCTTCTCGACTAGGGCTTAGCTGTCTATGGCTGCTGGTGCTGAGGTCTAGTCACCGGCTTTCCAACCATTGGTAATCGGGTAGCGCCGATCGCGGCCAAAGCCACGTTCCGTGATGCGTAGGCCAATAGGCGCCTGCCGTCGCTTGTACTCACTTAAGTCCACCATCCTCAGGATGCGGTAAACCTCTTCGGAATTAAAACCAGCGGCAACTATCTCCTCGGCGCTCTCGTCCTGTTCAACGTAGCGCTGCAAAATTTGGTCGAGCACCTCGTAGGGCGGGAGCGAGTCTTCATCTATTTGATCTGGCGCCAATTCTGCCGAAGGTGGTCGGGTAATCACCGATTCGGGAATCACCGCCGACAGGGTGTTGCGATATTTTGATAGCTCAAATACGGCAAGTTTAGAAACATCCTTGAGTACATCGAGGCCACCGGCCATATCACCGTAAAGTGTGGCGTAACCCACCGACATTTCGCTTTTATTACCGGTAGTCAGTACCAGATAGCCTTTCTTATTGGAAATCGCCATTAACAGTACGCCCCGGGACCTGGCCTGAAGGTTTTCTTCGGTGGTATCCACCGCGCAACCGACAAACTCATCGGCCAGGGCTTCCATAAACGCCTTATAAACCGGCTCGATGCCGATGCTTTTGTAGTTCACGCCCATGCGTTTGGCCTGATCGCTAGCGTCGTCCTGACTGAGCTGCGAGGTGTAGCGAAAAGGCATCATCACCGCTTCTACCCGATCAGCACCGAGGGCGTCCACTGCAATAGCCAGAGTCAATGCAGAATCGATACCGCCGGACAGCCCCAGTACTACGCCGCGAAACCCGTTTTTGTTAACGTAGTCTCGCACCCCCAACACCAGGGCCTGATACATAGCTGCCAGGCTATCCAGCGCCGGGGTGATTTGCTGTGCCGGGACATTCACCCAAGTACTTATATGGGTGCTCACACGAGGATTAGTATCGACACCAACACCGGTGTCTCCGCTGTTAGTCGCGATATCCACCGCAACGGTGTACAAGCTCTCTTCAAACTGGGGCGCCCTAAATGCCAGATCCCCATAGCGATCCATCACCATCGAACCACCGTCGAAAATTAATTCGTCCTGAGCGCCGACCTGATTAACGTATACCACCGGCATATCGCCTTCTACGCTGCGCTGCTTTAATACTTGCTGCCGCATGCGCTGCTTGTCTTTGTGAAATGGCGAGGCATTGATGTTGAGCATCAGGCGCGCACCCTGCGCCGCCGCATCGGCCATCACCTGTGGCGACCAAACATCCTCACAAATACTAATCGCGGTATCGACCCCGCACAGTTGAATCACGCAGGCGTCTTTACCTGCGGTGAAATACCGCTCCTCGTCAAACACTTTGTAATTCGGCAGCCGGTTTTTGTAATAACGCGCGAGTAATTTACCATCGCGAATCACCCCCGCGGCATTGAACAGCTCATCACCGTCTAAGCAGGGATAGCCGACCACCGCTACAATTCCAGTGCACGCTGTCATAACCCGCTCCAGGGCGCGTTCAATGCGTATCTGCAAACTGGGGCGCAACAACAGGTCTTCCGCGGGATAACCAATCAAGGCCAGTTCGGGAAACACCACGATATCCGCCTTCAACTCATCCCGAGCGCGCCGCAAATAATCGATCACCTTATCGGTATTACCAGGAATATCACCCACTAAAGGGTTTAACTGAGCGAGTGCAATTGTGAGGCGGGTCATAAATTGTTGCCGTGTCGTGCTAAGGGCGGCTATTTTCGGCTAAAATCGGACTCCGAGTAAAGCTTCGTAATACACCCTATGGTTCCAGCCTCAACAATATCGAATATCGCGGGACCCTACGCCGATTCAATCAAGGTGTATTCCTACTATCGCTTGCTCTTGTCGCTGCTCTTTTTGGGCATGATGTTGGCTGGGATATCCGACAAAACGCTGGGTACCGAACACCCACAAACCTTCACAATAACGGTATTCAGTTACGCCGGTTTGTCGGTTGCGCTGCTCATCCATTTATTGTGGCGGCGCTTTACCCTCGGCACCACCAGCCTGTTTCTGCATCTATTTATCGATATTGGCTGCATCAGCCTAATCACCTTTAGTAGCGGCGGCCTCAGCAGCGGTATGGGCTTTCTACTGATTGTTACTGTTGCCACCGGCTCCATTGCTTTTACTGGTCGGCTCTCCTTACTGCTCGCGGCAGTCGCCAGCATCACTCTGCTCACCCAGGAGCTCGTCGCCTCTTTTTACTTCGACTCGGCAAATGATAATCTGATTCCAACGGGCATCCTCGGTGCCTTATTGTTTGTCACCGCGCTGATTTTTCGCCAGCTCAACAAACGCTTAAGGCTCGCTCAGGAAAGTGCCCAACTCCAGGCCAATGAAGCCGCACAACTCCAGCAACTCAATGCGCTAATCGTGCAGCGCATGTTAACGGGCATTATTGTGGCTAACCGGGATGGCGATATCGAGTTAATCAATAACTCAGCGGTCGAATTACTGGGCGGTCACCAACCGCAAAAAACCCTCAGTATTGGTCAGCATTTGAGAATCACACCACAACTCCACCAGTTGTACATACGTTGGCAGGCCTACCCCTGGCTCAAACCGGAGCCGTTTAAAAATCGAGCGGGCAGTGAAATACAGGCTAGCTTTGCGTCCTTTAATGAACAGAATTTAACCCGCACCCTGGTTTTTCTCGAAGACAATCGTTCGAGTGCGCAACGCGCACAACAACTCAAACTGGCTTCGCTGGGTCAACTCACCGGTAGTATCGCCCACGAAATTCGCAACCCCCTGGGGGCCATCAGTCATGCCGCGCAGTTACTCTCGGAGGAACATAATCCCGGTGCGCAACAAGCCAAGCTGTCTCACATGATTAGCAAACACGCGAATCGATTGAATCAAATCATCGAAAACGTCATGCAATTATCGCGACAAAAAAAACCTGAATTAAAAAAGTTTAATCTTAAAGATACACTGAATACTTTTGTAGAAGAATTCAAGGATTCCCAGTCCGGAGAAGTCACCATTGAACTGAGTGGGGAGCCGGTATTTGTTTATTTTGATGCCTCCCATCTCCAGCAGGTACTAACCAATCTGCTCGACAATGCCATACGCTACAGCAAGGAAGCGACCGGGGAGGCCTGGGTCGGGCTGCGCTACGGCATCGAGATATCTACCGGCCACCCTTTTCTGCTCATCGAAGACCGCGGTGAGGGCGTCGCCAAACAACACCGCGACCGCATTTTCGAGCCGTTTTTCACCACCTCACACACGGGTACTGGACTCGGCTTATATATCTCCCGGGAACTGTGTGAAATAAACTACGCCACGCTGGACTACATCGACACGGAAGTAGACCCGAAATGCTTCAGACTTGGTTTTGCCCACCCCAACCGCATGCTACCCTAAAGCAAAGGCCAAGCCGCGACTCAAGGACAAGATATGACTCTGCGCAAAGCGCTGATTATTGACGACGAACCCGATATCCGCGAGCTGCTGACCATCACCCTCGAACAACTCGATCTGGTGGTAACGGAAGCCGGTGATCTTGCCGGCGGCATCGCCGCCTTAAAAGCGGATACCTTTGATTTTTGTCTCACCGACATGCGTCTTCCCGACGGTGACGGCCTTAACTTAATTGATCATATTCAGCTCAAGTATCCGGAGCTACCCGTCGCCATGATTACCGCCCACGGCAATACCGACATGGCTGTCGATGCCCTGCAACGCGGTGCCTTTGACTTTGTCTCCAAACCGGTGCAACTGGAACGCCTGCGCGCGCTGGTGCAAACCGCTCTGAAGCTTAGCCAGGCCGATAGTCCATCTAAAAAAACCGCCAGGCGCAGTGAGTTTATCGGCCAGTCCCCGGCCATTAATCAGCTGCGTGATCAAATCGGCAAGGTCGCCCGCAGCCAGGCACCGGTGTTTATCTATGGCGAATCCGGCAGCGGCAAGGAAATTGTCGCCCGCTCGATACACTATCAGGGGCCACGAGCGGAGGGCGCGTTTGTCCCCGTCAACTGTGGCGCCATTCCTTCGGAATTAATGGAAAGCGAATTTTTCGGTCATCTCAAAGGTAGCTTTACCGGCGCTTATCAAGACAAACAAGGTTTGTTTGAAGCCGCCAATGGCGGCACCCTATTTCTCGACGAAGTCGCCGATTTACCACTTTCGATGCAAGTAAAATTACTGCGCAGCATTCAGGAAAAAACCGTGCGCCCGGTGGGCGACGATAAAGAAGTTAATGTAGATGTGCGCATATTAAGTGCCACCCATAAAAATCTGGAACACGAAGTGTCTACAGGGCGGTTTCGCCAGGATTTGTACTACCGTATTAACGTCATTGAAATTCAGGTGCCCAGCTTGCAGGAGCACGCGGAAGATATTCCTGCGCTGGCCGCTTATTTTTTACAAAAACTAGGCATGAGCGCGGATGCGGAAGTCACACCACAACTCAGTCCCCAAGCGCTCTCCCTACTGAGCGAATACGGATTTCCTGGCAATGTACGCGAACTGGAAAATATGCTGGAACGAGCTTATACGCTTTGTCAGGGCGATCTTATTCAGGCCGAAGACTTACAATTTGCGGTTTCGGGTACACGTGGGGCTAGAGAGAAAAATAAACCGGAAGCGCTTAACGCAAACGGTGTAATTTCTAATGGCTTAACTTCAAATGGCTTAACTTCAAATAAAGGGGAACACCCGGATCAATTTTCGGCCCAGACCTCGGTGCCAGCACTGGAAACACTGGAGAACATCGGCAATCTGGATGAATACCTGGCCAACATTGAACGCTCGATACTGGAAAAAACCTTACAGGAAACCCGTTGGAACAAAACCGCTGCTGCCGAAAAACTGGGGATTACTTTTCGGCAGATACGTTATAAATTAAAGAAACTGGGGATTGACTAAAATCGCCCATCGATCCACCCTCACTGAAGAGAAGCTGTTGGGGCAACGCGAACCTCTAACCCCAACAACGATCCCCACTTCCACTAGCAGTCTTATTGCCAAGATTATCTAAAGTGAGATTGCCACAGTCCGTATCCTCCGTCTGAGCGTTTCTTCGGGTAGCAGTTAAACTAAACGAAGTCGCCGTACCGGCGTTAGAGATAGTCATCTGATACACAGCCAAAGCTGACGTAGTCTGTGCTCCTTCCCGGTTAACATAGTAGGTTGCTGGATAGCCTAAAGCAGCCAAACTGGTGGTATAAGTTTTGTTGTTGACGAAATATTGCTCCTGTCGCCCGGCCATTTCTAATAGCTCTGCCTGAGCAACGGAGCGATTAGCGCGCAACACGTACTCCCGATAGCTAGGCAGTGCCAGGCCAAATAAAATGGCTATTATCGCTACTACTACCATTAGTTCTATAAAGGAGAACCCAGCGCTTTTCTGACTGTTCATATTCTTTCTCACCCTATAGGTCATCAATACCAAGTTCGCGCCAGTAAATTAGCCAGCTCCCTTTACTGGTACTTTTTAGAATTTTTTTGCGGTCCGCAGCACCATCCCCGTCCTCAATAATGCCACCGCCCGGAATAATAAGCGCTCCATTAATAGCCACTACTCCTGGCGGAATACCCTTCCCTACTGGATATTTTCGGATAGAATTCACGGCAGTACCATCAGCCAAATTCACTAAATAAGCGAAACCTTCCCCCTCGGTCGCATCACAGGTACTAACACCAACACTCGGTTCAAAGCTGGTAAATACTGCGATACCACCATCAACGATGGGTTTGGATAGGCTTTTTTCACCCGTTCCTTCTAACTGTATCCGCCAACCATTGGCCATACTAAGAGCCGCACAACCAGTTTCGGCGCCGGTTAGACAAGGGGTAACATCAGCTAGATCGCTTAACACATAGGGGCTTCTGGTCTTCACGGAAGCAGCGCCGCTGGTGGTCGTTCGATCTTTCATATAAAACAAATAATTCTCTGTATCTACTCCCAGCGGATCCGCCCTGTCTCCAGAGGAAATGGCAATACCATCGTAATCTCCAGTGTCATCTTTGGTTAAGACGATATCGACTGAATGAAAAAATCGTCGATCGTTCGGCGCACCATCTGTACCCAGCTCGGCAAATTTACTGGCAAACCAGCTATCTCGTCGTTGATTTGTCGCACTGCCTTCCGGCATGTCTACACGCCACACTGCTCCACCCATATCACCAACATACAAACGGTCGGTAACACCATTGTTGTTTACATCTAAGGGCACCACCGTAGCCGGGATGCTGTCGACCATGTCAGCATGCTGAAACACCGTATTGCTCGCAGCGCCCGAGCCTTGTTTTACCTTCCAGATTAAAGCACCAGTTCTGGCGTTAACCACGTAAATGGCATTACCCACAGTATCATCAGCATCGCCTAAATCTTTGCCAAGGCGAGCGGTGAACCCGCTATCCCAGCCGCCGTTGTAACCCCCGGCAAAAATAACCACATCCGTTATGGTGCCGTTATAATTCACCTTGGTTACTACCGGCTTCGAAAACGTCAAGCCCAACTCGTCAAAACTGCCCCCGCTGGTCTGAAAAATCTTCCAGGCGATAGTGGGCGGCACAGTAGCCACATCAGGATTACTGACATCCAGGGCGTAATAACCGTTGCCACCGCGGCGGAAACCGAAATACACATAAACTTCGTCGCCGACCTCAATATTGCCATCCCGGTCATCATCGACCACTAGCGAAGCTGGCTCTCCGTCAACACCGTAGATCATCTTATTACTGCTTTGGGTGTTAGTTTTGAAGGGTTTTACCTTACTCAGCATTTCCTGTGGCATAAATGCAAGCAACTCTGTTCCGCTTTGCAGTGCCAATAGAGCTGCATCGGAGTCACCAACGCCAGGATCAGTATTTTCGAAAAAATGGAAATAGCCATCGTTAGTGCCCATCATTAACAAAATATTGGGATTAGTCGTCGAATGACTGTCTCTAGTCCCATAGTTAATTGCCAGGGGCCGAGAGTGAATCGACGCGCCCATGATCCAGGGACGTGCATCCGTGACACTGCTATCGCCATCGGCATCATTTACATCCTCACCGCGCATCCATTTGATGATTTCATTAGCATCGTCTTCGGCGGTATTTTTATCACCAGCACTCAGCGCGCTGTAATCAACCCCAAGCAATTCATTGATCACGATGATCTCTGAGGCACTCGGTGTCGCCCCAATAACACCCAGGGGCTCTAGCGCGGCACCCGAAGCTGGGGTCACGTAGACCTGCCGTGCACCTGTATCAGTATTCTCGTCGCCCGGTGCATCAGAGATAAAACCGGGTACCTGCTGCCCAGCGCCACCACGTAACACAGAACGGCCATCCCGATCCACGACCTCCCCTTCGTTGGTGTCAGGAGGCGGCAATTCGCCCACATCAGTCCAGAAGGTTAGCGCCCCTGTTCTTATTCGCCCAATATCATTACCATCAACTTCGAAGGCGTCGTTATCAAGCACATCGATAACATTATCAAAAAAGCCATCCGTTGAATCGGCAACACCATCGCCCGTGGTATCAACATTGATATCTTCATCCACCAATTTGAGCTTTTTTAAATTGCCGGGCCAGTCGATGGTTGATCGCGCCTCAAACAGGGCAACGTATAAATTATCCAGGGATTCGGTACGGTTAAATACGTTAACCGGAACCGAAGCGGCAACGAAGGTACTACTCACGCTGATAATTTCGGTGAAGGCCTCTTCCAAAGTGGCCTGCAGCGCGACCGCATCTTCAAAATTCAACAAGCCATCTCCGGAACCGCCGGCCGCCGCCCAAACGCCAGTCGAACCTTTACTTCCCGAGTCAGAAATAACCCAGGTGATCAGGTTTTGGTCGCCGGTTGCCGCGCCGCTTGTAGCGATGTCGTTAGCATTCATATACTCCAGCATGTCTTCGAATTTAACCGCCGCAGTGGCCGACATACTACTGGTAATTGCCGCGTCCAGATTATCGTCATTGTTGGCAACATTCATCGCCATCATGATCGCGTAAGTACTGGTACAGGCATAATCGGTGAACTGCTGAGGCACAATATAATTACCCCCGCTTTGAATAAAGGAGTCGAAGCCAGGGTTCGGGGGCGAGATACTTTGGAAGTTATTCGTGGTCCCCGCGGCGTCGCCAAACTGCACTGCGAGGCCGTTCAAATAACTGTACATCTCATAAAACGTTTCACTAGGCTGCAATTTGTGCGATTTGGAATTATTCGAAGGCTCAGTGATCTCACGTAGGCGGGAAATAAGGTAGTCCCTGTTTTGCGTCGTGACCGCCAGCGCAGGACGAATGGATTGGGTGTCGGCAGAAATGGTATCACCGAGTCTTTTATAACCCTCAAGAATAGTTCCACCATCGGTGAAGTTGCTCAGCATTAAACCCATATGAATAGGATCAAAAGCCGGGTTAGCCACCACCACCTGCAGTACTGCGACAAAAGCTTCATAAAGAGACACGGAATCGCTTAATGGGGTTCCCGCATCTGCTCTGGCAGCTTTTAGGATAGCCGCGGCTTCCGGGCTCATTATCGCCTCGCACGAAGCGTCCATTGAACTACAGAGGTTTGCGAAGACGCTGGGCCGCCAATCCAACATTAACATCACCAGGGGAGCAGAGGCAGGCTTTGACCCCAGATAAATATCAATATCGTCGGCAAGCACGTAGCTATTCGAGCTAAACAAACTAACAAGCCCAATACAAATAATTTTTTTCATGTTGTTCATGGTTCTACTCCTCATCTCACTACTGTGCTGATGAAACAATTTTAATAGCGACGCCCTGTGCCACTTCAGCTCGCCCTAAACGTACAGCGCCGCCATCGTAAGACGCGTGCGCTTCAAAAACGGCTGCGTCGTAACTCGTCACGCTGCTAGTACTGCTCTCGGACTCGCGAAAAGGCGGCGAATCTAATATCTCTGGCCCCTCGCGCGTTACCCAGTAATCCAAGGTCACTCCGGTGGGGTAGGTTACAATATCGTTATCCAGGGTTATGGACGTTTCATCGCAGGCAGCAATACCGGTCGCAACGGTGTTGCATAACACATAACCAACATCACCAGTGGTGGGGAAGTTATCTCTATCGTTAGCAATGGCCATAGCGATGGCCTGTACGCGCTGAAAGGCTTCCTCTCGAAACTGGGAATTTCCCGCCATTTGGGTTTCGCTAATACTGGTCTGCATCACTGTCGTCGCCACCATCGCCAGCAATAATAAAAACACTAAAGAAATTATTAAAACCGCACCCCTCGATCGGGAAGGAGCGCTGCTAGTCGTCGACAATCGAATCATTTGCTTTTTCTCAATTCGCATCTTAAGCACCCGGGGGAATGGCGTTGCGCATCTGCACGGTGGTGCTATAGACCTTGCGCATAAAACCATCATTTTTTGCCGGGAGGATTTTGCCACCCAGGGTATAAATTTTAGTGTTGGTATAGCCTGGTAATTCAATTTCGCTACGCAGTAACAAATAAATACGTGCGGATACGACACTTTCCAAATCACCGGCAGTAGGGGCGTCTTTATATTGATCCGGAGTGTCGTCCTCGCCCGCATCAATACCGAATTCTATCTGCATGTCCTCAACACCCCTCACCATGGCATCGGTCGCCATGTCGTCGCCCTTCAGGGATTCAACAGCCAATGTTGGAATGCCATCACCTGACGTTTCTGCAAAATTACGGATATAAAACACCTTGGCGTAGTATTCCCAATAATCATAACCTGAACCCGCCGTTGCTTCGGCTGAGGGAATGCTTCCCGAATTGTTCAGATAAACCCAGGACACGGTCGCGCCGTAATCTTCAACCCTCAAATACCATTGCGAAGTGTCTGCTGCGGCGACGCCTGCTGGGAAAACCCCGTCTTTCAAGGTCGCCTGGCCCGCTGTTCTTTTCACAGAGATAATATCTGTGCCTAGTTGAATTTCGGTTGCATCCAGACAATTGCTAATATCCTCGCCCTTAACCGTGTTTAGCAAAATGGCAAAGGTGTCTATAAGATCAACCGGATCGCCAATTTGTAAGGCCCAGTTACCGGCACTCACGCAATCAGTAGTCACCGCTGCAGAGGGGATAGTGTCAAGCCTCCCCCCCCAATACCCGGCCTGCGTTAGTTCATTGCGAACCAGGTTAATCGCGTAGCGTCCATTTTCCTGTAATCGAGCCACTTCATCGTCGTAGGAGTAATTGCGTTTACTTTCTATGTAAACACTGATCACCCCCGAGGTTAATACAATCCCTAGTAAGATGGCGATCATAAATTCAATGATAGAAAACCCCAGCTGATTGCTAACCCCCCTCCGGTTTACCCCAGCCTGGATCTTCGCGAAGCGTTTTCCACCTGCATCATTAACCAACATATTCATTAGCTCAAAGTCGCTATATAGGTATTGATAACCAGTAACCTGCGACGCACGTTATCGGTATCGTATAAAGTCACACTTTCACCGCACGTGGAAGTAGTTGGATTGAGCTGGTCAGTGGTACCACGCCACGCAATCGCCACTGTTATTTTGCCAAGTGTGTGTGTAATGCAGGCCCGTGGATTAACTAAACCACCGGTATTAGTGGTAACCCCACCGATGACAACAGTTTCATCCGCTCCGTCGAGTAGTTGTTCCCACTCAAAAAGATCCCTGGCAGCCAGCTGGGCGGTGGTGCAATTACTATTCCTACAAGTACTTGGCTCTGTTATTGTTCCACCACCTAAAGTGGTCTCGTAGGACTCCAGCTCCGATGGGTTGCTACGCATCCTTTCCGCTATATCTCGCGCCAGGCCAGTCGCGACCGAGCGCTGCGAAGCGTCACTCAAAGCTTGTTTTCCGGTGATCTGCAAAGCAGCCACACCCAAAATACCGACCGAAAGCACCAACACTGCAATCAATACCTCAATCAGCCCCACACCCTGCTGTAAATAACGCATTCCGACCCGCTCGCCACGCCTGGATTCGATCAACATATTCAATAACCTCATGAGCATCCCGCCACCGTCTTCGACATTCGCGGCCGGCCAACAATACTGATTACTATCGATAGCCCTGTCGTAACGTCGGCATCGGGGTCGCACACACGAAAGGTGTCAAAGCTATTAGCCGTTCCATCGGGACGATAAATTAATTGATTTGCGAAGGTACTACCCGCTGTCGTTAAGGTATAGCCAGCGGCCATAGCCGGGTATCTCTTCAGAGCCGGCTCATTTGTCGCATGCTTATTGCCGGAGACATCAGTGTCTTCAAAAACAATCCAGCCCTGTTGCCAATCCCCCGTCGTCACACAGGTACTACCGTTACTGCTTTTACACATAATGACTGGCACGTTCCGCGTCAGGGCCTCACTTCGCGCCAGGACAACCGAGGTATAAAAATTATCGGCCATCGTCTGCAGCCTATTGCTATTCATTAATTTAGTAAACGATGGTCCCGCAAGGGCCATCAAAATTGCCATCAACGCAACCACGATCATCAGCTCAATCAGCGTAAAGCCATTTCCCCGCGCCAAGCCCTTCTGAGAACAGGCCCGAGCGTCGTTACGATTATTTTGTGCTTTCATATCCATAGCGCCATTGGTAACAAAAAAAAATAATTGAATTTAAGCTAATCGACGAACGGGTAAATAGTCCGACAACCATCTATTGACATTGACAGACTGCGAAAAAAACCGGACAAACGGTCGATTCCCTCGCTTTTAAATCGCTATTACCTTAGTCCAACCGGCATAGAAAAGCTGGTTTTTTCGATTTTTCCATGCTGATCCACTACCTTATTAACGCCAAATTCCGCCAGCCTGGCCAACACGTCCTGCACCAGTTTTTCGGGGGCAGAGGCGCCGGCGGTGACACCGATGGTCAATAAGTGGGGCGATTCCGTTTGTGTCAGCTCAGTTCGTGCCAACTCATTGCCGGGCGCTTCCGGTGCCAGCAACCAGTCTCGCTGTATTTCATCCGCCTGATCAATCAAGTAAGCACAGGCACCACAGCGCTCGGCAAGCTCCCGTAGACGATTGGAGTTGGAGCTATTGGGCGAACCTACCACTAACACCACGTCGCACTCCAGGGCCAATTGTTTAACCGCATCCTGACGATTTTGGGTGGCGTAGCAAATATCGTCCTTGCGCGGGCCAACGATGGTAGGAAAGCGCTCACGCAAGACCGCCACAATGCGTTGGGTATCGTCAACAGACAGGGTGGTCTGGGTGACATAAGCAAGATATTCGGACTGTTGCACGGAAATCGTTGTCGCTTCCGCTTCGTCCTCAACCAAATAAATAGTGCCGCCGCCGCTGGTATCGTATTGCCCCATGGTGCCTTCAACCTCGGGATGTCCACGATGGCCGACTAAAATGCAATCGCGACCTTCGCGACCAAAGCGTGCCACTTCTACGTGAACTTTGGTCACCAGTGGGCAGGTGGCATCAAACACGCGCAAGGCACGCTGCTCCGCACCTTGTTGCACCACCCGAGAAACACCGTGGGCACTGAAAATAACGGTGGCATCATCGGGAATTTCGTCGAGTTCTTCGACAAACACCGCACCGCGTGCGCGCAGGGTATCGACAACGTATTTATTGTGGACCACTTCGTGACGCACATAGATGGGTGCACCGTAAAGATCGAGTGCGCGATCGACAATATCAATGGCGCGATCAACCCCGGCGCAAAAACCTCGGGGATTAGCGAGAATTACCGTCATCGCCGACTCGCCCCAGGACTTCCTTTAAACATCGACTTAAACTCCACTGACGTCCTCAACATTTAGGATATGCACGCGAAATCCCAGAGTCCTGCCCGCCAGCGGATGATTAAAATCAACCACCACCGTGGTATCCCCCACCTCGCTCACCACCCCGGGCAATTCGCCTTTGGCGGCATCGGCAAAGCTAATCACCAGGCCTGGACTTAATTCCATATCGGCCGCGAATTGATCGCGTTTAATTTCCTGGAGGTTGGCCGGATTACGCTGGCCGAAAGCGTCCTCGGGGGGCACCTCGAAAGCGTGCTGCTCTTCGGCCGCCATACCTGCCAGTAAGCGCTCAAATCCCGCGGGCAAATTACCGTCGCCAACAGTCAAACGTGCGGGTTTACCACCAAAATTACTGTCTAGCACCTCGCCATCTTCCAGGGTCAATTCAAAATGCAAAGTAACCTGCATACCCGGCTCGATTTTAATCCCGCTCACGACTCACCTCTGGCGTGGACTCATCGGCATCGTCTACTGCGACATTGTCTGCTGAAACATCACCTGCTGCCAAGATTTCAGAGGGGCCGTAGAAAGAGTCAATCACCAGTAATACTGCGCCCACCGTAATCGCGGAATCCGCCACATTAAATGCGGGCCAGTACCAGTGTTGATAATGTAGCTGAATAAAATCCACCACATAGCCAAAATGAACTCGGTCGATCAAATTGCCGACGGCACCACTCAAAACCAGCGCTAGTCCCGCGCCCAAGAGCAACGATCCCGCACGCAATCGAGAAATCCACACCACCAGAACCACGCTAACCACGCCAGCGATACCACCCAGGAACCAATGCTGCCAACCGCCCGCATCACTCAAAAAGCTAAAGGCTGCGCCGGGGTTATGCGCCAGGGTAAAATTAAAAAAAGAGGTTATCTCTACCGGAACCCCGTAGTCGAGGTTCGCGCTAGCAATGTGCTTGCTCCACTGATCCAGGCCTAACAAAGTTAGCGCCAATATATACCAACGTACGACATACCAAGGCATCGCATACCAACGTGCGCTAGACCCATTCATTGGATGACCACGCAAGACAAAGCAAGGCAGGACAAAGCGATTTTTTTCATCGCAACAGACTCAGGCAAAACGCCGCACCTCGCCATCACCATCCACATTAGTCACACAACGATCACACAGCTCTGGATGCTCCGCAATCGTGCTTACGCTCGGGCGACGGTGCCAGCAGCGCACGCATTTGTCATCGCTTGCCAGGTTCAGCACCACTTTTAAGCCCTCAACCACCGTTTCCATCGCCTCGCTGCCAGCTTGCTGCAAAGGCAGCACCTCCGCCGAGGAAGTAATCAACACAAACCGCAGCTCGTCACCCAGCTTGGTCAATACCTGCTGTAATTCATCACTGGCATAAAGCACAACATTGGCATCCAGTGAACCTTTAATACCGCCATCATTGCGCGCTACTTCCAACGTTTTATTAAGGGCTTCTTTAACGCCGATCAATTGCGTCCAATCCGCACGGGAAATGCTTTCCTGCTGATCGAGTCGCTCCAACTTATACCACTCGGCTAAAAACACGCTGGCTTCCCGCTCACCGGGCAGGCACTTCCAGACTTCTTCTGCGGTAAAACTCAGAATCGGAGCGATCCAGCGCACCAGCGCTTCGGCAATATGGTAGAGCGCCGTTTGCGCAGAGCGACGCGCCAAACTCTCGGGCTGACAGGTGTACTGGCGGTCTTTAATAATATCGACATAAAAGCCACCCATGTCGGCACTGCAAAAGTTGTGCAGCTTTTGATAAATCAGGTGAAAGTTGTAATCGTCGCCCAGGTTAATAATGTCATCCTGCAAATTCGCGGCACGATCCACCGCCCAGCGGTCGAGAGATAACATATCGGCAAACGCCACACAGTCAGTGGCGGGATCAAAACCATCCAGATTGGACAACATATAGCGCACGGTATTACGAATACGGCGATAGGAGTCAGCGGTGCGTTTAAGAATTTCATCGGACACCGTCATCTCACCACTAAAGTCTGACGAAGCAACCCACAGACGCAATACATCGGCGCCCAGCTCGTTAATAACTTGCTGCGGCGCGATCACATTGCCCAGCGACTTTGACATTTTTCGGCCTTCGGCATCCACCGTAAAACCGTGGGTGAGCACCGCTTTATAAGGCGCGCTACCGTTCATGGCAATGGCGGATTTCAACGAGGACTGAAACCAGCCCCGGTGCTGATCCGAACCTTCCAGATACAGATCCGCAGGATAACTAAGGTAGTCTCGACGCTTGAGTACAGCGGCATGACTCACGCCGGAATCAAACCAGACATCGAGGGTATCCGTTACTTTTTGGTAGTGCTCGGCATCGGCGCCGAGCAGAGAGCTCGGGTCGAGGGTATGCCAGGCCTCCATGCCTTCCTGCTCTACCAGGGTGGCTACCGCTTCAATCAAGGCCGGTGTATTCGGGTGCAGCTCACCACTGTCGGAATGGACAAATAAGGCAATGGGCACACCCCAGGTGCGTTGACGGGACACACACCAATCGGGACTATTACCGAGCATGGTTTCCATACGCGCCTGACCCCAATCGGGGTACCAATTAACATTTTTCACTTCGGCCAGCGCTTGCTCCAGCAAGCTCTGAGTGCCGTCACCACTCGCTGACATACTAATAAACCACTGCGGTGTCGCGCGAAAAATTAGCGGCGTCTTGGTGCGCCAGCAATGGGGAAAGCTATGGGTAATTTTACTGCACGCCAGCAAGGCCCCACGTTCGGTTAATAACTCGACAATGGGCTCGTCCACTTTGTACACATGCATGCCGGCAAACAATTCAACTTTGTCGCGATAAATACCGTGATCGTCGATATAGTTCAGCGTCGTAATATCGTATCGGGCCGAAACATTAAAATCATCGACGCCGTGATCCGGTGCGGTGTGCACCGCGCCGGTACCAGCCTCAGTGGTAACGTGGTCGCCGAGAATAACCGGGACTTGCCGCTGATAAAACGGATGCTGCAACAACAAACCCTGAAGTTTTTCACCGGTAAATTCGGCCACCACGATATGCGCCTCAACACCCATGCGGGCCAGTGCGCTGGACAACAGATCGCGGGCCAGAATCAGGCGGCGCGCGCGACCTTCAACTTCGCACTCAAGCAGCACATAAGTAAAATCCGGGTGCACACTGACCGCCTGGTTAGCCGGTAGTGTCCACGGTGTTGTGGTCCAAATAACCAGCTCTATTGCATCAGTTTGGTTACCACCTTCGTCGCCAGCCACAACGGAACCGATAGCCTGCTGTAACGCTGCGACATCCACTACTGGAAACGCCACGTCGATAGAGAACGAGGTTTTATCCTGATATTCGACTTCCGCTTCAGCCAGAGCCGACGCGCCCACCACACTCCAGTACACCGGTTTGTAGCCTTTCACCAAATATCCGTTTTCGGCAATTTTCCCCAGTGAGCGAATAATATCGGCTTCGTATTGATAGGCCATACTCAAGTAAGGGTTATCCCACTCGCCTAGTACACCGAGGCGAACAAAACCTTTTTTTTGCCCTTCGACCTGACGGCCCGCGTAGTCACGACATTTTTGCCGGAAAGCCGCGTGATCGAGCTTGACCCCGGCTTTACCGAATTTTTTCTCGACCTGATGCTCAATTGGTAAGCCGTGACAATCCCAGCCCGGCACATAGGGCGCGTCGTAACCGGCCAGGGTTTTGGACTTAACGATAATGTCTTTCAATACTTTATTAACGGCGTGGCCAATGTGAATATCACCATTGGCATAGGGTGGGCCGTCGTGAAGCACAAATTTTTCGCGGCCGGCACGAGCAGTTCTAATTTTTTCGTAAAGTTTATCTTCCTGCCACTGCTTGAGAATACCTGGCTCGCGCTGGGCCAGATTCGCTTTCATCGGAAATTTTGTTTTTGGCAGATTCAGGGTAGCCTTGTAGTCCGTCATTTGGCGCTACCTGTGTAGTAACCAGCATCACTGTAGGTATTGCCACCCTTGTTAAAAACTTTAGTCATAGCACCATCTTTATATTGATTGATTCACATTTCTTGATTAACAGCCATTTAATTAACAGCTACTTGATTATCAGATATTTTATTTTTCCACCTTCGTATTAGACCTGGTCGTAAAATATTGTCTCGCCGCCACAATATCTTGCTGAATATTTTCCGCTAGCTCATCCAGATCGGAAAACTTTTTTTCCTCGCGCAATTTGTATTTAAATTCAACCGCAACGCGCTGCCCGTATAAATCCCCCTGCCAATCGATCAAATGTACTTCCAGTACCGGTTTTACCAAATCACCCACGGTGGGCCGCACACCTACATTAGCGACACCCGGAACCCGGGCGCCGTCGAACACCACTTCCACGGCAAACACGCCCTGCAGGGGCGCGCGATAGCGGTGCAAATTGACATTGGCCGTCGGCACCCCAAACTGTCGGCCCAATTGCTGGCCATAGACTACGCGGCCCTCGATACAAAAGGGTTTGCCCAGCAGTGTTTCGGCCTGAGCAAAACGACCCGCCTCCAGCTCGCCACGAATGCGTGTACTGCTAACCCGCTCGCCTTCGTGTTCAACGGTATGGGTTTCGAGTACTTCAAAACCGTTGCGCTCACCGGTCTGCACCAGCATGTCAAAATCACCGCGCCGATCGCGACCAAAATGGAAATCATCGCCGACCACCAAACTACGAATCCCGGCACCTTGCACCAACACCTGCTCTACAAATTCCTGTGCCGACAAACTGCGCAAAGATTGATTGAACTGGAGACAAAACACCCGATCCACGCCGGCGTGCAATAAAGCATCGATTTTTTCACGAATCCGCATTAAACGGGCAGGCGCCTTCTCGCGGGAAAAATATTCTCTGGGCTGCGGTTCAAACATCATCACCATGGAGGGTGCCCGATAGTGCTCCGCACGCGCCAGCAACTGCGTGAGAATAGCTTGATGCCCCAGATGGACACCGTCAAAAGCGCCGATGGTCGCGACACAACCCCGGTGTTCCGGGCGCAAATTATGCAGCCCGCGAATCAGCACATCCTTTACTTTAACCACACCGGTCCGACCCTATAAATCAGCGCGCAAGGCACTGTGAAATAACCAGCGACGATTATAGCTCAGGCAGTTGTGATAGATAAGATCAAACGCAAAACCGGCTAGTCAACGTTCATCATTCAACAAACCACTAATCGCTGCCCACACGATGGCTATTCGCACGTAAATCTCGAGGCCGCATGCCACAAAGAAACAAGGTACCGCAATACACCAGGCCACCCGCTGCGCAGAGCGCAAGCATCATCGCCATCCGCGTCCAGAAGGCCAGTGCCAGCCAATACTCCAGCTCAAAATTCACTAGCAGCAAGAGTGCCGCCATCGCCGCATTGGCGACCAACAAGCTGGCTGCAAAGCGCAACCACTGCCGCTGCGGTCGATACACGCCAGCGCGCAACAAGCCACGCAACAGTAATATCGCATTGAGGACAGCCGCCAGCGACGTCGCCAGTGCCAGGCCGGTATGCCCGAGTTTGAAGTAGTGGTGCAAGGGAATAACCAGGGCGATATTGAGTATCATATTCGACACCATCGCAATCACCCCGATGCGCACGGGAGTGCGGGTATCCTGTCGCGAAAAATACCCCGTCACCAGGACTTTAATGCACATAAAGGCGATTAAACCCACGGCATAGGCGCGCAGACTGGCTGAGGCCATATAAATATCCCGTTGGGTAATTCCATCACCATCGTAAAACAGCGTTACCAGCACCGGCTCGGCGATAATAATCAAGGCTATGGAAGCGGGAACCGCGATCAGCAGCACAAAGCGCAAACCCCAATCCAGAGTGGCATTAAAATGTTGCGGGGATTCGTCCGTATTTTGACTAGATGTGTTGTGCCTGTCTGTATTTTGCCTGGCCGTGTTTTGTCTAGACAGGCGCGGCAAAATCACCGTGGCCGCTGCAACACCGAATACACCCAACGGCAGCTCCACTAAACGGTCGGAATAGTACAGCCACGACACACTGCCTTCCGGTAAGAACGAGGCAATCACGGTATCGAGCAGCAAGTTAATTTGACTCACCGAGACCCCAAATAAGGCCGGCACCATCAGTTTGAGGATGCGCCGTACGCCCTCGTGCTTCCAGTCAAAGACTGGGCGCGGCATTAAATGTAGTCGTGCCAAAAATGGCAACTGAAACACAAACTGCACAATGCCCGCAGCAAATACGCCCCAGGCCAGTGCGTACACCGGTTCGGCGAACCAGGGCGTGGCAACCAAGGCCGCACCGATCAGGCACACGTTCAACCACACCGGGGTAAACGCGGGCACGGCAAAGCGGTCGTAGCTGTTTAGAATAGCGCTAACTAATCCGGCCAAAGAAATAAACAGAATATAAGGGAAGGTCACTCGAATCATCGCGCTAGTAGCGGCAAACTTGGCCTCGTCACCGAGAAAGCCAGGCGCGAACACGGCGGTTACCACTGGCGCACCGGTAACCGCCAATATGGTCAATATCAATAGCACTGAACCTAACGCTGCCGAAACCCGCGCAATTAAAGCCCGTACGGCAGCGTGACTGCCCTGCTGCCGGTACTCCGATAACACCGGTACAAAGGCCTGGCTAAAAGCGCCTTCGGCAAACAAACGCCGTAAAAAATTTGGTATTTTAAAGGCGACAAAAAAAGCATCGGCCAGGCCGTCAGCACCAATCACGCGAGCAAACACCATATCTCGTGCCAGCCCCAGCACGCGCGAGATCATCGTCATCGCGCTTACCACGGCGCTCGACCGGAACAAACCGCGACCGGAGACCGAACCCCGTGTCGAGCCCGGACGTTGCGTTGATGCGCTCTTAACGGAGGCGATGTTGCTGTCTTGTTCGGTGCCGCTCAAATACAGTTCTCCAAAACTTGCTGTTCTAAAACTTGCTGCCCTAAAACACCGCTCTCTAACAGACAATGCATCAAAATCGAGCTCTTAAACTTTGCGGGTGAAGTGTAACCAGCCTGAGGGGTAGGGCCAAGCGCGCACTCCATCTAATATCATTGAATTTCAGCCCAGCCGCCCCCACTATGGCAGTTATATCAAGGCAAAAAACACCAGAGGAGACATTTCAACAGTGGAACAGTATCGCGGCACGACCATTTTATCGGTGCGACGCAACAACACCGTGGTTATCGGTGGCGACGGCCAAGTCACCCTCGGCAACACCATTATGAAAGGCAATGCCCGCAAAGTGCGACGCCTGTACAACGATCAGGTGATCGCCGGATTCGCAGGCGGCACCGCCGATGCTTTCACCCTGTTTGAACGCTTCGAAGCCAAGCTCGATGAACATCGCGGCAACCTGGTACGCGCCGCCGTAGAACTGGCCAAAGACTGGCGCACCGATCGCATCCTGCGCCGCCTCGAAGCCCTACTTGCCGTTGCGGACAAAGAAGCCTCACTGATTATCACCGGCAACGGCGACGTAATACAGCCAGAAAATGACCTAATCGCCATCGGCTCCGGCGGCCCCTTCGCCCAATCTGCCGCCCAGGCCCTAATGGAAAACACCGAACTGGACGCTCAACAAATTGTAGACAAAGGTCTACAAATCGCCGCCGACATTTGTATCTACACCAACGAAAATCGCACCATCGAAACCCTAAGCTGGGATTAAAGCCGGCTTGCCGCTGCCCATAGCTGTCCCGTTATTTAAGAGAAGTAACTATATTAAGAGAAGTAATTATGTCCGAAGTAAGCACGTCCGAAGCGAGAACGCTTAACCCAACTGTCGACGACCTGTCATCCCGCGCCAATATGACGCCACGGGAAATTGTTCACGAACTAGACCAACATATTGTCGGTCAGGATGCCGCCAAACGCGCCGTCGCTATCGCCCTACGCAATCGCTGGCGCCGGCTGCGGCTGGACGAAGAACTGCGCGCCGAGGTCACCCCAAAAAATATACTGATGATTGGCCCAACTGGGGTGGGCAAAACTGAAATTGCTCGCCGCCTGGCCAAACTGGCTAATGCGCCCTTTATCAAAGTTGAAGCCACCAAATTTACCGAAGTCGGTTATGTCGGCCGCGATGTGGAATCCATTGTTCGCGACCTGGCGGAAACCTCGGTGAAACTGCTGCGCGAACAGGAGATGGATAAAGTTTCCCAGCGCGCCCGAGACGCTGCCGAAGAACGGGTACTCGACGCCCTGCTCACACCTGCGCGAGGCAAGGCAGCGGAAAACGATCCATCAGCCGATCAGTCTTCGGAAAGCTCTGCTGCGCAACAGAAGGACTCTTCGACACGGCAACTATTTCGGAAAAAACTGCGTGAAGGTGATTTAGACGATCGAGAAATCGAAATCGACATCAGCGCGACCCCGGTCGGCGTAGAGATTATGGCCCCACCCGGCATGGAGGAAATGACCAATCAATTGCAGGGCATGTTTTCCAACTTGTCCAGCGGAAAAACTAAAAGTCGAAAAATCACTGTCGCCAAAGCACTGACTCTTATTGCCGAGGAAGAAGCCGCCAAATTAATTAACGAAGACGACATCAAGGCTCGCGCCATCTTCAATGCCGAACAAAATGGCATTGTCTTTATCGATGAAATTGACAAGGTTGCCAAACGCGGCGAAAGCTCTGGCTCGGATGTATCTCGCGAAGGTGTGCAACGAGATTTGCTCCCACTTATCGAAGGTTGCACCGTATCGACCAAGTACGGCATGATCAAAACCGACCACGTTTTATTTATTGCCTCGGGAGCCTTTCATTTTTCCAAGCCCTCCGACTTAATCCCGGAGCTTCAGGGTCGCCTGCCCATACGAGTAGAACTGGAGTCTCTCAATGCCGCCGACTTCAGCCGCATTCTCACCGAACCTAAAGCCTCTCTTACCGAGCAGTACCGCGAACTGTTAGCCACCGAAGGTTTACAGATACAATTCACCGACAAGGGTGTTCAGCGCATCGCCGAAATTGCATTTCACGTTAACGAGACCACCGAAAACATCGGCGCACGCCGCCTGCACACCGTACTTGAGCGCCTGCTGGAAAAAGTCTCCTTTGACGCCGGAGATACGGCTTCGCGCGGAGAAAACATTGTGGTCGATGAAACCTTCGTCGACGAACATCTCGAAGCACTGTCGCAAAACGAAGACCTATCCCGATTTATTCTATAAGGTCGCTATCACACATTATGACTAAGCCAATAAGCACGACGCCGACCCGCATCAAACTGCACACCGCCGACAGCAGTTTGGAATTAAGCTACGCCGATGGCAGCACCGCCACATTCAGCGCAGAATTTCTACGCGTGCAATCGCCCAGCGCCGAAGTACGTGGTCATGGCCGTGGTCAAGAGGTGTTGCAATACGGTAAAAAACGGGTGCGTATTGCCCGCATCGAAAAATCCGGGCGCTATGCACTGCAACTTTTTTTTGATGACGACCACAACACCGGCATCTACAGCTGGGACTACTTCAAAGATCTATGGAGCCAGCACGATAGTTATTGGCAAGACTATCTTGAAAGACTTCGTTTGGCTGGAAAATCCCGCGATCCGGAAGAACAGGTGGTCAAATTCGTCAATTTCATCTCGCCTTAACGCCCCACTTCTCCGTATTTTTGTGACGTAGCTCTCAAACACAACGATACTTGGCACTTCAATTCTATAAATCGTTGTTAAGGCGTCCACAATCAATTAGATTGTCTTTTGTTATCGTGAATTTCCAAACCACAAATAAACAAATCATCGCGTGACCACATTGCTCGGCTCGGATACTGATTAACATTAAGTATGGATCGACATAGGCACTGATCGACATGGAACCACTAAAGCAGCAAAGTTCGACCAAACAACAAAAACTGACGGCGGATAGTCAGAGCGAACACTTTGACATAGAAAAAAACAATCCCGAGGACGTCAGTGACGAAACCAGTGCCCAAGCAAACGACAACGTTCCAATAATCCACGCACGGGCCTCGAGTGCGGCCGTTAAAGGTGCCATCATCGCAAGCGTGGCAGTCTTGCTCGCCATCCTCCTATCGGCCTATATGGAGTACGGCCAGGTCGATATTAAAACCATTGTCGACATTCAAAAAAGCAACTACATTATCTGGATTCTTTACACCACCCCCTTCGCTTTCGCTCTATGGGGGCAATATGTTCGCAGCTCGGTGACCAAACAAGTCACCAGAGAGGCCAGCAATCTGCTCGACACCAAAACTCGTAATTTCACACTGCGAGCAAAGTCGCTCGAACACAAAATTTGGCTACGGGAAACCCGCGATGATTTGACCAATTTGCTAAACCGGAAAGCTTATCGGAGCATCCTCGAAAAAACCATCCGCAAAGCGCGCCGCTCAAATCAAAGCTTCGCGGTGATCTCACTTGATCTGGATCGCTTTAAGGACGTCAACGAAATTCTGGGACAATTCTGCGGCGATCAATTGCTTATATCGCTGGCCCAACGATTGACGCAAACCATAGACAAACCCTCTTCCCTGGCCCGCCCGGGCGGCGACGAATTCAGCTTTATACTTAAAAACACTTCTGACCACGCTGATCTACTCAGCGTTATCGAAGATATTGAAAGCACCCTGAAAACGCCCTTCGTTATTGCCGAAACCCCCGTCGAGGTACAAGCCAGCATCGGTACCGCGATCTACCCGCAGCACGGCAAAACTGCCGATATCTTGTTAAAAAATGCCGAATTGGCCATGTATAACGCCAAGAAAAAGAGAACTGGCCACGCTATTTACGATCCCGAAATGGGGAACGGCAGCCCACGGCAATTGGTACTGGCAAGCAAGCTACGCGAAGCAATAGCCAACAACAACATCGACGTGATGTATCAACCCAAGATCGATCTGGGTAGCGGACTTATTTGTGGCGCGGAAGCGCTGGCCCGCTGGCAAGACCCGGAACTGGGCAGGATTACCCCCGACGAATTTATTCCCATCGCCGAACAAACTGGTTGCATTCGCGAACTTACCTACCAAATTCTCGACAAGGCAGTGCGTCAAGCCGAACATTGGCACAACAGTGGTAACCCGCTGTCAGTCTCGATTAATCTTTCGGCACAGGTAATTGACGATGTCCATCTGCTCGACAGCATACGTGCAACCTTGGCCACCACATCAATTCCAGCCGATAGCATCACGCTAGAGGTGACCGAAACCGCAATGATGACTAATACTGAACAAGCTCTGGCCGTACTCAACAAAATCGCCGCTCTTGGTATACATATCTCAATCGATGATTTCGGTACCGGTTATTCTTCACTGGCCTATCTCAAACAATTACCCGCCACCGAACTTAAAATCGACAAAAGCTTTGTGCTTGATATGCTGAACAATGAAAGCGATGCCACCATCGTGCTGGCCACCATTAACCTGGCTCACAATCTGGGGCTTAAAGTCGTTGCCGAAGGCGTTGCAAACCTGGATATAAGCCAAGAGTTAAATCGCCTGGGTTGCGATTATTTGCAGGGATTTCATATCAGCAAGGCGTTAGTGGTCGATGAGTTTCAGGCGTTTATTCGCAGCTGGAACGAACCTTTATATCTTCGATCCGCAGGGACGTCGAACACCCGCCTGCAATAACAGCCCGGCCTTAGCAACTTTCAACTATCAGAATTAGTTGACCCACAATTTTTCAGGCTCGACATCAAAGGCTCAGTTCAGCCGCAGCTCAACCAATACTGCTTTTAAACTCTCTTCCGTCTGCGGTCCCAGTAGTACTTTAAACACCTTGCCTTCTCGGTCGAGAACAATGGTCTCCGGCAAAGCTCCGCTGGCTTGCACACCCAGTTCAATGCGCGGATCCTGCGATAGTGTGGGAAATTCGATACCCAATATTTTTATTTGAGCACGTAGAGTCTCGCCACTGGCGCCGTCAAAATTGACCGACAACACCATAACTTTATCGCCATGGGTTCTGGCAAACTGATTTAATTCCGGGATTTCTTCTCGACAGGGCTTGCACCATTCCGCCCAGTAATTAATAAATACTACTTTGCCCCGTAATTGCTCCCAGGGCAGGCCATCGGCATCAATTACCTGCGCAGTACGCGGCGCTTGCGAGCAGGCCGAGACCAGTCCAAGAACAATGATTCCGAGGGAGATAGCTCTCAAAACATTCACACGGGCGCGAATCACAAATCCAGCAAGCCTCCCTCTCTGTCCAACTACGCTCATGCTAGGCTTGCTCAGCGCTAATATTATTTTTAGCCCTATCTTGCTGATCGACCATCGCTATTCCACCCGAAGCAAACAATTCTTTCAGTGAAACCGTAAAGGTGTTTTCGGCGTTACCATGAACGGCACGCAAGCGTTGCTCCAATGCTGGGTACCAGGCATAACCCGCCAACAAAGCTTGCCGATCTTCTTTGGGTTCAGTGGCAAAATTATCGCCAAGTAGATTCACCACATCCCACAATTGCATATTGTTCGCATCGCGAGTCAACACATAACCGCTGTTATCCGTCATCATCAATACTTTTTTATTGAGCAACAAAGTCCGCAACTTGCGCCAGTGTTGCTCGTCGATACCCGCCGCTACGATATCCCTATCGGTAATCGCCCGGCCCTGTTCCTGCCGCCACAGACATTCCCAGCACACCAGCAGCGTCGCAATTAAATCTGGGTAGTTGTGACCGCGCCGCGCCGACTTAAAGGTCTCCAGGGCGCGCACCAGTTCAGCACCACCCAGCACGATCATCCAGCTGAGATGCACCCATAACAAGAATACCGGCACCACCGCAAACGCTCCGTAAACGGTGTAATAACTGCTATTGGTAATAAAAAACCCAAACAGCATTTTTGCCAATTGGAACAACACCGTGGTCACCAGGCCACCGATCATGGCGTAGCGAATCACTACCCGGCAATTGGGCATCGCAATAAATAACAGCGCAAAGGCCATCCAGCTCATCAACCAGGGTAAATATTGCAGAATCGCGCCGGTAATCCCCAGGGTATCGACTTCAGCTACCACCAGCTGAAAGGATAGTAGATAGGTGTGCATCATGATGCCGACGCCGACCATAAACGGTCCCAGGGTCAGCACCGCCCAGTACTGCATAAAGCCCAGCAAGCCCCTACGACTGCCCACCGTTCCCCAAATATGGTTAAAGGTTTTTTCGATATTGCGCAACATCAGGAAGGAGGTCACCACCAGGATAATACCGCCAACCACACTAAGCTTACGTGCCTGAGTAGAAAACTCCGTTAAATAACGGCGCACTTCCGCCCCGCTTTCGGGGATAAAATTATCGAACAGCAAGGACTCTATCTGCACTCCCAGGCCCTGAAAAGCGGGGATAATAGACAGCAGCGAATACATCAAGGTCAATACCGGCACTACGGCAAACAGGGTCATATAGGTGAGCGCGGCGGCACTGCTACGGCAACCATCGTCCACGTAACGCCGAACCACGTAGCGCAAGAAGTCAAAGCTTAGCCTCGGAAAAGCTTTGACTGCCCTAACTAATTTACTGACTATCGACATGACCGCATTATCACTCTGCATTGAAGGTTTCTCATCCACAGGTCTTATCCTATTATTTTGCCTTGCGCCCTCACGCCGGTAGGAAGACACAGCCAGGGAGACAGACACGGGGCTTTGGCATTAGAATAGTCCCATCGCCTTGTTTATTATTGAGGTCTACTCCACAAACCACAGCACTAACCACAACAAAATCGACTTCAACCATCCGCTACCGGAACTATTGTACACAAAGCTATGATTACTATTTATCACAATCCGCGCTGTACCAAATCCCGACTTACTTTACAGTTACTCGAAGATCGAGGCGAGAAATTCTCCGTGGTTCTGTATTTAGACACACCCCCCAACAAAAAAACCCTGAAGGAGCTGATCGCCAAACTCGGAATTAGCGCCCGGGAATTGCTGCGCAAGGGAGAAGCCGTCTACAAAGATAACAATCTTGGCGACAGCGACCTGAGCGACGCTAAGTTAATTGACGCTATGGTGGCCCACCCGATTTTAATTGAACGTCCTATCGTCGTTAAGGGTAAGCGAGCGGCAATAGGCCGACCGCCAGAAAACGTGCTGGATATTTTATAGTGTCTGACTCTAACCCTAACCCTAACTCTGACCCTGAATCCAACACCCAACCTCAGCTCTCGGCTTTGCAGCAGAAGGTAAAATTCGCCCGTCGGGTCACGCTGATCAGTTTTGCATTGTTATTAATTGGCTTGACGGGCAGTGTCTTCAGCGGCAATACCTCGCCAAAGCTGTTGATTCCGGCACTGCTGCCACTGTTAATTTTTCTGCCCGGCATACTCAAAAGCCAGCCCAGTAGTTTGATCTTGCTTTGCTTTGTATCGCTATTGTATTTTTGCGTGATCACCGTCAATGTCTTTGAGTCAGATCGTTCGATCTACGACATTCTGGCATTAGTGTCCGTCGTAGTTTTATTTGTCGTTTCCATGTTTTTCAGTCGTTGGCAGAAAGAATTAAGCTATCAGGAAGATAAACCATGAGCGAGAAAAAACCTGGATTTTTTGGTCGGCTGTTTGGTTTTATTGGCAAACTTGCCCGCGTTGCCCGCTCCCTGATCAACATCCTATTCTTACTGATATTCCTACTTATTATTTCCAGCTTTTTCACCAACAACCTTAAACCTCTGCCGGAAAGTGCCTTTTTACGTATCGCTCCCGGCGGCGTACTGGTGGAACAAAAAACTTATACCGACCCCCTCGGCCAAATGTTCCAACAGGGCTCCCCCGCCGATGCCGAAACCCTGGTTTCCGATTTGACCGATGCCATCACGGCCGCAGGGCAGGATGCTCGCATTACCGGTATTGCACTCGAACTCGACTATTTGGCCGGCGGTGGCATCACCAAGCTGGAGCAAGTCGGCAAAGCGCTGGACCAGTTCAAGCAAAGCGGTAAACCCGTTATCGCCCTTGGCGACAGCTTTACTCAAGAACAGTACTACCTGGCCAGCTTTGCCGATGAAATTCATCTCAACCCCATGGGCGCGGTACTGTTAACCGGCTTCGGCAGTTACCGGCTGTATTTCAAGGACGCCATCGACAAGCTCAAAGTTAACTTTCATATTTTTCGGGCCGGCGAATACAAGGATGCGGTAGAACCTTTTATCGCAACCGAAATGTCCCCCGCCTCTAAAGAACACACCTCCGCCTGGCTCAATGAGCTGTGGCAAAGTTATACCGACCGAGTCGAAACCCTGCGCAACCTGCCGGCCAGCGCCATTGCCGACTACGCCGATAACCTGGACCACAAACTCGTCGACGCCCAGGGCGATGCCGCCCAGCTTGCACTGCAATTTACTCTGGTAGACACGCTCAGCACTCGCCCGCAAATGCGCGCTCACATGGAAGCCTTAGCGGGCCCCGGCGACGACGATCAAGCTTATGCCTATGTCGACATCGGTCAATATCTGCTGCACCAAGGCCTGTCCAGTAAGCCGCAGGCCTCTACCAATAAAATCGGCGTGATCACTGCCAAGGGCGTGATTTACGACGGCGAACAGCCCGAAGGCTCGGTGGGTGGCGACACCCTGGCCGCGCTCATTGTCGAAGCTCGAGAAAACAAAGACATCAAAGCTCTGGTATTGCGCGTCGACAGTCCCGGAGGCAGCGCCTTTGCCTCCGATGTGATTCGTCAGGAACTACGCGAAACCCAGGCGGCGGGTATTCCGATCGTGGTGTCCATGGGCTCCGTAGCGGCCTCGGGTGGCTACTGGATCGCCGCCGGTGCCGATGAAATTTGGGCCTCGCCCACTACTATTACCGGCTCCATCGGCGTGTTTGGCATGTTGCCCACCTTCGAGGAATCGCTGAGCGCGCTGGGCGTTTATAACGACGGCGTCGGCACCGGGGAGTTCTCCGACCTCTATCAACTAGGCCGACCTTTAAGCGAACGCGCCAATGTCGCCATTCAACTCAGCGTCGAGCATATCTACCGGGAATTTCTTACGCTGGTGGCCGAAGGTCGCGACAGTACGGTGGCATCCGTGGACAACATTGCCCAGGGCCGAGTGTGGACTGGCAAACGCGCCCAGGAATTGGGCTTAGTCGATAAGCTTGGCAGTCTCGATGACGCCGTTGCCGCCGCCGCCACACTGGCCCAACTCGACAGCTACGAGGTCGAACCAGTCACACTACCCCTGGATTTGCGCCAGTTGCTGCTCAAGCAAATTATCGAAAACACCGGCGTTTCTCTCAACAGTAATAGCGCACTCACCCAGAGCGGCGCATTGCCAAACGCCCTCCATTGGCTCAGCCGCTTAGGTGGTGTCCGCGCCTTTACCGCACAGGCAGCAGCGCTGGAAAGCCTGAGTGACCCCCGGGGAATTTATCTACATTGTTTAGAATGTGGTGGGCTAAACTAAATCGTACCGCTTAAACCTTAACAGCTAATAAGAAGAAACTTAGTAATCAAATACCAGCTTCACAAAAGGCACGGTGAGTCTGCGCTGGCCAGCCAGTGCTTCGCTATCCAGGCGGTGCAGGCATTCAATCAAGGTATTGATATCCCGAGGTGCTCGGCTGAGCAGATAGCGAGCTACCTCTTGCGGTAGCGATAAACCCAGGCCCTGGGCTCGAAAACACAAAATCTCGACTCTCTCCTCATCCGTATAAGCCGCCAGCGCAAAACCAGTAGCTGCGGCCAGACGAGACCGCAGATCGGCCAGGGCAATATCGCTATTGCCGGGAGAATCCAAACCCGTCAGCACCAGGCGTCGGCCCTTGTCGCGCAGGCGATTGTAGAGATCAAACAGGCCCTGCTGCCAGGCGTCTTGCTGCGCGACAAGATGGATATCGTCGACGCAAACCAACTCGTTGTGCTCCAGATCCGCCAGTACCTGTTGTGCTGGGTAATCTATTAATTCGGCTAAGGGCAAATACATTGCCCGGTGACCCGCATCGACAAACTGCCTGCAACAGGCCTGCGCCAAATGAGTTTTACCGCTGCCCACCGGCCCCCATAGATACACCGCAAATTCCGCCGCGAATGTACTAGTCTCATTCCCAGCGCTCTCTTTGGTGTTATTTAGAACACGGAGTAACTGCGTAGCTTCGGCTCTGGATGAAGCCTCTGGCCTCTCTGGCGTATAGAAATTTGCGAAACTGGCCTCGTCCCTAAGGGTAACTGGCAGTGGTAACTGACGAACCAATCACTGTCCTCCCCAACTGTAACGGCGGGCCTTATCCATACTGGCACCCACCTGAGCGACATAGATAAAACGTCCGTCCTTGTCCAAAGCTTCAAATAAACGTTGAGCTTCGCCTTCTAGTTGCAGGCTCAGACTCAACTCCGGCCCCTGCAAGGCACTAACCTGAACATCGCGCACCAGTTCCAGCGCTTTTAATATCGCCACCACCTGCTGGTAGTCTTCATAGGCGAGCACGTTGTCCACCATCAGGTGTAGAACCCGAGTGCTTTCGGCCGGCGCGTAGGCGGAGTTTCCAGAGAAATGCTCTACGACTCGGTCGGCACTGTCCACCATAAACCCGGTTAGCGAAGACGCCTGTACCGGCTCATCGGCATTGACACCCTCGCCAGCCAGGTTCCAGTTGCCCCTCACTAAACCATCGCCCGGTTGATAGTTCACGTGTAGCCAATGCCTGACTGGATAGCGCGCTGACGCCAGCGAAAACTGGGCATCAGTTTCAGTTCCTGTATTAATGTCAGCGTCTATATGGATATCGCCTAAATTTATTTGATCCTGCAAATCCAGCAGTGGTAACTCTACGGGCATACCCCGGCGCGCAAGTACCGCCGCCAGTGCGCGATACGCTGGCTCATCGGTATTAATCAAACGTGAGCTTCCATTACTGGTTTCCGTCACCCACAACAATAATAGTGGCCGATCGGCTGGCCACACGGGTAACTGTAAGACCCGGAGAGCCCTTTCCAGATCGGCCTGCAGGTATTGAATGTGCAACATGGGCACGGCACCTGCACCCTGGGGATACACATAGTGGTACTCGCCGACATAGCGTCGGGCACTGGCCAGCAAATCCGCGACACCGCTCGCCGCCATCGCCCTGGGTCTGCCGGTGGCTTTAACCACCACTTGAGCCAGCCCGGTGTTAATGGCCCGGGCGCGCTCAGCCTCACTTTCGTCCATCACTGGAATTTGTGCCTTATAAATATCCGGTACCACTTCAGCAGCCGAATAAATCGGCAATAACAGCAGTAGTAGCAGTAACAAAGAGTATTTAAGATAGCCTGGCTGGCCAGGGAGAAAGCATCGTGTCATAGGCTTATTCTAGCAGTTGCTTGGCCGGGGTACAGAGAAGATGCATTCGCATCCTGACTTTATGCGGCGCTCGCGCTAAAATGCGCGGCTATAACTCGTGATCTGACTCGCGGCTCATGAATCAAGCCAGACACCTCAACTCCAAACCCCCAACGCGGAACCCGCTCACCATGACCAAACCTACCCACACTGCGCCACCTTCATTGAGCTACAAAGATGCAGGTGTCGATATCGATGCGGGCAACCAGCTCGTCGAGCGTATCAAACAAGTGGCGAGCGCTACCCGACGACCGGAAGTGATGGCCGGGCTAGGTGGCTTTGGCGCGCTGTGTAAACTCCCCAAAGGCTACGACGAACCGGTACTGGTCTCGGCCACCGACGGCGTCGGCACTAAATTGCGACTGGCTATGGATTTGGGCAGCCACGACACGGTGGGCATCGACCTGGTCGCCATGTGCGTTAACGATCTCATCGTTTGCGGTGCGGAGCCGCTGTTTTTTCTCGACTATTACGCCACCGGAAAACTCGATGTAGATACTGCCGCTGCGGTGGTTACCGGCATCGGCGCCGGCTGTGAATTGGCAGGCTGTTCGCTAGTCGGCGGCGAAACGGCTGAAATGCCCGGCATGTATACCGGCAACGATTACGACCTTGCCGGCTTTTGCGTCGGCGTGGTTGAGCACGACAAGATTATCGACGGCAGTGCTGTGCGCGAGGGCGATGCCTTGATTGCCCTACCGGCGAGTGGTCCCCACTCCAACGGCTTTTCCTTGGTTCGCAAAGTGCTCGACACCCACAACATTGATCCAACAACGGAGCTACTCGGCGACGGCACGCTGGCCGACGCTCTGCTCGCACCCACGCGAATTTATGTGAAAGCGGTATTAGCCCTAATCAAGAACCCTCCCACTGATGCTGTATCCGTGCATGCCCTCGCCCATATCACCGGCGGCGGCTTGCTGGAAAATATTCCCCGGGTACTGCCAGAGGGCTGCACCGCAGAGCTCGACACTAGCACCTGGCAACTCCCCCCGGTATTTGAATGGCTGCAACGCACCGGCAATATAGAGTTGCGTGAGATGTACCGCACCTTTAATTGCGGCGTCGGCATGGTCATCGCCGTACCCGCAGACGGCGCGGCAGCAGCCATCAAGCTACTCACCGAGCAGGGCGAGCAACCTTTTCAAATCGGTAAAATTACCAAAACCGGTGCGGGGCAAGAACAAGTCGAATTTGTAAGCTGATCGGCTTAATACCCTGATAGCTAAGCGACTTAACACCTTGATAACAGAAACAATATACCCGCCACCACTGCCCTAATAAAAGTGAACAACACACCGGATTTAGACTCTAAACTCTATATTCCGACATTATCTAGGATGCACTATGCGCATTACCCAGTTTATTACTCGCTCTCTGCTGCTGCTTATTATTACTGTGCAATCCGCACTGGCAGTCGATTCAGCATCAACATCTACCTTGCAACTATCACCCTACAACGCCACTTACGAAGCCAATTTTAATGGTATGGCGGTCGCCGCCACCCGTAGCCTGCAAGTCGTCGACGGCAACTACCGTCTCAGCACCACGGCCAAAAGTTTTTTAGGGGGCATAGAAGAAAGTGAAACTTTCCGGGTTTTAGACGGCACCATCGTGGTTAACACCTATCAGCACGAGCGCTCCTTGCTGGGTAGCAAGCGGGAAGAAAATCTCACCGCAGATCACAATAGCGGCATCGCCCACTACACCCGCAAAAACAAGGTTCGCGACATTACTTTGCAACCCGGCTATCTCGGCCCGATGAGTTATCAAATACAAATTCGCCGCGACTTACTGGCGGGCGCAACCAGCTTCGATTACCAGGTGATGCACCGGGGCAAGGTGCGGGAATATCGCTTCGAGCAGATCGGTGAGGAAACCCTGACCACCGCTGCAGGCGACATTAAATGCGTCAAACTAAAACGCATACGCGACGACGACGAGCGGGAAACCGAATTTTGGATGGCCAGTGATATGGATTATTTATTAGTAAAACTTCGCCAAAAAGAAGATAACGAAATTTATGAACTGACTTTGGCCAGCGTTGAAACCGATACGCCTGGCCTGGTCGCGAAGTGAGCTGTTCTTTTGAATACAAGATGTGGCTGCCTAATATGACGACCAAATATTTTTTTAACCCGTGACCCTGAATTTTAAGAATTAAATATTAGACCCGAAACTCTTACTTTAAAGCCTTCGGCTTAGCTTATTAATCCTTCCATAAATCCTGCAAAGTAAATTGGTCAAACTTCATACGGAATTTTATATACATTCCCTTAGCCGTGTAATCGGCAGAGCTGAAGTCTTCGTCGCGGAAACCGGCGAAGTTGTAACCTGCAGAAATCCATATATTTTTCGCAGGCGAGTGGCCCAGCGATAGTCCATAGTTAAAGTCCATCACATTCGCGTTCCAGCTGTGATAAAAACCCGCCTGCATACCTACGTCCCAGCGCGACCCGAGATCGCGGCGATATTCGCCTAGCAAAGTATCCGTCAAGCTGTCGTAGCGCTTGCCCGCAATAGTATCGAGGTTTTGTTTGATACCCCAGTGCAGGTTCCACTGGTAATCCGTGGCGCGGTAATTGACCAACAAGTTACTCACCAGCCGACGGCTTACCTGACCACCAGCAACCAGATTTGTATCTTCATAAATAAAATCGAGGCGCTCCAGAATCGTCCACGGCGAACCAGAGGGACGGTAGGCCAAATGAATCCGACCATCACCATCCACGTCCCAACCATTGTCTGCATTACTGCTCTGGCGTAAATCAACCCCCGCAGCAAAGGTAAAACCGTCGTCCAGCTCTCGCAACCAACCCAGGTTTACATTGCGTTTTTCTTGCGTGTCGCTATCGCGCCACTCAACTTTACCGAGCCATTCGTTGTTGTCTTTGCGATAACCCAAAGAGGTACTGAGCGAGGTGAAATCTTCGCGCTCGCCAGTGGCAACCGGTACGTCCTCATCGAAGGCGCGAAACTCGGGCTCCTCCATGTTTTGACTGCGGTCTGCAGAAAAATCCAGCGTCCAATAATCGTTGATACGCCAAATCTGCGACGCACCCAGGGTGGCAAACATCCGGGCACCGTCGGTAGTCGCCTGCTGCTCCAGCGCCGAACTCGCTTCAAAGCCTGTCCAGGGGCGGGCACGCAGACCTGCGCGACTGTTTTGATTGTCGCGATCTTCTCCCCAGGACCATTCGTTTTCGAAAAACAAATCGTAGCTTTCGGTTAATTTGTAATCGGCACCCAGGAGCAGACGATTAGGAAAGTCCGGCGAGTCGTTGTCGTTAGACTGGCCCAGCCCCCACTCCAAGTCACTACGCAAGGTGATTCTATCGTCAAAAATTTTGTAGTAACCCCCCATCAATACTTGATCTGAACGCTTATCTTCGCCCTCACCCAAACGATCCCGTGCGTGACGCAGCCCGGTGTAAGCGCTGGCTTTGCCCTCGCGGTCGTACTCCACGCGGGTATCGACAACATCCCGTGTATCCTTGCCATCGAGGGTTTTTTGGCGATACACATCTGCCTGCAACTCAATGTTCTCCCCAACCCGCAGCGACATTTGATTACCAATCTTACGCGTACCCGCCTCCGTACCGCGCTGCTGGCCAAGGCCAAACTCCGCTTCCTGCTGTCGCACATAGGTCAGGCTTTTTAAATTTTGACCACGGTGCTCCAGCTCGGCTATATAAGCCGTGCCGTCGCGCTTTTCCCCGGTCTGGCTATCGGACTGTTCGCTGCGTGCTGCCTCTACGCGCAGCTCGGTATTATCGCCGAGCTGCCAGGTCATATCCCCGGCAATCAAGTCGCCACTCTTGGCCGAATTATTTTCCCGAATCGCCGTGGCACCCACTTCGATGTTATCGCTCGCCTTCAGCGTAACGCGACCACCACCGGTGTAACTGTTGTTAACACCGCCGCCAACCTCGTACTCGGCGACGATAAAGATCGGGTTGAAATCATCGCCACGAGAGGCAACAGGGCTACGGAAATATACCGTGCCCGCATCGTAATCAATGTTGTAATCGATGTGTCGACTCAAACTTCTGGTCTCGACAATCTGCTCGCTGTGCAAACGGTCGCGAGTTTCGATTACAATTTTTTCGCTGTTTTGGACAATATCGGCACTGCCTAAAAAATAGCTTCCAGAAGTGCCGTCGCCGCGTATTTCCTGGCGCACAAAACCCTGTTCGGATTCCGTCACAAACACATTAAAGCCGACCCGATCACCAAAGTATTCAGTTTTAATACCGTTAACACTGCGGCTATAGGCACCCAGCTCAGTTTCGTTAAGGCCGGTATCAAAGTCGCCCAACATAGCGTAAAAACGTTGTTTTTCCAGCTTCAAAAATAATTTGCGCTGGCTTGCCGCCTCGTATTGCTGATAGGCATTATCGCCGTACAGTGTGTAATACGAGTCGGGATCGATTACCTGTTTTAGTGTGTCACCGGTTTTTTTATCGGTATCGTAAGACGCCGTCACCAGCCAATCGCCGCGAATCATGCCCTTGGCAAAAAACGCAATACGGCCATCGCTATCGCTGCCGTCTTCTATACCGTGATTACGGAGACCACGCTCATTCCCCGACGTCATATATTCGCGCACCACACCCTCGGCAAGCCCAACCACAATCCATTCGCGCTTACCCACCTGCAGGCGCGCGCGAATTTCTTCGCGATAGTCGTCTTCCAAAGTAAAACTCAACACCGCTTCGCCCACCCGAGTGGTCGGCTGCAAAGCAATCAGCGCTACGCCGTTTTGACCAATTTCAAATTTGGCCTGCTCCGCCTGCTCGACCGCCAAACTTTGGCGTTTGAGCCGGTCAAAGCGCTCCTTCGATTCGTAAGGCGCATTAATTTCAAAAGTACCTATCGCACCGGGGCGAGCGGGATAGCCGTGACGGTCAAAAAACTGCACCGCGACCACCGGGGCTTCGCGACCATCGGCAATCAGCGACGACTGATCCGCCACAAACACCGCCTTGGCCGGGGTATCGGAGAAATGCACGATACGTTCCATGCGTTGAAGCTCAACGCCAGCGGCATCACTGACCACTGCAACAAAACGGTTATCGCCGGTTTTAATATCCACGCCCTGCCAGCGACTCACCGCCACACCACTGTCTTTATTCACTTCGGCGCCGTAATAATTCAAGGGGCTGACCGCTGCGTCATTCAACAACATGGTGACTTTTTGTCCGGGCGCGTGCTGAGCCACCAAAGCGGTAGAACCAATAGACGGAATCTCACGCTCGCCGGGATACAACCATTGCAGACCGGGTTTTGCAGTCGCTAACCAACTACCGGTAAAGCGTTGCGACGGTTTGACCTGCTCCAAATCCTCATTCGCATCGGCTGTTACCTCGGGAGGCAGCAACGCTAATTCACCGAGTGCCGACACCTCACCGTTAGTTAGCTGTAGCTCAACCGGCGCTATCCGGTGAACCTTACCGCCGCTGGTTAATGCCGTCATGGCTTTCACCGACGCTGGCGACACACCACTCACTTCCAGCTCAAGAAGTTTGTTCCAGTTGCCCTCACCGGAACCGACATTAAAGATCAATACATTGCCACGGGCCTCGGGTACATCCGCTGGCATGCCATCCAGGAACACCGAATCGGGCACCAAATTCAGCTCGGCGGGCAAAATTATCATCGGCCGAATATTGTTCACCGGCAACACGTTACCCGAGAGCTCAACGCTCAGTCTCCAGCCATTTGCCGTCGATGTAGCGCCCAGGTTTTGTTTGATCTGATCGGGTTCTGGAGCACGTTCGCGCACGTAAAAATCGACTCGCCACAAACCACCGCCCTGAATGTCCACAAAGCGACTAAAGGCGCGACCCGCGCTGCGGGTATCGTCATCGCACTGCACGATTTCGTAGTTGTCGGGCAGGCTTTCGCTGTCCAATTGCACTACGTGAGTGCCCGGCGTCAAACCTTCAAAATGGAAGCGCCCCGTTTCGTCACTCAGAATAACCGTGCCGTCCTCGAGATAAACCCGAGCATTTTCCAGGCCCCCGGCCGCCTCATCCTCGGCGGCGGCACAACTTTGTTCGGCACCACTCTCGTCAAAAATCCGACCGCTAATAAAGGTTTTATCACGGAAGAAATCATCCCGCACCCGCACCCGGACAGTGGCGACATTGGATGTTGCGCCGAGGCCGTCGATCGCGGAAGCACTATTAATGGCATCCCCGGTGCGCGCACCGGCTGTCACTTCCACCACGTAAGACAAGGTAGCGCTGTCGCCAATCGCCAGGCTCCCAATAGCAAAACTCAGGGCCGAACCGGCAGCAGCGACCTCGGGATCGGCGATAACGCTGTCACCCACCCGCGCCGAACCTTTGGCATAACGAAAACCCGGAGGTAGTACATCGTTTACCACGACGGCGATAATATCGGCGTTGCCACCATTACTAACACTGACCTCGTAGGGTAAAAAATCACCGATGCCGACCACGGTACGGCCGCTGGTTTTAGTCACTAACAAGCCATCACCGCTGCAGTCTACCGGCACATCAATTTGCACCGCCGGGCCGGGAACAATCACAAACACATTGCCGCGCGAACCACCGTTAAGCACAAACGGGGCACCCGGTAAGGCTTGCAGGGTGGCGTCTGGCACCAGCGAAGGAAAACCGTAAGCGTCCGGCGGCACAATTTGTAATTGGTAATTGCCCGGTGCCAGCAAGGGGAAGCGGTAAGAGCCTGCCGGGAAATCGTAAACCAGACCGCTACCGTCAGTAGCGCCGCCACCGGACACCACGGTAGAGGGGTAGCTACTAACACCGTCGTTGCCAAATACGGCAGCGGGCGAATTAGTGTCGGCATTAATCAGTGTTACCTGAGCGCCATCGACCGGCGCGCCACTGCAACTCTCAAACACCAGACCAAAGGGGTCCACCAGCACCGAGCCATCAACGGAGTCACTACCATCAATCGGATCGGTATAGATGGCCGTCACTGTGTCGTTGCCCGCCACGGCAAGCACGCCATCACTGGGCCCAGACGCCCCGGTGGTGGTTTGCACTACGCCCACAAACACCCCGGTATCGGGGCCGGTTTCGGTAAGAATTAACACTTCCGTGTCACCGCTGGCGGAGGTAAGCACTACTCGCACCGTGTCCGCTACCGTGGAGTCGAGGTTTTGATCCGCGTCCGCGACCCGTACAAACAGCGGTTCGCTGCCGATCAACGAACCGGCATCTGCCAATAATAATGGCGAACTTAAATCCAGAGGCGTCGCACTCCCGGGGGTAAACACATCGCCCACCGCCTGTAGAGTTCCGCTGGCATCCTCGTAAAAGGTAGCTGGCACCGTCGTTGCGACCGCAAGTGGGTTCGCTGGCCAATATCGGGCTACGGTGATTTCGGCATCGGTACGCAAAGCGCCCGTGGTTGTCGATACGGGGTTTGAAAATTGCGTCCGAGGGGAACCGCCCACTGTGTAATCCAGTTGAGCGGTATTAGATATAACCGTGCCCAGCGGTACCGCAAAAGCGGGCACGCTGGCTACGGTGGTACAGATAAATACTAAACCCGCGATAACAACGGGTACTAACTGACACACTATATTAGAAAATAATCGCTCGACCGCGCGCATTATTAACGCGCGACAACGGCCAAAGGCGGACTCGCTTACGCGAGCCCGCCTCTGCCATGAAGCGACCAAATAACCTAACATCGTGATTATGTCTCCGCTCCCTCAATGACTACCGAGGGAGAGCAAAGAACTAACCTAGTTGATGGTTACATCAAAAGTGATAATCACCGTTTGGCTTGCAGTAAGATCTAACACACCCGTGCCTACCTCACCAACTGTCAGATTTGGATCGGCAAATGCGACACCCACCCCTGTGGTAGTACCTGTAGCACCATCAGCAACATCAGTATCAGTGTTCGTCCCGTCATCAATATCGACACTGTTGGCAACATACGTCACATCGGCAGGAATCGCATCGCTGATAACAACCTCCAGCGCAGTAGTGGTGCTGGTATTAGCAATGGTAATGGTATAGGTCACAATAGCGCCGGGAACTGCAAATTCAACGCCCGTAGGGCCGGTCAGACCATCGTCAGTTACTACTGAGGATTTGGTGACCGTTACTGTTGCCGTTGCTACCGTATAAGTCCCGGTGTCAGAATGATAGCCATCTTCAACCGCACCCCCGCTACGTGTACCTATGCCATCGGCAAAAATCACATCAACACCTAGCACAGTGTTGGTAGCACTTTCTGTAGTAGCGGTACCAGAAGCTCCAACAGTAGTACCCGCATCCAGGGCTTGCGCGATTAAGATGACATCTGCTGTGTCTGCATCCACAGCGGTACTTGGTATCTCGGAGACGACAAATACGGTAATTACTTCGTCACCCAAAGTATAGGGATCGAGATCAGCGGCGTTGACGCTGGTACCTGGGGTATACAAAATATCATTCGCCACATCAAAACTCCCGACAGTTCCCGCATCCGGATTATCGATATAGATCAAATAGCTAGTCACATTGAAGTCTTCTGTGGCTGGTTCCTCCACGCTAAGGGCGACGCCCTGAGTAGCATTACCCTCATTGAGTACGGTGAAGATCAACACCTGATCCTCAGAACCAGGGATTACCGTTGCATCCGCCGTATTTGTCACCAGCAGGTCGACCTTGGTATCTACCCAAAATACGTCCGGGTCTGAAGGAACGGCATCCTGAACGACGGTTCCTACGGTATAAACAACGGATGCAGTATTGCTTACTACTTCACCCGACGCCGTTTCAGTGGAAATCGCCGCAAACGCGCCGCCCACCATTCCGAGGGTAAGTAGTACTCCCCCCGCTAATTGCACTATTACTTTTTTCAAAGGATGATCTCCTCTCGTTGATCGCTTCATGGTTATTGCCTCTCTTTTACTTTTCCAACATGGAAAAATTCGTTTACAGCCCGAAACACCAGGCCAAATACTGTGGAACTCAAATAAACTGGTTTCTCTGTAATACCTTGACCCGACTTACCTAACCTTGGCTCGATAACCCAACTGCACGGCCGTACCGGCCAACAGTGGCGATTTAAGCTGCCAGCGGATATGGGTAATATCCGCCGGTGACGCCTGGCGAACCTCACCACTGGCAATCACCACAATCAAATCACCACGGGGTAAATAGCTCACACCGCCGTCGGCAGAGTAGGTGACGGACATGCCGCCGATAGGGCCAAACACACTACTTTCTATATAGGCCATCTCGGCAGGCACCGGATCGGTAACGACGACATTGTCGGCCTCAACAGCGCCGCTGTTGTTAACCGCTACCGTGTAAATGATTTCGTCGCCAGGCACGGCAACGTCCACCGGCACCCGGCGAGCGACCTGCTCGCCCTGCTCGTTCACCTCAAGGATTTCCTTTTGCGAGGTAATGGTGACCTGTAAGTCGTCCGCGGCCAGTGCAAAACCTGCTAACAGCAGGCAGCACACGCCAAGGCCAGTTTTAAACGCAGTTGCTACGGTACTTCGATTTAAAGTGTTCATAACGCGCTCCTGGGCCATTGGGCCCCAGTTGAATTGCAGTGGTATTACAGTTGAATACTGTTAATCAATCGTGACCTGGAAGGTAACCACCTGGGCTACACCCCCGGCAACAATGTCGCCCAGGGTGACCACAATCTGATCACCACCTACATCAAACTCGGCCTCATCGGTAGGCGAATCTGAGGCATCGGTCTGGGCAGCACCATCCAGGGTTATAGAAAAGTCGACGTAGGTGGTATTCACCGGAATGGGATCGGAAAGCACAATACCCGTCGCCGTACCGCTACCGCTTACCGTCACCTCCAGGGTGTAGGTAATAGTGGCACCCGGCACTGGCTCACTGCCGCCGAAGGGATCACTAATTACCTGGGTTTTGTTAAAAGTAACCACCACCTCGGAAACCACGTAGCCACCAATCTCAGCATCATCACCGCCGCTGCTGCCTGCCACTGCATCGGTACCCGCGTCGCCGTCACCCGCTGAAGCGGTGCCCGGTGTGTCTACGATAGTGTTGGAAGATGCAGTAAGTTCAACATCGGCTGTGTCGCCATTGATCACACCGGTGGGAATATCGCTGACCACGTAGACGGTGATGGCTTCCTCGCTGCCGATAATCGGTGGATTTAATGGATCGTAGAGTGTATCTCCAGCCGAATATCCGGGTACGCCGTCCGACTCGATAAAAATGGTACTGGTGTCAGGATCAAATTCGTCTCCTGCGACTGCGGTATCCACGCTGAGTAGATAGGCTTCGTCCCCGTTCCCGGTGTTAGTCACCAGAAAGGTTGCAACCTGATCAGTATCGCCAGGCGCCACGGGCACATCGGCGGTATCTACCAGGGTCACATCCACATCGACCAGTTCCTGCACGGTGGTAGTGGTGGTGTTACTTGAGGTCGACACTGGACTACCATCGACGGTGTAATCCAAACTTGCGGTGTTTTCGATCGCCTCGCCTGGGGCAGTCAGCGCCAATACCGGCGTTACCAGTCCAAGCAGGGCGAGCGGCACCAAGCCGCGCAGTGCTGTTTTGTAATATTTAGAAATTGTCATGGCATATCTCCTGCCGGTGGGTGTTAATTGCATAGTTTTGTTTAAGGTATTGCCTTGTCTTGTCCTACCTGGTGTTGCCGTTTTAAAGTGTGTCATCGGTGCATCTCCGCTTAAGCGAGTTCTACATTGAGTTAATACGAGTGTTAATTAATTTTGACCTGGAATGTCACCGTGGTGGTGGACTCGACAGCGATGGTGCCGAGATTAACGGTGACGGTATCTGCTGCGACCGCGCCCGCATCACCATCGACGTCATCTGTCTGGTCCACCGTATTAAGCGTCAACGTTTCGGGTACGTAAGTAGTTTCCGGCGGTAATAAATCTTCAATCACCACGCTATCGGCAACCGCAAATGTGGAAGTGTTTTCCAACACCACGGTGTATTCCACCAGCGCACCGGGGATATGGAATTCCACTCCAGCGGGGCCGCTCAGGTAGTCGTCAATCACTACAGAAGTCTTAGTTATGTTCAGATCCGGTGCCGGCCACAAAGTCACGAGAACCGAGGCCTGGTTATTCCCCGAGACGGTATCAAGAGCTAATAAATCAAGATTATCGGCGGTGTTAGTCACCTCAATACTGTCTCCGGGAGTTCCCGCATTGGGCGGGTTATCCACGGTTACGGTGATAGTCAGCGTCGCCGTCGCACCGGCGGCCAAGGTACCAATATCCCAGGTGTTATTGACTGTGGGGTCGTAAGTGCCCTGACTGGGTGCAGCGCTGACAAAAGTCATTCCGGCAGGCAAGGCATCGTCAATACTTACACCGTCGACGGCGTCTGTGGTATTGGTATTCTCAACTGTAATAATATATTTGAATTGGCTGCCACCGACGGCTTGAGTAACCGCAGTGGCTTCATCTACCGCATCCACGGCTGTTTTTGTAACGCTAAGATCCGTCTCGACAAAAAACATCGTATTGCTGTTAACCCCGGTCATATTGTCATCAATCTGATTCGGGATATTAGTGCTGTTGCTCGATGAGATATGAAAACCCAAAGGGGCGGGGCCGTCCAAAAAACCAATTACACTCCATGGCATACTAGCTTCCATCTGTATACCATCGGCACTGCCACCCGTAACCGGGCTGGACGGCGATCCGTAGATATTTGTCAGGTTGCTGATCGTTCCCGGCATGGTGTAGCCATCGGCAAGACCCAGGCCACCCGCCACACAGGAACTTAGGCATACCAGGCTATCGCCACCGGCGCTGTCAGCGGTATAGTCGTAGAGGTTCGCTTCTGTTTTTCGATTCTGTCCGTTCCACGCCACCGAAAAAACCTTTTCCCCGGTTTCCATAAAGCCATCGGCATCCGTATCGAGATAAAACCACCACAAATTTGTATTGTTGGAAGAGCCATAGCGGGACACGTAAAAATACAGATTGTTGGAATCCCAGGTGTAGGCGAAGTCTTTCAGGTCTCGCCCGGTGGACGCCACGATATAATCCAGGTCAGCCGCGGATCCGGTAGCGTTATTTCCTTCCTCATCCGTTGAAATTTGATTATCGTTGGTGAGGACATTATTGGGTGAGGTCCAGTCGCCAAAGGTGCCATTGATGGTAATCGTTTGGTCGAACAGTGCGGCCTGTACTGGAACAACCATAAACACCAGGACGAACAAAACCAGCCGCGCGAGCGCGCGGCTGGTCGATATTCGACTGTTTGGGTTTACGGTTGTCACTACAGTACCCCTGGATTTCGCCCCTAATCGAGGTGGTTTTCGGCCACTTTCTTTAGCACAACTGGCACATGTTCCTGGCCAGCTTTACTATTAAAATTTCACCGATAAATCCGCTCCACAGAAACCAATCCATGGGGTTCTGAACACTGCGAGAGTTTGCTCTAAAAACTATTCTGAGCTATTGAATTTTATAGCATAACGAGGGGCTTTTCTCAGATACTAAGACGAACGGTTTAAAAAGCGGATAAACAGGCACAGCAAACACTAAAAGTGTGACGGGCATCACGCTTTTAGAGGGCGGCAAACCCAGTTTTTTGGCAGCAAAATGCGGCTATTTTTTTATAAAACCAGAGGGCTCTGCGCAGCATCTACCGGCGCTTGAGGACCAGCTTGATTATTGGCGACAAGGTTCACCCAAAAAAGCAAACGATAATGGCGGGTACTTAGGCATGTCCGGGTCGCGGTGAGTACCGGCCAGATCTTACTTAGCAGGTCTTACCCAGCAGATCAAAAAGCCCTTGCTTATCGAGGGATCGATCCGCAACAGCCCTATCAAGTTCTCGGCTTAGGTTTTAGGTAAAGTCACCCCGGTCTGGCCCTGATATTTACCACCGCGATCCTTGTAGGATACCTCGCACTCTTCGTCCGATTCAAAAAACAACATCTGCGCCACGCCTTCGTTGGCGTAAATTTTGGCGGGCAAGGTGGTGGTGTTGGAAAATTCCAAAGTAACGTGACCCTCCCACTCCGGCTCCAGCGGGGTGACGTTGACGATGATGCCGCAACGGGCATAGGTGGACTTACCCAGACAAATGGTCAGCACGTTGCGAGGGATGCGGAAGTATTCCACAGTACGCGCTAACGCGAAGGAGTTGGGGGGGATAATGCAGCTATCTCCCCTGAAATCCACAAAACTATTGGTGTCGAAATTTTTCGGATCAACCGTCGCCGAATGCACATTGGTGAAGATTTTGAAGTCTTCGGAACAACGCACGTCGTAACCGTAGCTCGATACCCCGTAGGAAATCACTTTGTCGCCATTGGCGTCGGGTTGCCGCACCTGTTGTTCGATAAACGGCTCGATCATGCCGTGCTCTTCTGCCATACGGCGGATCCACTTGTCAGGCTTAATACTCAACTCAATCTCCTCTCATCAGTGATATCAAAAAATGATATCAAAAAAATAATATTCGAATTATCACGGTTTTTTATCCCGCTAATCCCCGATAATAATTTCCGGGCCAGCGGTGTCCACACCTTCGAGAGCGGCGATCAACGCCCGCGCAATACCGCGATAACTCTTAGCGATATCACCTTCCGGCTCGGCAACCGTAATTGGCTGACCCGCATCACCTTCGCGTATGCGGCGATCCAAAGGCAGCGAACCCAGTAACTCGGCTTCGTATTCCCCAGCGACTTTAGCACCCCCGCCCTCACCGAAAATCGGTTCTGCGTGATTACACTGCGAACAAATATGCAGTGCCATATTCTCCACCACACCCAACACCGGAATATTAACCTTGCGAAACATTTCAATGCCTTTGCGGGCGTCAAGTAAGGCGAGATCCTGAGGCGTGGTAACAATCACCGCGCCGGCGACCTCGGCTTTTTGCGCCAACGTCAGTTGGATATCGCCGGTACCCGGCGGCATATCGACCAGCAGTATATCCAGCTCGCCCCACAAAGTTTGCGTGAGCAATTGGGTTAAAGCGCCCCCAGCCATTGGCCCGCGCCACACCATCGGTGTGCTATCCGAAGCTAGATAGGCCATGGAGTTGGTTTTTAAACCGTGGGCCTCGACCGGAACAAAGGTATTGCCATTAACGATTTTGGGTTGAGTACCTTGAGGCACTCCCACCAGCATGCCGATACTCGGCCCGTAAATATCCGCATCCAGCACGCCAACTCGCTGCCCCTCGGCCAGTAAAGCCAGGGCCAAATTAACGGTGGTGGTAGATTTTCCCACGCCGCCTTTACCGGAGGCCACCGCGACAATATTTGCCACGGTGCTTAAACCTTCCGGCACACCTTGCGCTGCTCCCGGTGCTGGTGTTCCTGCTTGAGCCATTACAACCGCCTCTAAACTATTGATGTTTGATGATTAAAAACCGTAAAACCGCTACAATCGCCGCTGCTTTAGGCAGTGACGAGTTATCGCCTTTCCCTAAAAAAAACCGCTTTTTTAAAGCCGAATTTCGTTAAACCTAAATTTTGTTAAACCTAACTGTAGACCCCGATCAATGAGTTCACACGATACTAAACGCCGCATCCTGGTAACTAGCGCATTGCCCTATGCCAACGGTGCGATTCATCTCGGCCATTTGGTGGAATACATACAAACCGATATCTGGGTGCGCTTTCAGAAATTGCGCGGGCACGAATGTTACTACGTCTGCGCCGACGATGCTCACGGAACTGCCATTATGCTCAAAGCTGAAGAGCTAGGCATTAGTCCCGAACAACAAATTGAGCGGGTCAACGCCGAACATCGCGCCGATTTCTCCCGCTTTCTGATCGAGTTCGACAATTACCACTCGACCCACTCCCCGGAAAACCGGGAGCTCTCCGAGCACATCTACCTGCGTTTGCGCGACAACGGCCACATTGCGACGCGTGAGATCAACCAACTCTACGACCCCGAAAAACAGCTGTTTCTGGCGGATCGCTACGTTGTCGGCACTTGCCCACGCTGCAAAGCGGAAGGTCAGTACGGCGACAACTGTGAAGTCTGCGGTGCTACCTACTCGCCCTCCGAACTCATCGATCCCAAATCAGCGATCTCTGGCGCGACCCCGGTAGAAAAAAGCTCCGCCCATTATTTTTTCACCTTACCCGACTTTAGCGATTTTTTAAGTCAGTGGATCAGTGACGGCCATGTTGCCCCGGAAGTCGCCAATAAACTCCGCGAGTGGCTGGACGTTGGTTTAAAAGAGTGGGACATTAGTCGCGACGCACCCTACTTCGGTTTTGAAATTCCCGATGCGCCGGGCAAGTATTTTTACGTGTGGCTCGACGCTCCCATCGGCTATATGGCCAGCTTTAAAAACCTCTGTGAGCGTACAGACATTGCCTTTGATGACTTCTGGCAGCGCGATTCCACCGCCGAGCTATATCACTTTATCGGCAAGGACATCGTCAACTTCCACGCCCTGTTCTGGCCCGCCATGCTCGAAAGCGCGGGTTACCGCACGCCCACGAAAGTTTGTGTCCATGGGTTTTTGACGGTCAACGGCAAAAAAATGTCGAAGTCCCGCGGTACCTTTATCAACGCGGGCACCTATCTGGAACACCTCGATCCCGAATATTTACGCTATTATTTTGCGGGCAAATTATCCTCTGGCGTTGAAGACCTCGATCTTAATTTAGAAGACTTTGTGCAGCGGGTGAACAGCGATTTGGTCGGTAAAGTTGTCAATATCGCCAGCCGTTGCGCCAAGTTTATTACCCGGGATCACGACGGCCTGCTCGACGAAACCCTTGCCGAACCCGCGCTCTGGGAACAAACCGTCGCCGGCGGGGAAAGCATCGCCAACCATTATGAAAACCGGGATTTCGGCAAAGCCATGCGTGAAATTATGGCGCTGGCCGACGCGGCCAATGAATACATCGCCGCAAAAGAACCCTGGAAACTGTCCAAAGACCCCGACAAAGCTGCCGAGGTTCGGGGCATCTGCTCGCTGGGTATCAATATATTCCGCGCCCTGTGCATCTACTTAAAACCGGTGTTACCGGCTGTCGCTGTTCAGGCTGAAGTCTTTCTCAACGACCCCTTGATTTGGGATGCGACTATTGAACCCCTGCTCGGCCACACTATCGAAACCTTTAAGCCGATGATGCAGCGCGTAGACAAAGATAAAGTGGACGCGATGATTAATGCCAGTAAAGAGGAGGCACCTGCTATCAACACCCCCAGCACTGAAAACCCTGCCGCAGACATCCCTGCGGTAGAAAGCATAGCCGCCGAAATTAACTTCGACGACTTTATGAAGGTCGATTTACGGGTGGCAAAAATCGTCTCGGCAACAGCCGTAGAAGGTGCAGACAAACTCTTGCAGCTCACCCTCGATATCGGCGGCGAAACCCGCAATGTGTTTTCCGGGATCAAGTCGAGCTATAAACCCGAAGACCTGGAAGGTCGCTTAACGGTCATGGTCGCCAACCTCGCGCCGCGCAAAATGCGTTTTGGACTGTCCGAAGGCATGGTACTGGCTGCCGGTGATGACGAAGGTATTTACTTGCTCAGCCCCGATAGCGGCGCGCAGCCAGGTCAGCGTATTACTTAAAACTGGGATCGTATTTGGAACCCGGCCGTATTGAGACGCAGACAAGTATCTGGCACGATCATGGGCGATCTGGTTATTACTAAATCGCCTAAAAACTCCGTTATCTATTATTGGAATGGCAGGCCCGCTTCCCGGATAATCTGCGCTTAAAGGCAGGTATAAGGACAGGTACCCACAATGTCAGAGTTTTTCGTCATATTAATCAGCACCATCCTGGTTAATAATTTTGTCCTGGCCCAATTCCTCGGCCTGTGCCCGTTTATGGGCGTCTCAAATAAACTCGAAACCGCTATCGGCATGGCGGCGGCGACGACCTTTGTGCTGACACTGGCCGCCATCAGCTCGTATATGGTCAACGCCTGGATCCTGATTCCCCTGCACCTGGAATACCTCAAAACCATCGCCTTTATTTTGGTGATTGCGGTGGTGGTGCAGTTCACCAGAATGTTTATCGAAAAAACCAGTCCGCTGCTCTATCGGGTGCTGGGCGTGTTTCTGCCACTCATTACCACCAACTGCGCCGTGCTCGGCGTCGCCCTGCAAAACACCGCGAAAATGCGTACCTTTATGGAATCCGCGCTCTACGGTTTCGGTGCCGCTCTGGGATTCTCCCTGGTGTTGATTTTATTTTCCGCGATGCGCGAACGATTGGCGGCAGCGGATGTGCCCACTCCGTTTCGCGGTGCCGCTATCGGCATGATTACGGCGGGTTTGATGTCCCTGGCGTTTATGGGTTTTGCCGGACTGGTATGAAATAACCGTGATTGAACTCCTTACCCAATCCCCGCTACTTACCGCATTAGCCGCGCTGGTTAGCCTGTCCGCAATATTTGGCGCGGTGCTGGGCTATGCCTCGATTAAATTCAAAATTGAAGGCAATCCACTGGTCGAACAGGTCGATGCGCTCCTCCCACAAACCCAGTGCGGCCAGTGCGGCTTCCCCGGCTGTAAACCCTATGCCGAATCCATCATCAATGGCGATGCCATCAATAAATGTCCGCCCGGTGGCCAGGGCACCATCGACGCCATCGCAAATTTACTGGATGTGCCTGCGCCCAGCCTGGACGAAGAACACGGCGAAGAAAGCGAAGTACGAACCGTTGCCTATATTCGCGAGGACGAATGCATCGGCTGCACCAAGTGCATCGTCGCCTGCCCGGTAGATGCAATTCTCGGTGCCGCCAAATTAATGCACACCGTGATCGCCGATGAATGCACCGGCTGCGATCTGTGCGTAGAACCCTGCCCGGTGGATTGCATCGATATGCTGCCGATTGCCAGCACTATGGTCGACTGGCACTGGCAAACGCCAGAGCCTGCGGAAAGCCTATTGATTGCCAGTGATCGGCGCGGGGAAGTGGCCGCATGAATTCTTCTTTAGGCCATAAAGCAAGTAAGCAAACTCCGCAAACGGAACAGTCTGATCGTCCACCGGGATTCACTTCGAATACAGTCTCGAACAACGCTGATGCGATTGCCCAGACTATTGAAGTGCGGGAAATCCACGATTTCCACGGCGGCATCCACCCGCCGGAAAACAAGCGTCAGTCCACGACTGCACCGATTCGCGATCTCCCTCTGCCCGATCAACTGATACTGCCCTTAAGTCAGCATATCGGCGTACCCGCGCAGGCTATCGTGGAAGTCGGCGAGCAGGTACTCAAAGGTCAACTCATCGCCGAAGCCTTTGGCCCGGTAAGCGCAGCGGTGCACGCCCCCACCTCCGGCGTGGTTACCGATATCAACGAATACCTGATACCTCACTCCTCCGGGATGTCCGCCCCGTGCATTGTGATAAAACCCGATGGCGAAGAACGCTGGATAAGCCACAGCGGCTGCAAAGATTTTCACGACGAGTTACCGCAGACATTGCTTAAGCATATTCGCGATGCCGGCATTGCCGGAATGGGCGGCGCGGGTTTTCCCTCTGCCATTAAATTGCATCCGCAACAAAAAATAGACACGTTGATTATTAACGCAGCGGAATGCGAACCCTATATCACCGCCGACGATATGCTGATGCGCGAACACGCCGAGGAAATCATTACCGGCATCCAGATACTCGCCCACATTCTCGGCGAACCGGAATCGGTATTAATCGGCATTGAAGATAATAAATCCGAAGCCTGGGACGCCTTGTCGGCACAGTTGCATAACAGCAATATTGAGCTGATTGAAATCCCCACCAAGTATCCTTCCGGCGGCGAAAAACAGTTAATCGAAATATTAACCGGCACCCAGGTGCCCAGCGGAAAATTACCTGCCGAACTAGGCATTGTGTGTTTAAACGTGGGCACCGCCTTCGCCATTAAACAGGCCGTCTGCGAAGGCATTCCCTTAATTTCGCGTATCACTACGGTAACCGGCAAGGCCTGCGCACAAGCCGGCAATTACCGGGTATTGATAGGCACGCCCGTCAGCCACGTATTATCGGCAACCGGAGTGGATGAAGCCCAGTGTTCGCGCTTAGTTATGGGTGGCCCGATGATGGGCTTCACTTTGCCCGACACTGCCGTACCCCTGATTAAAACCACTAATTGTATTTTAGCGCCGGACCAAAGCGAATTACCCACCAACGATTTTGCTCAGGCCTGCATTCGCTGCGGGCTGTGTGCCGAGGCCTGCCCGGCTTCTTTGCTACCTCAACAATTGTACTGGTACGGGCGCTCGCAAAACCATGAGCGCCTGGAAGCCCATAATTTATTCGATTGTATTGAATGCGGGGCCTGCTCTTATGTGTGCCCAAGTAATATTCCCTTGGTGCAATACTATCGCGCCTCTAAAGGTGAAATTCGTCAGCACGAAAAAGACAAAATTATCGCCGACCGCGCCCGCCAACGCTTTGAAACACACCAGCAACGCATTGAGAAAGAAGCACAGGAAAAAATTGCTCGTCGCGAAGCTCGCCGAGCAGCTGCGCTTGCCAAGCAAAACGCGTCCACAGAAAAAGTGTCCGGCAGCACCTCAAATAGCAGCTCTGAGAATACTTCTGAGAGCAGCCCTGAGAACAGCTCTAACAATTCAACTACAGACAGCGGCCAATCTGATTTAGTTAAAGCGGCCATGGCTCGCTTACAAAACACTCAAACCAGCCCCGAGCAACAACGCCAAAAATTGGAGCGCGCATTAAGCGCCGCACAAAGTAAATTGCAGCGCTATGAGAAGCAACTGGCCAATCCGGATAGCACAGACGATCCCCGCACTGCGGATCAAAACAATACGCTACTGGCTAAAATCGAAGGTGCCCGTTTGCAACACCAGGACATCAACGCTCGACTGGACGCTTTACCCGCCCAACAAGGCCCATCTGAGGACGACGTCTAATGGCTCTGACTCAAGTCACGTCTCCCCACACCAGCGAAGGGGCAAGTACTAGCTGGGTGATGCAGCAATTACTATTAGCCACGCTACCCGGCATGGCCGCACTGACCTGGTATTTCGGCTGGGGCACCTTAATTAATATCACCCTCGCCTGTATCACCGCCATCAGCTGCGAAGCCGCCATTTTAAAATTGCGCAAGCGCCCGGTAATGTTCTACTTGCGAGACTGCAGCGCCCTAGTGACCGCCGTTTTACTCGGTCTCGCGCTGCCACCGCTAGCGCCCTGGTGGCTGGTGATTACCGGCACCGCGTTTGCGATGATTATGGCCAAGCACCTCTACGGCGGCCTCGGCTACAACCCTTTTAATCCCGCCATGGTGGGTTACGTAGTTCTGCTGATTTCCTTCCCGGTCGCGATGACAATGTGGCCCGCGCCTCGGCCTCTGCTGCCAGAAGGTGTCGATGTCCCGAGTTTATGGTCATCGTTGCAAATCGTTTTCCCCATATTGGCCGCCGAGCCCATCGACGCCTTTACCATGGCCACACCACTCGATGTGTTTAAACAAAACACCGGGCAGTTAGTCGAACAATTTTATAAAAGCGAAGCACTCTTCGTACAAGGCGATTTAGCGGGCATCGGCTGGGAAACCGTCAACCTGGCTTTTTTAGCCGGTGGCATTTATTTATTGGCGCGGCGCATTTTTACCTGGCACGCCCCCGTCGCCATGTTGAGCACCTTAGCGCTGATGACGTGGTTTTGTTTCGACGGTGGCAGCTCCGCCAGCAAGGGACCACTCAGTTTGCACCTGCTCAGCGGAGCTACCATGTTAGGTGCGTTTTTTATTGTTACCGACCCGGTTACTTCCGCCGTCAGTAACAGAGGGCGACTGATCTACGGCAGCTTAATCGGACTACTGGTGTTTGTTATTCGCGCCTGGGGGAATTATCCCGACGCCCTCGCCTTCGCAGTGTTATTAATGAATTTTGCCGCGCCCTTTATCGACTACTACACCGTGCCCCGCACCTACGGGCATGACCGCGCACGTTCCGCGCTACAGAAAAAGGATTAAGGGCGATGCTAAGCGCCATCCGGAAAAATAGTTTCACCCTCGCGGTATTTGCGCTGATCACCACCGCGCTGCTCGGCGGCACCTATTTATCTACCCGCGAAAAAATTGAACACTCCGAGCGCAAAGCTGCACAAAAAGCCCTGTTTGAAATAATTCCCGTCGAGCGCCACAACAACGATCTGCTTATCGACACCCTGCCCGTACCGCAATCTTACTGGCCAACATTGGGGCTCAAAGCCGGTGGTGATATTCATATCGCCCGGCAAGACGGCAAACTCATCGGAATTATTGTTCCCGCCGTCGCTGCCGACGGTTACAGTGGCGATATTAAATTTATTGTGGGCATTAACGTGGGTGAAAACCTGGGCGAGAACATCGACGGCAGCATTGCCGGAGTACGGGTACTAAGCCACGCCGAAACACCCGGGCTGGGCGATAAAGTAGACCTCAAAAAACACGACTGGATTTTGGGTTTTAACAGAAAATCTTTGCACAACCCCAGCCCATCCCGTTGGAATGTTAAAAAAGACAAAGGCGATTTCGATCAATTCACCGGCGCGACCATCACGCCAAGAGCGGTGGTAAAACAGATATTCCGAACCCTGAATTACTACCGCGATGACGGTAAGCGTTTAATTCAGCAAGCAGCACTCCCCGCCGAACCCCCTGCCAAACTCCCTACCCAAAAAAATCTGGGAAGCCAACCATGAATGACTCAGCCCTAGACACTACTTCAGACACTATTCCAGGCACTATTCCCAGCTCCGAACCCAGTCCCGAAATCAACTATCGGGAAATTACGGGCAACGGCCTGTGGAACAACAACCCCGCCCTGGTGCAATTACTCGGCCTGTGCCCCCTGCTCGCAGTCACCGGCTCGGTGGTGAATGCTCTCGGCCTCGGCTTGGCAACCCTGGCGGTATTGATGGGCTCCAATATCGCTGTCTCGTTAATTCGCGGCGGCGTCACCGATGCGATTCGCATTCCCGCCTTTGTGATGATTATCGCCACCTTCACCACCTGTACCGAACTATTAATGAAGGCCTACACCTACGAGCTATTTCAAATTCTCGGAATTTTTATTCCCCTGATCGTCACCAACTGCGCCATTCTCGGACGCGCAGAAGCCTTCGCCAGTAAAAACCGCGTATTCCCGGCCGCCATCGACGGCTTAATGATGGGCCTCGGCTTTGGATTAGTGCTGGTATTGCTGGGAGCCATTCGGGAAATACTCGGCAGCGGCACCCTGTTTGCCGACATGCAATTATTATTTGGCCCGGTGGCACAAAGCTGGAAGTTACAACTGTTCGGCGACAACTACGGCTTTCTAATTTGGGTACTACCACCCGGAGCTTTTCTAATTACCGGGCTGTTGATTGCGGCAAAAAACGCCATTGATCTGCGTGCCAATGCTCGCCGCGCCGAGCTAAAAGCCAAACCAGTAAAAGGTGCAAAACGTGTGCGCACCACGGGAGCGGTAAGCTAAACGTCTACTCGACTATTTTAACCGCGCTGCTTTCGCCGGACTATTTTCGCCGCGCTACTTTCTCCGAACTAAGGAAAGAACAAACAAAACAATCCCGGAAACGATGGTGACCACGCCAAGTAGGGCAAAGCCTCTGAGCAGCCAGGAGTTAAAACCCTCCCGGTCGCCGTAATTCATAATATGTAAACTCCAAAGGAAATCGTAGATTCGCCAGTTGTTGGTGCGCACGGCTTCTACTTTACCGCTGTTAGCGCCAAGCCAAAGGTTTGCGTGCGCATCGCCTTCCAGCTCGACCTTCCACGCCGGTAACTCACCCCCTCGATACTCGCTACCGGGCTCCACTGCGCTCACCCAACTTATCGATCGAACCGGCAAGCGCGTACTGTTAGATGCAAGTACACGCGCTTCCTGCTCCGTCAGCGGTGCTAACTTCTCCGCTGTTTCCGCGTTAAACACCAACCATCCCGCTTCGGCTTCAACCATATAGATCGGGGTATTTAAGCGCTGCGCGATCTGCACCTGATCCAGGTTCACCGTTGATAACTCCTGATGTTGACTCACTAGGGAACTCGGTGAAACCAGCTTCACATGCCCCAGCCGAAAAACTGCGGGCTGCTCAAGCAAATACGAACCACGGATGTCATTTATCGGCATCACGGCAAAAAACAAGCCTGATCCCATCCAGATAAATAACTGGATTGCCGCGATAACGCCGAGCCAACGATGGAGTTTTCTAAAAAATGATTGATTCAAAAAGTTCTATCCTGTTACCTGCAATTAACGCAATCCTATACTAAGTGTGATTCCCCTACTATCCAGCAGGGAACTTGACACTTACTCAAACGTACATACAATGTATTTATAATTAAATTCGAATCATATCGGCACGTAAAGCCACAGCAAAAGAGCGCAAGTTCTATAAAGGTGACGCAAAATGAAAAAAGAATATGATTTATCTAAAATGAAATCGCGTAAAAATCCATACGCATCAAAACTCAAAAAGCCAGTAACAATGCGTCTTGGCGAGGATGTTATCAATTACTTTAAGGATATGTCAGAAGATTCAGGTGTGCCTTACCAAAGCTTAATTAATCTATATCTTCGCGACTGTATCTCACAGCATCGTAAAGTAGATATTTCGTGGGAGCAAAAGCCCTAACAGGTGTTAGCTCAGTCGGTAAAAGCTACCCCATATCATCCAGATCGCCTGTCCATTTCGGACCGCTACTAGTTAGTCCAATAAATCACTATTCACACAATTATTCGGCAGCTCCCCCCGCTTAAGCCGCTCAATATTTTCTGCGACCTTACCGGCGATGCCGGTAAAACTTAAGTCGGTGGCTCCGCCTATATGGGGAGTGGCGATGACGTTGTACTGTAATAACGGGTCTTTGGGATCAATCGGCTCCTGCCAAAACACATCGAGTCCGGCCCCGGCTATTTTTTTATCTTTTAATGCGGTCAACAAAGCGTCGTAGTCGATCACTGCACCGCGAGCGACATTAACCACAAAGCTGGTGGGTTTGAGGCAGGCGAATTCTTTACTGCCCATTAAGCCGCGAGTTTCGTCGTTAAGCTGCGGGGCTAATAATACGAAATCTGCCTCACCGAGCGCCTGGTGCAAACCCTCTTGAGGGTAATGTCCGTGTATCGGAACCTCGGCTTCTTGCGCGCTGGTTTTGGGGCCGCTTCTGGATACGGCTAGAACTCTCATCTCAAATCCCAATAAACGCTTCGCTATTTCTCGACCAATGCCGCCGTAACCTACTATCACCGCGGTTCGGCCTTTTAATGTCCAGCCTGTGGCCTCTGCTAACTGCCCCATGCGGATACTTTCCTGCGCTTTAGGAAACTGCCGGGCAAGTGCGAGCATGAATAAAATAGTCAGTTCGGCCACCGATTCGGCATTGCCGGTTCCCGCCGCAGGGACATTAGCGACATGGACACCGTTGCGCGTAGCCGCTGCGATATCGACGGCATCCAGGCCCGCTCCAAACTGCTGCACCAGTTTAAGGTTTGGCAGGGCGAGTTGCGCCGCGCCGAGCGGGCTCAGGGTGGGAATCAACACCTCGGCATCACTGGCTTGTTGCGTTAATTTATCTGGAGCACATTCCAGCACCTCGTCATCGGGCAGGTGTTTTTGCAAAACCTCGCGGATGCGGCGAAAGCCTTCAGAACAAAGATATATTTTCATGTCATGCGCTCTTTTGACGTCTCATTTGAAAACCGTAACATGTCGAAGTCATCGATTACTATAATCCTGTATCAGTATGTCTCATGCTTGCTACCCTGTCTCATACTAGCCAGCTGGTTTTAGACAGCTGATACAAAACAGGCACCTGCCCTATAATGGGTCATCTCTAATAATTAACTTCAATTTCAGCAGGGCTATCTATGAGTAGTATCGGCATTATTGTTAACCCCATGTCGGGCCGCGACTGTCGTCGCCTCACCGCACGCGCTGACACCGTCAGCCACGAAAACAAGCGCAATCAGATTTCTCGTATTGTAGTTGGCGCGGTGGCCGCAGGCTGTACCAAAATCATGGTGCCCTGGGAGCCACGCCGCCTGGCCATTGGCGCGGTTGAGCATATGAATATCGGTGCCGAAATTGAGGAAGTCCGAACGCCAATTACTCACTCGGCCGAGGACACCCGTGCCTGTGTGCTGGAGATGCGTGAACGGGGTTGCGAGTTATTGATCGTATTGGGCGGCGACGGCACCAGCCGCATCGTTACCAAAGCCTGGCCAGAAGTGCTGATGATGCCGCTATCCACCGGCACCAATAATGTATTCCCGCTGTGGATAGAACCCACCATTGCGGGCATGGCGGCGGGCCTGGTAGCCAGTGGCCAGGTCACTCGCGAGCAGGCAGCCCAGCAAGCCAAGATGATTGAGGTCAACATTGATGGCGAAGAGCCTGACCTGGCGCTAGTCGATGCGCTGTTTCTGCAAGGCGACCGTATCGGCAACCTTGGGCCCTTTGAGCCAGAATTGATGACAACCATGCTACTCACCCGAGCGGAACCCGACGCCGTGGGCATGTCGCCGCTGGGCGGCTTACTGTGCCCCTCCGACTTTGAAGATGACTTTGGCGTGCAAGTCGATTTTTGCGCTCACAGTGAAGGCGGTAAATTACTGCGTGCACCGGTATCACCGGGTCTGTTTCGCTCTGCCCATATCCGTGGCGCGAAACCTGTCGAACTAGGTACGCCGGTCACGGTCACCGGGGAAGGCATACTCGCGTTTGACGGCGACCGGGAACGCAAACTGGCTGCAGGCCAAACGGCTACGCTGACAGTGACACGCAATGGCCCGCTGGTGATTAATCCCAGCGCTACGCTCAAGGTCGCGGCCAAACAACAATTATTAGTCGGCTTGCCGCACTGGGTTGATCCCTACGATGGCGGCCTGGGTGGCGGCTGTTGCTAGGCCAGTCCGGTGAGGGAAGGTAGGTTCTGATCACCCCCCCTTCCTACGACGACTGCTTTTATAACCCTAACTCAAAATAACAATCACTCAAGAAAACCATGACTCAAACACCCGAGATAGACGACAACCTACATCCCCTGCGCTGGTACGGCTTGATCGGCGGCCCTTTGCTGGCGCTCGTCATCGTCATCATTACCCCGCAGCAAATCATTACCGCCGACGGCAGCGCATTGGTGTTGGGTCTACCGGGTAAAATCACCGCGGGGCTCGCCACCTGGATGGCAGTTTGGTGGCTCACCGAAGCCATTTCGATTTACGCCACCGCGCTGCTGCCCTTAGCAGTACTTCCCCTCAGCGGCTCACAAGGTATTAAAGACACCTCTGCGGCTTACGCTCACCCGCTTATTTTTTTGTTTCTCGGTGGTTTTATTCTGGCACTGGCGCTGGAACGCTGGCGACTACATCGGCGCTTTGCTTTGTTTATTCTTCGCATTGTCGGCACCGAACCCCGCCGTTTGGTGGGCGGGTTTATGATTGCCTCGGCCACACTCAGCATGTGGATCACCAATACCGCCACTACCATTGTGATGTTGCCCATCGCACTTAGCGTCATCGCGATGGAACCGGATTCACCCCACAAAAAACGCTTCGCCCTGTGCTTGTTACTAGGTATCGCCTACGCGGCATCCGTCGGTGGCATCGGCACTATTGTTGGCACGACACCGAATATGTTCGCGGTATCGTTTATCGAAAACGAATTAGGCCATTCCATCAGCTTTGCCCAGTGGATGAAAATCGGCGTGCCGCTGGTGGTGGTGTTTGTGCCGATTATCTGGCTGTTAATGACCCGCGTGCTATTGCCTCTGCCTAAGCGTTTTAACGTCGAGGACGACGATAACAGCTCAATCGATACGACCTCCGAAGCCTGGAATCGGGGCGCGGTATTAACGCTGATTATTTTTGTCCTCACCGCACTGGCCTGGATGACCCGACCATTGCTGGTTAGCTGGCCACCCTTAAGCCAGCTCAGTGATACCGGCATCGCCATTATTGCCGCTCTATTGTTGTTTGCCATCCCCGAAAACATTCGCGAGCGACGCTTTTTAATCGACTGGGAAACCGCCATCAAAGTCCCCTGGGGCGTATTGATTATTATGGGTGGCGGGTTGGCGCTGGCCGGAGCCATTCGCCAAAACGGAGTGGCCGAATTACTGGCCTACCAGCTCACCGCCATTGGTGACGTGCCGCCGCTGGTGATGACCTTATTGATCGTGAGTTTGATTATGTTTCTCACCGAACTCACCAGCAATGTCGCGACCACCACCGCATTAATCCCCATCGTCGCGGCCATCGCCACAGCGCTGGGTATCGAACCTCTAAAACTGGTGATACCCGCAACCATGGCGGCGAGCTGTGCGTTTATGTTACCGGTGGCCACGCCACCCAATGCCATCGTGTTTGGCTCTGGGATGATCACCATCCCCGCGATGGCGCGCGTTGGGTTTTGGTTAAACCTGAGTGGTGTTATCGTGGTCACACTGTTGACCCATTTCACCCTGGACTTAATGCTGCCCGAATTGCTGGGTCAATGAGTTGGGAACCTGGAATCTGGAATCTGGAATCTGAAACCTGTAAGAAACCCGGAGACACTCTCAAGAGGTAATAATGACTATAAACCGCAAGACCGCTTCGCTATTTTCACTACGCATCAGTATTTTTCTGGTGATGTTTATGTGGACCATCGACAAGTTAATTAACCCGGCTCACGCTACCAAGGTGTATCAAAAATTCTACGGCATCAATCTAGGAGGGAGTGCCGGGGACATGCTACTAACCGTACTCGCCGTCGCCGAGCTGTTGTTACTGGCCGGATTTTTATTGGGCGTAAAACGCCGCATTACCTACGGCGCAGTATTCATCCTCCACGGCGTATCCACACTGTCGTCGTGGCAGCAGTATGCCAATCCATTCGAAGGTCCCAACCTGCTGTTTTTCGCCGCCTGGCCGATGTTAGCAGCATGCTTTGTGCTCTATCTGTATCGCGACGAAGATCAACTACTGACCATCGCAAAACTGCGGTAAACTATTTTTGCGCCATGTTTTATGTAATATTTCACGTTATAGCTACTGTTCACAACAAAAGTCACAACCAAAACTTCTAAACAAAACCAATAAACTAACGGAGAACCACCATGATGAACACTATAAATAGCTTCGCACCACTACTCGGACGTATTTTAATTGCCGCTTTATTTATCCCCGCAGGGATCAGTAAAATCACCGGTTTTGCCGGCACCTCTGGTTACATGGCATCGAAAGGACTGCCGATGGCCGACGTACTACTGGTGCTAACCATTATTATTGAATTAGGTGGCGGCATTATGTTGCTGGCCGGTGTACGCGCTAAAGAAGTTGCACTGATTATCTTTTTGTTCCTGATCCCCGTCACCGTTGTGTTCCACGGCTACTGGGGCATTGAAGATGCCGCCGCGCAATCTAAAGAGCAAATCGCCTTTATGAAAAATATCGCCATTATGGGCGGTTTATTATTTATCGCTGCCTTTGGTGCAGGCAAGTTTGCCGTTGATAAAGAATAATCTGGTTAACAACCTGATTGATAACAATGACCCCAAGGATATTCCCTTTGCAAGACACTAAAGGTTTTACTGGACGCTTGTTTGCCGTTTGTTTGTTAACCAGCTTTTTGTTAACGAGCTGTGAAGAAACATCGGACAGCCTTTACTCAGAAGGCAAGGATCAACAAAGTATTGGTCTAGATAGCATTGATCTAAATATCAGTCACGCAGCGTCTTCTCAGCCCGCAGTCGCGGGCAAAGGGAATCTTCCATCAGGTCTTGATATAGCAAACCTGGGAACTGAGGTTCGACCCCAGGATGATTTTTTCGCCTATGTAAATGGCACATGGCTGGAAACAACGGAGATTCCGGCCGACCGTTCATCCTGGGGCTCGTTCAGCGTTCTGCACGAACAAAGTTTGGCCCAACTTAAAATTATTATTCAAGATGCCGCTCAGCAGGCCAAAAGCTCAACAGATATTAAACCCGCCAATCAAAAGATCGGCGACTTCTACCAGGCTTATCTCGACGAAGCCGAAATAGGCAGGCAAGCCCTTAGCCCTCTGGCCGATCAACTCTCAGCTATTAAAGCATTGTCCGATCACGACGCAGTTGCCGCCTATTTTGGCACCAGCAACGGCCTGGGTGTCGATTCACCTCTGAGTGTTTGGGTTGATCAGGACGCCAAAGATTCCACCCAATATATTCTCTATTTCAATCAATCCGGTCTGGGTTTGCCGGATCGAGATTACTATTTCGATGACTCCGAACGCGGCCAGGAAATTCTCGAAAAGTACCGGGCATTTATCCAGAAACTGTTCAGCCTGGCAAAGCTAGCGGAACCAATGCAAGCCGCGGAGCGCATTATCGCCCTGGAAACCCAACTTGCCGAACACCAATGGACACGGGTAGAAAATCGCGACGCCGATAACACCTACAACAAAGTCAGCACACCAGAATTAAATACCACACTCAGTAACTACAACGTAGATGCATTTTTGAGCGCTCTGGGTGCGCGTTCAAACCCGCAACACCTTATCGTTCGCCAGCCTTCCTATATCAAGGCGCTGAATCAGGTATTTCAACAAACTGAAGTATCCGACTGGCGCGACTATTTATATTTCAAACTGCTGGTTAGCTACGCGTCTTATTTGCCCACAGAGTTTGAAAACGCCGATTTTGATTTCTACCAAAAAACCCTCAGTGGTCAAGCCGAACAGCAACCGCGCTGGAAAAAAGCCGTTAACAGTATCAATGGCAACATGGGCGAGCTATTGGGACAGCTCTATGTAGAAAAACATTTCCCGCCCGAAGCTAAAACCCGCATGATCGACTTGGTCAATAACCTGATCGCCGCGTATCGGCTCTCCATTAATGAATTGGAATGGATGAGCGCAGAAACCCGCCAACGCGCCCTGCAAAAACTCGATCAATTCACTCCTAAAATTGGCTATCCGGACAAGTGGAAAGACTACTCGGCACTCACCATCAGCGCCGACGACTTGATCGGCAATATCCGCCGCGCCCGTTTATTTAATCACCAGCGCGAACTGGACAAACTCGGCAAAGCCGTTGATCGCAGCGAATGGTTTATGCCGCCACAAAAGGTTAATGCCTATTACAACCCCGGCATGAATGAAATTGTATTTCCCGCCGCTATTTTGCAACCGCCATTTTTTGATCTTAATGCCGACGACGCGGTGAATTACGGCGGTATTGGCGGTGTCATTGGCCACGAAATTGGTCACGGCTTTGACGACCAGGGCAGCAAATACACCGGGGAAGGTAATCTCGAAAGCTGGTGGACAGATGAAGATCTCCAGCGCTTTGAAAGCCGCACCCGCACCCTGGTAGAACAATACGGCAACTACCGGCCACTTCCCGAACTTATGCCGGAACTCACACTCAATGGCGAATTAACCCTGGGCGAAAATATCGGTGATCTCGGCGGCTTAAGCATCGCCTTAAAAGCCTATCAGCTAGCGCAGGAGTCCTCTCCTGACCTCGATGGCTTTACTGGCGAACAACGGGTGTTGCTAGGCTGGGCGCAAGCCTGGCGCGTCAAACGGCGGGATGAACTCACCGAGCGCCTGGTAAAAACCGACCCTCACTCCCCGGCTAAATTCCGCGTAAATGGCGTGGTTCGCAATATTGACGCTTTCTATAAGGCCTTTGATGTTAAACCCGGAGACGAACTATATTTACCGCCAGAGCAGCGGGTTAAGATTTGGTAGTTTGCTATACTGAAAAATCGTTGGGTGACGTAGTGGTTTTTATTCTTCTCTAATTACCATCAGCATTTTTTGCGCGCCTATTCCGAAACAAATAGAATATAAGCGTTGAAAACATCGCAAGACTACTCGCAACACCAATCAAAATTGATACTCCACAGGCTATCATCCCTCCAATTCTTAGCCATTCAAGTTGAAACCATACACCTACCCAAATCACTAGAAAGAAGATAACGCCACTTAAAAAGCAAGACACCGTGACTTTCATTAATAGATGATAGAGAGAATATCTGTTTTTAAGCTCGTTATTTAGGTTTTCAAACATAACCAAGTACCTTATTATTTAGAAAACCTTTTAAGCATTTCTTTATAAACGTCGCCATCTCGTTTCCCTACACTCAAGGCTGTAACAATTAGCTCGTTGTCATTTACATGATAGGTTAATCGTAAAGGCGGGCGTTTTCTTTTAATCTTATAAAGGTTTTTCCCGCCTGACAGGCGCGACTTTGGAATATGGGGGCTTTCAAGACGCTCCCTTAACTTCTTCTTGAAATATTCTCTATCTGATTTTGGTAGCCCCTCCCACTCTGCTAAGGCATCAGTGTGGAATTTTAAGTTATAAGTCATCCAGACTTACTTCAACTAATTCCTTATTATCATTCAAACGAGCATTAGCTTGCATTAGCAGCGCTAAGTCTTCCACAGCTTCTGTCATAGTTTCAAATAGTTCTGGTGGGACAGCATAAAAGCATGGCTCGTTACTTTTAAGCACAGCAACGGCCTCGCCTTTCGACTGCTTAATGACTGCATTAGGATTGGCTTTAAAGTCTGTAATGCTAGCAGACATGCCAGCCATCATTCTTGATACGCTACTCATTTTGTTCCTCCAAGCCTCAAAAAAAGACCTTTATTAAGATCTAAATATAGACCTTTTAATCGCCCCTGTAAACAAGCAGCTTATCGTAGGCCTAACTATCTAAAATTATTGACAATATTCTCGATTTAAAACATTTTATTTTAAGCAAGCTATGCGGTACGCAGGTAGTTTGTGCCCGAACGAACGCCTTGTTATGCACGGTTATAAATGACTGGTATTCTGCCTTTCCATGCATCCCATAGCTCCGACTTTACAACTAAGTCAGACATGAAATCCGCAACATTAATACGACTAGTTGTACCCGCATCAAATATTACGTTTCTAACAGGCGAAACTTTTATACCATATTGACTGACTTGATCTTCATTTATGAGGCCATCGGGACGAACCGCTGCCCACTCAATATCGTTGTTATTTTGTCCAACTTGAATACGAAGAAAATCGGCAGCGTTTTCATTATCCACATGAGGAGGAAGCAACAAGCGCAACAGAGAAACAACAACTCTTTGGGAATACGGAGGTTTCTCAGGAATATCGCGATTACTATTACCGACTGTATTCATCAGGATAATTTTAAATTTCTTATTAGTATTAATAGACTCGATAGTTTTCACTACTTTTTTAATAGCATCCGTTACTAACCGCCTGGGATGACCAAACATACCCTTAAACGTTAAATTATGACCTAGACAGGAAAGCACTACCTCACATCCTGAAAGATGCCGAGCAAGATCGCTTTCAGACATTTCGGATATTTCTGCCTCAACTATTTTCAGGCCCGGGTGAGAGCTGTCTATGTTTATTAATGAGTTCGCGTCACGAACAATGGCGATAACATCGACACCCTTCTAAAGTAGTATTTTCACCAGCAGTAGACCTGTGGCACCACTTGCACCTAAAACTAACGCTTTTTTAATTTTTTTTCCCCTCAGTTTTATTGAGGTGCATAACGATTAGCTAACTGCACATGCAGTCTATGCTCCCCAACAGAGCAGGTGCGGCATATGTACTGGATTTGAGATGTTTTGCGGCTTGTGCGGTATATCATTCCTTGATACCGGGTTATTTATGCTTCCAATATATTGATTCCAGGAAATAAATCAATCGTTTTTATTTTTCTTTTGGTTTAGCTACAGCCTAACTACGGAGCAAGTAGTTAAGCTGTTTTTTTACACCTGCCCCAATAACCGCTAGGGCAAACCCTCAAACTCTGCACCGTCTACATCTCGATCGGCGGGAATCAGGTCTTGCTGGGTGATTTTTAATACCAGCAACATATTGGCGGCGACGTAGATGGATGAGTAAGTACCGATAACCACTCCCACCATAAGTGCGATGGAGAAGTTATGAATTAATTCTCCGCCGACAAAATACAGCGCCGCCAATACCAGCAAGGTGGTTAAGGAAGTAACAATTGTACGGCCCAGGGTTTGGGTCAGGGACTCGTCGATAATGTCTTCGGAGGCAGCCTCTCGAACCAGTCGGAAGTTTTCTCGGATGCGATCGGCCACCACAATGGTGTCGTTGAGCGAGTAACCAATCACGGCGAGCACTGCCGCCAGTACGGTGAGGTCAAACTCCAGGTCGAGCACGGAAAACACGCCCAGCGTAATAATTACGTCGTGGATTAATGCTGCCACCGCCGCAATGGAGAACTTATATTGAAAGCGCATGGCAACGTAGAGCATCACCACGCCCAGCGCCAGCAACATGCCGAGACCGCCCTTGTCGCGCAGCTCTTCGCCAATTTGCGGGCCAACGTATTCAACGCGGCGTATTTCTACAACTTGATCGGGTGTCTGTTTCGCTTCAAGCGCGGCGCGCACCTGATCACCGAGCTTATCGCCCGCTTTAGCATCGAACTGGCTGCGCAGGCGAATCAGCACTTCACTTTCATTACCAAAATGCGCCACCACCGGGTTTTCAAAACCAGCGTCAATCAATTGTCCACGCACAGCGGAGGTTTCCACTGCTTGTGAATAACCCACTTCCACTTGCGTACCGCCAGTGAAATCGAGACCCAGCACTAAACCTTTGCTGATTAACGAGCCAATAGAAATCAGTAACAGCGCGATAGAAAATACGGCGCTTAGTTTTCGCTGCGACATAAATGGAATATTTTTTCGCATTCCGCCGGTCTTATCAGCCATATTTTGAATGGCGCTTGTTTGCCCAGCTTTGGTTTCCCGAGCTTTGGTTTCCCGAGCTTTGGTTTTTTGAGATTTATTTTTCATAGCTTTCTTGCCCATAATAAGCTATCCGCCTAAATGTGAAGTTTGTCGACAGTACGCGCGCCATACACCAAATTGGCCAGCGCCCGTGTCACCATAATGGCGGTAAACATAGAAGTAACAATACCGATAGACAGCGTCACCGCGAAACCTTTAATCGGCCCGGTGCCCACGGTATAAAGAATAACCGCGACAATTAAAGTGGTGACGTTGGCATCGAAAATCGACACAATCGCCCGCTCGTAACCGGAGTGGATCGCCCCTTGAGGGGTTTCTCCATTTTTCAATTCTTCGCGGATGCGAGAAAAAATCAGCACGTTGGCATCCACCGCCATACCCACCGTCAATACGATACCGGCAATACCGGGCAGTGTGAGTGTTGCGCCAAGAATAGACATCACTGCAACCAGTACCACCAGGTTAAGCGCGAGGGCAAGGTTGGCAAACAGGCCAAACACCCGGTAGTAGACCAGCATAAACACCAGCACCAGTAACATGCCGAGCTGAACCGACTTAATACCCAGATTAATATTTTCCGCGCCCAGAGATGGCCCGATGGTGCGCTCTTCGACAAAGGTCATCGGTGCGGCCAGGGCGCCAGCGCGCAATAGCAAAGCAAAGTCGGAGGCTTCCTGAGGATCATCCAGTCCGGTTACTCGAAACTGCACACCCAGCGCACTTTGAATGGTGGCCAGGCTAATAATGTTTTTCTCTTGATAGCTGACGGGGACTTTTTTCATCACTCCATCGGCATCGCGCCGTTCTTCGGTGCGCTGTTTAGTCTCGACAAACAACACACCTAAACGCCGACCCACGTTATTTTTGGTCGCGTTGTGCATGTCGCGACCGCCACGACCGTCCAGGGTGATATTGACCTGGGAACCACCGTTCTCATCAAAACCGGCACCGGCGTTGGTGACATTGTCACCGGCAATCACTATTTTTTTCTCCAGCCAGGCCGTGCGTTCGCGCGAACCTTCGCTGCGGAATTCAAATTGTTCACGCCCGATAACGGTGTTGGATTCCGCCTCGAGACGAAATTCCAGGTTGGCAGTTTTACCGATAATGCGCTTGGCTTCGGCGGTGTCCTGCACACCGGGCAGTTCGACCACAATGCGATTGCGACCCTGGCGCTGGACAATAGGTTCGGACACGCCCAACTCATTCACCCGATTGCGCAGGGTGGTTAAGTTTTGGGTAACCGCATATTCCTCGCGCTCGCGAATCGCTCCCTCTGTGGGAGTGAGCGTTAACACAAAACGGCCACCGCGCTCACTGGTGCTGAGCAGGAAGTCGTTAAACTCGCGTTGACGAGCAATGATTTCGGCCTTTTCGCGCAGCTCGGCTTTAATAAAGGTGGCGACCACTGCCCCGTCTGCAATATCCAGAGTTTTATAACGGGCTTTGTCTTTACGCAAAGCGTCTTTAAATTCGCTAATGCGGGATTCCAAATAAGCGACAACCACTTGTGCGGTATCCACTTCCATTAAAAAATGTACACCACCGGAGAGATCCAGACCCAGCTTCATTGGCTGCCCACCGGCATCCGCCAACCATGCCGGGGTTGTAGCCGCGAGATTGAGCGCGACTACATAGTCAAAGCCCAGCGCTTGCTGAATAGCGGTTTTCGCCGCCAACTGCTGCTTGCGCTCATGCAGACGAATAAGACCGCTGCGCTCGCCGGGTTCGACGCTGGAGTAGGTAATACCCGCCGCATCCAGTGCCTGAGTGGCCTGCGCTAACAGGGTTTCATCAATGGCGACGCTCGACTGCCCAGATATTTGCACGGCGGGATCCGGCGCGTACAGGTTGGGGGCAGCATAGAACAGGCCCATAGCGACGACGACAACAATGAGCAGGTATTTCCACAGCGGGTAACGATTCATACGGGCGCTTATTTCATCTCTGAACAAAGGTCGCGATTATAGGCCAATTGAGCACTGCAACCAACGGCCTATCCGGCAAATTCGAGCATCGAGCTGAGGTATCAGGACTTTAAGTCGAATCCTGAGCTTGCTCGGCGCGGGCTTGCTTTAAATGGAATTGCTGCGCAAAGCCCTGCAAATTGCCGACTTCGATGGCGGCGCGGATATCGGCCATCAATTTTTGGTAAAAATGCAGGTTGTGAATGGTGTTGAGCTGGGAGCCCAGCATCTCTTTGCATTTGTCGAGATGGTATAGATAGGCGCGACTAAAATTCTGGCAGGTATAGCAATCGCACTCGCTGTCCAGCGGAGCCGTGTCCTCTCGGTGGCGAGCGTTGCGAATTTTAATCACGCCAGTGCTGGTAAACAGATGGCCGTTGCGTGCGTTGCGCGTAGGCATAACGCAATCGAACATATCAATGCCGCGCAGCACGGCATCGATAATATCGCCGGGTTTACCCACCCCCATCAGGTAGCGAGGGGCTTGCACCGGCATTTGCGGTGCCAGGCAGTCGAGCACGCGCAGCCGATCGGCTTTGGGTTCGCCCACGGATAAACCACCGATGGCGTAGCCGTCAAAACCGATGTCTTGCAAACTTTGTACGGATTCACTGCGTAGCTGCTCGTGCATGCCGCCCTGCACAATGCCGAATAACGCCGAGGGGCTATCGCCGTGGGCCTGCTTGCTGCGCGCTGCCCAACGCATGGATAACTCCATAGATTCGCGAGCTTGCTTCTCGTCTGCCGGGTAAGGGGTACATTCATCAAACACCATCACCACATCAGAACCCAATTCACGCTGCACTTGTATAGAGCGCTCGGGGTCGAGGAACACCGGGCTACCATCGATCGGGGATTTAAAGTCCACACCGGCCTCACTGATGCTGCGCATATCACCCAAACTAAACACCTGAAAACCACCTGAGTCGGTGAGGATGGGGCCCGACCACTGCATAAAGTCGTGGAGATCACCGTGTTGCTGAATCACCCTGGTGCCGGGCCGCAACATCAGATGGAAGGTATTGCCCAGCACCATCTGCGCGCCAGTATCGACAATATCGCGAGGCAACATGGCTTTCACCGTGCCGTAGGTACCTACCGGCATAAAGGCCGGGGTTTCCACGACTCCGCGCGGGAAATTCAGCCGACCGCGACGGGCAAAGCCATCCTCGGCGGTGCGTTCGAAGGTCATAAAACAATTTCGGGTCATGATAGTAATGTCACGGTAATTTTTCTTCAGGGGCCTGAGGGTTGTTAGTAATAAACATGGCATCGCCATAACTGAAAAAGCGATAGCGCTCGGCTACGGCCACGCGGTAGGCCTCCATCGTGTGACGATAACCTGCAAAGGCGCTGACCAGCATCAGTAAGGTAGATTCCGGTAAATGGAAGTTAGTCAGTAGCGCATCGACCATTTTAAAGCGATAACCGGGATAGATAAAAATATCGGTCTCGCCCTGCATGGGCTGCATTTTACCGCTGCGGCCAGCCGTTTCCAGGCAACGCACGCTGGTGGTGCCAACGGCGATCACCCGCTTGCCCGCTGCTCGTGTCGCCTCGACTTGCTCGCAAAGCGCAGCGCTGACCTCAAGAATCTCGCTGTGCATATGGTGCTCGGTAATATTCTCTACCCGCACCGGCTGAAACGTCCCCGCGCCGACGTGTAAAGTGACAAAGCCAATATTGACGCCTTTATCGCGCAGGCGAGTTAACATCGCCTCGTCGAAATGCAGCCCCGCTGTGGGTGCCGCCACCGCACCGGGCGTGTTTGCGTAGACGGTTTGGTAACGCTCTTTATCGGACTCTGCATCCGAGCGTTCAATATACGGCGGCAAAGGAACGTGGCCTACGGCCTCCAGTATTTCCAGTAGCGATGGCTGATCACTCCCCTCTTCCCCCACCAAACGGCCACTAAACTCTAATAAAAACAAATCCCCTTCGCGGCCCAGAACAGTTGCCTTATATTGATTATCAGGGCCTTGATCATCAGCACTTTGATCATCCGAGCTTTGGCCGTCGATCAGCAGCTCTGTCCCTGCCTTGGGCGATTTACTGGCGCGAACTTGAGCCAGCGCGGTGTTATCGCTCAATAAGCGTTCAATCAGGATTTCAATCTTGCCGCCGGTAGATTTTTTGCCCAACAGGCGGGCGGGGATTACTCGCGTGTCGTTCATCACCAGCAAATCACCCGACTCCACCAGGTCTAGCAGCCGGGTAAACGGGTGGTCCTCAAGCTCGCCCGTGCCTCCGTCTAATACCAGCAAGCGGCTATCCGTACGGTGGGCAGTGGGTTGGTTGGCGATAAGACCAGGGGGCAGGTCGTAGTGAAACTGGTCAAGACGCATAGGGTTCACGGTATTATTGCGGTGTGGTTGTGACGAAAACCGCGCCAGCGTAGCGGAAAACCGGGATTTTACCAAACCCATTTGGGTATCTATAGCCGCTACCGCAGAAAATAAAGCATTTCCACGTTGACCACCCTACTACCGCTGCTATAATTCGCGGCCCGTGCCAGAGTGGTGAAATTGGTAGACACACGGGATTCAAAATCCCGCGCCCTTAAAAGCGTGCCGGTTCGAGTCCGGCCTCTGGTACCATCTTTATTTCTGTTTATAGATCTAACATATATTCTTTTATATAGACCCAGCAAGTTATTTGCCCTGATCTCTTCGAAGACAATGGGCTCTATTCCACGCTGGCATTCCCAGATGCTTCTCCGACCTGAAAAAAGCAACCGGCATATAAAATAATGATACCTGTCAAAATTCCAGGCAGGCCTTCGTAAACCATTCCCTGCAATCCAAATAACCGCCAAACCAGTGCTACAGTAAAACCAGCAAGCATTGCTGCAATGCTGAAAAATTGTGACGGCTGCTTGCCAAAACATAAAAATATCAACAAGGGCGCAAACGCACTGGCCAAACCTGACCAGGCCATGATCACCATACTGAAAACACTTTGATTATTCATGAGCGCGAGTAAAAGTGCGATACCGGTAATCATAACGGTCGCCAATTTTAACAACCAGGTCTTCTCTATTTTGTGCGGCAGAATGTCATGAGTTATGGCGGCCGAGCAGCTCAACACTAATGAATCAGCAGTAGACATGGTGGCTGCAAAAATACCTGCCAGCATTAATCCCACAAGCACCGAAGGCAGTAACTGTTGCGCCATGACTGGCAGGGCTAACTCCGCGTCAAACGACCCAGCATCGGGCAAATAGATGCGAGCAAGCAAGCCCACACCGGTTGCCATACAGTAGAAGAGCGTAAACGATAAGTAATACCACACCTTGGCCAGCCGCATACTCGCTAAGTTGTTTAGTGTCATAAAGCGCACCATGATGTGGGGTTGCCCGATCACGGATAGGCCAGCAAATAACCAGCTTACAATAAACAGAGCTCCGCCGATCCACCCGGGAAATACCAGGTCTTTTGGCAGCCAGTCCATAAACCCTTCCACGCTCTGCATCTGCTCAACGGCACTGGATAGCCCCCCCAGATTCATTAACGCGACAAACAAAAGCACTCCCATCGCAAAAATCATCACGATGGACTGAGCGGCATCTGTCCAGATCGATGCGCGAATACCTCCGGCAAAACAATACAGGCTGACAAGTACCGCTCCAGCAACGGCACCCGACCATAGGGGCCACGCTAATAGAACATGCAGCGCTTTCCCCCCAGCGACGAGCTGAGCAGAAGCATAGGTCAACAAAAACAACAGGGAGATTATTCCGATCAAGCGCTGCACAGAGGAATGCTTTTGGCCATACCAATTACTGAGCACGCCGGCATAACTCACTTCACCACTCTCGCCAGTTGCTCTTCGCAAGCGCTTGTGTACATACAGTGAGGCGAGGAAATCCCCAGCGATCCAACCGATCATCAACCAAATCGAAGCCAGCCCAGTCGCATAGGTGTAACCAATAACACCGATAAACATATAGCCGCTATTGTTGGTTGCGACTGCCGATAAACCCACTAACCAGGGGCGCACACTACCACTAGCCAGATAGTAATCCTCTTTGGTACCTCGACTGCTCCAGGCAGACGACAAACCAATTAATGTAAACAGCAATAAAAATCCAACAAACGAATAAACCATTATTATTTTCCTAAATGGAAGATATATCTTGAAGCACAAACGGGCAAATCAATTCTGACTTCGTTGAGCGAGAGTGCAAATATCAAGCCCATTTTATGGTTAAGTTTAGCAGACCTGTCATTCGCCCCCCTTTTTTATCATTAAGGAGGTGTCACTAAGAAGGTATCACTAAGGAAACCTCACTAAGGAGATATCACTAACGACAGACAAGGGTAGTGAGCGTGCTTTACGGCTGTGAACAATGCTGCCCTGTCAAACAGGCATCTTATTATCGATCCTTTAATTTAGAGACGGGAATATTTAGGGCCTGGAATATTTAGGAACTGGAATAATATTTTTTCTTGTACAAATATGTTCTGGTCTAGGTGCTTGAGCGCAAAATGTGGTCCTGCCTGCCGACTAGCCTGGCGCTCTGTCCATTTCTCGACGGGTATACATCAGCTTCGCTCGCGAGAAAATCATCCGATGCCTGCTTTAACATCTACTCACTCACAACGTTAATCTTTACTACTCGATGGTTTCCGCGTCCAACTCATAGGCACCTTCGGCATTGTGTATCTCTTTGCCGTTGAGTGGTGGATTAAAAGTACAAGCCATAGTCATTTCTTCAAAAGCGCACAACATATGCTTGTCGTGCTTATCCAATACGTAAATGGTGCCCGGCTCTATGGGATATTTTTTGCCGTCAGCTAGAGTTTCTATTTCACCTTTGCCTGACATGCAGTACACCGACTCCAGATGTTTTTGGTAATGCATCATAAAATCAGCGCCTTTATAGATGGTGGTAATATGGAAGGAAAACCCCATCTGATCCTCTTTCAACAAAAGTCGCGTACTTTCCCAGTTACCGTCTGGGGAAACGACTCTTCGATTCGTTTGATTGGCATCTGATAATTTTCTTACGATCATAAACGGCCTCATTTCCTCAATTTTTTAGTTCAACAAACATGGCATGCTTAGCCGTTAGGGTGACTAAGCTTTAGGATTTAATCTACCTCGAAATACATTTTTTCTTCTGGCATTTCGTCTTCTTTAGCGCAGACTTCCCGAATCGAAGATTCAACAATATCAATGCCTTTTTTCAGATTCTCGTCACTAATAATTAATGGACACAGGAACTTCACGACGTGATCATCGGCACCACTGGTTTCAATAATAAGTCCTTTTTTAAAGGCGTTATGGGTGATTTTTCCTGCGATATCTCCATTGACGCAGTTAATACCCTGGAACATACCCCGCCCTTTTGCGGTAAAGTTGCCTTCACCGTATTGATTCACAATGCTTTCAAGTCGCTCGGAGACATACCGACCTTTTCGTTTAATTTCCTCGGAGAACTGGTTGTCAGACCAGTAATTATCTATCGCGGCTTTAGCCGTTACAAACGCCAAATTGTTACCGCGGAAAGTGCCGTTATGCTCACCTGGTTTCCACTCATCCAGCTCCGGCTTTATAAGCACCACAGCAAAAGGCAGACCGTAACCGCCTAATGATTTGGACAGGGTAATAATGTCAGGCTCAATGTCGGCTTCTTCAAAACTGAAATAATCACCCGTGCGCCCACAACCCGCCTGGATGTCATCCACAATGAATAATAAGTTATGTTTCTTACAGACAGCTTGTAGGTTTTGCAGCCATTCAATGCTGGCAACGTTGATACCACCCTCCCCCTGGACGGTTTCTACAATCACCGCAGCGGGTGAATTGATACCGCTACTGGAGTCGGACAACACCTTATCCAGATATTCTGTGGTATCGATATTCTCGCCCAGGTAGCCGTCATAGGGCATGCGGTGCGTACCGATCAAGCTCACGCCAGCTGCATCTCGATGATGAGAATTCCCTGTTGCCGCCAATGCACCCAAACTCACCCCATGGAAGCCATTGGTAAAGGTAACGATGTTTTGCTGGCCAGTCACATTGCGCGCGAGTTTCATCGCAGCCTCTACCGCATTGGTACCGGTAGGCCCGGTGAACTGCACCATATACTCCATGTTACGAGGCTTTAAGATTTTGTCATTAAACGCCTGTAAAAATTCGCCCTTCGCCTTGGTGTGCATATCCAAACCATGGGTGATGCCATCGTTCTGGATGTAATCGAGTAATACTTCTTTAAACAGCGGGTTGTTATGGCCGTAATTCAGGGTTCCAGCTCCGGCCAGAAAATCCAAATACTGATTACCGTCTTCGTCCCACATCAACTCACCTTTGGCGCGATTAAAAACGCGAGGGAATGCGCGGGCATAACTCTGTACTTCAGATTCAATCTCATCAAAAATTTTCATGTGGCTTCTCTTACTTCAAGTTAACTGTGTGAGTTAAAAGGACCGATACGTACAAGGGTTTCAGAGTCGTGTTGCCCAGCAAAATGGGCATTTTTATCCATCCACTCTGATGATTGGAAGTCTGCTGGCAGGGTCTTCGCCAAACGTCTAAATAAAGCCCAGGATGCTGAGTTGTCCTGGGTTATGGTGGTCTCTAAATAAGCAATATCTACGCAATGGGGACGGGCAAGGATGTGGGTCAACATGCGGGACGCTAGCCCAAGTCCTCTGGCCTGCTCGGCAACGGCCACCTGCCAAATAAACAAGGTGTCCGGACGCTCGGGTATGGCATATCCGGAGATAAAGCCAACCAAAGCTCCATTCATTTGGGCAGCGACCGAGGTATTGGCAAAGTGACTGCACTGAAGGAGGTTGCAGTAGCTGGAATTTATATCCAGCGGAGGGCAACTCTCAACCAGGCGAAACACGGCCATACCGTCTTCGAGCGTGGGCGACCTAAGGACAATACTTTCTAAACCAGGCAAAAAATCTCCAGCTCTGACTCCATTAATTAGTCATCCAAATAGTTTTAAGCGGTCGAAACTCCAATTAAAGGCCATAAACCGGAATTAAACCAAAAGGAGGCGTAAGATCATTACATAGTACGCTAAAGCATATTTACGCTCCAGCCCGCACACGCTACCTGCACCCGTACGCCTATGTCTGGATCACCCCGTTGCACAGAGGCCATTCTCAGTATGCAGGGAAATACAGTCACTATTCTGTCGGGATGCTCAACATATCGACGCCTCACCGGTATTAGATGTTGGTATTTTGGATCGACAAGCTTAATGCCTTTTCAGAGCCGCCTGAAGAAAAATAAAGGCTTTTTTCGTCCTTAATGTACCAATGCTCACCCTAAGACAAATCACAAACAGAGTTAAAGTAATTAATATCAAACGGCCACCATACCGGGGCATTGCTTCATGGATTTAGAAACTCTTCGCTTCCATATTCGACACATGGCACCCAGGGTACGAGACATATGCCAGTTTTTCGACACACCCCTCTAAGTGCTTATCAACAGATAATTTTTCCTGACGCATTACTTAATCGATGCTCCCTCATGGGCTAAGCGCTTCCAAGATAAGTTACTCAGACGCATGGTTAAAAAAACCACTTAACATATAACCCACCGCCTAAAACCAACCACTCTGCATGCTATTCAACCTGTGGCTTTTCCAAACCGCATCGAATGGGGGACAAGGCAGAGAACTCATAATCTCCAGCATCAGACAAAGACATACCCTTATTTCAACTGGGCATTATTGAACGAGGAGAAGTTGAACGAGGAAAAGATTGAGAGAGGATATTAATTTATCCCCCAAATTGATAATCAAATAACTTTATATCTCGAGCATAAACTCGAGCTACCAAATCGCGGCTTTTCGCATCGTACTGATCAACGTAACTCGCTTCTCGAGTCGATGTATTTGTCATCGAAAAATTAACATCCATTCCCAAACGCTCGCACACATATTGAAAACTCTCCGCTAAATTTTCATGTCGACATAAATAATCGACATTAATGCACCCGTAACGGTCAGAAATGAATTTCCACTGCGGCACAAAGTGTATCTGTCTCTCCGCTGTCTCGGCTGTAAGCCACTGCTCCAGGAAGTCACCGAACGAATCAGCTTTCTCAACATAATCATGGAAATCAGACCCTCGTTTAGTCTCCCTGTTATTCCTGAGAAAGGAATAGGCAGAATAGGCGCGATCCCAGGGGTTTCTGATCACTGAAAACTTGAAAGCTGATTGATAATGCTCGGGGAAACTTTGCTGATACCAAAGTGACGACACGTGTCCCGGCAGATACCCGCCATAGAGCGCTTCACTAATAGAACTACCCGCACATTTCGGAATATGGATAAACAAACTACTGGTTTCAATAAAGCAACGCGGGTAGGGCTTTCCCTGCAAAGTATCCACGACCCCGCTACGCGCAATTTCAGGCAAAAACCCTAGCAAAGCCTCCCTCTGGTTTTTCCCAAGTGATTTCCAAAAATATCGACTTAAGGTGCTCATATAATAGTTTACCGACTGACAGTAGGGTTAACGATACCCTACACCACCTACGCCGAAAGGCTTGAAGCGGAAAAGATAATCATATTAAAAGTGCTATTTAAACACAGCGCCAAACAACAGCGTCTTATAAAAACATAACTTTACGACCAGAATATTTATTATTTATTATGCCTGTTCTCAATCAATTCATCGACCACCGAAGGGTCTGCCAGGGTAGAGGTGTCGCCCAAATTATCCAACTCGTTGGCCGCCACTTTGCGCAATATTCGCCGCATAATTTTTCCGGAACGGGTTTTGGGTAGGCCCGGCGCCCACTGAATCACATCCGGCTTAGCGATGGGACCAATCTCCTGCACGCACATCGCCAGTAATTCTTTACGCAATTCTTCTGAAGGCTGATCGCCACTCATTAGCGTGACGTAGGCATAAATGCCCTGCCCTTTAATATCATGGGGATAACCCACTACCGCAGCCTCGGCGACTTTGGGGTGCAATACCAGCGCACTTTCGACTTCAGCGGTACCCATGCGATGACCGGAGACATTCATCACATCGTCCACTCGACCGGTAATCCAGTAGTAACCGTCGGCGTCGCGGCGCGCGCCATCACCGGTAAAATAATAACCGGGATAGGCCGTAAAATAGGTATCGATCATGCGTTGATGATCGCCAAATATCGAACGGATTTGCCCCGGCCAGGACGCTTTAATCGCCAGGTTGCCTTCACCGGCACCGTCAATTTCATTGCCTTCGGCATCGAGTAACACCGGCTGCACACCAAAAAATGGCACGGTGGCCGAACCCGGCTTGAGATCAATCGCACCCGGCAATGGCGTCAACATATGGCCGCCGGTTTCCGTTTGCCACCAGGTATCAACAATGGGACAACGAGACTCACCCACCACCCGGTAGTACCACTCCCAGGCCTCGGGGTTAATCGGTTCACCGACCGTGCCCAACAATTTGAGACTGCTGCGGGAAGATGAACTGACAAACTGATCACCGGCCCCCATCAGCGCGCGCAAGGCGGTGGGCGCCGTATAAAACTGGTTGACCTGATGTTTGTCGATCACCTGCCAAAAGCGAGAGGCATCGGGATACGTCGGCACACCTTCGAACATTAAGGTCACGGCACCATTACACAGCGGGCCATAAACAATGTAACTGTGCCCGGTCACCCAGCCGACATCGGCGGTACACCAAAAAATATCGCCGTCGTGATAATCAAAGGTATATTTGTGGGTCATGGCGGCCTGTAACAAATAGCCGCCCGTGGTATGCAATACGCCCTTAGGTTTGCCAGTGGAACCGGAGGTATACAAAATAAATAAGGGGTCTTCCGCTGCCATTGTTTCGGCAGGGCACTCGGCGGCCTCTGCTGCTACCGCCTGGTGATACCAAACATCGCGCTTATCGGTCCATTGCACATTGCCACCCGTGCGTTGCAGCACCAAACAGGTATGCACCTTGGGACATTGCGCTAAGGCTTTATCGGCATTATCTTTAAGCGGCACGGCGCGGCCGCCACGCAAACCTTCGTCGGCGGTAATCACTACCTGACAGTCGGAGTCGAGGATGCGATCTTTCAGTGCCTCGGGAGAAAAACCGCCGAACACCACCGAGTGCACCGCACCAATTCGCGCGCAAGCCAACATGGCGTAGGCAGCCTCGGGCACCATCGGCATATAAATACACACCCGGTCACCCTTCTTCACGCCTCGTGTCTTCAAGACATTAGCGAGCCGGCAAACCTCTTCGTACAATTCACGATAAGTAATGGTTTTATCGACGGAAGGATCATCCCCCTCCCAGATAATCGCGGCTTGGTCAGCGCGCTTATCCAGGTGGCGATCGACGCAATTGACCGAGGCATTTAACTCACCGCCATCAAACCAGGCGGCACGGCCCTCGCGCAGATCGTAATCGCACACCGTAGACCAGGGTTTATCCCACTGCAAAAACTCGGTGGCTTGCTCAGCCCAAAACGCATCCGGCTCGGCTACTGAACGCTGGTACATGTCATCGTAGCGCGCCTTGTCAATATGCGCCTGCTCTGCCCAAACTGCTGGTACTTTATGCACTGAAACCTCGGACATAACTCCCCCGTGTAAGAAATCTAATGGCATTTTTAATAATTTTCGCGGCAGCCATTTTGGCACAACCGACCCCGCGCCGAAAGCCAACAAAGTGGCTATCAGGTGCTAAAGGTCGTTGTTAAATGATGTTTATTATTGAACCGCGTCAGGAAGACGGCGGGGGAATCAGCAAACGACTTGTACCGGAATCGTATTAGTAGTGCGTTCGACGCTGTTGTCGTCGTTCAAATACACCAACTTGGGATCGTGGCGAGCCAATTCTTCATCGGTAAACTGCGCGTAGGCCGCAATAATAACGCGGTCACCCACTTGCACTTTACGTGCCGCCGCACCGTTCATCGAAATAGTACCGGAACCCGCTTCGGCCTTAATGATGTAGGTGGTAAAGCGCTCACCATTATTCACATTTAATATGTCAATTTGCTCAAACTCACGCAAACCCGCAAGCTTCAATAGATCGCTGTCGATAGCACAGGAACCATCGTACCAAAGCTCTGCCTGGGTAACGGCGGCCATATGCAATTTCGCTTTCAGCATCGTGCTCAACATGGTTTACCCTCCTCCTACTTAAGTGTCAGGGTGACGTTGTCGATTAAACGGGCACCAGATGTGTACATGGCCCCCAGTATTACGATGTCCTTATCGTCGTGCGCGGCTGGCTCCAAAGTCTTAGCATTACAAACACTAAGATAGTCGCTTCGAAAACCCAGCTCGGCTATTTGTTCCGTGGCGGACGCTTCTATCGCAGCAAAATCCCGTCGCCCAGCCTCGCCATTTTGACCCGAAATCTGATCACGGCACCAGCATAGTATTTCGTACAAGTGGTTTACTTTGAGGCGCTCATCCGGCGCTAAAAAACTATTGCGCGAACTCAACGCCAGACCATCGTAATCGCGGGCAATCTCCGCCCCGATAATATCTACCGGAACACATAAATCTTCGACCATTCTCCGGATAACCGCCAACTGCTGAAAGTCCTTAATGCCAAAAATCGCTTTGTCGGGCTGGACAATATTAAACAGCTTGGTCACCACGGTGGTGACCCCTTCAAAGTGCCCGGGGCGACTCGCGCCGCAGTGTATATCAGTCATTGTCGGTACCACAACCCGAGCCTGATCGGCCATACCGTTGGGATAAATCTCTTTTTCGTCGGGATGAAACAGGTAATCGCAGGCCTCGGCTTCCAGCTTTTTAATGTCGTCCTCAGTGGTGCGCGGATACTGCTCCCAATCTTCGTTAAGGCCAAACTGCAGCGGATTAACAAAAATACTCACCACTACCACATCACAGTGCTGCCGGGCCAAACGCACTAGCTGAAGATGCCCTTCGTGGAGGTTGCCCATAGTCGGCACAAAGGCAACGCTGCGGCCTCGCGCACGCTCGACATTGAGGCAATCACGCAAAGCAGCTACCGTGTGATACACCTGCATCGAATGCGACTCGGTCGCCGCACCGGTTTTTTGCGAGCCGTCAAACTCAACGACACTCTCATTTCGTGTGGACAAATTTTCGTTCCTCAAACCGTTAACACTGCGTGCTCGGCTGGTTTATAAGCTGAGCTGCTTATCGCCCCAGCTATTCATCGCCAGAGCTACTCATCACCAGAGAAGTAGTCCCGAGCCAGGTTTTCAAAGCGGGTGTACTTACCCAGGAAGGCCAGGCGCGCGGTACCAATAGGACCGTTACGCTGCTTACCGATAATAATTTCGGCCATGCCCTTGTCCGGCGATTCTTCGTTATAGACCTCGTCGCGGTAAATAAACACGATCACGTCGGCATCTTGCTCAATGGCACCAGATTCCCGTAAGTCGGAATTAATCGGGCGCTTGTTGGGGCGCTGCTCTACATTTCGACTTAACTGCGATAGCGCAATCACCGGACAGGAAAATTCGCGAGCGATGGTTTTCAGCTCCCGCGAAATTTGTGAGATTTCCTGAACCCGGCCTTCCGACTGTGTGCTACCCGACATCAATTGCAGGTAATCCACCATCACCATCGCCGGACGGGATTGGTCGTCCAACTGGTCAGGCGTCAAATCAGGCTTGCCTCTCTTAAGCTGGTCCCGAAACTCCTTAACCTGTTTGCGCATGCGGTTGCGCAACTCCATGGGGTTAATGCCTGGGGTATCGTCGATATACAGCGGTTGGTCTTTGAGGCGAGCCGCCGCTGTCGCAAGCCGTGAAAAGTCATCGGGATGGAGATCACCACTCCGCAGCGCGGTCTGGTCAATTTTACCAATGGAAGACAGCATCCGCATCACCAACTGGCTGGCTGGCATTTCCATACTGAACACCAGCACCGGGCGATCCTGCGTCAACATTGCGTGCTCGGCCATATTCAGTGCAAAGGCAGTTTTACCCATGGAAGGTCGGCCAGCGACAATGACCAGGTCGGATTGCTGCCAACCGGAAGTCATATCGTCAAGCTCAGTAAAGCTGGTGCTTAGCCCGGTAATTCCCGAATCGCTTTCAAACAACACATCAATACGTGCAATGACTTCCCGGAGCAAGTCGGTAACATGGCGAAAACCACCGGATTTCGGTCGGTTTTCCATCACCTCCAACAAACGCCGCTCGGCCTCGGCCAGTAATTTACTGCTATCCCAACCCAGCGGGTTGTAGCCCTTCTGAACGATATCGGTGGCCGCACCAATTAACTGGCGGATCACCGAACGCTCCAACACAATTTGCGCGTAGGCACGAATATTGGCCGCACTGGAGGTATTATTGACCAGTTCAACCAGGTAGGAATCCCCACCGGTTTGCACTAGTTGATCGGTATTTTTAAGGGTTTCGGACAGCGTCAGGGCGTCTAGCGGCTGATCGTTAGCGGCTAGCTCCATCATTGTAGAAAAAATAATACGGTGATCGCGCTGAAAGAAATCGGCTTCGGAGATAATGTTGGCGATGTCGTCAAAGACGTCGTTAACCAGCATTAAACCGCCGAGTACAGCCTGCTCAGCTTCCAGCGAATGGGGAAGCTCAGGACTGTGAATGGACTCGGATAGCGATTGCGCCATAGTGTTAGATCCGGCTAAGAATTCCTAGCGTTGTAATACATACTCCGGGGAGTATAAAACAAAGCTCGGAATCCTTGTTGATCCTGAACGGTTTATCCTGAACAGTTGATTCTGGATAGTTCCTGATGATAGCTGACCCTGATATAACTGGCCCTGAATAGCTGGCTTGATGGAGACTGAAGCCACCGTCGCTCAGCCCTTGATTCGGCAAGGGCTGTTTAGCAACCGCTATTCGGCAAGAACGATGACCTGGATCGCTTGCGTGAGATCTGAGTGCAGCTGAATATCGATGTCGAACTCACCCACTTCACGGATCGCGCCCTCTGGCATCTTAACGTCTGACTTGGACACCTCAACACCCGCAGTGTTCAAGGCTTCGGCCACGTCGCGAGGGCCAATAGAACCAAATAACCGGCCTTCTTCGCCTGCAACCGAAGTAATGGTAATAGACGCCACTTCGATGATTTTAGCCGCTAACTTTTGCGCTTTAGCGAGTTTTTCGGCAGCTGCCTTCTCTAGCTCAGCACGTCGCGACTCAAACGCTTCCAGATTTTCGCGGGTGGCAAACACGGCCTTCCCTTGAGGAACCAGGTAATTGCGCCCGTAACCGGCTTTTACCGACACTTTATCGCCAATATCGCCGAGTTTTCCAGCTTTTTCCAGTAAAATTACTTCCATTTTTCTATCCTCACTTTAATCTGTTACGCAAATCCGCTATCGCGCGAATGCTGTGTCGTTATGTACTGCATTAACTTTCAAATATCGCCGGAACGCCTGGCCCAACGCGAACGTAAATCAAGCACGCTATCAACCAGGCCCAGGCCAAGTAGCAACATACTCAGTGGCCCTAACATCAGCACCAGGCAAATATAAAATATTGCCAGCCAATGTGCGCCCTTTTTAGCTGACGCCACCAGATGATGAACCAGTGCCAGGCCAGCAACCAACAGCGGCAAGCCCAATAAATTGCCCCAGGCGACGTAGTCAGCAGAGAACAGGTAACACCCTGTCATTCCAGCCAGCGATGCTAACGCTAGCGGCGGTTGAATCCTTAAAGCCCGAAACTCTTCGGCAAAACCACCGGGGTTATACAGTAGCGACTGCCACCAACGACCCAAGACCAAACTCGCTATCGAACTAATGGCAACAACCCATGCCAGCAGGCCAAAAATAAACTGATCGCCCAGCTCGAGGGCCATCGGTTTACTGTTTCCGGCCTGGCCTTGTTCTACCGGGCTTTTCCCGGTCTGGTTGAGCTCGAGCTGACTCGCCTCATTCAACGCTGGCGCGTTCATTTGCCCCAACATTTCCAGCAAATTAACTCGTAGCTGCGCAACGTTTTTAGCCATTGCTTCAGCCATGGCCACATCCATTACAGCAACCGATCCCGCACTGAGCAAAACAATCATCAACAAGGTGGACTGCCAGGATGCTGTTGCTTTAAGCAGCAACGCTCCAAGTAATACCACGACGACCGAGGCCACCGACGCCCACACCATTAAAAGGTTGAGCTCGCTGACATACGACATCAAGACCAGCGACAACACCGAAAAAAGCAACACCAATGCGCCTTCGTTGGTGCCTTTTCGCATGGCGACCAAAGCCACGGTTGCCGGACTCAACAAGGGTAGCAGGTTGCCGACAAAAGCCACCAGCAACGCGCGCATCCGACTGCTCATAATAAACTGTGCCAGAGCGTGCATGCGTCTAAACTCGGTTAAGCAGGGCCCGTAACCCGGGAGTGCTTATTCGTGGCTATCGGTATAAGGCAGCAAGGCCAAAAACCGCGCGCGTTTGATCGCGGAGGCCAATTGGCGCTGGTAACGAGCGCTGGTACCGGTAATACGACTCGGTACTATTTTTCCAGTTTCGGACACATAGGCCTTGAGAATTTCAAGATCTTTGTAATCGATGTAGCTGATGCCTTCAGCGGTAAAACGGCAAAACTTACGGCGACGACTAAAACGAGCCATGATTATTTCTCCGTCTCGGCTGAGGTTTCTACAGCTGTGGTTTCTGCAGCTGTGGTTTCTGGAGCTGCGGCTTCTGGCGCAGCGGCTTCTGTGGGGGCTGGCTCAGCGGCTGCTTCCGGTTCGGCGGCGGCATCTGCTTCTGCTTTTTCAGCTTCGGCGGCTGCTTTGGCAGCGTTCTCGGCCTGCTCCTGAGCAGTGCGCGCGGCACGCTCTTCATCGCGTTGCTGACGGGCTTCTTTCTCAGCCTTATCAGCAATCTCTTCTTTCATTATCTCGGTGGCTTCGGTCAGAGCTTCGTCGCGCTTAACCGTAAGGTTGCGCAACACGGCATCGTTGTAACGGAACGCCGTTTGCAGCTCGTCGAGCACTTCCTGGCCGCACTCAATATTCATCAGAATATAGTGGGCTTTGTGAATTTTTTGGATAGGGTAGGCCAGTGCACGTCGCCCCCAATCTTCCAGGCGGTGAACTTTACCTTCGCCCGCCTCAATAGTTTTGCGGTAACGCTCAACCATACCAGGGACTTGTTCGCTTTGGTCCGGATGAACCAAAAACACAATTTCGTAATGTCGCATTGTCTCTCCTCAAGGGTTTAGCCACCCGACAACCAAAATGGTGTAGCCGGTGTAGCAAGGAGCCACCGAGAAATTCTCGAGTGCTTATTCACTCCCGACTATCAGGGATAGCCGGGGGCGCGGTATTTTAGGGAAAACCGAGCGCGATAGCAAACCCTTAAAGTAGCTCGCTGGGGCCGGGCACAATAGGAAGACTCTCACCATTGACACTCGACACGTCTCTTTCATAGCCTAACCCCAGACGCTTGGGCCAGACACCTTAACCAGGCACTTCAAGGGCAGACAAAAACATCAGCACTGAATCAAGCTGGTATAATTCTATCCGCAGTTTATTTGTCTACCAACATTTCTAGCAACATTGCTACCCTAAAGCACATTATCCACAGGAATTGATCTTGGCCACCCCCTCCTACAGCGTCGAACCTCACAGTGATTCTAGCAAGCTCCCCTCCGCCAGCCTGTGGCGTAGATTGATCGCACTGATCTACGACGGCTTTCTACTGTTTGCCATCAGCCTGGCCTATGGCGGCCTGATGTTATTCGCCCGCATCTGGATACTCGGCCAGGACGCCGCCACCGCGCCGACCAGCGAGATATTTCAAGCCCTGCAGTTGGGAGTTTGGTGGTTTGTGCTTTCTTTGTTTTACGTGTGGTGCTGGCGACGTAGCGGACAAACTCTGGGGATGAAAACCTGGCGACTGCGCTTGCAACAAGCCGATGGCAGCGCGCCGACCTGGAAGCAATGCTGGCTGCGCTGCGTGCTTGCGCCGCTGTCGCTGGCCTCTGTTATCGGCTACGTCTGGGTGCTGTTTAGCGCCGACGGTAACTGCCTGCACGATCGCTGGACGGGCACTCAGGTGGTGGTACTGCCAAAATCGGATTCGACTCCCTAATCCGGCCCATCTCCCTAAATGACGTCTTCTTTATTATTCGATTTTTTAGCTCGGGCTTTTTTAAGTCGTGGGGTTAAGACGCGCGATTAAGTAACGCAGTCAAGCCGCGCGGCGCAGCAACACTAGCCCCACCAAAATACACACCGTCACCGGCGCCATCACCGCCCAGAACGGCGAAAAGCCAAACACCATACTCGATGGCCCGAGCATCTCCAGGCTGGTCTGAAACACGATACCCACCACCACCCCAGAAAAAATCCGGTAACCCATAGTAGCTTCCCGCAAGGGTCCAAAAATAAACGATACCGCGATCAACACCAGAGCAATAATGACCAGGGGCTGCAAAGCTTTATTCCAAAACGCCAACCAGTAAGCACCCGACTTTTGCCCTTGAATATCGAGATAGGTGCCATAACTGTGCAAGTGACTAATGGCGAGGGATTGCGGCGGCATTAGCACCAGGGTGAGCAAGTCCGGGGATAACTCAGTCTCCCAGCGGCGAGTAATAAATTGCTCCACCTCAGTGTGATCCTCAAAGAAGTGGGTGACCTGGCCTTCCTCTTCCAGCCAATGGCTATCCAGGTAGGTGGCGCGGGCGGAAAAACTCGCCTCTTGCAACTTGCGCTCATCGTCAAAACGATAACGCGTTACCCCGATCAATTTACCGTTGGGATAGACCGCATTAAAATGCATGTACTCGTTGCCTTCACGATTCCATACTCCGCTGTGCGCCGACACCGACTCCTGATCTCCGCGCAACATTAGCTTGAGGCTTTGCGCCCATTGATCGGTAACAGGCACCAGGTATTCACCCAACACTGCGCCCAACACAATCACTAACAACACCGGCTTAACCACAAACCCGGTGATGCGCAGCAGCGACACCCCCGCCGCTCTCATTACCACCAACTCGCTGTTGCCCGCTAAAATTCCCAGTCCCACCAAAGAACCAATTAAAGTCGCAAAGGGAATGTTGGAATAAATACGCCCTGGCAGCGTCAGCAGCGTATTCATCAACACATTGTTGAAGCGATACTGGTTGCGTATTTCACCCAGGCCGTCCACCACACTTGCGATTACGTCGATGGCCAACACCACCAATAACACCACTAAAATAGACCCGAGCACCGTCTTGCCCACGTAGAGAGATAAGTGCCGCATTAGCTTTTCTCCCCTTCGTCGGTCTCTTTATCCGTCCCTTCGTCAGTCCCGTCATCGGTCTCTTTATCAGCCCTTTCGTCGACCCCGGCCTGCGGGTTCTCATCAACACTCGGGGCGCTAACAATCAACGGCAACTCTCGCCGCCGCGAGAGGCCGAGGCTTGCAGCCCAACGGCTTGCCTTCCAGCCAAATGTCCAGGCCATTAATGCCAGGCCAATAATCAAAAACACCAGATGAACCCACCACAAGCCGAAGAAGGGAGAAATGTCGCCTTCTTCAACCCCACCCCGTGCCGCGTTGAGTCCGACCAGGTACAAAATATAAAGCACCACGGCGGGCAAAATTTTTGCAAAGCGACCCTGACGGGGGTTCGTACGGCTCAAGGGAATCGCAATTAAAGTCACCACCAGTACCAGCAGCGGTGTCGAATAGCGCCACTGCAATGCTGCGATGTGTTCCAGTTTATCGGATTGACGCAACTCGGCCGTGGCAAGGGATTCGGCATTGGCGCGCACACTGCGCTTGGAGGGGCTGCTCAAACGCTGGCCATACTCGGCAAACCGAGTCACCTGAAACTCCGCACGCCCCGGCACACCCTGATAGCGCTGACCATTCTCAAGCACCAGGAAAGAGGCTTTCTCGCCTTCGACACCCTGCGCCGTGCCACGGTCGGCAACTACCGCGACAATTTGCGGATCTTCGCCCTCGGCACTGGTGGAATCGATGATAAAAATATCTTCGAGCACGCCATCCTCGGTTACGCTCTCGGCATAGCTAACACCGCGGCCACCACGCATGGGATAAAATTTGCCCGCCTCCATGCCTTCAAACTCACCCCGTTGTTTCTGAGAATCCAACAGTACGTCGGCCCGGGCCAGACCGGATGGGCTGACCGATAAGCTCAACCAGGCTACGGCGAGCGCCACCAACACCGCTAGTGCCAGGGTATAGGCAGTAATCCGCGCAGGGCTGACGCCACAGGCATGCAGCACGGTCATTTCGTTATCGAGATAGAGTCGCCCATAGGCCAGCAGCACCGCCAAAAAGAAGGCCAGGGGTAAAATTAATTCAATAAAACCCGGCAGGCGATAGCCAATCACCGCAAACAAAATATTGGCATCGAGCTGACCCGCAGCGGCATCCGCCAGGTATTTCACAAAGCGGCTGCTCATCACTACCATCAGCAACACGGCGCAAACTGCTGCCGTCGTTGCCAACAAATCGCGGGCGAGGTAGCGAAAAATTATCACGGGGAGAGGGCTCTAAGCTTCTTGTTTGTCAGGTTCAAACTTATTTATTCCTTCGGGCCATATGCGCTATCAGGATAAATCACGCCCAATATTTGGTAAGCAGCGGAGCTTGGCTTACACTTGGCGGGAATTATCCCGTATTTATCCGTCCCTGTCTTGGGTGATGTAAAACGCCCGGACCTATCCCTCTTTGGAGACATTATGGAGTTTGCCGCACGCCTTGCCGACGCTGCCACGTTTAAAACCAATTGCCTAATTGTGCTGATCTCAGGGAAGACCCTATCCCCGGAAGCCAAGGCCATCGACGCCGCCACCGGCGGCATGCTTAGCCACCTGCGCACCACTGGCGATATGACGGGCGCCAGCGACTCCTTCTGCTGGCTGCATAAACCTGCGGGCATTGCCGCCAAGCGACTGCTATTAATGGGTATTGGCGACAAACCTTTAAGTCGCCAGGCGCTTATTAAACAGCTGTCTGCGGCAGCAAAAGAAGTCCTTAAAACCCCGGTCCGCAATGCTGCCGGATTGTTTAGTGAACTGACTCTAGCCAAGGCAGATGGCAAGCAAGGCAAGAAGACCGCCGCAAAAAACGCCATCCCCGATGCCACCTGGATCGGCACACAAGTGGCGCAACAATTCGGCGAGGCGCAATACAAATTTGAAGCGGGCAAAACCACGGTCTCTCACCGCGGCAAACTCGGTAAAGTCACGACTCTATGTAATGACGCTAAGACCCTTAAAGCAGTGCGCAGCGGCAACGCCCTCGGTGCGGCGATTGCTGCGGGTAGTAATGTCACCCGCTTACTGGGCGATTTACCCGCTAATATTTGCACACCGGGACACCTGGCCAAACAGGCGCGAGCACTGGGGCGCAAGCATCCCAAAGTCACCACTAAAGTACTCAGCGAAAAACACATGGCCGAACTCGGCATGCACTCCTTGCTATCCGTCACCGCCGGTACCGAATTACCCGCCTATCTGATCACCATGGAATATAAGGGCGGTAAAGCCAGCCAAAAACCCGTGGTCTTAGTGGGTAAAGGCGTCACCTTTGACTCCGGCGGCATCAGCCTGAAACCCGGCGGTAAAATGGATGAAATGAAATACGACATGTGCGGCGGCGCCAGTGTATTTGGAGTGATGGAAGCTCTAGTCGCTGCCCAGCTACCCATTAACGTTGTGGCCATTGTCCCCACGGTGGAAAATATGCCCAGCGGCACCGCCACCCGACCCGGTGATGTGGTGAAATCCATGTCCGGGCAAACCATTGAAATTCTCAATACCGATGCGGAAGGCCGGCTGATTTTGTGCGACGCCCTCACCTACGCCGCGCGCTTTAAACCTGACACCGTAATTGACATTGCCACCCTGACCGGCGCTTGCGTGGTCGCACTGGGCAGCCATGCCACCGGCCTGTTTAGCAACGACCAGGCACTGGCCGACGATCTACTTAGCGCCGGTATCGCTGCGGGCGATCGCGCCTGGCAACTGCCGCTGTGGGAGGAATACGACAAACAACTTAAAAGTAATTTCGCCGACATGGCTAACATCGGTGGAGGGGGTGGCGGCAGCGCCACCGCCGCTGCATTTCTAGGCCGCTTCACCAAAGACTATACCTGGGCCCATCTCGATATCGCCGGCACAGCGTGGTCTTCTGGCCCCAAAGGTGCGACCGGGCGCCCCGTACCACTACTGATGGAATACCTGCGCAGTAAGGCTTCATGAATAGCCTTACCTTATGACTCGCGTTAATTTCTACGCCATCAATGGGGGCCTCGACGCCTCTTTGTCACTGGCCTGCCGGCTGGCCGAGAAAACCTTTAAGCAAAATATAGATACTTTATTGTTTTGTGCTGACGAAACCTCTGCCAAACAATTGGACGAGTTGCTGTGGGGACATACGGAGACCAGTTTTATTCCCCACCAGCTTATTGATCCGGCTCAGGCCCATGCCCAAAACACTGTTAAAAGCACGGCTCCCATCGGCATTACCTGGAGTGAGGATACCCCGGAGCACCACGGTATGCTGATCAACCTGGTCGCCGAAACACCGTCGTGGTTTGGCCGTTTTGAAACCCTGGCTGAAATTGTTAACACCGACCCGGAACAGAAAAAAATCAAGCGCGAGCGCTACAGCTTTTACCGTGATCGCGGCTATCCACTGGCCTACCACGATTTAAGTAAAGGCCAAACAGATAATGCCCCACAGACAAAATCTTAAATGCATGAATCTTAAATACATGAATATTAAAAACATCGAATGAAAAACCCAAATTCGGTAAACAGCTTGGGCATTCAACTGGTGAGAAGAGCAAGTAGCCCGTATAATTTCGCGTCTTAATTCCTACCTGTCCCGATGCTAATTGCAAGCTTTCGAGACGCTTTGAGAAACACACTCCATGGAAAAAACCTATCAGCCCAAAGCCATTGAAACCCAGTGGTACTCCACCTGGGAAGACCAGGGCTACTTCAAGCCCTCCGGCGAAGGCGAGCCTTACTCCCTAATGATTCCGCCGCCCAATGTTACGGGCAGCCTGCACATGGGCCACGGCTTTCAGGAATCCATTATGGATGCGCTGATTCGTTATCAGCGTATGCGCGGCAGTAACACTCTGTGGCAAGTAGGCACCGACCATGCGGGCATCGCCACGCAAATGGTGGTGGAGCGACAACTCGACGAACAAGGCGTGAGTCGCCACGATCTCGGGCGCGACGCCTTTATCGACAAAGTCTGGGAGTGGAAACACCAGTCTGGCGGTACTATTACGCAACAGCTACGCAGGTTAGGCGCATCCCCCGACTGGTCGCGGGAACGCTTCACCATGGACGATGGCTTTTATACCGCCGTGCAGGAAGCCTTTATTCGCCTTCATAAAGATGGCCTGATCTACCGAGGTAAGCGACTGGTTAATTGGGACCCGAAATTACACACTGCCATTTCCGATCTCGAAGTGATTTCCGAAGAGGCGCAAGGCCATCTCTGGCATTTTCGCTACCCCCTGAGCGATGGTTCTGGCCACCTTACCGTTGCCACCACGCGTCCGGAAACCATGCTCGGCGATACCGCCGTGGCGGTGAATCCAGAAGACCAACGCTATCGCGATTTAGTGGGTAAAACCATACGCCTGCCGCTCACGGATCGAGACATACCGATTATTGCCGATGACTACGTGGATCAGGACTTCGGCACCGGCTGCGTAAAAATTACGCCCGCCCACGACTTTAACGATTACGAAATGGGTCAACGTCACGACCTGCCGATGATCAATATTCTCACCGCCGACGCACAAATTAACGACGCGGCACCGCAAGCTTATCGCGGACTCGACCGCTTTGAAGCGCGCAAACGTGTGGTCGCCGATATGGACGCCCTCGGTCTGCTGGAAAAAATAGATCCGCACACTTTGAAAATCCCTCGCGGTGACCGCTCCGGTGTCGTCATTGAACCCTGGCTCACCAACCAATGGTACGTGGACGCCAAATCCCTCGCCGCCCGCGCCATCGACGTGGTCGAAACCGGCGAAATTCAATTTATCCCCAAGCAATATGAAAACATGTATTTTTCGTGGATGCGGGATATTCAAGATTGGTGTATCAGCCGCCAACTGTGGTGGGGGCACCGCATTCCCGCCTGGTATGACGACGCTGGTAATGTTTACGTGGGGCGCACTGAAGACGAGGTTCGCCAACAGCACAACCTTGCCGCCGATCTAACCTTGCGTCAGGACGAGGACGTCCTGGACACCTGGTTCTCCTCCGGCCTGTGGACCTTCGCCACTCTCGGTTGGCCGCAACAAACCCCGGAATTAAAAACCTTTCACCCGACTAATGTGCTGGTCACCGGTTTCGATATTATTTTCTTCTGGGTGGCACGAATGATTATGCTAACCCTGTACTTTATGGACGACGTGCCGTTTCGCACCGTTTACGTCCACGGTCTGGTGCGCGACAGCCAGGGGCAGAAGATGTCCAAGTCCAAGGGCAATGTGCTCGACCCCATCGACCTCATCGACGGCATTGATTTGGAAGCTCTGGTCAGTAAACGCACCACCGGCATGATGCGCCCTCAGGATGCGAAAAAAATTGAAAAACAAACGCGCAAGGAATTTCCAGAAGGCATCGAATCCTATGGCACCGATGCCCTGCGCTTTAGCTACTATTCCCTCGCCTCTACCGGACGAGACATTAAATTTGATGTCGGCCGCATCGAAGGCTTCCGAAATTTTTGCAATAAAATCTGGAACGCCGCCCGCTATGTATTGATGAATGCCGAGGGACAGGATTGCGGACAAAACAGTGAAACAAATGACGGCAGCTACCAGCTCTCCCTCGCCGACCGCTGGATTATTAGCCGCCTGCAACAAGCCGAACAGGCCGTTGCCGACGGTATAGAAAGCTATCGCTTCGATCTCGCGTCACAGGCCCTGTACGATTTTATCTGGGCCGACTACTGCGACTGGTACCTGGAACTGTCAAAACCCATCCTCTGGGACGACGACGCGCCGGAAGCCCTAAAAATAGGTACTCGACGAACCTTGGTGCGCGTGCTGGAAACCACCCTGCGGCTCGCCCACCCATTGATGCCGTTTATTACCGAAGAAATTTGGCAGCGCGTCAAAACCTTTGCGGGCAAACAGGGCGATAGCATTATGCTGCAAGCCTTCCCCGTACCCGAGCCGGAAAAACTCGATCCAGAGGCGCTCGCCGATGTGGAATGGCTAAAGTCAGTGATTATTGCCGTGCGTACCATTCGCGGTGAAATGAATATCTCGCCCGGAAAAGCCTTACCCGTGTATTTAAAAAACGGCAGCCCGGAAGATCAGCGTCGCCTCGAAACCAACCGTACGTATTTATCAAAGCTGGCCAACCTGGAATCGCTGACCTGGCTTGAAGCTGATACCGATGCCCCACCCTCGGCTACTGCCCTGGCCGGCGAACTCGAAATCCATGTACCCATGGCTGGAGTCATCAACAAAGACGAAGAACTCGGTCGCCTCGACAAAGAAATCGGCAAACTGGAAAAAGAAATTCAACGGCTTAATGGCAAACTTAACAACGAAAAATTTATCGGCAATGCTCCGCCAGAAGTAGTTGAAAAAGAACGCGGTAAAGCCGAAGAAAACCAAAAAGCCATTGAACAATTGTCTCTGCAACGAAGTAAAATTGCCGCGCTCTAGTAGTGAACTTATAAATTTAGTTCAAACGGCCACTTTCGGAGACTAAACCAATCCCATTTTAATTATTCGAAAAAAACTTATTACATAAGGAACAAAACAATGAGCGGACCATTGACTGGATACAAAGTGATTGAAATGGCGGGCATCGGCCCGGCACCCATGTGCGCAATGATGCTGTCGGATATGGGCGCCGAAGTGATTCGCGTCGACCGCACTCAGGATGCGGGACTCGGCATCGCTATGCAATCCCAGTTCAACTTCACCAACCGGGGTCGGCGCTCAGTGGCGCTGGATTTAAAGAATCCCGAAGCCGTCAGCACTCTGCTGGAATTAATTGATCAGGCAGACGTGCTACTGGAAGGCTTTCGTCCAGGCGTTATGGAACGCCTCGGCCTGGGATCTGATGTGTGCGCAAAGCGCAATCCCAAACTGGTCTACGCCCGCATCACCGGCTGGGGGCAACAGGGCCCACTGGCAAAAAGCGCCGGACACGACCTCAACTACATTGCTCTATCCGGTGCGCTGCACGCCATTGGTCGCAGCAACGACGAACCCCCCGCCATTCCTCTGAACCTGGTAGGTGATTACGGCGGCGGCACCATGTTCGTATTAACGGGTATTCTTGCCGCGCTGCTGGAATGCGGAAAGTCAGGTACCGGTCAGGTGGTTGATGCTGGCATGGTGGATGGCGCACTGGCGCTAATGACACCCACCTACGGAATGCACGCTTCGGGCGTGGTCAGTGACGAGCGGGGTTCCAATATTCTCGACAGCGGCGCGCACTTTTACAACACCTATGAAACCAAAGACGGCAAATACGTTTCCATCGGTTCTATCGAAACTAAATTTTACGCTTTGCTGTTAAACACTTTAGAAATTGACCCCGACAGCCTGCCCAAACAAATGGACCGCGAACATTGGCCCGCATTAAAAGAAAAACTCAAAGAAATTTTTCTAACCAAAACTCGCGATCAATGGTGCGCCTTGATGGAAAACACCGATATTTGCTTTGCCCCGGTATTATCCATGGCAGAAACGCCGGACTACGCCCACAACAAAGAGCGCAATGCCTTTATCGATGTAGACGGTCAAATGCATCCCGCACCTGCGCCTCGCTTTAGTAAAACGCCATCCAGTATTAAAGGTGCGCCCTGTTCACCGGGCGAGCATACCGAAGCAGTATTGGGCGACTGGGGTCTTAGTGCGGAGCGTTTGGCCGAGCTTAAAACAGCGGGCGCTATTAAATAGAAGTAAAACTCTGTGCCGGGGTACTGTGCTGGAAAATAATGGACTCTTAACGGAAGCTGGCGTTAATGTCTGCCAGGGTTTGTTTGCCCGGACACAATTCTTTCTCACCCAGATCTCGCAGAGCGCCACTAACCGTACCCAGGGTATTGTGAAAGTCCTGGCTGTCTGGATCGACATAAAGTAGGCCGGTAAGAATTTTGCCATTGGTTTTGTATTGCTGAACCTGGCGTAGTGCTTCGTTGCGATCGCGGATCGACTTCCGTCCAGCAATATTCTCGATATCACCGTCCTGCTTATACAGATGAATTACCGAGCCATCGTGAAGCGTGACTTCTTGCGTATAACCGGGTTCGTAGTCGGCAGTAATTTCCTGTTTTACCGGCACGAAATCCATTTTCCCCGTCGCTTCGGCGTGCTCGCGCACAAAATCGTAGGCCTTGGTAGATTTAGCTGAGTCGTTGAAGGTAACGCAGGGCGAAATAACGTCGAGAAAGGCGAAACCTTTGTGGGCCAGGGCACCTTTGATCAAGGGCACTAGCTGAGCTTTATCACCAGAAAAACTACGGCCCACGTAAGTCGCCCCCAACTGCAATGCTAGTGTGCACAGGTCTATGGGGGCATAGGGGTTCGGAGCGCCCTTTTTACTGGCGGAACCTATGTCGGCGGTAGCAGAATCCTGCCCCTTGGTTAGCCCGTAACAACCGTTGTTCTCAACAACATAGAGCATATTCAAATTACGCCGAGTGACGTGGGCAAACTGACCCAGGCCAATGGAAGCGCTATCGCCATCGCCGGAAACACCGACATAAATCATTTCTCGGTTAGCCAAATTAGCGCCGGTAGCGACGGAGGGCATACGCCCGTGCACGGAATTAAAGCCGTGGGAATTACCGAGAAAATAGGTAGGCGTTTTGGATGAACAACCAATACCGGATATTTTCGCAACCCGATGTGGCTCAATCGACAACTCGAAACAGGCATCAATAATTGCCGCACTAACCGAATCGTGACCACAACCGGCACACAGAGTGGATAACCCGCCCTCGTAATCCTTACGGGTATAACCCCGCTCATTGGCCGGGGAATTGGGGTGACGAAACTCGGGACGAATATAACTCATTGTTGATCCACTTTCCGGTTTAGGCTTTTCTTAACTTACGCGTCTTTTGATTTACCGTGCAAGGGCACCACAGAACCACCCTTCACACCAAGTCTGATCTGATCGCGAATAAAGCGGGCGGTAATCGGCATGCCGGCGAAATAATTCAATAACAGCAACTTGCGCGGATTGATGTCACATTCGCCAATCAATAATTTTCGTAATTGACCATCGCGGTTTTGTTCGATCACAAACACCCGTTCGTGCTGATCAATAAAATCGCTGACTTGCTGATTAAAGGGAAACGCCCGAATGCGGAGGCCGTCAAAATGAAGGCCTTCATCGCGCAGTAGATCGAGGGCTTCTAAAGTCGAATCCGTACTGGTGCCAAAAAAGATCACACCCTCACTCGTCGCTTGCTGTGCCTCAAATAATTCCGGCGCAGGCACACAGGTTTTTGCGGTTTCCCACTTCAGCAACAAACGCTCCATATTGCGCTCATAGACCTCACCATCTTCGGTATAAATCGCGTATTCATCCCGCGATGTACCCCGAGTAAAAAAGCTGCCTTTGGTGGCATGAGTGCCCGGCAAGGTGCGATAACAAATACCGTCGCCATCGACATCGACATAGCGGCCAAAACGCTCTTCAAGCTCTTCCAGCTCCTGCGCATTAAATACCTTGCCGCGGTCATAACTGCGCTGGTCATCCCATTCCAGGGGATCACTCATATTGTCGTTCATCCCCAGATCGAGATCGGAGAGCACAATAATGGGGGTTTGCAGGCGATCTGCCAGATCGAAACTGTCGGCGGACATCTCGAAACATTCTTTCGGCGATGCCGGAAATAACAATACGTGCTTGGTATCGCCGTGGGACGCATAGGCCGCCGCCAAGATGTCAGACTGCTGGGTGCGAGTGGGCATACCGGTAGAAGGCCCGGCTCGTTGAATATCAAACAACACCACCGGTACTTCGGCAAAATACGCCAGTCCCAGAAATTCGCTCATCAGCGATACTCCCGGTCCCGATGTGGCGGTGAAGGCACGCGCGCCGTTCCAGCACGCTCCGATGGCCATACCAATGGCCGCCAGTTCATCTTCGGCCTGGGCAATGGCAAACTTTTTTTGTCCGGTGCCTGGGTCTATGCGCAGACGATTAGCGTATTTTTCAAACTCCTCGACCATCGAGGTCGAGGGCGTAATCGGATACCAACCCGCAACCGTGGCACCACCGTACACGGCACCCAAACCCAGGGCCGTATTACCTTCCATCAAAATTCGATCGCCCACCGCGTCGCGGCGCTCCAGGCGAATACCCAAGGGGCATTGGTAATGTTCACGGGCATATTGATAACCCAGCTCGAGGGCATGAACATTAGGCGCTATTAATTTTTCTTTGCCTTTGAACTGCTCACCCACTAGATCGCAGAGCACACTGAATTCAATATCGAGCAGCGCCGACAGGGCGCCGACATAAATCACGTTTTTAAACAACTGACGCTGACGGGGATTAGTGTATTCCTGCAAACAAATGGCGGTGAATGGCACGCCAATAAATTGCACATCGTCGCGCATTAAGCGTAAATCTAAAGGTTTAGTGCTGTCGTAAATAAAATAACCGCCCGGCTCTAACTCTTCTATATCGCGGGCCATACTTTGTGGATTAACGCCAACCACAACGTCGACGCCGCCACGGCGACCAAGATAACCTTGTTCGCTGATACGCACTTCGTACCAGGTGGGCAGGCCCTGAATATTGGAGGGGAAAATATTTTTGGGGCTAACCGGAATACCCATGCGAAAAATTGATTTCGCAAACATATTATTGGCGCTAGCCGAACCGGTGCCATTCACATTGGCGAAACGAATAACGAAGTCGTTAACCGCTTCAATGGGTTTCACGGCGCGAGGGCGAGGCATAGTGCTGTTAGTACTACTCATAACACGGACGCCTGGGTGACCTGATAGAGAAATTTCTGCATATCCCACGCCGCGGTCGGGCAACGCTCAGCACACAAACCACAGTGCAAACACACGTCTTCGTCTTTAACCATGACCCGCCCAGTTTTGAGATTATCGGACACGTAGATCGCCTGCTCCAGATCGTCGGCAGGAACACGCAAATTTTGCCGCAGCGCGGGCTCATCGTCGTTATCTATAAAATTAATGCAATCGGTTGGACAAATATCCATGCAGGCGTCGCACTCGATACACAGTGCTTCTGAAAACACCGTTTGCACGTCGCAATTAAGACAGCGTTCCGCTTCTTTAAAGGCGGTAGCGATATCAAAACCCAACTCAACTTCCAATCGGCGATCTTTAAGTGCGGATTTTTTATCGGCGTGGGGTACTTTATAACGCAGATCCTGCTCTATCGAGCTGTCGTAGCTCCACTCGTGTATACCCATTTTTTGGCTAACCAGCGTGACGCCCGGCAAGGGTCGCTCGGCGACATTGTCGCCCTGACAAAAAGAGTCGATTGAAATCGCAGCCTGATGACCGTGGGCGACGGCGGTAATAATATTTTCTGGTCCGAAGGCCGCGTCCCCACCAAAAAACACTTTGGGATTACTCGACTGAAAGGTAATGCGATCCACTTCCGGCATTTCCCATTGATCAAAGACAATACCAATGTCCCGCTCGATCCAGGGAAAAGCGTTTTCCTGACCAATGGCAATCAACACTTCGTCGCAGGCGTAGAACACCGGCTCTTCCCCGGTAGATACCAGGGAGCGTTTGCCCGCATCGTTGTATTCGGCGACAACCCGATCAAACTTCATACCCACTAACTTACCGTTTTCCAGGACAAATTCGAGGGGCACGTGATTATCAATAATGGGAATATCTTCGGTTTGGGCGTCGTCTTTTTCCCAGGGCGAAGCTTTCATGTCGGCAAAGGGGCTGCGCACGATGACCTTGACCTCCTCACCCCCTAAACGACGGGCGGTGCGGCAACAATCCATCGCGGTATTACCGCCGCCGAGCACAATCACCCGCTTACCAATCTTTTTGGTGTGTTCAAAGGCCACACTACCTAGCCAGTCAATACCAATGTGGATCGAGGCAGCGGCCGCTTCGCGACCCGGAACATTCAAATCGCGACCCTTGGGGGCACCCGAACCGACAAACACGGCGTCGTAGCCTTGCCCAAGTAAATTTTTCAGACTCTCAACATAGGTGTCGAACTGACTCACCACCCCCATATTCAGAATATAGTTAACTTCCTCGTCGAGTACTTCCTCGGGTAAACGAAAGGAAGGAATCTGGCTGCGCATAAAACCGCCGCCCTTGATTTGCTCGTCGTAGAGGTCGAGCTGATAACCCAGCGGGGCTAAATCACGGGCTACGGTCAAGGCCGCTGGCCCGGCGCCCACTAAAGCGACACGCTTGCCGTTTTTTTGTGTCGGTATTTTGGGCAGACGATCGCTTATATCGGCTTTGTTATCGGCCGCGACGCGCTTGAGGCGACAAATGGCCACCGGTTCATCCTCGACCCGACCACGGCGACAGGCGGGTTCGCAGGGACGGTCGCAGGTGCGGCCGAGCACGCCGGGAAACACATTGGATTCCCAGTTGACCATATAGGCGTCGGTATAGCGTTCGGCGGCAATTAAACGGATGTATTCCGGCACAGGAGTGTGCGCCGGGCAGGCGTGTTGGCAGTCTACTACCCGGTGAAAATATTCCGGGTTACTCGTATCTGTTGGCTTCAACCTCAAACCTCCGGAGGTCGTGGTGAGTTAACGGTTTTGCGTACTACTTTGCGAACATTCTTGCGTCTATTCTAATAGGGGTTTCTCACTGAAATTCCCCACAAAGGTTTCTCCCGGGGGTTTCCCGAGCGTACCGCAACCTGAACAAAAATATCATTACATACAATCAGTTAACATTTTAAACCGCACAGCAGAAACGAGTACTCGCCGACCTCAGGAACAAGCGAATAAGACCTGAGATGAGAGTTGGTCAATATATTTGCGCGAGTTGATGAATTAAACCTCAAAACACCACCTCTACGCAATTAGGGATTGGCTATATCTACTGTTAAAAATCGCATATGGTCAGTAGAAAAAGTTATATGGCGTTAATTCACCGGATATCCCAGGGTAAGTAACGACGCCGTAATTTCATCCAAAATCACGGGATCATCAATGGTAGCGGGCATCTTCCAGGCCTCGTCATCGGCGATCTTGCGCATGGTGGCGCGCAGTACTTTTCCGGAGCGAGTTTTAGGCAGGCGTTTCACCACCGCGCACAATTTAAACGCCGCTACCGGACCAATTTTTTCACGCACCGATTGAATGGCCTCGCGACAGATTTCTTCCTCGGATCGACTAACGCCATCGTTCAACACCATCACGCCCAGTGGTAACTGGCCTTTCATGGCATCGGCAACACCGATCACCGCGCACTCGGCAACGTCGGGGTGAGCCGCCAACACTTCTTCCATGGCACCCGTAGATAAACGATGTCCGGCGACATTGATGACATCGTCGGTGCGGGCCATCACAAAAACATAGCCGTTTGTGTCGATATAACCGGCATCACCGGTTTCGTAATAACCGGGAAAGGTCTTAAAGTAAGAAGAGATAAAACGCTCGTCGTTACCCCATAGTGTAGTAAAGGCTCCTGGCGGCAACGGCAGCTTCAGCGCCAATGCTCCGATCTCTCCCGCTGGCAGTACCTTGCCCTCGCCATCAAGCACCTCAAGGACAAAGCCTGGCACGGGTTTAGTAGGCGAACCCGGCACCACCGGTAATAATTCAATGCCCCGACAATTGGAGCACGCAGGCCAGCCCAATTCAGTTTGCCACCAGTGATCAATCACCGGCACTTTGAGCTTATCCTCAGCCCAGCTCAGTGTATCGGGGTCGCAGCGCTCGCCCGCTAGGTATAGGGTCTCGAAGCTGGGCAGCTGATATTGTTTTAAATATTCGCCCTGCGGATCCTCTTTTTTAATGGCTCGAAAAGCCGTGGGCGCGGTAAACAGCGCTTTAACACCGTATTCCGCAATCACCCGCCAGTAAGCTCCTGGGTCGGGTGTGCCCACTGGCTTACCTTCATACAGCAGGGAGGTGCTGCCATTAAATAACGGGCCATAAACAATATAGGAATGCCCTACCACCCAGCCCACGTCGGAAGCCGCCCAAAACACGTCGCCCGGATTAATGTCGTAGACGTGTTTCATGCTCCAGTGCAGCGACACCACACAACCACCGGTATCGCGCACTACGCCTTTGGGTTCACCAGTGGTTCCCGATGTATAAAGTACATAAAGCGGATGACCAGCTTCAACCGGTGTGCAATCGGCGGGCGTCGCCGTCGCCTCCAGCTCGCGCCAGTCCAGATCGCGCCCGGCGACCATTTCGCCAGCCAAAGCATCGCGCTGTAAAATAATGCAGGTCTCGGGTTTGTGTGCCGACAGTTCAATAGCCTCGTCCAACAGGGGCTTATAGGGCACCAGACGTCCCGGCTCGATACCGCAGGATGCCGCCAACACCATCTTGGCTTGTACATCGTCGATACGCACCGCCAGCTCGTTGGCCGCAAAACCACCAAACACCACCGAGTGAATCGCTCCAAGGCGGGCGCAGGCGAGCATGGCAATAGTCGCCTCGGGTACCATCGGCATATAGATAATGACCCGATCGCCTTTTTCGATACCCTGGGCTTTTAAGGCCCCGGCAAACCGAGCCACTCGGTCAAGCAACTCGCGATAGGTGAAGGTTTGTTTGGTGCCGGTTACCGGGCTGTCGTAAATCAGTGCGGCCTGCTCGGCCCGACCACCCTCCACATGTCGGTCGAGGGCGTTGTAACAGGCGTTGAGTACACCGTCGGGAAACCACTTAATAAACGGGGCCGCACTATTGTCGAGCGCGATTTTCGGCTCGGTATACCAGTCGATGCCACCGGCCGCTTCCTGCCAAAAGCCTTCCGGATCATCACAGGCTCGCTGATATACCGCATCGTATTCACCCGACATCGTTGTACTCTCCCCGTTTCCATTACTTTTAAATAAGTATTTTCAAACATGTATTTTTAAATAAGTATTTTTAAATAGGTGTTTTTACGGCTTTGCTTGCTAATAGTCTATTTTTTCAACACCAATTAACTTGCCAACACTAATCTTCCAATACCATTCCCGCTCCACAAAACTTGCAGTGCATGGCGTCGACATCGTGGCCACTACGCTCACAGGCTGAGCAGGTCCGCGAATGCCTCCCCCTGCCTAGTTGGCCCGCCAATTCGGCGGTAACAATACCGGTAGGTATTGCGATAATAGAATACCCCACCAACATCGCTACGGTGGAAATCATCTGCCCCAGCACCGTTTGCGGTGCAATATCGCCGTAGCCCACGGTGGTAATTGTCACAATCGTCCAATAAATACTTTTGGGAATACTGGTAAAGCCATTCTCCGGTCCTTCCACCACAAACATTAGGCTACCAAACACAAAACTTAATATCATTACAGTAAAGAAAAACACCAACATTTTGCGTCGCGCCAAATACAGCGAATGCAGTAAAATATTGGCTTCCGCCAAATAGCGTATGAGCTTGAAGACACGAAATACCCGCAGTACCCGCAGGATACGGATAATCAGCAGGTATTTGGCTCCCGTAACTACTAGAGCCAGGTAGGAGGGAATCACTGAAATCAGATCAATTAAGCCGTAAAAACTGAAGATATAGCGAAACGGGCGCCTGGTAATATAAATACGCAGGAAATATTCGACTGTGAACAGTAGCGTAAACATCCACTCCAAATAGAAAAACCAGGTGCCGAAATTCAGATGCAGCGCTTCTACGGAATCGAGTACGACCGCAGCTACACTGGCTAAAATGGCATAAATCAACACCACATCAAACAATTGTCCGGCGGGGGTATCCGTGCCGAAGATAATAAGCTCCAGGCGCTCGCGCAAGCTATCTAGTTTTTCTGACATCTTCCCTCACCGCTAAAAATTTGGCCTGTAAAGCCTGTTCGCAAATCAGCATTATAACCGCAGCCGAGCACCGCTATAATCCTCTTTATGACTAACTCTAAAAACAGCGCAAACATGAGTACCCCAACACCACTAAAACGCGTACTGGGCACCACCCGTATCACGCTCTACGGGATCGGTACGATTGTCGGTGCGGGTATTTATGTACTGCTGGGTGAAGTTGTCGCCGCCAGCGGCTCGTTCTCCGCCTTGTCCTTTTTGCTGGCTGCGGTGATTGTTAGTTTTAGCGCCTACTCCTACGCTCATCTGACACGGAGATTTCCGGTAAGCGCGGGCGAGGCCGTCTATGTGCAGGAAGCCTTTGGCCTGCCGACCCTGTCGAGCGTGGTGGGCTGGGTGATTGTCGTTGCCGGTATAGTCTCTGCGGCCACCATCGCCAATGGCTTCACCGGCTATTTTAAGCTTTTCGCTGACTGGCCTTCCCCCTTGATCATCCTCCTGTTGGTAGCCTTCCTCACCGGTATCGCCGCCTGGGGTGTGGGTGTTTCAGTATCGGTCGCGGCAGTCTCCGCAATACTGGAATTTGCAGGTTTAATTTTAGTCATCTACGCCGGTGGCGATAAAATCCCGGCACTGCTAGATAATGCATCGAGCTATCTCATACCCGACACCAATATTGCCTGGGCCGGTATTGGCACCGGAGCTTTTATCGCTTTTTACGCCTTTATCGGCTTTGAAGATATGGTCAATATGGCCGAAGAGGTGAAGAACCCGGAGCGCACCCTGCCCCGCAGTATCCTGATTGCCCTGACGGTTTCGACGATTCTGTACGTTCTGGTCGCCCTGACCGCGCTCGCTGCCTTACCCATTGATGAGCTGGCAGGATCGCAAGCGCCACTAGCGATGATTGTTGAACGCAATACCAATGTACCAGTGTGGACTATCGGCGGTATTGGTATGATTGCGGTTGTCAATGGCGCCTTGCTACAAATCATTATGGCCTCGCGCATGCTCTACGGGATGGGCAAACGCGGACTGGCACCGGCGCTGTTATCGTCGGTAAACAAGCGCACTCAAACGCCTCTGCTAGCGACCTTATTAGCCGGTGGCTTAGTACTAGGTTTTGCACTTGCGCTGCCGCTATCGACACTTGCACAATTAACCAGCGGCTTAATCTTATTCGTATTTACCCTGGTGAACCTGGCGCTGCTTGTGTTAAACCTGCGAGCCGGCATTCCCGGGCTCTGGCCGCGACTTATCCCCTTGATGGGCACTATTTTATGCGTCGGCTTTATTGCCCAGCACTTATTAAGTTAATACATTCAACTCAGGGGAGATACCCTATTTATGTCCGCACCCACACCCACGTCCGCACCTACATCTACACTCAAGTCTCTTCCCGAAACCATGCGGTGTATTGAGATTACCGAGGCGGGCGGCCCCGAGGTATTGTCTCTCGCCACCCGAGCGCTACCGAGACCCGGCGTCTCAGAAGTATTAATTCGTGTTATCGCCGCGGGCATTAATCGCCCGGATGTATTTCAGCGCCAGGGCGGCTATCCACCCCCCGAGGGAGCATCCGATTTACCCGGACTCGAAGTCGCCGGAGAAATAGTCGCCCTCGGCAGCAACGACGGCCAATGGCAGATTGGCGACCGAGTGTGCGCCCTGCTCGCCGGTGGAGGCTACGCCGAATACGCCGTCGCCCATCAGGATTTATGTCTACCGATACCCGACCCACTTTCGGCTACTGAGGCCGCGGCCCTACCGGAAACTTTTTTTACCGTGTGGCACAACGTATTTGAACGCGCCCGATTGAAAGCCGGTGAAGTTTTATTAGTTCACGGTGGCGCGAGCGGCATTGGCACTACTGCCATTCAACTTGCTAAGGCATTAGGCGCACGGGTATTCACCACCGTCGGTAATGACGAAAAAGTGCGAGTGTGTGAAAAGCTGGGGGCCGAAAAGGCCTTTAACTATCACCATCACGATTTTGTCAAAGGCATCAAGGCCGCCAGCAAGGGTGCCAATGTCATCCTCGATATGGTCGGCGGCGACTACGTACAAAGAAATATTCGCGCCGCCGCATTCCAGGGTCGTATTGTTTCCATCGCATTTTTGCGGGGCTCCAAAGTCGAAGTAGATCTAATGCCGGTAATGCTTAAGCAACTGGTACTCACCGGCTCCACCTTGCGCAGCCAGCCGGTTGCCGACAAGACCCGCATTGCCAATGGCCTGCGCAAGCAGATATGGCCCCTGCTGGCCAAGGGGCAAGTCAAGCCGCAAATACACACCGTCTTGCCACTGGCAGATGCCGCGAAAGCTCATCAACTGATGGAAAGTAATACCCATATCGGCAAAATTATTTTACGAGTCAGCGATGAATAAAAATTCCCGTCTGGTTTACAGCACCGATGGTGGACGGGTTAAAACCTCGGAGGGTACTGGTGGCGATTCAAAAGCTGGCCGCTCTAAAACAGGCAGTGCCAAGCAGATCGCAGACAAAAATGATGGCATCGTGCGCATTCGGCGAGAAACCAGTGGTCGCAAAGGCAAAGGCGTCACCACTATTAGCGGATTAGCCGTGGCAGAGAATGAACTGAAAGCCCTCGCTAAACAACTCAAACAAAATTGTAGTACAGGCGGCACCATTAAGGATGGCGTTATTGAAATACAGGGCGATCACCGCGATAAAATTCGCGACATCCTCACCGACGCAGGCTATCAAGTGAAACTCGCCGGTGGTTAAAAACATTAAAAAAGACTCTAAAAAAGATATTAAAAAAATTGCCGCGCCCTGTGGTAGCTGGCCGAGTGCCATTACCCCGGAATTGGCCGCCAGTGCCGCGGGTGCGCTGGACTACCCGACCTTTGATAACGACTACGTGTACTGGCTCGAATCCCGCCCCGAGGACAATGGGCGCAATACCATTATGCGTATGCTGCGCCCTACTCAAGCAAGCCCTAAACCCAGCGCTATAGAAGAAGTTTTGCCCTCCCCCTTAAATGCTCGCAGCCGGGTTCACGAGTACGGCGGCAAACCCTATACCGTAAAAGATAACATTCTGTATTTTGTACTCCAGGACGATCAGTGTGTTTATCGTTTAGATACCACTAGCCCTGACGCCTTACCCGAAGTACTTACCTCGGCGGATCAAGGCTTACGCTTTGCTGAACTGTGTCTGGATACTCCACGAAATCGATTGATCGCGGTGTGCGAACAGCATCAAGATTATTTACAAGATCATCCACAAGATAAGCCGCAACAAGAACCCGAAAACTTTATCGCGGCCATCCCCCTCGACGGCAGTCAAACCCTGACCAAACTGGTAAGCGGCGCGGACTTTTATGCCTACCCACGCCTCAACCCCGACGGCTCTCACTTAGCCTGGATCTCCTGGCAGCATCCACATATGCCCTGGGATAAAACCACTCTGGAAATCGCTGAGTTCGATACCAATGGCGCTATTGGCAACATTAAGCGGCCACTGGGCAACTCGGAGCAGAGTGAATCGCTGGTTCAACCTAACTGGGCAGCGGATGGCAGTTTGTTTTTTGTGTCGGATCGTAGCGAGTGGTGGAATATTTACCGCTTGAGTGCAGAGGCGATTACTAGCGATAAAAACGATGAGGCCTGTCTTCCACTGCATGCACTTGAAGCCGAATTTGCTACACCGCTGTGGACGCTAGGAATGTCTAATTACGGTATTAGTGAAGCCCCCGGTAAGGAAAGGAGTCAGGAAGGCAGTAATTCTGATAGCAATGACCGCAACCTCAGTTCCTGCAGCGTAATAGCAAGCTATACTCAAGACGGACTCTGGCACCTTGGCCGCGTCGATATACCCATCAACTCTCTCACCGACAATACGACATCGGCTGCAAAGCAAACCCCACTAACACCGATCGAGACACCCTACTCCCAGCTCTCTTCCCTCGCTGTTAAGGGTAATCGCGCCTGGTTTATCGGCTCATCACCGCAACGCGGCAGTGAATTGGTCGAACTGGATATTGCCACGCAAGGTCTGGTGGTTCTGCGTAATCTCGACACTCCGAGCAATACAGATCAGAATAAGGTTAACGCGTCCGATCTTGATCGCGAACATTTTGCTCAGCCTCAAGCACTGCGTTACCCGACGACAAACGGCGACACCGCCTACGGGTTTTACTACCCGCCGACTAATCCCGGGTACACCGCTGTTAAGTCAGAAACCCCTCCATTAATAGCCTTGTGTCACGGCGGCCCCACTGGGGCAACCAGCACCGCGTTAAATTACAAAGTGCAGTTTTGGACGAGCCGAGGCTTCGCTGTCGCTGACTTTAATTATCGCGGCAGCACCGGGTTTGGTCGTAGCTATCGCAACAAATTACACGGTAACTGGGGCCGCGCCGATGTTGACGATGTGGTCGCAGGAGTCACTCACCTCTGTGAACGCGGTCTTGCCGACCCAGAGCGTTTATTAATCAGGGGCAGCAGTGCGGGAGGTTACACCGTATTGGCCGCGCTCACGTTTAGCGATGTGTTCCGCGCCGGAGCCAGTCTCTACGGCATTGGCGACCTGGAAACCCTGGCTCGGGATACCCACAAATTTGAAGCCCGCTACCTCGATTCACTGGTCGGTCCCTACCCGGCGTCTCGCCCAATGTATGTTGAGCGCTCGCCCATCCACCACGTTGAAAATCTCAACTGCCCGGTAATTTTTTTCCAGGGTCTGGACGATAAAGTGGTACCGCCTAATCAAGCGATGGCCATGGTGGACGCTCTCAAAGCCAAGGAGCTCGATGTGGTTTACGTACCCTTTACTGGAGAGGGCCACGGCTTTCGTCGAGCCGAAAATGTGGCTCGGGTATTTCGCGAAGAACTCGCCTTTTATCAGCGCACGCTCAGCATACCCACAACACCATGAGCCGCTACCGAGCACCACAACCCAAGTCTTCTCCCTACATTACCTCGGAGGGAGCCGACACACTGCGCGCCGAACGACATCAACTCTGGAAAATCGAACGCCCCCTGGTAACCAACCAGGTACACGAAGCCGCCAAGAATGGCGACCGCTCAGAAAATGGTGATTACATTTACGGCAAACGCCGCTTGCGTGAGATTGATAGTCGGGTGCGCTACTTGAATAAACGTTTGGACGAAGTCACCGTCGTCAGCCAGACACCCACAGACCCCAGCCGCATTTTTTTTGGTGCCTGGGTTACTTTAAAAAACAACACCGATGAAACCACGCTGCCCGAAGTCACCTACCGACTGGTTGGCGCGGATGAAATCGATCCCAGCCGCGGGCATATCAGTATTGACTCGCCGCTAGCTCGTGCGCTAATGGGTAAATCTGTCGATGCCGACATTCGTTTTATTGCCGCAGAAATCACCCAACATTACCGGGTAAGGGCGATAAGTTATTCGGAGTAGTAGGCGCATAAAAAAACCCGGTATCTAAACCGGGTTTTTCGTATTGCTATCGTAAGGTTTTTTAAGATCAAATTGGCTAAAACATCATTTTTTAAAACATGCTCCTTAGAACATGATCTCTTAAAACATAAGCCTTTAAAACATAAGCCCTTAAAACATAGCCGCTTCGTCTTTAACGCGATAGTCTTTCAAATAAATACCGTGCTCGCCATCAGTGAGGGTCTTTTTAATCAAAAACTCTTTACTTAATTCATTGGTGTCCGTCAAATGTAGCTCAACGGTACGTTCGTCCATCGCACCTTTATTTTGATCACGCAAGATCACTATGGTCGGCAAATGACGGAACTTGTGCTTTCCAGTAAGCACGATACCCACCATACCGTTGCGCAACTCCACAATAGTGCCGGGGGGATAGGGGCCAACGGCCTTGATAAATTCCAGGGCAATCTCTTCGTCGAATTGTTTGCCGCGATTTTCAAAAATGATCTTCTGCGCTTCCACCGGCGACTTGGCTCGAGAATAGCAACGATTACTGGTGATGGCGTCGTAGGCATCAACGACCGCAATGATTCTCGAAAACTCTGAAATACTACTAGAGTCCAAACCCCGCGGGTAACCACTGCCATCGGGCCGTTCGTGGTGATTAAGCACAACATCCTTGGCCAGGCTGTGTACTGCTCCGCTGGTGGTGTCACTCAACAAGCGGTGCCCATCGATAGTGTGCTGCTGAATAATTTTAAATTCTTCTTCGGTTAATTTCCCCGGTTTATCGAGAATTTCCTGGGGGGTTCGCATCTTGCCAACATCGTGAAGCAGACCACAAAGGCCCAGCACCTGTAGTTCCGATTCGGTCAAGCGCAAATGGCGGCCGAAGGCGATAGCCAAAATACACACGTTGAGGCAGTGCTCAGCTGTGTACTGATTTTCATCTTTAATCTTACTCATCCAGATCATCGCATCTGGGTTATTCATAATACTATGCACACAGGTGGTCACCGTGGTCTCGGCGACATCGGTATCGATCATTTGCCCCATCTGCACCGAATTCATAATGCCTTTGATATTGACCTTGCCAACATCAATGATGTCGCGAGCGACCTTGTGCTCTGCGCGCACAGATTTTTTCGGTTCGTATTCGGGGCGGCTCTCCATGCGCCGCAGGGCACTGACTTTGGCTGAAGGTTTTTTACCGCGACCCTGATTGATACTGACACCGGCGTCTTTGATTTTCGACGATTGCGCAGATAATTTTAGCGGTGGCGCCCCTGTATTCTTTTCGTAGGGCGCGCGGACCTTGCCATCGCTCAAAATGAAAACACTCTTACAGTGTTCCATTAAGGTTTGAATTTGACTGTTGCTGCGAATCTCAAAACCCTGCACCAGGAAAGGGGTTTCTAGCCAGGGCTTGTCGAGATCCGCCACGAACATACCAATCTGTAACTGAGTGGTAGATATCTCTACCGTATTCTCAGAAGAATGTTCTTGATCATCCGGACCATAACTATCAGACATCGCTCACTAACCTCCAAAGTCGCTTTATTTTATTACCCTACCGACACCTGATGATTATTCACTTTAAGTTTGGTTAAGGGAATAGCTATTCCCAATAAAAACGTCCATTCCGCTGATCAGAGCCCATTTTTGGAGACTAACTCACAATTTCAGCTCTAACATCCGGTTAATTAAAGATTTTTTCTCTTTAAAACCCCATTTCACCCAGGGTTTCAGCGGCATATTCGGTTTCATGTAGGGCTTTAGACGCACACCGACGCAGTCTATTAATTTGCTGGTGATACGGTGGCGCTGCTATGATTCCGCTAGCTCTACCATCATCCTCTACACCTAGCACACCTGTTCAATAACCAGCTTAAGTTCAACACAAACTGAAGTAACGTAGATTCCCTTATGGCTGACCGAAGTAACTCTGATTCACTGTCCGGCACTGATGTCAGCATCACCACTAACACTGATCAATTTGTCCACCGCCATATCGGCCCGAATCGTGCCCAGCAACAAGCCATGCTGGATCAACTGGGTGCGACAAACCTCGACGCACTAATCGAACAAATTGTGCCACCGGCCATTCTCAAGACGACGCCCCTAAACTTAAGTGAAGCGCTGAGCGAGCGGGATGCCCTACTCCGGCTGAAAACCATTGCCGAAAAAAACCAGGTGTACACCTCGCTGATCGGCCTGGGTTATCACGACACCATTCTGCCGCCGGTGATTCAGCGCAACGTGCTGGAAAACCCCGGTTGGTACACCGCTTACACGCCCTACCAACCCGAGATTGCCCAGGGACGACTCGAGGGCCTGCTGAATTTTCAACAGATGATTATCGATCTGACCGGCATGGAGATGGCCAACGCCTCGCTGCTCGACGAAGCCACCGCAGCCGCCGAGGCAATGGCGATGGCTAAACGTCAGCAGCGCAATAACCAAAGCCTGTGCTTTTTCGTCGATGCGCAATGTCTGCCCCAAACCCTGGCCGTGGTGAGTACCCGCGCCGAACATTTTGGTTTTGAAATACGCATCGGCGACCCCGCCACCGACCTCCAACAGGGCGACTATTTCGGCGCACTCTTGCAATACCCTGGCCGCGATGGCCGGGTGGACGACTTGAGCAACTGGATAACCCACACCCACCAACACGACGCACTGGCCATTGTCGCCGCCGATTTGATGAGCCTGGTTTTACTGCAATCACCCGGGACGATGGGTGCCGACATTGTGGTCGGCTGCAACCAGCGTTTCGGCGTACCGATGGGCTTTGGCGGCCCTCACGCCGGATTTTTTGCTTTTCGCGAGGCCTATAAACGCGCGGCACCTGGCCGCATTATTGGCGTGTCGGTGGACCAGCGCGGCAAACCCGCTCTACGTATGGCCATGCAGACCCGGGAACAACATATTCGCCGGGAAAAAGCTAATTCCAATATTTGCACCTCTCAGGTCTTATTGGCGCTAATCAGTGCATTTTACGGCATGTATCACGGCCCGGAAGGCTTGCGAAAAATCGCCCTTCGCATTCATGCCCTGACCAATGTTCTGGCAGCGGGTCTCCAGGCAGGCGGGTTTACTCTGCGTAATCAAACCTGGTTCGACACGCTGACGATAGAGGTTAAGAATCAGCAAAATGTGCTCTATCAAAAAGCTCAAACGGAACACCTTAACCTGCGCAAGATCGACGACGATGCGCTCGCCATCAGCCTGAACGAAACCAGTAATCTCGAACTCGTTAAACAATTGTTAGCTATTTTTGGCGCTCAAGTAGAGAACAAAAAAACCGTCGCCGGGCTGTCGCCGGCACTGCTGCGCAGCGACGCCATTCTCCAGCACCCGGTATTCAATCGTTATCACAGCGAAACCGAGATGCTGCGTTATCTGACGCGACTGGAACGCCGGGATATGGCTCTCAACCACAGCATGATCCCCCTCGGCTCCTGCACCATGAAGCTCAATGCGACGGCAGAAATGATGCCGATTACCTGGCCCGAATTCGCCAACATCCACCCCTTCGCCCCCATGGAACAAGCCCAGGGTTATCGACAACTGTTTAGCGAGCTGGAGCAAATGCTCGCCGCTTGTACAGGTTACGATGCGGTCTCTCTGCAACCCAATGCCGGCTCCCAGGGCGAGTACGCGGGCCTGGTAGCAATCACCAAATACCACCAGAGTCGCGGCCAACAGCAGCGCAACATCTGCTTGATCCCCTCCTCTGCCCACGGTACCAACCCCGCCAGCGCTCAAATGGCAGGACTGGACGTGGTAGTGGTCAAGTGTGATCAGCAGGGCAACGTCGACATCGCCGACCTCAGCGCTAAAGCCGAACACCACGCCGATCACCTGTCGGCCTTGATGTTGACCTACCCCTCGACCCACGGCGTATTCGAGCCAGGCATCACCGAAATTTGCGCCCTGATTCATCGCCACGGTGGCCAGGTGTATATGGACGGCGCCAACCTCAATGCCCTGGTCGGCATTGCCGAACCGGGTGCTTTTGGCAGCGATGTCTCCCATCTCAACCTGCACAAAACCTTCTGTATTCCCCATGGTGGCGGCGGTCCCGGCATGGGGCCGATTGCGGTGGGCAAACATTTACAGCCCTTTCTACCCGCCCATCCAGTGCAAGCCGTCCCCGGCACCGATCTAGTCAACGGTGTTATTTCTGCTGCCCCCTGGGGATCTGCCTCCATCCTACCCATTTCATGGATGTACATCACCATGATGGGTACAGAGGGCATGAAACAAGCCAGCCAGGTGGCGATTTTGAACGCCAACTATGTGGCCCAGCGCCTGGCTGCTTACTTTCCCGTGCTCTACACCGGTAGTCAGGGCTTTGTCGCCCACGAGTGCATTATCGATATTCGGCCCTTGAAAGCAGCCACCGGCATTACCGAAGAAGATATTGCCAAGCGCTTGATGGACTACGGCTATCACGCGCCGACTATGTCCTTCCCGGTGGCGGGCACACTGATGATCGAACCCACTGAAAGTGAGTCAAAACCCGAACTCGACCGCTTTATCGACGCCATGATTCGCATTCGCGGAGAGATAGAACAGGTCGCCAACGGCACCTGGGACACCGACGATAATCCTCTTAAACATGCACCCCATACCCTGGCGGATATTCTCGACGACGATTGGGCCCGCCCTTACACCCGAGAGCAAGCGACTCATCCGGCACCCTGGCTGCACGACGCCAAGGTATGGCCTACCGTCAATCGCATCGATAATGTCTACGGCGATCGCAACTTGATGTGCTCTTGCCCGCCACTATCGGACTACGAAGCCTAGCGGCTCTTTTCTTATTTAACTGTTATCTGTTACCTGCTACCTATTGCTTATCGCCTAAGGCTCATCTAAAACATAAGCCCTAACAACGGGCTACCGATATCAAGCGCGATCCATTAGTATCTAAACCCTGCACAGTCACTGCAACTAAACTCGACCAACGATAAAATTTTTAATCACTAACTTTACAAGCTAAATTAAGAGGCCTTCTCCATGGCACAGAATTTGAATTTAAAAGTCATCGAAAACCCGCAAACCGAAGCGGAAACTATTCTCAAGGCACAAAAAGAAGCCTACCGGGCGAATCCCTACCCCTCGCTGCAGGAACGGCTCAACAATCTCGTTAAACTGGAAGCCTTGCTCAGCGATAATACCGACGCCATCACCGCTGCCATTTCCGCCGACTTCGGCCACCGCAGCGCCACCGAAACCAAATTAGTTGAAGTTTTTGGTTCACTCACCGCGATCCGCGATACCCGCAAACGCCTTAAAAAATGGATGAAACCCCAGCGCCGGCATACTTCCATTTTATTTTTAACCGGTAAAAACGAAGTCATTCCCCAACCCAAGGGCGTGATCGGCATTGGTACTCCCTGGAACTACCCTTTGTACTTATCCATCGGCCCGGTGATCAACGCGCTGGCCGCGGGCAATCGCTGCATGGTTAAACTAGCCGCTAATTCGCAAAATCTGTGTGTTTTATTACAGGGGCTGTTTCAGGAAGCCTTTGGTGATGACACGGCGGCCTACTTGCCTGGCGTGAGCGGTTCCGAATTCTCCAGCCTGCCCTTCGACCACATTGTCTACACCGGCTCTGCAGAGAGCGGTAAAAATGTGATGGCCGCTGCCGCACAAAACCTGTGCCCAGTAACATTGGAACTGGGTGGAAAATCCCCCGCCGTTATTTGTGAAGACTTTAGTGTTCGCGAAGCTGCAAACCGCATTCTGTACGGGAAATACCTCAACGCCGGACAAACCTGTGTCGCTCCGGATTACCTCTTCGTGCACAAAAGCAAAGTAGATGAATTTGTCAAAATCGCGGGTGAAATACTTAAAGAGCGCTATCCCGACACCAACACCGATGACTACACATCGATCATCGACGAACGCTCTTATATTAGATTGATAGAGACTCTGGACGATGCCGCAGCCAAAGGCGCTACCGTGATACAACTGACTGCTGGCGAACGCAATGACGAGTTACGCAAGTTGCCACCTCACGCTGTACTCAACGTCAATCCCACCATGCGTATTATGCAGGAAGAAATTTTTGGACCACTGCTGCCGATAATGACCTACGAGTCCTTAGACGAAGTTATCGACTACATTAACGACCGTGAAAACCCCCTGGCGTTTTATCCGTTCAGCAACGACAAAGCCACCCAGGAAAAATTGTTCTACAGTACTTTGTCGGGCGGCGTCACCATCAACAACTGCGTGTTCCACGTACTCCAGCACAGCATCCCCTTCGGCGGCGTGGGCGCCAGCGGTATGGGTCACTACCACGGCCACGAAGGTTTTCTTGAAATGAGTAAACTACGGCCTAAATTTACTTTTCCTAAAGTGGGCAAGCCGGAGCTGTTTTACCCTCCTTACACTAATGCCCACGAAAAATTATATGCCCTGCTAAATAAGTTTAAGCTCTAAGCTGAACAAGAAACGAAATGGTGAATTCGGTCCTAAGAGCCGAACTCACCATCGCCAAAAAAAATAAAAAAGACTAGCTTATGAAACTGGTTTACCAAGCCGCTAACTCCATTGAAGCCCACATGATTCTGCACCAGCTAGAACAAGCGGGCTTAAGCGGTCGTATTGACGGTGAATTTTTGCAGGGTGGGATTATCGAAACAACGCCGCTAGAATAACTCGGTTTGAGCGGCATCAATGGATTCCACTACATCATCAAACCGCACCCCCAGGCCAATAAGCCTCACCGGGCGCTTGCCCCGCTGCCAGGCTTCTTCACACAGGATTTTATAACTGTCCAAGACCGGGCCTGCTGAAAAATTACGTTCGATAGTCGTTGTGGTGAAATCATTAAAGCGCAACTTCATAAACTGTCGGCCCACCTGATAACTACTGTCTACTCGCGCCAGGCGCGCGACAAATTTCTCATACAGGTTGTTAAGTTCCTGCAAGCAGTCGGGCAATGTGACCAAATCATCTAAATAGGTATGTTCAACACTCAGGGATTTTCGGCGTCGATCGGATTTCACTTCCCGGTGGTCGATGCCCCGGCTTAGCTCGTAAAGTCGTTTGCCCATCGCGCCAAAGCGCTCAACTAATACCGGCAGTGTTATTGCCCGCAAGTCATCGCAGTGAGTGACTCCTAGCGCGTTCAATTTTTTCTCGGTAGCGCGACCCACCCCAAAAATTTTACCTACCGGCAGTTTGCGCACAAACTCATCGACCTGCGCCGGCGTAATGACAAACAAACCGTCGGGCTTCTCCCAGTCGCTGGCAATTTTTGCGAGAAATTTATTCGGTGCGGCACCCGCCGATACGGTAATGCCTACTTCCTTGCGGATACGCGCTTTTATTTCCCGTGCCATCAAGGTGGCACTGCCACCACACTGCTCACTGCCGGTGACATCGAGAAATGCTTCATCAAGGGATAGGGGTTCAACATGATCGGTGTAATCGAAAAACACCTTGCGAATCTGCAACGATATATCCCGGTATTTTTCAAAATTCGGCGGCACCACCACAAGATTAGGACACAGGCGCATGGCCTGGCCCATGGGCATCGCCGAATGCACCCCAAACTCCCGAGCTTCATAATTGCAGGCTGCCACTACGCCGCGACGCTCGGCGCCGCCAACAGCCACAGGTAGCCCTACCAGGGTAGCGTCATCGCGCATTTCGACGGCCGCAAAAAAGCAATCACAGTCGCAGTGAATAATTTTACGTTGAACTGTGCTTGCTATCTCCATAGACGGCATTATCCCGCTGACCGCAAACTCTGAAACACCGGCCATTCGACAGCGGCCTTAGTACTAAACAGAACTATTTCTTCCGCAGTAGCGTAAGACCATCGCCAACGGGGAGCATACTCAAATCAACTCGCTGATCTTCTTTAACAAAACGATTAAACGCCTGCAGAGCCTGGGTATCTTCGCTGGGGTTTTCATTATTGAGTACGGAGCCGGTCCAAAGCACGTTATCGACGGCGATTAATCCGCCGGGGCGCAATAGCACCAAGCATCGCTCGTAGTAATTGTGATAGCCGGTTTTATCGGCATCGATAAAAGCAAAGTCAAAGCTACCTTGCTCCCCCGCCGCAATCAGCTCATTTAAGGTATCGGTGCCTGGTGCCAGACGCAGATCAATTTTCTCTGCAAGCCCGGCTTTCTGCCAAAATTCTTTAGCGACCGCGGTGGTTTCTGCGTTGATGTCACAGGCGACCACCCGACCATCTTCCGGTAATGCGGCGGCTACGCATAAAGCGCTATAACCGGTATAAACCCCTATTTCCAAAGTTTTTTTAGCACCCAGTATCTGTATCAACAAGGCCATAAACTGACCCTGCTCGGGAGCAATTTGCATCACACTACCGCGCATACCGGCTGTGTGTTGCCGAAGTTGCTTAAGCACCTCGCTTTCCCGCAGTGAGACATCAAGTAAATAATGGTATAGCTCGTCGTTAAGCTGAATACTTTGGTTTGACATAGTTTTGCCTCCCTTCGCTCAGTAAGAATACATTCGTTAGCTGCTTTGTTCTTTTCCCCTAGGCAAGCTCATCCGAGTCTTCAAGGTTAGCTGCCAGTGCGGTTTCCTCTATATCACCGCCATCACCACCCAACATGACACCCAGCCAACGGGTTTGCTCGTCATTCTCCAGAGCAATTTTTACCAGGATCGTTAACGGTATCGATAACAACATACCCACCGGCCCCAGCACCCACCCCCAAAACACTAAGGACAAAAATACCACCAGCGGCGATAAATTAAGGCCCTTACCCATCCAACGAGGCTCAAGCATATTACCTACCACTAAGTTCACCGCCACATAGCCCGCCCCCACAAGCCCGGCAACCATTGGGCCAAGCTGAATCAATGCCAATAATACCGCGGGAACCGCCGCCAGGATGGATCCCACAGTGGGTACAAAGTTGAGTAAAAATGCGAGCATGCCCCACATCACCGGATAATCCACGTCGAGCACCCATAACCAGATAACGATAAGAATGGCGGTAAACAAACTCATCAAGGTTTTGATACCCAGATAATTATTAACGCTCTGCCTAAAACGCAGAATTGCATCCAGAGATTGCTCGGGAATATTTCGCGCCCGCGACAATTTTTCACTAAAGCCCACATCTTCGGCAAGAATAAAAATCACAGTCAACAAGATCATAAAGGCGTTGGTCATCACATTACCGAATGAGGCCAGGGTATTGCCCGCCAACTGCATCACCGCGCCCGGATTAATGCTCTCTCGCAACTGACTAAAGTCATAATTCACGCCACGACCCGCGAGCCATTGCTGAAAACCGAAACTCATTTCCTGCAACCGATCCTGATAGGTCGGCAAATCGTTACTAAAATCCTGAATAGAACTACTGACCACAGTACCCAATAAGATTCCCACCGCAACCACGGCAAGGATAATCAGTAAAATAGCTAAACTGCCCGGCACTTTTCTGGATTTCAACCAAGCCAGCAATGGCGAACAAATCAGCGCAATAAACACCGACAGTAAAAATGGCACCAATAGCGATTCCGCAGCTTTCATACCGGCGACCACCACCACAAAGGCCGCCGCTATCAAAATAAAGCGCGCCGAGGTAGACGAGTTACTGGACATAATTATTTTCTCCTTGAGCGGATACTAAAATAAGATTTCACTAGGTATTGGCGATATTAAGGTCTTGCTTCAACTCTTCGAGAACACCATTCAACAATTGCCGGCCGGTATCAGAGAACAAATGCTTGCCGCCGACATAGTGCTCACTGGCAATAGCGTGGCAGCGCCGTTGAACCTGTAACAGTCGATCATTGTGCCTGATCGGCACCGCCATAAACACATCCCAATCCTGCCTGGTCGCTGCTTCGCTCACCACTAATTCCAGTAGTGCGATCAAGTTGTCTATTTCGAGCCGATATACTGGAGAACCAATGCGCATAAATACCGCTACCGCAATGATTAAAATTACAAAAGTGCACGTAATAGTTAGCACCAGCGTTAGCAATGACGTCATCACGGAAACACCAGCAATTTAATCGACAGCACCAGCGTCACCACAATAATCACCGGCTGCACCATACTAGCGCCTCGGCGTATCACCAAACTCGAGCCTAAGTACGCACCTATCATTTGCGCTAGCGCCATCATCGCGGCCAGACCCCATAAAACATGGCCATTAAGGGCAAACAGTATGGCCGAAACGCCGTTGATGGTGAGTACCATGGCTTTGGTCTGCGCGGTAGCCTTGCGCAAGTTGTGCCCCCATAGCCAGACAAACAAAAACGGTAGAATAGAGCCGGTTCCGGGTCCAAAAAACCCGCCGTAAAAACCCATTACCGGTGCGGCGAACCAGGTAAAACGATGGGATGACAGGCGAGCAACAGAATCGTCGTCACTGACGCGCGGTGAAAATACAAAGTACACCGCAATGACGATTAACAAGATCGGAATCAGCCGGGTGAGAATATCGTTACTCACTTGCTGCACTAACAGCGTACCCGCTACTGAACCCAAACCGGTGAGTAACAAGGCTCCGCTCATCTCCCCGAGTTTCAAATGACCGGAGCGAAAGAAATTCCAGGTGGACGACAAAGTCCCGACAGCGCTTTGTACTTTGTTGGTACCTAGCGCCTGGAGCGGCGGCAAGCCCGCCCATAGCAACGCAGGCAAGGTGATTAAGCCGCCCGCTCCGGCAATAGAAGAGATAAAGCCCGCACCAAAAGCGGTGGCGATCAATACAGTGGTAGTTAGCAGGGAGAGTTCTGGCACAGCCTAACTCGCATTCGGATCAAATGGTTCGGAAAAATAGCTTTAGTCAACATCGACACGGCCGCGCAAGGCCTTAGTTTTACCGTGCCGGGTTTTATTATCTACCCGTTTTTTCCGTGAGGAAAATGTTGGTTTGGTGGCTTTTCTAGATTTGTACTTGTGGGTAGCGGCCACGACCAAATCCCGCAAACGCTCCCTGGCATCCAGTCGATTTTTTTCCTGGGTGCGAAATTTTTGCGCCTTGATTACAATCACTCCATCACTGGTAATGCGCCGGTCGCGGTAGTTAAGCAGACTTTCTTTATCAGCCTCTAAAAGCGACGAAGCCTTGATATCAAAACGCAAATGTATCGCACTGGATACCTTGTTGACGTTCTGTCCGCCCGCACCCTGAGCGCGAATCGCACTAATGTCGATTTCGTGGTCTGGGATCGCAATATGCTGGGTGATGATTAGCACGCTATCTATTTGCCTTAAAACTAAACCTATAACGGCGCCTATAATAACGCAAAGTAGGCGCCCAAAGGCGCCGCTACTTAGTCATTTCTGGCTGCAATTTACAACCAAATAAAGGGTCGCCTTTACCCTAAACAAACCATAGAATAGGCCAACAACAACAACACACCAACTAACTATACCGGGGTCAACATGTCCGATTTATATCATCAGGGTAACCGAAATTTTCAAGACCAGTTCGGCACCCGACCATTGGCAGATCGTATCGATGATCTAATTCGCAAAGACCATCTCGAAGAGGAAGAAATAGACTTTATTAGCTCGCGCAATATGTTTTTTATCAGTACGGTTGATGCCGACGGCCGCCCTACGGTGTCCTATAAAGGCGGGGCGACTGGCTTTGTCCGTGTACTGGACGAAAAAAATATCGCTTTCCCTCTCTACGATGGCAACGGCATGTTTTTCAGCGCGGGTAATATAACCGCGAACCCTGATGTCGGCTTATTGTTTATCGATTTTGAAAACCCTCACCGCCTGCGTCTGCACGGTACCGCGACGGTAAGTACTGACGACGAACTACTCGACAGTTATCCTGAGGCGGACATGATTGTGCGCATCGAGGTGCGCAATACCTTTATCAATTGCCCGCGCTACATTCACCCGGGTGCTGGCACTGAGCAGTCAGTCCATGTCCCGGTCGACGGTGTTGAAACTCCCGACGCCGAATGGAAAACCTGGGATGTGGTCGCCGATGTGGTACCCAAAAAGAAACCCTGAAGACATCTCTTGAAGACAATCTCTGAAAAGAAATAAGCAGAACGCGACGAATCAACAAACCCAGTTCCTGCCGGAGTCATCATGATGGACGATCACATCCTTGGGCAAGTCGCTTCACTGTGGCGCTATCCGGTAAAAAGTATGCGAGGTGAAAACCTGAACACCGCCTTTATCGGATATTCCGGTGTTTATGGCGACCGGCTCTACGCCTTTAAAAGCTCCAAAAGCCCCGACTTCTTCCCCTACTTCACCGCCCGAGATACCCAGGATATGCTGCGCTACGCACCGCGTTTTCGCAGTGCCGACGCCGCCCAGCAACCCGTTAACTGGGCGGTCGCAGAAACGACCAGCGTGGGCATTACGCCGCTATACCCCGAGCTCGAAAACATGATGCTCGATGTCGAAACACCCAGCGGCGAATCATTCGCCATTAATGACCCCGACCTATGTAAACAACTTCAAGCCTCTGCGGGTGAAGATCATCAGGTGTCCTTAACTCACTCCGCCAGAGCGATGACCGACTGCCGCCCCCTCTCGCTTATTTCCGAGCAAACCGTCACACAACTGAGCGAAGAAACTGGTATCGCTATCGACCCTAGACGTTTTAGAGCAAACCTGTATCTCTCACTCCAGTCACGAGACTCAAAACAGACCGGTTTTGCCGAAGACAGCCTTGTCGGGCGAACCTTAAAAATCGGGCCCAAAGTTATTATTTCGATTGTCGAAAAAGACCCCCGCTGCGAAATGGTCATGTTCGACCCCGATACTGGCAAAAGTAATCCTGCCATTTTGCGCAACATCACCCAGGCCCATCAACGTAATGCCGGAGTTTACGCTGCCGTACTGGTTGAAGGCATAGTAACGAGCGGCGATTCAATAACATTAATAAAGTAGACCGGTTATCTCACGGCTTAAAAAATAAAAGGCAATCAAACTCGCTAATTTTCAACATTCAAGCCTCCAGGATCAGCCGCCATCGTCGTGCTATCACCGATAGGTATTAGTTACTATAAAAATAGTACAATACTGAAATATTACCGTTTTCTATAGATTTTGAATTTCTGGGTAGTGTGCCAGGTGTTAGTGCGACGCTGTCGTCCTAATAAACTGTTATAAATTTTGAGTGAGCGATGAGTGATTTTTTTCTAAATAGTGTTGGCGGTGTGATCGTGCTAGGTATTATTACCTCGGCAATACGGACTCTGCTTGGAAAAGTCCCGTTAGGTTGGAAATGGGAATATCATCTAAAAGACTCTGACTCTCCTAGATTTACAGAATCTCAAGGTTTTAAAAAAGATGAAAAAAATAATAACCAGTGGTACCGAAAGGGAGTGCCATGGAGCAATACAAAAGAAGTCAAAGAAGAAGATGTAATTTTTGAAAAGGGTCGTGGCTATAAACTCTTTTTAACAAAGCGGCTAAAAAAGAAAGTCTTCTTAACTCGGCGTCATGGTGAGAAAACCATCAAAACATACATCATGTATTACGATGCGGATTACTCCTAGATGGTTAGAGTAGTAATTCATAACAAGTTTCTCATGCAGAAAAATTTTGTTGTGTTTCATTTTGGGGTGGCTACGCCAAGTCACCCCAAAACTTTACTCCACAAATTTTTCCCCATACAAAAGCGTTAGGCGTCATTATGAGTTCATCTGAAACCCACTGGAAACCGACCTCTTGCCAAGCACCGGACATTTCACTGCTTTCATCCGACCTTGTAGGCGAAGGCATTATGAAAAAGTTTTTCCACGCGGCCGAATCTCATGAAACAAAAACTCGTGCTCTACGGTGGGGGTATCTCCGATTGGTAGACAAATGCACCTATGAGTACTCGAGAGGGAGAGAGTTACTTCAAGCTTTTGTTAGTAGTAAACCATCGGAAGATCGGATTGGCATCATGCTTCATGCAGCAAACCACTTCGAAACTTGTATCGGCTCGCTGCATCGGGCTGCAAAATATCTTGAGGCCCTACGTCGTGACAGAACTGGTCCCAAAATACCACACAGCATTGCCGTTTTGAGAGACATTGGGCGCATCCGAAACGTCCGCGATGCAATTGAGCATACTGACGAAGATATATGGAAACAACGCATCAGCCCAGGGGATCCTCACGTTCTGCAAGTTAAGGAGACGGGACTTGCTTTGCGAAAAGAGGAAATCTCTTATCAAGAACTTGCTAAATGGATTCAGGATCTCCATGAACAGGCGACCCTAATTGCAGAGCATGGTGCTAATGTATAACCCAACGCCGCCTAACAAACGCATGCAGTCGGATCCGGCCGACGGCAAATAGCCGCGCCTGATCCCCAACGTTAACGGCTCCTATGAAATATAGATTAGCTCAGCCAAACTAAACACTCTCAGCACCACCAAAAACAATATCCAGATGCTGTTTAGGTAAAGACGGTGTCGACAGTGACACGCCTACGGTGACTACAATCGATAAGGCCTCGCCGATGGTGGTGCAGGCAAAGGGGTTATTCGCCTGACTCGCCACCCAGAACAAGCCCTGTTGAATCACACTGCCATCCACAGCGCCGCCAGGCAGCCAGGCATTACGCAGCACCGTAAATGACACCGCGCCAGCAATAAAACCCCAGATAGCACCCTGCTTAGTGACCCCGCGCCAAAATACGCCAAGAATGAGCGGCCCAGCCAGAGCCGCCATCATGCCCCCGAGACCCACCCAGACCATTAAGGCAATATTCTGCCCAATGGAAAACCAGGCCAGCACCGCTGCGCCGAGCAGCACAAATATAATTGACCAACGACTAATACGCAGTACGTTGTGGTCAACCTCCTCCGTAGTCGCATCCGGATGTAAAACATTGACCAGGGTGCGACGATAAATGTCGTTCGCAAAAACTTGCGAGGTGGAAATCACCAGGCCGTCGGCGGTGGACATAATCGCCGATAGAATCGCTATACCCAACAAGGCCGCGAGCCAAACCGGGAACAGTTCAATAAATAAAGCGGGAATCGCCTGATTAGGCCCACCAGGTATTTCCAGCAGGACATCCCCCAGCACAGCACGGGCAAGAATACCGCCGAACACCATTGACGCCAGTATTAAACCGAAAACCAGACACACCGCCAGAAATTTTGTACGACCAATACCTTCTTTCAAAGCCCATATTTTATTGCCAATATGGGGCAGCATACCGAGGGACAAGTGAGCGAGAAAAATAGCACTGAAATCCCACCAGGAATCAAGAATGGCGGAACCCTCGTAATGCACCTGCACCAACTTTGAATCGAGTTCGGATAATGTCGCAATCACATTCGATAAACCGCTACCTGCTCCACCCTCAACGCCAGTGCTTGCGCCGACATCCACGCCTATACCTAAAACAAACAAAACAACGATCATCGCCGCCACCGCCAGCATCGTTGCACCCTGAGCACCGTCGGTAATAATATCCGCGTGGGCACCACCCAGGACCACGTAAACCAGCAGAACGGCGGTGGTAACCGCCAAAGCACTCACCGCGTTAAGACCTAGCATTTGCTCAAACATGATCAGGCCAGCCAGTAATTGTGCCGCCAGATAAAACAACAACACAAAAGAAAAAACCGCCACGATCACCCGCAACACTTCGGACTGATAACGATCACCAATGAACTCCGGTATCGAGCGGTTACTAAATTTATTTCCGGCTTTTTGTACCTGCTTAAAACATAACCATACCCCAAGATAAGTGGCTACGGGATAAACCAGGGCATAGCCAATGGCTGGAAACCCAAAGCGATATCCAAGGCCGGGAATCCCCAGAAACGTCGCTCCCGAGGCGGTCGTTGCCGTCATAGCAAAGGCCAAAAACCACAGACCGTAACCGCCCCGGGCGGTCGAAAAATCGTCGCTGTTCTTTACCTGACGCATACCCAGGTAGCCAAAACCGATCATGGCTCCCACGTATATAAACAGAAAAAACCAGGCCCACAGCCGTAAGGAATCCATTAATACCTCTATATTTAGAAATTTCTATTTAGTAGCTTCTGTCTAATATATTTATAGTGCGTATTCGCTAGGTTTCTTTTCTTAAGACGCAAGCTAAAACATTGGGTGTACACAATGCGTGAAAACACCGTGTACGCCCGCTATTATTTTTTCAGCAGTTTTTTCAATAAATAGCGATCGGATCGGCCAGCGCCTGCACCGCACCCCGTACCCGAGGAGGGCCAAACACAAAGAAAAACTCCAGTGCGCCGTCCCGCACCAGCGGCCCGGTGTTCATGGTTTCAAATAGATAAATGCCATTTTCCAGCAGCAGTGTAATGTGCCCCTGAAATATCCGTCCGGGTTTTTCCGGCGGGATCGGATCCACCCCCCAGGTATCAGCGCCCACCGCCAACACGTTTTCGCCTGCCAGGTATGTGGCCACCGCCTCGGCAATACCCGGTTCGGTGGAACCCCAGGTTTTTGGATTTTGGCTCATCATGTTTTCGGTCCAACCGGTGTGAAACAGCACCACGTCACCCGGACGAATCGGAGTCTGCTGTTTGCTAGCAACGGCCTTAACATCCTCCACGCTAAACACCTGCCCTCCCTTAAGGTAGTCGACGCCGAAATGCGTGGCCATATCAAGCACGATTCCCCGCGCAACTATGGGCGGTACTTTTTCGATCCCCAATTTGGTCAGGCCGGTGGTAGTAACAAAGTCCTCACCCTTCATGCAATTGTAAAAAGTGCCGTGCTGACCAACGTGGCCTAAGCCATCTAATTGCGAGCCAATACCAAACCAGCCCTGAAACATATCGTCGTTATAGTTAAAACCATTGGGGAAGGCCTCCCGCCCCCATTCCTGGCCGGGCTGAACGATCTGTAAATTCAGGCTACGGGGACCGAAGGCTGGAGTATCTTTGTCGATGATCACACCGAGATGGTGAGTTTTGCCGCGCTTCACCAGTTGCGAGGCCAACAGCACACTCTCTGGGGTAATTAAATTGGCCGCGCCAATCTCATCCTCAACACCCCACTTATTGGGTTTGCAAGATTCTGCAGCAAGTCCCGCACTCAGCATCGTAAACACCACACCGCTTACACATAAACGAGTTATTTTTATCATCTTCCGCTCTCCCTATTTTTCTTGTAAATCAGCTTCCCATACTATGTTCGAGTAATACTATGCCTGAGTAATACTATGCTCAAGCGATATCACTCTCGAGCCCTCTCGACGAGCTGCTCTTAACAGCCGGTTGATCAAAGCCGTGAAGCCGTCAACTCCACATCCGCCAACTGCCAAATGACCTCAAAAGCCTTAAGTGCCTCATCGGCGGCGCTGTCCTTACCCTGGGCTCGAAGACTTTGCATTAAGCCAAACGTCGACCAGCCGTTGCGAGGAAACTGTTGTAGATCTTCTCGATACACGGTTTCTGCTTGCTCGGGGCGTCCGGCGCGCAATAGTGCCAGACCCAGCGACTGCCGAGTGGGGTAATACCAGAACGGCGGCTCTGTGTAGGGCAACGAATCCTGCAACGACACCGCCTGGGTAAAATACTCAATAGACCCGTCCGCATCGCCGCTAACCATCGCGATCTCTCCGAGCAACAACTGATCGGCAATTTCCAGAACCTGGCTTGCGGGATAATCGTTGGTGTCGAGCAATGCAATGGAAGCGGAGCTCTTGCGTTCGACCAGCGCACTGCGCTGCTGTTTCGCGAGTTCTATCTGGTCGCCAGCAAGCAAAGCAAGGCCTCGTGAGTAATGCCAGATACCATTGGACAGATCGAACTCGTCAAGAGGTTGGGGTTCCGCGAGGATTTCATCCCAGTGGGCAAATTGTGCCAAAGCCTGAAGGGGCACTGTGCGGAAAAACTCTACCACCGGGAATTGTCTAACCTGCTCAATACTGACCGTTGCCGCCAGTTTGCGCGCGGCTTCAATCGCCACCGCACTGCGACCTTCCATGCTGGATGCCGACCACAGGAAATGAATGTTATGGGGATAGTACAAAGCCGGGTAAAAGCCCTGAGCATTACACTGCGCGATATAATTTTCATCAACTGCGGCCGCTCTAACGTTGGCCTCTGCGGCATCATTGTAGCGACCCACTCGCCAGTAAGTATGCGCCGGCATGTGCACCAAATGGCCGGCACCCGGTATCAGATGAGCGAGGGTGTCCGCTGCCGCCTCCGCCTTTTCCGGCGCGCTGGATGCTTCGGTGGCGTGAATATAAAGATGAATGGCCAGGGGGTGCTCGGCATTTTGGGCGAGAGCCGCTTCAAGTATTTGCAGTACTTCGCGGGTAGCAGGTTTAGCTTCACCCTTTTCCGACCAGTAATTCCACGGCATGGTATTCATCAGGGCTTCGGCAAACAACGCGTTGGCATCCACATCTTCGGGATATTTATTGGCGAGTCCACGCATGGCATCGGCGTAAGCCTGATCAAGAGGCTCTCTATCTGTCGCAGGATCGCCGTTATAACGCGCAGTCAAGGCATCGATATAATCCTGTTCCCGGGGGCTCACCTTATCTTTTCGACTCACGGCTTTCTGCAAGGCCTCATAAGCAGAAGCCCGCGCTTCCGCCGCCATAATCACCTTGCCCTTGCTGGTGATATTGATATTCGGCCCAGTGGCCAGGGCTTCACCCCAAAAACACATGGCGCAGTTATCATCAAGACGTTGGGCGGCGCGAAATGAACGTACGGCCTCGGCATGATTAAACGCAAATGCCAGCACCAGGCCCTGATCAAAATAACGCTGCGCGCCAGAATCTTCAGTAGTAATTGGATGAGTATGCGTCCCCAGACCATCAAACAAGGGTGCACCGGCCCGCGCCACCAGCGCTGCATTTGATTCCGATGTACCAGGTACGTCGGACTGAGCAGCGGCAGCTTGCTTGCTTGCGGGTTCTACGCCAACAGATGCCTCCTTACGATCACACGCCGATAGGACGATGATCCCAACAAGTATTATTCCCCATAGCATTTTCATAACGACTCTCCCTATTTAAAGTAATAGTAATTAGACCGCTGGAAGGCTAGTTAATATATGAATGTGCATCAATGTTTATCGCTGACCCAAAGCCTGAATTAATGGTAAAAAAGATCTCGAGAAAATCAAACAACTATTAAAAACTTTGTTGTGAAACCCTTATTACTAAACCAGGCTCGCAATGATCTAAGGCTAAAACTTTAGTGCCGCACTAGGGAATCGTAGAATACAACCGAATTGCGCTCTTCTTTAGCTTTATACATCGCCATATCCGCATGATCAAGAAGACTGTGACCCTCTCCATTGCGAGGAAATAGCGCGACACCGACACTGGCCTGCAACTGACACGACTGACCATTTAACTGATAATTTTCCCCAACAACGCTGATAATTTTTCCTGCAACTTGTTTGGCTTCGTGGGTGGCCTTAGCTTCATCGTGAGACAGTTCCGGTAAGATCACCACAAACTCATCTCCGCCCAAACGAGCCACAGTATCCTCTTCTCTCAGCATCTCCGTAAGTCGATTGGAAACTTGCTTCAATAATTCGTCACCAGCCTTGTGGCCCAAACTATCGTTAATACTTTTGAAATGATCCAGATCTATAAATAACAAGGCTCCAGTAATTTTTTTACGTTTCGCATGGACGCTAGCCTGCTCCAAACGATCAAGTAATAAGCGCCGGTTAGCCAAACCCGTCAGGGGATCGTAATAAGCCATTTTTTCCGCGGCTAAGTGCGCCGTCTTGGCAGCGGTGATATTAACCACTGCGCCGTGTAATATCAGTTTGCCTTCGGCATCTCGCTCCACTTCGCCTGTCGTTTTCAACCAGATATCGCCGTCTTTTCGGGGATAACATTGTTCGAATTCAACACCCCCTCCGGCCTCAAAACTCCGCATAACCAGGTCATACAGGCGTTCATAATCCCCTACTGGCATCCGACTACGATAGGTTTCTAGACTCTGACCAATCATTTCCGGGAATCCAATGGCCTCCTCACTTCCCTCAAGCCAGTGGATTTCAGTGTTCTCTAGATCAATATCAAAAATACCCACCTGCCCTGCAAGCGCGGCAAGCCGTGTTGTTCTTGCTGTTTCACTCAATTTCAGGTGAGCTATTTTAGCGTCGGTAATATTAACTACAGTACCACGGACTATGATTTTGCTGTCGGCACTTCGCTCTACCTTACCCGTAATTTTCACCCAGATATCGCCCTCTTCTCGAGGATAATATTGTTCGAATTCAATACGACGTCCAACCTCGCTCTGCGCGAAAAGATCGTCAAAACGCTCTAAATCCTCAGGCAGCACCCAACTACGGTACGTTTCCAAACTCTGGCCGACCATGTCTTCCGGGAGTCCGATCGCACTCTCCGTTCCCTCAAGCCAGGATATCTCTCCGTTCTCGATATCGAGATCAAAAATACCTACATGACCGGCGATCGCCGCTAGTCGCGCTGTTTTTTCGACTTCTGTCAACTCAGACACGAGGGATCGCGTGCGCGCATCTCGCTCTTTGCGCTTGGTAATATCGTGGAAGGTTATTAAAAACTCAGCCCCTCTACCCGTCTCTACCGCGACTACCATAAGCCGTAAATCTATCTGCTTACCCGAAGTATGAAGTACCTGCCATTCCAGTTCACTATCGTGATTGATAGTTTCGAATAATTGTTTCCAGCGCTTAGCACTCTTTATCCCATCGGCTTGATACTGCCCGGAAAACTCACTCAGCCGTTTATCGAGAATGTCGCTTTCATCGCGACCCAAAATATTACTCAGTGCTTGATTGCATTCAAGGCAACATCCCTTTTTATTAAACAAACCAACGCCATCGCTCATTGACCGAATCAACAACCGGGCACGGCTTTCACTCTCACTAAGAGCAATATCCGCCTCCACCAAGTCACTAACGTCGCGCTGCGTCACCACAAAATGGGTCAGAACATCCGATTCATCGCGCACTGAGGTAATGGTTTCTATTAGATGACGGGGAAGCCCCTCACTATTCGTACGCACTGTGCGCCCAGCCCACGAGCCTTTTGTGCCGGGGTGATCAAAAAACTCTTTCAGTTCGCTGTCCTCAACATTTTCATACAAGTTGGCAATATTCGTTCCTACCAGTTCTTCCTGATAAAATCCGGCCTTGTGGGTTGCCGAATTTGCCCTTAATACCTCACCACCCGCACTAGCGATAATAATCGGTTGCGCACTCTCAAAGGCAACTGCGCCGATACGCTGTTCCATACGAGCATAAGAAATAGCGGTGATATCTCGGAATATCAGAACCACCCCCTCTTTATGACCCTGAAGATCAAAAAGGGGTGCCGCTGTCTGAACAATATGACGCTCCTGACCATTTGCGTTGATAAGAATGTGCCCATTGGTCAGCCCGACGCTTTGCCCACTTTCAAGCGCCATCAAACCGGCGTTTTCGATACTGATGTTATCTTTACTGCTAACGGGCCGGAAAACTTCGTCCAGGGGAAGCCCTACCACCTCATCGCGATTACGGGCAATAATGCTCTCGGCAGCTGACGTTATACGGGTTATACGGGCGTAGGCGTCGGTGATAATAATGCCATCCGCAACTGACTCGAAGATACGCTCGAGATACTGCTCACGGTCGCGAAAATCGTCCATCAAATTTAACGCTCGCGACGCACTCCGGTTATATACTCCTGCAATAAGGCCAAATTCACCCTTGCCTTTTAGGTCGCACAAAACCCGCTCCCCGCGTGAAAATCCTTCCATCGCTACGAATAGTTCCTGTAACGGTAAATTGATAAAACGGCGGATAAACATCGAAATAAATAAAGTTAGGAACAATATTATTAACAATGGCCAGACAGTGTCCTTCAAGGTAAGAGACAAAAGCTCGTCGTGGATTTTTAAATGGCTGTAAGCGACAAAAATCAGATATCCCGCTGGAATACGAACTGCATCCGATTTAATTTGAATAGGGTGATAAGCAATAAACCAGTCACTGTGATCGACAAACCAAGCAACTTTGCCGCCGCGAATTTCGTCCAACACAATGTCATTAAGGATGATGTCATCAAAGATCGGTGCCGGCTTACTACTAAACTCGCCATTATCGATGCTGAATAACACACGATTATCTGGCGTGATCACCGCCAGCACTTCTAAGGTAGGAATATTAGAGAAAGTTTGGAGTATCCCCCTAAAGTACTCCACATCGGGCTCAACCTTCGATTGCTCTAAGAAAGCATCACCCAGTAAAAAAGTGTTTTGCCATCTGGCTTTAATATCATCGATCCGGCGTTCGTGTAAAATAAAATAGTGCACTACAGCCCACAACAAGAACACCAGAGCTGGGATTACAATCGATAATAACGGCACCCAGCGGCGCAATAAAATAGTCTGTAGGGGTCTACGGCTGAACCGTGTTTTCATATCTTATGCCTTCCACTAAACAAGATAACCACTCGATACTGGCCCCATTAGTATTTGAATGGCAAGCTAAGACATATCTAACTTCCACCCCCTACCGCCTATCAAAAACGATCGGTCAGAGATTAGTATAGCAAAGCTAAGCCCTACAAAAACGGAGACATTGCTAACCATATCTGGCATTATTGTAGCGATACATAGACCGCAATACGTCCGCGCCTCATCCAAATCGATCTACTAAGCCCTTTAGTTAACTCAGGTTTTGTTGGCCGGGATTTTACTGACTTAGGTGAAATTGACTTAGGTTTTACTAACTTCCTTTGGCGACCAGATCATTCTGGTGCCCAACGCTATGAATTAACTGAAGTCAAAGGTGTTATTTCTACTTGCGACTTATCAGTTAGCTTCTGATTATAGCAAAGGATATAGCATATATAGCTCCAAAACTAATCCCGAAATACGGACCCCGCCCGATCTCGCCCCACCGCTTAAAAGTAGAGCCCAATGGGCTGTTATTATTATCCAAACGGGCTTAAACCTTAGAACTTTGACAGCAACTCGGCCCACTGTTGAGTAAGACCCACGCGAAAATCCGGATGGGCAATATCAATCAATGCTTCCGCGCGTTTTTCAAGCGACAGATTTGCTAGTCGCGCGATACCGTATTCAGTAACCACGTAATCAATATCACTACGCATACCGGTCACTGGGGCAATATTGAGAATAGGCACAATTTTGGAAATCGCACCTCGTTTCGCGGTCGCCTGTAGTGCCAGAATACTGCGCCCGCCTTTACTCGACTGTGCCCCGCGCAAAAAATCGATCAAGCCACCGCCTCCGCCAATTTGCTTGCCGCGAATGGTTTCGCTATTAAACTGGCCAAACAAATCAATTTCCAACGTGGTATTAATCGCTACCAAATTATCTATCTGCGCGAGCACACCGGCATCGTGTGTATAGCTCACCGGACGTATTTGCAAGTCTGGACAGCTCTCGCACCAACGGTAAAACTCCCGGTTACCCGCGATGACCCCGGCGGTAATTTTTCCCTTGTCCTGGGACTTCCGACTACCATCGACCACACCGCCTTCAACCAGTGGCATAAAGGCCTCGGTAAGCAAGCCAGTATGCACGCCCAGATGTTGTTTCCCGCCCAGCTTTTTCATAATAGACACGGGGAGCGAACCAATACCTAGCTGCAAACAATCGCCGTCTTCAACCAGGCCAGCAATATGTTCAGCAATCAACAAGTCCGTTTCGGAACCTTCCGCCACTGCGTACTCCAGCAGTTCACCATCACCTTCCACCACGTAATCAATGTCGCTGAGCGCAACCTTGGGAGCATCAGCAATATAGGGCATATGCGCGTTAATTTCGGCGATGACGAGCGTGGCCCGAGCCAACATCGCGGCGGAATAGTCTCCATGTAGGCCGACGCTGCAAAAACCTGCTGCATCTGGCAATGACACCTTGATCAGAGCAATGGATATATCGTATGCCTCTTCCATCGCGCGATACCGTGCGGAATGAAAGGCTGGCGTAAATTCGAATCGGCCCGCCTCGTGTAAAGCCCGGTAGTCTCCGAGAAAAAACCCACTGTTCAGTATCGCGCCAGTAGAAATTCGATTCACGTCCAAAGCCTGCATGGTAGGCACGGAGCTATCAATAATACGTAGCTGCTGAGTGAGTTTCGCCTGGGAGATCAGATCGAGCACCGCATCCGGCTGACCGCAGCCCCCTTCAACAAATATCGTAAGGCCATCAATCAAATTCTGGCGAATGGTTTCTACGCTTAGCTTGAGCGGAGCTTTCTGGGTCATGGTGGTTGATACCTATCTAACATTCGATCAAAAAATGGCTTAAACCAATTTAGCACAGCACACACAAAATTTATGCACAAAGATTGTGTTGACGATAGAGACCAAACAGCATCACCAATAAAAAAATATCGCTAACAGTACATTTGCAACAAAGCTTAACAAAGCCAAGCCCCGCCAAAAAGCCAGAGGATTTCGAGCCAGCAAAGGCTGAGACTGCCCAATCAAAAATGCATCATTGGGATTATCCAGATCGTAAATAAACTCCGACAATTCCCCATAGCGCCGCTCGGTATTTTTCTTCACTTCTTTCTCTAAAGCACCATCAACCCACATCGGTAATTCCGGCAGCCAGCGGCGTGCTGAAATGTAGCCCATTCTTTGTACAGAGCCTTCGTCGTATTTTTCACCATAAGGTAAATTCCCGGTCATCATTTCATACACGATAACGCCTAAGGAAAAAATATCGGAGTACGTGGAACAGGAATAACCCAGCAAATATTCAGGCGCCGTATAATTTTTAGTGCCGAGCAAGGTGAGTCTTTGTAAAGGAGAAGCTATTTCTTCTATACCTGCGATTTTAGTAGACCCAAAATCGATAATTTTAACCGTGCCGTGATCGTCGATCATCACGTTTTCCGGCTTCAAGTCCTGATGAATCATGTCCATATTATGGAAAGCCATTAAGCCTCGTGCAATCTGCCCAGAAATCTGCCTTACTTCCGTCAAATCGGGCTCAGGGTTATCATTCATCCAACTGCGCAGGGTTTGACCATCAATGTATTCGGCCACGTAATAGAGAAAATTTCGCGGCCGGTTTTGCCCGATCACACGCAATACGTGGTTATTGTCGAGCCGGGTACCAACCCATTCCTCGTGCATAAACATATCGAGAAATACCGGGTCGTCCTCGAAATTAATTGACGGCGTTTTCAGTACAACTTGTTCACCACTGTCTTCATCCTCCGCCAAATACACCTGCGCCAGGGCTTCGTATTTAGATCGAAACAAAAACAATTGTATTTTTCTTAAAAATCAATATATTGGGGAGCTAAATCTATCGGTGCAAAGGAATGATATACCGACTAGGGAGTTTATTAATAGTTAGATTTAAAAGAGAAAAATACATGGCATACTTATATTTAGCTATAGCTATAATTGCAGAAGTAATAGCAACAAGTGCATTAAAAGCATCTGAAGAATTTACTAAATTAATTCCAAGCACAATAGTTGTTGTAGGTTTTTTGGTAGCGCTATATTTTATGACGCTTGTTTTAAGATCTATACCTGTAGGAATCACGTATGCAATATGGTCTGGTTTAGGAATCGTATTAGTTGGCATAGTAAGTTTTATTTTATACAAAGAAATACCGGATACTCCTGCAATTATAGGAATGGGATTAATTATATTAGGGGTGGTGGTTATTAATGTTTTTTCTAAAACTATTAGCCATTAAATCTAACAAGTCGCTCAAGCGGGATTTTGATCTTCCCCCGCTTTAACGGGCACCTTCTGATAACTCAGGAGGTGGCTAGCAGTCGTCTGCCTTTAACTACAGCAAAGAACGAGGTCTGAACATGCAACGTAAAACCGAATGCGCGTGCGGGAAAGTATCGGCGACTGTCGAGGGTGACCCGTTTCGGGTGCTGGTCTGTCATTGCGACTATTGCCAAAAACGCACGGGTAGCGTCTTTCAGGTTTCATGCTGGTACGCGCGAGAACAAGTGCTCGAAATAAGCGGCGAAACCAAAACGTTTTCGGATTCGGCTAATAGCGTGGGCGTTGCTTATAACTTCTGTCCTAACTGTGGCACCACGTTATATTGGACACTTGAGGAAGCCGAGAAGTTCTTCCCGGGCATTTCACGCTTTATTGGCTTTGCGGTCGGCTGCTTCGTAGATAAGAATTTCCCCAAACCAAACTATGTCGAGCAGGTGCAATACAGACACCATTGGGTTCCAGAGTTTTCCGGCATTCCAGAATTTGATTCTTTCCCGCCCGCAGATGTCATGATGCCACCTAACTAGCGACTGTGATTAAAACCAACCCATTTCCTGAAACCTGCCTTCTTCGCACCTAATTTTCGATTTCGAGCTGCCGAGAATCGAGAAATTTGTCGTAGTGGATATGATCCGTTGGCACCTGATTGTGTGCCAGCACCTCTAGCGCAGCATCAATCATCACTGGCGGCCCGCATAAATAAGTGTGACATCCTTTCAAATCGAAACCGACCGCTGCAGGATTAATATATTCTGTCACTAAACCACGCTTCCCTGTCCAACTCGAGCCTTCCGGCTCTTCCGAGAGTATCGGAATAAATTGCAGATTGCCTGGCCACTGCTTCGCTAAGGCCTGCATTTCTTCGAGGCAATATAAATCTCTTTGCGCCCGAGCGCCGAACAGATAGGTCACTGGTCGCTTGATATCGTGCGCCGCGGCGTCCTCCAATATCGCTTTGATGGGTGCCATACCACTGCCGCCAGCAATACATAATATAGGCGCGTCGTCAGCTCTCAACCAAAACGAACCATTGGGGCCGTGTAACTCCAATGTTTCGCCAGTTCGGTCTTTTTCAAACAGCCATTCTGTGTAGCTGCCTCCGCTAACACGCCGGATATGAAAACTCAGATCCGAACTTCCCCCAACTTCCGGCGCGCCGGCAAATGAATAGCTGCGGTGTCGGGCAAAGCCCTCGAGACCGTTATTTATAAAGATGTCAGCAAATTGGCCGGCGGTGTAGTTCATTGGCCGATCGAGCTTGATACTCACTTCCATAATGTCGTGAGTCAACATACCGGTGCTAGTGATGTTAGCGGTAAAGCGCTCCGCAGGCTGTGTAGCCAATTCGCCGCGGGATTCCAGCTCAACCACCACATCGCCTTTAAGCATGCTTTGACAGGCTAATATATAGCCGTCGCTGATTTCCGCTCGTGTCAGAGTATAGGAAAAATCGCGAAGTGGACGCACCTCGCCTTCCAGCAATTTACAGCGGCAGCTACCGCAGGTACCGACCGTGCAGTGCTGAGGAAAATCAATACCTTTGTCGTTTGCGGCCTGTAGCAGGGTTCGGTTTTTAGGTACTTCGAAGGACTCCCCGTCGGGTTGAATGGTAGCGGTACGGGGCTCGTTACGATTTTTAAATTTGTTAAACAATTTTTGCATAAAGCGTAATTTCTACTACGTGATTTTTACTAGGTGATTTTTACTAGGTGATTTCTACTAACAGGTGCCATGAACTCCAGAGCACAGTTCAGAATACAGGGGAAGGGAGCGAAGGTCTCCGATAACACGCTGGGTATCTTCGACAACGCTCTCTTTAACAAAAAACAAATCGATCAGGCGTACTTTAGCCTGACAAATCAGTCCGGTAGGGTTTGCCCCCACCCTTCAGGCACCATTGCTGCGTACTTTTCCGGTAAGGCATCGGGCATGGCATAGGGTATTACCTCACCTTTGTCGTAATAGGCTTCGACGACGGGGTGCATTTGCTTTCGCCAAAGCGAGGGGATAAACGCGATGGGGATCATCGTCAGGTAGCCCTGGGGCAAGCGTGGCGCTTCGTCCATCACTCGTAGAATTTGGTAAGGCCGACCAACATTAGTGTGATGATCGGAGTGACGGTCTATCTGGCAGAACAGCATGCTACTGACCAGAGTACTGTCGTCCCAGGCGTGATTGGGTCGAATTTTTTCGTAGCTACCATCCGGCAACTGTTTGCGCCCCAGGCCGTAGTGCTCGAGATAATCACCTACGGCTAACAATAACCTGGGGAATAAATACTGCACAAAGCAGATCGGGATCGACCAAAGACCGAACAAAGCGACTAACAATCCCAACCACGCGGCCTGCAGTACGATAAACCGAATCATCAGGTTACTGGGGTGCCAGGTTGGTTTACCGTTATCTGCCATGCGCTTCTTTTCTATCTGCCAGGCCATCCGGGTTTTTCTGACAATGCTATTGATCAAGAAAGGGTAAATTTTCTCGCCGTAGCGCGCGGTGCCCGGATCAATGGGCGTAGCGGCATGAATATGATGCATAAAGTTGTGATAGATATGGAAATCACACATAAAAATGGGTGTAAACACCAGGTCGCCAATCAAGCGATCGACGGGCTGTGTGTGATGGCAAAGCTCGTGGGCCGTGGTGGCCAGGAACCCCGTTGCTAAGGTTAGCGAGAGCAGAAAGCCAATTGTTTCCGAGGTTGTAAGGCTAGTTTGGGTCAACAGCCAATGGCCAAAAATAGTAACCGCAACAGAGGCTGGCAAAGTTACCCAGAGCATCATTCGATAGAATAATTTTTCTTGCAGCGCTCCCTCATCAGCTTCGTCGTGATTAGTATCGTCGGTCCCAATGATCGGGTCGATAAACATAAGTGCCAACAACACGAATACGGTTATCCAATGATATATCCCGCCGCCGAGGAGGTAGCCGACTACCGGTAAGATGGCGAAGGTTAGATGCGGCAAGGTGGTAACTCGGGCGACGAAGCTTAAGGGGCCGGAGTTTCCAGCGATAGCACTAGACATAAAGTTCTCTCCAAATCAGCACACACTATAGTGTGAACGACGTTATTGTCAGATGTTTTTATTAGGCACTCTCATTAGGTACGCTTATAAAATAAGCCAGTCGACAGTATACATCTTCGTTCAAATTAAGCGCCAGCACCAACGGGGCCCTGCCCTTCTTCATCTATAGCCCCGGAATAATAACTGCCTTCACCGTCTCCAAACGCGCGACGGCTTCCAGGGCTTTTTGACTGTCTTCAAGTGAAAATCGGTGTGTCACCGCCTCAGCCAGGGGGAATTCGCGATGATTTTTTTGCGCGACCTGAATTGCACCATAGAGATGTTCGGGCTGGTACAGGGCTGTACCGATAATTCGGAGGTTATTGTTATTGATATAACGCGGCTCGATGGCAACCGTTCCCGGAGCAGACCAGAGCCCTACCACTAGATAACGACCATTTTTAGCCACGATCTTTAAGCCTTCACCAAAAGCCGCCACCACACCTGCGGCCTCAATCACCACCTCTGCCCCCCGGCCTTGAGTAAGATCGAGTACGCACTGAACGCGCTCCTCTGCTGTCGAAACCTCCTCCATATTAATAATATCTGTCGCCCCTAAACGAGCGGCCATCGCCAGACGCCGCTCCGGGGCACCGATAACAATGATTTGCCTGGCACCCGACAATTTGGCCAGTAACACAGCGGCCAGACCCACCGGGCCACAGCCCTGCACCACCACCGTTTGGTTTATATTAATGCCCCCTAAACGCTCGATGCCCTGCAACATCGTCGGCATTGCACAACCAAATGCGATCACTGCTTCAGATGGGGTGTCGTCGGGAATCCGATAAAATGGCATACCCGCCGGGAGCCAGGAGTACTCGCTGTAACAGGCAGACGGGGGTCTATCGGCCGCTCGGAAGAGCTCCGCCATGCCATTTTCACAAAGCGACAGGTCTTTCTCCACCGTGCAGTAATGACAACGATGGCATGGACTCAGTGGCACCCAATAAATACGGTCACCGATACTGAGCGGCGCACCGGCAAAATCCGTAGTCACACCCTCGCCCAGGTCCTCAACAGCGCCAATGCCTTCATGGCCGAGCACCATTGGACCGGGCAAATCCACCTCGCCGCGCCAAAAATGCACGTCGGTTCCACACACCCCGCTCATCAACACTCGCACCACGACTTCGCCCGCCTGAGCGGCGGAGACAGGATGCTGCCAAATTTCTACGGGTTGATTTGCTTGAACCAGGACGGCTCTCTTACTCATTCGATCAGGCATTGAAAATGTTCTCCCCTACGGCGACACGACATTAATGCCTGAGTATAAGCGCAACCGCACAGTAAGCCAAAACAGGCAGTATTAGCTGTATCTTTCCCAGAAGGCCGTAGTTTTTTCGAAGAGTTAAGGCGTCGCTTTCCATTCAAAAGGGGCTTTTGATTCGGAGTTACCGCGATATTTAATTTGCAAACCTTGCAGGAAATTTCGCAAAATTTGATCCTGGCAAACTCGATAGTGTTTGTGGTCTGACTTGCGAAAGAAAGCGCTTAATTCATGCTTGCTCATTACAAAACCCGCCAGCTCCATTATCGCCAGCACATCTTCGGCTTTTAGATTAAGGGCGATTTTTAACTTCATAAAAATAATGTTGTTGGTTAAGCGTTGCTCGGGCTCGTGGGGAGAGCCCTCTTTCTTCCCGCGCTTGTCGTTAATCAAGCCGTTGAGAAAAATGGCAAGCTCGGTGTCAGCACACTCTTCGAAAGCAACATCGTCATCTTTCTTTAGCCAGTTACTAATCTGTTCCCGCGTCACCTGGTGATCGGCTAACGCAAATATTGCGACCATTTTGGTATCGCCAAAATCAAAGACGTAGCGGACGCGGCGTAAAATATCGTTATTTATCAATTTAACTTTCCTGATTTAACTTTTCTAATTTAACTTTCCTGATTCAAGAATTACTGGCTAACTGTTAGTGTCTCGATCAACGCTGTCCAGCAAGCGAATACCATCTTTCTGGATAGTAATAAGTCGCTGCTTGTACAGACCGCCAATGGCTTTTTTAAACGCTCCTTTACTCATGCCAAATAGTTCTGAAATCAAAGCGGGCGTTGATTTGTCGTGTACTGCCGCAAAGCCATTTTGATCTTTCAGGTAGGTCAAAATAACACTTTGGTATTTATCGCGAGTTTCCTGTCCGCCTTGCAAACTTAAATCAATTTTGCCATCGGGCCGAATATACTTAATGTAGCCGTCGATACGCTGGCCAAAACTCAAGCGCTGGTAGACATCGCTTTTGTAAAGCACACCCCAATGACTGTTATTAATAATGGCTTTGTAGCCCAGATCGGTACTGTTGGCGATAATCAGCTCGACCGGCTGCTGGGGGACAAAGTCATGGGGCTTGTCGTCGTCAAGGAAATGGTCGATTTTGGATGATGCGGTAATACGATCGGCACGATCGAGGTACAAATACACCAGGCAATAATGACCCACTTCCAGAGGTCTGTGCTGTTCAGCGAAAGGCACTAATACGTCTTTATCCAGACCCCAATCCAGGAAGGCGCCTACCGGAGTCGTATCCACAACCTTTAGATAAGCGAACTCGCCAACATGGGCTGCGGGGGTCTGGGTGGTTGCCACGGGGCGATCTTCGGAATCGAGATACAGAAACACCTCGATAAAATCACCCTCGACCAAATCTTCCGGTGCATTCTTGCGGGGCAGCAAAACATCGCCCAGCGCTTCGGCGTCGAGATAAAAACCAAAGTCGACGGTCTTCACCACTTCGAGCCGATAGGCCTTACCAATACTAATCATCGCGCTATCTCACCGGCTGCTATTTGTACGAAGCTGGCATTATACCGCCCATGCTACCGGTAGAGACAATTGATTGGGCTGGAGTCGATCTCCCCCCCCAAGAATCAAGCATAACGGCACTAAAAACTTTACTTACCCTGCTAGGGTTTTGTTATAATACGCGGCGCTATTTTGGGCCTCGGCGTTTCTTAGTGTCGGCGTTTTTTAGCCTCGGCGTTTTTCAGTGTCGGCGCTCAGCTACCGGCTATCACCGCAAAAGTCATTGTCCGGTGATCACCCCAACCTCGTAACAACGCCAGGCAAACCTCGAAAACCCACATATACGCAAAAACATATTGCCCGTATAACTTCCGCGCCTAATGGCGAGGACACACTACTACGCGACTGAAAAAATCCAAACCGAGAAGTTATGACTATTCCCAATATATTTTATATTATCGTGCGGTCCTTATTAAAATACTCCGTATTTATAACGGTATTGCTAACTGCTTTAATGTCCTCAGCACACGCTAACGATTTGTTAATTGCTCAAATTTCCGCTTCTAAGCAGTTTGATAACGGCTATAAAGTAATCGCTGCCGGCGGTAATATTTACGAACGCTATAAGGGTAGGTTTTCTTATCTTGGAGTGAACAGGACTACCGATTCGGGTCGTCAGTGGCAGCTGGGGTATTTCGGCTATTATCCTCAAAAAGACGGTGGAGGCTACCGCAGGGATGATCGAATTCGCGGCTCTGTCACCTATAAAGTTAATCTCGACGGCTGGGAATTCTCTCATCGCTCGCGGCTAGAGTATCGCCGAGGCGAGATCATTAAGGGTTTTCGCTACCGACCCGCATTTGAGCTGTCCCATCCCCTGAGCTTTAACAAAGTCTCGCTGATCCCTTACGCGGAACTTGAGCCTTTTTACGATTTCAGAAAAGATAAGGTGACCGTTGTGTTATTTACTGCCGGCGTAAAATGGCCGATAACCCGCTCTTTAATTGCTACCGTCAGCCATTTTAATGTCTTTGCTACCGAAGACAGCATTCATACCAAGGGGGCATTGCTGGGTTTGCATATCGTGCTGTAATCATTAAGGCCAGGGATAGTAAGAAGTCCTTAAGGCCTTCCTTCTGTTACTAGCTCGTCGGCCAGAACTCTTACGCTACCTGCGCGTTAGCCCTCAAGACCTTAAGAAATTCTTCGGGCTCGGGCCGAACTCGATAGTTGTCGGTCAGATCGCTATAGAGAATAACGCCGTCCCCATCGACAATAAGCACGGTGGGATACACCGTATCCTTGTCGTAACCCAGTACTTCCATACCTGTGGGTAAGCCATTTTCCATGACTATCCCCAGGGCCTGGGCAGCGCGGTTACCTTCGTCGGTCAAAAACACAAAGGGCACATTGAATTTGTCGGCGAGAGCTTGTGTGTTCTTTTCCGGCTGAGGGGCAAGCAGTACAACCTTTGCTCCCAAAGCTGATAGTTCGCGATACTGTGCCACTATTTCCGTGATTTGAGCCATGCATAATGGACACCAATTACCTCGAAAAAACAGAAATATCGCGGGCGCACCCTCGAATGTACTGGAATCAACAACTTCGCCATCGACACCTAATGCGCTAAACGCCGGTAATGGCTGGCCAGCCTGCAACGCTGCATTGGGCAAACGACCAAGAGATGAGTACCAAAAGTTGTAAAGTAAATAAGCTATAAACCCGAGACTGGCTAATATCATGCCCAGTTTATTTGACGCTATTAACTCCGGATTATCCGCAGGCCCGCTGGCAGATTGCACGAAACCATAAACGGAGAGCATTAGTCCGAGCGCGGCCATCGTCGTTATTAAGGGGAAGTGTGCGGAGGTTCTAGGCATATCTTTAAATATCATGGCTCGGCTGAAAAACAGAATGACCGGCAAACTTATTAGCACCGCGCCCAGCCAAACAAAGTTTATCCCAGAGTTAACGAGGGTGTAGATACCGTAAGCACTAACACCCATAGCGAACACCGGAAAAATTCCGATAAACAGAGATTTGATTTTGTTCATAGCTTGCTCCACCATTAGAAAATTAGCGCGGTAGCACTACATTACCGTACAACACTGCCGTACTACACTAGAGGCCCCATACTATAAAAGCAACTATTGACCCACGCACCGGGAGTTTGCGTATTTGCGCCTTCGCCCAAGTCTACCTGGTTCTTACTTTCACCATATTGTTAGCGGGATGTGTATCTACGCAACCACAAGCGGAATTGGTTAAACAATCCGACGTCTTGCGGGCAGAAGCCTTGAGAAAAGAGGCCTATAAATTATTTCAGGATGACTCCCCTGGCCTCGCAATAAGTAAAGTCAAAACTGCCATCACACTCAACAAACCGTCGCTCACCCCGTCGATCTCGGTTATCGAAGCCTATGACGATGCTGGGCTTTACTACTACTCAATAGATGACTTTGAGCGTTCCGTCTATTACCAGTCTGTGGCCGTATTACTGGCATATCAAAGCCTTCAGTCAAAAAGCATGTCCCCCACCTATCTAAAACGATTAAGCTGGGCGTTTAAAAAATATAAACCCGGGTTCGAATTCGAAGAGATAACAAAAGACCCGATAAAATTACTTGAGAGTGCATTGTTTAAACTAAGCAAAAACAAACATATAAAACGTAAATTTTATCGAAGGACGCCAGTATTTAGTAAACACACCCACAGGCACTATGTTCTGAGAACTCAATGGAAACCTACATCTAAGTAAACCCACTCCGCGCTCTTGCACTTCACATCCGCAAATATGCGCTTCTACTTATTTATAAAGCTAGCTACACTTTAGCAATACGATCAACACTTCAGCAGGTACGCAATCATGAAAAAACCACTATGCATCATTGCCGGAGTTGGCCCGGGAAACGGCCTGGCGTTCTGCGAACGATTTCATAAGGCCGGCTATCGCATCGCTCTGCTGGCCAGAAACCTGGAGAGAATGCAGGACTACGCCAAGGGCAATGAAGACATTAGTCCTTTTTCCTGTGACTTATCCGACCCCGATTCGATAAAAACCACTTTTGCGCAAATTCTTAAGACGCTGGGCACGCCAAATGTGGTGATTTACAACGCCGGAGGTGGCCTATTTGCCTCCGCCCTGGACACGACCTTTAACGATTTTGAAAATGCCTGGAAGGTTAACGCCCTCGGCTTACTGGCTGTATCTCAGGCCGTGGTTCCGGCGATGACAAAAAATGGTGGCGGTAGCCTGCTGGTTACGGGCGCAACGGCTTCATTGCGTGGCGGCGCCAACTTTGCGGCCTTTAGCTCGGCAAAGGCGGCACAACGAAATTTGACCCAATCGCTGGCCAGATCCTTAGGCAGCGAAGGCATCCACGTCGCGCTGGTCATTATTGATGGCGTTATCGATATACCTCGAACCCGGGAGATGTTCCCCGACAAAGCCGACGATACCTTCTTAAAAGCCGAAGCCATTGCCGAAACCTACTACCACCTGGCGCAGCAGGATCGGTCAGCATGGACTTTTGAAGTTGACCTGCGGCCCAATACTGAGTCCTGGTAAAGTCTCCTGATCAAAGGTAAGGCAACGCCTGCTGAGGAACTTTTTTCCCAACGATCTCTCGATTGCTCCTTGTCTATAATTTAGCTATCTAATCCCCAACTACCTAAGCCCCCAACTACCCCCTATTAATTGCGTCAACTCTGCCAGTTTGTTAGCCTTAGCGGCTGCCTGCGCGGGGGTTATCAAGCTAAGCAACAAAACCAGTATCCCTCGCTCATTCGTATTATAAAGAGTCGTATTAAAAAGAGCCGTATAAAAGAGACCGCTATGAGTCGTATTCAGTCCGCGATTAACCCCCGCTCTCCGGAGTTTAAAACCAACAGCGAGCAATACCAAAAATCAACGGACCAATTGCGTTCTCGCCTGAGCGAAGCCGCCACCGGTATTCGCGAAAAGTTAATTGTGCGGCATCGGGAGCGCGGTAAGTTGCTGGCACGAGAGCGCGTCGACCGGTTGATTGATGCCCACACGCCTTTTTTGGAATTATCTCCGTTGGCGGCCTACGGCCAATACAACAACGAGGTACCCTCCGCGGGCATTGTCACGGGCATCGGCCAAATTTGCGGTATTCACTGTATGATTATCGCCAACGACGCCACGGTTAAAGGCGGCTCGTTTTTTCACGAGACGGTCAAAAAACACGTTCGCGCTCAGGAAATTGCCGAGCAAAACCGGCTGCCCTGTATTTATCTGGTGGATTGCGGTGGCGCTTATTTGCCGGAGCAAGACCGGGTATTCCCCGACAAAGATCACTTCGGCAACAGCTTTTTCCGGCAATGCCGCATGTCTCAGCAGGGCCTGCCGCAACTGTCGGCGGTATTTGGCGGCTGTACGGCGGGCGGCGCTTATATTCCCGCCTTATCCGACGAAAACATCATGGTGAAGGGTAACGCCCGCATTCACCTCGGCGGCCCCTCCATTGTGAAAGTAGCTATCAACGAAGACGTCGATGGCGAAACCCTGGGCGGTGCTGAAATGCACACCAAGGTGTCCGGCGTTAGCGATTATCTGGCCGAAGACGAACCCGAGGCATTGGCACGGCTACGGGAAATTATCGGCAAACTGAATTTTCCAAAAACCTGCCACACCGACACCCAGCCGGTCTTACCTCCCGCTTATAGCCCGGAAGAATTAAACGGTATTGTCAGCGCTGATCCAAAAATCCCCTACGATGTTCGCGAAATTATCGCCCGGCTGGTGGACGACAGCGACTTCCACGAATTCAAACCGCTCTACGGCGAAACCCTGGTTTGCGGTACCGCACATATTCACGGCTATCCGGTGGGGATTCTTGGTAATAACGGCGCACTGTTTTCGGAGTCGGCATTAAAGGGCGCGCATTTTATTGAGCTGTGCAATCAACGCAATACCCCGCTGCTGTTTTTGCACAATATCACCGGGTACATGGTGGGCACGGATGCAGAACGCGGTGGCATTGCCAAAAACAGCGCGAAGATGGTCTACGCCCAGGCTAACGCGCGAGTACCTAAATTTTCAGTCATTGTCGGCGGCTCCTACGGCGCGGGTAATTACGGCATGGCCGGGCGCGGCTTTGGTCCGCACTTTATGTTCACCTGGCCCACCGCCAGTTGCGCCACCATGAGTGCGGACATTGCCAGTAACGTGATGTTGGAATTGCGCCGCAGCAGTATTAAACACGGCGAAGCCAGTGCAGAAGAATTACAGAAAATCGAGGACGACGTGCGCGCCCAGTACGGGGAACAAAGCGACCCCTACTACGCCACCTCTCGACTTTGGGACGACGGCATTATCGAACCCGCGCAAACTCGCGACGTGATGGGCCTATGTTTAGCCTTAACCGCCACACGAGAGCCGGAAGCCGGGCCGTCCCCCGTGTATAGAATGTAAGTCCTTAATGACAATAAGACTCTTACCAATACTTTTTCAGCGCGAATAAACAGGCGACCAAACATTCCATGATTACATCTTTATTAGTAGCCAATCGCGGCGAAATTGCCGCTCGTATTATTCGCACCTGTCGCCGTCTTAATATTCGCGCGGTTGCTGTGTATTCCGAGGCCGATCGCCATGCGCCCCACGTGGCTCTCGCCGATGAAGCCTATGGTATTGGCCTCGCAGAGAGCGCCGCTTCCTACCTGAATGCCGACGCGATTATCGCCGTTGCCTTACGCGCAAAAGTTGACGCCATTCATCCCGGTTATGGTTTTTTGTCCGAAAGCGATGCGTTAATTTCTCTGTGCGAAAAACAAAACATTATTTTCGTCGGCCCCAACCGGGAAGCCATTCGTTTGATGGGTTCCAAGCTGGAAGCCAAACGCATTGCCCAGCAAGCTGGCGTGCCAGTGATTCCCGGTTATCACGGTGAGGATCAAAGCGAGACTACGTTAGCTCTGGAAGCCGATAAGGTTGGCTACCCACTCATGATAAAAGCCAGTGCGGGTGGCGGTGGCAAAGGCATGCGCCAGGTCGATAGCGCCGCCGAGTTCGCGGCGGCTCTGCAAGATGCCAAACGCGAAGCCCTCGCCAGTTTTGGCGACGACGCCATGCTGCTGGAAAAACTGGTCACCGCACCTCGCCATATCGAGGTACAGGTAGCTGCGGACACAACCGGCACTACCGTGCATTTGTATGAGCGGGAATGCTCCATTCAACGCAACCATCAAAAAGTGATTGAAGAAGCGCCCGCTGCATTTATTAGTGACCAGCAGCGGGAAGCGCTCTATGCCAGCGCCCTTACCCTGACCAAGGCCATTAATTACGACTCGCTAGGCACTATTGAATTTTTGCTCGATCACAACAGCGGTGATATTTATTTTTTAGAAATGAACACGCGCCTGCAAGTCGAGCATCCGGTTACCGAATACATTACCGGCCTCGATTTAGTTGAATGGCAAATTCGTATCGCGGCGGGTGAAGCGCTGCCCTTATCCCAAGATCAAATCCCTTGCGATGGCTGGGCCATTGAAGCCCGCATCAATGCCGAAGACCCCGCCAATAATTACCAGCCGCAAACCGGTCTGATTACCCACTACTCAGAACCCGGCTCACTACCAGGTAACGAACCAGGTGGAAAAACTGAAGTACGCATAGACAGCGCCGTGCAGGCCGGGTCTGAAATCACCCCCTACTACGACTCGATGATCGCCAAAGTTATCGCCGGTGGCGACGACCGGGCACAGGCAAAATCCCGGCTCATCACCGCCCTTAATCAATTTCGTATTACCGGGCCGCGCACCAACCTGGCTTTTGTTACCGACATTTTGCGCCGCCCCGAATTTATCGATCAAGCGCTAAGCACTGGGTTTTTGGCGCAATGCTTCCCCGGCGGTTGGACGCCTGCGCCGGTCTCTGCCGACGCCCCCTTGCTAGCGGCCATCGCCCATACCGTAAATCGGGAACATCCGACTGGTGCAGCATTGTCTTCTCCCTGGCAAACACTCGGCAGTTTCCGTCTATTGGAGCGCGCCGGTATTACCGCCCAAAATCGAATAGCGCTGGAGGACGAAAGCGGACAACAGCACCTCGTTACGGTAAGCCGTAGCGGTGATACTTATCACGCTAAAGCCCATACCTTCGAGATCAGCCCCGAGACTAGCCACGAAATCAGCGCAACTGCCACAGGTTTGGCTTCTGGCTCTTGTCTGATTGAAATAGAAGATGCTGAATTAGGAGCGCACACTCACACGCTGAGCCTTCAGTCTGAAGACGAGCTCTTAATCATCAGCAACGGTGATAAAATACAGCGCTGGCGTTTGCTGGACGAACATCAGCTCGCGCTTGGCTCCTTATCTGACGCCGGCTCCGGCGATCACCGGGTAACGGCGGCCCTACCGGGTCAGGTCGTTGAAGTGTGTTGCAAGGTCGGCGATTCAGTCACCGCGGGCGATACGGTAGCCGTACTGGACTCAATGAAGCTACTCCATAAACTCAACGCCCAAACAGACGGCACCGTGCAGGATATTTTTTGTGCCGTCGGCGATAATGTCGAAAATGGCGCGCTACTCATCGAGCTAAAACCAAACACCTGAATCAAACACACTAAAACTTAAAGCGTAAACCTAGCAATACGCGCAACCAACATCGAAGAGGATCACACGTGAGCACCAACCAACTGTATTTTTCTGAAGAACAAAATATGCTGCGCGACCAAATTCGTCGCTTTGTCGAACAGGAGATCGTGCCCAATGCCGAGCCCTGGGAACAGGATGGGTTTGTACCCCGCGATGTACTACGAAAAATGGGAGATCTCGGCTTTCTCGGCATTCGCTACGGCGAAGAGTACGGCGGCAGCAATATGAACACCCTGGGCAGCGTTATCCTTGCGGAAGAATTAGGCCGCTCCTCCTTTGGTGGTTTCGCAGTTACCGTGACGGTGCATACCGATATGGCGTCTCCGCATTTAGAGAATTTTGGTAACAAAGCGCAAAAAGATAAATACATGCCCGACTTAATTAGCGGTAAAAAAATCTGCGCGGTCGCGGTTACTGAACCCGATGCCGGTTCCGATGTGGCAGGTATTCGCACCACCGCCGTAGAAGATGGTGATAGCTATGTGCTCAACGGTACAAAAATGTTTATCACCAATGGCGTTAAAGGCGATGTGTATTTCGTCGCCGCCAAAACCGACACCACGGTGAAAAGCTCGCGGGGCGTGACTATTTTTATCGTCGAAAAAGGCATGGCCGGTTTTACTGCCAGTCGCGCCCTCGACAAACAGGGTTGGCGCTGTTCCGATACCGCTGAACTGGTGTTTGATAATTGCCGGGTGCCCAAGGAAAATATTCTTGGCGAACTTAATAAAGGCTTTTATTCCATTATGAAAAACTTCCAGAATGAGCGCACCGTGCTGGCCGCGCAAACCATGGGAGAAGCAGCCAAAGCACTGGAGATGACTTTGCAATACGTGCAAGAACGCAAAGCCTTTGGCGGCACCTTATGGGACAAACAAACCATTCGCCAACGTCTCGCTATGTTGCAAGCCAAGGTCGAAGCGGGCCGGCAACTCACCTACCACGCTGCCTGGCTGGATTCCCTCGGGCAGGATTGCGTTAAAGAAGTGTCGATGGCCAAAGCCTTTTGCTGTGAATTGGTTAATGAAGTGATGTACACCTGCCTGCAATTTCACGGTGGCTTTGGCTATATCCGCGAAAGCGCCATCGAGCGCATGTCCCGCGATGCGCGTGTACAAAGTATTGGCGGCGGCGCCACCGAAGTTATGCTGGAGGAAATCTCCAAGCGTTCTATCATCAGCTGACAATAGTCAGTCAGCTAGAACCAAGATAATCAGTATAAAAAAACATAAAAAGAAACATTCAATTGAAACCCCGGGTATGCACGAATACCCGGGGGTTTTTATTAAAAATCAATTAGTTAAAACCTGTCAAAACATCGGCTCAAACTATCTTCCAGAGCCCTTGAGAGACGACCGCTGCTTTCTCACCAGACCTCCGCACGACCTATGGCTTACACCGCGCTTCCCTCTCGCTAACAACCCCGCAAAACCACAAGCAAAATCCGTTTTACAATGCCAGCGATGTAGTCTATCTTGGAGTCGGCGAACTATAATCAAATGACAACAATGCCACTCAGTGTACGGATACCTGTAAGAAAATAAGGAACGTGGCTTAATAAAATATACAGGAGCATCCTCATGAGTAAAAAAACTCTCGCGCAGCGATTAGCTTTACCGATCCTGGCCTTCTCTGCACTAATAGCCCTACCTTCCTACGCAGCCAGCACGGGTAATGTGTTGCTGGAAGAAGTCATCACCACTGCCACCAAAAAACCCGATGGTATCAGCGTTCAGGATGTGCCACTGGCGGTCACCGCGTTCGACGAAGCTCAAATCGATGCGCTGCATATGCGCGATGTGAAAAGCCTGGCTTTCTCCATCCCTAATGTGCAACTGGATGATGTTGGCACCTTTAGAGGCGTTGCAAATTTCTCTATTCGTGGCCTGGGCATCAACAGCTCGATCCCCGGAATTGATCCCACGGTTGGAATGTTTATCGATGGCATGTATTACGGCCTTAACATGGGCGTGGTCATGGACACCTTTGACCTGGCCGGTGCCGAAGTATTGCGCGGGCCGCAGGGTTTATTGTTTGGTCGCAATGTAACCGGCGGTGCGGTACTGCTGCGCACCACACTACCCGGCGACGAATTTAGTATGAACAGCAAGTTTGCGGTTGAGTCCGGTCTTAATTATGTGGCATCCACGGTAATCTCCGGCCCACTCACCGACAAAATCGGCGGCAAAATAGCCCTGTATTACAACGATGATCGCGGTTATCACGACAATGATTTTGACGGCAACGATAACTTCGGTGATGCCGATACCCGCCTGGTTCGAGGTGCGCTAACCTACGCCGCCACCGACACTCTGGACTTTATCCTGCGCTACGAAAATGGCGATTCCCTGAGTGATGGCCCAGCCAGTAAAAACCACGGCCTGTCCGACCGAGATAACTTCGATTTTTCCATCGATGAAGATGGCTACGCCCAACAACGCTGGAATAATGCCAGCCTGGAAACCAACTGGGATGTCAATTTCGGGGAAGGCCGAATTACCAATATTCTCGGCTACCGGGATTACAAGTCGGACTCCCTCAGTGATATTGATGCAAGCCCGTTCTCAGTCTTCAACGGATTCGCCAAACTTGATCAGGATCAATTGTCGAACGAACTGCGTTACTCCGGCAACTTTGGTCCGGTAGCCATTACCAGCGGCGTCTACTACTTTACTCAAGATATAGACTATATAGAGCGCCGTTTTTTGTTTGGCTTCCTCAATTTCACCGGTGGCGGTACGTTAGAAACCGAAACCTGGGGCTTTTTTAGCCAGGCCGATATTTCTCTGACTGATCAGCTAGTACTGACGCTCGGTGGTCGCTATAGCACTGAGAAAAAGGAAGGGGATGTTGCCAACCTCGCCCTCAATGGCTGTGATATCGATAGTGGTGCCTGTGTCTTCGACTTTAGCGATTCAGAAGACTGGGATAGCTTTACCCCGAAAATTGGTCTGCAATGGTTACCGGACGAATCCACCCAATATTATATTTCCTGGACCAAGGGTTTTCGCAGCGGCGGCTACAACTTGAGAAATACCGATCCAAGCGTCGCCACCGATCCTTTTGATCAGGAAACACAAAGATCCTACGAAATTGGCATGAAAAAAGACTTTATGGACGGTCGTGTACGCCTTAATGCCTCTGCTTTTCATAACAAAATCACCGATATGCAGCGCGAACTGAATGAACCTGGGCCCATTGGCGTTAATCAAACTATCGTTAACTCCGCCACGGCTATTATCAAAGGTTTTGAACTGGAAGCCATTGCCCTGATTACCGATAACTTCACCACCCAGGTGTTTGCCGGTTATATCGATGGCAGTTACGACGACGTAAAAGTAGACCTTAATATAGACGGTATTATTAACGGCGTTGACAAGGGTCTGGATCTGCCACGTTTATCGCCCTGGGAATACGGTGCCAGCTTTATTTATGACCATAGTATGGGCGACCTTGGCATGCTAACCGCGATGGCCAGCTTTTCTCATCGCGACGCTGCCGCTTACACCGACAGTAATGCGGGCACCTTAAATGCGGTCGATATGATCGATGCCAGTCTCGACTGGGCGCTTAACGATAATCTCACTGTATCCCTGTACGGCAAAAATCTTAAGGACGAGGTTACAGTCGGCGGCGATACTCAATTACCCGGCTTTTTCCCAGGCTCTCCTGGTGCCACCTTCTCGCCCCTAGGCAAGGGCAGAATATTGGGTGTGGAGATTCAACACCGTTATTAATTCCTACCACGCAAGCACATAAAAATGCCGGGCTAGACCCGGCATTTTTATGTGCTACTCTTTTAAGCAGTTTTAACTCGTCCGTTAATTCCCAGCTAAGTAATCACTGAGCATTCTACAGATAGGGCGACACCAACCAACATACTGCATCGCGAGTGCGCTCAAGCAAGGAGCGTTCGTCTAATACCTGCTGGGTGATCGGGGCTGAACGCCCCACAGCTTCCTCAAAGTCTCCAATAAGTTCTGCCACGACGGCCTGATCGTAAATCTCGACACCCAATTCATAATTTAACCGCAAGCTGCGGGGGTCAATATTCGCGGAACCTACCAAAGCGTAAGCGTCATCGATTAGCAATAATTTGGTATGGACAAACACTCCAGGCTGATAATAGACCTTGACGCCACAGGACAATAATTCCCACAGCATATTTCGGGTTGCCCAGTGCACATATGACAAATTATTTTTAGCCGGCAGCACTATTGAGACCTGTAAACCACGCAAAGCCGCTGACTGCAAAATCGCAATCATGCCCTGACTAGGTAGAAAGTAGGGCGTCATAATTCGAATGCTGTGCTGGGCAGAGTCCATCGCCGCAACGAAGATCAATGCCAGTTTGTCCAGGTTATCATCCGGGCCATCCGCAATCGCTCGGCAAGCGCTGGTATATGGCCGATTGCTTTCTTTAACTGCATCAGCCTTAACCGTATCGGCATTAACTGTGGAAGCCTGAACCGGAAGCTCCGGGAGAGTCTGGTCGTTACTAGCTTGGTCGCCACCAATACGCCAGGTATCGGCAAAAACATCGGCGAGCTGAGTAAGCACCGGGCCCTCAAAACAAAACTGAATATCCGCCGTTGACGTATTGTTTTCAGCTTGACCTAGAAGGTGACGATCACCAATATTCATCCCACCGGCGAAAGCGATGTGGTCATCTACCAACAAAATTTTGCGGTGATTGCGCAAATTTAAAGCCATGGTCGGCAGTGCTATGCGCGGCGCGTTAAATCGCCGGGTATTGATACCTGCTTTGCGTAGTGCGCCGATAATACCCCGGGAATACCACGCGCCCATACCGTCAACCACCACCCTGACTTCCACGCCCCGGTCCAATGCGGCCTGTAAGGCTTGCACAAAAATCAAGCCAGTCTGGTTGTTTTCAAAAATATAAGTACTTAAAAAAATACTGTGGCGGGCATCGGCAATGGCTGCCAACATCGCAGGGAATGCCTGCTCACCATTGCGTAAAATGCTAACCCTGTTATTTTCACTTAGCGGCCTTCCTGTCACTGTCGCGGCGGCCCGAGCGATACCGACTGTGCAATTAACATCCGCAACCTGGCCGGGGCCAGAGGCTGCGCTATCGGAAATAACGTTATCGGGTATTTCTTCGCCGATGACTTGCTGCGGCCGGAACCCGCGCTCAAAATCCACAAACCAGCGACGGCGCTCACCACGCAAGCGTTGCGCTCGGGCACGCACCCGATTAATACCAAACATAAAATAAAAAATGGCGCCAATAACAGGCAATGTCAGGCAGACCACAACCCAACCTAGCGCGGCCCGAGAATCACGCTTAAATAACAACGCATGCCAGGCCGCCCCTACGCTAATTACCGCTGCCCCTGCACTAATAACCAAAGGCACAACAAAAATTAATCCTGTACTTAGGGCATCCAGCACATCTTTCATGGTATTAGCGTTATCCCGTTATTTGATTTTTCTATCGCTGGCACCCGCTGACCTGCCAGTACGCCTTGCACTTAACACCATAGCAGCCAGAAAGCGGGCTCATTAGCATTATTTGAGGCCTGCTTAATCTGTATCAAATAAGTGACACTCCAGCAGGCGCATTAAACATACTTTGATAGCAAGGTATTCCGCAAACACCACGGCATAAACACTGCTACATAAATGATCGATATAGAATAGCGTTTAGGTGCTTATTGGTAGCCTTTGAAGCCCATCACATATTGTGCGGAACTCATAAAATGGTTTCACCATTTAACCCGGGACAAGTGTTTGAAAAAACACCATCACCGGAGTAGGATCGAACTCCCTGAGTCAACTTAATCTAAAAGGAAGAACAAGCATGAGAAAACTTCACGGGAAAAAAATTATTGGCATTATCGCTCTTTCCACACTACCTTCTTTAGCCTTTGCCGGGGCGGCGGGCGGTCCTAATTGTGGCTGGGGTAATATGTTGTTTGAAGGTCAAAGTGGCACGGCCACCCACGTACTAGCGATAACCACTAACGGTACTACCGGCAATAACACTTTCGGCATCACTAGTGGCACTAATGGTTGTACTTCTAATGGCACCCTCAGCTACAGCGGCACCAGCTTAGCTGCACTGATGATGGACGAGTTCTCTGAAGACATCGCTCGCGGCCATGGTGAAGCTCTGAATGCTGTTGCGCTCGGCATGGGCATTGCCCCGGAAGACCGAGCCGCCTTTGCCGAATTAACTCACAATAATTTCTCGACTCTTTTTCCTCACGAGAACATCACCGCACATGAAGTTATGGCGTCTATCAACGCGCTGATGAAAGAAGACTCTCAGCTCGCTAAGTACTCCGTATAAATTACACGCTAAGAACTGAAACCCCTTACCTCGCCTACGCTGGACTTGTTCCTGACAGGCGCTGGTGAGGGGTTTTCTTGTATCTAGAATCTATTTATTCACTCTGCCTAACATAATTATTTGTGTTAGCTCCACGCTGATCCCTTAATGATGATTGTTCGCCTATCCGCCACGCTAGTTATTTTCCTTGCATCTACTCTTCTAACCCTTCCGGCTAACGCCGATGCGGACAACTCCGCTTACCTCGTCGAACTTGGCCTACTCGCGGAAAAAAAACAACTATGGAACGATCCGGAGTGGCTTAATCTGCTGCATTACCAGGTCACGAAGAATGTCATTCCTGGCAGTAAAACTCGCTACTCCAGTTTCGTTGATGACGAAGCTTTTTTTCTATCTGCTGATGGCGATCACGACCCTCAAAGTGAATTACACGCTACGCTAGAGGGCTTGTTTCAAGCCGCCACCTTAAACGACGACCCTAATGCCAGCGACCCCAATCCCAGTGACGATAAGGCCAGCGGCGACAACCACCATCCCCAATGCCACTTTCCTGCACGCCTTAATTGGTTAGTAGAAAAACTGGCTGTAGATCGAAAAAAATTGCCCCGCACCTCCTGCCCGCTTTACCAGGAGTGGAGCGAGCTCATCAATGCCGGCAGCGTGGTGCTGGTATTTCCCGCTCATCACCTGAACAGTCCATCCTCGATGTTTGGTCACACCTTACTACGCCTGGATCCCAAACCTGATCGGGAACATATGGACTGGCTGTCCTATGGGGTTAATTTCGGGGCTAATGTTCCCCCGGGAGAAAATTCCTTTGTCTACGCCTATCAAGGTTTAAGCGGGGGCTATCCAGGGCAATTTGTCGTCGAACCTTATTTCAAAAAAATTCAGGAGTACAACCGCGGGGAAAATCGCGATATCTGGGAATACCCTCTTAACCTCAACCCCGAGGAGAGCCATCGTCTCGCTACTCATTTGTGGGAACTCAAGGACATTAATTTTGATTATTATTTCTTTACCGAAAACTGCTCTTACCGCCTGTTAGAGTTACTAGAAGTTGCGCGGCCCGGCATCGAATTAACCGACGATTTTTGGATCTCTGCAATTCCAATCGATACCATTCGCACCGTAGAGCGCGGCGGTCTTATCTCTAGCACTGAATACCGACCTGCAATGGCCACACAACTTAAACATCAACTCGCGGCGGTTCCGGCGCCGCAACGTCGTATGTTGCCGGAACTGGCCCAACACCCAGAACTGATCAATAGCGATAACTTTCAGCAACTGTCAGAACCTCAGCAATATCAAGCGCTGAATTCAGCCTACACCGGCCTACGCTATCAACAGGCGAAAAAAACCCGCGACGCAAACACCGCGCAGAACAGTCTTACTCTATTGGCAAAACTCAGCCAATATCCGACACAGGATCCACTGGAAATCACTACTCCCATTGCGCCCCAGAACAGTCATCAAAGTAAACGCCTGGCAATTAACGGGGGCCGCGATGGTCATCGCAACTACAGCGAGCTCGAGTTTCGCATGGCCTATCACAGCCTGCTCGATAACAGTTACGGCTTCCTGCCCGGAGCACAAATCAATATGGGTAACGGTGCTCTTCGCCGCTACGACGACGGCTCCGTCAAACTGGAACGCCTGGATGTCGTTGATATTGTGTCACTGACACCCAAAAATACTTTTTTCGACCAGTTATCCTGGCGCGTTTACGGCGGCCTGGAGCGGGTAGACACGGCACAGGGTAGGCCACTCGCCACCCATGTGACGGGCGGTGGCGGCTATGCCTTCGATCTCAACAACACCACTTTGTTTGCTCTACTGATGGGACGCCTCGAACACAATCGGGATTTTGATGTCGTGGCGGAAATAGCTCTCGGCCCACAACTCGGTTGGCTCTACAGTACGCGCATCGGCAATGGACTTATCACCGCCTCGGGTCTGGAATTTAGCGGTGGCGAACAACGGCTTGAATTTAAGCTGGAACAAAATATCGTACTGGATGTAAATCATGCACTGCGCCTGTCGGCAGGTCGTCGCTGGTTCGAAGCCGACAGTGCCACCGAATTATCGCTGGGCTACCACTTCTTTTTCAGATAACTTTCGGTGCGACGTCCAAAAAAACTGCTGCCAATACACTGTTACCAAACAAGGTCTACGGCCCGATAGAGGGACGCTGCCAGATAAAGCGCCGCTAATAAATAAAAAACCAAGCACCATAGTTATCGACTTTTAGAGAAAGGCTAGTTATTCTTCCTCATCTTTAAACATCGGATAACTAAGATCATGGCGCTGGAATTTACTAAACCCGAAGCAAAGTCCTGGGCATGCGAAAACCTGAAAGGTTTTTACGAGTGCCCTATTACTCCATTCAAGCCAGATCTTAGTCTCGATGAGGCCGGCATTCGCGAAAATATCGAAGCCTATGTGGAGATGGGAATTCCGGGGCTGGTGGTCGGCGGTAATGTTGCCGAAGGCTGGAACCTGAAATTGTCTGACTGGATTCGGTATCACGAAATTATTGCCGATGCGAATAAAGGGCGAATGAAACTCTGGACCATCATTCTAGATCACAGTGTGCATCAAGCTCTGGAGAAAATGGATCGACTCCAGGACATCGGTTTTGAAGGCGCTGAAGTGATGAACCCGCCCTTCCAACTCAAATCAGACGATGAAATTTACGAATACTTTAAATACATGGCCGATCACTCAGACCTCGCCATTATGCTGTATCGCACGCCGGTGGCAGGCAAGCTGATGGGCATCGATCTGATGAAGCGTATTAGTGATTTGGATACCGTAGTGGGCATGAAGCAAGGCTCGATTATTCAGGGGGATACCGCAAGAGTACGCAATGCCATGCGTAAGGACATCGTCATTTCCGAACCCCTCGAATACTTCGTACTCGATGATTTGCGGGTCGGCGGACAGGTGATGTGGGCCAATTTTTGCTATATCGCTTTCGGTAAGCAACGCGCCAATATGAAAGCCTATTTCGACCTGGCCATTGCCGGTGATTTTGATGCAGCCAGAAAGAAATGGTTATTGGTTCGTCCCGCCGGCGCATTGTTTGAAGAAATCATGGTTACCTGGATTATTAATACCGGTTCTTATGCTTCTGCGATACCTTATATGAAGGCCTGGTTCGAGATGATCGGTTTAAATGCCGGCGGCATTTTACCTCCAGTTAAAGCCATTGATGATAAAGGTCGAGAATGGCTGCACGGCAAATTGCTTGAGGCGGGCATTATTTAAACTGCCCTGACATACGCCTTATAAAATCTGCGTATCGTAAATCAGAACGAGCAAGTAAATTAGAGCGAACTGGCAAAGCACTGCTCGCGCTAATTTTTGTTAGTACTCTCGGTGCTTGCAGCGGATTATTTTTCTTCCCCCAGCGTGAGCATCTACAAACTCCCGATAACCTGGGCCTGGCCTATCGAGACATAGAACTGAGTGCCGCCGACGGCACACAATTACACGCCTGGTTTTTACCCGGTGTCGGTACGCCCAAAGGCAGCATTTTATTTTTACACGGCAACGCGGAAAACATCAGCACCCACATCCACAATGTGCGCTGGTTACCCACCGCCGGATATCAGGTATTGCTGCTCGACTATCGCGGCTTTGGCTTATCAAAGGGCAAAGCAAAATTACCCGAAGTTTTTTTCGATATTGATGCAGCCATCACCTGGCTTAGCGAAGCCCCGGAAACCGCGGATCAGGGCTTGTTCATACTCGGACAAAGTATCGGCGCCAGCTTAATGCTGCACGGGGCGATCCGGCATCTGAATAATTCCAAACTGTGCGGCCTGGTATCGGACGCCGCCTTTACTCGCTATCGAACTATGGTTCGTCATGTTGCCAAACAATCCTGGTTGATCTGGCCGCTGCAATACCCGGTATCGTGGAGTGTACCGGGAGCCTACGACCCTCTCGATGCCCTACCTCAACTCAACACGCTACCCATATTATTTTTCCATAGCCGGGATGACCAGATAATACCTTTCGCTAACCTCGACACCCTGGTTACAGCGCACTCAGGCCCTCATCAACGAGTTGCCAGCCAGGGCCGTCATACCGCAACCTTTTATCAACACAAGAACAGTCAAAACGAAAATCGACAAATTTTGCTGGATTTTCTTGCCGAGAATACCTGTAGCGCGACAAAGCTCAAGTCTCTCTAGGCTAACTCATGGTTTTGACTATTTTCGTTTCCAGCATTTCCGAATAGCTCAGAAATTGACCCAATAATTGCAAATCAGGCATTAGCCAATCCGTCGCTCTACGGTTATGATTAACCGTCTAAAGCACGCTTCATGCTTAGCAAAATATTAATCACTCAAGGCAGTATCTATGAGTTTTGAAAACCTGTTAAATCCCCTCGACCTCGGCTTCACCACCCTTAAAAACCGCATTATGATGGGCTCCATGCACACCGGTATTGAGCTGCTCGACCAGCCTTTCCCACGGCTAGCGGCTTTCTATGGCGAGCGCGCCAAAGGCGGTGCCAGCCTGATTGTTACGGGTGGTTACGCGCCCAATGAAACCGGGAAAATCGAGGAAGGCGGGCCGATGTTTAATCGCGAAGAAGATATTGCCGATCATCAAATTATTACCCAGCGGGTTCATCAGGAAGGCGGCAAAATCCTGCTGCAAATTTTGCACTCAGGACGCTACGCCAAGGAAGACTGCATTGTTGGCGTCTCAGACATTCCCTCGCGCATTAATCGTCGCATACCCAGAGTACTTAACTCCGAAGAAATCGAGCAATACATTGAGGATTACGCCAACGCCGCCGCACTGGCGCAACGAGCCGGTTACGACGGTGTTGAAGTGATGGGCTCGGAAGGTTATTTAATTAATCAATTTCTGGCGCTACGCACCAATAATCGCACTGACCAATGGGGCGGCAGCTACCAAAACCGTATGCGCTTCGCCGTTGAAATTGTGCGTCGAGTAAAAGAAAAAGTTGGTGACAGCTTTATTATCATGTTTCGTATTTCCGCTATCGATTTAGTTGAGGGCGGCGCGACCGGCGCGGAGACAGTCGAACTCGCCCAGGCTTTGGAGCAAGCCGGAGTTACTCTATTCAATACTGGTATTGGCTGGCACGAAGCCCGCATCCCCACCATTGCCTACATGGTGCCCAGAGGCGCCTGGCGCTTTGCTATCCGCAATATCACCGACCACGTCAACGTCCCGGTGATCGCCTCTAACCGTATTAATACGCCGGAGGTGGCAGAAGACATCGTTGCCAATGGCGACGCTCAGATGGTGTCTCTGGCCCGCTCTATGCTGGCCGATCCGCACTTCGCCAACAAAGTGCAAGAAAACCGTGCCGATGAAATCAACACCTGCATCGGCTGTAATCAGGCTTGCCTGGATTTTATCTTTCAACACAAGCCGACTAGCTGCCTGGTGAACCCCTTAGCCGCGCGGGAGTTTGACGAGGAAATCGCTCGCCTGACGCCGACAAAGACAAGCAGTAAAAAAATCGCGGTAATCGGCTCCGGCCCAGCCGGGCTCTCCGCCGCGAATACCGCCGCCCAACTCGGACACAGCGTCACGTTATACGACAGCGCCAGTGAAATTGGCGGGCAGTTAAACCTGGCGAAAAAAGTCCCGGACAAAACTGAATTCTACGAAATGATTCGCTATTACCGCACTCAGCTCGCAAAGCATGGTGTCGAGCTGAAACTCAACACCAAAGCCGATGCCAGCACCTTGAAAGCCGAACATTTCGACGACATTATCGTCGCCACCGGCATCGTGCCGCGCATTCCCGATATCCCCGGCGTCGATCACCCCTCCGTCGTACCCTATCTCGACCTGCTCTCAGGCAAGGCCAAGGTCGGCAAGCGGGTAGCCATAATCGGTGCCGGAGGTATCGGCTACGACGTCGCGGTGCTACTCGCCAACGGCAAAAGTGATTGCGCGCCGGATACCGACGAATTCCTCAAGAAATGGGGCGTGGATACTGCCATGACCCACCCGGGTGGCCTGCTACCCGACGGGCCGCAGTTCCACCCAGCGGCGCACGAAATCACCATGTTCCAGCGCAAACCCGGCCCCATGGGCAGAGGCCTGGGCTTAACCAGCGGTTGGGTCTTGAAAGCGGAATTAGAAATGACCGGGGTGCAATGCATACCCGGCGTCAGCTATCAAAAAATCGATGACGACGGACTGCATTACGCCATAGATGGCGTGGATCATGTGCTTGCCGTGGACAACATTGTATTGTGTAGCGGGCAAGACTCTTTCAATACCCTGCATCGCGAACTCGAAGCCGAGGGGATTCAGGCGCATTTAATCGGCGGTGCGGCGGCGGCCAAAGAACTGGATGCATTGGCGGCAGTTAGCCAGGGCATGGAGATTGCTGAGCAAATTTGATATGCGCTAAACTCCACACAGAACACCCAAACTAGAGGAATACCCATGAACGATCACAGCGGAACCGAGAACATGACTCAAAATATAGCTGATTTAAATTCGTGTTGGGCCAAACAGGGCCGCACCCCGCGTATCGCGATTGTTGGCGCTGGCTTGTCCGGGATTGGTGCGGTTATTAAATTGCGTGATGCGGGTTATACCGACGTCACGGTCTACGAAAAGGCAGAGAGGATCGGCGGTACCTGGCGGGACAATCACTACCCCGGCTTATCGTGCGATGTGCCATCCTACTGGTATTCCTACTCTTTCGAACCCAATGCCAATTGGTCTCACCGCTTCTCGTATGGAGCAGAAATTCTCAAATATATTGATCATGTTGCTGAAAAATACGACGTCATGTCGGCGGTTAAATTAAACAGCCCGGTCACCGAACTAACTTACCACGGGCCAACATGGCAATTAAAAGCCGCGGGGCACGACACTCAAACGTTTGATTTTGTCATTTCTGCCACCGGCATTCTCCACCACCCCGCCTACCCCGATATCCCTGGCCTGGACTCCTTTAAGGGCGCGATGTTTCACACCACCCGCTGGGATGACTCCGTAGCACTGGAGGGCAAGAGAGTAGGCATTATTGGCACCGGCTCTACATCGGCACAAATCGTTGGAGAGATCACCAAAAAAGTCGGTCACATGTCGGTCTTCCAGCGCACTCCCCACTGGGTAGCGCCACTGCCGCAAAAAAAATATGGCCCCATCTGGAAAACCATTCTGCGCGCCTTTCCAGCGCTTCATCTCTTTCTTGTCTGGTTTTACAAACGCTTAATGCTAACCACCTTTGCGAAAGCTACGATAGGGGATGTCAAAGAACAGCAAAAAATCGAGCAAGCCTGCCTGCAAATGCTCAAAGAGACCGTTCCCGACCCAGAGCTTCGCGCCAAACTGACACCCGATTACAAGGCAACCTGTAAGCGCTTAATTTTTTGTTCTGACTTTTATCCAGCCATTAGTCGCGACAATGCCGAACTGGTCACTGCGGGGATTACCGCCATCGAACCGGAAGGTGTACGCACCGAAGACGGGCGCTTACACGAACTGGATGTGCTGGTACTCGCCACTGGATTTAAAGTATCAGAATTTATTTTGCCCACTAAAGTGTATGGCGAAAACAACGTCGAATTGAGCGAACAATGGGACGGCGCACCTCGCGCCCATAGGGCAATGACCATACCGGGCTTCCCCAACTTCTGGATGCTCGAAGGCCCCACCGGGCCGGTTGGTAACTTGTCGTTAATCTCCATTACCGAAACCCAGATCGGCTATATGATCCAGTGTCTGGATAAAATGAAAAGTGAAAAATCCGCCAGCATTGAAGTAAAACCAGAGGTCTTCGAGTCCCTTAACCGGGACATGGCAGAAGCCGTTACCACTACCACCTGGGCCACGGGCGGCTGCGCTAGCTGGTATATCGACAAAACTGGAATTCCCAACCTGTATCCGTGGCACCCCAGCCGCTTCTATAAAGAAATGGAACAGCCGGACTTTTCCGAATATAAGTTAACGGACTAGATAATTTGAAGCACTGAAACAATATACTGCTTACAGCTTAGGGTGCATCGCTGGCGTAGCATATTGTTCAATGGCTTTCCCTACTTGTAGCAGGGTACCTTCCTCGAAATCTCTGCCGATGAGTTGAACACCCACGGGAATATTTTTGCTGCCGGGCCGCCACGGCAAGGATAAGGTCGGGCTACCTGAATAATTATAGGGCGCGGTAAATTTCAACATATCCGACAAGCCCTGTTCTACCTGATCCATTTCCGCTGAGCCTTCCTTCGGTGGCGCATATGCGGGCATGGATGGACACAAAACAATATCGATCGACTGAAATGTTGCCTCAAGCTGAGCTTTGAAAGCACGCCGCGCCATTTCCATCTGCATGTAAGATTCGGCACTGGTAGACAGACCAAAATCCAGTAGCTCTTTAATCGAGCCATATTTTTCTCTTTGCTCCGGAAAAGTCTCCCTGTGGCCGTGGGCCGCTTCGACTGCGGCGGTATGCGCCCAACCATCGCAAAGGTTGCCGTAAGCAATGGTGATATCAACCAGTTTACATCCCAGTCTCTGGAGGCAATCCCCAACTTCGTTAACGGCACCAACCAATTCACTGTCGGTATCAGTGGCAACGTAACTTTGATCAATCCCTATTCTCAGACCCGACACTCCCTTATTAAGATTGCCTAAATAATCGCTCGGCTCTCTCGGGCTGCTGGTGGCATCAAGCACGTCTAAACCTGCAATAATGTGTAGCATTGCGGCCGCATCACCGACACTCCTCGTCATCGGCCCAACGTGATCCAGGGAATAGGCCAGGGGGAAAACACCATGACGGCTGACACGCCCCCAGGTAGGTTTTAGCCCAACGAGACCGTTCAATGCTGATGGAAAGCGAATACTTCCGCCGGTATCGGTGCCGATACTGGCATAGCAAAGTCCGGCCGCAGTAGCTACGCCTGAGCCGGATGACGAAACCCCAGCCCAGCACTCTGGGTTCCATGGATTAACAGGTGGAGTGATAGCCGGATGGTGCCTTACAAAAGCGCCTTCGGTTAATTTGGTTTTACCCAACAGTACTGTGCCCGCTTCTGCAAGTTTTCGAACAACTGTCGCATCTGATGTTGGTTTGTGCTCGGAGTAAAGCGGCATTCCGTACGAGCTTGAGATACCTTTAGTATCCAGTAAGTCTTTAACGGCGATAGGTACACCGTGTAAAGGCGAACGTATCTTCCCTCGGCTTATTTCCCTATCCGCTTGCTCAGCCTGCTGCAAAGCAAGTTCTGCAGTTATCGTTGTATAGGCACCGAACTCAGCGTCTGTGCTACTAATTCTCGACAGCATCATTTCGGTAACACTAAGCGAACTTATTTCTCCCTTGTGCAGCTTTTCAGCAAGAGATAATGCGTCGTCAAAATAGAGTGGTAATTCGGTCATTAAAATCTCCCTTGTATGACTTCAAAACATACCTGACCAGTATAGAATACCCCAGCATCCTATAATAAACTGGGGCAAAGCGAACGACTGTCGTTGATACCCATACAATACAATAAAATAAAATAAAAAGGAGTGCCTTCAGCATGTCGAAACAACTACCCCAGAAAAATTATCATCGTAGCAACGCGCTATGATTAGCACTATTGCAACCGGCGTACTTATCCTGCTGATGTTCGGTATGGGCATGGGACTCACCCTCGATGATTTTCGTCGCGTGGTTAAAATTCCCAAAGCTGCGTTGGCTGGCCTGCTCGGCCAACTGCTGTTATTGCCTCTCCTCGGATTTACGCTCTGCGCTAGCCTGGGCTTGACAGGAGAAGTTGCTTTGGGCGTGATGCTCCTCACGCTGTGCCCCGGCGGTGTACTGTCTAATTTATTTACGCTACTGGCACGGGGTGATGTCGCGCTGTCGGTCACCATGACCAGTATTTCCAGTTTAGTAACGGTGTTTACCCTGCCCATCGCAATGAATCTGAGTATGTTGTATTTCAGTGATAGCAGTACTCAACTTTCCTTGCCGCTTATAAAAACAGCACTTCAGATTATGGTCATCACTATTATCCCGGTGAGTCTGGGTATGGTGATCTTTCGCCGTGCACCGGCCTTTGCCCAGCGTGCGCGACACGGGGTACGCTGGGGTTGCATGGTATTTTTACCGCTAGTGATTATCGGCGTATTTATGCAAAACGACGGCGTCTGGTTTACGCACTTTCTCCAACTCGGAGCCTTGACCATTACCTTGAATGTTTTAAGTATTTTATTGGGCTTGAGTTTGGGCAAACTGGCTAAGTTGAACGCCAAACAAACCCGCACCCTGTCCATTGAGGTAGGCGCACAAAATGCGATCCTGGGTGTGACCATTGCGATCAGCCCTTTTTTACTCAACAACGCTAAAATTGCCATGGTGCCCTCGCTCTATGGAGTCACGATGGTGGCGACTCTTGCGATCTATGTAGCACTGTCGAATCGTTTACAAAACAAAGTCTCCGCAGACGCTCTTTGAACACGCTGCAAAAAACAAGCATGAGAATCAGACATAAAAATCAGACATAAAAAAACGGGGCTAATTGCCCCGTTTTTTTAACACTGTACTAAACGAAAAACACCCTAGTCTTGCGGGGCATCCGCTACTGGTACTGGTTCAGCAGCAGGTTCAACGCTGACTTTAGGCGCAATACCGCCCTCTTCAACACTAACTTCTTTCATCGATAGTTTAATACGGCCGCGAGCGTCGACGTCCAGCACTTTAACTTTAATTTGCTGGCCTTCGCTCAGGTAATCGTTCACTTTCTCAACGCGCTCTGCAGCGATTTGAGAGATATGACAGAGACCGTCGGTGCCCGGCATGATGGTAACAAAAGCACCAAAGTCGACAATGCGCGCAACAGTACCGTCGTAGATACGGCCAATTTCCGCTTCAGCGGTAATTTCTTCGATAAGGAAGACTGCACGATCCAGACTTTCTCTATCATCGCTGTAGATACGAATGGAACCGTCATCTTCGATATCAATGGTCGCGCCGGTTTGCTCGGTCAAGCTGCGAATGGTTGCGCCGCCTTTACCAATTACATCGCGGATTTTGTCCGGATCAATTTTCAAGGTTTTAAAGCGCGGTGCATTTTCAGCAACATCGGTGCGACTGCTGTCGATGACCTTGTTCATTTCACCAAGGATATGCAGGCGCGCACTGTGTGCCTGCTTGAGGGCTTCTTCCATAATCTCTTCGGTGATGCCTTCAATCTTAATATCCATTTGCAAAGCGGTAATACCACGAGCAGAACCCGCCACTTTGAAATCCATATCGCCGAGGTGATCTTCATCACCCAGAATGTCGGTGAGTACGGCAAAACCGTTGTCTTCTTTTACCAGACCCATGGCGATACCGGCAACGGGTGTGGTCAAAGGTACGCCCGCATCCATTAGCGCGAGGCTGGCGCCACATACCGAGGCCATGGAGCTAGAACCGTTGGACTCAGTAATTTCAGACACGATACGAATGGTGTAAGGGAAGTCTTCCTGGTTCGGCAATACTGCAGAGATACCGCGGCGGGCCAAACGACCGTGGCCGGTTTCCCGACGACTGGTAAACCCGGTGCGGCCACACTCACCAACCGAGAACGGAGGGAAGTTGTAGTGCAACATAAACGCGTCTCTGCGCGTACCTTCGAGTGCATCGATGATTTGCGCATCACGCAAAGAACCGAGGGTCGCAACGACGATGGATTGGGTTTCACCACGTGTAAACAGTGACGAACCATGGGCACTGGGCAGTACGTCTACTTCAACCGCGATAGGACGAACGGTTTGGGTATTACGACCATCAATGCGCGGCTCACCAGCAATAATGCGGCTGCGTACGGTATTTTTTTCGAGCTTTTTAAAGGCGTTGCTAACGTCGTCGGCACTGATACCGGCTTCGTCATTGGCTAGGGCCTTAACGCAGTCGTCGCGCAACTCACCCAAACGGGCCTGGCGCTGTTGCTTTTCAGTCACCTGATAAGCAGCAACGAGATCCTCGCCAATTTGGCTTGCTACGGCTGATTTCAGCTCCATGTTTTCAACAGCTGGCTTCCAATTCCAACGGGGCTTACCGGCATCGCGAACCAACTCGTCGATTACCTGAATCACTGCCTGCATTTCCTGGTGAGCGTAAAGCACGGCACCCAACATTAAGTCTTCGGACAGTTCTGCGGCTTCGGATTCCACCATCAATACTGCGTCACGGGTACCGGCAACCACCATCTCAAGCTTCGAATCGACCAGCTCGCTGTAGGTAGGGTTGAGTATGTAGCCGTCTTCGGGGGTATAGCCAACGCGCGCTGCACCAACCGGGCCATTAAAAGGAATACCGGAAATCGACAATGCGGCGGAAGCACCAATCATCGCAACGATATCTGGATCGACATTTTTGTCGGCAGACATCACTGTAGTGATCACCTGGACTTCGTTCATAAAGCCGTTGGGAAACAGCGGACGAATCGGGCGATCGATCAAACGACAGGTTAGCGTTTCTTTTTCGTTCGGACGGCCTTCACGACGGAAAAAACCACCGGGGATACGACCCGCTGCGTAGGCTTTTTCTTGATAGTTAACAGTCAGCGGAAAAAACGGCTGACCGGGTTTAGCTTCCCGAGCACCAACTACGGTACACAGTACCGAGGTATTATCCATGCTACACAGTACCGCACCGGTAGCCTGGCGCGCGATGCGGCCGGTTTCCAAAGTAACGGTGTGCTTTCCATACTGAAATTTCTTTATTACTGAATTCAATTTTTTCACCAGTCAGTTGCAACAGCGCCCCCCATGGAGCGCTGAAAGTATTATGTGATTAACGACGTAAACCGAGCTTAGCAATAAGAGCGACGTAACGTGCTCCATCTTTGCCTTTCAGGTAATCCAACAACTTGCGACGCTGATTTACCATGCGGATGAGACCACGACGAGAGTGGTGATCTTTTTTGTTGTCTTTAAAGTGACCTTGCAGCTTGTTGATATTAGCGGTTAACAGTGCCACCTGAACTTCGGGGGAACCGGTATCGCCTTTTTCACGCGCGTTGTCATTTACGATTGCTGCTTTATCTTCTGGACTTAATGCCATTTTCTTCTCTCCAATATGCAATGAAATACAGACGGATCCGTGCATATTTACAGATCGTCCAGGGTTTAATGGGATCGTTAAGTTAAGTGAATGTTAACAAGCACTTCAACTTACTATCCCGCTATCAGACGATGGGGCTGTACGCGCCCATCCTCCAATACTTTGCCAACCCCAAGGAATTCACCCTGAGATTGAAAAACACGCACTATATCGCCTTCGTTGGCCTCGCGATAGACCTCCGGGGCGGTCACTGGTTGACCGCGCAGGAAGTACCAACACAGGTTTTCTGGCAATTCCAGCAGCCGACGATCACCAACGGCGGCATCAATCGGCTTCAGTAAAAAATCTAAATCTTCGCCCTGCTTACCCTCGCGCAGCGACTCGAGCTTCTCCAAACTGATCGACTCACTTTCGAGAAACGGTCCAGCCTGGGTACGCCGCAATGCCGTCACATGGGCACCACAACCTAGTTTGTGTCCTAAATCTTCCGCCAGCGTACGAATATAGGTGCCCTTACTACAGCGAATCTCTACATCCAGCTCGGCTTTCTCGCCGGGGCGAAAATCAATAATGTCGTACTGAAATACCGTGACTGGGCGTGCGGGACGTTCGACTTCAATCCCTGCGCGAGCCAGTTTATACAGCGGTGTGCCACCGTGCTTCAATGCCGAATACATGGACGGCACTTGCTCAATCGCGCCGCGAAACTGCGGCAACAATTCAGCGATGGCACTTTCCGTTATCGCCGCCGCACTGCTTTCGGTGGTGATCTCGCCGTCACTATCGCCGGTTTCGGTTGCAACACCCAGGCAAAACGTACTGAGGTAGGTTTTGTCTGCTTCCAGTAAAAACTGGGTAAACTTAGTGGCCTCACCAAAACAAACTGGCAATACTCCGGTTGCTAATGGATCTAGACTACCAGTGTGTCCGGCCTTGGCGGCGTAGAATAAATACTTCGCCTGCTGCAAAGCCGCGTTAGACGTTATGCCTGCGGGCTTGTCGAGTACCAAAATACCACTGACTGGACGACCGTGGGGACGACGACGTCCCATTCTATTCGGCGTCCTGTTTCTTGTGGTCAGTCTTACCATCAATAGCTTTACTATCTACGGCGACACTATCGTTAGTGAGACTGTCACTTGCCACGGCCCGATCAATTAATGCCGACAGATATTGACCCGTTTTAGCGGTAGCATCGTAGAAGAATTTGAGTGTTGGCACGCTGCGCATGGTCATGCGGCTCGCCAACTGAGAGCGCAAATAACCCGCAGCGCCGTTAAGCGCGGCAACCGCGTCCTTAATGGCCTGGTCTTCGCGATCTTCGATAAAGCTGACGTATACTTTCGCCACCGCCAGATCGCGATTGACATCCACCCCAGTGACATTAACCATGCCAACACGGGGATCATTAACGTCGGTGCGAATCAGCTGCGCTAATTCTCTCTGTAGGGCATCGGCAACCCGTTCACTGCGACTGAACTCTCTCGGCATCGTTTAATCCCGCCCTAGAGTTCTCGGTCGATGTACTGAATTTCGTAAACTTCGATCTGATCACCGGGCTTAACGTCTTTGTAATCCTTAACGCCAATACCGCACTCAGTACCGTTGCGTACGTCTTTAACATCGTCTTTAAAGCGCCGTAAGGATTCCAGCTCACCCTGATAAATCACTACGCTGTCGCGCAATACACGGATGGGCTTGTCGCGAGACACCGTACCTTCAATCACCATACAACCGGCAATGTGGCCGAACTTGGGCGAACTGAAGACATCGCGAACTTCAGCGATACCGACAATTTCTTCGCGCATTTCCGGATCCAGCATGCCCGACAACGCTTGCTTCACTTCGTCGAGTAACTGATAAATCACGCTGTAGTAGCGCAGATCCACGCCTTCGGATTCAACCACTTTACGCGCGGCGGCATCGGCGCGCACGTTAAAGCCCAGTACCACGGCACCGGTAGTCACTGCCAAATTAATATCGGACTCGGTTAAACCACCAACCCCGGAAGTGACAATATTGACGCCAACCTCATCGGTCGTAAAATCGTGTAAGGCCGCGAGAATGGCTTCCAAAGAACCACGCACATCGGTTTTGACGACCAGTGGTAAAACCCGTTGCTCGCCGCCTTCGAAACCGGCAAACATGTTCTCAAGGTTAGCGACTTGCTGGCGCGTCATGCGTTCGTCGCGCGCTTTATGCTGTCGCAGTTCCGCAATTTCGCGGGCCTTGCGCTCATCGGCAGTAACAAAAAATTCATCGCCCGCATTGGGTGGCGTATCGAGCCCTAAAATCTCAACCGGAATCGACGGCCCCGCAGCTTTTATCGCTTTACCATCGTCGCCAATCATGGCGCGTACTTTACCGACACTTTCACCAGCGAGGACAAAATCACCCTGGCTTAACGTGCCCGCCTGTATCAGCGCTGTCGCTACGACACCACGACCTTTATCAATACGCGCTTCAACAATCACCCCGCGTGCGGGCACTTCGACTGGCGCGGTTAATTCAAGTAATTCAGCTTGCAACAATACCGCTTCGAGCAGGGCTTCAATGCCGTCACCGGTCAAGGCAGAGACTTTTATAAACTGGGTATCGCCGCCCCATTCTTCAGGTACGACTTCCAACACGGCCAGTTCGTTAATGACCTGATCCGGATTGGCACCCTCTTTATCCATTTTATTAATGGCGACGACCAGTGGCACACCGGCTGCGCGCGCATGTTTAACCGCTTCTTCGGTCTGCGGCATCACGCCATCGTCGGCGGCAACCACCAGAATCACCACATCGGTAGACTGAGCACCACGAGCACGCATGGCGGTAAACGCCGCGTGACCAGGAGTATCGAGGAAGGTCACCATGCCTTTCGGAGTATCAACGTGATACGCGCCAATATGCTGGGTAATACCGCCCGCTTCGCCGGAGGCGACACGGGATTTGCGAATACAATCGAGCAATGAGGTTTTGCCGTGATCGACGTGGCCCATCACCGTAACTACAGGCGCACGAGGTAACTCGACACCTTCTTCGGTGACGATATCATCGCGGAATCGATCTTCTTCATGGGTGGCCGAAACCAGCACCGGGGTATGACCCAATTCTTCTACCACCAGTACGGCGACGTCCTGCTCAATAACTTCGTTAATAGTTGCCATCGTGCCGAGCTTCATCAGCTCTTTTACCACCGCGACACCTTTCACCGACATGCGTTGAGCCAGGTCGCTGACGGATATTTGCTCGGGAATTTCGACGCTATGCGTGGTTTTTTCAGTCGGTTTTTTAAACACGTGAACATTTTTGATTTTGACGATCGGCTGCTTCGATTTCAGGCGAGGTCGACCACCCTCGTCATCCTCTAATGCCGCCTCGGCAAGCAAGTCTTCGGGGCGCTTTTTACGCGCACCTTTAATTGATTTTTTCTTTTTAGGTTTTTCTTCTGCCTCAACAACAGGCTTATCTTCAAAATGCTTTTCGCGACGCTTACCCGGCTTCGTATCTTCAGCGGGGGCAGCAGCACCGGGCGCAGACGGTTTCGTCCCCGCCTTCTTATCCTTGTCTGCTTGCTCTTGTTGCAAGCGCTCCTGTCGAGCTTCTTCAACCGATCGCACACGCTCTGCTTCAGCTTTTTTACGATTGCTTATCGCCGCCAGGCGCTTGTCCTCGACGCCGTCGAGCAACGACACGCGCTTGCCCGCCAGGGGTGTGGCGGGTTTCGGAGCTGGAGCAGGAGTAGGAACTTCCTCAACAACCGCAGGTTCTACAGATTCAGGTACCGATTCAGATACGGGCTCAAGTACGGGTTCAGGAGCAGGTGCAGATACCGTTTCTGGTTCAAGATCGCGCTTAACGTAGGTGCGCTTCTTACGAACTTCGACATTAACGGTTTTTCTACCCGCCCCGGCTTTAAGCGTACTGACACTTTTGCGGCGCAAGGTAATTTTGCGTGGTTCGTCGGCCTGCTCACCGTGCAAACCTTTTAGATAGACCAGCAGCTTTTGCTTGTCTTCATCGTTGACGGTTTCTTCTGCAGAGCTGTGTGACAGCCCGGCTTCCTGCATTTGTTTCAGCAGTCGTTCTACGGAGGCGCCGACCACGTCGGCTAGTTCGGTGACAGTCACTTCAGCCATGTAAATCTATCCCTCGGTTAGCGCGCTTAATAATCAGGCTTGATCTTCCGCAACACTTTCGCCTGTCTCAGGCTCATCTTCAAACCAGGGCGCGCGAGCAGTCATAATTAATTCCGCCGCACGCTCCGCTTCCATTTCTTCTATTTCGAGCAAGTCATCAACGGCCAGTTCAGCCAGGTCTTCCATGGTGACAATACCCTTAGCCGCGAGCGTATAAGCTAGCGTCTGATCCATACCGGCCATACCTAGCAGGTCTTCCGCCGGTTTGGCATTCGCTAATTCTTCTTCCGATGCCAGGGCATTAGTTAACAATGCGTCCTTAGCTCGAGCGCGTAGCTCCTCGGCAATCTCTTCGTCAAAACCATCGATACCCGCCATTTCTTCCAGGGGTACGTAGGCAACTTCTTCCAGCGTAGTAAAACCTTCTTCAACCAGCACGATAGCGACATCTTCGTCGATATCGAGTTTTTCCATAAAGCTTTCGACAATGCCGCCCGCTTCTTCTTCCTGCTTGGAATTAATGTCATCCACCGTCATGACATTGATATTCCACGTCGTCATTTCGGTTGCCAGGCGTACGTTTTGGCCGCCTCGGCCAATGGCCTGAGCCAGGTTCTCTTCGGCAACCGCGACATCCATAGTGTGTCGATCTTCATCGACAATAATGGATTCAACTTCGGCAGGCGCCATCGCGTTGATCACCAGCTGTGCGGGGTTATCGTCCCACAGCACGATATCGATGCGCTCACCATCGAGCTCGTTGGATACCGCTTGCACCCGTGCACCGCGCATACCTACGCAGGCACCAATGGGGTCCATGCGACCATCGTTAGTTTTAACGGCAATTTTTGCGCGCGAGCCAGGGTCCCGCGCTACTGCGCGAATCTCAATCACTTGCTCGGCAATTTCCGGCACTTCAATATTAAATAATTCCAGCAACATTTCATTGCATTTGCGGCTCAGCAGCAATACCGGGCCTCGACCTTCGGGGCGAATTTCCAGCAGCACAGTACGAACCCGGTCGTTGACGCGAAACACTTCGCGACCCACCAATTCTTCGCGGGGCAGCAAGCCCTCGGCGTTGTTACCCAGATCAATAATGACATGTTCGCGGGTGACTTTTTTAACCGTACCGCTAATCAATTCACCGATGCGATTACTGTATTTTTCGGCTACCAGCGCACGCTCAGCATCGCGCACTTTTTGCACGATAACTTGCTTGGCGATTTGCGCGGCGATGCGGCCAAACTCGACATTGTCGATTGGCTCTTCATGGCTGTCACCCGGCTTCAGCGCAGGATCTTTCTCAATCGCTTCCTCGGTGGTGAGCTGGGTACCCAGCTCGGCCATGGTTTCGTCGTCGACCACGTCCCACCAGCGAAAACTCGCGTACTCGCCGGTCTGACGATCGATCATCACACGGATGTTCGAGTCTTCGTCATAGCGTTTTTTGGTGGCCATCGCGAGCGCCTGCTCGAGAGCCTCAAAAATTACCTCTTGGGAAACGCCTTTCTCGTTAGAGACCGCTTCCGCAACCAACAGGATTTCATTTTCCATCCATTTATCTCTCGGTCACCCCCGCTAAAAGCGCGGGACTACAGTTGCACGTTCGATGTTATCCACCGGGAACAAATACTCGTTGTCTTCTACCATGAGCACGACATCGTCGCCCTCAACACCATTAAGCCGCCCGTGAAACTTGCGCTGTCCCTCAAAGGGAATACGCAAACGCAGCTTAATATCTTCGCCAGCAAATTGCTGATACTGCGTCAAATTATACAGGGGTCTATCCAAACCTGGTGACGATACCTCAAGGGTATATTGCCCTGTAATCACCTCTTCCACATCCAGCAAGCTACTCACCTGGCGGCTTACGTTCTCGCATTCGTCGATGCCGATGCCACTCTCGCGGTCAATATAAATCCGCAACACGCTGTATCGACCGCCAGTGTTATATTCAAGACCCCAGAGCTTACAATCCAGGGCCTCAACTACCGGCGCTATCAACGCATTTAAGGTTTCATCTTGCCTTGCCAATCTCTGTCCTCCGGACCTGCATTTTACCTGCGTAAGATACCGCTGGCGCAAGCCTGAAATCGAATCTTTAACAAGGCCTCAGCTCTAAATAAACCGAACACCCTATAAACAAAAAGCCCCTGAAACCAGGGGCTTTAACGTACCATTTAGCCGAAGCAAAGCTTCGAGCCAAAGTTTGGTAGCGGGGGCAGGATTTGAACCTACGACCTTCGGGTTATGAGCCCGACGAGCTACCAGACTGCTCCACCCCGCATCATTAACTGGTTTCCAACTTCCGGTTTTGGCTTTGACGATGCAGCCCCATAACTGGCCACAACACAACTATCAAACCCACTTAACAACCTTCCGTTTACCCTTGCTTCAGAAGCCCTGAAACGCCTGAACTCAAGGGCCGGGGATTATAGGTCTCAGGCACCGCAGGGTCAAGACTAATTGACTCTTCTTCATGGATTGAATGGGCGGCCGCTAAGATCGCCAATAAGCACCCTTTACCCAACTTCAGTAAAACTCTGTACCAATCGCAAATATACACTTGAGAATGGCATTCAGCCCTTAATCATTAACCAACTCGTACACCTTATATTCAACCGCGTGATCGACTACCCGACCTTCGGCGACCGCGACAATATCGTTGAGCCAACGGTAGCGCTCATCCCCGGTTTCCACGCGCGGCTGCGTCATAAAGTAGGTATCGCCAAAGTCCATGGGTTCACCACCGCCCACCGCTACGTTAACGGCTTCGTTCATGGCCAGCACGCCGTGATATTGCACGTAGAGTAGCGCGCCATCCTCGGTCTGGAGAGTAATTCTCACATCGAGCTTACCGACGCCCCGCTCGTCAATTAATATCCAGTCGCCGCCACTGGGCAGCAAAGTACCGCGCAGTTTATCGCCGGTGAAAGTGCCACCGATGACATCAAAAATCATGCGGTTGCCGTAGGGACCGGGACCGACGTCGACGGGCGGCTTAAGGTCAGCGTGCATAGTGAGCAAGGGTTTGAGTTTCATCGAAATCTCCTTTTTTGATTTGTACTTTTAAATCCTTTGTTTACCGAAAATACTCCCCAGCCCCCTTCGATGTCAATATAAAAAAGCGCACAGTTACAAGCTCACACTTATCGTTCAGACACAAAAAACCCGCTGCTACGCGGGTTTTTTATCGCCAGCAGAGGGTGCTGGTCTTTAACATGGTGCCCAAAGCCACACCCACATCACAACCCGCAACGCGTACCACAGTTAGATTTCAAAAACTGCTCAATCGGATATACCCCCATAAATACCCCCAAAATATATCTAGTCTTCATTTTGTCCGACTCCATAATCATCATCTTTGTAGGATATATAGTCTAAATTCCATCTTTTAAATTCGTCCAACACCTCTAGCGGCGTATCAGAGCGGGTCATAACCAATGTGTAATACTTTTCGTCTAACCAGTCTCTATCAAAAGTTAACCCCCCTTGATTGTTTATGGCAATCTCTAGCAACTCCATATCTTTGAACAATTCTACTTGCCCCTTAGCATCAATATTTGCTCCCTTGTATGGGACCGCAATAATCGCTACGGCGTAGCAGTCTTCATTCTCGACTTCACTATCTAATCTTAAGTACAAATCCACCTTTTGATTTGGCAACAGATCTATTACACCCGAAATTCGTCTGTTAAAGCTGTCTGGTAAAGCGGCTCTGTTATAGCGTTGTGCTAACCAACGTCTCAGCAATTCCTTTTGCTCAAAATCAAACTCGCCCCTATTTTGAGAAGATTCTTTGCACTCGAAAAAAGCCTCTTTCGGAAAGAAGCAAATCTTTAAGGCTTTGAGCTTGAATATGGCCCCGCCTATGTCAAGCGCAAGAAAACGCGATGATCTAGCGTGATAATTTAACGGAGGGGTAGAATTCACCCGCTCTGCCACCATCAGCTGAACATAAAACTCGACGCCGCTCGAAGCCTGAATATCACAATCTTGTGAGATTACTACAATTAAGGAAGTTCCCCGAATTCTGCCTTGCCCTGGGATACCTTCTTTAAATTGAGCTTTAGTTTCTTCAGATAGGTGACTAAATTTGAAGTAGCTGCCCTGAGTCCATTCTACTTCTGCACTCATGCATGCTATCCCGTGAATTGCGTTTGAGCATACTGCTCATTTTTGGACGATATATCCTCTTCGGCAAGTCGTTCTCTCTCTTTAATAGCGTTAATTGCTACTGCGAATTGCTCAACAGCCGAAGAGCTAATATCATCTGCTTTCAATACGTCGGACAACGAACTGCCATCAATCTTTACCGCAATCGCACTACGTCCAATTGGGTAATCAGTTGATTTGCGAATAATTGATGCTGCGTACTCCATCTTATTCAGTCTAGCCTCATTTCTATACTCTCGATTAGCCCCGTTAAGAAGATCGTATAGCGTTGTCCTCGATATTTGGAGAGCTTCCGCCAGTAACTTTCTAGGCAGATTTAAAGAGCGATCTAATTCAATGACTCTATCGCATACATTCTCGTCTTCTAATTGTTGTGGGCTAATGCCCACAACCCCATTTGTAGGGTTTGCAGAAAAGCCGAGGACAACTAACTTAAAGCCGTAGCCGTCGTCGCTTTCTGGACGCGAGGGCCAGCTTACGTCCTTAGCGACCGTAGTTTTATGCACAGGCAACAACACTAACCTTGTGTGAGACTCAAGACTTCTTGTTGCCGTTGACGCTCCATTATTCATCGGAATAACCCCACTCCTCCTTCGCTGGTTCAGATAATATATCCCAAAAAACATTACTTGCTATTTGGTATAGCGATCTAAGCTCCTCGCCTTTGTTAACATCACCAAATTTTTCTTGTTTCACAAATTTACTAGCATGCCTAATATCCATCAGGCCATATTCAACATTTTCATCAAAATCAATTTCAGGTAGAAATAAACGCATAGCAGCTTCCTGCTGCTGCTCTTGCAGCTCAACGGGGACAAAGATTGGCATCTTGCCCCCATCTGCTTGATAGATATTTAGCCTAACAGCTATATCCCGTATCTTAGCGTCACTCTTTTCCAAGAGTATAACTGAAGATGCGGTTCTCTGTTTCGCTAGAATATTGCTTAGTGCTGGAGAGAAAGGAATCAACTGCGAGCTAACATATTCCTCAAGTTGACGCCCTTTGCTAGGTATAAATAAATCAACATAATGAATTGATACAACACCAACTCCAGTATTGCGAATATCCTCGACAGCCTCCAATAACGAAATCACGTCCTTAGCCAAAGTAAACAATGCTTCAAACCCTGCATACCGGCTTTGCTTTATGGATACTTTCTCTCTGGTTATCTCTACTTGACAGTCCCTTTCCGGGTTCGAAAAAATATGTCTGATTTGGCTCCTAGATTTTAGGGCGCTATCAGCACCGGATAAAGATAGCTCCTGCCAAGTGAACTCTAATTCCTGCTTCTGAGAAAACCCCAGCTTCTGCAGAGCGCGATGAAATTGAGTAAGCTCGTCTACATTAAGTACATTTGGGTCTGGAAGTGGTGACCATGTCATTTCCACCTGAACGAAGATCAGTGGTGCGATTTTTAATCGTCGCGTCATATTTATATTCCCTTTTCACAAAGGAGATTAACTCCCCACAATCAGACTGTCAACAATATCTGACACTATATCTGACACTCGTGGGCCAGCAACGTTCCCAGGAGTATCAGTAACATTGAGGTAGAGGCCAGCTCCACATGGTTGGACTTTGGTCTGCCTATTGTGAATAACAGGAGCATTTACCCCCTAACTCAGACCGCTCAGCAATTTCACGGTCAAAACAGCAAAAACCGACACCTGACCATTTAAACGACAAGCACTTCACCCCTATATTAATAGGATATAACGCACCTTCAAAAAAAGAGGTGGTGTCGCTGTCAGCCCTGAAAAGTTTCTCTCTTACCGCGCTCAGCGCTCCCCCCGGTGCGGATATGGGCCAAGGTAGTACCTTGAGTTGCCCATTCTAGCGCCCACACCTACCGGTAGTCGCCACCTCATAAAGCTGCGCGATACAATGACAGTCAGCCTCGATAGCTGGCCAGAAGCCCTACAAACGCGCCTCCGCAAAGCCTTTACCGAAACACCGCAGGAGCAACGCACCATGAGCAACGTAATTTACCTACAAGACTACAGGCCTGGACACGCGCCGCAGCAACTGAACACCATCAAGCCCGACGGCGGGGAACGGTTCACCCCCGCCAATGAACGCGCCATTGCTCACCTTGGATTCCGGTGGATAGCTGAGATAAGCCTTTACGTCTCTGCGCCTCCTGGCATCAGTAATGAGACAATTATTGCCGCTGCGCTAAACTCCGATCCGTAGATTTATCACTAATCTTTCAGCAACGGTTTTTCTAGAGGGTATGGTTGTATATAAGACTCTCCTATATGGAATAGACACACTCACCAAAACCCCTAGTTACTACTCCTATATGGCATAGGTCAGCTCCAGTTTGTGGCGACCCACTCCTATATGGGCGTGGGTAGACCTTAACCTATGCCATGCAGGAGAGGTTGATCCGTTAAATTTCTCGCAACCCAAATATGCGGATTCATTGTTTCTTGCGCCAACTATTAAGTGGTGTTGCGCTGGATCTAATACCTTCGTCATAGTCAATGTCACATTCATCAATCCTATTCCAGGTGATTGCTACCAGCGTGGGGCGACCTCGCTGTTTCCAACCCTGGCGAGTTACTACGACAAAGCCTTTTTTTAAAAGTCCAGTGTGAGCCCGGTAGAGTGATGAAGAAGCCCACCCCCGTTTTTTCATCAAAGCTAAAGTAGGCGAAAGCTTCCCGTTGTTCCGGCCATAGTATTGCACTAACAAATCAATCAACAGTTTTACTTCATTGCCCTTTAAGGCAGCAAACTCTTCGCTATGAGCAACGTGCTGTGGGATTCCTATAAAGCGCGGGCTCTTGGACTTCTTTACCGCGCCCATTTCATTCGTCGTCGGTATTATATAAAGCCAGTAAACGTCTCACCTGCTCATCGGTAAGCGGCCCAGCGCCGCGCCTTATGCTCAGTTTGTTGACTACCTTAATCGCCTGCTGTGCGTCATTTGCAGAACGAATCCTGTAACGGAAATGTGAGCCTATGCCGTCAGGATTTAGTTCACGTGCGCGCCCCATAATAATCCCAGCTTCCTTCTCCAGTTTATTCGGGTAATTACGCCCACTAGATAAGCGACACGCTCGCAATATATCGTTTTCAGTCACACCCCCTGGGGTGGAAATCATCAAGATACAAGATCGCTCGTATTTAGTTTCCCTCCTACGAGGCCTAGGACTACCACCCCCGCCAATCCTTAAGCTACAATCACTCTGATTCAACTGGTTGCTGCTGAGCATATTGGTTGATTTGTTACGGAATTGCCCGGCTGTCACCGGGCTTTTTTGTGTCTTCATGATTTAGCTCCCCGCTTTGCGTAGCTGATCGGTGCGAGATTCGGCCACACGTCGTACGAGCCATTCATTTATTTCCGATTCGAGCCAACCAGAGGCACGTGGCCCTAATTTAATTGGCTCGGGGAATTCACCTTGCGCTACTAACTGGTGAGCATGAGAGCGACAAATACCTACACGCTGATGAACTTCTGGCCAGCGTAAGATTCGGTCATTTGAAGGTATGGTATTGGGAGTGGGGGAACGGTTGCTGTTAGTCATGCTTTGCCTCCTTTGGCGATAGTTGACAACAGCAATCATCTGACAGCCCTAAACTGGACTCCATCGAATCAAGAGGAGGCCTTGGTTCTATTCCGGAAAAAGTAAATCAACTTTCTGCATAAGCGCCTGAATAACCGTACGATCAGCATCAGGAACATCAAAGGACTCCGCAAACTCTTTCAGGTGTTCTCGGCTCTCTGGGTAGCGATAACCAAGCGATAGACCCTCTTCGTGCGGCTTGGGGTTTAATTGGCTGTAAGCTCTTTCAATTGAGGATGGATCGGGGAGTCCCACACAAGAGCGCCAAGTGCCGATAAACATTTCTCTTTGATAAATCAGCTTTGCCGCAGCGTGTGCGCTGACGCCGAAAACACGGATCACATTCCCCATGATGACGTAAAGGTATTTATTTCTGTGCTTTCTTCGAGCGCTATTGATTGGTTTGCCTGGGCCCGTGATCCCCAGAAGTTTATTCATATCACCTGTGTATTGCTTTCCTTGATCGATCCGACCCGTTTCTGCCTGAGAATCATCCTTCATAAAGTCCCAGAAAGCTTGGGATACCCAATTCATGACGCCCGTTGGCGGGTATAAATCCATTACTTTGCAAAGGGTCATCACGTCGATCGCTGAGAGTACGTCGCCGTCTTCATTAAATTGACAAACCGCACTCGTCAGCTGTATTGACAACGCCAAGCCGTGTTCTTCAACAAGTTCGTCAAATGAGACGAATAGGTTTTCATTTGACAGGAAGTCGGCCAGGTCTTGCTTAGTATCGAAAGTTTGCTCTGACCTACTATTCTTTGGCTTCCGTATGAAAATAAAAACATCATCGCGCTCACCACTATCATCATTATTCACCTCACACCCCCGTGCGACCCAAGAATAAAAACCAAGCCAAGGGCAGTGGGTAGCTGCCCGGTTCGCCCCGTCGGGCTAGGCTGGGTTATTCAACCCCCTTTAGTTACTTGCCCCAAACTTGCCCGGCACCACATTAGAGCCGGTCTCCAGTTGATCCAAATAGTCAGCCCACCATTGCATCATCCTAGTTCGGTCTTTCAGGTACTCCGCATGCTTTGTGTAAGCGCCCCTCACCTGATTGCGCTCAAGATGGGAGAGCTGCCGTTCGATAGCATCTGGGTTGAAGCCTTCTTCATTAAGAATAGACGACGCGGTGGTTCTGAAACCATGGGCGGTGGCCCGACTCTTGTAGCCCATGCGGTACAGGGCATAGGTCATGGTGTTTTCGGATATGGGTTTGAGCTGACCGCGCTCACCTGAAAACAATAAATCATAATGCCCAGTGATCGGTTTCAATTGTTCCAATAAATCGATGGCTTGCCGCGACAAGGGTACTAAGTGTTCGGTCTTCATTTTCATGCGCTCACCGGGAATACGCCATACGCGCGCTTCAAGGTCGAATTCATCCCATCGGGCAAAGCGAAGCTCACCAGGGCGTACAAAGGTAAGTATCAGCAACTTGAGCGCAAGGCGCGTAATCAGATAGCCTTCATAGGTCGCTACGTCTCTAAGTAACTGTGGAAGCTCGGCGCGGGTAATAGCGGCCCTGTGCTCAACTTTGCGGGTTTTTAGCACCCCCTTTAGCTCTGAGGCGGGGTTCGTCTGCGCCCTACCCGTTTGCACGGCATAGCGAAAGATCGCACCGCAGCGCTGTAAAATGCGCCCCGCTACATCCAGAGCATCACGGCTTTCAACTTTGCGAACAACTTCCAGTATGTCGGGAGGTGTCAGTTCAGAAATTGCGCGATATCCGATATGGGGGAAAACATCACTTTCGAGTGACTGGATAACACGTTCGGTATGGCCTATTGACCATCTGCCCCGCTGCTGTTCGATCCAGTCGAGAGCCAATGCTTCAAAGGTATTTTCAGAATTGATCCTACCAGCGCGCTTTCGCTGTTTCCGCACAAGGCTGGGATCAGTGCCATTCCCTAACAAAACTCTAGCTCTATCCCTACCTTCTCTCGCCAAAGCAAGTGTGGTCTCAGGGTATACCCCAAGCGCTAAAACCTTTTCTTTGCCCTGATAGCGATATTTCAAACGCCAGTACTTACCACCCTTAGGCTGAATCAAAAGATAGAGACCACCACCATCGCTCAGCTTCCATTGCTTCTCGCTCGGCTTGGCATTCTTTACGGCTGGAATGGTTAGTTTATTGGTGGCCATTGGGGGTATTTTTTATCATCATATCAATTTGTACCCCCAATATACCCCCCAATAAGGGCAGATAGCAATGGATAGTAGAGGACGTAGCCAGACTAAAAAGTAAAAAAAAAGCCCCGCATTGCGGAGCTTCTTAGTCGCCAGCAGAGGGTGCTGGTCTTTAACATGGTGCCCAAAGCCGGACTTGAACCGGCACGGCTTGCGCCACTACCCCCTCAAGATAGCGTGTCTACCAATTCCACCACTTGGGCATACATACATTTAATCATAATCATTTAACGAGAGTTATTTAACGAGAGTTATTTAACCACAATCATTTAACCATAGTCATTTAACCATAGTCATTTAACCATAGTCATCACGACGTTTTACGGTTGCGACGGCAGTTGTTGATCTACCGAATCAATATCGGTATTAATGTCGGTATTAATATCATCGAGGCCTGAATCTTCAAGATCAGGTACTTCTAACGCAGATACATCGAGACCAGGTATCTCTTGCAGAATTTCTAGCTCGGGTAGCAATTGGCTATCGACGCCGGTATTTTTACTGGCTAGCACAGCCAGTGTAAAACTGGTGATAAAGAAGCCCAGAGCCAGGAAGGCAGTAACTTTGCTGAAAAAGTTCCAGGTGCCGACACTGCCAAATAAGGTTTGCGACGCTCCAGCTCCAAAAGAGGCACCGGCTTCGGCACCTTTGCCTTGCTGTAGCAACACAAAAACGATGATCGTTAAACCGATCACTATGTGTGCCGCTAGTATTAAATTTTCCATCAGTTTTCCACTACCCCATCAATGTCATGTAGCCGCTTTACAAATAGCTATAAATTGTCCGGCATCTAATGATGCCCCACCCACCAGGGCGCCATTAATATCCACTTCGGCAAACAGCTCTGCGGCATTATCCGCGTTGACGCTACCGCCGTACAATAATCGTGTTTCGCTACCAGCCTCACCCAGGCGGGCTCTAATATGGGCATGTACCGCCTGCGCCTGCGCCGGGCTTGCGGTATTGCCAGTGCCTATCGCCCATACAGGTTCGTAGGCAATGACTGCGCTACTCAGCGTATCGACACCAACTGCGGCGACGACCGCATCAAGCTGCTCGTCGATAACCGCGAAGGTCTCGCCGGCATCGCGCTGGCTTTGGCTCTCGCCAACACACAACACGGGCACCAGGCCCGCCGTCAGTGCTACGCAAAACTTATCCGCCACCTGCGCACTGCTTTCGCCGAAAATACTGCGGCGTTCGGAATGCCCGACTAGCACGTAGCGACAAGCGAGTTCGACCAACATGGCCGCCGACACTTCACCGGTAAACGCACCGTTGTTGTTTTCGCTTAAGGTTTGCGCACCAAGGCTCAAACTACTTTCCGTCCGCGCCATAATATCTGTGGCGTCGGCAAGGTATACAAAGGGCGGACAAACCACCGTTTCTATTCGATCTGCTTGCTGAGCTATTTCCCCAGCTACTTCAGCTTCAGCCAGGCCCTCAACAATGTCTTCGCACAACTGAATACTGGAACGGCGCGAACCGTTCATTTTCCAGTTGCCTACCACCAGGCTACGCATTAACTAGGATACGCATTGTCACCAGCCCAAAAAGGGGCGCAATAATAACGGACTTAACACCGACATACAATGCGATTTGGGCCTTCCACAGGGTGTTCACGCGACGGCTAGCTCGACGACGGCGGCAACTTCACGGGCCAACTGCTCGACCTGTTTTATATCTTCGCCTTCTATCATCACCCGCACCACCGGTTCGGTGCCGGAGGGACGCAATAGCACTCGACCCCGGCCCACCAGGGCTTCCTCTGCGTGCTTGAGGGCCGCGCACACGGCCGGATCGTCTTCAAGTACCACACGCTTTTTGATTTTGACGTTAATCATCGTTTGGGGCAGCTTAGTCATCCCCGAGCGCAAGTCATAGAGCCGATCACTAGTGTCGACCATCACCCGCAGCACCTGTAAGGCAGCAACAATGCCATCCCCAGTAGTGGTGATGTCGCCGCAAATCAGATGACCGGAATTTTCACCGCCGAGATCCCACTGATGTTCGCGCATGGCTTCAATCACATAGCGGTCACCCACGGCGGTACGCACGAAGGGTATGTTCAACTCGCCAAGGGCCGTTTCGAGACCGTAATTGCTCATCAGGGTACCGGCAACACCACTACAGCCACCATTGTTATGCCGGTGAGCAGCAATTATGTACAGCAATTCGTCGCCATCAACCAGCGCACCGGTATGATCGACAAAGGCAACCCGATCGCCATCGCCATCCATTGCAATGCCCAGGTCTGCTCCCTGCTCAAGCACTGCCTGCTGCAACGCCTCAGGACTGGTGGAGCCGCAGTCGCGATTGATGTTAAACCCGTCGGGGTCAACGCCGATGGTTTCCACCTGCGCACCTAATTCCCGAAGCACATTCGGCGCCACGTGATAGGTCGCACCGTTGGCGCAATCGAGAACCAGTTTGATGCCCTTCAAGCTAAAACCCGGGGGCAAGGTACCCTTACAAAATTCGACATAACGCCCAGCGGCATCGACCACCCGGCTAGCTCTTCCCAACTGGCTAGAGGCCATCGTTCTAATGTCCTCGTCAAGATAGCTTTCGATTTCGTGCTCGACACTGTCCGGCAATTTATAACCGTCGGCGCCAAAAAATTTGATGCCGTTATCCGCAAACGGATTGTGCGAAGCGCTAATCACGATGCCCGCCTGGGCGCGGAAGGTTTGCGTCAGATAAGAAATAGCTGGAGTCGGCATGGGACCCAATAAACCGACATCGACACCTGCGGCAATAATTCCCGCTTCCAGGGCGGACTCAAACATATAACCGGAGACCCGAGTATCTTTGCCCACCAGGATCTGTTGGCGCTCGTCACTTTTCCCGCCAAATACTTTGCCTGCGGCCCAACCCAGCTTAAGGATGAAATCTGCAGTAATGGGATACTCGCCAACCGTGCCGCGAATACCATCGGTACCAAAAAAACGTTTTGTCATAATGCTCGTCATCTATCTAATTTATATCGTGCTTTATTTATATCGTGCTTTATTTATATCGTGCTTTATTTATATCGCGCTTTATCTATATCTGTCGCACTTGCGACATTTCGCTTTGTTAACTTAAGCAGGCTCAATCACCGCCAGTGTTTTGAGGGCATCGACGGTGGCGCCAACATCGTGGACTCGTATTATTGACGCCCCGCGCTGGGCCGCCAACATTGCCAGGGCCACGCTGCCGCAAACACGCTCGTTAACCGGGCGACCCGTTATCTCGCCGACCATGCGCTTGCGGGACAGCCCCACCAACACCGGGAAGCCCTGGGCAACAAACTCCGGTAGCGCCTGCAATAAAGCCGCATTATGCGCGAGTTCCTTGCCAAACCCAAAGCCGGGGTCAATCATTAGTCGTTGTTTTGGGATGCCCGCTGCAACGCAAACGCGCACGCGCTCCAGTAAAAATGCCAGCACCTCGGCCACCACATCTTGATAAACCGGCGCGTCCTGCATAGTGCCCGGCTGGCCCTGCATATGCATTAAAGAAATTGGCGCGCCACTATCGCGCGCCGCATCCAAAGCTCCGGGACGAACCAGTGCACGCACGTCATTAACCAGTCCCGCACCTGCCGCGACTGCGCTGGAAATAACCAGCGGATTACTGCTGTCAATTGACACCGGCACATCAAACCGAGACATCAACGCTTCAATCACCGGCATCACTCGATCCAGCTCTTGCGCTTCACTAACCTGTTCCGCGCCGGGTCGCGTTGATTCGCCACCGACGTCCAACAAATCCGCCTCTTCGCTCACCAGGGTTTCAGCGCGACGCAAAGTTTCATCGAGGTTGAGCGCATTATTGACAAACAGAGTGCCGCCGTCGGAAAACGAATCCGGCGTGATATTGAGTACCCCCATCACCCGGGGGCGACCGTGGACGGGTCGCTGCGAAAAGTCGATCATCGACATAAAATTAAAAACTCATTCACTTAAAAACTAATGGACTTAAAACTAATTAACTTAAAATTAAGGGACTCAAAAAACCGAATCTGAAAATTCCATTTTTATTTATCAGTTCTAGCTCCCACTTAAAACAATAAAGCCAGCCAACCCTTAGGGTCAACCGGCTTTATTTCGGAATCGAAACGCCGCTCTAAATGTCCAGCCTTTATACCTAGCTGTCCTCGACCGGTCCGCCAATAGGGCTTTCCTTATCCGTATCTCCATCCGTATTTACGTCCGCATCTACATTGCCACTAACATCGGCTTCCTTGGGCTTGCTGCCACCCGAGCGGTGATCTAAATCGTCGTCCCAGCCTTGCGGCGGACGCACCGTGCGCCGCTCCATCAAATCGTTGACTTGATCGGCATCGATGGTTTCGTATTCCATCAGCGCTGCTTTCATCGCGTGCAAAATATCGATATTGTCTTCGAGCAATTTATTCGCCCGCTGATAGCAGCGGTCAATAATACCGCGTACTTCGTGATCGATTTGCTTGGAGGTTTCTCCCGAGAAATTTCTGCCTCTCTCGGAAGGGTCCATAGTTTGCTCTTCACCGTAGAGGATGGGCCCGAGTTTTTCGGTCAAACCCCACTTGGTTACCATGCTCCGCGCCAACTGACTAGCGCGCTCAATATCGTTAGAGGCACCAGTCGTAACGCCGTCGGCACCGTGTATTAACTCCTCGGCGATTCGACCCCCGAACAAACTGCAAATCTGGCCTTCCAGTTGTCGTTTGTTGATGCTGTATTGATCTTCTTCGGGCAGGAACTGGGTAACACCCAGAGCGCGACCACGGGGAATAATAGTGACCTTATGCACCGGATCGTGGCCCGGCACTAAACGACCAATAATGGCATGGCCCGCTTCGTGATAGGCGGTATTGGCTTTTTCTTCTTCGGACATCACCATGGAGCGGCGCTCGGCACCCATCATGATTTTGTCTCGGGCTTTCTCAAACTCTTCCATGGTGACCAGACGCTTATCGGACCGCGCCGCAAACAGCGCGGCCTCGTTGATCAAGTTGGCAAGATCGGCACCAGAGAAACCCGGCGTACCGCGAGCAATCACATTGAGTTTAACGTCTTCGTCCAGGGGCACTTTGCGCGCGTGAACTTTAAGAATATGTTCGCGACCGCGAATGTCCGGCAAGCCGACATAGACCTGGCGATCAAAACGTCCGGGGCGCAGCAAGGCTTTATCCAACACATCGGGGCGGTTAGATGCGGCGATTACAATCACCCCTTCGTTGCCCTCAAAGCCATCCATCTCAACCAACAATTGGTTTAGCGTTTGCTCGCGCTCGTCATTACCACCGCCGATACCGCCACCGCGGGTACGGCCCACCGCATCAATCTCATCAATAAAGATAATGCAGGGCGCTTGTTTTTTAGCTTGCTCGAACATATCGCGCACGCGGGACGCACCCACGCCGACAAACATTTCGACAAAGTCAGAACCCGAGATAGAAAAGAACGGCACCTTCGCCTCGCCAGCAATCGCCTTGGCCAGCAAGGTTTTACCGGTACCCGGAGGGCCAGACATCAACACGCCACGGGGAATACGACCACCCAGGCTTTGGAACTTGGAAGGATCGCTCAGAAATTCCACCAGCTCGCCAACTTCTTCTTTGGCTTCATCGACACCGGCGACATCGGCAAAAGTAGTTTTAATTTGATCTTCGCTGAGCAAGCGCGCTTTAGATTTACCGAAGGACATGGGGCCGCCTCGACCACCGCCCGCGCCGCCCTGCATTTGCCGCATAAAGAACACAAAAATGCCGACAATCAATAGGATTGGTAATATCGCCAAAAACAGGCTCTGCCAAAAACTGGCCTTGTCCGGCTCTTTACCGGAAATATTAACGTTGTTATTGAGCAGGTCCTTCATCATGCCGTCATCGCTGGCATAGGGTCGGATGGAGCGAAACTTCTCACCATTTTCCCGCTCACCCAGAATGACCAACTCGTCAATTAGCACACTGCGAACGTTTCCACTCTGCACTTCATCAATAAAATTGGTGTAGGTGATGTTCTGCGGTGCGGGCCCTTCCTGAAAATTCCGGAACACCGAAAACAGCACGGCGCCAATCACCAGCCAGAGAATCACATTCTTTGCTACTTCACTCAACCTGAAATCCTCGAATTGGCCATCGCCAATGTTTTGGTACGAATATCAATTATAACCAGTTTTGACCGCTCAATTCTGCCGCGCCAGCTATTCCGTCGCGAAAACTGGGCTATTTTGCCCGAAAACCTGTGGCAACCCAGTAAACCTCTCTGGATCGCGGTCGCGACGCTTCCGGCTTACGAATGGTAACCTTTTGAAAACCTTGACGAACTTCTTTGAGCAGAGCATCGGAACCCTCACCCTGAAAAACCTTCGTCACAAACACCCCGCCCGGTCTCAAAACCTGGCGCGCAAACTCCAGCGCCAGCTCCACTAAATACATGGACCGAGGCTGATCCACTTCCTTTATCCCACTTACATTGGGTGCCAGATCCGACATTACAAGGTCAATGGGCGCGCCGCCGACCATAGTTTCAAGCTCGGCGAGTACCGCTTCTTCGGTAAAATCACCGCACAGTATTTCCACATCCGCCAGGTTATCCATCGGCAAGATATCGCAGGCAATGATTCGCCCCTTCGAGCCAATTTTTTCAGCCGCTACCTGACACCAGCCCCCGGGCGCAGCACCCAGATCAACCACCGTCATTCCCGGTTTTAACAGGCGATTCTTCGTATCCAGCTCCAGCAATTTATAGCTGGCACGGGAGCGATAGCCGTCCTTCCGCGCCTTTTGTACATAGTGATCAGCCTCGTGCTCCTGTAACCAGCGCCGACTACTTCCGCTTTTCGATTTACCCATACTCGCCTATCTTTTCTATCAAGGGGCCTCGCCAGCCCAATTTCTGTTAAAATCCCGCGCCCCGACCAACGGCCCGAACCACCCATGACTGTAACATCCACCGCACTCAGTAACGAGCAAAAGAAGTACCTGCGCCGCATCGGCCACGACCTAAAGCCTACGGTTACCATCGCCGACAAGGGGCTTTCCCCTACCGTGCTAGCAGAGCTGGAACGCGCGCTCGACGATCACGAATTGATCAAAGTCAAAATAGCCGTGGCTGATCGCGACGACCGCCGCAAGCTACTGGCCCAACTTAACAAAACCTGCAAGACCCAACTGGTGCAGACCATTGGTCATATCGCATTGCTATTGCGGAAAGCCAGCAAGCCGAATCCGAAGCTGTCTAACCTGTTGCGATCGACTGAGAAGAAAAAGTAGGGATTGGTTTGGGGTTAAGTGGGTTGCTTTAATAAGATAGTGGGTTCTTTTAACGTTTCGCTAAGGGCCAGACAAACTACGGCAAAGCGACCGAACTTAAGCAACTTGTTACACCTTCCATTGATCACACGCTTTCTTGAACCAAATATAACTGTCTTTATAAAACAATAAAAATATAGAATAAACTAAAAGCACAAATTGCAGCGCTATGATAGTTGACAAAACAAAGGACTTTTGCCCGAAAAAATATAGAACCCATATTTTATTTAAAGCATCAGAGCCAGCGAATATCACGTATACCCATTTTGCCCACGAATGTTGCTTTGTGATAAAAAAACAATGAAGCAAACATTATTAATAGAGTGACAGCTACATAAATTGCAGTTCCACCCACTAAATTCTTTACAGCGCCAGAAACAAACATGCCCACCAAACCAATAACTAAAGAGGCAAAGTAACAGAAAAGAAAAAGCTTTATTGATTTAGGCATATTTCGATTTTGAGTTTTAACGTCCGCATAAACAACGCAAACTGCGAAGCAGGCTGGGTCTAGTGGAGATGCGCAGCGTCGGAACGAACTTAATGCGCTTGTAAGATCGATATTCCACAGTTTTATCTGTTTTTATAAAGCGCTAAAGTGAGGCCCAAACCTGCACTACCAAGTTTTCTGCGTGGCAGCCCGATTGATGTTAGGCGCAGATTCTATCTAACCCCTTAACAAGCAAGGGCGTCACGCTTGCTACATGCCCGCTGCGATCAATAGCTCAATGTGATTATCGGGACGATTGGCCGACAAATCATGTATGGATTGAAGATTGAGCCAAAACTCTGGAGTTGTACGCAGCGCCTCGGAAAGCAGCCATGCAGTTTCCGGCGTAAAGCCGCGTTTACCGCGAACAATTTCATTAACTCGCTGCACAGGAACACCGACGTGTGCCGCCAAAGCCTTTTGCGTTAAATCCAGTGGCTCAAGAAACTCTTTGAGCAAAATGACCCCTGGATGCGTTGCAGTTCTATTGCAGGGAATCATATGACACCTCTAAATTTTAGTGTTAGTCCACGATCTGGACATTGGTGGCACCACCTTCGGCCCAGCGGAAAATAATGCGCCACTGGGAATTAATACGAATGCTGTGAAAACCCTTGAGCTCACCTTTTAATGGTTCGAGCCTGTTTCCAGGAGGGGAACGCAAGTCGTCAAGAGATTGTGCGGCATTCATACAATATCCTAAAAAGCATACAACACCCCTTCAACTCAATGAACGTCAAAACCCGGATAACCCTTTTCAGCGACCTCATTACAACGGTTGCGGTAATCCCCCACGCCGCCGATATAGGATAGTAGTCGCCGCGGTTTACCTTCGACATTTGAACCCATGTACCAGGACGACGTTTTGGCCACCAAGGTGGCATTGGCCAGTTCTTCGTGATGGGTGATCCACTGCTCCTCGGCTTCCTGAGTCGGCTCTATGCATTTCAAATTTTTGTTGCGTAGGTATTTGATACAGGCACTGATCCATTCCGTTTGCTGTTGCAGACAGGTTGTCATATTGCACAGCGCCGCTGAGGGCGCAAGGGGTGCGCCGGTGGTGAACAGATTCGGGTAACCGTGTACCTGCAAACCCATGGTGGTGCGAATATCTTTACTCCAGTCTTCTTTCAGAGAGCGCCCTTCCCGACCACGGATATCAATGCGGGTTAACGCGCCAGTGCCGGCGTCAAAACCAGTGGCGAGGATGATGATGTCGAGTGGGTGGACGGTGCCGTCAGCCGTTTTTATGCCTTCAGGCGTAACGCTTTCGATGGCATTATCTTTAACGCTAACGATTTCGACATTGGGCCGATGGTAGACTTCCAGGTAATTGGTCTCCAGCGGAACCCGGTGCGTGCCAAAACCGAAGTCAGTGGGTATCAACAGTTCACACAATTTGGGGTCCTTGAGCCGCGCGCGCATCTTTTCCCGCACAAACTCGGAGATTTGCGCGCTGACATCTTCGTCGGTAAATACTTCGGCGAATGAGGCCAACCACAATTTCAGGGAGCCATTGCTCCAGCCCTCTTCAAGGACGTCGAGGCGCTGCTGGGGTGTCAGTTCTGCCCAGGTGTGCTCGACGTCGTATTCGAAGCCGGAAAAGGTGTGGGGTAAGGTCTCGGCAAGCTCCTTAAATCTCGATTTATACCCTTCGACTTCTGCCGCGCCATACTTGATATTTTTCATGGGCAGTACATATTGCGGCGAGCGGATAAAAACGGAAAGATGTTCGACCTTCTCGGCGATGGTCTGAATCACCTGAATACCTGTCGCGCCGTTACCAATAACGCCAACTCGCTTGCCCGCTAAATCGACCGGTTCTTTTGGCCAGCGCGCGGTGTGAAAAATCTGTCCCTTGAAGGTTTCCTGCCCGGGAAACAGGGACGACAGCGGTGCCGATAACATGCCGCAGCAGGTGACTAAAAATCCTGTGTCGATGACCTCGCCGCTGTCGGTGGTGACGAGCCAGCGTTCGGTGGCCTCATTAAAATGCGCGCTCTGGATTGTGGTGTTGAACTGTATGCTGCGACGCAGATCGAGGCGGTCCGCCACGTAATGCATCCAGCGTTCAATTTCCGGTTGTCCGGGAAAACGCTCGCTCCAGCTCCAGTCCTTGTAAAGATCCTCGGAGAACAAATACTGGTAGATATAGCATTCAGAATCAAAACGAGCCCCCGGATAGCGATTCCAGTTCCAGGTGCCACCCACATCGGACGCGGCATCAAACCCTCTCACGCTGAGGCCCTGCTCTCGCAACTGATGAATCTGGTAGAGCCCCGCCACACCGGCTCCGATAACCACCGCGTCGACTGTGCTAGTGGAGACCGCCGCTTTACTGTCCTGATCCAACATTACTGATCCTCTATTAGGTGAATTTAATTCAGGGTTGTTACAACCCTCATTATGGTGGGAACTATAAACCCCATTGGAGTGATTTGTTAAGTGTTTGCATGGAACCAGAATTCAACCTCATCTGTTTCAACTTCAAATTCGGCAGAGTGCTCAACATTTGCGGGAACATGGTACCACTCACCCACGCTTACTTTAGTTACTTCGCCGTTCATGCTCAATATCAACTCACCGCGTGTGATAACACCATGATTGTCAGTGTCATGAACATGGGGAGGAATGGATGTGCCAGCAGGATATGATGCGAAAAGGACATCGCCTTCTTTTGCTTCAAGTTTGTATGCGTCAAAACGCCCATCATAAGGTGGTAGCGCTCTGATTCTATCCGGATACTTTCCTGCCATCTAATACTCCGATTTATGACACGTAACGCAGAGTTAAACGGCAAGCCGCTTTTTGCTTGTCCGAGCGCAGCGATTTAAACGTATTGTTAGGGCTCTTCATCAATTACTTTGTTTTGAGAAAGTGTTTTTGTGAGTTCATCTATTTTTTGATGAAGGCGTATGATTTCCAATTCTGTTTTTAAGCTTACCTTATAATTTTGAGTAATATCTAGACGGTCTTTGGCTGTGTTTCTGTTTTGTGACATCATTATAACTGGCGCTTGGAGAGCAGCAATTGTAGATAGCATAAGATTCAGAAATATATATGGATACGGGTCAAAGGCTTGTTTGGGACTAATTAAGTAAAAAGAATTAACCGCCATCCATGACACCAAGATAGTTAAAAAAATAATTATAAAGGCCCAAGAACCACCAAACGTTGATATTTTATCGGCAAGCCGTTGTCCAAATGTTAGTTGCTCATGGAACAATTCATTGACGTTTTCAACAATTGGTTCTGCTTCGGCTATGCTGTCGATTACTTTTTGTTCAGGCTTTTCCAGATCATTATAGGAAGAGCCCAATAAAACTTTTGCCAGATTATCTATATATTTTTTCATAAATATCCTTTTCCTAATTGGCCCTAGCAGTTTATTCAATAGACACAGGCTTTATATCACTTTCCACTCCATTTTGGACGTAGCAGACCGTAGCCAAGGTAATTCGATTATAAAAACAATAAGCTAGAGGGTCTCACTCTGCTTATATGCGGTGTACACGATAATCTATTCCCGACTATTCTCGTTATTCCCGGGGCTCTTGTTCCCCGGAGCTTTTGTTCAGAGCGAGCAACCTTAATAATCAATGGATTATAGTATCAATTTTTGGGATGAAGGGCCCAGGAAACAGGGAAAGAGGTCTGCTGATCCTAGTGTTTTAGGACGATTTATAGATTTCGTGAATCGTATGCCCAATGTAACAAGGCCTGTCGCTGTTTCTTTCGACAGCTTAAATCGTATCTTTCACAGTTCTTTTTAACCGCAGATGCATGCCGCCTAAAGGCTTTCCACCTTTTTATCTGGCGTACATCATCTGATGTGCGCCTACCCATATAGTAACGGCAATACCACTGGAACCAGCCTCTAGGGTCTTGAAGATGAATCCAGCCTTTTCGCTGCCATTCACTGAGCGGCTGGGAAGCATCTACCGAGAAATAATTAAGACTAATATCTTTTATTTGCGGGCTTAACTTTGCACCGACAAACCAATTAGCAGAAAACTCTTGTTGGCAATCGTTCAAATATTTACCCCCAAATACACCTAAGCTCAACATTTCTTTGGGAGTCAGCTCTGGCTTGAACTCACTATCAAAGTTTTTACCGATGGGTTCGACAAGCTCGTAAACGTAATTTTTTTAGAACTTATCTGTTACGGAAACTTGTTTCATATATTATTGAGCAACATCAGCTCCCCTGGATGGGGAGGCATATAATAAGACTGGGTTATATAGTTATTCGGATGTTTCCTAAAATGATGTCTTAATAGAGTGACGGGGACGATAAGAGGCAACAAACCTTTCCTGTAGTCTTCGATAATTGTATTTAACTCAGCTTTATCTTCTCCATCCAAATATTTTTTAAGGTAGCCCTGAATATGTTGCAGTGTATTAACATGATTTTTTCTACTTGCAATACACTTTAATGTACGCATCATATTATCGAGGTATTTATCTGCCAAACTACCGAGATCAGACCCGCTGTTTTCCGCCAATAAGACGCCTAACATTCTGGATTCTGTCTGATTGTGACTCATAAAGATATATTTATGTTTGGCATGAAACTCCTGTAGATGTGTAATGGTAAAGCGTTGGCTGCGCATCATTTTCCAGCGTGAATATACATAGACACGTTGAATAAAATTTTCTCTAAGACGCGCATCTTCTAAACGCCCTTCTTCTTCCACAGGCAAACAGGGAAAGTTTTCCATTACCTTCTGAGTATACAGCCCAGTGCCTTTACGATTCGGCATACCTTCACTGTATATTTTTACTCGCTCCATGCCGCAACTGGGTGAATCTTTCTTCAATATATAACCACATAAAGTCTCATGCCACTGTCTTTGTTTTTCAGCAATATCACGAAGCTTGTCCGTTACGTCCAAGTCATCATTTTTGGAACCTTTGCAGCGAATTTCGCTATCAATTGAAACCAGGCGAATTGCTTCCCTGGGGATACCAAGACCTATTTCAACTTCAGGACAAAACGGTAAAAATTCAAAATAATCTCTCAATACGCCGGTTACATAGGCATTTTTCTTATGCCCAGAATCGAAGCGTACCTTTTCGCCTAGCAAGCAGCTACTAATGCCTATTTTTATATTTTGATTAGAAGGTGTATTCGTAAGTATCCGGCAAAAGTATCCCGCTATTTCTATGTCCTTAATCATAACCGGGGCCTATTACAAATCAAAGGCCTTCCATAAGCTTCCAAGATTCCGCAATGGGGTTTACTGATTCTGGTGTTTTAGGACGGTTTAAGCTGAATATATTTCTCAAGCGCTACCGAAACACCAAACCCCAGGCACCAAACCGCAGGCACAAAAAAGCCGACACCATAAGTGTCGGCTTTCGTTTTCATTACCTATAGCCTTAAACCGGCTGGCACAGAACTCTATTAAAAAGCCCTATTACAAAGCCCTATTACAAAGCTCTATTAAAAGAGCTCTATTATAAAGTCCTACGAATTGCCTTTAGCAGAAGGAAACTTCGCTGGACGCTTTTCTCTTACCGAGGCAATACCTTCGGCGGCGTCGGGAGTTAAGAAGCACTGCATTTCCATACGCAGGGAATCTTCAAAAATCGGTCTGGCCTGGTGAATCCAGCCGTTCAGTGTGGTTTTGGTACCGCGAATGGCGTGTTGTGCGCCCGCTGCTAGTTGATCGGCGACGGCCATGGCTTTGGGTAGCACTTCGTCTCGGGGCACGCTCATGCTGACCAGACCAACTCTGTCGGCTTCTTTACCGTCGATAAATTCGGCAGTCATCAAGTAGTATTTCGCTTTTGCCATGCCACACAACAGCGGCCATACGATGGCGGCGTGATCACCTGCCCCCACACCAATTTTGACGTGGCCGTCGGTGAACTTAGCGGTTTCGGACATAATGCTGATGTCGGCCATCAGTGCGACCGCCAGGCCAGCACCTACTGCGACGCCATTGATAGCAGAAATAATCGGCTTTTGCATATCGAGCATGCGATAGACGATATCGGCGGCTTCTTTCTGAATGCGCTGAACGCCCTCAGGGTTGCCAACTACGCTGCCTACCCATTCCAGGTCACCGCCGGCTGAAAACGCTTTGCCTGCACCGGTTACGACGACGACATTGGTTTCGTCGTCATCGGCAACGGTGTCCCAAATTTTAGTCAGTTCCCAGTGCATACGCGCATTGGTGGCGTTCATAACTTCGGGGCGGTTAAGGGTAATTACTAATACGCCGTTAGGTTTATGTTCGAACAACAGGAATTCATAATCTGAATAGTTCATCATTTTTCTCGCAGTGATTTAAGAGTTAATGGTTAAAAAGTTTAATAATTTAAAAAGATCGTAAAAAATTAGGCTCGACGTACCAGCTCCGGGTCGAGCTCCATACCTTCGTCGAGCTGTACGCCCAGGGTATTGAGGGCCATCGATACTAAATTATACTGGCCGACGGTAAACACGACGTCCATTAGCTGCTGGGTGTTGTAACTTTTCGACAAACCCGCCCAGGTCGGATTGGAGATAAACGCATCGGCGTGTAATTCGTCGGTGGCTTTGAGCAACAGGGCTTCCTGTTCGGTCCAGCCCTCGGCATCGGCACCTAGTTTGATGCGTTCCATTTCTGCATCGCTGAGATCGCACTCTCTGCCGATCACGACATGCTGGCCCCACTCGTACCCGGATTTGCACAACCAGCCAATGCGCAGAATTAAAATCTCGCGCTCGCGCAGCGAAATTTTCGATTTACCCATAATGTGATTGGCAAACACCAACCAGCGCTTACCCAGTTGCGGGTGATTGGCCAGGGTCTTAAAAATATTGAGGATGCGCCCGCCCATTTTGACTTCGCCAAAAATAGCGCGCTGCTCGTCGCTCCAATCTTCCGGCTGTACTGGCGGCACGCGGGGGGTTTGCATACGCATAATTATTTCCTCGACGAAGATTGTTTAAAAGGTGTTGGGTGGAGTAAACCTTTAGATATATTTGACGGCGTCGATTTCGTACTCGATAACACCGGAAGGCGTCTGCACCACGGCAACGTCACCGACTTCTTTACCCATCAAGGCGCGGGCAATCGGCGACTGATAGGAAATTCTACTTTCTTTCACATTAGCCTGATCGTCGCCAACAATGCGATACACCACTTCTTCATCACTCTCTACATTAATCATAGTGACGGTGGAGCCGAAAATAACTTTTTCGCTCGGCGGAATTTTGCTGATGTCGATAACCTGGGCATTAGCCAGCTTGCCTTCAATTTCCTGAATCCTGCCCTCGGCAAAACTCTGCTGATCGCGGGCAGCGTGGTACTCGGCATTTTCTTTAAGATCGCCATGCGCACGCGCCTCGGCAATGGCCTGCACAATGCGCGGCCGATCGACTTTTTTTAACTGCTCGAGTTCGGCCCGTAAACGCGCTTCACCCTCGACGGTCATTGGAACGTTACTCACTGCTCAACTCCCACTAGTTAAATCTCCCTGCAATTCTTGCAAGCTACGCACGGTGCCGATGTTGCCCTCTGCGAGCGCGGTACAAACGGCATTACCGCCAGCCAGGGTCGTAGTGTAGTACACGCCATTGGCTTCTGCGCTGGAACGAATCGTCGCCGAGTCGGCAATAGCTTTGCGCCCTTCGGTGGTGTTTACAATCAAACTGATTTTGCGATTTTTAATCATGTCGACAATGTGCGGGCGACCTTCGGCCACTTTATTGACGATCTCAACGTCGATCCCGGCATCGGCAATCAATTGCCCAGTACCACGGGAACCAACCAGCTTAAAGCCCAGGTCCGACAAACGTCGCGCCACATCGACCACGCCGTGCTTGTCGCAGTCTCGCACACTGATAAACGCGGTGCCCGAACTCGGTATTTCATCACCAGCGCCCAACTGTGCCTTGGCATAGGCTTCGGCAAAGGTTACGCCTACACCCATCACTTCGCCGGTGGATTTCATTTCTGGCCCAAGAATCGGATCGAGGCCGGGGAATTTATTAAACGGGAATACCGCTTCCTTAACACTAAAGTATTCGGGAATAATTTCTTCGGTAATACCCTGATCCTTCAAGCTGGTGCCCGCCATGCAGCGCGCGGCTACTTTGGCTAGCGATACGCCGATGCACTTGGACACAAAAGGTATGGTGCGGGAGGCGCGCGGATTCACTTCAATGACATAAACTTTTTCGTCTTGCCAGGCGAGCTGAACATTCATCAAACCGACGACTTTCAGTTCGCGAGCCATGATCTTAACCACTTCGCGCATTTCGTCTTGCACCGCGGCGGGTAGACTATAGGGCGGTAAGGAACAGGCCGAATCACCGGAGTGAATACCGGCTTGCTCAATGTGTTCCATAATGGCGCCGACTACGACATCTTTACCGTCGGAAACCACATCAATATCGACTTCAATAGCCGAGGATAAAAAGTAGTCGAGCAGTACCGGAGAATCTTCCGACACCAGTACCGCTTCGCGCATATAGCGCTGCAACTCATCCTCGCCGTAAACAATTTCCATGGCCCGACCACCCAACACATAGGACGGACGCACCACCAGCGGATAACCAATTTGCTCGGCCTTTTCCACCGCAGCAATAACGGAACGCACCGTGGCATTGGGTGGTTGTAACAAACCGAGTTTTTCAATCATTTGCTGAAAGCGTTCGCGATCTTCCGCCTGATCAATGGCATCCGGGGTAGTACCAATAATCGGTACCCCTGCGGCTTCCAACGCGCGCGCTAATTTCAGTGGGGTCTGCCCACCAAACTGCACGATGACGCCTAAGGGTTTTTCCAAAGCGATAATTTCGAGCACGTCTTCCAGTGTCACCGACTCAAAGTAGAGTCGGTCGGAAGTGTCGTAGTCGGTGGAGACCGTCTCTGGGTTACAGTTGACCATAATGGTCTCGTAACCGTCTTCGCTCATCGCCAGCGCGGCGTGAACACAGCAATAATCAAACTCAATGCCCTGACCAATACGGTTAGGCCCGCCACCCAGCACCAGAATTTTCTGTCGATCCGTGGGCTCGGCTTCGCATTCTTCCTCGTAGGTGGAATACATATAGGCCGTGCTGGTAGAAAATTCAGCGGCACAGGTATCGACGCGCTTATAAACCGGGCGAATATTTAATTCATGCCGCCGGGCGCGAAAAACGTGTTCGGACACACCGAGTAATTCACCCAGGCGTTGATCGGAGAAACCTTTTTGCTTAAGTCGATATAACGCGTCGCGATCCAGTGCATCGAGACTCGTGCCAATCAAAGCGGTTTCTTGCTGAATTAAATCTTCAATTTGCGCCAGGAACCAATGGTCAATCGCGGTACTGGCGTGAATTTCGTCTCGACTGATGCCGGCACGAAACGCGTCGGCGATATACCAAATACGCTCGCTGCCGGTGGATGCGAGCTCCTCGTGTATTCTGGCCATACCCAATTCGGTGTTGATATCTACCTGGGGATCAAAACCACTGACGCCGACTTCTAGCCCGCGGAGGGCTTTTTGCAAAGATTCTTGAAAGGTGCGGCCGATCGCCATCACTTCGCCCACCGATTTCATTTGCGTGGTGAGCAGTGCGTTAACCCCGGTAAATTTCTCGAAAGCGAAACGCGGAATTTTAGTCACTACGTAATCGATGCTGGGTTCAAACGATGCCGGAGTAGCGCCACCGGTGATGTCGTTTTGCAATTCGTCGAGGGTATAACCCACGGCGAGTTTGGCTGCCACTTTGGCTATGGGGAAACCGGTCGCCTTAGACGCCAAGGCCGAGGAACGAGACACCCGCGGGTTCATCTCGATCACCACTAAACGTCCGTCTTCTGGGTTCACCGCAAACTGCACATTGGAGCCGCCCGTTTCCACGCCAATTTCTCGCAGCACAGCGAGGGAGGCGTCGCGCATGATCTGATATTCCTTATCAGTCAAAGTTTGCGCGGGAGCGACGGTAATGGAGTCGCCGGTGTGGATGCCCATGGGATCCAGGTTTTCGATGGCACAAATAATAATGCAGTTGTCTTTTTTGTCCCGCACCACTTCCATTTCATACTCTTTCCAACCGATGAGAGACTCGTCGATGAGTAGTTCTTTGGTAGGTGATAAATCAAAACCACGGCGGCAAATTTCGTCGAACTCTTCCCGATTGTAGGCAATGCCTCCGCCGGAGCCGCCCATGGTAAACGAGGGCCGAATAATGCAGGGAAAGCCGAAGCGATCCGGCGCTTGCTGCGCCTCTTCCATGCTGTGTACTATCACCGAACTCGCGGTACCCAGCCCAATGGCTTTCATGGCCTTGTCGAAGCGTTCGCGATCTTCGGCCTTGTCGATGGCATCCTGAGTAGCGCCAATCATTTCTACGCCGAATTTTTCCAGCACGCCTTCGCGAGCCAGGTCGAGCGCGCAATTAAGCGCGGTCTGACCACCCATGGTCGGCAGCAGCGCGTCGGGACGCTCTTTCTCAATAATCGCCGCCACGGTGCGCCACTCTACGGGTTCAATGTAGGTGGCATCGGCCATATCCGGGTCGGTCATGATGGTAGCCGGGTTGGAATTCACCAACACAACTCGGTAGCCTTCTTCGCGCAAGGCTTTACAGGCTTGTGCGCCGGAGTAATCAAACTCGCAGGCCTGTCCGATAACAATAGGCCCGGCGCCAATAATCAGAATGCTGTGAATGTCGTCTCTTTTTGGCATGCTTACCTGGCCCGCTTTGCTGTTTGGGCTTGCGCCATCAGTTCAATAAAATGATCAAATAAGGGTGCTGCATCCTGCGGCCCCGGACTCGCTTCGGGATGCCCCTGAAAACTAAACGCGGGTTTGTCCGTGCGCCGAATACCTTGCAGCGAACCATCAAACAATGATCGATGGGTAGCGCTCAGAGTATCTGGCAAGGTGGTTTCGTCTACCGCAAACCCGTGGTTTTGACTGGTAATCATCACCACGCCAGTGTCGAGCACCTGTACCGGGTGATTCGCGCCGTGATGACCGAACTTCATTTTTTCGGTCCGCGCACCCGAGGCCAACGCCAACAACTGGTGGCCGAGACAGATGCCAAACAAGGGCATATCGGCAGCCAGCAACTCGGTAATGGCGGTAATGGCGTAGTCGCAAGGTTCCGGATCGCCGGGGCCGTTGGACAAAAATACGCCGTCTGGCTTCATGGCCAGTACTTCGGCTGCGGGTGTTTGTGCGGGTACCACGGTGAGTTCACAGCCGCGATCCACTAACAAACGCAAGATATTGCGCTTTACGCCGTAATCGTAGGCGACAACTTTGTACTCGCCTTTCGATTCTGCGTCGCGATGGCCTTCGCCGAGCGCCCAACTCTGGCTCGTCCAGTTATAACTTTCGGTGGTGCTCACGTCTTTGGCCAGGTCTAAACCCTGTAAGCCTGCAAAGCCGCGCGCTGCGGCCAGGGCTTGCTCTTCGTCAAGCACCTGCGACCCGTCAAGCGTCTTCTGCCCATCAAGCGCCTGCGGCCCATCGACAGAACCCGCCATCAGGCAGCCGCTTTGTGCGCCCTTCTCGCGCAAAATTCGGGTTAATTTACGGGTATCGATGTCGGCAATGGCGATAATGTTATGCCGCTTGAGGTAGGTGTCGAGGGCTTCTTCGCTGCGAAAGTTACTCAGCAACAAAGGGTAATCGCGAATCACCAGGCCTGCAGCATGGACGGACGAGGACTCTTCGTCCTCGGCGTTTACACCCACATTACCAATGTGAGGATAGGTGAGCGTAACGATTTGACGTGAATAGGAGGGGTCGGTAAGGATTTCCTGATACCCAGTGAGCGCCGTATTGAACACCACCTCCCCCGTGGACAAGCCTTCGGCCCCAATGGAGGTACCGCGAAAAAGTGTGCCATCAGCGAGTGCCAATAAGGCGGGCTGACGACGAGTTTGGGCGCTCAAACTGTTCTCCTGTCTATTTTATAATCCGCTCAGGTCGGCTTACGGCTGCTTCTAACATAGCTCTCGCAAGTCTTACTGGTGCTAGCACGGTCGGAATCGAGACGCCGGCCAGGCGCTTCCGTAAATCATTCTGTATGGGCTTTATATGTACCGGAAAGATCCGCCGACGATTCTGGAAGAAATTCGTAAAAAAGCGAGATGAAACCTGTGTCTCATCTCGCTACGAATTTGTTTTTTGTGGTCGCCGATTCAGGCTCTCCGATTGATAGAAACCTGAGCGGAAATTTTAGGGTAAGGGGGCAACTCTGTCCAGTGAAATCGCAGCTTCGAGGCCAATTAAGTCGCACTTTGACCCGGTCATTGTGAAGTAGGCGTCAATTCAGCCCAAGTACATCCTGCATGTCGTAACGGCCCACATCCTGAGCACCCAACCAGGCGGCGGCACGCACGGCGCCACGGGCAAAGGACATACGGCTGGAGGCCTTATGGGTGATTTCAACACGCTCGCCCTCGGCGGCAAACATCACCGTGTGGTCGCCGACGATATCAGCAGCCCGCACCGTGGCAAAACCAATGGTATCGCTATCGCGAGGCCCGGTCTGGCCCTCGCGGCCATAGACGGCGACTTTTTGTAAATCTCGGCCCAGAGTATCCGCCACTACCTGACCCATACTGAGAGCCGTGCCGGAGGGCGCGTCGACCTTATGACGGTGGTGGGCTTCGTAAATTTCGATATCGGAATCATCACCCAGCACGCGGGAAGCCAGCTCGAGTAATTTAAAGCAGACATTGACGCCGGTACTGAAGTTGGAGGCCATGCACACCGCCATGCTCCCGCAGGCGGCGTCGAGTCGAGCTTTTTGCGCGTCGTCAAAACCGGTGGTACCGATCACCATCTTTTTGCCGTGAGCGGCGCAGACTTCAGCGTTAGCCAGCGTTGCTGCCGGCACGGTGAAGTCCACCAGCACATCAAACTCATCCGCCACTGCAGCTAAATCACCCACCACGGTTACGCCATTGCTGCCGACACCCGCCAGCTCCCCCGCGTCCGCACCCAGCAATGAGCTATCGGGGCGCTCAAGCGCGACGGTGAGTTGGGTTTCGGGATGATTGGCGATGGCCTCGATCAGGGTCTTACCCATGCGGCCCGCCGCACCGGTGACAGCTACTCGAATCATAATCTGCGTTCCACGAGAGTGAATGATAGGCCGCACAGCTTAATCAAAGCCTTAAGCCAGCGCAAAGCGAACTGAGCTAGATAAATGGGTCCATATAAATCGATCGACGCAAACCAGCTTATCGTGAAAAGCCATCAACAAATTTTTTAGCGGCATCAAACCAGGAGGTCTTACGTGGCGAGTGTTTGCCACTTTCCAGGGTTTGTTGAAATTTCCGCAACAGGTCTTTTTGTTCGCTGGTTAATTTAACCGGGGTTTCCACCGCGACGCGACACAATAAATCTCCGGGCGAGCCACCACGCACGGGCACCACACCTTTGCCGCGCATGCGGAACAGTTTTCCGGTTTGCGTTTCCGCTGGAATTTTTAATTTCACTCGACCCTCGAGCGTCGGCACTTCCAGTTCACCGCCCAGCGCTGCATCGGCAACGGAGATAGGCACTTCGCAGTACAAATTAGAGCCGTCGCGCTGAAAAATCGCGTGATCTCGCATTACTACCTGGACATAAAGATCGCCCGCCTGACCACCTTCCGGCCCGGCTTCGCCCTCTCCGGTCAAGCGAATACGATCGCCGGTATCGACGCCCGCAGGCACTTTTACCGACAGTGTTTTGGTTTCTTCGACCCGCCCCTGCCCATAACAGGAATTGCAGGGTTCGGTAATCATCTTGCCGCGACCACGGCAGGTAGGGCAGGCTTGCTCCACCGCAAAAAAGCCCTGGGAACGCCTAATTTTGCCCGCGCCCTTACAGCTGGTACAGGTAATCGGCGACGTACCCTTGCGCGCACCGCTGCCGGAACACTCCTTACAGGCCGTCAGGGTCGGCACTTTAATCTTGATGGTTTTGCCCTTAGCGGCGTCCTCGAGGTCAAGCTCCAGGTCGTAACGCAAGTCCGAACCACGGGGTGGCCCGGCGCGACGACCACCACCAAAAATATCGCCAAATACGTCGCCAAACACGTCGCTGAAGCCGGCATCACCGCCGCCAGCGTTGCCGTTCACACCAGCATGACCATACTGATCGTAGGCCTGGCGTTTTTCCTGATCGGAAAGCACCTCGTAAGCTTCGGTAGCTTCTTTAAAGCGCTCCATGGCCTCCGGGTTATCGGGGTTGCGATCCGGATGATCTTTCATCGCGATACGGCGATAGGCCTTTTTTACAACAGACTCTTCCGCGCCGCGCTCGACCCCCAGTATTTCGTAATAATCCCGCTTTGCCATAACCTTGTTCGCTTACAATAATTTATTGTGTGTTTTTAAATTGCAAAAACGCAGGTGCGAACACCTGCGTTTTATACTTTCAGCAACTCTTGCCGATTTAGTTACCGGTTTGCTTACCGGCTTACTTGCTAGCTTACTTGCCAGCAGAGCCGCTTTCGGAATCGTCGACTTCTTCAAATTCTGCATCGACAACATCCTCACCACCGGCTTCTGCCGAGGCAGCTTCAGCCTGCTCGGCTTGCTTTGCCTGCTCCGCATAGAGCTTTTGAGCCAGCACTGCCGATGCTTCTGACAGGGTGTTAGAGGCCGCTTCGATGGCATCTTTGTCGTCGCCCTTCAGAGCTTCTTCAACGGCGGCGATACCGCTTTCAATGGCCTGCTTTTCTTCGTCGCTGGCTTTATCACCGGCTTCGTCGAGAGTTTTGCGTGCTGCGTGAGCCAGACCATCAGCCTGGTTGCGCGTCTGTACCATTTCCTCAAACTTGAGATCGGCCTCGGCGTTAGCTTCGGCATCTTTCACCATGGCCTCGACTTCTTCATCGCTCAAACCCGAGGACGCTTTAATTACAATGGATTGCTCTTTGCCGGTCGCCTGATCTTTCGCCGATACGTTGAGAATACCGTTGGCGTCAATATCAAAAGACACTTCAATTTGCGGCAGACCGCGCGGGGCGGGTGGAATATCCGCGAGATCAAAACGACCCAGCGATTTATTCTGTGTGGCTTGCTTGCGCTCACCCTGTACCACGTGAATTGTTACCGCCGTCTGATTGTCGTCGGCGGTCGAGAAGGTCTGCGATTTTTTGGTGGGGATCGTGGTGTTTTTCTCGATCAAAGGCGTTGCTACACCACCCATGGTTTCAATACCTAAGGATAGCGGCGTTACGTCGAGCAACAGTACGTCGGTAACATCGCCCGAAAGTACTGCACCCTGAATCGCTGCACCTACCGCAACGGCTTCGTCAGGATTCACGTCCTTACGTGGCTCCTTACCAAAAAAGTCAGTCACGCTGCGCTGCACTAAAGGCATGCGCGTTTGGCCACCGACCAAAATAACTTCGTCAATGTCACTGGCCGATTTGCCCGCATCCTTGAGTGCCATTTTTACCGGTGCCAAAGATCGAGTGACCAGGCTTTCGACCAGCGACTCTAACTTGGCCTGAGTTAACTTAACGACCAAATGCTTCGGTCCGGTCGCATCGGCAGTGATGTAGGGCAAGTTCACTTCGGTTTGCTGACTGGAAGACAATTCGATTTTGGCTTTTTCAGCGGCCTCTTTCAGACGCTGCATCGCCAGGGGATCGCCCTTCAGATCAATGCTGCTTTCGGACTTGAACTGCTCTGCCAGATAATCGATCAGACACAGATCGAAATCTTCACCACCGAGGAAGGTATCGCCGTTGGTAGACAGCACTTCGAACTGAACTTCGCCATCGACGTCGGCAATTTCAATAATGGAAATATCAAACGTACCGCCACCGAGGTCATACACCGCAACGACGCTATCGCCCTTAACGGCTTTATCCATACCGTAGGCCAGCGCTGCTGCCGTTGGCTCGTTGATAATACGCTTTACTTCCAGACCCGCGATGCGGCCGGCATCTTTGGTGGCCTGACGCTGGGAGTCGTTAAAATAAGCGGGGACGGTAATAACCGCTTCAGTGACCGCTTCACCGAGATAATCCTCGGCGGTCTTTTTCATTTTCTTCAAGACTTCAGCAGAAATTTGTGGCGGTGCTTTTTTATCGCCTTTGACTTCGATCCAGGCATCGCCGTTGTCGGCCTTAACGATTTTGTAGGGCACCATGGTGATGTCCTTCTGCACAACGTCATCTTCAAAGCGCCGTCCAACCAGGCGCTTAACCGCGTACAACGTATTGTGGGGATTGGTGACAGCCTGACGCTTGGCGGCCTGGCCAACCAAAATTTCGCCGTCCTCGGAATAGGCCACGATCGAAGGCGTAGTACGTCCGCCCTCTGAATTTTCGATAACCTTGGCTTTGTCGCCCTCCATCACAGCCACACAAGAATTGGTGGTGCCGAGGTCAATGCCGATAATCTTACCCATATCACTTATCTCCTAACTGAAACTTTTACGGTGTTAAATGCTGTTCTTGCGCCTTATATTTGGCTGGTACACCGGGATTTCAACCCTGTTCGGGTCGGTTTACCGGGGTTTTATTCACCTATCTCTAACCTATCTTGACCTAAGTCAGCCTTTGCTCTCATCGCCGCCGCCACCTTGCGAGACTACGACCATCGCTGGCCGCACCAAACGACCACTCAAGGTATAGCCCTTTTGGAAGACCTCAGTCACCGTATTAGCAGGTAAATCCGGGTGCGGGGCCATCGTCACGGCCTGATGTAATTCCGCATCAAAAGCCTGCTCAAGGGGATTATGTTGCTCGACTTTGTTGCGGGTCAGTGCGTCGAGCAGGCTTTTCAGCGTCAGTTCCACGCCTTCCCCAACGGCTTTGAATACGTCGTTGTCGTGGTCGATGAAGGTCGTTGCCCGCTCCAGGTTATCCACTACCGGGATAAGCTCGTTGACGAATTTCTCCAGGGCATATTTGTGCGCATTCTCAACATCGCGCTCGCCACGCCGCCGCAGATTTTGCATTTCGGCCTGGGTGCGCAAGACCTGATCCCGCGCTTCGTCCAGTGCGGCCTGTAGTTCTTCCAGTTTGGCTTCGGGGGAGATGTCCTCCCCAGCAGATGACTCTTGTTCTACTGGGGCTGACTCCTGCCCTGCCTCAGCCGCCTTGCCTTCCAAATCCTCGTTCAGATCATTTTTTTCCTTCGTCACCCGTATTCACTCCTAACGCGCTGTTTAATTTGTCTTACCTAACTCCGATTTATTGGGTCATCTGCCTCGCTTTCAAGACGGTGATTGCACTCATACCCGTAGATTAGGTATAACGCTACCTGTATCAACCAAATCAAGCGTACCCATTGTGCTAACCAGCCTGACCATTAACAATTACACCCTTACCGAGCAGCTCGAAATCGACTTCGTTACCGGCATGTCTGCCATTACCGGAGAAACCGGGGCGGGCAAGTCTCTGGTGATTGACGCTCTCGGCATGGCCCTCGGTGATCGCGGCGATACCGGTCGCATCCGGCCCGGCGCCAATAAAGCCGAAGTCGCGGCCCACTTTAGCCTCGACGGCAACGCAGAAGCCGCTGCCTGGCTGGCCGACAACGACTATCAGTCCGAGGAGGACACCTGTTTGCTGCGCCGTGTGTTCACCAGCGAAGGTCGCTCCCGGGGCTATATCAACGGCCAATCGGCCACCATGCAACAGCTCAAAGACCTCGGTGAGCGCTTAGTAGACATTCACGGCCAACACGAACACCAGTCGCTGCTGCGCCGGGATAGCCATCTGCGCCTGCTCGACGAATACGGCAATCACGCCAAGCTACTGGCCGAACTAGCTGAGCACTACCAACAATGGCGCGCCACAGCCCAGCGCCTGGAGCAGCTCGAAAACCAAAGCGGGGAGCTAGAGGCACGTCGGGACCTACTGACCTTTCAGGTACAGGAACTCGATCAACTGGCCCCCACCAACGGCGAAGTCGGCAAACTCGAAGGCGAACAACAATTACTTGCTAACGCCGATACCGTACTCAGAGATTGCCAGCAGGCGTTGACACTTTGTCAGGGTGATGAGGCTGCCAGCAGCAATGGCGGTGAGCAGGTCAATATTACCCACAACCTGCATCAGGCCTTACAACTCATCCAAGATTTAGTCGCAAAGGGCCTTGCCAATAACAGCGCCAGCCTTACCAGCAGCATCGAACTGCTGAAATCTGCGCATATTCAGGTTCAGGAAGCGGCACAGGAAATCGAACACTTTGTCTCCGGTGTCGAGATCAACCCGACTCGCCTGCAAGAAGTGGAAGAGCGGCTCAGCGGCTTTTATCAACTGGCCCGCAAGCACCGAATAGAAACTCACGATTTACCACACCTCCATCAAACCCTGGCGGCGGAATTGCGCGAGCTGTCCGGCGGCGACGGCGATGTAGAACAATTGCGCAAGCAACGCGAGCAACTGGCCGAGACCTACCGCAGCTGCGCCAAAAAACTCAGCAAGGTGCGCAAAACCAATGCCGCCAAGTTTGCTAAACAGGTGAACGCCCAACTGGCCGATTTGGGTATGGCCACGGCCAGCCTGGAGCTGTCTCTTACTCCGCGCGAGAAAGATGACCTGCACCTGCTGGGTATGGAGAAAGTCGAACTGCTGGCCCAAACCAACCCCGGTCACCCCCATCGCCCCCTGGCTAAAATTGCCTCCGGGGGTGAGCTCTCGCGCTTTAGTTTGGCGATTCAGGTGATTGCCGCACAACGCGCGCAAATTCCGGCGCTGATTTTTGACGAGGTGGATGTGGGCATTGGCGGCGCTACCGCCGAAGTGGTCGGCAAGCTGTTGCGAGAACTCGGCGAGCGCGGCCAGGTAATCGCGGTTACTCACTTACCGCAAGTCGCCTCCTGCGCCCATCAACATTTGGTCGCCACCAAATCTGCCAACGGCAATGACAATGTCACCCACAGTCAGTTATTTACGCTTAACGAGGATAAACGCGTCGATGAAATTGCGCGGATGCTGGGTGGCACAGAAATTACCCGTCAAACCCTGGCCCACGCTAAAGAGATGCTCGAAGGTGGGCAGCTTGCTGGCTAGATTTTAAGCGCAGTAATTTTAGGCAAAGGATTTTAGGTAAAGGGATTTCAGATCTAAAATTGACGCTGAATTATTTTATTAGGCATCATGCTTAACGAACACTATAAATAACGCGAACAACGCCCTTCAAGCAGATCGATTTTCTCCTCAAACAGACCCACCAAAAATTCCCGACAGACGCGCACCCGGGCGGTAGCGCGCAAATCCGCATGGCTCAGTATCCAGATACCCCACTCCGAGGGCGGGAATTCGATACGCATGCGATACAGTTGTTGGTGCTGATCTGCAATGTGGCACGGCAAACGTGCGATCCCCAGACCGGCCTGCACTGCCGCCACCATCGTCGCGACATCATCTACTCGCAAAGCCACTTTCGCCTCTGGGTAATGGGCCTGCGCCCAATCGAAGGTCTCGGGGTCACTGCGCCACAAAACCAGCTCATCCTGCTTTAAGGCCCGCTTAATATAGTTATCCGAGGTGTAAATGCCGTGAACAAAGCGGGCAACCTTGCGGCCGATTAGGTGTTCGGGCGGCTGCGGAGTGCCGCGCACGGCGATATCCGCCTCCCGTGCCGAGAGATCCCGCACATCGGTGCTAACGATCAATTCGAGGTCGATATCCGGGTATTGCTCGCGAAAGCGCCCCAGCTCGGGAACAATCACCTGGGTCGCAACGCCGTGGTAGCAGGTGACGCGTACCGAACCCTGCAAGCGGACGTCACGACCAAACAACTCGCGCTCAACCGACTGCACGCGCTGCTCAATTTCAAGCGCGTAGTGGTGAATGTGTTCTCCAGCCGCCGTCAGCTCGTAGCCGGTTTGCACCCGCTCGAATAAACGCACATCATGCGACTTCTCATAGGCATTTATGCGGCGTGAAACCGTGGAGTGATTAACCCCCAACTGGTTCGCCGCCCCAGAAATACTGCCCGCTTTCGCGACAGCTAAGAAAAACCGCAGATCATCCCATTCGCTCATATTTGCATTATTGCACAACCAGTTTGCAATTCAAAGGAATTTTCACACAGGTCTTTTAGCCCTATTATTCCCCTCAAGCCACTAATGGCGACAGGAGATAAAGGAGTAAAGACCATGACCAAATCCATCAAAACCTTAACACTGTTTGGCACAGGCGGCGTCGCCACCCTGGCGAGCTACGCCTACGCACCGTGTTTAGTATCACTGATGCACCTCTCTCAGCCCAGCTTATTTTGATAGTGGGCCTTAACAGCACTTAAGTCTGAGAAAGATATTTATGTAGCAAAGGAATAGTCCCAGACGGAATGTTATTTATGAGAAATAATCATTGGTTATGCTTTAAATTTTTTGATATATTTTTTAATATGTTGACCGCGACGAGAAATCAAAGCGCACAACATGAAAATAACCCTCAAGGAGCACAATCTCATGCCAATTAAGCAAGAGTTGCAATCACCCACCAATAGAATTGCCGGCAGCTTAGTACTCTCGTTTGTCTTATTCATGGTAGCGATACAGCTGTTCGGGATAGGCACACCCATGCTATCGGCCCCGACATTATTTTAGGCCAGCACGGCTGCCTTAACACCAGGCAAGCCGTTTAGCAGGGATATCCGATAAGGTTTCCCTGCTTTTTTTGTCTGCTTTTTTACCTGAACCGCTTACCGCTATGCTCTAGTGAGCACTCACTTCGATCTTATTCTTCTACTTACTGGGCAGGCCCAGTACGGCCTTGGCTAAAATATTGCGCTGCACCTGACTGCTACCACCGTAGATGGTGGAAGGCCTGGAGAGATAATAGGGATTGATGGGCTTTAGTGTTGAGCCGTCGCTTAACGGAATCACTGCCTCCGTACCGCCAAACTCCCCCGCCGCTTCCAGCATCAAGTCGGTCACGCGCTGATACAACTCGGTAACCGCCACTTTTAATATAGAAACCTCGGGACCTAATTGTTCACCGCGCCGCAATACTTCCAGCAAGCGCACGTAAAGCGCGCCCATATCCTCGACCTCCATGGCCAGGCAAACGAAACGCGCCTTGAACACCGGGTCTTCAAACAGTCCAAACTCATTCGCTAAGGCCTGCAAGCGTTGCAGTGGAAATTTAGCCAGCTTGGGACTGCCCAGTAAGATTCGCTCGGCGCCCAGTAAGGCCTTGGCCATAGTCCAACCCTGATTGACCTCGCCGACCATACTGGTTTTAGGTACGCGCACGTTGTCGAAAAACACTTCACAAAACTCGGAGTAACCGCCGATATTGTCGATCTCTCGCACGGTGATACCGGGCGCATCCATTGGCAGCAATAAAAAACTAATACCCCGCTGTTTCTTAGCGTCTTTATCGGTGCGCACCAGCAAGAAAATTCGATTTGCCTGCTGCGCCATGGTGGTCCAGGTTTTTTGGCCGTTAACCACGTACTCGTCGCCATCCAGTTCGGCGGTAGTACGCAAGCTGGCCAGATCGGAACCCGCACCCGGCTCCGAGTAACCCTGACACCAAAGGTGTTCACCCGACAGTATTTTAGGCAGGTATTCGACACGCTGGGCTTCGGTACCGTAGCCCAACAGCAAGGGCCCGAGCATGGTGATACCGAAGTTGGGCAGCACCATCACCCCCACTCGATCCATCTCTTCAGAAAACATAACCTGCTGATAAGCAGTCAAGCCCATACCGCCATACTGCTGCGGCCAGCCGGGGGCAACCCAGCCTTTTTTAGCCAGGGTTTTGTGCCACTGCAACGATTGCTCAAAGGTGTGTCGCCGTGTGGGGAAGCGCATTTCGATGGGGAAATTAGCTTCTAGCCAGGTCCGCACATGACCACGAAATTCATCGTCGTCCGTCGGTAGCGATTCCACAACGTTGGTTGTCACGATGGCAGCTTCAATACGGCTTTGGCTAAAATATTACGCTGCACTTCATTACTGCCGCCGTAAATCGTGGTGGGACGCGCGCCAATAAAATCACCGGCGGCGCGCGCTACGCCATCGGCAGTTTCCAGTTCACCCCAAACGCCACCGTGCTCACCGGCAGCATCGAGCATTAAATCCATCACCCGCTGCTGGGTTTCAGTGTTCCAGATTTTTAACATCGATACTTCGGCACCAATGTGGCCACCGCGCTTAAGCACTTCGACAAAGCGCTTATAGGCAGCACCGAGATCGGCAATATCCATTTTCAACTGGGTGTAACGATCCACAAACAGCGGGTCTGCAAACAAGCCGGCCATATCGGCCAGGGCCTTGAGTCGAGACATCGCCAGGATGGCAAACTTGGGGCTACCAATAAAGATACGCTCGTGACCGAGCAGCGCCTTGGCGATGCCCCAGCCTTTATGTTCACCGCCCACCACATTGGCTACCGGCACGCGCACGTCGTCGAAGAAGACTTCGGCAAATTCGTCGTGCATACCCAAATTGACTATCGGTCGTACGGTGATGCCAGGACTATCCAGCGGCACCAGCAAGAAGGTAATACCCTGCTGCTTTTTGCCCTCTTTGTCAGTGCGCACTAGGACAAAAATCTGATTGGCGTCCATCGCCAGGGTAGTCCAGATTTTGTGGCCGTTAACCACATAGTCGTCGCCATCACGCACCGCAGAGGTACTCAAATTTGCCAGATCGGAACCCGCACCCGGCTCGGAGTAGCCCTGACACCAGATGTGTTCACCGGCCAGGATTTTCGGTAAGTAATGGGCGCGCTGCTCGTCGGTGCCGTGTTGAATCAATAGCGGCCCGACCATAGTCATGCCTTGATCCGGCGTACGTCCGACACCGTAGGATTCATTAACATCCATAAAAATAAGCAGCTTGTTGGCGTCTAAACCCATGCCGCCATGTTCGGCAGGCCAGCCTGGAGCCAGCCAACCTTTTTTGGCCAGGGTCATATACCAGTCACCACACTGATCCCAGTGCATGCGCTCGGGTGGAAAACGCAGTTCTTCCGGATAATTTTCTACAAACCAATCGTGCACCATTTGACGAAAAGCATCGTCGCCCATGCCGTTGTAATCTACTTGCTGATTCGTTGTCGTGTTTGTCATCTCTCTTCCTCCCCCTTACAAAGTCAGTTCAGCGTAGCGCGCGCGATGTGCACTTGCGCCGCCGAGCCAGGAGGACAGGTACATGGCTTTTTTCAGATATAAGCCAATATTGGCTTCGTCGGTGTAACCAATACCACCGTGAAGTTGAATTGCATCTTTGCCGACGGTCAGCGCTGCGTCGGAACAACGCGCTTTCACCTGGCTGGCCGCGATGGCCCGCTCCTGCGCCGAGGCGTCGGAATCAAACACCGTCGCCGCTTGCAACAGAACCGAACGGGAAATCTCAGTCAAGATAAACAGATCTACCGTTTTGTGCTGCAAGGCCTGAAAACTACCGATGGGCTTATCGAACTGCACACGCTGCGCAATGTAATCAACACTAATTTCCAAAGCCCGCGTCATCACGCCCAGTAATTCAGCACTGACTGCCACACGGGTTTCATCCAGCACAGCGGCAAGCACCGCTTCGCCTTGACCTTCGCTATTACCTGCGGCTGCGACCACATCGCTTACCGGGGTATCTACAAAAGTAATGTGTCCGTAAAAACCACCATCGACACGCTGCTCATACTCAATGCTGATACCAGCGGCGTCTTTGTCTACTAAATACAAACCCGTGCCTGCATCCGCAGCGGCGGAAACAATAAAGGCATCGGCACCACCGGCGTCCGGCACAAAGCGTTTAACCCCATTGAGCACATCATTAGCGCAGGTAACGGCGGTGGCTGTTTCCGACAAGTCAGCACGAACTTCCTGCCAGGCCAGAGCGGGTTTCCACTCACCGGCAACCAGCGAGGGCAGCTTTTCTTTTTTAAGTGCTTCGTTATCACCCTTCACCAGGGCGCGAGCCGCAGCAACCGCGGTGGAGACAAACGGGGCGGGCGACAAGCCCTTGCCCAGTTGAATCAATACCAAATTCAGCTCAGAGAACGATAAGCCAACACCGTCGTATTCCTCCGGCACCAGAAAACCGAGCCACCCGGACTCTGCCATTTCTTGCCACACGGCTTTATCGTAGCCGGGCTGGGTAAAGCGGCTGGCGCGTACGCGTTTTAATTCCTCGTCCTGGGCAATAAAAGCAACGGCACTGTCTTGTATCAGCACTTGCTCTTCGCTCAACACGTCGATCTTGGACTGCAAACTAATATCTTCCACTAGAGACTCCTGTGTTCCGTATTTTCTGTAAAGGTAAATTTAGATTAAGGCAATATTCCCAAATACCGGTGCTCTGGTATCTGGTAATTGGTATCTGGTGGTTGCCTTGAATGATTAATTTCAAACTGCTGGTTTTAATCCTGCTCCGTCGGCAGTGGTCGCACATATAACACCAGGCTGTGTCCGACCAATTCATAACCGGCTTCCTCGGCAGCTTTGGTCTGCATGTCTTCGATGTCCTCGTTATGAAACTCCATAACCCGCCCGGTCACCATGCACACCATATGATCGTGATGAGCCCCCCGATTTATTTCGTAACGGGCGGCACCATCGTCAAATACATTTTTTTCGATCAACCCGGCGGTCTCAAACTGAGTCAACACCCGGTAGACCGTGGCAATACCCACATCTTCACCGGCTTCGGTAAGCCCGCGGTAGACGTCGTCGGCGGTCATGTGCTTTTGTTCCGACTCCTCCAACACCTGTAAAATCTTCACGCGAGGGTGGGTTACCTTGAGTCCGGCCTTTCTGATTTCCAGGTCTTCGTCAGACATGATATTGTGTACCCCTTCTCACTAAATAGCCGTTTCGGTATTATCACCTCTCGACTCTCTAACTGGAACCCCACAATGCTTCATCACTTCCGCGCGATCGCGTTTATCCTGGCCATCGCGACACTTCCGGGGTGTTCTTACCTCAAACTGCCTAGTGTGTATAAATTCCCTATTCAGCAGGGAAATATTGTCACCCAGGAGATGGTCGACCAACTCAGACCAGGCATGACCCGCTTGCAAGTGCGCTATGTTCTGGGTACACCGCTCGTCGCCGACACCTTTAACCAAAGCCGCTGGGACTACTGGTACAGTGTAAAACTACCCAATGGCTTCGAGTTGCGGGAGCAAGTGGCGGTGCATTTTACCGACGATGCCCTGTCGGGTATTACCGGAGATTACCTGCCTTCCGCTGCCAATAATGGGGCTCCGGCGGCGGGCTCTTCGCCTGCCGATGCAGTAAACGCGGCACCAACAGAGCCTGAATTTGAAGCCCCTCTCGCCGTACCGATTCCCGAGGAAAGCGAAATTGGTGTTGAAGATCAGTCTAGCGTTCTCGATCAGGATATCTAAGCCGGCCTTATAGCTATAGCTAGCCGCTGGCCCGGCCTACGAAAGCATCTGACTTACCCCGCTTTTTCTGCTGCTTTTTCCGCCGCCTTTTCCGCAGCCCTGCGCGCTTTGGCCTCTGCTGCGCGGCGCTTGCGCACCTCTTTAGGGTCGACGATTAAGGGCCGATAAATCTCGACTCTATCCATCGACCGCAGTTGGTATTCATCCGCTGGCGGCAAGCCCTTGCTACCCAGGGTTTGACTAAAAATACCCATTGCCGCACTGTCTAAATCAATCTCTGGAAACACCTCAGTGATTTTTGACAGGCGCACGGCTTGCGCCGCCGTAGTACCCGCAGGCACTCGCAACGCGATAATTTTTTGGGTATCCGGTAGGGCGTAAGCCACTTCAACGCTTAGTAACTGTTCACTCACAACTTAAATCCAATAGCCTAGATAAAGGAGTGCGCAATTTTAACCTATAAAACCCGCGACCCCACAGCCTTTCCTAACTCGATTATTGGGCCTGCTTATCTCTGGTCGCATCGCCATAAAGCGCCACCGCCCGCTCCGTCAGTGAGGTCACCAGGTTATTGGCGACGCTGGTAAACAGAGTCTGCGCGGGTTTACTCAACAGTCGATGGCTGAGTACAAAGTTAATCTCCAGGCTTACCTTGCTGCCCAAATCACCCAGGGGCAGGAAGCGCCACACCCCAGAAAACTCCTTAAACGGCCCTTCCTCCAGGCTTAGCTCAATGCTTTCGGGATAGTGCTGGCGGTTGCGGGTGACAAAACTTTGTCGAATCCCGGCTTTTTTTAAATCGAGTCGCGCCACCACTTCATTCGACTCGCTGGACAGCACTTCAGCACCGACGCAACCATCCATATATTCGGGGTAGCGCTCTATATCCGTCACCAGATCAAACATCGCCTCGGCGCTGTAAGACACCAGCGCGCTGCGTTGGATTCGCGTTTCACTCATAAGCCCATTATTTCCCAGCTAGTCGGTAACTTACCCTGCAACTTAACTTGTACTTAACTTGTACTTAACTTGTACTTACCCTGAAAAAGTATCGTACAGGCCATAGATCATCACCGCGGCAATACCTAAGGGACACACCCAGCGCAGCACCCAAAACCACAATTGATACGCCACCGAGGCCTCGCCGTTCAACTCTTGTTTCGACAACACCCTTGGCATCACCCAGGCTACAAATACCGCAATCAACAAGCCGGTGGTTGGCAACATAATGCGGGAGGTCAAAAAGTCCATCCCGTCAAAGAAAGTAAAACCGAACACCGTGTATTCCGACCAATCGTTAAACGACAACACCGTCCCCAAACCCAACACCCAGGCGATCAGCGCTAACAACACATTGGCGGTAAAGCGATTAAAGCCTTTGTTCTCAATTAACCAGGCCACCCCTGGCTCGATCAGGGAAATCGCCGAGGTCCACGCCGCAATGGTCACCAGAATAAAAAATACCGTGCCGAATAACACTCCGCCAACCATATTGCCAAAGGCTATGGGCAAGCTGATAAACAATAGTTCTGGCCCCGCACTGGGTTCCAGTCCCGGATGGGCAAACACGATGGGGAATATGGCCAAACCCGCCATCAGCGCCACCAGGGTATCGAGAGCGCCCACCATCAACACCGTCTTGCCGATGCTCGCCTGCTGGGGCATATACGCCCCGTAGGCCATGATCGATCCCATACCCAGGCTCAAGGTAAAAAACGAGTGCCCCAGCGCAATCAGTACCGATTCACCGGTCAGCGCTTCGAGATTAAAGTGGAACATAAACTCAAAACCGCGAGCAAAGTCCCCCTGCTGCCAGGCAAAAATCAACAACGCCACCAGGATCAAAAACAACAGCGGCATCAGCAGCCGCACCGCTACACCCAAACCCCGGCTCACCCCAAACACCACCACGCCGGTGGTGAGCAGCATAAAAATCGACTGGTAGTAGATCAACCCATTGCGATCTGCCAGTAAGGCATCAAACCGCGTTTGCACCTGTTCGGCATTGGCACCCTGAAATAAACCCTGAGTCATATCCGGGATATAGGCCAGCGCCCAGCCTGCAATTACCGAGTAATAAGACAAAATCAATAAGCCGGCCACCACGCCCAACCAGCCGATGCCATTCCAAAATTTCCCCAGGCCAGCTTCGCAGGTTAGTGCTGCCATAGTGCGGATCGGGCTTTGCCGTCCCCGCCGACCCAGCATTACTTCCGCCACCATCACCGGAATACCCAGCATTAAAATGCACAGCAAATACACCAGCACAAAAGCGCCGCCGCCGTTTTCCCCGGCGATATAGGGAAATTTCCACAGATTACCCAGCCCCACTGCGGAGCCCGTCGCGGCCATAATAAAGGTCCAACGGCTCGACCAGCGGCCATGACGAGTGTTCGCCACCGACTGTGCAGGCTTATTCGTGCTTAGCGCCATACTGAAATTCCATATCTCATCGTCCAAGTTTAACCTTTATCGCCAACATGCATAAACATCCGCATGTGACCCCGCGCACACGATATAATTAACCCATGGCCAAAAAACCCAAAAAGAAAGACACCTCCCCCACCATCGCGCTCAACAAACGGGCGCGGCACGACTACCATCTGGAAGATCGCTTTGAAACCGGCGTCGTCCTACTCGGCTGGGAAGTTAAAAGCCTGCGCGAGAAAAAAGTGCAAATCGTCGACAGCTACGTCCAGTTCACCCGGGGCGAAGCGTTTTTAATGAGCGCCAATATCGTGCCACTACCCACCGCCGCCAGCCACTTTGTCACCGAGCCCACTCGCCCCCGCAAATTGCTATTAAACCGCAAGGAATTGAGCAAGCTCGAAGCCGCCGTCAATCAAAAGGGCTACGCCTGCGTACCTACGGCCATGTACTGGAAAGGCCACCTGGTCAAATGCGAAATCGCCCTCGCCAAAGGTAAAGACAAACACGATAAGCGGGACTCCGAAAAAGATCGCGACTGGTCGCGGCAAAAACAGCGGATTCTTCGGCACAGCTAAATCGCGCCCGGCATACACCTGCCCACCAGCCTCCGTGATATAATCTCCCCCGTGATTCTGGCGAACCAATACTCGCCTTTCGAGTCATAGAAAGGAGTCTTGCAAAAGAAAGTCACACAGTTTTGGGGGCGTTTTGGATTCGACGCCGGTTACAAAACCTGTAGTGCATGCCGAGAGGGTGACCAATCTCGTAAATCCAAAGTCGCAAACTTTATAGTTGCCAACGACGACAACTACGCACTCGCTGCCTAAGAAACAGTAGAGCGCCATCTGACTGGAGCCGTGCTTGTGCGTCCAGGCTTCAACTACCTCAGGCGTCAAACCCCGGAGTAGTGGCGAAGCATTCAGGTGTCATATTTCACAAGATCGCGAGGAAACACGTCCGGGGTGGACTCGCTAAAACCTAAACCGGAATCGCTACGTTGCGCGCCCTGTCGGCCGGGCTGTGACGAGCTAAATATAATAGACCTGACTAAGCATGTAGAGCTGCCGGCAGCGGACTGACGGACGCGGGTTCAATTCCCGCCGCCTCCACCAATAACAAACCTCACCACTGAAAAGTGGTGGGGTTTTTTATTGGCCTAATTTTATGAGCGTAGGCAGCAAGATTAAATGCTATTGCGCTGCGGGTGGCGCACAGGACGTGCGTCTGTCGCGAAGGGCAGGAAGCCCGAGAGCGGCCCAATTCCCACACTAGCCCTATAATCGATCTACATAATCATAAAACTGCTCAATCATCGCCTCAGATCTACCACACTGTTTTTCTATATCGCAAGCGCTGACACTCCTCTATTCACTCGCCTATTTACCATTGACTCAATTCGGTTTTCTTGCGCGTATCAGCACCCGATCAGTGTGGTAGCGTCGTTCATCATCAAAGATGGACTGACTGTGATCATCGGCTGGATTAGCAAGCAGGTCTGAACTTTCCTCGACGACAAATCCGGCTTGCTTAAGCAGGCTGATAATTGTCACCGTCTCGATTCGATGCAATTCCCGGTTATCGTTCCCGGCCACGCCAACGTGGTCACTTACAACAAGAATTCCGCCGGGTTTGAGGGCTAGCCTCATAGCTTGCAGGTCTTTAAGCGCCGCTGCATCGCCGCCTTCATTGTAGACATCGTGGATATTAAAAGCCCAGTTCACCAGATCGATTGAACCACGGAACGGCATATCTTCGGCATCGACAATAAGGTAGCGAACATTTGGAAGACGCTTACCAGTCATCCGCTCGACCATTGCATCATGGTGCCTACCACCTATTAATTTCAGTATAAGGTGTGGATTTTGGGCATAAACTAGACCTTCCGGCCCCACTGCCGCAGACAGTATTTCTGTGCTGTAGCCAGCGCCGGTGGTGATATCGAGCACGGTCATCCCCGCCCTCACCCCAGAAAATTGCGCCACTTCAACAGGCTTTCTGCTGGCATCCTTAACACTGTCGTATTGATCGCGACCCGGCGCATTTTGCTGCGCGCTTATTCGGGCGACCATCGCCTGATTATTATTGGCGGCCAGGCTAGCGGTAGCCGTCAGGCCAAGCACGGCAAATAAGGCGGCAAAAATATAGTGTTGCCTCTTATTGTTATTGTTATTGTTATTGTTATTGTTATTGTTATTGTTATTGTTATTGT
>JBALVX010000003.1:0-92051 GCA_036961295.1 Porticoccaceae bacterium | reverse complement strand
TGTTAGTGCTGTTGGTAGCAACGTTGGTGCTGTTGGTAGCAACGGACGTCTGAGTGTTGGAGATGTTAGTGCTGTTGGTAGCAACGTTGGTGCTGTTGGTAGCAACGGACGTCTGAGTATTGGAGATGTTAGTGCTGTTGGTAGCAACGTTGGTGCTGTTGGTACCAATGGACGTGGCGTTATCGGCAATGGCAACGACGTTAGTTGAGATGTTGGTGCTGTTGAGGAGGACGGACTGCGCACAGGAAGGCCCATCTGTACCTAGACTAGAGTCGACACAAGCTGCTAACGCCGTCGACGACATGGTCAGCCCGGCGATTGTGGTGGCAGAGACAATAGCCAGAGATAAAGCGTTACGCCGAAAACTACCGGCTGTGTTGTGTTGTTGCATAATTAAACCCTCGTGTTGTTGTTTGTTGTTTGTTGTTTGTTGTTTGTTGTTTGTTGTTTAGTAATACCACCCGCTGATAGCGAGCGACTTTCTGCGTGGCGCTAAGTTAAAGTGCCACATGATCGTTCAGTCAGCGTACTACTTGCTTCGCCGACAGATAATGCTGGATTCTGGATATTGGTGACGGTATAAAATTTTCCTTTAAATTTTAATTAGTTATACTAATTTTTGTGTTCTTGTTCGGTGTCGTTTTCGACGCACCTGCGAGTGCTTTCTGTGTCGAAATGCGGCACGGATTGTCTTACATATGTGACAGCAATCGCATCACAAATGTGGCAATCGACGCGTTTTATATCCTATATAGCGTTCAGTTACAAACTTGGTGCGTTTCTTTATGAAAGCGTTATAAAGCCTCGATTTAAGGATCTTGGAGTGGGGTTCGGTACTTAGGCCTCAAATCGACCGTGGGCTTGCTATAATCGCCGCCACTTTTGTCGCTGGTAAGCGCCGTGATTTTGGATATCGATATAGGTAACACCCGTTTGAAGTGGCGCTTGCTCGGTTGCGATACCGTGGCGGGGCGCGGCTATTGGGCGCACGATCTCACCGGCTTGAGCGAAGTTGTTGCGCAATCTGGTTTGGTGACCCGAGTGCGGGTGGCGAATGTAGCGGGCGTGGCGATGGCGAAGGAGCTGCAGCGCTGGGCAGGGGCTTGCTTTGGCGTTACGGTGGAGTTTGCGACTGTGCAGACCGGGTGCGCTGGGGTCAGTTGTGCTTACCAGCAACCTGACTCCCTGGGGGTGGATCGCTGGCTGGCGGTGCTCGCCGCCTGGCGACAATTGGGAGAAACCTGTGTGGTGGTGGATGCCGGTACGGCCTTGACGGTTGATGTGCTAGCGGCAGATGGCATGGAAGCGGGCCTTAATAAGGCAGGTAATATAGGCGGAGAAACTATAGGCAGAAAGACTCAAGCTCAGGCGGCCCGGCCTGGCGCTAATCATTTAGGTGGCTATATTGTCCCCGGCCTTAAGATGATGTCCGCAGCCCTTTATGCTCGCACTGACGGCATACAGCAGGAGCCAGCCGTTCTTGCCGACCTGGCGCCGGGGACAGATACCGGAGCCGCCGTGCAGCGTGGTTGTGTGGCGATGGCGGTGGCCTTAATAGAGCGGGCGCGGGCGCAGACTAATTCGAAGACAGAGGCTGGGCTTAGGGTTGAGGCTAGAGTTCCTGTGGTGCTGACGGGCGGCGATGCCGATAGCCTGGTGCAATTTATTGCTGAGCCGGTGATCAGTGTCCCCGATTTAGTGCTAGATGGCCTGGCGATTGCGCTACCGGAGATAAACTGAGCATGAAATGGCTGGTAATGGCATTAGTGTTGGTTAACGGGGTGGCCTATTTCTGGTTGTCCAGCGCACAACATCAGCGTCTGGTGCGCGAGCCGCGTCCGCCGGGGGTCTACACTCGTAGCGAAAAAGCCCTGGCTTTAGTGAGTGAAACTCGGTTGGGGCAGGGCGCGGCCATCGAGCCGCGCGACTGTCTGTTGCTCGGCTCGATAACGAGCAAGGCCAGGGCCAGAGAGTTGTCTGCGGTGATGGCGGTGGGCGGTGTGTTGGCGGTACCGAGGGAGTTGGTGGAAGGCTCCGCCCCGGGGTATTGGGTCTATATTGCCGCTCCAGCAACCAAGGCCGCGCTGGGCAGTTTGCGGGCTAGATTGCAGTCTGCGCAGATAGAAAATTTTCTGTTTCAGGAAGGAGAGATGAAGGGCGGAGTTTCTTTAGGGTTTTTCTCTAACCATAACAACGCGCTCACTCAGCAAAGCGAGCTCAAGAAACTCGACTTCTTTGCGGAGATCGTTAGCACCTCGTCGGTGAATCGGAGTTATTGGCTAGAAATCAACAAAGAGGCCGAAAGTCGGGTGCAGGAAAAGTTCTGGCCAGCGCTGGTTTTGGCGTCTTTGGCGGGAGAGGTTGAACGCCGCCCCTGCGACGGAGGCGAAAGTACTGTTAAGAATCCTAATTAAGGTTGATTCGCAGGGCGAGTTCCAATAGAATCGCGCCTCCGTTTTTTCGTGTACGTCGGGCTGGCGTAGCTCAGTTGGTAGAGCAGCTGACTTGTAATCAGCAGGTCGGGGGTTCGACTCCTCTCGCCAGCTCCAAAAAAATCTTGAATTACAAGATGTTAGCGCAAAATAGAACATCGTTTTAGGTGGTGTTTTAAGCGGTGTTTGGAGAGTTTGTTGAGCTTTCTACGCTTGTTGCGACAAGGCGTTGGTGGGTTCAGTAAGGCCAGCGCTTGCTGGCATGGCGTTATTTTGTTGATCGCTCGTGGTTTTGGCTTGAATAGTTTGGCCTGGATAAGCGCGAGTAATCGAAGTTTTCACTGGAGGGGTTCCCGAGTGGCCAAAGGGATCAGACTGTAAATCTGACGCGAAAGCTTCGGTGGTTCGAATCCACCCCCCTCCACCAGAATTGGTGGTAGAGCCGCACTAGAATGGTGGCAGGTTACTAAATGCAGGAAGGGCCCCGGTGGGGTGGGTGAGAAACACCGCGTTCGACTAACTTGCGCAGCGAGTTAGAGCAACGAACAAAGTGAGTTGACCCGAAGGGTGGGCAGCCTTGGCTGCGAGTAATCCACCCCCCTCCACCAGAATTGGTGGTAGAGCTGCATCAGAGTGGTGCCGGTTCGCTGAATATAGGAAGGGCCCCGGTGGGTGTACTGATGGCGCGGTCGATAGCGCGGGTATAGTTCAGTGGTAGAACCTCAGCCTTCCAAGCTGATGACGCGGGTTCGAGTCCCGCTACCCGCTCCACGGCGTAATCGGCTGCGGTAAGTAGTTAAGTGATTAGGTAGTTAAGTAGTTGGATACGGTAAGTAGTAGGTAGGGTAAACAGGGTTGCTGCTCATATAGCTCAGTCGGTAGAGCACTTCCTTGGTAAGGAAGAGGTCACCGGTTCGAATCCGGTTATGAGCTCCATTTTGTTGGTTCTAGAGTTGGCTCCACGGAGCTTTGAGAGAGCTTTCAATAACGTTGTACCAGGGAAGCGGTGCAGCATGCAGTAAGTGCAAGGATTTGGTTTAGTAAGGTTGTAAGTTTTTACAAAGAATTAATTAAAGAACATTATTTTATTGTTTCATAAGCTGTCTGCGAGGAGATGCGCCATGGCAAAGGAAAAGTTTGAACGTAATAAGCCCCACGTCAACGTGGGTACCATTGGTCACGTGGATCATGGTAAAACCACTTTGACGGCAGCGCTGACGCGCGTCTGTGCGGAAACCTGGGGCAACGGCGAAGCCGTGGCCTTTGACGGCATCGATAACGCCCCCGAAGAGCGCGAGCGCGGCATCACCATTGCTACCTCCCACGTCGAGTACGATTCACCGAATCGTCACTACGCCCACGTGGATTGCCCCGGTCACGCCGATTACGTTAAAAACATGATCACCGGTGCTGCTCAAATGGATGGCGCTATTCTGGTCTGTGGTGCCACCGATGGCCCCATGCCACAAACCCGCGAGCACATCCTGCTGTCGCGTCAGGTCGGCGTTCCTTATGTTGTCGTCTTCCTGAACAAAGCTGACCTGCTGGCCGAAGATTGCGGCGGTGTCGGTTCAGAAGAATATAACGAAATGATCGAACTGGTCGAAATGGAGCTGCGCGAGCTGCTCGACCTCTACGAATTCCCCGGTGACGACACCCCCATCATTCCCGGTTCGGCACTGATGGCCCTGGAAGGCAAAGACGACAACGAGCTGGGTACCACCGCCGTGAAGAAGCTAGTCGAAACTCTCGACAGCTACATTCCCGAGCCCGAGCGTGCCATTGACGGCGCATTCCTGATGCCCATCGAAGACGTGTTCTCCATCTCTGGTCGCGGTACCGTAGTAACAGGTCGTATCGAGCGTGGCATCGTCAAAGTCGGCGAAGACATCTCCATCATCGGCATCAAAGACACCGTCAGCACCACCTGTACCGGTGTTGAGATGTTCCGCAAGCTGCTCGACGAAGGTCGTGCTGGCGAGAACGTTGGTGTCTTACTGCGCGGTACCAAGCGCGAAGACGTCGAGCGTGGTCAGGTACTGGCTAAAGCCGGTTCCATCACCCCGCACACCAGGTTTGAAGCCGAAGTCTATGTGTTGAGCAAAGACGAAGGCGGCCGTCACACGCCGTTCTTTAAAGGCTATCGTCCCCAGTTCTACTTCCGTACCACCGACGTTACTGGCGCCTGTGAGTTACCGGAAGGCGTAGAAATGGTCATGCCCGGTGATAACGTGCAAATGAGTGTCACTTTGATCGCCCCGATTGCGATGGAAGAAGGTCTGCGCTTTGCGATTCGCGAAGGCGGCCGTACGGTCGGCGCGGGCGTTGTTGCCAAGATCATCGAGTAAAGTAAAACGGACGAGTGTTGAGTGCAGGGTGTTCGGTGAATGCCCTGCATAGCGTTATTTTAACGCGGTAACACGAAGCCGGCAGGTGTGGACCAGTAGAAATAGACCAGTAGAAATAGGCCAGTAGTTCAATTGGTAGAGCACCGGTCTCCAAAACCGGCTGTTGGGGGTTCGAGTCCCTCCTGGCCTGCCAATATTCAGTTTGTTGGTGCTAGTCTAAAAAGTTTGGGTTCTGGCGAAAGTGAACACAGCAGCAAAATGGATGGGTAGTTGGTGAGTGCAGTAAAAGAACAGACAGAGTATCGCTTCGACCTGGGCAAATGGCTATTGATAGCCGGTATGCTGGGCGGCGCGATTTTTGCCAACTATTATTTCGCCGAGCAGCCGGTTTTATATCGCGTGCTAGGTTTGTTGGTGGTGTTGGCGTTGGCCCTGGTCGTCGCTATGCAAACAGCGAAAGGTGCGGCGTTTTGGGGCTTGATGAAGGGCGCCAATGTCGAACGCCGCCGAGTGGTATGGCCGACTCGCCAGGAGCGCAACCAGACCACCCTGATTGTGTTGGCGTTTATTTTTGTTACAGGACTTATATTGTGGGGGCTGGACACACTCTTTGGGTGGTTGGCTTCCCTTGTTATTGGCTAAGTTATTGGATAGGCGCTGGAACTAACAAATGTCTAAACGCTGGTATGTAGTACACGCTTACTCCGGGTACGAGAAAAAAGTTGCCGCCGCACTCCGGGATCGGATTGCCTTAAAGGGCATGGAAGATGTGTTTGGCGATGTGCTGGTGCCGACCGAAGAGGTAATTGAGATTCGGGGCGGGCAAAAGCGCAAAAGCGAACGCAAATTTTTCCCCGGTTATGTATTGGTGCAGATGGAGTTGAACGACGATACCTGGCACCTGGTTAAGGCAACGCCTCAGGTGATGGGCTTTATTGGTGGTAAGGCAGATAAGCCTGCACCGATTACTGACAAGGAAGCCGAGGCTATCTTGCAGCGCGTGCACGACTCGGAAGAGGCGCCGCGACCCAAGACTGTATACGAGCCGGGTGAAATGGTACGGGTTATCGATGGACCGTTTAACGACTTTAGTGCGGCAGTTGAAGAAGTTAATTACGATAAAAGTAAGTTGCGGGTGGCGGTGATGATTTTTGGTCGCTCGACGCCGGTGGAGCTGGATTTCACTCAGGTAGAAAAAGCCTGAGTTGAGTTAATTTTGTGATGTACGCGCTGCAGCTAAGCGTTTGCATCTAAACAGGGGAGCCAAAGACGGAGACCGCAAGGAATCCCGAGGCGTTATTACCCAACAGGAGAGTAGCAATGGCTAAAAAGATTAATGCTTATATCAAGCTTCAAGTTCCGGCGGGGCAGGCAAACCCGAGTCCCCCGGTAGGTCCAGCCCTCGGTCAGCACGGGGTTAACATCATGGAGTTCTGCAAGGCGTTTAACGCGCAGACTCAAGGCCAGGAGCCCGGCTTGCCGATCCCGGTGGTGATTACCGTCTTCGCCGATCGCAGCTTCAGCTTTATTATGAAAACCCCACCTGCGTCCGTATTGTTGCGTAAAGCGGCGGGTATTAAAAAAGGTAGCGGGCGACCCAATACCGAGAAGGTAGGCAAAGTGACGCGCGCTCAGTTAGAAGAAATCGCCAAGCAAAAAATGCCCGATCTTAACGCCGCCGATCTCGATGCGGCAGTGCGCACTATTGCGGGCAGCGCTCGCAGCGCCGGCCTTGAAGTGGAGGGTGTGTAAATGACTATGTCAAAACGTCAGCGCGCTATTAGCGAAAAAATTGAACCCGGTAAGCTCTACGACATTACTGCTGCAGTCGAGCTACTGAAATCTTTACCCGCACCCAAGTTTGTTGAAATGGTCGATGTGGCAATCAATCTCGGTGTTGATCCACGTAAGTCGGATCAAGGTGTGCGCGGGGCGACTACTTTGCCTCACGGCACTGGCAAAGACGTCCGCGTCGCAGTATTCGCCCAGGGCGATGCTGCCGAAGCCGCCAAGGCTGCTGGTGCAGATTTGGTTGGCATGGAAGATCTTGCCGAGCAAATTAAAGCCGGCGAAATGAATTTTGATGTGGTTGTCGCCAGCCCCGACGCCATGCGTGTGGTTGGTCAGCTGGGCCAGGTGCTCGGCCCTCGCGGTCTGATGCCCAACCCGAAAACGGGTACGGTCACCCCGGACGTGGCGACTGCAGTGAAAAATGCCAAAGCCGGTCAGGTGCGTTACCGCACCGACAAGAACGGCATTATCCACGGCAGTGTCGGCAGTGCTGGATTTGACGCCAAGGCCATTCAGGAAAACCTTGAAGCCCTGTTGATCGATCTGGTTAAAGCTAAGCCAGCTTCAGCGAAAGGCATATTTATTAAGAAGGTAACTCTGTCCACTACCATGGGACCGGGTTTGTTAATTGATCAGTCGTCGTTAACGGTCTAATTTAGCGAACTGATAGTCGAAAAAATTAAATGACTTTTAGGGTCTGGGAAGCGATTAAGTAATACGTTTCCCGGGTCGTTAAAGACCGCTGGTACCTCCGCTTGCGCAGTGCAAGTTCTTAGTGAGGTTTAAAGGTAAGTCGAGTTGGTGTTTGTTTGAGTTGTCTGTTGATAGCTCATTGCAAATGCCAGTATTGATTGACCGCCCGCGCAAACGGTGTGACCCGATTCAGACAGAGTTCTGGATTTGATCACCCAGTAGTTGTCAGCTAGTAAGTGTGGTTCGGCCTGGTGATGGCATTAATAATTCGCCAGGCAGTAAGCAGGCTGATGGAATCGGGGTCGCGAGACTCCAATCAAATCTAGGAGAAAAGTTGATGGCATTAAATCTCGCAGGCAAACAAGTTATTGTTGCCGACGTTAACGAGACCGCCAGCAATGCAATATCTCTGGTGGTAGCTGATGCCCGCGGCGTCAACGTGACGGATTTGACCGAACTGCGTGAGCAGGCTCGGGCAAATAATGTCAATTTGCGGGTTGTCAAAAACTCCTTGGCCAGGCGCGCCTTTGTAGGCACTGAGTTTGAGTGTCTTCAGGACGCGCTGGTTGGGCCTTCGTTGTTTGGATTTTCTATGGAGGATCCTGGCGCGGCGGCTCGACTGTTCAAAGATTTCGCTAAGAAAAACGAAAACTTTGAAGTCAAAGTGTTATCCATCAGTGGTCAAATGCTCAGCAAGGAACAACTCGATGTGCTCGCCACTTTACCAACGCTGGAACAGGCTTTGGGACAATTGGTCAGTGTCATGATTGCTCCGGTTACCAAGCTGGTGCGTACCTTTAACGAGGTGCCATCTCAGGTGACCCGCGCTGTTGCTGCGGTTGGTCAACAGAAAGAACAGGATGCCGCTTAATCGGTGTTCCGACTAAACATGCTGTAATTTAAATACAGTAACCTTAATTTATCAGATTACATTTATCAGGAGAGAAACATGGCTCTGTCTAAAGACGATATCCTCAATGCCATTGCAGAAATGAGCGTAATGGAAGTGGTTGAACTGGTTTCAGCGATGGAAGAAAAATTCGGAGTTTCAGCTCAGGCAGCGGTTGCAGTAGCAGCGGCTCCAGCAGCTGATGGCGCTGCTGTAGAAGAGCAAACCGACTTTGACGTCGTATTGACCGGCATTGGCGAAAAGAAAGTCAACGTTATTAAAGCGGTTCGCGCGATCACGGGTCTTGGCTTGAAAGAAGCTAAGGAACTGGTTGATGGAGCACCTTCTACTATTAAAGAAGCGGCGCCAAAAGCAGAAGCAGAAGAAGCTAAGAAGCAACTTGAAGAAGCGGGCGCGAGCGCCGAACTCAAGTAATTTTGGCAAGCTTGACGCAAACGAAAGTTTGCTAGTTATCCAAAGGCTGACGGGTTTTCCCCGTCGGCCTTTTGCCGCTTCCGGGCATTGTTGTGTTTAAGGCAGTGTTCATTGTTGCAAGACCTTTATTACCGGGCCTTGTCGCTAAGCACTGATATTGTTTCGGCCTGGGCTTAATCGCCCATCGTCGAGTGAGTTTGCAGAGGAATACTAATGGCCTATTCATTTACTGAAAAGAAACGAATCCGTAAAGATTTCGGCAAGTTGCCGCAAGTGATGGAGCAGCCGTATTTGCTGGCTATCCAGATGGATTCCTATCGCAAGTTCACCCAGCCCGGTGTGTCGGTAGAAGACCGCAAAAAAGCCGGCTTACACGCCGCGTTTAATTCGGTATTCCCGATTGAAAGTTATTCTGGCAACGCCCGCTTAGAGTACGTGGATTACGCGCTCGGCAAACCGGTGTTTGATGTCAACGAGTGTAAGTTGCGCGGTGCAACTTATGCGGCGCCGCTGCGTGTGCGTGTGCGTCTGGTGTTGGTGGACAAAGACTCCCCCAACAAAACCATTAAGGACATTAAGGAGCAAGAGGTTTATCTGGGCGAAATTCCCTTGATGACCGATCACGGCACCTTTGTGATTAACGGCACTGAGCGCGTGATCGTATCTCAGTTGCACCGTTCTCCCGGCGTGTTCTTCGATCACGATAAAGGCAAAACTCATTCCTCGGGTAAATTATTATTTTCGGCGCGAGTGATTCCCTACCGGGGTTCCTGGCTCGATTTCGAGTTTGACCCGAAAGATATGGTGTATGTGCGTATCGATCGCCGGCGTAAGTTGCCCGCGACCGTATTGCTGCGTGCCATGGGTTATACCTCCGAAGAAATGCTGGCAATGTTTTACGAGACCAGCACCTTCAGCATTAACAAGAAAGGCGAGTTTAAGCTGGAGCTGGTGCCCTCGCGTCTGCGTGGTGAGATGGCCGCTTTTGATATCAAAGGTAAGGGCAAGAAAATTATTGTTGAGGAAGGTCGCCGGGTTACTGCGCGCCATATCCGCGAGCTTGAAAAAGCCGGCGTCGATAGCCTCGATGTGCCTGCCATGTACCTTGAAGGGCGCGCGTTAGCTAAAGACGCGATTAACACCGACACCGGTGAAGTGCTGTTTGAATGTAATACCGCCATTACCACTGAAATTTTAGAGCAATTGGTTGAGGCAGGTTTCGACAAAATTGAAACAATTTATACCAACGACATCGATCGGGGTCCGTTTATATCGGACACCATGCGCATCGATGCGACTCGTAGCGAGCTGGATGGCCTGGTCGAACTGTATCGCATGATGCGTCCCGGCGAGCCGCCCACGAAAGACTCGGCAGAAAACCTGTTTAAGAACATGTTTTTCTCCCCGGATCGTTACGATCTCTCTGCGGTTGGCCGGATGAAGTTTAACCGCCGCCTCGGTCGTGAAGAAATCGCCGGTTCCGGCGTGCTTTCAAGAGAAGATATTGTCGATGTGCTGGCCATGTTGATTAATATTCGTAATGGTCAGGGTACGGTCGACGATATTGATCACCTGGGTAACCGCCGAGTGCGCTCGGTAGGCGAAATGGCCGAAAACCAGTTCCGCATTGGTCTGGTGCGGGTTGAGCGCGCGGTTAAAGAGCGTCTCGCCGTGGCCGAGGCCGATGGCTTGATGCCGCAGGACATGGTTAATGCCAAGCCGGTTGCCGCAGCCATGAAAGAGTTCTTTGGCTCCAGCCAGCTGTCTCAGTTTATGGATCAAAATAACCCGCTGTCGGAAGTGACCCACAAGCGGCGAGTCTCTGCACTCGGGCCCGGTGGTTTGACCCGCGAGCGTGCAGGCTTTGAGGTGCGCGATGTGCATCCTACGCATTACGGTCGTGTGTGTCCTATTGAGACGCCAGAAGGCCCGAATATTGGTTTGATTAATTCGCTGGCCAACTATGCCCGCACCAACGAGTACGGCTTTCTTGAAACGCCCTACCGTAAAGTGGCGAATGGTAAGGCGACCAGCGATATTGAATATTTATCGGCGATCAACGAAGCCGATCACGTTATTGCGCAGGCTTCGGCGACACTGGATGCTAAAGGTAACCTGGTTGAAGAACTGGTTTCCGTGCGTCACGGCGGTGAATCTTCGTTCAAGCAGCCCCACGAAGTGGATTTTATGGATGTCTCGCCCCGACAGGTAGTGTCGGTCGCCGCATCCCTGGTGCCCTTCCTTGAGCACGATGATGCTAACCGTGCCTTGATGGGTTCGAACATGCAGCGCCAGGCAGTGCCGACGCTAAAAACCGATAAGCCCTTAGTAGGTACCGGCATTGAACGCGTCGTGGCGCGGGACTCCGGTGTCTGTGTGGTGGCGAGTCGCGGTGGTGTGATTGAAAGTGCCGATGCGGCGCGCATTGTAGTGCGTGTTAGAAACGCCGAAGTCGCAGCCGGAGACGCCGGTGTTGATATTTACAACCTGACTAAATACACCCGTTCTAATCAGAACACCTGTATTAATCAGCGCGCCATCGTGCGCCAGGGTGAGACAGTGGCGCGGGGCGATATTCTTGCCGACGGACCGTCCATTGATTTGGGCGAGCTTGCTCTCGGTCAAAATATGCGCATCGCCTTTATGCCCTGGAATGGTTACAACTTTGAGGATTCCATCCTTATTTCCGAGCGCGTGGTAGAAGAAGATCGTTTTACTACGATTCACATTCAGGAATTAACCTGTGTGTCTCGGGATACCAAGCTCGGCGCTGAAGAAATTTCTGCCGATATCCCCAACATTGGTGAATCCGCATTAGGGCGTCTGGATGAGTCTGGCATTGTCTATATCGGTGCCGAGGTTAGCCCTGGCGATATTCTGGTGGGTAAAGTGACGCCTAAAGGCGAAACCCAGCTCACGCCGGAAGAAAAACTACTGAGAGCCATCTTTGGTGAAAAAGCCAGCGACGTAAAAGACACTTCGCTGCGCGTACCGACAAGTACCAAGGGTACGGTTATCGATGTGCAGGTGTTTACCCGCGAAGGTCTGGAAAAGGACGCTCGCTCTCTGCAAATTGAAGCCGCCGAGCTCGATCAGTTCCGCGAGGACTTGAACGAAGAATTCCGCATTGTTGAAACCGCTACCTTCGAGCGTTTGCGCGCTGCGCTGGTAGGCAGCAAGGTGGTCAAAGCTCCGGGCCTTAAAAAAGGCGACAAGCTCACTGACGATGTGGTCGACGAGCTGAATCGCGATAGCTGGTTTAAAGTTCGCATGGACGACGATGCGCTCAACGAACAGCTCACTCGCGCGGAAGCCCAGTTGAGCGAGCGTCGCCAGATGCTGGACGATCGTTTCGAAGACAAAAAACAAAAAGTTGCCGCGGGTGATGATCTGGCTCCTGGCGTCCTCAAAATCGTTAAGGTGTATCTGGCCGTTAAACGCCGTATTCAACCGGGCGATAAAATGGCGGGTCGCCACGGTAACAAAGGTGTTATCTCGGTGATTATGCCGGTTGAGGACATGCCCTACGATGCTAACGGCGAGCCGGTCGATGTGGTGCTTAACCCGCTGGGTGTACCGTCGCGAATGAACGTCGGTCAGGTTTTGGAAACTCACCTGGGTATGGCGGCGCGTGGACTGGGCGTCAAAATTGACGCGATGTTGAAGGCCCAGAAAAAAGTCGCTGAAGTGCGCTCTTTCTTACAGGAAGTGTACGACGTTGGCGACAGTGCTGCGGATGTGGATTTGAAAAAATTCAACGAGCGGGAAATATTTGAGCTGGCCCATAATCTGCGCGAGGGTGTGCCGATGGCGACACCGGTATTTGATGGCGCAAAAGAAACCGAGATTAAGCAGTTGTTGAAGTTGGCTGATTTGCCCGAGAGCGGTCAAATGACCTTGTTTGATGGCCGTACGGGTAATGCCTTTAGTCGACCGGTCACGGTGGGTTACATGTACATGCTTAAACTGAACCATTTGGTGGACGACAAAATGCACGCGCGTTCCACCGGTTCTTACAGCCTGGTTACCCAGCAGCCGCTGGGTGGTAAGGCGCAATTTGGTGGTCAGCGCTTTGGTGAAATGGAAGTCTGGGCGCTGGAAGCCTACGGCGCCGCTTACACCTTGCAGGAGATGCTCACGGTGAAATCCGATGACGTCAATGGCCGTACCAAAATGTACAAAAACATCGTTGATGGCGATCACCACATGGAGCCGGGTATGCCCGAATCCTTTAATGTGCTGGTCAAGGAAATTCGTTCCCTGGGGATCAATATCGATCTCGAGTACGAATAGCCGAGCCGCAACTTAAGCAGAGCTGAAACACAGCACTGAAAAACAGCATTGAAAGAAAGTTTAATTACGCGCAGCGGGCGTTAAGCGACATTTTGTTTAACGCACCTTTACTGGAGGAAAGGCTTTGAAAGACTTACTCAACCTGCTCAAGACCCAGGATCAAGTCAGCGATTTTGACGGCATCCGTATTGGTCTGGCATCACCGGAAATGATTCGCTCCTGGTCCTTTGGCGAAGTTAAAAAGCCAGAGACCATCAACTACCGCACTTTTAAACCGGAGCGGGATGGTTTGTTCTGTGCCAAGATTTTTGGCCCGGTAAAAGACTTCGAATGTTTGTGCGGCAAATACAAGCGCATGAAGCATCGCGGCATTGTGTGTGAAAAATGCGGCGTCGAGGTGACCACTGCCAAGGTGCGTCGCGAGCGCATGGCGCATATTGAGCTGGCTAGCCCGGTAGCACATATCTGGTTTTTGAAATCCCTGCCTTCCCGTATTGGTTTGGTATTGGATATGACCCTGCGAGAAATTGAGCGGGTGTTGTATTTTGAATCCTTTGTGGTGGTTGATCCGGGTATGACTACCCTTGAAGTCGGCCAATTGTTCAACGATGAACAGTACTACGAAGCGATGGAAGAGTTTGGTGGGGAATTCGTCGCGATGATGGGTGCCGAAGCCATTCGGGAGCTGATGCGCGATCTGGATTTGCCTTCTGAAATTGCACGGTTGCGCGAAGAAATTCCGGCGACGCGTTCGGAAACCAAAATCAAAAAATTATCGAAGCGCTTAAAGATACTCGAAGCGTTTGGTAGCTCGGGCAATAAGCCCGAGTGGATGATTCTCGAAGCGCTGCCGATTCTGCCACCGGACTTGCGTCCATTGGTGCCCCTGGATGGCGGCCGCTTTGCGACTTCGGATCTCAACGATTTGTATCGCCGGGTGATTAACCGTAACAACCGTCTCAAGCGCCTGCTGGAATTAAGTGCGCCGGATATTATCGTGCGCAACGAAAAGCGCATGTTGCAGGAGTCGGTCGATGCACTGCTCGACAATGGTCGTCGTGGACGCGCCATTACCGGTTCCAATAAGCGCCAGTTGAAATCCCTTGCCGATATGATTAAAGGCAAGCAGGGTCGCTTCCGTCAGAACTTACTCGGTAAGCGTGTGGATTACTCCGGTCGTTCGGTGATCGTGGTCGGACCCACCCTGAGATTACATCAGTGTGGTTTGCCCAAGCGCATGGCGCTGGAATTATTTAAGCCCTTTATCTTTTCCAAGCTCGAAGGACGCGGGCTGGCGACTACGATCAAGGCCGCCAAGAAAATGGTCGAGCGCGAAGAAGCTGTAGTGTGGGATATTCTCGAAGAGGTGATTCGCGAACATCCAGTACTGCTTAACCGGGCACCGACACTTCACCGTCTTGGTATTCAGGCTTTTGAGCCAACCTTGATTGAAGGCAAGGCGATTCAATTGCACCCGCTGGTGTGTGCGGCGTACAACGCGGATTTCGATGGCGATCAGATGGCCGTCCACGTACCGCTGACAATTGAAGCGCAGTTAGAGTCTCGCGCCTTGATGATGTCCACTAACAACATTCTGTCTCCGGCCAGTGGCGATCCTATTATTGTGCCGTCGCAGGATGTGGTTTTGGGTCTTTATTACATGACTCGTGAGTGCATCAACGCGCCGGGTGAAGGCATGGCCTTTGCCGATCTGCAAGAGGTGTCGCGCGCGTTTTATTCCCATAAAGTTGATCTGCAGGCGCGCGTTAAAGTGCGCATTACTGAAACGACTTTCGATGAGGAAGGCGTCGCTCATACCCGTCAGCCCATTATGGACACCACCGTAGGTCGCGCTCTGTTGTGGAGCATCGTACCTGCAGGTATTGGCTTTGAGCATATCAACCAGGATATGAACAAAAAAGCCATCTCGCGAATTCTTAACCATTGCTATCGCACACTGGGTTTGAAAGACACGGTTATCTTTGCCGATCAGCTGATGTACACCGGTTTTGACTTCTCCACTAAGTCTGGTGTTTCCATCGGTGTGGATGACTTTGTTATCCCCGACGAGAAAGCGCAGATCATTAGCGAAGCCGAGCAGGAAGTGCTCGAAATCGAAGGTCAGTTTGCTTCCGGTTTGGTAACCCAGGGAGAGAAGTACAACAAGGTGATCGATATTTGGTCCCGTGCCAACGACCTGGTCGCCAAGTCGATGATGGACGTGATTTCGAAAGAAAAAGTGATCGATCGCGACGGCAACGAAGTCGACCAAAAATCCTTCAACTCGGTATACGTGATGGCGGATTCTGGTGCACGGGGTTCCCCCGCGCAGATTCGTCAGCTCGCCGGTATGCGTGGTTTGATGGCGCGTCCCGACGGCTCCATTATTGAAACGCCGATTACCGCAAACTTCCGTGAAGGCTTGAGTGTACTGCAGTACTTTATCTCGACTCACGGCGCGCGTAAGGGCTTGGCCGATACCGCGTTGAAAACTGCTAACTCCGGTTATCTGACTCGGCGTCTGGTTGATGTGTCGCAAGATTTGGTGGTTACCGAAATCGACTGTGGTACCGATCAGGGTCTGTTGATGACTCCGGTTATTGAAGGCGGCGACACCATTGAATCTCTGGGTGATCGTATCCTCGGTCGTATTGTGGTGAACGATGTTTGCAAGCCCGGCACCAAGAAAGTCGTGGTGCCTGCGGATACCATGCTCGATGAAAAATTAGTTGAGTTGATCGAACGGGAAAACATCGACGAACTGTTGGTGCGCTCGCCGATTACCTGCGAAACCCGCTACGGTATTTGCGCCCAGTGCTACGGTCGCGATCTGGCCCGCGGACATCGCATTAACCCCGGTGAAGCGGTTGGTGTTATTGCTGCGCAATCCATTGGTGAGCCGGGTACACAGCTCACCATGCGTACTTTCCACATTGGTGGAGCGGCCTCGCGAGCGTCGGCAGCCGATAATGTTCAGGTTAAGATTGGCGGTACCGTGCGTCTGGTGAATGCCAAAGTTGCCGAGCGCAAGAACGGCGAGCTGGTCGTGGTATCGCGTTCCACCGGTCTGGCGATCGCCGACGAAAATAATCGCGAGCGCGAACGCTACAAATTGCCCTATGGCGCGGTCATCAAGGTAAAAGACGGTGCGGATGTCGAGGCGGGAGCCATCGTTGCTACCTGGGATCCGCACACTCACCCCATCGTTACTGAGGTAGAGGGAAAGGTCGCGTTCTCCGGTATGGAAGATGGACTGACAATTCGCAGCCAAACCGACGAAATGACGGGTTTGACCAGTACTGCGGTTATTGATCCCAACGAGCGGCCGGCAGCGGGTAAAGAGCTGAAGCCGATGATCACTTTGCTCGACTCCAAGGGTAAGGAAATGTTTTTCCCTAACTCTACGGTTCCAGCGCATTACATGTTGGCGACTAACGCAATTATCACCATCAATGATGGCGATACGGTAGGCGTCGGTGACGTGATTGCACGGATTCCTCAAGCGGGTTCAAAAACGCGCGATATTACCGGCGGTTTGCCACGGGTAGCGGATTTGTTCGAAGCGCGGAAGCCAAAGCATCCGGAAATTCTTGCCGAAGTGTCGGGTACCGTTAGTTTTGGTAAGGAAACCAAAGGCAAGCGTCGCCTGGTGATTACTCCGAGCGATGGTAACGAGGTCTACGAAGAGCTGATTCACAAGTGGCGTCAGCTTGGTGTTTACGAAGGTGAGCACGTTGAAAAGGGCGAAGTTATTTCAGAAGGACCGTCCAATTCTCACGATATTCTGCGACTCAAAGGTGTTGAGGCCCTGGCCAACTACATCGTCAATGAAATTCAGGAGGTTTACCGCCTCCAGGGTGTGAAGATCAACGATAAGCACATTGAGGTTATCGTGCGGCAAATGTTGCGCAAAGCCGACATCCTTGAGTCCGGTGATTCTGACTTTATCAAAGGTGAGCAGGTTGAATATCACCAGGTCGGTGAAGTCAACGAAGCCTTGCAGGCCGAAGGTAAGATTACTGCGCAGATCGAGCGTATGTTGCTGGGCATTACCAAGGCCTCGCTGGCGACCGAGAGCTTTATTTCGGCGGCTTCTTTCCAGGAGACTACGCGAGTGCTGACCGAAGCGTCGGTGACTGGCAAGGTCGATGGTCTTCGCGGCCTGAAAGAAAACGTGGTTGTGGGACGCTTGATTCCGGCGGGTACGGGCTTGTCTTTCCACAGTCAGCGTCTCAAAGCGAAGGAGCAGGTCAACGCCGAGCAGGCCAGCGCCTCCGCTATGGATGTTGAAGCGGCATTGTCCGAAGCACTGAGTGCTGAAGACGACGAATAGCGGTTTGCCTTAGGCGGTCTCGCAGTCGGTATTGCGAGATCGTCTATTTTCGACTTTCGGCGTGCGTAATAGCTGAAAGTGTTGGCCGCAAGCCCCGGTACGCTTGACGCGAGACCGGTAGCTCTATAGAATCGCGCGTCCTTTTGGTGGCTAGTGTTGCCGCTAAAGAGCGAGTTTTTTGTTCCAGGCGGCCCGGTCGTCTGGGTATTTAGATCAGCAAGGATTTGCGCGAATAAGCAAATTAAAGCCTTCCGAGAAGGCATTTTACAATTTTGGAGTAAGTGATTAATGGCAACGGTTAACCAGCTGGTTCGCAAGCCGAGAAAACGCAGAGTCGTAAAGAGCGATGTACCTGCTTTGCAGAGCTGCCCACAGCGGCGTGGTGTGTGTACGCGCGTTTACACCACTACCCCAAAGAAGCCCAACTCAGCCATGCGTAAAGTATGTCGGGTCAGGCTCACCAGTGGTTACGAAGTGAGCTCTTATATTGGTGGCGAAGGCCACAACTTGCAGGAGCACAGCGTGGTACTGATCCGCGGTGGTCGTGTTAAAGATTTGCCTGGTGTGCGTTATCACACCGTGCGCGGCAGTCTCGATACCTCCGGTGTCGATGGCCGCAAACAGCGTCGTTCAAAGTACGGCACTAAGCGCCCCAAGGCTTAAGCTAAAAGTTTAAACGTTATTTGGTCGATAATGTAATCGACATAAGTAAGGCTGGACGGCAGTTTTTTATTTAGACGCAGTACATTTAAATAAAAACGCAGTCGGTTCCAGAATCACCTGAAGAGAGAAAGAGAGAGTTATGCCAAGAAGAAGAGTTGTCGCCAAACGTGAAATCCTGCCCGATCCTAAGTACGGCAATATTACGTTGGCCAAATTTATGAACCACGTTATGGTCAGTGGTAAAAAATCGGTCGCAGAGAGCATTGTCTACGGTGCGCTGGCTACGGTTGAAGAGCGCATGAAGCGCGATCCAGTAGAAGTGTTTCAAGAAGCGCTGGACAACATTGCACCCATGGTTGAAGTTAAGTCTCGCCGAGTCGGTGGAGCAACTTACCAGGTGCCAGTTGAAGTGCGTGCGTCACGTCGCACGGCATTAGCCATGCGCTGGTTAGTTGACTTCGCGCGCGGTCGCAGCGAGAAGTCTATGGCGCAGCGTCTGGCTGGCGAAATATCCGATGCCGCACAGAGCAAGGGTGGCGCGGTTAAAAAGCGGGAAGATGTTCACCGCATGGCAGAAGCCAACAAAGCGTTTTCGCATTACCGCTTTTAATTTGTTTGATCTGCGTGTGTTGTCGTTTTATTAAAGTAACAAAGCGCGCGATTACACCTTAAGCATTCGTACAGTATTCATCGGAGGGCGGCTAGCATGGCCGCCTTTCGCGGTTCTGGGGTAATATTTTTTTTGGGGATTACATAGTGGCACGCAATACGCCCATCGCCCGATATCGAAATATAGGCATTGTTGCGCACGTCGATGCGGGCAAGACCACGACCACCGAACGGGTGCTGTTTTATACGGGCTTGTCGCACAAAATGGGCGAAGTCCACGATGGCGCTGCCACCATGGACTGGATGGAGCAAGAGCAGGAGCGTGGTATTACCATCACTTCTGCGGCGACCACCTGTTTTTGGCGCGGCATGGATGCTCAGTTTGACGAGCACCGCGTCAATATTATTGATACCCCAGGACACGTTGATTTTACTATCGAAGTAGAGCGTTCGCTGCGAGTGCTCGATGGCGCGGTCGTCGTGCTGTGTGGTTCTTCCGGGGTGCAGCCGCAAACGGAAACTGTGTGGCGGCAGGCGAATAAATACGAAGTGCCACGCGTAGTGTTCGTCAACAAGATGGATCGCGCGGGCGCAGATTTTAAGGAAGTCGTCGCGCAGCTTAAGGAGCGCCTGGGCGCCAACGCGATTCCGATGCAGATGACCATCGGCGCCGAGGAAGAGTTTGGCGGCGTTGTTGATTTGATCAAGATGAAAGCCATCGTCTGGAACGAAGCCGACCAGGGTATGACCTTTGAGTACCAGGACATACCGGCCGAATTGTTGGGCGAGTGCGCCAGCATGCGCGAAGACCTGGTTGAGTGCGCCGCCGAAGCCAACGAAGAGTTGATGGAAAAATACCTCGAAGGCATTGAGCTGAGCGAGGCAGAGATTAAGCAGGGTATTCGCATTCGCACGCTAGCGAATGAGGTGGTGCCGGTATTTGGTGGTTCTGCTTTTAAGAATAAAGGCGTGCAGGCGGTGCTGGATGCGGTTGTCGAGTACTTACCCGCGCCCACCGAAGTTAAGCCGATTGAAGGTTTGCTGGAGAATGGCGAGAAAGAAGGTCGTGCCGCTCAGGATGACGCGCCGTTTTCCGCTCTGGCCTTTAAAATCGCCACCGACTCTTTTGTCGGCACCTTAACGTTTGTGCGGGTGTATTCCGGCGTGATGAAGCAGGGCGACGCCGTATTTAACCCCATCAAGGGTAAAAAAGAGCGTATTGGTCGAATGGTGCAAATGCACGCCAATCAGCGCGAAGAAATTAACGAAATTCGCGCCGGTGATATCGCCGCCGCGATTGGTCTGAAAGATGTGACCACCGGCGACACGCTGTGCGCCGTGGGCAATGTGATTACGCTGGAGCGTATGGAGTTCCCGGAGCCGGTCATTTCGGTGGCGGTAGAGCCGAGATCCCAGGCGGATCAGGAAAAAATGGGTGTCGCGCTGGGTAAGTTGGCGCAGGAGGACCCTTCGTTCCGGGTTAAGACGGATGAAGAGAGCGGCCAAACCATTATTTCCGGTATGGGTGAGTTGCATCTGGATGTGTTGGTGGATCGCATGCGTCGCGAGTTTGACGTTGAGGCGAATATCGGTAATCCGCAGGTGGCTTACCGCGAAGCGATTCGCAATACCTGCGAAATTGAAGGCAAGTTTGTACGCCAGTCGGGCGGTCGCGGTCAGTACGGCCATGTCTGGATCAGGTTTGAGCCGCGCGACGATGGAGAAGAAGGTTTGCTTTTCGTCAACGAAGTTGTTGGCGGCGTGGTTCCAAAGGAGTATATTCCCGCGGTCGAAAAAGGTATTGACGAGCAAATGAAAAACGGTGTGCTCGCCGGCTACCCATTGTTGGGCTTAAAAGCGACTTTGTACGATGGTTCTTTCCACGATGTGGATTCCAGCGAAATAGCGTTTAAGGTTGCCGGCTCCATTGCCTGTAAGCACCTGGCCCAGGAGGGTGGCGCAGTATTGCTGGAGCCCGCCATGAAGGTTGAAGTGGTGATGCCAGAGGCAAATATGGGCGACGTGGTGGGCGATTTGAATCGCCGTCGCGGAGTGATTTTAAATATGGAAGACATCAGTGCCGGCAAGGTGGTTACTGCCGAGGTGCCCCTGGCGGAGATGTTTGGTTACGCGACCGATGTGCGTTCAGCTACGCAAGGTCGTGCAACCTTTACCATGGAGTTCCTCAAGTATTCCGAGGCACCCGCCAATATCGCGAGAGATATTATCGAAAATCGTTAATTTTGTTTTCGGCAATTTAATTTAGTATTAACAAATAGTTTAAGAGGAGCCTATTGTGGCAAAGGAAAAGTTTGAACGTAATAAGCCCCACGTCAACGTGGGTACCATTGGTCACGTGGATCATGGTAAAACCACTTTGACGGCAGCGCTGACGCGCGTCTGTGCGGAAACCTGGGGCAACGGCGAAGCCGTGGCCTTTGACGGCATCGATAACGCCCCCGAAGAGCGCGAGCGCGGCATCACCATTGCTACCTCCCACGTCGAGTACGATTCACCGAATCGTCACTACGCCCACGTGGATTGCCCCGGTCACGCCGATTACGTTAAAAACATGATCACCGGTGCTGCTCAAATGGATGGCGCTATTCTGGTCTGTGGTGCCACCGATGGCCCCATGCCACAAACCCGCGAGCACATCCTGCTGTCGCGTCAGGTCGGCGTTCCTTATGTTGTCGTCTTCCTGAACAAAGCTGACCTGCTGGCCGAAGATTGCGGCGGTGTCGGTTCAGAAGAATATAACGAAATGATCGAACTGGTCGAAATGGAGCTGCGCGAGCTGCTCGACCTCTACGAATTCCCCGGTGACGACACCCCCATCATTCCCGGTTCGGCACTGATGGCCCTGGAAGGCAAAGACGACAACGAGCTGGGTACCACCGCCGTGAAGAAGCTAGTCGAAACTCTCGACAGCTACATTCCCGAGCCCGAGCGTGCCATTGACGGCGCATTCCTGATGCCCATCGAAGACGTGTTCTCCATCTCTGGTCGCGGTACCGTAGTAACAGGTCGTATCGAGCGTGGCATCGTCAAAGTCGGCGAAGACATCTCCATCATCGGCATCAAAGACACCGTCAGCACCACCTGTACCGGTGTTGAGATGTTCCGCAAGCTGCTCGACGAAGGTCGTGCTGGCGAGAACGTTGGTGTCTTACTGCGCGGTACCAAGCGCGAAGACGTCGAGCGTGGTCAGGTACTGGCTAAAGCCGGTTCCATCACCCCGCACACCAGGTTTGAAGCCGAAGTCTATGTGTTGAGCAAAGACGAAGGCGGCCGTCACACGCCGTTCTTTAAAGGCTATCGTCCCCAGTTCTACTTCCGTACCACCGACGTTACTGGCGCCTGTGAGTTACCGGAAGGCGTAGAAATGGTCATGCCCGGTGATAACGTGCAAATGAGTGTCACTTTGATCGCCCCGATTGCGATGGAAGAAGGTCTGCGCTTTGCGATTCGCGAAGGCGGCCGTACGGTTGGTGCGGGCGTTGTTGCCAAGATCATCGAGTAAAGTAAATCGAGTAAAGTAAAACGGACGAGTGTTGAGTGCAGGGTGTTCGGTGAACGCCCTGTATAAAGCGGTTTTAGGGCTTGACTTTAGGTTTGCGTCCCCGGTTGGAGGGAATAAACCGAGTCAGGCAAAAATAAGGGTGTTTAATTCGCTGAAGCTTGCGATTTCCCTTGACACCCTAGGGGTGCGAACGTAAAATTCCGCCTCTTTTTTAGGGTAGCACGGTGTTGCCGGCCCCTGAATTTACCGCCCTCGGGCAGTAAATAGCAGCAATTATTGGAGCGACAAAGTTCATGCAGGACCAGCGCATCAGAATTCGTCTCAAAGCCTTTGATCATAAGCTGATCGATGCTTCGACCCAGGAAATTGTAGATACAGTTCGTCGCACTGGCGCTCAGGTTCGCGGTCCGATTCCGCTGCCAACACGCAAAGAGCGGTTTACCGTACTGATTTCTCCCCACGTCAACAAAGACGCGCGGGACCAGTATGAGATTCGCACGCACAAGCGCATGCTCGATATTCTTGAGCCCAGCGAAAAAACCGTTGATGCCTTGATGAAGCTCGATCTCGCCGCTGGCGTAGATGTTCAGATCAGCCTTGGCTAAGTAGTAGATAAGCTGCTAAGTAGAGAAGATCGAACAGCAAAGATTTAAAGTTAAGCGTTAAAGTAAAGATTTATAGTAAAGCAAGATACACATTAATTTAACCGGCGAAAGTTGGTTGTGTGACGCTCTGAAATGGGCGGCCATAGCGGGTAATAGCCCCATACACTGAGAGGTTGATATAGCAATGACTATTGGAATGGTCGGCCGCAAATGCGGCATGACCCGCGTCTTTACCGACGATGGCATCTCGATCCCGGTCACGGTGATTGAAATTCAGCCCAACCGTATTACTCAGGTTAAAACTGAGGCTACGGACGGCTATCTGGGCTTGCAGGTCACTGTAGGCGCACGTAAATCTTCTCGTGTCACAAAATCTCAGGCTGGCCATTTTGGCAAAGCTGGAACCGAAGCGGGCCGTGGCTTGTGGGAGTTTCGGGCTGATGCTGCCGAAATGGAAGGTCTCGAGCCCGGCGGTCTGATTGCCGTTGATCGCTTTACAGCGGGTCAGAAAATCGACGTCAGCGGTACTTCTAAAGGCAAAGGTTTCGCCGGCGTGATCAAGCGCTGGAACTTCCAAATGCAAGACGCAACTCACGGTAACTCTCTGGCTCACCGGGCTCCTGGCTCGATTGGTCAGAACCAGACGCCGGGTCGCGTATTCAAAGGTAAAAAAATGGCCGGCCATATGGGTGCGGAGCGCGTAACCGTGCAGAGTCTCGAAGTGGTTCGAGTCGATGTCGAACGCAGCTTGTTATTAGTGAAAGGATCGGTACCGGGCGCCAATGGTGGCGATCTGTTAGTCCATCCGTCGGTTAAGGCTTAAGGGGGCAGCAATGGAATTAGCTATTGTCAATCCCGGCGGTAAAGCGGGAACAGTTACGGTTTCCGACGACACGTTTGCTCGGGAATTTAATGAAGATTTAGTACACCAGGCGGTAACGGCATTTTTAGCCGGTGGGCGTCAGGGTAGTCGAGCGCAAAAGACGCGCTCGGAAGTCTCCGGCGGCGGCAGAAAGCCCTGGAAACAAAAAGGCACGGGTCGTGCTCGTTCTGGTACCATCCGCAGCCCGATTTGGCGCAGCGGCGGGGTGACCTTTGCAGCGAAGCCGCAAGATCATGGGCAAAAAATTAATCGTAAGATGTACCGCGCAGCCTTTCGCTCGGTATTGTCTGAGCTGGCTCGCCAGGATCGTCTGCTCGTAGTTAACGAGTTTGATTTGGCAGCACCGAAGACTAAAGAGCTGGTGCAAAAACTAAAAGAATATAGCCTCGACAACGTGCTTATCGTTGCTGAGGAAGTTAGCCAAAACCTGCATTTGTCCGCGCGTAACCTCCATAAAGTGGGCGTGTGTGATGTGGCCGCAGCCGACCTGGTAAGCCTGATCCGCTTTGACAAGGTTCTGGTGACCGTCTCGGCGCTGAAGAAGTTTGAAGAGGTGCTGGCATGAATCGCGAACGCATGTATCAAATATTGTTGGGGCCGCATGTTTCCGAGAAATCGACGCTGGCCGCCGAGAACTCGAATCAAATCGTGTTTCAGGTAGCGACCACCGCCACTAAAGTTGAAGTTAAGCAGGCCGTCGAAGCATTGTTCGATGTGCAGGTTGAGCAAGTTAGCGTGGTTAATGTGAAAGGTAAAACCAAGCGTACGAGCAACGGTCTTGGCCGACGTTCGGATTGGAGAAAAGCCTACGTGCGTCTGGCCGAAGGTCAGGACATTGATTTCGCGAGCATGGATTAAGGGGCTGAGCTGATGCCAGTAATTAAGAGAAAACCGACATCGCCAGGCCGCCGTTTTGTGGTCAGCGTGGTCAATCCGGATCTTCACAAGGGCGATCCGTATGCGCCTTTGTTAGAGAAGAAGTCAAAAACCGGTGGCCGTAATAATAGTGGTCAGATTACTACCCGACATCGTGGTGGTGGTCACAAGCAGCATTACCGCGTTATTGATTTTAAGCGCAATAAAGACGGTATTCCGGCCAAGGTTGAGCGTCTCGAGTACGACCCCAACCGCACGGCTTATATCGCTCTGTTGTGTTATCAAGATGGTGAGCGTCGTTACATTATCGCTCCTAAAGGTTTGAATGCCGGTGACGAAGTACGCTCCGGCCAGGGCGCTCCAGTTAAGCCCGGTAACTGTCTGCCTTTGCGCAGCGTTCCCGTTGGTAGCGTAGTGCACTGTGTTGAGTTAAAAGTTGGTAAAGGCGCACAGTTGGTGCGTAGCGCAGGAACTTCTGCGCAGTTGATTGCCCGCGAAGGCCGCTATGCCACGTTGCGCTTACGCAGTGGTGAAATGCGCAAAGTGTTGTCCGATTGTAGAGCGACTATTGGTGAAGTTTCTAATAGCGATCACAATTTGCGCTCACTGGGTAAGGCTGGAGCCACGCGCTGGCGCGGTGTGCGTCCAACAGTACGCGGTGTAGCAATGAACCCGGTAGATCACCCGCATGGTGGTGGTGAAGGTAAAACGTCTGGTGGGCGTCACCCGGTTAGTCCCTGGGGTACCCCGGCCAAAGGATATAAGACCCGGAAAAATAAGCGTACTGACGATTTGATTGTCAGACGTCGTAAAGCCCGGTAATTGAACCAAATAGAGGATTGAGTCGTGCCACGCTCACTTAAAAAAGGTCCGTTTGTTGATCTACACCTGATGAAGAAGGTTGAGACGGCAGCAGAAAGTAACGATCGACGACCGATTAAAACCTGGTCTCGACGGTCAATGATTTTGCCGCAAATGGTCGGCTTAACCATTGCAATCCATAACGGGCGACAGCACGTGCCGGTATTGGTTAACGAAGAAATGGTCGGTCACAAGTTGGGTGAGTTCGCGGCAACGCGCACCTATCGAGGCCACGTAGCTGACAAAAAGGCTAAAAGGTAGACTGATATGAGTATCGAAGTGGCGGCGAAATTAAAAGGCGCACAGCTTTCCGCGCAGAAAGCCCGGTTGGTAGCAGATCAGATTCGGGGCCAAAGCGTAGAGCGTGCCCTCGATATCCTGGCCTTCAGTAATAAGAAGGGTGCGGACGTTATTAAAAAAGTGCTTGAGTCGGCGATTGCCAATGCCGAGCACAATGACGGCGCAGATGTTGATGAGCTTAAGGTGTCCACAATTTTTGTGGATGAAGCGACGACCCAAAAGCGCATGCGAGCGCGTGCCAAGGGTCGCGGTGATCGGATTTTTAAACGTAGCTGTCACATCACGGTCAAAGTGGCCGAGGCGTAAACAGAAAAACGGGAGCTGACATGGGTCAGAAAGTACATCCAACGGGTATTCGGCTTGGCATTGTTAAAAAACATGCTTCGACCTGGTATGCGGACAAGGGCGATTACGCCGATAAGTTGAATGCGGATTTGCGCGTTCGTGATCTTATTAACAAAAAATTGTCCCATGCTTCGGTAAGTCGGATTGAGATAGAGCGACCATCAGACTCTGCGCGTATCACCATCCACACGGCACGCCCTGGGATTGTGATAGGTAAAAGAGGCGAGGACGTCGATAAGTTGCGTGCAGAAGTATCTGTCGCTATGGGTGTCCCGGTTCATATTAATATCGAAGAAATTCGTAAGCCGGATTTGGATGCGAAGTTAGTTGCAGAAAATGTAACACAGCAGCTAGAGCGTCGAGTTATGTTTCGCCGCGCCATGAAGCGCGCCGTGCAGAACGCGATGCGACAAGGTGCAAAAGGCGTAAAGATTCAAATTGGTGGTCGTCTGGGTGGTGCTGAAATCGCACGTTCAGAATGGTATCGCGAAGGTCGAGTGCCCTTGCATACGTTTAGAGCTGATATTGATTACGCGGCAGCTGAGGCTGCAACCACCTACGGCATTATTGGTGTCAAAGTGTGGATATTTAAAGGTGAAGTACTCGGCGGTGAAGAAGCTGAGAATTCCACTCCCAAAAAACCGTCCGCAAAGACATAGTTGAGGAGCAGAGGCGAGCGTTATGCTGCAACCAAAACGGACAAAATTTCGCAAACAGATGAAAGGCCGGAATCGTGGTCTTGCTCAGCGCGGGAACAAAGTAAGCTTCGGTGAATTCGGTCTTAAATCCGTTGGTCGGTGTCGTTTAACGGCCCGTCAAATCGAAGCGGCGCGGCGAGTTATGACTCGCCATATTAAGCGCGGCGGAAAGATCTGGATTCGAGTGTTTCCAGATAAGCCGATTACCCAGAAACCTCTCGAGGTACGTATGGGTAAGGGTAAGGGCAATGTTGAGTACTGGGTCGCGTTAATTCAGCCCGGACGAGTATTGTACGAAATGGATGGGGTGCCAGAAGAAGTGGCACGCGAAGCTTTTCAGTTGGCGGCGTCCAAACTTCCAGTGGCGACAGCCTTTGTTAAACGGTCGGTGATGTGATGAAATCGAGTGATTTGAACAAGCTCTCTGCTGAAGAATTGCAGGCAGCGTTGTTAGAGCAACGTGAACGACAGTTCAAGCTGCGCATGCAAAAAGCCACGGGCCAGTTAAACGGCGATCACGAAGTGAAGCAGGCGCGTCGTAATATTGCCCGCATCAAAACCGTGCTGAGTAGCATTAAGAACGAGAAGGCAGGTAACTGATTATGACAGAGAAAGACGTGATGACAGAAAAAGCTGCGCGTACGCTGTCTGGAAAAGTGGTCAGCGACAAGATGGACAAAAGTGTGACCGTTTTGATCGAGCGCCGCGTAAAGCACCCGGTGTACGGCAAGGTTATTAGTAAGTCTACTAAGATTAAAGCGCACGACGAAAACAATGATTGCAACGCGGGTGATTTAATCACTATTGCGGAAACCCGGCCTTTGTCTAAGAGTAAGTCTTGGAAGCTGGTAGAAATTGTAGAGCGCGCCGTCGAAATTTAACGACGCGCTATTTGAGAGGCCTGGAGATTTACAATGATACAAACGCAAACTTACCTGGATGTAGCAGACAATAGCGGTGCCCGCCGGGTAATGTGTATCAAGGTGCTGGGCGGTTCCCATCGCCGTTATGCAGCGATTGGTGACGTTATTAAAGTTACTGTTAAGGAAGCAATTCCTCGCGGCAAAGTTAAAAAAGGCCAGGTGATGGACGCAGTTGTTGTACGCACTAGAAAAGGCGTACGACGTGCCGATGGCAGCTTGATCAAGTTTGACGACAATGCAGCGGTATTGCTGAATCCACAGTTGGCGCCAATCGGTACACGTATTTTTGGACCAGTTACCCGTGAGTTACGCAGCGAAAAGTTTATGAAAATTGTTTCGCTTGCTCCCGAAGTACTCTAGGTCAGAGAGAACCAAATTATGTCAATGAAAAAAATTAAACGCGACGACGAAGTTGTCGTGATGGCGGGTCGGGATAAAGGGCGACGCGGTAAAGTACTTAAAGTGCTCGACGACGGACGCTTGCTGGTATCCGGTGTGCAAATGCTTAAAAAGCACCAGAAACCCAATCCGCAGATGAATGTTGCTGGCGGCATTATTGAAAAAGAGGGGCCGATTCAGGCTTCTAATGTAGCCATCTTTAATCCGGCCACAAGTAAGGCGGATCGAGTGGGTTTTAATGTGTCGGACGACGGTAAAAAAGTCCGCGTATTTAAATCCAATGGCGAAAACGTAGACGGCTGATAGGTTAGATCGAAATGGCAAGGCTTCAGGAAGTTTACAAAAAAGAGATTGTCGGCAAGCTCAAAGAAGAGCTGAGCTTAGACAATGTCATGCAGGTACCTAAAATCACCAAAATCACTCTTAATATGGGTGTCGGTGAAGCGGTTACTGACAAGAAGATACTCGAGCACGCGCTGCGCGACTTGACCTTGATTGCCGGGCAAAAGCCCGTCGTCAATCTGGCGCGCAAATCCATCGCGGGTTTTAAAATTCGCGACGGTTGGCCGGTAGGTTGCAAGGTAACGCTGCGTAGCGAGCGTATGTACGAATTTTTGGAGCGACTGATTTGCGTCGCTATTCCACGGATTCGCGATTTCCGCGGTATTAACGCGAAATCCTTTGACGGTCGCGGCAATTTCTCAATGGGTGTGACTGAGCAAATCATTTTCCCGGAAATTGACTACGATAAAATTGATAAGTTGCGCGGTCTGGATATTACGATTACGACGACTGCAAGCAATGATGACCAGGGCCGTGCACTTTTGCGCGCCTTTAACTTTCCGCTGAAAGGTTAAGTAGACATGGCAAAGACATCCATGGTCGAGCGCGAAAAAAAGCGCACTAAAACAGTAGCAAAATACGCTGCTAAACACGCTCGTTTAAAGGCTATCATTAGTGATGTAAATGCCTCCGACGACGAGCGTTGGGAAGCGCAAATGCAGTTTCAAAAACTGCCTCGCGATGCAAGCCCAGTACGTCAGCGTCGCCGCTGCCGGATTACTGGTCGCCCTCATGGGGTATACCGCAAGTTTGGTTTGTGTCGTCATAAATTAAGGGAAGCCGCAATGCGCGGTGATGTCCCTGGCCTGGTTAAGGCTAGTTGGTAAGGTCGCTTAAGACCCCTGTTAAGTCAGTCCCCAATAAGGGATAGGAGTAAAGAAAAACGATGAGTATGCAAGACTCTCTGGCGGATATGCTGACTCGTGTCAGAAACGCCCACGCTCGTAATAAGGAAACGGTTTCCATGCCGTGCTCCGGACTTAAAATGGCCGTCGCCCAGGTATTACAGGACGAAGGTTATATCACTGGTTTTTCGATCTCCGGTGAGGTGAAGAAAGAATTAGCGATTGAGCTAAAATATTTTGCTGGCCGACCGGTAATCGAAGAGATTGCGCGTGCCAGTCGCCCTGGGCTACGGCGTTATGCCGGTGCCGGAGATCTGCCGAAAGTGCGTGGCGGATTGGGTATAGCAGTTATTTCTACCAGCAATGGTGTGATGACTGATCGCGCTGCACGGGCTGCCGGTGTCGGTGGCGAAGTTTTATGTACGGTATTCTGACGAGAAACCAATATGTCCAGAGTAGCCAGTAATCCTGTAGGAATTCCTGCAGGCGTAGAAGTGAAGCTGAACGCCAATGACGTTGCTGTCAAAGGTGGTAACGGTTCGTTGAATTTGTCGGTGCACCATTCGGTGGTCGTGAAGCACGAGGACAATGTCCTCACTTTCGCCCCCAAACATGGTGACAAGGCATCTAACGCGATGGCAGGTACCATGCGCGCCTTGGTTAACAATATGGTAATCGGGGTGAGCGCCGGCTTTGAGAAAAAACTAACCTTAATTGGGGTTGGTTACCGTGCGCAGGCGCAAGGTCAAAAGCTTAACCTTACCCTGGGTTTTTCCCACCCGGTGGTATATGAATTACCAGCGGGCGTGAGCGCGGCGACGCCAAGCCAGACTGAGGTTGTGCTTAAAAGTGCCGACAAGCAGTTGCTCGGTCAGGCCGCGGCTGAAATTCGAGCCTTCCGTCCGCCCGAGCCCTACAAAGGTAAAGGTGTACGTTATTCCGACGAACACGTGCGTCGTAAAGAAGCCAAGAAAAAGTAACTGAGTAGAATTATGAGCGACAAGAAAATATCCCGTATTCGCCGCGCCCGTCGTGCGCGTGCCAAGATCCGCGAGCTAGGGGCAACCCGCTTGTGTATTTACCGCACGCCTCGACATATTTACGCGCAGATTATCCAACCTGTTGCGACTGGTGATGCGGTAGTGGCTTCTGCTTCCACGCTTGATGCGAGTTTGCGAACGTCAATTACCGGTAATGTGAGTGCGGCCACTGCGGTCGGTGCTTTAATTGCCGAACGTGCGGTCGCTGCCGGTGTTAAAACCGTAGCATTTGATCGCGGTGGATTTAAATATCACGGCCGAGTTAAGGCCCTGGCTGATGCTGCCCGTGCCGGCGGCTTGCAATTTTAAAAGGTTAAAGCATGGCTAAGAAAAATTCCCGTGATGTCGAGCCTAATGACGGCCTGACGGAAAAATTGGTTCAAGTGAACCGCGTTGCCAAAACTGTTAAAGGTGGTCGCATCTTCGGTTTCACCGCATTGACGGTCATCGGTGACGGCAATGGACGTGTTGGCTTTGGCCGCGGTAAAGCACGTGAAGTGCCGCTGGCGATCCAAAAAGCGATGGAAGCTGCGCGTCGCAATATGATCGATGTAGATCTCAATGGCACAACGCTGCAGTACGCTATTAAAAGCAATCACGGCGCTTCAAAGGTTTATATGCAGCCTGCATCTGACGGTACTGGCGTTATTGCCGGTGGTGCGATGCGCGCAGTATTGGAATTGGCTGGGGTACAGAACGTGTTGGCTAAGTGCTACGGTTCGACCAACCCAGTTAACGTGGTGCGAGCTACGTTTAAAGGTTTGAAAGAAATGCGCGCTCCCGACGATGTCGCAGCGAAGCGTGGCAAGACAATGGAAGAAATACTCAACTAGAGTTTTTCCCAGAGTCTGTGCTGGTGTTTTACCGGCACGACACCGGCATAACACCTGTATAAGAACAGGTAATAGAAATAAACAGCAGTTTGCTAAAGTTTAAGGAAGTGGCTGAGAAATGGCTGACAAAATGATCAAGTTAACGCAGTTAAAAAGCGGCATTGGCCGGCTGAAAAACCATAGAGCTTGCCTTACTGGCCTGGGTTTGCGTCGCATTGGCCAGACCGTTGAGGTAGAAGATACGCCTTCAGTACGCGGCATGGTCAATAAAATTAGTTACTTGCTCAAGGTCGAGGAGTCTTAAGATGCATCTGAATACATTAAGTCCGGCCCCCGGTCGAGTTAAAGCAGGTAAGCGCGTTGGCCGTGGTATCGGCAGCGGCCTGGGCAAGACTGCAGGTCGCGGTCATAAAGGTCAAAAAGCTCGCAGTGGCGGTAGAGTTCGCCCCGGTTTTGAAGGCGGTCAAATGCCTTTGCAGAAGCGTTTGCCCAAGTTTGGTTTTACCAGCCGTATCTCTCGTGTCAGTGCCGAGATTCGACTCGCTGAATTAAATCTGATTGAAGGTGACGTGGTCGATATTGAAGCGCTGCGCAAAGCGGGCTTGATTAACGCCTCTATTACCCGCGCCAAAATATTTTTGTCCGGTGAGTTGACCCGAGCAGTAACGATCAAAGGTTTAGGCATTAGCAAAGGTGCTCGCGCCGCGCTGGAAGCCCTTGGCGGGAAGGTAGAAGCCTAAGCTCATGGCGAAAAATATACCGCCAGTCAATCAAAAAGGTTTAGGCGAGCTATGGGCTCGGTTGCGCTTTTTATTGTTGGCGATTGTGATTTACCGAATTGGGACACACATCCCGGTACCCGGTATCGATCCCGATCGAGTGGCGGCACTGTTTGAACAAAACCAGGGCACTATCCTGGGCATGTTCAATATGTTTTCCGGTGGTGCGCTGGAGCGCATGAGTATTATGGCGCTAGGGGTTATGCCCTATATTTCGGCCTCTATTATTATGCAGCTGATGACGGCGGTTACACCCTCGTTAGCGCAACTGAAAAAAGAAGGTGATGCGGGGCGACGTAAGATTACGCAGATGACGCGTTACTTCACCTTGCTACTGGCTTTGGTTCAAGGCACCGGAATGACCTTTGGTTTAGCGGGTCAGGGTTTAGCCTACTACCCCGGAGCCACGTTTTATATTACCGGCATTACATCTTTGGTGACCGGCGCGATGTTTATGATGTGGCTCGGCGAGCAAATTACCGAGCGCGGTATTGGTAACGGCATCTCGATGCTTATTTTTACCGGTATCGTCGCAGGTTTGCCACGTGCAGTAGGGCAGGCGTTTGAGTCGGCTCGGCAAGGGGATTTGGCGCCAGTGCTGTTAGTTGGTGTGGCCTTATTTGCCATCGGCATCGTGTACGTGATTGTACATATGGAGCGGGGCCAGCGTCGGATTACAGTGAATTATGCACAGCGGCAACAGGGTCGTCGCGCCTATGGTCAGCAGAGCAGCCATTTGCCGCTGAAGGTTAATATGGCGGGTGTTATCCCGGCAATTTTTGCCAGTAGCCTGCTGTTGTTTCCGGCTACGGTGACACAAATGTTTGGTCAGGGTTCGGGCGCTCCGGGCTGGTTGCAAGATGTATCGTATTTCCTTGGGCCGGGCCAACCGCTGCACCTGTTGTTGTTTGCGGCATTGATTATATTTTTCTGCTTTTTTTACACGGCTCTGGTGTTTAATCCCAAAGAAGTGGCTGACAATTTGAAGAAGGGCAATGCCTATTTACCCGGTATTCGCCCTGGAGAACAGACAGCAAACTATATTGATGGTGTGGTAACTCGATTGACGGTTATCGGCGGACTCTACATTGCAATAATATGTGTGATTCCCCAGATACTGACGGCCCACGCCAACATACCATTTTACTTAGGGGGAACATCCCTGTTGATTGCGGTCGTAGTGACCATGGACTTTATGGCGCAGGTGCAATCCCACATGATGTCCCAACAATACGGTTCGTTAATGCAAAAGTAAGCGCATTTCGATGCAGTTCTTATGCAGGAATGAATTAAGCAAGAATGAATATTGAAGGTTTCAGAGGTTTAGTATGAAAGTTAGAGCGTCTGTTAAAAAGATCTGTCGCAACTGTAAAATCGTTCGGCGCCAGGGTGTGGTGCGAGTGATTTGCAAGACTGAGCCTCGGCATAAGCAGCGTCAAGGTTAAGAGAAGGTTAAGACAAAGTTAGAGAAGTTTAGAGAGAAGGCAGGTTATAAGAAGGCTAGCTAAGGCAAGCTTAGAAGATGACCTGTTGAAATTTAGAGCTTTTGCGACTATCCTGTCGCGCTTTTCTGCGTTTGCAGAGCGGTAGGGTTAATGCGCTGTTTTTTTAGACGCGACGTTCGTAAATGCAACGTAACAAATTGAATGTAATTGGAGTGATGTGAATGGCGCGTATTGCCGGTGTCAATATCCCTGACAACAAGCACGCAGTGATATCCCTGACCTATGTCTATGGCGTGGGTCGCCCTCGCGCGCAGAAAATTTGCTCGCAGGTGGGTATTGCCGAAACCACTAAAATGTCTGATCTTACTGAAGCACAGCTGGATGAACTGCGTAATGCTGTCACCCAACATACGGTAGAAGGCGATTTACGCCGCGAAACCAGTATGAATATCAAGCGCTTGATGGATCTCGGTTGTTTCCGTGGTATTCGTCATCGCCGTAATCTGCCGCTTCGTGGGCAGCGCACCAAAACTAATGCGAGAACCCGCAAGGGCCCGCGTAAACCCATTAAGCGATAAACCGGCGAACGTAGACTGTTATGGCTAAGACACCGACTAAAACTGTAAAGAAGAAAGTAAAGCGCACCGTCATTGACGGTATTGCGCACGTACACGCTTCGTTTAACAACACCATTGTGACTATCTGTGACCGCCAGGGCAACGCCCTGTCGTGGGCCACTGCCGGTGGTTCTGGTTTCCGTGGCTCTCGTAAGAGCACCCCGTTCGCTGCCCAGGTTGCTGCCGAACGCGCTGCCCTTGCCGCCCAGGAATATGGTTTGCAAAGCCTTGATGTCGAAGTCAAAGGTCCGGGACCGGGTCGCGAATCTGCGGTTCGAGCGCTTAATAATGCCGGGTTTAAGATCAACAATATTAGTGACGTGACACCCATACCGCACAACGGTTGTCGTCCGCCTAAAAAACGCCGCGTGTAGAGAGGAAGATTTAATGGCAAGATATATCGGCCCAACGTGCAAACTGTCACGTCGCGAAGGCACAGACCTATTTTTGAAAAGTGGTATTCGTCCGCTGGAATCCAAGTGTCGCGCGGATAGCATTCCCGGGCAGCATGGCCAACGTCGCAGCCGCTTGTCGGATTACGGCGTACAGCTGCGGGAAAAACAAAAAGTACGTCGTATCTACGGCGTTCTCGAAAAGCAATTCCGTAACTACTACAAAGAAGCCGCGCGCGTTCAAGGCGTAACTGGCGAGAACTTGTTGCAGTTGCTGGAGCGCCGACTGGATAATGTGGTCTACCGTATGGGTTTTGGCTCTACTCGCGCCGAATCTCGTCAATTGGTAGCTCACAACGGCATTTTGGTTAACGGTATTAAAGCCAATATTGCGTCTTTTCGGGTGAACGAAGGCGACGTTGTCAGTCTTCGTGAGAAAGCCAAAAAACAACTCCGCGTACAATCTGCCCTGCAATTGGCCGGTCAGCGTGGTGAAGTTGAATGGGTAGAAGTCGATACCACTAAAATGGAAGGTGTTTTTAAACGTTTTCCCGACCGTGGTGATTTGCCTAGCGAGATCAACGAGAGCCTTATTGTCGAACTTTACTCGAAGTAAATTTTTTAAATAAAGCATTCGAACTAGCTTTATTTGTACGAAAGAATTTATAGAAAAGATTCCCAATAAGTCCCAGTGATAGTCTGAATTAGAGTTGAGGAAATATGCAAACGTCCGCTACTGAACTGTTGACCCCCCGCACGATTAATATCACCGAGTTCGATACCACGCACGCCAAGGTGATATTAGAGCCTTTAGAGCGTGGCTTTGGTCATACTCTGGGGAATGCCCTGCGACGCATTTTGTTGTCTTCCATGCCTGGCTGCGCCATCGTCGAGGTAGAAATCGAAGGCGTGCTGCATGAATACAGTGCGATTGAGGGTGTCCAGGAAGATGTTATCGAAATTCTTCTCAACCTCAAAAATGTTGCTGTCGTTATGCACGGCAAAGACGAAGCCTTGGTTACCCTGACGAAAAAGGGTGCGGGCGTTGTTACTGCCGGTGATATTCAGACCGATGCCAGCGTTGAAATCAAGAATCCGGAGCATGTACTTTGCCATGTCACGGGTAAAGGTGAGTTGGTAATCCATCTGCGTATTGCTCGTGGCCGTGGTTACGAGCCCGCCGATGTTCGCGGCAGTGACGAAGAAGAAACCAGCGCCATTGGTAAATTGAAGCTGGATGCGTCTTTTAGCCCAGTGCGTCGTGTTTCCTACGTGGTGGAAAGTGCTCGAGTAGAGCAGCGCACCGATTTGGATAAATTAGTACTGGAGTTGGAAACCAACGGCAGTATTGATCCCGAAGAAGCGATTCGCCGTGCCGCAACTATTCTGCAACAGCAATTGGCCGTGTTTGTTAATCTCGAAAACGACAAACTTGCCGAGCCTGAGCAGGAAGAAGACGAGATTGATCCAGTCTTATTGCGCCCTGTAGACGATCTTGAGCTGACCGTTCGTTCGGCCAACTGTCTCAAGGCCGAAAGTATTTACTACATTGGTGATTTGATTCAGCGCACTGAAGTTGAGCTGTTAAAAACCCCTAACCTGGGTAAAAAATCCCTCACCGAAATTAAGGATGTACTGGCTTCACGCGGTTTGTCCCTGGGTTTACGTCTTGAAAACTGGCCACCCGCCAGCTTGCGAGTCGAGAGCGAATAAGCTCGAACTAAAATCTCGCGGAACCGCTTGTTAGCAGTTCGGTATATTAAAATTAAACAGTCGTCGGCTGCTACTGCAGCTACTTGAGGAAATACAGCCATGCGTCATCGCCATAGCGGTCGCCAACTGAATCGCAACAGCTCTCACCGTAAGGCCATGTTTCGCAACATGACCACCTCGCTGGTCGAGCACGAGTTGATCAGAACTACTCTGCCAAAAGCCAAAGAATTACGTCGTGTCGCAGAGCCATTGATTACTATGGCAAAGACCGACAGCGTCGCTAATCGCCGTTTGGCGTTTAGCCGACTGCGCGACAAAGCCGCGGTAGGTAAATTATTTTCAGAACTAGGTCCGCGCTACGAAAGCCGCCCCGGTGGTTATTTGCGCATCTTGAAGTGCGGTTACCGCACCGGTGATAAAGCGCCGATGGCCTATGTTGAGTTGGTCGATCGCCCGCTTCCAGTGGAAGAAGGCGAAGTGTTCGAGGCCGTAGACGAAGAATAAAGAGCACCAAAAATAAGCTGATTTAATGAATTAGCTTATGATTGTAAAAAGCCGGGAACATATCCCGGCTTTTTATTGGGTTTTTTTTGCCTAAATTACCTTATTATGGTGTTGAGCTATGCCTTACCAGGTAAGGGCTCAGCAAAATACTCAGTAGCAAATACTCAGCGGCAAAGGCAAACCATGACAGGGTCATTGAAAATTCTTATTACCGGTGGCGCCGGATATATTGGTAGTCACGCCTGCGTTGTCGCTGTTGAAGCGGGCTATGAACCCGTGGTACTCGACAGCTTAGTGAATAGTAACCCGATAGCGATTCAACGAGTCGGAGACATTACCGGGAAAACACCGGTGCTGGAAGTTGGGGATGTCAATGATCGCGCTTTCCTCGATCAAGTCTTCAAGCGCCACCAATTTGCGGCGGTGATTCATATGGCGGGTTTAAAGGCCGTCGGAGAGTCCGGTGAGCAGGCTCTGCGCTATTACAGCAACAACGTGGGCGGCGCGATGGCCCTGTGCGAGGCGATGGCAGCGCATGGGGTTGGCAATCTCATCTTTAGCTCCTCGGCCACGGTCTACGGTGATACCGCCAAGATGCCGATAAACGAAACTGCGCCGAGATCGGCGACTAACCCCTACGGCATGTCGAAACTGATGATCGAGCATATTCTCGAAGACCAGGTCAAAGCCGACCAGCTAACTCAACAGAACTTCTGGAATATCGCCTGTCTGCGCTACTTCAATCCAGTGGGAGCCCACCCCAGTGGCAAGATCGGTGAAGACCCGCGCAATATTCCCAATAATCTCGCACCGTATATCGCCCAGGTCGCAGTCGGTAAGCGCGAACAAGTTAGCGTATTTGGCGACACCTATGCCACCATCGATGGCACCGGCGTGCGGGACTACATCCACGTTATGGATTTAGTGGAGGGGCATATTGCCGCGCTGGATTATTTACTTAAGCGAGAGAGCGGCTTTAGCGCGTGGAACCTCGGTACCGGGAAGGGTTATTCGGTGCTGCAAATGATCGCGGCTTTTGAAGCTGCCTGCGGTAAACCGATACCCTATCAAATTACGGATAAACGCTCTGGTGATATTGCCGAGTGTTGGGCCGATGCCGGTAAAGCGCTGAGTGATCTCGGTTGGCAGGCGACACGGGATCTGGACGCGATGGTCGCAGATGCCTGGCGCTGGCAGGTGAATAACCCCGATGGCTTTGAACAATGACGACTCCGCTGGCGATGAATGTGGCCCAGTTAGGGGAATTCTTAAAGCAGGAATTCCCGCAGACCAGTATTGTTATCGATGATGTTGGCGAGGGCTGGATTAAGGTACGGCAGGCGATTGAATTAAAACATCTGCGTCCGGGGAATACGGTGTCCGGTCCCAGTTTGATGGCTGTCGCCGACGTCGCTTTGTATTTGGCTATTCTGGCGATTAAAGGTCCGGTAGCGCTGGCCGTTACCACTAATCTGAATATTAACTTCCTGCGTAAACCGGCGGCGGATAAAGATATTGTCGGCGACTGTCGTTTGATTAAAGTTGGCAAGCGCCTGGTGGTGGGAGAAGTCTTTATTTATTCTGATGGCGACCCCGAGGCGGTCGCCCATGTCACGGCTACCTATTCTATTCCATCGGGCTAGCTCAATCGATGACGAAGAAACGCAAAAATAATTTTTTAGAGTGTGCAGCTTCGAATAATTAATTAGTCGGATACTGCTTGGCAATCAATATGCTGGTATTGCCGAGTATCTAAATTAAACAAGCGCATCTGCTCTCCCCACACACATCCGGTATCCAGCGGGAATATATTTTCTCCACAGTCCCGACCTTGAAGCGCGGCCCAGTGACCAAAAATAATGGGTGTGCTTTGGGTCTTGCGTTGGCCGTGGGCGTACCAGGGTTTCATTCCGGCCGGTGGGTGGTCTGGGGAGGTTTTCGTCGTCAAATCCAGCTGTCCGTCTGCGGAGCTAAAGCGCATACGGGTCAGGGAATTGATAATGGCGCGCCAGCGTTCGCTGCCGGTAAGTTCTGCATTCCAGTTCGGCCCATCGCCATACATAGTGTGTAATAGCGCCTGGCTATCTTGTCGAAGTACGGTTTCAACTTCCGCCGCCAGGGCGAGCGCTTCGCTTGCCGACCACTGGGGCGGAATACCGGCGTGGACCAACAAGTAATCATCGATTTTGAAGAGTAGTGGTTGCTGCTGCAGCCAGTGCAGCAGTTCGTCGCGGTCTGGCGCATTGAGGATTTCGTTTAGGGTGTCTTTTCTAGTGGGCGGGCGAACTCCAGCGGCGACGGCCAGCAAGTGCAGGTCGTGGTTGCCCAGTACCATTTGAAAACTGTCGCCGAGATTTTTTACAAAGCGCAGTGTGTTGAGAGAATCCGGGCCGCGATTAACCACGTCACCCACCGATAATAGGCGATCACATTGGGGGTCGAATTCAGCCTGGTCAAGCAGGCGTTTAAGTGGATCGAGGCAGCCCTGGATATCGCCGACGGCGTAGACGGCCACGACAATTTTCCTTAGTGCACGGCGCCGGGAACGGCGAGTAAAAACAGGGGGATGGGAACATCGAAGATGGTAAAGCCATCGTCGCAGATCATATGATAGCTGCCTTCCATGGTACCGGTATCGGTGTTGAGTACTGCACCGCTAGTGTATTGGTAGGACTCGCCGGGAGCAATGTGTGGCTGTTCGCCGATCACTCCCAAACCCTTAACTTCCTGACGGTCTTCCGTCGCGTCGGTAATAATCCAGTGGCGACTAATCAGCTGAACGCTGCGATCGCCGTTGTTGGTCAGGGTAATTTGATAGGCAAATGCAAACTGCTGTTTATCCGGCTGGGATTGCTGCGGCAGGTGTTGAACCTTTACGTCGATTTGAATAGTGTCGGGTGTCATAGCAGGGAGTTTATCCGGTTACTGAGGCTAACGAAATCATTGACCGACAGGGTATCGGGGCGAGCGCTAAGCGAAATCTTCAAAGTGTCTAACTGTAAAGCGTCCAGCTGTTCCGTTTGCAATAATGGTTTAAGGCAGTTGCGCAGGGTTTTGCGCCGCAGTTGAAAACAGGTATTGACCATATTTTCAAACAGAGGAATGTTATCTGCGACCAGCGCGGGTTTGGCGCGAGGCACCAAACGCACGATCATGGATTCGACTTTGGGCGCGGGCTTAAAGGCGGTCGGAGGAACCTGGAACAAGGGTTGCACCGCACAACGGTATTGCACCATCACGCTGAGACGACCATATGTTTTACTGCCCGGTGCCGCTGCCATCCGGTCGACGACTTCCTTTTGCAGCATAAAGTGCATATCGGTAATCAGGTCACCGAAACCCAGCAGATGAAATAGCAGCGGTGTCGACAAGTTGTAGGGCAAGTTGCCTACCAGTCGCAGGGGTTTGTCTACGTCGGCAAGCTCGCGGTAATCCGCTTTTAGGGCATCGCCTTCGATCAGTTTAAAGTCTGGGTATTGGGCGAAACGCGTGTTGAGCTGGGCGGCTAGGTCTCGATCAATTTCGATGGCGGTGAGTTGTGGGTTCGCGGCCAGTAATTCGCTGGTGAGTGCGCCTTGCCCCGGACCAATTTCAACTAGTTGCTGATGCTCTTTGGGGGCGATAGCCGCAACGATTCGTTCGATGATCTGCCTGTCGCACAAAAAGTTCTGTCCGAAGCGTTTTCTCGCGCGGTGGATTTGAGTGCTCAATGTGGTTTACCAGGAAGTATGCCTTGAGCCATTTCCACCGCGTAACTCAAGGCGGTGGAAAGGCTACCGCTGTTAGCCGTGCCGGTGCCAGCTAAATCTAGTGCGACACCGTGATCAACTGAGGTGCGAATGATCGGTAAACCCAGTGTGATATTCACCGCGTTGCCGAAGCCCTGGTATTTAAGCACGGGCAAGCCCTGATCGTGATACATGGCGAGTACGGCGTCGGCGGTGTCGAGATATTTCGGCGTGAACAGGGTATCCGCAGGCAGGGGTCCAATTAAATTCAAACCACCGGCACGCAGGCTGTCTATCACCGGGATGATGATATCGATCTCCTCTCGGCCAAGGTGCCCGCCTTCTCCGGCGTGAGGATTCAAACCACATACCAGGATGCGAGGTTTGGAAATACCAAATTTAGTTTCCAGCTCGTTATGCAAAATGCCCAGGGTTTCCGTCAGCGCGGTTTGGGTGATAGCCGCGGGCACCTGCGACAAGGGCAGGTGAGTGGTGGCAAGCGCGACGCGCAAACCCTTAGTGGCAAGCATCATCACCACGCGGTGGGCGGAAGTCAGTTCGGCCAGATATTCGGTGTGACCGCTAAACGCAATACCGGCGTCGTTAATCACGCCCTTGTGCATGGGGCCAGTAATCAGCGCGGCGCACTGTTTATTCGTGGCCGTGTCTTTCATACAGGCTTCCGTGGCTAGAGAGAGCGCCTTTAATACGCTAGTCGCATTGGCCGGGCTGGGTTGGCCGACTGTCACGGTTTCAGTCAGTGGCACGGAATGCACGGCCAGCTCGCCTGCTGCGAGGGGCTGTGGATCGGTGCCAGGTTGTTTGAGTGTTAGTGGTAAGTCGAGTTGCTCAGCGCGTTGCTGGAGTAACTCGGGGTCGGCGTAGGCGACGAGTTCGTGAGGGTAGCCGTGTTGGATAAGCTGTATCAGTACATCCGGACCAATACCCGCTGGCTCGCCGGGAGTGACTGCGAGCCTCAGGGTCATACTCTTATGTCGATAAAGGCTTCGTCGCGAATTTCCTGTAACCAGATTTGGAGTTCTTCTTCGAATTTGCTCTGGCGCAAAAAGCTACTGGCCTGGTTGCTGCGAATTTCCTTAGAAAAATCCTGGTCGCGACGTTCGGTCACCTGTAGAACATGCCAGCCGAACTGGCTGCGAAAAGGTTCGCTAATTTGGCCGGTTGCTGTGGCTTCCATCGTAGTCTGAAATTTCGGTACGAACTGTCCCGGAGTGGACCAACCAAGATCGCCACCTTTAAGGGCGGTGCCGGTATCGTCCGAATATTCCCGCGCCAGCTCGGCGAAGTCTTCGCCCGCTCTCAAGCGTGTTTGCAATTCAATGGCCAGTGTCTGGGCTTGTTCCTCGTTTAGAATTTGGTTGGGCGTGAGTAAAATATGGCGCACCCGATTCTGCTGAACCAACTGTTGATCGCCGTCCCGACGTTCGTAGAGTTTTAGCAGGTGTAAGCCAGCATCGCTACGAATCGGTTCGCCGACTTCGCCCGGCGCCAATTTAGCCAGAACTTCGGTAAAGGGAGCGGGTAGTTGTGAGGCTTTGCGCCAGCCGAGATTGCCACCTTTGAGGGCGTTTTGTCCCGCTGAATGCAGAATGGCAAGCTGACTAAATTCTTCGCCCTGCGCCAGTTGATCGCGTAGGCCCTGTACTTTGTCGAAGGTTGCCTTGATCTCAGCTTCCGAGGCGGCGGGTGATAAAAGCAGCAGGATGTGGCCGACCCTGAGGTCGGGCGAACCGAGTAGTTGGCCCTGGTCCGAGTTGAGGAAGTTGCTGACCTCTTGTTCGGAAACCGAGATACGGCGGTTTACCATTGCCCGCTGTACTCGGCTAATAACCATTTCGTTGGAAACTTGTCTCCGCAGTTGATTGAGCGTCATGCCTTCCTGGTGAACTTGTGCGACTAGCTCGGCCATGGTCATTTTTTGGCGCTCTGCGATGCCGCGAAGAGCTTCGTTTAGTTCGCCGTCGTCAATTTTTACGCCAGCCTGTTCGCCGATGGCGAGTTGCAGTTTGTCGAGGATTAGCTTGTCCAGTACCTGTGAGGCGATTTCCTGCGGCGGCGGTGCTTTGCCCTCGCTGCTTAGCAAACGCTGATGAATGACGTTGACTTCACTGCGCAATTCGCTGATCAAAACCACGTCTTCATTGACCACGGCGGCGATGCCGTCAATCAATTGAACTTCGGCGTAAGACGGAGTCGCTAACAACGCTGGTGTCAGCGTTATTGCAATCGTCGCCGTAAGCAATGAAAGCCCCCGGCGCAAACTTTGTATGGGTTTGCGCACAGTCGCTACTTGCGGTGCTGAAGAATGTGGTGCCGATACATGTAGTGCCGATACATGTCGTGGGGAATGTAGTGCGGATAAATAATGCATAAGTAAAGTGTTATTACCTGGGTATGTCATAGCCGTAAATACTTTCGCTCAAAATGTTTTCTACTTGTTTACCGGTGCCAGCAAGTCCTTTCAGTTGTATCTGGAAGAAAATACCCTGGTCGTACTCGAGGTCTTCTTCCGGCAGGACTAAGTCGTCATCGCGGTCTAGCCAGCGCCTGGCCAGCACACTGACGCGCCAGCAACAACTGTTGTATTCGAGGCCGCCAAACATTTCGAGTTCCCGACTATTGGTAAAGTCGTAGTTCCAACGGCCCATTAGTGACCAGTTGTCGGAAACCGGCAGCATAGCGGAGACGTCGCCTTGTTCGATATGGGCTTCAAATTTTTTGCTACCGACAATAAACGGGTTTTTGCGTGTATAGCGATAGCTCATGTTAAACAGGGCATCGTTGGTATTTTTGTAGCGTAGACTCACGTTGCCCTTGTTAATTCTGTCGCTGTTGTCGTTGAACAACACGTCGGACTGAAAGCGCCAGTGATCATTAATACGGGCGTAGAGCTCAGCGGCGATATCCGAGTCGTCGTTCAGCAAGCTGCGCGCCAGGTCGCGCTGGGCGACCGTGGCGAGGGTATCGGGATCGTCGATCGCGTCGATAAAGGCTTTGCTAAAGATAGGATCAAGCGATACGTAACGATCGTCTAGATAAAAGATTTGGCCGATACTGGCGCGCAGGCGTTCGACGCCTTTACTGTTGTATAGGCGACTGGTGAAGCCCAGCGTCATTTGCTCGGCATCGCCAATGCGGTCGCCACCGGAGAAGCGGTCGTCGCGAAACAGTTGTTGATAGCTGAAGGTGAGTGGCGAGGTGTCAAAGTTCGGCTGGTCGTGTTGTTCTTTGAAATCCGAGTACAGATAATAAAGGCGCGGTTCAAATGTTTGGGTATGACCTTTGATCAGCGTGGTGTCGCGTTCAAAGTACAGGCCCGTATCTATTTCGCCGACCGGTACGGTAACACTGGGATTGTCGTCACCACCAACGACGAGTGGGTCGTCCAGGTTGTAGCTTAGGTGCTTGGTTTTGACCGAGGGGCGGAAGTAACCCCAGGCCCAGCGTTTGTCCCAGGTCAGCGCGTAGTCGGCACGGAGTCGGTCGCCGGTAACAAAACTATTGTCCGCATGATCGAACACGGTGTATTGGTGATCGAGCTGCAGCGCCAGGTTCGAGTCGTTGAAATAATAGGCACCATCGAAATTGACTCTGGGTAATTGTTCGTATTGGCGCGGTCGGTTGTCGATTAGCGTCTGGTATTTGACACTGCTGACATCGAGGTTCCAGTGCTTCAGGCGATAACCCACAGAGGCCAGTTGTCGCAGGTGAGTGCGACTGCTGACTTCCAGCGAGCCGTTACCCAGATCCTGAAAATAATCCGTATCGCTGACTTTGGTGTAGTCGACATGGGTGCTCCACGGATAACCCTGGCCGCCGTTGTGATCCACATTCGCCAGCCAACGGTCTTCTCCCTCGTGGGGCCGCTTGCCGGTGATGGGGTCGATGTTAGCGTCTTCGTCGGAATCGTCGCCGCCATCGTCGCTCCACAGGTGGGCACCGGAGATCACGGTTTCAGTGGCCTGGCTTAAATGGCGGAGTTCGAGTTCCACCATAGAACCCCGTTCCTGAATGTAGCGAGGTGTCACGGTGGCGTCGTAATTGGGCGCCAGGTTGAGGTAAATCGGTTGCGCGAAATCAAAACCGTTTTCGTCTCCGAAGCTGAACTCAGGGAACAGCAAACCGCTTGCGCGCTGGTCGTTGACCGGGAAGCGCACCCAGGGCAGGTACAGTACGGGGACGTCCTTGACTTCAATGCGTACGTGACGAGCAGTGGCAAACGCGCCTTCGGGATCGATCTTAATTCCGCCGGTTTTTAGTTGCCAGGTATTGTTGCCGGGTTCGCAGGTAGTATAGGTGGCGTTGTCTACGTAGATTTCGCCGCGGTCGTTGCGTGTGAAGGTAGCGGCCGTACCGCGTACACCGGAGTTGTGGAATACAAAGGTGGTGTTGTCGGCCTGAATTTCCGATGAATCGGTATTGATGAGTATTTTGTCGCCCAGCAGCAAGGTGTTGGGCTCGCGGAATTGCACGTTATTTTCCAGTAGCACGGTGCTGGCGTCCTGGTCCACTACCGCCTTGTCGCTGCGCACTTGTCGATAACCCTTGGAAACCTGAACATCGCCAGTGAGGGTCGCGGTGTTGCCGACAGTTTCGGTGGCATCGGCGCTGGCGCGCAGAGGTGCATTTTCTGGGTTTAGGTCGGAGTCTTCATAGGTGCGGGGTGGCTCAATATAAGCACCGCAACATCCGGGGGAGGCAGCTTGCTTTTGTTCGGCGGTGAGGGCGCTTTCGTCCACCCAGTCGAGATTGCGGGTTACTTTAACGCGCGGTTCGTCGGCGGGTGGTTTGGCTTTTGCCGCAGAGCGAGCCGTTGAACGATGGGGTGGCCGGTGGTAGACGGGGCCGGACACGTCTTGCTCCTCGCAAACCCAACCACCCTCGGAGCCGACGCGGCAGGCCCATTGAGTATTTTTGGCAGGACTTTCACTGTCCGCGGCTTCTGGTCCAACTTCGGCCCAGGTCAGCGTGCTGGTCGCGGCTAATAGCCACATGGCCTTGATGAGAACAGCTTTAGCATTGCCAAAAGCGTTGCCGAAAACCGATCGAAATAAACCGTGTATTGCTTGCGGCGCGGCAGAGGCGCGGCTGGTGCTGATCTTGAGGTCAGCAACGAGGTCAGCCTTAATGTTAGCAGCGAAGCGAAATATTTGACGAAAGCCCACAGAAGTCACCCTTGTTATGCGGAAAGTATTGTACCTGAACTTTCGGTTTGTGTGAGGCCCTTGCAGGCTTTGCGTTAGAATACTCAGAGGCAACACGGATCCTCGAATATGACGAATAGCGCAACCCTGACAAGCTGGTTATTAAACTACCTGCCCGATCATGTGGCGTTGCCTGATCGGGGCGCAGTTGATGGGGGTGTTCGACTGGAGCCAGTGAGCGGTGATGCGGGATTTCGCTCCTATTATCGAGTGAATACACAGCCCACCCTGATAGCCGTGAACGCCCCGCCGGAGACCGAGAATAATCCGGATTTTGTGCGCAAGGGCCTGGCTTTTAGCCAAGCGGGGGTACACAGCCCGAAAATTTATGCGGTGGATTACCGCGCCGGGTTTTTGTTGCTCGAAGATTTGGGCGAGCGGGTGTTTTTGAGTGAGCTAAAAGAGAACCCCCGGGCGCTGGTCTATCCTCCCGGGTTGGAAACCTTGCTGCAAATCCAGCGTATTCCGCCGCTACAACGGGAGTCTTCAGCGCAGCCGATATTTGCTGATTACAGCGCCGAGATTTTCGATCGAGAAATGCAGCTCTTTCCCCAGTGGTTTGTCGAGCAATTACTCGGTCTTTCATTGCAGCCGGATGAATCGGCCTTGCTACAAGCGACATTCGACACGCTGTCTACGAGTGCGTTGTCGCAACCTCAAGTTGTGGTGCATCGGGATTTTCAAATTCGCAACTTGCTGTTGCTGGATAACGGTGGGGTGGGCGTGATCGATTATCAGGACGCCCTTATCGGCCCGATAACTTACGATCTGGTGTCGCTATTACGCGACTGTTATATCCATTTGTCGGATGCGCAAATCGACCATTATCTCGATGATTATCTGAACCGCGCGACAGCACATTATGGGGAGATGTCCGGGGGTGGGCTTGAACCCTTGCCCGATTCGACGAAGTTTCGGCGTGACTTCGATTTAATGGGTTTGCAACGGCATATCAAAGTACTGGGTATTTTTGCTCGCCTCCATCTTCGTGACAACAAGCCGAGCTATCTCGCTGAGCTCCCGCTGTTTATTCGCTACGTGTTAGAAGTTGCAGAACGCTATCCTGAGACGCAACCCTTTCGGCACTGGTTTGGCGAGCGCGTGTTGCCGGAGTTAGCGCAGCAGGATTGGTATGCTAACTGGGAAACAGCGGGAGAGCGCGAGTGAAGGCCTTATGAAAGCGATGATCCTGGCGGCGGGCTTTGGCAAGCGTTTGCGGCCATTAACCGACACGCTGCCCAAGCCGATGGTGCCCGTCAACGGCAAACCCCTGATTCAATATCACGTAGAACGCCTGGCTGAGGCGGGTATTCGCGAGTTAGTGATTAACACCGCCTGGCTGGGAGAGCAGATAGAGCAACACCTGGGTGATGGCAGTGAGTTTGGTGTGTCGATTCACTGGTCGCGGGAGCTACAGCCTCTGGAGACGGGGGGTGGTATCTACAAAGCACTACCCTTGTTGGGTGAGGAGCCCTTTGTGCTGGTGAATGGCGATATCTGGAGCGATTACCCTTTCACGCAATTGTCGGATTTTGTGTTGGGTGCAGAGCGCGATGTCCATTTGGTGCTGGTGCTCAACCCTGAACATCATCCGGCAGGAGATTATTGCCTGGATGGTAATGCTAAGCATGGCGAAAAGGGGGTTAGTCTGCGTGGTGACAGGGGTGATTCTTTCACCTTCAGTGGCATCAGTGTGATCAACCCCGCGTTGATCGCAGACTTTGTTCAGAGTCAGGTTCAGAGCCAGGTCCATACCCAAGAGAGGGATAAGGGTCAGCCGGTATTCCCTCTGCGTGATGCCTTGCAGTTAGCCATCGATCGGGATCGAGTGACAGGCGAAGTGTTCGACGGCTACTGGTGTGATGTGGGTACGCCCCAGCGGCTTGCCGGGCTTGAACAACGATTTAAGTAAGTAGCGTGAACAAGGATTTAGGTGAGCAGCTTGAGCAAGGGTTAGGGTAAACAGGTCGGTGTACATGCGCACAAAAAGCAATTGCCGATATTTTTTTTGCCTTAGGTGTGAATAAGCTCTACCAAAAAATGTTTTAGATATACAATATACCCCGCTTTTTCTGTAATTTATTCTCTGTGATTCAGAGCTGAGCCTTTTTAGGTGTGATGCTATTAGGCGCTATATTAATAGGCGCGATACTAACGAGACCACTATGTTTTCCTCACTGGATATACTTCCCTCCGATCCGATTCTGGGCCTAATGGCGGAATTCAGGAACGACCCCAATCCCAACAAAGTTGATCTCGGTGTTGGGGTTTATAAAAATGAAGTTGGGCTTACCCCTATTATGGCTGCGGTAAAAACCGCTGAGCAGCATGTTTTTGCCGGCGAAGACACTAAAAGTTATATCGGCCCGGCGGGAATGCCGGAGTTTAACGAGGCCATTAAAAAGCTGATTTTTGGCGAATCCCATCCGGCTTTGCAGTCAAATCGCGTGGCAACGGTATTAACACCCGGTGGCTGCGGTGCGCTTAGAGTGGGCGCTGAATTATTGATGCGTAGCGAGCCAAAAACTCGGATTTGGGTGGGTGATCCCACCTGGGCTAATCATCTTCCCCTGCTGGGTAATGCCGGGCTGAAAATTGAGCAGTACCCCTACTACGATCGTGTCACCAGCAAGCTGACATTCGATGCCATGATGAGCGCGTTGGAGCAAACCAGTGCGGCGGACGTGGTGCTGTTGCACGGTTGTTGTCACAACCCTTCCGGAGCCGATCTATCGCCGGAGCAGTGGCGTGCGGTCACCGAGCTGGCAGAACAAAAAGGCTTTTTACCGTTTATTGATCTGGCTTACCAAGGTTTGGGTGTGGGCTTGGCCGAAGACGCTTACGGTGCGCGTTTAATGGCCGAGCGTTTGCCTGAAGTGATTGTGGCTAGTTCTTGTTCCAAAAATTTTGGTCTGTACCGGGAGCGAGTGGGTAGTCTTTCTATCGTCGGCACCAATAGCAGCAGCGCCAGCACGGCCATTAGCCACGTTAATAATATCGTGCGGGGTATGTATTCTATGCCGCCCTCCCACGGTGGCGCGATTGTTGCCGAAATTTTAAATAATTCGGCGTTGCAGGACAGTTGGCAGTCAGAGCTGGGGATGATGCGTGATCGCATCAACGATACGCGCCATTTGTTAGTGAAAAAATTGCGTGACGAGGGGGTGGATAGAGATTTTTCCTTTATCGAATCTCAACACGGTATGTTTTCGTTTCTCGGTATTTCAAAAGACGAAATTACGCGCTTAAAAACCGAATACGGTATTTATATTGTGGGCTCCAGCCGCACTAATATGGCAGGGGTTTCTCTCGCTAATGTAGATTACGTGGCTGATGCCCTGGCCCGTGTGTTGAAATAGGTAAAGTGTTGAGCTAGACAGAGTAATAAAATAGACACGACTGCCAGGTGGCTTTAAACAAATAAATAAACAAATAAACAAATAAACAAATAAATAAAAGGGGCACGTCACGGCGTGCCCTTTTTTATATTTGGAGGTTTGATTGCGACTTGGCGGGCTACTTTGCCGCTACGGTAATACCCCCGTGCATTTTGCGCAATTCTGTTTTTAGAATTTTACCGGCTCCAGATTTGGGTAGCTCGTCCATAAAAAAAGCGGTTTTGGGTACTTTAAATCGCGCCAGGCATTCACTGCAGAATTCGATTAACTCATCCTCAGTCATACTCGCGCCTTCTTTCAGCACGATGCAGGCGGCGGGAACCTCTTGCCATTTTTCATGGGGAATACCGATCACCGCCACTTCGGCAACGGCTTCGTGCCCGTAGATGGCCTGCTCCAATTCCGCCGGATAAACATTTTCACCACCGCTGATAATCATGTCTTTTTTGCGATCGACGACATAGAGATAGCCCTCGTCGTCGAGGTAGCCTAAATCACCGGAGTGGTACCAGCCGCCGCGCAACGCCTCCGCAGTCGCTTCCGGTTTGTTCCAGTAGCCCTTCATCATGTTGGGGCCACGGCAGAGAATCTCACCGATCTCGGTGGCGGGCATGTCTTGACCGTTGTCATCGATAATGCGGACATCCACATGGAAGGCCGGATAGCCAACAGAGCCATTTTTGCGTTCACAGTCCCATTTATCGAGGATGGATACCAGAGGGGCTAACTCGGTCATACCGAAGCCTTCGTAAATCGGCAAATCTCGGGACTGGAAGTATTTCAAGATACTCATGGGTGTGGGCGCAGCACCGGTCATTAAAAACTCGACCGAAGTTAAGTCGTATTTTTTGTTCTCCAGTTCCTCGACAATCATTTGCCACATCGACGGCACGCAGAACAATGCGGTAATTTTTTCCTGCTCGGTGGCTTCCAGCACTTTGACTGCATCGAACTCGGGCAGGGTCACTACAGTACCGCCCTGAAATAGCGTCGGCAATACGGTGACACTGGTGCCACCGATATGGAACATCGGCGCTACGCCGAGAGCAACGGTGTCGGCCTGAATCGGCAGGCGCTGAGTGGTGTGAAAAACGTTCCAAGCATGGTTGGCGTGGGTGAGCATCGCGCCTTTAGGGCGACCCGTGGTGCCGGAGGTGTACATAAGTAAGGCGACATCGTCGGGATTTACGGTGGCGTTAATTTCCTCGTCCGAGGCAGCGGCCAATAGGCCTTCGTATTCGGCGTCGTCATCGCAGGTGCTGCTGCGGCCACAGTAGACAACGGTATCAAAGTGTACGACCTTTTGCAGACCTTCCGTAAGGTGGGCAAATTCGGCGTGATAAAAGAAGGTGCGCGCGCCAGAATCTTGAATGATGTATTCGATTTCCGGTACCGTAAGGCGAAAATTGATGGGCAGAAAAATCGCGCCTAGCTTGGCAACGGCAAAGATCAGCTCTAATTGTTCGTTACCATTTTGCAGTAACGAAGACACCCGGTCACCGGGGCGCACACCGCTGTCGCGCAAGGCATTAGCCAGCCGATTGCAGCGGCGATTAAATTCTTTGTAAGTGAAACGGCGATGGCGGTTAACAATTGCTAGTCGGTTACCGGAGATCATCTCCCGTTTGGTCGTCCAATATCCTAAGCCCTGATCCATAACAACCTCTTTTATAGTTTAGTATTTATTACAGTAACACTTAATATTGAGCGCCGATCCAGAGTCATTAATCAGCCAATGAGTAAATGCTAAGCTCGCGCAGATTACCAATTTCTGGACTAGTGATCAATCATGGAAATCTGTTGACCTTGTTTGCCAGGGTTTATCTGTGAATAGAGCGTTACACTGCTACCTGGATTAATAATTTTATAAGGACCGAGTGATTTTGACAGCGTTAAAAAAAGATCGATTAAGGTGGATGTGGCGAGCATGTTTTACCTCATTACTGGTGACCGCGACAGGCCTGGCACTGCTTCCGGTTACGGGCGACATGTGGTTTCCCGGCCAGGATAAAATGATGCACGCCGCCAGCTATGCGGTGTTATACACCCTGGGCTGGCTATCATTTCCGGGGTTGGTATTTCGGTGGCCCTTGTTTGTAGGGCTGCTTTGTTACGGTGTGGTGATCGAAATATTACAACAGCTCACTGGCTATCGATTTATGGAACTTTGGGACGTAGTGGCGAATACCCTGGGGCTTGGCTTGGGTTGTCTAGGTATTTTTATCTGGCGGCGACTTTTGCACGGAGCGATATTACCAAATTAGTTACCAGGCTTTACAAAGCAAAGCGTATCCCTCTGAAAATACAGAAATTGCCAGCTTTCAATGCCTGTGATCGAACTAACCGTCAGGCTCATGGGAGCTTTTCGTGAAGCGAGGCTACTAATCCTCAGGTGGGCCGAGAGCGACCGCCCAGGAAAGGAGCTTGCCTCAACCAAAGGAGACGTTTATTCTATCCGCTATCGGCGGGGTTTCGCCGTTAGCTAGGTTATATTTAGGTGCAATCGCCCTCTAAGGGGATATCGGTGTGGTGGGGGAGAAAGAACTCTAACCCAGCAGTGATCAAGAGCGGATAGATATGGAAAATAATAGAAAAAAAATCGTTATCAATACAGAATATCAATTTCGTTTGGCGAAATTGTTGGTCAGCTTAATAATACTGACTATTAACCTCCTGTTGATTGCCAGTGTGTTAGCGCCCCAATTGATAGGCGTCGATATCAACGTTACGCAAAAAGGGGTTATTGTCATTGCGATTACTGAGATTGTATTGTTTGTCTCGGTATGGTTTATATCACTTCGTTTGTCTCATCGTGTGGTGGGCCCTGTTTACGCATTCAGTCTGGCGCTGGAAAAAATTGAACGGGGTGATTTAACGGCTCATCTGGCGCTTAGAGAGAAAGACGAATTTAAAGAGATTGCCGAATCGATAAACAGGGCGATTTCTGCGACCAGGGATAGATTATTGTGCATTCAACAGAAAGTTGGTGCAGTGCGAGCCTGTAGTGCCGACTCCCCAGAAATACAGAACGCTATTACGGATTTGCAGGACATACTTAAGGAGTTTACCTTGGCAGGGAGCAATGAGGATGAAGTCAAATAGTCTGAAGGGGTTTACGATGGTTGAGCTGATGGTTGTACTGGCAGTTATCAGCATCTTGGCTGCGGTCGCGTTGCCGGCTTATGTGAATTACACGACGCGGGCAAAGGTGAGTGAGGGAGTCGGGATGATGTCTGCTGCAAAAACAGATGTGATGGCCTTTTATGTAAGTAATAGTACATTTCCTGTTACTAATCTCGAAGCCGGCCTTGGCCCTTCGACAGATTATGCTCGTCAAACGGTAACGGGTGTCAGCATCGGTAGTGACCCAAGCGCAGGTACTATAACTGTTGAGTTAAATCTCCCTCAATTAGGGACTGACAACCTGCTGCAGTTAGTGCCGACAGCCAGCGAATCTGGTTTTGACTGGACCTGCCAGGCCGCATCGGTTAATGGAATTGTGACTAATTTTTTGCCTAGCAGTTGCCGTTAAAGGGAAAACGACGGAGGCCCACGATAAATTTTCTTACTTGGTCTGTGTTATTTAAAAACTCTACTTCAAAGCACGTCGTTGTTGTATTTCGATCCAAAATAAAAATTCACGTTTTTCAAATAGGGACAGTCGATGACAATTGACTGGCAGATCATTCGCGCTGGCGTTTGGCGCTCTCGCAAAACCAGTTTGCGCGCGGTACAGCGTTTTGATAGCGTGCAGCTCGAAGATTTACTGGGCATAGATCGGCAGAAAGACGAGTTGGTGCGCAATACCGAGCAGTTTCTTCGCGGTGAGCCCGCGCGCAACGCTTTGATGTGGGGCAGCCGGGGCACGGGTAAGTCGTCGTTGGTGAAAGCGCTGCTCAACGAGTACGCCGATGCGGGTTTGCGGGTGATAGAAATTGATAAAGACGACCTCGCTGACCTTCAGGATATCGTTGATGATATTTCAAACCTGCCACAACGTTTTATAATTTTTTGTGATGACCTTTCATTTGAAGCGGATGAAACGCTCTACAAACATCTCAAAAGCGTACTGGAAGGATCCATCGAGCTTCCGCCAGAAAACGTGTTGATTTACGCCACCTCTAATCGCCGCCATTTAGTTGCCGAGCAAAAAGCGGACAACCAGGGCGTCGATATCGTCGATGGCGAATTACACTACGGCGATACCGTGGAAGAAAAATTGTCACTGGCGGATCGCTTTGGCTTATGGCTGTCGTTTTATCCCAACACTACCGGCATGTATTTGGATATTGTAGATTATTTGTTCGCCGACTTTGACGGTGATCGAAAAAAATTGCATCGCGCCGCCAAACAGTTTGCCATGACTCGCGCTTCCAAAAGTGGACGCACGGCTAGACAGTTTCGAGCGCATTGGCAGGGTCGGAATTGAATACGGCTAAAAACTGAATAGGCTTAAAGCCAGTCTCGATTAAAAAGCCCGATTAAAAAAGCTCTATTAAATAAAAATTCAATTCAATAAAAACGACTATTTATTCGTCTGCGAGTTTAACCAGCATTTTGCCTAAATTGGCACCAGAAAACAGTCCGAGAAAAGCCTCGGGTGCGCGCTCTATACCGTTTAAAATGGTTTCTTGATTCTGGATTTTCCCTTCTCCGCGCCAGCGAGCCATATCTTCGACAAAGGCTTTCTGGTGATCCGCCATATAGTCAAAAATAATAAAGCCCTTGATGCTAAGCCCCATGGCAATCGCTCGAAACAGGTTTTTAACACCCTGCCGATCTTTAGAGGGGGCGTTATAATTTTCGATGCTGCCGCACAAAATCACGCGGCCATTTTTTCTCATATTCATTAGAGCCGCATCCAGCTGCGAGCCACCGACGTTGTCAAAAAACAAATCGATACCTTTGGGGCATACTTGGGCAATGGCGGCGCTTTGGTTGGCTTCGTTGCGATAGTTAAACGCTCCGTCAATATGTGCGCTGTTTAGTAACCAGTCGACTTTTTCATCAGAGCCCGCGCTGCCCATCACAGTGCATCCCAGGGCTTTGGCGATTTGGCATACTAGAGAGCCCACCGCACCGGCAGCTCCGGAAACATAAACGGTATCGCCGGCCTTAGCCGCGCCGAGTACCGTAGTGCCGACGTAGGCGGTAATACCCGGCATACCCATAATGCCGAGATAGTCCTGTGGCGCTACGTGAGAGGTGTCGCGGATGCCGAGCCCCCTGCGACCAGACACAAAGTACTCCCGCCAGCCATTCATGCTTTCGACATAAGTCCCTATCGGTAATTTGTCGTTCTTAGAGGCAATGACGAGGCCGATTGCGCCGCCCTCTAGGACTTCGCCAACTTGATAGGGTGGGATATAACTTTTGACGTCGTTCATCCGTGGGCGCATGTAGGGGTCGACCGACATCCATAGATTTTTAACCAATACCTGATCGGCTTCGAGGGTATCTGGCACCTCGGTTTCCACCAGCTTGAAATGGCTGGCGTCCGGCGCGGCTTTGGGTCGTTTCACTAAGTGGATTTCACGGCTAATCACAGTGTTCTCCTAAGGGGTATGGCAGATAGAAAGTTTAGCGATCTCGCGCATCACTCAAGCCCAGGCGCAAATTGCGCGGGTGGACGGCGTTGTGACCACTGAGGGACAGCACCACATCGAGTAATTCATTCCAGGGCGATGCCTCGCGCATCCCCTTGATAGCCCGGTCGGTGCCGGCAATTTGGCGTAGTAATAAGTTGGCCTGGGCGGGAGACATTCGATGCAGCGCTTTGCGCAAAGCCGTTTTGCGTTGCTCCCATACGCCGGGTTGGTTGAGTGCTTGTTCCGGGCGGACGCCATTGGCGACGGCCTCTGCGCTTCTGGCCAGCGTGCGCACTTCGCGGGTCAGTGCCCACAATACCGCCATGGGTTCGACACCTTCCTCCTGCAAACCCCGTAAGACGTGAGTTGCTCCTTGAGCGTCGCCGCTAAGGGTTTTGTCGATTAGATCAAACACATTGTAGCGGGCAGAATCCGATACCGCCGCAGAGACAATGCTGGCATCGACCTTTCCGTCGGGGGCGAGTAATTTGAGTTTTTCTACTTCTTGAGCGGCGGCGAGCAGATTGCCCTCAACCCGTTCGGCGAGAATTTCTACCACCTGGCGGTTAGCGGTGATTCCGGCTTGTTTTAGCCGGGCATCGATCCAGCGCGGTAACTGGGCGGCATTGACCGGCCAGATTTGAATGATAGCCCCGGTCTTGTCCAGCGCCTTGGCCCATTTGGTTTTTAGTGACGCTTTGTCCAGCTTGGGCGCAATCACCAACAATAAATTATCGTCGGCGAGGTGTTCGCAGAGTTCGGCAATGGCTTTGCTGCCAGCGTCACCGGGTTTGCCAGTAGCGAGACGAACTTCGAGAATTTTTTTATCGGCGAACAACGATGGGCTGTTGGCTTCGGCGAGCAGGGGATCCCAGTCAAAATAGCGGTTATCTACCTGATAGATTTGGCGTTCGCTAAAACCCTGGGCGCGGGCGGTAGCGCGGATCTGGTCGGCGGCTTCCTGAACCAGCAGAGTTTCGTCGCCAGTAATCAGATAAGCCGATGCCAGTGAATCCTTTAGATGGGCATCAAGGTGCTCAGGGCGCAGTGGCATCGCTGCTCGTGGGGGCTGTACTTCGACCAACCGCTTGTAATCGATTTAGAATTTGGCGCACCAGGTCGCGCTGCATTTCGCTGCGCAACAAGCTGGCTTCGTCGTCGGTGGCGAGGATATTGTCTTCGTTGTATTCAAAAATTCGATCTACCGTAGCGGTGCTTAGTGCCAGGGCGGTGCTGCCATCGCTGGCAACTACGGTAAAGTCGACACTTTCGCTAAGCTCTTGTTCGGAGATACGGGCGCTGCCACTGACAGTGGCGGTGCGGCGTTTGCTGCGCTGGTCGAGGATAATTAAACCGTATTCGGCTTCATTGGCGTTGTCTTTGACGGCAACATCCTGAGCGCGCAGGGCGCGTTCCAGTTCCCGAACCAGATCGTCGTCGGCATTCTTGCTACTGATGTAGATACTGTTGATGGCTTGCGGCGCATTACCGTAACCGCGCAAGTGCCAGCCACAGTTGCTGATCAGCAGGGTGGTGAGCAGGATCGTCAAGGCTCTAAGCGCTACGGCCTTGTTTGCCAATAAAGGGTTTGCCAATAAAGGATTTGCGAATAATAAACGGTGCGCGAATAAATAGGGTCGCTTCATAATAAATAATCTTTTAGCCGAGTGTGATTTAAAAACAAATGTAGTTTAAAAAATAATTCTAATAGTGTTAGTCAATTAGCGACAATATTTACCAGCTTGCCGGGCACTACGATTACTTTACGGATGCTAAGGCCTTCCGTAAAGCGTTGTGCATTGGGGTCTGCCAGTGCAGCGGTTTCAATAAACTGCTTATCTGCATTACTTGGCACCTGTAGCTTAGCCCGTACTTTACCATTGACCTGGATAACTACCTCGATAGTATCGCGAGTCAGTGCGCTTTCGTCCACGCGGGGCCAGGGTGCATCGGTGACCGATTCAGTATGACCCAAATATCCCCATAGTGTGTGGGTAATGTGAGGGGCGATGGGCGTTAGCAGTAATACCGCCGCTTCCAGGGCCTCTTGCCTGATACTCGAGGTGGACGGGGTGTTGCCATCGAACCTGCCGAGCTCGTTAAGCAGCTCCATTACTGCAGCGATTGCGGTATTGAAGGTTTGGCGGCGGCCATAGTCGTCGCTGACCTTGGCGATGGTTTCGTGAGTTTTGCGGCGCAGAGACTTTTCGGCCTCGGTCAGTGTGTTGGCATCAATGCTGGGTGGTTGCCCGCCGGCAAGTTGAGCCAGATGCCCATGCACGGCTTTCCACAGGCGCTTCAAAAAGCGGTGGGCGCCAGCGACACCTTCGTCCGACCATTCCAGCGATTGTTCCGGTGGCGCGGCGAACATGGTGAAGAGTCGCACCGTATCGGCACCGTATTGGGTAATCAGACCCTGGGGGTCAATGGTATTGCCCTTGGACTTGGACATTTTGCTGCCATCTTTCAGCACCATGCCCTGACACAACAGGCGGGTGAAGGGCTCGTCGGAGCTAAGCAAGCCCTCGTCGCGCATCAGTTTGTGAAAGAAGCGGGCGTAGAGCAGGTGCAAAATGGCGTGCTCGATGCCGCCGATATATTGATCCACCGGCAGCCAGTAGTTAGCGCGCTCTGGGTCGAGCATGCCCTGGTCGTAGTCTGGGCAGGTGAAGCGCGCGTAGTACCAGGAGGACTCCATGAAGGTGTCGAAAGTGTCGGTCTCGCGGGTCACGGCCTGGCCATTGAGGCTGTCTTTGCGCCACTCGGGGTCGGCTTTGATGGGTGATTGCACGCCGTCCATCGTCACATCTTCGGGTAGTAAGACCGGCAGTTTGTCGGCGGGTACTGGAATCTCGAATTCATCGGCATCGTACAGCATGGGGATCGGTGTTCCCCAGTAGCGTTGCCGCGATACGCCCCAGTCTCGAAGTCTGAAGTTGGTACTTACTTCGCCTTTACCTCTTGTTTTTAGATCGGTTGCGATGGCATCAAAGGCTCCGTCAAAGAGTAATCCGGTGTAGCTGCCGGAGTTGACTAGCCGACCCTTTTCAGTAAAAGCCGCTTTGCTGATATCGCAGGGGCTGTCATTACTGGGCTCATCTTTCGAAGCATCTCTCGAGCCGTCCTTTGAACCAGCAACGGGTTCAATCACCTGCACAATCGGCAGTGCGTACTTGTTGGCAAACTCCCAGTCGCGCTGGTCGTGCCCCGGCACGGCCATCACCGCGCCCGAGCCGTAATCCATCAGCACATAGTTGGCGACCCATACCGGTACTGGTTCTCCGGTCAGTGGGTGCATCGCTGTGAGGCCCGTCGCCATACCGAGTTTTTCCATGGAAGCCATATCAGCTTCGGCCATCGACTGTTTTTTGCACTGCGCGATAAACGCGGCGAGTGCAGGGTTGTGTTCCGCCAGTGCCCGAGTGATCGGGTGCTCAGCGGCGAGGCTAAGATAGGTGACGCCCAGCAGCGTATCGGGCCGAGTGGTATAGACATCAAAACTATTGTGCTCGGCAATCGCTTCGGCTAGATCGAAGGTGATGGTGACGCCGCGACTTTTGCCGATCCAGTTGCGCTGCATGGTGCGCACTTGCGCGGGCCAGTGTTCGAGGGTATCGAGATCGGCCAGTAGTTCTTCGGCATAGTCAGTGATTTTGATGGACCACTGGGGGATTTCCTTGCGCTCCACCGGGGTATCGCAGCGCCAGCAGCAGCCATCCACCACTTGTTCGTTGGCGAGCACCGTTTGGTCTTTGGGGCACCAGTTAACTGCGCTGGTTTTACGATACACCAGGCCTTTCTCGTACAGCCGGGTAAAAAACCACTGTTCCCAGCGGTAGTACTCGGGGGTGCAGGTGGCGAGTTCCCGTGTCCAGTCGTAGGCAAAACCCAGGGTTTTCAGCTGCGCCTTCATGTAGGCGATATTGTCGTAAGTCCAGGCGGCGGGCGCGGTGTTGTTCTGAATCGCGGCGTTTTCTGCGGGTAGACCGAAGGCGTCCCAGCCCATCGGTTGCAGCACATTTTTGCCCAGCATGCGTTGGTAGCGGCTGATGACATCGGCAATGGTGTAGTTGCGCACGTGTCCCATATGCAGCTTGCCGCTGGGGTAGGGGAACATCGCCAGGCAATAGTATTTTTCTTTGCTGGTATCCTCACTAACCTCAAATACCTTATTCGACTCCCAATAGCCTTGCGCGTCGCGCTCGACAAGCTCTGGGAGGTACTGTTCTTCCATTGTATTTTTGTTCAAAGCAGGGCTCGTCGTTAGTAATCAATCAGTGGTGAGGAAAGCGCGGAATTATAGGTGAAACGCGAGGCCATACCTAGCCTTAGGGCAATCCTTCTGTTAGTTTTAGGTTCTGCCGCGAACGCTTTGTAGGAGAAAGCTACGTTTAGCGAGACGATTGCCAATCGTGTCTTTGCCCTGGTTATTTGCCTGGCGTCCCTGACCTTGTTTGCCTGTGGCGGGGGAGGTGATCCGGCGGACGTCGCCCAGTCTTATTGGAGCGCTATTAAAACCGGTGATGCGGCCGCTGCAGAGCAATGGATTGTAGAGAGCGAAACATCAACCAGCAGCACTGGATTTGGTAAAGCTCAATTTGAGACTGACAAGATCGAGGAAATTCGTTTTGGGTCGGCTCTGGTGGAAGGCGATAGCGCCCGTGTGCCGACTACGGTTGTACCGACTGCCGATGCCACTAAAGCCACTCCCACGTTGGGCGAGATCAATTTTGATACCCAGTTGGTTAAGATTGGCGGCGCGTGGAAAGTGGATCAGCAGCTCACCGAGAACAATATGCTCGGTGCAGTTTTTGCTATGGCAATGGGCGCGATGGGGCAAGCATTTTCCGAAGGTATGCAGGGCGTAATGGGCGGCGTTGGCGAGGCGCTTGCGGAGGGGATGACTCAAGGCATGCAAGCTTTGGGCGAGGGTCTCGCGGAAGGTTTTGAAGGTTTGGGCGCGGGTCTCGAGCAAATTGCAGATGCCGGAGAGATGGTTGAGCCTTCACCGCACGCTTACCAAGCACCGGTAGTTTTACCTGCTCAGGTGAGTGGCTCTATTCGGGGCATGGGTGTTGAATTGACCAGCGCAGAGTGGAGTAACACTTTATCAATTTATGCGGGCGACGGCTGGGGTTTGAATCCGAGCCTGCTATTATTTTTATTTTTGGATAAAGGTGAGGTGCCCGCCGCGCGAACGATTGATGTAAAGTCCAAGGACGGAGGGTACGGTAACCCTCATGTCCACTACCGTTGGCGCGATCCGCAGACTGGAAAGATAGAAACAGAAATAGTAACCAGCAATTACGATTTAGAATTAATCTTTGGTGAGCCTGTTGACGGCCGGGTGGAGGGCAAGATCGCGTTTTCTGTTCCTGGTGAGGAGACTCACGTGGCAGGCGATTTTATGATCGAGCTTAATGACTAGATTTTACGTTGCCCGAGGCTGATAACTTTATTTTGACTGATGACGCTGTATAGTTTTATTGAATGATGAAAAATGGGTGACTGGATTTGAATGCGCAGCGTTATAAAGTTAGCGTTTCGAGTTTTATTTAAAATGGAGAGGCGATGAAAGCTGTTATTTTGGCAGGAGGGTTGGGGACAAGGATTAGCGAAGAAACCTCAGTTCGTCCTAAGCCTATGGTAGAGATTGGTGGTAGACCAATACTTTGGCATATCATGAAGGTGTATTCTGCTCACGGCATCAACGATTTTGTTATTTGTTGCGGCTATAAGGGTTATGTGATTAAAGAATATTTCGCTAATTATTTTTTACATATGTCTGACGTCACCTTCGATATGCAAAATAATAAAATGGAAGTGCATCAGCGTAACGCCGAGCCGTGGCGTGTCACATTGGTTGATACTGGCGAAAATACCCTTACCGGTGGTCGATTAAAGCGCGTCGCCGATTATGTGGAAAACGAAGAAGCTTTTTGTTTTACCTATGGCGATGGTGTGGCAGATATTGATGTTGGAGAGTTGATAAAATTTCATAAGCAGCATGGGAAACTCGCTACAGTAACTGCGGTGCAGCCACCCGGCCGATATGGTGCGTTGGATATGAGTGGAAAGAGAGTGAAGGGTTTTATCGAGAAACCTCAGGGTGATGGCGGCTGGATTAATGGTGGTTTTTTTATACTGTCACCAAATATTTTAGAGCTAATTACTAGTGATTCGAGCTCGTGGGAGGGTGAGCCGCTCCGTCAACTAGCGTCTCAAGGTGATCTAATGGCTTTTGAGCACAAAGGGTTTTGGCAGCCCATGGATACCTTGCGTGACAAAAATCATCTTGAAGATCTGTGGCAAAGCGGTAAGGCCCCGTGGAAAACGTGGTTGTGACTCCTGATTTCTGGCGAGGTAAACGAGTCTTTCTAACCGGGCATACCGGTTTCAAGGGAGGGTGGTTGTCGCTATGGTTGCAATCTATGGGAGCGGAAGTTCATGGTTACGCGTTAAACCCGTCGACCGAAACTAATTTTTTTACTGTGGCAGATGTTAGTAAACGTATGGCGAGCAGCGAGATAGCAGATATCCGCGATATGGAAAAGCTTCGTGATGTCATGCAGGCTGCTCGCCCTGAAATTGTATTTCACCTGGCTGCTCAGCCTTTAGTGCGTTATTCATATGATCAACCAGTGGAAACATACGAAGTAAACGTGATGGGCGTAGTGCATGTGCTTGAATCTGTGCGAGCTACTCCAGGTGTTAAAGCAGTGGTAAACGTCACAACTGACAAATGTTACGAGAATCGCGAGTGGCGACGGGGGTATCGTGAAGACGACGCTATGGGTGGCTTTGATCCCTATTCCAGTAGTAAAGGGTGCTCTGAACTGGTAAGCGCCGCATATCGACGTTCATTTTTAGAGTCGGCAGGTATCGCGTTAGCCACAGCCCGCGCTGGGAATGTTGTTGGCGGCGGTGATTGGGCCAAAGATCGATTGATTCCTGATTTTTTACGCGCGATGGACGCTGGTATAACGCTGGATATTCGGTCCCCGCAATCAACACGCCCCTGGCAGCATGTGTTGGATCCGCTTTCTGGCTATCTTCGGCTGGCCGAAAGTTTATTTACTTACGGCGAGTCTTTTGCCGAAGGGTGGAACTTTGGTCCGAGCGATGAAGATGCGCGTTCAGTGAGCTGGATTATTGACCGACTAGTGGAAATAGGTGTGGATGTAAAATGGCAGTGCAACAATTCCGGGCAGCCATATGAAGCAAATTATTTAAAATTAGATAGCAGTAAGGCAAGAGCTCAGTTGAATTGGCAAGCTCAATGGCCGTTACACACTGCGCTGGGAAAAACCGTGGAATGGCATCAGGCATGGAAGGCTGGAAATAATATGAAGGAATTTTCGCTGGATCAAATTGATCAATATCAAAATACAATTAAGATTAGCCCGGGATGAGCCGATTTGATTTTGTTTCTACAGACCTGAAAGGTCTGACGATAGTGAAAAGGACGGCGGTAGAAGACCAGCGTGGTTTTTTATCGAGACTCTACTGTGCGGAGCAATTTGGCAAGGCCGGATTTACTAAGCCTATTGCACAGGTCAATCATACATTTACCAGTGACAAAGGCACTGTGAGAGGGTTACATTTTCAATATCCACCTCAAGCCGAAGTCAAGTTAGTGAGTTGCTTGCAAGGTGAGGTCTTTGATATTGCGGTTGATCTTCGTCGAGACTCCCCTACCTTCTTGCAGTGGCATGGGGAGTTGCTATCAGCTACAAACCGCATGAGTCTTCTTATCCCAGAAGGGTTTGCCCATGGATTTCAGGCTGTGACGGAAAATTGTGAATTAATTTATCTGCATACCGCGGCCTACCATCCCGAGCGCGAAGGCGCATTAAATGCTACGGATCCGCTGCTTAATATAGCCTGGCCCATTGCCATTACTGATATGTCTGAAAAAGACCGCAATCACAAATTGATAGAAAGAGATTTTGAAGGGCTTGTATTGTGAAATGTCGTCATTGCCAGGCCGAGCTGAGTTTGTCGTTGATGGACCTAGGTTCATCTCCACCATCTAATGCTTATTTGACCGAGAAAACACTGAACGCACCAGAAAAATATTTTCCATTACGAGTGCTGGTTTGCACAGAGTGCTGGCTAGTTCAGACGGAAGATTATGCGAGCGCGGACGAATTATTTTCTGCGGAATACGCCTACTTCAGTTCATTTTCGACCACCTGGTTAGAGCACGCAGAACGCTATGTTGCCGATATGGCAAAGAGGTTTGGTTTAGGTGCGCAGTCACTTATCGTCGAAGTGGCTGCGAATGATGGTTATCTACTGCAATATGCCCGGGCGCAAGGAATCCCCTGCTTGGGGATAGAGCCAACCGCCAGCACCGCAGCGGCCGCTCGTGCTAAGGGAATAGAGATTGTAGAAGACTTTTTTGGTGTTAAGTTGGCTGAAGAGTTAGTGGCAAATGGTAAACAAGCCGACTTGATCGCGGCGAACAATGTGTTAGCCCATGTGCCCGACATTAATGATTTTGTCGCGGGGTTCTCACGGCTGCTAAAACCGACGGGTATCGCGACTTTTGAATTTCCTCATCTTTTACGCCTAGTGTCTGAAAATCAATTTGATACGATATATCATGAGCATTATTCCTATCTTTCCTTGACAGCTACTAAGAGAATTTTTGAGCATAATGGGTTGAGCGTTTTTGACGTGGAGGAATTACCAAGCCATGGCGGCAGCTTGCGTGTATACGCGCAACGCATGGATTTAGGTGTCCGCGCTCCAAGTAAGAGTGTAGCGGAATTATTAGCTAGAGAAGCAAAAGCAGGTATGACTACTTCTGAGTACTACACCGGATTTCAGGAAAAAGCTAATAAGATTAAAAATGATTTTTTGTCGTTTCTAATTGAAGCTAATAAAGCAGGAAAATCTGTTGCGGGGTATGGGGCGGCAGCGAAGGGAAATACCTTACTTAATTATGCTGGGTTGCGCGCTGATTTATTGCCTTATGTTGTAGATCGTAACCCCGCTAAGCAAAATAAATTTTTACCAGGTTCCCGAATACCTGTTTTTGATGAAGGAAAGTTAAAGCAAATCAAACCCGATTATGTGATTATTTTGCCCTGGAATTTAAAGACAGAAATTTCTGATCAGCTTTCATATATAAGAGAATGGGGTGGTCAGTTCGTTACCTCAGTTCCTGTTTTAGAGATTATATGAGTAATACAAAAATTTATTATACGAAGCCTTCAATTACTGAATTAGAAGTTGGGTATGCGACAGATGCTGCACGCAATGGGTGGGGTGATAAGTGTTATGAGTATATTGAGAAATTTGAGACCAAATTCAAAGAATTCACGGGTTCTAAATATGCCATAGCAACCTCTAGTTGTACGGGTGCCATTCACATGGGGTTGGCAGCATTAGGAATCGGTCTCGATGATGAAGTAATACTTGCGGATACCAACTGGATTGCTTCTGCCGCGCCGATTACTTACCTGGGTGCAAAACCTATATTTGTAGATATTTTACCAGACACATGGTGTGTAGATCCTGCAAGAGTTGAGGATGCTATTACTGATAAAACAAAAGCAATTTTGGCCGTTCATATTTATGGCAATCTCTGCGAGATGGATAAATTGTTGGCGATTGGGGAGAAGTATGGCATTCCAGTTATAGAGGATGCGGCTGAAGCCATAGGCTCATATTGGCACGATCATCATGCCGGAACTTTAGGGCAATTTGGCACTTTCTCGTTTCATGGCACAAAAACACTAACTACGGGTGAGGGTGGTATGTTTATTACCAATAATCCTGCGCTACATGAAAAAGTACTTGCCTTATCCAATCACGGTAGGGCGAAAGGACAAGCCAAACAGTTTTGGCCAGATAACATTGGGTTTAAATATAAAATGTCCAATATTCAAGCAGCCATAGGTTGTGGCCAAATGGAGCGCATTGATGACCTGGTGAGTCGTAAAAGACAGATTTTCCAAGCTTATCAAGCTGGATTGCACGATATTTCTGGCTTTAGTATGAATCCCGAAAAAAAAGGAACAATTAATGGTTATTGGATGCCGACAGTTGTTTTCGAAAAATCTACTGGGGTTGTACGTGGAAAACTACAAGTTTTGTTTAGTAAAAAAAACGTAGACGCGAGGAGTTTTTTTTATCCCCTATCAAGCTTGCCGATGTTTGATGATAGGCTTGGTAATCTAAATGCGTGGGATATTCCTAACAGGGCCATCAACCTCCCTAGCTATCACGATTTGACGGATCAGGAGATAGAGAGAGTTGGATTGATAATAAAAAGCAGTCTGATTAAGGGGTAGGTTAAAGATATGAAATATTTTTTTTTAGGAGCGTCTAACCCAGAAACAATTCGTATGATTCATGCGCTGGAAAAATCAGTACCATCGTTCGAGGTGGGCGGGTTTCTGGATAATGAGAAAAAATTGCATGGCAAATATTTTCACGGATATCCAATATTGGGAGGCAGTAACAAAGTAAAGGAGTTGAAATCGAATAATGTAAGGTTTGTAAATTTGATAACGAGAGATTCGATTTTAAGATATAAAACAACGCAAGACATAATAAATTTTGGAGGATTGCTGGGTAATTTTATACACCCGAGTGTTGACTTAGCTTTGGTCGAGCTAGGGTTGGGTAACTATTTTCAGGAAGGCGTGATAATACAGGCCGGTGTAAAAATAAAGAATAATTGTAGTATTCATATGGGCAGTCTGATTGGGCATGAGACACTAATTTCTAGTGATACCTTTATTGCACATGCAGTCAGTATTTCCGGCTGTTGCGACATCGGGCAGGGATGTTTTATCGGGACAAACGCAACCATACTTCCCCGAATAAAAATTGGCAATTGGGTTTCTGTGGGTGCCGGTACGGTAGTGAATAAAGACGTCCCTGACTATTCCGTAATTGTTGGGAATCCAGGAAGAATTATTAGAACTATATCGCCGCCATATTGAAAATAGAACTCGTAAACAAAAGTTCCAGATATTTTGAATAGTGCAATTGATGATAAAATCGTGCGTGCTTAGGCGGCTGTGGTGATGTTGATTCCCTTTCTAGGTTGTAAGGGCGGGATTCTCTCTTTCGTTAAAAAGACGTGAAAGGGCTGTGTGTAAGTAGCATGCTAGCATGATTGTTTTTCTTTTATCGTCAAAAGTAACCAAGGCAGACGTTTTTATTGAAAATAGGAATAAAGTTTAACATGTATTAATGGCAGAGAATTTTATGGATACAGAATCACCTTTAAAGAATTTCGAAAGAGAAGTGTCCCTGCGTATCGAAGAAATTGGAGGTAACCATCAGCTATGGGAAAATTCCGTTAAATGGATGAACGAAACGGCAAATTATAAATACACATATAATTTTTCTTGTCTTGGTCGTCCGATTATTCAATATCCTCAAGATATGGTGGCAATGCAGGAGCTGATTTGGTCGGTTAAGCCCGACCTTATTATCGAAACTGGCATCGCTCATGGTGGTTCACTGATAATGAATGCCTCGTTGCTCGCGATGTTGGATTACTGTGAGGCCGTTGAAAAAAACGAAATGCTCGATCCCCGCAAGCCAAAGCGGCGTGTTTTGGGTATTGATATTGATATTAGGGCGCATAATCGAGCTGCGATTGAAGAGCATCCAATGGCGAATCGGATAGATATGATTGAAGGTTCATCGATAGCTGAAGATGTTATAGCGCAAGTACATAAATACTCGAAGAATTATAGGAAAATATTAGTAAGCCTTGATTCCAATCATACTCATGAACATGTTTTAGCCGAGCTGGAAACCTATGCTCCGCTCACGAGCATAGGCAGTTATTGTGTGGTATTCGATACCGTTGTGGAAGATATGCCGGCAGAGATGTTTCCAGATCGTCCGTGGGGGCCGGGCGATAACCCCAAAACGGCGGTATGGGAATACCTTAAAACACATAGTGAATTTGAAATTGATAAAAGTATTCAAAATAAATTATTGATAACCGTCGCGCCAGACGGTTATCTTCGGCGTATTCGTTAAGTATAGATTGTGTCATTAAAGAAAAATATTGTAGCTAATTTTTCGGGCAGTATATGGTCTGCCTTGATGTCGCTGGCGTTTGTTCCATTTTATATCCAGCTGATGGGCGTAGAATCTTACGGTGTCGTCGGTATATATGTTTCCCTCGTGGGCATGTTAATCGTGTTGGACCTGGGATTGTCGCAAACCATGAATCGAGAAATGGCCCGACTATCTCATGATGAGCGAAATAGTCACCAGATAACAAATACAGCTCATACGCTGGAGGTGGTTTATTGGGCTTTCGCGGTAGTGATTGGTGTTGGTGTTGCTCTATTAGCAGCGCCTATCGCCGATCATTGGCTGAATCCGGATCAGCTTACAAGAGATGATCTGCGCTTAGCAATCCAGATCATGGGATTGGTAATAGGGTTGCGTTGGCCGGTTTCCTTTTACATAGGAGGGTTGAATGGCCTGCAGCGACAGGTACTATTAAATATTCTTTTAAGCATTACTGTAACGCTGCAAGGGCTGGGGGCGCTGGCGGTGTTATGGTTTGTGGAGCCAACCATAAAAGCTTTCTTTATGTGGCAAGCAGTTACGGCGTTGTTACAGGTTGTTATGTTAAGGGGGGCGTTGTGGAGAAGTCTGCCGCTGGGTCACAACAGTAGGTTTGATAAAAATGTATTGAATGAAATTTGGCGCTTTGCCGCTGGGATGAGTGGCATTTCCTTGTTGGCGGCAATCCTGACTCAGCTTGATAAGGTGGTTTTGAGCAAAATACTCTCATTGACGGAGTTTGGTTATTACGCTTTTGCCACAGCGGTTGCGGGGGTGGTATTTAGGCTGATAGGCCCTGTATTTGCAGCCTATTACCCACGACTAACAGAGCTGGTATCTCAAGATAATCAAGAGTCGCTAGTGAAAACCTATCATCAGGGCAGCCAGGTAATGGCTGTTTCGATATTCCCCGTTGCGCTTGTTCTTATATTCTTCTCAAATGAAATTCTGGATTTATGGACGCACAATCAAAATTTAATTTTCCACACATCCCTGTTGATTAGCCTGTTGACTATCGGGAATGCATTAAATGGCATGATGCATTTGCCTTATTCATTGCAGCTTGCTCACGGCTGGACCGGACTTGCATTGGTTCAAAATATAGTTGCCGTTATCGTTTTGGCTCCTGCGATTTACTTTTCGACAATACGCTGGGGTACAACTGGAGCTGCAGTCATTTGGATTATTCTCAACGCGACATACCTGCTAATCGGAAATCACGTGATGCATCTGAAGTTACTAAAAAATGATAAGTGGCAATGGTATTTTGATGATTTAATCAAACCGTTAATTTCAGTCCTGGCGGTGTGCTGGCTTGCCCAGTTAATTTTGACCGATGAAATGAGTTTTTGGAGTAAAGTGACTGTTTTAATTGTTGCTTCAGTAGCATCAATTATTGCCGCATTGGCTAGTAGCAGCTTACTTCGTGGTATGTCTTATAATTATTTAGTGCGGGCCATTAATAAGTGATCAAGCAGCCGGGACTTGTTACGGTAGGTATTCCAACGTACAACCGAGCGGACATGTTGAGGCGTTCAATCGATTCTGTATTACGTCAGGATTACATACAGATTGAGGTTTTAATATCAGATAATTTTTCAACAGATAATACTCAAAGTGTCTGCCAGCAGTTTTGTGAGAAAGATAGGCGAGTGAGATACGTTCAGCAATCATCCAATATAGGCGCATCAGCTAATTTTAAAGACGTCTTAACGCGAGCTTCTGGCGAATATTTTATGTGGCTGGGGGACGATGACTGGATTGACTCAGCATATGTCAGTTCTTGTGTGTCGTTGCTAGCTTCTGATCTTGATACTGCATTAATTAGTGGGACACCACAATACTATCGCGAAGGAAAGAAAATTTCTGAGGGAAAGATGTTTAACTTAGAGCAGCGTTCATGGGTAGCCAGAGTTGTTAGCTATTACAGCCAGGTAGCCGATAATGGCACGTTTTATGGCATTATGCGTACTGCTGAGCTCCAGCAAGTTAATATGCCTAATGCGATGGGTGGAGATTGGCATTTACTCGCTAATATAGTTTCAAGTGGGAAGATCAAAATGCTCACGTCTGTATCGGTACATCGAGAATTGGGTGGTGCAACTGATAGTTATCGGAAAATTGCGGAATCATTGGGTTTACCAAAGATCCAGGCAGTGTTCCCTATGATGACCGTTGCAGGAGGTGCGTGGGTAGATATCGTTTTTAAGGGTCAGCTATATAAAAAAAGAAATATTTTATATAGATTGTTGGCGGCTAACATTGTGTTTGTTTTGGTAGCTCTTAAAGGTGTTCGAGGTTTTTTAGGGCTTATAAAGCGATTTTTAATACTGCATCTAAAAAAGTGAATTGAGAGTTGATGAAAATAGCGTTTGATCATCAAATCTTTAATTGGCAATCCTACGGAGGGGTTTCGCGCTACTATACGACTTTGGCCCAGGAGCTACGAAGGCAAGGGCAAGACGTAGGCATTTTCGCTGGCGTCCATTGCAATAATCATTTGTCGGTTTTACCAAGTGAAGTTGTAAGCGGAATGAGATTGGAAAAGTACCCGCCTAAAACCAATCGATTTTTCCAGCTGTTTAACCACTATGCAGCTAATTATCAAATAAATCGATGGCAGCCCGATGTTATTCACGAGACCTACTATTCGTCCAGGCCACCACCTAAAACGACCGTTCCGCGTATCACAACAGTTTACGATATGATCCATGAGTTATATCCCCAAATGTTTTTCGCGAAGGATAAGACTAGTGACTGGAAGCGAAAAACCTTTGATCGTGTTGCGCATATAATCAGTATTTCACACAGTACAAAAAGAGATTTAATGGATCTATTTGGTGTTGAAGAAGATAAAATATCGGTGGTTCATTTGGGCGCTAATTTGTCGTTTTCTCGATATCCGAATGAACAGGAAAGTGATGTCCAGTCCCCATTTTTGCTTTACGTTGGCGAACGTGGGACCTACAAAAATTTCAATAGCGTATTACGCGCTATAGTAAAGTCTAAAAGACTGAGAAATGATTTCAATTTAATAGCATTTGGCGGCGGGTATTTTAAAGACGATGAGTTATCTTTAATTGCAAGCCTGGGTTTCAAGGACAACCAGGTTCGTCAAGTTGCTGGTGGCGACGACGTGCTTGCATCGCTATATCATCGGGCTAGTGCTTTTGTATACCCATCACTTTACGAGGGTTTTGGTTTGCCGCCGTTAGAAGCTATGGCGTGTTTATGCCCGGTTATATCTAGTAACACCAGCTCAATGCCCGAAGTTATTGGCGAAGCGGGTGAGTATTTTAATCCAATGGATATTGATACGATGACAATCGCAATTGAAAAAGTCGTTTATTCATCCATTCGCACGGAAGAACTCAGGGCATTAGGTCGGAATCGGGTAAAGCTATTTTCTTGGGAAAAATGTGCTGAAGAAACTCTCGAAGTCTACAAAAAAATAATGGGTTAATTTGTGAATAAAAAAAGTGCATTAATTTGTGGTATTAGCGGACAAGACGGGAGCTATTTGGCGCGGCTCTTAATAGAAAAAAATTATGAAGTATGGGGTACATCGCGTGATGCTCAAGGTTCTTCTTTTTCTAATTTGGTGAGGTTGGGTATTAATGAAAAAGTGAATTGTATTTCTATGGTCCCGGAAGACTTTAGAAGTGTCCTGGTTGCCTTGCGTAAAAGTCAGCCCGACGAACTTTACTATCTCGCAGGGCAGTCGTCGGTTGGTTTATCTTTTGAGCAACCTGCTGAAACCATTCAAAGTATTGCTTTGGGCACGTTGAATGTGCTCGAGGCGTGCCGGATGATGGATAAGGGCGTTCGAGTTTATCAGGCAGGATCAAGTGAGTGTTTTGGAGATACTGAAGGGCGCGCAGCGACGGAACTGACACCTTTTCGACCTCGGAGTCCCTATGCGGTTGCGAAGTCATCCGCTTTTTGGTTGGTTGATAACTATCGTGAAGCTTACAATTTATTTGTATGTACCGGTATTTTATTCAACCATGAGTCACTATTCCGCCCATCCAGGTTTGTTACGCAGAAAATAATTTCAACTGCAAAGCGAATAGCTAATGGTTCAGACGAGAAATTAATTTTGGGGCGGCTGGATATATCCAGAGATTGGGGTTGGGCACCTGAATATGTCGAGGCAATGTGGTTGATGCTTCAGCAACCACAACCAGAGGATTTTGTTATCGCAACAGGAGAATTAAATTCGTTGGAAGCCTTTGTCGAGACTGCATTCGGCCACGTTAACTTAAATTGGAAGCAGCACGTTGTGCATGACGATAAATTCACGCGACCAACTGAACTAATGACTAGTTTTGGTGACCCGTCGAAGGCTGGTAAAGCGTTAAATTGGCAGGCACGATACAAAATGCGCGATGTAATAAAAATGATGATGGAGTAATGATCATGTTCCGCAAGATGTATTCGGGAAAAAGATACAGAATGTCACGCGACCGGTTTTTTTTGAGATGGCGACCCGATACTAAATCTGACACCAACTGAAAGATCGATTACCCCGGCAGGTTGGCGAATATTTTCCAGCAGTAACATTAGTCTGTAAGTTTAAAATTAATTGGCATATTTATGATAGTGATCGTTCAGCCCTGGTTTTCTGCGCCTGGTCACCCATCGCAATCGTTGATTAATCTTTCTAAGATTGTTGGCGATATAAAAAATATAATTTACTTGATAGCGGTAGTTCCCGGAAATAAGCAGGTTGAAGTTGAAAAAAATAAACTTATGCTTAATGGGGAGGTAATCGACTATGCCGTAAATTCCTCCTCTATAAGAGAGGGTACGTTAAAAGCGTTAATATCACTAAAAAAAATGTTATCAACAAATAAATTGATTGATAGAATTTTTTTTCTGGATGCTCATTTGATATTACTGTCTGTCTTATGGCCTTTTTATGCGCGGCCAGAAATTAAAAAATTGGGGCTTGTCTATCTTCTCGGCCCAGAAAGAGTTGCTCGATACGGTATAATTAAAAACTTAGTAAATTTATTTCTAAAGCGTAAGGAAGTGGTCCTATTTCTTCGAACTGATGAGCTAGTTTCAGATTGGAAAAAAGCTTTTCCGCATGCCCGCATCAAATGCCTACCCTCACTAGAATTGCCAGAGGATGAAAAGCCTGTTTCGGTGGATCGCTTGCCATCAGATACGATTCGGCTCGGGGTTTTAGGGCAAATCAGGGTCGGTAAAAGCCTGGAATGGTTAGTGCCTATATTTAAAGACGATCCACCGTTGGGTAAGTTGACGGTAGCAGGTGCCTATAGTCAATTTTCAGAACGCAAGCGCTTGACTGTGCTTCAGCAATTCGACGGGTTCCAGGAAGGTTTCTTAAGTGAAGATAATCTACTCCGTATAGCCGTGGAACAGGACTATCTGTTAATGCTTTATGATAATTGGGACGAGCGTATGGAGGGCGCCGTAATGTTTCTGGCTGCAAGAGTACATAGACCTGTAATTGTCTATGACAAGGGCTGGTGTGGGCGTATGGTTAGGACGTATGGAAATGGAGTCCTGGCACCGCGCGATCATGGTGAGTTTGCTGCTTTTGTTAAACTTCTTCCTCGATGTGGCAGTGAAGGGTACCGGCGCTTGCTCGACGGTGTATGCGCGTTTAGATCTGCTCATGCGGGACCGTCTGTTAAACAGGCGTTTTTGGATATTTTATAGGTTCGAATATGTTCTTGGATAACTTACTGCCAAATTTTGTCGCTGCCGTTGCTGCTCCGATATGCTTGATTCAGCGCATCCGACACCCTGACATGGTGTCGTTCGGCTTGTTAGCTAACTTATCTAAGATGAATGCCAGAGGAATCATTAGCGGTATTGATTCAATATGGGATGTTGGCGCTAATCATGGGCAGTTTGCTTTCATGGCACATAATGTGTGGCCAAATTTACCTATTTATAGTTTTGAGCCAGACCCAGATAGTTATGAAAGGCTGGAGTACAATTTTAAGAGATTTTCTTTTGTCGGCAAGACATTTTGTTGTGCTCTCGGTGAGAAAATCGAATCAAGACAGCTGTATCGCTACGATAATAATGTAAACAATTCTTTGCTCGAAAATGATAACTACACCGAAGGTGCGATTGGAACTCGAGAGGTGGAGTGCACTACGTTGGATGCTGTGTCTGAGGGTATCTATGAGGTGAATTCAGCATTTTTAAAACTAGACGTCCAGGGTTTTGAGCTTATGGTATTGAACGGAGCAACGAGCTTCCTTAAAAAATGCCTCTTTTTGCAAATAGAAGTTTCATTTTCACCCGGCTATTCAAAAGCCGCGCACGCCGGCGAAATTATCCTTAAAATGGACAAGTTTGGATTCGACTGTATTGATATATTAGATTTGCTAAGGGATAAATCCAGTACAAATAAAATTATTGAAGCTGATCTTTTGTTTAAAAAACGTAGATAGGATTTAGAATGAAAGTCAGTATCGCTGTGCCGTCGTATAATTACGCAAAGTTTCTTGGGGACTGCCTTGATAGTATCCGAAAACAGGATTATCCGGATTACGAGGTGTTGATTGCCGATGGAGGTTCAAACGATGGGTCTCTGGATATCATTAACCAGTTTTGTAATGAAGACAAAAGATTCCAGCTTATTAGTACTGAAGACGATGGTCAAGCGGACGCAATTTTTAAAGCGTTTGAGCATGCATCGGGCGATATCTTGTGCTTTTTGAATGCGGATGACTGTTATCTTTGTTGCGATGCATTAAGTGATGTTGTAAGCACGTTTAATAATTATGATGCCATTCAAATAGTCAGCTTTGGTGGGAATTACATTGACGCAGATGGGCACTGGTTAAAGCCAGTTCGATATCGATACCATCCTTTTGATGGTTTCCATTTGATGCGCCATCGAACAGCCGTATTGCAACCGGCTACCTTCTGGAAAAAGGAAGTGTATGATCCGGGTGAATGGCCCAGAAAATTTAATTTTATATTTGATGTTGTGTTTTTTTATTCCGTGTATAAAAAATATTCGTGGTTAGAGCGATCTAAGCCGATAGCAGGCTACCGCTTGCACGGCGACAACAAATCGATGTCCGTAAGATCCGAAAGAATTATGGAGTTAGCTGATTTTGAAAAAATTAAATTTGGTGAAAGATCGATTCGGGCTGTCTATCTGAATATGATTGGAAAATTGGTTATGAGTGCAGAGAAATTAGGCTCCGTGGGGAGTAAAATCACTAAGCTTATATATTTAATCGTGAATGGCCTAGCATTTCTTACTTGTTATCGTTTTCCCAGTATTTAATCCTACATGTTAAAAATAACAATTATTACAGTTTGTTATAACAGCGTTTCAACTATTTCTGACACTATTGCTTCTGTAGTGCGACAAAATTACGATAACATTGAACATATCATTGTGGATGGTGGTTCTACCGATGGGACGCTCGATATTGTGCGGTCAGCGCCCGGTATCAGTAATTATATATCTGAGTCGGATAATGGGATCTATGATGCGATGAACAAAGGAGTCGCGCTGGCATCGGGCGAGGTAATCGGCGTTTTAAATGCGGATGATTTTTATCCTGATTCGGATGTGCTTAATAGTGTGGCGCAGATATTTTTAGACCAGCCTGATATTGATATGGTGTTGGGAGATGTAGATTTTGTACGCAGTGTTAATGTTACGAAAATGGTTCGGTCGTATTCGGCTATTAAATTTTCACCCTGGAAATTACGATTTGGCTTCATGCCTCCGCATCCAGGAGCCTTCATCAAAAAGTCTGCTTATGATCAGGTGGGGCAATATAAACTGGGATATAAGATAGGCGCGGACTTTGATATGTTTGTGCGCATGTTGTTGGTGCATAAGTTAGATTACGTAAAATTAGAAAAAAATCTAGTGCGGATGAGAGTAGGCGGGGTAAGTACGTCTGGCTTTGGCAGTTATATTACTTCGACTAAGGAGATATTAAGGTCGTTAAATGAAAATGAAATCTATTCGAATGTTTTTATGATTTTAATGCGATTGCCGATAAAATATGTTCAGAAAATCCTGCCCCAGTGGAAAGTTAAATAAGCGTCTATACTGGACGTTTAGCTTTGCAAGAAAAGATGTCCACGTACGCTATGGTTTATGAGTATCGTTTTATTTCCTCCTGTTGAGGAAGAGAATTAAGATGGCTTGATTTGTCGAGATCCGACGATAATTATTGTTAGGAAGCTCAGCACGATTATCCACCATGAGCCACCGCGGACATAAGGGGTTTCACCTGTACGTGGCGTCACCCAGCCTTCTAGGATTCCGCTTTCAAAGCGCGAAATGGTTTTGTCGATTTCCCCTTTCCTGTTGATAACTGCTGTAAAGCCATCATTGGTAGCCCGTATTAAAGGTTTACTGTTTTCCAGGGCTCGCATCTGCGCCATTTGCAGGTGTTGATGGGGACCGATAGAACGACCAAACCAGGTGTCGTTACTCACCGTTAACAGAATGTTGGCTGTCCGGGCATTTTCGGCGACTAACCCGGGATAGACAATTTCATAACAAATAGCCGTAGCGATTTGTATGCCATTACCAATGTGGATTGGGGTTTGGTTTTTGGGGCCAGCTTTAAAGGCCGACATCGGTAAATCAAAAAACGCGATAGCGCCGCGCAACAATTGTTCGAGTGGAACGTATTCTCCAAAAGGGACTAGTCGTTGTTTACGGTATTCTCCGGTGGCCATGCCTAAACCGATAACGCCGTTGTAGTAATCGGTTTCATAATCGGCGATGGGAATGCCGACAATCAAAGCGGTATTTGAAGCGGCGGCGAGTTTATCCTGCTGGTTGAGGAAGGGCTGTACGGTGTGTCGTAAGCGCGGGATAGCCGCTTCCGGCCAGACTACAATATCTTTATCGCCGAGGCTGGCATTGGTGGCGGCGAAGTTGTCGAGAATTGCAGGGATAGCATCCGGATTCCATTTTTCTAACAGAGGATGGTTGGGTTGTACCAGAGCGACCGACAGGGTGTCGCCGGTAGCTTGAGTCCAGGATGTTTGTTGTAAATAAAGTCCGCCGCCCCAGACCCCGGCTAGTATTACCAGCCCGCCAATGGCAGCGTTGCTGAAGCGCTCGGTGAGGAGGAGTCCTGCCGCTGCGCCAGTAGCGGCGACAGCGCCGCTGAGCCCATAGACGCCGGTTACAGGGGCCCATCCTGCTAGCGGTGTCTCCAGTGGTGCGTAACCTAAAAGTAACCAGGGGAAGCCGGTTAAAAACCAGGTTCTAAACCACTCCCCTAATATCCACAGCGCGGGAAATACCAGTAGTCGAGTCGTCGGAAGGCGGTTATTGAGCATGCCGTAAAAAATAAATGGCAGTGCAAAAACTAGTGCAATGCCCGCGACAAAAACGGCGGTGAGCCCGGCAGCCAGCACCACCGGTGCCTGTCCGTAATCGTGGATGCTGACATAAACCCACGAAGCGCCGGTACCGAATAAACCGATCCCGAAACTAAACGCCAGCGCAAAACTACGTGCGCGCCCCGCGCCCATTAACATTAAGTTGAAAACGCCAACACTGGCAACGGCAATTATCCAGATGGAAAAAGGCGCGAAGGACAGTGTGAGGATTGCGCCGCAAAATAAAGCCAGAAGGTGATTGCCAAAAGGTTTTTCCCTGGTGCGGGCGGCAATCTTCCGCTTTGTTGGTGTTGGCTTTTTAGTAGACGTTAGTGACAAAGGGATTAATCCGCCTTGGTGGCGGTCATGCTAAGTAGGTGTATTTGTCGTGTGTCAGCGGCCTGCACCGTGAACATAAGATTTTCTACTTCAACCGTTTCGCCGATCACCGGGAAGTGCCCAAAGGCCTGCGTTATAAGTCCGCCAACGGTATCGAATTCCTCTTCGTTGAGTCCCGTTTCGAAACGTTCATTAAATTCATCGATAGGAGTGAGCGCGGCAATTTGAAAACTATGGTCGCTGTTTTCGCGAATGTGCTGGACTTCCTCAACGTCGGTTTCGTCTTCTATTTCGCCGACGATTTCCTCGAGGATATCCTCAATGGTAATGAGGCCAGATACGCTACCGTACTCGTCAACCACCATTGCCATATGATAGCGTTGCTCGCGAAATTCCCGCAACAACACATTGAGTCGTTTGCTCTCCGGAATAATTGTGGCGGGCCGAATAACGTCGGCGAGTGAAAACTCGCCACTATTGTTTAGCATAAACGGCAGTAAATCTTTGGCCAGTAAAATACCCTTAATATCGTCCAGCGAATCGCCGATGACGGGAAAGCGAGAGTGTTTGGATTCCACCACCAGCGCTAAAATACTGTCCAGAGTCATGTCGGCTTCAATGACTGTCATTTGAGTGCGGGGTAACATAATTTCCCGCACCTGTTGTCCGGATACCTGCAAGGCACCTTTTATAATGTCCAGGGCTTCGGTATCGAGGATGTTTTCCTCGCGGGCGGTTTCCAATAACTCTTCAAGATCCTCTCGGGATTTAGGTTTGATATTGAAAATTCCGGCGAACTGCTGATACCAGCGTCGCCGACTGCCGTTAGATTCGTTACTCATATTACTTTGATACCTGAGAGTGTTCGTGTGTTGTTGTGGGTGCATCCGCTGTAGCATTTTCTGTTGCATTCACCGAGACATTTACTACTAGATAGGGCGGTGGATAATTAAGGTGTTTTAAAATGTCGGTTTCAAGGTTTTCCATAACGGCCGCATCGGCATCATCAAGGTGATCGTAACCCAAAAGGTGGAGTGTCCCGTGTACCACCATGTGCGCCCAATGCGCGTCCGGAGTTTTGTGTTGCTCGCGCGCTTCGCGGATGACTACGGGCGCACAAATGACGATATCGCCAAGCAGCGGTAGCTCGACGTAGTCTGGAATGTCGGCGGGAAAGGACAAAACGTTGGTGGGAGTGTCGCGCTGACGGTAGCGGGCGTTTAGCGCCTGGCTTTCGGCTTCGTCAACAATGCGAATACTGATTTCAGGATCGGAGGGCTTGACACCATCTGTCGCGGCCCGCTGAGCGTGATAAGTTAGCGCCGCTGACAACCAGCGACGCATGGTCGACGGGTCGGGAACGTCTTCGCCTTCACTGGCGTTTTCGATGGTTGCGGTGACGGTAATGTTCACAGTTCAGGCAGATCGCTTTTGTTGTTATCGTTGCTGGTTAGAATGGGTGTTGGCGGCATCATTTTCGTGGCTATCATAAGCTTCCACAATGCGCTGTACCAGTGGATGGCGAACCACGTCTTTTGACAAAAATCGGGTAAACGAAATACCGTCGATGTTGCTGAGCACTTCAGAGGCATGCAGTAGACCCGAGTGCGTGCCCCGAGGCAAGTCAATTTGGGTGAGGTCGCCGGTGATCACCGCAGTGGCGCCAAAACCAATACGGGTGAGAAACATCTTCATTTGTTCGCGGGTGGTGTTCTGGCTTTCATCGAGAATAATATAGGCATTATTTAAAGTGCGACCGCGCATATAAGCCAACGGTGCGACTTCGATAACCTGGCGCTCGATCAACTTGCCGACGGTTTCCGCGCCCAGCATTTCGTAGAGAGCATCGTACAATGGGCGTAGGTAGGGGTCGACCTTTTGCGCCAGATCACCCGGCAGAAACCCGAGTTTTTCTCCCGCTTCCACGGCGGGGCGCACTAGTAAAATACGCTCTACATCGTTGCGCATAAACGCTTCCACCGCGCAGGCCACCGCAAGATAGGTTTTGCCTGTGCCTGCGGGGCCGATACCAAAATTAATATCGTGGGTTTGAATGGCGCGCACATAGTGTTGCTGGTTTAAACCGCGCGGCAGCACTTTACTGTTTTTGGTGCGTATCACCGTAAAGCTGGCAATATTATCGCCAGCCGGCTCGCTGGGTGAATTATCGCCGCTGGGATGGGCGCTTGAAGCAGTAGTATCCATAGAGTTACCTGATGGGGTGTCGTGAATGGGTGGGGTACCGTTAACTGGCAAGTGACCAGGTGCTTGTTGCTGAGAATGTTGTTGATAGTGCTGAGGGCTCGAAGGCGGTGCGCTGGAATGTTCCTTATCTGAGTGAAGCACGCCTGCGTTCGATGAACTGGCGCGTAGCTCCATATCGGATTGTTGCAAAAACACGTGCACTCGCTCAGGACTGAGGTCACTCAGTTCATTAGTTTCGCTATAGAGTCGGCGCAGTAAGTTAGAGGCGGGGTAGGTTCGCGAGGTCTCGCCGTAAAATGCGAACACATTGCCTCGGTTGCGAATTTCAATACCCAGGCGTTGTTCGATCTGGTGCAAGTTTTCGTCAAACTGCCCGCAAAGACTCGCAAGACGACGGGTGTCGTGAGGTTCCAGCATGATGCTGTGTACAGCGGGTGCAGTATTCAAATGGGAATGTTTTACGCCTTTTAGGTTAATAAGAGTAGGTAAAGCAGGTTAATAGAGAGGCAAAGCATAGCGGCTTTGATGAGCCTGGGAAATAGCCGAAACTCAATTGTTTATATTAAATTACTAAAATTAACTAGCTAATATATTCCATTTGGTTCTGTGCTTTAGTGGCTGCTGTTTGCGGGCTCGATGTGCCCAGGTCAATGCCGTCCCCAAGCAAGCGCCCGCGTAGGGAGTTGGGCAGCGCTTCGTCAATGCTGACCTCCGCAAACGTACCGATCAGCTTGTGGTCGAGGCATGAAAAATTAACCACTCGGTTATTCTCGGTGCGGCCCTGTAGTTGACCGGGGTCGCGTTTGGAAACGCCCGTCACCAGGATGGTATGGGTCTCGCCCACCATGCGGCGACTGATGCTTTCCGCATGTTGAAGAATGCGATGTTGCAACGTTTGTAGGCGCTGCTTCTTGAGACTTTCCGGTGTGCTATCCGTTAAATCCGCTGCCGGGGTTCCGGGGCGGGCGCTGTATACAAAGCTAAAGGAGTGATCAAAACCGATATCCTCGATCAACTTCATGGTGCGGTTAAAGTCATCCTCGGTTTCGCCGGGAAAGCCCACAATAAAGTCGGACGAAACACTAATGTCGGGTCGAATAGTGCGCAGCCTGCGGATTTTAGACTTGTACTCCAACGCCGTGTGTCCGCGTTTCATTGCCGCCAGCACTCGGTCACTGCCGCTTTGTACCGGCAGGTGGAGATGGCTAACCAGCTCGGGAACCTCGGCGTAGACGTCGATCAGCGCATCGGAAAACTCCACCGGATGCGAGGTGGTATAGCGAATGCGGTCGATACCGTTGATTTCCGCCACGCTGGGAATCAGCTCCGCCAAATCGCATATTGAGCCATCCGGCGCAGTACCCCGATAGGCGTTGACGTTCTGGCCGAGCAGATTGATTTCGCGCACGCCCTGATCTGCGAGCTGTGCAATTTCGGTTAATACGTCCATCACCGGTCGGCTGACTTCCTCGCCACGGGTGTAGGGCACCACGCAAAACGTACAGTATTTCGAGCAGCCTTCCATAATGGAAACAAAAGCGCTGACGCCGTCGGCCTCCGGGGTCGGCAGGTGGTCAAATTTTTCGATTTCGGGAAAGCTTATATCCACCACCACAGCCCCGTTGCCCTGGCGACTCTGGCCAATCATTTCCGGCAGGCGATGTAGAGTCTGTGGGCCAAACACCAGATCCACATGGGGCGCACGCTTAGCAATCGCATCGCCTTCCTGGCTGGCCACGCAACCGCCGACACCAATGATTAAATCCGGGTTCTTGTCCTTGAGGCGCTTCCAGCGGCCCAGCTGATGAAACACCTTATCCTGAGCTTTCTCGCGGATCGAACAGGTGTTAAGCAGTAGCACGTCGGCTTCAGTAGCGTCATCAGTGGGCACTAAATCGTGAGATTCGCCGAGTAAATCGCGCATGCGCGACGAGTCGTACTCGTTCATCTGGCAGCCATGAGTCACGATGTGTAGTTTTTTGGGTCGAGGATCAGTCATTGAGTGCGAGCTATACGTTGTTGAGTGCCGGGTTGTGAAAGTGCTTCACAACGTGAATTGACCCTCAATTATACTCTATCTGGGGCTTCCCGCAGGCTTGAAAAGGCCGTTATCTGGCCCAATTATGCTATCCTTGCCGGCAGTGCAATACCATCAGCCGCACGGCCAGCCACGCTACAGTCATACCACAAGAGTTCGAGAGTTTATCCATGAGCAGTACACCCATTTACAAAGTCACCTTCTTTAATCAGGGCGAGGTGTACGAAATCTACGCAAAGTACGTCTACCAAAGTGATTTGATGGGCTTTCTTGAGGTGGAAGAGTTTGTGTTCGGCGAGAAAACCCAGATGATCGTCGATCCCTCAGAAGAAAAGCTCAAGCTTGAGTTCGCGGGCGTTAAGCGCAGCTACATTCCGATCCACTCGGTCGTGCGCATCGACGAAGTCGAAAAAGAAGGTGTGGGTAAAATTGTCGAAGCGAAAGGCGGCAACGTAGCGCCATTCCCCTTCCCATCCATAGCGCCCGGCTCCAATAAAGAGAGCTAAGTGTGCAGGTATGAGCGTGAAAAAAAGCGGCCAAGGCCGCTTTTTTTGTCCCCGTTTTTTGTAAAAACTTCCCACGGTAATTGTTGTCGATATTACACACACCAAGACTCGTCGACATTGTGTGACGTGCTTCCGTAGCGCGATGGGGATGTTGTGCTATAACAGCGCGCGAGCCGCTTGCTCGCACACTATCTACCAAGGCAAGCAACCTTGCAAAGCACTAAACCGGTAAAATAATAGGGTGCCACCATGAAATTTATAGCGCTGTTGGTTGTTCTAGTTCTGGTTTACATGTTCTACCCCACCTACAACCTACATCTTAAAGTCGACGTCTTCTCAGACGAATACGAGCTGAGGGAAACAAATTTTTTATCGATCGATAAATGCCGCCAGGCCGCAGCCATCGCCGCGAAGGAAAAGCTTCATCATTGCTATAAAACCAGCGTCTGGAAAAAAATGTTCGGCGGCTATACCCAGTACAATCCTCAAATTAGGGAGAGTCAGAGGGAATTGTCCGGGGAGTAGCGTTATAGCAACCTTGTTAGCGTTCGATATCTCGTCTTTCCCGCTATATCCCCTGTAATATTGCATGGCTGATAGATTTTGACGAGTTACGATTGACGAATGACGTAAATTATAAATATAATGTCGCCAAACAGCTAAGCCGGTGTTTGTTATGGTTAATGAAGTGATCAATGAAGTGATCAATCAAGTGATAAAGGAATCACTCCACCCAGGACAAATCCTGGTCGATGAGCTGGAAGAGCTTGAGATCAGCCCGACCGAGCTGTCCCGTCGTATCGATGTTCCGCCCAACCGTATATCGCAGATCATCAACGGTAAGCGCGATATCAGCGCCGACACCGCCTTGCGCCTTGGACAATTTCTCGGCACCGGCCCGGAGGTATGGATGAACCTCCAAAAGGCTTATGATCTCGATAGGGCAAGGGCCAAACTGGGATCGAAACTAGATCAAATACGTCGCTGGTAGCTGAATAAAGGTGTCGATATGTATTGATCGCCACCACGGCTGTTTTATTTTTTAAAGGTTTAAAAAAACATGATTGAAAGAAAAGTATTTGAAACGGAACATGACATGTTTCGCGACAGCGTGCGCAAATTTTTGGAAGCCGAGGCCGTACCGTTTCACGAGCAGTGGGAGAAGGATGGCCAGGTAGACCGAGCCGTATGGCGCAAGGCAGGAGAGCAGGGATTATTAGTGCCGACAGCACCCGAAGAGTATGGCGGTGTTGGCGTGGATTTTCGATATAACACCGTGGTCACCGAAGAGGTTAGCCGTTTAGGTTTAAGCGGTTTGGGCTTCGCGTTACACAGCGATATTTCTGTACCCTATATCTTGAACTACGGCACGCCCGCACAAAAACAAAAATACATTCCCGGTTGTGTGTCGGGCGACATCATTACCGCGATAGCGATGACCGAACCCGGCACCGGTTCCGACCTTCAGGGTATTAAAACCACCGCGGTCCTGGACGGCGATCACTACATCGTTAACGGCTCAAAAACCTTTATTACCAATGGGCAGCATTCCGACGTGGTGGTAGTTGTGGTTAAAACCGATCCCAACGCGGGTGCTTCGGGCACCAGTCTATTATTAATTGAAGCCGGCACGCCGGGTTTTGAAAAAGGTGCCAATTTAAAAAAATTGGGTCTCAAAGCTCAAGACACCTCAGAACTATTTTTTAACGACGTGCGAGTACCCAAAGAAAATCTGCTTGGCGAAGAGGGTAAAGGCTTTATTTATTTAATGGAAGAGTTATCCCAGGAGCGCCTGTCCATCGCGTTAATTGGCATTGCCGCAACAGAATCCATTTTGCTGCAGACCATTGACTACGTCAAAGAGCGCAAAGCCTTCGGCAAGCCCATTGCCGCTTTCCAAAATACCCAATTCCAACTGGCGGAAATGGATACCCGAGTTACCTCGGCCAGAGTATTTATCGATCGCTGCCTGGAATTGCATATCGAAGGTAAGTTGGATGCCGTGACCGCAGCCAAAGCAAAATTACTCAGTAGCGAATTACAAGGCGAGGTGATTGACCAGTGCCTGCAATTTTTCGGCGGCTACGGTTACATGCTCGAATACCCCGTAGCGCGCGCCTATGCCGACGCCCGTATTCAACGAATTTACGGTGGCACCAGCGAAATTATGAAATTAATTATTGGCCGTTCACTGACAGAATAAGATTATGTCGATATTAAAATTAATCAAAACAGCTGTGCTCAGTTTGGTGACGCTAGCGGTGATTTCTTGCTCTTCGGACACGCGTGATACCGATACGGGTGATATTTCAAAAATTAGAAACCTAATCCAGCCCGCCCAAAATATATGGGCGGGTGGTCAGCCCAACAAAAACCAATTTGTCACCTTCGCGCAGATGGGTGTTAAACATGTAGTTAATCTTCGTCCTGCCGCAGAGCTGGATTGGAATGAAGGTGAATATGTAGAATCCCTGGGTATAAATTACTATTTAATCCCGGTAGATAGTGTCGACGATATTAGTCCCGAAAACGCCAAACGTCTTGCCGATATTTTACAAAGAGTCGGTGCCGATAAAACCCTGGTTCACTGCGCCAGCGGTAATCGCGTCGGTGCGCTAAAAGCGTTTTCGGCGGGTACTTTAGATGGTAAAACCACGGAAGAGGCGATTGCCCACGGTAAATCGTGGGGTATGACTAGTTTGGAGCCTGAGGTGAGGCAGAAACTTTTGAGCCGCTAGTCGACTAGTTTGTTGGTTTGTTTTTGCGCCTAATGCCGGTGCCCTTCAGTTTTCTAGTACCCTTATACATCAAACTTCATAGCTTCTATTGATGCCAGCTAACAAGCTGTCGTTTACTGTCCATCTGGGCGGCTATTTTTTGAATAGCATCTATGATCGCATTGGTTGGTGTGCTTTCGTTGTCTACGTCGACCCTGGTAGAGCCGTTCTCGATCAGATCTTTATTTCTGGTCAAATAGACGGAGACATTGGCTTGCGGAAATTGCGTTTCAATGTCGGTCTCTAAGGTTTTTGCGTAATCTAGTTTTTTCGCTAAAGGCATGTCGCCGAGCGTTTCAATAAAGACAGAGTGTTGGATACGTAAGATGGTCATGCTTGGGTTCCAAGTGTACCGCTGGTTAGCGATTGAAGTTATCAACCCAATGATTATTCCGTGTTTCATTTTCCTTATTGGGTGGTAGATGCATCCTTGCTCGGTAAGTGAACTTTATCATTAGCGCTAAATTTGTTTTGTACCAAGTTCACACTTTTAATCATCCCGGTTGCCTGGCAACAGGCGTTCCTTTGTTTAGGTAAAAAGCGTGACGCAATACTTATGCTCTGATGAGTGCCGGGAAGTGTCAGAGTTAATAAGGCTTGTAATCATTAGTCGCTACAGGGGTGGACTTGAACGACCGTTCCCAGCAATATGGGTGATCAATATGCTGGATGATGGAGGTAGCAAATGGAGCAGTCGAATTATAAGTATCTTCCTAAAGACGTCGATAAATTGGTGATAAGGGATTTTTCGTTCGATTTCCCTGCCGATTTGGATCCTGTCTGGATCCCTGGGAATCCGGTTCGGTCGCACTTGTTTAACGGGTTTTCGATGACCATGCCCTATCTCGAACCTTTCTTGATTCGCGCGATGCTAAAAGCGAAAAAACACATCACCGACCCCGAGTTACTGGAAGACATGACTGGATTCAACCGGCAGGAGGGGAATCACTATAAATGCCACCGACGTTATAACGAGCTGATAAAGGCCAATGGTTATCCAGAGCTGGAAGAGTTGGAAAAGCGTATGACCGAGGATTACGCTCGCCTCGAGACTAGAAGCCTGAGAACTCAATTAGCGTATGGTGCCGGATTCGAGTCGATGACCAATGGTTTTACGCATTGGTTGATAAGCAAACGCGTGGGGCTATTTGCGGGAGCCAGCCGACACGTCAGCTCATTTTGGCTGATGCATATGATAGAGGAAGCCGAGCACAAAACCGTCGCGTTTGACGCCTACATGGCATATTCCGGCCAGTATTTACCGAGAGCTCTTGGGGTACTCCACGGCACAGGTCATATCCTCAGCCTGGGTATAAGAGGCATGCTAGGATGTTTAAAGAAAGACAAAATACTGTATCGCCCATCCACATTTCTCAAAATAATAAAAGAATTTGTCTTGTTCATCGTCAATGTTGGGCCATTTTGTTTTCGAGCCATGCTTCCGGGTTTCAACCCGCGCAAGGAACGCGACCCCCAATGGATGAAAGATTGGGTTAAGGGCTACGCAACCCTGCCCGAGGGAGCGCCAATCCCGCTACTGGATACGAGTAGTCCCAGCATGCCGGTACCTTTCTAGATTAATCACTTAGTTAGATCACTAGATTAGATAACTAAATTAGTGATCTAAAAATTCACGTAAACATAACAACAAAAAGAGGTGGCTATGGAAGACATCAGAAAGAGTCAGCGCTTACTGGTCGGACACGGAGCCCTGGTACTCTTATTCGCTTTTGTTATCGGCTTCGGCTTTGTATTCTTTCTGATAGGCGATATTCGCCTCTGGCCCATCCCCGGGGTTATTGATTATCAAATGCCGGGTACCTACGACGCCTGGCGTATGGCCCATATGGAAGGCATCACCAATGGCTTTGGTCTTTGGTTGCTGGCCGCCGTTCTGCCCCTCTTGAATCTCTCGGTCAAAACATCCCGGCGCATTGCGATAGGAATGATAATCACCGCCTGGACCATTGTTATCGCCTCTACCATCGATCCGCTATTTCCGAACGCCAGGGGGCTCGAGCTTACCAGTGAATCCACTCTTTGGAATGACGTGGCGTTTCTGCTCTTCGTGATTGGCATCGGTATTGTTATCGCCATCATGGTCAAAATAGCGAAGGAGTGTTTGTTTACGGCTGAGTGAAGGTTGCGAGACGGAGAATGAAAATAACTGCGCCTGCGTCGCGTTATTACCGAAAATACTAATGATAATAATAGGGGTAAGCCATTGAAATTGAGCCAAATATAGAGGCCAGGTAGCGCTTCTTGTAGGGCCTCGCCCTGCCGTTGCAGCAGAGAAATGCTATGCCTTCACATACCCTCAAGTGGCGGGAAAAGAAACTGGATAAAGCAGGAGCAGAGACACAAAAAGACATTGTCTGTAAGCTTGAGGAAATCTTCAATGGATGAGCTGTGAGTGTGTGATAATTCGCTTTATGGAAATAGTTGGCTGTCACTCAAAGCGAACGTTCGAATTTAAATCACGGAATAAAAAAATTAAACCACACGGAAAGTTAGATGAAAGTTATCAACAGAGTAAAGCTGTACAACTTCAAAAAATTTGAAAATTTTGAAATAACGTTGGATGAAAAACTTAACATTCTGATTGGAGAAAATGAATCTGGTAAAAGTTCTATCCTCAACGCAATGGCTTTGGTCTTAAGTGGAAATAGACCACAGATTGAAAAATTGGGGTTTGAAAGACTTATTAACAAAGAGGCTATAGATTCCTACCTACAGACAGCAAAGCTCTATGAAGAGCTGCCGTTCACGTTCGTGGAATTATGGCTGAATGAACAAAACGATGAAGCTTTGTTTGGGCGTAACAACTCTGAAGGTATTGACTGCGACGGGCTGAGAATGGATTTTTGCCCTCGCGAAGAATACAGCAGGGAAATTCGAGAAATCCTAGCGCAAGAGGAAGCTAATTTCCCATTTGAGTTTTACCACGTAAAATTTACCACATTTCAGGGAGATGCCTATTCAGGCTATAAAAAGTTTCTCAGGCATATCCTGATCGACACATCACAAATCGGAAATGAATACGCTGTCAGGAATTATATTGGAGATATGTATAACACCTGGGCTACTGATATCGAAATTGCACAGCACCAATTCGAATATGGGCAGGCAAAGACTCGCTTTGAGCAGCAGAGCTTGAATGATTTGAACGAGAGGATTCCTGATTATACGTTCAGTCTGAAAAACGATAGCAGATCAAATTTGAAAGCTGATTTAACCTTAATAGAAAATAAAATTGGCATAGAGAACAAAGGTAAAGGCAAGCAGTGTTTTATCAAGACTGAATTTGCTTTAAAGAAAAGCGAAGGGATCAAACATAAAATTGATGTCGCGTTGATAGAAGAGCCAGAAAATCATCTGAGTCACATCAATATGAAAAAGCTGGTTTCCCTTATTGGCGCGTCTGATGACAAGCAATTAGTCATAGCCACTCACAGCAATATGATCAGCTCTAGGCTCGATTTAAGAAATACTATTTTGCTACATCCTTCATCAAGCCAGCCTATAAGGCTGAATAATCTGTCGGAAGACACAGCTGACTTTTTTATTAAAGCCCCGTATCACACGATTCTGGACTTTGTCTTATCGAGAAAGGTTTTGCTTGTTGAAGGAGACGCTGAATATATCCTCATGGATAAGTTCTACGAAATGCAGACCGGCTGTAAGCCAGATCAGAATAACGTCCATATTCTTTCAGTAGGCGGTACTAGTTTTAAGCGATATCTAGAAGTGGCGGCGTTACTAAATATCAAAACTGCTGTTATTCGTGATAACGACGGCGATCATCAGGCGAATTGCATTGAGCTTTATGAGGACTATACGCGTGAAGACAACTGTATTTTCGGAGACCAAGACAACGAGCGTTACACTCTTGAAGTTTGCTTATACCAAGACAACCAAGATTTCTGTGATGCGCAGTTCAGCGAAGGCCGCAGGACTTTGACAGTGCGAGAGTGGATGCTAAAGAACAAAGCGGAGGCATCCCTAAAAGTCCTTGAAAATATGGATGATAGTTTTCAAGTTCCTCAATATATCAGGGATGCCATACAGTGGATAAGTGCTTAATATTTGCCGTCGCTGGGTCTGGCAAGACCTCTTATCTGGTCGACAATATTAATCTTGAAAAGCGGTTTGTACTTGTTACCTATACAATAAATAATTCGGCAAATCTTAAACGCAAGATTATTGAAAAATTTGGTTACATGCCAAAAAACATAAAAGTTTTCTCATATTTTTCGTTTCTTTTTTCTTTTTGTTTTAAACCATTCTTGTCCATGGAGCTGGGCGCAAAAGGGGTAGTTTTTAAAGAGAATCCGATCCGAAAAGCAAGGGGGAATGCTCGGTACATTTCATCAAATGGTTGGCTTTATGCTAATCGGCTTGCGAGATTCATCGAAGAAAAAGGGATTTTGGATGATGTAAAAGCAAGACTGGAAAAATACTACGATGTATTGATGATTGATGAGGTGCAGGATTTTGGAGGGCATGACTTTAATTTCCTCGCGCACATCGCTCCTAGCAATCTTGATATGCACTTTGTAGGCGATTTTTTCCAACATACATTTGATACAAGCAGAGATGCAAATGTTAATAAAAATCTTCACAATGAATTTTGAGCCTATAGACAGAGATTTGTAAATATGGGTTTTGAGCCGGACGGAGAAACACTAAGTTACAGTTACAGGTGCAGTCCTAGTGTATGCCGTTACGTGCGAGAAAATTTAGGTATTGCAATTGATTCACATCGCGACGATGAAACTGAAATCTACGAACTTACCACATGGGTGCAGGCCGAACAGATCATCAATGATGACTCTATCGTTAAACTTTTCTACCAAAATAGTAAAAAATATCCTTTTTATTCAAAAAATTGGGGGGAATGTAAGGGCGAAGATCATTATGGAGATGTATGTGTGGTACTGAACGACAACACGCACAAGAAGTTTGTGAAAAATGAACAAGATACGCTCGCAGTACTAACAAAAAATAAACTGTATGTAGCGCTGACCAGAACCCGAAACCGTCTTTTTATAATCCCTGAAAAAGTTGTGAAACACATCAGGTCAAAATGATTCATTCGGCGTACATAAGACTGCTTCCTTAACCTCTGCATAAAACACAAAAAGGTTTACTTGCGCATAGTAATGTGTTTTCATGCGCTAAACGGGAGTTGGTGTTATGGCATTTCGTAGAAACGAAGAAATTGAAAAGGGGTTTGAGGCAGCAGCAAGATATCTCATTCCAAAGAAGAGCACCCCAGAAGAACAGCAAGAACTAAAAGATTATTTAGATCATTTGACAACCCGTCTTGGCCCTGTCGTTGACAGGTACCCAAGCTGGCACCCTTTGGTGTGCAATCATAATGAGACCAGCCCTATCACTCATCCGAGTAATGAGTGTGGTTATCGAAGGCTTGACCATACTGTATATTTTGCAAATGGTTTTTTAAGCTGCCCATATCGCCGTGATAATGGGCAAAAAATCATCGATTCAGTTAATGAGCTTTGGAAAGGTGAAGCGTACAAGCGGTATAGCCATGTTGCCAACATAGAAGCCGAACGCATCGATAAACCTTTTTATTTCGACGAAACAGACCCGATCTTAGTCGTGTGTAATTGGCTAAAGCCAATGCCGAATGACAACACTATTCCCAAAAATATTGCTATAGGACTTATGCTGGAAAACGCGGTTCCCTGTTGGCGAACGAGCGAGTGTGGAGAAACTTGGGAGACTATGCGTCCATATTTAATGGGTGAACCCTGTGGAAAACGCTCCTCAATGTTTTTAGATCAAGAAGCAGGTCAGGCAATGAAAAAAGTATATGAGGCCATCACCTATTCGGGAATGTTTGGTAATTTAAAAGTCTAAATGAACGTCCGTTTTTGGCCGAAGATATATGAAACGCCACTTAGTATTCCCTCAAGATTTTGATACTCGTGCTTACGCTCTTGAAGAGGAGCAAGAGAGCTGGGAAGAGCGTCCGAAACAGCTTCACCGAGAGAATAAAAAGAAAATCTTAAAGGAGCTTGAGCAGGAATTCGGGCCACATGACTTTGACGCCAAGGTCGCGAGATTCAAGGAAATTGGTATTTCGCCTTTTTCGATAGTTTCCTTTCATAACTGTTTCTTTGCAGAAATACGGCAAGCCTTTGTCGTCGGCTCCTATTATCCTGCATTAACAGGGGCGTGCGCCCTTGGGGAGCGTATGTTGAACCACATGCTTCTTATTCTAAGGGCTGAATTCAGTCATACACCTGAATATAAACAGGTGTACCGTAAAAATTCCTTTGATGACTGGAGTCTTGCTATCGACACTTTGGATGCTTGGGGTATTCTGGATGGCACACTTGAGACAAAGTTCAATGAGCTTAAGGAGCTGCGAAATAAGTCAATCCATTTTAATCATGAAACTTATATCAGTGCCGGATCCGATAGCTTAAAAGCTATCAATATTCTCTCGGAAATCATCTCGTTGAGATTTGGTTTTTACCGTAAAGAACATTCTTGGGCAATCAATGGTACTAAGGGGGCGCAGTTTATTAAAAAAGGATTTGAAACCGATCCATTCATCAAAAACTTCTATATCCCGCAATGCCCAATAGTTGGGCCATATTATGCTGTAAAATTCCTTGATGAAGGCACCCTATTCGTCGATAGAGCATCTTATGTGGATACGGAAATTTCAGACCAAAAGTTTGCTAATGTCTTCAATAATCGCCAAGCTGAGGAAGTTGTGAAAAGTGATCTGCCTCTCTCGGAAGATGTTGGTCCGGTTGGGATTTTACTTCGAGATGGCTCTTATCGTCTCACAATGAAGGCAGCCCCAGAGTAAAATTGTTCGCCATTGCATTTCAAGGTTTTCTGTCTAGTGTCCGCTTCTGGCCAATTATGGACATATTTCGTCAGATAATAGTCAGTATGTAAAGCCAAGCGTTGTAGGGAAAGGCGGGGAATCCACTTAACTTCAATAACTTGATATTCTATTTCCCCTAAAAATAACTACCCCGTAAATAATGGAGGGCGATTATCGTTCACAAAAATAGATCTGTAACTTAGTAAGCTAGAGAATACCAGGTGCCTCGACCCGCACCATGCCGCTGAATAAAACCGTTATCGTGCAAAGATCGAAGGTGATCTTTGATGGTGTTTCTATTTGAGCCGGTCACTTTTACGGCCTCGTTGACCGTAACGCGCCCGTGTTGTTGGGCGATGTCCAGAATTTCGACCGATAGTTTTGGTAGATCACCCAGCAGCAGTCCTTCTCGTTTGATCTTTTTATCCAGACCTTGTTTTTGTTTGGTTAATGATTTTAGGAAAAAGACTACCCACGGTTGCCAATCGGGTTTGTCCGTTCGGATAGTGCCCTGTGTTCGGCGCAATGCTAAGTAGTAGGCTTCTTTGCTTTGCTCAATAACACTTTCCAGTGAGCTATAGGGTACGTAGTGATAACCTGATTTAAGCAGCAATAATGTTGACAGAGTGCGAGATAACCTGCCATTGCCGTCTTGGAAAGGGTGTATTTCTAGGAACACGACATTGAATATTGCCGCTACCAACAAGGGGTGTAAGGAAGCGTTATCGAAAGCTTGAGTTGTCCATTCGATCAATTCATTCATCAATCGAGGTGTATCAAAAGGTGTTGCCGTTTCAAAGACGACACCGATACTTTCACCCTCCGGTGTAAAGGCTTCAACGCTGTTGGATAAGGTTTTAAATTCACCGCGATGGCGCTCGTCTTTAGTTGAGTGCTTTAGCAGCTCACTGTGAAGTTGTTTAATATGGTTAAGGGTAAGCGGAATATCGTTCCAATTCTCGAATACGATGTCCATTACTGCGGCGTAGCCGGCAACTTCCTGTTCGTCTCGGTTTGCAAAAGATTGAATGTCCAGATTGGAGAGGAGCTTTTCGATCTCGCGATCAGAAAGCTTCGATCCTTCAATCCGTGTTGATGAACCAATACTTTCAATGGTTGCGACACGCCGTAAATTAGACAGGCGTTCAGGAGAGATGCGACCGATTGCCTGCCAGGCGCCCTTGAACTGGTCAAGCTCAGAGATCATCGCCAATATATCGTTCGTAATCTGTAGAGTGTCTATTTTCATCGGCTATATGCCTGAAACATCCAATTATCCATCCGTTTCCATCCAATATACTGAGGATCCGTCCATTTGTCCATCCATTTCCATCCGATTAACGGGATAACGTTAGTTTAGAGTAGGTATCGACAAAATGTCTTGTACCGTGATGCACATCATCAGAATGTAGCATCCTAGCGTACCACCTAGAGCTGAAAATGATCTGCGAGAAGTGTTGGGTTAGCAACGGCGCGGAGTGTAGGAAGTATGGTGGCTACGGGTGGACTTGAACCACCGACCCCAGCATTATGAATGCTGTGCTCTAACC
>JBALVX010000002.1:10959-689184 GCA_036961295.1 Porticoccaceae bacterium | reverse complement strand
CAGGGTTGCCCCCATTGTCCAATATTCCCCACTGCTGCCTCCCGTAGGAGTCTGGGCCGTGTCTCAGTCCCAGTGTGGCTGATCATCCTCTCAGACCAGCTACGGATCGTCGCCTAGGTGAGCCATTACCTCACCTACTAGCTAATCCGACGCAGGCTCATCTGATAGCGTGAGGTCCGAAGATCCCTCACTTTCCCCCTTGGGGCGTATGCGGTATTAGCAGTCGTTTCCAACTGTTGTCCCCCACTACCAGGCAGATTCCTACGTGTTACGCACCCGTCCGCCGCTCTACTCGCTCCCGAAGGAACTTTCTCGCTCGACTTGCATGTGTTAAGCCTACCGCCAGCGTTCAATCTGAGCCATGATCAAACTCTTCAGTTTAAATCTTTTACCTCTGCCGACTACATAACTGACAAGAGGAGACAGTTTCGCAAAACCTGCTCTACTATCTAAAAACTCGGCTCAAATACTTTGGCTAACTAATCGTATTACGTTTGTATTACTTTAGTGAGTTACTTGCATTTGATGATTCATCTCTACTGAATCATCATCGCAAGCACCCACACGCTTTGCCTGATCAATTGTTAAAGAACGTTCGCTCCGTTGAGCGGGCTGCGTATTCTACAGATGGCAGCCTTTAAGTCAACCGGAAATTTAACAAAAATGCCTTAAATTTCGCGGCCTACGCACGATTCTGGTGTTGCTCTCGAATCGACGAGGCGCGCATTCTATCGACTTACGGATTACTGTCAACATAAATCGTTATTTAATTATTTATACTCTATATTCGGCGCACAAATTAACGCCCATAAAGCGCTCGTTAAGGCTGTTATAGCGGCCTTTTACGCAGAAAAAGCTACATCAACTAACGCACCAGGAGGTGGTAGTTCTTTTTACCCAGCTTGACTACAAAATAACGGCCGCTGAGCGCTTCACTAGCGGCGAACAGTTCTGCGCAGGCCATATTCTGGCTTGCGGTAACGGCCTTACCATTAATCCACACCGCTTCACGGGCCAGGGCGTCTTTAACTTGCTTGCCGGATTTCGCTACGCCGGCGTCGACCAGCAGGGTCGTCAAGGGTATTTCGGCCAGATTCGCACCGGGCAACTCCGAGGTCGGCAAGCCATCCTGATGTAACTGCTTAAAGTCGTCGGCACTCAGCGTGTGGACTTCGCCACTGAACATAGCGGTGCTAATGCGCTGCGCGGCCCGCAAACCCTCGGTGCCGTGAACTAACTCGGTCACACTGCTGGCTAACAGCGCTTGCGCCTCCGGTCGCCCCTGGCGATCGGCATCGGCGCGCTCGACCTCTTCGATCTCGTCGCAGTCCATAAAGGTGAAATAGCGCAGAAACTTGTAAACGTCCGCATCGGCACTGTTAATCCAGAACTGGTAGAAGGCATAAGGCGAGGTTTTTTGTGGATCGAGCCAAATGGTGCCGGACTCGGTCTTGCCAAACTTAGTACCGTCGGCCTTGGTGACCAGCGGCAAGGTCATACCAAAGACCTGAGCCTGGTGCATACGGCGCGTCAGGTCGATGCCGCCGGTAATATTGCCCCACTGATCGGAGCCACCCAGTTGCACGGTACAACCATGGCGCTTGTACAATTCGGCAAAATCGTAGGACTGTAAGAGAAGATAAGAAAACTCGGTAAAGGAGATCCCCGCCCCCTCTCGATCAATGCGCTGCTTGACCGATTCTTTCTGCACCATGGAATTCACCGAAAAGTGCTTACCCACATCACGGAGAAAATCCAGCGCCGATATACCATCCATCCAGTCGAGGTTATTCACTACGACTGCCGCATTAGCGCCGCCGTCAAAATCAATAAATTGTGACACCTGAGCTCGAAGTCGCTCTACCCACTCGCCAACCACCTCGGCAGTGTTGAGCTGACGCTCTTCAGCCTTATGACTGGGGTCGCCGATCAAGCCGGTGGCGCCTCCCACCAGAGCGATGGGCTTGTGGCCTGCACGCTGCAAGCGCCGCAAGGCCAACAGGGGCACCAAACTGCCGATATGCAGACTGTCCGCAGTGGGGTCAAAACCACAATAGATCGTGCGCGGGGCATCCAAATGGGCGATCAGCTCGTCACCACTGGTCATTTGCGCCAGCAACTGCCGTCGCTGGAATTCACCGATTAATTCGGCACCTTTTACACCTATTACCGTCAAAACTTTACACCTGTCACCGTCAAAACTCTCCAACACTGATCAAAAAGATCGCAAACCTTACCTGAACCCAGTGCAAAAACAAATGAAGACCCGTTCAAAAAAATGACAATTAAGGTTTTATCTGGGCCGAAAATTTGTTATAAATTCGCATGTTATAACTTAAAACTAAATACTACTTCACAAAAATTATGATACTTCGTAGGCAAAAACCCGGAAACCATCGCAACCCCCCTGGCGGAATATCGCTAAAAGCGGTGCCGAAACCCCATGTGTTTGCCGCTGGCGCCGCGCTAGCTGTCATCGTCGGAATAGGGCTATTAGTCGCTCCTGCGGAGCGGGTACAGGCCAAACGCGTAGCCCACTCCGTCGCTTTATTCGACATTCAAAGCACCCTCTCTGTTAATGCGGGTACTGATCTGAACGTTAAACCGAACCTTAGCGTGGAACGGCCTGAAATACTGGCCAACTCTGCGCAACATGCCCTGTCGGGTAACACAGCCTCGATAAGCATAAGCCCTGAAACCATAGACTCTGAAACTACAGCCTCTGAAACTACAGTCTCAGAAATCCTATACGCAGAGCCCCTCTGGCAAAAAGAAACCGTACTCCCCGGTGACAGCTTAACTACTATCTTTAAACGGCTGTCTTTGAGCGAACGCGATGTTTACCTGATCGCCCAGGCCGATAAGGAACTAAAAGCCTTTAATCGACTAAAACCACTGGAAATCATTTCCGTCGCACTGGATGACCAGGGCACGCTTGAGCAGGTGAAGTATGCTCGCTCTCAGCTCGAATCTTATCTCTATCAGCGCGACGCGTCGGGCTTTAGCGCCGAGTCAACGCTGGCGCAACCGGATTTACTACCGACATATGTCGAGGGGCGCATCGAAAACTCGCTGTTCCTTGACGCCACTGCCGTTGGCTTACCGCAAAAACAAATTATGGAGCTGGCACATATCTTCGGCTGGGATATCGATTTTGCCCTGGACATCCGCAAGGGCGATGCCTTTAGCGCACTCTACGAAGAGCAATACCTAAACGGCGAAAAAATTGGCACCGGAGATATTCTGGCGGCACGCTTTACCAATCAGGGCGACACGTATACGGCGGTTCGCTTTATCGATGAAGATGGCGTAGCGCGCTATTACACCCCCGCAGGCCGCCCCATGCGCAAGGCATTTTTACGCGCGCCCTTAGACTTTACCCGGATTAGCTCGAACTTTAATTTACGCCGCAAACACCCTATTCACAAAAGCATTCGCGCCCATCGCGGTGTCGATTATGCCGCTCCGCGCGGCACTCCAGTCTACTCCGCTGGCAAGGGCCGGGTAACGGCATCCGGCTATAGTAAAGCCAATGGCAATTATGTGTTCGTGCAGCACGGCGGCCAGTACGTAACCAAGTACCTGCATCTAAATCGCCGCAAGGTCAAAAAAGGCGCGTCGGTGAAACAGCGCCAGGTGATTGGCACGGTCGGCTCCACCGGCTATGCCACCGGACCTCATCTGCATTATGAATTTTTGGTCAGCGGTGTACATCGCAACCCGCGAACTGTAAAACTGCCGAAAGCAGAACCTATTCCCTCTCGGTTGAAACAGCGCTTTGTCGACGAGACTACGCCGCTGCTCGCCCAACTAGAAACCTATACCGAGTATCGTTTCGCGGCATTACAGTGAGCAAATCCGGCATCGGAAAATCCGCAGCCTTAGCCAATAAACACCAAACCCCCGAGTACTATATCGGCCTGATGACCGGCACCAGTATGGACGGCATCGACGCCGCGCTGGTGGAATTTGGCGACGAAGACAAATCGAAGCAGATACGCTTAGTAAGCACCCACTCCCACGCTATATCTGAAACATTAAGAACAGCATTGCTCGATTTATCATTGCCGGGTCGGGGCGTGGCGGGTCAAGATAGGATTGATCTGATGGGCAGCGCTGACGCCCAACTAGGCGAACTCCTCGCAGACGCGGTAAACAGCTTATTACTTAATGCTTCGATAGGTTCCACACAAATCACTGCTATCGGCAGCCACGGTCAAACCATACGGCACCGCCCCCCCGGCGCTAGCTCGGAATTTCCCTTACCCTTGCCCTTTACCTTGCAAATCGGCGACCCAAACCGCATCGCCGCGCGCACGGGTATCGCCACGGTGGCCGATTTTCGTCGCCGCGATATCGCCCTGGGTGGCCACGGCGCGCCGCTGGTACCCGCATTTCACCGGGCGGCGTTTCGCGATGCCGACCACCACCGGGTCATTGTAAATATCGGCGGTATCAGCAATATCACCTGCCTGCCCGCTCAGGGCCCTGTCTCCGGCTTCGATACTGGCCCGGGCAACGGGCTCCTCGACGCCTGGATCAACCGTCACCGCGGACTAGCCTACGACGATGGCGGCCAATGGGCGGCCAGCCACATCCCTCACCCGGATTTACTCGCGCATTTAAAACAACATGATTTTTTTAATCAGCCGCCGCCCAAAAGTACCGGGCGCGAAGACTTTAATTTGGACTGGCTCGATCGCCAACTGGAAAATTTCGTGGACATCGACGCCGGTAGCGTCCAGGCCACACTGCTCGCACTCACGGCGGAAAGTATTGCGGAAGCGATTGAAAAAACTTCTACGCTCGCAACAGAAATTTATATTTGTGGTGGCGGCGCACTTAACACCGCCTTAATGGATGCGCTAAAAACGCTACTCGCACCAGCTAAGGTCGCAAGTACCAGCGCATTAGGTATCGATCCCGAATGGGTAGAAGCAGCCGCCTTTGCCTGGCTGGCCCGACAAACCCTGGCGGGCTTACCAGGAAGCCTGGCCGAAGTCACCGGCGCTACAAAAGCAGAAATTTTGGGTGCAATTTATCCGAGCGCTTACTAAATCGGCTCAAAGAAAAATAACAACAATATTTTCGGTTTAGTTATTTTTTATTGTTTTATGTTTTTTGTATAGCGCGGCGGACCATCTATTACTACTAGACCGAAAACGAAGCCCCGCAACCACAGGTCGCAGTGGCATTGGGATTGCGAATCAAGAAGCGCGAACCTTCCAGGCCTTCTTCATAATCGACTTCGGAACCCGCTAGATATTGAAAGCTAAGCGGATCGACCAGCACCGTGACACCGTCTTTTACTACCTGGGTGTCATCCTCGGCAACTTGTTCGTCAAAGGAAAAGCCATACTGAAAGCCAGAACAACCGCCGCCGGTAACAAACACGCGCAGTTTAAGGTCGGCATTGCCCTCTTCCTCCACCAAAGAATTTACCTTGGCAACAGCTTGCTGAGTGACAATTAAGGGGGTCGGGGTAAAGGTTTGTGCGGTCGACATAGTCGCCACCTCACTTAGTTACTACGTGGATAGGTAGACAATATGGGGCTTCCACTGCTATTTAGCAATGGCAAGCCGTAAACATTTGTCTACCGAGCACCCAGAATTAGTTGCTCGGGGTTATCGATCTAAGTCAATTAAGACGAAGACTCAGCGCGCTTTTCGCCGATTTTTTCGCCTATGGGCAGCACGATATTTTTCGCTGCTCCGGCCTTCTCCAGGACAAAGTTGCCGTTGACCTGGGCACCGCGCTCCACTTCCAGCAAGGTATAGTGAATATTGCCGTCGACTCTCGCGCTGGCTGCCAGCTCGACTTGCTTGCTGGCAAACACATCGCCGGCCACTGTCCCGCTGATAAACACTAAGGGAACCCGCAACTCGCCTTTGACGCTACCCGAATCGAGAATGCGAACTTCGCTATCGCTGCCATCGGCACCAATCACGTTGCCCGTCACTTCGCCTTCGATTTCCAGGTTGCCCTGGAAATGGATGTCGCCTTTAACGTGCACGCCCTGGGCGAGCAAAGTAATGGCGTTTTTACTGGTATTTTTTTTCGACTTACGCATCATGAAATCACCTGCTAAATTTATGGCCAGTTGTATTTAAGGTCTATTAAAAGTCTATTAAAATAGACTCTGGGGCTTCCCTACCTGAGACAAATCATCCTTCGCTGTTCCATTCGAAAGTTTTCTTTTCCTTGTATTTTGAACTCCCTGTGCGCTGCACGACCACCTCTATTTCTTTAGGCTCAAAACCCGACGGTAGCTGCAAGCGACCCCGCAAGAATTTAAAATAACGAAAAGACAGCCGTATGGATTCTTCGTTCACTTCCGAATCGAGCCCGGAAAGCGGATAACCGATAGCACGGCCTTCCTTCTCACCAAACACCACGACTTCCAAATCCGCTGAAAAGGTGGTTTTCAGGTCTACATTCTGCCGGATTACCAATTGATAATCGTAGAACCCGGTCACATCTGCTGGCACTACTTTCCAGTGTTCGATGTGCACGCCTTTAACGTTGCTATCCCGATTAAGCAGTAAACGATAAAGGTCCAGCTCTTCCTTCTGCAGGGATAACTGTTCTTCCAGTTCCGCAATCATCTGGCGTACCTGCTCGATACTTTTCCAGTCGATTTCCGCCGCCAATAGCCGGTTGGTGAGCTGCTGTTCCAAATAAGTACCTTTTGTTTGCGCAGCTTCGAGCCTGCCCAAAAGCTCGTGGGACGACACAGCATCCTCGCGACCATCATTGGCCCCGATACGGTAACCACCGATCGCAGCCGCCACAGCGCACACTGCCAGCGCCAGCAAAGTCCATAACCAGCGCTGCCAGGGGATCTGGGGACGGTTGCGATCTCGAAACGAGCGACTCATCATTATCAATATTGCTCTTTAGGGCAGCAAAGCGGGCGCATCGAGCCCGAGGGCTTCGGGCAAGCCCATAACAATATTCATATTCTGCACGGCCTGGCCGGAAGCGCCCTTGACCAAATTATCTTCAGCCACCATCACCACCACTTTATTGCGCCCCTGAGGACGCGCCACCGCAATGCGCACCATGTTAGAACCGCGCACGCTACGGGTTTGCGGGTGTTCTCCCGGCGGTAATACGTCGACGAAAGGCTCATCCTGATAACGCTCTTCAAACACCGCCTGCACATCCACATCGGCATCTACATCAATGAGATTTGCATACAGCGTAGAGTGAATACCGCGAATAATCGGCAATAAATGCGGTACAAACGTAAGCGACACGGCAGCACCCGCGATATCGGCGAGGCCCTGTTCGATTTCCGGTAAGTGGCGATGCCCCGCCACGCCATAGGCCTTAAAGTTATCGCTGCTTTCAGCAAGTAAGTTGGGGATGGACGCCTGGCGACCGGCACCGCTCACGCCGGACGCCGCATCGGCAACCAAATCGCCGGGGTCAATCAAACCACGCTCCAGCAAGGGTAAAAACCCCAGTAGCACGCTGGTGGGATAACAACCGGGACAGGCAATCAATTGCGCCTTGCGAATGTGTTCGCGATTAACTTCTGGCAAGCCGTAAACCGCATCGCCAATACGCTCCGGGCAAGCGTGGGTTTGGCCATACCACTGCTCCCACACCGGTACCGAGCGAATGCGAAAATCTGCCGACAGGTCGATGACCTTAACATTTCGGTCGAGTAATTCTGGCACGCTGGCCTGGGCTACACCGTGAGGCGTGGCGAAAAACACTACATCGCAACTCGCCAGGGCTTCAGTATTGGGCTCGCTAAAACTCAGGTCGAGATGGCCGCGCAGATTGGGAAAGATATCCGCTACCGCGCGTCCCGCTTCCTGGCGCGAAGTAATAACCGCAATTTCCGCTTGCGGATGCATTATCAACAGACGCAGCAACTCCACTCCGGTGTATCCGGTGCCGCCAACAATTCCTATCTTAATCACGGGTTACTCACTATTTTCCGCCATTTCCACTATTTAATCAGCACACAAACTGTGCAAAGTTCGAGCGCGCATCATACCTCAGGACGTATACTCACGGATATTCCCTAAGGCTTTGAAACCATCGAAACCTGTTAACTCCAGCACGCTTTCAAACTATGCCGTCATTTCTATCCACCGCGCCCCGCCGTATTTTCTTATCGTTGCGCCACTCGCTATCCACACTGAACCGTTGGATCAAAGCGCTGCTCGACAATTTTCGACTGCGACTCGCTTACGGCAACGCCCTGCCTCAGCTGGCCTTGCTCGGCATCGTCAGCGGTTTGATTACGGGAGTCATTGCGGTGGCGTTTCGCCTGGCCGTAGAACTGCCGCTGACCACCTTGCTACCCAACCACAGCGACGAAGGTTTTGAATCCCTGAGCCCGGAAATGCGCCTGCTGCTGCCAATTGTCGGTGCGCTCGCTATTATCGCGCTCAGCGCTTTGATCGCTAGAGTCCTCGGCAAAGACAAGCGCTCGGTCGGGGTTGGCCATGTCGTTGAACGCTATCAACAACACCAGGCCAGATTGCCCGCAGGCAATGCGGTGATGCAGTTTTTCGGTGGCATTATCGCCTTACTTTCCGGTCACTCCGTCGGTCGCGAGGGCCCCGCCATCCATCTGGGCGCAGCTTCGGCCAGCCTGGTAGGCCAGCGCTTTGGCCTACCCAACAACAGCTTGCGAACTCTGGTTGGCTGCGGTGTTGCCGCGGCCATTTCCGCCTCGTTCAACACCCCGCTGGCCGGGGTTATTTTCGCCATGGAAGTGGTGTTGATGGAATACACCGTCATCGGCTTTGTGCCAGTTATTCTCGCGGCAGTCGCGGGAGCCCTGGTCAGTCGCGTGGCCTTCGGCGCCGCGCCCGCGTTTGAAATACCGGTAATACACCTCGCCGGCTTGATGGAGCTGCCTTACCTCGCGGCCTGCGGGGTGGCTATTGGTCTAGTGTGTGCGCTGATACTGACCTTGCATGTCGCAGTTACAAAATTTGCCCAGCGACCGGCGTGGGTCAACTTACTGCTTGCCGGGTTCCTGGCCGGCGGCATCGGCATGGCCGTTCCCGAGGTCATGGGCGTGGGCTATGACACCCTGGAACTGGCGATGCTCGGCGAACTCGGTGTTGGCCTGCTACTCACTATCGCCGCCGCCAAACTGTTGCTATCGACCACCACTATTGCGCTGGGCATTCCCGGCGGCAGTATCGGTCCGGCACTGGTGATTGGAGCCTGCCTGGGTGGTTGCCTGGGCGTCGCCGCCAATTTTATTAGCCCGGAAAACACCGGGACTCCCGGCTTTTACGCCACCCTCGGCATGGGGGCCGCGATGGCCGCAGTACTCAATGCTCCACTGGCTGCGCTGGTGGCCTTAATGGAGCTCACCTACAACCCCGGTATTTTGATGCCCGCCATGCTGGTGATAGTGGTGGCAACGGTGACCACGCGGATGGTGTCGCGCTTGCCGGGTATCTTTCTGATTGGTCGCGACCCAAAACGCTTTTCATCCCCGGTGTATCAGATGTTAAGTGGCGTGGGTGTCACCAGTATTATGAATCGAAATTTTTTGCCCCATAGCCGTCAACTGCCCTGGGACAAGGCCCTGGAACTGCTGGAACAACGTCCGGAATGGTTAGTGGTCGAAGATGTTGGCGAAGACAAGTACATCATTCGTCCAGCCGATCTCGCCCGCTTTCTGGAACAAAGCGACACCTCCCTGTGGGAACACGACGAAACGGTTGATTTACTAGAGATCCCCGGGCAACGCTGGCGTCTATTCCCAGTACACTCGCGGGCAACCGTGCAGGAGGCCCTGTCTACAATCCGTCAGAATAACGGTAAAGCGGCATATGTTACTCGTACCGCTGCGCCGTTGATGTCCGACGTCGCTGGTATTGTTACCCGTGAACAGATTGATGACTATTATCAATGACGGCTATCGGTGGCTGCTATTAGTAACTGTTATCAGTAACCATCAATAACCGCCTTCAATAATCACTATCGACAACTGCCTTGGCAGCGGTTTTGAGAACGTTACTTCACCTTTTTAAAACACCCGCCTCAGCGACTTAAAATATCGAGCGTCAGCGACGCCAAAATGTCGGCGTCAGTAACACTAGCAAAGTAAAAATTTCTAAACGACCCAGCAACATGCCGCCGCACAACACCCATTTGGCAAAACCACTGATCTCACCGTAGTGAGCGGAAACCGCACCAAGACCGGGGCCGAGGTTGTTCAGCGCCGCTGCCGTTGCCGACCACGCGGTGACGTAGTCGAGGCCCGAGGCCAACAGCAGTAAAACGATAATGTAGAACACCGCTAAATAAACCCCGAAGAAGGCCCAGATAGCATCTGCCACCCGTTCGGATACAGTGCGGTCGCGCAACTTAAGCGGCAATACCGCACTGGGATGCACCAGACGATACATTTCTCGCAAACTCTGGCGCGCCATAATTAGCATGCGACCCACCTTCAGGCCACCGCCGGTGGAACCGGCACAGGCGCCAAAAAACGATAGGAAAAGCAGGAAAAACGGTACGAAGGTCGGCCACAAACTGTAATTGGTGGTGGCAAACCCGGTGGTGGTCATAATCGAGACTAGCTGAAAAACTCCGTGGTGCAATGCGTCACTGCCGCCGTAAATCCCCTTTAAATAAAGGAACAAGCATACAATCAGCGCCCCCACCCCCAGCATCATCAGGTAGACCCGTGCTTCTGGATCGCTGAAGTACTGCCGGAGGCTGCCGCGGTTCCAGGCTAAAAAGTGAAGACCGAAATTAAGCCCCGAAATAATCATAAAAATGATGCACACCGTGGAAATCAATGGGCTGTCAAAAAAGCCTATGCTGGCATCGTGAGTAGAAAAACCACCAATCGCCACGGTCGAAAAACTGTGCCCGATGGCGTCGAAGGGATCCATGCCCGCCGCCCAGTAGCTGAGTGCACAGGCACAGGTAATAGTCAGATAAATTAAAAACAGCGCTTTGGCGGTTTCGGTAATCCGCGGCGTGAGTTTGGTGTCTTTCACCGGGCCCGGGCTTTCAGCGCGATACAGCTGCATACCGCCGACGCCGAGCATGGGCATGATGGCGACGGCGATCACCACGATGCCAATACCACCCAGCCACTGTAACTGCTGGCGATAATAAAGCACGGATCGCGGCAGCTCATCGAGGCCGGTAATCACCGTCGCCCCGGTGGTGGTTAAACCGGAAATAGATTCAAACACCGCATTGGTAAAAGACAAGTTCAGGGGATCGACCAACATCAGCGGAATCGAACCCACCAGCCCAAGCACCAGCCAGAACAGTACCGTGACCAGAAACCCGTCGCGGGTGCGCATTTCAATCTGGCCGCGGCAGTAGGGTAGCCAGGCCAGCATGCCGATGGAGAAGGTAAATGCGAAAGCGAGAAAGAAGGCCTGCTGAGTGCTTTCATCGTAGTAGCTGGCCACCATTATCGGCGGCAGCATGGTAATGCTGAACAACATCAGCAGCAGGCCGAGGATCCTTGCGATTGCGGAAAAATGCATTAGAAGAAGGTGAACCCCACTTGAAACAGTTTTTCCACATCTCCCGTATAACGCTTGTCGATAATGAAGACAATGACGTGGTCATCGCTTTCAATCACCGTATCGTGGTGAGCAATAATGGCTTCGCCGTTGCGTACCAGTGCGGCGATAGTAGTCCCCGGAGGCAGCTTAATGTCTTCGATAGCACGCCCCACTACCTTTGAGCTTTTGGCGTCGCCGTGGGCGACAACCTCTAGCGCCTCCGCAACCCCACGCCGAAGTGAGTGCGCACTTACGGTATCGCCTTTGCGAACGTGGGCGAGCAGCGTGCTGGTGGTGGTCTGCTGGGGGGAAATCGCAATATCAATTTCGCTACCCTGCATTAAATCAACATATACCGGATTGCCAATTAAGGTCATCACTTTACGAGCCCCGAGCCGCTTGGCGAGGATGGACGACATAATATTGGCCTTATCATCGTTCGTTACGGCAAGAAAAACATCTGCCTTATCGATATTTTCATCGAGCAGTAACTCTCTGTCGTCCGCGCGTCCGACCAGCACCACGGTGCGATTCAGGTTTTCCGCTAAAAACTCGGCGCGATCGTTAAACAGCTCGATGATTTTGACGTTAAATTGGTGCTCGAGCACGCTGGCCAGGCGAAACCCAATATTGCCACCGCCAGCAATCACGATGTGACGATAGGCTGACTCAGTGCGCCCCAGTTCGGCCATCACACGGCGGATATGTTTGGACGCGGCGATAAAAAACACCTCGTCGCCTTCTTCAATCACCGTGTCGCCTTCGGGAATCAACGAGCGATCCTGTCGATATAATGCCGCCGCACGAGCATCCACATCGGGCATATGCGTACGTAAGTCGCGCAGTTCATGGCCCACCAGCGGCCCACCTTTTTCTGCGCGCACCGCAACCAACTGGACCTTACCGTCGGCGAAATCTAGAACCTGGAGGGCGCCGGGCTTTTGAATAAGTCGATGAATATAGTCGGTAATCACTTGCTCGGGGGTAATGAGTACATCCACCGGGCAACTGCTGTCGTTAAACAGGCGCTCCCGATAGGTCGCATCGACATAACTCGCGGCGCGCACCCGAGCTATCTTGGTGGGAGTTTTAAACAGCGAGTAGGCGACCTGGCAGGCGGTCATATTGACCTCATCGCTATTGGTCACGGCAACCAGCATATCGGCGTCCTCAATACCTGCAGCCACCATAATATCGGGGTGAGAACCCATGCCCACTACGGTGCGAATATCCAGGCGATCCTGCAGTTCACGCAGGCGCTTTTCGTCGATATCAATCAGGGTAATGTCGTTGGCTTCACGGGCCAGGTTTTCCGCCAGGGTTCCCCCCACCTGGCCAGCTCCGACGATGACGATTTTCATTGCGTGTCTCTACTCCACCAGTGCTTATTATTGTGTCGGACTTATTTAGTAACTACTTTCATTAACTAAAATTTATTAACTGCTAAGCGAGCTTTTCCAGCAGCGCGTAGTAAAACCCATCGTGGCCGTTTAGAGTCGGCAGTAACTGTCGACCCACCCCCGCCGGCAAGCCCGCGTGCTGTTCCACCGACAACTCAAATGGCAGAGCTCGGACATCATCGCGCGATTCAACAAACGCGGATACTACATTTTCATTCTCCGCCTTTAACACCGAACAGGTGGCGTACAACAACTTGCCTCCCGGAGCCAGGGTCTTCCACAACTGACTCAGCAACTCGGCCTGTACGGCGGCTAGCTTAGCAATATCGGCGGGCTTGCGCAGTAATTTGATATCCGGGTGCCGGCGGATTACCCCAGTCGCTGAACAAGGCGCGTCCAACAAAATTCGATCGAAGAGTTTGCCGTCCCACCAATCGTCAAGGCTGGCAGCATCGGCGCATTGAATGTTCGCATTCAAGCCGAGGCGCGTCAGGTTTTCTTCAACCTTAAGCAAACGCTGAGCATCACTATCGAGGGCAATTAATTCGCCAATTTCAGATTGATATTCGAGTAAGTGGCAAGCTTTGCCACCGGGAGCCGAACAGGCATCGAGTACCCGGTGACAGGGCCTGGGATCAAGCAATGGTGCGCACAGTTGCGCGGCCTCGTCCTGCACACTGAACCAACCCTCCGCAAAACCCGGCAAGCTGGTAACGGCAGCAGGCGCGGCGAGCTGAACACCATCGGCGCTTAAGGCCGTGGGCTGCGCCGCAATATCCGCTGCCCTTAACTGATCCAAATAGGCGTCGCGAGTGCCGTGCTGTCGATTAATCCGCAGCGTCATCGGCCCACGACCATTGTTAGCCTCGATAATAGTAGCGAGTTGATCGGGGCAGCTCTCGCGAAGCTCTGCGATCAACCAATCCGGATGGGCGCTTTGGTAAACCTCGGTTTCGGCAAACAGTTGATCGAAGGTCTCCTGCTCCCGCTGGTAGCGGCGCAAAATCGCGTTGATTAAACCTTTAGCCCAGGGCTTGCCCAGTGTCTTGCATGCGGCAACGGTTTCGTTGATGGCAGCATGGGGCGGAATACGCGTCGCACTCAGTTGATAAACAGCACAGGCTAATAAAGCCTGTAAATCCGTATCTTTGGTTTTAAAGGGCTTGTCCAGAAGATGATCGACAATCAGGGCCAGCCGGGGATACCAGCGCAAAGTGCCGTAACAAAGTTCGCTGAGTAAGGGTAGATCGCGCACAGCTACTTGATCTTTTTTACCAGCGACTTGGTCTTTTTTACCGGCTACCCGTTTACCGCTAGCTTTGCCCGCCACGGGTTTTTCATCGACAGCGTCTTCCCGGGGCAAAGCATTATCCAGAGACACACCTTTTGCGACCACCTGAGTGATCACCTTCGCGGCAGCGGCGCGCACATTCATCGACTAATTATGCTTTGTGAGGGACAACACCGAGGCTTAATCAAACTGCTGGCCTGGTGCGAATAATGCTGTACGGCTGTTTAAGACTTCACGCACTGGCAGGCGCTTACGGCCCGGCAATTGCAACTCCTCAATGCGGTAAACACCCTGAGCGCAGGCAACCAGAATACCCTCGCCACTTGCAGAAAGAATGCGACCTGGGGCAGCATCTGAATCCGAGCGTGTTTCGGATTTTGTCTCAGGCGCGGCATCATCTGGCACGATATCAGCGGACGCTCCCGACCAAATGCGAATGCGCTCACCCCCAAGCTCACCATAAGCGACCGGGAAGGGATTAAACGCCCGCACTTTACGATCAATTTCAGCGGCGCTGGATGTCCAGTCAATGGCCGCTTCGGCTTTGCTAAGTTTTGGCGCATAAGTGGCCTGGGTGTCATCCTGAGCCTGAGCCACAACCGCGCCCTGCGCCAAGCGCTCGATGGTTTCCAGCAACAGCTCGGGGCCAAGCTGCGCCAGCGTGTCGTGCAAACTGCCGCCCGTTTCATCGTCAGCAATAGGGCAAACCGCGGTGGCGAGCATCGGCCCGGTATCCAGACCCGCCTCCATCTCCATTATGGTAATGCCACTGGAGCCATCGCCTGCTGCAATAGCCCGCTGAATCGGCGCAGCACCCCGCCAGCGGGGTAGTAAAGAAGCGTGTACATTGATACAGCCAAGCCGGGGAATGGCCAATACCGCTGGGGGTAGAATCAAGCCATAGGCGACCACCACCATCAGGTCTGGCTTAAGCTCAGCAAGCCTTTGCTGATCGGCGGGATCTTTAAGGTTCAGCGGCTGAAACACCGCGAGCCCATGCTCCTCAGCCAACGCTTTCACCGGGCCAGGCAGCAATTTTTTACCCCTGCCTGCCGGTCTATCGGGCTGGGTATACACCCCAACCACCCTGTGCGGGGAAGCCAGCAAGGCGCGCAAGTGCTCGGCAGCAAAGTCGGGGGTGCCCGCAAAAACGACGGACAAAGACTGCACGTTAGACGAAGATAGTGTCAATTTTTGGCCTTTATAGCGCTTGCTTGTGGATTTTTTCGAGTTTTCTGCGAATGCGCTGACGCTTTATCGACGATAGATAATCGACAAACAACTTGCCATTAAGGTGATCGAGCTCATGTTGAATACACACCGCCGTCAGGCCATCTGGCTCCAGCTCGAAGGCCTCGCCATGCTCATTTAATGCCTTGACGCGCACGTGCTCGGGCCGCTCAACCTGCTCGTAGAATCCAGGTACCGACAAACAGCCTTCATCGTGATCACGGAGCGTGTCATCTAGCACTGCTATTTCTGGATTAATAAACACCAGCGGCTGATTCTGGTCGTCAGAGACATCTATCACCACTATGCGTTGATGAATATTGACCTGAGTCGCCGCCAAACCGACGCCTGGAGCGGCATACATGGTTTCAAACATGTCTTTTATTAAGCGACGAATACTCCCATCGACCACCTGCACGGGCTTCGCCACCGTGCGCAGACGGGGGTCAGGAAATTCCAAAATTGTCAAAATTGCCATAAACTTGTGACGGGTTTCTAGTAAACAGCATTAAATCACTGTTAAGATGTATTGTGAATGGGGCTTAGGTGGTCGACACTGTATTATTGGCACTGCCGGGGCGGCCATGAATAAATTAAACAATATAAATTAAACAACAATAGACAGACCAGACAAAGTATACAACACGGTAAAGCACATAGGATGAGCCTTATGAAAAGAGTAATGTCGGCCCTGCTAGGGCTTTGGTTTCTGGCCGCAGCAACCATCGCGTCGGACTCCCCATTCAACAGCAATGTTCCCGATCAGTACACCGTTAAACGCAACGATACCCTGTGGGACATCGCCGACCACTTTCTCAACGAACCCTGGGTCTGGCCTGAAATTTGGCACGTGAACCCTCAGATCAAAAACCCCCACCTGATTTACCCGGGCGATATCATCAATATGGTGTATATCGATGGCAAGCCGCACCTGAGCCTGTCCCGCGGTCGCAACGTCAAATTAAGACCACAGGTTAAAGAAATTGCCCATACCGACGCCATCTCCAGCCTGCCATTGGATATTATCGATACCTTTTTATCGAAAACTCGTATCGTCAACGTCGGCGAATTAGAGCTCGCTCCTTATGTACTCTCCGGCTACGAAGGTCGCTTGTTATCCGGTGAAGGTGACAACTTATATGCTCGCGGTAGCTTTGTTGAGAATGAAAATTTTTATGGTCTCTACCGCCAGGGCGACCCCTACATCGACCCAACAACCCAGGAAGTACTCGGGATTCGCGCGCAAGATATTGGCTCCGTAAAATTGATGGCGATAGACGGCGATATTGCGTCTCTCAATGCCACCCGCACTACTGAAGAAATTCGCGTAGGCGATCGTTTGCTGATCGATGAGAACTTGAGTGTCGATCCGGTTTTCTACCCCAGCGCTCCCCCTGAAGACAGTGATGGTATGATTATTTCGGTGGAGGATGGACTCCACTCCATTGGTACCCTGGATGTGATTGCTGTCAATTTAGGTGAGCGCGACGGAATCGTTAATGGCAATTTGATGGCCATCTATAAAATCGGCATTGAGGCAAAAGACCGGATAGTCGGCGACACCGTGCGATTACCACCCGAGCGTGTAGGCTTGATGATGGTTTTTCGCACCTTTGAAAAAATGAGCTTCGGCCTGGTACTGACCGCCCAACGACCCTTTAATGTCGGCGACCTGGTGCGCAGCCCCTAAGACGAGTGATAAAGTACAGGCTGGCTTGAGGCCCTCTCATATGAGTCGGCCTGAGCTTAACCAGGCTAAGTTAATCTAAGCTCAGTTAACCTAAGCTAAGTCAATTTAGCCTACTCCAAGGATGGAGTTATGCACCCCGAAACACTATACGCACATCTATTAGTCAACCAGCCCGGCCTGGGCGCGGTTGGATTGCAGTCTCTACACAAACAATTCGGCAGCTTTGCTAATATTTTATCCGCTAGCCCGGAACAGTTACCCCCGCGTTCCCGCAAACCCGTCTCTGACATTCAGCGACAGTTAGATTCATTACAAACCGATGCCCAGCAGGCCATAATCGCGCTCCAGCAATCCGGGGTAACGCTGCTGTGCTTATCAGACGATACCTATCCGACATTACTGCGAGAAATCCCCTCGCCACCGCCGCTGCTCTATGTGCGGGGCAACGTCGATGCACTTTCACTACCAGCCATTGCCATTGTCGGCAGCCGCAACGCCAGTCGCGGCGGCCTTGAACACGCGGCGCGCTTTGCGGCAACACTGGCTACGGGCGGCTTTGCTGTGACCAGCGGTTTGGCTCTGGGTATTGACGGTGCCGCCCATCGGGGGGCCTTAGCCAAAGGCATTACTATCGCGGTGATCGGCACCGGTATTGATCGCATTTATCCCCGCGGTCACCGCGACCTGGCTGCGGAAATTATTGCTAACCACGGTGCCATTGTCTCAGAGTTTCTGCCGGGAACCCCGCCCTTAGCCAGTAACTTCCCGCGCCGCAATCGCATTATCAGCGGCCTAAGCACCGGCGTGCTGGTGGTGGAAGCCGCGCTCAAAAGCGGCTCGCTGATTACCGCCCGACTCGCTATGGAGCAAGGTCGCGAGGTTTTTGCCATTCCCGGTTCGGTGAACAACCCCCTCGCCAAAGGCTGCCACCAGTTAATTCGCGAGGGCGCAACGCTGACCGAAACCACGGACGACATCATTCAACAATTGGGTGGCATGCTGTCGTTTAAACAAGCCGAGGTGGAAACCGAAACCCTCGACGCTTCGACCGCACTGGGTACCGATGCTGGCCATTTACTGGCGGCCATGGGCTACGATCCCGTGGGTATAGATGCCCTAGCCGGACACCTGGATCTCGATATAACAATACTTTTGGGGCTGTTAGTCGAGCTAGAGATACAAGGTTTGGTGGAAAATCAGGGGGGGCTTTACGTCAGAACAGCTTGATCAGACTTGCCGCAAATCCTCGCTTGAGGTAGCCTTCCCCGCTCTTTTACATCTAGCAAGTACTTAACATGAACAAACCTTTTGTTGCAATTTTAATGGGCTCCGATTCCGACCTCCCGGTGATGGAATCGAGCATGGACACCCTGAACAAGCTCGGCGTGGCTTTCGAGGTCAAAATCACTTCGGCCCACCGTACTCCCGAAGCCACTCACAGCTACGTTAAAAGCGCCGAGCAACGAGGCTGTGGGGCCTTTATCTGTGCTGCAGGTATGGCCGCCCACCTGGCCGGAGCTGTCGCAGCCGCCACCTTGAAGCCCGTTATCGGTGTGCCTATCAATGCCTCACTAGAGGGACTCGACGCCCTGCTCGCCACCGTACAAATGCCCGGCGGCATTCCCGTTGCCACCGTTGCCATCGGCAAGGCCGGAGCTAAAAACGCCGCCTATCTCGCCGCACAAATCCTCTCCACTGCCGATGCTGAGCTCTACCAACGCCTGGTCGATGAACGCGCCGAAGCTGCCGAAGCGGTCATGGCTAAAGACGCCGCTTTGCAGGAAAAGCTCAAGGCTTGAACAAGGCTCCGCCCTTGCATCAGCAAAATCTGCCGGACTGGTCGCGGCACCCCCGCATTCAACGGGCTGCCGCTGTCATCCGCGGCGGCGGAGTGGTGGCTTATCCTACCGAGGCGGTTTGGGGTCTGGGTTGCGACCCGTCCAACCGGGATGCGGTCGAAGGTATTCTTCAGCTCAAGCAACGGCCTGTCGGCAAGGGTCTGATTCTGCTCGCCGCCAATATTGAGATGCTGCACCCCTATCTCGTCGGGCTGGATCAACAGCACATCGCGCAGATGCAAAGCACCTGGCCTGGCCCGGTGACCTGGTTAATACCCAATAACGGCATGGCCAGTGACTGGATTAGTGGTGGGCAAAACACCTTGGCGGTACGCGTTAGCGCCCACCCGGTAGCTGCGGGTCTAAGCCGAGCGCTGGACACTCCTATTGTCTCCACCTCGGCGAACCCCCGCGGCCGACAACCCGCTACCTCCTTGACCCGGGTCAAAGTGTATTTTGGTAATAAGCTGGATGATTACACTCCGGGAGCCATCGGCAATGCCGCTAAGCCCAGCGAAATTCGAGATATGCTGACCGGTAAAGTAGTACGGCCCGGCTGACTTTTTTGTTACCCGCATTCAACTCTCTAGCCAATATGTGAAATAAAGTGATATGGATAAATCGGCAGTAAAAACCTATTTGCTGGCTTTGCAGGACACCATCTGCACAGCCCTGCAAGAGGAAGACGGCGGCACTACGTTCCGCGAAGACACCTGGCAACGCGAAGGCGGCGGTGGTGGGCGCTCCCGGGTGCTGAAAAATGGCGCTGTCATTGAACAGGGCGGGGTAAATTTCTCCCATGTGTTTGGCGATCAACTTCCGGCATCGGCAACCGCAGCCCGACCCGAACTGGCCGGGCGTTCGTTTGAGGCCATGGGCGTGTCGCTGGTCATCCATCCACACAATCCCTATGTGCCAACCTCTCACGCCAATGTGCGATTTTTTGTCTCCGAAAAACCCGGAGAAGATCCGGTTTGGTGGTTTGGTGGTGGCTTTGACTTAACTCCTTACTATGGCGACAAACAAGATTGCACCCAGTGGCATCATATCGCCAAAGCGGCGTGCGAGCCCTCCGGCCCCGATATTTATCCCCGCTTCAAGCAGTGGTGCGACGATTATTTTTATTTAAAACACCGGGATGAACCGCGCGGCGTCGGTGGTTTATTTTTTGACGACTTTAACGAACTCGGCTTTGACGACAGCTTCGCTTTAATGCGCCGCGTCGGCGATGCCTATATCGACGCCTACCGACCCATTATCGCCCGCCAAAAAAATAAAGCCTTTGGTGAGCGCGAGCGGCAATTCCAACTCTACCGTCGGGGTCGCTACGTGGAGTTTAATTTAGTTTACGATCGGGGTACTTTATTTGGTTTGCAAACCGGAGGCCGTACGGAATCGATTTTAATGTCGATGCCGCCCTTAGTGCGCTGGGAATACGACTGGCACCCTGAACCCAACACGCCAGAAGCCGAACTTTATGATACCTTTCTCGTACCACAAGACTGGGCGAATCATTAGTGGCGAAGCAAAAAACGGTATCCCTAATATGGGTAAGCGATAACTATGAGTAAGCGATGACCAGCGACCGCTATGCCGTGTTCGGCAACCCCGTCAGCCACAGCCGCTCTCCCGATATCCACGCGGCCTTCGCCAGGCAGACTGGCGAGGATCTTATTTACACCAGACAGCATATCGACCTGGATATTTTTGCCGATAGTGCGCGGGCATTTTTCGCCGACGGCGGCAAAGGCTTAAACATTACCTTGCCGTTTAAAACCGAGGCTTTTGATTTTTCCGATACGCTTACCGAGCGCGCCCGACGCGCTGGCGCGGTCAACACCCTGACAGCAAACACTGACGGTACTGTTCTCGGCGACAATACCGACGGCATTGGTCTGGTTCGCGATATGCTCGACAACCTCAATTGGAAAATAAGCGAGCAGCGAGTCCTCGTTATCGGCGCGGGCGGCGCGGTGCGCGGCATTTTGGAACCGCTACTTTCGCAATCTCCTGCCAGCTTAGTAATCGCTAATCGTACGCTGGAAAAAGCTTTACAGCTGGCAGAGGACTTTGCGGACTTAGGTAAGGTACTCGGAGTCGGCTTCGATGATCTGGAAGCACTCAGCCCCTTTGATCTCGTCATCAACGGTACCAGCGCCAGCCTCTCCGGCGAACTCCCTCCGCTACCAGAAAACCTCGTGGCTGAAAATGCTTGCGCCTACGATATGATGTACGGTGCCGAGCCCACCGTATTTATGCAATGGATGGAACAGCGCGGAGTTGACCGGCTTGCGGATGGCCTCGGCATGCTGGTGGAACAAGCCGCCGAATCGTTTTATCTTTGGCGCGGGGTGCGGCCAGCTCCTTCTACACTGGTTACCGAACTGCGTGGAGACATCCAGAAACAATTCCGGACCAGCGACAAATAACAATTTAGCGCTCGGCAGAGCACATTATTTCAAATAAACTCGATACAACTAAACAGGGGATAAAAAATGCAAACCAAAGCCGCCGTAGTTAGAGCAAAAGGCAGTAAATTCACCATCGAAGATGTCACCATCTCGGAACCTGCGGACGATCAAATTCTCGTTAAAATCGTTGGTGCTGGCATGTGTCACACCGATTTAATCATCCGCGACCAGGGTTACGAAACCATGCTGCCCATGGTGCTTGGCCACGAAGGCTCCGGCATTGTCGAAAAAATCGGCAAGAATGTATCCAAAGTAAAACCCGGCGATCACGTAGTGCTAACGTTTTATACCTGTGGCCACTGCCGTAACTGTTTGGCCCGCGATCCGCTGTCCTGTGAAAATGCCTTCCCCTTTAATTTTGGTGGCCGCACCCCCGACGGGCAGTGCTGTATCCACGCGGGCGATGAACCCCTCGGCTGCAGCTTTTTTGCCCAATCCTCCTTTGCCGGTTACGCCCTGAGTTACGAGCGCAATACCATTCCGGTAGACAAGAGCGTTCCCCTTGAAATGCTCGGGCCATTGGGCTGCGGTGTACAAACTGGCGCGGGCTCGGTACTCAACGCCTTAAACCCTCCCGCCGGTTCGGATATTGTTATTTTTGGCGCGGGTGCGGTGGGGCTTAGCGCAGTTATGGGCGCGGTGGTTGCCAACTGCACTACGATTATTTGCATCGACATTAAAGAAAATCGTCTGGAGTTAGCCACAGAACTCGGTGCTACTCATGTTATCAACGGTGCAGACGGCAATGTTCTCGAAACCATTATGGAACTCACTGACGGCCTCGGTGCCAGCTATATGCTGGAAACGACTGGCAACGCAAAAGTACTTGAAAGCGCGATCTACTGCCTCAAACAAGGCGGCCACGGCGGTATTGTGGGCGCACCCGCAATGGGCACAACTATTAATATGGACGTCAATTTTTTGTTATTTAACCGTCATATTCGCGGAATTCTCGAGGGCGATAGCAACTCGGATATTTTTATTCCGCGCCTCATCGAACTTTACAAACAGGGCAAGTTCCCCTTCGACAAATTAATCAAGTACTACACGCTTGATGAAATTAATCAGGCAGCAGAGGACTCTGAAAACGGTTCGACTTTGAAGCCAGTATTAAGGCTCACCTAACGTTATTGACTAAAGCAAAATTGACTAAAACAAAGCCCCGCCGTAAAAAATAATTTGCAGTGGGGCTTTTTCGTTTAATTAGTTAATAAGACTTCGGCAAACCCAGCACTTTTTCCGCAATAAAACATAAAATCAATTGCGGGCTAATGGGCGCCAGGCGATGGATCATACACTCCCGCAAATAGCGCTCTACGTGATATTCCTTGGCGTAACCCATACCGCCGTGGGTCATCACTGCGCGCTGGCAAGCTTTGAAGGTGGCTTCTGCGGCGAAGTATTTCGCGGCGTTGGCGTAGGCACCACAATCCTCACCGTTGTCGTAGGCCGCTGCGGCCCTGAATACCATTAAGTTAGCGGCTTCTAGCTCGACCCAGGATTCCGCCAGGGGGTGGGCGACGCTTTGGTTTTGGCCGATGGGGCGATCAAACACCACGCGATCTTTTGCGTATTGGGCCGCCCGCTGCAACGCGGCTCGGCCCAGGCCCACTAAGCCCGCAGCAATAAGAATGCGCTCCGGGTTTAGACCGTGTAATAAATAACGAAAGCCTTTACCTTCCTCGCCAATTCGATCTTCCACCGGAATTTCTAAACCGTCGATAAAAACCGAGTTAGAATCCACACACTTACGACCCATTTTATCGATACGTGTAATCTCGCATGTCGAACGGTCAAGGTCGGTGTAAAACAATGTCAGCCCGTCGATGGGGCGTTTGGTTTCTGCCTCCGGTTTGGTGCGGGCAATCAACATAATTTTATTAGCGACCTGGGCGGTAGAGGTCCACACCTTTTGCCCGTTGACAATATAACGGTCGCCTTTGAGCACCGCTTGCGTGGTTAAGCGCGTGGTATCCAGCCCGGTATTGGGTTCAGTTACCGCAAAGCAGGGAATATCCTCGCGACGCATCACTGGGGGTAACATTCGTTGTTTTTGTTCTTCGCTGCCGTAGACCGCAATCGGGTTAACCCCAAACAGCGGTATCGCTATAGACGATACGCCGCCATTAGCTGCGCCAGACTCGGAAATGGTTTGCACCATTACGGCAGCTTCCGCTATTCCCAATCCGCTACCGCCCACGTCTTCTGGCATACAGATGCCGAGCCAGCCATCTTTGGCCAGGGCACTGCAAAACTCTTCGGGGAATTCACCGTCGTTATCCCGGTCGAGCCAGAATTGATCGTCGAAGCGAGAACACAGCTTTCTAATACTGTCGCGGATTTGGTTTTGTTGTTCGCTAAACTCGAAATTCATTATTGATTACAGGTCCATCACAGAATTGCTTAACAGAGAGCGCTTAAACCTAGCACTAATTACTACCCAAAATCACCCCATAGTGTTTGGCATTGGGTGATCGCGGCCAGCGGCGCAGTTTCGGTACGTAAAATCCGTGGCCCAAGCGTAATACCGACGAAACCCTTTGCAACACTCTGCTGCACTTCCGACTCAGACAATCCGCCTTCCGGACCTACCAATAATACGACACCTGTGGGCTTTGCCTCTGACTTAACATCCTTAGCCACCAATTGAGTACCGGCCTCCGGATCGAGCACAAAACGAGGGCTTGCCTCCGGCAGCCAGTCTGCCAGAGCAATGGGTTCGGCTATTTCAGGCAAGCGCGTTCTACCCGACTGCTCGCAGGCGCTAATGGCAATTTGTCGCCAGTGGGTACATTTTTTGTCCAGGCGCTCGCCGTCGAGTTTGACCTCGGTGCGCTCGGTGAACAACGGTATTATTTTTTGTACGCCGAGTTCGGTGGATTTTTGAATCACCCAGTCCATGCGCTCACCACGGGAGATCCCAATGCCCAACTCTATAGACAAAGGCGACTCTCGGTTTACCTCGATAAATTTCTTGATGCTAACAGTAGCGACTTTTTCTATTTTTGTAGAACGTGATTTTTTTCCAGAATTTTTATTTAAGGTCTGACCTAAAGGACTAACGCTCTGCCCAAGGTCACGATGATCGAGCAAAACGCCACGATATTCTCCGCCATTACCGTTACTAAAGCCATTAAACAAAATCAATTCAGCTCCGGGCTTAAGGCGCAGCACTGACAATAAATGTCGAGAACTTTGCGCGTCAAGCGCGACAGTGCCGTCGAGCGCTAATACTTCCGGTGTGTAAATTCGAGGAATTCGCATTACCTTATTTAAATAGCCTTATCTAAATTGCCTTACTTTAACTGCCTTGTCTCAACAGCCTTATCTTAACAAGCTTATCCATCCTAGCTGCCATTCATATCAGCCACGTAAATTACGCACGATAGCACTGGTGGGATTAATTTGATTCATTGTGTAGAAATGTAGTCCTGGGGCACCACCGACGACCAATTTTTCACACAGCGCAGTAATTATTTCAACGCCGGCCGCAATCAGGCTCTCCGAGTTATCTTCATAGCCCTTTAGCTTTTGCACCATCCAGCGCGGTACTTCCGCACCGCAATTGGCCGAGAAGCGCTGCAAACTGGTGAAGTTGGTAATCGGCATAATACCGGGGATAATCGCCTGATCGATGCCTTGCTTATAGCACTCATCCACAAAGTGAAAATAAGCATCTGGATTAAAAAAGTATTGCGTAATGGCACTATTGGCACCGGCGTTAAATTTTTCTTTTAACCAATGCACGTCGTCTTTATAACTGGCGGCTTCGGGATGAATTTCCGGGTAGGCGGCGACATACACGGTAAGATGATCGCCAAAGTGCTTGAGAATAAATTCGACCAGTTCATTGGCGTGTACCAGTTGCGCGGCGCGACCCATACCGGAAGGTAAATCTCCGCGCAGTGCAACGATGCGACGAATACCGGCGTCGCGGTAACTGTTTAACAACTCCAGCACCCCGGCTTCATCATCGCCACCAAAAGAAAGATGGGGAGCAACGTCAGAGCCCGCCGCCTTAATGCCCAGCACCGTATCCCGAGTGTTACTGCGGGTAGAGCCACCGGCACCGTAAGTCACCGAAAAAAACTCCGGATCCAATGCCGCTAGCTCGCCATGCACTGTGACTAACTTTTCTTTACCCGCTTCGGTTTTTGGTGGAAAAAACTCGAAGCTAATTGGTAGTACTTTAGACATAATTATATTTCACAAAAAGTTAAGCTTTACTATTATTAATATCGACAAATTTCTACTAATATCGATAGGCTTCTGATTTAAACGGCCCATCAATCGGCGTATTAATATACTTGGATTGCTCCTCAGTAAGCTTGGTAAGCACACCACTAAAGCCTCTGACCATATGGGCGGCGACTTCTTCGTCCAGATGACGGGGCAAGACCTCTACGGTGAGCAATTTCTTTTTAACTACATCATTTTGATCCGCGTAGCGTTCGCCATAGAGATAAATTTGCGCGAGCACCTGATTGGCAAAGGAGCCGTCCATAATTCGGCTGGGATGCCCGGTGGCATTGCCCAAGTTTACCAAACGACCTTCGGACAATAAAATCAAATGATCGCCGCCGGCTTGTTCTTTGGATTTGCCGCGATAAATTTTATGTACCTGGGGCTTAATTTCTTCCCAAACCCAGTTCTCGCGCATAAAGGCGGTATCAATTTCGTGATCGAAGTGACCAATATTGGAAACCACACAACCAGGCTTCAAGGCCTGCATTATATTACTGTCGCAGACCTTACAGTTGCCGGTGGCCGTGACCACCAAATCAATCATGCCCAACAGATCAGTATCTATGCAGGACGCATCACCAGTATTAATACCGTCTTTATAGGGCGACACGACCTCGAATCCATCCATACAGGCCTGCATGGCACAAATGGGATCGATCTCGGTGACACGCACAATCATGCCTTCTTGCCGCAGCGATTGCGCTGAACCTTTACCGACATCGCCGTAACCGATTACTAACGCACGCTTGCCAGACAGTAAGTGATCAGTACCGCGTTTGATGGCATCGTTCAAACTGTGGCGACAGCCGTACTTGTTGTCGTTTTTGGATTTGGTCACCGAGTCATTAACATTAACCGCGGGGACTTTTAGCTGCCCCGCTCCGAGCATTTCGTTTAAGCGAATCACGCCGGTGGTGGTTTCCTCGGTGACGCCATGTACTTTTTCCAGAACTTGCGGATAATCTTTATGGAGAATCGCGGTGAGATCGCCACCGTCATCCAAAATCATATTGGCATCCCAGGGCTGACCATCTTTATTGATGGTTTGCTCAATACACCACTCGTATTCCTCATCGGTTTCGCCTTTCCAGGCAAACACCGGTACGCCGCTGGCGGCAATCGCCGCCGCCGCGTGATCCTGAGTAGAAAAAATATTGCAGGACGACCAGCGCACCTCTGCACCCAGGGCAATTAATGTTTCGATTAATACGGCCGTTTGAATGGTCATATGAATGCAACCGAGAATTTTTGCATCCTTGAGTGGCTGGGCCCCACGGTATTGCTCACGTAGAGCTATCAGCGCGGGCATTTCGGTTTCGGCGATTTCGATTTCGCGACGACCCCAGCCAGCTAGTTCGATATCGGCAACTTTATAGTCAGCGGTAGGTGCCGCTTTGGTAAAACTTGTCATTGAGTATTCCTCATTAAATTCGGTTTAGTTTTTTCTAGGGCGGCCTTAGTAGAGCCGCTTTTAAAATAACTTTATAGCGCTGCGCGAAGCGCCTCGGCTTTGTCGGTGCGCTCCCAGGTAAAATCCGCGTCCTCGCGGCCAAAATGGCCATAGGCAGCCGTTTTACGATAAATCGGTCGTTTAAGATCGAGCATGTCAATTAAACCTTTGGGGCGCAAATCAAAATGCTCACTAACCAATTTTTCAATTTCGACATCGGGCAATTTCCCGGTACCGCCGGTATTAATAGATATTGAGGTGGGCTCGGCAACTCCGATGGCGTAAGAAATTTGAATTTCGCAACGCTCGGCCAGCCCAGCCGCAACAATATTTTTCGCCACATAGCGCCCAGCATAAGCCGCCGAGCGATCGACCTTGGACGGATCCTTACCAGAAAATGCACCACCACCGTGATGGGCCATGCCGCCGTAGGTATCGACAATAATTTTTCGGCCGGTGAGACCACAATCTCCCATCGGCCCACCAATAATAAATTGGCCGGTGGGGTTAATGTGAAAGCGGGTGCCCGCGTGCAACCACTCGGCAGGCAATACTGGTTTAACAATTTCTTCCATCACCGCTTCCTGCAAATTAGCAAGGGTAATATCAGGACTGTGCTGGGTAGACAAAACCACCGCATCGATGGCTACGGGTTTCCCTTGCTCGTAACGCAAAGTGACCTGACTTTTAGCATCGGGGCGCAACCAGGGTAGGATTTTTTTCTTGCGCAATTGAGCCTGCCGCTCGACCAAACGGTGGGAGTAGTACAGCGGCGCAGGCATCAACACTTCCGTTTCGTTAGTGGCGTAGCCAAACATTAAACCCTGGTCGCCGGCACCCTGTTCTTTTTCCGAGGCTTCATCCACACCGATGGCAATGTCGCTGGACTGCTTACCAATGGCATTGATCACCGCACAGGTCGCGCCATCAAAACCCACATCGGAGCTATCGTAACCAATATCGAGAATCACCTGACGCACGATGTCCTCCAAATCAACATAGGTATTGGTGCGTACTTCGCCCGCAATAATCGCCACTCCGGTTTTCACCATAGTTTCCACGGCGACGCGAGAATTCACGTCGTCTTTTAACATGGCATCGAGAATGGCATCGGAAATCTGATCTGCCATTTTATCCGGATGACCTTCCGATACGGATTCAGAAGTAAAAATATCGTACTGGCTCATACTGGTTTTCCTCGCAATAAAAATACGGTCATTAGTAATAAAAACTACTTATAAAATTGGCGCAACTGAATTCGAAACCCGTTGCGCAAGGCCAGATACTGGCTATCTCCACAACGCAAACCCGCCGCCAGCGCCCACTGGCTTAGTGCTTCTGGCTCAAAACCCAACCAGACATCACCGCAGGCTTCTCTGGCCCAGTCCTGATCGTGCTCGCACAGCTCTGTAACTAACAAGATGCCTGTTTCATTGAGCAAATGAAAAACATCTTTAAATATTTCGCCGGGTGATGGCGTGTGATGCAGCACCATATTCAAGGTCACCACATCGGCGGGCGTTAAATCCTTAGATGTAAGGCTCTGTACCGCCAGGGCGGTATCGCCACACACAAAGCGAACATTTTCCAGGCTCTTACGGTTTGCAAAACCCTGAGATTTTTCCAACATCGCCGAGGAGTTGTCCAACGCGATCACTTGATCAAAGCGGGACGACAAGTCCGCCAATAGTTCACCTTCGCCGGGACCAATCTCTAGTACACTTGCAGATTGGCTCGAGGTCAGCGCATCCAAAGACTGCACAATCAATTCGCCGTATTGTGTGTAGCTGGCAATTAAGTCCTGTTGATCGCGGAATTTTTGCGCATTGCTGTGGAAAAAATTTACCGAGCGCTCGGCTCGGGTTTGCTGCTCAAGCAACAGGCGTTCGGCTATTTCGGGCGCTAGTTCGGCCTTATCGATATTGGCGAATATTTGCTGGCGCAAGTCATCCAGACCGTCGTCCTCCCGGGGGGCGCGGCGGTAGTAAATATAGGTACCTTCGCGGCGAGTCGTCACTAGTCCCGCGGTGGCAAGAATTTTTAAGTGATGGCTCAAGGCTGGTTGCCGCACCTCGAGGATTCGACACAACTCCAACACCCCAAAGGCGTCCTGCTCCAGCAATTGTAAGATGTGTATCCGCAAAGGATCACCGGCGGCCTTACACAGCGCCGCAACATCCACCGCGTTTAGCGGAACGGCGGCGGATTGCAGTGGCTGCTTCAATGCCTGATCTGACGCTGATGGGGGATCGGTGGCGATATTCATAGATCGGCAGCTTACACACTCGCCTTAGATAAATCAAAATTTATTGATATACATGTTCAGCAATGCCAAATATCTCACATAGCGCTGATTTCCTACCCTTTACCTTTACTGGTGGTGCCGAGTACGGGAGAATAGCGACCCTCGACTCACACCCGGATTAAGGCTTTTTCAGCCCGCCAGTAATGTGATTCCCCAATTTTGTACCCCAGCTACTAACCCGGAGCAGACCTTTAATGTCCGACCGTCGCAATCTCGCCAATGCCATCCGCGCCCTCAGTATGGATGCCGTCCAACAAGCCAACAGCGGCCACCCCGGCGCACCCATGGGTATGGCCGATATTGCGGAAGTGCTGTGGAACGACTATTTAAGCCACAACCCCAACAATCCAGACTGGACCAACCGAGATCGCTTTGTGCTCTCCAACGGCCACGGCTCGATGTTGCTGTACTCCCTACTTCATCTGAGTGGCTACGATCTGCCCATCGAAGAATTAAAAAACTTCCGCCAGTTGCACTCCAAAACCGCTGGCCACCCGGAATACGGCGAAGCGCCCGGTATTGAAACCACCACCGGGCCACTGGGCCAGGGTTTAAGTAATGCCGTAGGTATGGCGCTGGCAGAAAAAATTCTCGGTGCGCAATACAATCGCCCCGGCCACGATATTCTCGACCACCACACCTACGTGTTTCTCGGCGATGGTTGTTTGATGGAAGGTATTTCCCACGAGGTCAGTTCTTTCGCCGGCACTCACAAGCTGGGCAAATTGATCGCCTTTTACGACGACAACGGTATTTCCATCGACGGCGAAGTGGAAGGCTGGTTCACCGACAATACCCCCGCCCGCTTTGAAGCCTACGGCTGGCAGGTAATTCCCAACGTTGACGGCCACGACGCCGACTCTATTAAAGCCGCTATCGAAGTTGCGCGGCTGGAAAGCGATAAACCCACACTCATTTGCTGCAAAACCGTCATCGGCTTTGGCTCCCCAAATAAGGAAGGCAAGGAAGACTGCCACGGCGCACCTCTGGGTGTAGAAGAAATCGCCCTCGCCCGCGAGAAATTGGGCTGGAGCCACGGGCCCTTCGAAATCCCCGACGACGTTTACACGGGCTGGAATGCCGCCGATAAAGGCGCTAGTGCTGAAAGCGCCTGGCAAGCTCAGTTTGAAAACTACCGCAGCGCCCACCCAGAACTAGCCGAAGAATTAGAGCGCCGCTTAAGTAAAACCCTGCCCGCTGCGTTTACCGAAGGCGCGCAAGCCTACGTCGAAGCCTGCCAGGAGAAGGGCGAATCCCCGGCCACTCGCAAAGCCTCACAAAACACCCTCAATGCCTTTGGCCCGCTGCTGCCGGAATTGCTCGGCGGCTCTGCCGATCTGGCCGGTTCCAACAACACCATCTGGAAAGGCTGCAAGGACATCTCCGCAGACGACGCCAGCGGCAACTACCTCTATTACGGGGTTCGCGAGTTCGGCATGGCGGGCATGATGAACGGCATCGCGCTCTACGGCGGCTTTATCAATTACGGCGCGACCTTTTTAGTGTTTATGGAATACTGCCGCAACGCCGTGCGCATGGCCGCGTTGATGAAACAGCAAAGTATTTTTGTGTTCACCCACGATTCCATCGGCCTTGGCGAAGATGGGCCGACTCACCAGCCCGTCGAACAACTCACCAGCTTGCGCACCACGCCGAACCTGAATACCTGGCGACCCTGCGACGCGGTGGAATCTGCCGTGGCCTGGAAGTCGGCGATTGAACGCAACGACAGCCCCAGCGCATTAATCTTTACTCGCCAGGGCCTGCCGCACCAGCCGCGCTCACCCGCACAACTGGCCGCCGTCGCCAAAGGCGGCTATACCCTGGTTGATTGCGACGGCACCCCGGACATTATTTTTATTGCCACTGGCTCCGAAGTACAGCTGGCCGTCGCGGCGGCAGAAATTCTCAGCGACAAAGGCCAAAAAGCCCGCGTGGTATCCATGCCCTGCTGCGAAGCCTTTGAAACGCAGAGTGCCGCCTACCGGGAACAAGTACTACCCGCCGGTGTTCGCAAGCGCGTTGCCATTGAAGCCGCCCATCAGGATTACTGGTACAAATACACGGGGCTCGACGGCGCAGTGGTTGGCATGAGTACCTTCGGTGCCTCCGCACCCGGCAACCAGTTAATGGAGTTATTTGGTTTTACCGTCGATAACGTCGTAGCGACGGCGGAAGCCCTCTTCGACTAATGACTAAAACTAAGACAAAGACAAAGACAAACCACGTCCTTAGACAAGCGGCGCTAAACTAATGCCCCTGCGCCTCGCCATTAACGGCTACGGCCGTATTGGTCGCAGCGTGTTGCGCGCCCTGGTTGAGCGCAAACTGCTGGGCGAATTACAGGTGGTGGCCATCAATGAGCTGGCCGATCTCGATACCATCGCTTATCTCACCCGCTACGATTCTACCCACGGACGATTTCCAGCGGCTATCAGTATTGACGGCGGCGAACTCCATCTCGGCGATTGGCCCATTGCCATTAGTCATATCGAAAACACCGCCGACCTGCCCTGGGCGCAACACAATGTTGACGTGGTACTGGAATGTTCCGGCGCTTTTTCCGACCGACAAACCGCAGAGCAACATTTGGCGGCGGGGGCAAAGCGGGTGTTGTTTTCCCAACCGGCATCGGCGGACGTTGATGCGACTTTGATATACGGCATAAACCACCAACAATTAAAATCCGAACACAGCATCGTCTCGGCGGCATCCTGCTCGACCAATTGCGTCGCGCCGGTTATTAGCGCCCTGCACGATGCCCTGGGCATAGAAGCGGGAGTGATCACCACCATTCACTCAGCGATGAACGATCAACCAGTACTGGACTCCTACCACCACACGGATTTACGCAAAACTCGCGGTGCTCTTCAGTCGATTATCCCCGTCGATACCGCGCTAGCCAAAGGCATTGACCGGGTATTACCACAGTTGGCCGGACGCTTCGAAGCCCAGGCCATGCGCGTGCCGACCCAAAATGTATCTGCTATCGACCTTTCTATACAGGTAGAGCAAGACACCAGCGAAGCCGAGGTGAATCGAATTTTGCACCGCGCTGCACTGGATGGATTAAGCGGCGTACTGGCTTATACCGAGGAGCCACTGGCGTCCTGCGATTTTAATCACGACGCCCACTCCGGCACGGTTGATGCCAGCCAAACCCGAGTAGCCGGAAAGCGTTTGGTAAAAGTATTAATTTGGTTTGATAACGAGTGGGGCTATGCCAATCGGATGGTAGATATTTTAAACTATTGGCGGCCGATGGTTTTGGGGATCGATGTCGAATAATAATTACTACAGTATATTTTTATTTAATTTTATTTGTAGCTAACGGTATTTTTTATCGATAGCATTTTCAAATTTTAATTAAATCTTTGGTAACAGCCTGAGATCCAAACAACACAGAACACCTAAAATTATGTCCATAAAACTATGCCCATAAAATTAATGTCCCAACTCGATCTAAGCAACAAGCGTGTACTGATTCGCGAAGATCTTAATGTTCCCATTAAAAACGGTGCTATCACTTCCGATGCCCGCATCCGTGCCGCGCTACCGACCTTGCAATTGGCGCTGGATGCCGGAGCCGCCGTAATTGTGATGTCCCATCTGGGACGACCAGAAGAAGGCTATCACGACCCCGCGTTTTCCTTAGCACCTGTTGCCCGGCATCTTGGCGAATTACTGAGTCGCGATGTTCCCGTTATTTTCGACTGGCTAGAATCCGGTGTCGATATTGCCCCCGGTGAATTAGTGCTGCTGGAAAACGTGCGCTTTAATAGCGGCGAAAAGAAAGACGCCGATGAACTCGCCCGCGCCTACGCCAAGCTCTGTGATATTTTTGTGATGGATGCCTTTGGCACCGCCCATCGCGCCCAGGCCTCGACCCACGGCGTAGCGAAATATGCTCCCGTCGCCTGCGCTGGGCCGCTGTTGGCTGGCGAGCTGGATGCCTTAGATAAAGCCCTGGCCAATCCCGCCCGGCCTTTAGTAGCGATTGTGGCTGGCTCTAAGGTCTCCACCAAACTGGAAGTGCTGGAAACTTTGTCCGATAAAGTCGATCAACTGATTGTCGGCGGCGGCATAGCCAATACCTTTTTAGCCGCAGCGGGCTACCCGGTAGGCAAGTCCCTATGCGAAGCAGATTTAATTCCCGTTGCCAAAAGCCTGATGGCTAAGTGCGAAATCCCACTCCCGGTCGATGTAGTCACCGCGAAACGCTTTGCCGAAGATGCCCCTGCGGATATTAAAACGGCCACTGCGGTCGCCGACGACGATATGATTCTCGATATTGGCCCAGAAGCGGCCGGCAAACTTGCCACAATTTTGCAAAATGCAGGTACTATCATCTGGAATGGCCCGGTGGGTGTATTTGAGTTCGATCAATTTGGCGAGGGCACTCGGATTATCGCCGAAGCCATTGCAGCCAGCCCGGCGTTTTCCATTGCTGGCGGTGGCGACACCCTGGCCGCAGTGGATAAATACGGCATTACCGATCAGGTAAGTTATATTTCCACCGGCGGCGGTGCATTTTTGGAATTTGTAGAAGGCAAAACATTACCGGCTGTCGCGATGCTGGAAGCACGCGGCACTTAATTAGAGCGGGCACTTAATTAAAGCAGAAGCTTAAATTAAGGTAAACGCTTAACCAGAATAGCTACACACAGGAGAACGGATCATGGCTTTAATCAGTATGCGGCAGTTGTTGGATCACGCGGCGGAGAACACCTATGGCGTTCCGGCTTTCAACGTTAATAACCTGGAGCAAATGCGCGCCATTATGGAAGCCGCCGACGAAAGTAATGCGCCAGTGATTGTGCAGGCCTCCGCCGGAGCGCGTAAATACGCGGGTGCACCGTTTTTGCGCCATTTAATTCAGGCTGCGGTTGAAGAATTCCCCCACATTCCAGTGGTCATGCATCAGGATCACGGCACCAGCCCCTCCGTGTGTCAGCGCTCTATTCAACTGGGTTTTTCCTCGGTGATGATGGACGGCTCTTTAGAAGAAGATGGCAAAACCCCGGCTAGCTACGATTACAACGTTGACGTCACTCGGCGTGTGGTCGAGATGGCCCACGCCTGTGGCGTGTCGGTAGAGGGTGAACTCGGTTGCTTGGGTTCACTGGAAACCGGTGAAGCCGGTGAAGAAGATGGCGTTGGCGCAGCGGGTGTATTAAGCCATGAGCAAATGCTCACCGACCCGGACGAAGCCGCCGACTTTGTGGCCAAAACTGGCGTCGATGCGCTGGCTATTGCCATCGGCACGTCTCACGGTGCTTATAAATTTAGCCGCCCACCCACCGGGGATATTCTCGACATCAATCGCATCAAGGCCATTCACGAGCGTATTCCCAACACCCATTTGGTGATGCACGGCTCGTCTTCCGTACCCCAGGAATGGTTAGCCATTATTAACCAGTACGGTGGCGAGATTCCCGAAACCTACGGTGTGCCGGTGGAAGAAATTGTCGAAGGCATTAAACACGGTGTGCGTAAAGTGAATATCGATACTGATTTGCGTCTGTCATCCACGGGTGCGACGCGACGCTTTTTAGCCGAAAACCCCAGCGAGTTTGATCCACGTAAATATTTAGCCGCCGCAACTCAAGCAATGAAAGATATTTGTTTGGCCCGCTACGAGTCATTCGGTTGCACCGGACAGGCCAGTAAAATTAAGCCTCTGGGTCTGGAAGCGATGTTTGGTCGCTATTCGGCGGGGGAGCTGGATCAGCACGTGGCGTAAAACTCTCCAGGGAATTACTACCTTAAGTGTTAAGCGTCTTTAACCAGAGCGAGGAATGATTGTGCCCCCGAAAGGAATGAACCTGAAAGGTAAGTCAGCCATTGTAACCGGCGCAGGACGCGGCATTGGTCGCGCCATTGCGCTAGAACTTGCGAATCAGGGCGCTCGTATTGTGGTAGCTGATCCCGGTGCCGGTCGCGGCGGTGAGGCCACGGAGGAAGCCCCCGCCGATCAAGTGGTCGGCGAAATTCAGGCTCTCGGTGGCGAAGCCATCTCCGCACTCGCACCAGTCGATGATTATCAAGCCGCTAGCGGCATTATCGGCCAATGTGTCGAGGCCTTTGGTTCGGTAGATATAGTGGTTAACTGCGCGGGCGTGTTGCGCGAACGCATGATCTGGAATTTAAGCGAGGATGACTGGGATACCGTCATCCGCGTCCACCTGAAAGGCCATTACAACATGGCTCACCACGCTGCCAAAGTCATGCGAGGTCAGCGCTCTGGCCGTATCATCAATTTTTCTTCCGATGCCTGGCGTGGCAGTGTCGGCCAGGCCAATTACGCCGCCGCCAAAGGAGGTATTGTTTCTCTCACCCGTGCACTGGCCCGAGAGTTGGGTCGCTACGGCGTTACCGCCAACGCCATTTGTCCGATTGCCGCGACTCGCATGACTATGGATCAGGGCGTGATTGACGGCATGAAACGTCGCCTCGAAACTGGGCTGATCACTCAGGATCGTTACGATTCGATCATGGCAATGCCGGGGCCAGAGTTTGTTGCGCCCATGGTCGCCTACCTGGCGACCGATGCGGCCGAGGATGTTAACGGCCAAATTTTTCACGTAGAACAAGGTCGTGTGTCCATCTACTGCGAACCCGTGGAAGAAAAAGCTCTGTTAAAAACCCAGGACGACGGCATGTTCACGGTGGAAGAGTTGATCGATTCAATACCCGGCTCGCTGATGGTCGGACACCCTAATCCGGCTCCGGCTGAACCCGAGAGTTAAAAGTCCCGGGGCAGTGGGGCGGTGAGAATCGATTTATAGTTAAGCAAAATTCAACATCATTAACGCCTGCTAACGCCCCACTAACGTCCCACTACGCTCGCAGTCTCAACCAACACCTCTCCCAGCTCTACTCGCAACTGATCTCCCAATGCTAGCGGGCCAACGCCTTCCGGGGTTCCGGTAAGCACTACATCGCCGGGCTCCAAAGTGAAAAATCGGCTGATATAAACAATCAACGGCAACACCGGCGTTAGCATCTGCGCAGTATTGCCGTCCTGTCGAAGCTGTTCATTTTGATAAAGACAAATACGCTGATTTTGAAGATCAGCGATTTTTTCTGGTTTAAGAAAAGATGTCAGCGGGCAAGCGCCATCCCAGGCTTTCGATTTTTCCCAGGGCTGGCCGCTGGTTTTTAATTCGGTTTGCAAACTACGCAAGGTAAGATCGAGCGCCAAACCGATACCAACAATGGCTTTCTGCGCCTGGGCCTGGTTACAGCCGCTTAGACGCTCGCCAATTAAAATTGTCATTTCAGTTTCAAAATGACAATCGCCAAGCTCGGTGGGAATTTTTATTCCGCCCGCCAGCGGCACCAATGCGGTACTGGGTTTTATAAACAGCAGAGGGTCCGCCGTTTGCTGACTACTCATTTCCGCCGCGTGGGCCGCATAATTCAGCCCCACACATACGGCTTTACCTACGGGCAAGTTACAGGGGCTGTAATCCATAAACTGATGCCGGTAGTTTTCCATTGCTTTTTTTTCCTCTAATACCGCGCTATCACTGCAAATATTTTTTCCCTGATCTTTTGCGTTTCATTCACCAGATGATGCTGTGCACCCGACAACATATGCACACGACTATTTGGAAACTTGTCGCGTAATAGATCCAAATTACCTTTCCAGTCGACCGTTGCGTCTCGGTCACCCTGGATAATCGTTATCGGGAAATCGCTGGCAGGCAACTCGATAAATCTCGCAATCCATCGTTTCATAGCACCAATCCACTCTAGCGATAAGTGTCGAGCCTGCAAGGGGTCTTTGGCTTTAATAAATTCGACAAAATCCCGATCTCCTGAGTTGGGCACAAAAACGCGATCTATGCGTTGCAAAAATCGGCGTGTGAGCAAATACACCCAACCGTTAAATCTCCAGAACCGCGGACGAACTAGCGGCGCCAGCAGGATTGCTTGATCAAAAACAGATGACTGCCCTCTCGAGCCTGCTTCGAGTATATGTTTCAGCACAATCGAACCACCGGTGCTTTGACCAATAGCGCGCCAGGGTTTGGGGAAATGGGTTTTGGCCATCTGACAAATAGCATCGAGCACTTCTACGTAGTGATCAAAACTGGCAATCGTCGCACGCTCGCCACTAGAAATACCGTGACCCGGCAAATCGAAGGTCACCACATTGGAGCCGCGCTCCAGTAAATCTTTAATCAGATGCCCATATAGACCCACGTGATCAAAGTAGCCATGCACTACAAAAGTAGTATCTTTAGCTTCCGGGTGTAGCCAGTAATGACAGACAACCGTAAAGTGTTCGCCACTAGCCATGCTCACATTTGTTGTGCCCAGATAGTGTTGCACCTGGGGAAGGACATCTTCAGGACGTAAATTATAGTAACGTAAATATTCCTGCGCTACGGAAAGTTGCTCACTAGTAGCGTCAGTATCTGGATCGAAATTTAAGCTCGGCAGGTGTTGATGAAGTGCCGCTAATGTTTCAGTTGAAATTGGGCTTGATGTTGAATGCTCACTCATTATAAAAGCAGCGCTCTGTCTTTCTGCATAACCCATTTGAACTCAACACTTTCCACCAATTGATCGAGCCAGGCCTGTAAGGGCTCGATCGGTAAACTGTGGAACCACGTAATATCAACGTTAGCGAACTGCCGAATAAAAGGAAAAATAGCGATGTCTGAAAAACTTAGCTCGGCACCTGACAAATAAGTATTTCCTTCCAGCGTACGATTTAATTTTTCGATAAACTGAAGACCTTGATCCCGTGCCTTGTCACAAGAGCCACGTAAATCAGATTCGTTTTCATCGGCAAAACGCTGGGGATATTTGTAGCTATCAAGCGCCTGCTTAAAAGCACCGTCGTTTTCAGCAATCAACGCATCTGCCGTCGCATCTTTTTTTAACAGCCAATTGCCGGGATCGTTTTTCTTTAACGCCCAGCGCATTATATCCAGGCTTTCATCAATCACTCGACCATCTTTGAGCTGTAACACCGGGACTAAACCCTTCGGAGAAATTTTTAACATTGCCTCGGGTTTTTGTTTTAAATCGACTTCGGAAATTTTAACTTGTACATGCGCCTGATACAGCGCCATACGAGCACGCATGGCATAGGGACAGCGCCGAAAAGTGTACAGTAAAGGCAGGGACGCTAAATCTACTTCGTTACCAATCAAGTTAGCAGCAAGCACTGTCCTCTCCACCCGCCTGCTTGCCGCCTTTGGTTTCCGCGGCGGGCCTTAGTGCACCCTGGGGCTTACAAAAACCACCGTGATTAACTTGCTCAGAAGGTTCGATGCCGATAAAGCCTCCCTCGTAGGGCTGAGCCATAAGCAGGTCGTAGGTGCGTTTAGATACCGCCATGCGCTCGCCGCGCAGATAGATGTTGCCCAGGTCATCGTAAACTTTGGCGTAGGGGCCTTTGTACAGTACACCATGGCCACCATCATAAAGATCCGCCTTACTCGGCTTTACCGCCGTTAGCGTGACGGAGCGGAACTCAATACCCTCGACCACTTGCCATGGCGCGGCGTCCCATTTGTCGTAACTGGAGCCAACAAATCCGGCATCGGTAAACGCCTGTAAAAAATCTTTTTCGTGGAAGGCACCAGAAATACACCCGCTCCATAAGGTAACGTCATTTTTTAAATGTTCTGGCACGTATTCATCGGCGACAATATCTGAAATAGCCACGCGGCCACCCGGTTTTAATACCCGGAATATTTCAGCAATCATTTGTTTGCGATCTTGCTCGGCAACCAGGTTAAGTACACAGTTAGAAATAACCAAATCAACGCTGCCGGTTTCGATTAACGGCGCTTCTACACACTGTTTCGTTTTCCAGCTTTCAAACTCGCTTAATACATTAGCATCGTTGATGGGATGCTCGCTTAAAAAGTGATTCACTTTATTAACGTCCAATGCCAAATTTTGAATATAACCTTTTTTAAACGCTACCCGATCACCGCCTAATTTCTCGGCCATTTCACCCTGATATTTTCGCGCCAGGGCCAGCATATCGTCGGTCATATCGACGCCAATCACCTGGCCGGTATCACCAACCAGCTGCGCTGCCATATAACAAATTTTTCCGCCGCCACTGCCCAGATCGAGAACGGTGTCGCCGCTACGCACATAGCGGGAGGGATCACCACAGCCGTAGTCTTTTTCAATAATTTCCTGCGGTAGCATTGCCAGCAACGACTGGTCGTAGTCTACCGGGCAGCACAAAGACTCTTCTCGAGCCTGCGCGCCTTTGGCGTAACGCTCACTCACATCACTATAAATACTCATTTACTGTTCCTCATACCTTATGTCTTATGACTTATGTCTTATGTCTTGCGCCTTATGACTTACGTCTTCTGGTTTCTCATCCAGCGGTGGTATTTCTCCACCCAACTTAGCAATTTTTCCGGCGTGTGTTCCCGTTTCCAGTTGCCCGCCACATATTTATTGGCTTCGCTCATGGTCGGATAAATATGTATGGTGCCCAAAATTTTATTGAGCCCCAAATTACGTTTCATGGCGGTGATAAATTCGCTGAGTAATTCGCTGCCGTGGTGGCCAACAATAGTCGCGCCCAGTATTTTATCCTTACCCGGCACGGTTAGCACCTTTACAAAACCACTAGCTACATTATCCGTAAGTGCGCGATCCAGATCACTCAGATCGTAGCGCGTGATTTCGTATTCCACGCCCTGCGCCCGCGCTTGCTGTTCATTTAAACCGACACGTGCAACTTCCGGGGCCGTAAACGTTGCCCAGGGAATCACCGAATAATCGACTTTGAACTTTTTAAAGCGTCCAAACAAAGCGTTAACCGCCGCATACCAGGCCTGATGGGCAGCGGCATGAGTGAACTGATAAGGCCCGACTACATCACCGCAGGCGTAGATATTAGGGTATTTGGTACGTAAATATTCATCCACTTCGATGGTGCCATTATCCGCCACAGCAATGCCCAGGTCTTCAAGCCCAAAGCCCTGGGTATTGGGTTTACGCCCAAGCGCCAGCAAAACCCGATCAAAGGGTATTCGCTGTTGCTGACCCACCGACTCAAACACCGCCGTATTTACAGGTAGAGAGTTACTGGCAAGCTCCTGCTCAAAGCTCTGAAGATTGTGTCCGCATAGAACACGCAGACCTTCACGAGCAAAAGTTTGCATCATATAGTCTGACACCTCCTCGTCTTCTCTCGGTAGCAGGCAGGGCGCGCGACCAGCCAGTGTTACCTTGCTGCCGAGGCGCTGGAAAGCCTGAGCTAACTCGCAACCAATCGGCCCGGTGCCGATCACCAGCAGATTCTTCGGTAAAGTATCCAATTGCCAAACCGTATCCGAAGTTAGGTAGTCAATGTCCTCTAATCCAGGAATATTCGGCACTGCAGGGCTCGCACCGGTGGCGATAATCAGGCTTCTGGCCGCTACGCGCCGTCCATCCACCTCAACTTCCCAAGGAGACACAATGTTTGCCGTACCTGCCACGCAAGTGACCCCAAGGCTACCGTAGCGTTCGACGGAATCGTTAGGCTCAATTTCGCTGATCACCTCTCGTACGCGAGCCATCACTTTGGGGAAGTCCACCTCCACAGGGCCCGTGTTTATACCCAGTTGATCCGCCTGGTGAATGTCGTACACCCTATTAGCCGCACGAATCAGGGTTTTACTGGGCACGCAGCCTGTGTTGAGGCAGTCACCACCCATGCGGTGTTTTTCCACCAGGGTAACGTGAGCCTTCACCGCCGCGGCAATATAGGCGGATACCAGGCCAGCGCTACCCGCACCAATCACCAGCACATTGGTGTCAAATTGCTTTGGGCGTTGGTGCCCCCGATAGACCCGTTGCCGATTGATCGCCGCCACGATGCCCCGTGCGATAAAAGGGAACATGGCCAGTATCACCAGGGCGAAAATCAAACCCGGTTGCAATATTGCCGCTGTCGAAAATTCCTCGACCTCACCCAACTCCGCCCCGGCGTAGACATACACCACCGTGGCGGGAAACATGGCCAGCTGGCTCACCCAGTAATAGGTCCAGGTGCGAATAGGCGTCAAACCCGTTAATAAATTGATCACCCAAAAGGGGAATACCGGGATCAGTCGCAAGGTAAACAAATAAAATGCGCCGTCTTTTGCCATACCTCGATTAATAGGCTGCAAATAAGCACCCAACTTTTGTTGCACCCAGTCTTTTAATATAAAACGGGAAAACAGAAACGCCAGTGTCGCGCCGATGGTGCTGGCAAAGGAAACTAAGCCCGTGCCAATAACCAAACCAAAGGTCATCCCACCGATGATGGTCAACACGGCGCCGGTAGGCAGGGAGAAAGCCGTGGCCGTTATGTACACCACAAAGAAAATCAATGCCGTGGCCACCGGATGACTGGCAAAGCGCTCGCGGAACAAGCTAACGCTAATCACCTCGCCCAGATCAAACCAGAAAAAAGCCGCCACTACGCAGACCAGAACCACCAATAAAACAGTTTTTTTGTTAATCGTGCCGCCCTCGTTAACTAGCCTTTATTCTTACTTATCTACTTATCTACTTATCTACTTACCTTCATTGACTGCCTTCATTACCCACTGTCTTGCTCGCAACTTGTCACGAATCAGCTTCAGGCTCTTAGCGCCTTGATTACGACAAGCGTTTGAGGACAAACTATCCGCCGCCCGTGTATTTATCCCCCAGATTAGCATTATTAGGGACGAATCAATATTTAGGGCAGCTCAGTGTTTTAACTAACCCAGAAACTAGCCCGCTCCAATCAATCTCAGGATATGGTCGCCTGCCCAAGCAGGTGCTATCATTCCGGGCAAGTGACAACTCACACACTCTGACCATCCTTATTTTAGAAAACCCGCTTTGGAGAAACTTATGGGCGACAAACTCGTACACACCAGCGATGCTGACTTTGACAACGACGTGATCAACTCCGACCTGCCCGTGCTGGTCGATTTTTGGGCAGAGTGGTGTGGCCCCTGCAAAATGATTGCCCCCATCCTCGACGAGCTCGCCGACGATTACGAAGGCCGCCTCAAAATCTGTAAGCTGGACGTAGATTCCAACCGGGATTCGGCCGCTAAGTTCAACGTTCGCGGTATTCCTACCCTGGCCATATTTAAGAACGGCGCCCTGCACGATACCCGCGTTGGTGCGCTGGCAAAAGCTCAGCTGGCCGAATTTATCGACGCCGCCCTGTAAAAACTCAATGAAACTGACCTGAAAATACCCCTTGCCATCTGCTTGTCAGGGGGTATACTAGCCCCATTATTTGCACCATCCTGTCTCAATTTTGGCCTTATTCTGCCAAGCTACAATCAAACTACGTTGCGGATTCAAGCTCCTACCTTCTCTAATCACGGGCAGGAATTATGGGCAAGCGCTATGGTAATAACCAATTCACCATGGCTATAAAAAATCCGCCACCAGGCATAGAGTAGTTACAGACTTTATACGTGCAGAGCGATAGCTAATAAACCTATATTAAAACAGCAATATTAAAAACAGTTCCATTAAAAAATTTCGGCCGCCTAAACGCTCCGATTAAAATAGTCCTGATTAGCTAAAAATTTCTTTAATTCAAAACAACTTCAAACCATACCATGTAAACCACCGAGGGCTTGTTCCTCAAATCCTTCCCTTTACCAACTTAAACCAATTGAACTCTATGAATCTGACTGACCTAAAAACCAAACCCATTGATGACTTACTCACCATCGGCACCGAAATCGGCCTGGAAAATCTGGCCCGGTCTCGCAAACAAGATATTATTTTCACCATCCTTAAGCGTCACGCCAAAAGTGGCGAAGATATTTATGGCGATGGAGTACTGGAAATTTTACCCGATGGCTTTGGCTTTTTGCGTTCCTCCGATGCCTCCTATTTAGCCGGACCGGATGACATTTACGTCTCTCCCAGTCAAATTCGACGCTTTAACTTACGCACTGGCGATAGTATTTCCGGAAAAATTCGGCCCCCAAAAGAAGGCGAACGCTATTTTGCCCTGCTCAAGGTCGATCAAATCAATTTCGACAAACCCGAAAACGCTAAAAACAAAATATTATTTGAAAACCTGACACCGCTGTTCCCCGATGATCGCATGGTACTGGAGACTGGCAACGGCAGCTCTGAAGATTTAACCGCGCGCATCATCGACCTTATTGCCCCCATCGGCAAAGGTCAACGAGGATTGATCGTGGCCCCGCCAAAAGCGGGCAAGACCATTATGATGCAGCATATTGCGCAGTCTATTACGCGCAACAATCCAGAAGCCCATATGATTGTGCTGCTCATCGACGAACGTCCTGAAGAAGTGACCGAAATGCAGCGCACCGTGCGCGGCGAAGTCGTGGCATCAACCTTTGACGAGCCACCCGCTCGCCATGTTCAAGTCGCCGAGATGGTGATCGAAAAAGCCAAACGACTGGTAGAGCACAAAAAAGACGTAGTGATTTTACTCGACTCCGTCACTCGCCTGGCACGAGCCTACAACACAGTGATCCCATCATCCGGCAAGGTATTGACCGGTGGTGTTGATGCCCACGCCCTGGAAAAGCCCAAGCGTTTTTTTGGTGCGGCCCGTAATATCGAACAGGGTGGCAGCTTAACGATTATCGCCACAGCCCTGGTAGATACCGGTTCAAAAATGGATGAGGTGATCTACGAAGAATTTAAAGGCACCGGCAATATGGAATTGCACCTGGATCGAAAAATCGCCGAAAAACGCGTCTATCCCGCCATTAACATTCGTCGCTCCGGCACCCGCCGCGAAGATCTATTAATGAAAGAAAGTGATTTGCAGCGCGTATGGATATTGCGCAAACTGCTGCACGATATGGAAGATTTGAACGCACTGGAATTTTTGATCGACAAACTGAAAGGCTTTAAAAATAATCTCGAATTCTTTGATGCTATGAAAAGAAAGTAAAGATCTTAAGATACGACAACATTAAATGTTATCCATAAAAACCCCAGCCTGGCTGGGGTTTTTTATTTCTACTTCATCAACTTCAACCAATTTCGTTACCCACGATGGAAACAAAACTAACACAGCGACCCGGCTGACCACCCAGGTTGTGGGTCAAACCCAATTTAGGATCCTCGATTTGCCGCTCGCCAGCTTCGCCGCGCAGTTGCAGCCACATTTCGTACATCATGCGCAGTCCGCTAGCGCCAATAGGATGGCCAAAACTTTTCAAACCCCCATCCGGGTTAATCGGTTGCGCACCATCGCCGTCGAAGCGGCCTTCCATCACATCGTGCCAGCCCTGTCCGCGTTCGGAAAAACCCATGTCTTCCATTAGCACCAACTCGGTGGCCGTGAAACAGTCGTGCACCTCTGCCATACTGATTTGCTCTCGAGGGTTGGTAATGCCAGCTTGCTTATAAGCATCCTGAGCTGACACCACGACTTCCTGAAAAGTGGTGAAGTCGTATTCCTCGCTGATAAAACCCTCGTTGGGGCCAGCGGCGACGGAACAGGCTTTTAGATAAATCGGTTTGTCGGTGTATTTATGGGCATCTTCGGCCCGGCACAAAATCGCTGCCGCCGAACCATCGGAAACGCCGGAACAATCGAACACACCAAACATACCCGCGATACGCGGCGAGTTACAGATGGTTTCCAAGGGCACTTCTTTACGAAACTGGGCTTTCGGATTTTTTGCCCCGGCCACGTGATTTTTCCAGGCGATACGCGACAACACATCTTTTAGTTCACCTTCTGAAACACCGTATTTTTCACAGTAGGCGGGAGCTAATAACGAAAACATCGCCGGAGCGGTCATGCTGGATTCCGTGCCATCTCCATCGGGACTGGGCACCACCAAACCGGAATAACCGCCGTCTTTAAGTTTTTCAACGCCAATCGCCATCACCAGATCGTAGGCTCCACTAGCTACGGCATAGGCTGCATTGCGAATGGCTTCGCTGCCGGTGGCACACATATTTTCTAAGCGAGTAACTGGCTTATACGGGGTTTTCAACGCCTCCGAAAACACCATGCCAGAAACACCGCTGGCAAAGGTGCCGAGCCAATAAGCATCGACGTCCTCGGGAGCCACTCCCGCAGAATTATAGGCGTCGGTCGCTGCATCGATAAGCATGTCCGAGGCATCTTTGTCCCAGTGCTCACCAAATGGCGTACAACCCATGCCGACAATTGCTACCTGATCTTTTATACCGTTACTGGCCATAGTAGTTTCCCCTAGCGCACCGGGCGCGCTTTCCAGAAATAATTGTGTACGCCCTGCCCCGTATAAAAACGGCGGAAGGTCATTTCAAGGCGATTGCCGATTTTAACCTCGGCAGGATTAACATCGGTTAATTCGCAAGCCAATCGGCCACCGCTATCAAAATCCACCACGGTAGAGACCACCGGCGGCTGCAAACTGTAGGCCAGGTGGTCCAGTGTAAACGTAGTGATGCGACAGGCTTGATCTGCGAAACACTCTTCTTTCATCTTATCCACCGAACGGCATTTCACACACACTCTTTGTGGCGGCAGATGGCCGAGACCACAGGTCTCGCAACGAGAGCCATAAAAAGCGTATTTCCAGCGTTCGTGGCGCTTCATTATCGGGGCCGCAGGTCGATCCGGATCCGGACGTCGTGGCGGTTCAAACGGCAAAATACCGCGCCATTTCAAATAGCTGTTGTAAGCTACATCAGTGGATTTCGAATTTAACCAATGTTCAACACTGCGCGGGGGTCGCCCTTTGGCAATGTCATCGGTCACTTCTAGTACCACTGCATCACAACCGTCGGCGGTGGAAAGCACCAAAATTTTATCTCCCGGTTCCGCCGTATCAAGTACACCGGCCAATACCAGACCCGCATGGGCAACACCGGTACGGCCGACATTATCGGCCATCATGTTACTTACCTGCTCCGGCTTAAGCCCCAGTGCTCGCGGCACGCCAGCTACATCGCGGCGATTGGTGGCATCGAGAATGACCGCCGATAAGGCTTCCGGAGCTACTTCTGCAGCACCCAAGGCACGCGTTGCGGTATCAATACTGACCGGCCCCAACACTTCAATACCAAAGCGTTCTTCCCATTGCCGGGCAAAAGGATCCGAAGGTAAACGCCACACATCAAGCACTTCGGTTGTGGTTGAAGCACTGCCAAGCATCCGAGCAATTTCGCCACCGGAACCAGTAACAAAGGCCACCGCGCCGTCACCACTATCGCGCTCGCGTGCACCGCCGGGACCACCTACAACAACATCTCCGGCACAAACCAGCGTCGTCCGCCCAGCCTTGCCCAAATCACTGCCTAGCAACAAAGCGGCAAGACCCATTCGGCTGGTGCCACCAAGCTCCATTGACCTTGCTTGATCGGGCAGATCCAGAGCGGCCTTAATCGCCGCCGCATTTAATTTTTCTGCGTAGGGTGGACTAGTGGTGGCAAACACCAGCGTGTCCACCGCGCTATCACCCAAAGCCTGCCGACCCGCTTCCACCGCCATTGATACCGAATCTTCATCATAGCTAGCAATGGCACGTTCACCGCGCCCAATGCCTGCGACCTGGCGATCCAGTCGAAAGTAGGGAAGATAGGTCCCATACCGCAAAATACCGGACACATTACACCTCCATTAAATCGTTGGCCGAGTGCTTATCAGCCACCCGGTAGAACATTAGTAAGCCCCGGCAGAATACAATCTGGGGATACAGGTATTTAAACCTTGTGAAACAAAAAACCCCAGTGTTTTATCACCAGGGTTTTTTATCTGCAACTCAAATTAATTGAGTAAATATTCCTGCACTCGCGGATTTTTTAAATCACCGCGAAATTTGGTCGCGGTCCAGGGCCAGGAACCCGGCACGCCATTTTCGTCGAGATACCAACTACTGCAGCCTGTTGTCCATACGGTGTCTTTCATATCAACGAGCATGTCTGCATTAAATTTATCTGTGGCGTCCTCGCGCGGCGAGATTTTGTCAAATTTGCGCTCTGCCCACATTTTTACAAAGTGCATAATGTGCTCAGACTGAGTTTCGGCGATAGAAGCTAGTGAGAAATTGCCTACGGGGCTATGCGGTCCCATTACCATAAAAAAGTTAGGGAATTTAGGCATGGCCACGGTGCGATAACCCCGAGGACCTTTTTCCCAGGCTTGATCCAGGGTGTAACCATCTTCACCGCTCATCGTCATCGGCAACATATATTCGTTGGCGTGGAAACCGGTGGCCAGGGCAATGACATCCAGCTCGTGTAGCACGCCGTCTTTGGTGACGATGCCCTTAGGCTCGACCCGATCAATATTTTCCGTCACCAATTCAACATTGGGCATCTGCATCACCGGGTAAAAATCCGAGGACATCACCAGACGCTTACACAATGCCGTGTAATTCGGTGTCAGGCGCCGCCGCAACTCAGGATCTTTAACCGTATTCAGATTCCACTGACACAGCTTGCCGACCATCTTTCGAGACCAGCCATCCTTAATAATGCCCCGCCCCATCATCTGCTCCATAGCAAAGCGAAACACTTTGTAATAGAACTTAGAAATAATCGGAAATTTTGCAGACAGTTTATGGCCAAACGCAGTGTATTTGCGATTGGGTACCGGCAACACCCACTGCGGTGTACGCTGAAAGCTCACCACTTTACTGCATATCTCGGCCAGCGGTTTATGCATTTGCACACCGGTAGAACCACAACCAATGATCGCTACTTTTTTGTCGGCGAGTTCAAGGTCGTGATCCCAGCGCGCCGAGTGAACTACCTTACCGGCAAAGGTGTCGAGACCGGGAAGATCGGGATGCTTGGGCCGCACTAGAATGCCGGCAGCCGAAATCAGAATATCGCTGACTAGTTTATCGCCAGCTCCAGTTTCCAATTCCCATTCGCTGCCGTTCCACTCTGCATGTTTGGCGGTGGTATTGAAACGGATACAATCAAACACCTGATATTTTTTCGCCATGCGTTCAAAGTATTCGCGAATTTCCGCGCCGCCACAAAAGCGGTGGCTCCAGGTAGCACTGGGCTCAAAACTGTACTGGTAGTAGTGCGACGGAACATCACAACGCAAACCCGGATACTGATTGTAGTGCCAGGTACCACCGCATTGATCGCTCTGCTCAAGCAATATCAGGTCGTCATAGCCTTCGGCCATTAAACGCATACCCATAACGATGCCGGATAAGCCGGTGCCGATAATCACCACCCGGGGCTTGCGCTGTCCAGTATCCAGAGATTTTAAAATTTTCGCACTTTCACTAACGCCCATTAACTGCTCCCGTTTACGGCTTGCGCGCAAACTTATGGCTGGTTGAAAAATAGTTGAACAACAAAGAAACGAAACCCGCGCTCGACAATCCTCGCCTTAGGCGTAGCTGCCAAACTTGTCGATCTAACGATGGGTAACATAAAGTAATACTAAGTAACTTCCGCATTATCCGAAAATAACGTATAGAAGTCAAGCCACCGATAAATCGATGTCTTCCACAAAATCAATAACTTAGGGGTGAATAAGTGGGCCTGGAGTCCGAACTAACCAGGCCTAATATCGGCACTCAAGGCTTATGGAGGACTCCTTACAAAGCCATTACTTGACCGGCGTAGCGGGTAATTCGGGGCTTATCCCCGCCCGGCGCGGTTTCCAAAATGCTGTGGGAACAGTTGTGCATTCGCGGTGGCTGCCAAAACTCACTCAAGGGCCGACCTTCGTAATACGAGAGCACCGCTTTGATCCAGGCACCGTGACTGACCACCGCAACGTCAAGCCCCTGGCTTTGCTGAATAATATCCTGCACCGCCGCTAAACCGCGCGCCTGTAACTGCAAAAATGTTTCAGCTCCGGGGTAATTAAATTGATGAGGGGCATTGCGGAAATGATGAACTTCCTGTGGATGAGTAAGCTCTACCTCGGAATACAGTTGCCCTTCCCAGTCGCTCAAATAAATTTCCCGCAGTTCGTCGAGATAAATAAATTCCACCGACAAGTGGCCGAAAGCCAGGGTCGCCGTGTCGCGCGCGCGAACACTGGAGCTCACATAAACGCGGGCAATGGGAATATCAGTAAGATCGTGTTTTAAAGCTGAGGCCTGTTCGCGCCCGGTATTATTAAGACTGGCGTCGGTCTGCCCCTGAACACGTCCCTCGGCATTCCATGCGGTTTCGCCATGACGAATTAAATGTAAACGAGTCATTATTGTGTGTCTAAGTCTCGCGCCAAAAAAGAGCCTCGCGCCAAATAAGGAGCCCCGCCCAAAAAAAGTTTCATTAAGGTGCGAGCCGGGTGATTGTCCAGCCCGAGGCCTTATCATCACTGGCGTCCGGCAGATATTGAAAACGATCGTGCAAACGCATTTCACCGCCCTGCCAAAATTCAAACTTCTCGGGCACGACGCGAAAGCCTCCCCAAAAATCTGGCAGGGGTACATCCCCACCGTCAAATTTTTGTTGGTAATACGTAAAGGCGGCCTCCAGTTCCTCTCGCGAGGCGATGGGTGAACTTTGCCGCGAGGCCCAGGCGGCTAACTGACTTTCGCGAGGTCGATCGGCGAAGTAGTTTTCAACGTCCTGTCGCGATACCAGTTCCGCTCGACCGCTAACACTGACCTGGCGATCCAGCAAAAACCAGGGGAAATGCAAACTGGCCCTGGCATTATTCTTTATTTGCTCCGCCTTATGGCCGCCAAGATTGGTATAAAACACGAAACCTTGCTGATCAAAACCCTTTAATAGCACCGCCCGTTGCACGGGGCTTCCTTCCTCATCGAGAGTCGCGACCGTCATTGCGGTGGGGTCCTTAATCGGCGACGCCAGGGCATCGTCGAGCCAAGCTTGAAATTGCTCGAAAGGACAATCCTTCAGCGACTCTCTTGTTAAGGTCCCGTAGCGATATTCTCGCCGTCGATATCCGATAGACATAATCTTAAACCTTAGGTAGCGGCCAAACCGCCATCAATGGGAATCACCGCGCCGTTCATAAAACTATTGTCGTCGCAGGCCGCCCACATGATGGCCTGCACGACTTCATCCATTTCTCCCAGGCGTCGCATAGGGTTTCCAGCTTCGAGGTTTTCGCGGCTTTTACCGGTTCCCGATGCAATAGTGGCTTCCACCAAGGGAGTTAAGGTAAACGCCGGGCAAATAGCGTTGACCCGTATGCCCTTGCGCCCGTATTCGAGTGCAGCAGATTTAGTTAAACCGATCACGCCGTGCTTGCTGGCGCTATAAACACTAATAAAAGGCGCACCCATAATGCCAGCCGCCGAACTGATATTAACAATAGCACCGCTATTTTGTTTTACCATTCCAGCGAGCTGGTGTTTCATACATAAATACACGCCTTTCAAATTGACGTTGATGGTACTGTCCCACATATCGAGATCGGTCTCATGCAAACGTAGTTTTGCGTGGGAGATACCGGCATTATTAATACCCACGTCGATGCGACCAAAACGTTGATGACAAGCCGTAACAAATGCTTCAACCTGTTCTGGCGAACTGACATCACAAGCGCTGGCCATGACCTCTGCGCCCTCGGCCTGTAATTGTTCGGCAACGGCATTAACTGATGCGGCGTTAATATCACAAATGGCTAGCTTTGCTCCGGCGGCGGCAAAACGCTGGGCCGCTAATTTACCAAAGCCAGAACCAGCACCGGTGATCATCACTACCTGATTGCTAAAATCGTATTGGGTTTTCATCAATTATTTTCCCGTTTAACTTTTTGTTCACTTAACTATTTAATTAAAGTCTATATCGACGTGACCAAATGTCCGCCATCGACGGGCAAAGCAATGCCATTAATAAATGAACCCGCATCGCTGGCCAATAACAATAAGGGCCCGTTCATTTCCTGCATCTCTCCCAGGCGCTTGCCCGGCGTTGAGGCGATATATTGCTTCCCTGCTTCGCTTGCAAAATATTCGTCGTTCATTTCAGTTTTGAAATAACCAGGACAAATCGCGTTGACACGAATATTTTTTACCGCCAGCTCCAGGGCCATATGTTTAGTCAGCTGAATCACACCTGCTTTGGAAGTGGCATAAACACCGTGGCCCATACTGGTGGCCAAACCCAGTACCGAAGCAATATTCACAATCGCACCGCCACTACCAGCCGCCACCATACGCCGCGCCGCTTCGGCAGCGACCAACCACGCCCCCTTAAGATTGGTATCTATAACAAAATCCCAATCCTGCTCACTGGTTTTATGAACTTGTTTGGGTACGGCCACACCGGCGTTATTGATTAATACGGTCACTGGCCCAAAGTTTTGTTCGGCGGCTTCAAATCCTGCTGCAACACTACCCGCATCCGTCACATCCATGGCCACGGCAAGAGCTTCTCCCCCGCTCGCAGCAATTGCGTCAACTAATGTTTCAAGCCGATCTTCACGGCGGGCGCACACCACAACCCTTGCACCTGCTGCGGCTAATACGCGGGCAAAGTGCTCACCAAAACCACTGGAGGCTCCGGTGACCAGCGCGACCTTGCCACTTAGATTGTAGCTCGGAGCATCAATAGGGGCTGTCTTCATATGATTGCCTTTTATCTGCCTGGATTTATTTCCTGATTTAAGGACGAATTACGACCTTGCCCTTAACACCACGCCCGGTGACATGCTTGATAGCCTGGACACCGTCCGACAAACTAAACACTTTGTCGATGACCGGTACCACTTTACCTTGTTCAAACCACTGAAATAATTCGCGCATATTGTCGGCATGATCCTTCGGTTGTTTTTGGGTAAAGGCTCCCCAAAATACACCCACCACCGAATAACCTTTTACCAGGGTTAAATTCACCGGCAAGGTCGGAATACGCCCGGACGCAAAACCCACAATTAACAAACGACCATCCCAGGCCATCGCTCGGGAGCAGGCATCAAAGGCGTCACCACCAACGGCGTCGTAAACTACATCGGCACCACGACCGTCGGTTAAATCCTTAATAGTTTGCTTAAGGTCTTGTTGAGAATAATTAATACCATCGTCTGCACCCTGGGTTTTGGCAAACGCAATTTTTTCATCGGTTGAACACACCGCAATCACCCGTGCGCCCATGGCTTTACCAATTTGTACGGCGGCGATTCCGGTGCCACCCGCAGCGCCGAGCACCACCAAAGTTTCACCGGCTTTTAATCGCCCGCGCTGCTTGAGCCCGTGGTGGGCAGTCGCAGTTGCGCAAATTAATGCTGCACCTTGATCAAAAGACATGCTCTCGGGCATTTTATAAATAACGCTTTCTGGCACCGCAATTTTCTCCGCATAGGCACCAAAACCCGATTGCCAGCCAAGTACTCGATCACCTACTAAAAAATCGCTGGAACCTTCGCCCAGAGCGCTAACCGTACCGGAAAATTCGCCACCGGGCATAAACGGTGTTTCCGGTTTCGACTGGTACTTTCCTTCCACTAACAAGCCATCGGGGAAATTCACACCGATGCCTTCGATATTAACCAACACTTCTCCGGTACCGGGTATAGGGTCGGGCATATCCCGATACACTAAATCCTCTACTTTGCCGTAGGCTTCACACACCAATGCTTTCATTATCTTTCCTCAAAAGTTTATATTCATCGTGTTCTTTAATTAGTTAGTAATTAATTGTTAATTAACGGGCACATAAATAGTTTATAGCTCGCCCTGTTCGCGCAAGAACTCCACCGCTTTTTCCGCCATGGGTCGCGTCATACGGCCATAGCTAAGTGCCTCCGTGCTGGAAGCAGTGCCATCCTGATAGCGTTTCATAATGCCCTGCAAAATCGCGGCAAATCGGAAAAAACTAAAGGCCAGATAAAACGACCAATTAGGGATTTCATCTAAACCCATGCGCTCGCAGTATTTGGCGACGTACTCTTCTTCCGAAGGGATGCCCAGAGCTTTGCGATTCAGACCAGCCAAACCACTGAGATTACCCAGTGCCGGATCGGCGGGCATACGCAGTTGCATACACTGGTAGGCAACATCGGAAAACGGATGACCCAGAGTGGATAATTCCCAATCGAGCACGGCTAGTACTGTTGGCTTATTATCGTTGGTAGCGTCATTAGCAAACATCATATTATCCAAACGATAATCGCCGTGAATTAACGATACGCGGCCATCGTCGGCGGGCATATTGGCCGCCAGCCACTCCATTAACTGTTCCATTTCTGGAATGGTTTCGGTCTCCGCTGCTTTGTACTGTTTACCCCAGCGATTTAATTGCCGCTCGAAATAATTACCCGGCTTACCGAAGGTATCCAAACCGACCGCAGACACATCAACCTGGTGTAACTGGGTCAGCACCTGGTTCATTTGGTCGTACATTTGCCCGCGCACTTCCGGCGATTTGCCCGCGAGGCTCGCATCCCAATAAACCGTGCCATCGACGCAGTCCATCACATAAAACATGCGCCCAATAATGTCGTCGTCTTCACACAAATGTCGCGTGGTGGGTACTGGCACCGGTGTATCGGCCAGCGCTTTCATAACCCGGTACTCTCGATCGACCGCGTGAGCGGAAGGCAGTAATTCACCCGGTGGCTTGCTGCGCAGAACATATTTCGCGGTGTCGGTGGTCAACAAAAAAGTTGGGTTGGACTGCCCACCCTCAAATTTTTCTGCGCTAAGCAATGTTCCAAAACCATCGATATGCGCAGCCAAATATTCACTCAAGCGAGCTTCTGGCAAATGATCAATTGCTGTGGTCATTTATCTGTAACCTCAATAACTCATTAATTATATTTTTTAACCAGGGAACGACCCAATTGCATCATATGCACTTGATCCGGGCCATCGGCAAAGCGAATTTGCCGAGCGTAGTTAAAGGCTTCGGCGAGAAAATAATCTTCGGTTAGGCCACCCGCACCGTGCACCTGTATCGCCCGATCAATCACTCGCTGCGTCATCGAGGGAGTGACGATTTTAATAGCGGCGATTAAATCCCGCGCGGCCTTAGTGCCTTCCCGATCTATTTTTTCGGCAGCGCGCAAGGTCAGTAAACGCGCCTGCTCAATATCGCAATACGATTGCGCTATATCTTCACGAATGGATTGATACTCGCTCAGCTTGGTGCCAAAGGTGGCGCGCTCTTCGACGCGCTTGCACATTAGTTCCAACGCGCGCTGGGCACAGCCAATTAAACGCATGCAATGATGAATACGGCCCGGTCCTAAACGCCCCTGGGCAATTTCAAAGCCCCGGCCTTCACCCAATAAAATATTTTCCACCGGCACCCGCACGTCTTCAAAATTAATTTCGCCATGTCCCAGGGGAGGGTCGAAGTAACCCAGGGTGGATAAGGGGCGAACAATCGTTACGCCAGGAGTATCCTTTGGTACCAGAATTTGCGACTGCTGAATATGTCGGTTGGGATTATCGGGATCGGTCTTGCCCATCACGATCATGATTTTGCAATCGTCGTGCATGATGCCGGTAATAAACCATTTCCGACCATTGATAACATACTCGTCACCGTCGCGCACAATCGAGCATTGCACATTGGTGGCATCAGAACTTGCCACGTCGGGTTCGGTCATCACAAAGGCGGAGCGAATTTCACCTGCGAGCAAAGGCTGCAGCCACTCTTCCTTTTGCGCTTCCGTTGCATATTTAATAAACACTTCCATATTGCCGGTATCGGGAGCATTACAGTTAAAAATTTCCGGCGCCCATAGTACTCGGCCCATCACTTCTGCCAGTGGCGCGTAATCTAGGTTAGTCAAACCGTCTTCGCGGTGGTGGGCGGGCAAAAATAAATTCCATAAGCCTTCTTGTTTCGCCTTGGCTTTTAGCTCTACCATCAGGGGCGGACTGGCCCAGGGGTTTTCGGCAGTTTTCAGGTATTCCGCGTACTGGTGTTCGACCGGATACACTTCTTTATTCATAAACTGTTCTAAGCGCAGTTTTAGCTGTTCGGCTTTTTCGGAAAAATCAAAATTCATATCCCTACTTCCTCTTCTTTACTCTAAGTTTAAAATTCGTGTTCTATGTCGGTTTAAACCCTAACTCTTAAGTTAAACCATAGTAATCGCGTGGCGTCGATCTGTGCGCTCCATATGCGCCAGACCATTAAATGCCCGCAGCGACATACGTTCAGCGCTGCTCAAAAATCGCGTCACCGAGGTATTGCGGATTTGCAACATCAACTCGATGGTCGCGTCGTTCGACAGACCCATAACATGTTTCATCGCCAGGGATTTAGGGCCGCCGGAGGAGACGATCAATACCCGCTCTCCCCGTGGGCCCTGCTGTACCTCATTCAGGCCCGCCACCACGCGCTGGTTAAACTGGTCCCAACTTTCAGTTCTGCTGTTTTTTTCTTCATCGTGGCGCCGCAATATTTCATCCAGCTCACCTGCAATCCAGGCTTCCATTACTTCCCGCAACATACCAAAAAATTCTTCGGCGGTTGTCGGCGCTTCGGCTTCGGGATTGTTGCACTGTTGATACAAACGCATAACCGGTCGAAACGTAAACTCATTGAACCGGGGATCTATTTGAGACTCCCAACTTATTCCCATGCCCTCACTGAGGCCTTGCAGGGTTTCCCGATGACGGCGCATGTCGCCGACAATAACCCGATCGAAGGATAGTTCGCGCTCCCGGAAATACTCCCCCAACCAACGCGCCTGCTGCCAACCTAAATCCGACAGCTGATCATAGTTTTTGGCGAGTAAAGAGGCCTGCCCGTGACGGACAAAATAAATTTCACTCATGGTGTGCTGCGTAAATTCTTTTCTAAAGGAATAACATGGTACACGGCCCCTTCCAGACTGTCAGTATTGCCACGCTAATCCGCTACCGGTGGCGCCGAAGGCTAATTAAGATCGTATGGTTTAATGTTCCACGCATTGGTAGACTACTTAAACTAATAAAACTATCTATCCAGCCAAGAAAAAAATCATGCATATTAGACAGCTACAGATGTCTCTTCACTTATTAAAACCCTACACCGACCACAGCATCCTTCGGGCCGCGCTCGGTCTTGTCGGCTGCCTTCTGGTGTCATCTGGCGCTAGCGCCAATCTGGAACCAATGCTCACCGAAGCGGATTTACTCGGCAATATTGCGACAATCAGCATCGCCAGCCGTCTTGAGCAGACACCGGCACAGGCTCCGGCTAGCGTCACCATTATCGATCGGGAGATGATTCGCGCTTCTGGGGCACTGAATTGGGTGGATGTGTTTCGTCTGGTGCCGGGTTTCCAGGCCTACGCGCCGAACGCCAATCGCTACGGGATTTCCTACCACGGCCAGGGCCGCGAGCTACCGAACCACCTGGAGGTGATGGTCGATGGCCGCTCTGTGTACGATCCTATCCAGTCCACTGTGATCTGGGGTGCTCTAGGTATCGATTTTGACGATATTGATCACATTGAAGTGGTGCGCGGTAGCAGCGCCGCCGCCCACGGCTCCAATGCCTTTGTTGGCGCTGTCAACATCATTACCCGCAAACCCATACAAGACCAGGGCACCCGACTTAAAGCCATTGTCGGCGAAGACGGCACGCGGGAGACCACCCTGCGACACAGCGCCCAAATTGGCGCCGCCGACTACCGACTCTCCCTGGGTCACCGCCGCGATGACGGCTTCCCCGATTTCGACGCCTTTGGCCCGGACGATGGCGAAGAAGCCTGGCATATTAATTTACGTAGCACCTATACCCCGTCGCTGAGCGACACGCTGGATATCGATGTTGGTTTTAGTCGCCAGGATACCGAATTTGGCGACGCCGATCGCACCGAAGAATATATTCCAATACGCTATGACAGCCAATATCAACGACTGGCCTGGGAACGTTTGATCTCAGATAAAAGCAGTTTACAGCTGCAATTTTATCGCAATCATTTGCAAGCGGATGGCACTCGTAATTTCGGTTTGCTATCGCAAATTTTAAACATCCCTTCAGGGGTTTTCCCCATTCCCCCCGGCATTCCCGACCAGCCCATAATTCAGGGTTTCGATTCTCTGGAATCCGAACGCTATGATCTGGAAGGCAGCTATCGCTACCAATTTTCCGACCACTTTAATTCGATATGGGGGTTTGGTGCGCGACACGAAACCGTGGACAGTTCGACCTTCACCAGCTCACAAAGCATCAACGAACAAACTTGGCGCTTTTTTGCCCACACCCAATGGTCACCTCTCGATCAGTGGACGGTGAATGCTGGAGCCATGGTTGAAAAAACGCGCGTCGGCACGCTACTGTCACCCCGAGTGTCTCTCAATTACGCACTGACACCGGATCACACCCTGCGCGTCAGTCTGGCGCAGGGTCGTAGGGCACCTTCTATTAGCGAAACCAATGAAAGAAACCTATTTTCCCTCACTACCCTCACAGGGGCCATCATTGCGGAAGATATACGCCGTACAGAGGCCCTGGACGAAGAGCAGCTTACTAGCGTTGAACTCGGCTATGTGGGGCACTTCCCTGCACTGGGCCTAAGCATTGATATCAACCTGTTTCGCGAAGAGATCCGCGACGGCCTGGATGACTACCGCGAAGTTATCACCCCCACGGTATTCGGCGACGACGAGCGTCTGGTGCGCGATAACGTCGCCGACTGGAACACCACGGGCGCCGAGTTACAGCTCACCTATCGACCTGGCAGTCGTACGTTTATCCGCTTGCACTACGCCTATGCGGATATCGACAGTACCCGGATAGACAGCTTCAACCCATGGGTGACGAAAGACTTCGACGAAGGCACCCCACAACACAGCGGCGGTTTATTGGTTAACCATCAGCTGACACAAAATTTTGACCTCGGCTTTTTCGCCCAATATCAAACCGATGTCGACTGGCGCAATGGTAACTTCACCGAGCAATTTACCCGCTTTGATGCCCAGGCCACTTACCACTTTCAGGTAGGCACCTCAGAGGCCACCTTACAGTTGGTAGGCCAAAATCTGTTTGACGACTACAGCGAATTCAACGAAGAGAACCTGTTTGAAACTAAAGTATTTCTACGCGCCCAAATAGAGCTGCCTGATTAGCGCCGACCTCGCACCAGGGATTAAACAAGGCTAGAATTAGCCTTTAAGGCAGTAGCACCAAGGCTTGTTTGCCCCGCTGGAATCGCTACACTGATAGCGCCAGCCCGTTTTCAGGGAAGAAAATAGTGTTATTCACCCCCCACACATCTAAGGCCTGCCATCCATCGCCGCTCCGCGGTGTAGATCAGCTTTCAGCTGTTGCCTGTGTGTTTGGGATACTGTTGAGCTGCGGTAGCACCAATGTCGCTTTCGCAGCACGCGAAACTCTTACTGAAGCTGATTTATTAAGCGACATTCCCGTTATCTCTGTCGCCACCGGAATGGATCAGGCCTTAAATCGCAGTCCCGCCAGTATTACCATTATCGACCAGCAGATGATTGCCGACTCCGGCGCGCTGAACTGGGTCGACGTGTTTCGCCTGGTGCCGGGCTTTCAGGCTTACGCGGTTAACGCCAATCGTTTCGCAATTTCCTACCACGGAGTGGGCCAGGAATTCCCCAATCATTTAGAAGTCATGGTCGATGGCCGCTCCGTATATGAACCTATCCAGTCGACGGTAATCTGGAGTTCCCTTGGCATCGATCTCGACGATATTGAGCGCATTGAAATCGTGCGCGGATCCAACGCGCCCACCCAGGGCTCCAACGCATTTTTAGGTGCGGTGAATATTATTACTCGCGCACCGATACAGGATGCCGGTACCCGCCTCAAAGTCATTAGCGGGGATAACCGTACCCGCGAGGTCGCCCTGCGCCACAACAACAACCTGGGCGCCGCCGATTATCGCTTATCGGTAAACTACCGACACAATAATGGTTTCCCCGACATCGACGCCTTCGGCCCCGACGATGGCGAAGAAGCCCTCAGCTTTGCCCTGCGCACTACCTTGACCCCGAACCTCAATAATAGTCTTGATCTGGATGTCGGTTTTTCCCGCCAGGAGACTGAGTTCGGCTATCCCTCGAGTACCGATGAATTTATTCCGGTGCGCTATTACAGCCAGTATCAGCGCCTGCATTGGGATCACCTGATTTCCGATAAACAGGACTTCCAGCTGCAGTTTTATCGCAATTACTTTCGCGCCTACGGCACCGCCAATCTTGGACTACTCTCTACCTTGGTTCCTCCGTTTTTATTTGGGGCACCCTTTAATCTTGTCGATCAGCCCTTTATTTTTGGTTTTCACACCATGGAATCCGAACGTTACGACCTGGAAGGCCGCTATCGCCATCAGTTTTCAGACCGTTTAAAATGGACCGTCGGCCTGGGTGCCCGCCACGAGTCGGTTGACTCCACCCTGTTTCTCGGCGACAAGGGCAAAGTAGACGAACAATCTTTCCGCTTCTTCAGCCACAGTGAATGGTCGCCCTGGCAGCGCCTTACCTTCAACGCCGGGATGATGGTCGAGCACTCCATCCAGGGCACCTTGATGTCCCCTCGCCTCTCCCTTAACTACGATCTATACCCGGATCACACCCTACGTTTAAGCGGTGCTAGGGGTAAGCGCACGCCCTCCATCACCGAAACCAACGAGCGCCTCGTCTATCGAGCGGGGGGCTTGATACTAGAAGACCAACGCCGTACCGAAGAGCTCGATGAAGAGCAGATTACCAATGTCGAACTGGCTTATTTGGCGCGTTTGCCCGACCATAATATGACCCTTGACTTCAAGCTGTTCTGGGAAGAAATTGACGATGGCCTGGAAGATTACAAGGAGTCTTTTAACGACTTTCCTGCAAACCTTGATACCAGCCGCCTGGTACGGGACAACATCGCCACCTGGGAAACCCGAGGCGCCGAGATGGAACTTACCTATCGCCCAGGCGATCACACCTACATAAGGCTGCACTACACCTATCTCGACCTGGACAGTGAGCTGATTGAAACGCTCGCGCCGCTGACTTTCACCGACGTCGATAATAGTATGCCTCGTCATGCCGGTAGCTTGCTCGTCAACCACCGGCTCAATGACGCCTTCAGTGCCGGGGTCACTCTCTATCATCAAAATGAAGTGCGATGGCTTTCGGGTGATTTTATCGATGAATTTACCCGCCTAGACGCGCAAATCACTTACCACTTTAAGGCCGGCGGGAGCAGCGGGAAACTGCAACTGATCGGCCAAAATCTGGGCGATAACTACAACGAATTTTATGAAGAAAACGTGTTTGAAACCAGAGTCTGTTGAAAGCAACGCTGGATTTCCCTTAAACCAAAATGGATAGGCGGGTCTGAATGGACGGGAACAACCCTAACTACTCACCTTAGTGGGGGTGAGGGTTCTCAAAAAAGATATGATGGAATTGTTGGCAATTAAATCTAGGGAAGGCTTAGTAAAACGGATCGGCGGGTATCACAGATATCTGCGGTGGGGGCTTATTGTATTTATTCTGAGCTGTGGTTCGGCACAGGCTAATACCGTCCGCCTGTTAGTGTCGGGCGAACAAAACTATTATCGCGAAACCCAGCAGCACTTCTCTAGCACCCTCCTCGCCCTGTCTCCCGATACCCGCATCGCAGTCACCGTGCTGGGCGACAGCGCGGAGCAAAATGCACTGCTCGCGCCCTGGCCGGAAGACATCATTGTCACCATTGGCACCCCGGCCACCGAGCTTGCCTATCAAAATCGCTCTGGCAAAAAAACCATTAACCTGTTTATTACCAGCGATGTGTGGCAACGCCTGGAAGGCGAGACGCCCGATCAAAAAAATGTCGCCTCGGTGGTGCTCGATCAGTCTCCCGACCGAATTATGTTGTTAGCGCGAATATTGGCACCCAATGCGCGCAAGGCGGCAACGGTAACGGGGCCTATTTCCAGTGCCAACATTGCCGCACTGGAGCAGTCGGCCACAAACCTCAACTTTGCCCTGGCCTCAAAAACCCTCAGTGAACACGATAATCCGGTGGCCGCTATGTCGCCACTGATCAAAAACTGCGATGTCTTTGTCGCCCTGCCGGATAGCGCCGTATTTAATCGCGCCACCGCCAAGTGGGCACTGTATTTGGGGTTTCGCAACAAAATTCCAGTCATCGGTTTTTCCAGAGCCTATACCAATGCCGGGGCGCTGGCGTCCATTTATGCAAGCCCCAGCAATATCGGGCAACACGGTGCGGAACTAACCGCCGACGCCCTGCTAAAAACCAAAGCCTTCAGCGCTGGCCTCCACTACCCCCGCTATTACACGCTACACGCAAACCCCTCCGTCGCCAAAGCGCTTAACATCTCCCTCCCCAATGAAAGCGCTCTGTACAAAATGTACGAAGATGCTCTAGCTAAGCGCCCATGATGTGGCTTCCGCGCGCCTTGAGACAAAGCTTACAGGCCCGATTACTGCTTATTGGCTCACTGCCCTTATTACTGATCACCTCCCTGCTTACCGCCACTAACATCTATATCCGGCAAGGCGATATTACCGCTACCATGAATCAGTCTGGTCACCGCATGGTAGACCACCTGTCGCGCACGGCTGACTTTGCGCTGTACACCAATAATCAATCTTTGCTGGTCAGCATGGCCAATTCGATAGAACGGATGCCGAATATCCTCGGCGTTGCTTTTTTGGATAGCCAACGCCGCGTGCTGTTGCCCAGTGCCTCTTTTCCCGCCCGCGAGAGCATTAGCTTGACCGAGCCTCTCGGTGCTGGTCCGCGACAATACGATGACTTCCTGTTGTTTGAAAAACCCGTTTATACCACTAGCCTTGAGGTCGAGGATTATCCCGATAGCGAGCAACTTGCGGTTACCCGGGAAATCCTCGGCTGGGTGGTGGTCGCAATAGACCTTGCTAGTGCGCGCAAACAGCAACGGGATATTATTTTTACTAGCATCGGTCTCGCCGCAGGGGTTATGGGTACCGCTTTCCTGCTAGCCCTGGCTTTATCCCGATCAGTACTCACCCCCATCCGCAAATTGACCCAGACGGTTGATTCTCTGCAGCATGGCGACTTAAGTGCACGCGCCCTGGTCTCCACCGAAGATGAGCTCTCCGTTCTCGCCACCGGTATCAATCATCTGGCTGAATCGGTAGCCCGCAGTCGATCAAACCTGGAGCAGCGAGTCAACACCGCGACAGTGGATGTAACCAGAGCCCTAAAAGATTTGCAGGCCAAAAATACCGCGCTGCAGCGGGCGACGGCGGCAGCGGTGCAGGCCAGCGAAGAAGCCGAGGCCGCAAACTACGCCAAAACTGACTTTCTCGCCCGCATGAGCCACGAATTGCGCACCCCACTCACCTCTATCCAGGGTTTTGTGCGCCTGCTCGAACAATCACCCCTGGACAGCAGCGACAAATACTATTGTCAAATTATTGATAGTGCTTCAAGTCAGCTATTAACCATGATCAACGATATTCTCGAATTCACCAAACTCCAGTCCGGTGCCCAAACCGTCATCAACGAACCCTACGACGTGTTCGAGTGTATCGAACATCCGGTTCAATTACTGGCCCCCGCCGCCCACCACAAGGGCATCGAACTGTACTGTGACTTCGACCCCGACATTCCCGACCGCTTGATCGGCGACGCTATGCGCATCCGGCAGATTATGACCAACTTAGTCGGCAATGCCATCAAGTTTACCGAGCGGGGCAGCGTGACGATCCGCATTTCCATTGATCGCCAGGACCCCCTTCACGACAAGATGATTATTGCCGTGAGCGATACCGGCATCGGCATGAGTCCCGCCCAGCAGGAGCAAATTTTTGAAGCTTTTGTGCAAGCCGACACCACTATCAGTCGCCGCTTTGGCGGCACCGGCCTCGGACTACCCATTGTTAAGGCCTATATCAATCTGATGGGCGGCACAATCCATTTCGACAGCAAGCCGGGGAAAGGCACTCTGTGTAGAATCGTCTTACCCCTGGCTCAACAACTTCCCAAACCGCAAGCTGCCGATATTCCCGGCCCGGTACTACTCTATGACACCGACGAGCAGAGCCGTAATGCCGGCCGTCATTTATTAACGCGCATAACAAACGAATTCATTGAAGCCGCTAGCTTTGACGAATTAATTGATACTCTCGCCGCACATACTCCCACCGCGGTGCTGATCAACTGGTCGCTCGGCGAACCAGAGCATCAACAAATGGCGGCACTCGAATATGTAATCGACAACTTGCCCTGCCCGGTAGTAGTGCAGGCACCTCTACAGGTTATTCGCGAGCAATTACCCGAAGCGCTGATCAACGGCCACCCGACAGCCACCTTCATCGCGAAACCCGCTGGCCTGGCGGAACTCAAGGCGGCGCTAGTTAATGTTGGGTCAACATCGAATGAAAACGACGCCAGTGTCAACCTGGACGGTATCCAGGTACTGGTTGCCGAGGATAATGAATTCAGCCGTTTGCTATTGTGTACTTTGCTTGCGCGTACCGGTTGTCAATATCAACAGGCCAGCAATGGCCGCGAAGCGATAAGCGCCTGCCAAAAGACCCATTACGATGTGCTATTGATAGACCTGCACATGCCGGAAGTCACCGGCGTAGAAGCCATCCACGAGATTCGACAAACCGACAACCCAAACCGGGATACCCCGGTGATTGTGCTCACCGCCGATGTGCTCATCGACATCCGGCAGGAACTCAAGCCGCTGACGGTAGAGCGAATTATCAACAAACCTTTTGATGAAAAACAACTTCTACAAGCGTTGTTTGAGTTATCTGGGCGCGCCGGAGCACCCTCACCACAGATGCTCGACAGCGCGGCCAGCATTCCGAAAGAACGCTACTTTGCTGAAATTTATCGTTTACTAAGCAACATCAACACGGCATTAAACGCGCGGGATACGGATGCCATGAAGGAGATTTGCCACCAGCTTTCTGGTATCGCTGCGGTGTATCATTTAGGCGATCTGGACGAACAGGTAAAGCTGTTGCACACCCTGGTGCGTGCAGAGGAGATTGATCGCATCGACGGCGCTGTTAACAGTATTCGCCTCGAAACCACCAAACTGAAGCGAGCCGACGAAGGCCGGGCAGCTCCGGCACCAGCCTGACGGGCTGATTCAGCTTGAGAGTCTTCGGTAAAAACTAAAAAAGCCGCCTTTTAAGCAAACTTTGTTAGCAAACTTCATTAGCAATGCTTACAACAAGCGTACGCGTTTGACGCCTTCCACTGCCTTGATTGCATCGACAATGCACTGATCCGGCGCTTCTTCCACATCGATAATGTTGTAGGCAATGTCATCCCGGCTTTTATTGACCAGATCGAGCACATTGTTGTTGCAGTCGGAAAGCACCGCCAGCACATTGCTCAACACCTTGGGAACATTGGCATTGTTTACGGTGAGGCGATAACCGCCATTGCGGGCCATGCTGGTAGCGGGGAAATTTACCGAGTTGCGGATATTGCCGCTTTCCAGAAAATCCATCAGTTGATCTGCCGCCATAATCGCGCAATTTTCCTCTGCTTCTCCCGTGCTCGCGCCGATATGTGGCATCGCAATCACATTGTCGCGACCCAGCAGGGCCGGTACCGGAAAATCGGTAACAAAGCGACGCAGTCGACCGCTATCCAGAGCCGCAATAACCGCTTCGGTATTAACGATTTCTTCGCGGGCAAAATTCAACAGCGCTGCACCCGGCTTTAAGCTGCCCAGGGTTTCTTCGTTGATCAGATTTTTAGTAGCTTCCATCGCGGGCACATGCAGCGTCACATAATCGGCGCGACTGAGCAGGCTTTGCAGGTTATCCATTTTCTCGACGCGACTGGATAGACGCCACGCTGCCTCGACCGAAAGCGCGGGGTCGTAACCCAAAACTTTCATGCCCATATCCAGCGCCATATTGGCAACCACCGCACCAATGGCACCGAGGCCGACTACGCCTAAGGTTTTACCGGTCAACTCACAGCCAGCAAACCGTTTTTTCTCTTTCTCAAGCAGCGCTGCCATCTCGGCGGAATCACTGATTTCGGTGAGCCCCTGAACGTAGCTCATGCCAGTAAAAATATCTCTGGAGGCCATTAACAAACCGGTCACTACCAGCTCTTTAACGGCATTGGCGTTCGCGCCCGGCGAGTTAAACACCACGATTCCGCGTTCGCTGTAATCCGCTACCGGCACATTATTAACCCCAGCGCCGGCGCGTGCGACAGCCAGCAAGCTATCCGGCACGGTCTCGGTGTGAAGTTTTTGGCTGCGCAAAATAAACGCTTCTGGCGCGTCAAGATCGGGGGCGACCTGGTAGTTGTCACGGGGAAAGCGGTCGAGACCCAAGCTGGAGATTTGGTTGTAGGTGCGAATCTTAAACATGTTGATTCCTGTTGTTGCCTGTAGATTGCCGGTACGTTATTTGTTGCCAGTTAACGTACTTGATAAATGTATGTCTGAAGACTGCGTATTAAATTAACGGTCGCCTGTCTGAGTCTTACCTCGCCGAGGATTAGCCTGGGCTAATCAGGCCGTCGCCTGAGCGTAGGCCCAGCTTAACCAGGGCATCAAGGCGTCGAGATCACTGGCCTCGACGGTCGCACCACACCAAATTCGCAAGCCTGCCGGAGCGTCTCGGTAAGCGCCGATGTCGTAAGCCACGCCTTCGGCATCCAGCAATTTGGCCATCGCTTTAACCTGGTCGTCGGCGGCGTCCACCACCAAACACACACTGGTATTGGAACGTGTCTCTGGGCTAGCAGCAAGAAAATCGATCCAGTCGTTGTCGGCGACAAAAGACTCTATCACAGCGAGGTTATCGCGAGATTTGGCAATGGCCCCATCGACCCCGCCCAGTGAGCGTACCCAATCCAGGGCGTCGAGATAATCCGCCACGCAGAGCATAGAGGGGGTATTGATAGTCTCGCCCCTAAACACACCTTCAATTAGTTTATTGCCTTTGGTCAAACGAAAAATTTTCGGTAAGGGCCACGGCGGCGTGTAGTTTTCCAAACGCTCCACCGCGCGAGGGCTCAGTATCAGCATGCCGTGGGCGCCTTCGCCACCCAATACTTTTTGCCAACTAAAGGTCACCACGTCGAGTTTGTGCCAGGGCATTTCCATGGCAAACACCGCAGAGGTGGCATCACAGATGGTCAGTCCTTCACGCTCATCGCTGATCCAGTCGGCATTGGGGGTCTTAACGCCAGAAGTGGTCCCGTTCCAGGTAAATACCACATCGTGTTTCGGGTTGGCCTGCTGTAAATCCGGCAGCTGGCCGTAGTCGGCGGTATAAGCATTCACCGCATCAAGCTTAAGTTGCTTGTTAATGTCCGTTATCCAGCCCTGGCCAAAAGATTCCCAGGCAAATACATCGACCGGACGAGCTCCCAGCAATGACCACATCGCCATTTCCATCGCGCCGGTGTCCGAAGCCGGTACCACGCCGACCCGATAACCCTCGGGTAAACCCAATAGCTCTGCGGTATCAACGCAGGTCTTGAGCAAGGCAGTCTTACCTGCCGCTGACCGGTGGGAGCGGCCCAGCGTGGCAATATCCAGATTTTCCAGGGCGTAACCGGGGCGCTTACTGCACGGACCTGAAGAAAAATTGGGGTTTAGTGGCTTGATTTTAGGTTGGTTTAGGGTATCGGCCGTGGGCTTCATGCTCGTCCTGTTAGTCGGAGATGGCTCCGGGAACAACTCAATCCCGAATCCTTGAAAAAAGGGCAGCAATTCTACTGCCCTTTGGCCTCGCGGGAAAGCAAAAACCCTTACTCTTCACCTATTAAGCAGGAAAATCGACAGAGGAAGCCCGTCTCCCAGTGCTATCCCCTGAACCACCCCTGGACTAAAGGCTCCGGTATACTTTTAGCATGGGCTTGCGAGCAGGTCTCTGCGCTACGAGATGAGCCCCCTAATAATCAGAACGCCAACTAGGCGGTGCCCACTATGGATTTCAGTTTTAGTGCCGAACACAATGCCCTGCGCGAAACCGTACGCAAATTTTGCGCTGCGGAAATTGCGCCCCTGGCCCGGGAGGCCGACGACAACGAAAGCTTCCCCCGCGAACTGTTTAAAAAGTGGGGCGATATCGGCTTGATCGGTGTGCGTTATCCAGAGGCCGATGGCGGTTCTGGTTTCGACAAACTATCCGAATGCATTGTGCGTGAAGAAATGAGCCGGGTAAGTCAGGCGTTTTCCTCAGCCTGGTCTGCCCACAGTCACTTAGGCATCTGGCCAATCTGGCGAGCCGGCACTGAACCACAAAAAACCCAATTTTTTAAACCCGCCATTAAGGGCGAAAAAATTGCTGCCTTCGGGCTTAGCGAGCCCGATGTTGGCTCCAATATCCGCGCCATGAAAACCACCGCCACCAAGATCGACGGTGGCTATCGCATCAATGGCAGCAAACTTTATATCACCAATGCGCCCTTTGCCGATTTTATTACGCTAGCGGCGCGCACCAGTCCCGAACCAACGGCCGAGGCCATCAGTTTATTTTTAGTGGCACTGCCCAGTGCTGGAGTCACCATTAGCAAGCTGGATAAAGAAGGTATCCGCGCTTCGGAAACCGGCCTTATTTATTTGGAAGATGTGTTTGTACCGGACGACTGCCTACTCGGCGGGGTCGAGGGCACCTACTCCATCATTCTGGAATGCCTGTCGGAAAACCGAGTCGGTGTCGCCGCCAATTGTCTGGGCATGGCAAAGGGCGCAATGGGCGTGGCCCACCGCTATGCGCAGGAGCGCGTGGTTGGCGACAAAACCATCGGCAAGTTTCAGGCCATCGCCCACAAGCTCGCCGATATGGCGGCGGAAATCGAAGCCGCTCAGTGGTTGGTATACTATGGCGCGTGGCGCATCGACCAGGGCACACTCGATTCCGCCACCGCCGCAAAAGTAAAACTTATCGCGAGTGAAACCGCACTTAAGGTGAGCGAAAATGCCATCCGTATTCTCGGTGGTGCCGGCATTATGCGAGAGTACCCCGTCGGCCGCTTTCATCGAGACGCTTTGGTTTATGTGATTGGCGAGGGCACCAGCGAAATCCAGCGCAATATTATTGCCCGCGACCTGGATCTTTAAATTAGAATACTTAAACTATGCCATCTAACTGTTCGTTATGGCCTCTAATTATTCTTTATGGAAAAACATATCATGAATAAAATTCGAATCACTCTTCCCGCCCTGCTGACCGGATTAATTGCTTCGCTGTGGGCTCTTAACGTCTGCGCCGGACCTTCAGCCGATTTTATTGCCGATGGAAAACTTGCTCCCTGCCCTTCCACACCCAACTGCGTCAGTAGCCAGGCCGCCGACCAGAGCCAGATAATCAAACCCCTTTCCGTGAACGGCGGTGTAGCAAAGCAAAATGCTGCCCTGCTCAAAGTTATCGCCGATATGCCGCGGACCGAAATAAAAGCACAAAGCGATAATTATCTGTGGGTAACGTTCACCACCTTAATTATGCGTTATGTGGACGACGTAGAATTTATTCTCGCCGAAGGCGAAGCCATGGCGGTGCGTTCTGCCTCGCGAGTAGGTCACTCCGATCTCGGCACCAACCGTCGTCGCGTAGAAAATATTAGGGACGCGCTGGCAGCGTTAGAAAAGCCAAACCAGTAAACCATCGTAAAGGTATCTACTGTTTGTTTGCAGGAAGCAGCTTTTGCCAACGCTGCTCGAGTAATTGATTAGCTCGCTCTGGATCGACTGCAAATAAGCTATCGCCTGCTGAAGCTGTCACCAGGCCATCGGATAGTAATTTACGCAAACCATCATCGACTTCGTAATCGAGCCGGCAAGCAAACTCTTTCTGTAAAAAATCTTCAATGGACGCATCCAGCTGCGTCCGACTCATACCCTCTTCCATACTTTGTTCAATTAAAAAACTGTAGGCGAGCATCGCTTCTTTAACATCTTCCGCGCGCGCCATTTCAGCGAGATACGCCACCGCGCCCATATTATTATCCAGATTATAAAAATACAGTCGTTTCGACAGGTTGATTAAATATTTATTGCGCTGAGTAAATATTTTGGCGATCTGTCGCCACAAAATTGCAGCAAAGCCACCGATGGCGACAATAATAGTAAAAGGTTCCGCTGCGGCAGCGAGTTTAGTTAACGTCGTCGCTGCGCCGGCGACCGTACCACCCCCACCGGTAATACCCAATTTTATTTTATCGAACAAGCGAATACGGACTTTGCTATCGGGAAATAACATTTCGAGATCGGATAAGGGAATATCTCGGAATAATTTAATATGTATAGGCGGGATGGAGTTTGAATCCTGATCGTCAGTATTTAGATCGCTGGCATTCAAATTAATATCGGCGTCTTTCTTTCGTACTAGTAAAAACAGCTTTCGATAAATCGCTACCTGCTCAGTAATGGGTTGTATATATAAAGTTTTCCAGTTACGTCGTGTTACTTGTTGCGAATCCAGCCCCCGGTACCACAACGCAAGTTCGCCGTACTGCGTCATATCGACGGAGACCTCAACGCCGTGGGGAGAAGTTTTATTAAGCGCCCGATTCAGTGCAGCTTCCGATAACTGCGTAAAATTGGCTTTAGTGAGTAAGGCTTCCAGTTCATTTTTGACGACGCGTAATTTTTCCGCCTCGTCTCCAGAAGATAGTTGTAGAGGTTTTTCCGCGTGGGGCTGGTCGGGAGAAAATGCGGCATACGCGTGGCGGATCCGATCAAATTGTTGCGTTTGATCCGCTCGGTACAGCCATTGCAAGCGCACGCAAACCAGGGCGAAGGCAGCTAACTGCTTTGAGTCCAAATGATGTGCGAGGCGCTCCTGCAAGGCCTCTACCAGGGTATCGATGGCTATAGGGATAGCGCGCTCTAAGGTTTTTTCCGAGGAAGCTGTTGCTGGAAGGTCGGACGGCGCCGGGCGAGCAGCTGCCTCGCTGGAGGATTCAGCTCCGATCATTAAGTAACCCTGGCCACTGAAGCCGCCGCTTTATTATTCTGCATTGGGGTTATAACGGGCCACTAGTTCCCGGCGCAGAATTTTGCCCACATTGGATTTTGGCAGCTCATCGCTGAACTCGATGTGTTTCGGTATTTTGTAAGCCGTCAGGCTCTCCCGCGCCCAGCTGCGCAGCGCATCTTGATTGAGAAGAGCTTGATTAAGAGAGTCTTGGTTGAGAGCGTCTTCGTGTAGCCCTTGATCATTGCGCACCACCACCGCCATCACCGCCTCGCCGCTGCGCTCATCAGGTACACCTATGACGCCGCACTCAAGCACCTGCGGATGGTTATTCAGCACCTGCTCGACTTCCGTTGGATAGACGTTAAACCCCGAGACCACCACTATATCTTTTAAGCGATCAACCAAATAAAAATAACCGCGCTCATCCATGCGCGCAATATCGCCGGTGCGTAGCCAGCCATCCTCGGTAATCATTTTCGCGGTGGCTTCGGGTCGCTGCCAGTAACCTTGCATCACCTGCGGTCCTTTTACCCAAAGCTCGCCCTCGTCGCCGACGCTGGCGGGGCTACCATCCTCCCGATTAATCCGACAGTCGGTGGACAATATCGGCATACCGATACTGTGGTTGAACACGGTTTGATTGAGTGGGTTCATCGTCACCGCAGGGCTGGTTTCGGTCAGGCCGTAGGCTTCTGTTAATGGGCAGGCCGTGCGCTCGTTCCAGCGTCGGGCGACGTCTTCCTGCACCGCCATGCCGCCCCCAAGACTGAGCTTGAGTGCAGAAAAATCGATTGTCTCGAAACCCGAGGTATTCAGTAAGCCGTTAAACAAGGTATTGACGCCGGTTATACAACTAAATTTGTTCTTCCTCAGAATGTCGATAAACCCCGGTAAATTTCGCGGATCGGTAATCAAAATATTGTGGCCGCGCAATTTTAAAAACGCGAGGCAGTTCGCGGTTAAAGAAAAGATATGGTACAGCGGCAAGGCCGTAATCACGGTTTCGCAGCGCATGCCGAGACTCTTGCCCGCGCCCCCAGTCTGCATGAGCCACTGCGCTGACTGCTCGACGTTGGCCAGTATATTGCCGTGGCTGAGCATTGCGCCTTTATCCACGCCGGTGGTACCACCGGTATATTGCAAAAAAGCTAAGTCGTCACTCGCTAACACGACCGGCTTAAATGCCTTCGCGGCACCCATTGCCAGGGCTTGTTTAAATGACACGGCATCCGGCAAGTCATAGCTGGGAACCTGCTTTTTAATATATTTAACCGCGACATTAATCGCCAAGCCCTTCACCGGGCCTAACAGGTCTCCTATGCCCGTCAGCACAATGGCTTTAAGGGGAAGTTGATCGCGGATTTCCGCAAGCACCGAGGCATAGTTTTCCACCGCCACAATGGCCTTAGCGCCTGAATCGCTAAGTTGGTGGCGCAACTCTGGCGCGGTATACAGGGGATTAGTATTGACTACGGTCATGCCCGCCAGCAGGGTGCCAAAAAGCGCGACGGGGTACTGCAGGAGGTTGGGCATCATCAGCGCGACGCGGTCGCCGGTTTGTAGGCCCGCATCGTCACGCAGGTAATTCGCAAACGCTCGGGCCCGTTGATGCAACTGGGCGTAACTCATGGTTACGCCAAAATTGGTATAGGCCGGTAGCTCGTCCCCATCGACGCAGGCGTCGTCGAAAAATTCGGCCAGCGAGGCAAAGGGGCTGGGGGCAATGGCATGTGGTATCCCGGGTGGGTAGTGCTCCAGCCAGGGTTTGCTCACCCGATCTCCTTGATCAGCAAAGTAGACGTATGATTATTCATCGGGCTCTCAGTCTGCTTGTTATTGTTCTGCCGTCTCTACTGTTGAGGCTTCTTCCCTTGCAAGCTGTAGCGCAGCCCGTTCTTTTTCAACCAAATGGTCAACGACTGCGAGCATACCTAGATGACCACCAGCCATTGCTGCGGTTATTCGATATTTGCCGTTCACTATCATTTCGGGCGTGCCAGTGATTTGGTAAGCGCGCTGGCGAGAATCGGCTTGCCTGACCGCGCTGTTCACACCAAAAGAATTAAAGGTTTTACGAAATTTTTCCGGATCGACTTCCCCGTATTTAACAAATAAAGCTTCGATGGTTTTTTCTTTATCGAGTTTTTGTTTTTTTACATTCATGGCTTCAAAAATAGCTTCGTGTACTTTATCAAGCACCTTAAGCGCCTTGGCGGTATAAAACGCGCGCGCGTGTAGCTCCATATTGACATGCCAATTGGCCGGGGTTTTTACCAACACCGTATCGTCGGCAATACTCTCCGACCAGGTTGCCACCAGGGGTTCAAAAACAAAACAGTGATGACAGCCATACCAAAATACTTCGTTGACTTCGACGCGCTTGGCGTCAACCGTTGTCACCGGATTGTCCAGAACGATGTAATGTTTACCCGCCTGGTAATCAATCTTTCGTGCAGGCGCGGACGGCGTTTTGATACTGGGGGTGTCGGTTTGCACTTGCGCGGAGGTCTCGGTTTTAGCCACAGCAGACGCTGTGACGGCCTCCCCTTCTGGCTCTGCCTGACAGGCGGCCATCGGTATTAACAGTGCTATCAATACAGCGCTGAACGCATGACGAAACGTCCAGCTAGGGCTTGTTTGTCCAGGAACTGTCTGTCCGGAAAAAAGTGGGGCCATGAGTGTTACATCCTTAAAGGTCGCGGGTATGTTAAGTGGCAACGTTTGTGGGCTTAAGCTACAAACTTGAGCTTCATGCCTGTTGTTGAGGCCACAGTATAGACCCTACTTATTATTCAGGTTCCCGAGCGTGTTGCAAGGGCATCGATAGCAAAATCACCTTAAATTATTCTTTACCGGCAGGCCGCTGACTCGACGAGGTCGCGGGAAGATAAAGTTACGGCCACAAAAAAAGCAGCCGAAGCTGCCTTTTGGTGGTCCTTACGCCTGGAGTGTGTCTCACACTGTTAATGCAAGCCTGTTAATGCAAACCAGAGATATAGTTAGCAACGGCTTTGATTTCCTGATCGTTCATCTGTGCGGCAACGCCACGCATCACTTTGGATTCATCATTTTGACGGGCGCCAGGGTCCTCTTCGTCGTGAGCACCGGTGCGGAACGCATGTAACTGTTTCGCAAGATAGTCCGCATGCTGGCCACCCAACATCGGATAACCCGCTGGCGCATTGCCATTGCCCGATGGCGAGTGACAACCAGTACACGCTGGCACTCCGGTTTTCAAATTGCCCGCACGATACACTCTCTCGCCCAGGGTCAACGACTTGGTGTCGTCTCTGGCACCGGCAAGCCTGGGTGTTTGATCATCGTAAAATGCCGCAATATCGGCCAAATCCTGCTCACTCAAACCGGTCAGCAAGCCGGTCATTTCGGCAATCGGTCGATCACCCGACTGAATATCGACGAGTTGCTTGAGCAAATATTTTTCACCCAAACCTGCCAGGCGGGGGAACGACGCCGCGGCGCTATTGCCATCGCTGCCATGACAGGCGGCACAGGCGGCGGCTTTACCTTTACCCGCATCGGCATCACCGGCGGCTAACGTGGGTTGAAACAGCATTAATGCTGCGATGCCGGTTAAGGCAACAATCATTGTTCTCATGGTTTGATCCTTACTGTGGTTCTTTGCTGCAGTTCTTTACAGCTGTTCTGCACTGTAGTTCTGCGCTTGATTCGTATTTTCTGACGATAGCGTGTCGTTTTGACTGTAGGTCTAGCTGTAATTCTGGGCCACGATGTAAGTCCGAGGTGTATGAAAGCCGCAGTTTAGCTACACTGTGAGCCCTGAAATCCACCGGCTAAACCGACGGCGCATTATATACTAATCCAGATCACGAGCTAATCGATATAGCTTCCAGTATGACATTCCGCTTCCCAGCCCCACTAAAACGAGATACCTACGCGTGACTAACGCCACCCCTTTCCACCAAGCTGCGTTTTTCAAAAGTGCTCCTTCGCTAGCCGAATGCCCTGCGGATACCGGCGTAGAAGTCGCCTTTGCCGGACGCTCCAACGCGGGTAAATCCAGCGCCATCAATACACTGACCCGCCAAGGCAAGCTGGCGCGCACCAGTAAAACCCCGGGGCGCACGCGCCTGATCAATTTTTTTACGCTGAACCCCGATACCCGGCTGGTCGATTTGCCCGGCTATGGTTATGCCAAAGTGCCCAAGGCGATGAAAGCCGAGTGGGATCGACATTTAGCCGAGTACCTCCGCGACCGGCAATCACTGGCGGGACTGGTGTTACTAATGGATATTCGCCACCCCTTGCAGGAGTTCGACTGGCATATGGTGGAATGGGCGATGACGGCTGAGTTACCCGTCCACCTGCTACTAACCAAATCTGACAAGCTCAAGCGTGGCCCGGCGCAAGCCAGCCTGCTGGGGGTAAAAAAACACCTGGCGGACGCCGGATACGGCGACAGGGTATCAATACAGACCTTTTCATCGCTAAAAAAGGTCGGCCTACCGGAGCTCGAAGCTACGTTAATGGGCTGGTTGCACCCCGTCGTGCCTGAATCTCCCGAACATCAGGATTAAACGCGAACAAAATACGCACCAAACTAGTTCATTGACGTGTTCAAGGGCGCTCAAAGGCAGGTGCAGCGAGTCGTGAGCGCAAAAAACAGGCAAAAAAAACCGGTGCACTTAGCACCGGTAAGGTATTGAACCAGGTCACGCCTAGAGGGGGAGGGTACCTGGTCCGCTCAAAGTAGTAAGACTTCAAAACTATAAGTAATAAAAACTATAAGTAATGCAACTTACGCTAACTATGACTGGGGCACTTGAGAATAGTTCACAATTTTTAAATTTCCAGTAAAACTATGTGCTCTGCCCTCATTTCCTCCCTCTCGAGTTAACAATAAGGCCCATTTGGGTGGGTTTAGGTCAATGCGCCTGATCCCAGTTGTCGCCCACCCCGACATCAACCAGTAAGGGCACCACCAGCTCCGCAGCCGATGACATGAGTGTAGCCAGGGTTGCCGCGACCTCGTCCACCTCTGCTTCCGGCACTTCTAGCACCAGTTCATCGTGTACCTGCATTACCATTTTGGCATCCAGGTCACTCTCTGCGAGCCATTGGTCCACCGCAATCATCGCCCGCTTGATAATGTCTGCCGCCGTACCCTGCATCGGCGCATTGATCGCAGTGCGCTCGGCAGCCTGGCGCCGCATACCGTTGCGGGCATTAATTTCTGGCAAGTACAGCCGCCGCCCAAACAGGGTTTCCACATAGCCCTGCTCTGCCGCGGTCTCGCGAGTGGATTCCATATAACCTTTAACTCCAGGGTAGCGCGCAAAGTAGAGGTCGATGTATTCCTGAGCCTGGTTGCGACCCAAATTGAGCTGCCGCCCCAGGCCAAAGGCAGACATACCGTAGATTAAACCGAAGTTTATCGCCTTGGCATTGCGACGCTGGTCGCTCGTTACCTCCTCCAGAGTCACCCCAAAAACCTCCGCCGCCGTGGCCCGGTGCACGTCTAAACCTTCGGCGAAGGCGCGGCACAAACCCTCATCTCCGGAAAGGTGGGCCATGATGCGCAATTCAATTTGGGAGTAATCCGCCGCGATTAATTTGTTGCCCGGCCCAGCAATAAAGGCCTGGCGGATACGCCGTCCCTCTTCCGTGCGTATGGGAATATTTTGCAGATTGGGATCGGAGGACGACAGTCGCCCGGTGGCTGTTACCGCCTGGTGATAAGAGGTGTGTATCCGCCCGCTATCCGGGTCAACCATGGTCGGCAGCTTGTCGCTGTAGGTCGATTTCAGTTTGCTCAGGCTGCGGTATTTCAGCACCTGTTTGGGCAGCGGGTAGTCGAGCGCGAGTTCTTGCATCACTTCTTCCGCCGTCGAGGGCTGGCCCTTCGGTGTCTTTTTGATAATCGGCAAGCCGAGTTTCTCAAACAGAATTACGCCCAGCTGCTTTGGCGAACTCAGATTAAAGGGCTCCCCTGCCAGCTCGTGAACTGTGCGCTCGATATCGATAATGCGCGCGCCTAGCTCTTCGCTGTGCTTGCCCAGCAAGGCCGAATCCACCCGCACCCCATTGCGTTCAATACGGGAAATAACCGGCATCAGGGGTATTTCAATAGCCTCAAATATCGACTTCAGGGTCGGTTCGGCCTCCAGCCTGGGCCACAAAGCCTGATGCAGCCGCAATGTCACGTCGGCATCTTCTGCCGCATAGGGTGCAGCTTGCTCTAGCTCGATTTGATTAAAGGTAAGCTGCCCTGCCCCCTTACCGGCAATGTCTTTAAAATGGATGGTGCTTTCACCGAGGTGTTTTAGCGCCAGGGTATCCATATCGTGGCGGGAACCGACGGAGTCGAGCACGTAGGACTCCAGCATGGTGTCGTAGGCTACGCCGCGTAACGCTATGTCGTAACGGGCCAACACATTGGTATCGTATTTCAGATTTTGCCCAACCTTGCGCAGCGCGGGGTCTTCCAGCAGCGGCTTGAGGCGTTCGAGTACCCAGTTGCGATCGAGCTGGGCGGGTGCACCCAAATAATCGTGAGCCAGCGGCACATAGGCGGCTTCGCCCGGCTCAATGGCAAACGACAGGCCCACCAATTCGGCCTGCATATAATTGAGGCTGGTGGTTTCGGTGTCGAAGGCGAATAACTCAGCTTTGCTTAAGCGCTCAAGCCAGACCTCAAACTCGGCGGTTTCGAGCACGGTTTGATAATGTTTTTCGATGGTTTCGGCGGCGGCTATAGACGGTGCCGAAGCGGCTTCACTAGAACCTAGCTCGTCCGTCCAGCCTCTAAACTCCATCTCCTGGTACAAACTCCGCAACTGCTCGGTATCGGGTGCGGCCATATCAAGATCGTCGATGCCGAAATCCAGCTCCACATCCAGTTTGATGGTGGCGAGCGTGCGAGACAGGAAGCCATCGTCTTTATGTTCAGCCAGTTTTTCCGGCATTTTTTTCGCGCCACGAAACTCCAGCTCCCGCACTTTTTCAAGATCGGCGTAAATCGCGTCCATATCGCCTAGCCCGTTGAGCAGCGCCAGTGCCGTCTTTTCACCCACCCCGGCCACCCCGGGAATGTTGTCGGATTTATCCCCCACTAAAGCGAGATAATCAATAATCAGCTCCGGCGGCACCCCGAACTTATCCTTCACCCCCGCAGGGTCCAGCACGGTATCCGTCATGGTATTCACCAGCGTGACGCGCTCATCCACCAACTGCGCCATATCTTTATCACCGGTGGAAATCACCACCTTGCCTCCCTTGCCACTGGTATAAACCGCCAGGGTGCCAATCACGTCGTCCGCCTCTACGCCTTCGACGATGACTAATGGCAAACCCATGGCTCGTACAATGTCGTGAATGGGTTGAATCTGCGTGCGTAAATCGTCCGGCATTGGTGGACGGTGAGATTTGTATTCAGCGTAAAGCTCATCGCGAAAGGTTTTGCCCTTGGCGTCGAACACCACGGTCACCACACTATCCGGGTAATCCTTCACCATGCGGCGCAGCATCGAAATCACCCCCTTTACCGCACCCGTGGGCTGGCCTTTGGATGTCACCAGCGGTGGCAAGGCGTGGAAGGCTCGATATAAATACGAGGAACCATCTACCAATACCAGGGGCCCGGTATTGGACGATTTTTCAGACGGAGTTGTGGCAGTCATAATCTCTCTCTCGGCAATGGCCGGAAGGATACCGCAAAGCAGCCGGTTCGCGCGGGAAATGGATAAAAACTGGTTTGATATCTACCGAAACGATCCCGGGCAGAAATATCTGTTTGCTGCCTATTCGCCTTTCTTATCGAAGCTCAAGGCAGTCAACAAAACCCTCAGTGACAGTATTTATCAGGCCTGCATAAGCGCTAAATTCCACCTCGGGCTGGCCTTCAAACCCTGTTGCCTTTGCACCCAGAGGATCAATAATCGCCAAATTAGCATGCCATTTTGTCGCCAGCCCCTGCAGTCGGTCGATCCGCGATTCGGGTTCTGCGATCACACAACGAACCCCCTCCTGACTCATTATTTTAGCTCGGGCCCGAGCGCCAATTTCAAGCCCGGAACTATCGCGTAAATACCCCGCGCTGTGCAGGCCAAAAGTCTCGGTGAAATGACGAAAGGCATCGTGATCTACTATGAATTTATTATCTTTTAGGGTGAGTAAGCGCTCACCTACTACCTGCTTTAAAGTAGCGATCTCGCCCTCGAAATTCTGCAGCCGGGCCTTTAATACGGCCTTATTAACTCCGCTCAATTCACTGACCTGCAGCACTAAAGTACGAGCGATAAGCAGAGCATTATCGGGATTGAGCCATAGGTGATAATCCCTGCCCCGCTCCGTCGTCTCTGGCCATACTATTCCGCTCAACTCCGCAGCCCTTATAACACTGCGCGGCTCGCGCTCAGCCACCAGCGCGCCCATGAAGGTTTCCAGCTCGGGGCCAATCCACAGCACCAACTGGCCTTGATCAAACAGACGACGATCCGACACCCGGAGGGCATAATGATGGGGGATTTCCTGGTCGGGCAATAACTGCCTGACCTCTACCTCGTCACCGAGCACCGCAGCGGCGATCATCGTTAAGGGTTTTATGCTGGTCAGTATTACTGGCTTCACGTCTATGGCCGGCTTCTCCCCTGCGCTTGCCATAACAGCAGGCGCGATCGAAGCCAGCCCAATCAGTGAACCAAGTGCCAGCAAGCCAATAAGCCGCAAACGGTTAATACTCGATGCATATCCTCCCTGCAGTCGCTGGGATTCGCTGGATAATAGAGTTTTAACGACAATGTAAGGGGACATATTTACCACGGATTTTGATATGTTATAACATTTAATTCTTTTAGCGCCCTATCCTGCAAAACCCTGCCAATCTGACGCTGACAAAAATCACTACCGGCCGCTTTGCAAGTTGGCCAAAACTCTACTATAGCTTTACGTATTGTTATATCATAACATTTACCAAGACAAAACCCATCACCACGGGGGACGCACGATGATCACTAATACCACCGTTGCTCACCGCAAACACGATCACGGCCGCTGTCTCAATGCCGCCCTGACTCAAGCGCAAACCCTATGCAAGGCGCAGGGTGCTCGGCTTACCACGACCCGCGAAGCTGTATTGCGGCTGATCTGGCAAAGTCATAAACCGGTGGGCGCCTATCACGTCATCGAACAATTATCGGCGGAGCAGGGCAAGCAGATAATGCCGCCCACCGTGTATCGCGCACTGGATTTTTTACTTACCCGGGGTTTGATCCACCGCATCGCCTCGCTCAACGCCTTTGTCGGCTGCCCCTTTCCCGGTGCCGACCACAGCGATCTCTTTATGCTGTGCAAAGCCTGCGGCAGTGTCGCGGAATGCAGCGCGGACAATATTGACCAGGCCATCGCCAGCACTGCGGCGAAATCGGGCTTTATGGTGGAAACACATGCACTGGAAATAATCGGGCTGTGTCCGCAGTGCCAATAAACCCCACAACGTAAGCAATTTTTACAAAACCAACAACACCAATGACGCCCGAGCGGCCCTTATGCTAGACAAAGCCTCCTTAAACCAACCCAAGTTACCCACCAATGGGATCGAGCCACTGCTATCTCTGCGCGGCATCGAAAAACACTACGATGGCCAGACGGTATTGGATCATGTCGACATCGACCTGATGCCGGGGCGATTACTGTCGTTAATCGGCCCCAGCGGCTGCGGTAAAACCACCCTCGTTAAAATAGCCCTCGGCTTACTCAAGCCCGACGGCGGCGAGGTGACTCGCGCTGCGGGACTGCGCATCGGCTATATGCCACAAAAACTAGTGATAGACCCCACTTTACCGCTGCGGGTTGACCGCTTCCTGCAATTGGCTGAGCACGACAAAACCCTGTGCCTCGAAGCGTTAACAGAAACCGGTGTTGCCCACCTGATAAACCGACCTTTGCGAGCCTTATCCGGCGGCGAAACCCAGCGTGTATTACTAGCCCGCGCCTTGCTGCGCAAGCCCAATTTACTGGTGCTCGACGAACCGGTGCAGGGCGTAGACGTAACCGGACAGGAAGCGCTGTACCAGCTTATTGCGGATATTCGCACCCATCTGCACTGCGGTATTTTGATGGTATCCCACGACTTGCATTTGGTGATGGCGGCTACCGACGAGGTGGTGTGCTTAAATCGCCATATCTGCTGTCACGGCAGCCCCGAGCAAGTGTCCGCCGATCCGGCATTTGTCGAGTTGTTCGGGTCGCGGCAAGCCCTGTATACCCATCATCACGATCACCACCACAACTAAGCGGGGCAGGGCGCATGAATCTCGACTTTCTGTATTTTGCACTGGCCGCCGGACTCGGTATTGCAATGCTAGCCGGGCCTTTGGGTTCGTTGATGGTGTGGCAGCGCATGGCCTATTTTGGCGATACTCTCGCCCATGGTGCGCTACTCGGAGTAGCAATAGGGCTATGGTTATCGCTTAGCAATGACCTCGCGGTGTTATTGACCTGCCTTGGACTCGCCGGATTATTGATCGTGCTGCAAGAACTGCATCTACTCGCCACCGACACCTTACTGGGTATTTTATCTCACACCGCGCTGGCACTGGGTCTGGTAGCACTTGCACTGATTCCCGGCGCACGAGTGAATATGGAAGGGCTGTTATTTGGCGATCTACTCGCCATTAGCAAAACCGAAGTCATCACCATCTGGGTATTAGCAGGCCTGGTGCTCGCAGGCTTAGGCTACTGGTGGCGGCAATTGGTCGCCGTCACCGTGCACGAAGATTTAGCTCAGGTGGAAGGCGTGCCCGTGAGGCGGGTGAAGACCATACAAAAACTCATGCTCGCCACCGTGGTGGCCGTCGGCATGAAGGTCGCTGGAGTATTATTGATTACCGCCTTGCTGATTATTCCCGCCGCGAGCGCGCGGCGCTTTTCTCATAACCCGGAACAGATGGCGATTTTGGGTAGCGTCATCGCGGCCCTGGCCGTACTGCTGGGTTTAACCGCATCGTGGTTTCTGGATACCCCGGCAGGCCCCTCTATTGTGCTTGCCGGCGGAGTTTTGTTTGGTGTTGCTTCCTTGTCTCCAAAAGCAGACTAAGTTTTTATAATTATTTAATTTTTAAATATTAAAGTACGCGCTGGCCTTAATAAGTCGTGCGAATAGAACGCCACAACACGCGTAAACTACCGTGCTCCAGCGGTGGCCGAATAAAACCGTGTAATTCACCTTTAGGATTCAGTAACACCAGGCTACTACTGTGCGCCACCTGATAATTTTCTGAGTCCGCTGTGTTGTCGTCAGCAGGCGCTTCAAAACCGGTATTCCACTGTAAGGACAATTGTTTAATCTGCGCGGCCTCGCCGGTAACACCGGTAAAGTCTGGATTAAATTGCGTCACGTAATCAGCCAACACTTGCGGGGTGTCGCGCTCGGGATCCACGGAAACCAGCATTACATTTAAATCGGCTTTTTCTTTGGGTTTTAACTCCTGGTACATTTTTGCCAGAGTCGCCATCGTGGTAGGGCAAATATCGGCGCAGTGACTAAAGCCAAAAAACACTAAAGTCCAGGAACCAGGGAGCCGAGCTTCGGTATAGGCTTGACCCTTGTGGTCGATCAGGGCGATCGCATCAGTCGCGCGCGGCGACTCTAACAAATAGGCCCCGTAATCGCGCAATTCGTATTGATTTAAAATGCGCGGCTGGGATAACTTATTAACCAGGGCCGCCACCGTAATCAAAGCAAAGGTCAGTGCCACCGCTACAGTAATGCGGATATTACGCCGAACCAGGGGGTCGTGATGCGTTGCCATAAATTTTCCTTAACCGAGCCCGCCCGCCGAGGGCAGCGCTATTAAATAGTGGTCCAATAACATAATCGCAAACAAGGCCAATAAATAAATAATGGAATATTTAAATGTGGTCATGCCCAATTCACGATCATCGCTGAGCATCAAGCGCAGCGCCCAATATAAAAACCCACCGCCGAGCACCAACGCGCCAAGTAAATATAACCAGCCACTCATACCCGTGGGGTAGGGCAACACGGTTACGATGATCATCAGTATGGTGTAGAGCACGATATGCAGTTTGGTGTAATGATCGCCATGGGTGACCGGCAACATCGGGATATCGGCTTTGGCGTATTCTTCTTTGCGGTGCAAGGCCAGCGCCCAAAAATGCGGTGGTGTCCAGGCGAAAATAATTAACACCAACAGCAGGGCATGACCGTGTATTTCATTGGTAACCGCGACCCAGCCAAGTAGTGGGGGAGCGGCACCGGCTAAACCGCCGATAACAATATTCTGTGGCGTCGCGCGCTTTAAATACAGGGTGTACACCACCGCATAACCTAGCAGCGATGCCAGAGTCAGCCAGGCGGTGAGCGCGTTGATAAAGACCAGCAATATCACCATGCCTATGCAACCCAGCACGGCGGCAAAAATCGTCACCTGCCTGGGCGTTAAGCGGCCCTGGGCCAAAGGCCGGTTCAGGGTGCGCGCCATTTTCTGGTCGATGCCGCGATCCACCAGATGATTGACCGCCGCTGCCGACCCCGCACACAGGGCGATGCCGAGATTACCCAGCACCAGTACGTCCAGCGGCACCATGCCCGGCACCGCTAGAAACATACCGATGATAGAGGTAACGATCATCACCACCACGACCTTGGGCTTACACAGCTCAAGATAATCGTGCCAGGCGGCAGGCCCAGTATGTAATGACTTTGTGGTATTCAATGCTTGCTACTTTTATATGTCACTTGGGTTTACCGACTTACCTTATTTTAATTAATCGACGACTCATCTTCTTCTACAGGCAACCGCTGGGCCGTCCACAACTTAATGCCCAGCGTTACCAGTGTCATTAACAACAAGGCACCCCCGGCATTATGCGCAACTGCCATCACCAGGGGAACCTGAAACACAACATTGCCGATGCCCAAACCAATTTGCAGCGCCAGTGCGGCAGCAACGATAAACGCCATACGCCGCGCCTTGCCGTAGGGCACCATCAGCAAGGCTATGCACAGCGCCAGCAGATACACAGAAACAACGAGCGCACCGATACGATGGGTAAGGTGAATCGCGACGCGAGCTTCACTGGTCATCAAACCGCCAAGATAATTCGGGCCAATGCCTTGCAGCACATTAAAACCGGTACTGAAATCCGTCGTCGGCCACCAGGTGCCGTTACAGGTGGGGAAATCCGTACAGGCAAACGCCGCGTAATTAGAGCTGATCCAGCCGCCGAGGGCGACTTGTAAAAATACAACAATCACTGCGCCAATCAACATCGGCTTTAACCTGAAAAGCCCTTGCCAAATCGTTGCGGGCACCTGCCAACGCTGATCATCGAGGCGTACCGTTAACAACCAGAGCAAAGACAGAGTACTGATGCCGCCCAATAAATGAGCCGTCACTACTTGTGGCCACAGCTTGAGTGTCACCGTCCACATGCCGAACAGCGCTTGCCACACTACCAAAAATAATAAAAACATCGGCAGCCGAAAGGGAAAATCTCGGGTCTCCCGCTGTCGCCAGGCTAGTAGCGCCAACGCGGCAATAATCAGGCCGAGGGTTCCGGCAAAATAGCGATGTACCATTTCCGGCCAGGTTTTATCCGTCGCTACCGGAGCGTCGGGGAACCGGGTCTCGGCGACAGCAATTTCTGCAGCGCTATCTGGCCACAGCACATGCCCGTAACAACCGGGCCAGTCGGGGCAACCTAAACCGGCATCAACCAGACGGGTAAACGCACCCAATGCCACCACAACCAGGGCGAGGCAAGTCGCCGCCAAAGCCAGGCGAAAACCCTGTTTTCGGTTTTTCGGCAAATTAAATAACCTTCTCTGTGATCCTGGTGTATTGCCCAATGACATAATGACTACTCCGGCGAATATTTCAGCAAGTGGCGCAGGTCTGCCAATATTTGACCGCCATTGTGCTCGGCAGTATAAAACATCATTGCCGCTCCCTGCTGATCGACCACAAAAATCTGCACTTGCTCCGGCCGCCAGTGAGCATTGGTCTGGGCCAGCACTTGTTCAAACTCGGCACGACGACCGTTGATCACTTTCACATAGCGATAATCCCGCGCCAGCAAGGCTTTGGTGTCGTCGTCGAGAGCACCATCCAGGTTGAGCAGCACACGCTCGACGCGATGGGATTTTTTATCCAGGCGAACATGCACTTGCCGGATCAAATGGATCGCTTCACGGCAGGCCTCTGCGCAGGGAGCAGCCACCGGGATCAACAAGCGCCATTTGACGGCTTGTTCATCCAAAGCCCAGGGCTTGCCTTCAGCATCGAGAAGGGCAAGCTGAGTTACCGCAGCAAGAGGCTTAATTAGCACGCCCTGATTACTGGTGCCCAGCTGCTCGAGCAAGCGTATTTTGCCTTCCTCCGAACGCGGCAACAACACAAAACCCGCCACTAATACCACGGTCACCGTAGCTATAATCAGCAGCAGAGGAAAATTACGCTTTAACCAGCTGGTGTTCTTCACTTGATTCATTCCGTTCTTTATTTCGTTCTTTGTTTCGTTATCCGTCACTCTTGGTTGCCCCGCGTCGGTACTGTAAGCATTCATGTAGATTCGAATTGCTGACCAAGGTTAATATCAACAAAGCCAGGGCCATCGAAAACCACTGCACCGCATAAGCGGTATGTTTCTCGGGCAGAACATTAACAATAATCCACCCGGTTTTTAACTCGTTGCTGGGCACTTTTTGTGATGTTCGTTGCTGCGTTACTTGCCGTGGTTCTTTCCACATAGCTTGCCGACTAGCTTCTTGCCTTAACACGTAGGGAAACAGCGCCGCCCCGAAGCGACTTTCCAATAGCTCCATATCTACTTGCTGAATCACCTGGGGCCAGCCATTCACTATTTCTTCCTGCCCCAGAACCAGCGCTTTACCTTTGCTCCGGTATAAATAGCCTTCCAGTAGATATTCGTTCGCGCCCGACGCCGTAAATTCCGGCGCATCAAATCCCGGTACTTGCGGCAACTCTCGGCGATCCAAACCGCCAGCAATCCAGCCGCGATTAACCAGCACCCATTTTCCCACTGCGGTTTTTACCGGCCACAATACTTCGTATCCGGAGCGCCCATTGCGAGTGCGGTTATCCAATAAAAAATAACGCTCGCCATCGGGCTGGCCGCTCACTTTCACCCGACGATACTGGTGATCATCTTCTGGCTGGAGCGTCGCAAGCGCGACCGGGTCTGCCTGTCGGCGCTGTTCGTGTTCAGCCAACATCTCGCGCTTTTGGTCTGCGCGGTGTAGCTGCCACACCCCAAGCGTTAAAGTAAGCGGTAAAAATATTCCGGTAAATATCAATATCCCAACATTCCAACGCCATTTAAAGGCGGGGGAGGAGGGCGTGTGCTCGGGTATTTTTAGGTTGCTCATTTCCGCTCTACTGCCTCCCGAGCAAGCATTTATGCTTAAATAGCCCGCTCAATTCGACGCCTAACCTTGTGAGCATCCCTATGTGGCTAAAAATTCTGATCGTCATCCTGTTTATCGGTGTGCTCATTAGCCTAAGTAGCGGGCTGGTATTTCTATTAAGAGATACGGGCAACAACAATAAGCGCACGCTGTACGCCCTGGGTATCCGAGTTTGTTTAGCCAGCGCCCTGGTTATCGCCATAATCTACGGTTTGGCCAGCGGTCGTTTAAATAGCACCGCTCCCTGGGATCGACAATTACATCCACAGCAAGTGGCACCGACGGTTCCAGACAAACCTAACTGAATTTTTCGCACTTCTCACAGACTAAAACGGCCAGTATTACTGGCCGTTTTTGCGTACTTCCTATACTAAAATCAGGACAGGATATAGACAAAGATAAACAGTCCAAACCAGACCACGTCAACAAAATGCCAGTACCAGGACGAGGCTTCAAAGCCAAACTGATCATCCGATTTAAAATGGCCCTTGAACGAACGCATGAACTGGACAAACAACATAAACGTGCCCATCGCAACATGGAAACCGTGAAAGCCGGTCAACATAAAGAAGGTGGTACCGTAGATACCGCTCTCTAGCGTCAAACCCATTTCAACATAAGCTTCGTGATATTCCGCATACTGCAAGCACAAGAAGATAACACCAAGCGCCACCGTAATGCCGAGCCAGCGCTGAAATTTGGCGCGATTGTCATGCTTTATCGCATGGTGGGCAATGTGCACCGTCCAGCTCGAGGTCAATAGCACAACGGTATTCCACAAAGGCAACCAGTGGTACCAGTTCGCCCATCCAGGAAAGCTCATGCTGTGCTCTGGGCCAACAAAGGTACTTCCGCCAGCAACCTGATCCGGGTTTATCATCAGCGGCCATTCCGCTTTAAAACCTTCCCACAGCAGCGCATTAGTTGCAGCTGCCCCGCTATTAAAATCGTCTATCAGTGGGATAGCCGCTTCACCGCCCAACCAGGGCACTGCAAATACTCGTACATAAAAAAGTGCGCCAAAAAAAGCGGCGAAAAACATAACTTCAGAAAAAATAAACCAGCCCATGCCCATGACATAAGAACGCTTTAATTGCGCGCTGGGCAAACCGTCCATATTTTCCTGAATGACGGTGCTGAACCAGAAAAACAACACCACCGCGATCATCAACAAACCGAGCAATAAAACCAGCGGGGTTTTACCCTGTACCGCTAGCCCCGCGCCCAGGGCCATAGCCCCCAGACTCGCCGCTGCTGCAAAGGGAAGTACGCTTTTCTCTGGAACGTAATAACTGCTCTCAGATGACATGTTATTTCTCCTCAAATGCCGCGTCGCGACAATTCACTCAGTTAATCTTAATGTTTAAATTAATACTTAAATTAAAGTACAGCGGCCAGTGGGGGCGCGTCCTGTCCTGTATTTTTTTCCGTACTTTGCTCTGCTTTTTGTTCCGTGCCTTGCTTAGTGATATCAAACAAAGTGTAGGAGAGCGTAATCGTGTTCACGGTCCTGGGCAACTCGGCGTCGATAAAAAATACCAGTGGCAAATCCGCTGCTTCACCTGCTTTTAGGGGCTGATTGTTAAAACAAAAACATTCGGTCTTGTGCAAAAATTTCGCCGCACTAATCGGCGTTACGCTGGGAATTGCCTGGGCCACCATATCTCGTCGAGTGGCGTTGCGTGCATAAAATGCTACTTTTTGCGCTTGCCCTGGATGTACCTTCACTTCCTGGACAAGGGGCTTAAATTCCCAGGGCATCGCGCCATTGTTAGTGGCGACGAACTGCACCTTTACTATACGTTCCAGGTCGACCGGTCTTTGCTGAGCTCCATTCTGCTTAGCCCCTTGCTGCTGAGTATAGGGCCCAGAGGTTTTACCGCCGAGGCCGGTGATCTCACAAAACACATCGTACAGTGGCGGCAGCACAAACAAGGCAAAACAGAACATACCAATCCCGCCGAACAACAGCCATACAGCAGTTTTTCTAACCGGATTGGTCGCCATAACTTAGCCTACTTAACGTCCGGTGGCGTTGAAAACGTATGGAAGGGTGCCGGTGTTGGCAAAGTCCACTCCAGGCCTTCTGCGCCTTCCCACACTTTTGGATCGTCGGTTTTTTCGCCAGATCGAATCGTGCTGATCACGTTGTAAAGGAACAACAACTGCGAGGCTCCGTAAATAAATGCACCAATGCTGGACACCATATTCCAATCGGTGAACTGCAACGAGTAGTCGGCGTAACGACGCGGCATACCCGCCAAACCCAGGAAGTGCTGCGGGAAAAAGGTTACATTGAACCCGATAAACGAAATCCAGAACTGAGTTTTACCCAGGGCTTCGTTGTACATACGGCCACACCACTTGGGCAGCCAGTAGTACACCGCAGCAGTCATGGAGAACACCGCACCCGCAACCATTACATAGTGGAAGTGCGCGACCACAAAATAGCTATCGTGATACTGAATATCCGCCGGCGCAATGGCCAGCATCAAGCCAGTAAAACCGCCCAGGGTAAACAGAATCACAAAAGCGATGGCGAACAACATCGGAGTTTCGTAAGTGATCGCACCGCGGAACATGGTGCTAATCCAGTTAAACACCTTCACGCCCGTCGGTACGGCGATCAACAGCGTGGCGTACATAAAGTACAACTCGCCTGCCAGCGGCATGCCCACGGTGAACATATGGTGAGCCCAAACCACGAAGGACAAAATCGCAATCGCGGAGGTGGCGTAAACCATCGATGAATAACCAAACAGAGGCTTGCGACTAAAGGTGGGAATAATCGCCGAGATCACGCCAAAGGCTGGAATGATGATGATGTACACCTCGGGGTGACCGAAGAACCAGAACACGTGCTGGAACAACACCGGGTCACCGCCACCAGCGGCATTAAAGAAACTGGTGCCGAAATTAATGTCCATCAACATCATGGTCACCGCGCCCGCCAGTACCGGCATCACCGCAATCAACAGAAAAGCGGTAATCAACCAGGTCCACGCGAACAGTGGCATTTTCATCAAGGTCATGCCGGGAGCACGCAGATTGAGAATGGTAGAAATAATATTAATCGAGCCCATAATCGAGGACGCGCCAATAATGTGAATACCGAAAATAAAGAAGTTAACGGTGGGTGGCGCGTAAGTAGTCGATAACGGCGCGTAGAACGTCCAACCGAAGTTAGGCGCACCGCCTTCCATAAACAAGGTAGAAGCCAACAGGGCAAAGCCAAACGGCAAAATCCAGAAGCTCAGGTTATTCATGCGCGGTAAGGCCATATCTGGCGCACCGATTTGCATCGGGATCAGCCAGTTCGCCAAACCCACAAACGCCGGCATGATGGCACCAAACACCATAATCAAACCATGCATGGTGGTCATCTGATTAAAAAATTCGGGTTTAATAATTTGCATACCCGGCTCGAACAGTTCAGCGCGAATCACCATCGCGAAAAAACCACCGAGCAAAAACATTGCGAAACTAAACCACAGGTACATTGTGCCGATGTCTTTGTGGTTAGTGGCAAAAAGCCAGCGACCAATACCTTTAGCGGGACCGTGTGCCATCTATCATTCCTCCCCTTATTGGCCTTGCTTGAATTTAAGAACATCCACAGGCTGCACTGTCTTGTCAGCCTCTGGTACGTTGCCCCACGCGTTGCGCTCGTAGGTAATAATCGCGGCAATATCTGCCTCGGATAACTGTCCACCAAAGGCCTGCATCGCAGCATTGGTTTGACTGCCGTTAATCACCACATCGAGGTGATCTGCGACCGGGCCAAGTGCAATGACACTGTCTTTAAGCGCCGGGAATGCACCCGGGATGCCTTCGCCAGCTACACCATGACAACTTGCACAAGAGCGGTTGTACGCAGCTTCGCCAGAAGTCATCAGCTCTTCAAAAGTCAGCTCGTTATTAATCGCCTCTTTCTCAACTGCGGCCTGGGCTTTTTGAGCCGCCAGCCAGGCCAGGTATTCCTCTTCTGGAACTGCGTTCACCACAATCGGCATAAACGCATGACCTTTTCCGCAGAGCTCCGCACAACGACCCCGGTAAATCCCTGGCTCATCGACACGCGCCCAGGTTTCGTTAATAAAGCCTGGAACTGCATCTTTTTTAACCCCTAGCTGAGGCACCCACCAGGCGTGAATCACGTCTTTGGCGGTAATCAGGAAACGAACTTTTTTGCCGACGGGAATAACCACCGGCTTATCGACTTCTTCGAGGTAAAACTCGCTCTTCGGAGCCTTGCCATAAATCGACGCCAGGGAGGTCGACGACTGACTAATAAACTCGACGCCTTCACCCAGATATTCGTACTGCCACTTCCATTGATACCCAGTAATCTTGATATCGATATCAGCTTCGCTGGTGTCGTAGAGGTCTTTCAAACCCTTAGTGGCAGGAAACGCCATAACCACCAAAATCAGCGCCGGGATAATGGTCCAGGCCATCTCTACCGCAGTGCTTTCATGGAAGTTAGACGGCGTGCGCCCAGAGGATTTGCGATGGGCGTACATGCTGTAAAACATTACGCTGAAGGTAATAACGCCAATCACCACACAAATCCAAAAAATCAGCATGTGTAGGTCATAAATACTGTGGCTAACGCCAGTAACGCCTTCTGTCATGTTAAGAAGGCTCCAACCGTCTGGTCGCTCAGCCTCGCCGCTGGCACTGGCCTGGGTAGCAAAACCCAGTAAAACCGTACCAAGCGTGCTCAGGATAAGCCGCTTTGCTCTAGATGCCATTGGCCTTTCGTTCTCCGTTTTAATGATGTGTTACGCCGCGTCTTACAAGCCGTTTCTCTGCTCTAATCGCTAGATTAGAAACAGCAATGTGCGGAATACGATAAGTACGCTTATAAAAAATCGATAATAAGTGGTGTTCCAAAAAGGTTTGCCGGGAGTTCTACGCAAAGATCACTGCTGATCGTCACGGTCCCGAAACGCGTCGGCGCGGAAGTATACCAGAACAGAATTCACGGTTCACCGGGCAACCGTGGATTTTTTTACTTGCGGATCACCTGTAATCCCGCCGCTTGATTTGTATCAACTGAGCTCCGCCACCTTGCTGCTGCGCTTGATAGATATCAGTCTTGATATTAGGTATTGGTAGTTGGCATTCAACTCTCGGACTCTTTACCCGGCGCGCTCACTTCTCCTCGCCAAAACCCACAAATTTAACCGGCTCGGCAACGGCTGCATCGCGACGCTCCGATTTATTAATGCGAGTATCCGGTGCGGGTGCGCTGGCACCGACCAGTAACTCGTCGATAAACCCGCAAGCAACGCACTCCCGGTAGTCCTTATCCGCCTTGCGGTAGGCCACCACCTTATCCATTGCGGCACACCTGGGGCACACCGCCCCGGCGATAAAACGTTTTTGTTCGCTAAACATAAGCTACCGTAGGCGCTATTGCCCGGTTTAATACTGGTTACTTTGACGACACCTGATCTCGGCTATTATAGTCTGCTTTATAGCTATCATATCTATCGCCTTGCGCTTAGTTAGCGCCCTGCCAAGCCTTTAGGTTAAACCTTTGGGTATACGAAAAACCACAGGAATCATCATGACACAGGCTAATATTCGATCGTTTCAAGGCATAACACCCACACTAGGCGAGCGCGCTTATGTGGATGAAGCCGCCACTGTGATTGGCGATGTCCAACTCGGTGACGATGCCTCAGTATGGCCCGGCGCCGTCATCCGTGGCGATATGCACCGCATTCGCATCGGCTGCCGCACCAGTATCCAGGACGGCTCCGTGCTGCACATTACCCACTCCAGCGACTACAACCCGGACGGCTGGCCGCTGATTATCGGCGACGATGTTACCGTTGGCCACAATGTCACCCTGCACGGCTGCACACTGGGCAATCGAATTTTGGTGGGGATTGGCTCCACGGTGATGGACGGCGCTGTAGTCGAAGACGAGGTAATGATAGGCGCGGGAGCCTTGGTGCCGCCGGGTAAACGCCTGCAAAGCGGCTTTCTTTATGTAGGCAGCCCCTGCAAACAAGCCCGCCCGCTGAAAGACAGCGAACGGGCCTTCTTTACTTACTCGGCAGGGAATTACGTCAAACTAAAAAACCAGTACCTGGAAAATACTGTTTAGACCCTAACTCATATCCTCGTAGGGGTTTTCCCTGGATAAGGGAATCGCCTTACCAAAGCCCGGCACCGCGATACTCTCGTCGGAGATCAATATCTCCTCATCGGGGATCGCGCCCTCACCAAAGCGATAAATCGGATCAAACTGGGCGCGGTCGGCTCTAACTTCGTACTCTGCTGCCGCCAAACGAGTTGCCTCCCGGCGGCTCACATAATCGCTCCACTGATCGCTGTGGCGCTTGGCCAACATCTTCTCAGTGGCTCGCGCCGACAGCACCACCCCAGTGGCATTGTTGCCGCCGAAGCCCTTGGAGTTCAGCAAACTAATATCCAGGCCCTGCTCTACCTGTAAATCCTGCAAGGGAATATTGAGATGCTGCTGATGAACATCGTCGGCCACCGCGTCCATGGTTTTAATGCCCGGCACCCAGCCGTGTTTCATCGCACCGATGGCAGCGACCATCTGATCGGCACTGGCCGGGGCCAGGGGATGACCCAGGTAGGCTTTTACCGCACATAAAGGCCACTGCTCAACACCGAAAGCCTCGGCAATGCGATGAAAAATAGCCGATTCAGTAACACGGTTCTGCGGGGTGCTCGAACCGTGGGCAAAAATCACACTGCGCTTGCGTAGCGCTTCCTCACCAAGAATAGCGCGAGCCGAGGCGGCGGCCTTGCCAAAACTTAGATAATTGCCGGGGCCGGGACCGGAGATGGATTTTTTGACACCATCGGCATCGATAAACACATCGGGCACCGCGCCGTGAATATCCATGCCCAGCTCAACTGCCAGAGCATCGTCCATCAGAAAAAAGTACTGGGTGGACTCGGCCATCACAAAGCCCGCATTCTCCCCAAAGGGACGGCTGTAACGGCGCGGGTCAGCATCGCCGAGGCGTAGCATATTTTCCTCGGTGGCCAGGGCACTCATATTGTTAAAGCCGTCGATAACTGCCGGGGTAATCGGCGCTTCGCAGGCCCCGACCAAAGCCACTCGGCGCACACCGCGACGAATATCCCGCACCGCCGCATGCAGGTTATAGAGAAAGCTCGCACAGGCACCCGTGACCGCCTCGGTGTGACCAAGGCTGCCCAGTACATAGGCGTTAATAAAGTCGGCGGGCATGGTGTTGAGGCCCATGGGCATTTGCTTGGAGCTAACGCGGCCGCCTTCGAGCCGCGCCCGGATCATGCCGCCAAAACCCTCTTCGCCAAGCTGCCCCAGACCGGAGGAGGCATAGGTGCCAATTTCATCCGGGCGCACGGCGGCGCATATAGTCTCCCAGGACACTCCCATAGAGCGCAGCGCATCGGTAGCACCGCACACCGCCATTTGTAGTCCGCGGGGCTGAAAGCGAGACTGATATAAAATACTGGGGTCAAAACCCGTGGGCAGTTGTCCCGCCGCCTTAACGCCAATGGCCTGGGTACCGGCGACTCGGCAGGCCTGCTGGCCAGAGATACGCACCTGCACCATGCCCGTACCGTTTGAATCCGCGCCAATTGAATCAGCGCCACTTGAACCGTCCTCAACGGGACTCACTTCCCAGCCCTCGGGCAGTGGATTAGGCAATTGTTTTTTGGGCAGCGTAAAGCTCGCTCCCGGCCCTTCGGCATCAAGATCGGCGTTCAAATTGGCGTATTGAGGTACCGCGTCGGGATCGAAATGGTTGGCTTCAATTCGGCGAATTAAGGTGCCATCGACGACCTGAGTGCCAAAGTGTTCTGCAACTTCTTTAGGGCCACCTGCAAAACCCTGATCGTTAACAAACTGTCCATCTTCCCAGCGCACCAGGTTCATCATCGCCGCCAAACCGGAAAGGGTTTTGTCGCGCTCGCTGGCCGACACGCTCTCCAGAATCATGCGTCGATAGGACTGATCAAAGGAACTACGACCTGCCGCATTAAAACCGCCATAGCCAACAATTACCGGGAGCACCGCCATTCACTTCACCGCATTTACTTTAAGGCCGGGAATTTTAAAGCTGCAAGGGCTATTGAGAAACGGGCATTTAAGCCATAAACTGTGGCGAATCAGCCAAACTGTACAGGAAACAACCAAAGTGCCAGGTAATCAAGCAAATCAGGGGCGACAACAAAACCCCAGCGACGACTCAGTGCGGGTAGGGGTTTTCCTGGCGGACGGGGTGCTCGGCACCAGCGCCACCTTGCCAATCGAGATCCTGCGCAACGCCGAAGCCTTTGCCGCTCAGGGCCGCAAAGAATATCGCCGTATCGCCATCACCACGCTTAGCCCGGACGGAGAAATGGTGGCTTCCGCCTCGGGTTTTAATCTGCAACCCGACATCGCCCTCGATACCGACACCACTTACGACCTGATCCATATCCCCGGCTTTTGGCGCAGTCCGCGTCCGGCCTTACGCCGGGCCGACAACATTTTGTCCTGGCTGCGCCATCAGTACGAACACGGGGCCATCCTCACTGCCGTTGGCACCGGAGTGTGCTTTTACGCGGAAGCCGGTTTGTTGGACGGAAAAGCGGCCACCACCCACTGGCATTATTTTGATCGCTTTCAAAAACTCTATCCAAAAGTGTTACTGCAACGCCAATACTTCACCACCCAGGCCAATAATATTTACTGCGCCGCTAGCGCCAACGCCATGGCCGAATTATTTGTGCATATTGTGTATCGCATTTACGGTCGCGAGGCTGCGCAGCACGTCGAACGGGTATTTTTTCACGAAATTCGCAATACTTTCGAAGGCAAAAATTATTTTAATGCGGAGGTTCGACAACACCCCGATGAAGACATACTACAGGCACAAATCTGGATTCAGGATAACCTGGCAAAAGCCATCACCATAAAACAGATCGCCAAACAATTTAGTATGAGTTCGCGAACCTTTAATCGCCGTTTTCGCGCCGCGACGGATAAAACGCCGCTAGTGTATTTGCAATCACTACGTTTAGATAACGCTCGCCAGTTGTTGCAAAATTCTAATGCGACGACGACGGAAATCGCCCACCTCTGTGGCTATCACGACACCACCTGGTTTACGCAATTATTTCGCAAACATCACGACGTCACCCCGGCACAATATCGACAAACCGTGCGCGCAAAGCTGTTTGATCTTGGCAAAGCCGATCCCGAATAAAATCGGTTTTATATTTTTATGTCTTATTCGCTAGTCGTCGTCTTTGGTAATAGACGTTTTTGATAATAGCCGTCGCGTCTGGTAGTAGGCTTCTTCAGAAATTTTATGGTACTCGGACACCTGAGATAAAAACCTCTGCTGTGAATCATAGGCGCGTTGCGCCAGGGCATCGCTCGCCGCCAGCTCCGTTAATACTTCGGCGGAAGCCTTGTGCAGCTCTGTCAAAACGTCGTCTGGCAAACGTCGCACTTGTACACCGTGCTCATCGACCAACTGCACAAGAGAAGCATTATTGCGGGCCGTGTACTCGTCCAGCATATCCTGATTCACTGCGCGCGCTGCGACTTCGACAATGGCCTGTAAATCTTCCGGTAACGTGTTCCAGGCCTCGGTGTTAATAATAAATTCCAGCGACGAACCGGTCTCGTGCCAGCCCGGGTAATAATAATATTTAGCGATTTGATGAAAACCGAAGGCCTGGTCGTTATAGGGGCCTACCCATTCCGTGGCGTCAATTACCCCGGTTTGCAAAGCCGTGTAGAGTTCGCTGCCGGGAATCGTCACCGCCTCGCCACCGACGCGGGTAATCACTTCACCCCCGAGACCGGGAATGCGCATTTTTAAACCTTTGAGGTCGGCCACGCTGTTAATTTCCCGATTAAACCACCCGGCCATCTGCACGCCGGTATTGCCACCGGCCATAGGGATTAAATTAAAGGGTTTATAGGTTTCACGCCATAATTCCATGCCGCCACCGTGATAGAGCCAGGCGTTCATTTCCTGAGCATTTAGCCCGAAGGGCACCGCGGTAAAAAACACCGAAGCCGGAATTTTTCCTTTCCAGTAATAGGCCGCGCCGTGGCCCATTTCCGTGGTACCTCTCGATACGGCATCGAAGACTTCCATGGCCGGTACCAGCTGACCATCACCATAGACTTTTATTTTTAAGCGTCCCGAACTCATACGCTCGACCAGTGTTGCAAATTGTTCTGGTGCCGTACCCAGGCCGGGATAATTTTTCGGCCAAGTCGTCACTAGCTTCCAACGAAAATTAGTGGCCGCTGGCTCGCCGGCCGCAGATACGCCACTTGCCTTATTAGGGGAGGACGCTTGCTGCCCGCAAGCCGTTAGCGCGGCGAGTAAGATTAAAATACTGCTGAATCGGACTAACATATTTTCCCTCTGATGTTATCGGCTTAAATTCTTGTCTTATGCTGTCTTATGTTTTCATTTTTTCGACTTATAGCGCTTCTAGCTTGGCGTATTGCAATACCAACCACTTTGCATCGCTACCACTAAAATTAACCTGTACTCGGGTGTGGGCGCCACTGCCTTCAAAATTAAGCACCACGCCTTCGCCAAATTTTTGATGGCTAACTCGCTGGCCAAGGGCCAAACCGCTGTCGTTATCTTGCGCTAAGGAATTACCGCGTTTGCCACTATCCGCCGCATAGCTTGTGGGGCGACTAATATTGGTTTGCATGCGCACTTCTTCAATTAATTCGCCGGGGATATCGCGCAAAAAACGGGAAGGGCTATTAAATGTTTCCGAGCCGTACAACTGCCGCGCTTCGGCAAAGGTCAAATACAACTTTGTCATTGCACGGGTGATACCTACGTAACACAGCCGTCGCTCTTCTTCTAACTGGGAGGCATCGTCCATCGACATTTTGTGGGGAAATAAATTTTCTTCCATGCCACAGATAAATACCAGAGGAAATTCCAAACCCTTCGCCGAGTGCAGCGTCATTAGTTGCACTGCGTCTTCACCGCCATCGGCCTGACGCTCTCCTGCATCTAAGGCAGCCTCGTCGAGAAATTGGGGCAGGGCGGGAAGGCCTGAGTCTTCGGGTTCGTAGGCTCGGCAGGCATTAACCAGTTCGCCGAGGTTTTCCATTCGACCCTGACCGCGCTCGCCTTTTTCGCGGCCGTGAAACTCAACTAAACCACTTAGCTGTAAACAGTGATCGGCAATTTCATGTAGCGGTAGTGGCTCCGCCTCAGTAACCAGGGTATCGGCAATTAATGAATTTATTAAATTCAAAAATCCACGTACGGCGCCCGCCGCCCGCGGTGGCAGTTCTGGTGCCAGCTTGTCCGCCGCGTCCCATAAAGAAACATTCTGCTCGCGAGCACCTTCCCGAATTATTTGTAAAGTTTTATCGCCGATGCCTCGAGTCGGCGTATTAACCACCCGCTCAAAAGCCGCATCGTCGTGGCGGTTGAGGAGTAAGCGCAAATACGCCAGAGCGTTGCGAATTTCCAGACGCTCATAAAAACGATGGCCTCCGTAAATGCGATAGGGCAGCTGAGCGCGTAGTAAAGCTTCTTCTAATACTCGCGATTGCGCGTTAGAGCGATAGAGGATGGCGGCTTCTTTGTAAGCGTGACCGTCTTCGCCCCACTGACTAATGCGCTCAGCAATAAAGCGGGCTTCATCCTGTTCGTTAAACCCGGCATAGAGTGAAATCGTTTCGCCATCTTCACCGCTGGTCCAGAGGTTTTTGCCCAGGCGTCCGGCATTGTGGGCAATTACCGCATTGGCGGCATTGAGAATATTCGCCGTGGAGCGATAGTTTTGCTCCAGCCGTACGACTTTGGTCTCGGCAAAATGCTGGCCAAAATCGCGAATGTTTTCGATACGCGCGCCGCGCCAACCATAAATAGATTGATCGTCGTCGCCCACGGCCGTTACCAGGGAGTCACCGCCCGACAGCATGCGTAGCCAGGCGTATTGAATGGCATTGGTATCCTGGAATTCATCCACCAGAATATGCTTAAAGCGCTCCTGGTAATGCTTAAGTAATTCCGGCTTATTCAGCCACAGCTCGTGGGCGCGCAGCAGTAGTTCACCGAAGTCGACCATGCCCCCACGTTCGCAGGCGTCTTCGTAACCCTTATAAACAGCGCGCATAGCGGTGGTAAAGGGATCCGAGCTTTGTTGAATATGACGGGAGCGCAAACCCTCGTCTTTTTGTCCGTTAATAAACCACTGAGCCTGCCGCGGTGGCCAGCGCTCCGTGTCGATACCGAGGGTGTTGTACACGCGCTTAACCAGTCGCAACTGATCGTCACTATCGAGAATTTGAAAGTTTTCCGGTAATCCCGCGTCTTGCCAATGGCTCTTCAATAAACGATGGGCAAGACCGTGAAACGTGCCCACCCACATGCCTCGTGGATTCATTTCCAGTAGGTCGTTGATGCGCTCGCGCATTTCGCGAGAGGCTTTGTTGGTAAAGGTGACCGCCAGAACTTCATAGGGCGAAACGCCGACGCCGCGCACCAGCCAGGCAATGCGATGCACCAGCACGCGAGTTTTACCGCTACCGGCACCGGCCAGCACCACCAGGTTGCCGGCGTCGTGGGTGACGGCTTCGCGTTGAGCGTCGTTGAGCGGATTGAGAATCGGGGATACGTCCATTGGGCGCGGATTCTAGCAAATTCCGCTGTGGTTCTGGGGATGCTTGCTCGTGATTCGCCAAAGTTTTCTAGATTTTCTCGTCGCGATTACAAAAATGGCTTTTTCCTGTAGTTTATTTACAATCAAGCCCTTATTAAGGCTGCACGGCCTTTAACACTGCATCGCCCCGAGCTGTGTCGCCCGAAGCCAAGCCATTCCAGGAGAATGCCCGAGTGAAACCCGCCGAACTCACGCAAACCATTAGCGACGAACTCGCCAACCTGCGTAAATCCGAGCGCAAGGTGGCCGAGTTTATTCTCGCCAGGCCCATCGATGTGGTGCGCATGCGTATTGTCGATCTGGCCCAACGCGCCGGCGTCAGCGAGCCGACCGTGGTGCGGTTTTGCCGCGCCGTGGGTTGCGAAGGCTTCCAGGACTTTAAGCTGGCACTGGCGCAGCAACTGGCTTCCAGCCCCAGTTACGGGCAAATCGCGGTAACCGATTCCGATTCCGTCGCTGAATACTCCTTTAAAGTGTTCGACTCCACCATCGATAGCCTGCTTAAGGTGCGCGACAACCTCGACCTCACTATGCTCGATCGCGCGGTGTCTGCTTTGTGCGCGGCTAAGCGCGTAGAGTTTTACGGCTTTGGCGCATCAGCGGCGGTCGCCTTCGATGCCCAGCACCGCTTTTTTCGGCTCCAGCTATCGACAGCCGCCTATTCCGACCCCCATTTGCAGAACATGTCGGCCACCTCGCTGGAACCGGGCGATGTGGTAGTCGCTTTTTCTCAGTCGGGACGCACCCAGGCCTTGTTGGACTCCATGGAACAAGTCAAAAAGCGCGGCGCCGTGGTGCTCGCCCTCACTCCCAGTAATACGCCTATCGCGGCGGCGGCCAGCATCGCCATCGCTATTGACGTCAAAGAAGATATTCAGCTTTACACGCCCATGTCCTCACGCATCGCCCACCTGGTGGTAATTGATGTGCTGGCCATTGGCGTTGCGCAGCAAAAAGGGCCACAGTTGCAGGAGCATTTGCTGCGTCTGCAGGAGGGGCTCAGTACCTTGCGCACCCGCTAGCCGATAAACCATCCGTAATTCGTTCGAACTAGGTATCATCCGCTCTCAAACCATCCTTACCAAAGAGGAAAATCATGGAAACTCATCAACTTACCAAAGCCCTCCACGTTACCAGTCAAATCACTCTGGAAGACGTGCAAAAAGCTGCCGAACAAGGCTTTACTACCATTATTAACAACCGCCCCGACGGCGAGGAAGCCGGTCAACTCACGGCGAGTGAAGTAGAAGCTGTCGCACGGAAATTAGGCATCACCTACATCCACCAGCCCGTGGTGGGTGGCAATATCACTCCCGACGACGTCGCCACCTTTAGTCAGCTAATCGACGATCAAGCTGGCAAAGTTCTCGCTCACTGTCGTACGGGGACTCGTTGCACCATGCTGTGGGCCTTATCTCAGGCGGGCAAGCAATCGGCCGATAGCCTTTTGGCGACCGCAAAAAAAGCCGGCTACGACCTGGAGCAATTGCGAGATCGTCTTAATTAAGTTGTAGCGTGATACGCGATAGAGCCCGGCACTATGGATGCCAAAATGAATGACCAGGAAGAAGTTCTGTTCTGCAACGACGCCTTCTATCAAGCCTTCTTGAATAAAGACTTCCCGGCTATGGAGCAGGTCTGGGCTGCTCGCGCACCGTTGTTATGTATTCACCCCGGCGGTCATCCGCTGATCCAGCGAGAAGATGTGCTGGCAAGTTGGCGCCAGATTTTTGAGCACGAATCCGCCCAGGCGATTGCTCACGCTAACCATGAAGTGATTATTTACCCGGGCATCACACTGGTGACTTGCTACGAATGGGACGAGCGCCGATCGGCAAACCGCTTGCTGGCGACCAACGGTTTTGTCAAAGAAGATGATCGCTACCGCATTGTAATGCATCAGGCCGGGCTAACCTCCGGACCCGCCCCAGAGCAACAGAATAAACCCACATTGCACGCGGTACATTGACGCGGGCCGTTCATCGATCGATTTACCGAAAGCAACAGGTACTAGCCTTTGTCGGCAGTCACTATCAGCGCCGCAGCATCCATGATTACCCCTTTCGCTCCCTGACGGGATTTCAGCATGTCGCCGAGGTCGGTGGCAATCGCGGCGCGAGTCGCAGCATCGGGGTCAGCGCGATTAACAGCGCCACCGGATGGCGCCATGTTCATCAGGAATTCCACCGCCTCAGCAACACCATCGCCCAATACCATAGGTGCCTGAAAGGTTTCGACGGCGATATTGATAAACCCAGCCTCCGCTAGTAAATCGCGCAAGCGAGCTTCATCGCTCAACGAAAAAGGCCCTGGCGTACCCGGTTCGGGCGGGGGTGGCAGCGGAACGTGTTTAGCGACAAGCGCCAGAGGTTCTGCCACCCAGGGATTTTTGCCGGGCGCGGCCCAACAGGCGAAGATAATGCGGCCATCGGATTTTAAGGCCCTGTTTATATTTTTGAATGCGCACACCGGGTCGTCGAAAAACATCACGCCAAAACGCGAAAATGCCAGGTCATATTGCGACACACCCAAATCACCGGTTTGAGCATCGACGCAATCAAATGAAATATTGCTCAGCTTGTTGGCCACTGCATCCTGTCTGGCCTTTTCGAGTACCGTCGCAGAAATATCGAGACCCCGCACCTGTCCACCACTTAACTTTTTAGCGAGATCGATGGTATTCGGCCCACAACCACAACCGACTTCCAGTACATTTTCGTCGCCCCGCAGCGCCGCTGCTGCAATAGTGCGGACGCCAAAGGGTTTGAGGCTGGCTTCGAGGCGATCACCAAAACTGACCCATTTATCGCCGCCTTCTCCGTTCCAGTAGGCGTCCATATCCGCATTCGCTTTATTTTCCATCACTCCACCACTCCTTCAAGGCACTAACTGATTGATAAACTTTGTTGCGATCAACTACCAACTATTGCGCAATTCCCGCAATTTTAAAAATACGGTTTTAGCGTCGGGGTGTTCCGGTAAATCTGGAAACTTCTCCTGCAGCCGAGCAATCACGGATGGACTTTGCAGTCGGAAAAAAGTGTTAATTTCTTTTTCCTGACCCAGCGTGGTAACCAACGCCTCCGATAAGTCTTGATTTTTTATTTCGCCAAGCAGGGTCTTTGCGCGCCCGTTATCGGGTTCGCGATCCAGAGTAAATTCCAAATTGTTAACGATGTAGTCATGGCCGGGGTACAGTTTGGTATCATCATTGAGTCCGGCCAACTGCTCTGCAAAGGTATCGTATAGCTCTGCGGGGTGGCCGCCGTGATGACAATTGCCCGCTCCCGCATTAAACAGGGTGTCGCCGCTGAACAAGGCCGGTTCATCGGTTTTCGACAGCAAGCAAATATGGCACATGGTGTGGCCGGGGGTGTCGAGGGCCAACAATTCCACCGTGCGACCGACTTTAATCACGTCGCCCGCATCGAGTCCAATATCCATACCCGGAATACTGTCTTTGGCATTTTTGTGCGCTAACACTTTCGCACCCGTGGCATCGACGATGGCCTGGTTACCACCAATGTGGTCATGATGTTCGTGGGTGTTGAGTATCTGGGTAATATTCCAACCCCGGTCTTTGGCCACATCGAGACACATTTGATGAGCCAGGGGGTCGATAGCCAGGGCTTCGCCCGTTTCGGGACACACAATTAAGTAGTTAAAGTTTCGGTAGTCGTTTCCGGTCCACACCTGTTCTACGATCATTGGGATGTCCTCTTAATTTAAAGTGATATTTAACTGCGTCTGCTTAGACTGTAAGTTAGCCCGCAAGCTGCTTAATTAAACCCGGGTGCTGGGCGGGCGAAGCAAAATCAAAGTTGATGGTAATACGGTCAACCAGGCCCGTATAGCGCTGTTTAATTTTCGGCACAATTTGGTTTGGCTCACCGACGACGGCAAACGTATTCAGTATGTCGTCGTCAATCAGACCGCCCATCTCCGCCCACATACCGCGCTTGGACATTTGATTAAGTTCCGGTTGCAGAGTTTCCCAGCCGTGAGCTTCCAGCACCCTTTTGTAGGCTGGGGTCGAGGCATAAAACGCGATGCGCTCCCGTATCGCCTTATCGCTCTGTTTAAAGTCCTCCTCGGTTTGACCGGAGACCACAAACACCGGGAAGGACAATTCAAAATCCCGACGCGCTAAGCCACGCTTTGCCAAACCCCGCTCGATAACCGGAAGGATATTTTCCTTAAGGTAGTGCGTAGAGGTGAGCGGGTGTACCAGCATGCCTTCGCACAAATCCGCCGCCACCTCGACCATCATCGGTCCTACCGCAGCAATAAATACGCGGGGCGGGCCGTATTCACTGGTCTTCGGCGTAAATACCGGCGTCATTAATGTATGCTGATAAAACTCGCCACGAAAATCCAGTGGCTCGCCATCGTACCAGGTCGCCCAAATGGCGCGCATGGCCAAAATCATTTCCCGCATCCGCGCGGCCGGTTTCGACCAGGGCATGGAGAAGCGCTTTTCGATGTGGGGCTTTATTTGCGAACCAAGGCCGAGAATAAAACGCCCCTGGGAAAAGGCGTTGAGGTCATTGCCGATGGCCGCCAGGTTCATCGGGTTACGGGCAAAGGCTACCGCAATCGCGGTCATCAGGTCGATGTCCTTGCTGTGTTCCGCCGCCAATACCAGCGGTAGAAAAGGATCGTGCCCAGTCTCGACAGTCTGCGCACCGGTATAGCCAGCTCCTACCAGCTGGCCAATGCGCTCAATAGTGTTACCCATGCCCATGGGCAATTCGCCATCTACCTTCATGTTTATTTCTCCTTATTTCCTTTTTTTTTCCTTATTAATTACTGATTGCCCCGCATCGACCTCCGCGTATATAGCGCAGCGCCATCCTCGCGAGGCTAAACTCTATTCAAGCACATTCGACCGGGTACCGCACAAGCGCATATTTCCGCAGCCCATAGCCCTGTGGGCAGTACCTCTGTGACCAGCACCCCTGTGACGCTAGGAATTTAGCCTCGTAGAGACTATTCTGTCGAAACCTGTTTGCGGAACTTAGATTATGGAAATGCCCGCCGCCGAAGCGGCTATTTTAAACCAGCGCGAAGCCTTGATTGCCGACTTGCGGAGCTTGTTGCCCGCCGATCGCATCGTTATAGATCAGCCCAGTTTGCGCGCCTACGATCGCGATGCCCTTACTGCTTATCGGCAACTGCCTTTACTGGTGGTGCTGCCGGACACGGTGGAAGAAGTATCGCAAATTTTAGCCCTATGTAACCGACGCAATATTAAAGTGGTGGCGCGCGGGGCGGGCACTTCGCTGTCCGGCGGGGCACTGCCCCTGGAAGACGGCGTGTTACTGAGCCTGGGTCGCTTTAACAAAGTCCTCGATATCGACTACGACAATCGCTGCGTCACCGCGCAAAGTGGTGTTACCAATTTATCCATAAGCGATGCCGTAGCAGATCAAAATTTTTATTATGCCCCCGATCCCTCCAGCCAAATCGCCTGCACCATCGGCGGCAACGTGGCGGAAAATTCCGGCGGGGTGCACTGCTTAAAGTACGGCATGACCACCAATAATATTCTCGGCCTGGAAATGGTGTTGATGGACGGCACCGTGATTCGTCTCGGCGGGCAACATCTGGATTCTGAGGGTTACGACCTGCTCGGTCTGCTCACCGGTTCCGAAGGTCTGCTCGGCGTGATTACCGAAGTCACCGTGCGCATTTTGCCGCGCCCCGAAGTCGCGCGCGCGGTATTGCTGGGTTTTGATAACAATGAAGACGCCGGGCAGGTGGTCGGCAACATTATTGCCAACGGTATTATTCCCGCCGGACTGGAGATGATGGATAAATTTATTATCGCCGCCAGTGAAGACTACTGCCACGCCGGTTACCCGCTGGATGTGGAAGCGCTGTTAATTGTCGAGCTCGATGGCAATCCGGTAGAAGTCGATCATTTAATCAATCAGGTCGTCGACATCGCTAAGGCGGGGGCGAGCACCTCGGTGCAAGTTAGTAACAGTGAAGCAGAGCGGCTACGTTTTTGGTTAGGTCGTAAATCTGCCTTTCCGGCATTGGGTAGCCTATCACCGGATTATTTATGCATGGACGGCACTATTCCCCGCAGCCAACTGCCGGACGTGCTGCGCCGTATCAGCGCCCTCGGCGTCCACCACGGTTTACGGGTCGCCAATGTGTTTCACGCCGGCGACGGTAATTTACACCCGCTGATTATGTACGACTCCAATATTCCGGGAGAGCTGGAAATCGCGGAAGCCTTCGGCGCGGATATTCTAAGACTCTGTGTCGAGGTCGGCGGTGTGCTGACCGGCGAGCACGGAATTGGCGTAGAGAAACGGGATTTAATGGGGGTTATTTTTGACCAGGGCGATCTCAACCAGCAGATGCGGGTAAAGTGTGCTTTTGATCCCGAAGGTCGGCTTAATCCCGGAAAAGTATTCCCGACCCTGCATCGCTGTGCCGAACTGGGCCATATGCACGTTCACAATGGCGAACTACCGTTTCCCGAACTGCCACGTCTTTAATCGCGCAGGAAGCTCACAGAAAAAATAAGATGTCTGAAATATTTAAGCCAAATACAACGGAACAATTGATCGACGTTATTCAGTGGGCCAATGCCCACGAGTCTGCCTTGGCCGTGCAAGGCAGTGGCTCCAAAATCGGTATTGGTCGCCCGGTGGATGCCGAGGGTATTCTCGATTTATCCGGCTTTTCCGGTGTCAGCCAATATGAGCCCAATGAACTGGTGCTTACCGCCGGAGCGGGAACACCACTCGCAGATATCGAAAAACTTTTAACTGAGCACCGACAAATGCTGGCTTTTGAACCCCCGGATTATTCTGGAATTTTTCACGATCATTTGTCTGAAAAACAGCGCAGCTTCACTGAAAATGGCGGCACCTTATCTGAAAAACAAAACTCCTTGCCTAAAAAAAGAGGCACCTTAGGCGGAGTACTCGCGGGGAATATTTCTGGCCCACGGCGGTTTTATGCCGGTGCCGCACGGGATCACTTTTTGGGCTTTCGCGCGGTCAGCGGTCGTGGCGAGCCGTTTAAATCCGGCGGTCGCGTGGTTAAAAATGTCACCGGCTTTGATTTGTCGAAACTAATGGCTGGCTCCTGGGGAACCTTAGCCGCATGCTGGGAAGTAACCGTTAAGGTGCTGCCGATGCCAGAAAAAACACGTACGCTATTATTATTTGGACTCAGCGACGAGGATGCCTCACGCTGTATAGGCTCAGCGGCGGCAACGCCCAATAGTATTAGCGGGGCGAGCTATTTGCCCGCGTCTTTATCCACGCGGCCTGCTCGGTCTTCGATTTCCAGTGTTTTTGCAAACAACCCTCAAAGCTCAGTAATCGCTCTACGCGTGGAAGGCCCAGAACCTTCCGTCGAACATCGCATTAATGCTTTGCGGGAATTGCTTACTAACAGTAATGATTATGCTCGCCCAAACCATGTGGGAGTATTACACAGCGCAGATTCCCGGGTGTTCTGGAATGAAGTCGGAAACTTACATTTTTTGTCCTCTGGCTTTCAAGCCAGCAACGCTCAACAAAAAGAGTGCTGGCGACTTTCCGTGCCACCCGCCGTCGGCTGGCAAGTGGCCCGTAATATTACCGAGAAAGTTTTCCAAAATAATCCCGAGGTTTCGTGGTTTAGCGATCAAGCCGGAGGGTTGATCTGGCTATCCTGTCCGGTAAATACCCAGGCGGGCGTCCCAGCAAAGAATTCCGAACACGCCATACGTTCGGCAATGGAACCCTGGGGCGGCCACGCCACTTTATGGCAAGTCACTGGCGGTGATAACGCCGCCGACCACCGCCGAAATACTCAGGTCTTCCAGCCTCAGCCGGAAGCCCTTGCCGCCTTGAGCCAACGAGTGAAGCGCAGCTTTGATCCAAACGGCGTATTAAACCCTGGCCGGATGTATGCAGGCCTTTAAGACACAATAAATATATGCAAACTCATTTTAGCGAACAACAAAAAACTGACCCGGCGATACAAAAGGCCGAAGAAGCTTTGCGAAAGTGCGTGCACTGCGGCTTTTGTAACGCGACCTGTCCTACTTATCAGCTGACCGGAAATGAACTGGAAGGCCCGCGGGGACGCATCACCTTAATTCAGGATTTGCTGGAAACCGAAGCTGAACCCAGCCCGGAAATCATTACCAGTCTCGATCACTGCCTGTCCTGCTTAAGCTGCGAAAGCACCTGTCCTTCCGGAGTTTCTTATCGGCATTTAATCGATTTGGGTCGCGAGCGCATTGAGCAAAGTGGTCGACGGTCTTTCACTCAACGAACCATACGTGGAACGCTGGCTCGTCTCTTACCAGACGTCGTCTGGTTTCGCCGCGCACTGCGCTTTGGGAAAATAGTCAATCCCCTGGTCGGGTTTATTGGACGTTTTTCTTCGTCCGTCGCCGCACTGGGTGCATTGGTACCCGAACGTATTCCCGACACGAAGGCACTCATAACACCCGGAATCTATCCCGCCGAAGGCGAAGAACTAAAACGAGTTGCGCTGATTTTGGGTTGTGTGCAAAACGCGCTTGCCCCGGAAATTGATACCGCTACCGTACGCGTATTAACTCGCCACGGCTGTGCGGTAGTCGTTCCCGAAAAATCCAAAGCCGGATGTTGTGGTGCCTTGCCCCATCACTTAGGCAAAAGACAGCAAGCCGAAGACATGGCGCGACAAAATTTGGAGACCTGGGATTTAAGAGCTATTGATGCGGTATTAATGACCGCCTCAGGTTGTGGATCAATGCTGAAGGATTATGCCGATCTGCTACCAGGAGAGTCCGGCGCAAAATTATTAACCGACAAAGTAAAAGACCTTTCCCAAATTTTTGCCGACTTAGCGCTCAAAGTTGAAAAACCTCTGTTGCGGCCATCCGGCAAACCACTCGTTATCGCCTGGCAAAACCCCTGTTCATTGCAGCACGGACTCAAGGAAAAAACAGCGCCAATAGACGTTCTTGAAGCCTGCGGCCTTACAGTAAGGCAACCTCAAGACGCTCACCTGTGCTGCGGATCGGCAGGAACTTACAATTTACTTCAATCTGAAATTGCATCACAGTTAGGCAACAATAAAGTCGCGGCGCTATTAAATACCAGGCCCGATATTATCGTGAGTAGTAATATTGGATGTATGACCCAGATATCCACGACCATGGGAAAGGATAAAATTCCGGTGGTACATTTAGCAGAGATGGTCGATTGGGCAAGCGGTGGAGAAATACCAGGGGCGGTCAAGAATTTTTAAAGGGATAAGACATTCGCCACAAAATCAGCGTCTTTGTCACCGCGGCCGGACAGGTTAACCAGGATGGTGTCTTCCTTGGACATGGCCCTGGCTACTTTCATCGCATAAGCAACAGCGTGGGCACTCTCTAAGGCCGGGATAATGCCCTCCAAGCGAGACAGCTGCATAAATGCATCCAGGCACTCGTCGTCATCGATGGCTTTATACTCAACGCGCTTAATGTCTTTTAGATGGCAATGCTGGGGGCCAACGGCGGGATAATCCAAACCGGAAGCGATGGAGTAAACCGGCAAGGGATTACCGTCTTTATCCTGCAAGTTATAACACTCGAAGCCGTGGAGCGCGCCTTTCACCCCCAGCGTCATTGTTGCCGCGTGGTCATCGGTATCGAGGCCCTTACCCGCAGGCTCCACGCCAACCATCTTCACCGACTCATCCTCCAGAAATGCGGAAAACAAACCGATGGAGTTAGAGCCACCACCAACGCAGGCCACTAACAGATCTGGCAACTTATTTTCTCTGGTCAAAAACTGTTCCCGCGCCTCTCTGCCCACAATACTCTGGAAGTCCCGCACCATTTTAGGGAAGGGGTGTGGCCCTACCACCGAGCCAATGGCATATAAATAATTCACCGGGTCTTTTAGATATTCTTCAAACGCACTGTCCACGGCGTCTTTTAATGTTCGAGTGCCGCGAGATACCGGAACCAGGGTACAACCTAAAATTTTCATTTTGGTGACGTTCGGATGCTCCTTCTCAATATCCACTTCACCCATATGAATTTCGCAATCAATGCCCACCAGAGCGCATGCCGTCGCCAAAGCCACACCGTGTTGACCCGCACCGGTTTCCGCCAACACTTTAGTTTTGCCCATATGTTTCGCTAATAGCGCTTCGCCAAGGCAATGGTTTATTTTGTGGGCGCCGGTATGATTTAAATCTTCGCGCTTTAGAAAGATACGCGCGCCGCCACAGCTTGCGGTTAAACGTTTTGCTAAATAAATCGGACTGGGTCGACCCACGTAGTCGCGGTAGAGCATTTGCAATTCAGTTTGAAACGATTCCATTTGAATAATTTCATCGTAGGCATCGTTAATTTCATTCATTATTTTTATTAGGTCGGGCGGAATGATTTGGCCACCATACTCGCCGAAATAGCCCTTTTTATCGGGCATAGTATTTAGTGGATTACTTGACGTGTGTGTTTTTATTTTTGGCATATTAATGACCTTACAAGCTGTTTTTTATTCTACTGTTACGGACTTCGCCAAATTCCTCGGCTGATCAACATCGGTGCCTTTTAGCACGGCGACATGATAGGACAGTAACTGTAGCGGGAGAGTGTAGACGATGGCCTCGATGCTCAGCGGTACGTGGGGAATATCCACCACGGTGAGGCCAGCCTGGTTTTCAAAGCCGGCATCGTGATCGGCAAACACAAATAATTGTCCGCCTCGCGCCTGTACTTCGTGTAGGTTAGATTTTAATTTTTCTAACAACTCGTTATTGGGGGCGACCGCGACCACCGGCATATCGGCATCGACCAGCGCCAGCGGGCCATGTTTTAACTCGCCGGAGGGATAGGCTTCGGCGTGAATATAGGAAATTTCTTTAAGCTTGAGCGCGCCTTCCATCGCGATAGGGTATTGCACGCCTCGACCCAGAAATAAGGCGTGGTGTTTATCCGCAAAGCTCTCGAAGGTCTGTTCTATATGGGCGTCCAGCGCCAGCACGCGCTCGCACAGTTCTGGCAAGGCATGCAGCGCGCTAATCAAAGTTTGTTCATCGGCTTCGGATAAAAATTTACGGCCTTTTGCCAGGCTAATACACAACAGCTGTAAAGCAACCAACTGGGTAGTAAAAGCTTTGGTGGAAGCAACGCCAATTTCTGGACCCGCCAGTGTCATTAAAGCCAGGTCGGATTCTCGCACCAACGAACTGTTAGCAACATTACAAATCGAAAGGGTGCTGAGGTAGTTGGCTTGTTTGGCGGCATAGAGTGCGGCCATGGTGTCGGCGGTTTCGCCGGATTGAGAGAGGGTGACAAACAAAGTGTTTTTCGGTACTACCACCGCGCGATAGCGATATTCGCTGGCGACTTCGACCTGACAGGGAATGCCCGCCCAGTCTTCGAGCCAGTAGCGCGCCACTAAACCCGCGTGGTAGCTGGTGCCACAGGCGACGATGTGAACATTTTCGACTTGTTTAAAACACGCAACCGCATCGCGACCAAAGGCTTCCGGCAATACGTGTTTGTCACTGATGCGGCCTTCGAGCGTGGCTTTTAATACCTTGGGCTGCTCGTAGATTTCCTTCAGCATAAAATGCCGATAGTTGCCTTTATCACCGTGGTCCGGGCTGTCGGTGAGCGTCACAATAGCCGGCTCGACGACTTTACCCGCGCGGTTTTCAATGCGAATGGCTTTGGTGTCGAGCTGTACCAGGTCGCCTTCCTGCAGAAAAACAAAACGATCGGTGACCTGCCGCAGGGCAAGCTGATCGGAGGCGAGAAAATTCTCTTCAATACCCACGCCAAGTACCAGCGGGCTACCACTACGGGCGCCGATCAAAACCCCCGGCTCTCTGCTGGAGACCACCGCGAGCGCATAAGCTCCTTCGAGTCGCGCAATGGTTTGCCGAACCGCGCTAAGCAGTGAATCGCTGGTGTTCACCAGGTGATTAATAAGATGAACGACGACTTCGGTATCGGTTTCGGATTCGAAGTGGTAATCGAGCTGCTCCAGCTCGGCGCGCAATGCCCGGTAGTTTTCGATGATGCCGTTGTGCACCAGGGCGATATCGCCCGACTGATGCGGATGAGAGTTAGCTTCGCTGGGCACCCCATGAGTCGCCCAACGGGTATGGGCAATACCCAATTGTCCCTGCAGGGGGTTGGCGTCGAGATCGGCTTCTAGAACCGCGACCTTACCCTGATGTTTACGACATTCCAGGCCATCGCTTTGGGCGATCACTAGCCCGGCGGAATCGTAGCCTCGATATTCGAGACGACGCAAACCTTCCAGAAGAATACCGACAACATTGCGTTGGGCGGTCGCCGCGACAATTCCACACATAGCTTACTTCTCTCGTTTCTCGGGGCTGTTTTTCTCAGGTCCTTTTTTCTCAGGACGCTGCCAACCCTCGATGGTTTTTTGTTTGCCCCGCGCCACACTTAAACTGCTTGGCGGCACGTCGCGAGTAATCGTGGAGCCAGCGCCAATCGTTGCGCCTTCGCCAATAGCCACCGGCGCTACCAACGAGCTATTGGAGCCGACGAAGACATTATCGCCGATGTCGGTGCGGTGTTTGTTAACACCGTCGTAGTTACAGGTAATGGTGCCAGCACCCACGTTAACGTCTTTGCCGAGGCGGGTGTCACCAAGATAACTGAGATGGCTGGCTTTGCTGCCTTCGCCGAGTTCGGTTTTTTTAATTTCGACAAAGTTGCCGACCTTGGCGTGCTTGCGCAACACGGTGCCTTCCCGCAACCGCGCAAACGGGCCGACCTGAACCCCGGCCTCAATCGTCACCGGGCCTTCTATTACGGTGTTGGCCTTGATGATCGCACCGTCACCGATGGTCGCATTAGCGATAGAGCAATTGGGGCCGATGCTAACCCCATCTCCCAAAGCAACTTCCCCGGCGAATACGCAATTAATGTCGATAAAGACATCGCGACCCGCCGTAATACTGCCCCGGCAATCAAAGCGAGCCGGGTCGGCCAGGGCAACCCCCGCCTCCATTAAAGTTTCGGCCTGACGAGCTTGATAGTAGCGCTCAAGCCGGGCAAGTTGACTGCGATTGTTGACGCCTTCAACTTCTTCTATGGATTCCGGATGCAGTGTTTCAATAACCATTTTTTGTTGAGCAGCAAGCGCCACAATGTCGGTGAGATAGTACTCGCCCTGAGCATTGTCGTTGCTGAGTTGCGGTAGCCATTCTTTCAGACGAGTCACCGGCATCGCCATAATGCCGGTGTTTATTTCCGCAATAGCGAGCTGATCTACGCTGGCGTCTTTTTGTTCAACAATACCAATGACCTGATCTGCGGAATCGCGCAGAATGCGACCGTAACCAGAAGGATCGCTAAGTACCACCGTCAATAAAGTCAGCTTGCCCTGTGCCGCACTGACCAGCATGCGCTCCAGGGTGCGGGTGTCGAGCAAAGGCACATCGCCGTACAACACCAGTGCGGTGCTGGCGCTGTTATCAAGGCCGGGAATCGCCTGTTGCACGGCGTGGCCGGAGCCAAGTTGTTCTTTTTGTTCAATACACTTTATGGGGCAGCTGTTTTTAGTGCGTTGCTGAAGCTCCCCTTGAAAATTCTCTATTTCGCCTTGTACCAAATCCATACCGTGCCCGGCAACCACCGTAATGCGGCCGTCGGCCAGCGCACTTGCCGCATCCAGCACATGCGTAATCAGCGGCTTGCCTGCCAAACGATGCAGAACCTTGGGCAGCTCGGAGCGCATCCGGGTGCCTTTGCCTGCGGCGAGAATAATAATATCAATGGCGCTCAAGGGGTTTTCCTTATTCTGGTATGGCGGCTGATATGACGTGCTGGCATTGCGGTTTTATATCCAAACGATACCACTCATCAAGCGAATAGTATCAAGCCGGGAGATCAGCACCAAGCCGAGTTTAACTCGCACAATAAAAAAGGCAGCCAAAGCTGCCTTTTAAAATCACCACTTGATAGCATTACCACAAAGATTAACGTCCAGACTTGGCTCGACGTCGCAGTTCATCAATGGTGCGCAACTGGGCAGAGGCCTGAGCCAGACGAGTTGCCGCCAAGGTTAGGTCCATGTCACCAGACTTATTCAACATTTCTTCCTCGGCGTCTTTTACTGCCTGTGCCGCGGCCGCTTCATCGAGATCGTCAGCGCGAATGCCGGTATCGGCAAGCACTGAAACCAGATGCGGCTGAACTTCGAGAAAACCACCGGAGAGAAAATAAATTTCCTCTTCGCCGCCTTGCTTGATAACGCGCACAGGGCCGGGTTTGAGGTCGGTTAGCAAGGGCGCATGGCCATAGGCAACACCCAGCTCGCCCTGAGAGCCGTTAACAATAATCATTTCAGCCAAACCGGAGAACATGGACTCCTCGGCGGAAACGATATCGCAATGAAAGGTCATGGTCATGTATTACGCCTTCAGTTCCTTGGCTTTTTCGACAACTTCTTCGATGGAGCCGACCATGTAGAAAGCCTGTTCAGGCAGGTCGTCATATTCACCTTCGAGAATGCCTTTAAAGCTGGCAATGGTTTCTTTAATGGGGACATACTTACCGGGGCTGCCGGTAAAGATTTCCGCAACAAAGAAGGGCTGCGACAGGAAGCGCTGAATTTTACGGGCGCGATCTACGGTTTGCTTATCTTCTTCAGAAAGTTCGTCCATACCGAGAATGGCGATAATGTCGCGCAATTCTTTATAGCGTTGCAATACAGATTGTACACCGCGCGCCACATCGTAGTGCTCTTGACCAATCACCAGGGGATCGAGCAAGCGCGAGGTAGAATCGAGAGGATCTACCGCCGGATAAATACCCAGCTCGGCAATTTGACGGGACAATACCAGAGTCGCGTCCAGGTGAGCAAAGGTAGTTGCAGGCGATGGATCGGTCAAATCATCCGCAGGTACATAGACCGCCTGGAACGAAGTGATAGAACCGGTTTTAGTGGAGGTAATACGCTCTTGTAATACGCCCATTTCTTCCGCCAAAGTAGGCTGATAACCTACCGCAGATGGCATACGACCCAGCAGCGCCGATACTTCGGTGCCCGCGAGGGTGTAGCGATAAATATTATCGACGAACATCAAGACATCGCGGCCTTGATCGCGAAAGTGCTCCGCCATGGTCAAACCCGTCAGGGCAACACGCAAACGGTTACCGGGAGGCTCGTTCATTTGGCCATAAACCAGTGCCACTTTGTCGAGTACGTCGGATTCTTTCATCTCGTGGTAAAAATCATTACCTTCACGAGTACGCTCACCTACACCGGCAAATACAGAGAAGCCGGAGTGCTCAATAGCGATGTTACGGATCAATTCCATCAGCGTTACGGTTTTACCAACACCCGCACCACCAAACAGACCGACCTTACCACCCTTGGAGATGGGCATAATAAGATCGATAACTTTAATACCGGTTTCCAGCAACTCAATCGCCGAAGACTGGTCGGCGTAATTTGGCGCTTCGCGGTGAATCGGCAAACGCGTATCGTGGTCGATCGGGCCCGCTTCATCAATGGGGTTACCCAGCACATCCATGATGCGACCCAGAGTGCCCTGACCAACCGGCACCATAATCGGTGCGCCGGTGTTGGTGGCGACTAAGCCTCGGCTTAAACCTTCGGAAGCACCCATGGCGATGGTGCGTACTACGCCGTCGCCCAACTGCTGTTGGACTTCCAGAGTTAAGTCACCTTTCTCGACCGAGAGGGCATCGTAAACACTGGGTACCTGGTCGCGGGGGAATTCTACATCCACTACAGCGCCGATAATCTGAACGATACGTCCGCTACTCATTTTCGATCCTCTATTTCTGTCTTGCTGGTCTGAATTAAGGTATTTAAGTTAACTGGCATCTATACCGCTGATGCGCCACTTACAATTTCTGACAACTCTTGGGTAATGGCCGCTTGTCGCGCCTTGTTGTACAACAATTCCAGTTCATCAATCAGCGTGGAGGCATTTTCGGTGGCATTTTTCATCGCTACCATTCGTGCCGCCTGCTCACAGGCCTTGTTTTCGATTACGCTTTGATACACCTGAGACTCGATGTAGCGGGTCATCAAACCGTCGAGTAATTCTTTTGCGTCCGGCTCGTAAATGTAATCCCAGTGATGGGACATTTTCTGATCTTCCGCCGGATCCAGAGGCAGCAATTGCTCTACCTCTGCCTGCTGATTCATGGTGTTCACAAACTTATTGCCGACCACGTAGAGCTTATCAATGCGACCTTCGGCGAAGGCGTCCAACATAACCTTAACGCTGCCAATCAAATCGGTGGCGGAGGGTTTGTCGCCCATATCTTTTACCGTGGCAACAATATCGGCGTTGATACTGCCAAAAAAAGTGCCGGCTTTATTGCCAACGGTGCACACTTCGATCTCGGCACCCGCTTCGGTCCAGACTTTCATTTCGCGAATCGCGGCTTTGAATAAATTCGTATTCAAACCACCACACAAACCCCGGTCGGTAGAAATCACAATCAGGCCGATACGCTTAACGTTGTCTTTCTGCGTCATGTACTGGTGACGGTACTCGCCGTGGGCGTTGGCAATATGACCCACTACGGAGCGAATACGCTGCGCATAGGGCTTACCCAGTTGCATGCGTTCCTGGGCACGGCGCATTTTACTGGCCGCAACCATTTCCATTGCACTGGTGATCTTCTGCGTACTTTTTACGCTGGTGATCTTAGTTTTAACTTCTCTACCGACGGCCACTATGTGCTCCCACGCTTTCTAATATAACGCTGGTAATGTTGCTTACCAGGTTTGAGTAGCGACAAATTTGTCGAGTGCAGCTTTAAAGCTCGCCTGAATGTCTGCACTCCAGGAACCCGTGCTATCGACTTCACTCATCAGGTCGGTGTGCTCGGATTTCATATACGAGAGCAATGAAGCTTCGAAATCACCAATTTTGTTGATTTCGACTGTTTTCAAATAACCCTGGTTCGCCGCGTACAAAACAACACCCATTTCCGCGACACTTTGCGGAGAGTATTGCGCTTGCTTCATCAGTTCAGTTACGCGCTGACCGTGCTCGAGTTGAGCGCGAGTCGCATCATCCAGATCCGATGCAAACTGGGAGAACGCCGCCAGTTCACGATACTGAGCCAGGGCCAGACGAATACCGCCGCCGAGCTTTTTAATAATAGATGTCTGTGCCGCACCACCTACTCGCGATACCGATAGACCCGCGTTCATTGCCGGACGAATACCGGCATTAAACAAATCGGTTTCAACAAAGATCTGACCATCGGTAATAGAAATTACGTTGGTCGGTACAAACGCAGATACGTCACCAGCCTGGGTTTCAATAATCGGCAGCGCGGTTAAGGAACCGGTCTTACCTTTTACTTCACCCTTGGTGAACTTCTCAACGTAGTCGGCGTTAACCCGAGCAGAGCGCTCCAGCAACCGGGAGTGAAGATAGAACACATCACCGGGATAAGCTTCACGACCCGGGGGCCGACGCAGCAACAAAGAAGTCTGGCGATAGGCCCAAGCTTGCTTGGTTAAATCATCATAAATAATCAAAGCATCTTGACCGCGGTCACGATAGTACTCGCCCATGGTGCAACCGGCGTAAGGTGCCAAGTATTGCATGGAGGCGGGATCCGCCGCAGTAGCAGCAACCACAATGGTGTGCTCCATGGCGCCGTGCTCTTCGAGCTTACGTACCACGTTAGCAACCGTGGCGTTTTTCTGGCCAATGGCTACATAGACACATTTAACACCGGTGCCTTTCTGATTGATGATGGCATCAATCGCAATCGCGGTTTTACCGGTCTGGCGATCGCCAATAATCAATTCGCGCTGGCCTCGGCCTACTGGCACCATGGCATCAATGGCTTTCAGTCCGGTTTGCACCGGCTGATCAACCGATTGACGCTCAATAACGCCGGGGGCTACTTTTTCAATAGCGTCCGTTAATTTGGATTCAACCGGGCCTTTGCCATCGATAGGATTACCGAGCGCATCGACCACGCGGCCTTCCAGCTCGGGGCCGATCGGCACTTCAAGGATACGACCGGTGCAGCGCGCCTTTGCGCCCTCGGCCAAACCGAGATAACTGCCAAGTACGATCGCGCCAACGGAGTCGCGCTCCAGGTTGAGGGCCATGCCGTAAAGGCCGCCATCAAACTCGATCATTTCACCGTACATCACATCGGCCAGGCCGTGGATACGCACGATGCCATCTGAAACGGAAACAATGGTGCCTTCGTTCTTGGCCTCCGTTGATACGTCCAGACTTTCTATTCTCTGTTTAATCAGTTCACTGATTTCAGATGGATTCAGTTGCTGCATTCTCGATTCCTCGACCCTACGAATTTAATGCTTCAGCGAGCTTACTCAAACGGCCCCGCACGGAACCATCTATGATCATATCGCCGGCACGGATGACGGCACCACCTATTAAGTCACTATCGACAGAGACGGAGATATTAACCTCGCGCTCTAAACGTGCCGCCAGTGCCTTAGCTAATTTTTCCTGCTGGGCTGCGTCCACAGCTATGGCGCTAATTAATTCCACATCGACCACTTTCTCACGCTCAGTTTTGAGCGCATGAAACTGCTCGTGAACTTGAGGAAGCAAACCAAGACGATGATTTTCAGCCAGCAGCGTAACGAAGTTTGCAGTCTTGCCGCCGACCTCGTCGCCACAAAGCTGTAACAGCGCGTCGGCTTTTTGCTCTACGGTTAGACTTGGCGCCTGTATTAACGCGGCAACTTTATCCTGCACAGCAATACCAGCGAGCAAGACCAGGGCGTCGGCCCATTGTTGCAAACTGTTATCAGCAGCGGCGCTTTCAAAAGCTGCTCGAGCATAAGGCCGAGCCAGCGTGCTAAGTTCAGCCATTATTAAAGCTCGGCTGCCAAGTTATCAATCAAGTCGCTATTCGCGGCCTGATCGACGGAGCGCTTAAGAATGCGCTCGGCACCGCTAACAGCCAGGCTTGCAACCTTGCCGCGCAGTTCTTCGCGAGCCCGATTCACTTCCTGTTCGATTTCTGCCTGGGCAGAAATTTTCAGGCGATCACCTTCTTCGCGTGCTTTGTCTTTAGCTTCTTCAACGATTTGGCCTGCGCGCTTGTTCGCTTGATCAATAAGCACAGCCGCTTCTTGCTTGGCTTCTTTTAGTTGATCAACCGCCCTATCCTGCGCCAACTCCAGATCTCGCTTGGCGCGATCAGCAGCTTCTAGGCCATCGGCAATTTTTTCAGCGCGCTCATCCATAGCGCCAATAATTGGCGGCCATACATATTTTGCGCAAAACCAGACGAAAAGGAAAAACGAAATCGCCTGGCCAACGAGAGTCATATTAAAATTCACGCTAACACCCTTTGGTTAGTTACGTGGTATTGGCTATTTTTTGCCGGAAGCAATTTAGCCGCCCTTGGCAAATACTAGGAACAAACCAATTACCAAACCAATCATTGGGATCGCATCAACCAGACCCATAACAATGAAGAACTGGGTACGCAATACCGGGATTAGTTCAGGCTGGCGAGCAGCACCTTCGAGGAACTTGCCGCCCAGAATAGCTACACCGATACCGGCACCAATTGCGGCTAAGCCCATGACTAATGCCGCAGCAATATAAATTAAAGAAGTTTCCATTATCACTCCAAGTGGATCGTTGATTGAACGAAGGTTAGTGGTTAATTAATGCTCATCTACGGTAAAGGCCTGAGCCATATATACCACAGTCAACACCATGAAAATAAACGCCTGCAAAAAGATGATCAAAATATGAAAGATTGCCCAGGGCACCGATAAAAACGGCTGCGTCCAAAACGGTAGCAAAGCGATCAGAATAAAGATCATTTCACCTGCGTAGAGGTTTCCGAACAATCGTAAACCCAAAGACAACGGCTTGCTGAGCAGATTAACTACTTCCAAAAACAAATTTATTGGCAACGCCATCTTACCGAAAGGGTGGAACGACAACTCCGCCGCAAAACCACCAGCGCCTTTCTGCTTAATGCTGTAAAACACCATCACTATAAAGACACTTAGAGCCATACCCATGGTGACGTTGACGTCAGTCGTGGGCACGACTTTTAAATAAGGGACACCAAACAGACCTGCGAGCTTGGGCAGAAAGTCTATCGGCACCAGATCCATCACGTTCATCAACAACACCCACATAAACACCGTAAGCGCCATCGGCGCAACCACTGGGCTCTTGTGATTAAACATACTCTTAACATTGTCGTTGATCATCTCAACGGCCATTTCGACCATGTTCTGCATGCGACCCGGAACACCGACCGTGGCCTTTTTCGCAACCATGCGGAACACCAACAAAAACAGGCCACCCAACAACAGCGAGAAAAACATGCTGTCGAGGTTAATCGCCATAAAGCCCATTTCGGCAATATCGGCACTACCGTGAGCAATACCCCAGGTACCATCGTCGTGACGGCCATAGGTGAGGTTGGTCAGATGGTGGGCGATGATCTCGCTGGAGGACTGTGTCTCGCCAGTTGAGCTCATAGTGTGTGATTCCTGCCGTGTGCTCTAAGTAACTGCATTAAACCGCCTCGCTACTTAAAGAGATTTTGTTTGTGGGGCAAAGATCACCCCTCCAACCGCATGTACAACGATAACTGTCGCGCATGTGGCGATTAACACGAAAGCGTTGCCGCCTTCTTTTAATGGTTCAAAAACCGGTATCGCGCCGACAAACACCACCGCGAGACCTAAAACTATAACGCTGACCTTGATCAGCTCGCCAGCAATAACCCGGGTAACTACCCCGCCTGCCGACTGGCCACCCCCGGCCACTAAAAGCACGGCGCTTGATAAGGTGTAGGCCAACAGGCCAATACCTCCACCAACCATCGTCGCGGTTGGGGCCGAACCCTCACCAAAAACCCAAACCAGGGCAGCAAGGCCCACGATAACAAAACACATCAGCAGGAGCTGCTTAACCACTAGCTTACTACTCATGTCTCTGCCCGTTCCATTTAACCAATCCAGCTAACATGGGTTTTTGCGGGCGGGCATTATAATCTTGGGTTAGTAAGGGATCAAGGACTCATAACACCCATTTTAAAAAATACTGCCCCGAGCGTTCTATTAACTGAAGAAAATTAACATCGCCTCACGACATTAGCCCAGCTTTTCCAAAATGCCTTCCAGCACATCAACACTGGTATAACGAATAATCAGTTTACCTCCCTTGCCAGCATGCTGAACCTTTACTGGTGCTCCCAGTCTGGCGGAAAGATCATCTTCAAGGCGGCGGATATCGGGATCAATCCGCGGCGCTTGTTTGCTGTTTTTCGGCGAAGCCTGTAACGATTGCACCAGTTTTTCGGTTTGGCGCACATTGAGACTCGCATCCACCACCCGTCGTGCAGTATCTACCTGAGCCAAAAGGTCGAGGGCTAACAGCGCCCGCGCGTGACCCATATCGATGTCACCCCGCGACAACATGGTTTGCACCTCTGGGGCCAGCTTGGTCAAACGCATTAAATTAGCCACTGCCGCTCTGGATTTGCCGACCGCGTCCGCCACCTGTTGCTGACTCAGTTCAAATTCGCTTTGCAAACGCAGCAGGGCCTGACCCTCCTCCATCGCATTAAGATCTTCGCGCTGAATATTTTCTATCAAGGCCAGCGCCAGGGCGGTTTGGTCATCGACCTGCTTGATAACGACCGAGATTTCAGCCAGGCCCGCTAACTGGCAGGCTCGCCAGCGGCGCTCTCCGGCAATAATTTCGTAGCGCTCCGGGCCCAGCTCGCGAACCACGACGGGCTGCATTAAGCCCTGCTTTTTTATTGACTCAGCGAGCTCTTCCAGAGTTTCTGGGTCGAACTCGCGCCGGGGCTGGTATTGCCCTCGACTTAAAAACTCGACCGGTAACTGCGCCAACCCCGCGCTCGGCAAGCGTGATATCGCGCTTACGGCACGGTTTTCGGCGCCGCTTTCTGTGTCGTTGGTTGCCGGGTTTTCTGCCGCTTCCTGTAGCCCGGCAGTACCCAGCAATGCGTCCAGCCCCCGGCCCAGGCCTTTGCGTTTCGTCGCCATCAGCCTGCCTCTCTACCGGACACGGTGGTCGCGGCACCCTCTTTGTTGGCACTTGCCGACTTGTCACGGCGGCGCAAAATTTCATCTGCCAGACCCAAATAGGCAACCGCGCCTTTTGAGAGGCGATCGTACAACAGTGCCGGCTTGCCATAGCTAGGAGCTTCGGCGAGGCGAACATTACGGGGAATAACGGTTTGATACACGCGTTTACCAAAATGGTGGTGGAGTTGATCGGACACTTCGAGGGTCAAGCTACTGCGAGCATCGTACATGGTGCGCAGTATGCCCTCTACCCGCAAACCCGAGTTGGCGACTTTGGCGACCTGCGCGATGGTATTTACCAGCGCGGTAAGACCTTCCAGCGCATAGTATTCGCACTGCATGGGGATGATGACACTATCGGCTGCGACCAGGGCGTTTACGGTGAGCATATTGAGCGAGGGCGGACAATCGATAATCACGTAGTCGTAATTTTCAGTATTGCTTTCGGTTTTACTTTCGGTATTGGCAAGCACGGTTTTTAGGCGTTGCTCCTTGTCGGCAACACTCAGCAGCTCCACTTCCGCTGCGGTCAGGTCGTCGTTGGCCGGCAGTAAGTCGTAGCCCGCGTCGACGCAGCTCACACAAGCCTGGGCAAAACTGGCCTGGTCGGTGAGCACTTCATAAATCGAAAATTCAAGCTGACTTTTGTCCACCCCGCTACCCATGGTCGCGTTGCCCTGGGGATCCAGGTCTACCAGTAATACGCGCTTACCCAGATGAGCTAGCGACGCGGCTAGATTGACGCTGGTGGTGGTTTTCCCCACGCCGCCTTTCTGGTTTGCTATGGCATAAATGTGTGGCAAAAGTGTCTTGGCCTCGACGGGTGTTTAGGGTTGACGGGTCAATTCGACCAGATGTCGTTGTTCATCGCCACCGGGAATATCAAGCACCCGGGCGGCACGGAGAGTATAAGTTTTTGGCAGGGCGGACAACTCCTGATCGGACATTCGGCCTTTCATGGCATAGAGCGCGCCGCTATCCGCCAGCAAGTCATCACATTGTTCCACCATTTCGGCGAGACTGGCAAAGGCGCGAGTTAATACGCCATCAAAGCGTGTTTCAGCTTGATGCTGTTCCACCCGACTGTGAATAACCTCGACGTTCGACAGGCCTAACTCCAGCTTCACCTGTACCAGAAAGCGCGTTTTTTTGCCGTTGCTGTCGAGTAGCGCGAAGGATTTATCGTCCATCCAGATCGACAGCGGTATGCCCGGCAAACCCGCGCCGGTACCCACATCGATAAAGCGCTGGCCAACTAAGTGCCCGGCGATCGCCAGACTATCCAGCAGATGCCGGTAAATCATTGCTTCGGGATCGGTAACGGCGGTCAGGTTGTAGGTTTTATTCCAGCGCACCAGCATATCGAGATAACGCAGCAGTTTTTGCTCTCGCTCCGAACTTGAGCTCAAGCCAAGCCGCTCCAGGCCAGAGGCGAGGAGCTGACAAAACTCTGGGGTGTCTGCTATGGGTTGGGGCATTTTTTATGTGGCGGGGCGGTTGATCAGTTTTGAGCGCTGTTGGGCGCGGTACCTGATGTTTGGTTTAATTTCGCCGGATTTGCTGAGGCCCGACCCGCTTCTAAAGAGTGTTTTTTCAGATAAATGAGCAGCAGCGAAACCGCTGCGGGCGTGACACCGGAGATGCGTGCCGCTCGGCCCAGGCTTTCGGGTTCTGCGGCAGAGAGCTTTTGAACCACTTCATTGGATAACCCGGACACCACGCTGTAATCAAAACTGCTGGGGATAATGGTTTTTTCATGGCGGCGCAGGCGTTCTATTTCGCCCCGTTGACGATCAATATAACCCTGATATTTAATTTCGATTTCAATTTGTGCGCCTGCAGTTTGACGCGCGGCCGTTTTTTCTGGGCTAGAGTCGTTCAGGTTAGGGTCACCCGCGTTAGAGTCATCCGGCTTAGAGTCGTCTGAGTTAGAGCTGTCCGGACTAGTGTTCGCTAAACCGGCTATATCGCCATAGCTTAAACCCGGCCGCTTCAGCAGCTCTAGCAAGTTTGCCTCTCGCGATAAAGGTTTTTCCAGCAGCGGCTCTAGCTGTAAGGCCTGGCTTGAGCCAGCCTGCACCCAGGTGTCCTGCAAGCGCTGACGCTCTTGTTCGATGGCCTCGCACTTATCACTAAAGTGCTGCCAGCGGTGATCGTCGACCAGACCGAGTTTGCGTCCGATTTCGGTCAGGCGCTGATCAGCATTATCTTCGCGCAGCATCAGTCGATATTCGGCGCGACTAGTAAACATCCGATAGGGCTCACGGGTTCCGGTGGTGACCAAGTCATCAACCATCACCCCCAGGTAGGCTTCATCCCGACCCGGCGTCCACGGCTCCTGCTGAAGGGCTTGTCGAGCGGCGTTAAGTCCCGCCAACAACCCTTGCGCTGCGGCCTCCTCGTAACCGGTGGTGCCGTTGATCTGTCCGGCGAAGTACAGACCTTTCAAGGCTCGTGTTTCCAGGCTGTGACGCAAATCTCGAGGATCAAAAAAATCGTATTCGATAGCGTAGCCCGGGCGGGTAATGTGGGCGTTTTCAAAACCTTTGATAGAACGCACCAGGCTGAGCTGCACATCAAAGGGCAAGCTGGTGGAAATGCCGTTGGGGTAGAGCTCATGAGTCTCCAGGCCCTCCGGTTCAATAAAAATTTGATGGCTGTCTTTGTCGGCAAAACGCACAATTTTGTCTTCGATGGAAGGACAGTAACGCGGACCAATGCCGTCGATCACTCCGGTGTACATCGGTGAGCGATCCAGACCGCCGCGGATAATATCGTGGGTTTGGGTATTGGTGTGGGTCACCCAGCAGCAGGTTTGCCGAGGATGATCTGCGACGGAGCCCAAATAGGACATAACCGGTGTGGGTTGATCGCCCCACTGCTCTTCCAGACCCTCGAAATTAACCGTGCTCGCATCAATGCGTGGCGGAGTGCCAGTTTTAAGCCGGTCTACCCGGAAGGGCAGTTCGCGCAGGCGCTCCGCAAGTCGAACGGAGGGAGGATCACCTGCCCGCCCGCCGGAATGATTATCGAGCCCAATGTGAATACGACCACCGAGGAAGGTCCCTGCAGTTAACACCACAGTGGGGGCGCGAAACTCGACGCCCATTGCCGTTACCACTCCGGAGACCCGGTCGCCCTCGACAATGAGGTCGTCCACGCCTTGCTGAAAAATAGTGAGGTTGGGCTGATTCTCTAAAATACCGCGTATGGCCGCTTTGTATAGCACCCGGTCCGCCTGTGCTCGGGTAGCGCGAACCGCCGGGCCTTTGCGGGCGTTGAGCACGCGAAACTGTATGCCGCCGCTGTCGGTCGCCTGAGCCATGGCTCCGCCCAGGGCGTCGATTTCTTTGACCAAATGACTTTTGCCGATGCCGCCAATGGCGGGATTACAGGACATTTGACCCAGGGTTTCTACGTTATGCGTCACCAACAGAGTCGCACAACCCATGCGCGCCGCCGCCAAACACGCCTCGGTGCCCGCATGGCCGCCACCAATAACGATGACATCAAAGGAATCTGGGAAACGCATAATATTATGGCGCGGTTGAGTGAAGTTGTGTGAAATCGGGACAGTCGAGCAGTATATCCTGATTGACACAAAGGCGGCTATGTTGATTTATTGAGCTGTTAAATAACTATTCTTATTAATATTTAATTAAATATGTATATATTAAGTAAGTTAATTATAGTTATAGTTATTAGGGGCCTTAAAACCGTGGATATATCGAGTATTTTAAATAGAATCAAGGCCTTAAGCCCTATGAAAGTCCATGGGAAAGCACGGTGTTTCACACCAATAGTATGGTTGTAAGCTTTGGATAGTTTAAGCCTGCCAACACAAATGCTGATTTTTTGTGGATAAAACGGTATTGATACACAGATCAAGTCGGGCTTATCCACAGGGTTTATTCTCAGGACTTATGTTTATCTGAGCCGGGTTTATCGAATCCAGGCTCTAGTAAGCCCTATAAGCCCATAAAAAAGACTCATAAAAAGACCGGGAAATGACCAGATTAGGCCAGGAACTGAATTTAGGCATTGATACCTGAGCGCTTTTTTCCTAAAATGCGCGGCCATTTGATGGCAGACCCTTGCGGCTGTGCTGGCGTTTAGTTAAACCCAGGGCTAGCTTTTAATAGGTCCACAGGCCCTCGAAGTAGTAAGCAACTCGGATTACGGCAATGAAAAGAACATTCCAACCTAGCGTGTTAAAGCGCAAACGCACACACGGATTTCGCGCGCGCATGGCGACAAAAAGTGGTCGCCTGTTAATAAAGCGGCGGCGCGCCAAAGGCCGCAAACGTCTGGCCGCTTAATAGACTGTTTGTAAGCCGATCCAATAGCTTTGGGTGGGGGTGATGCCCAGCGCACTTGTTTCTAGCACTCCCGCCTCCTCAGGTTTAGCTTCGCAGCGCTTTACTCGGCAGCAACGCTTGTTGTGCGCCAGTGATTATAAAAGCGTATTTGACGACGCCACGTTTCGTGTTTCCCATAAGTATTTTCTTTTGTTGGCTCGACCCAACAGCGCAGCGCAATCTCGACTCGGCTTAGTGGTAGCCAAGAAAAATTTGCGGCGCTCGGTAGATCGCAACCGGATAAAAAGGGTGGCCAGAAACACTTTCCGTATTAATCCCGCGATACAACAACTTAAACTAGATATCATTTTTCTGACGCGTCGAGGTGTAGACGAACTCTCAGTGGAAATGCAGAATCGCGTATTGCAGGAAGGTTGGCAGCAGCTAATCAACAAAGTAAACCAAGCAACAGAAAAATCAGCGGCAGCTGTGCCGGGAGAACAGGCGTGATAGCACGGGCCATGGTGGCGTTACTAAAAGTTTATCAATGGACGATAAGCCCTTTTTTGGGCTCGAACTGCCGGTTTTATCCAACGTGTTCCCAGTATGCTATCGAAGCAATCCGTGAGCGTGGCGCGATTTATGGCGCCTGGTTAACACTTAGGCGTCTGGTTAAGTGTCATCCCTATCATCAGGGTGGGCACGATCCGGTGCCAGAGAAACCACAACACGCAGCTCGCCAAACCCCAACACAAAGCTCAACACAAAAAGAGAATGGTTAATTATGGATTGGCAACGCAATGTTTTAATCGCCGCAATGGTCGCTATATTTGCTGTGCTATTTATCCGCTGGAATGATTTCCAGGATAGCCGTCGACCGGAAGCTTCGGTGGCAAACCGAGAAGCGGTGATTATTCCCGACATTAACTCGACCGGTAATACCCGCCTGGGCGAACAAGCTGATTTAGAGCTCGGTGCGGATTTAGTCCCGATGCTCGATAAGCCATCTCTCGAAGAACCCGCCCCGGAGAGTACGGACAGCAAGGCGGCAACGCGCCTGGTAACCATTACCACGGATATGCTCGAAGTGGTGATAGATACACGCGGTGGAGATATTGTACGGGCTTCCTTGTTAGCGCATTTAAGCGAGCTCAAAGACGACGCCGATCCGTTTTTAATGCTTAATCGTTCGCAGACTTACACCTATATAGCGCAGAGTGGACTGATTGGAAAAAGCGGCACCGATATCGGTGGCGAGCGACCCGTGTTTCGCGCAACTCAGGAAAATTATCGGCTGGAAGAAGGCGAAAACGAAATTCGAGTGCCCTTGCAAATGTCTCAGGGCGAGAGCCAAATTACTAAAGAGTTTGTGTTGCGCCGCGGCGATTATTTAATAGACGTTAATTATCGTGTAGACAATCGCGGGTCGGAAAGTTGGCGCGGACATTTGTTCGGACAAATGTTGCGAGATACTTACAACCCCGCGCAAACGGGTCGGGTCGGGTTAAAACCTTATCTCGGTGCAGCGCTTAGTACCTCGGAAACGAATTACAAAAAAATTGATTTTGACGATCTCGACGAAGAGGCATTTAAAGCCGAGCGCGAGGGCGGCTGGGTCGCCATGGTGCAACACTATTTTGTCGGTGCCTGGGTTCCGGATCAAGGTGAGCTTAATCGCTACCAGTTGCGCAAACTAGCGGGTAAAGACTTGTACGCGTTTGGCTTTACTGGCCCCGAGTGGGTGGTTGAGCCCGGGCAAACGAGAAGCACGGGAGCGCAGTTTTACGTTGGGCCGAAAGACCAGAAGCGCTTAAAAGAAATAGCGCCTTATCTGGATTTAACCATTGATTACGGCTGGCTGTGGTGGATTGCAAAACCCTTATTTTGGGGCTTACAGTGGCTTCACGGAATTTTTGGCAATTGGGGCTGGGCAATTATTGGTTTGACCGTGGTGGTAAAAACCGTATTTTATCCACTGTCTGCGACCAGTTACCGGTCGATGGCGAAGATGCGTAAATTGCAGCCGGAAATGGCTCGCCTGCGAGAATTACACGGCGACGACCGCGCTAAACTTTCTCAGGAAGTGATGGGTTTGTACAAAAAGGAAAAAGTAAACCCGATGGGCGGTTGCTTTCCTATGTTGATCCAGATGCCGGTGTTTATTGCTTTGTATTGGGCCTTAAGCGAAAGTGTAGAATTACGTCATGCACCGTGGATTTTTTGGATTACGGATCTGTCGGTAAAAGATCCCCATTATGTTTTACCGGTAGTAAATGGTATTTGTATGTTCTTCCTGCAAAGCCTGCAACCGACACCGCCGGATCCGATACAGGCCAAGGTGATGAAAATTATGCCGGTGGCTTTTGCGTTTTTCTTCGTCATGTTTCCTTCTGGTCTGGTGTTGTACTGGACGGTGAACAGTCTTTTGTCTATTGCGCAGCAGTGGGCGATTACGAGAAAAGTCGAAGCCGAATAAACCAAAGATTTAATATCGGTTGAGGCCTATTAATAAAAACCATGCCTACCGCAACGAGTGACACGATAGCCGCAATCGCCACCCCGAGTGGGCGTGGCGGTGTAGGTATTCTGCGTATTTCTGGCAATCAACTCCAGGACCTTATTCCCGCGCTGGTGGGCAAAACACTCCAGCCTCGGGTGGCGAGTTACGGCCCATTTTTGGGTGCCGCTGGCGAGGTGGTCGACGAAGGCATAGCACTTTATTTTCCTGCTCCAGCCTCCTTTACCGGCGAAGATGTTATAGAGCTTCAGGGCCATGGCGGCGTGGTGGTGTTGGGGATGTTGTTGCGTCGGGTGTTGGCGCTCGGGGTGCGGCAGGCGCGTCCCGGGGAGTTCAGTGAGCGCGCCTTTATTAATGGAAAAATGGATCTCACCCAGGTTGAGGCGGTGGCGGACCTGGTTAATGCCAGTTCTGAAACGGCCGCACAAAGTGCGGTGCGCTCCCTGCAGGGGGAGTTTTCCACACACATCCACGCTTTAGTAGAGGCCCTGATTCATCTGCGTATGTATGTGGAATCGGCGATCGATTTCCCCGAAGAAGAAATAGATTTTTTAGCCGACGGCAAGGTGGGTGATCGAGTTTCTGCATTGCTCGCGCAGGTCGAAACCGTGCTGGACTGTGCTCAACAAGGCGCGTTATTAAGGGACGGCACGACGGTCGCGATTGTCGGGCGACCCAACGCGGGGAAATCCAGTTTGATGAATGCGCTGGCCCAGCGCGATACGGCGATTGTTACCGAGGTCGCGGGCACCACGCGGGATGTGCTGCGTGAAGCTATTTTGTTAGACGACCTGCCCCTGCATTTGGTGGATACCGCGGGTCTGCGCGACACCGACGACGTGGTAGAGCGCGAGGGGGTTAGGCGGGCCTGGGGTGAAATTGAAACTGCTGATCAAGTGCTCTACGTTATCGATAGCACGCTGTTAAATCCCTGCGGGGACGCGCAGGCGAAAGAGCTTGAAACGCAGCTAGCCCAAGAGTGGCGCGAGCTGGTTGAGCGTTTACCCGTGCAACATGTATTCCAGCAACACGCACCTCTCCAGAATGACTCAGCTAAAACTCGGGTCGCCATTGTGCTGAATAAAATCGATCGCTCCGCCCTGGGTTTGTCTTCGATAGCAACGGTGATCGCGGCTATAACCGGCGGGGAAACCGGTGTTCCGGTAATTGCCTTGTCTGCTAAAACGGGCGCGGGTATGGATACACTCAAAGCACACCTGCAAGCCAGCGCCGGGTTTCAGCACGGTAGTGAAGGGGTGTTTTCTGCACGTGAACGCCACCTGGTGGCGATGCAAGCGGCCCAAAAACATTTGCGTCTGGCTGAGGGTTTAATGTCGAGCACCGCTGCGGGCGAGCTAGTCGCGGAAGAGTTGCGGTGCGCGCAGGAACAGTTGGGCAGCATAACCGGTGAATTTACCAGTGATGACTTGCTCGGAGAGATTTTTTCTAGTTTTTGTGTTGGGAAGTGACTGCAGGCTAATAAAAAGTCACTAACTGAGGCCCGCGCAAGGGGCCAGAGGATAGTGCGTGGCAGCCGGAGTGCCAATCACAGGTAATACCGGTCTTATACAGCAAATATCTACAAGTTATCCACAAAATGTGCTTATTTATTGAGCAATCTGCTGGCTAATTCTGTGGATAACATAATCCACGACGGAAGCATAACCTTTTGTTTTTAAAATATAAAAATTCTTTATTAAAATAAAGTTATTTTTTCAAAACTGTGGATAACTCGACCAAAGTCTTTTAGACTGCATTCTCGCCGGCACAGCAAAAAAGACGGGTAAATAACGCTGTAAAGACGGCAACAAGCAATGATAGAGCGGTGAAAGACGTCGCAAGACAACATAAATGGCGTGAGGGGCTTGTTGAGGAGGTTCTAATGAATCGGCCTCTGCGGTAGAGATAGCGCTAATATTGAGAGCACTAATATTAATGACACTAATATAGATATGGCATCAGTTCGATAAGGCCATAATAAAAACCCATAACAGAATAAAAGGCCATAGGAGGTTTTCTTGGCGCAGTTGGTTTGGCAGCAATGCCTCGGATACTTGCGGGACGAGCTGCCCGCACAACAATTTGAAACCTGGATACAGCCGCTTCAGCCAGATAAGGCCGACAATGGCGATTTACGCCTGGTCGCCCCTAACCGCTTTGTGCAGAGCTGGGTAGAGGACAAGTTTCTCGAGCGTATTCGCGAACTTTACCGAGATTTAGACAGTAGTGTTGATTCTATTCAAATAAACTCCGTGAGCACTGAGACTGCCTTTTTGAAGGGTGCTGAGGGGTTGGAGACGACAGAAACGATGGAGGCCAGGGTAAAAACCGAGGCTTCGCTTGCCGAGAGGCAGCCCCCGGACGCTATCCTGACCAGCACGCAGTTAGAAGGCTCGATAGTGAGCAGCTCTGTCGTTAACAGCGGCCTGGTAAGCCGCCCGGTGCTGGAACCGCTGAAAACTCAAGGCGCCGCTGCTGGGGTAAACGGCGCTCGGGCAATCAATACGTATACACAACAACAAAGCAATGCTTGGACCGGAGGTGGATTCGGCGGATCGAGAGATACGCAGCCTGGCGCAGATACTCCGGCAAAAGCTGCACTAGTGGCGCGGCGCAAGGAGCCCCTGGAAAACAATCTGAATGACAGGTTTCGCTTTGATGCCTTTGTAGAAGGCAAGTCTAATCAGCTAGCCCTGGCGGCGGCCCGGCAGGTGGCAGAAAACCCGGGTGGCTCCTACAACCCCTTGTTTATCTATGGCGGCGTGGGTTTGGGGAAAACTCATTTGATGCACGCGGTTGGCAATCAGTTGCGCTTAAATAAGCCCGATGCCCGCGTAGTGTATTTGCACTCCGAACGCTTTGTCGCCGACATGGTAAAAGCCTTGCAGCTTAATGCTATTAATGAATTCAAGCGCTACTACCGTTCGGTCGATGCGCTGTTAATTGATGACATCCAGTTTTTCGCTAAAAAAGAACGCTCTCAGGAGGAATTTTTCCATACCTTCAATGCGTTGCTCGAAGGTGGTCGGCAGATGATAGTGACCTGTGATCGTTACCCGAAGGAAATCGACGGTCTCGAAGAAAGACTAAAATCCCGCTTTGGCTGGGGTTTAACCGTGGCCGTAGAGCCGCCCGAGCTGGAAACGCGGGTAGCTATTTTGATGAAAAAAGCCGCGGAATCAAATTTGGATCTGCCCTACGAGCCCGCTTTCTTTATGGCGCAGCGCATTCAGGCCAATGTAAGAGAGTTAGAGGGCGCGCTTAAGCGCGTAATGGCAAGCGCCCACTTTACCGGACGAACTATCGATGTAGAGTTTGTGCGCGAAACCCTGAAAGACCTTTTAGCCTTACAGGACAAGCTGGTTACCATTGAAAATATTCAGCGCACGGTGGCAGAATATTATAAAATCAAGTTGTCGGACATGCTTTCCAAGCGGCGTAATCGCTCGGTGGCACGGCCTCGCCAAACGGCGATGTTTCTTGCTAAGCAGTTGACGACGCGCAGCTTGCCGGAAATTGGTGAAGCCTTCGGTGGCCGCGATCACACGACGGTTATTCACGCGTGTCGAACTATTAAGGCGCTAGAGGAAACTACGCACGAGCAACGTGAAGATATAAAGATTCTTACCCGATCGCTAAAGACCTGAACTAAGGCGAGACGACTCACTCATTAATTATGTAAGCCGGCACCCAGGTGTCCCGTGTATAAAGGAAGATCAATGAAATTTACCGCCAGCCGAGAAACGTTGCTGAAACCCCTGCAATTAGTCGCGGGCATTGTTGAGCGACGGCAAACCTTGCCGGTATTATCCAACGTGTTGTTAGTGCTGAATGAGCAGGAGCTATCGGTAACCGGCACAGATTTGGAAGTGGAAATCCGCAGCCAGGTGCAGTTAGAGGCTGCAGGTGAAAGTGGTGAGATCACTGTTCCGGCGCGAAAGTTTGTCGATATTTGTCGCTCGCTACCGGATGGCGCGGAGATTAAATTTTCAACGGAAGACGGCCGCGCCATTCTACGCAGTGGCCGGAGCCGCTTTGCCTTGTCGACGCTGCCGGCCAATGAGTTTCCCAGCGTGGAAGAGCAATCTGGCCGTATGTCGTTTACCGTGGCCCAGCAAAAATTAAAACAGCTTATCGATAAAACCGCCTTTGCCATGGCCCAACAAGACGTGCGTTATTATCTTAACGGCATGTTGTGGGAGGTGAGCGGCAATCGGCTGCGAGTAGTTGCGACCGATGGGCACCGACTGGCGATGAGTGATGGCGATATTCAAGTTAACCCCAATAACGTTGGCGACGACAAAGCCGAGCAATCCATTTTGCCCCGCAAAGGCGTAGTGGAGCTGGCTCGCTTGCTGAGTGACGAAGGCGAGGTGAATGTGGTTATGGGCACCAACCACGCCCGTATCGAAGGAGAAGACTTCCGTTTCACCTCCAAGTTGGTGGATGGCGCGTATCCAGATTACGAGCGCGTCTTGCCCAAAGGCGGTACCCAGATATTGGAAGGTGAGCGTGATGGTCTGAAGCAGGCCTTTCAGCGGGCTTCCATTCTCTCTAACGAGAAGTATCGTGGCGTGCGCATGCAGTTAGAGGGTGACCAGCTCACCATTATGGCCAATAACCCAGAGCAGGAAACCGCCGAAGAAGAAATAACCGTGGATTATAATGGTGGCACCCTGGAGCTTGGCTTTAATGTTAATTACATCATTGATGTGCTTAATGTCCTAGGTGGCGATAAGGTGCGTTTTACGCTTTCCGATGCTAATAGCAGCGCGCTGATGGATGACCACAGCGACGACAGTAGCGTTTATGTCATTATGCCTATGCGGCTTTGAGCCCCATTTGTACTACTAATACTAGCGTTATTGGCCTCCTGCCGTGCATATCAAACAATTAACCGTGCAGGGGGTGAGAAACCTGGGCTCCCAAACCTTGGAGCCAGCTCCCCAGATTAACTTGTTTGCTGGGCCTAATGGCTCCGGCAAGACCAGTATATTGGAGGCCATACATCTTTTGGGTCGCGGTCGGTCATTCCGCTCGCGCTCCATTAAAGCGGTGATTAATGTTGCCGAGGACGTTGGCCAGTGCACAGTGTTTGGTTTGTTGGCGGGAAAGCCAAAAGACGGGGAAGAAGGTTCGGCCGGGCTTCCAGTGGGTGTTTCACGTGAAACAAAAGGCGGATTTCGCTTTAAGGTTAACGGCGAGTTGGTTCACACCGCCTCTGCCCTGGCCGAAGTCCTGCCCCTGGTTCTAATCAATACCGAGAGCTTCCAGTTATTGGCAGGCGGGCCGCAAAACCGACGCCGCTATTTAGATTGGGGTTTGTTTCATACTCACCCAGCGTTTAGAGAGCTGTGGCGCCAACAGCAACGGGTTTTACAGCAACGTAACGCCTTATTGAAGCGGGGTAAGGGCGGGCATTTGGCGGAGCTGGATTGGTGGGACGAACAGTTTGCAGATCTGTCGGAGCAAATCACCCTATTGCGCCGAGAATATCTCGAGACCATAGCGCCCCTGGTGGCAGAGATACTACAGCGTCTGTCGCCGATACCGGAAATTAGCTTTTCCTACTCCCAGGGCTGGGATAGTAGTAAAGACCTAAAAGAAACCTTAAAGGCTGGGCGCGACCGGGATATAATCACGGGTTCCAGTCAGCACGGTCCGCATCGTGCAGATGTGCGAGTACGTTGTCGGCAGCAAAATGCCGCAGAGGTGTTGTCGCGGGGCCAAACTAAAAGCCTGGTGATGGCGATGATGATGGCCCAGGGCGTCCATTATCGGGCGCAGAATGATAGGCCCAGCGTGTTTCTAATCGACGATTTGCCCGCGGAGCTGGATATGGAGCAGCAGAAAAACGTTGCCGTCTTGATCGCCGAAATGGGTTGCCAGACGTTTATTACCGGCACCGATGCAGAACAGTTACTAGCGCCGTGGCGAGCAATAGGCTGGACGGATATGAACATGCACATAAATACAGAGGCGGCGGCGAAAGGAAGCGTCGAGGCCGGAAACGGCCAACAGAACAGAACCCTTAAAGTGTTTCACGTGAAACATGGCGAGGTCTTGAGTGGCGAGGCGAGGGTATAAGAGCCCCAGTTTCACGCCAGAAAAGCAGCAATTAGTAGTACAAACCAGATAATTTAAAGGCATTTTATGAGCGATGACACGGAAAACAAGGTAGGCGACGGCGAAAAACTTGGCGAGAGCGCCCAGGGCGGTGCTTATGACTCATCGAACATTAAGGTCCTCAAGGGCCTGGATGCTGTTAGAAAACGCCCCGGTATGTATATTGGCGATACCGATGATGGCACCGGCCTACACCACATGGTGTTCGAGCTGGTCGACAACTCTATCGACGAAGCCCTAGCAGGCCATTGCACGGAAACCACGGTTACTATTCACACCGATGAGTCGGTTACGGTAACGGACAATGGTCGGGGAATACCGGTCGATGTCCACGAAGAAGGAGTTTCGGCGGCGGAAGTGATTATGACCGTGCTCCATGCCGGTGGTAAATTTGATGACAATTCCTACAAAGTGTCGGGCGGCCTGCACGGGGTAGGGGTTTCGGTGGTGAATGCGCTATCTGAAAAATTACAGCTGATCGTGCGCCGAGACGGCAAAGTACACGAACAGTTTTACAGCCACGGCGTTGCCGACAGCCCACTGGCCGTAGTCGGCGAAAGCAGTAATACGGGCACCCAGGTACGCTTCTGGGCGTCCGCCGAAACTTTTACCAATATCAGCTTTCACTACGATATTTTGGCCAAGCGCTTACGTGAGTTGTCGTTCCTTAATTCCGGCGTCAAAATCCAGTTAAGTGATGAGCGCAGCGGAAAAACTGATACTTATCAATATGATGGCGGCCTTAAAGCCTTTGTTGAGTTTCTCAACGAGAACAAAGCGCCCCTCAACAAGGTGGTTCATTTCAACAACGAGCGTGAAGACGGCACCAGCGTAGAAGTGGCCTTGCAGTGGAACGAAAGCTACCAGGAAAACGTCTTTGCTTATACCAACAATATTCCACAGCGCGACGGCGGCACCCATTTGGCTGGGTTTCGCGCCGCGCTGACCCGCACCTTGAACACGTATATGGAGCGCGAGGGCGTGCTCAGCAAAGCCAAGGTTAGCGCCACCGGGGATGATGCTCGCGAGGGCCTGACTGCGATTATTTCGGTGAAAGTGCCCGACCCCAAGTTTTCTTCCCAGACCAAGGACAAGCTGGTTAGCTCAGAAGTGAAAACCGCCGTCGAACAGGAAATGGGTAAGGCCTTTAGTGACTACCTACTAGAAAACCCTCCGGAAGCTAAGGTTATTATTAATAAAATTATTGATGCTGCCCGTGCTCGAGAAGCCGCTCGCAAAGCCCGGGAAATGACCCGACGCAAGGGCGCACTTGACCTTGCTGGCTTACCTGGCAAGTTGGCGGACTGCCAGGAGAAAGACCCGGCCTTGTCCGAACTCTATCTGGTGGAGGGTGATTCTGCGGGGGGCTCGGCCAAGCAGGGCCGGGATCGTCGTACGCAGGCGATTTTGCCACTGAAGGGTAAGATTTTAAACGTCGAAAAAGCGCGCTTTGACAAAATGCTGTCCAGCGCCGAGGTCGGCACCTTAATTACTGCCCTGGGTTGTGGCATTGGTGCCAGCGAGTTTAAACCGGACAAGCTGCGTTACCACACCATCGTCATCATGACCGATGCGGACGTGGATGGCTCGCATATTCGCACTCTGTTACTGACCTTCTTTTTCCGGCAGATGCGAGAGTTAGTGGAGCGCGGCCATATTTTTATCGCGCAACCACCTTTATATAAAATTAGTAAAGGTAAGCAGGAGCGCTACCTAAAAGATGATGAGGCGCTAACCGAGTTCCTGACGCAATCGGCGATAGACGGCGCAAGCCTGCATGTTAATGCCGATGCTCCGGCCATCACTGGCGCGGCCCTGTCTGATTTGGTGACGGAATACCGTAGCGTGATAGCGATGATCGATCGCATGGCCCGCGCTTATCCCATCGTACTGCTTAAAGAGATGATCTACGCCCCTGCGCTGAGTATGGAGGATTTAAGTAGTCAAAGTGTTATTGCTGAATGGGCGGAAGGTATAGAGGCTAAGCTGGCAGAGCGGGGTTTAGACCAGGCCGCGAGCTATAGCATGAGCGCGCACCACGATACAGAACGCAATATTTTTCTGCCGCGATGCGGGGTTCGAGCCCACGGTAGCGAGGACAGCTACACCATTTCCCACGACTTTATTGGCTCGCCAGAATATAAAACCATCACCGGTTTAGGGCAAAAGCTGTTGGCGCTATTAGAAGCCGGCGCCTATATCAGCCGCGGCGAACGGCAGCAGCCGGTAGTCGAGTTTGAAGAGGTGATCGACTGGCTAATGAATGAGGGTCGAAGAGGTTACGCGGTGCAGCGCTACAAGGGTCTGGGGGAAATGAATCCAGAACAGTTGTGGGAGACCACCATGGATCCAGAGTGTCGCCGGATGTTACAAGTGACCGTTGAAGATGCGGTGGTGGCTGATCAGATGTTTAACACGCTGATGGGTGATCACGTCGAGCCGCGACGAGCGTTTATTGAAACCAATGCGCTGTCTGTGGCTAATCTCGACATATAACGGCGGGGAGATAAAAAAGTAAGTACTTACTTTCTAGATAAGGCTTATTTTGTGCCCTCGCTTGCCCTGTTAACCTTCAGGGCTAATGCTGCTGGGAACGTCGCTGGTTAACGATTGTGGCTACGGGGGCTGTGGTTGTGGGAACGGGGCTGCGGACTTAGTCCCAAAACAGGTTGTCTTCCTTGCGGCGGCCTCGCTTGTCCCGGCGATCATCGTTTTTAATGTCGAAACGAATATCCTCGCGTCGATCGGTGCTCTCGCGTCGCGCGGTCTTGCGTTGATCTGGGCCGGTGTATTCCCCGGGTTTGGTGTTGCCGGGTTTGGTGCTGTCGGGCTTAGTGTCGCTGGGATCATTCCCAGTCTTTTGCTTGTCGTTCATCAGCATGCGCCTCCCATCCATTGAGTTGGAAAGTCTAGCACAGCTTGAAAGCCGGGTTAAGACGGTGTTTTAGGGCAGGTTTTTAAGCGCGACGTCCATCCAGTTTCTGACTTCATCCGTGAGCGCTTTGCTATCGTAACCCTTAGGATCAATGGCTTTGCCAAATACCACGTGAATGGTGCCGGGATATTTGATGATTCGATGGGCGGGCCAGCAGGTTCCAGCGTTATGACAGATCGGTAACACCGGCACCCCGGCAGCAATGGCCAGGGCTGCGCCACTACGATTGAATTTCCGGGTGTTGCCGGGAGAGACTCGAGTACCCTCTGGGTAAACCAGCACATTCATCTTCTTATTGAGTAAGCGATCTTTGCCTTGCTCCATCACGTCCCGCAGCGCTTGCCTGGGATTGTCCCGATTAATGGCGATCGGCGCAGTGGTGGCTAACCCCCAACCGAACACCGGGATGCGCAATAATTCGCGTTTAAGAATGGTGCTCACTGGACGCAACGTGCGCTGCAAATAATAAGTCTCCCAGCTGGACTGGTGCTTGCTCAGGGCGACAAAGGGCTCCTCTGGAATATTCTCCAGGCCCTCGACTTTTAGCTTCACGCCACAGCATAAACATAACCAGGGCACGATCAGTTGATTGGCCGTGGTGACCAGGCTTTGTCGCTGCCTCATCGGTAGTAACCAGCCGACCGTACAGCCCAGTAGTGAAAAAACACCAATGGCGGATAAATAGCCGAAATAAAACAGCAAGGAGCGCAGCAGATAAATCGCCTTCACCGGAGATTACCGTTGATGATCTCAGTTGCTGCCGCGCGAAGATCGTCGTAGACGGCGGTTTTGCGAACAATAGGGTTTCGGTGTTCGACTAGCTCGCTTTCGGTTTTGCTGCCCTTGCCGGTGCGCACTAACACGGGTCGACAACCGCTTTCGACGGCGGCTTCCAGGTCGCGCAAACTGTCGCCAACGGCAATGGTTCGTTCGCTGCTCAGATCGAGTTCGAGTTCGCGAGCGATGGCATCGAATAATCCGGGTTTGGGTTTGCGGCAGTCGCAGTTGTCGTCCGGGTGGTGGGGGCAATAAAAAATACCGGCAATCTCGCCACCAGCGGCTTCGACCAATTCGCGAAGCTGTTCGTGCATCGCTTCGAGGTCGTCGAGATCAAATAAGCCCCGGCTCAAGCCGGACTGGTTGGTGGCAACCACTACGGTAAAACCGGCTTTGCTGAGCGCGGCGATGGCCTCTATGCTACCCGGCAGGGCTTGCCATTCATCTAGAGTTTTTATGTAGTCATCGGAATCCGCATTGATAACACCATCGCGGTCGAGAATAATCAGCGGCATCAGTTTGCGCCCACTTTACTGGCCAGCAGCGAAACGTCGGCCACCTCTAAAAATAAATGGCGTAATTTTGCCAGCACCCGACAGCGGTTAAGACGAATGGCCTCGTCATCGGCCATAACCATCACGGAGTCGAAGTAGGCATCCACCGGCTCGCGCAGCCCGGCGAGCAGGGACAGCGCCGCTTCGTAGTCGCCCTTGTCGATAAGGGGTTGCGCGTGCTCGCCCATTTCAGACAGGGTTGCCCACAAAGTGTGTTCCGCATCATTCTCAAATAAAGCGGTATCGACGTCGCCAGTCAGTGACGAGGCATCTTGTTTTTGCAGGATATTCGACACCCTTTTATTAGCGGCGGCTAGACTCGCTGCTTCGGGGAGTTTTGCAAAAGTGTTAACCGCGAGGATGCGGCGATGAATGTCGAGAGGCTTACTTAATTGTTTGACCGCAACTGACAAAAACATTTCGGCAGGAATATGGCTTTCCTCGCACAGCGCCCGTAAGCGGCCAAGTACGTAATCCTGAACCTGCGCAACCAGTCCATCCTGCTCCGGTAGTTCGCCGTGACCCGCTGCTGCGAGCGCAATAAATTCACCGAGGTCGAGATCAATCTTTCGTTCAATCAAGATGCGCAATACCGCCAGGCTGGCGCGGCGTAATCCAAAGGGGTCGCGGGAGCCGGAAGGACTTTGGCCAATTCCAAAAATACCACTCAGGGTATCGAGGCGATCAGCCAGAGCGAGGGCAATACCGACCGGGTTGGTGGGAAGTTCGTCACCGGCAAAGCGTGGCAGGTATTGTTCGAACAAGGCATCGGCGACTTGTGCATCTTCGCCATCATGATGAGCGTAATAACGCCCCATCGTGCCTTGCAGGTCGCTGAACTCCAGCACCATCTCGCTTACTAAATCGGACTTGCTGAGTTCGGCGGCACGCTGAGCGAGATTTTCCGGTGCGCCCACATGGGGGGCGATGGCGCAAGCGAGTTTGGCGACGCGTTCCGTTTTATCAAACACGGAGCCGAGCTTATCCTGGTAAACAATATTTTTTAAACGTTCCCGCTGTGCGGACAAATCAGTTTTAAGATCGGTTTCGTAAAAGAACTTGGCATCGGCAAAGCGTGGGCGAATCACGCGCTCGTTACCGGCAATGACCTGCTCTGGAGCCTTGCTTGCAATATTGGCAACGGTAATAAACAGCGGCAACATAGTTCCGGCTTCGTCCACCACCGGGAAATATTTTTGATGTTCCTGCATGGAGGACACCAGGGCTTCCTGGGGAACCTCCAAAAAGACCTTGTCAAAGCGGCCGAGTAAGGGGTTTGGCCACTCGTTCAGTGCGGTGACTTCGTCGAGCAGAGCGTCATCCATTACCGCGACGCCACCGGCCTCGACGGCAAGGGCGTTGACGTGTTGACGGATATGTTCACGGCGCTCGTCAAAATCGGCGAGCACGTAAGCTTCGCGCAACTGTGCGCAATAGTTAGCCGGTGATTCGATACTGATGTCCTGGTCGCAATGCACCCGGTGACCGCGAGACAAGCGTCCCGCCTGCAAACCGAGAATGTCGCCGGGCAGCACCTGCTTGCCAAATAACATCACTAACCAATGGGCCGGGCGGACGAATTCCTGTCGCCGGGAACCCCAACGCATACGTTTCGGAACCGGCAACGACTTGAGTGCGGCGCTGACAATGCCCGGTGCTAGTTCAGTGGTGGTGGCTCCGGCTTTGGTGTCCCGGTAACAGAGCTTGGGGCCTTTGTCGGTGTCAACGTGTTCAAGGGTGGCAAGGTCGTCGCTGGTAGCGCCAAGACCACAACCGCGAGCAAAACCTTGGGCGGCTTTGGTAGGTTGGCCGTCGGCGTCAAACGCCGCACTTACCAGCGGGCCAAGTTTCTCAATCACGATATCGTTTTGGGTGTCGGCGAGATCGGTAACCACAAGGGCCAAACGTCGCGGGCTGGCAAAGCCCTTAATATCGGAGTAGCTGAGTTCGGCTTTTTGCAGGCCGTCTGCAACACCGGTAACGAAGGCGTCCATTAGAGTTTTAAGTGCTTTCGGCGGCAGTTCTTCGGTGCCGAGTTCAACGAGAAAATCTGCGCTCATGATTTTCCCCCGGCAGCTTGAATCACCTCTTGGGCAATGGCCTTATCGGCGAGGGGGAAACCCAGCGCGAGTCGGGAATCGAAATAGGCCTGGGCAACGGCGCGAGATAGCGTGCGTACCCGCAAAATAAAGCGTTGTCGCTCGGTGACCGAAATCGCGTGGCGGGCATCGAGCAGGTTAAAGGCATGGGAGGCCTTCATCACCATTTCATAAGCGGGCAGGGGCAGGCCCTTCTCGACCAGGCGTTTGCTGTCGCGCTCGCAGGCATCAAAGGTTTGAAACAGAAAATCCACATCGGCCTCTTCAAAATTAAAGTGCGACATCTCCACCTCATTTTGGTGAAAGACATCGCCGTAAGTCACGGTGTTGCCGTCGCTGGTGCGGGTCCATACCAGGTCAAAAATACTATCGACGCCCTGTAAATACATGGCCAGACGTTCCAGGCCGTAGGTGATTTCACCCGTCACCGGATAGCATTCCAGGCCGCCCACTTGCTGAAAATAGGTGAATTGCGTCACCTCCATACCGTTGAGCCAGACTTCCCAGCCCAAACCCCAGGCACCCAGTGTGGGCGATTCCCAGTTATCTTCGACGAAGCGAATATCGTGTACGGAGGTATCAAAGCCCAGCTCTTTTAACGAGCCGAGATACAAGTCCTGAATATTGTCCGGTGAGGGCTTGAGTACCACTTGAAACTGATAGTAGTGTTGCAAGCGATTGGGGTTCTCCCCGTAGCGGCCATCGGTGGGTCGGCGACAGGGTTGTACATAGGCGCTGCTCCAGTTTTCTGGGCCGATAGCGCGCAAAAATGTCGCCGGGTGAAAGGTACCTGCGCCCACCTCCATATCCAAAGGCTGCAAAATCACACAGCCCTGGCGCGCCCAATATTCCTGTAAGGCCAGGATCAATCCCTGAAATGTTGAAACGTCCGCTGCGGCCACTGGAATACCCCGTGAGGAAAAGCCGCAATTATATAGACAGCCTGCAGGGGATACGAGGGCCGGCGGGGGTTCTCGGGCCATTTACTCAAGTTGTTTGCACCGCCGTGGAGGGCTGCTATGCTACTCGAGATTAGATAAAAACCCGGAAGTGACTTAACAGGAGTCTTCATCATGAAAAAAATTATTCAGCATCTTGGTCGTACCTTGGGTATTACCTTAAGTATTGCCATCACACTGGTGACCACAAGCTTTGGGGTTTTGGCCAGCGAGCACTGGGATGAAGTTGAAATTAAACCTATTCCCCTCGGCGCTGGCTTGTATATGTTGATGGGCAATGGCGGCAATATGGGGCTGTCCATTGGTGAAGACGGCACTTTTATTATCGACGACCAGTACGCCCCCCTCGCCGATAAAATTCAGGCCGCTATCAATAGCCTGTCTGGCAATGATCTGGCCGGCAGCAGCCCCCGGTTTTTGATCAACACCCATTGGCATGGCGACCACACCGGCGGCAACGAACACTTTGGTGGCGAGGGTGCGGTTATCATCGCCCACGAGAATGTGCGCGAAGCATTAAAAGGCGAAAAAACTATCCCGCTGTTTAATATGCACAAGCCGCCATCGCCCAAAGCTGCATTGCCGGTGATTACCTTTAGCGAAGAAATGAGCTTGCACTTGAACGGCGACGACCTGAGCTTACGACATGCCCCCAATGCTCACACCGACGGCGATGCGCTGATCGTCTTTAACAACGCCAATGTCATCCATATGGGCGACACCTTTTTTAACCGTATGTACCCGTTTATCGATGTGGATTCCGGCGGCAGCATTGCCGGACTAATCGCTGCAGCCGATCAAGTCCTGGCTATTGCCAATGACGAGAGCAAAATTATTCCCGGCCACGGTGCACTTGCCAACAAAGCTGATCTGCAAGCCTACCGCGATATGCTTGCCGAAGTTGAAAGTAACATTGCTGAATTATTGAAAGCAGGAAAAAGCGCGGACGAAATTGTCGACGAGTGGCCCACCGCAGATTTTGATGGAGCGTGGGCTAACGGGTTTCTTGCCGCCGATGTGTGGGTGAAAATTGTGGTGGCCAGCATGCAACCGTAATCCCACCCGATTACAGCGCGAGAACAGGAGGTTTAGCGCTAGAAGTAATTGGAGAGTTTACGGTAACGGAGGGAGTTATTTTTTGAAATACATCCGCATATTTCCGCAGGGCTTTCTTCTCCTCGGGTGAGCCAATCCAGCGTGGATGCTCCGTAAATTTATCGGAAATTAAGCTTCGACTGTAATCCATACCGGTAAAATTCAAGCCGGCGATGTCAGCCCAGGTGTAAATGAAGTCGGCTGTTGTATAGGGGCGATTTTCGTAAGACTTCCATTGCGTGGTGTTATTAGCGTCGCTATAGGCCGGGCTCGTCCACAGAACAAAAGGCACGGTGTACATTGCTGGAGAGGGCTTGCCTTCGTTGCGACCACAAAACAACGAGTCTGGATAATCGTAGACTTCTTCACCATGATCGGAAAGATAGACCAGCGCGCTTTGTTCGGGGTTTTTGCCGAGGGTAGTAATTAATTCCGACACCACATAATCATTGTAAAGAATAGAGTTATCGTAACTATTATATTCCACCAGTATGTCGTCGTTGATCCAGGCAGGCGTGTTGGTGTCGAGACGGAACTTTTCAAATTCTGGTGGATAGCGATAAGTATATTTGCGATGGGTGCCCAGCAGGTGTACCACAATTAATTTTTTGATGGCGGAGGACGCTAAGGCTTCCGAAAAGGGTGAAAGCACAAGGCCATCATACTGGCTGGCATTTTGTGCCCTGTTATTATTAAGATAAATTTGGTGATCGGCTAATTGCGACAATGTGGTGAGTACGGTATTGCGTCGCGTTTGGGTTTGTTGGTTGGTGATCCAGGTAATATCGTAACCGGCTTGCTTCATCATATTTAGCAAGGTGGGCATTTCTGTATAGGCAGAAAAATTTTGTTGGTCGGCAAAAGACAAGACCTGTTGCAGCGCCTCGATGGTATAGGGGCGCGGTGTTATGACATCGTTAAAGACAACGAGCGTATCTTTAATCACATCCAGCTTAGGTGTAGTGTTTCTTGGGTAGCCATACAAACTCATTCTTTGTCGGTTGGTGGATTCGCCAATCACCAGAACTAAGGTCTTGGGTGTGTCGATAGAAATGATCGAAAAATTTTCAAGTGGTGGTATTTGCTTATTCAAAGCCAAGTTGGTTTGCATTGCGGAGAGTTGCGCACGGTATTTCGAAAAACCGACTACCAGGCTCCAGGGTACGGCGGGCTCCATTCGATTTTTTAGGTGGTAGGCGCCTTCATCAAAACCGTAGCCCCGAATCAGCCCGTAATTTGTAAGCGGCCAGGAAAGCACCAGGACGACAACCGTCGCCAGGCTTAAACGATAGTTTCGTTTAAGCTCAAAGGGACGTATTTTGTTCCAGAGCAGCCATGGAATAACGCTGAATACAGTAAATACCGGGATATACCACCAGCGGAAATACGAACTGATAAATTCGCCGCTTTCAGTGAAGTTAGACTCAAAGGCCACGAAGATAGCGCTTTGTGAAAAGTCCTGGCCGTAAATTAGCCAGTATCCCAAGCTTACTAAAGCGCTAGCCCAGAGGATCAGACCGATAAATCCGGCAATGATTCGAGTCTTCGAGGGCCACAGCAGGATAGGGACCAACCATAAGGCGCTCATTAATAGGGCGTCTCGCAGGCCGATGGATCCCGACATGCCGGATGAATAAATGAGGACCTGACAGACTCCTGAAAAGTAGAAGAAGAACAGGTAGGCCCATAGAACGGGGTGCTTTTGGGAGAAAGAGGTGAGCATCATCATTTGTCGGGTTATTAATAGCTGAGATAATGCATCCTAACTAATCTATCTTAAGGTTTTCTTAACGTTCTAAGCGCGGAAATGCCAGCCGTGGTTAATCAGCTGAGTATAGAAGTAAAATTAAGAAATGTGGTTTAGAACTCAAACTCCGCTAACAGCCGAAGGGTTTGATTAGGACTTTTTTCATCGAGACCAAAAATAACCCCGGCTTCCCATTTAATTTGACGCTTACCGTCAAGGGCTATTTGCCCAAGTAGAGCCGGCCCCAAAGCTCGCGTATCTTCACCGCTGTAGAATTCCAGCGCAGGCTCAAGGGCTTTTGAATACCGATAACGAGCCTGTAGGCCCAGAGATGTTTCTAGCTCGCTATCTATGTCGGAACCCCACTCCTCAGTAATAAAGACGTTAGCGGTGCTACTCCATTTGCCCCATTCTTTTTCAGCCAATAGGCCCACGGAAAATTCCCAGATATCTTTATGCGCTTCTTTCTCAATTTCAAAAAGCATGCCCCAGTCGACCGCAAATTCGCCTTGCTCGGTAATTTGCCATAGGGTCTCTAGCTCGTAGGCCTCGATATTAAAGTCATCGTGGGCAGACTGTTCGCCAATAATATAAATTTCGCCAAACCAATGTTCATTGATCGACTGACCATAAGCCAGGCGATAAAGTTGAACGCGGTCGTCGTAGCCCGGTTGGTTATCCTGCATAAGGGCTCGAAATTCTATCTCTCGTTCAAGTGGCTGTACATAAGGGTGATAGATTTTATCAATGACCGCGCCATCCGCGATGCTTAGCCCGGAATAAAACAACACAAAGCTCACGCAAAAAATAAAAGCCTTAGCAAAATGTATCTTGAAATAAGTAATATATTTTTCCAGGAATTTCATGGCGTAATGCTCAGGTCCAAGGCCTTGCTGCCGGCGCAAAATATTTTGCGTCTGGTATAAATGATAATCAGCACTAGAGTTACTCCGGCAGCATAAGCAAGGGCTTGCGCCAGTGACGGCGTCGCTTCATAACCAAACAGGGCATAAAGCAAGCGGCCGGTGACAGAACTTTCTGAGATTATAGTAGAGCTGTTCCATAGCACGGGAGTATAGGGGAGCCAGTCAGCCTGGGTTAGTTGCAATGCCGCCTGGGAAGCCATATTCCCGGCAAATATCCCTAATAGTATGAAGGGTATGGTGAGCCTCCATCGAGGGGGCAGGTTTGCCAGCGTGTAATATAAGATAATTCCTATGCTGAGTCCGAGCCCAAAGCCGATGCTACTGCCGAGGATAACCGCGGGAAACACCTCGTTTTGCTGAAAAAAACCGTTTAGGTACACTAATATTTCTGAGCCTTCCAGGATAATACCTAAGGCAACAATATTGCAGGCAACAAAGCTATACAGCTTTTCGTTGAGCTTTTTATCAACGCTTTTATGGAAAATTCCATGAAGGCGGGGGATGAAGAAGGCGCAAATGAGAAAAGCATAAGAGCCGATTAACAATACAATGGATATTTGAATAAAAGCATTGGTAAGTTCCTGGCCAACATAATCGAAGCATTCTGAAATGGCTTTCATGTTGTAGGCATAAATACAGGCGCCAACGATACCCAGGCCGAGACCGTAAAATAACCAGCGATTTTTTATGGCACAGGAAAAGCCAATAACCAGCAATAAGCTGATTATTAGAGCAGCCTCCAGAGTTTCTTGCAGGATAAATGTGACCGAACTCAACAACATCTTATAACCTTAAAATAATATCATTTAACGATTACCCTACCCTGCGCCGTTTTGGGATAAAACTCTCCAAAAAAAGGATACTCACCGGGCGGCAAGGGGCCAATAAATATAATGGTTTTACTATTGCCGCTAATAACTTTTTCCCGGTTGAGCTCGTAGCTTTCAAATTCTTCCGGTGTTGAATCGAGGTTTCGAATGAGTAATTTAACTTTTGTGTCGGCGGGTACGACAATTTCAGAGGGATAGAACAAATGGTCTTTGATGTCCATTTCTAATATCGGTGTTTCCGCAAATAACGAAGCGGAAAAGAGGCCGAGTATAGAAATACAACGCGGCCAGCGGGAGTTCACCAAACGCTCAATAACAGGTGTGGTCATAAGGGTAAGCGGCCTGTCGCATCAACGAAGTTAGATTTAACTAGAGGAAATTTCACCCGAAAAGCGGTTCCGGTCAGGAAAGACGATGAAGCGACAGTAATGCTCGCGCCATGAAGTTCAATAATATGCTTCACAATGGATAGTCCGAGACCGCAACCCGACTCCCCTGATTGGTGTCGATCTCCGTCGACGCGATAAAAGCGCTCAAATATGCGGTCGCGGTGTTCGGGGGCTATCCCGGGACCGGAGTCTTCCACCGTTAAAATGGCCTCGCTCTGGTTTTGAGTAAGGCTTACTTTTATGTTGCCGCCATTGGGGGTGTACTTGTTGGCGTTGCTTAGCAGGTTTTGAAGTAAGGTCGTTAAACCAAAAGAGTCTCCTAAAACCGTGGATGCCACCCCATCAAATTCCAGGTGTTGGTTTTTTTCTTCCATGCGAGGAAAGGCTTTAGCCAAAATTTCCTGAGTCAACGCCGAGAGATCAATAGGGTTTAGTTGCGCTATATATTGATCTGGAGTGCTTCTATACAAGGAGAGGAGTTGTTCGACCAGATGCGCGAGACGATCTGCGGAAGCTGATAACTCTATAAGGTCTTCGTTCCCCTTGGGTAGTTGTTGCGCGATGTTATACAGCTGGATCTTGAAGGCGCTAATAGGAGAGCGCAATTCGTGGGCAGCATCAGAAGCAAATTGTTTTTCGCGAGTTAAAGACGACTTTAAACGCTCTAATAACAAATTAGTGGAATCAATTATTTGCTCTAGTTCCTGTTTGGGTGAGCCCAGGCGAATCGGACTTAAGTCGTGGCTTTGTTTTTCACCCAGGGCTTTAGCGAGGCTGCGCAGGGGCTTAAGTCCATGGCTTACGATAAACCATATAAGTATACCGGCTATTGGTATTCCCATTAAGATCGGAAATATGGATTCAGAAATAACGGATTCTGCCAGCGTAAAGCGAAGGTCTGTGCGCTCTGCGACTAACACCCAGTAGCCTTTTGAAGGATCGTGGTGAGCAACCGTTCGCCATCGATAACCATTGAAATTATTGTAGTCAAAGCCCAAAGATAAAGGCGCGATAGGAGTGGGCGGTGCATTAGAAGAAGTGGCAATTAAAGTGTTACCTTTCCACACTTGGAATGCCATATTACTCGTGTGGTCAATCGTCGTTACCGGGTTTTCCGTCTGGATATTGGAAATCAGTTCGGCGGTTTCGAGAAGCAGTTTGTCGAACAGTTGATCCGCTTTGTGCATACTGGATCGATAACCGTGAATTGCTGCGAGAAAGTTGAACAGCATAATAATGGCAAGAATAACCGCCACCAAAAACAATCGAATCGACGTCACGATTTATTAACCCTGTAACCGACACCGCGAATAGTAGTGATAAATTCAGGCCCAATTTTTTTCCTTAAGTGATGGATATGCACTTCAAGGGCATTGCTCATAATCTCATCGCCCCAGTCATAGAGCCGGGTTTCAAGAGTGGCTCGCGTTAATACCCTGCCGGCGTTTTCCATTAAGCTTTTAAGTAACATGTATTCACGGCGGGAGAGCTCAAGTTCCTCGCCCTTCAAGGACACGCATTGAGTGGCGGTGTCCAGGCACACGTCGGCAATGGTGATTTCGGCGGCTTTGGCGGTGCTCAGTCTCCGTTCCAGTACACGCAAACGGGCTAAGAGTTCGGTCATTTCAAAGGGCTTGGCAAGGTAATCGTCAGCGCCACTATCGAGGCCGGTAATTTTATCGTCAATGCCGGATCGTGCCGTTAGCAGTAAGACGGGTAAATTCACGTGGGGTACGCGTAGTTTTTTGAGTACGGTAATGCCATCGATGTCCGGCAGGCCAAGATCCAGTACCACAATATCTGGCGTGTCCGTGGCGATGACATGAAGCGCAGCCGCTCCGGTTTCGACATGATTAACGACATAGCCCTGTTGTTGCAGGGCCTTTCGTAATCCGCTCGCTAGTAAACGGTCGTCCTCAACCAGCAATATTTGCATTCAATAAATCTATCTGAATTATTTTTTGAGCTTCTGTTGCACCTTAGATAATGCCATTGAAATCTCCTCCTGTCTGCCGCTATCTGCCAGAGGTCGATTAGGGCGCACTGGGGCGTTTTGTGCTTTGACGAGGAAAGCTTCAGCTTCCTGATAGCGCTTTCTCTCTATCAGGTAGTCGGCATAAAAATAGTTACTATCAATACTCTGTGGGTCTATGGCAAGCGCTTTGAGCAAGAGTTCCTCAGCCTTGTCTTTGTTGCCAAAACCAAGCGGCCATCCGGGGACCTTGAAATAGAGCGTGCCAAGACTGGTATAGGCGGAGCCAGCCATGGCCTCGGATTCCAACTGCAAAGCTTTCTCCAAATCCGCCCTGGAAGCCTTGGCGTAGCTTAGGGCGCTAAGCCCACCCTTAGCGCCCGCATAGGTGGATTTGATGATACCGCTCCAGATCCACGCCGACGCTGCGTCGGGATACTGCTTGGTGACTTGTTCCGCATCGGCCATTAACGCTTCAAAGGTGGTGATCTGGGCCTTGTCCTTTAATTGATAGTTAACTTTTGCCCAACGTTGCTGCAAGCGCAGGATGTCGGTGTTTATATCTGCCCAGGCGGACTGGCCAGTGAAAAAAACCAGTAAGAACATGCACATAAATCGGGTGCATACGGAAGTGGCTATTTTTAAGGGGATCATAATTGTAGGCTCTTTTATTTGTTTTCAATATGTTGACGAATGACGGGCAGTTTTTTTACCAGCGCGTTATGGACAACCCTGGGGAAAAGGCTGTTTATGCCCACAAATATTCTCTCTGGCCAGCCCATAAAGCGCTGTATCTGCTGTTTGGATAACATGGCTAATAAGTGTTTAGCGACATCTTCCGGGGGGTCGGTAGCATTCCCGAGCGCTACGTTAAGAGAGGTAACAGCACTTGAGTTCAAGCCGGTACGGGTGGCGCGTGGCGCTAGATATAAAACCTTAATAGATGTGTCAGCAAGCTCCCGTTGCAGGGCCTCAGTAAAACCCCTTAAGCCAAATTTGCTTGCGCAATAAGCTGTAAATCCGGGGTATCCAATGCTGCCAAAAGTAGAGCCAATGTTGACAATAAGAGCCCCTTTTTTTTGTTTTAAAAGAGGAATAAGGCTGTGGCACAAAAACATAGGTGAAATTAAATTGGTCCTTAATATTTTTTCAATAATCTCTTGATCTTGTTGCTCATAAAAATTGAAATCAAGAATCCCGGCAGAGTTAATAAAGCCGTCCAGACCCTGTTGACGACACCTGGAAACGATGTCGTCGCGTCCGCCAGGACTATTTTGATCGGCAATAATAATTTCATGCTCGCCAGTTAACGATGCCTTTAGTTGTTCAAGGGCTTGTTGATTGCGTCCCGCCAGCAACAAGTGCGCGCCTTGTCTGTCCATCATGTGAGCAATGGCTTGACCAATGCCTCCGGAAGCCCCAGTAACTAAAATCCGAGCATTTTTAAGTTGCATATATCTTTCCTGGACGGTTATGTCGATGGTTGTTCCAAAACAGGAATCCCGTGATCAGGACTCAGGGAGCGAAAAATATCACCGTACAATGTATAAAATACTTTGGCACAATGAATAATAATAGCTTGATCTTCAGAAGCATCGAGACGATTCATTAGGCCTTCAAAGAAAACTACGTGCTCCTGGTCGAGAGAGCCATGGGAAGTTAGATAGGAAAAAGCATCATCCGGAAGGGCGAGCGCAGTTTGAATACCGCTGGCAGCATGGTCGGCAATACTAACGCTGGTACCTTCGAGAACCAGCACCATGCCAAAGAAACCCAGAGGGTTGACCCGATTAATCATGTCATAGGCATAGCTAACCATCAGTTCTGTGCTGGTGTGGGGTTTATCGCGCCGTACAATTTCTTTGTCATAACCGCAGGCGGCGATGTCGTTGAGCACCCACTCCTGATGACCCAGCTCTTCCTCGATATATTCGGCGATGGCAGTTCTCAGCCATTCCTTTTCCCCGTTTAACCGCGATCCACAGGCCATGAGGAGAGGTGTCGTATGTTTTACGTGGTGATAGGCCTGACAGAGGAAGGCGACATAATCATCCAGTACAATATTTCCTTGAAGGCTATTGGTAATGACGGGAGCGGATAATAGATACGCGCGTTGCTGTTCCGTTTCGCGTTGCAGCCTTTCAAAAAATGCCATGTACAGCTTCCTCTATCTCATCAGGATATAAACGTTTAATTAAATCGTTGTATAAATAAAAAATAGCATCGCGTTTTGGGCGACCATTATCGGTGAGCAGGTTTTTCTGGGAAGACAAGGATCGCGGGAAACGGCACCAACTAGCGATACGTGCATAATCAGGCAGCCGAGAATTCGCGGCATTGATAGCCGCTTGCACGGTGTCGTCAGGGGTGTCGGGATTGCGCGTTGATAGCAGTGCGCAACAATAAGGCTGTGCATCTCCAAATACTACACATTCGGCAATAGCGGCTTCGGCCAGCACCTCGCTTTCGACCCATTCGGGGTTGATGTTGCGGCCGTAACTAGAAATTAATAGATTCTTTCTGCGACCATTCACATGTAGATATCCAGCGTCGTCGAGATATCCGTTATCACCGGTATGGATCGATGTTTTGTTCCAGCTTTCTGGCTGGCCGAGATAACCCAACATGGTATTACCGCTGACCACAATTTCCCCGTCAATAATCTGTAGTTCAAGATGGGAAAGCGGTTTTCCGCTGCTAGTATGACGATAATCATTGGGAGTGTTCAGGCTCACCACCGACGTACATTCGGATAAGCCGTAGCCCTCAAAAACTGGTATGCCAACGAGCTGTGCGCGTTGCAATAATTCAGTAGAGACTTTACCTCCGCCTACGGCAACGAAGGTAAGGGATGTCGGCGGTTTCCAGCCTTGATTAGTTACGGCAACTAATAGGGTCAGGAGCTGGGGCGTAAGAATAATACTGTTGGGTTTAACGCGATCAATCATGCCAACAAATAATGTTGGATTTACCGACGAACTGCCTTCAAAACCGATTTCTGTAAGGCTGGGTATCACCACGTGGCCCCCGGAGAACAACGGCGTGTAATTACCAGCAACATTTTCTAGCAGCGTACTCAGCGGTAGTAGGCAAAGATGACGAGGACTGGTTAAGCTAAGGGTCTCCGCTAGCGCTTCGGCCTGCCGAACAAGCTGTTGGTTGCTCAAGCATACGCCTTTGGGTTTTCCAGTAGAACCGGAGGTAAAAGTAATTTTCCCGGTCTCGGGCGGCAATGCATCGGCATTGGCGGTGGGTGTGATTCGATAAAAGGCAAAGCTATCCATGCCGAAATTACCCGGTAATTCGACACGATGATGCTCGACGCTGTTGTTAAACATGCGTTCAAACAGTTCGGGGTTTTCACAAATAAGTCCGTCAATTGCTGCGCTATCAAAAACATGGCGTAATTGCTCGGTGGAAAAAAACGTCGGCAAAGGCACAAGACAGATACCGGCTTGCTGGCAAGCGAGATCGATTACCAGCCAGTCGATGCTATTGTCAGCGTGAAGGGCAAGTAGCTTTATCTTGTTGCGACTAAATTCCTCCGCGAATAAATCGCAACGTAGCGCTAGATCATCCAGGGTCAGGGCTTGTGCCTGAGCCCGAGCCCGACCTTGAGTGGTGCCTTCGGCAATAAGCTGACTCCCTGGATAAGAAGACCTAAGCTGTGAGAGAACGCTGATCATTCGATAAGTTATTGGCTAGCGCGCTGGCTAAAGTGGTGATGCGTTCATGGTGCTGCGATAGCAGCTGGGCCAGCGGCCTGGAATTATTTAAGGCAATGACTCCCGCCGAAGCCTTTCCCGCCAACACATTGGGTTGGCAGTCATAATAGGAACCCCATTCGTCAGGACCGGCCTTATCAAGTAAGTTCACAGTGGCTTTGCCCAGCGTGTACAGCTCAATGCCCATACGGCGCAATGACCTTTCTACGAAAGGTGTTGCGGTAAACGTGATCCATTCAAAACCGGATTTATGCAAAATGGCGATTAACGTGATAAACAGCAATTGACTGGAGCCGCGATGTGTTCCGGCCAAATTACCTATTTCGGCAATCCGAGATCCACAGACAGCCTGGCCCGTAGCGTCGCGAAGAACTTGTTCGATAGGCCTGGGAAAATACTGTTCGAGAAATAACGATTGATGCTCGGCAGAGCGAATTCCCACCACGGCACTCAATTGGCCTCGGCAATGCAAGGAGAGCAATTGCGGCATAAATTCGCGGATTGATGCGTCGTAGGACGCGCGGAATTGCTCTGCAATATAACGCTCTATGTGTGCTCGTTCAGGAGACTGTGTCGAGTGAAGGTCAAATTGAGCGCTTAATGAATTAGCGCACAGGAACGGCGGCCGAGGTGTTGTCGTGGCGGGTGTAGGGAGAAGCCGTGGTATTACGTCTGTCGATAAATTCGTTGTGGCTGTTTGCATTAGGTTACCCGACATACTGAATAGAGGGGTACAGCCTATAACGCTAAACTTAACAGAGTCTTAAGCTAACGAAATATTACTAAGCAATGTGAGCGATAGTGCCTTTAATGTGAGACATCTAACATGGGGCATGCGCAATGCCGTTTAAAAAACCTTGCCTGGCAACCATGTCGCGATCGCTGGCCATAGCGCAAGCAGCGCCATTAATGCCAGTTGAATAATAATAAACGGCACCACCCCTCGGTAAATATCGCTGGTGGCGACTTCCTTGGGAGCAACGCCGCGCAAATAAAATAGCGCAAAGCCAAAGGGCGGAGTTAAGAACGAGGTTTGCAGGTTAAGGGCAATCATAATGCCCAGCCACACCGGATCCACGCCGAGAGTAAATAAAGCGGGAGCCACGATGGGCACCACCACAAAGGTGATTTCGATAAAGTCGAGAATAAAACCGAGAAAAAAGATTACCGCCATAACCACTAGCGTTGCCGTAAATACCCCGCCGGGCATATTGGTAAATAAGCCGGTGACCAGTTCTTCGCCGCCAAAGCCACGAAACACCAAAGAAAACACCGCTGCGCCGATTAAAATCATAAACACCATGGCGGTGACTTCGGTGGTGGCGTTAACTACTTCCCGCAGTTTTCCGAGGTTGAGTTGCCGATTGGCCAGGGCCAGCAAGGTTGCGCCCAGCGCGCCGACGGCGGCGGCTTCGGTGGGGGTGGCGACTCCGGCGAGAATGGAGCCGAGCACGGCGAAAATTAATACCGCTGGTGGCAACAAGCTGGTGGCGAGGGCGCGCAGTGTCACCGGCGCGTTATCGGCTGGGTTTACGGGCGCTGCTTCGGGTTTGATTCGGGCATAGACCAATATATAAAGGCAATAAAGCACCACCAGCAACAGGCCGGGAACAATCGCGCCGACAAACAGATCGCCGATGGAAACGGTTTTGGGGGTGAAGATGCCCATATTAAGCTGGGCCTGAAAGTAGGCGCTGGACAGAATGTCGCCCAGCAATACCAGCGCAATAGACGGAGGGATAATTTGCCCGAGGGTGCCGGTCGCACAAATAGTACCGGTGGCTAGTGCTGGGCTGTAGCCTTTTTTTAACAGTGTAGGCAGGGAAATCAAACCCATGGTGACGACGGTAGCGCCGACGATGCCGGTACTGGCAGCCAGTAACATGCCGACTAGTACGATGGATAAGCCCAGCCCGCCGCGCAAACCGCCGAACAGTGAGGCCATCACGTTGAGCAAATTTTCGGCGATGCGGGATTTCTCCAGCATCACGCCCATCAACACAAACAGCGGCACCGCAAGCAAGGTGGTATTGACCATCGTGCCGTAAAGGCGATTGGGCAGCGCGTATAAAAAGGCCATATCGAAATGACCCGTTAACGTGCCGATTAAGGCAAACATCATCGCTGTACCCGCTAGCGAAAAAGCCACGGGATAACCCAGCATCAAGGCCAGGCAAACCACCAAAAACATTAATAAGGGGATGTACTCGACGATCACAGGACCTGCTCCAGATGTTCGGCGGATGGAGTGGTATTGCGCCCGAGCACAACCATTAAACTTTTAAGTATTTGAGAAATGCCCTGCAACAGCAAAAATATCGGCATGATTATCATCAGCGATTTAAGCAGGTACACGGTTTTCAAGCCGCCGGGTTCGCTGGAGGTTTCGCGAACCGCCCAGCTATCGCCCACGTAGCCCCAGGACAGAGCCAACAACAAGCCGCACACCGGTAATAAAAATACCAGGCCGCCAATCACATCAACTATGGCCTGGCCACGTGCAGACCAGCGCCGGTAGAAGATATCCACTCGAACGTGGCTGCCTCGCTTCAAGGCAAAGGCCGCACCGAGCATAAATACCGTGGCATGGAGGTAACTGGAAAATTCTTGCAGGGCCAGCGAGCCGCTTTCAAGGAAGTAGCGCATAAACACTACGGTGCAGATAGTCAGCATCATCAGCAAGGTCAGCCAGGCAATGGCCTGGCCGGTGAGCTCGGTGAAGCGGTCAATAAAGGCGGTGATTTTCGCGATCATGGTATCCGGGGCAGTGGTCTGTCACGTCATTTTTTATGAATTTAGTCCCTTAGGCGGAGCCATTATAACCAGCCCTGCGCCGCAGGCCTACGCGTGGGGTGTGAGAGTTGACAGTAAGGCCCATAGCTGGAGAATGACCTAAGAGATAAAACGGCTAATGAAAGACGCGAAACAAAACCTTAACTAACGCGAAATAAATTTGATGGCAACTTACGTTATCGTTCACGGCGGCTGGCATAGCGGCGATTTATTTGAGCCCACGGCGGCGGTTATCCGCGCGGAAGGCCACCAGGTCTTTTTGCCAACCTTGGCCGGTAATCGTCCCGGCGATACTAAAACCACAGGTCTGGAAGAGGTGATTCAATCGCTGGAAGATTTCTTTATCGAGCATAATATTAACGACGCGGTTGTTGTCGGCCATAGTTATGGCGGGATAGTGATTACCGGCGTCGCGGATCGATTACCGAGTAAAATTCGTCGGCTGGTTTACTGGAATGCTTTTGTGCCAAATAATGGCGAGAGTCTTAACGACATGCTGCCGCCAGATTATGTGGCCTTGTTCGAGCAACTAGAGAACCCCGACGGCTCGATGATGTTGCCGTTTTCTGTGTGGTGCGATGCTTTTTTTAATGACGGGTCTTTAGACGCGGCGCAGGTGGCCTACGATCAACTGAACCCACACCCCAATAAGACTTTTAAAGATGCGATTGCACTCTCGAAGAATCCTGCCGAGATGCGAATACCAAAATCCTACCTTAACGGAACGGAGGATATTGCGATGCCGCTAAGCCATCCATGGCATCCCAGGTTATCGGATAAATTGGGTGCTTATCGCCTGGTCGAAATATCGGGTAGCCACGAATTGTGTTTTACCAATCCAAAATTATTGGCTGAGAAAATTCTTGAGGCAGGTCGGGACTAGCCGCATGATATAGGCAGTATGTCTTCCCGGATTTAAATAAATTGACTAAGGGAGTAGTGTTATGGCGCGAGTAAAAATTGTAAAGCCGGATGCCGTCGATGATCCGATTATCCAGGAAATTTTTAGCTGGGTAACGGATATGGAGGGCGCGGTGCCCAACCACTTTCATGTGGAAATGAATTTTCCTGAATATCTAAAGGCCAAGCTCGGTTCAACCAAAGTACTGTGGCAGTTCGGTGAGTTGACACTACCAGAGATTCAGCACGTCGGAATTTTAGTGTCCAAGGCTAATGGCTGCGCCTATTGTACGGCGGCATTTTGTACCATATTAAATTACGGTTTGGATGTAGACGAAGCCTATGTTCAGGCGCTGGCTGCGCAGGGCAGCGAGGTGATCGAAGATAGTCGATTGAAGACCATCACTGCTTTTGCCCTGAAAGTTAATGCCGATCCGAAATCCATTTCCGATGACGATACCGATGAACTGCGATCCATTGGCCTGGGTGATAAAGGCATCGTGCAATTAATCCATGTGGTGAGCGACTTTTCATCTTACAACCGATTAAATTTAGCGCTGCAAACCGACTATGACTATCAAGATATATGGCGTACAGCGGCGTTTGATTGGGATGAGAAAACAGGTGGGCCGGCGGGTGATAATACTCGCGGTCTTAATAAAAATTAAATATAGACGGCATCGCCACTGACCTTAGCCAGGTTTTGGACAGAATGTCTGGATAGAATGATTTGATATAACGTTTTAAAAACCGGTAACGGTGACCTTATGCAGAAAATGGATAATGCATTTACGCAAAAATTTGCCCGAGAGTGGGTGGCGGCCTGGAATGGCCACGATCTCGACGAAATTCTTTCCCATTACGCCGATGATTTTGAAATGACCTCGCCAATCATTCGTGAGTTAATGAACGAGCCCAGCGGTACTCTAAAAGGTAAAGCGCTTGTTGGTGCGTACTGGTCTAAAGCCTTAACCGCTTTCCCCGATTTACGGTTTGAATTTTTGCATGCCTTCGCTGGCGTGAATAGCATCGTGGTGTATTACAAAGGTCATCGAAGCTTGTCAGCGGAAGTATTTTATTTTAATCACAATGGTAAAGTGGAAAAGGCCTTTGCCCACTACGAATAAAATCCTCTACTGCGCCCTTACTTTCCTGAGAGGGCTGCAAGTCGTTCCTTAGCCGCCGCACCGACTTCTCCGCCCGCTTGTGCCGCTTCCTGATAATAATCGGCGGCTTGTTGTTTTTGCCCGCCCGCGAGTGCAATTTCTCCCAGGTAAAAACTGGCGATCGGTGTCGGTAATAATTGTCGGCTACGCAACAAATCGTTTTGTGCACCCTGGTAATGTTTTTGCTCGTAGCGCAACACGCCGCGGGCCAGATGGTGAGCGACATAGTTAGGATTTTTATTAATGGCCGAAGAAAAAGCTTTTTCCGCGTTGCTCATATTCCCTGCCATTTTCCAGGCGTGGCCGCGCAATTCCCAAAATTGACCTTCGCGGGGCTGAATTTTAAGCGCCCGGTCGAGATGACTTAGGGCGGCGCGGTGATCTTTAGCGTTGAGCGCCTTGATGGCGTCCGCCTGGGCCTTGTAGGCCGGAGCATCGTGCAAAATTTGTCTAACGGCGCGGCGATAGCGGTCGCGACCGACAATACCGCCCTGGGGTAGGCTGGCGAGTTTAGCTTTATTAGCGTTGACCCGGGCCTGGGACGGCGGATGGCTGGCAAACAAGCCGGAAATAATATCGGCCTGCCGACCCTGTGATAAACGTACAAACGTCTCTTGCAGGCGAACCGCTCCGTAGGGGTCGTAACCGGCTTTGGCCATGTATTCCATTCCGAAGGCATCGGACTCGAGTTCCGCGCCGCGGCCGTATTTGGCCATCCAGGCGCCCGCCCCCATTTGCAGGGCTGAACCCATATCCCCATACCCGCCACGGGCACTGGCGGAATTGAGTACTTGCGCGCCTAGCCCAATCAGGGAGCCTCGGGTCATTTGTGCGGCGCTGTGTCGAGCTGCCGCGTGAACAATTTCGTGAGCCAGCACGGCGGCGAGCTGGGATTCGTCCTCGAGATGAACCAGCAGGCCGGTATTGACGGCAATTTTGCCACCGGGCAAGGCCCAGGCATTGGGTGTGGGATTGTTAAGTACTACAAATTCATAGGGCAAGGCTCGATCGCTGACGGCGGCGAGTTTATTGCCGATGCCCCGGACATAGCCGCTGACGTTGGGATCGATATAGTAGGTTCCGCCCTGAGATTGCTGGGCGGGGCCGTACTGCTGCTGGCCGATCGCCACTTCCTGCCCGGCGGAGACCAGAGACAGCTCCTGCTTACCGGTGACCGGATTGACGGAGCAGCCGGCCATCGACACAGCTATTGAGAGTGTGAGAAACAGGCGGAATGTGTTCATCGTGGCGCTCCTGCAAACGGGTCGTGTCTTGACGAAATGGTGATTGGCCAGGGTGCTGCTTGATCGGATGTCCGATGGCCAGAGTTCAGTCCCTACTATGGACAGTATAATGACCGGGCTGTTCGATGCCAGCGCCTTGGCTCCAAATTACTTAGTCGGTATGCTGGCGTTTATATGGGTAGTGAAGTATCGAGAATTAAGAGCCGAGAGTTAAGAGGATAAGTTTAATGTTAATGGTTATTTCGCCAGCAAAAACGCTGGATTTCGAAACCCCAGCAGTTACGGATGTACACACCACGCCGGTATTTTTGAACGAAGCGCAAACGTTGATCAAGCAATTGCGCGAGTTATCGCCGCCGCAGGTGTCCGAGCTAATGGGGATTAGCGACAAGCTGGGACAATTGAATTTTGGCCGCTATCAGAATTGGAAGCGGCCTTTCACCCAGAAAAATGCCAAGCAGGCGGTATTGGCTTTTAAGGGCGATGTTTACACCGGCCTCGATGCCGAGGCTCTTACCGAAAAACAATTGCAGTGGGCGCAAGATCATCTGCGAATGTTGTCGGGCCTCTACGGATTGCTGCGACCGTTGGATTTGATGCAGGCCTATCGGCTGGAAATGGGCACCAAATTTGCGAACGCTGGAGGTAAAAATTTATACGCCTTTTGGGGCGACAAAATCACCAGTGCGCTCAATGCCGAACTGGCTAAGGACAAAACCCCAGTGTTGGTCAATTTGGCCTCCAATGAATATTTTAAATCGGTACAGGTTAAACAGCTTAATGCCGAAGTGATCACCCCGGTATTTAAAGACTGGAAAGGAGGGAAAGGCGGAAAATATAAAATCATCAGTTTTTATGCCAAGAAAGCACGGGGTTTGATGAGCGCCTATATTATTAAAAACCGCATTAAAAATGTTGAAAAAATAAAGCAATTTGACGTCGCGGGTTATCAATATAACGAAGCCATGTCGAGCGCTTCGGAATGGGTCTTTACCCGACAGGAATCCTAAAAATGTTTGAAACAGACAACATTGAATAAGCCCTTTTCACAAGCTTGCGACAATAATCGCGAAGCAATTTTTGAAGTTTTATCCCGGGTCTTCGCCGACCTTAAGCGAGTGTTAGAAATTGGTAGCGGCACGGGCCAGCACGCGGCGGCATTTGCACCCGGACTCCCTGATGTAAATTGGCAGACCAGCGACTTGCCGGAAAATCATCCCGGGATTAATCAGTGGATTGATTCGGTGTCCGCACCCAACTTACTACGGCCATTGCCTTTAGATGTAGCGGAGTCACCGTGGCCGGTGGAGTCAATCGATGCCGCGTTTACGGCGAATACTTTACATATTATGTCCTGGGTGCATGTGCAGGATTTTTTCTCTGGCCTGGGGTCGGTGTTACAGCCGGGAGGCGTGTTGGCGGTCTATGGCCCCTTTAATTATAAGGGCGAATATACTTCGCCCAGCAATGCGCGCTTTGACCAATGGTTGAGGGATCGCGATCCCGCGTCGGGTATTCGTGATTTTGAAGCGGTGAATCAGCTAGCGAGTGCCATCGGTCTGGAATTACAGGAAGACAACGAAATGCCTGCGAATAACCGACTGTTGGTTTGGCGTCTCTCCGTATAAGCCGCGCAACTGATTTTATTTCTAATTCTTTTCAGCCTTCTTTTCGACTTCCTTTTCGATAAGGTAATACCGACCGCGCCTGCGCTATGTAATCGGTATTAGCCGCTTTTTCTTGTTCGACAAAATTGGCTATAGCCTCGGCAAAACCGGGATGGCGAATCCAGTGTAGAGAAAAAGTTTCTACCGGTTCAAAGCCGCGCAGCAGTTTGTGTTCGCCCTGGGCGCCCGCGTCGAATTTTTTTATTTTGTTTGCGATGGCGAAATCGATGCCCTGGTAGTAGCACAACTCAAAATGCAGGTGGTCGTACTCCCGAACGCAGCCCCAGTAACGCCCGTACAGCGTGTCGTCGTCGTAAAGATATAAGGCGCAAGCAACGGGTTCGTCGTTGTCGTAGGCGACGGCCATAGCGATTTGATCGGCCATGGTTTCGCCAATTTGCAAAAAGAATTCCCGCGTTAGGTAGCCGCCATTACCGCTACGTTTTAAATAGGTGTTTTGATAAAGTCGGAAAAAAAAGTCCCACAAGGCGGAGGTGATTTCAGGCCCGCGTAACATGGAGATAGACAAGCCTTGTTGCTCAATACTGCGACGCTCCCGGCGCACCATTTTTCGTTTGCGGGAGACAAAGCCTTCGAGAAAGTGATCAAAATTTTCGTAGCTTTTATTGCAGCCACTATCACCGACAGCTTGATCAGCTTCACTTTTATCAAGATCACCCCGATTAAACCAGTGGAACTGTACGCCACTGCGTTCCATCAATTCCTCCCCGGCAAATAACTCGCGGGTGTGGTCGTCCGGGAAGAGTAGATGCCAACCGCTGGCGTCGATGTCCTCCGCCAGCATTTTTATTTGCCGTACAAATTGTTGTGCGACACCTGGATTCGCCGTGTTCGCGCCATGACTGAAACGCAGGCGCGGCCCGGTCGCCGGGGAGAAGGGAATAGCGGAGACTAATTTAGGGTAATAAGCCATACCGTTACGGCGGTAAGCATCGGCCCAGGCCCAGTCAAATACGTATTCGCCGTAGGAATGAGTTTTCACATAGAGCGGCATAAATGCGGTATCGAGGCCGCCGTTCTGAAGCTGAAGGTGGCAGGGTTCCCAACCCGTCTGGGCCGTAGTACTGGCGCTGTCTTCAAGTGCGGAGAGAAAGCTGCTGTTGAGAAAAGGATACTGCGCCATAGTTATCGGCTTGCGGATTGTCGCTACAGAGAAAGCGTGGAAGGAGAAGGTAGGTCACGACCGGCATGACACCTATTAGACGCGATTATGACAGAACTTAGGGCGGATTGACTTAAGGTGGATTGACCGGCAGTAAGCTGGCCAGGGGCAGGTGATAGTCGAGCAAAATAAACACGAATAGCCCGGCACCTACCCAGTTATTGTTTAAAAAAGCGCGGAAACACTCCGCGGGTTCTCGTTGTTGCGCAATCCGGTGTTGATAAAAAAATAACAAGGCGACGAAGCCGAGGCCGCAGTAATACCAGGCACCGCGGGAAAACGCGGAACCGGCCATAAACAGCGCCAGTAAGGTCAGGCCTTGCAGTATGCCAATGATCAGTAAGTCGTCCTGGTCAAACAGAATGGCTGTGGATTTAACACCGACCTTAATATCATCGGCGCGATCCACCATGGCGTAATAGGTGTCGAACGACACTGTCCACAGCACGACCCCGAAATACAGCGCCCATATCTGGCTGGGTACGGCACCGGTTTGTGCCGCGAAGGCCATGGGAATTGCCCAGCCCCAGGCGGCTCCGAGTACTACCTGTGGTAAATGGGTGTGACGCTTGGCAAAGGGATAGAGGGACGCCAGTGCCAGGCCACCAAAGGCCAATAATATGGTTAAACGATTGGTGAATAACACTAGCACGAAGGCCAGCGTGCACAGGATTGCAAACACTACCAGCGCTTCTTTTGGTTGTATCCGGCCTTCGACTAACGGCCGGTTGCGGGTGCGGTTTATGTGGCCATCGATATTGCGATCCGCATAGTCGTTGATCACACAACCGGCGGCGCGCATGGTGATTACACCTAAGACAAAAATGGCCAGCACATCCAGGCGAGGAAAACCCTCGGCGGCAAACCACAGTGCCCACAGTGTTGGCCACAGCAGTAATAGGGTGCCAATGGGACGGTTGAAACGCATTAGTTGTAAAAAATCGGGCCTGCGGCGACGGGCCGCGCGCAAAAACTCCCGATAGTCGATATTTCCCGGCATGGTTGGTTCCTGAACGGTGTTGAGCCTGGTTGAATTATGCCACGTTAGCTTTAGCTGGGAGTCAGGGACTTGAGTTCGGGCTTTAGCTGGGGACTTAGCTTCGAGTGACGGTTTGAGATGAAGGGGGTAGCGGGGCAAACTCGGGCAAAAAAATTTCTCCTACTAGCAGAGGCTTGTGGTTTAAATAAAACACCGAGCGACGGCCCCACAGAATTTCATCTGGGTCTGGTACTGGTAGTGCGTGAGCGGCGCCGTCTAACTCGGCAGCTTTGCAGCGCAGCAGCTCAAAGTCGCCGCGCCGCATAGTGGGGTCGTTAAACAATAATTCACCCAGGGGTTGGCTGCCTAGATGCCGCAAAAAGCGATAGGGCCCGCGGAGGGTGGTTAAGGGAATGATACTGCGGGCGAAAACCCAGGGTCGTCCGCAGCCCAATAACAGCACGGTGCGAATGAGCGCGACCTGCCTTTCGGGCAGATTTAGCGCTTGTTGCTCCGAGGGTCGAGGCCGGGCAAAGCCCTGCGCCAGCACCTGTACCTGAAATTCCCCGGCGCTGGCGGCAACCAGACGTTTGGTTAAGGAGTCTTGATTAAATAGCCAGTCGGATAGAGCTCTGGGGGGGGAGTCCTTGGCGCGCGCGGGGGTGAGAGTCGAGATGGGGCTGGAAGACAAGCGAATTCCCTAGAAGCTGTAGGACAGGCTCATCGAGCCATATTTATGGTGATGGGGCTGCTGCTTGAACTCGCGGGTGCGAATCACCGTGGCATAAGACACTTTCCAGCGTCCGGTCAGAAAACTAAAGCCAGCGGAGATGTCTGCGACTTTGTGTTCCTTGTCTACATCGAGACTACTTTTATAGGTATTGCCGTCGAGAAAAATATCCCGCCCAACCACGCGGGCATCGACCGAAATAAACGCGTGTAGCCCGGAAATGGGCTTGTCGGAATGGCGACGGCGAGCGTCGTTTTTCCCCGGAGCGCTGTTGTCGCCCCCGGGTCGAACCGCCGAGGTGCCAAAGTCCTCCGGCAAATCCCAGCCGATGCGATATTCGCCACCGACATTGGCATAGGTGGCAACATTGCCAAGGGCCAGGCCGGCGTGGGCGATAAAGTCGTGAGCTAAACTGCCACCCAGAGAGCGCTTAAACAGCTTCTGTTTGTGTTCGTACACCAGCAACAAAGCGGGCTCGTCTTTCAGTTGATTGTCCCAGCCCTGGTATTTGTCGAATCCGCGTAGATCGTGAATGGCATCTTGGGCTTGCTCTCCCTGCGCAGAGGGGCCGACGATGCCGATATTGATTTCCATGGTGTCCAGCGCCCATTCGTTCCGGGTGTGGTAGGCAATCCCGGCGTATAAATAACCGGCATAAGGCCGTTGGTTTGGCAGCGGCGCGGAGGTGTCGACATCGGAGGGGGTATACATTAATTGCCCGAGGCTAAGCACCAGGTTGTGCTCAAGATCGTCGCCGTCGTCGTGGAAATAGCGCAGGTTGTGATTGAGTAAGCGCAACCAGGCGGGAAACTGCGGATCGTTTTCAAAAGAAGCGGTGTCGGGAGACGCCCAGGACAGGCGAGTGCCGTTGGTGTAATTTTGATCGGTCTCACCGAACAAGTCGTTCTCAAAATACAGACTAACCGTCCACGGTTGGTGTTCTGCGCTGGCCGTTTGTGGGAAATAACACAAGGCTGACAGCAACAAGGGCAGTAAATGGTGGTGGGGGTGGGAAGCCTTAATGGGAAACAGGTAAGGGCGTATGAAACGCAGCCGCGAAACTTTCGGCAACAGTATTCTCCTTAGCATTCCTCTGGTCTCGAACGGTGGGTGGTGTTAATTAAAGATGATGGTCGCAGTGCGATATTGTACACCCTCGGACTCACGACACCCCGGATAATTCCTGATATTCTCGCGGGTAAGCAAATTCATCACCTTAAAGGAGTGACCATGTCAGAAGCCTCCAGTACCTCACCGTCTACGACTAAGAGCTATCAAACTCTCGCCATTGAGCATCGCGAAGGGGTTGATTGGTTAACGCTGAATCGACCCGATAACTTTAATGCCCTGAACAAGATGATGACCGAGGAGTTGCTCGACTATTTCGGCAATCTCTATTTTGATCACTCGGTGCGGGTTGTCGTACTGCGCGGGGCGGGCAAACATTTTTGTGCGGGTCTCGATCTGAATGATGCGGGACATTTCACCGGTAGTGTGGCATCGGGTGCGCGCGGTCAGCGTCAGGTTGCGGAAATCATTATGCGCATGCGGCGTTGCCCGCAGCCGATTGTTGCCCTGGTGCAAGGTGCGGCAACGGGCGCCGGTTTGGCCTTCTCACTGGCTGCCGATGTGCGCTACGCCGCCGAGGGTGCGCGGATGAATGTTGCCATGGCGAAGATCGGCTTGACCGGCTGTGATATTGGCATTAGTTATTTTTTACCGAGAGTAGTCGGTGCTTCCAACGCCGCAGAAATGATGATGACTGGACGCTTTGTCGACGCACAAAAAGCGTTGCGCATCGGTCTGGTGTCCGAAGTGGTGCCCGCCGATGAATTAGAAACTGCCGGTCGCGCGCTGGCCGAAGATATGACGGCGATGTCGCCGTTAGGTTTACGGCTCACCAAGGAGGGTCTGGCGATGTCGATAGATGCAGGCAGCCTGGAAGCCGTTATTGCCATGGAAGACCGCGGCCAGGTGATGTGCCTCGGGCCATTCCTGGAAGAAGGCGCTGCTGCGTTTATGGAAAAGCGACGACCGAACTACAGTGATGAGTAAGCAAATGGGTGATCGGCTTACTGGAAGAATGACGACCCGATATCCGAATAATAATGCAGCGAGAAAATAATTAATGGCTAACGAGCACAAAAGCTTATTCGGCTTATTTAACAGTCGACGCTTTCTGCCGTTTTTTTTAACTCAGTTTAGCGGCGCACTTAACGACAACCTGTTTAAAAATGCATTATTGGTTGTTTTTGTCAGCTCCAGTGTTGCCGAAGGTCTGGGCAATCCCAATACCCTGGTTAATATTGCTGCGGGGCTATTCATCTTGCCCTTCTTTTTGTTTTCGGCTCTGGCCGGTCAGCTCGCCGATAAATACGATAAAGCCAAACTGATTCGGCGGATAAAGCTAGTCGAAATTATTATTATGGTGCTAGCCACCGCCGCGTGGTGGAGCCACCAGTGGTGGGCACTGATGGCCTTGCTGTTTGCCATGGGCACCCAGTCGGCATTTTTCGGGCCGATTAAATATTCGATTATTCCTCAGCATTTGGCCGACGACGAACTGGTGTCGGGTAATGCCCAGGTAGAAATGGGCACCTTCGTGGCGATTTTGCTCGGCACCATCGGCGGTACGTTGCTGGCGGGTATACCTAAACCGGAGCTGCTTATTGGTGGCGCCATTATTGTGGTTGCGATTTTGGGTTGGTGGGCGAGTCAATCAATTCCTCCGGCTCCGCCTAAGGCTGCTGACTTACAGGTGAACTGGAACCCTTTCAGTGAAGCCTGGGCGCTTTATCAACTAGCCAGGGAGCGTCGCGCGGTATTGCTTTCTATTGTGGGCATTTCCTGGTTCTGGTTGCTCGGCGCTAGTTACCTCACGCAAATGCCTAATTTTTCGGTGTCGATACTCAATGGCTCGCCGGGTTTAATTGCGACCTTACTGTGTGGTTTTGTGGTGGGCATCGCTACGGGTTCCCTACTGTGTGACCGCTTGAGTGGCCATAAAATAGAGATTGGTCTGGTGCCTCTGGCCTCTATCGGCCTCAGTGTTTTCGGCATTGACCTGTATTTTTCGACCGCCGCTTACGATACCTCGCAAAATGTCGCCGTGATGGAGTTCCTTACCCGCCGGGACGGACTGCGAGTGCTGCTGGATATTGTCTTTATCGGTTTATCCGGAGGTCTGTATATCGTTCCTCTGTACGCCAATGTGCAAACCCGTACCGACGCTGATAAATGTGCCAGGGTCATCGCCTTTAATAATATTCTCAATGCCATATTTATGGTGGTTGCCAGTATTTTCGGTGTGATACTGCTGGGTTTAGGTGGCATAGGCATTCCGGAATTCTTCTTAATCATTGCCTTAATGAATATTGCGGTTGCGGTATTTATTTACTCTCAGGTGCCGGAATTTACCATGCGTTTTCTGGTGTGGTTGCTCAGCCACACCATCTATCGGGTTAAGCATCAGGGGCTTGAATCTATTCCCGAGCAAGGTCCAGCACTTATTGCCAGCAATCATGTGAGTTTTATCGATGCCCTGTTGATCGCCGGAGCTGTGCGTCGGCCCGTACGCTTTATTATGTACAAACCGATTTTTGAGATTCCGGTGCTCAACTTTATTTTTCGCACTGGCGGGGCGATTCCGATTTGCTCTCCCAAAGAGGACGAAACGGTGTACCTGGCCGCAATGGATGCGATTGCTCAGGGTTTGGAGCAAGGTGATTTGCTGTGTATTTTTCCCGAAGGGAAATTGTCGCGCGATGGGGAGATCGATGCATTGCGACCGGGTATTATGCGTATGATTGAGCGCAGCCCTGCGCCGGTAGTCCCCATGGCGCTAAGGGGTTTGTGGGGTGGGTTTTTTAGCCACAGCGATTCCGGCCCGTTCAAAAAACCGTTTCGCCGAATTTGGAGTAAAATTGATGTCGTCGCGGCCCCGTCGATTGCGCCAGCAGACCTCAGCATGGAGCGCTTAACGGATGCAATTCAAAGCTTGCGCGGCGATAAGAAATAATTAATTTCTATTAAAATAGGATGACCCAACTGTGAAACTTTCCACCAAAATATTTTTAGGCATGGTCCTCGGAGTGATAGTTGGCGCCTCGTTGAATTGGCTTTCGGGTTATGAAAGTGGTTTTGCCGCGAATCTCGCGGCGTGGTTGGTTAATTCTGTATTCGACGTAGTTGGCCAAATTTTTATTGCTTCGCTGAAGTTACTGGTAGTCCCGTTGGTATTTGTATCGCTGGTGTGTGGTGCCAGCGCCATGGGGGTGAATGCGCGCATGGGTCACATGGCGGCTAAGACACTGGGGCTATATTTGTTGACGACAGCTATCGCAATAACCCTGGCTCTATTGTTTGCCAACCTCATTAACCCCGGTGAAGGTATCGATATAGCGACGACGAGTATTTACGAAGCCAAACCTGCGCCGTCGGTAAAAGAAGTGCTAATTAATATATTCCCTACCAACCCGGTGAAGGCCATGGCCGAAGGCAATATGCTGCAAATTATTGTGTTCGCTATATTGATGGGGGTGGCGGTAACCCACAGCGGAGAAAAAGGTAAACAGGTGCTGAGCTTTTTCGAAAGCTTTAACGAAGTGGTAATGACGATGGTGTCATTCTTGATGCATCTCGCGCCCTACGGCGTATTTTGTTTACTGGCAAAATTGTTTAGTGAGTTGGGTATTTCTGCGATTCTGGATTTGGCGAAATATTTCTTCACCGTCGTGCTGGTGTTGTTACTCCATGGTCTTGGGGTCTATACCCTCTTGTTCAAACTGTTGACTCGATTAAGTCCTCTAACCCTGTTAAAAAATGTCCGCCCCGCTATGCTGTTTGCGTTTAGCACCTCGTCGAGCAGTGCAACGATACCCGTTACCATGAATGTCGCGGAGCGTCGCATTGGTATCGATAACTCCATTGCCTCGTTTACCGTGCCGCTGGGTGCCACCATCAATATGGATGGCACCGCCATTATGCAGGGCGTGGCGACGGTATTTATCGCCCAGGCTTTTAATATTGATATTAGCCTCGGCGGTTATGTGGCGGTTATTCTTACGGCAACTTTGGCGTCTATTGGTACCGCAGGAGTGCCGGGTGTTGGCCTAATTACTTTGTCCCTGGTATTGCAGCAAGTAGGTTTGCCGGTAGAAGGTATCGCGCTCATTATCGGCGTCGATCGTTTGCTCGATATGGTTCGCACCGCTGTTAACGTGACCGGCGATTGCGTCGTCTCTACCGTGGTAGCGCGTAGTGAGGGTTTGTTAAACGAAGATATTTTTTATGAAGTGTCTGATCGGGATCAGTATGAAGAGAAGCAAGGATGAGTTCAGTACGATCCTGGTTTGTTTTAGGCTTTCGCTAAGGTTTGTACTCGAACGTCTAGCTCGATAGCGCTCGCACCAAGAGACCAGGAATCTTTAACTGCTTCAATGCTATTTTCGGTTGCGCCACAAGAATTTCCGCGGTGAGCAATTAATTCAAAAGCGTGGCTGGAAAACGCGGAGCTTAATAGTACGAGCAACAACAGCAGGCGTATTGTTGCTTCGCTTTTGTCCCCCAGGTTTTTATGCCCCAAAAATAGCTTTAAGGATATAGAAGAACAGAATGGACAGGCCGGCACCGGCAGGCAGAGTGATTAGCCAGGACATAAAAATAGTGCTGACTACATTCAAATTAATAGCGGCGATCCCGCGGGCAAAACCAACACCGAGTACCGCACCGACTAAGGTATGGGTGGTGGAAATCGGTAAACCGGTTGCTGAAGCTAACACCACCGTGCCAGCAGCACCGAGTTCGGCAGCAAAACCACGGCTTGGGGTTAACTCGGTGATTTTCCGACCGATGGTCGCCATGACTCTAAAGCCGTAGGTGGCCAGGCCGAGGACAATACCGCCGCCGCCGATTAATAATATCCAGCTCGGCATCGCGGTCTTGCCGGCGATGACTCCGGTTTTGAGAACGCCGACGATGGCAGCCAATGGCCCGACCGCGTTGGCGACATCGTTGGAGCCGTGAGCAAAGGCCATGCTGCAGGCGGTAAATACCATTAGCACGCCAAATACTCGCTCGACACTGGCGAAGCGGTTGTCTCTATCGGCATCCGGGTCTTCCTTAACGCGACTGAGGAAGTAGCCCCCTATTATGGCCACAAGGATGCCCACCCCTGCGGCATACAGAGCGCATTCCCCGAAACTCATGTTGAAATCGGCGTCTTTGAATACGTGCTTGAGTCCTTTCAACATTGTCACCATCGCCATCAAAAATCCGACCGCGAACATATAGAAAGGAATAAAGCGTTTAGCGCGGGTGAAGGGGTCGGAGTGATTAAGGATTAATGCTTGCACACTTTTAAAGAGCGCATAAGAAAGAACGCCTGCGAGGACCGGAGACACCACCCAGCTGGCGACAATTTTCCCGACCTTGGCCCAGTGCACGGCGTCGACGGAAATACCTACCGCTGCAAAGCCGACAATAGCGCCGACGATGGAGTGCGTAGTGGAAACCGGCCAGCCTTTAAGGCTGGCGATAAATAGCCAGGTGCCCGCGGCTAGCAGTGCGGCGAGCATACCGAACACCAGTAGTTCGGGATTACCTGTTAACGCCGTCGGGTCGATAATACCTTTGCGAATGGTGGAGGTGACTTCACCACCGGCAAGGTAGGCGCCGAGAAACTCGAATACGATGGCGATCATGATCGCTTGTTTTACGGTGAGCGCGCGTGAGCCCACCGAGGTGCCCATAGCGTTGGCAACGTCGTTGGCACCAATGCCCCAGGCCATAAAAAAACCAAACAGGCAGGCGAGGGATAGCAGTAAAAATCCGTGTTCGGCAATTATGGTCATAGTAGTTAGCGGTCTTTAAGGAGGAGAGGGATTAGCGCGCGAGTAGCAGTTGTAGCCTGCCGCCGACGCGCTCCGCATTATCGGCAAGGTCGCCGATGGTTTCGATAATTTTGTATAAAAACATCACGTTTACCGGCGGTAATTCGCTTTCGAGATTAAATAACTGTTCGCGAATTTGGCGTTCGAAGTGATCGGTTATTTGTTCGAGCTGGTCGAGTTCTTCAATCATTTTCTCGACGAAATTAATTTCCTGCCCGCTAAATCCGGTTTCAAGTAATTCATCCAGTTCGTTAATGGCGACCAGCGCTTGTTGCGTGGTGGCTATGGCCCCTTTGAGAAATTCCATCCACAGTGTGCTGATGGCGGCCGGGACCATGATTTTGCGGCCCAGCATTAAGCCGGCGACATCCCGCGCGCTGTTAGCGATATGGTCCTGTACGGATAACAGTTCAAGTAAATCGGTGCGTGACACCGGCATAAAAAAGCTTTTTGGCAAGTGCAGCCGCAATTGTTTTTTAAGGTCGTCGGCGCGATTTTCACTTTCGCAGATACGGTCGTAAACCGCTTCGGCATGGCCCCAGTCATTGGCAAATGAGGCATCAAAAAAGCTTTCTAGCAGTTCGGCACATTTCACGACTTCGGTCATATGCTCCTGCAGTGGCTTGATCGGAGATTTGCCCAGGAGTTTGTGTATCGGGTTGGTGATTGCCATGGTGCGCTGCCTGTGGGGTGCGGTTTTGGCGGTAGTATAAAAGCCCGCGTCAAAATTGCCACCGTTTCCGGATGAAATTTTCCTTTGATCCTGGATGCGGCGTTAGTCTCAGACCTGGCCGTAGCGCTCTTTGTTGCCCAGCCAGCGCCGGATAATGGGAGCGACTTTACTGGGATGATGGGCCATCAGCGCGGAGGCCGTGGCTTTCACCTGCTCGAGCAGGTGCGCATCCCGCTCTAAATCGGCGATGCGTAGATTTAGCTTCCCGGTCTGGCGGGTGCCGAGAACCTCGCCGGGGCCACGCAATGCGAGGTCCTTTTCGGCAATCACAAAGCCATCGTTGGTTTGCCGCATCACCGTAATGCGCTCCTTTGCCCGCTGCGATAAGGGCATGGAATACAGTAATACGCAGTGACTGGCGATGCTGCCGCGCCCCACCCGGCCCCGGAGTTGGTGGAGTTGGGCGAGGCCGAGGCGCTCTGGGTTTTCGATGACCATCAAGCTGGCATTGGGCACATCGACACCGACTTCAATGACCGTGGTGGCGACCAGCAAGTCCAGTTCGCCGGTCTTGAATGCCGCCATCACCTGAGTTTTTTCTTTGGGTTTGAGCCGCCCGTGTACCAGACCAATGCGCAGCTCGGGCAGCAACAGAGCTAATTCACTGGCGGTGACCTCCGCAGCCTGCGCCTCCAGGGTTTCGGATTCCTCGATAAGCGTGCACACCCAATAGGCCTGATTACCTTCTCCACAGGCACCGCGAATGCGCTGAACTACTTCTTCGCGACGTTGATCGGCAATGGCGACCGTATTTACCGGCGTGCGTCCGGCGGGGAGTTCGTCAATCACCGAAAAATCCAGATCGGCGTAAACACTCATGGCCAGCGTTCGGGGAATCGGTGTGGCGGTCATAATAAGTTGGTGAGGGATACTTTTCTGGTGGGAAGGTTCGCTTGTCGGGCCTTTTTCCCGCAGCGCCAGGCGTTGATGCACGCCGAAGCGATGCTGCTCGTCGATCACCGTCAAACCGAGCTTGTGGAAAATAACATCGTCCTGAAACAGGGCGTGGGTGCCGACAATTAATTGGGCGCTGCCGCTGGCGATGCGCTCCAGCTGCACCTCGCGGGCTTTGCCTTTGAGTTTGCCGGTCAGCCACACCACCGTAATATCCAGCGGCGTAAACCAGGCTTCGAAATTAAGTCGGTGTTGTTCGGCCAGTATTTCGGTGGGTGCCATCACCGCCGCTTGATACCCGCTGCCAATGGCCTGTAGCGAGGCCAGTGCGGCAACCACGGTTTTACCGGAGCCAACATCGCCTTGCAGCAAGCGCAGCATGGGCACGGGCTGAGCAATATCTTTGGAGATTTCTTCGCAAACCCGCTGTTGCGCGCCAGTTAATTCAAAGGGCAGATGTTTGAGTAGCGCGCCAAGCAGTTCTGTATGGGCACTGAAAGCGGGGCCCTGATGTTGGCGAACTTGTTGCCGCAACTGCTGCAGACTGAGGTGATGGGCGAGTAATTCTTCCAGTGCCAGGCGTTGTTGGGCTGGGTGGAGACCTTCGGCCAATAGTTCGACGGCGGCGCTCGCTGGAGGCTGGTGTAAAAAACGCAGCGCATCCGCAAGGCTGGTCTGCTGCTGGGTATTTGAGCGTGAAATGCTTCCTTCTATTGAAAGTAGCTCGTTGGGCAATAGTTCTTCAAGATTACCGTCGTTTAACAGCGCGAGGGCTTGCTCGGCAATGGTACGCAAGCGGTATTGGGTTAAACCTTCGCTGGCCGGGTAAACCGGCGTAAGGTTTTGTGCCAGGGGTTTCGAGCTTTGCTCGTTCAGCAGCTCATATTCCGGGTGGTAGAGCTCCAGCCCGGCACCACCGCGACGCACCTCGCCATAGCAGCGGATGCGCGCACCGCTGGTCAGGTTATTGCGTTGGGCAGCAGTAAAGTGGAAAAACCGCAGGGTAATCAGTCCGGTGTTATCTTGCACCTTGCAGATCAGGCTGCGACGCCGGCCAAATACCACGTCCGTACCGCGTATCTCGCCCTCTATCACCACCTCGGTATTGCCTTGCAGGCCAGCAATTGGGCTGATGCGCGTGCGATCCATATAGCGCAACGGCAAGTGGAACAGCACATCCTGAATCGTCGCAATACCCACGCGCGCCAGCTTGTCGCGCATTTTCGCGCCAATACCGCGTAGCTGGGTGATTGGGGCTTGATCCAGAGTTGTCATGGGGGAAGTGTAGAGTTTATTGCCGTGGAGCAATAGTGTGCCGGGGTTTTATGACAGTTTTGTTTCTGGTCGTTGCTTCTTCATTAAAGGCGCAAGGCCGTCTTTGCTCGCCAGGCCACTGCCAGAGTCGGTTTTGCTGCCGCGCTTGCCTTTGTTCTTGCTATAGCGATGTCGGCTGGCTTTCTTATCTTCCGGTTTCTTTTTCTTTTTCCTCGGTCCGGCGGCTTTGCCGTTGGATTTTATTTTCTTCGGGCCTTTGAACTTCGCCTTTAAACTTTTAATGGCGCGTTTCTCAAAAGGAGTGCCGTTGTGGCGTTCAACGCTGGCCATTAAATTCCAGTCATAGGAAGCGACAAACGAAATCGCCAGTCCCTGCCGACCCGCTCGACCGGTGCGACCGATGCGATGCACGTAGTCGTCGATGTTGCGGGGAAAATCAAAATTAATCACCGTATCGATATTTTTTACATCCAGCCCACGGGCCGCGACATCGCTGGCCACTAAGACATTAATTTTGCCTTCGGCAAACAGGGCGATAACGTGGTTGCGCTCTTCCTGGGTTAGATCGCCATGCAAAGCGCCCGCGCGAATTTTTTGGTAACGCAGATGAGCGCCGAGCTTATCGACTTGAGCACGGGTATTGGAAAATACCAAAAATTTCTTTAAAACTTTATGTACTTTGGCCGGTGGATTATTTTCTTCCGGCGCTACAGCCGTTTCGGGTGAAGGTGTTATTTCGAGTGAAGGTACTGATTCGGATGAAGGTGCTGTGTCGGACTTAAGTGCGGTATCGGCTTTAGGTAAAGTGTCGGCTTTAAGTAAATGGACGAGCACCTTTTCTTTGTGGTCTTTGTCGTCACAGAGAATCACTTGCTGATAAATTTGACTGTGCTGGCTACGTTCCGCGCCCACGGTAATTTGTTCTGCGTCGGTAAGAATTTCCTGTGCAATGCTCGAAATTCCGGTGTGTCGTAAAGTGGCTGACAACAGCAAGGTTTGGCGTTGCGGGTTACAGGCAGCAATGATTTCCAGCACGTCTTCCCGAAAACCCATATCGAGCATGCGATCGGCTTCGTCCAGCACCAAGGTTTGCAGAGAAGAAAAATCGGCACTTTCGGTATTGATCATTTCCACTAAACGTCCGGGTGTTGAAATAATAAATTCCGGATTTTTACGCAAGATGGATTGTTGATATTTAAAGCTATTGCCGCCGGTAATAATCCCGGAGGTTAGCGCAGTATGTTTGATTAAGGGGATAAGGTGTTTTTCCACCTGCCGAGCGAGCTCGCGGGTGGGCACCAATACTAAGACCAGTGTTCCCGCCTGGCGCATTACTTTAGCGTCCAGTATGCGTTGGGCGCAGGGTATCAGGTAGGCCAGGGTTTTCCCGCTACCGGTTTCGGCGCTCACCAGCAAGTTCTTCCCCGCCAGAGCCGCGGGTATAACCTGCGCCTGTACGTCGGTGGGTGCAGTCAGTTTGAGCGAGTCTAAACCCTTCCGTAGGCCTCGATTGAGAGAGAGTTCTGTTAGCACGCTGGGTATATCCCGGAGAATATGAAGAGTAGCTGGCCATTATATAGACAGGATGGCTTTGTATCCGAAAAACAATGCAGAGGGCCTAGGTTTAAGGAATCAGGTTTAAGGGATAAGGTCTAAGGTTTAAGGTTTAAGGTCTGACCTCTGCTCTGATAAAAAGCCCTGCCAAAAAGCAGCGCCCTTGTCTCGCGCCAGGGCTTTATTGCGCTCAGGAATTTGATCGGTGTTGGGATCGCTGGCAACAGCCCGCGCAATGCTGCTTTCGCGCAGCACATGAATCATTGGGTGGGGCGCACGATTGGTGTAATGGGAGGCGTCATCGACGGCCTCCCCTTCAAACAGATAGTCCGGGTGAAAACTTGCCAGTTGATAAACTCCTTCGTAGCCGGAGTCCTCCAGTGCCCGCTGAGCCTGGTCGACCAGATCGAGATAGGCATAAAACTCACGAAAACCGTCGGCAAAAACTAACAAGGTGGTTTCGGTAGACCCGTGATCATCCAGAAATTGAAACTCTTCTAACAGCGCTTTTATGGCCAATTTCTTTTTCGTACTGTCCAGTACACGATAACGAATACGCCCGGCTTCGAATTCTCGTCGGGCAAAAGGGCAAAAATTAAAGCCGATAATGACCTCCGCCAGCCAGGTTTGTACGTGCTGAACGATGGCCTCGTGGGCCTGGACCTGAACATCGGTGTAGGGGGTGGTCTTCATTTTAGTTAGAGCCTGTGGCGGCGATGGCCGCAGGCATCAGATCGCGGGGCACTAAAAACGCTTTTTGTTCACCACTTTCGGGGCAGATAAAGGCCAAACTGACCGCCACAAGTTTAAGGTCCGTGTTTAGATTGCTCTGGGTGCCTGAGCCATAAAGTCGATCCCCCACAATGGGGTATCCAGACTCGGAAAGGTGGCGGCGGATCTGGTGCTTTCTGCCGGTTTCGATACTCACTTCCAGTAAAGACGAATCGTCCTGATCGTCGTATTTAAGTAAGCTCGCAGTGCTGTGAGCATCCCGGTCATCGATAGGGGTATCGAACAATAAAGCGGTGTCGGGGAATTTGCCGTGTACCCGAGCGCGGTAACGTTTTTCCACTGCTCGCTCCTGAAACAGGCCAGCCAGGGCGGCGGCCATGGCTTTTGAGTGCGCAATCAATATTAGACCTGTAGCGGCTTTATCAAGACGGTGCACAATAAAGGCAGGTTTATCGAGGTCGCGTTCCACCCAGCGATTGATGGCACAGTGATCGCCCCATTTACTGCCCTGACTGTACATTCCAGCGGGTTTAAAAAACACACTGTAAGCGTTTTCAGTCGCGATTGTCAGCGGGGTCTTTGGTTCGGTCGCCTGAATCGCCGAGTCGTAGTACATGTGCAGCTCATCACCGGGTGAAAGGGCTTTTTTTGCCCGCCGCAGGCGGCGAGTATTTTTCCCCGCGCCTGAACTCTGGTTCAATGCCCGGCTTACCCAGACGGCGCCGTTTTGCATCACCTGCTTTATTTGCTGCTTCGATAAACCGCTGGCTTCAGACAGCAAGGGCACCGCCGACTCGTTATCGGTTTCGATGGTCAGATGCAACTCAAAAGGAGAATCGGGTGTTGTCATGTTTTTGCGTGGCAGCGGTAATGGCATGCGGGCAGGGCAGTGTAGCCGAAAATAGCTAAGTGCTGTGGAAGACAGGCTTGTGAAGTAATTGCTAATGAAAACGAAAAACCTTAACATAAAACCTTATGTGGTAAATATTCTTCTCCCCCTACCTACGTCTACGCGAAATTCTCGGGTGCATCTCCGGCCCCGAGGTACTTGTGGGCGTAACCGGGGTAAGTGGAGAGGAAAATAGGTATAGAGAGGCTTTCGTTGATCAGTTTCACAGGTTGTATGCTGCCTGCACGGTTTGTTGAAAATATTAAATGTCTGGTGCCAGGTCTGGTTTTACTTTTGAGCCTACTGTATCCCAACATCTTAAATGCCGAAGAAAGTCGTTTCGCACGCTTCGAACGCAGCCTGGCGACTTTCGATCCTGGTGGGAAATACTTTACTCAGGCCGTCGAGCGTCAGATCCCCGGCCTTAATGTTAGCGGCACTTTCACCCATTGGTCAGATTTTCTTCTTTCCGACGAGGAAAATATTGGCTTTCGCGATCGCGACTTTAATGCTCTGCAAATGCAGAGCTTGCTAGAAATTGCGTTTTCTTATCGTTTTTCCCCGAACCTTGAGCTCACCAGCATTAGCCACTTTCTTTACGATGCTGCTTACGATGTGGGCGGCAACGACGGCTTATACGCGGACAAAATTGATGACAGTTTTCGTTACTATCGAGATTTTGAGCGGGTCGCGCGCGAGTTATATCTGTCTTATCGAACCTCAACCGTGGATGTTGTTGTAGGTAAGCAGCAAGTGGCCTGGGGGAAGATGGATGGGCAGTTTATCGATGTCATCAATGCGATGGATTTTCGAGAATCTGTTCAGCTCGAAGCCAGTGATTACGAAATTCGTCGCTTGCCTATGTGGATGGCGAATGCGACCTATTATTTTGATGACCTGTCGCTGAATGTGTTGTGGATACCGGATTTCGTCGCCAATATTAATCCGGGCTATGGAGCACCCTGGTCTTCCCCTCTACTAGCACCGGATGACGCAACGGTACGCAATAATGATTTATGGCTGCAAGGTCGAATTAACGCAGCCGGAGACAAAATTTTACAGGCAGACAAACCCCACTGGCAAAATATCAGTGATCACCAAATGGCGGTTCGCCTCGATGCCGCAGAGGGCGCGTTAACCTGGGGGCTGGTTTACTACTACGCCCTGGAGCGCGACGCGGCACCGTTTGTAGTCGGGCGTTTCACCGACGATAGCGGCGATCATTTAGTGCTTGAGCCTCGCTATGAACGCCTGCATCATTTCGGCGCGACAGCAGACTATGCCTGGGTCGCGACCGGTGTCCCGGGTGTGGGTAATTTGCCGATTGTGTTCCGAGCCGAAGCCCTTTACACCCGCGATGCTCACTTTATCGATTATCGTAATGTCGCGGAAGTACGAGCAGGTGGCGGGGGGGATGGCGTCAGCGAGCGCGACACCTTACGAGCCGCATTGGCATTTGAATTTGCTTTCCCAGATAAAATTTCGGTAATTTTTCAGCCTTCCTTTTACTACACCTTCGACTGGCATGAGGGCCTGGGTACGGGCTTTGGCGGAGCCATTGGCGATCGCTGGAATTTTGCCCCGGTGTTTTTTATCTCGCGCCCGGTCCACGGCACGCGGGATCGCCTCAAAACTAGTCTGACGCTAACACCCTATTTCAGCGGGCCGAACCGAGGGTATCAGGGCAGTAAAACAAAGCTGGTGGTGAGCTACGAATTTTCTCCTTTTATTAATGGCAGCTTTATTTATACCGATTATAGCGGTGGCAACGACGACGATTTATTTGGTCAGTACCACCAGTGGGACAATATCGGTTTTGAATTGAAATACGAGTTTTAGCTTATGTTTAAACAGTTATCAACACAAAGGCGATCAGAGTTCAGTATTGAAAGAAGGGGTGTCGCGGCCGTCGGCATAAAACGTAGAGCTGTTCTTTTTTTAGGCCTGTGGTTTTCGATATCTGCGTTGGGTGCCGGCCCGGCAGAAACACCAGCGGGGCCGCGCAGCCCTGATCAATTAACGGATTGGGAGCGAGCGCGTTTCGACTCGCGCACCGAGACTCCGCGGGACCTGAAAACTGGATACCTTCCTGCAGAACCCTTCCCTTTTGAAGCGCCGTTTACTGCAGAAGAAATGGGCTATCGCACCATGGACTTTACTCATACGGCACGCTGGTCTCATGTCATTGCCGATGCATTTGGCACCCTTACCAAAGCGGGTTATCTTAGCCAGGGAGTAACCATTGGCATGATCGACCAGATGCTAGCGCCCAACGCTAGCGGGCAGATAGCGGCCGAGCCGGGCGACATTTACGCCCGGCATCTTTACTACTACACCTACCCGCCTAAAAATGATGGTGTTCAGGAATTGTGGGCCTTGCGGCGCACTGGTTTGGAAAGTCCCGAAAAACTGGATTACTTCGCCTATACCCCTTCTTTGCGTCGGGTTCGACGTCAACCGCCGCCGCGTCGGGAAACTTCCTTCCCCGATACGGTGCAGTCCTTTGACGATATCCTGGGCCTTGAATCCTGGGAGTTCGGCTGGCGTTTAATCGGTGCAGATACGCTATATAGGACGGTGCGTTTTCCGACCACTCGACCGAGCATCACGCTTTCGGAAGCCAACGGCAAGTTCTATGAGGTGAAAACTGACAGTATCAAAATGATGAGCGACCGCTATCCCTTCTATCGCAACGACGGCGGGGTGAACTGTTTTGTACTAGTTGCGAAACCGAAGGAGAAGTGGCTGCCAGATTACAAGGTATCCAAAATTATTTACTGGGTAGATCAGTATTATTTTTATCCTTTGCGTATTGAGCGCTACGATGAAAATGACAAACTGAAAATGGTCGAGGTTCGCCTTGCCCATCGAGAAAACAAATCACTACCGGAAGGTCAGGGTTATGCTAGCCGTCTGGTAGTGTACTTTGACGCCGAGGAAGACATCCTGAGTTACAGCCTTCACGATGCCCACATGGTCTACAACTGGAGTGAAGAGGAAAAGGGTTTGTTTACGCCCGATTTTATGCGTCGGGGGTGGCGACGCTATCCTCAAGATAGTCAGTCAATGGTAAGTAGCCCCGAACAGTTTTATTTGCGACCAGACCTGCTAAAGAACCATTTTCCCGGGGAGCGACCTGTTTCAGTGAGCCCGTCTGTGCAGGCGCGTATCGATGCTCAAAATAAGGCAGGGCACCTGGTGTTTGGGGTGTCTGATTAAGGCGAAAGCTGCTTGCTTATTCTTCCAGCGCAAAAACCCATACGACCCCGCCCTGGGGCACGTAAGTGCTGGTGCCCCTGGTCATATTTAGCAGAGCCTGCTCGCGCTCTGCATCGACGCCGTAACCGGACTGCACGGCGATATATTGAACGCCGTCTATTTCATAACTCACTGGTACGCCAATGACGCCAGAATTAGTGCGGTGCTGCCAAAGGAGCTCGCCGGTGCTGGCGTCGAAGGCACGAAAATAACGGTCGTTGGTGCCGCCGGTAAACACCAGGTTGCCAGCAGTGGCCAACACGGGCCCCCAGTGATGGCTTTTGAATTTCGCCGACCAGACTTTTTCTGCGGTATCAACATTCCAGGCCTGTAATTCGCCAATGTATTGTTCCGCCTCGGGGTGGAGTTTCAGGCCCAGTTCTTCCAGCTCGATACCCATAAACAGCTGGCCTTCGCGGTACTCAGCTTCTTTGCCTTTTAAGATTCCGCAAACATTGTCGTTGGCCGGTATATAAATAAGGCGGGTTTTCGGGTTAAAGGCCGCCGGGGGCCAATCTTTGCCGCCCCAGGATGAAGGGCAGTAGGAGGTTGTTTTTCCGGTTTGTGGTTTGCGCTCGGGATAATATTTCGGTCGCCCCGTTACCGGGTCAATGCTCTTGAATACATCCTGTTTTACATAGGGTTTAGCGCTGACGAAGCCGATGGCATCTTTACTGCGTTCGAGAAACCAGAGATAACCGTTGCGCCCCGGATGAACCAGGCCCTTATGGATTTTGCCATCTCGTTTAAAATCCAGAAGCAGGGGTGCGGACACCTCGTCCCAGTCCCAGGAGTCATTCCAGTGGTATTGGTGGTGAGCGCGGAGCTTTCCGGTATCGACATCAAGGGCGATCACCGATGTCGCATAGAGATTATCACCGGGGCGAGCATCTCCCATCCACGGGCCACCGTTGCCGGTACCCCAGTAAGTAAGTTTTAACTCGGGGTCGTAGGAGCCGGTAATCCAGACCGGTACGCCGCCGGTTTTCCAGGTATCTCCCGGCCAGGAAGTATGGCCAGGCTCACCCGGCCCCGGGATGGTGTAGGTTTTCCAGGCGGGTTCCCCGCTCACTGCATCGAAAGCGGCAACAAATCCGCGAATACCGAATTCGCCACCAGAGACACCAACCATGATTTTCCCGCTGGCGGCCAGTGGTGCCATGGTGATGTAGTATCCGGAGAAATAATCTTCAACCTCGGCTTCCCACACCACCTCGCCGGTTCGGGCATTGAGCGCTACTAGAAAGGCGTCTGCCGTCGCCATATAAACATAATCACCGTAGAGGGCTACCCCGCGATTAGTGGGGTGCATTTGCACCAAATCTTCCGGCAATTCGCGCTCGTAGCGCCACAGTAAATCACCGGTTTTAGCATTCAGGGCCAGCAGGTGGTTGTGGGGGGTGGTGACAAACATATAACCGTCGTTAACCACCGGTGGAGATTGATGAGCCTCGCGCATTCCCGTCGAAAAGGTCCACTGGTGGCGAAGGCGCTTAACGTTTTTTGTGTTTATCTGCTCGAGTTCGCTGTAACCCTGGGAGTCATAGGTGCGGCGATACATAAGCCAGTTGCGAGCTTCGGGCTTGCCCAGTCGGCTCTGTGTTACAGGATTGTAGGCGGGGCGATCTTTTAAAGCGGTTCCGGATTTAACGGGCGAAGAGTTATCTGCAAAAAGCACATCGGCACCGGCCCTGGTAGACAATAAAAATAATAATATTCCCGCGCTAAACAGCGCACGCGCTACAGCAGATCCAGTCATCTAAGCCATCCTTCTTATTTATCGTTGTTTGCCTGCAAGTTTATTTTAGCAGCGGGATATTTGAATTATTTCTTGAAGCCAACCTTGCGGGAAAAATTTCCCGATACAACGAAGGTTCCCGCGTCGAGCGTCAGGGGTAGCATCGCCAGAGGTTTGGGTGCCGGCCCAAGCAACACGGCGGCGGCTCTGGTGACATCGTACTCCGAGCCGTGACAGGGGCAGATAATGCGTTTACGTTCACCGTCCCAGCCTTCTACCGTGCAACCGGTGTGAGTACACACTGCGGAATAGGCGACCACGCCGTCGAGGTGATAAGACGCCATGTTTTCCGCTAGCTCATCGCTTTCCAGCCGTAATAACAATAGTTGATTCAGCCGCGAGCGATCGCGAACAATGTCATATAAGGTGTCTTTCGGAAATGCCGCGATGGGAGCGGCCCCGAGCACTACATCGTCGCTGCGGATGATCTCCCCCTGGCGTTCTCCGTAGGCAAACACCAGTCGATCGCCCACCTGGGGGCGCATTTTTTCCGGTTTGCGGCTGGCAAAGGTAGTCGCGGGTGAAGCCAGGCCTATCAGTGCCCCTATTTTTAGCAAGTTTCTCCGAAGCCGGTTTGGCTCCTCGTCCCGCTGACAGCAGCAGGACCGGCATTTAGTGTTTTGAGTCATGGGCATCTCTATTGTGTATTTGCCTAGGGTGTTCCGGTTTGATTTATTTGCCGCTATGCTCACATAAGACCTGGTTGGCGACAAGCGCCGATTATCTGGCGAGTAAGTTTTTGCTGAGTAAGCTTCTGTAGAGTAAGTTAATGCACGGAAAATTTTGGGTAACCACATTTTTGAATATCGGTGTGGCGGCAATATTGATCGTGGCCAGCACCGGGGCGCTCGGTAATAATGTCGTCGATGGGCAAATGCCAGGTATCCAGACTGGTGAGATAGGACCACCTCTCTTCGAAGAACTGATTGTTTACGGTAGTCGCACCGAAACTGCAGCGAGCGCCCTGCCGGGTAGCGTCTATAAAATTGGCGCGGAGGCCCTGGCGTTGACTCGGCATCGCCATATTGCCGACGCTCTGGTTCGCGTTCCCGGGGTATGGCTTAGCCGCGGCAATGGGCAGGAGCACCTCACCGCTCTGCGTTCGCCGGTGCTAACAGGGGCCGGAGCCTGTGGCGCATTTTTAATGGCCGAGGACAATATCCCCCTGCGCGCCGCCGGGTTCTGCAATGTTAATCAGTTGTTTGAAGCCACCAGCGAGCTGGCCGGTCGCATAGAGGTCTTGTCGGGGCCGCAGTCTGTGCTTTATGGCAGCAACGCACTGCACGGCGTCATTAATGTTGTGAGCCCTTCTTATCAGGGAGATTCTGATGGAAGCACCACGCTCGGCGTAGAGGGCGGTAGTCACGACTACTATCGCACTCGCCTGAGCCACCAGAATAGCAAGTGGTATGCGGGCTTTGATGGTGTTCGATCCGCCGGATACAAAAACCACGCAGGCTTCGATCAACAAAAAATAAAACTTCGCTATAGTACGCAACCCGCTTTGCGGTCGAGGGAGTTAAACATTACGACAACGGTTGCGCTTACCAATCTCAACCAGGAAACCGCAGGTTTTATTACCGGCCACGATGCCTATCGGGATGATTCGCGTAAACAGGAAAACCCAAATCCCGAGGCCTATCGCGATGTCCGCAGTCAGCGGCTAAATATTCGCTTTGATTATCGTCCCGATTCCGCAACTCAGTGGGTATTCACGCCTTATCTGCGCCACACGGAAATGAAATTTCTTATGCACTTTCTGCCCTGGCAACCGGTGGAGCGCAATCGCCACTACAGCGTCGGTTGGCAAAGCGCATATCGTTACCATTTTGACCAACAGTTTACCCTCCACCTTGGATTAGACGGCGAATACACTCAGGGTGAATTACAGGAAACCCAGGCCGCGGAATTCAGCCCGACCATCCCTGCGGGTGTACATTACGATTATCGTGTCGCTGCGCAGGTGGTATCGCCCTATGCCGCGCTCGACTGGCAGGTCAATGACATGACCCGCTTATCCGCTGGTCTACGTTACGAATGGTTAAACTACGACTACGACAACCGGACTGCGAGCTTATCGCCCTGCACCGATGGGGTCGTGTGTCGATTTATTCGACCCGACGACACCACCGACGGGTATAACAATGCCTCCTGGCAGTTGGGCCTGGTGCGGGAGCTTGGTTCTGTTCACCAATTATATTTCAAGGTATCCCGCGGTTACCGGGCGCCACAGGTGACGGAATTGTACCGACTGCAATCCGGGCAGCTCGGCAGCGAACTGGACGCGGAAACTGCCGACAATGTGGAGCTGGGCTTGCGTGGCTCAGCGGGCCATTGGCAATACACGTTCGCCGCTTATCGTATGGAAAAAGACGATGTGATTTTTCAAAATAGCGCGCGCCAGAACGTCAGCGGCGCCAGTACCCTACACCGAGGCCTGGAGCTTAGCCTGCATTGGCAAGCCGACAATAAATGGTACTTCGACATTAATGCCAGCTACGCTAAACACAGTTACGATAGCAACATGGATATTAGCGCGGTTTCAATAAAGGGCAACGATATTGACACCGCACCGCGTTATACCGGTAGCGCGCATGTTGGTAGGCGCTCTACGGGCGAGGGTTTTTTTGCGGGCAGCAGCGTTGAGCTGGAATGGGTCTACCTGGGTAGCTATTACACCGACCCTCAGAATCAGCACAGTTACCGCGGCCACCGGCTGATGAATTTGCGCTGGCAGTGGCAGGCAGCACCGCACTGGCAGCTGGGTTTGCGGCTTAATAATGTAGCCAATACGGATTATGCTGACCGGGCAGATTTTGGTTTTGGCCAGGAGCGGTATTTTGTCGGGGAGCCACGCACCGGAGTTATCGAGTTAAACTGGCATCGGTAAGTCAGTGCAAACTAGTTTGGCAACAGGGCCTTGAAGGTGAACTATGAAAAAACTCAAAAACGAAAAAGAGCTGATCAAGAAAGCCATTGCCGAGGGCGTCAAATACGGCGAAGCGCGGGGCGTGGTTGAGTTTGAACCTACCGATTCCGCTAACGAGAAAATCGAATATATCTACCGCTTGTTAGTACACGATAAAGTTATCCAGCCGGTTCCAGAAGACCAGATATCCCAGCAAACCATGCGCCATAAACTGGCTATATGGGCCTCTAAGCAAAAATAAACACATCATCAATTACCCGTTCGATTTATCTCGGGCGGCCTCGAATTAACAGGAAAACAATGAGCGACTTACCCAAATGTCCGCAGTGTAGTTCCGAATACACCTACCAGGATCGAGACATGTACATCTGCCCCGAGTGCGCCCACGAATGGTCACAGTCGGCCGCGGAGGAAAATACAGATGATGAGGTTGTTATCAAAGACAGCAACGGCAATGTGCTCAGCGACGGTGACAGCGTAGTAGTGATCAAAGATTTAAAAGTGAAAGGTTCGTCGTCGGTCGTCAAGGTCGGCACCAAGGTTAAAAATATTCGTCTGGTAGATGGCGATCATGATATTGATTGCAAGATCGATGGTATTGGCGCGATGAAGCTGAAATCCGAATTTGTTAAGAAGGCATAAATTAAGGTGGGAGAACTGCCATCGTAACTCAAAGACCGTGATGCCATTCGTTTGAACCTCGGTCTAAATGTCCGGCGTGTTTTTTTAGTTATTATTATGGCCCCGCGGAACGATTGTCCCCATTAGAGAGTGTGCATCAAGCTGGGGTAGGTTCAGTACGTGCCTCGCTGTGTTCCTAAATGGACTGTTGTTCATGGTGTCTCCCTGCAACGTTAGCTGTATGTAAAAAGTATATGTAAAAATGCCAAATATTCATTTCGGCTTGTGATGTTGTCTATTATGTAAACCGATCAGGTTATTACTCGGTGAATCAGTAGCTTGCAAAGCAGTCAGCGGCCCGTGTTCTGGCAACATATACCGACTAGTCTCAAGTATGTTCGAAAAGCGTACATACTCGCGCCAGCGCTTCATATCTGAGCCAGAAACGAAGGCGATTGCATTTTTCTTGAAAATCAATATATTAGAGAGCTAAATCTATCGGTGCAAGGGAATGATATACCGACTACTCCGCATATCTCCCCCAATCCGGTACATATACCGACTAGTCTTAGGTTGGGAACATATACCGACTAGGACGTTTATTAATAGTTAGATGGCTACAAAGTATTTTGCCCTTTGCAGATATTACGCCCAACAGGACGAGTCGAATGACTGAAGCGGAAGCAATTGAATCGTTGACGGGTACCGGCGCTATGGTTGCTACATTTGCGGCGATGTGGATCTCCATGACGTTCGGTTATCTCACTGTTGCATACTTCATAGGCGCGGCTTTGTCTCGATTTCAGTGCACTGTAATTTCGGTTTTATACGCCGTCTGGGCGGGAATGTTCGCGTCGGTTACGATTGGATATGGACACGCATGGCTGTTACTTCGAGAGCGCGAGGATACGATCTACGACTCAGTTCCGAATTTTGCTAGTGTGCCGTACTACCTAGAATTAATGATCTTTGTCTTCGGTGCCTCGACGTTAGTGACTCTCTATTTCATGCACGATATTCGTAAGAGGGGGTAATCGTGAATCGCCAGCCATCTAACCAATTGCTGCAACTGCCCATTTACAGCATCCTCATTACGCTACCGCTCCATTCCGGTGCGGTAAAGGGCAGCTGAGCAAGACGTTAGGTTACCGGAGTTTGGCTATGACACTAGAAGATTTTGCTCGTATCGGCGAGGCGCTTGGCGGGCTAGCGGTGCTGATTTCCCTGATCTATGTAATAGTAGAACTTCGTCGTAATACACGCTCTATTCAAACTGCAGCAGCGTGGAACGCCGATATTTCTCTCGCCGAACTCAACGAGGGTCTTTCTCACAGCCCACAATTGTCAGAATTAACCATGCGAGCCTTAGACCCAGAAACAAAACCGGAGGATCTTACACCTGCAGAGTTCGCACAGTTCATGCTCGTGAGCAGATCCGTCCTGCAAAAATATCAGGCCCAGTGGTGGTTGTGGAATCGAGGAAGCCTGTCTGACGAAATGTGGCAGCTAAGGCGCCGCTGGGCGAAGGCTTTTGTTTCTCTGCCAGTTCCGGGTAGGATTTGGGAGCGAGAAAGCGACCAGCACCAGTTCGCGCAAGGCTTTGTCGCCTCCATAAACTCCATGGAGGTTTCCGCAGATCTTCGATTTAAGTCATGAAACAAATTTTGGCTCTGGCGCTAGTTTTGACAGGCAATTTTTTCGCGCCTAACAAGTCAAGGCAGCATCGCCACCACGTGGCTGGACGCGCTAACGCGCGCCGCTGCTCTGGGCGTTATATTTCACTATGAATCGAATACTGTTTTTACTGTTAATCTTGTCGCCGCTATCGAATGCGTGTGAACTCACTAAAGAGTATCGAGAAGCGCGCACCCAGATAGTCAAAGACGCCAAATATGCGTATCGTGCATGTACAGGCTCAGTGGATAGCTTTCATTATTGGCAGGAAGTTGCCGTCTGCGAGAAAGAAGGCGGTGGTGAAAATATTGGTGGTGGTTGCCAGCACGTTGTAGCCAACAGGGTTTCTAAAGTTAAGCGCAGCTATGAACACTGCGGGATATTTGAAATAAGCTACGATGAAATACAAAAATATTTTGAGGAATACGTGAAGTCCAAAAATATAACAAGGTGTTCAACCACCGCTACGCCTTCGGCTTCGCTGGACAGTCAAAGCGCTGGTTCTTTTGTGCATTTGCTTCGCAAATCTTCGCACAAAAGTCCCAGCACTTTGCCTGCCGGTTAACACGGCGCTATATATAAAATTAGATTGACACCTGAGTCGTATCGGGTTACATTCATTTTATGATTCTATCGTTTAAGCATAAAGGGCTTGAGAAGTTCTTCAAAACTGGGAAAACTTCTGGCGTCCAAGTAAAGCATTCTAAGCGGCTTAAGCTAATACTTGGTCGCTTAAATGCTTCTACATCTCCAAATGATATGAATTTACCAGGATTATTTTTGCATCCTCTAACCGGCAACAGGTCTGATATATGGTCTGTTCGTGTTAGTGGTAACTGGAGAGTTACCTTCCGCTTTAACGGAGAGCATGCGGAAATCGTCAATTACGAAGACTATCACTGAGGTGACACTATTATGCTTATGCACAAGCCACCACATCCGGGTGAAATCATAAAAGAGCTCTGCCTTGAGCCCCTAGAGTTAAGCATCACTGCAGCAGCAGATGCCTTAGGTGTCAGCAGAAAAACATTATCTAGTATAATCAATGGTAAAGCAGGTATTAGCCCAGAAATGGCTGTACGACTTTCTATTGCTTTTAATACTTCATCTGAAAGCTGGATGAATCAGCAAACCCAATATGATTTATGGCAAGCAGAGACGCATCGTAAAGAACTTCATGTTAAGCCTTTAATCGCAGCATAAAGCAATCGTATCAAATCGACTCCAAAAAAACTGCGTTTTTTTCTGCAATTTATACGGGCGTTATGCGCCGTAAATGTCGAGGAAGACCGTGAATAATTGGCTTGAAATAGCAAAATCATCTTTAGCAGATGCTCTTAAAAAGGCAAAAGATGGTGGTCTTCCTCTTCAAAATTTATACATGCTGGCACCAGTACTATACTCAGAAAAGCAGAATGCTAAAAATGAAGACTTAATCCAGGAGATGATTGAAGCCAACGATCAGAAAGTGGTAGCGGACTGGTCTGTTGATAAGGATTCAAAGAACCAGTATAAATTTCATTATGTATCATCTTATCTCTATTGTTACGTAGTGGCTGGAAAAATTGATGAAATGAAATACGATAGAATCATGGAATATGTATGCGGCGAAATGGAATTATTCATAGATGATTACACTGGCGAGTATTACGCTAACAAGTGATTCAAGGCACGAGACTCGCTACGCGTCGCCCCTTAGCCGGGCGTTAACCCGATCAATCATGTCCAAAAAAACATCAACGGGCTGACCGCCACTAAGAGCAAACTTACCGTCAAAGCTAAACGATGGCACGGCGGCGACGCCATTTTGGCGGGCGAACTCGATTTGATCTTCAATAAAAGCCGTGCCTTCATCACTGGCTAAATAACGACTGACTTCTTCCTCATCCATTCCAGTATCGCTAGCGATCTTTGTTAACACGGCGGCATCTCCGACAAACTCACCCTCACAAAAATAAGCCTTGAACAAGGCCTCGGCAAGTTCGTTTTGTAAACCTTGATGCCAGGCCAGATCCAGCAAGCGATGGGCTTGCAGGGTGTTTGCCCCGAGTTCGATTTTATCGAGATGAAAGTCGATATCTGCGGCCTGCCCGGCACGGGCTAGATTCTCAAACATTGCAGAGGCTTGGGCTTTGCCATACTTGCGCTCGATGGTTTGGTGGTAGTTGTAACCCGCTACCGGTGCCTCCGGATGTAGCTGGTAGGGAAACCACTGAATCTCAAACGAGATTTCCGGGCGCTGGGCCATAGCCGCTTCGAGGTTCTTTTTGCCGACGTAGCACCAGGGGCAGACCACGTCGGAAATAATATCGATTTTCATGGAGACGCCTCGCGAAAGATAATATGTTCTCAAGTATAGTATAAAATAATGACGTTCCACTGACATTCAATACATGCATTAATCCCGGTATTCTCTTAAGCGGGCAATAGATCAAATTTTTATGCGTCACTATTTGGTTTTTTTGGTTATGCTAATTTTCTATGCGAAGGCGTATGGAGAGATTTACATGTGGGTGGACGAGGAGGGCGTTACACATTTTTCTGAGAGAAACGTGGCCGATAGAAAATCCGAAGAGATTAGTGAAAAAATATCTAAGGAGGAAAATTTTATAGAGTTTCAGGAATTTGAAGAATTGGTCGACGCTGATTTGCCTGAGCCGATCGAAGATAGAAAAGAAGAAAAAATAACAATAAAAATTCAAATTGAACTGATTGAGTATGAGATGAGCAAGGATCGCCTAAGGCTTATCCGAAATCAGATCAGAGGGATGTATGCATTTTATGTGGAATCTTTAGGCTGGGATCCCGTTGCCCCGCGACCAGTCAAAATAAAAATATTCGGCGACCACCACGCCTTCGAGCGTTATCAGACAGAGACTCGCGGTGGTCTGTCGCACTATCGTAGTCACTATTCGCACCGCTATCAGGAAGTATTGATGCACGGCACAGAATTTTCCGAGGCGACGATGGGCGTGCTGTTTCACGAGGCATCCCACGCCATAATGGGGATGAGAAAACACAGTGTATCGCGTTGGATCAACGAGGGTGTTGCCGAGGTGTTTGAAAGCAGCACTTACACCCGAGGAAAAATGGTCTTTGGCAAAAATGCCGAATGGACGGAAAAAATCAAGCACAAGCTCCGCTGGAACCGGCACAAAATTACTTCAATTCCCGCGACAGATGGTCGGGGGAGGGCCGGCGAGTGGAGCGCCGTCGGTATATGATCGCCTGGTCATTGATGCGGTTTTTATTATCGACGCCAGAACGCATAAATGCCTTAAAAGGCGGCCTGTCTGGAGATTTCGCTAGCCGCTACCCCGGCGGAATCAAGGCCCTGGATAAAGATTGGCGACAATGGATTCGCCAACTCTAATTCGATAGTGAGGCTTTAGTTGGTTATAAGTCGGGAATTAGGGTTTTACTTAAAGTTCCGAAAACGGCTGGTTTATACGCAAGGCCGAGCTACACTGCTGCTATGACTCCGGGTGCTGCTCAACCATTTGATCGTTCTACCTTAAACAAACCTGCTTTAACTCAGTCGGTTTGCAGCAAGGCGCGCCTGGCTCGCGACGCCCGCTTTGATGGACTGTTTTTTACCGGTGTACGTACCACCGGGATTTTTTGCCGATCGATTTGTCCGGCAACGCCGCCGAAGGAAACTAATGTAACTTACTATGCGACCGCGCTCGGTGCTGCGCAAGCCGGGTTGCGGCCCTGCCTACGTTGTCGGCCCGAAGCGGCCCCGGGCTCTCCCGCCTGGCGAGGCGCGGAAACGACGCTGATCCGTGCGGTACGAATGATTGACGATGGCGAGTGGGCCGGCCAATCCCTGCCGCAATTCGCGGAGCGGCTAGGCGTTAGCGATCGCTACCTACGCAAATTATTTCAGCAGCACTTAGGTACGTCACCGAAAAAATATGTGAATTTCCGCCGCGCCTTATTTGCCAAACAATTACTGCAACAAACGACATTACCAGTGACTGAAGTAGCCAATATTGCTGGTTTTGGTAGTACCCGGCGCTTTAATACGGTATTTGCCGAACTGATGGGCTTAAACCCCCGGCAATTGCGCCGAAGCGCTGTCAAAAAAATATCGCCAAACCTACGAGCGGAGAGCGGCACCCTCGCTTTATTTCTCAGTTATCGACCACCCTACGATTGGGCAGCAGTACGGGAATTTTACCGGGCCCGACAAATTGCGGGCCTGGAGGTGCTGAGTGACAACAGCTACAGCCGAAGTTTTTCTTACCAGGGCTGCGTCGGTTGGTTTACCGCGACCCATCGGCCGGATAAAAATGGGTTTGGTATTGAGCTTGCGTTATCAGAACCCCAACACACACTGGCGGTCGTTCAGCAAATTCGTCGTCTGCTCGATCTTGATGCAGATACAAAAGCTATTTCACGACACCTGGGAGGTAATGCGTTGCTGGCGCCGATTGTGCGCAAAGGCTTGCGCTTACCGGGAATGTGGGCGGCCTTTGAAGCGGGAACCCGCGCCATTCTTGGTCAGCAAGTGTCGGTTAAAGCCGCGCATAATATGGTCACTCGTTTGGTAAACGAGCTGGGTGTGCCGCTAAGTCAGGGTGATGACAAGCCTGCGGATAATCGGCCTACTATACTTTTCCCCGAGCCAGCAGCGGTCGCACGCTCGAAGTTGGAATTTCTGGCGATGCCGGACAAACGTCGACAAGCATTGCGCCTGCTAGCAAGGCATTGCCTGGGCGATGAAAATAGACAGACTTCAGTCAGGCAAACCGCGTTTGAGGACTGGCTGGGCATTCCCGGTATTGGACCGTGGACCGTGCAATACGCAGCCTTCCGCATGGGTGATCCGGATATTTTCTTACTTGGTGATCTCGGCGTAAAAAATGCTTTAAAAAAACTGAAGTCTGGCGATTTGGAATCGCAATCTCCGGTGGATGTCGAAGATGTGAGTCCCTGGGGAAGCTATGCGACTTTATTATTGTGGGAAAGCCTGTCGGTTGATGCGCAGCCATAAAGTACGGTGTGGCCGCCGAGTAATGTGCACAAAAGAATAGGAGTTTTTATGAGCGTTAAAAAAAATGCGGTTTCAGAAAACAGCTCGTTGCAGAGTGATCTATTTTGGAAAAAAATGCCAAGCCCGATTGGCATTTTGATAGTTTTCGCCAATGACGAAGGCATTACCGAAATTCGCTTTCCTAATAATAAATTGCCCAGTAATAAGTTGCCAAATCAATCAGGAACAAAGCACTCGAACCGCATCGTCGATAACGCCATTGACCAACTGCAAGATTATTTTGACGGGAAATTAAAAACCTTTGACCTGCCTCTGCGTCCGAATGGCACCGAATTTCAAAAAACCGTTTGGCGGCAGTTACAACGGATAGGCTACGGTACGACGGCCAGTTATGGGGATATTGCCGCGGCTATCGTTAAACCCAAAGCATCGCGGGCAGTGGGGATGGCGAACAGTAAAAATCCGATACCGATTGTAGTGCCCTGCCACCGCATTATCGGCAAAGATGGTTCTCTAACTGGTTTCGCCGGTGGCTTAGATACCAAACGTTGGTTGTTGGCTCACGAACAGGGCTGAAAGCCGAGCGTGTTGGGTGGCCTTAAACCACCATAATCCCATCCATTTCTACCGCGGCATCTTTGGGCAAAGATTTTACGCCGATGGCCGCCCGCGCCGGATAGGGGGCGGTAAAAAATTGCGCCATGATTTCATTGACGGTGGCAAAGTGACCGAAGTCGGTGAGGAAAATATTGAGCTTCACCAGGTCGTTAAGATCGCCGCCTGCGGCTTCGCACACCGCACTTAAATTTTGGAACACCTGTGTGATTTGCGCGCTTATATCGCCCTCAACCAGCGTCATGGTTTCGGGTAGCAGGGGAATTTGCCCGGAGAGATAAACGGTGTTGCCGACCTTGACGGCCTGCGAGTAAGTACCGATGGCCGCAGGGGCATGCTCGGTGTGTATGACGGCCTTGTTGGGCATAAAGTTGTCCTCAGTTTTTGATGCGATGCACGCTGTGCACCGATTTCAGCGTGCGGATGCGGCGCATTATATTAGCCAGATGTATCCGGTCTCGGGTTTCGAGCACGATATTCACCACACTGGTGTGAGTGTCGCGCTCGTCGACATTAATGCGTTCAATGGTGGCTTCCTGTTCGGCCATGCGGCTGGCCAGCGTGGCAATAATCCCCCGCTCCGAGGCCACTTCCAGTTTCAACTCAACCGGAAATTCTCCAGTAACGGTGGACGACCAACTCAGAGTCATGGATTTTTCGCGATTATGGCGAATGTCTGCGAGGTTTTTACAGGATTCTCTATGCACCACCAATCCCCGCCCTGGACTGATATGCCCGAGGATAAGATCGCCGGGAATGGGATAACAGCAGCGCGCAAAGCTGGTGATCAGGCCCTCGCTATTTTCGATGACTATCGGTGAATTCACGCGACTGTTGATCGCTTCCCCGTGCTTGTTTTCCGGCACCAGTATATTAGCGACGGCATAGGCGACTCGATCACCCATGCCAATTTGCTGGAGTACACTTTCGAACGTGGGCGCGCCCGTTTCTTTTAATAAAGCTTTGATCTGGGATTTGCGAATTTTTTTATAACTGGTATTAAAGTTAGCCAGGGCTCCGTCCAGCATGCGTTTACCCAGATCGACGGATTCGTCGTGTTGCTGGGTTTTCAAAAAATGACGAATGGCGCTGCGGGCTTTCGCAGTAATCACAAAGTTAAGCCAGGCTGGATTGGGTTGCGCGCCGGGAGCGGTAACGATACGTACGCGCTGTCCGCTTTCCAGTCCCTGTGACAGGGGACTGAGTTCGCCGTTGATTTCGCACGCCACGCAGGTATTGCCAACCTGGGTATGTACGGCGTAGGCGAAATCCACTGCGGTGACACCGCTGGGTAATTCGATAATGTCTCCACCGGGAGTGAATAGATAAACCTCATCGGGAAACAGATCAGTTTTGACATGTTCGATAAATTCCAGCGAATTACCTGCCTGCTGCTGGATCTCCAACAGGCCCTTAACCCAACGACCCGCGCGAGATTCACTGTTTTGGGCGCGCTCCAGACCTGACTTATAAAACCAGTGGGAGGCAATACCAAAATTAGCAAGATCATCCATTTCTCGCGTACGGACTTGCACTTCAATGGGTACGCCGTGCATGCCTACTAAGGCTGTGTGCAACGACTGATAACCATTAGACTTGGGGATGGCAATATAGTCTTTGAATTCGCCAGAGATCGGCTTGTAAAGGTTATGAATGACCCCCAGCACGCGATAGCATTCGTCAACGTTTTCTACCACGATGCGAAACGCAAAGACGTCCATTAGCGATTTAAACGAACGCCTTTTAGTTTTCATCTTCTGGTAAATACTCCAGAGATGTTTTTCACGACCGCTTACCGTGGCGGAAATATTTTCGGTTTTAAGTCGGTTATCTAAAGCGTCCTGAATCTCAGTGACGATTTCCCGGCGTCGGCCCCGGGCTTGATTGAGGGCTTCGCGAATGCGCGAGTGGCGCAGCGGATACAGCGCAGCAAAACCCAGTTCTTCAAACTCCACGCGCATATCGTTCATGCCCAGGCGTTGAGCCAAAGGCGCATAAATATCGAGAGTTTCACGGGCGATGCGACGGCGTTTTTCCGGCGGTAGCACACCGAGGGTGCGCATATTGTGCAGGCGGTCGGCGAGCTTAACCAGCACCACCCGAATGTCCCGGGACATGGCCAGGGCCATTTTTTGGAAGTTTTCAGCTTGCTGCTCGGCGCGCGAGGAGAATTCAATTTCACTAAGCTTACTGACACCATCGACCAGGGCGGAGACTTTGCGGCCAAAACGACGGCTCAATTGCCCCCGGGTAACTGGCGTATCTTCGATGACATCGTGGAGCAGTGCCGCCATCAAGCCCTCGCTATCCATGTGCATGTCAGCGAGGATATGGGTGACGGCTACCGGGTGGGTTATGTAGGGTTCGCCGCTGTGGCGGAGCTGGCCTTCGTGGCCGCGATGAGCGAATTCGTGGGCGCGTAATACGCGCCGTACGTCAGACGATGGGAGGTAGGAGGAAAGCTTGCTTTGCAGGGATTCTACAGCCTCCAAGACACACTCCCCGGAGCTTATTCTGCTACTGGCGGACTGGGCGGAGCGTCATCGCTATTGCTGTCGTCACTGCTGACACCGCTAAACGCTTCCTCGGCCATATCCAAAGTTAGGAATTCTTCGATTTCTTCCGTTTGACTGAGAATGCTCGAGTCAATAAAGCCCTCGGCGATTTCGCGGAGTGCGACGACGGTGGGCTTGTCATTTTCCCATTCCACCATTGGGTTTTTGGTACCGTTGGCAAGCTGGCGCGCGCGTTTGGCACCAATCATCACTAGCTCAAAGCGATTTTCAACGTTTTCCAGGCAATCTTCCACGGTAATGCGAGCCATCTTGAACCTCTAAATGTATACGAACGTATTGGTATGAATGAGAATGACGAATACTGAACCGGCTATTTTAACTTAAACTTTGATATTCGGATAGCAGTGTTTGCAGCGCCGCTTACCAGCGCTCGAAGGCTTAGCAGAGCAAGGCGCTTAGCAGCTCAGCGTGGCTGTCTTGCTGTACACCCAAACGCAGACGCTGGGCCTGCACGATCGCGTGGAGTTCGCCCAGGGCGGTGTCGAAGTTGTCGTTAATAATCAGGTAGTCGGACTCCACATAATGGGATATTTCTTCCTGAGCCTGGGCAACTCGGCGCGCAATCACCTCGGGATTGTCTTGCCCTCGCGCGGTGAGGCGCGACGTTAGGCTGTCCAGGGACGGCGGCAGGATAAAGATCCGCACGCAATCCGGTAGCAGATGGCGAATTTGTGTCGCGCCCTGCCAGTCGATTTCAAGAATAACGTCAATTCCGCTGGCCAGGGTGTCTTCTACCCACTGGCTAGAGGTTCCGTAATAGTGATCAAATACCGGAGCATGCTCTAAAAAAGCGTTGCGGTTAAGCATGTCGATAAAGCTCGCCTCGTCGACAAAATGGTAGTCGGTGCCGTCGATTTCTCCTGGCCTTTTTGGGCGCGTGGTATGCGATACGGATACTTTAATGCGCTCGCAATCTTCGAGCAGCGCTGTAACCAGGCTGGTTTTACCCGCGCCGGAGGGCGCGGACAAGGTAAAAAGTGTTCCCCGGGTGCTCATCTTGTGGCTCCATCTGTTAGCCCTGCCATTATTCTATAATTCATCACTCTATGTTTTGCACTTGCTCACGTATTTGCTCAATCAATACTTTCATTTCTACGGCGGCCCGGGTGGTATCTGTTGCCAGAGATTTGGACGACAGGGTATTGGCCTCCCGATTTAATTCCTGACACAGGAAGTCGAGGCGACGGCCAATGGGCCCGGACGCGGCGAGGGCAAGTTCGAATTCTGCCAGGTGGACGTCGAGCCGGTCGAGCTCCTCGGCGACATCGGCGCGCTGGGCGTGATAGACCATTTCCTGTTCCAGGCGACCGACGTCTACATCGACGACCACATCGCTGAGCCGCTGCTGGAGTTTTTCCTTCTGAGCCTGGAGCAATTCCGGCAGGCGGGCACGTACGATTTTAGCTTCTGCGCCGATGGCGGCGAGACGCTGAACAATTATCTCCCCAAGCACCTTGCCTTCGCGCTGCCGAGCTTTTTTCAGATCATCTACCGCGGCATTAAAGAGCGCGAGAGCTTCGCGCTGAATAGCTTCGTAGTCGCATTCCGTGGCCTGTATCACCCCCGGTAATTGCAACAGCTCCAGGGGCGACAGCGGCGCAGCAGTACTTATTATGGCGCTCAGCGCGTCGCAGGCCTGGACGTAGGCCCGGGCGCGATCCTGAGAGATAACAATATCGGTGTTCTGCCCGGCAAGGTCTAACTGCAAACTGGCATCGAGCTTGCCCCGATTCAAGCTGCCTCGCAAACTTCCCCTGAGCAGGGTTTCTAATTCGCGCAAATTTTCCGGCAGTCGAAAATGGGGTTCAAGAAAGCGGTGATTAACTGTGCGCAACTCCCAGGTCAAAGTGCCCCATGGGTACTCCTTACTGATCCTTGCAAAGGCCGTCATACTACTTGGCATATTGGACTTACGGCAGTTTAGGGACGGCTATCTTAGCAGAGGGTTATGGCTATGCCGATGGCGGTCATGACAGTCAGGAAATTCCGTTACAATACCGATCTTCGCCACGAACCTTAAATGCAGCCTTTTAAGGGCCCTCGGGCGATTTTCTTACACCGCCATTCTATGGCTATCTTATTTTTATTGAGGTTACTTAATGATCAGACCCAGCGGACGCCGTCCCGAACAACTTCGCGCTGTTAAATTAGAGCGTCAATTTACCAAGCACGCCGAAGGCGCGGTGCTGGTGTCCTTTGGCGATACCAAGGTGATTTGTACGGCAAGTGTCGAGTCGGGCGTGCCGCGCTTTCTGCGTGGCAAAGGTCAGGGCTGGATTACCGCAGAGTACGGTATGTTGCCGCGCTCCACCGATAGCCGCATGGGTCGCGAAGCAGCGCGTGGCAAACAGGGCGGGCGCACTCAGGAAATACAGCGCTTGATTGGTCGTTCGTTGCGCTCGGCGGTGGATTTAAGCAAATTGGGCGACAACACCGTCACAGTGGATTGCGATGTGATTCAGGCTGATGGCGGTACTCGCACGGCAGCCATCACCGGAGCCTGCGTGGCGCTAGTGGATGCCTTCTCACACTTGCGCAACAACAAACGCATTTCGGTCGATCCTTTGCTACACATGGTTGCTTCGGTATCTGTGGGCATGTACGAAGGCGAGCCAGTACTCGACCTGGATTACGCAGAGGACTCTAATGCCGAGACCGATATGAATGTGGTGATGAACAGCGCTGGCGGCTTTATTGAAGTACAGGGCACTGCGGAAGGCGCGCCATTTTCGGCAACGGAACTCGACGCCATGCTAAGCCTGGCTCGAGGCGGCATCGACGATTTGGTGAAAGTGCAAAAAATGGCGCTTGCGCAGGCACTGTAGGATTCAGCAGCCCGAGGTTCGCTGCGAGCACACTGAGCAGGGAAGCAAAAGTGTGCGTTAACCGCTATTACTAGTCGCTACGCAGCTTAGGATTCCGCGATCTCGTAATCGACAATAACCGGGGCATGGCTGGAGAATTTGCGGGCCTTATAAATCACCGCGTACTCGACTTTCGGCACCAGGCTGCCGGAAATCACCTGGGTATCGGTGCGCCAACCGTCGCCCTCGCCCATAGTGCCCGATGGCCACCAGCTGAATTCGTCGGTATCGGTGTTACTGGTGCGAAATGCATCGGCGTAACCAATATCTTTGTACACCTGCCGAAACCACTGGCGTTCAGCGGGAAGTAAGCCGGGTTCGCCATCGTGCGCCTCACCGTGCTCGACGTCGCCGTCGGTGGCGGCCATATACCAGCTACCGCAAAAAATATAGCGCCGCCGTTTGCGGGTGATTTTTTCGAGATGGGCTTGCAGGCCGGTAACAAATCGGCTTTTTGCTTGCAGTTGTTCGGAGCCTTCCGGGCCGTGTGGCACCATCAGTGACACGACGCTAAGCTCGTCAAAATCAGCCTGTAGATAGCGACCATCCATATCCTCGCCGCTTTGCAGCCCAAAACCGTACATCATGGCTTTAGGTGCGTGTCGGGTGTAAATGGCGACGCCATTTTGCTTTGAGTCCGCAGCATCGAAGACGTAGCTAAAATAGCCGTCGAGCTGAAACTGAGGGCCGTCCTCCACCTCTGGTGTTGACGCGCGCAAGTCCTGCAGGCAGATGATCTCGGCCTCTTGTTCGGCGAGCCATTCAAACAAGCCGCGCTCGGCAGCCTGAAAAATACCATCGCACGATATCGTTATTACCCGCATAAAATTACTCGCATAGAATTACCCGTATCCCCGCTTCTCGCGTTCACAGTCTGTATGATAACCGATGGATGAGGGATGCTGAAATAGTGCAGTTTTAGTAAAATCCTCCACTCGCCCCGAAAGTGCCGGGACCCATGCCCGACGACCACGTCAATACCGAGGAGAAATTGCCCAGGTTATGGAAGATTATCAACGTCGTTTTATCGATCTCGCGATCGCTCAGCGCGCCTTACTGTTTGGTGAATACACCTTGAAATCAGGTCGCGTTAGCCCTTATTTTTTTAACGCAGGCAGGTTTTGCGACGGCGCCAGCCTGGCTATTTTAGGCGAGTGTTACGCAGCAGCTATCGTTAATTCCGGCCTGGAGTTCGATGTTTTATTTGGCCCTGCGTACAAAGGCATCCCCCTGGCGACAAGCACTGCGGTAGCCCTGGCACGCAACTTTGATCGCCCTACTCCTTATTGTTTTAACCGCAAGGAAGCAAAAAATCACGGTGAGGGCGGTGATTTAGTCGGGGCCGAACTCGCAGGTCGAGCCCTGATTATCGATGATGTAATGACAGCGGGCACTGCGATTCGCGAAGTGATGGATATTTTTGCCCGCTATCCGGTCGAACCTGCTGGAGTGATTTTAGGCCTTGATCGCAAGGAGCGGGGGCAGGGTGGTCGTTCTGCTGCGCAGGAGGTTGCCGAAGATTTTTCCATTCCTGTGACGGCGATCATCGATATTGGACACCTTATTGAGTATCTTGAGGCTGGGAATTTTGCTGCCGAGACTCTGGTAGCCGTGCGTCGCTACCGCGATAGTTACGGGGTCTAGAAAAGTAGCAACATCGAATTAATTAGAGGTTGGATCGAGATGGATATTTTACGAATGGTACGAGGTTCTATTGCGGACCGTGTTAGGGCTCATGTTTTTAGCCCTGCAAGTGTTCTGGCAACCGGGCTGACACTGATGCTATTAGCCACCGCAGTCTTTGCCGCTGATTTGTATCGTTATCGCAACGACAAAGGTAATCTGGTGATCAATCACACGGTGCCACCGCAATTTGCGAAAAACGGTTACGAACGGATTAATTCCAGCGGTCGGGTTGTTGAGCGAGTGGAGCCACAGGGACCAGAAGCCGAGTCAGTTGAAGAAGTTGAGGTTCTCGCGCCGGAAATAGTGATAATGAATGAGCGGCGAGACAAATACCTGCTGACCAGTTTTAGCGCGGTAGAAGAAATCGCGGCAGCGCGCGAGCGTAAACTTAGCCAGCTGTCCCGAGAGATCGAAATTACGACGGGCAATGTTGAAAAAATAGAGCTACAGCGCTTGATGGTAGAACAACAGGCGGCGCAGTTTCAACGCGGTGGCAAGGAGATTCCCGAAGCCGTAAAAACACGTTTGGCAGAGATCGAAGAACGTCGCCAAAAAGCAACTGATGCGTTGGATTCACGCAAGCTCGACCACGCCAACACCGAAACTTTGTATAACACCTATGTAACGCGGTTCAGAGAATTGAAAGGTTTGCCCCCGGCGGAGCCAGAGGTGCTTGAAACAGACTCTGCGACAGCATCTGCCACTGATCCCTCCAGTGTTCCGTTGGCAAACGATTAAAATCACTGCGCACGAATTGACGGATTTTGCCTTCGAGCAGTACCAATATAATTTCTGCCGAAGCAGATGTGGTGAGCACGGTGCGTAAATTTTCGCTGACTTCGCTCTCGCGCAAAATTTGTTTTAATTGGGTTTCGAGTCGATCGTGCAGCTGGCCCACTCGGCTACGCAGCCGCAGGTTTTCTCCGGTCAGCGCATCGCCGGCAATAATGCGAGCCATGCCCGGATTGCGCTCGGCAAAAATCAGCACCAGGCTTAAAATTTTATAGAGACGTTCGCGCGCGTGGTTTTCCTCATCGAGAATCTGTCGAATACGCGTAAACAGTGATTCCTCGATAAAGTCGATTAGACCTTCAAACATTCGAGCTTTACTGGGAAAATGTCGGTAGAGCGCGGCCTCCGACACGCCAATTTGAGCGGCTAGCGCGGCCGTGGTGACTTTTGCTCCGGGATTCTCTTGAAGCATGCCAGCGAGCGCTTCCAAAATTTCCTGTGGCCGTTTAGAGGCTGATTTTCGCGTGTTCATAATCGTCGTCAAATAGGTGGAGGTTGAAGCCCTGGCTGCTAACTAAACTTCAAGTCGGGCAATTAGCTTGGGGTGATTAATTTTGCGCTACTGATTTCGCGTGATTCATTTTGAGTAATTAATTCCAAGTGATTAAGCCCGAGTAATCAATTCCTTGTAATTAAGGTACCGACACCTTCGTTGGTTAATATTTCCAACAAGATCGCGTGACTAACTCTGCCATCGATAATATGCGCACTGCGCACCTGGTTTTGCACCGCCTCGAGGGCGCAGCGTATTTTGGGCAACATCCCGCCCAGGATTACGCCATCGTTAATAAGCGTATCGACTTGCTCTGCAGTTAATCCGGTGAGTACCTTGCCATCGGTATCCTGCAGCCCGGCTACATTGGTGAGCAACATCAGTTTTTCGGCTTTTAATACTTCCGCAATTTTACCTGCAACCAGATCCGCATTGATGTTGTAGGACTCGCCATTGGCACCCGTGCCGATTGGGGCAATCACCGGAATAAACCCGCCGCCGGTGAGCATGTCGATCACGCTGGTGTCGACCTCGGAGACTTCGCCAACATGGCCAATATCGATGATTTCTGGTGCCGCCATTTCAGCGGCTGTCGCTTCCGGCGAGTGGCGGGAAACAACCAGCTTGCGTGCTTTAATCAGGCCTCCATCCTTACCGGTAATGCCAACCGCGCGGCCACCCTCGCTGTTAATTAAGCTGACGATTTCCTTGTTGACGGCGCCGCCCAATACCATTTCCACTACATCCATGGTTTTACTGTCGGTCACACGCATACCATCGACAAAACTCGATTCAAGACCGAGTTCGGCGAGCAGTTTGCCAATTTGCGGGCCACCGCCATGCACCACCACGGGATTAATGCCGACGGCTTTCATCAGCACGACATCACGGGCAAAGCTACGCTTGAGCTCCTCATCCACCATCGCGTTGCCACCAAATTTGACCACAATAGTCTTACCGGCAAAGCGTTGAATATAGGGCAGGGCCTCGGTCAATACCTTGGCGATGGCGGAGGCATTATCGGTGGAGAGAGACATAGTGATTCGGGGTTCCGTTAGTTAATGAGTAAAGGCCTTAGCTGTAACCGGCATTATTAATATTCGGGGTAACCTTTGCCTCTGGCTTGCAAAAAAGGCCTGGTAAAAGCAGCGCCGTTTATATGGTTTTTCCCTAAGCTGCTGAACTAAGGGCCCCATCCAGTGCTTGTTCCAGCTCCAGGTTCACGGAACCGAGCAAGCTTTTAAACTGACCCTGAACGGCCTTGAGCTGCGCGCTGTCGCCGGCTTCAAAGCGCAAGGTAAGCGCGGCCTCGGTATTGGAGGCCCGAATTAGTCCCCAGCTTTCCTCGAAATCAACGCGCATGCCGTCGAGGGTATTAATATTAGCATTCTCGAAACTGGCCGCAGCGATTATTTTTTCCATCAAAGGGAATTTGTCGGCATCATCTACCGGTAAGCGAATTTCGGCAGTGGAAACCGTGGGCTCGAAGGTGGAGATCAGAGTGTCGAGGCTTTGTTTGCGCAGAGACAGCACTTCCAAAAGTCGAGCGGCTGCATATAAGCCATCGTCGAAACCGTGCCAGCGGTCATTGAAAAATAAGTGTCCGCTAAATTCCCCGCCTAAGGGCGCTTGCAGTTCGGCGACTTTTTCGCGGATATGCGCGTGCCCGGTTTTCCACATTACCGGGCGACCGCCATAGTCGCTAATTAAGGCACTCAGGCGGCGGGTCGATTTTACGTCAAAGACAATATCGGTGCCGGGGTGCCGGTTGATAATGTCGCGGGCAAAAATCATCATCAGCTCGTCTGGCCAGACAATACGACCGCTGGCGGTGACGGCCACCAGGCGGTCGCCATCACCGTCAAAGGCGAGACCGAGATCGGCTTTGGCTTGTTTTACGACCTGAATCAGATCGTTTAAGTTGTCTTTTTGTGTGGGGTCGGGTGGATGGTTAGGGAAGGCACCGTTGACATCGCAGTACAGGGGAACACATTCGCAACCGAGTTTTTGCATCAGTTGTGGTGCCAGAGTGCCAGCCACCCCATTGCCGCAATCTACCACCACGCTCAGTGGTGTTAGGGTTTCAATGTCCTGGCAAATGGCTTCGATATAGGCCTCGCCAATAGACTCGTGCGCACGGGTGCCTTCGCCGCTGCGCCAGCGTTTCGCAAGCATGTCGTCGCGCAAGGTTTGTATGTCAGTGCCGTGTAGAGCGGTGCCAGAGGACACCAGCTTGAAGCCGTTGAAGGTTCCTGGGTTATGACTGGCGGTGACGATGACGGCGTTGTTGGTTACCGTGGAGACCTGACTGGCGAAATTCACCGCCGGGGTCGGCACCTGGCCAAGATCGATCACATTGCACCCGGTCATCAACAAGCCGCCCACCAGAGCTTCGGCGAGAGCCGGGCTAGACAAGCGCCCGTCTCGGCCGACGATAATGGTGTTTTCTCCCTTGTCCAGAGTTTGCGTGCCCAGGGTTTGCCCGAGGGCGCTGGCAAAATCTTCATCGATTTCCTGCCCAGCCAACCCGCGAATATCGTAGTCGCGAAACACATGTGCGGGCCAACTCGGTTCGCTAGCCAGTTTTGGTTCGACAAGCCCACCGTCTTCGGAAGCGCTTAAATCAAATACTTCGTTGCCTAAACTGTTACTTGGATCATTGCCGCTTAGGTTTCCGGCATCGGTCTGCTCGGTTTTAGCTTGCTCAGCGCAGTTTCCCTCCATTAACTCCTCGTCAGCATTGGTCTGAACCAGGGTTTCGGCTTCGCGCTTAAGCAAGTATTGGCTTTTAAATCGAGTTTCCCCCTCGGTTTTTACAGTTGCTCGACTAGAGCTGCTGGAGCTAGCTTTCTGCTTTAGACGGCGGCTTAATATTTTCCCGGCCAGGACAATACCAAGTAGCGTGGCGGCCCACAGTCCGACGCGAAGGGATCGCCATAGCGTGAGGTCTGGCTGGTGCTGGTCGATTAATTTTTGCGAGGGCGTAAAACACACCAGCCAACCGGGCACAGCCGTAATCGGTGTTTTGGCCTCATTGCCGATGCCGGTGGCTCCGATGCCCACAAGGGTTTGTCGGCCTACGCCCGCAATTTGCTGGACAAGTTCAAGCCTGCCCAGCGATGGGTCCGCGGCGTTAAACAGGCTGCCGAGTGCGGTAAGAGGCACCTCAATAAAAATGGCGCCGATGGTATTTTTGTTGGTTTCACGTTTTTCGGGTTCATGTTCATTAATAACGGGTTCTGCAATTACAGGTTCTGCAATTACAGGTTCTACAATGACAGGTTCTACAATGACAGAACCTACATTTACAGGCTCTAAGCCAAACACCGGCTCAGCCATCAAAATAAACCAGCCGTCCCGCTTCATCGTGGTAATGGGTGGGCTTTCTCCACGCAGTGCGGCATCGACCAGGGCCTTGGCAACAAAATTGGATTGATCTTCGAACCTCTGGGATTTTCGGATCAAATTAATGGTGCTGGCATGTGGTAACAGAGCCGCGATGCGTTTCTGGACAGCCACCATGTCTGCTGTATCTGAGCTCAGCGCAGTTTGTAGTAGAGGCTTGGCCGCAGCTTCGCGCAGGGCTTGCCTGCGTTCGTTGAGCCCAATGGTTACAGCTTGACTGACGCCGGAGGGGATAATTTTTGCGGCGGCCTCAATAGTTTTGTTGTGAGGCTCAGTAACCAATTTTTGTTGCGCAAAGCTGCTAATAAAATACGGGAGTAGCAGCAATACCGCGCAGGCGACAACAAACGCTGGATGGCGCAGCAGGGCTTTTAGATCAGATGTGAAACTATCTCCTGGCGACGGTTTTGACGACAAGGCCCGATCTCTCCGTGGTAATGGTAAGCGCGATGGTAACGTATCTATTCTGTTTAAAGAAAAATTTTTCGCTGTCTTTTTATCTTCAAGTTGTCTTCAAGGTTGGCGCCTTGTTTTTGTCAAAAAAACGGATTAATTTAAGGCGAAGCGGCTGCACATATACAGAATCAGTTCTCGTGCCAACTGGGTTTTGCGCATTTCTGGTAGCTCTTGCTCGCCATCGCTTGTCACCAGCACTACCCGGTTATTATCGCTGCCAAAACCGATGCGGGTGTCGGATACGTCATTGGCAATGACCAGGTCGAGCTGTTTGCGCTTCAGTTTGCCCCGAGCATGAACCACAAGATTTTCGGTTTCTGCAGCAAAGCCCACCGTAAAGGGCCGGTTTTTCAGGCCGGCAACCGTCGCCACAATGTCGGTAGTTTTTTCCAGCATCAGCGAGACGGCGTCCGTCGATTTTTTTATTTTCTGATTGGCCACCGTGGTCGGGCGATAGTCCGCAACCGCAGCAGCGGCAATAAATAGTGTCGCGTCGCTGACTTCCTGCAAGCTCGCATCCAGCATTTCCTGAGCCGAGGTCACCGCTACCATACGCACCCGCGATGGAGGTGCCAGCGCCACCGGGCCGCTGATTAATACCGTCTCGGCACCAGCTTCAGCGGCGGCTTCGGCGAGGGCATAGCCCATTTTTCCGGAGCTGTGATTGGACAAATAACGTACCGGATCGAGGGCTTCCTGGGTTGGCCCCGCGGTAATAACGACTTTTTGCCCGGCTAGAAGAGTGTTGCCGAACAGCGCGGAGGTTAATTCCACCAATTGCTCGGGTTCTTCCATGCGACCTTCACCGACGTCTCCACAGGCCTGGTAGCCCGCTGTCGGGTCGAAGATAGTGATATCGCGTTCTTGCAGAGTGCGAATATTGTGCTGGGTTGCGGCGTTCGACCACATCGCCTGATTCATCGCCGGAGCTATCGCCAGTGGCCCTTTGCGGGCCAGGCACAAAGTGCTGAGTAAATCCCCCGCTTCACCGTGTACCAGCCGAGCGATAAAGTCGGCTGTGGCAGGTGCGATCAAAATAACATCGGCCCAACGCGCTAGTTCAATGTGGCCCATGGCCGCCTCGGCGGCGGTGTCTAATAAATCGAGATGTACCGGGTGACCAGAGAGCGCCTGGAAGGTCAGCGGAGTAATGAACTCGGTAGCTGCCTGAGTCATCACCACGCGTACCTCGGCACCCGCCGTTTGCAGGCGGCGCAGCAGGTCGGCACTTTTGTAGGCGGCGATACCGCCAGTGATGCCGAGTAGTACGCGTTTGTTGCTGAGAGAACTGATAGGAAGGGTCATATATGCTCGTAGAATGACTCAAGTAGGTAAGATACCATTGATGCCCGGCTAACCGAAAGCTAACTGGAAAGACTTAGTCAGCGGGGCCAGCGGGGAAAGGTATTAAAGCTCGATATTCGAGCCTAGTGTTAGGGGCAGGATGTCCCTATCGAGAATAGAACAGCTAGAGCCCGGAACGTTCTATCGAGAACGTCCTATCAGGAATAGCAGCGTGATAAGGAGATCACTATGGCAATTCATCATTGGCCCGCACAGGAACGGCCTCGAGAAAAACTGTTGCAGCGTGGCCCCGGAGCTTTGTCGGATGCGGAGTTACTGGCTATTTTTCTACGTACTGGGCACGCGGGCAAGAGTGCGGTCGACCTGGCCCGGGATTTGGTCAGTGAATTTGGCAGCTTGTCGACCTTACTGAACGCCAGCCAGGAGGCTTTTTGTGCCAGTAAAGGCCTGGGTCCGGCCAAATACACCCAGTTGCAAGCGGTGCTGGAACTGGCTCGCCGCCACCTGGGCGAACGTCTGCAGCGCGATCAGGGCTTCAGCTCGCCAGATAGCGTTGCCACGTATCTGCAAGCCCATCTTCAGCACCAGACCCGCGAAGTGTTTATGGCGCTGTTTCTCGACACCCGCCATCGCTTGATCGTCTCGGAAGCCTTATTTTACGGCACCATCGACGGTGCCAGTGTTCACCCTCGCGAGGTGGTCAAGCGCGCTCTACACCACAATGCGGCAGCGGTGATCTTCGCGCACAACCATCCCTCGGGCGTGGCCGAACCCAGCGGTGATGACGAACGCATTACTTTGCGACTGCGCGAAGCGCTGGGTTTGGTGGATATTCGGGTGCTCGATCACCTGGTGGTGGGTTCGGGAGAGGTGGTGTCGCTGGCAGAGCGAGGTATGCTCTAACAAGACTAATTACGGCCAAAAACACGAAATTATTTGCGTTCAAACCCCCATTTTGGTATAAAGCGCGACTCATTTTTTGGGTGAGCTCCCTGCCGGTTGGTAATGAGCCCCCGTTTAAAGCGTTCGAGGCAAGCAAATGTCCAGAGTATGTCAGGTGACCGGGAAGCGGCCAATGAGTGGCAACAACGTCTCTCACGCCAAAAATAGAACTCGTCGTCGTTTTGAGCCCAATCTACACACCCATCGTTTCTGGGTAGAGGGCGAAAAACGCTTCGTTAAATTGCGCGTCTCCACTAAAGGGCTGCGTACCATCGACAAACATGGTATCGACAAAGTGTTGATCGATGTTCGTGCCAACGGCATCAAGGTGTAGGGAGAGACTCATGGCTAAATCCAATCGCGATCTTATTAAGCTGGTATCTAGCGCCGGAACTGGGCACTACTACACCACCACCAAAAACAAGCGCAATACGCCGGATAAAATGGAGATCAAAAAGTATGATCCCGTGGTACGGCAGCATGTGATGTACAAAGAACACAAAATCAAATAAGGATTGCTCTTCGCTTTCAGGCGAGCAAGACTTATTTCTTAAAACCCGGCGCAGTTGCCGGGTTTTTTTGTGCGACTTAAGTGGACGTTAAATACACCGCCGCCTGTCTCACAAAACCATCTTGCCTTACACCATAAAATAATAAGGTATATTATTCTCCCTACTTTACTCGTCCTACTGCACTCGTCCCATCTCAATGACAATAACAACGACAAACTCAAATAATGCCCGAACTACCTGAAGTTGAAACTACCCTGCGGGGTATTGCCCCCCACCTTAACGGCAGGCGCATCGTTAACACCATCGTGCGCCAGCCCGCTTTGCGCTGGCCGGTGCCCGCTGACTTACCAAAACATTTAAACGATCAGCTTATTGGCGCGTGCAGCCGCCGAGGAAAATATCTTTTACTGGAGGTGGGCGCTGGGTCGAGTGCAAATAAGTCGGCAAGTGGGGGCCATTTATTAATGCACCTGGGCATGTCCGGTAATTTACGGCTGGTGCCCGACGATGAGCCCCTCGGCAAACACGACCACGTTGATATTATTTTGGATAAAGCCGGAGTCGCTAATAAACGCCTGACGCTGCGCTTCACCGACCCTCGACGTTTTGGTGCGGTGCTGTGGGTCAGCGGCGAGCCGGGGGAGCACAAGCTGCTAAAGTCGCTCGGTCCGGAGCCTTTGGGTGAACTGTTCACCCCCGAATATTTATATCGCCGCTCCCGCCAGCGCAAGGTGCCGATTAAAAGCTTTGTGATGGACAGTCATGTGGTGGTCGGCGTGGGTAATATCTATGCCAATGAAGCCTTGTTTAAAAGCGGAATCCACCCCCTGCGCGAGGCCGGTCGGATTTCTTTAGTGCGTTATGGGGTGTTGTGCGAGGCTATTAAAACCATACTCGGCGAGGCCATTGAACAAGGCGGTACCACCTTGCGGGATTTCGTCGGTGGCGACGGCAAGCCAGGCTATTTTAAGCAGCAGTTAACGGTTTATGGCCGCAGTGGCGAACCTTGTGTGCGCTGCGCTTCGAGCCTGCGGGAAGTACGCGTGGCGCAACGCAGCACGGTGTATTGCGTGCGCTGTCAGCGTTGAGTGGCATCGATAAAAATTGAATACTATTGATAAAATAGCAGAAGGTTTGCGCGGATCACGAAAATTTTTGTTGTAGCGCCTCGGCAACGACAGCAGGAACGAAGGCGGTAATATCGCCATCGAGAGAAGCGATTTCGCGCACCAGTGTCGATGAAATGTAAGAGTGTTGTTCCGAGGGGGTAAGAAAAACACTCTCTATTTCCGGAGCCAGCGCCCGATTCATATTGGCGAGTTGAAATTCATATTCGAAATCGGAAACCGCGCGCAACCCTCGGATCACCGCATCGGAGCCGCAATCGCGGACAAAATTAATCAGCAAATAGTCGAAACCGCGGATTTCCACATTATCGAGGTGGGCTAGCGACTGATTACTCAGATCAATGCGCTCCTCCAGAGTGAACAAGGGCTTTTTGCTGGCGCTGCTGGCGATACCGATAATCACCTTGTCGAACAGCTTGCAGGCGCGCTCCACCAGGTCGACATGGCCGTTGGTGATGGGATCAAAAGTACCGGGGTAAACAACTGATTTCATGACTGGCTCCTAGCGAGGATGCGCATGGTAAACAATTTGCCTGATCGGCTCAAACCAGGGAAGTGAGCCGCCGCTTAAGTCCGTCGACCAGACATTTCAATCAGCCACGTCGATATAGTCGATAACACACCTCGCCCGCCGCTTTTTCCCGATGGCAATGCCAGTTGCCTGGCAGCCTCGGCACCGCTTGCAGTGCGCTAGATTCCAGATAAATCCAGCAGTCTTTCGCGAGTAGACTGGAGGATTCCAGTGCGGCGGCAAGCTCGTCGATACCCGTCATCGCAAACGGGGGGTCTAAAAACACAATATCAAAGGTGTGCGCGTGTTTATTCTGGGCGTGCTGATACTGGTTTAACCAGTTCAGCGCTTCTCCGTGAATAACGCTAAGTTCGGTGGCCACCGTTTCATCCCCACCCGAGCTGGTGAGCGCTTGTTGATTTTCTTTGAGCGCAGCAACCGCATTGATATGGCTTTCAACCAGGGTTACATGTGCTGCGCCTCGAGAGCCGGCTTCAAAACCCAGTGCACCAGAGCCAGCGAACAGGTCGAGACAGCGAGATCCAGCGACGACCGGTTGCAACCAGTTAAACAGCGTTTCACGTATGCGGTTGCCCGTGGGCCGGAGGTTGCTCACTGCTGAAAATTTAAGTTGTCGTCCACGCCAATGGCCCGCAATGATCCGCACCTGGCTTTCGGTTTTTAGGTGAGCGCTTTGTGGGCGCTGTCTCGCTTTTGACAATCCAGTGCTCCTGATTGTAATGGCACAATGGTAGGATACACATCTTGTCGCAGCGCTGTTTAGAATCATGAATAACGACCACGAATCCCTGGATAAAGAATCCACTGCAGAGTCCGATACGTCAGCCGTATCGACAGGCGAGAGTGCGCCAGCAAAACGAAAGGGGTTTTCGTTCTTTCGTCGCAACAAGGAAAAGGTTTCTATTGAAGAACCGCTGAAGGCTCCTGTTGAAGTACCACTTGAGGCTCCTATTGAAGTATTGCTTGAGGCTCCCGCTGAAGCACCAGTCGATGCACCGGCTGAAGCGCCGATCGAAGTTCCTGCTGAACAGGCCTCTGACGTTCAGGCCAGCACCGATATAAAAATAGCAGCCCCAGAGCTTGAAGCACCAATTCCAGAGAGCAGAAAAAGCGCCGCAGCAAAACGCGGCTTGTTTCGGCGAGCCCTGTCGCGCACGGGCGCAGGTTTTGGTGATCTGTTTTTAGGTAAGAAAACCATCGACGCCAGTCTTTACGACGACCTGGAGACGCAATTACTTGTCGCTGATATGGGCGTGGAAACCTGTGAGGCGGTGATTCGTGAACTGAGTGAGCGCGTTAGCCGACGTAACTTAGCCGATGCCGAAGCACTACGCGGCGAACTCGGCGCCTTGCTCGAAGATATTCTAATCCCTTGCCAGCAGCCGCTGGGCCTTCGCGAGCACCTTGCGGCAGTTGATAAAGGCCCCTTTGTGATGCTGGTGGTCGGTGTTAACGGCGTTGGTAAAACCACCACTATTGGCAAATTGGCCAAGCGCTTTCAGCAGCAAGGCTTGTCGGTAATGTTGGCGGCGGGCGATACCTTCCGTGCGGCGGCGGTGGAACAGCTGCAGGTGTGGGGCGAGCGTAACAATGTGCCCGTGATCGCGCAGCACACCGGAGCCGATAGTGCCTCGGTTATTTTTGATGCGATTCAGTCTGGCCAGGCCCGTGGCATCGACGTGATTATTGCCGATACCGCAGGTCGATTACACAACAAAGACCAGCTGATGGATGAGCTGGTTAAAGTCAAACGCGTTATGGGCAAGCTCGATGCAGCGGCACCTCACGAGACACTGCTGGTGCTGGATGCGGGCACGGGCCAGAACGCGGTTGCCCAGCTGCGTCAATTTAATGAGGCGGTAGATATAAGCGGCATTGCGCTTACCAAACTCGACGGCACCGCCAAAGGCGGGGTGATTTTTGCTTTGTGCAAGCAGTTTGGTGTGCCGATTCGTTTTGTGGGTATGGGGGAAGGCGTCGACGATTTACAGCCCTTTGATGCAAAAATATTTGTGAATGCCTTGCTGGCGTCCCCCGACGATGATTCTTAATTAAAACCCGATGAAGTTTTTTGATAAAACTCGATGAAGTCTTTTGGTAAAAACTCGATGAAGTCTTTTGGTAAAAACTCGATGAAGTCTCCTAACTAAAAACCATGATTCAATTTGACCAGGTCAGAAAGCGTTATCCCGGCGGCCACGAAGCACTCAACAGTGTGAGTTTTGAGCTGGAAACCGGGGCGTTCGCCTTCCTCACCGGGCACTCGGGTGCGGGTAAAAGCACCCTGCTCAAGCTGGTGATGTTGATGGAGCGGCCAACCCACGGCCAGGTCCTGATCAACGGTCGCAACCTGAGTCGCTTGCACAAAAGCCAAATTCCCCACTACCGCCGCAACATCGGAGTGGTGTTTCAAAATCATCACCTTTTGTTTGATCGCAGTGTGTACGACAACGTGGCCTTGCCCTTGTTGGTGTCTGGCTATCCGGCACGGGATATCGGTCGTCGGGTTCGGGCGGCATTGGACAAGGTCGGCCTATTAGATAAAGAGCGGCAAAATCCCGTGGAGCTGTCCGGGGGTGAACAACAACGGGTCGGTATTGCCCGAGCGGTAGTACACACGCCGCGCATCCTGCTCGCCGATGAACCGACCGGTAATCTCGATCCCGCATTGTCGGAAGAAATAATGAATTTATTTCGAGACTTTAATGACATTGGTGTCACTGTGCTGATCGCAACCCACGACATTGCTTTGATTTCTCGTATGGGGCACCACGTTCTTACCCTGCAAAATGGCGAAATGCTCAGTAGTGACTCGGCCTCGAGTGCGTCCTTAGTTCAGCCGGAAATAGTTCAGTCGGAAATAGTTACGTCGGGAATGGCTGAGCAAGCCACGACGGCTAAACCGGACTTCCCCCATGGGTAATGCGAAAGGCGCGAGCCCGAAACGTCCCGGGGCTACACGTGGCACTGCCCGCAACCCTAAAGCAGGCGAAACGACGGAACGCTCTACAAAAACCCCGGGCGCGGAGCGCAATAGCAAAAATCGTCGTTTCGCGGCGGCACTGCGCCATCATCGGGAGTCTGCGGCACACGGTTTTGTACGCCTGTTTGTGGAACCGCTGCAAAGTGTGATGACCGCGCTGGTTATTGCCATTGCACTGGCCTTGCCTGCGGCGCTCTACGTGCTGGTGGCGAGTGTGCAGCAAATGGGTGGGGATCTCGATGCCAGCGCCCGTATTACCGTGTTTCTCCACCGCGATGCGACGGCGAGCACTATCGAAACATTGCGCAGCACGTGGGCAGCCGATTCAGAGATTGCCGAGTTGGAATATATTCCTGCGGCGATCGCACTGGAAGATTTTAAAGCTCATTCGGGCTTTGGTGATGTGCTCGACCTGCTGGACGAAAACCCTTTACCCCCCGTGCTGTTGGTAAACCCCGCCGGCAAGCCGGATGCAGAGCGAATTGCGGCACTCGCCGCGCGCCTGGAAGGGGATCCCAGGGTGGATGCGGCACAATTGGACATGCTGTGGCTGAAGCGCCTCAACAGTATTCTGACTACTGGCAGACAGGTGGCGTTTGCCCTGGCCGCAGTGCTGGCACTGGGGGTCTTGCTGATCATCGGCAATACCATTCGCCTGGCCGTCGAAAGTCGCCGGGAGGAAATTCTCGTGGTGAAACTGGTGGGCGGCACCGATGCGTTTGTACGTCGGCCCTTTCTTTACAATGGCCTGTGGTACGGGGCGAGTGGTGGACTGTTGTCCTGGGTCATGGTGGCAGTGGGCTGTTGGTGGTTGAATATCTCTGTCGAGCGGCTTGCGGCTCTTTATCAAAGTCAGCTGGCCCTTCTAAACCCCGGTATTGTGGAGTTGGCTGTGCTGGTTTGTGGCGGCGGGTTGCTGGGTGTGCTCGGGGCGTGGCTTGCGGTGGGCCGACATGTTGCGGCAATAGAGCCCTAGCGCTATCACTGCTACTGACACATCAGACATAGCTTAAAATCTTGCCATTCCATAACCATTTGATTTTAAAAGATAAACTGAAAGCCTGCGGAACTATTCAGCGACTTGGCTATCTAACATCCCAGTGCTAGAATATGCGGCCAATTTTTGATCAGTTTGATGGCGGCAAAATGCTATCAAACCAGTAAGCAGATCAGCTAGCCAGACAAGTAAGTCAGACAAGTAAGTCAGACAAGTAAATCAAGTAAGCAAACTAAATAGGCAAACAAGTGAGCGAACAGACAGTGCAAGCAACTACTCCCTTAAACAACTCAGTTTCAACTGAGATAGTAGCGAGCCTTCCAGATAAGGTAATGGGATTACTGCCGATCAACCGCTTGGTTCCCGGCGAAAGTCTGGGTGCGTACATGCAGGGCGTCAATGCCATTCCGGTATTGACCGTCGCAGAAGAACGCGCCCTGGCCGAGCGCCTGTATTATCAGGAGGACGTTGAAGCTGCTCGTCAGCTCGTCATGTCCCACCTACGCTTTGTGGTCCACATTGCCCGCTCCTACACCGGCTACGGCTTGCCGCTGGCCGACATTGTGCAAGAGGGCAACGTTGGCCTGATGAAGGCCGTCAAACGCTTTAATCCTGAGAAAGGCGTCCGTCTTATTTCCTTTGCCGTGCACTGGATCAAAGCCGAAATTCACGAATACGTACTGCGCAACTGGCGCATTGTTAAAGTCGCCACCACCAAGGCCCAACGCAAATTATTTTTTAATCTGCGCGGCAACAAAAAACGTTTAGCCTGGTTTACCGACGCGGAAGCGGCGGCGGTGGCCACTGACCTCGGTGTCGAGGTCAAACATGTTCGCGAGATGGAGCAACGACTTTCGGCCCGCGATCCGGCTTTCGATGCCTCTTCCGACGACGACGATGACAGCATTTTTCAGGCCCCGGCACAGTATCTTGAAGATCGCAGTGGCGACCCGGCCTTACAGCTAGAAAAAGCCGACTGGCAACAAACTAACTACGATAAGCTGAGTGCAGCCCTGAGCGCCCTCGACGAGCGCAGCCGAGACATTCTCCAGCAGCGCTGGTTGACGGAGAAAAAATCGACCTTGCACGACCTCGCCGCGCAATACAGCATCTCCGCCGAGCGTATTCGTCAGCTCGAGCAAAATGCGATGAAAAAAATGCGGCTTGCCATGGAAGGGTAGTGTTTGCCGTTAAATTAAAAGCCGCGTTTATCGCGGCTTTTTTTTGTTAAGCTGTTTTTATAGTCTATTTATAGTCCCTTTTGTAGCAATGCGTTACGGCCCAAGCTTAGTGCCGAATACCACACCTAGCGACGAATTTCTTATGATAAGTAACAAAGCTTCAGGTCAGCGGATATTTTTACAGTGCGCCGTGCTTAGTGGTTTTATCTGCATAGCTCTGGGCGCCTTTGGTGCACATGCCCTGAAAGCCTCGCTAAGTCACGACGCAATAGCGATATGGCAAACAGCCGTTCAGTATCAAATGTTTCAAACTTTGGCCTTGCTGGGAGTAGCCCTACTAATGGACCGCTCCTCAGTTCAAACCTCGCGACAGGGTTTATTAAAAATAACAGGGTATTTATTTATCCTCGGCATCGCGTTATTTTCCGGCAGTCTTTATCTATTAGCGTTAACCGGCGTACGTTGGCTGGGTGCGATAACTCCCCTCGGTGGGGCCAGTTTTCTGGCTGGTTGGGCGCTGTTATTTTGGTACTCCGTGCGCGCCGCCTCCGTGAGTGATTGAACGTATTTATGCAAAAAGTTCCAGTCGAGTTTTTCCCCGAGTATCGTAAAAAACCCATCCGCAGTTATGTGGTGCGCTCCGGCCGCATGACGGATTCTCAGCTCCGCGCTCTGCAACAGTTCGGTGACGAGTACCGCCTACGTTTAGCGGGCGGCAGAGTCGAGTGGGAACAAGTGTTTGGTCGTCGAGCACCCGTAGTGCTGGAAATTGGTTTTGGTATGGCCGATTCCCTGTTACAAATGGCCGCTGCCGAGCCCGACAAAGACTTTGTCGGTATCGAAGTACACCCACCGGGAGCCGGTGCCCTGGTCAATGGTGCTGCGACGCAAAATTTACGCAACGTACGCCTGTATTTGGCGGACGCTGTCGATGTGATTGACGAATGTCTGCCCGACACCAGTTTTGCCCGCATCCAAATTTATTTTCCCGACCCGTGGCACAAAAGAAAACACTCAAAACGACGCATTGTGCAAACCGAATTGGTAGAGAAATTGAGCGCTAAGTTACAAGATGGTGGCTTGCTTCATCTGGCCACCGACTGGGAACCCTATGCGGCACATATGGCCAAAGTCATGGCCGTGCAGCCGGGCTTTGAAAACATGGCCACGGACGGGCCCTATAGCCCACGCCCCAGCTTTCGACCGGAAACCAAATTTGAGCGCCGAGGTGAACGACTGGGCCATCAGGTCAACGACTTACTGTATCGTCGCCTTGAGCTTAAAACTGCGAGGCGATAGCAATGACAACAAATCCATTTTGGCAATACTCGCTGGCGCTGTATCAACGGCCTGGCGTTGCGAATTTTTGTCTAAACCTACAGGACGGCCTGCATCCTACCGCAGACCGCAGCGCAATAAACCCTCAGGCACAAAGCGCTGATCCGGAAAATGAGCATGCTAATGTGAACGTCCTACTATTTTGTTGCTGGGTTGGTCGCCAGGGTGTGGAGTTGACGCAGAGCGACATGCCTAACCTCGAGGCGAGCATAGCAACCTGGCATCAGGATCAGGTCTTACCTCTGCGGGCTGCCCGCCGTGCCTTAGGTAGTAATGACCGCAATGAGGGTAATAAGAAAAACATCGAGGAACAAAACAAACGCGAGTTACTGGCGCGGGAATTAGAAGCCGAGGGCAAAGAGCAAGGCCTGTTGTTCAACTGGTTTCAGGCAAGTCATCGAGCCAGGCAAAGTAATAACAGCCAAAGTAATAACGAAGCAGGCGCAACCCTCGGCAACCATCCAGTGGCCGACGCTATCCGGCATAACTTGGCCACCTATTTATTAACACGGCAGCTATCACCTCAGCAACCTACACCCCTGGCGGAGATGTTATTCGAGGGCAATCCCCTACAAGGTGAAGCGGAGCAATGCCCTGCCTAACCGGTGCGGCTCACGTTTGTTAAAATTAAAGGGCTTGCCCTTAGATATTTTTATTAAACTGTGACACGGAATCATTTTTAGCCATGCTGTCTAATGATTGGCTGCATTGATTCAGTTACACTAGAACAGTAAGCTTTAAGTTACATCAGGCTTCTATTTAATAAGATTTTTTACTAATTCATCTCATCAACCCACTTCACCAATTAAAGGAATTCGATATGAAAAAAGTAATGGCAGGAATGGCTGTCGGTTTGGCCTTTGTATTGGTCGCTTGTCAGCCGCCATCCCCAGAAACCGCTGCCGAAACTGCGGCGGCTAGCAACGCCCCGGATATGGCTCTCGAGAGCGACGAGCAAAAAATCAGCTACATTATGGGCATGAATGTCGGCGGGCAAATGAAGTCCGATGCCTTTGAATTTAACAAAACTTCATTTATGGCCGGTTTTGATGACGCCCTTTCCGGTGCAGAACCCAAATTGAGCGACGAAGAAGCCGCTGCCGTTGTACAAAGCTTCCAGGAAAAGCAAATGGCCGAACAACAGGCCGCCATGGGCGAAGTAGCTGAAAACAACCTCGCCGAGGGCACCGCATTTCTTGAAGAAAATGTCGGTAAAGAAGGCGTTATTCGCTTAGAAAGTGGCTTGCAATATCGAGTCATCAGCGCAGGCACTGGCGCATCACCAAGTGCGGAGCAACGCGTAGAAGTACATTATCGCGGCACCCTGCTCGACGGCACCGAGTTCGACAGCTCCTATGCGCGCGGCAACCCGGAACAGTTTGGCGTCAATCAGGTGATCCCAGGTTGGGTAGAAGCCCTACAACTGATGAAAGAAGGCGGAAAATGGGAATTGTTTATCCCGGCAGAACTTGGCTATGGTATCGGCGGCACCGGTGGTGTTATCGGCCCGAACCAGGTACTGAAGTTTGATGTGGAATTGCTCAAAATACTGGCTGATGAAGCGGGTAGTTAATAAGCTATCCTCACAGTGGTATAAAAAAAGGCCCTTTTGGGCCTTTTTTTATACATTATTTTTTGGTGGAGCTAGCCATATGGAAGACCTCAAACAGCAGTGTGATCGTATCGCAAACCGTAACGTTTGGATAACCTGCCCGTTACAGTAAACTTTGGAGATGTGAAAATCTCGGCACATCGGAAAAGTGCACTGTAACGGGTCAGGTTCATCCGCTGGTTAGGCATCATCTTGATATTTATAAAGTACATGAGTTTCAACGTAAGTAACGAAGTCTTCACTAAAGTTGTAGGGGCGCTCTCGCCACCACTTTCGACCGCCCGGTGCTGCGAGTAGCGTATCGAGCGTTTTTTTCTCAAATTCCCAAAGCGTCATATCGCAGGTGCCGTGCTGGCTCTGAAAACTTATGACGTCTAAAACTCGGAAAGCGGAATGCATAAAAAAACCGTATTGATACTTTTCGTCGTCTGAAAGTTTTTCGTACTCCTCATTACCTATCCGAAATAATCTCGCCAAATTTGGATTTTCGGCTACGGCGAGGTTTATCTCATTGAACGAGTCTGTAACACGGTGGTAATTAGCGCTGCGTATTTCTTCGGTGATAGTACGACGCAGGCGTAATTGTTTTCATTCGCCGTCTCGCGAACACTTTTTGCAAGCCTTTCAAATTCAATAGCTTAGAAACACCAAAAGTGATCGCGAGACAGTGACTACTGATCCTGGTTAGCTGGCCCCTCATCTAGCCGGGGAATTCCGCGCTACTTTGGAGCCCTTCCCGCAGACACACATTGCGACAGGGCGGGTTCTGCGGCATAGTTCGCAATTGTATTAGCCACCTTTTCTGGATACCTCGTATGTCCGATTATGTAATTGCCCCTTCCATTTTGGCCGCGGACTTTGCCCGTCTTGGGGAAGAGGTAGACGCGGTGCTCAGTGCCGGTGCCGATGTGGTGCACTTCGATGTGATGGATAACCACTATGTACCCAATCTCACCATCGGGCCGATGGTGTGCCAGGCACTGCGGGATTACGGTATTACGGCGCCCATTGATGTGCATTTGATGGTGGAACCGGTGGACGATTTGATCAAGCAGTTTGCCGATGCCGGGGCCTCGTGGATTACTTTTCACCCGGAGGCCAGCAAGCATGTGGATCGCTCGCTGCAACTGGCGCAGGATTTGGGCTGCAAGACGGGCCTGGTGTTAAATCCGGCGACCGGGCTTGAGGTGATTCGCCACGTGATGGATCGGCTCGATATCTTGTTGCTGATGTCGGTCAACCCCGGGTTTGGCGGGCAGTCGTTTATTCCAGAAACCTTCAACAAGATCGAACAGGCGCGCCAGCTAATCGATGACAGCGGCTACGATATCCGCCTGGAAGTGGACGGCGGTATCGGGGTTGCCAACATTGCAGAGGTCGCCGCCGCTGGCGCAGACACCTTTGTCGCTGGCTCAGCTATTTTCCGCAGCGATGACTACGCCGAGGTGATCGACCAGATGCGCGCAGCACTGGCAAATCTACGGTAAGAGTGCCGCTGGTCGCAGCGCGGCAAATGTTTTAAAATGGCCGCCTCGTTTCACGGTACTTATTGATAACTCACATGTTCACTGATCTGGTTCAACTGTATTCTCTCTTGCATTGTTGGCGTTGGCGTCTGGGCTAAGCCCCACACGCGGTGCAGGTTTTGCCTGCTCACCATCACATGAAAGAGAACACCCCATGACGGAAGAACAGACGCCAGAACAGTTTTCCGAGCTAGCCCAGCAGGGCTATAACCGCATCCCGGTGATGCGCGAAGTGCTCGCCGATCTCGAAACGCCACTATCTTGCTACCTTAAACTCGCTCGCGGGCGGTATTCCTATTTATTGGAATCCGTACAGGGCGGCGAGAAGTGGGGCCGTTATTCCTTGATCGGTCTGCCCGCGCGCAAGGTACTCAAAATATCCGGTGATCAATGGATTATGGAATGCGACGGCGAAGTGCTTGAGCAGCGCATCACCGACGACCCCCTCACCGAAATAGAACAATTCCAGGCCACTTTTAAGGTGCCTGATTTACCGGAAATGCCCCGCTTTACCGGTGGTTTAGTCGGTTATTTCGGCTACGACACGGTGCGTTATGTAGAGCCGCGCCTGGCAAAGTCCTGCCCGCCCGACGAACTCGGCACACCGGATATCCTGCTGATGGTATCCGACGAGGTGGTGGTGTTCGACAACCTGTCGGGCAAACTGATACTGGTTGTGCATGCCGATCCCGCCAGCGATAAACCGTGGGAGCAAGCACAACTGCGCCTCGACCAAATCGAAGCGGATTTGCATAAGCCCGCACCGCAACTGCCTCCCATAAGTTTGCAGGGTTCAACTTTGCAAAGTAAGGGCCCCCAAGGTCAGGGCATAGGCGAAGACGCCTTTGTCTCCAGCATGGGGCAAGCGGGTTACGAGGCTGCGGTGGAAACAATTAAGGAATACACCCGCGCGGGGGATGTGATGCAGGCAGTACCCTCGCAACGCTTGAGCCTGCGCTTCCCCGGCGAACCGATTAATTTGTATCGCGCGCTGCGCAATCTCAATCCCTCGCCCTATTTATATTTTCTTGATTTGGGTGAATTCCAAATTGCCGGTTCTTCACCGGAAATTCTGGCGCGCCTGGAACTCGGCGAAGTCACCGTGCGGCCCATTGCGGGCACTCGCCGCCGGGGTCACAACGAAGCAGAAGATCTTGCGATGGAACAAGAGATGCTCGCCGACCCGAAAGAAATCGCCGAGCATTTAATGCTGATTGATTTGGGTCGCAACGACGTCGGCAAAATTTCCAAAACCGGTAGCGTTAAAGTCACCGAACAAATGGTGGTGGAGCGTTTCTCTCATGTGATGCACATTACCTCCAACGTCACCGGGCAGGTTCAGGAGAACCTATCGGCCATGGACGTACTGCGCGCTACCTTGCCCGCGGGCACGCTGAGTGGCGCACCCAAAATTCGCGCGATGGAAATTATCGACGAGCTGGAATCGGTCAAGCGCGGGATTTATGGCGGCGCGGTGGGTTACCTGGGCTGGAACGGTAATATGGATACCGCCATTGCCATTCGCACCGCCGTGATTAAAGACGGCACCCTCTACGTACAGGCGGGCGGGGGTATTGTTGCCGACTCAGTACCGGCGCTGGAGTGGAAAGAAACCATGAACAAAGCCCGTGCAATTTTTAAAGCTGCGGCGATGGTGTTAAATAACGACGTGTCTGATGATTTAGATAACGATGTGTCTGGCGATTTAGGTAAAGACGTGGCGAGCACAAAACAAAACCCGGCATCCAGTTCGAAGGAGAAGCCATCGTGATTTTAATGATCGACAACTACGACTCCTTCACCTACAACATTGTGCAGTACCTGGGCGAACTCAAGGCCGAGGTTAAAGTGGTGCGCAATGACGAAATTACTATTGCCGACATTGAAAAGCTGGCCCCGGAAAAAATTGTTATTTCCCCCGGACCCTGCACGCCCAACGAGGCGGGTATCTCTCTGGAAACAGTGACTGCCTTTGGGGGCAAAATTCCTCTACTCGGAATTTGCCTGGGCCATCAAAGTATCGGCCAGGCTTTTGGCGGAAAGATAGTGCGTGCAAACCAGGTGATGCACGGCAAGACCTCATTGATTTTTCATAATGGCGAAGGCGTGTTTCGCGGCTTAAGCCAACCCTTTGAAGCCACGCGCTATCACTCGCTGGTGATCGATAAAGCAAGTTTGCCCGAGTGCCTTGAAATCACCGCGTGGACGCAAACTGACAGCGGTGACATGGACGAAATTATGGGCGTGCGCCACCGCGACTTTACCGCTGAAGGTAAGGGAGTGGAGGGAGTGCAGTTTCACCCGGAATCGATTTTGACTCAGCATGGCCACGACCTGCTGGACAACTTTCTCAAATCAACTTAACCAACGCTGAAGACTAGCCAATGGATATTCAACAGGCTCTGGCCACCGTAGTCGAACACCAAAACCTAAGTCGCGAAGACATGGTGGCGGTGATGCGACAAATCATGACTGGCGGTGCGAGCCCGGAACAAATTGCTGGCTTCCTCGTCGCCCTGCGCATGAAGGGAGAAAGCCTCGACGAAATTACCGGGGCGGTGGAAGTGATGCGCGAATTAGCTACTCCCGTTGACATAGATGGCGAACACCTCGTCGATATTGTCGGTACCGGCGGTGATGGCGCAAGTTTATTTAATGTTTCAACCGCCAGTGCTTTTGTAGTGGCCGTGTGCGGTGGCAAAGTGGTGAAACACGGCAACCGCTCGATGAGCAGCAAAAGCGGTAGCGCCGACCTGCTTGAGGCCGCTGGTGTGCGACTCGATTTAAGCCCGAAAGATATTGTTCGCTGCGTCGAGGAAGTTGGTCTCGGTTTTATGTTCGCCCCCGCTCACCACAGTGCAATGAAACATGCGGTGGGGCCGCGTAAAGCGCTGGGCATTCGGACTATTTTTAACTTACTCGGGCCCATGACTAATCCTGCCGGCATCAAACGCCAGCTGATTGGCGTTTATGCTCCGGAGCTTTGCCGACCCGTGGCCGAAGTATTGGCTCGGCTTGGCAGCGAGCGGGTTCTGGTGGTACACAGCGATGACGGTCTCGACGAAATCAGCATTGCCGCAGCCACCTCGGTAACTGAACTCAACGCTGGCACTATTCGTGAGTACCGTATTACGCCGGAGGACTTCGGTATCAAGCAACAAACGCTCGACGGCCTGTCCGTAAGCGGGGTCGCCGACTCGCTGAACCTGGTGCGCGATGCGCTGGGCAAGCAACGTGGCGAACATGCCAGCAAAGCCGCCGACTTAATTGCACTCAATGCCGGTGCAACGGTCTACGTTGCCGGAATCGCGGACTCCATCGCCGAAGGCATAGCACTGGCACAGGATGCTATTGCCAGCGGCCTGGTATTGGAACGCATAAACGAATTAGCCGCATTTACAGAATGTCTTGATCAACCGTCTTGATCAGCAGTCCCGACCAAAAACGACTCAAGCCCTGCATAAACACGCGCCAACAGAGCTCCATAGAAAATAATGTCTGACACACCCACGATTTTAAAGAAAATTCTCGCCCGCAAAGCTGAGGAAATTACCGCACGTAAAATAATCGCACCGCTCGCCGAGGTCACAGCAGCAGCGGCGGATCAAACTCCCGCGCGGGGTTTTTATGCGGCCTTAAAAAGCAAAATTACCCGCGGCGAAGCGGCGGTCATTGCTGAAATTAAAAAAGCCTCGCCCAGCAAGGGCATCATCCGTGAAGACTTTGATCCCGTCGCCATTGCACAAAGTTACGAGCGCGGCGGTGCGACCTGCTTATCGGTATTAACCGACGTGGATTTTTTTCAGGGAGCCGACGAATATTTGGTGCAGGCCCGCAACGCCACTCGACTGCCCGCGCTGCGTAAAGATTTTACCGTCGACGCTTACCAGATTTACGAAGCCCGCGCCCTAGGTGCCGATTGCATACTATTGATTGTGGCGGCGCTCAGCGATAGTCAGCTGACGGAGTTACATCAACTGGCGGTGGATATTGGTCTCGATGTGCTGATAGAAGTGCATAATGCCGCAGAACTGGAGCGCGCACTGTTACTGAACAATCCGATGATAGGCATCAACAACCGTGATTTGCACAGCTTTCATACCACGCTGGAAACCACATTTAGCTTACTACCCCGTATCGACAAGGACTGCTTGGTGATCACCGAAAGCGGTATTCATACCACCGACGACGTTATGGCCATGCGCGGCCATAACGTTCATGCTTTTTTAGTGGGTGAAGCGTTTATGAAGGCGGAGGATCCCGGCCGACGCTTACTGGAAATGTTTAACTAAAGACTTAGGGTTAAACCGGGTGTGTTCTTAGCGAGTGTTAAACACCACCATGGTTTTGCCTTTCACCGAGATCAGTTCCTGATCTTCGAGATTTTTTAATACCCGCCCCACCATCTCGCGAGAACAACCCACAATACGGCCGATCTCCTGGCGGGTAATTTTGATTTGCATACCATCGGGATGCGTCATAGCATCGGGTTCGCCGCACAAATCGAGTAGGGTCCGCGCTACGCGACCCGTCACATCCAGAAACGCCAGATCGCCGACTTTGCGGGTGGTGTCCCGTAGGCGCTTGGCCATTTGCGTACTCACCGCGAGAGTAAACTCGGGATGTACTTTACTGAGTTCGTGGAAGGCGGCATAACTGATTTCGCCGACATCGCATTCGGTTTTAGCTCGAATCCAGGCGCTGCGATCTTCCTGACCAAATAAACCCAGTTCGCCAAAAAAATCGCCGGGGTTTAGGTAGGCAACGATCATTTCGCGACCATCGTCGTCTTCGATCAACACCGTGACCGAACCTTTGATAATATAGTAGAGGCTATCGCAGGCATCCCCAGCGTAAATCAAAGTACTTTTTGCCGGGAAACGGCGGCGGTGGCAATGGTTGAGGAATTCTTCAAATTTAGCGATATGGGGAGTAATCGGTTCGAGTACCACGTTCTTCTCCACTGTTCAGATTATATTTTTTAGTTGTATTGGCGTAGCTGTATAGAAAAGGCACAGCTGCACTGAAAATTCTACTTCAAGACGCGGGTTTAAAACAGTATCGTCAGACTTAAACCGGCATTATCCAAACATCGAGAAAACGCCGTTTATCACCACCTTGATTTTCTTCCGCAACAAAAACGAGGAGTCGCAAATAGTGACCACTACCAAGTAGCAACTTCGCACTTTAGCGGCAAAATAGCAACACTCATCGGAAATTTGTAGCTATAGCTATATAGCCTGATGAATGACAATCGTTGATAAAACTTTAAAGACCAACTTGTAACTGAGGTTAGAGAAAGATGAAAGCAATCGTAAAGTGGCTGGATAACGCCATGTTTGTTGGCGAATCCGGCAGTGGGCACAGTGTTGTTATGGATGGGCCGGAAGATCACGGCGGTCGCAATATGGGCGTCCGTCCCATGGAAATGCTGCTGATCGGCATGGGCGGGTGCGCCTCTTTTGATGTCCTGAGTATGCTCCGCAAAGGCCGCCAGCAGGTCAGCGATTGCCGCGCCGAATTGCAGGCCGAGAGGGCGGACGCCGTACCTGCGGTATTTACCCGTATCAATATTCACTTTGTGGTCACGGGGACCGACTTGAAGGAATCCCAGGTGAAGCGCGCCGTGGAGCTGTCTGCCGAAAAATATTGCTCGGCGTCGATCATGCTGGGCGCAGCGGGTGTAGAAATTAACCACAGCTATGAAGTCATCCAGGCAGCATAACTGAAGGTAAGCACAGTGGAAGGACCAACTACCGAGTAGCAAGCGAACAGAGCCTAAAATGCGACTGGCGTCTACCGGGCCCGCGAGATTAAATGGTGCTAAAAAAATCGAAAAAAAAGCGGGGAGCAGAGCTCCCCGCAAAAAAATAATAATACAGGGGTTAGGAGGGGGAATAATCGACGGGCTCCTAGGACCGCGTATGTCGATTAAGTGCGAGCATATTAAGGTAGACGACATACAAACAAAAATGTATTATTTTTATTTGTATCATTCCCATAAGGCATAATAAGCTTCTGAGAATCCATCGTACTTGGCACAATACTGAAAAATCCTACACGACATATTTCTATACTCTGTATAATCGAGAGCAATAATAATCAGTTTACCCATTCCCAGAGGTCATTGAGCAATGTCCCTAGAAACCCTTTCCCGCGTTGACCTGAACCTGTTGGTGTCTTTACAGGTGCTTTTAGAAGAACTTAACGTCACGCGCTCGGCAAAACGCCTGCACGTTTCTCAGCCGGCGATGAGTAAAACCTTGCTGCGCCTGCGAAACGTATTTGAAGACCAACTGTTTACCCGCAGCGGTCGAGGTTTAGTACCAACGCCCCGAGCGCTGGAACTAAAGCAACAACTACCTCAGCTGCTCGAAGGTATCGACGGCTTACTGATACATCAGGATTTTGAGCCCGGCACCTATCGCGGAGCGATCCGCGTGGTGGCTCCAGAGTTTATGGCGGTGCAGGCGATACCCCCGCTAATCAGAATATTTCAAGAAGAAGCCCCGGGGCTATCCCTCGCGCTGTCCAACAGCGAAGAAAGTTATATCAGTGATCTTGAGTCAGGCACGATTGATTTTGTGCTTGAAGTAGAAAAACCGGTGCCTAAAGGCGTTATCGTCACCTCTCTGGGTGACTTTACCCCAGCGGTATGGATGCGCAGCGGGCACCCCTTGGAGCATCGAGATTTCGACCTAGAAGAAATGCTGGAATACCCCTTCGTGCAATACTATCTGCTGATTGCGGGTCGGGTTGACCCCAGCGTCGAGAGCCGCTTTGATAAATTAATTAACCGCATGGGTCATAAGCGTCGCAAAAGTCTTATCACCAATCAATTAATGACAGCATTGGAAACCCTGCATTCTACGGATTGCTTGATGCTCGCCACCATGGAAGACTTAAAACACGAAAGCGAATTCTACGAAATTGTGCGCAAGCCCTATCCGAAATCCCTGGAGCACGATCCGACGATACCGGCGGCATTAGTACAGCACGAGCGCACCGCAAATTCGCCGATGCACAAATGGGTGAAATCCAAGCTACTGGAAATTGTTCAGGGCATTCACGTTGAGCGCGGGCTTTAGGCTAAATAAAATAACTCGATCGCGTCATTAATCCCGATACTGCCGTCATTGCAGACTTAAGCGGCGCGGGAAATTCCATTGCTCCGGCAGTACGCGCACGGTCAGCGTGCTGGGCTTCATCGGCCAACATCTGTTCGACCACTGCTTTACTCTCGACATCGTGTTCTGGCAACTGGGCCAGGTGTTCACTTAAATGCCGACACACCTGATCTTCCGTCGCCGCCACAAAACCTAGACTGAGACGATCACTCACCAAACCTGCCGCTGCACCCAAACCAAAAGACGCTACATACCACAGCGGGTTAAGTGCACTGGTGTGTGAATCCAAATCATCAAGTCGCTGCTCACACCAACTCAGGTGCTCCAGCTCTTCTTCTGCAGCGGTATCCATCTCGGCTCGCGTGTGTTCCAGCTTCGCCGTTAGGGCCTGCCCTCTATACAGGGCCTGAGCACACACTTCACCGCTGTGGTTAACCCGCATCAAGCCTGCCGAGCGTTTGCGCTGCTCGTCGCTGAACTGCGAGCCAGGTTCGGTGGCGTCCGCCGCTGGGGTTGGAAAGCGCTCGGAGGCAGGCTGCTTGCCCGCGATCACTCTTAGGGCGTGATCAGCCTCGCTTAACAGGCGATCCAGGCCACTGGTGTTGTTAATCGTTGTTGTCGGCATAATCGTTGGCCCCTGCTCACGCTATATTTTTCATCATCCCGGTGTTGTACGAACACTATACGGTTGATAGATCATATTCTAGCAGCATCGCAACTGCTAATATAATCCTCGCCATGCTTATATGCTTCTTAAAATAGCTTTTTTAAATAACTGCGCAGGAGTCAACCACCACCATGCAAGATGCCCACGATCTCGGTCTCGTATTAAAAAGTAAGGTGCCGCTGCTGGTACTTGAAACCTACGATGAACCCAGAGCCCTTGATCTGTTAATTAAAGTCACTCGCGAACACGGCAACGAACTATTTCAGTGGACCGCCACCGAGGGACTCCGCCGCGTCGGCATCGGCCTGCAACTGGAAAGCGAAAACGAACATCTTGAGCCAGAAGCCGTACTCAGCTATATCAAGACTCAGGGTAAACCGGGCATTTACGTGCTGTGTGATTTTCATCACTGGCTCGACCACGAGCACCCAAAAAATATTCGGCTACTTAAAGACACCGCCCTGCGCAACAGCAACGGCGCAGTCACCGTGGTGTTGCTCAGCCATCGCTTGAGCCTGCCGCCGGAGCTGTCTCGACTGAGCGCACGCTTTGAAACCGCGCTGCCAGACGAAGACCATATCCGCGGTGTGGTGCGCGCCGAAGCCCAACGTTGGGCCCGCGACAATCAGGACCAGCGCGTTAAAACCGATAACGAAACCCTGCAAAAACTAGTGAGCAATCTGCGCGGACTCACTCATGGCGAAGTAACCCGACTGGCGCGCGGCGTCATTGTCGACGACGGGGCCATCAACGAATCCGACCTGCCCGAAGTCAACCGGGCAAAATTTGAATTAATGGATATGGATGGCGTACTTAGTTACGAGTACCGCACCGAACGCTTTGCCAATGTCGGTGGCATGACGAATTTAAAAACCTGGCTGGAGGTGCGCCGCAAGGTATTTTTAGGTGAGGTGGATGCCGGTACGGATACGCCAAAAGGAATTCTTTTATTGGGTATTCAGGGCGGCGGCAAAAGCCTAGCCGCCAAGGCGGTGGCAGGTATGTGGGGCGTGCCGCTGCTGCGTCTCGATGTGGGCGCCTTGTATAACAAGTTCTACGGAGAAACCGAACGCAATCTGCGTGAATCTCTGAAACTTGCCGACGCCATGTCGCCCTGCGTACTCTGGCTCGACGAAATCGAAAAAGGCTTAAGTGGCGATAGCTCCGACGGCGGCGTTTCTCAGCGCCTGCTCGGCACACTGCTGACCTGGATGGCCGAGCGTAAAAGCCAGGTTTTCCTGGTTGCCACGTCCAACGATATTTCAAAACTGCCACCAGAACTGGTGCGCAAGGGCCGTTTTGACGAATTGTTTTTTGTTGATTTACCCGACGCCGATGCGCGAGAACTTATTTTTTCCATTCACCTCAGCAATCGGGATATGACCCCGGACCGCTTCGCGCTGGATGAGCTAGCGGCGGCCAGCGAAGGGTTTTCCGGTGCCGAGATCGAACAAGCGGTGGTGTCGGCTTATTACTCGGCGCTGGCGCGGGACGCGGAGGTAGATACCGCCGCCATCCTGGCAGAAATCTATCAAGCGAATCCGCTCTCGGTGGTGATGGCGGAGCATATTCAAGGCTTGCGGGATTGGGCGGTAACCCGCCAGGTATCTATTGCCTAATAGCCCGATGGCCTAATACTTAAGAGCTTAAGACTGCTCTCTAGCTATCGCACGATAGCCAATATCACTGCGATAGAAAGATTCATCCCAATGAATTTTTTGCGCAGTCGCGTAAGCCCGCTGCTGGGCGGCCAATACCGTATCACCCAGTGCGGTGACACAAAGCACACGGCCGCCAGTGGTTTTAATTTCACCGTCTTCAAATTGGGTGCCGGCGTGGAAGACTTTAACCTCGACGTCTTCTTTATTCGTGGCAGTTTCGTTCTGGACAGCTTCGTTCATGACAGCTTCAGGCAGGCCGGTGATGGTTTTACCTTTCTCGTAGCTGTCGGGATAGCCGCCCGCAGCCATCACCACACCAATGGCTTTGCGCTCATCCCACTGGGCAGTTGCGGTATCCAGCTTGCCCTCTAAGGCCGACAGGCAAAGCGCGACTAAATCAGATTTCAGGCGCATCATAATGGGCTGGGTTTCCGGATCGCCAAAGCGACAATTATATTCAATGACTTTAGGTGCGCCGGTGGCATCAATCATCAACCCGGCATACAGAAACCCGGTGTAAGCATTGCCCTCGGCGGCCATGCCACGCATGGTGGGCAAAATCACTTCATCCATAATGCGCTGATGCGCGGCGGCATCGACGACCGGAGCCGGGGAGTAGGCCCCCATGCCACCGGTATTGGGGCCGGTATCACCATCGCCGACGCGCTTGTGATCCTGGCTAGTGGCCATCGGCAATACATGCTCGCCATCGGCAATCACAATAAAGCTGGCTTCCTCACCTTCCAGAAACTCCTCGACCACCACGCGGTGTCCTGCGTCGCCAAATTGATTGCCCTCCAACATATCGGTGATGGCCGCCTCGGCCTCAGCCAGGGTCATCGCGACAATCACCCCTTTACCCGCAGCCAAACCATCGGCCTTAACCACAATCGGCGCGCCCTGCTCGCGCACATAGGCAAGCGCGGGCTGGAGTTCGGAGAAAGTTTGGTAGGCTGCTGTGGGAATATTATGGCGAGCGAGAAAGTCTTTGGTGAACGACTTCGATCCTTCCAATTGTGCCGCGCCCTGATTCGGACCAAACACGGCCAGGCCGCGGGCCTGGAAGAAATCAACAATGCCATCAACCAGAGGCACCTCGGGGCCGATAATGGTCAGGCCCACCTGATTCTGTTCAGCAAAGTCCGCCAGGGCAGCAAAGTCAGCAACCGAGATCGCGACATTCTCAATACGAGTTTCAAGTGCGGTACCGCCATTGCCCGGAGCGACAAACACGGTTTCAACTTGCGGGCTTTGTGCCGCCTTCCAGGCCAGCGCGTGCTCGCGACCACCGGAGCCTACCACCAATATATTCACCGCCTTCTCCCCGCCTGAATAAAAGCGGCGATTGTACCGGCTAGGGACAGTTGCAGCAAAAAATACCCACTATTTAGGGAAAATCTCCTGCTTCAGGTAAGCTCAAAAAAGAGTATGATTGCCGCCCAAAATCGCGAGAAAGACCATGTCCACAGCGCCGCAGCCTGCCTCAGAGCAGCCCCTGAAGAAAGGTATCTACCGCCACTTTAAAGGTCAGTTATACGAAGTGTTGGAAGTTGCCACTCACAGCGAAACCAAAGAAGAGCACGTGGTTTATAAAGCGCTATATGGCGAACGTGGTATTTGGGTCAGACCACTTGCGATGTTTGCAGACCATGTCGAGCGGGATGGTGAACGATTAAAGCGTTTTACCTGGATAGAGTCTGCGGACCCTATGTCACAACGGCAATCAGCTTAACTATCAATCACAGTTACTAATCACAGCTATCCATCACAGTTACCAGCTACAGCTACCTGCCAGCTCAACTATCCCCTAATTTAACTTTGAGCTAAGCCAGCAATAACACGACCCTACCCCAAGCATTCACCACCGCTCTATTAATGCCGAAAATGCCGCATCCCGGTAAACACCATGGCCATATCATTTTCGTCGGCGGCGGCAATCACTTCTTCGTCGCGAATCGAACCGCCGGGCTGAATCACTGAGGCGATGCCCACGCTGGCCGCATTATCAAGGCCATCGCGAAACGGGAAGAAGGCATCGGATGCCATTGCCGAGCCACGCACCGGCAGCCCCGCCTGTTCGGCTTTAATCGTCGCGATTCGCGCGGAATTAATACGGCTCATTTGACCCGCACCAACACCGATAGTACGACCATCTTTGACGTAGACAATGGCGTTGGATTTAACAAACTTGGCGATGCGCCAGGCAAATAATAAATCGGCTAACTCTGCGGCCGTGGGCGCTCGCTTACTGACCACTTTAAGATCACCTGCCTCAATCCAGCCGCTATCGCGGTCTTGCACCAGTAAACCGCCATTAACGCGCTTATAGTCTTTGCCCTCGGTAAGGTGGCTGGCCCAGGCACCGCAGGTCAGCAGGCGAACATTTTTCTTCGCCGCCGCCGCTGCAATGGCGGCCTCGGACACCGATGGCGCAATCAATACTTCGACAAACTGGCGGTCGAGAATTAACGCCGCCGTGTCGCCATCCAGTTCTCGGTTAAAGGCAATAATGCCGCCAAACGCCGATTCACTGTCGGTAGCAAAAGCCTTCTCGTAAGCCTCGCCAATAGTATCCGCAACGGCAACGCCACAAGGGTTGGCGTGCTTGACGATGACACAGGCGGGTTGCTCGAATTGTTTTACGCACTCGAGTGCGGCATCGGTGTCGGCAATGTTGTTGTAGGAGAGCGCCTTGCCCTGTAATTGTTCGGCAGCGGCAATACTGCCGGGCTGTGGATCGCGCTCGGTATAAAATGCCGAACGCTGATGGGGGTTTTCACCATAGCGCATCACCTGCGCGCGGTGAAACTGGGTATTCCAGGTGCGGGGGAAAGGGTTTTCGGTATCACTCGCACCACTATCGGAATCGGGCAGTTGCGCGCCCAGGTAATTGGCAATCGCGCCGTCGTAGCCCGCCGTGTGTTCAAAGGCTTTCACCGCGAGATCAAAACGGGTGGCATGACTGAGCGCACCATTATTTTCACTGAGTTCGGCTAGTAGGTCGGGGTAGTTATCTGGATCAACGACGATGGCCACGTCGCGATGATTTTTAGCCGCCGCGCGCACCATGGTTGGGCCACCAATATCGATATTCTCTATCGCGGTGGGCAGATCGCAATCCGGTTTAGCAACGGTTGCCTCGAAAGGGTAGAGATTCACCACCACTAAATCGATGGCCTCAATGCCGTGTTGCGCCATGACGCCGGTATCGATATCGCGACGCCCCAGAATACCGCCGTGGACTTTGGGGTGAAGGGTTTTCACCCGCCCATCCATCATTTCGGGAAAACCGGTGTAGTCGGAGACTTCTTGCACCGCAATGCCGTTGTTTGACAGTAGCTTATAAGTGCCTCCTGTAGAGAGTAAGGCAATACCGAGCTCTCTTAATGCCCGTGCGAAATCGACAATACCGGTTTTGTCCGACACGCTGATCAAGGCGCGCTGGGGCCTTACCGGTACAGTTGCAGCAGAAACAGATTGTGTGGCCATGTTTATTCCCGTTAGAGGGCTCCAATGACAGTCGCCCCAGGATGAGGCGCCATACAGAAAAAAATGACTTGCCCAGTGCTTGCGGAAACAGCACTGGGTTAAAAAAAGCGTCTAAAAAATACTTCGACTAATTACAGTAAATCGTAGAGCTTGAGCTTTTTGCGTAGGGTGCCACGATTGAGGCCGAGCAGCTCAGCGGCTTTACTTTGATTGTTGCGCGTATGGGCCATTACCGCGCGAAACATCGGGGCTTCGACCTCGCGCACCACCAGGTCGTAGAGACCTGCGGTGTCGTGACCGTCGAGCAGTACAAAATAACGCTCCATGGCATCTTCGACACACTGTGCGAGAGAGCGCGTGCGTTCGACATCACCGCTATTTACAACGCCGCTATCTTTAACATTATGTGCCGCACCATTTTTATTGCTGGGGATGTCTCTCAGGGTATCCGGGGGGGTCATGCTGCTTGATCCGTAAAATGCTGGTTGCGGTGATTCAAGGACTTATCTTGTACAACAGAATAATCCAGTGCGTAGCTATGTGGGGTATGTGCCATATGTGCGTCAATAAAACCGAGTTGTTGCGCTGCTGTTTCGAGGCCATTAAAGCGGCCGCGCCAGGTTTCTGCGGTCGACACAGACACCTGGGATACCGGCATATTTTTCAAGTACCACGCCATATGCTTCCGGGCGATGCGCACTCCGGCGCGCTCGCCGTAAAAAGTGTGCATTGCGCTTAAATGCTGCTGTATCAGCGTAGCCAAGTCTAGTTGCAGGTTCAATCCTTGATTCAGCTCTCTACTCAGTTTTCTATTTAAGTGCTGATTAATTTCGGCAAACAACCAGGGTTTACCCAGCGCGCCGCGACCGATCATCACCCCCGCCGCGCCGGTATAAGTGAGCACTTGCTCTGCCTGGGCGGGCGTAGTGATATCGCCATTTGCGATTACCGGGATGGCAACACGCCGTACAATTTCGGCAATAGTGTCGTATTCGGCAGCGCCGAGAAAACGGCAGCTACGCGTGCGGCCGTGCACCGCGAGGGCCTGAATACCCGCGTCTTCGGCGATCACCGCGATACCTGGGCCATTGCGATGTTCGATATCCCAGCCGGTGCGAATTTTCAGCGTCACCGGAACAGTTACGGCACTAACCACCGTCGTTAAAATTTCAGCCACTAGCGCTTCGTCTTTCATCAGCGCGGAGCCGGCGAGTTTTTTACAGACTTTTTTTGCCGGACAACCCATATTGATATCGATAATGTCCGCGCCCAGTTGCTCGCAGAGTACTGCAGCGGCAGCCAATTGATCTGGTTCCGTACCAGCGATCTGCACCACCTTGAGACCGTCTTCGGCATCGCTGGGCAAGCGTCGCGATGACTTGTCGGTGTGCCACAAATGAATATCCGAAGTCAGCATTTCAGAGCACGCAAGCCCGGCACCAAACTGTCGGCACAAGGTTCGAAAAGGCAAGTCGGTAACGCCCGCCATAGGGGCGAGCAGAGCTTTACCGGGAATTGTGTGAGGGCCAATCCGTATCAACTTACCAGTGCCTCGCTAGAGCGCGATCAAAAAGGTCGGAAATAATAACGTGACTGCCGCAGACTAGGAAGGGCAGAACGCAAAAAAAACTAATGCGCGGGTATTAATGTATAAGAAACCGCGAGTTCTCCGGGGTCGATAATGTCCAGAATAAAATGTATCGGTTGCCGGGACGGCATAGTGCTAACGCCGTCGAGTTCGCCTTTCAAATATTCTGCGGGCTTAAAACTACGCCGGGCTAGCACCGCGCCCTGCAGATCCTCGAAAGTAAGAATCAGTTGCGGAAAGCGCTGGGGGCGTTCTGCCAAATTCACTAAAGTGGCATCTACCTGCAGCGCGCCCTCGTAGCGGGGATGGGTGCGCACCACCAAGTTTTTGGTTTGAATCGCGGTGAGATCGCTAAATTCATACCCTCGGCAGGGCAATACCGAACACAAGGGGTCGAGTAACTGTGTGTATTTCCCCTGACTACCGAAGCGATCCGTCTGAAAAAACAAGTACTGCACAGCGAATATACCGATGCCGAGCAGTAATATCATCACCGCGCCCAGCCTTGAATTCAGGCCTGTTGCGGGTCTCTTATTAGCGAGTTCGCCGAGTTCGCCGAGTGCTTCGGTGGAAGTAATATCCGTCAAACTTGAGCCAGACAAAGCAAAATTAGGTGAAGCAAGGTGCGGCGGCATGTCGAGGAAATCACTGGGCTTCGATGCATCCGCTATTAATGACTCCGACGAGACTTGAGTGGCATCGATTTCTTCAATGTTAACGTTGTCATCGCGGCCAAGGTCGAGGCTAAGATTTTTGTTTAGGCTCTCGTTGAAGTTCTCGCCTAGCTTCCCGTCTAGAGAGCCACGATGTTGCCTGCGGAGATCCGCGCCGAGCACGTCCTCGCCAAACACCATTTTCTCGAGTTCCTCGATGGCTTTTTTAGTGGCGTCGCCGTCCTGGTAACTTAAGTTCTCGTCACTTGAGCCGGGATCACCTGGACCTGAATGATCCGCACCGGGATGACCTATGCCCGGATAGCCCAAGTCTGGATAGTCGAGATCTGGATAATCCCCGCCGCCGTGAACCGAGGCAGCGTCTATTTCATCCTTGGGCTGTACTTTATCGACAATGGGTTGCGCGTCGTGGCTAGTACCAGGCGGCTCCGCTATGTCGAACTCCGGTTCGGGTTCTGGTGGCAGAACATCCAGGTCCAGTTCAGGTTCAATATCCGCATCAGTATCAGCATCGAATTCTATCGTTAATGGCGGCGACGCTAGGTCGGCATCACCAGACAAAACATCTTCTCCGGCTTCCAGGACCGACAAATCAAGATCCTCGACCGCGAGGTCAGCAACTCCGAGATCATCTAATTCTGAAGGTATGCCCTTGTCAGCAGCAGTCCTATCACCGTCGTTGAACACTTCGTCGTCCAACAGCGCTAGATCAAAACGGTCATCGATAATGTGGTCGTCATCGTCGATATCAGCCCATATTGGTGATGCCGACGGCTCCTGTCGTTCAACGTCAACCTGATTTACCAGAGCATCAAAGGTGGTCAGGCACATTCCGCAACGCACCGTGCCGCCAGCGGCATTCAAGTGCGCAGCCGCTACTCGAAACACTAACTGGCAATGGGGACAACGTGTGCCCTGTTCTTCCACCTGGCTTTGGCTTCCTTTATGGTTGGGACATTAACTCTTGGTGCATTTGTAAAGGATCAACGACACTAGCCTGATACTCCGGAGGAACTCCCAGAGTTTTTGCCTGTTAAATCGGGGCTCTCTAATAGAGCCTTTCTAATAGGATATCTAATCGGGCCTTTCTAGTCGGGCTGATCAAACCGTACCGGTCAAACGCAGCCAGCCGTCTTGTTCCTCGGGCGGATCAAGCTGGCACAAGTCCTGGTAGGCAGCGGCAACGTCGTTGTGCTGAGTGCTCAATATTCCTGACAAGCAGAGTTTACCTCCTGCGGAGGTCAGCGCCAGTAGCGTCGGTGCCAGCTCGATCAGCGGATTGGCAAGGATATTAGCCAGGGTGATGGTTGCAGTAGGCAGGGCCAGGGCGGCGAGGTTTTCGGGCTCGCACACGGTGAGCTGATTACTGACCTGATTGCGCTCGGCGTTGTCTCGTGTCACCGCCAGTGCCCGGGGATCGTTGTCTACCGCGATTACTCGCGCCGCGCCCAGCAGACAGGCGGCAATGGCGAGCACGCCAGAGCCACAACCGTAATCGAGTATGGTAGCTCCGCTCAGTGTTTGTTGTTGTAACCACCGCAGGCACAAGCTGGTGGTTGCGTGACTGCCCGTGCCAAAAGCCAGGCCCGGATCAATAATGACATTGATCGCGTCGGGCTGCGGCGGCGCTAGCCAGCTCGGACAGACCCATAACTCTCCACCGCAGTGAATCGGCTGAAAATGCTCTTTCCAGGTCTCTTCCCAGGCTTGCCCGAACACCAGGCTCCAACGCCAGGGCGGGGGTGCCTGCGGGCTAATATGCGCACACAGCTGAAGTAAAACCAGATCTTTATTGGAATCAAACGGGAACAGGCCGACGGCCTCAACGGCATCCCACAAGGGAAGGTCGTTGGCGCCGTTCTGAAGATGAGCGCCGTTATCAACGACTTCCATGCCGACGCTGGCACTTCCAGCATTCGTGTCGGCGTCGCTCAAGGTCACCGAAACCGCACCGGCAGCGAGCAGTGCTGCTTCAATAAGCTCGCCCTCTGCGCTCCCTATTGAGAGGCTAAGCTGTAACCAGTTCGGATATTCATTCGTTACTTCCACCACCGTTGACTTCCTTTAAGCTTGTGCTGCGACCTTTAAACTGGTCCCTCGGCTGGTACTGCGATAAGACCAATAATTACAGCCCCAGTTTTTTCTCCAGATAGTGGATATTGACCCCACCCCGCTTAAATTCACCATCGGTCACCAGATCCCGGTGCAGGTCTATATTGGTGTCGATGCCTTCGATAATCAGCTCATCCAAAGCGTTGCGCATTCGCGCCAACGCAGCCTCGCGATCCTTGCCATAGGTGATAACTTTGCCGATCAAGGAGTCGTAATAAGGAGGCACGCGATAACCACTGTAAAGGTGGGAATCGACCCGCACGCCATTACCACCCGGCGCATGAAAGGCCGTAACCAAACCCGGGCTAGGCAGGAAGGTACGCGCATTTTCCGCATTGATACGGCACTCAAAGGCGTGGCCCCGAAAGATCACATCTTCTTGTTTAAAACTAAGAGACTCGCCCCCGGCTACCAATAACTGTTCTTTAACGATATCGACACCGGTAATCATCTCGGTGACCGGATGCTCTACCTGAACCCGGGTGTTCATTTCGATAAAGTAAAAACCACCGTCTTCGTACAAAAACTCAAAAGTACCCGCTCCGCGATACTTCATATCGCAACAGGCTTTGACACAGGCCGCAAACACCTCGGCACTAATGTCATCGGGAATATGCGGCGCAGGCGCTTCTTCTAGAACTTTCTGATGGCGGCGTTGCAAAGAGCAATCCCGAGCACCCAAATGAATGGCATTGCCCTTGCCGTCAGCCAGAATCTGGACTTCGACGTGACGCGGGTTTTCAAGGAATTTTTCTAAATAAACCGTTTCGTCGCCAAAGGCGGCACCGGCCTCTGCCCGAGTAATAGCCACCCCGCCAAGTAAATTCCCCTCGGCGTGAACCACGCGCATACCGCGACCGCCGCCACCAGAAGCGGCTTTAATAATAACCGGGTAACCGATATTGCGGGCAATTTGCAGGGTTTGTTCAGAGTCATCGCCCAGCGGACCATCGGATCCGGGCACGGTGGGTACCCCGGCCTCTTTCATCGCGGCGATGGCCGACACTTTGTCGCCCATTAAACGAATAGAGTCGGGAGTCGGCCCAACGAAGACAAAACCGCTGCGCTCAACGCGCTCGGCAAAATCGGCGTTTTCTGCCAAAAACCCATAACCAGGATGCACCGCAACCGCGTCGGTGACTTCCATGGCGCTGATAATGGCAGGAATATTCAGGTAGCTATCTGTCGACGGGTTGGGCCCGATGCACACGGATTCATCCGCCAGCCGCACGTGCATTAGGTCGGCATCGACCTTGGAGTGCACCGCGACAGTTTTAATACCCAGCTCTTTACAGGCGCGCAGAATGCGCAGTGCAATTTCTCCGCGATTAGCGATTAGTATCTTGTCTAGCATGAAACGCCCCTGCTTAAACGATGGTAATCATGGGCTGATCGAACTCAACCGGCTCGCCATCTTGCGCCATCACTGCGCTAATGGTGCCGGCTTTATCGGCTTCGATCTGATTCATCATTTTCATCGCTTCGACGATGCACAACACATCACCCACGGCGACGGTCTGCCCAACTTCAACAAAGGGCGAGGCACCGGGTGACGACGAACGATAGAAAGTACCTACCATCGGCGAGCTAACTACATGACCTGCTGCGGGGGCCGGCGCACTTTCTGGCGCACTGGCCGGCGCGGCTTGAATAGCTACGGGTGCCGATACGGCAACGGGCGCGGCGGCGGGTCCGGAACGGTGACGACAGATGCGTACCGACTCCTCGCCCTCTTTGATTTCCAGCTCGTCGATGCCCGAACTTTCGAGCAATTCAATTAATTTTTTTACTTTACGTATATCCATGATGCTTCCTGATAGCTATGTCTAAATATTTGTTTGTGGTTTCTTTCTTTTCAGTGTTCTGCTTTTCAGCGTTTTAAAAACACCACGCTAAAACCTGAATTATTTTACTCGCGTCACCTTTAAGACTCTTCTTCCAGCGCAGCCAAAGCAGCCTGCAACGCGAGCTCGTAACTCAAGGCACCAAAGCCGCTAATAACACCGCTGGCAATATCCGAAAAATAGGATTGCTGCCGAAATGCCTCGCGGCTATGGACATTGGAAAGGTGGAGCTCGATAAACGGAATTTGCACGGCGAGCAAGGCGTCGCGCAAGGCCACACTGGTGTGGGTAAACGCGGCCGGATTGATCAGTATGTAGTCAACGGCATCCCGTCCGGCGGCCTGTACTTTATCCACCAAATCGCCCTCGGTGTTGCTCTGCAGGCTGTCGAACTGATGACCGGCCGCAAGGCACAGGGCGCGCAGACGCTCGTCGATGTCAGCCAGACCCGTAGTGCCGTAAACCTCGGGCTCGCGACTGCCGAGCAGGTTCAGGTTGGGGCCGTGCAAGGCTAAAATACTGGCCATTGTTATGCCGTCCTCTGACAAATTTTTGCTTGCCTTTCCCGTCGATTCAAACCGCATAATCGGAACGGAACAGTGCACAGTTGAAGAGCGCGCAAGTGTGCACGACTGGATTATTTTTGTCTATGATTTTATGGGGGTTTGGCGACGTTGACCGCAATTTAGCGCAAAGTTAACTCAATTCGCCGCCCCAATTGCTTTCAAAACCGTTTTTTCTGTCAGTAGTTGCGGCAAGATACGGGCTTCGCCACCAGCCGGGTAAAATAAGTAGAGCGGCACGCCGCCGCGGCCGTGCACACCCAGCAAACGGGTGATTTCGGCATTGTAATTGGTCCAGTCGCCCTTCAAATAATAGATATCGTTGTCTTGCAAGGCAGCCTTAAAACGCGCCGAGTTGAGGGCGATTTTTTCGTTGGCAAGACAGGTAATACACCAGTCTGCGGTCAAGTTGATAAATACCGATTGCTTGCTCTCGCGCAGTTGATCCAGGCGCGCCTGGGTGTAGGGTTCCCAGATAGAGGGCTCTCCATCACTTGAGGCCTCACGACTCGAACTATCGGCCCCGCTGATCATTAGCAGAGGCAGCGCCAGGCCCGCAATAAACAACCCGACCGCCAGGGTTTTCCCCAGCCACTTGCGACTGCGGCTAAATAACCACGTGGCAAAGGCCAACGACAGCAAACCCAGGGCCGCGATAATGGCGTGGTCAATATCGGTTTGCCGACCCAGCACCCACAATAACCAGAGCACGCTGGCGTAGAGCGGAAAAGCCAGGACTTGCCGAAAGGTCTCCATCCACGGGCCGGGGGCAGGTAGTTTTCCCGCCAGGCCAGGAATCCAGGTCAGCAGTAAAAACGGTAGCGCCATACCTAAACCGAGCGTCGCAAACACCAACACGGCGATCCCCGTCGGCTGAGTGATAGCAACCCCCAACGCGGTGCCCATAAAAGGCGCGGTACAAGGGCTAGCCACCACGGTGGCGAGGACCCCGGTCATAAATGACGAGCCTAAGCCGCTACCGCTGGTAGCTGCCTGACCCACATTCATCAAGCGCACCCCCAGCGTAAACTGACCGCTAAAGCCCTGCGCCATCAAGAAAAACAGGCAGGCCAGCGCCGCAATAAAGACGGGCGACTGCAGTTGAAAACCCCAGCCAATCACATGTCCCGCGCCGCGCAAGGCCAGTAGTACTAAGGCTATCGCAACAAAGGACAGGATAACCCCGGCGGCGTAGGCGAGGCCGTGGCTGTGTTTGTCGCGGCCTTCCAGGTGTGCCGCTGTCACCCCCAATACCTTGATGGACAGTACCGGAAACACGCAGGGCATCAGGTTTAAAATCAAACCGCCGAGTAGGGCAAAGCCTAGTAACAGTCCTAGCCCAGGTCGCCCGGCTGATACCGGTGTCAGTGCCAATTCCGATTCCGATGCGGACGTAAAGGCCGGCTCGGCAGAGCTATCTAGGTTATCGAGGTTATCGAGGCTATCGAGATCATTGCCCTGGCTATTCGGTTTGAAGGCAGTAAGTTCGCGCACGCTGCCGGTGTCAAAATTAACCGATAAATATTGGGTACGCGGCGGGTAGCACAAACCGGCATCGGCACAACCCTGCGAGGTAATGGCCAGTACGCTATTAGAAGTAGAAGAAACTGTATTTGCAGCAGGGCGCGATAAAATGACTCGGGTGTGGCCATAAAATACATGAAGATCTTTTTCATAATACTCGTCGTAAATCGGCTGGCCTGGCTCCAGAGTCTGCTGCCACGGCTGGGACTCACCCGGCTCAGCATTTTCTCCCTCAGCACCGCCTTCCTCAACACGAACGCTAAACTTGTCTTTATATAGGTAGTAGCCGGGCGCGATCGCCCAGTCGAGATAAATCTCCTTGCCCGCGAGGGTTGGAGTTACCTGGTAAGCTTCCTCTACCGGCAAAAAGTCCGGCTCGCTTAATAACAATGAAGTTAAATCGACCTCGTCGTTAGTATTGAAACCCTTAACATTGAAATCCTTAGTATCGAAATCATTGCCAGCTATCTCGCTCCCAGCCTGGGTCGCACTCAGGTCGAGGGCGTGAACCGGCACCGGCAGCGCCAGGCTCAGCAACGACACCAAAAACACGGCCGAAGCCAAACTCAATACTGTTCTCTGCTGCAATGGTCACGACCTTTTATGGTTGATAACACTCAATGGAAATTATTTAACGAATTATATTTCGTTTTCTGCTCGCCTTGGACAGGCGTACACAGGTATTGGTTTCAAGGATCGCTATTGTCGCGTATTCTTGAGCAAAGATCAGCTAGCAACGCTCCTTGCTCTTACCGTGCAATATTAGATCAGAGCGCGGTAGCGCCGATGTACGATAACAGGAATGCATTTACAGAAATGCACGGACACCGCGCGAAGCTGTATTTTTTATTTTGAGGTAGGCATGGCTATTCAGGACTGGAAAAATAAATTACCGGTCAATAAACGGGGTTCATTATTGAAAAAGCCGGGCAGGCCTCTGCGTCGGCTTGCGCTACTGATATCTGCGTTTGCTGTTGTACTCGCGCTCGGTCTTTCCTGGTTCTGGTCACAGGAACCCGACTTAATGACCGTCGCTAACACCTCCGATTCTCCCGTGGTCGGTGCGCTGACCACCATCACGCTTGTCAACGTCGGCGAGACCTTACTGAACAAGCCCGGCGGCTACCTCAGTAACGATATCTTTCCGCCCAGCCTGTGGCTCGACAATATTCCCCAGTGGGAATACGGCGTAATTATTCAGATACGCGATCTCAGCAAAGCTCTGCGCGAGGCTTTTAGCCGTTCGCAATCCCAGTCCAAAGAAGATAAAGATTTGTCGCTGGCGGAGCCGCGGCTCAATTTCGATCACGCCAACTGGATTATGCCGCGCACCGAAGCCGAATATAGCAAGGGCTTAGAATACCTGCGCAGCTACCACACCCGCTTACACGATGCCGACCAACAAGATGCGCAATTTTTTGCCCGCGCCGACAACCTTAACTATTGGCTAGGCACGGTGCAGAGCCGCCTGGGCAGTTTGTCTCAGCGACTCGGCGCCAGCGTGGGTCAAAAACGCATTAACACCGATTTGGCCGGCGATGCCCAAACCGAAACCGAAGCCACGCAGTCAAGCCCCAGTCCAGATGAATTCGAGATCAAAACTTCCTGGTTCGAGATAGACGATGTGTTTTACGAGGCAAGGGGCACCACCTGGGCGCTGGTACACTTTCTCAAAGCTGCGGAAGTCGACTTCGAAGACGTACTGCTGAAGAAAAACGCCCAAATCAGTCTGCGCCAAATCATTCGCGAGCTGGAGGCAACTCAGACGCCGTTATTTTCACCGATGATTCTCAACGGTAGTGGTTTCGGCATACTGCCCAATCACTCCTTAACACTGGCTTCGTACATCAGCAGAGCCAACGCCGCAATTATCGACTTACGAGAATTATTAGACCGCGGGTAAACCTCAAGATGTGAGGCCGTCGAGATCGGTTTTGTGCTAAAGTTCCGTAATCAGAGTGGGTTAGAGCGAATAGCTGAGGTAAGATGTTGTCTTGTCAGGCTACCCGACATTGATCGGCTTAGCCCTGAGTAACTCTGTTTAATAATTAAATAAGCTCAGTAGCCAGCGGGAACTGACGGGATGGATAGCAAGCCAAAGGCATCGTATAGCTCAGCAACTCATAGTTCGACTTATAGTCCAACAACTAATTTCAGGGGCAACATCGACACCAGCGCAGACCAACAAAGTGCCGAACATTTCAGTCTGGCCTCGGCGATTCTGGATCAACAACAAACCGGCATCGTGGTGCTTAACCATCACCGCAAAGTAATTTGCTGGAATAACTGGATCGCTGACTGGACCAACATCAGTCCCGATAAGGCCCTGGGCAAAACTCTCGAAACTCTATTTCCGGATCTGATCGGCACCGAGCTGCCCAATACGGTGACCCGGGCGCTTGAAAACAGCGGCGATATCATTTGGTCGCAGGAGACTGACCCCGAGCGCATGGACATAGTCGAAGCTGCGATGTCTCAGGGTGACCGGGAACTGCCCCTGTTTCGCATCTCCATATCATCAATTGCCTCTCCCGATGGCTCTGGTTGCGTACTGGAATTACTTGAAGCGCCGTTTAACCCGTTGACCGTACGCAATGCCGAGCTAAGTAAATCCGCGCAAAAAAACACCAAGGACATTTCCGCCGCACTGTCAGTGGTATCCGAATCTGCCAGGGAAATATCCCAAGCTTATGCGGAAGGGGGCCTAGCTGATCAAAACCTGAGCGACCAAAGCGTCGGTATTATTTCGGTTGATCGTTTCAGTATGATCACAGATGTCAATAATAGCTTTCAAACCATGAGCGACTTCAGTAGCGCGCAGTTAAGAGACAAGCCTCTGCGCCTGCTGTTTCCCGCGATGTCAGCGGGCACAGAAACGGAAGTAGCTCAGTTTTTTGAGCAGTACAGCCATCGCGACGAGGCCGTTGAAGCCGTTACGGCGGAAGGAAATACACTACGCCTGCATGTTTCCGTACATCCCGTGGCCGGCGGCGACGGCCAGTTGCTGGTGTGTCGAGATAAAAGTGGCGAGCTCGATCGAGAAAATGCCCTGCTGCGCGAACGCGAGTTGTTTGCGGCGCTGTACAGCGAAGTCGCCGATGGCGTGGCACTAGTTGATGCACAAGGTTTGATTGAGGGCGTTAATCCGGTGGGACTGGAAATGTTAGGCCTTCGCCAGACTGAATTACATAATCAGCCTGCCGATCAGTTGATCAGTCTGGTCGATAGTAAAAATATAACACTCAAAGCCGTCACCGAGTGTCTGGCACGTGGCTCGGTGTTTTACGCACCCAGCAACACCACCTTGCAGGCAGCCGGTGGCGATTCGGTACCGGTAACCGTGAGCGTTACTCCACTGCGTGGCAACAACAATGAACTCAGCGGTTGCGTAGTCGTATTCAGAACCGTGGCCGAGTCTCGCCGTGTCTCTCAGCGTCTATCCTGGCAGGTCGATCATGACCCCCTCACGGGTCTCTACAATCGGCACGCTCTGGAACGGGAAATTCGGCAGTCGATGGGCGATGTTCAGCGCAGCAATTTGGTCTCGATATTACTGTATATCGATCTCTATAATTTTTCCCTGGTTAACGACACCTGCGGTCACTCTGCCGGGGATACCCTGCTGTGCCAAACGGCTAAAATATTGCAGGGCAAAGCCGGCAAGCAAGCGCTGGTCGCCCGTATCGGCAACGACGAATTTGGTATTTTACTGCGCGACCAGCAGGTGGATGTCGCGCAAGTCGTCGCTGAAGACATTCTTGAGGAATTCAAGGTATTCAGTTTTCCCTGGGGTGAACGCCGACTCAAAGTCGGCGCCAATATCGGCATGGAAGTCATCGATCGCAACGCCAGCTCGGAAATCGATATTTTAGTATCGGCAGCCGCCTCCTGCGAAACCTCCAAGGAGTTCGGGCGCAACCGACTGCATTCTGCTTATCAAAGGGAAGACATCGATCAGCGCGATCGCATCGCGCAGTGGATTCCTAAAATTAGCGCCGCACTCGATGAAAATCGCTTTGAATTGTATTTCCAGCCCATTGTGCCGATGGCGTCCCTGGCCGACGTCAGTCAGAGTAAGACCGGTGGTCACTACGAAGCGCTAGTACGCATGATCGATGAAAACGGTCAGCTGGTCTCCCCAGATGAATTTATCCCAGCCGCTGAACGCTACGGTTTAATCGACGACATCGATCGTTGGGTAGTGGCCGAAGCGATACGTATTATTACCGGTCTGAATAAAAACCGTCGTCGCGGGCTACGCATCGCAGTGAACTTGTCCGGAGCCACCATTGGCGACGATACCTATGCCGAGTACCTGCTTAAACTACTGGATTCCTCCGGTGTAGATCCCTCTCACCTGCAGTTTGAAATCACTGAAACGGCGGCGATTCGACAGTTCGACCGCGCGATGGATTTTATCCATCGCCTAAAAGCAAAAGGCTGTTTTTTCTCGCTAGATGATTTTGGTAGCGGCCTGTCATCGCTGTCTTACCTCAAGGAAATCCCCGTGGACTTTCTTAAAATTGACGGTAGTTTCGTGCGTAATATGGAAAGCAGCGACATCGATTTTTCCGTGGTCAGTACCGTCAATCACCTTGCCCACGTGATGGGGGTGTTAACCATCGCGGAGAGCGTAGAAAACCAGTTTCAACTCACCATGCTGCAAGACATGGGCGTAGATTACGTGCAGGGTTACTTTCTGGCGACGCCCAAACCGGCAGCGGATGTATTTGGCTAATCCCTTCCCCCCAAACCTAACGCAGCCTGGCGGCAATAAAATTCTGCAACACGTCTCGATACCCCTGCGCTGGCAGGCGTGGGCCATATTGTTGTACCACCTGTGCGGCGGCGGCGTTGGCAAAGGCTCCGGCACGGGCGTAGTCAAAACCGTGGGTGATGCCGTAAAGAAAAGCCCCGGCGAACATATCCCCGGCGCCGTTGGTATCGATGGCCACAACCGTCGATGACGCCACGCGATGAAGTTGATCTCCGTCGTAAATCAGCGCGCCATCCGCACCCAGAGTGATGGCAAAGGTGCTCGCGTAGTCCATCATGGCCTTGGCCGCGAGTTCAATATTATCCGTACCGGTCCAGTCCAGGGCTTCATCGCGATTGCAAAACAGTAGATCAATCGATCCGCCCATCATCGCCAGCAACTGCTCGCGAAAATGCGCAACAATACCCGGGTCAGATAAACTTAACGCGATTTTAGTGTCGTGTTGCTGCGCTTTAATACGTGCTTCTATCGCCGCTTGCTGTCCGGTTGGCGAGGTTGCCAAATACCCTTCCACATAAAGGTATTCCGATGCCGCCAGCGCATCGCTATTTAAATTCTGCGGGCATAGGGTTTCACTGATGCCCAGAAAAGTATTCATGGTGCGCTCCGCATCGGGGGTGATCAGCACCAGACATTTTCCGGTAACGCCTGTGGGTAAATTATGCTCGCCGTTGTGACCGACTCCTGCCGCGGTCATATCGGCAAGATAAAACTGTCCGTTATCGTCGTCGGCGACTTTGCAGGAATAGTAAGACTCACCGCCAAAACTGCTGACTGCAATAATACTATTGGCGGCGGAACCGCCACTGGCGCGACGGGATACGGTCAGGTGATCACTAAATGCGCCCAGTAATTGATTTTGTCGATCCTCATCCACCAGGGTCATCAGGCCTTTTTCAATGCCGTGTTGCTTCAGCTCGGCGTCACTAACTTCAATTTCGGTATCGACTAAAGCGGCACCCAGGCCGTAAACGTGAAATTTGTTCATAGTAATAAAGTACCTTTTGCTACAGTTGGCCTGGCTAACTCGGTGCGAGCGCGCGGCTAGAGTCACTGGATGGAAAGCGCTATTATCCCTCGCTGCCAGCCATTAACCAAAGCACTTTGTTATCGCTTACGGGTCGAATACCCCCGTACTCATTCAAATAGCGCCGATAACCGCACCTATAACAACAGCGATAACAGCACCCGCAAACCCAGGAGAACAGTTTGGCACAGAAAAAAGCCCCCAAAGGCCGCAAAACGCCTGCCAAAAAACGCTCCACGGGCAAACGGAGCCGCAATAAAACCCAGCACCGTAGCTGGCTGCGTCGAGCCTTCCGCTTTAGCTTCCGCTACCTCCTGCTCCCGATATTGATCGTCACCGCCATCACTTTGTTTATTCTCGATGGCGTGGTGCGGGCAAAATTCTCCGGCACCAAATGGACCCTGCCCACCCACGTCTACAGCCGCACGCTGGACATTTACGCCGGTCTCGAAATCAATCGGGAAAATATCATCTGGGAATTGGAGCAGCTGGGTTATCGTCGAGTCAGTACTCCATCGCGACCCGGGCAGTACGCCGCCAGTAGTCGTAGCATTGAGCTGCACACCCGGCCCTTTGTGTTTTTGGACGGCGACAAATCCAGTCAGCGAGCGCGGATTAATTTTAGCGGCGACGAAATCAGCGCGCTGTCCGATGCTCGTGGCAAAGCCCTGCCTCTGTTGCGCCTGGAGCCAATAAAAATTGGTGGTATTTATCCGGAGCGAGCCGAAGATCGCATTTTAGTGCGCCTCGAAGACCTGCCTCCCTATCTGGCCGATGCGATTGTAGCGGTGGAGGATCGCAATTTTTACCAGCACCACGGCATTTCCCTCAAGGCCATCAGCCGCGCGATGTGGGTCAACCTGCGCAAGGGAGGATTCGCCCAGGGTGGCAGTACGATTACCCAGCAATTGGTAAAAAACTTTTATTTAACTCAGGAACGCACTCTCATTCGCAAAGCCCGCGAAGCTGTCATGGCGATATTGCTCGAACTGCACTACAGCAAAGCGGAGATTCTTGAGGCCTACATCAACGAAATTTATTTAGGTCAGTCGGGCAAGCGATCCATCAACGGTTTTGGCATCGCCAGCGAATACTACTTCCGCCAACCGCTGAACGAGCTCGACGTCCATCAAGTTTCCTTGCTGGTGGCGTTGGCCAAAGGCGCGTCTTATTATAATCCGCGTAAAAATCCCAAGCGCGCAACCGCGCGGCGTAATGTTGTACTCAAGTTATTAAACGACCAGGACATTATCGACGAGGTCGCCACCAAACAGGCTGCGGCCAAAGGTTTGGATGTCACCGAAACGCCGGGGCTTACCACCAATAAATACCCGGACTATCTCGATTTAGTCAAACGACAGCTGCGCGAAGACTACGACGATGATGATCTCGCCCAGGAAGGTTTACGGATTTTTACCTATTTTGATCCCCAGGCCCAAAGGGAAGTGGAAAGTAGTTTGAGCAATCGCCTGGCCCGCATCGAAACCCAGCGCACACTAGAGAAAAATACCCTCGAAGCCGCCTCGCTGGTGGTGCGCGTGGGTTCCGGTGAAGTATTGGCCTTAGCCGGAGGCCGCGAACGTCGCTTTGCTGGGTTTAATCGCGCCCTGGATGCCCGTCGTATGATCGGCTCCACCATTAAACCCGCGGTGTATTTAGCCGCCCTGGAGCATCCCGAACAATTTACTCTGGGCAGCTTGATTGAAGACGGCCCAATTAGCGTCACCGCCCGCAAGGATGAACTATGGACGCCGCGCAATTTCGATCGCACCAGCCACGGCCCGGTAACTTTGTATACCGCGCTTGGCAATTCCTATAATCAGGCGACCGCTAGACTGGGTCTGGAGGTCGGCGTACCCGAGGTCGCCGATGTGGTGCGACGACTTGGCTATGAAGGCTATATGGCGGAAGTCCCGGCCTTGTTGCTGGGAGGCATCGCCATGACTCCCTACGAAGTCGCGGGGATCTACCACACCATTGCCGCCGAGGGGTTTTACACGCCGCTGCGCGCCATCAACGCGGTCTACAGCGCCGACAACGAGCCGCTAACCCGCTACCCCTTCAAAGTTGAACAGCGTTTTAGTCCCACTAGCATGCATCTGTTGCACTACGCTTTGCAGGTGGTTATGCGCGAAGGTACGGGGCGCAGCGCCTATGCTCAACTCCCCGACTCCTTGGTACTTGGCGGTAAAACCGGCACTTCCAATGATCAGCGCGATAGCTGGTTTTCCGGGTTTAGCGGCAACTACCTCACCGTGGTATGGATGGGCCGAGACGACAACGGCCCGACGCCGATCACCGGAGGCTCGGGTGCGCTGCAAGCTTGGAGCGAAATTATGTCCGGCCTCGATAACCAATCGATTCCCTTCGCCCGCCCCGAGGGGGTGACCTACGCCTGGCACGACCCCGCCACGGGTCTGGGTTCGGAGAAACACTGTAACGGCTCTCGCTATGTACCCTTCGCCACCGGTTCCGAGCCGGTGGAATACGCCTCGTGCCAACGCAACTTTGAAAGTGATGTTGTAGACTGGGTGCGGCGTTGGTTAAAGTTGAATTGAGCGGGAAACATATGCGAACAACACCCTTTTCTTTGCGCAACGTAGCCTTGCTGGCGCTGTTGCTGATACTGAGCGCCTGTACACCTATCTACCAGGGACCAAGCGCGCCGGTAATATTGATGCCTTCACCACCGGCGACCGATCCCAATACTTATCCCTCCCCTCAACCTCAGCCGGGACCCTACCCCGGCGCCGAAGACAAACCAGCGCCGACGGTTATCGAGCCCATCGCGTCTCGCCCCCAGGTCGCACCCAGCGCCGTAGACTCTCTGCTCGACAGCGCGTGGAATGCCTATCGCGAAACCCGTTACGATAATGCAGTTGCCTTTGCCGAGCGCGCCCAGCGCATCGACTCCCGCCGCCCGGAAGTGTATTTGATATTGGGAAATTGCTACCTGGCCAAAGAGCAGCCGACGCAGGCGCGACAAATGGCCCTTAAAGGTATTGCCTTTAGTTCCTCGGGTAGTGCGACTCGGCACAAGCTCGACAGCTTGCTGGCCAAAACTAACCCGTAGTAAAACCTACTGTTATTTTTTTACGTGCTGCAGTGTGGTCAAACGAAATTCGCGATTTTCGGCCAGTGTTGAAACCTGATTAAAAAAACCTGCTGCGGTTTTTTCCAAAGCAATAAAACGATTAGTAACAAACAGCGCTTGCCCACCGGGTTTGAGCTGATGAGCGACAGCGGCTAAAAATGCCTCCGTCAATTCTCGCTCCGTATCAAAACCTTGATGAAAGGGCGGGTTACACAACACCACATCAAATTTTTCATTGATTTGCTGACTAAAACTTTCAACGTATGCCGCCCGGCAATCAGCCGCGATGGCCCGACCCTTAAATACTTTTGTCTCGGACTCACTATCCGCCACGTCTGCGATTGCCGTTTTATATAAGGCCGGGCACAGATCTAACATATTTTTTTCGCAGGCCAGTAAAGCAGCGGCGCAATTATCGACGGCAGTTACCTGAGGGATACCTCGACTGGCCGCAGCTGCCGTTAATAAACCGTAGCCACAGCCCAGGTCTAACAGATTTTCCGGGCGGGTCTTAAAACCGGCAAAGAATTTATCCAGGTGATCAATTAATAGCGCGCTGCCCCGATCCACTTTATCCCAACCAAACAGACCGGGCTTGGTAAAGAGTGCTTTGTCGTCGAAATTTATCTCGGCTCTCAATCGGGGATAGTCGCTATCGTCGAGACTGTGATCCGCTAGTGCTGAATCTTGCAGCGCGGCTTTTTCCCATATCGCCACATAATCCTTACCGGATTTCTTTGCGCTAACCGCATCATCAAACAAGACATTGGTTTTTTTAATATAGGTTTTAACGCCTGCTTTTTTTTCGCCCCACAGAATAAATTGCCCGCCCACCGGCAATACAGAAAAACTCTGGTTTATCACGTGATGCGTCACGGCTTTTTCTTTGGAGATACGATAATAAATAATGCGCGGCGGAGACGCTAACACCGAAAAATCAAAATCATTGAAATAGGCGGTCAGCCCACAGTCCAGCGCGTGCTGATACAGACCCCAGCGATTGGTTAATATTTGAATGTGTGCGGGCAGTGAATCGAGTAGCGCTTCGGAGCAGTTTTCATCGGCCACTAACAAGGCCGAACCAGTTTTCCCATCACCTACCGAAGTAAGGTCTACTGCAGTAAGATCCGCAGAAACCAAATCGACCAGAGGATCTGTCAAGATTGTTTGAGCAGTCGCGCGGCAGCAACTGCGAAGTAGGTCAAAATGGCATCGGCACCGGCGCGCTTAAACGCGAGCAACGACTCCATCATCACTGCCTCTTCATCCAACCAGCCATTAGCACCGGCGGCTTTGTGCATGGCGTACTCACCGCTGACCTGATACACAAAAGTCGGCGCGCGCAATTCGTGTTTTACCCGGCGCACGATGTCGAGATAGGGCATACCCGGCTTCACCATAATAATGTCCGCACCTTCCGCAAGATCGAGGGCACATTCGTGCAGGGCTTCATCGCTGTTGGCGGGGTCCATTTGATAACTGTATTTGTCGCCGCCTTTCAGATTGTCTGCCGAACCCACCGCATCGCGAAACGGGCCGTAGTAGCTGGAGGCGTACTTAGCCGCATAGGCGAGAATTTGCGTATTGTGATGCCCGGTGGATTCCAGTGCGCTGCGAATAGCGCCGATGCGGCCGTCCATCATGTCCGACGGGGCTAGCATATCGGCCCCGGCTTCGGCGTGGGAGAGGGCCTGCTTGGCCAGAACTTCTACTGTCGCATCATTGAGTACGTAGTTGTCGTCACTGCCATCGCTGCTATTACCGTTGACGCCAATTAGGCCGTCTTGCCCGTGCACCGTATAGGGATCTAGCGCGACATCGGTAATCACACCCAGCTCTGGATGCGCCGCTTTCAACGCCCGTACCGCCCGCTGCACCAAACCCTCGGGGTTATAAGCTTCTTCCGCAGCGAGGGATTTTTTGTCGGCGGGAATCACCGGAAACAAGGCAATTGCCGGAATGCCCAGAGCCACAAACTCCGCGGCAGCAGCCACCAACACATCCACTGACTGCCGCTCTATTCCCGGCATAGACGCTATCGGCTCGCGCTGATTTTCGCCTTCCAGAATAAATACCGGGTAAATCAGATCGTCCACAGTAAGGTTTGATTCCCGCGTCAATCGTCGCGAGAACGTACTGCTACGGGTGCGCCGCATACGGGTCGCAGGATAGGGGCCGCGGTTGGTTTGCCAGTTCATAAGCGTTATCACTCGCCAAAAGTAAGTAGGTCGATGGTATGGGGTCACCGAGTTATGGCAGATATTTTACCGGGTAATGCCTGTTCTTGCGCAGTATTTCACCAGCTCGCAAATACTCGCTCTACCGCATCGAGAGTAAACTCAATATCCTCGTCACTGTGCGCCGCCGACATAAAGCCGGCTTCGTAGGCGGCGGGAGCGAGGTAAACACCGGCCTCTAACATGCCGTGGAAGAAACGATTAAAACGCTCGGTATCGCAGGCCATGACCTGCTGGTAATTAGTCACTTCGCTGTCTTCGGTAAAAAACAAACCAAACATCGAACCTACATGATTACTGGTTAACGCAATACCGGCACTGGCGGCGCGCTCTCGAATACCAGCAATCAGTGCATCGGTGTGTGCAAAAATAGCCTGGTGGAAATCGGGCTGAGATACCTGTTCCAATGTCGCCAGTCCCGCCGCCATAGCAACGGGGTTGCCCGACAAGGTTCCCGCCTGATACACCGGTCCCAATGGCGCGAGGTGTTCCATAATCTCTCGCTTACCACCAAAAGCACCTACCGGCATGCCGCCACCAATCACTTTGCCAAGACAGGTAATATCCGCATCGATGTTATAGCGGCCTACAGCACCGTGTGGCCCAACTCGAAAGCCGGTCATCACTTCATCGATAATCAATAAAGCACCGTGTTGAGTGCAGTGCTCGCGTAATGTTGCTAAAAAACCGGGCGCAGGCGGAATGCAGCTCATATTGCCCGCCACCGGTTCCACGATAACGCAGGCGACTTGTTCGCCAAGGGCGGCAAAGGCCTCTGCAACACTGTCATTATCGTTGTAGCTAAGAGTTACGGTGTGATCGGCCAGTGCGGCGGGCACACCGGGAGAGCTGGGTACGCCCAAGGTGAGTGCGCCGGAGCCGGCTTTCACTAACAAGGAATCGCTGTGGCCGTGGTAACAGCCTTCAAATTTAATAATTTTATCTCGACCGGTGACGCCTCTGGCTAGTCGAATTGCGCTCATGGTGGCCTCGGTACCGGAATTCACCATGCGTACCATATCCATCCCCGGTACCAGTTCGCAGAGGGTATCGGCCATGCGAGTTTCCAGCTCAGTGGGCGCGCCAAAACTCAGGCCCTTGTCCAATTGCGCACGAATCGCTCCGATCACTGCCGGGTGATTGTGGCCGAGAATCATCGGCCCCCAGGATTGCACATAGTCGACATAACGCTTACCGGAGACATCGTAAAGATAGGGGCCATCGGCACGTTCAAAAAATACCGGTGAGCCACCCACGGCGCGGAACGCACGTACGGGCGAATTAACTCCGCCGGGAATATGTCGTTGAGCGGCTTCGAAACAGTCTTGGGATTGGGTCATGGAGGGGTAGTATCTAAGTAGGGGTTAAGTAGAGGGGTAAGGCTTGATTAAGCCGCTTACTTTAGCAGAAGTGCATTCCGGTGTTGACGAAAAATTCTTGTCCAAAGAAAAATTAAATATGGGTAGCGAGTACGCCTACATCCCGCCGCCACACTCTCCGCATAATCACAAAAGCCAAAATACCTGAAATGATGTTACCCAATGCGTAGCCGACAAACAGGCCGAGAGTGCCATAGAACTGTGCCCCCACATAGGCCAGGGGCAAATTGATAAGCACCAACCGCAAAGTGGTAACCGCCAGGGCTATACGTGGTTTATTCATCGCATTTAGCGACACCATCACTAAAATCACCACAGCGTGGCCACCGTAGGTTAGCGGCACCAGTAACAAATAATCGTTAATAATAGCAACGACAGATTCCACCTCAGAGAATAGTGGCCCAATGGCTGGCAACACCCGTAAGCCAAGGTAGACCAGCGTTTGAAAAATCAGCACAAAACCTAAACTGCCGTAGAGGGCGCGCCGCACTCGCTCGATTTTGCCCGCGCCCAGGTTTTGCCCGATAAACATTGGCAAGGTGGACGACAGCGCAAAAGCAATCATCAAGCACACCGCTTCGACGCGAATGGCGACGCCGAAACCAGCCACCGCCGAGGTTCCAAACCCCGCCATCATCGCGGTGAGCACACCCGCCGCAACGGGGGTCATCAAGTTTGCGCACACCGCCGGGATGCCGATGCGCATAAGCTTGCGCCAGCTTTCCAGCAAGCTCGGCCAGCTCGGTAATGTTCGCACCAGCAGTTTTTCCTGATAACCCAACATAAACACTGATATGGCGTAAGTAATCATCCACGCTAGCACCGTGGCCAGCGAAGCGCCGATCATTCCCATGCCGGGAATGGCTCCGAAACCAAAAATAAATAGCGGATCGAAAATTCCGTTTAGCAGAGCGACCATAAATAACAGAAAAGCTGATTTAGCCGGGCTGCCCGCCGCCCGCAGTACGGTATTGCCGGTAATGTTTAAAAACATCAGTGGGATCGATGGCAACCAGATAAACATATAGTCGCGAATGTGCGGCATAACTTCTACGCCCGCGCCCAACATTTTAAACAAGGGTTCAAAGAACAACCACAACAGCAACTGCATGATGATTGCCACGGCAATAGTCAGGTAGCGACCATCGCTGATAGTGCGCGCAGCCTGGTCAATATTTCCCGCCCCCAGCATGCGTGAAATCAGTACGGATAAGGCCATACCGATTCCCAGGGCAATGCCGTGGGCACTGGAAATAACCGGCAGGGTGAAACCCAGCGCCGCGAGTTCGTCGAGCCCTAGTTGACCGACAAAATAAGAATCCACCAGCCCCAGTAGCATCAAGGAAATAATTCCGGCGATCATCGGCAGGGTTAGGCGCAGTAAGGTCGGCCCGATTGGCGCATTGACGATCGCCTCAGTACGCTGCTGAGCGCGAGCGCCACGGCCTGAGCGAGCGGGAGTGTTCGAATGAAGTGGGGGCTTTGCTTTCAAAGTAAAATCAAAAAGGGCGAATCACAACCATAATAACAACCACAATCAAAATCACTACCGGCACTTCATTAAACCACCGATAAAAAACATGACTGCGCGTGTTTTTATCATCGCGAAATTGTTTCATAAAATAAATACACGCGAAATGATAAATCACCAACAAGCTCACCATACTAACCTTTACCCAAAACCAGGCTTGATGCAGATAATAGTCTGGAGCCAGGCTTGCTAACCAGATACCGAAAACGAGGGTAGCGACCATCGCGGGGTTGGCGATGCCGCGCAGTAATTTACGTTCCATTATTTTGAAGCGCTCAATGCCTACGGCGTCCTCAGCCGAGGCGTGGTAGACAAATAAACGCGGCAAATAAAATAGTGCCGCAAACCAGCAGATAACACTGATAATGTGTAGCACTTCAATCCAGTCGTGGGACATAAAAAATTCTCAATAGCTATAGATAGACTCTTTCTTTAAAGAGAGCTTCTAGGTAACTGTCGGCATAAGCAAAAATTAATATCGATCGCCCTGTGCCATTGGCAGCTGTGCGCGAATATCCGCCAACTCCTTCGGACTAAACGACACGTTTAATGCCGCCAGATTTTCTTTTAGGCGCGAAATTTTTCGTGTGCCAGGAATGGGGAATATCTCGTCGCCCTGATTGAGCACCCAGGACAGCGCTACTTGCGCAGCGGTAATACTTTTTTGTTCGGCAATATTGTTGACGATGTCGAGAAACTTTTTGTTTTCCGCCAGCGCATCCTCCTGAAAGCGCGGTGTCGCGAGCCGATAGTCTTGAGCATCTAAGGAATCCCGCGATGGGATAGCACCGGTCAGAAAGCCCCGGCCCAGCGGGCTATAGGCGACGAAGGCAACATTCAACTCCCGGCAGGTATCGAGGATGTCGCCCTCGACATCTCGGCTCCACAGGGAGTATTCGGTTTGCAATGCGCTGATGTCGTGAATGCCTTGCGCTCGGCGTAACTCATCGGGTGTGGCTTCACTCAAACCTAAATATCGCACTTTGCCTTCCGTGACTAAATCGGCCATCGCGCCGACGGTGTCTTCTATTGGCACTTCGGGATCGATGCGGTGGGCGTAATACAGATCGATGGTCTCGGTACCCAAACGCTTTAAGCTGCCCTCGCAAGCCTGTTTAATATATTCGGGTCTGCCATTGAGTCCGGAAATACCGCCTTCGCTATCGCGCAATATGCCGAACTTAGTGGCCAGCACCACTTGATTCCACTTGCCCGCAAATGCCCGGCCCAATAATTTTTCGTTAAGGCCGCTGCCGTACATGTCGGCGGTATCAAAAAAATTCACGCCTAGCTCAATAGCTTCGTGCAAGGTTTTGATGGATTCGGCCTCGTCCGATGGGCCGTAAAATTCCGACATTCCCATGCAGCCAAGACCCAGCCGGCTGACCTGTAACTCACTGGAACCTAAAGCGCTTTTTTCTACCGATAGATTACTCATGGCCTTACTCTCTGTGGGGTTCAATAATTGGGCTTTACCATACCGGGCGTCAATCACGAAAACAATGCCCGTAATGCTTTCATACATGCACGCTGCCCTTGCATTAGTGCACTAATGTCGTAACACTCAGCACATCTTACCTAAGCAGATTAGATTATGAGTTACCGGGATTTACGCGACTTTATCCAGTTCCTGGAAGCCCGTGGCGAACTAAAACGCATTACCACCCCCGTCAGCCCTCATCTGGAAATTACGGAAATTTGCGATCGCACCCTCAAAGCGGGCGGCCCTGCTTTATTGTTTGATAACGTTAGTGGTTACGATATGCCGGTGCTGGGTAATTTGTTTGGTACCCCCGAGCGGGTCGCGCTGGGCATGGGCCGGGAGCAAGTCAGCGAGTTACGGGAAGTTGGCGAACTTCTGGCCTTCCTAAAAGAGCCCGAGCCGCCGAAAAGTTTGAAGGACTTATGGCAGAAGCGCGACAACTTTAAACCGGTGTTAAATATGCCGGTGCGCGAAATTACTAAACCCGCCTGCCAGGAAGTAATACTCGAAGGCGACGCTGTTGATTTAAGCAAACTGCCCATACAAACCTGCTGGCCCGGCGATGCGGGGCCGCTAATCACCTGGCCATTGGTGATTACCCGAGGCCCGGGGAAAGAGCGACAAAATTTAGGTATTTATCGATTGCAGGTGATCGGCAAAAACCGCGTCATTATGCGCTGGCTGGCCCAGCGCGGCGGCGCACTGGATTTTCAGGAGTGGCAACAAGCCCATCCCGGCGAAGCCTTTCCCATCTCGATTGCGTTGGGTGCTGATCCCGCCACCATTTTAGGCGCGGTCACGCCGATTCCCGACACGCTATCGGAATATGCCTTTGCCGGTTTACTGCGTGGCGAAAAAACGGAAGTGGCAAAAAGTATCGGCAACGAACTACAGGTACCCGCCAATGCGGAGATCATTCTGGAGGGCCATTTATTGCCGGGCGATGAAGCCGACGAAGGCCCTTTTGGCGATCATACTGGCTACTACAACGAGGTCGAACGCTTCCCGGTATTCACCATCGAGCGCATTACCCACCGTGAAAATCCTATTTACCACAGCACTTACACAGGACGGCCACCGGATGAACCCGCTATTCTTGGCGTCGCACTCAACGAGGTATTTGTACCGCTGCTACAAAAGCAATTCCCGGAAATCACCGACTTTTATTTACCGCCGGAAGGTTGTTCCTATCGCTTTGCGGTGGTCACCATAAAAAAACAATATCCCGGCCACGCCAAGCGCGTAATGATGGGTGTGTGGTCTTTTTTGCGCCAGTTTATGTACACCAAGTTTGTGGTGGTCACCGACGACGACGTTAACGCGCGAGATTGGCAGGATGTGATTTGGGCGATGACCACGCGTATGGACCCGGTGCGAGATACGGTGATGGTGGAAAATACGCCGATCGATTATCTGGACTTCGCCTCACCGGTTTCGGGTCTGGGTTCTAAAATGGGTTTTGATGCGACTAACAAATGGCCCGGAGAAACCAGTCGCGAATGGGGCGAACCCATTGCCATGGACGACGCAGTAAAAACCCGGATTGACGATATTTGGGACGAGCTGGGGATCTTTTAATCTTCCAGCTTGATCCTTCAGCTTACTCCTCTAGCTTACTCCTCTAGAAAGGCAACCCCATCGCCCACCGCAATATCGCCCGTACTGAGTACGGTGCAACAGGCACCGCCACGCCAGTCCGGGGTGAGCGCCGCCTTTAAACCGGGCCGCAACTCATCCATACGAAAGCAGGGGTCGGTTTCCATTATGATTTTTAAGGTCATGCCGCCGACCTTTAGTATCTTGCCGATGCATTCCGGGCCAATGGCAACACCGCGCACCAGTAAGTTGGCCCGGCGGGTGGTCCAATGTAGCTCCTCGCCCAGGTCGGCACAGGCCGCACGCCATTTTTCCTCGCAGAGCACCGTAACCTGGCGTTTATTGGGCTTGCCGCGATAGTCGCCGTTGACGCCCGTCTGCTCCGACACCGTACAGGCGTCGATTTCCAGCATCGGTTTTCTCGAGCCTTCCCGGTAAGTGATGCCTAGCAATTCGCCCATTTTGGCCTCCTGCGTGTGTACGGATAAAACCTGATGTCGTGGCCATTATCGTAATGACTGCGGTATAACTTAGCAAACTGAAGTCTTCTGCACTCCTGTTCTGGCGAGTCCCTAAGACCCGCCGCTGAACCAACCACAATAAATACTGCAAAAATGCAAAGAGGCTTTGTAAAAAGTGAGGCGGTATAAAACCCCGGGGATATTTGCTACGCCACTGTGATCCGTTACACTTACCCAAACCCTACAGAATGTACTTATGACCGTTTTTGTTATTCAAGATACCGATGGCCGCTACCTCAACCGGGAAGCGCAATGGAACGATGCCAAATCGACCGTTGCAGTGTTTTATTCTCCACACAAGGATATCGCGCTTAATCAGCTGTTGGAGGTCAATGCCCAGGATGTACTCTTACGTGCCCAGGTTGTAGCCTGCCCCAGTAATGCCAAGGGTCGTCCCGTGATGGCTGTGGACGCTGCCGTAAATAATGCTGAAAGTGCTACTGCAGCTACTACGGCAAGCATTACTGAAAGCATTACCGAAAGCACCGACACTAAACCCGCAGCTGAAGCCGAAACAGGCGCTACAACAAGCGCCGATGCCGAAGAGCAGGACCCTGAAGAAATAAACGATGCTAATGCAGCCTAAGTACAGACAAGCTCTTGTTTGAATCCAAACTTAGCGTGCTCACGCAGCAATTGGCTGTGCTTGACCGCGACTCGGAGCAATCTGGCGAGCAAGCCAGTTTGCGGCGAATTCTCCGTGGTATCGAAAAGGAAAGTCTACGCGTTACTGCCGATGGCCAATTATCTGCACGCACACATCCCTCCGCGCTGGGCTCAGCTCTGACTCACCCCCACATTACCACCGACTTTTCAGAAGCGCTGCTGGAATTTATTACCCCGCCAAGCCGTTCCATTGCAGATTCTATTGCCACACTGGACGAAGTTCATCGCTTTACCTACCGTAATATTGGCGACGAACTGCTGTGGGTGAACAGCATGCCCTGCATGCTGGCTCAGGATAAAGATATTCCGGTGGGTCAATACGGTAGTTCTAACATTGGCCGCATGAAAACTATTTATCGGCAAGGCCTAGGTCACCGCTACGGTCGGCTAATGCAAACCATTGCCGGAATTCACTATAACTGGTCGCTCCCCGATGAGTCCTGGGCACTACTAAAGGCCGATGCGGATTATCGCGGCTCCATGCAAGATTATAAAACCGAACGCTACCTCGGTTTAATTCGTAATTTTCGGCGTTATTTCTGGTTGTTACTGTATTTATTTGGTGCCGCGCCCGCCGTGTGTCGCACCTTTGTGCGCGACCGGGATCATCAGTTACAGCAGTTTGGCAACGACGATCACAGTCTGCACACGCCTGATGCCACGTCTTTGCGCATGGGTGATTTGGGCTACCAGAGCAATGCGCAAAAATCGCTTACCGTGTGCTACAACAACCTGGATTCCTATGTTGAAACCCTGCGCACTGCGCTGACCACGCCTTACGCGCCCTACCAAAAAGTCGGTTTAAAAAATGCCGCCGGGGACTACCAACAACTTAGCACCGCGCTGCTGCAAATTGAAAACGAGTTCTACAGTACCATTCGACCCAAGCGCGTCACTGAGAGTGGCGAAGTCGCTCTACGCGCATTGTGGGAGCGGGGCATCGAATACATCGAAGTGCGCTGTATTGACCTCAATCCCTTCGATCCGGTTGGTATTGACGCCCGCCAAATTCATTTTCTCGATACGTTTTTATTATTTTGCTTGCTCGAGGATAGTCCGCCTACCGACGCAGAAGAAAATCGGCATATGCAGGAAAACCAGCACAACGTGGTGTACCGGGGACGCGACTCGCAGCTCGAGCTTAATATCAAAGGCCAAAATAAAACCCTGCCCGAGTGGGCCGCGCAATTATTCACTGCGATGACCCCGGTGGCCGCCACCCTCGATCGCGCCTACGGCGACAAACATTACGGCGACGCGCTCCAGTCGCTCACACCAACTATTACTAACCCGGCGTTAACGCCCGCCGCGCGGGTGCTGGCAGAAATGCAGGAAAGCGGAAAAACCTACTTCCGTACTGCGATGGATCACGCGGTGCAACATCGAGAATATTTTCTCGATTCAGCACTCGACCCGGCAACCACGGAGCTGTATCGAGAACTCGCGGCTGAATCCCACAACAAACAACGTGCGATAGAAGCGGAGAACGAATTAGATTTCGATAGCTTTTTAGCCAACTACTACGCCCAGTACGACTTCCCCTTAGAATAATTATTTTGGTCTTATCTTGAATTTTTTGGCCCACATCCTACTGTCTGGCTCCGAGCCAGATATCCAGGTAGGTGGCCTGCTTGGCGATTTCATCAAAGGCCCGCTCAAAGGACAGTGCCCATCAAAAGTAGAGCAGGGCATTCGCCTGCATCGGCATTTAGACGCCTATATGGATGAGCTGCCGGTAATGGGCGAGCTGCTAACACTGTTTCCCAAACCCTGGCGGCGCTACGGCGGTATTGTTATCGATGTTGGTTTTGATCATTTGTTAGCCCGCGACTGGCTGCGCTTTCACCAGCAAGAATTAAAACCATTTTGCCAGGCCTTTTATACCCACCTCGAAACCCACCGTGCCTGGCTGCCGGACAATGCCCGCCACTTTTGTGACCGCGCACCCGCGATTGGCTGGCTCGAAGGCTACGTGGACGCAGATATTATTCCCGCCGTATTAAACCGGGTCGGCGAGCGCTTTCGCACGCCCATTCCGTTGGCCGACGCCTGGCCCATCGTCGCTCAGCATCAAGCCGATTTTGAATATGGCTTCGGTGAAATTATGATGGCCTTAACTCAGCGTGCGGAAGAGAGTCTTAATGGTAGTATTTAGTATCAGTGTTGTGGTTTGAAAATATCCGCAGCGATCAACTCTTATCAGTTTGCGCCACATTTTTACGACGACACCAACACAGGAAAAATCATGCCAGTCACCCTTCAAAGCATTAAGTTTTGGCAGTATCCCCGGCGCACGCTAAATGGTCTCGCTGCCCTCGTCTGTGGCGGACTCATTGCGACTGCGCTATTTATGCAGTATGTAATGGGATTAAATCCCTGTTATTTGTGCATCGTGCAACGGGTGTTTGTGATCACCACTGGTTTAATTTTGCTGGCAGCGGTGCTGCACAACCCGGCTCGACGAGGTCAGCAATGGTATTCCCTGTTCGGCGGTGTGAGCGCGGCTACCGGTGCAGGTTTTTCCATCCGTCAATTGTGGCTGCAAGGTCTACCCGAAGACCAGGTCCCCGCCTGTGGCCCGTCTGCGGATTACCTGTTTGATGCGCTGCCACTGCGAGACGCTTTATCGATGTTATTGCGCGGGGATGGCAACTGCGCAGAAGTGCAGTGGACGTTACTGGGCGTAAGTATTCCCGGCTGGACCTTAATGGCTTTTGTCGGACTGGCCTTGCTCTGTCTTTGGCAGGGCTTGCGTGATTGCAGGGAGTAACCCTGAACGTTTGATCCTGAATCGTTTAATTTTTTATTATTCCGTTCAAGCTAAAACACTTCCTTTCACCGGAGCAGAAAAAAACTTACGCCAAATCAAATTGAGTGATAATTTTTCTTCTCGGTTCCACGGCATCAAAGAGACTATCCGGGCCATAGTACAGTAGCCAAAAATGAGTTGTGCCCAGGTTCCGATTGTCGGAATCCAGTAAATTAATTGCATCGGCTCTGGAAGAGCAATTAAAAGTAATAGCAGATATCCAATTCGGACTTGAACTGTAAATGCAGTGAGATGCCCTTCACGAATAAAATAATGAATGAGCTGAAAAATAGTGACTCCGATAGCAACTAAAAATCCAGTTGTCCAACCCGCTACACCGCCCGTTAAAAAGCAAACTGTTACTAACCAATACCACCAGCTTAATTCTCGGTATTCAATCATAAACATGGTTATTATCCTTTAAAATGAATAATTGATTTTCCATTCGTGCTTCATAATGGATTTAGATTTATGATTTTAGAATAAAATATCGAAACGTATTATTGTCCTCAGATGAAGATAATAGTTGATTTCCAGTTCTCTCACACCAGGAAGGAATGTCCATTTTTGTTCCTTGATCAGTCGCAATAAACTCCAGTATTTCACCACTGTTCAGTTCGTGAATGGCACGATTGATATCCACCATCGGCATCGGGCAAGACTTACCCGAAGTATCCAGTGTTACATTACTTTTCGGTTTGTTCATAACAACCTCCTTTTCAAAAATACTGGCAATGATCGGCCTTGTCCGCCTTATCATTAATGAACCACGCTGCTCCGGTAATACCCGTAGCCTCTGGGATGATATTATCTTCATCGACACCAAAAAGAGTTGCCGCAAGGCTACAGGCATAAAAATTGACATTGCCGGTCTCTTTGAGTGCTTTTAATAACGTATTGATATCGTTGGGCAAACCTGCTGCGGCCACGCGCTCCCTTACCAGGGCATCCTGATCAGCGTGCGCCCCATCTATTTTCAACGCACGTGCTCCGTCTTCAGTAAGGGCGAGTACGGCCCAATTGACGAACAGCATATCCACCTGGACACCCTCGGAAGCAGCAAAATAAGCGAAGGCTAACGGGGTAAGTATTTTGTCGTACCCGTCATCTCGAACAATAATGGCCATGGTTTTCATATTTCATCTCCTAGAACGAACATTCGTTCTAGCCGTTGGGTTAAAAATTAATGATTTAAACGACTGCAACAGCCCTCCAACCACAGGACCAAGTTTCTTCTAAGTATTCCGGCAGTGGTTGCTCCAGCACGCCATCCAGATAGCCAGTAATCAAGCGAATCGACCCACCAAATAAGCAGGCAGTGGCGACGGTAGGGTCCATAGGAAGAATCTCGCCCGCTTCCATGCCTTGGGCAACCAGCTCATTCATCATAAGAAAGGGCTTCGACGAACAGATTGGTAATTCATCGGGCAAGAACTCCCGATGTTTGGCATAAAGCATAAACTCCATTGTCTCAGGGGTTTCTATCGTCATGCTGAATAGAAGTTCAGTAATCGCACGGCAGCGACTGCGAGCCGTGGCATGGTTGCGCATAATGTACGTGATTTCTTCCGTCATCTGTACGAGTAGTTCTTCATAGAGGGTACGGGCAACGCCTTCCTTACCCTTGAAGTGGTGATAGATTGAGCCAACACTGACCTTGGACGCATGTGCAATATCATGTACCGATGTATTGAAATACCCGCGCCCAGTAAACAAATTCAAAGCATGGGCAAGTACCTGGCTCCGAGTATGAGCAGGCGTTCTTTGAGTGTCTCTGTTAGCGTGGGTCATGTTACGAGAATAGAATGAACGTTCGTTCTAGTCAAGCTTCTATTTGTATATCCAATGAAAGACGTTGCTGGTGGCCCAGTTATCTCAACTGTGTTCAGATGTGCGATACGGGTCTGATCTGATCAGCTTATTGAATAACAGAGAATTAAATGAGTTAAAGGGGGGTGTGATTATTTAAAGGATGTGAAGCAAAATACGGGATCAGGTCTTGCAATCACTCCGTCACTATCTCAAACGATCATTGTGGAGGAGAGTATGAGCAAGCTAATCTGGATATTCATCGTCGTTACGGTCGCAGGATTGGGTGGTGGGTATTTTAATCGTACTCATTGTCTGAGTGATGCCGGGCCGAAGACGGCGGTTCAAAGTTATCTCTCCGCAATGAAAGACGAGCGTTTCGAGGACGCTTTTCAATTTGTAACGGCCAGCATGACGGATGGAAAACCGGTAGCAGAGTGGGCAGAGCAACAGAGTAAAATGTTTAAGATGGGCAGAGTGGTGATCAACGACATTGATGTGCGTCGCGGGCATCGTGAACTTAAAAATGTATTTATGTGCGCAGCGAACGCCACGGTGCCCAACGTACTGCGCGCCAGCGATGTGTTGAATCGTCAGGGCAGTACCGAGTTCGAGGTCTACAAGGTAATAATGGATGGCGACGAATGGAGGATCGATTCGCAAGAGACTTTATTTGATGATGCGACGATTGGCCAATGGTTTCCTGACGATACAATTCCTGATTTCTAAAGGTACAGGGCCTGGCCCCGTTTCTCTGTGCTGTTGGGCGGTAATGGCAATTGCGCAGAAGTGCAGTGGACTTTGTTGGGTATAAGCATTTTCGGCTGGACCTTAGTAGCGTTTGCCGGACTGGCGTTATTTTGTCTCTGGCAAGGCTTGCGTGATTGCGAGACCTGACCCCTGAATCCATGTAGACGATGAAGAGCAGTCTCAACGATTTCCCGAGACTGCTGAAGGGCTTGGGTCAGAACAGGCCAATAATATAAGTAGATCACTACTAAAGACCAAAAAGCAGTGGTTTAAATAAGCGCCAACCTTAATCCATCAGGTCTGGGTAATAACTTAACTCAGGGTACTCGCAATGCCGATTGGTTTTATAAACCAGCTGCTCAAGAAATAAAGACCACGCCCTGAACTGATCTTCTGGTCGTAGCGGTTTGGATAGAGCCTCCAAAGCATCTTTGTATGCGTGGTCAGATATGGATATAGGATTGCTGATTGTTTTTTCGCCCTCGCCTTCTGTGTGAAGCACGGAGTTTTCAAGGGCTGCTAGCCCTATATCAAAAGCAACCACTGCATTTGATTTGAACTTGGCCAAAGAGTGCTCGCCACTGTAAAAGCGAGTGACTATTGGCGATATGTTAACAAACCAGAGCATAAACCATGCTGCCTTTTTAAATGAGCTGGCACCATCTTCGCCATGCTCATATGGAATGTCGCGCCTACAGCTAGTTATTACTTCCCACAGCTGGTCTGTATCTATTTCCGCTTTTCCTAGGGATGAGGCTTCAGCCAACGAATCAATATGGTCAAGTATGTTTTTTATATCGTCGAAAGGGTTTTCGTTAAAAATCATATTTTAGCTCTACACAAAAAAGCCCCGCTGGAATTTTTCAACGGGGCTTTGAGATCCTTTATATACGTTGTTATATGTTTATGTTATATGCGTTGTTATGTGCTATGCGTCAGTAACGCTAGCCAAGCGGGCTGCGCGCTTGCGGATATACTCTGACCCTCTAGTGATAATTTCTCCAGGGGCATTCACATTAGAAATTTTGTCAGTACAGGTGGGGCCATCCATTTGCACAGGCGCACCATAAGACTTGGCATCAGTTATTGATGCCTCTACTAGGTGGCCAAACACAACAACATCTGAGGTAATGTGCAATGGCTAGACCTAACCGGTCACTCAAAATCGACGCGTAAAAATGCGAGTGCTTTAGCTAGAACATTAATCCGTCACTATCTCAAACGAATAATCCTTCCGTTCAGTCGCCTGGCCCTGATGATAACTTTGTTCGGCAAAGGTCGCCTGGCCTTGCGAGTCTATCATGAGCACTGTTGTACAGCGGGTGCCGTAGCTGTCGGACACAATAAACGGTGGAGACAAAGTGCGTTCCATTTCCAGGCCGAGGCCTGCATCGGCAAAGGGGTAGCCGGGTAGCTGATGATCGGGGAAGCGCTCTCGCGAACCTAAAATGGCCAATAAATTTTCGGCATCTAGCGGGCCGGATCGGTCCAATACAGCGGTTAATTGCTTGCGGGCGTACTCGGCTTTTGGCCAGGGAGTGTCGAGCACGTCGTTGCTTAGGGTGTAGACGCCGGGATCCAGTGTTTGCAACGCAGCATTGGTTTTGGCCCCAGTTTCAGCTCTGGTTTCGAGATGGGTTTCGAGCTGGGTTTCTAAATTAGCTTCGAGATTGGCGTTGGAGCAGTAGGCGAGGGTGTCTAAATTTCCGGTCAACAAACTAAAACCACGAAAATGGTGGCTCTGGTCAATGATGTTGTTGGCGTAGTTGAGAGGCGAGAGGTGAGGCGTATTGTTGTCAGCGGAAGCGGTTAAAAATTCCGTAGGCAAATCGCCTCGCGAGCGTAGGCCGTCGCCCATGCCGCCGCCTCGGTAGTTGGTTACGGTGGCCCAGTGGCCGTGGCGATTGACACCAAACCAGGTGCCCCCAGCTTCCATATCGCGACCCGCCAGTACGGTGGGATGATCTTCCCAAAACTGCGCGCTTTCGGCGGGGCGATCATAAAACTCATCGCGATTGGCGACTACTACTAGAGGATAGTCGGGGTGATGACGAAAAGCGACGGCGACTAAGCACATAAGGCTAAGCACATAGGATCGGGCACATAGAAATTCTGGCTCTTAGTCTTCGGACTCAACGGCGGCGAGGTAGCCTTCGGCGTCGAGCAGTTGTTCCAGTTCGGTGGGATCGGACATTTTGACTTTATAAAACCAGCCGTCGCCGTAGGGTGAACCGTTAATGGTTTCGGGTTCGTCTTCGAGGGCTGCGTTAACGGCGATGACCTCGCCGGATACCGGAGCAAAAATGTCGGATGCCGCTTTAACCGATTCCACTACACCGGTTTCTTCGCCCGCATTGATCGTTGAACCCAGCTCGGGCAGTTCGACATAAACTACATCGCCGAGGCTGTCCTGGGCGTGGTCGGTGATGCCAACGGTAACGCTGCCATCACTTTCGTCGCGGGCCCATTCGTGAGTGTCCAGATATTTGAGTGCCTTGGGTGTTTCGGCCATTTTGGTTTTTCCTCTGTTATTTACTTTGCTTATAGTAACGGTAAACGGCTTTGCCGTGGCGCACAAAGGGTGGTTTAACGATCTGCACGGCGACGGCTTTGCCACGAATCTCAACGGAGATTTGTGCGGCTTGTTGGCTTAGGGCGATGGGCACTCGGGCCAGCGCAATGCCCTGTTGTAGCGTGGGTGAAAATGTTCCGCTGGTAACTACTCCCTGTTCCGTTAGTCCTGGTTCCGTTAAGTCTTGTTTCTTTAAGCTTTGCTCTGGGTATAAGGCGCTAACAATTTGTCCTTCGCGCAACACGCCGCGCTCGGTCATCAGCAAGCCGACTAAGGTAGTGCCAGGGCCCTGTTCTCGCTGCGTGGCTAGAGCCTTGCGGCCGACAAAGTCTCGATCTTCCGGTTGCCATGCAATGGTCCAGCCCAGGTTGGCTTCCAGCGGCGAGGTTTCATCATCCATCTCGTGGCCGTAGAGATTCATTCCCGCTTCCAGTCGCAGGGTATCTCTTGCGCCCAGTCCGACAGGTTCCACGCCAGCAGCGTGTAGGGCATTCCACAACGGTTCGGCGTCTTCGCCGGGCAAAATAATTTCGACACCATCTTCGCCGGTGTAGCCGGTGCGGGCGATAAACCACGGGCCGGAGCCAGTTTGACCGGAGCTAGCCCGAAGAGATGTTTCCTTAATGGTCATGCCATGGAAGGCGGGGAGTTGATTCAGTTGTTCAAGGATGTCTGATTCTGTCGGTACGGCATTGTCTGCTAAAGCACCCTCTATTGATGCGTTTTTTATAAAGGAGTCGTTTACCAGAGCCTCATCCAAAGCGGCCAGGGCTTGCGGCCCTTGCACGGCAATAATGGCGAGGTCGGCTCGCTCGGCGATGTTGACTGCAAAGGTTTTGGCCTCGGCGTGCATCCACGTCAGGTCTTTGTCCCGCGTGGCGCAGTTGACCACCAACCGGTAGGTTTCACTACTGAGATAATAAATAATTAAATCATCCACCACCCCGCCGTGATGGTTGAGCATTACGCTATATAGAGCAGCATCGAGCTTAAGTTTGGCCACATCGTTGGCGAGTAGATGGCGTAAATAGGCAAGGGCGTCGGCCCCGGTCACATCAATCACGGTCATATGACTTACATCGAACATGCCCGCATGTTGGCGTACGTGTTGGTGTTCGCGCACTTGCGAGCCGTAATGTAGCGGCATATCCCAGCCGCCGAAGTCGACGATTTTTGCACCGGCGTTGACATGGGCGGGGTACAGCGGCGTGCGGTTTCCGGCAGGATGTTCCGTACGGTGGCTCATTGTTGGCTTGTCGCTAGTTTGCCCAGAAGTCGCGCATTCTAAACTGCAGGGCACTCCTGGTCGACAGTGCGGGTCGATAGTCGTAGCTCAGGCAGTTTTTGTGAGGTATTTTGTAAGCCGTTTTGTGAAGCGTTTTGTGACCCGCTGTGTGAGGGAATGGACTGACAAGGTCCTGACGTTCTGATATATTCTATTTTGCTATTATCTTATATTTTAAGAGAATAAGATGTCTCAAGAAATTATCATCATCCTTGGCCTACTGATTGCCGCCGTGATCCTGTTTATCAAGGAGTGGTTTCCAGTCGATGTCTCGGCATTAGCCGTGTTAGTTGCGTTAGGTTTGCTCAACGCGGTACCGCAATTTGACCTGATGGATGCGAATGATTTGTTTATGGGCTTTGCCAGTAACGCGGTGATTTCCATCATTGGCATTACCATTATTGGCTATGCCCTCGATAAGACCGGGCTGATGCAGACCATTGCCCGCTGGATCAGTAGCCACAGCAAGAGCGAAAAAGGCGCGCTGGCGCTGATCTGTTCTACAGTTGGCGCTGTGTCCGGGTTTATGCAAAATATCGGTGCGGCGGCGGTTTTTATCCCCATCGTCAGCCGGGTGGCAAGTACTAATGGCGTGAGTTTTTCGCGCCTGCTAATGCCTATGGGTTTTGCCGCCATTCTCGGTGGCACGGTGACCATGGTGGGTTCTGGTCCGCTGATACTACTCAATGATCTATTGCCGGAAGGCACGAAGCATTTTGATCTATTCAGCGTAACGCCGATCGGCATGTCCATTCTGGTGGCGGGCATCGTCCTGTTTGTACTGGCTGGGAAATGGTTATTGCCGGCGGGTTCTCCACCCCAGGAGGCTCAGGGTTCGCTGCAAGCTTATCGTTCACTCTACGGTGTCGAGGGCGAGGTGCATCAACTGGTGATGGCGCAAGATTGTACTCTGCGCGCTAAAACTGTGGGTGAAATCGAAGAAGCCCACGGTATTCATATGATTGCCCTGATCGCTGACGAGCTGATCTTGTCGCCACATCGGGATATCGAACTGAACTTTGCCAGCCGGTTTGCGGTTGTGGGTAGTGCCACCGCTATCGAGCAATTTGTTGCCTTAGACGGCATTGCCGAGGAAGAGGACGAGCGACTTGCTAATGCGCTCGACCCAAGCATGGTCGGGGTCGCCGAAATGGTAGTAAGGCCCGGCGGTGCGGTTGCGGGTAAAACTATTCGCGAGATTAGAATTCGTAAAACCTACGGCATGACGCCGTTGGCGATTTACCGGGGCGACCAGGTACTGCGCGATAATTTACGGGATGTGTGCCTACAGGTGGGCGATACCATTCTCGGTCATATCTGCTGGAAAAACCTCCGTGAGCTGGAAGCGGACGGCAGCGATTTTGGTGTCATTACGCAGGTGTATCCGAAGGCGGAACACAGCCCCGAAAAACTTATTACCGCGCTACTTATTTTTGGTGTGGCAATCGGCTTTATTATTTTTTCCGACTTAAAGCTGTCTCTGGTACTTATGACCGCTGCCCTGGGCATGGTGGTCAGCGGTGTTATTAACATGGACCAGGCTTATCAAGCGGTGAGCTGGAAAACCGTGTTCCTGCTAGCCAGTTTGATTCCCCTCGGCAGCGCTATGCAACACACCGGTACAGCGGCCTGGCTGGCCGATCACACCGTCAGTTTGCTCGGCGATAAGCCCTCATTACTGATGCTGCAAGTTACTATTGCTTTACTTGCCACTGTGCTCAGCCTGGTGATGTCCAACGTGGGAGCCACAGTGATTTTGGTGCCCCTGGCAGCAGAAATTGCCAATCAGGCCGGGTTTGACGGTCGCTTGTTTGCGTTGCTGGTCGCCGTTTGTGTTTCCAACAGCTTTATCCTGCCAACCCATCAGGTCAACGCTTTGATTATGAGCCCCGGCGGCTATCGCGTGAATGATTTTATGCGCGCCGGCGGTGCGATGACAGTGCTGTTTATCGTGGTCACCATTACTGCGTTGAACCTGTTTTATTAGGTTTGGCGAAAGTCATCAATTTAAATTGACTGATCAGTTATATTGAGCTAAAAAGTGTGAACTACGTCACGTCAGCGCGGGGGGCACTACCCTACACTGCGAGACATTAATGAGCGTGTTGGAGTTAGCTCGCTAGAGCAGTTTTAGAGACTCGTTTTAGCTTTTCACCAGCCGTTTTACACCAGTTTACATTAGCCAGCCATGCCTCAGTCTGTCGCAAGTCGGCAGCAACTTTCAGGCGGTTCGCCCCGGGTTTCCGGTAAGCGAGCCGCCTTTTTATTGCCTGGTGTTTTTGCAGTTTAGGAGGAGGCCTTTGTCAGCTAAGGCTTTAGTCCAGGCCCATTGCCCGCTTAATAACGGTGTGTTTTAAGCCCTTAGCTTTATTAAACACCCACATTCCCTGATTGCGCAATACCGCTAGCGGTAGTTCTTCTCGTTCGAACAAGGTTTTAAACGCGGTCATTGCGGTTTCCGCGATGCGGTTTTCCGGCTTACGTCGTCGCTGATAGCGCTTAAGTGCGGAGGGGTGATTGATGGGCAAAGCTTTTTCATGGCTATGGTTGAGTTCTTCGACCAGGGCGGCGACATCTGAGAACCCCAGGTTGACCCCTTGCCCGGCGAGGGGGTGAATGGCGTGGGCGGCATCGCCCAGCAAAGCGACACCGGCTTGTACGTAGTCATCGCTATGGGATTGCGCCAGCGGCGCTTTGATACGTTCACTAACCAGTTGTAGTGAGCCGAGGCAATGTTCGCTGGCCAGCTCCAGTTCCCGACAAAAGTCTTGGTCTGATAATGCCATTAAATGTTCGGCGCGCTGATGTTGTTGTGACCAGACAATGGACACAAATTGCGCGTCGCCGGTTTCAGCATTTGTTTGTGCGTCAGCTTGCAGTGGTAAAAAAGCCAGTGGCCCGGTAGTTGAAAACCATTGGCGGGCGCTATACGCGTGCGGGTGTTCAGTTTTTATCGTGGCGACAATGGCGGTATGGCCGGTGTCGCTAACATGATGAATAAAGCCGAGATGCTCGCGCACTTGCGAGCGCGCGCCGTCGGCAGCAATGAGTAAGTCCGCACTTATGTCTGTAGTCTCGGATGCTATGGTTTCTGCGCTTTTGTTTAAGGTATTAGCGTCCAACCGCAGAGTAATAGCCTGGTTTTTGGTTTCTGGCTTGGTGCGCTGAATATCCAGTACGGTGTGGGGACACAGGAAATCCACGTTTTTGGTGCTGGCCAGTGTATCGAGTAGTGCTGCCATCAATACCGATTGCTCGACGATATGACCCAGGTTGTCGTGATGTAGCTCGGCGCAGTCAAAGCGAACGTGGCCGTTGCCAGCGGTGTCCCAAACTTCCATGATGTAGTAAGGGCAAACTCGAGGGGAATTAAACAGGCTTCCAGCAGTTAGGCTGCTAGGGCTCAGGCTGTCGAGTAAACGGCGTGAGCTTTCGTTAATGGCGACGACCCGGGTATCAAACTTTCCATTTGTAGGTGCTTGCCGAGGCGGCCGCGATTCAATAAGGGCGATTTTGAGGCTTTTACCTGCGGGGGATTGCGCTAGCGCCAGGGCCGCAGCGAGCCCGACCGGGCCAGCGCCAACAATGGCGATATCGTAGTGAGTATTACTCACGCTGAACCCCCGGATGGGTTTTGTTGCGAGTCAGAATTTAAGCCTTCGGGTTTTAGGCTGCCAGGGTTTGGGGTCTTAGGTGTTAGGTGCTGATTCGTTCGGCGATCATCAGTTCGACGAGAATCAGTTCGGCGATAGTTGGGATCGATGCGAGCCTGCCTTACACCCAAACCGGTGGCCTGGCGGGCAAAGCCTTGTCGTAACAGAGGGCTGAGGTTCAGCCCCATTAAACCCAGGTTTCGGCCCAGTATCATCGGGGCCGAAGCGCTGGAGAATACTTTGGGCAGTTGATGGCTAAGCAGTACGGTGCGCAGTTGATCTCGCTCGCGGGTTTTTAGGTAGCGTTGCAGATTTGGCAATTCGCCCAGGTTGCGGCCTTGGTGATGGGCTATAAGTGCGGTCTCGGCCAGCGCTGCGATATCGCGCAAGGCCAGATTAAAACCCTGACCCGCCACCGGATGCAGGCTTTGGGCGGCGCTGCCCATCAGCACCACATGGCTGCGCACTTGTTCCGCCGCGAGTTTGCGTTGTAGCGGCACAAATACCGGTTTGCCGATGGCGGTAATGGCTCCTGCTCGATCACCAAACTCTGCGTGGAACAGCTCGGGCAGATTCTTTTGTAGCTGGGCTTGGGCTTGATCCTGGTTCTGTAATTGTTGCGCTCGTTCGCTCGGCAGCGTCCACACCAACGAGGCGCGGTGTTGTTCGTGCGGCCCTTCGCCATCAACGGCGTCAGTCATCGGCAGTAGGGCCATCGGCCCGTCCGCAGTAAAGCGCTCATAGGCGACGCCGCGATGGGCGTCGGCTAATGTTAGCGTCGCGACCAAGGCAGTTTGGTGGTAGTCGTATACCTCTTGCTTAATACCCAATTGCTTTCGCAGCGGGGATGAAGAGGCGTCGGCAATCATTAGTAGGTGAGTGCTTACTGTTGTGATTTCTTCTATTAAACAGCCGCCCGTTAAAGAGATGCTTTTGGCTTTTGGTTGAAGCGTGTGGACGGTCATGTCCTCGATCTGGGTGACGTTGTGCTGTTGGGATAGCAGGGTTTCCAGCAGGGCTGACAGCCGCTGGTTTTCGATTACCAGACCGAGCGGGCCAGCGTCTGGCTCAGAGTCCAGACGACTTAGTCCGCTATGCCCGCGATCACTGACTTGAATGGTATTGATCGCCGCAGATTCCGCCTCGACGGCGCTATACAGACCCATGCTGGAAAAAATTTCCAGACTGCTCGTCGATAGCGCCGTGGTTCTTATATCTTCCGGTCTGGTTTCAGCGATTGAAGTTGTATTCGCTTTTTTATCTGCATTAGTGTCCGAATTTAAAACGCTAGCAGATCTAATAAGCGCGATGCGCCATTCCGGGTTGGCCTGGGCCAACAGTGCGGCACTGGCCAGTGCGGTAAGTCCGCTGCCGACAATGGTTATGTCAGTAGCTAGATTATCGGCAGTTATATTACCGGCAGCTATATTATTGGTAGGTGTTGGTGAGGGTTTGGTCATCACATTTACCCAGCCATCAGGGCCTCGATGTCTGCCACGGTTTTGGGTACACCGCCGGTGAGCACTTCCGTGCCCTTAGCGGTAATGGCGACATCGTCTTCGATACGAATACCAATGCCGCGCCAGCGTTTGGCCACTTGCATATTGTCCGGTGCGATATAGATACCGGGTTCCACGGTCATCACCATACCGCGTTCTAGCAAGCGCCATTGGTGATCGACTTTGTAGTCGCCCTCGTCGTGTACGTCCATGCCCAGCCAGTGCCCGGCGCGGTGCATATAAAAATCGAAGTAGGCCTTGTTTTCGATTAGGTTATCGATCTTACCCTTCAATAGGCCAAGATCCACCAGACCTTCGGTGATGACCCGGACGGTCGCGAGATGTGGGTCGTCCCAGTGATTGCCCTCAACCGTGGCTTCAATCGCTGCGAGTTGGGCCGCCAGTACTACTTCGTAAATTGCTTTTTGCGCGGCGGAGAACGTGCCGTTGACTGGGAAGGTGCGGGTAATGTCCGAGGCGTAGTGTTCGAGTTCGCAGCCCGCATCGATCAGCACCAGGTCGCCGTCGGCCAGCTGGCAGCGGTTTTCCACATAGTGCAGTACGCAGGCATTGACGCCGCCGCCGACGATGGAGCTGTACGCCGGGAAAGCTGCACCCGAGGTGGCAAATTCGTGTTCGATTTCCGCCTGTAACTGGTATTCGTAGAGACCGGGTTTAGAGAGTGTCATGGCGCGACAGTGGGCGCGAGCGGCAATTTTTGCGGATTTGCGCATCAGACTGATTTCGGCGGCACTTTTAAATAAGCGCATCTCGTGCACCAGGTGGTCGAGATCGATAAATTCACCGGGAGGTACGGCACCGGTACGGGCCTGCGCTCGAATGTCGTTAACCCAGGCCATTAAGTGGGCATCGAAGGCCTGATCTTTGCCCACCGCGTAGTAAACCCGCTCGCGGCCTTCAATCAGGCCGGGGAGAATGTCGTCGATATCGACGATGGGAAAGGCGTCGTCGGCGTCGTAGTCGCTAACCGCGCCTGCTGGCCCGGCGCGGTAGCCGTCCCAAATTTCCCGTTTTGGGTCTCGATCCCGGCAAAACAGCACAAATTCACCCTGTTCCCGGCCCGGGATCAGTGCCAGCACGGCTTCGGGTTCGGGAAATCCCGTCAAGTATTGGAAATTGCTGTCCTGCCGGTAGGGGAAGTGCGTGTCTTTACTGCGCACTTTCTCCGGTGCTGCCGTGAGGATGGCAATGCTGTTTTTGCCCATCATCGACATCAAGTCGCGACGTCGGCGGGCAAATTCTTTGGCTTTAATCATGGTCTATTGATCATCGGTGTATGGTTTGTTAGTAAGGGCTTACTTCCAATTTTCGGTCTTAATGAATAGGTTCAGATTTGCCGGCGGTACTTGGGTTTAGCGAGTCGGCAGCTTGATCGCCGCACAATTCGGCGTGCACCATGAGTACTGCAATGCGCACATATTCGACGAGTTCAGTGTAGTCCTGCTCCTCCGACTCGCCCTCTTCCAGTTCGGTGTCGGCCTGGCCGATGGCAGAGATATCACGTATCGCGGCCTTGAATTCTTCCGACCAATCCCGGTTGGCCATGCCCGACTGCCCCAGGCCGGAAAGGTAGCCCTGGCACCAGGCAGCAAGTGCTTCTACCCGGTCGGGGAGCGGCCATTCATCGTCTGGCAGCAGCAGTTGTAGAGTAAATTGTCCGCTATTGAGGTCTTCTGAGGTACTAGTAGCGAGGTCCTTTACCACGCTACGCAGCCCCTCGGTGTCGGTATGATCGGCGGCCAATTCTTCCGTTGCCAGGGTGAGTAAGTCGGCCTGGGGAAGTGCGCCGCCTGCGGCAGCACCGCAGAGAAAGCCGTGCCATTCGGAGGGATGTTGGCCAATGTCGGCTTCGGCAAAAGTGCTGCTAAGGTGGTCGAAAGTAGTCACGGGAATTGTCGCCAGTAAAACGCAGCATCCTACCATGATGATCTTTGGGCTTCACGTGATGATGAGGTGTTGAAAATATCTTATAAAAGCAACAGAATGTGGACTTGTTTCTCGAAATAACATCAACATTATTGACCAACACCCTGAGTGGCAATATAGTTTGACGCAGACATTGGAGTGAGTGAGCTATGAGTAACGATGCTTTTGGTGATTTGGAAGGAAAAATCGATCAGTTGGTCGCCTTGAGTGATCATTTGAGAAGTGAAAACGGGTCGCTCAAAGAACGCGAAGCCGGGTTGATGAAGGAGCGCACGCTGTTGATCGAAAAAAATGAGATGGCACGCACCAAGGTAGAGAGTATGATTACTCGGTTGAAAGCGCTGGGCCCCGAAATTTAAATTTCGCCCCGAACGGCTGTCGAATAGTTAAAACAAACGCTAAGAACAATGCACTAGACCAAGGTCCGAGATCAAATCGTGAGCGATTCTGCAAATACCGTTATCATCCGCGTACTCGATAAAGAGTATCAGGTTAACTGTCCTCTTGATGAGCGCGAAGCGCTAATGAGCAGTGCCGATAATCTTGATAAGCGCATGCGTGAAATTCGTAAATCGGGCAACGTGATCGGGCTTGAACGCATTGCGGTCATGGCGGCGCTCAACCTGGCTCACGAACTCGGCGAGGCAGAGGGTCGCGCGGCCAGTGGAGCTGGTGTTGGTAAGGATATTACCCGTCTCGACAAAAAGCTGTCGCGTGCCTTGTCTGCGCTTGAGAAGGTCGTCCCCGTCTCTTAACTGAGAGCCTCTCTGGCCATTCTAATTTTTTAACATCTTCTATGTGGATACTCATCACAGGCGTGTCATGGTCGGCGTGTCAGCCGCTTATTAAGCCCTTGTTGAACCCCAGTTGAACGATGTCATTTAAATTCCCCTCGCATCGCTTATAATCCAATGGCCCTGGGGTGTTTGCCAGTCATAATGTCCTTGAGCCGATACTACCCAACCGGGAATCTCTTCTTGGGTTGTTGTGCATATCCGCGCGACGGAGAGCCTGATACCTGAAAGGGATACCCACCTTGAACCTTTCGGTTCGAGGCAATGTTGACAGCGGCATCTTGGGGTTACTATTTATGTGTTGTGTCTATTGCAGGCGTTAATTACACGCATTAATGATAGGCATAAATGTAGAGTTCAAAAATTAAAAATCGCCGCAAGTACTGCTATACAAGCGTGGTTGCAATACAAGGATGGCGTGAGGGCACCGGCACTGGGCAAGGCAATTGGTCTGCCCCAAAAGACGCTAAGCCTGCGTAGATAGTCAGATGGATCATAAAAGCCAGATGAATAATAAGATACGCACAGAGATGCGCGATAAACGCAGGCAGCTGAGCTCGTCTGCGCAGACGCTGGCTGCCGATCAATTGCTAGGTGTTGTGTCGCGTTTGCGAGAATTTCAATTTGCGCGCCGCATCGGTATCTATCTCGCCCACGGTGGCGAAATTGATCCGGCGCCAATTAAGCATTTAGCCGAAATGGCCGGTAAAAACTGCCACCTACCCGTGCTGCATCCGCTTAAAGATAACAGCTTACATTTTGTTCGCCATCAACATGGAGATACACTTAAAGCCAACCGCTTTGGTATTCCCGAGCCAGAATTGCGCCAGCATCGTATGGTTCCCGCCTGGAGTTTGCAGATTATTTTTGTGCCATTGCTGGCCTTTGATAGCGCGGGTAATCGCCTGGGTATGGGGGGTGGTTTTTACGATCGCAGTTTGGCTTTTACCCGTAACAGACAGGGAAGCAGTCCGCTGCTTATAGGTCTGGCCCATAGTTTTCAGCAGGTCGATCACCTTGAAGCGTCGCCCTGGGATATTCCATTGCACGGTATTGCAACTGAACAGGAATTTATTCCTATTAAGAGAACCCTTAATGCGTAAAACCAAAATTATTTGCACCATCGGCCCGGCGACCAGTTCGCCAGAAATGCTGGCCCAACTCTGCGAAGCAGGCATGAACATCGTTCGGCTGAATATGTCCCACGGTGAGCACCAAGCATGCAAAGAGATAATAGCTAGTATCGGCGAGCTAAACAAAACCGCACATCACCCGGTGGCCGTGTTATTGGATACTCAGGGCCCGGAAATCCGTACCGGCGACCGCGCCGTTGAGCTGGATTTGAAAGAGGGCGACATTATTAGCGTAGTGGCGCGGGGAGAGGGTGACGTTGAAGCCAGCTCTATCCAGATCAACTACGCCGACCTGATCGAGGATGTAGAAGTTGGCGACCGTATCACCGTCGATAATGGCCTGATTAACCTTGAGGTGCTTGAGAAGCAGCCGCCCACGATGAAATGCCGGGTGGTAGATGGAGGTGTGCTAAAAAGCAAAAGACACGTGAACTTGCCGGGAATACGCGTGAACTTGCCGTCAATTACCGAAAAAGACAAAAAAGATATTCAGTTTGCCATTGAGCAGGGTGTGGACTTTATCGCGCTGTCTTTTGTGCGCGATGCCGACGATATCGCCGAACTTAGGCATATTTTGAATGAAAAAGACGCGAAAATTAAGATTATTGCCAAAATTGAAGATCAAGAGGGTCTGACCAACGTAGAAAGCATTATCGATGCCGCCGATGGCATTATGGTAGCTCGAGGCGATTTAGGCGTAGAGATTCCCATCGAATATCTACCTCGGGTGCAGCGGCGCATTATTCGCCATTGCGCGTGGCACGGTAAACCGGCGATTGTGGCCACCCATATGCTCGAATCGATGATCGAAAACCCGACGCCGACCCGCGCTGAGGTCACCGATGTGGCCAATGCGGTGTACGAAGAGGCGGACGCTATTATGCTTTCCGGTGAAACCGCGATGGGTAAATACCCCGTGCGCTGTGTGGAGATGCTCGATCGTATCGCCCGATCCATCGAAAACAGTCGGGGTTTGCGTTTTGCCGATGACCTGATTCTTGGCAACGACAAGCAGGAAGTCGCCGCTGCTGCCGTTAAACTCGCCGAGTCGATCAAGGCCAAGGCGATTATTGTGCCGACCCGCAGCGGGCGCATGGCCAGTTACGTATCCAATTGTCATCCCCAGGCATCGGTGATTTGTGCGTTTACCTTTGACGAACAAACCCGCCGCCAACTGGTGCTCAACCGCAACGTGTTGAGTTATTGCCTCCCCGAACACGGTAGCCCCGAGGAAATTCTCGCGCAGGCCGGGGCCATCCTCAGCGCTCGAGACGGTTTTTCAGCAGACGATAAAATGGTCGTGCTTCAAGATATTCTCGCCGGGGCAGGAGTGGGGGCGATTCAAATACGGCGACTCGGAGATTTGGCATTATCTTCATGACATTTAGACTAAAGCTAATAAATAAAGTATATTCGGTAGGCCGGTTATAACTTAGCCGGGCTAGGTATTAAAACTAAACTTCGTTGTATGCCCGCTGTGTTTTAGTAGTTTGTAGAGCGAAAAAAAATAATTTTAATAATGTTAGAGGGAATTGAAATGAAATTAATCCAAAAATATATTTTGGCTACCGTTACTGCCATTGTTTTCACTGGTTTTTCACTTGGCTTGTCAGCGAAGGAAGCGGTAGGAAGTGGAGCTAACCCCTATAGAGATTGTGGAATAGGCGCTGCATTATTTGCTAACACAGCTTGGGCTGCGGTTACGTCCAACGTGATTTGGGATGCAGGGTCAACGGCGATCACGTCTGCTACGTCTAGCCCGGAAACGTGTTCTAAAAAGAATGTCCAGGCCGCACAATTTATTATGGATACCTATGACAACTTGGCGGAAGAAACAGCCAGAGGGCAAGGCCAGCACCTGACCTCGGTGTTGACTATATTGGAGTGCGAGAGCACCTTGCAGGAAAAGGCAATTCCGTTTATCCGTACTAGTATGGCCGAAACGGTCGGCGCTGCAGCTTACGCAGACAAAAATCAACTTGAAAAAGCGGCGGCATACTACGATGTAGTTACTTCCGCTGTCAGTGTGCACTGCGCGGCGTAAAAATAACCGTGATCGTTTGGGGTTTCTCTCCGGCGGTCACGGTTAACATTAACCAACCAAGTGTTTCGGTGCCTAAAACCCAGGCGTTTTCTGCTTTTCTTGATCTTAGTTTTGGTCTTCTCTCCGCGGGCGGCTGCTAGCGGAAAAATTGATGCGCCCGCATTAATAAGTCAAGTGAATACGCTGTCTCTCAGCGGGCATCCAACCTGGTTGAAACTTGTACGGTACGAGACGAGTTATTTACATTCCGCGAGCATTCGTAGCGCTGTTCACGACGAAGCGTTTTTTAATGCTGCTCAAGGGAATGTTGATTCTGCGGCGGAGCTTGAAGCCACGTTACAGGCATTTGCTTTGCCAAACGAAGGTGATCCGAATCAGCACGCGCAGTGCCGGTTTCCAGCTCGATTTATTTGGCTTGGGAAGTACCTTGATTTTGATCGCCTGGGTATTAAGGCAGTTGCGTGTCCAAACTATTATAAGTGGACATTGAATAACACTGTAGAGTCAATTAGCTTAATTTACGCTACAGGGTATTTGGGTAATCCGGCCTCTTATTATGGGCATGTATTACTTAAGCTGAACTCCGCTAAAGAAAAAAACCACACGAAATTATTAGATGTCAGCGTAAATTACGGTGCTATTGTACCGAATAATGAAAACCCGTTTGTCTACATGGTTAAAGGTTTACTCGGTGGTTACGACGGCGGGTTTAGCCATGTTAATTATTATTTCCATAACCACAATTACGGTGAAAATGAGTTAAGAGATTTATGGGAGTACGAGCTCGAACTGAGTAGCGATGAAGTCGAGTTGGTCCTGGCCCACGCCTGGGAATTACTTGGCAAGCCTTATACGTATTATTTTTTTCGGAAAAATTGTGCTTTTCGAATAGGGGAGGTGTTAGAGATAATCGAAGGCATTAATATTATTCCATCTAACCCAGTTTTTACTCTACCGCAAACGTTGATCCAGAATGCTGGAGACGGTATGAGGAATGGGAAGCCTTTGGTAAGCCGAGTGTCTTATCATCCTTCCAGGCAGGCTCGCCTATATAATAATTTCGGAGTGTTAGACCAGATTGAAAAAAAAGCGGTATACACCGTAGCGGCGGAATTCGGTGATTTAAATAGTGATGAATACTCTGCATTGCCTCTTGAGTCCAAACAACAAGTTCTGGATACGTTGTTGGATTACTACCAGTTTGCAAAGGTGGCCGAATCTTTGCCAGAAAATAACATTGAAACTTCGTATCAAGGAATTTTGAGTGAGCGCTATGCCTTGCCTCCGGGAAGGCGAGGTACTGTCGAGCGAATACCCGAATCGCCTGGCAGTGGGCGTAGAGCTAGTTTGATTCAACTCGGGGCTGTCCATAATGAGCGCTATGGCGACGGAGTTTCAGTTTCACTAAGGCCGGCATACTATGATGCATTGGATTCAGGTGCGAGGCAGGTAAAAAATTCTGCTCTTTCTATGGGAGAGGTAAAGCTTCGAATGTATGATGGTGATCTTAAAATCCGAAGTCTAGACGTAATAAAAATTGAAAGTGTACACAGCTCTTCAACAAATCTGGAAGGAGATCGGAGCAAAGCCTGGAAGCTTCGCCTGGGTCTAAGTCAAAAAAATCTATCTTGTACTAACTGTCTGTCAGCTAGGTTTGAAGGTGATATAGGGCAGACTTTGGCGCTTCACCCTAAGGTGTTGGTTGGCGCTTATGTTGGTGGCGGAGTTCAGGATAATCGTCTTGGCAGTGGTAATTTATTTGTCAAAACATCGGCTTTTTCTCACATGTATATCAATAATAGCCTGGGGATGCGTCTGTTAGCCGAGTTGCCTGCTCAGATTGATGGCTCGGGCGGTGGAGAAAATTACTTCTCTGTGGAGGCCAGGCAGCAGATAAGCGAGGGCATCGATTTGCGTTTTCTTTACGAAAAAAAGGGGGTTGCTGAATACTCTCTGTCGCTGGGGTATTACTTTTAATCAGTAGTGAAAAGTAACCATTGTTGCCTGGTGAGGGCTTCGGAGTTGGTTGATGTTTCTTCTCGATTGTTACTTCTATCTTCGGTATCAGCTCAGAAAAAACCGATAAGCCTCGTTGTCAGTTTCTTCCTGATAAGGATAGTTCAGCTCGTCGAGAAATTTAGGAATTTCCTTGCGCTCCTTTGTCGGTACCTGTAAGCCAACCAAAATCCGACCGTAGGCAGCGCCGTGGTTCTGGTAGTGGAACCATGGAAACGTCCAGGGACCATCGAGTTTGCCGAGAGTGTTATTCAGTTACGTTAGTTGGGCGGTTTAATGTCATTATTGGATCGTCTGTCGAGCGAGCTGCTTTATTCTCATTGTCCACGCAATTTTCCAAGGGGATTACTCTTAAGAGTTCAAGTTTTGATTCGTCAGGGGAAATAACTTCAACACAATTCCCTATTTCTGCAATAGATCGGCTTACAATAAGTTTGGTTTCATTGGTGTCGACTGACAAGGTATATTTGAACGCCGTTGGGTCGCTAAACCCTTCCTCCGTATTGGCAGTCGCTAGCGCCCCAATTGGTCCAGCGGATATTAACCCGACCAAAACTCTTCCAGATTTACTTTCGTTTGGCTCAAGGGTAATGCGTATGCGCTCCTCCACTGTGGCGATAAAGAGTTTATCAAACCTTAGGGGAGATGTTCGCTCAACATTAATGCTACTACAGGAAACGAGGGCGATGATTGTTGGAATAAAAATTATAGCTTTCATATCCTAATTCTTATTAAGTATTTCTGTTACCCCGCTAAATATACTGCCAGAAAAGGCTCTGTTGTTAGCGCCCGCGATCTGATGTTTTAGTCTTTTTTCTGAATGAACAAAAACTTGCGAATCACCGTTATTCATTTCGGTTACTAAGACTCGACCGACTTCGCCCCAGCTAAATGCGGAAATAGTTTTCGTGAACGTTATAGTAAAATTATTAGCTGTTTGACTCGTTTCTTTAATGTTGATGTTTAAATTCTGCATACTCGCTAGAACTGCGGCCTTTACGAGTTCATGGTCTTCAGTAAAAATTTGAGAAGCGCCAGCATCTTTGGGCGCGTTCATTACTGTATTTATGTCGGCGCAGGATGCGAGTATGAGAGAACTTAAGATTAGTCCAATTAAATGTATAGGTAATTTCATAAAGTTCGCCATTGAAGTTATAAAATTTTGTCAAGGTGAAGTCAGCTCAGAAAAAAACGATAAGCCTCGTTGTCGGTTTCTTCCTGGTAAGGATAATTCAGCTCGTCGAGAAATTTAGGAATTTCCTTGCGTTCCTTTGTTGGTACCTGTAAGCCAACCAAAATCCGACCGTAGGCAGCGCCGTGGTTGCGGTAGTGGAACATGGAAATATTCCAGCGGCCACCGAGTTTGCTGAGGAAGTTGCCGAGCGCGCCGGGGCGTTCGGGAAATTCAAAGCGATAGGCCACCTCGTCGGTAATTTCCGGCGCGCGGCCGCCCACCATATGGCGAATATGTGATTTCGCCATTTCGTTGTCGGTCATATCACTTACTGGGTAACCTTTTTTCTGTAAATCCTCGATCAGGTCTTTCCGATCCTGGTCGGAGCTAATCGACAGCCCGACAAAAATATGTGCTTCATCCTTATCGGTATAGCGATAGTTAAATTCGGTCACCATGCGTCGGCTCATGGCACGGCAGAACTTGCCAAAACTGCCGGGGCGTTCAGGAATGGTGACGGCGATAACGGCTTCGCGTTTTTCGCCAATTTCGGTGCGCTCTGAAATATAGCGCAGCCGATCAAAATTGATATTGGCGCCGCTGTTGACGGCCAGCAGGGTTTGTCCCTGTGTGCCGTTTAGCTCGACGTATTTTTTGAGACCGGCGATGGATAGCGCGCCAGAGGGTTCGGCAATGGAGCGGGTGTCGTCAAATATATCTTTGATGGCGGCGCAGATTTCATCGACGGAAACGGTGATAACACCATCGATGGTTTGCTTGAGTACGCGGAAGGTTTCTTTGCCGATTTGCGCTACGGCGGTACCGTCGGCAAACAGGCCCACATCTTTCAGGCGTACCCGGCGACCGGCATTCATCGCCGCGGCGAGACAAGCGGCGTCTTCTGACTCGACGGCAAAGATCTTGATCTCGGGACGGACGTATTTGATATACGCGGCCATGCCTGCGCATAAGCCACCGCCGCCGACGGGAATAAAGATGGCATCGAGCTGGCCGGGGTGCTGCCGCAGGATTTCAACCGCGACAGTGCCCTGACCGGCGATCACATCGGGGTCGTCAAAGGGATGGATATAGGTCAGGCCTTTTTCCGCCACTAGTTTATTGGCGTGTACCGAGGCCTCGTCGTAGGTGTCGCCCTGCAGCACTACTTTGGCACCACGGTTACGCACGGCGTCCACTTTGATTTGCGGGGTGGTGCGCGGCATCACAATGATGGCTTTAACACCCATTTTTGCCGCCGCCATGGCGAGCCCCTGAGCGTGATTCCCGGCAGAGGCGGCGACCACGCCTTTATCGCGCTGTGCCTGGGAGAGCTGCAGTAATTTGTTGTAGGCACCGCGCAATTTAAAGGAGAATACCGGTTGTAGGTCCTCGCGCTTGAGTAGCACCTGATTACCAAAGCGCCGAGACAGCAGTTCGGCGTGATCGATGGGGGTTTCTTCCACCAGATCGTAGATGCGTGCATCGAGTATTTTTTTAACGTATTTCTTAGGCATAGGAGTTTGGCATAGTCGTTCTTGGGCGTTTTGGGTTCAGATGCCCTAGTTGTTATTGTGCTAAGGCCTAAACCACCATAGTAAATTTTCATAGCCCGGATAGCCAGACGATGGGCCACATTTTAATGCCCGTTAATGTAAGGGTTTCGTATAATGGCCATTAAATAATCAGGTGACGCGTAGCGATGACTCAAGCTCAGGACCAACTTAAGCAGGATTCCGCCGAGGCGGCATTAAAATATGTGCTGGCGAAGACCAGTTACGATGCCATTGTTGGCATTGGCACCGGCTCCACGGTGAATTACTTTATCGACGCTCTGGCGGCCAGCAAAAACCGTATTGGTGGCACGGTGGCGAGTTCTGAAGCCTCGGCCCAGCGGTTACGGGGACACGGCATTGAGGTGTTTGATCTCAATGAAGTGGACGAAGTCGCCATTTATGTCGATGGTGCCGACGAAATTAACCCTCGCCTGGAGATGATTAAAGGTGGGGGTGGTGCGCTCACTCGGGAAAAAATTATCGCCGCCGTGGCCCGCGAATTTGTCTGTATCGCTGATGGGAGTAAATGGGTTGATCATCTCGGACGCTTTTCTTTGCCGGTCGAAGTGATTCCGATGGCGCGTGGCTATGTGTGGCGACAGTTGTTGAAGCTGGGTGCCAGGCCCGTGTGGCGGGAGGGTGTAATCACCGACAACGGGAATATTATTATTGATGCCCACGACTTTTATCCCATTGGTTCGGCGCGGACAATGGAGGAGCAGATCAACAATATCGTTGGCGTGGTTACCAATGGTTTGTTCGCACTGCGTCCGGCAGATTTATTATTGTTGGCGCGAGATGGGAGTGTAGAGCCTGTTGTTGCTAAAATTACTTAGTCTAGAGCCATCTAACTTGCCGAGTAATATTCGATGATTCCGCTGTTCTCTCGGTAACTGCTAAGTCAAATACACGATCGCATACAAAACCAAATACAAAACACGCAAGGTTTAAAATTGATGAAATTAACTGAGGCAATGGCCAGCCGCTTCTCCGCGCGCGCTTTTATTGATACTCCGGTGGATCGACAAACGGTTTATAGCATTCTCGATCTCGCGCGGCAGTGTCCCTCGGGGAGTAATATCCAGCCCTGGAAAGTCCATGTGGTGACTGGCGAAGCACGGACTATACTGATTGAGCGGGCTATCGCCTATGCGGAGGAAAATCCGATTGGTGCTGGCGCGCAGGGCAACCCCATTCATCCTCGCGAGTTTGTTCAGCCCTACAAAACCCGGCGCTTTCAATGCGGGATGCGGCTTTACGAAGCTCTGGGTATTGATCGTAAGGACAAAGCAGCGAGACAAGCTCAGCTGATGCGCAATTTCTATTTTTTTGATGCGCCAGTCGGGTTAATTTTTAGTTTGCATAAAAGCCTGCTGCCGGGCCAGCTCGGAGACTTAGGTATTTTTATGGGCAATGTGATGTTGGCAGCTCGGCAGTTCGATCTGCATACCTGCGCGCAGGGTTTTTGGCAGGACGTGAGTCCAGCAGTTCACGAAGTGCTAGATATACCGGAAGACTATTTGGTGTACAACGGTATGGCCCTGGGGAAAATTGACCCGGACAGTCCGGCGAACCATCTCGATATGGGGCGGGAAGAGGTTGACGGTTTTACTGAATTTCTAGGGTTTAGCTAGGGTTTAGCTGGAGCTTAGCTAAGCTTCAATTGGGATTAATTACCGTGGTCCTCGATACATTTGTTCGAAGCGCTGAGCGCTGAAGCCGTTCATCCGAGTTTTGCCTACTAAAATAATGGGCACGCCACGGCCCTGCATTTTCGCGTAATCTTTTTTGCCCTTTGCTGACTTCTCCACATCGTATTCCTTAAAGGCAATGCGGTTTTTTTGAAAATAACGTTTAGCTTTTTTACATACTCCACACCAGACCGTGCTGTACATCACCACGCGCTTGGGTCGATTCCGGGCTTCTTCCGCGCGCGTCTCTTCTACGGCATCGAAAAATTCGTTAGCCGTGACCTCCGTGCCTTGAAACGAGTTAATGATGATTGTGTCGCTAATATCTTCGGCTTTAGCGCTGGCAGGTGGTGCGTCGCCGTAGTGAGTTCGGCCCTGGGCATCGACCCATTTATAGACTTCGCCATGGGCAAATACGCCGGCGAGCGACAAGCTGATAAGCAAACAAACCATCGACCATTTCATTCGGTGCGCCCTATGAGTTACGAGCCTTGTGGGGCTATTAAAGGTCATATTATACAAGTTTAGGGCTAGTGGTGAATCCAGAGGCAGTGTTGGGTTTTCCCAAGGTTTCGTTGGGCGTAATGCCCTGTACAATAGCCTTAGTTGTGCGGTTTGCTCTCCGTCAGCGATTTGGTTTGAGCGATTAGGCCCAAACTTGGTAATAGTTAAGCAAGGTAGGCTTTAGTTATGCAGGAACCCTTATGAAGGAACATAGTTTTCGTTTAACCGTCGCATGTCCCGATGCAGTGGGCATTGTTGCGGCGATGAGTTCATTTTTTGCCGACGAGGGTGGATTGATCACCGAGGCGAATCACTTTCGCGATCCGGAAACCAAATGGTTTTTTACCCGGCAGGTGATTGCTGCAGATTCACTGCCGTATTCGCTGGAAGAATTGCGCCGCCGCTTTGAGCCTATCGGCACACAATTCTCTATGCAGTGGCAGGTGGAGGAAACGCGCCTACCGAAAAAAGTGGTGTTGATGGTGAGCAAGCAGGCCCACTGCCTTTCCGATTTATTGTATCGCTGGCGCAGCGGGGAAATGCCCGCCAATATCGCGGCAGTGATTTCGAACCACGATGACCTGCGGGACTACGTGGAGTGGCACAACCTGCCCTACCATCACATCCCGGCCTTAGAAGGCAGTAAAGAGCAGCATTTCCAGGCAGTCACTGATTTACTGCAGGACATCAATCCGGATGTCATTGTGCTGGCCCGCTATATGCAAATTTTGCCGCCGACTTTGTGCGATCAATTCACCGGTAAAATCATTAATATTCACCACAGTTTTTTACCCGCCTTTTCGGGGGCGCGACCCTATCATCAGGCCGCGGAGCGCGGGGTTAAGTTGATTGGTGCGACCTGTCATTACGTTACCGAAGATCTGGATGCCGGGCCGATTATCGACCAGGATATCACCCGCATCAGTCATCACGACACCATCGACGACATGGTGCGCAAGGGTAAGGATATTGAAAAAATAGTATTGGCGCGCGGACTGCGATCCCATCTGGAAGATCGGGTGCTAGTGCATGGTAATAAAACCGTTGTGTTCGAGTAAGGCTCTATTCCTGTGAATGAGAGTCCTACGTTAATGAGAGAGTGAATGAAAAGGTGAGCGGGCCAAAAATTCACGACAGTGATGAAATACACACCAGCGACACTGCTATTAGTGACACTGCTATTAGTGACACGGCTATTAGCGACGTTGTTATTATTGGCGCTGGGCCAGTGGGGCTATTTAGCGTTTTCCAATGCGGGATGCTGAATATGTCCTGCCAGGTGGTCGATGCCTTGCCGGCCCTGGGTGGTCAATGTGCGGCGCTCTATCCAGAAAAACCGATTTATGACATCCCCGCTGTACCGGAATTAAATGCCGTCGAACTTATTGATCGAATGGAACAACAAATTGCGCCCTTCGCCCCGATCTTTCATCTCGATCAGCAAGTTGTCGAACTTCAAAGGGTGGGCGAGTATTGGGACTTGCTCACCGCTGCAGGCAAACGTTTACGTGGTAAAGCTATTATTATCGCGGCGGGTGCCGGCGCCTTTGGTCCCAATCGTCCGCCCTTGAAACATATTGAGCGTTACGAAGGTCGCCACGTCCATTACATGGTGGGCGATCGCGAACAGTTTCGCGATCAGCGCGTGGTGATTGCTGGTGGTGGCGATTCCGCGGTCGACTGGGCGATAGCCTTGGCCGATGTGGCGGATAAAATTTACGTTATTCATCGTCGCGAGCGTTTTCGCGCGGCACCCGATAGCGTTAAAAAAATGCACAGTCTCGCGGACGCTGGAAAAATCGAATTACTGATTCCCTACCAATTATCGGGTCTTGAAGGTGTGGCCGTTATTAACAACAACGACAAGGATAGCGGGATCGATACCGATACCGATGCCGATATTGATACTCTGACAAAGGTTATCGTTAAAAACCTGAATGGCGAAGAGCGCCGAATTGAAGCTGATCATCTCTTGGCGTTTTTTGGTTTGGCCAGTAAATTAGGGCCGATTAATGATTGGAGTCTCGATGTTCATAACGGTGGAATCCCGGTTGATCCGACTACCTGTGCGACTAAGCTCGCAGGCGTGTACGCAGTTGGAGATATTGCTTCCTACCCCCATAAGCTGAAATTGATTCTCACTGGTTTTGCCGAGGCGGCGCAAGCGGCACATGCCGCCTATGGTGTGGTGAATCCGGGTAAGGCCTTACATTTTCAACATTCCACTACGACGGGTATTCCGGTGGCGGGAAATTAAATATTCACCGTCCCCGGTGTAGGAACAAAAATCACTATGACCATGATTCATTTTATTAAAGTGGATGGCGAAAAAGTCTCCATCGACGCCACGCCTGGCTCCACAGTAATGGAAGTAGCGCGGGAGCACGATCTGCCTATGCTGGCGGCCTGCGGTGGTTCGCTGGCTTGCGCTAGTTGTCACGTGATTGTCGATGAGGCGTGGTTTGAAAAACTCGGTGAGCTAAGTGAGGAAGAGGAAGACCTGCTCGACACCGCCCACGGCCTTACCCATACCTCTCGCTTGTGTTGCCAAATTAAGGTGTCCGACGACGTAGATGGTTTAGTAGTGACGCTGACCCCAATGGAATGACCCCAATGGAATAGGCCGATAAGTAAGTAGACGATCCAAAACGCGGCGCAGAAATCACTTTATACCGAAAAAAATTAAGGAACATTTGTGGCACTAAAGCCAACGATTTATAAATTAAACATTGCCTTGTCTGATCTCGATCGAAATGTTTATGAGGCTCTCAGTTTAACTGTGGCTCAGCACCCCTCCGAAACGCTGGAGCGGATGATGGTGCGTGTGCTCGCCTTTTGTATTAATGCCGAGGAGCATTTGGTGTTTACCAAAGGGCTGAGTGCGATTGATGCGCCCGATATTTGGGTACATACCCTGGATGGGCAGCTAGATTTGTGGCTCGATGTCGGCGAGCCGGCTGCCGATAGAATAAAAAAAGCTACGCGGCTGGCGCGCAGCGTTAAGGTCTATAGTTTTAACTCCAAGTCGAATGCGTGGTGGACGCAAAACCAGGGTAAATTCGATGGTTTGAAGGCGTCCGTGTATCAGTTTCAGTGGGAAAACATTCAGGCCCTGGCCGCTCTGGTAGAGCGCACCATGGAGCTGTCCATCACCATCAATGACGATTCGGCCTATGTCGCCACCCGCCTGGGAGAGTGCGAGGTGCCCTGGTTACCCTTACAGCTACCTTTACAGCCACCTGGCTCAGAACGCTAAATAGCTGACAACAGCTTTCCATTACCGGCCTAGCTCGGCTTAGATCGACCTGGTTTAAAGCTATTTTGTCGATTTTTTGTACAATTTATTCGACCTCGCGGCCACAAATCTCTATAGTACGCACCCCGTTTTGCAGCGCATCTATACCTGTTAGCCCACCTGACCTGTTAGCCCACCTGCTATACCTGCCTGTTCATTACTACCCAGGACTATCCCTTTGATCTCCACCGCAAACATCACCATGCAGTTTGGCGCTAAGCCATTGTTTGAAAATATCTCGGCCAAATTTGGTAACGGCAATCGCTACGGCCTGATTGGCGCCAATGGCTGTGGCAAGTCCACTTTCATGAAGATATTGGATGGCAGTTTGACGCCGACTTCTGGAAATGTGGCTCTCAGTCCGAATCAGCGTGTCGGTAAGCTGAGCCAGAACCAGTTTGCTTTTGAAGATTTCAGCGTTATTGACACGGTGATTATGGGGCACGAGGAACTGTGGGCCGTCAAGCAGGAGCGGGATCGTATCTATGCTTTGCCGGAGATGTCGGACGAAGATGGCATGAAAGTGGCTGACCTGGAAGCTCAATACGCCGAGCTGGACGGCTACAGTGCGGAAAGCCGTGCCGGGGAAACACTGCTGGGAGCCGGGATCACCGAAGAGTTACATTACGGGCTGATGAGCCAGGTATCTCCTGGCTGGAAGTTGCGAGTGTTGCTGGCTCAGGCACTGTTTTCGGAACCCGATATTTTATTGCTGGACGAGCCAACCAACAACCTGGATATAAATACCATCCGTTGGCTCGAAACGCTGCTTAACGAATCCAAAAGCACCATGATTATTGTTTCCCACGATCGGCATTTTCTCAATGCGGTGTGTACGCATATGGCCGATATCGACTACGGCGAGTTGCGCTTATACCCCGGCAATTACGATGATTTTATGACGGCCTCAACACAGGCGCGCGAACTTCTGCATTCAGAAAATGCCAAAAAAGAAACTGAAATCGCCGAACTTCAACAGTTTGTCAGTCGTTTCTCGGCGAACGCCTCAAAAGCTAAGCAGGCGACCTCACGTGCCAAGCGCTTAGAAAAAATAAGTCTGGCGGACATCAAGCCCTCAAGTCGGGTCAGTCCTTATGTGCGTTTTAAGCAGGCAAAAAAATTGTATCGTCAGGCGGTAACTCTGAAGAACCTGGAGCATGGTTTTGATGGCGAGACGCTGTTTAAAAACGGCAGTCTGTCATTAGAGGCGGGTGCGCGAGTGGCTGTTATTGGCGAAAATGGCGTCGGTAAAACCACCTTGCTGCGTTGTTTGATGGATCAGCTAAGTGTTAACGGCGGCGTTATAAAATGGGCTGAAAATGCCATGCTGGGTTATTGCCCGCAGGATAGTACGGCGGAATTTGAAGGTAAGCTAAATTTATTTGACTGGATGAGTCAGTGGCGCAAACCCAGTCACGACGACCAAATTGTCCGTGCCATGTTGGGGCGTTTATTGTTTTCTACCGACGATTTTAAAAAGCAGGCTAGTGTCTGTTCTGGTGGGGAGAAAAATCGCCTGTTGTTTGGCAAACTGATGATGATGGATACCAATGTGCTGCTGATGGACGAGCCGACCAACCATCTGGATATGGAGGCGATTGAAGCGCTAAACCTGGCTTTGGAAAATTACGACGGTACTTTGATTTTTGTCAGCCACGACCGGGAGTTTGTCTCATCGTTGGCAACGCGTATTATTGAAATAAAAGATCAACAGCTAATCGACTTCTCCGGTACTTATGAAGAATACCTGCTTAGTCAGTAATAAGTTCGATATTATTTGTTTTGGGAAAAGTTTTGGGTAAGTTTTAACAAGCAGGTCAATAAATAATAACAGAACGAATGCTCTCGCCGGAATGCATTAAATCAAAGGCTTTATTAATGTCCGACAGGGGCATGGTATGAGTAATTAAGTCGTCGATATTGATTTTGCCTTCCATATACCAATCGACAATAGTGGGTACATCCGTGCGACCTCTAGCGCCGCCAAACGCCACGCCGTGCCAGGAGCGACCGGTAACGAGTTGAAACGGCCGAGTGCTAATTTCCTGCCCGGCACCCGCGACACCAATAATATACGCCTCTCCCCAGCCCTTGTGGCAGCACTCCAGCGCCTGGCGCATAACGTCTACATTACCAATGCATTCAAAAGCATAATCTGCTCCGCCACCGGTCAAGTCTTGAATGGCTTCCACAACGTTTTCGGTTTTGCCAGCATCAATAAAGTCCGTCATGCCAAATTTTTTGGCGAGAGCTATTTTGTCTGGATTTAAATCCACGCCGATAATTTGTCGCGCGCCAACTAAACGGGCGCCCTGAATAACATTTAAACCGATACCCCCGAGGCCGAATACCACCACCCGGGAACCGGGTTCTACCTGGGCGCGATACACCACCGCGCCGACTCCGGTGGTGACACCGCAACCGATGTAGCAGACTTTATCGAAGGGCGCGTCCTCGCGAATTTTGGCCAGGGCAATTTCGGGCAACACCGTGTAGTTAGAAAAAGTAGAGCAACCCATGTAATGCAAAATGGGTTTCCCGTCGAGGGAAAATCGGCTGCTGCCGTCGGGCATTAAACCTCGGCCTTGTGTGTCGCGAATCGACTGGCAGAGATTGGTTTTGGGGTTTAAGCAGAACTCACACGTACGGCATTCTGGTGTGTAGAGAGGAATTACATGATCGCCGGGGCGTAAGCTTGTTACGCCTGCACCGACGTCCACCACCACGCCCGCACCTTCGTGCCCTAAGATCGCGGGAAACTCACCTTCCGGATCATCGCCGGATAAAGTAAAAGCATCGGTGTGACAAACCCCGGTGGCTTTTATTTCTACCAATACTTCTCCCGCTCGGGGACCCTGTAAATCAACCTGATGGATTTCCAGAGGTTTACCGGCGGCAAAAGCGATGGCAGCGTTAGTTTTCATGTGGCGTTTATGTGGTTCTCATGTGGTTTTTTGGGTTACGAGCGCATTTATCCCAGGACATCTGCAATGGATAGGCGCAAGCGCTCAATAAATAAATCGATTTCAGTTTCTGAAATCGTTAACGGCGGCGACATCACCATATTGTCCATCACTGGGCGGCACAGCAAGCCGTTTTCAAAACATCGGTTGTGAACCGGAACACCGACCCCGGTGGGGTATTTCTTCGGGTTGGGAGCAAAGGTGATGGCACCCAGTAAGCCGTAATTGCGAATATCAATAATATGTGGAATGTCCCGCAGGCTGTGTAGGGCGTCTTCCCAATATTGACCAATGGGGCCGGAGGCGCGAGTCAGTAAACCTTCGCGCTCGTAAATTTCAAAGGCGGCTAGTCCCGCCGCCGCCGCTACTGGAGCGCCCGCGTAGGTATTGCCGTGAAATATTTCCGGCATACCCGTTGGCGCGGCATCAAAAATAGTTTGCTGAATTTCCTCTTTAATAAATACGCCGCCCATGGGTACTGTGCCGCCGTTAATAGCTTTGGCGGTGGTCATTAAATCGGGAGTTACGCCAAACTCTGTAGCGGCAAAGGCCGAGCCAGTGCGGCCGTAACCGGTAACTACTTCGTCAAAAATAAGCAGAATGTCGTGATCGTCGCAAATGCTGCGTAGGCGTTCGAGATAACCCCTGGGTGGCGGCACCATGCCGCCCGCGCCGACGATGGGCTCGACGATAACCGCGCAGATGTTTTCCGCGCCGCGCTGGGCGATAAGCTTTTCCAGGACATCGAGTTTTTCAGCGCCCGTTTCCGGTAAGCCACGACTAAAAGCGTTAGCAGCAATGTCGAGCATGTCCGGTAAAAAATCGATGTTTTCTAAAGTCGGGAAACCTTTGCGATTATTGGGAATACCTTGCAAAGAGGTGCTGCCAATATTGACGCCGTGATAAGCGCGCTCGCGAGAAATAAAGCGGGTTTTATTACCCTTGCCCCGGGCTACCTGGTAGCGGTGAGCGATCTTCATTGCGGTTTCTACCGACTCAGAACCCGAGTTGGTAAAAAATACGCGATTTAAACCTTCGGGCGCGTGCTCAACTAATTTTTCGGCAAAGCGGAAAGTGACTGGCGAGCCAAACTGGAAGGGCGGCGCAAAATCCATTTCCATTAATTGTTTATGCACCGCGTCGGCAACTTCTTTGCGGCTGTGGCCAAGGTTGGCGCACCATAGCCCGGCGGTAATATCGAGGACTTCACGACCGTCGGGGGTATAGAGAAAACAACCTTCAGCGCGCTCAATTAAGCGAGGGTTTTCGCGGAAGCCCCGCACGTTGGTAAAGGGTTGCCACCAGTGTTCGAGATTGAGTTCGCTCATAGAGATGTCCGAAGTTTATATCGTAAGGTTTAGTTTATATCGTAAGGCTTAGGTTGTAGCGTTCATATTGAGGCTTTGACGCTTAGGCGGTAAAAGCCAATTAAAACCAGTCGTCCTGCATATCGAAGGGTACGCGATTACCGCTATTCAAGATGTCTGCATGTTGATTTACCGCAGGCAGTTCCCAATCAAAATAATATCGGGCGGTGTGAACCTTACCTTGATAAAAATGCTGATCTTGTTCGTTCTGTGTTTGGGTGTTGGACAAACCTTTGTCGGCAGCCAGAGCCTGCTTTAACCACAGCCAGGAGGCCAGTACTCGGCCATACATATCCAAATATAAGGTGGCGTTGGCGAGGCCGAGATCGACGTCTTCACTCATCAGGGTAATTAACGATTGAGTGGTGTTATCCAGGGTGCTCAGTGCAGTTTCGAGTTGCTTTGCCATATCACTCAGGCAAGCGACGGCTTGTGCCGCACTAATATCCTTTTGTACTTCTTCAAGAAAAACCTGGTGGCATGCACCGTTTTTCATGGTGACCTTTCGGCCCAGAATATCGAGACCGTGAATGGCTTCAGCACCTTCGTGGATCGGGTTGAGACGTTGATCTCGATAGAGACGCTCGGCTTCGTATTCGCGCATATAGCCCGCGCCACCTAAAATTTGAATGGCGTGGTCATTACCGATGCAACCGTATTTTGAAGGCCAGGATTTAACCATCGGAGTGATCAGATCGAGTAACAAGCCTGCGCGTTTTCTTTGATCGGGATCTTCGGCAGTATTTTGGTCTTCAAATAAGGCGCTGGCGAACAGCCCCATAAACAGACTGCCTTCGGCATAGGCTTTTTGAGCTAATAATAAACGTCGCACGTCGGCGTGTTCGGTGAGCATCACCTGAGGCGATGAAGGATCTTTGCACGAGGCTAAACGCCCCTGGGGTCGCTGCCGTGCGTAGTCGAGGGACAGGTTGTAACCTTGATAGGCAATAGCAGCGGCACCGAGGCCGATACCGATGCGGGCTTCGTTCATCATTTGGAACATATAGCCCAGTCCCTTGTTCGCTTCACCGATCAGATACCCGACGGCGCCGTCTTTTTCACCAAAGTTGAGCACGGTATTGGTAGCGTTGCGGTAACCCATTTTGTGGTTGAGGCCAGCCAGAACCACATCGTTGCGCTGACCAGGACTACCGTCAGCATTGACCAGATATTTGGGAACGATAAACAGTGATATGCCTTTGACCCCATCCGGGGAGCCTTTGATTTTGGCGAGCACCATGTTGACCACGTTGCCAGCGATATTGTGCTCGGCGCAACTGATATACATTTTTTGGCCAAACAGGCGGTAGCTGCCGTCGTCTGCGGGTTCCGCCATGGTCTTAATATCGCCGAGCGCGGAACCCTGTGCCGGTTCGGTGAGTGCCATGGTGCCGTTGCTGTTACCGTGCATTATTAATGGCAGGTAGAGGGCTTTTTGCTCTGCGGTACCAAAGGCGCGGATCAGGTTAATCACGCCGACGGATACAAAAGGATAAGCCGCAGTTCCGATATTGGCGGCATTGGTGTAAGACATAATGACGCGGAAAATTACTTCCGGTAATTGCGCGCCACCCTCGTCATAGTCTTCGTGGGCAGCCAGAAAACCGGCTTCTACAAAGGCATCCCAGGCAGCTTTAGTTTCCGGAATCAAATGCACCGACTCACCATCGAAGGTCGGTTCCTGTGTGTCGGCTTTGACCGCGTGATTGGCGAAATAACGCTCGGCGACACTTTTGGCGGTGTTTAGCGTGGCATTAAACACTTCGCGGGAATGGTCGGCATAGCGCGGGCGGGTGAGCAGTGATTCGGTGTCGAGTGCTTCGTATAGTTGAAACTCGATGTCGCGGTCATTTAATAGAGGAATCATAATGGCGGGCTATCATTTATTTGAAAACGAAACGGGTTGCTGTGACCAGCCGTGCTTAACGATTGCGGCTTGATCACGACGGCTATATTCAGTAGCGAAAGCAATTCGGTAACAAAAGTAATGCTGCCATAAAAGTAGCCAGTCGCGGAACTCCATTACCGGATATCTATCGCTAATGACTAATACGTGTAGCTACTGAACTCGGCGCGCAAATCTTTTTTGCTGACTTTACCGGTGGCGGTGTGGGGAATTTGTTCCACAAAGACGCAGTCTTCCGGAATCCACCACTTGGCGATCTTGCCCTCTAAAAAGCCGAGGAGTTCTTCCTTACTGGGATCGGTGCCGGGTCGTTTGACCACCACCAATAGCGGGCGCTCTGTCCACTTGGGGTGGGGGACACCGATAACGGCGGCTTCCTGTACATCTTCGTGCCCCATGGCCGCATTTTCAACATCGATGGAGCTGATCCACTCGCCGCCGGACTTAATCACGTCTTTGGTGCGGTCGGTAATGGCCATGTAACCGTATTGATCAACGGTGGCAACGTCGCCGGTGTCGAACCAGCCATCGGCCAGGTGGGCATCGGAATTTTCGAGTTTGTAGTAGCTTTTACATACCCAGGGACCGCGCACCTGTAAGCGACCAGAGGTTTTTCCGTCCCAGGGTAGTTCGTTACTATCTTCATCGACGATGCGCATTTTTACCCCATAGATCAAGCGCCCGGCTTTTAAACGATAAACCATTTTTTCGTCGTCGGGCAGGTCGTTCATCCACGGCAACAGCGTGTTATAGGTGCCGAGGGGGCTCATTTCGGTCATGCCCCAACCGACTTGCATGGCGACATCGAATTCGTCCATGGCGCGCATCAATGATTCCGGGCAGGCGGCACCGCCGACAATGACCCGTTGCAGGGAGTCCACGCGGGTACCGGATTCTTTTAGGTAGTTAACCAGTGCTAACCACACCGTGGGTACGCCCATGGCGAAGTCCACTTGCTCTTCGTTGACCAGGCTTGCCAGGGTTTCGCCGTCACCCATTTTCGGGCCGGGGAACACCAGTTTGGCACCGGTGGCGGCGGCGTTATAAACCACCCCCCAGGCATTAACGTGAAACATCGGCACTACTGGCATCACGGAATCGCCGGCGGATAAACCCAGGGAAGAAGATTGATTGGTGCCCATGCAGTGCAGTACCGTGCTGCGATGAGAATAAAGCACGCCTTTAGGATTGCCAGTGGTGCCAGAGGTGTAGCACAGGGCGCAGGCGCTGTTTTCATCCAGCTCTGGCCAGGCAAAGGTGTCTGGCTGATCTGCGATCAGGGTTTCATAGCAGTGCACATTTTTAAGGGTGGTTTTCGGCATATGTTCGGCGCTGGTGAGCACCACGAAGCCTTTTACCGTTTCCAGTTGATCCTGAACTTGTTCCAGTAGCGGAACAAAAGCGACATCGACAAAAACCCACTGATCTTCAGCGTGATTGGCGATGTAAGTGATTTGTTCGGGAAACAAGCGCGGGTTGATGGTATGGCACACATAGCCAGAGCAGCTAATGCCGTAGTACAGCTCAAAATGGCGGTAATCGTTCCAGGCCAGGGTGGCGAGCCGGTCGCCGGCTTGCAGGCCCAATGTAGTCAGGGCATTGGCGAGCTTTCTGGAGCGCGCAAAGGCTTCGGCAAAGCTGGAGCGGTGGCGAGGGTTATCTGCGGTGACTGAAACAATTTCAGTGTTGGGGAATACCTGGTCCGCAAAATCCATAATTGAAGTGATGGTTAAGGCATCGTCCATCATTTGTCCGCGCATGGTGTTTCCCCTCAGTTTGGTGACTAATATGTTGTCTGTTGATAGTTACATGTCGACGATATGCCGACATGTAGTGGATTAGATAAATTACGAAAGCCGACTATTCTAACGATTTTTAAAGCGGTGTGTAGGGGTAACCGCTTATACCTTGAGAAAGGTAAAGTTATCGTGTCGGGACGGCAAGCCCCGGCGGCAATACCTCAGGTAATGCGTTAAGTAATGCATTAGTTCATACGCTAGGCAATGGAGCCTTCAAGGGCAGCCTCGACGCTGAGCTGTTCCAGGTATTCGAGGTCGGGGATCAACACGGGTTTGTCTTCGATTATCGTGGCAAACGCGATACCGGTGCGTTCAGGGCTGGAGGCGATGGGTAAGTCCTGTTCCTCGGAAAACCGCATCGGGCGAGGCAGGTTGTCGATAGCCAGCGCAAAAAAACCGCGCTCGGCGCCAACACCGATGGCATTGAAGATGATTATTTGTGAGGTCTCGGTTAGCGGCATGGGCCCGATGCCTTCCAGGCCCTCGAAGGCGAGTAGAGGGATGTGTTGTTTACGCCAGTCAAGCCAGCCGTGGAGCCAGGGTTTTGACTGCGGGCTTCGCGTCAGCGCAGGACGCTCTTCAATAATTTCGGCGATGCAGGTCATCGGTACTAGCAAGGTATCGACACCGACTGGCAACAGTAAGCCATCGAGGTTTTGAGGGAGTTTTGTGAGTCCGATCAAATCTTTCATAAGGAATTAACTAGCCGTGGATTTGGCAGGTAGTGCCAGGGTCTGTTGTTGGAAGTGAGCCGCGAGTTCAACAATACTCCCGGTAAAATCAACGGTTCCAGCATTGATCACCGCGTCGGGCATCGCCGACACCATACAAGTTTTGGGCTGTTGTGCCCAGACCTGACCGCCGTTTTCACGGATATGCTGGCTACCGAGGACACCATCATCGCCCATCCCGGTAAAGACGATGAGACCGGCAGCGGTGCCGTATTTTCGAGCCACCATTTCAGCGACGTAATCGATACTGGGTCGATACGATCCACCCCAGGGCGCTTTGAGGGTTTGAAATTTGCGTTCTGGGGTAATGCGAATTTTGTGGTCCGGGCGTACGATGGAGACTGAACCCTCCAGCACAAAGCGCCCGGTGTCGGCCATTTGTGCTCCCCAGTTACTGCTGCGGGTGACCATTTTCTCAAGTTGGTCAACATGGGCTCCCTCAATATGCTGAGCATAGAGCAAACCAACACCGCGACCTGGCGCCGGGTCGATCAAACTGAGAAATTCCTCGACGGCTTTTAAACCCCCGGTTGAAGCTGCCAGTACCCACAGCCGCCGCGCTCTGGCGAAACGGTGATTGTCGGGCATGCGGTAACTGGCGCGATTGATTTTGTCTCGCAGGGTGCGTTTCCATGCGTCGTAACCGGGGCTGAGCAAAGAGGGGATTTGCCCATCGAGTAAGAGGCTAAAGGTGCTGCGATTGTCGATGGGGATGCGGTCTTTCGCACCGGGCTGTGCGGTCACGATCCACAATTCGACGTCCGTCGGAGGAGGCTGGTCGGTCGCACTCAGATCCGGGGTGTTGAAATAGACCACGAAATGACCGAGTTCGGATAGAGCGGTTTTTAGTGAGTAACTCTGTGCCGAGTCGTGGGTGAGAATACCTACTTTTAGTGACATGGGCGGGGCGGGTTAGACCAGTGATTCCTTGATCACCGAGAGTAACACCTCTTCCTGATAGGGCTTGCCCATGTAGTGGTTAACGCCGATAGACATAGCTTTCTCCCGGTGCTTATCTCCGGTTCGGGAGGTAATCATAATGATCGGTAAATCTTGCAGTCGTTCAGACGAGCGTACTTGCCGTGCTACCTCAAAACCATCCATACGCGGCATTTCAATATCCAGCAACATCAAATCCGGCGTTTCTTCCTGCAGTACCTGCAAAGCGTCAACACCATCTTTAGCGGTAATGACTCGATAGCCCTCGCGCTCCAGGAAGCGGGTGGTCACCTTGCGCACGGTGACCGAGTCATCGACGATCATCACGGTGGTTTCTTTCTGTTCGTCTCTTGCTACCTCGGCATCCGGTGTACTAGTGACAACACCGGTCTCTGGTGTTGCGTCTACGTCGAGTGCCAGTTGCGCAGCCGCGCCAGCGGACAGCGATAGATCTCGTTCGCGCAATAACGAGCGCAAATCGAGAATGGCGACGACCTTGCCATCGCCAAGTACCGTCACCCCTGACAGGCCCATAACATTACCAAACTGGGTGCCCAAACTTTTTACCACCACTTCCTGGCTGGCTTCGAGGACATCAATATGCACGGCAAAATTAGCGCGCTCTCCGCTCAGCAATACCAGCGAAGCTTTCTGCACAAAACTATCTAGAGATGGCGCGGGAAGGCCTTGAAGTAAGGTGCCGAGATACAAAATTTGATACTGCTCGCCACCGTAATGTAGACGAGAGGATGGATTAGCGTAGAAGTTGGCCAATTCATCGATGCCGACGTTGACCACCCCGTTAATGGAGTTAAGTAAAATTGCATAGCGTTCACCGCTGTTGCGTATCATCAGCGCCCGGTTGACGGACACAGTAAACGGCAGGCGCAGCACAAATTCGGTGCCCGCTCCGGGTCTCGAATTGATCGACACGGTGCCACCGAGCTGACGAACATCGTTGTTGACTACATCCATGCCGACGCCGCGACCGGATACCTGGCTTACCGTTTCAGAGGTTGAGAAGCCGGGCTGGAAAATAAATTGCATCAGTTCCTGATCGCTGATTTGACTGTCTTCTGCCAACATATCTTGTTTGATGGCACGGGCTCGAATCGCCGGAATATTAATTCCGCTGCCGTCGTCAGCCAGGCGGATAACGATGTCACCGGCTTCGCGACTAAAGTCGAGGAAAACCTTGCCGGTGCCTGCCTTGCCGGCTTGCTCCCTTTGCTCCGGTGTTTCGACGCCATGATCGATGGCATTGCGAATCAAATGCTCCAGTGGCGATACGATTTTTTCAAGTACCGTGCGATCCATTTCACCATCGACGCCCTCGAGTTTGAAATCCACTATTTTATTGAGTTCGCCACTGACCTGCCGCACGATGCGACGCAAGCGGGGCACCAGCCGGGAAAAGGGCACCATGCGCGTCTGCATGAGGTTTTCCTGCAGGTCGTGTTGGATGCGCGATTGTTGTACGAGTACCGTTTCCGCATCGCGCGCGCGTAGTACCAGGGTTTCCTTAAGGTCTTGTAAATCCGAGGCGGATTCTTGCAGCGCCCGAGTCAGTTGTTGTAAGTCGGAGTAGCGATCCATTTCCAGAGGGTCGAAACCCTCTTCTTCCTGTGAAGATTCAATCTGCCCCTGGCGATAGGTAATCTGTGCTTCGGTCTCGGAACCGAGGCGGCGAATTTGATCCTGCAAGCGCGCAATAGTGGCGTCCATTTCGTCGAGAGAGAAGTGGAACTGGTTAATCTGCTGTTCGACCCGACCCCGCGTAATACTGGTTTCACCGGCGAGGTTGGCCAGGGTGTCCAGCATCGGGGCGGCTATTTTGATGGTTTCCTGAGGCTCGCCAAAGCGCGGTTTGTTTCCGGTATTTAAGCCGCCGGTATTGGGAGCAGTCTGAACCGCCGTTTTTTGTTGAGCGGGTGCGCTGGGTGTTAGTGCTTTAGTGGCCGCCGGGGCTTTAGTGGCCGCCGGGGCTTTAGTGATAGGGGGCGCAAAAGGCAGAACCTCTGCAGTGTTGTGTTGCGGCGCTTCGTCTGCAGCGCCTGACTCAACGACTTCTGTCGAGTGCTCCTGAGCAGAATCAGCGTCCATCGTAGTGTCATCTGTTGCCGGCCCAGGTTGATCTTCCGATTGCGCTACAGTTTGAGGCTCCGACGCATAGGCAGCTTCTGGATCGTCAATGGGTTCGGCAAAACCGCCGCTCGGCGCGCCGGTTTTGATTTGCTCTAACTCGGAGTGGAGTTGGTCGTAGCGCTTCAGCATGGTATCGAAAAAATCTGGGTCTAACTGGTCGCGGCGTGGTTCAGCCTTAATCACGTCCGTCTCAAAGTCGTGGCACAGGTCGCCGAGGGCACGACAACCGGTCATGCGCGCTCCGCCTTTCAAGGTGTGCAGGGCGCGTTTGAGGACATCGATGGGCTGGCGGCTGCGCGGATTTTCTTTCCACTGCATCAGCGCGGCCTCGACCTCCTCGTTAAGGTCATCCGCCTCTTCGAGGAAAATAGCGACAAGCTCTTCGTCGATGTCTTCCTCGGGAGCTTCAGCTTCAGGGGCAGCGGTCTGCGCTTCAGGCTCCTGTGGCGTTGCTGCAGCGGGCACTGGGGGCTCGGGTTCCAGTGTTTCGGGCTTCAGTGCTTCGGGCTCAAACGGCTCGGGCAGGGGAAAGTTATCGAGATCGTCGTGTTGAGCGCTAGATAGGGAGCTGTGAAGCTCGGGACTCTCGAGTTCGACGGGAAGGTCGTCGAGGATCTCGGTTAGATCGTTTGAGATACCGGACAAGGTCGCGACCTCGTCCGTATCAGCATCGTCCGTGCCGTTTAGGTAGGGCAATGCGGCTTCGATGGGTATTTCAGCCGATGCGCTTGCTTGTAGCCGGGTTTGTAACTCAGCGGGGAAATCGGGGATGTCCTGGTAAGCGGCGACGGCATCGAACATATTGAGCAGGAGATCATGAGCGTCGTTCAAGTTGCTGATGGCATCGTTGGTCAGCAGAGACTGGTGCTCTCCGATACGGTCGTAAACCTGAACTAAAAGGTTACACAGGGCTTGCATTGTAGGTAGCTGCGCTTCCTTAGCCGCGGCGGCAATATCCTGTAGTTCCGCGATCATTTCCGGTTGCTGTTGTTGCAGGGCCTCCGGCTCAAACAGCCAGACATCGAGCATTTCATCTGCGCCCAGGGAGTGATGCATGCCCTCGGTCATCAGACCGCGCAGTGCCTGGTCGGACCTCGTGGCCTCGTTCGCGCTTTTCTTTAAGGGTTTTGCTTGCACGCGGGCAGTTAACTCAGCGATTTGCTGGGTAAGTTCGCCAAAGCCCTCTGGCTCGACCGCCCGCCGCGCTTGTTGCATCGCCGGAATCGCGTCGCGACACTGGGTAGTTGCCGTATCGAGTAGGTCGATAATATTGTCGTCCATTGCAACCTGGCGATCTGACATTTCGTTCATTAAATGATCGAGATGAGTGGCTATTTCGGCAACAAAGGTTACTCCGCTCATGTGAGCACTGCCTTTTAGCGTATGCAGAGCGCGTAACAGGGTGTTCGGCGGAACCCTAAAAAACGGCGACGCCGCCCGGGATTCGGTGATGAAGCTGGACATAACATCGAGGTAGTTGTCGGCTTCATCAGCAAAAATAGCCAGCAGGGTTTCGTCGTATGTCGAGTCTTCAGGTATTTCGGCTTCGGTCGTCTGTAGATTTTCCGCTTCGAGGGCCACGCTTAGCGCGTCATCGTCAGCTGGGGCAGATGGGTCAATGGGTGAGGTTTCAATCTCACTCTCGAGCGAATCGGTTTTATCCAGGCCGAGCGCGGCATCGAGCTCCGATAAACTAGCTTGATCAAATTCGAAATTCTGTTCTGTCTCAATATCTATCTCGGCATCGGCATCGGCATCGAGGCTGGGCCCGAGATCGGTGTAGGCCTCCAGGTCGTCGACAAGGAGCTCGTCCGGCTCAGTTGCGAAGATTTCTGGTTGAGGTTCGGCGGAGAGCTCGGCGAGGAATGATGTGTCTGTCGCTGCGTCCGCAGTAGGCGCTTCTCCGGGTAGCGGCGGCAAAGAAGCAGCTTCTCCACGGGCGATGCATTCTGCTGAGTTTTGCAGTGCCTCGATAAACTCGAGATTACCGTGGGGCTGAGCCTGCTCAAACTCTGTGACCATGTCGGGAATGATGTGGAGCGCGCGCTCAATTAAGCCGTTGACGTCGTCGTTTTGGCTGAGACGGCCCTCGACAATTTTGTTGAGCACATTCTCGATTGCCCAACCGAGTTCGCCAATCACCATGGCGTTGACCATCCGCCCGCTACCCTTGAGCGTGTGGAAGGCACGACGGATGTCGGGCAGTGCGTCAGCGTTGCCGTTGATCCATTCCGGCATATATTCTTGCAGGCTGTCGAGAACTTCCCGGGCTTCCTCGACAAAAATTTCCCGGATTTCGGGATCGATTTCGTCTTCGTCCGCTGGTTGTGCGGGGCTTTCTGTCGTGGTGGTACCGGTGCTGGTATCGGCGTTAGCACCTGTAGCTAATTCTTCCACTTCGGGTTCAGTTTCCACAACAGTATTTGAACTTGCGGCGGGAGCCGAAGAGCCGCGTTGCGGAATATCGAGGCTGAATTCGTCGAGAGCAGTATGCGTGCGCCCAGGTTCTGACGTCGTCGATGCCTCTACAGCAGATTCAAATTCCAGTTCGGTTTCTGACGTGGACTCGGATGTCTGTGTAACTACGGACGTCGGCGATACAGACTCCAGCTCCAGAGTTGAGTCGACCGAATCTGATTCGAGGGTGTCGGGTTCTACAAGGCTTGCTTCGACCACCTCATCTGCGACGGTTGCCGCTTCGGCCAACAACGGTGCTTCTTCGTTGCTGGACGCGATTGGTGTCGCAGTTGTAGATTGCGGCACCGGCTGCGGGGTATAGCCCAGTGCGCTTAATTTTTGTTCGGCGGTCAGTAGTATTTTTTCACTGTCGTCGGTTTCGGCGCTGCCCAGAGAGTCGAGATAGTATTCCACACTGATAATGGAATCGGCGAGGGCGTCGATGTCCTGCCATTGTGGCGGCACAGTGCCACGGATTAATTCTTTCGAAACATAACTGCCGCAGCTTTTAATGATTTCCGCGAGACGGCGATAATCAATGATTGCCATCGCCCTCTGCATTTCATTGAGCAACCTGGGGACTTCCTGCAAATGCTGTTTATCATTGCGCGATGAAATATACCCGACGATGGCATCTTTGACTTGCTCGATGCTGTTGTGGACTTCGGCAACTAGAGCCTGTTGCGCGGAACCCAGCATGTAGGCGGTTTGTTGCGCGTCGTCCATGGTGGCTTCGTCGTCATCGCCTTGCAGTGGCCAGGCTTTGAGTACATTTTCCAGAAGTACAACATTGGACACGATGGGCGTTAACTCTGCCCGCGAGGCCTGTTGATTACTCCCATAAGCAGCGAGTTGGGAAGTGATAGTAAGTGCGGTCTGGCGAGCGGGTGCGTAGCCTGCGATGGCTAAAGTATCGCTGATTTTTTTCAGACCGGTGGTAATTTGGCCGACTGCCTCGGCAGGAGCGGAACTGGCTTCGAGGTGGCTTTCGAGCACTTCTTTAATGATATCCAGCTCGTCGCCGAGAGATGACGACAAGGTTTCCATCACCGCGCGATCGTAAGTGGGTGTGAGACCGCTGTCACCCATCGACATTACGCCTCTGGGTAAGGCCTCGCTGAGTTTGAAATCGTCGCATAAGGCGTCGATCAGCTCGCTGCTGCTTGCGCCATTGGCAGATTTAATAATTAGAACGTAATAAAGTAAGTTGCGCAGCAAGCCCTCGGGCAAGGCGGCATCAAAGGCCGCTCCACCGTGCTGAATAATCGCTCGTAGCTCTTTGTCGAGCTCCCAAAACAGATGGCGTTGGGCCGCGCTGATCGCGGGCTCTTTCGGATTGATTGATTGCAGAATCGCGCCAGCCGTTCGCCATAATTGTTGTCGTTGTGAGTTGGCAAATAACTCTTGTAAGCGAGCCGTCACTTTTTGCAGAAAGCCGATGTTTTTTTCCAGCTCCTGTTTCTTTAATACTCCAAGCAGGGCGAATTGATAAATTTGGCGTAATTTTTTGACCAGACCGACGACGGCGTCGATGCGTTGCGCGCCAGGGGAAATATTGGCAGGAACGGCGGCCATAAAATCAAAATTTGGGTTAAATAGACTGGTTTCTGTGGCCAGGGGGTGATTGCGCAGCGCGCGCAAATCGTTCAACAAAGTGAGCAGGATGGCAGGTTCATCCCGACGGTTGCTCAGTATTTGACGCAGGTACGCGGGAACCTTAAGGATGGCGTTAACCAGTAGCTCCGAGCTTTCGGCGACATCGGTAATACTACCGTCTATCATCGAGCGCACCAGAGACTCCATCTCCTCCACTAACAGTACGCCGCCGTGGCAGGCGACTATTTTCAGAGAACCCGAAACCTGGTGCAGGTGGCTCAGGCAAAATTGCAGTTGCTGGGCGTTACTGTCGTCGTGGCGGTAGGCTTCCAGGCCGCTATAGGCTTCGTGGAGGCTGGTTTCAACCTCGTCTATTAGCCATTCAAGCCCCCAGACATTTTGTTTGGTATCCACCATTACTGATCATTTCCAGGAGGTTTTTGGTAGGCCTGAACACCCGGATAATTCACTCGAGTTATTCCAGGCGGTTGCCAGTCGGACAATTCGCCGGGCCCAACGATAAGATAGCCCCCGGGCTTTAGGTATTCGATCATAAAGTTAACCGCTTCTTTTCTGCGCCAGCGTTTAAAATAAATCAACATGTTTTGCGTAAAGATGTAGTCCATTTTGCCGGCAAAAAACCCGTCGTTGTGGTCGAAAATATTGTTAATAACAAAACTTACATTTTGCTTAACGGCCTGCTTTACAGTAATACGGCGGCCATCGAGCTTGCGGAAATAGGCCACCATCTCGTGGTCGGTGATATTGGGGTAATGGCTCGCAGTATAGGTTCCATCGCGAGCTTCCTTGACCGCGCTACGGCTGACGTCAGAGCCAGTGACAGCAAACAGTGGTTTGACGCGTGCTCGTGCAAATGCTTCAAACGCATTAATGGCCAGGGAGTAGGTTTCCTCACCCGTGGAGCAGCCGACGCTCCATAAATTGATTAAGTCGCGACGACCTTCCTGTAGCGATTGATACAGAGTGTCGCGGATAAATTCGTGAGATTCCCGGTGTCGAAAAAAGCGCGTTTCTTTGATCAGCAAACGATCAAGTAACAGGCTCCATTCGCCCATTCCGGCGACCGTGGCGAGAACATCATGGAAATAAGCATCGGCGTCATCAAAACCCAGCTCGTCGACACGAGTGGCTATTTGGCTACGAAAAAAAGCTTCTCGATCAGCGGCTACGATGACACCGGTTCGCGATTCGAGCATATCGGCCCATAGTCGAAACTGCCGATCACTCAAAGTTAAAGAGTTATCTGGTGGCGATAGTGTGCGTTCGGCCTGTTCCGACAAGGTGGGTTGCCCTCGGCTTAACTGCGATTGTCAGCAGTGGAGCCTAGATCAAACTCATCCAGGTTGAGGTCAGCTAATTCACCTTCCAGTTGCTGTGCAAAATCGCCCCCTGGCGCGGTGTTTGTGTCCGAAGAGGCAGGTTGGTCGTCGGAGAAATCCATTTCGTCCAGCGTGGCGCTATTTTCCGCCAGCATGGACGAGATACCCGACCCGGAGGGGGGGGCCGCATAGTTATTCATGGAGTGCTCGTCGTCACTGGGGTCGACAAACAGTTCGTCGATGTCGCTCGGGCGGCGGTCCTGGTAGGAATCATTATCAGTAGTTTGATGACTTGCGGCGAGACTGGCCGCAGTTGTAGGCATTGTCGCGTTGTAAGTGCCACCACTGCCACTGGGTAGTTTTAGACCAGAAACAGATTCGCGCAGTTCGATAGCAGTTTCTGCGACGTCGGCGATCGATGTAGCCGTTTCGTTGGCGCGCTCCAGGGTGCGGGAGGTGATATCTTGAATCACATTCATGGTGTTGGAAATGTGTCCAGCGGTGGTGGATTGATGTCGCGCTGCAGTAGAAATATCCTGAATCAGTTCTGCCAGGTTGGCGGAGACAGTTTCAATTTCACCCAGGGCAACCCCCGCATCTTGGGTGAGAGCGGCTCCAGACACCACTTCTGCCGTAGTGGTTTCCATGGAGGCGACGGCCTCTTTGGTGTCCGATTGAATCGTGTTTACCAGCGCGGTAATTTGTTTGGTGGCATTTGCCGAGCGCTCTGCCAGGCGCTGCACCTCATCCGCGACCACCGCAAAACCACGACCGGCATCTCCGGCCATCGACGCTTGAATCGCTGCGTTTAGCGATAGAATGTTGGTCTGGTCGGCAATGTCCCCAATCAGCGAGACGATATCGCCGACTTCCTGAGAACTTTCACCGAGACGCTTAATACGCTTTGATGTGTCCTGAATTTGCTCGCGGATACGATCCATGCCTTTAATGGTATTACGCACCACTTCCGCGCCATTAGCGGCAATGGATACAGAGCGTTCCGCTACCGCTGCGGATTCAGCTGCATTCGCCGACACCTGATCAATGGTTATGGCCATTTCGTTTACGGCAGCAGAAGCGCCAGCGATTTCCTGCGCCTGGTGCTCCGCAGCTTCTGATAATTGCAGCGCCGTAGACCGCGTGACCTTGGAAGAGGAGGATACCTTTTCTGCGGTATCCACAATGCGCGACACCAGCTCTCGCAGTTGCACGATGGCGAAGTTGAAGGCGTCGGCAATGGCGCCAGTGAAATCTTCGGTCACCGTCGCTTCCGCTGTTAAGTCACCTTCACCCAGACCCTGGATTTCGTCCAGCAGGCGCAAAATTGCCTCCTGGTTGTCGCGACTGGATTCTTCGGTTTCCTGCAAACGCTTGCGTGCGCCCACATAAAATACAAAAGCAAGGAGTGCGAGACCGCCGATTAACAGGCCAACTCCGACAATGGCCGCCTGCACCAGCGATACACCCGGAATAATATCGCGGTTAGCGCGACCCAGGGGGTCCATGGCACCCGCTAAAATTTCTCCGCGCTCAACCAGTTGGGCGTATCCGGCTTCGACATTTCGAGCGGCTTCGGCCGCGGCGATAACACCGGAGCTGTCGTTTTGTATGGTGCTTATCGAGGATTTAATTTTCCCCAGTTGGCTGTTGACTCGTCCGAGCACTACCTGGCCTTGTTGATCTGCTACTTTCTTGATGCCAAGCGCGTTATCGCCATGGCGCATACCGTTAAGTACTTTGTCGAACAGCGCAGAGTATTTAGCGAATTGAGTGGCATTGTCCTTGATGTTGTCGCCTGCTAGCAGGCGATCTCCGCTGCGACCGATGCGCTCTATCAGTAGAGTTTGGGTGTGGGCAGCTTCCACCAGGCTGGAGGGAGCCTTGGTCGCCAGTAAACGTTCAGCGACTTTAGAGTAATCAGTTTGTAGCCTGGGTAGAGTATTCTCGACTTCGGTAATGGCAGCGCGGAACTTGAGAATGTCGCCGCGGCTGGACAATACGGTTGAGATATAGCCTTTGGAAACTTGCCATTGCTCGCCAAAGGCGACAACGTCATTTGCGGGTAGTTGATTGTCGGGATTGGTTTTAATACCTTCCCAGATGTTCTGCATGCGGGTGGCCGCGTCGTCGAGTTCGTCAAAGGCAGCTTCGTCGCCGTGTGCCGCCGCCGCTGCGGCTTGCCCGGCTTGCCCGGATAAAGTGCGCATATCGGTAGCGAGTTGAGTTCCGGCATTATCAAATTCCGAGCCCTGCGACAGAGTATAAAATACATACCCGAGAACGATCGCCAATGCGACCAGCAACGCTACCATGATGACGACCGAGACTCCGGCCAGACTTGCGCCCTTGCGATTATTCATATTTTTATGCTCCCAGCCTATCCAGTTGCCTGATTATGTTGCTGTTGTTTGGTTCAAGGTTCTGGAGCTTAACGCTCGCGGTGTCTCTAAATTTAAAATGGTTTAAATATTTGAACTACTAAATCTAAAACTTTGATTTAGTGTTCTTGCTAATTCAGTTTAATCGCCGCATCTCGAAACGCCTCGTCAAGGGCTAAAAATTCCGGCTCGAATAAGGGGACCACATTGCCGTCGGGTTCTTCAAAGCCACCTACTACATATTGGGCCAGGGTATCGGGGACATCTTCGACCGTAGATTTGTAGGTGTTCAGAGTGAAGTGGCGCATCCCTCGAATACCGTCCACTAACAAACCGGCATGAATATCTTCGCTGTCGATTACCAGCATGCGCTGGCCGCGCGTCGATTCCTGCAATTGCCCGCCAAGGTAGTCGGCAAAGTCAATGACGGGTAACAATTTGCCGCGCACATTGGCTATGCCGCGCATCCAGCGTTTTACCCTGGGCACGACGGTATATTGTTGCAGCGGTAGTAACTCGGCCAGTTTGTCGAGGGGAACTGCGAGCTCTCGTCCCAAAACACTAAAGCAAATCACTGTTGCCACCGGCGCGTAGTCAACCTGTGCGGGCAGGGGTTTGGCCCCATGCGCATAAGCCTGTGCAATGTTGTTCAATGCCAAAAATGCGCCAGGCGACTCAGTCATTTATATCGCTCCTGACTTAGGCAGAAAACTGCTTAATAGTATTTAACAGGTCGCTCTCTTGCACCGGTTTGGTTAGGTAGGCCTTGGCACCTTGCCGTGCACCCCATACCCGGTCAGCCTCCTGGTTTTTGGTGGTGACCATAACGACGGGGATGTGTTCGGTGTCTTTATCTCTGGTGAGCAAGCGCGTTGCCTGAAAGCCGTTGAGACCGGGCATCACTATGTCCATTAGCACGATGTCGGGCTGCTCTTGCTTGGCTACCTGAACGCCTTCTTCTGCGGACTCCGCCGAAATGACCGTGTGGCCATTTTTTTTGAGGATGCCTTCAAGCTTGTAGGTCTCGCTGGGGGAGTCGTCAATGATTAATACTTTTGCCATTTTGTTAATTCCACTGCCGATCTGCTAGTTTCGCTATGTTTTGGTTTGCCTGGCTGCCGCTTACCCGGTCTAACGCGCTGATCAATTGGCGGGCGCGACATCGGCTGCGCCCGCTGGCTTGCCTGCGGTCACTCGCTCCAGAACTTCGAACAATTCATTTTTGCTAAACGGTTTGGTGAGATATTCATCGGCACCGACGATGCGTCCCTTGGCCTTGTCGAACAGGCCATCTTTACTCGATAGCATCACCACGGGAATATCGCTAAATTCACTGTTACTCTTAATGAGGGCGCAGGTTTGATAACCGTCGAGTCTTGGCATCATAATGTCGACAAAGATCATGTCCGGGCGGTTGTCGGCAATTTTGGCGAGGGAATCAAATCCATCCACCGCAGTGACTACTTTGCAACCCGCTTTAGTGAGCAGAGTTTCCGCGGTGCGTCGTATGGTATTGCTATCGTCAATGACCATCACTTTCATGTTTTCGATACTTGCCGTCATTTCTACCAAACCTTTGATTTAGCCATATATCAACCCAAGCCAGTGTATACGACTCGAATCCCTTAACCTACACCCGACACCCGGTTCCAGGGTTTAAATTACGCTCCATAAAGAACGCTCGGTACTCAAAGTGAGCAGCGCCGCTTTGCGAATGTATTAGACAGGGATTATATTTAACACAATCTCAAGGTATTATCCATAACAGGCGGATTCAAAAGATAAATATGTCTCATTTTTGGACTTTCGTACGATCGTTTGTGTCACTATTTGGATTCAGGGCTTAGTCTACTCAGCCTGCGCATTGTTGGCTGGCGATTAGTCCGCACTAACCGAGGAAATTAATAATCATGGCGAAGTCACGGGGCCCTATAAAGTCGTTGGGTGTGGTCATGGATCCCATTGCATCGATCACTCCTAAAAAAGACACCACGCTCGCCTTGCTACTGGCTGCCCAGGAGCGAGGTTGGTCGCTGTGGTACATGGAGCAAAGCGATTTAGCCTTAGTCGATGGCGTTGCCGTGGCCCGACAAAGTCCGCTGCAAGTCTTTGATTCACTGGATCAGTGGTACAGTAAAGGCGAAGCCGAGGAGCGGCCCTTAGCGGAGCTCGACTGCATTTTGATGCGCAAGGATCCGCCGTTTGATAGCGAGTATGTGTATACCACCTATTTGCTCGAAGTTGCTGAAAAACAAGGTGTTTTAGTGGCGAACAGGCCGCAGAGCCTGCGTGATTGCAACGAAAAAATCTTTGCTACGCAGTTCCCTCAATGCACGCCTCCGGTATTAGTAAGTCGGGACGCAGAGCGCCTGAAGGCCTTCCATAAAGTCCACGACGATGTGATTTACAAGCCTTTGGACGGCATGGGGGGCACCGGTATTTTTCGTGTTCGAGGCGGCGATTCTAATCTCAGCGTAATTATTGAAACCTTAACGGAGTTTGGTTCGCGCTCAATTATGGCGCAACGCTATATTCCCGAGATCAAAGCGGGGGACAAGCGCATTCTGATGATCGATGGCGAACCAGTACCTTACTGTCTGGCGCGGGTGCCGGCGGCCGGAGAGTTGCGCGGCAATTTAGCGGCGGGGGGCAGCGGTATAGTGCAGCCCCTGTCCGATCGGGATCGCTGGATTGCCGATCAGGTTGCCCCGAGCTTAAAGCAGCGGGGCTTGTTCTTCGTGGGTCTGGATGTGATCGGCGATTACCTCACTGAAATTAACGTAACCAGCCCAACCTGCGCGCGCGAGATTGATCGCGAGCAGGATACCCGGATCGGTCATCGTCTGATGGATGCTCTGGAGCTGCGCTTTAGCTAATGGCGATTGATGTCAGTTTTCCGCAAACCTTTAATAACCACGACAACGACCGTCTCGGTTTTGCCATGTTGGTGGCTCTGGCCATTCATGTCATGCTCATTTTTGGGGTAGGCTTCAAGCTGGCTCAGCAAGCCCCTTCCGCTCAGTCTATGGAGATTACTGTGGCCCTGCGGCGTTCTCAGGTGGAGCCGGACGAAGCCGATTATCTCGCCCAGGTCAATCAGGCGGGCAGCGGAGAACAGCGTGAAAAGCAGGAAATTACTACGGATCAAATGCCTGAATTTAACGATTCGGTTTGGCGTGAAACCGAAGTGCCCGCGCCACCAGAACCGGCGCAAATCATGGGTGAGCAGCAACTCGCGCCGGTACTCACCACTAGCTCAGATAGCGTAGAGACCAGCCCGGACCGGGTCTTACCCAAAGAAATTGAGGCAACGGCGGAAGAGTTTCAGCCGCTGTCGTCCGCCGCTCAGGAAATTGCCAGCTTGCGCGCCCGCCTCGACCGGTCGCGACAGCACTACGCGAAGATGCCGAAAGTGCTGCGCCTGACTTCGGTAAGTACCAAGGCGGCTGACCACGCGGCGTATTTAAATTACTGGGTGGCGCGCGTTGAGGAGGCAGGGAACCTCAACTATCCCGAGGAAGCGCGGCTTAATCGTATTTTTGGCGATCTGCGGGTGGTGGTGGTTTTGCTCCCCGACGGCAGCGTCGAGGACATCGAAATACGCCAAAGTTCGGGGCAGCGGGTGTTGGATCAGGCTGCGATACGGACCATCAGGCTAGCGTCACCCTTTTCCGCTTTTCCGCCGGAAATGAGCCAGTTTGATAAGATTGAAATTATCCGCACCTGGCACTTTGTGCCGGGAAATCGCATTGAAACCCGTTAGGGCTGATAAGTCCTGTGGCTGTTGTTTTAAAACCAAAGCTAAAATTAAAGCCAGGAGTCAGACCCGTGTTAATTTTATATAAGCCCCCGTTGTACCCGACCTCAAATTGAAACCATGAGCGCTTCATTGACAGATCTAAGCCACCATTTTTTGATCGCCATGCCGGGTATGGTCGATCCCGCGTTTGCGGGCACCATGATCTACCTGTGCAACCACGATGAAGAGGGGGTCATGGGGCTTACGGTGAATCGACCCCTCGATGTGCCCTTGCGCACTTTATTTGAGCAATTTGATTTACCCTGTACCGGCAGTCGCGGCAACGAGACCTTGCTAAATGGTGGTCCGGTGCAGCGGGACTGGGGCTTTGTGCTGCACTCGGATGCCGCCAAGCGGTGGCAGGGCACACAGCAGGTGGGCGCTGGCATTAAAATGACGGCATCGAGAGATATCATCGAAGACCTTGCCCGCGGCAAAGACGCCCCTGAGCACAGCTGTGTAGTGCTGGGTTATGCCGGTTGGGGCGCGGGTCAACTGGAAGCAGAGCTGCTCGATAACGCTTGGCTGACCGTGCCTGCGGACGCCGTTTTATTATTTGAAACGCCGGTAGAGCAGCGCGCCGATCGCGCCGCCGCCAGTATTGGGGTGGATTTATTAAAGTTGAGTAATAGTGCCGGACGCGCCTGATATTTCCGCCCAAACGATCTTGTGTTTCGACTTCGGTACGGGGCAGATCGGTGTTGCCGTGGGCCAGACGGTGGCGGCTAGTGCGCGTGGTCTCAGTGTGCTGAAAGCGCGAGACGGGCAGCCGAGCTGGGCGCAGGTTGCGGCCCTGGTAGAGCAGTGGCGGCCGGATCAATTGCTGGTGGGTTTGCCGCTTAATATGGACGGCACTGAGAGCGAATTTTGTCGACGCTGCCGAAAATTTGCCCGGCGTTTGTCAGCCAGAACGGGACTTAAGGCGACGATGGTGGACGAGCGTTTATCGACCGCCAGCGCCAAGTCGGAGCGCTTTCAAAGTGAGGAAGTACCTGGGGGGAAACGCCAGAAAAGAAGTTCCCGGTCGAGTGTTCGCTCAGGGAGTCGATCGGGAGCGAGCGATAATTATCGCGACAACCCAGTTGATGCCGAGGCTGCCGCCCTTATTTTACAAACCTGGTTATACAATCCAGCGTGCGGTCTGGAGCCCTGAGATGCGGGAAAATGCCGGTACTGTTTAAGGGCTGAAGGCATTGGCAGCTTAGCGTTGAAATACCCGGGTGCCTTCGTCCTCGTCTTCGCTCATTGAAAAATCGTCAGCGGCATCATCTAAGTAATCTGTATCACTATCCGATTGCAGTTTAATCAGCAGGCGCAGGTCGTTTTTCGAATCCGCAGCCGCAAGTGCGTCTTCGTAAGAAATAGAGCCCTCTTTGAAAAGAGTGTACAGAGCGTGATCAAAGGTTTGCATGCCCTGCTCGGTAGAGCGGCTCATTAATTCTTTAAGCTTGTGAACATCGCCCTTGCGAATAATATCGGAGACCAGTGGTGTGTTGATAAGAATTTCAATCGCGGCTCGACGCCCGTTGCCATCGATGGTGGGAATTAATTGTTGAGCCACCATAGCGCGCAGGTTGAGTGACAAATCCATCCATAGCTGGGAATGCCGATCGGCGGGGAAAAAATGCTGGATGCGATCGAGCGCCTGGTTGGCGTTGTTGGCGTGTAGTGTGGCGAGTACTAAATGCCCGGTTTCGGCAAAGGTGATGGCATTTTCCATGGTTTCGGTAGAGCGAATCTCGCCGATCAAGATGACGTCCGGCGCTTGCCGCAAAGTATTTTTCAGAGCGACTTCAAAGGATTCGGTGTCTATGCCAACTTCCCGTTGGGTAATGATGCAGCCCTGGTGCTGGTGAACAAACTCGATGGGGTCTTCGATGGAAATAATATGACCCTTGCTATTGCGGTTACGGTGTCCAATCAGCGCCGCTAACGACGTCGATTTACCGGTGCCGGTGGCGCCTACAAAAAAGATAATGCCGCGCTTGACCATCACCAGTTCTTCGAGGATTGGTGGCAGCAACAAATCTTTAGTTGTTGGGATCTCGGTTTCGATACGTCGCAGAATCATGCCTACTTCATTGCGCTGATAGAACGCGCTGACCCGAAAACGCGCGCCCACAACGTTATCGGAAGCAATCGCAAAGTTGAGCTCGTGGGTATCGTGAAACACCGCCTTCTGCTTTTCGTCCATCACGCTTTCGACCAGTGTACGAGTATGAGTGCTGTTTAAAGGCGATTTGCCGACCGGCATAATTTTGCCGTTAATCTTTATGCTCGGCGGTACGCCTTCGGTTACGAACAGGTCAGAGGCCTTTTTGTCGACCATTAATTTTAATAGGGTATCTATTTCCACGTCGTGTTCTCCACCGTTTTCTTACCTTTGGGGTCGAGCTCCGAGCTATCTCGCTGCTAACAGGGCACGATTACGAAAAATCGTCTGGCATTCTGGCCTTTTCTTTAGCCACATCTTTGCTCACGACTCTTTGCTCTACCAGACGCTGCAAACACTGGTCGAGAGTTTGCATGCCCAGCGACGCGCCGGTCTGAATCGCTGAGTACATTTGTGCGACTTTATCTTCTCGAATCAGATTGCGAATCGCCGAAGTGCCACGCATGATTTCGTGAGCGGCAACGCGGCCGCCACCAACTTTTTTCATCAAAGTTTGCGAAATAACCGCTTCCAGAGATTCCGACAGCATTGAGCGCACCATGGCTTTCTCGGTGGCGGGGAATACGTCTACTACCCGGTCAATGGTTTTTGCCGCCGAGGTGGTGTGCAGTGTGCCGAACACCAGGTGACCAGTTTCAGCTGCGGTTAGCGCTAAGCGGATGGTCTCCAGGTCGCGCATCTCGCCCACTAGAATAATATCGGGATCTTCCCGCAGTGCTGAGCGCAGTGCTTCACCGAAACCGTGAGTGTCGCGATGGACTTCCCGCTGGTTGACCAGGCATTTTTTGGATTCGTGAACGAACTCGATGGGGTCTTCGATAGTGAGTATGTGTTCGTATTTGTTTTCATTAATGTAATCCACCATCGCGGCGAGCGTAGTAGATTTGCCCGAACCGGTAGGGCCGGTTACTAGCACAATACCGCGCGGTGTCGCGCAAATGTCGCGAAACACCTGGCCCATACCCAAATCTTCCATAGTCAACACTTTGGAGGGGATGGTTCGAAATACCGCAGCAGAGCCGCGATTTTGGTTAAAGGCATTAACTCGAAAGCGCGCGACACCCGGTACTTCGAAAGAAAAATCCGTTTCCAGGAATTCTTCAAAGTCGCGGCGCTGTTTATCGTTCATAATCTCGTAGATCAGGCTGTGTACCTGCTTGTGCTCCATGGCGGGCAGGTTGATTCTGCGCACGTCGCCATCGACACGAATCATTGGCGGTAGACCCGCGGACAAATGTAGATCAGAAGCACCTTGTTTGGCGCTAAAGGCCAATAATTCTGTAATATCCATTAACCGTTCCCGTTTATTTTCACCGCTCTTCTGGAGCTTTGTTCACAAAGCACACTAAGTATATGCCGAATATTACTGAAAATATAACTCTTGTCACGGAAAGTGTTAACCGTATTGCGATAGCAGTGGGGAGAAATGCTAACGCCGTCACTATCGTGGCAGCCAGTAAGGGGCAGACCGCAGCTGCGATTCGAGAGGCTTATGCCGCCGGGCTGCGGCATTTTGGCGAAAGTTATCTGCAAGAAGCGCTGATAAAAATCGAGCAATTGAGTAACCTTGATATCATCTGGCATTTTATCGGGCCGCTGCAATCCAATAAGACGGCTGTCATTGCTAAGCATTTTGACTGGGTGCATTCGATTGATCGCCTCAGTATTGCCGAGCGTCTGAGTCGTCAACGACCGCAGTCGTTGCCGCCTTTGCAGGTGTGTCTGCAGGTGAATATCGATGGCGAAGCGTCGAAAAGTGGCGTCTCGCCGCAACAGCTTGCCACCCTGGCCGATCAGGTGAGTGTTTTACCTAACTTGTGTCTGCGCGGACTGATGGCCATTCCTCGGCCCCGTGCCACCCCGGAAGAGCAGGCACAGCCACTGCGCACCGTCGCCGATTTGCTGGCTGAATTCAAATCCCGGTCGCCGAGGCTGGCAGGTTTGGATACACTGTCGATGGGCATGTCCGACGACGTTGCTGCGGCAGTCGCTGAGGGGGCCACTCTGGTACGCATTGGCTCTGCTATTTTTGGCCCTCGGAATGTATTACCTTCAACCTGAAATCTATATAAGGATACTGTGGTGAATCACGCCAAACTGGTATTTATTGGCGGCGGCAATATTGCTGCCAGTTTAATCGGGGGCCTGGTACATAAGGGCTATGCGGCGGAGCGCATTACCGCCTGCGACCCAATACCAGAAACCCGCACTCGACTTAGCGAGCAATACGGCATCAACACCAGCGCGGATAATCGCGCGGCCGTCGGCGAGGCCGAGGTGGTGGTGTTGGCGGTTAAGCCACAGTTAATCAATGAGGTTGCCGGCGGCTTGGAGGGTGTCTTAAATCATCGCCCCCTGGTTATTTCCATTGTCGCGGGCATCCCGGTGGCGGTGTTGAATGGCCTTATGGTATCTGAGCAGGCCGAGCTGCCCATCGTGCGCTGCATGCCCAACACCCCGGCATTATTACAGCTTGGTGCCACCGGCCTGTACGCAACCGAGTCGGTAAATGCGCAGCAGCGGCAGCTCGCCGAAGCTATTCTCGCCGCCGTCGGCATCACCGCCTGGCTGGATAGCGAACGCGGTATTGATGCGGTGACGGCGCTCTCTGGCAGCGGCCCGGCGTATTTTTTCCTGGTGATGGAGTCAATGATGGCGGCTGGCGAAAAGCTTGGCCTGGCTCCCGAGGTGGCGCGCGACCTCACCCTGCAAACCGCACTGGGTGCGGCTCAGATGGCGCTTGAAAGCGACGTCGATGTTGCCGAGTTGCGGCGTAGGGTAACGTCTCCTGGCGGGACTACCGAGGCCGCGTTAAACAATTTTCAGGCGCAAGGACTTGGCGATATTTTTGAAAACGCCATGACGGCGGCATTCGAGCGCGCCCAGGCAATGGGTATTGAAGCAGCTGAGGCTCAGGAGTAAGCAACATGAACACTTTGTTAGAGATCAGTTTGTTTTTAATTCAATTCCTCGGCGGTCTCTTAGTGATCGTGTTTTTGCTGCGGTTTTTATTACAGCTCAGCCGAGCGAGTTTCTATAACCCGATCGCCCAGACGATCTATAAAATCACCCATGTGCCGACCAATACCCTTGGTAAGGTCCTGCCGCCCTACCGCACGTTTAATACCGCGAGCCTAACACTCGCACTGCTGGTGGAATTTATCACCATCGTTGCTAGCATCGCTATTGCTTCTGGGGGTGCATTTGGCAATTTGTTGTATCCGGCCTTGTGGTCTTTGATTGGCGTCGCTTCGACGGTGTTGAATGTCTATTTCTATAGTATTTTTGTGGTGGTCATCGTTAGCTGGGTTGCCCCGCGCACCAATCACCCGGCGGTTTCCCTGGTCTGCCAATTGGTCGAACCGGTAATCGCGCCGGTGCGGCGGGTTATTCCTCCCATGGGCGGACTCGATCTCTCAACCATGGGGGTGCTGCTGATCATTATGGTGCTGCGTATCGCCTTGGGTAATTTCGCGAAAGCAAGCTACTTGCCGTTAAGTCTGGTGCCGGGGATTTAAGCAGCGATGACGCTTGCGCCACTGTCGGCCCCTCTTTAGACTGGCCTCTGCTAAATAAGTACTCCCCACCTATGTCGGACGCGCCTTTTAATAATAGTAAAAGTAGTAGCAGAGATCCCAGTCTCTCAGCTAGTAGCGAGGCCAGCCGTTCCGTCGGCCCGGTTAGCCCTGAAACCTACCACTTTGACCAGCCCCTGGCCTTGAGCTGTGGGCGCACTTTGCGTTCCTACGACCTGGTGGTGGAAACCTACGGCCAGCTTAATGCCGCGAAAACCAATGCCGTACTGGTTTGCCATGCCTTAAGCGGCAATCACCACGCGGCGGGTTATTACGCTGAGGACGATAAAAAACCCGGTTGGTGGGACGATTACATTGGCCCCGGTAAACCCATCGACAGCGAGCGTTTTTTTGTCGTGTGTTTAAATAATATTGGTGGTTGCGACGGCAGCACCGGGCCGCGTTCCGTTGATCCCGATACGGGTAAAGCCTGGGGCAAGCACTTTCCGCCACTGCGGGTAAGGGACTGGGTCAGTAGTCAGGCCGATCTTGCCGACCGCCTGGGCATTGAGCAGTGGGCGGTGGTTATCGGCGGCAGTCTGGGTGGCATGAACGCGATGCGCTGGGCGGTAGATTGCCCCGAGCGCGTGCGCCACTGCGTGGTAATTGCTTCTGCACTGAAATTGACGGCACAAAATATTGCCTTTAACGAAATTGCGAGGCGGGCGATTCGCTCGGATCCGGATTTTCACGATGGCGATTTTGCCGAGCACGATACCTTGCCGCGCAATGGTCTGGCGCTGGCCCGCATGGTCGGGCACGTCACCTACCTTTCTGATGCCTTGATGGGCCTGCGCTTTGGGCGGGAACTGAGTACGGGTTCATTGCAGCGGGGTTTGGAGTCTCCGGTAGAATTTCAGGTTGAAAGTTATCTTCAGTATCAGGGCGAAAAATTCGCCGAAAGCTTTGACGCCAACACCTATATGTTGATAACTAAAATGCTGGATTATTTTGATTTGGCGCGGGACTACCAGGACGATCCGGTGCGCGCGTTTAAGCAAGCGCAATGCAAGTTTTTGGTGGTATCGTTTACCAGTGACTGGCGTTTTGCCCCCGACCGCTCACGGGAAATCGTTAATGCGCTGATTGCCGCTAATCGCGACGTGTCTTCCGCCTGTATTGAATCGGACATGGGCCACGACGCATTTTTACTTCCTAATGAACGCTACGAAACAGCCCTTGGAACTTACATGGCTCGCGTCGCGGAGGAGTGTTGATGCTTAGAATTGATCTCGACATTTTGCAGCAGTGGATTACCCCGGACAGCCGGGTGCTTGACCTCGGCTGTGGGCAGGGCGATTTGTTGCGCGCGCTCACGGATAATCACCAGATCATCGAGGGCTATGGCCTGGAAATTGATCCCGAGAACATTGCTACCTGTATTGGTAAGGGAGTCAACGTTATTGAGCAGGATTTGGACGAGGGCCTGTCGAATTTTGCCGACGACAGCTTTGACACTGTCGTCATGACCTACTCGCTGCAAGTATTGCGCCGTCCCGATTTAATGATCGACGAAATGCTCCGCGTCGGCCGGGAATGCATCGTGACCTTCCCCAACTTTGGCCATATACGCACCCGTTGTTCGCTGCTGTTTCGCGGTCGTATGCCAGTGACTAAGCAGTTGGCTCATCAGTGGTACGATACCCCGAACATTCATTTCTGCACGGTGCGTGACTTTGAGGATTTATGCCGGCTCAAGGGTATCCGGATTTTGGATCGCAGTGTGGTGGCTGAACAAAACCCGGATAAAGCACTCAAAGCCTTGTGGCCCAACGCTTTCGGCACTACGGCGATTTACCGTTTAACTCGATAGTTGGATTTGTAACTGGGTTTTGTAATTGAATGGTGTAATTTAAGTGACGCTCGCATTGGCTGGGATGCTCAGAGCGTTGAAAACGGTGTGGCGCGCGGTAGCGGTGCAACGAAAACTAGCAGGAGAGTCTTTAATGAAAAATTTGCGTCTTTTATATTTTACAATATTGTGCGTGTCGTTATTTGGTCCTGCCAATACGTTTTCCGGCGAATTAGCTTACCGAGAATTCGGTAATAACAAAGTTTATTACAGTGCGTTTAATAGTAGCTTTATCAGTCCTGGCGTCGCGGCTAAATACGATATTACCCGGGGCAAGGATCGCGGCTTGATCAATATCGCGGTGGTGCCGGACGGTATTGAGGGCGGGCGAGCCGCGCTAGTAACGGGTTACGTATCCAATATTTTTGCCCAGCGCCAGGAGCTGGATTTTTTTGAAGTGCGCGAAGGCAATGTGGTGTATTACCTGGCGCCGTTTCGTTTTGAAAACGAAGACCCACTGACGTTTAAAATTAAGGTTAAACCTAGCCCCGACATGCCCTCCTACAACCTGTCGTTTCAACGCACTTTTTATCACGACGAATAAAGCGCTGCGGCTAATTACGGCTGCGGCGAATAAATAGCCATAGTGAAGAAGACCATCTAACGCGACCGATGTTTAACCGTCATTTATTGTGGCCAGAGTTGCGGCCTGAGTTTATTACAATAAAAATAGCTAATGCTCGTTGAAAGGACAGAGGATGACTGAAAAACTGGTGTTGGCCAGCGGCAATGCCGGCAAATTGAAAGAGTTTCAGGCGCTACTCGCGAGGGCGCATTTCGAGGTATTAGCACAATCCGAATTTTTTGCCACTGAAGCCGAAGAAAACGGTTTGAGTTTTGTTGAAAACGCTATCATTAAAGCGCGTTACGCCGCAGACCGTAGTGGCTTTCCCGCACTCGCCGACGATTCTGGTTTGGAGGTGGACTACCTGCGAGGAACCCCTGGTATTTATTCTGGACGTTTTGCTGGCGAAAATGCCAGCGACGAGGATAACAACCGAAAGCTTTTGGATCAGCTTCAAGACATTCCGGAGCAGCAACGTAGCGCGCGCTTTCAGTGCGTGCTGGTGTATATGCGCCACGCTCAGGATCCCAGTCCGCTAATTTGTCAGGGCACCTGGGAAGGCATGATTTTGTCGGAGCCCCGAGGAATCAACGGTTTTGGTTATGACCCGTTATTTTTTGCGCCGGATCAAAACTGTACTTCGGCGCAGTTACCTGCCGATACAAAAAATGTTGTGAGCCATCGCGGGCAGGCGATGAAACAATTATTGGCTGCGTTCGCCAGTGGTGGTGTTAATAAACATACTCAGGGCAACACCATTCGCCATGCTTAAATTACCGCCGCTCTCGCTCTATGTGCATATTCCCTGGTGCGTTAAAAAATGTCCTTATTGCGATTTTAATTCTCACAGTATCGACTCTCTGGCGAGTCGTGGTGATATGAGAAATGATGTAAAAGGCAACGCAAAAATTATTGCCAGCTCTGCTAAGCCAAGTTCTAGTAAGTCAGCCTCTCGCAAATCAAGTTCTCGAAAATCAGGCTCTAGGAAATCAAAAGAAGCAGAGTCCAATATTCCCGAAGCCGAATACACCCAGGCGCTGATTCGTGATCTTAGTAGCGATTTCGATTATGTTCAGGGTCGAGAGTTACACAGCATATTTTTTGGCGGTGGCACGCCGAGCCTGTTTTCAGCAAAGGCGATTGGAGAAGTGCTGGATGCCGCAGAGCACTTTGTTGGTTTTAGCCGCGATATAGAAATCACCCTTGAAGCGAATCCCGGTACGGCCGACAGCGGTCATTTTGAAGGCTATCGCAAGGCGGGGGTCAATCGGCTCTCCATCGGGATACAAAGTTTTAACGACGAACATTTAAAAACCCTTGGGCGCATCCATTCCGGCGAGCAAGCGCGGCGAGCGGTGTCGCTTGCTCGCCAGGCGGGTTTTGACAATATCAATCTCGATTTAATGCACGGCTTGCCAGGGCAAACGTTGGCGCAGGCCGCCGTCGATCTTTCCACGGCCATGGCTTTGCGACCCACGCACCTGTCTTGGTATCAACTGACTATAGAGCCCAACACGGAGTTTTATTCCGCGCCGCCGACCTTACCCAGGGACGACATACTGGCTGAGATACAAAGTTACGGACAGGCTCTGCTGGAGCAGGAAGGCTTTAAACAATATGAGGTTTCGGCCTATGCCCAGGCCGGTAAGGACAGTCGGCACAATACCAATTATTGGCAGTTTGGAGATTACCTTGGTATCGGTGCCGGCGCCCACGGCAAAATTACCGTAGCCGAGGAGCAGCATATTGTGCGTACCCGAAAAACGCGCCGCCCAGAGGGCTACCTTGCCCGCGAAGATAGCTACCTTGCGGATACCCGTCTGCTCAATAACGAAGAATTGCCACTGGAATTTATGATGAACGCCCTGCGGCTTAATCAAGGCGTGCCGCAGCACTATTTTGCCGAGCGCACTGGTATGGATTTCGGTAATATCGTCGAAGCTTGGCGTAAACTGGAGTCGCAAGGCCTGGTGGAAGCGCTGCCCCAAAACCAACATCAGAATTTTAAAGTTACGGACAAAGGCCACTATTTTCTGGATACTATTTTGGCCGAATTCTAACAAGCCTGAAGGGAATAGTGGTTCTTATACGTCGAACGCAGTGTTTGCCGCTGTGAGCTAGCGAGGGTTGTTGAATTATGAAATGGAAAAATCGTCGTTCCAGCAGCAATATTGAAGATCGTCGCGGCAGCCGTGTGAGTCGCAAAGCCAAGGGCGGGAGTCTAGGTGCGATTGTGATTACCCTGATCGCGATTTACTTTGGTGTCGACCCGCAAACCGCCAGCCAGTTAGGTAGCGGTTTGAGTGGTTTGGGTGGCTCGAACGGGGAGACGCAAACCCAGTCTGCACCTTATCGCGGTTCCGCCGAGGAAAATCAATTAGCTCAATTTGTCGCCGTAGTGTTGGCCGATACGGAAGATACCTGGCGCGAGGTATTTAAGTCTCACGGAAGCACCTATCGAGAGCCCGTGCTGGTGTTGTTTAAGAATGTCGTAAAATCTGCCTGCGGTATGGCCGAGTCTGCGATGGGGCCATTTTATTGTCCTGCGGATAGCAAAATATACATCGACCTCGGTTTTTATAACGACCTTAAGCAGCGCCACGGCGCTCCCGGGGATTTTGCCCAGGCCTATGTTATCGCTCACGAAGTCGGTCACCACGTACAAAGTTTGCTGGGCACATCCAGCCGGGTGCATCAGGCGCGGCGTGGTGTCAGCAAGGCCGAAGGCAACGCGCTGTCGGTAAAGTTGGAACTGCAAGCCGACTGCTTCGCCGGGCTGTGGGCGTATCACACGGAGCGCGCCAAAAGCATTCTTGAAGTGGGTGACACCGAAGAAGCGCTTAACGCCGCCAGCGCGATTGGCGACGACAGGCTACAGAAACAAGGGCAGGGTTACGTGGTGCCAGAAAGTTTTACCCACGGCACGTCGGCACAAAGAGTGCGATGGTTTAAACAGGGGTTTTCCCAGGGCAGTGTTCGGGCTTGCGATACCTTTAGTTAGAGTTAGAGCTAGAGCTAGAGCTAGAGCTAGCGCTTAACTTTATACAGCGGGGTAAAATTAATTTAAGTTAACCTAAGTTAACAGGGGCGCGGTGTTTTGCGAGCGAATCAGGCGCGTGATACCGGGGCGGTCAAGGGCTTTATTTAATTCGGCTTTAATCGAGGGGGCATCGGGCAGAGTACAGGCGAGAGCTGCAATGCCCTGCATTTCTGCGCTGGAGAGTTGCCGAACGACGGCTTTTACCTTGAGTAAATTAGCGGCACTCATGGAGAGTGTGTGGTAGCCCAAGCCTATCAACAACACGGCACCCAGAGGATCGCCGGCCATTTCTCCACAGACGCTGACTTCACAGTTAGCGGCTTTAGCTTCCCGGTGTATATCCGTGAGTGCGGCGAGCAGGGCCGGGTGAAAGGAGTGGTACAGCTCTGCGACTCGGGGATTGTTGCGATCGACCGCCAGTAGATACTGAGTGAGGTCGTTGGTACCAACCGAAAGAAAATCGGAGCGTTGGGCCAGCTCGCGAGTTTGGTACACCGCTGCCGGAACCTCGATCATAGCGCCGATTTTCGGCATTTCGAGACGGAAGCCCTCCTCTATAGTGAGTTCCATATAGGCTCGGTTGATCAACGCGACCGCGCTATCCATCTCTAAAGTGTTGGAAATCATCGGCAGCAAAATGCGCAGGTTATTAATGCCTTCGCTGGCGCGCATCATGGCGCGCACCTGGGCGAGAAAAATTTCTGGATGATCCAGCGTTACGCGAATGCCGCGCCAACCCAGGAAGGGGTTTTCCTCTTCGATGGGGAAGTAGGGCAGCGATTTGTCGCCGCCAATATCGAGGGTGCGCATGGTGACCGGGCGGGGCGCGTACAACGCCAGTTGTTCTCGGTAAATCAGGCGTTGCTCTTCCTCGGAGGGAAAGCGTTCATAAAGGAAAAACGGGATTTCGGTGCGATACAGGCCGACACCTTCGGCGCCGTATTCCAGCGATAGCTGGGTGTCCACGCGCAAGCCGGTATTAACCCATAACGACACCGGATCTCCATTGGTAGTAACACAGGGCTGGTCGCGGGTTGCCAGTAAATCTTTGGCCAGGGCTTGTTCATCCCGGTACAGGGCTTTGTAGGCCCGCAATATTTTGCGGGAAGGATTGGGGATAACACGACCCTCGTGGCCGTCCACGATAATTTGTAAGCCGTCCAATTCTGCCCAGGGCAGATCTACCGCGCCCATCACGGTGGGAATGCCCATCGAACGACCAATAATGGCCATGTGTGAGTTTTGCGAACCGCGCGCCGATATCATGGCGCGGATGTTTTCTAGCGAGATGTCCGCCAGATGGGAGGCAGCGAGTTCTTCGCCAATCAGGATGGTGTCTTTGGGGAACACCCGGTCGAGTTTCGAGGTTTGCTGCATGTGTTCAAGTACGCGTCTGCCAAGATCGCGCACGTCGGCGGCGCGCTCGCGCAGATATTCGTCGTCCATGCGCTGAAAGGTGCGAATATGCTCAATAATCACCTGGCTCCAGGCACTTTGCGCAGTGAAGCCCTGTTTGAGCAATGCCACGACTTCGCCACCGAGTGAGCGATCAGCGAGCAGGCTCAGATAAACATCGAACATGGCCAGCTCTTCCTTATTGAGCGTGCCGGTGAGGCTGTCCTGAATAGCGCTAATGTCGGATCGAGTACTTCTCAGCGCCTTGCGAAACTGGCGCAATTCGGCTTTTGGATCTTCGGCGCGGCGTTTGGGTACCGCGTAGAGATCGGAGGGGGAAGACAGCACCACGGCGTGACCAATGCCGATGCCGGGAGCGCTGGCAATACCCTGGTAAGCAGTATCGCGACTTTTATCGCTGTCAGGAGAGGTGGTTAGTGCCAGCTTCCCAGTGGCCTCTGCGTGAGCGATCACCCCGGCCAGTTGGGCAGAGATGGTAACCAGGAAGGCCTCTTCGCTTTCGTCGAATTTGCGGCGCTGCTGCTGTTGTACGACCAATACGCCGAGTACTTCCCGGTGATGAATGATGGGCGCGCCTAAAAACGAGCTATATTTTTCTTCACCGGATTCGGGGAAGTAGGAAAACCGGGGATGGGTTTCTGCGTGCTCGAGGTTGAGGGGTTCAGCGCGCTCGGCAACCAGACCGACCAGGCCTTCGTCGGTGGTCATGGCCACCGTACCAACGGCTTCTGACAGCAGGCCCTTGGTGGCGCACAGCACATAGCGGGTGGACTGTTTGTCGAGCAGATAAATCGAACACATTCCGGTGTCCATACTGTTTTTAACCTGATCGACAATAATATTCAGTACGCTCGGAAAATCCTCAGCGTTGTTAACCGCCTGAACAATTTTACGCAGTGAATCAAGCACGGTCAGCTCTACCTTCGGCCAAACCTTGTTGTTCCAGTTGTTGTTGTGCCCTGGCTAACTCTTTTAAAGCGCGGCGGTAGACGCCACGCTTGAAGTCGATCACCTGGCTAACCGGATACCAGTAATTAACCCAGCGCCAGCCGTCGAACTCGGGCTTCTCGCACTGATCGAACAGGATGCGAGACTCATCGCTGATGAGACGCAGTAAAAACCATTTTTGTTTTTGGCCCACGCAGCGCCCACTACCGCCTTTGCGGATATAGCGTTGCGGCAGGCGGTAGCGCAGCCAGTTTTGGGTTTGCGCCAGCAGTTCGACATCGTTCTGACCGAGGCCGACTTCCTCTTTAAGTTCGCGATACATTGCCTGAGTCGGAGACTCGCCCGCGTCGATGCCACCCTGAGGAAATTGCCAGGCATCTTGCCTCACTCGTTTCGCCCAAAATACACGGCCTTGGCTATCGCAAATCACGATACCTACATTAGGGCGAAAGCCGTCTTTGTCGATATTGTCTGTCATGGGGTTTTCGTAGCGTTCCCTACGTCGGTAATTATAAGTATGCAGGTATTGTTCCACAGTTAGGCAGACGGCACCAATGCGGATTGTGGCGCAGTGCAAATAACGCTATGCTCATGCGCCGTTTTTCCCAATCGATACGGAACCCTTACCGACTTATGCCGCTGGCCCTTTTTGACCTGGATAACACCCTCATTGCCGGGGATAGCGACTACGAATGGGGCCGATTTTTGGTGAGCATTGGCAAGGTTGACGCCGATCTGTATCAGCGTAGCAACGAGGTGTTTTATCGCGACTATCAGCGGGGACAGCTCGATATTCAGGCCTACCTGCGGTTTGCCTTAGCGCCTCTGGCCGCAATGGAGCTCAGTGAGCTTGCGGCGATTCATCAACAGTTTATGGCAGACATTATTCGCCCCCTTTGGTTGTCGAAGGCTGAAGCACTCATCGCTCAGCATCGCGAGCAAGGCGATCAACTGGTCATTATTACCGCTACCAATCGCTTTGTGGTCGAACCTATTTGTGCGGCGCTGGGCGTAAGCGACATTATCGCCACCGAGCCGGAAATCTTGAACGGTCGTTATACCGGTGCGGTAGTGGGCGAGCCGAGCTTTAAAGAAGGTAAGGTAATACGCTTGCAGCAGTGGCTGGCAGAGAGAGGTTTTGGTGCGCAGCCGGGCGAGGATGGCAAAACTGGTGCGCTAATTGGCGAGGGTCTCGAGGGCAGTTTTTTTTACAGCGACTCCGGTAACGATCTGCCTTTATTAATGATTGTCGATAACCCGGTGGCTGTCGATCCCGATGACGAGTTGCGCCGCGAAGCAGAAACCCGTGGCTGGCCGGTAATCAGTTTGCGTGAAACCGTTTAACCGTAAAGGTTAGCGGAAAATTTCGTCACTTTAGTGGTAATTGAATAATTATGATTGCGTATCCCGACATCGATCCCGTCGCTTTTTCCCTGGGGCCTGTGAGTGTGCACTGGTACGGCATGATGTACTTGCTCGGTTTCGCTGCGGCCTGGTTGGTGGCCCACCAGCGTAGCAAGCGTGCCTGGTCGGCGGTGCGCTCCCATCAAATAGAAGATCTGATTCTGTACGCGGCGCTAGGCGTTATTATTGGTGGCCGTTTAGGTTCAGCCCTGTTTTACAACTTTGACAAATGGATGGCCGACCCGCTGTGGGTGATTCGCATTTGGGAAGGTGGTATGGCCTTCCACGGCGGTTTGCTCGGCGTGGTGGCGGCGATAGCGCTGTATGCCCACAAAATTAAACAATCGTTTTTCGCGGTGGCAGATTTCACTGCGCCGCTGGTGCCGATTGGTTTAGGCCTGGGCCGCATCGGTAACTTTATCGGCCAGGAATTATGGGGTCGGCAGACCGATCTACCCTGGGGCATGGTATTCCCCCGCGATCTCGAACAACTTGTTCGCCACCCATCCCAGTTGTATCAAGCGCTGCTGGAAGGCCTGGTGTTATTTATTATTGTGTTTTGGTATTCCCGCAAGCCGCGTCCGACAGGGGCCGTCGGCGGTGTGTTTCTACTCGCTTATGCGGTATTCCGTTTTGCGGTAGAGTTTGTGCGGCAACCGGATAGTCATATTGGTTTTGATGTCGATGGCTGGATGACCCGCGGACAAATTTTGTGTCTGCCGATGGCGGCGGCGGGTATTCTGTTAATCGTGTTTGCCACGGTTCGGCACCGCGTTGTTAATAAATCAGTAAAATAATTACGTAGCAAGTTTTTTTAAACAAATCATGAATACGACTTGTAGGAGAACGCTAAAGGCATGCGTCAATATCTCGATTTAATGGATCACGTGCGAACTAGCGGTGTACAAAAGGGCGACCGCACCGGCACCGGTACGCTCAGTGTGTTTGGCCATCAAATGCGCTTTGATCTCGCAGCGGGTTTCCCCCTGGTGACCACCAAAAAAGTCCACTTAAAATCTATTATTTACGAACTGCTGTGGTTTCTAAAAGGCGACACCAAAACACAATATTTGCGCGACAACGGCGTTAGTATTTGGGACGAGTGGGCGACGGCTGATGGCGACCTCGGCCCGGTCTACGGTTACCAGTGGCGTTCCTGGCCATCGCCCAGCGGTGGCGCTATTGATCAAATTAGTGAGGTGATAGAGCAGTTACGCAGCCGCCCTGATTCTCGGCGTTTAATCGTGACGGCCTGGAATCCGGCGCAGCTGCCCGACGAAAGTATTTCGCCCCAGGCCAATGTAGCACAGGGCCGCATGGCGCTTGCCCCGTGTCACGCGTTTTTCCAGTTTTATGTTGCGGAAGGTAAATTGAGTTGCCAGCTCTACCAGCGCAGCGCCGATATTTTTCTTGGCGTGCCCTTTAATATTGCTTCCTACGCGCTATTAACGCTTATGGTTGCGCAGGTGGTGGGCTTGCAGCCCGGTGAATTTATTCACACCCTGGGCGACGCGCATTTATATGCTAACCACCTGGAGCAGACGGACAAGCAGTTGGCGCGGGACACCCGCGCATTACCGAAGATGATTCTCAATCCACAAGTCGACAATATATTTGATTTTGATTATGACGATTTTACTTTGGAAGGCTACGATCCCCATCCGGGTATTGCCGCGCCGATAGCGATTTAGCTCTTTGTTGGCGAAGATGTTTGTTCCACAAAACCTTTCCAGGTTCCCATATATTCCACAAAGGCCTCGCCTAAACCTTCGGACCTTAAATAATCCTCCGATACCGGATTGCTTACCGGCACAAAGTCATTATTCGCCGCGCTCAGTTTAGGAAAATCGTGATGCAAAATCGCGGCTCTGCCCAGTAAAACAAAATCAGCGCCGGCGTCGAGACAGCGTAGGGCATCTTGCGGCGTCCTGATTTTTCCAGCGACACCAATGCGCACGTCGCCGCGTTCCAGTTTGGTAAAATAAGACAGCAAGCTGCGCCCCTGGTAACCCTCTTCGTTTGGTTCTTTAAACACATCCCACAACGAAAGATCGATGTAATCGATCTGGGCTTCGGTCATCAGGCGTTGGGCAATTGCAACCACGTCCATCAACTGCATACCAAAGCGCTCCGGGGACAGGCGCACGCCGACGTTAAAATCAGCCCGGCAGCGCTTGCGAATCCCCGCAATAATATCGAATAAAGGTTGAGCGCGATGGTCCAGTGAGCCGCCGTATTGGTCCTCGCGGTGGTTGATTTCTCCGCTCAAGAACTGACACAGCATATAACCGTGGGCGCCGTGCAGCTCGACACCGTCGAAGCCCGCGGTTTCGGCGCGTTCTGCGGCGGCGATAAAATCTTCGATGAGTTGCTCCACTTCGGCAGTTGATAGTGCTCGTGCCCCGGTTTCCTCATCGTCTGAAGGCGCGACGGGCTGGCCGCCGATAAGTTCTTCCGGAGAGCGCATGCCCGCGTGGTGCAGTTGCATCACCGCCAAACTATCGTGTTGTTTAATATCTTTGGCCAGGCGGCTTAAGCCTTCGAGGTGGGTGTCGGAAAAAATACCCAGCTGCCCGGGGAAGCCTTGCCCGATGGCCTGCACATGGGCAGCACAGCTCATGGTTAGGGCAAAACCACCCGCAGCGCGCATAGTGAGCCAGCGGTGCTCGTCGTCGGATAAGCGACCGTCGGTATGGCTTTGCAGATTAGTGAGCGGCGCTAGCATAAAACGGTTTTTTAAAGCCGAGCCGTGGGCGAAGGTCAAAGGTTCGAATAAAGGCATTAATGAAGTGTGCATCTAGTTGAAATCTCTATAAAAATTTATAACATGCGAGCGATAATACTTACCTTGGACGCGGTAGCGCTAACGATTGTCGTGACTGACTAGTACTGGTTGGCTAGTTGGTTGGCGAGTACTAGAAGGCAAGAAGGCGCTGGTAAGTATTAAGTGGCCGGCTTCCCCCTCCTTTCTTTACAATGTCGGTCTTTACAGTACTAAAATTTTGGCGGTACTAAATTCGAAGGTAAGTTCAAACGTAAGCACAAACGCAGGAAATTCATCTATGGTCACAGTGTCCTTAATAGTAGCGGTATCCAACAATGGCGTGATTGGCGTGAAAAACCAGTTGCCATGGCACCTGTCGGAAGACCTTAAGTATTTTAAAAGCGTAACGATGGGCAAGCCGATCGTGATGGGCCGCAAGACCTTTGAGTCCATTGGGCGGCCACTCCCGGGACGGGGTAATATTGTTATCACCTCAGACCAGCATTGGCATTCTCCCGGAGTTGAGGTGTGTCACTCCATTGAGGCAGCGCTGCAACTAGCGACAAGGCTGGCGGCTGCGAGCGAGATGGATGAAGTCATGGTGATTGGCGGCGAGCAAATTTACCGACAGTCGATAAACTTGGCAGATCGAATTTATATGACTAAGGTTAATGTGGATATCGAAGGTGACGCGTTTTTCCCGGAGCTCGATGCCCCAAATTGGGGCGAGCGCGTGGTTCGCAGCGTAGCATCCGCAGGGGACATGCCCGACTACAGTTTTAGAGTTCTGGATAAAGTGTTGCACACGGGGCGCTGATCTAGGCTTGCTGGGTGACGATAAACGAAGGCGGCGCAGGAATGTCGAAGAAAGCCTAGTATTGGTCAACACCTTGTGATACTTTTTTGCGCCTGCTCAGGTTGAATGAGTGCCTTAATTTTTAATGGCGGTTGCCAGTGGGTATTGGTAGGCTCCTAAGCAGGTTGATCGATTTGGCTTAAGCTCGCAAATTAATACGATTATCAGAACAATAAGTTAAGAATGAGTGTGTGAGTTTCGCGTAGCTATGTAGGAAGGTATGTAGGAAGGTATTTAGACCTGCTAGAACAAATAATAGATAGGGCTTAAAGCCGGTAGTTGTCGGTACTGTGAAACGCGGTATAAATTTATTAACAGGCGCGTTGACAGGGTGGTAAAAGTTTGCGGTAGGTGATTTGTCGCCTGATTATTTCCCGCATCAACATAACGAGGTTAGGTATGAAACACTTTTTATCCGGTTTGGGTTTTGCGGCTACGGTTTTTACGGCCATGATTTTTATAGCGGTGAATGTTTCGGCAGCGGATGTCGATACGGTATTGCGAGCAGGTGCAGACAAAACCGCGGCGGCGCAAAATTCCCAGAAGCGCATCGATAAATTAGCCGATCAAACCTACGACATCCTGCAGGACTTTCGCGTCGTCAATAAAGAAATTGAAGGCTTGCGGGTATACAACGCCCAGCTGGAAAAACAAATAGAAAATCAGCAAACCACGATGACCGATATTACCGAGTCGATCGAGAACGCGACGATTATCGAGCGGCAAATTATGCCCCTGTCGATCAAAATGCTCGACGCACTGGAGCAATACGTCAATCTGGATTTACCGTTTAATCGTGAAGTACGATTAGACAGCATCACTCAGGTGCGGGCCAACCTCGACGCTTCCCGGTTTAGTTCGGCAGAAAAATTCCGCCAGGTATTAGAGCTGTACAATTTTGAATCCGAATACGGCAGCACCATTAGCGAATACAGTGGCTTGTTGCCCATCGATGGCCAGGAGCGGCAGGTAACGTTTTTACGCGTTGGCCGGGTCGCTTTACTCTATCAAACCTCAGACCAAAATCAGACAGGCGTATGGGATTCCAGCGCCGGTAAATGGCAGCCGATAAGTTCCGGAGAATATCGTTCCGCGACCGCCAAGGGTATCCGCATTGCTAAAAAACAAGCGGCGATCGATATACTTAAGCTGCCGATTCCGGCTCCGGAGGCGGTGCAATGAGAAACTCTATGCAGCGTAGTCTAAAGATATTAATTGCCGCTAGCGTGATGATAGCGGGGGCTAGTTACGCCGCCGAGCAGGCCGCTTCGGTGGACGCCTTGTTGCGCCTGGTAAAAAGCGCAAAAATCAATGAATCAAAAGAACATAAGCAGCGCGAACAGGAATTTGTCGGCGCTAAAAGTGAACAGCAGAGCTTGTTAAGCAGCGCGAAAGCTGAAAAATCTGCTCAGGAACGCAAAAGCGAGCAACTTGAAAAAACTTTTGCCGATAATGAAATCAGCCTGGAAGAACAAAATAAATTATTGCAGCGGCGCCTGGGCACTCTCAAAGAGTTATTCGGACATCTAACTTCTACGGCGGGCGATGCGGTTGCAACGATGGAGCAATCTATTGTTAGCGCCCAGTTCCCCGGTCGCACCGAACAGTTGCAAGAACTGATCGATAAAATGAGCAGCAACACCAGGTTGCCGAAATTGGCAGAGATCGAGGGCCTGTGGTTCGAAATTCATCGCGAGATGATGGAATCGGGCAAGGTGGTGCGCTTCCCCTCCGAAGTGATTAGCGCCAGTGGCGAAAAAAGTGCTCGGGAAGTAGTCCGTATTGGCAGCTTTAACCTAATCGCCGACGGCAATTATTTAATGTACGAACCTACCGGGGGTGTGTTGTCCGAATTGCCGCGTCAGCCAGGTGGTTCCATTGTCAAAGCGGCAAAAAATCTACAGTCGTCGAGTGAAGGTTTTGTGCGCACCGGTATCGATCCTACTGGCCCCAGTGGCGGCGGTTTATTGAAAGCACTGATTGATACGCCGACGCTGATGGAGAAGTGGCATCAGGGTAAGGAGATTGGCTACATTATTTCCGCGGTCGGGGTGGTGGCAATTTTATTGGCCCTGTGGCGCTTTATCGTGCTGTCAGGAATTTCCCGGAAAATGAGTGCGCAGCTTAAAGCCGATCAGGCCAACGATAATAATCCCTTGGGTCGAGTGTTGTTGGTGGCGGAACAAAATGCCGGGCTCAATGCAGAATCCATGGAGCTTAAACTCCACGAAGCGATTCTCAAGGAGCGGCCGAAAATTGAATTCGGTGTTAATTTATTAAAAATCATTGCCATGGTAGCCCCCCTGGGTGGTTTGTTGGGTACGGTGACCGGGATGATTGTGGTGTTCCAGCAAATCACCGTATTTGGTGCCGGCGATCCTAAAATGATGGCGGGTGGTATTTCCCAGGCACTGGTAACGACGGTACTGGGTTTGGTGGTCGCCATCCCCACGGTATTAATGCACACCTGGGTAAACGGTTACGCGCAAAGAATTCTGCATATTATGGAAGAGCAAAGTGTCGGCATCGTTGCTGAAAAGGCGGAGCGCTCTTAAGTATGTATCTGCTGCAGGACATGTGGGAAGGGGTCTGGGATTTTATGGATCTCGGCGGCACGGTTTTGTGGTTTTTATTTGGCCTGGCCGTGGTGATGTGGGCCCTTCTCGTTGAGCGGGCGTGGTATTACAAAACCGGCTTGAAGAAAGAGATGGCCCATATCCTGAAAGACTGGGACGGGCGCGCTGAACGGAAATCCAAACGTGCTCACCAGATTAGGCAGAAATTAATTTCGCAGGTCAGCATGCAGATCGACCAGTATTTGCCATTAATTAAAACCCTGATTGCTCTTGCTCCCCTGTTCGGTTTGCTGGGCACCGTAACCGGAATGATCCGAGTGTTTGAGGTGATGGCCCTGACTGGTGGCGGTGATGCCAAGGCGATGTCCAGTGGGGTCTCGATGGCGACCATACCGACCATGGCGGGAATGGTGACGGCGCTCTCCGGCGTATTTGGTTTTACCTATCTAGAAAAATTGGCGAAAACCGAGAAACAATTGCTGGAAGATAATTTGAACCTGGATTAACGCAAGGGTTGACTGTAAAAGTTTTATCGACAATAGATAATAGTAAGGCGCGGTTGTATTTATGCGAGACATTAGTAGAAGAAACGAAGATCAGGGGCAGGCTTTAGATCTCACGCCGATGTTGGATGTGGTCTTCATTATGCTCATCTTTTTTATTGTTACCGCATCCTTTATTAAGACTCCTGGAATTGAAGTAGATAAAACGCCCACCGTCACTGCCTATGAGAAAAAACCCGGAATTTTGGTGGGCATTAATGCTAATAACGAAATCTGGATTGATAAAAATTTAATTAAAGAAAGCCTGGTTAAATTACAACTGGTGAGGCTGTATAACGAAAGTCCAAAGGGCGGCCTGGTGATACAGGTTGATGGTGAAGCGGACGTAGAAAAAATTGCCCTGGTCGCCGATGCGGCCAAAGAAGTTGGTATTGCTGATATTTCGGTATCGACCCTGAATGAGTAGCGCGGTGGCAAATAAAACCCTAAGGCTGACAGGCGCCGCTATTATTGGCGTGATCGTCGCTTTTTTCCTGGTGGTATTAATGTACTTGCTGATTCTCAATAACGAGAGTGAGCTGGACGAAAAGTCCGCCCGGAAAATTGCCGATATTTGGCAGCCCGATAGAAAGCTTAGCGAAAACATTAAAGAAGTGAAGCCGGACAAACCGGACGAGCCCGATAAACCGCCACCACCCTTGCCCGAACAGAATGTCGATATCCAGGTAGATTTAGATGCGGTGAGCATCGCCGCGCCGGATTTAAGTTCTACCCTTAATATAGGTCTGGGCGGTGGCTTTGCGCGGGATACTGATTACATCCCGCTGTACGTACCTCAGCCGATCTATCCTCGCCGTGCCCTGTCGCGGGGCAAGGAAGGTTATGCGGTAATCCAGGTCATTATTACTACTGCCGGTGGTGTTCGCGATCCGATACTGGTGGAAGAGCATCCTGCTAATTATGGTTTCGGCAGGGCGGCGTTAAAAGCGGCGTTGAAATTAAAATATAACCCCCGAGTAGTCGATGGTAAGCCCGAGGAAGTGTCGGGTGTGATGTATAAGTTTTCGTTTCAGATAGAAAATTAATGAGAACGCCAGGCGAGAGACTTTAGTGAATCAAACACTGCGATTTAAAATGCCTCATCCGTTTCGCTCAAGCATCCGTGGGCGAATAGCGGTCGTCGCGGTGTTATTGGCGGCGATACAAGTTGCTGGCGATCGCATTGGTCTGTCTGCTGGGCCCTTGTGGAATATCGCGCAGGCTGCTGAAGCCGAAGAGCGTAAATACGAAAACACCAAAACCAAAAAAACTGCGGCGGTGAGCCAAAAGTGCGGTAAAAAACTCGAACAGATTCAGGTGGAGTTAGAAGCCGAGCGTTGGTCGCAGGCCAAGTCCTCGTTAAAAGCATCTTTGAGCAGCCTTTGTACCTCTAGTTACGAAAAATCTCAGGTATGGAATTTCCTGGCCTACGCCCACTACTCGAGTGATAACCTGAACGGGGCGATCAGCAATTATAAAAAGGTGCTCGACGAGCCCGGCACCGACGAGCGCATGAAAACCAGCGTCTACTATTCAATTGCGCAACTGTATTTTGCTACCGAAAATTATGGCAACGCCGCGCGCTATCTGGAAACCTGGATGAAACAGTCGGCGGTGGTCGGTCCCGACGCCAAAGTTTTGTTGGCGCAAGCCTATTACCAGTTGAATCGCAAAAATGACGCCTTGCGTCTGGTCAACGAAGGTATTGCCGAATGGACCAACAAAGGCAAGCTACCCAAAGAAAACTGGTGGGGTCTGCAGCGGGTGCTGTACTACGATAAGCAAAATTATAAAAGTGTTGTCCGCGTGCTCAAAAAATTGATCAAGCACTACCCTAAATTCAGTTATTGGCGGCAACTCGGCGGCATGTACGGCGAGTTAAACCAGGATGTGAATCAGTTGGTGGCAAACGAATTGGGCTATCTCGTAGGCAATATGAGCAAAGAGCGCGAATTACTGAGTATGGCTTATCTGTTTATGGGGGCCGACGCGCCGTTTTTGGCAGCCCGCGTGGTAGATAAAGGTATGAAAGGCGGAGTTATTAGTAAGAACGCGAAAAATTTGGAATTTTTGGGCCAGGCCTGGCAGCAGGCGCAAGACGGAGATAAGGCCAGGTCGGCTCTGGAGCAGGCCGCGAATATGTCTGGCAAAGGCGCAATTTGGGCGAGACTTGCCGGCGTGTATCTGGATATTGGCGAAGATAAAAAAGCCGTGCGCGCATCCCGCAATGCGCTTAACAAGGGCGGTCTTAAGCGCAGCGACTTAACCTATATGGTGCTCGGTAGTGCCCAGTTGAATTTACATTGTTATCAGGACGCCGCAACGGCATTTGGAAAAGCGGCGCGCAGTGAACGCAGTGCCAACCACACGAGTCGCTGGATAGAGCATGCCAATAGAGAGGGTGCTCGCCGTAAGCAGCTCAGGGATATGGGTGCAAATATTGCGGGTTGTTCGAAAGCTTAGGGCTGTGTTCAGAGTAAGGGCTTAGCAGCAGCGTTTAGAGCAGTGTTTAGAGCTGTGTTCAGGGCAAGGGTTTAGGGGCTGCGTTTTTGGGGCAGTGTTTAGAGGCAGTGGCAATTAGATTTCCGCGCTGAACGTTTGGTTTTTTCTAAGGTACTATTTTTCTTCTTTGGTCGCTAAAGAGATGTCGTAAATCCCCGCTTCGCGAGCCTGATCGGCAATTTTAATGTAAACCGCAGACTTGGCTTTTGGGTCGGAAGATATAATTACTTTGGCTTCCGGGTTCTCTGCGCGCAGCCGCTCCACATTGGCGCGCACCGAGCGGATATCAATACGTCGGTCGCCCAGGGTAATGTCGCCATTGGGGCCAACATCAAACACAATATTGCGGTTTTCCAGATCTGGCGGCGCATCCGTGGTCGGCGGGCGCTGCACTTCGATAGCGGTTTCGTTAATAAAACTCGCGGTGACAATAAAGAAAATCAACATAATAAAGACCACATCCAGCATCGGAGTCAGGTCTATCTGCGATTCTTCTTCAATTCTACGTTTGCCAATGGCCATAGTTGTTCTGTCTTATCGTAGCTGCTGTGTTCTATTGTAGTTAATCTGATTTTATCATTAGCTCGAATATGGGCGAGCCCGAGTCGATTTTAGTGGTTTTTATGCCATTAGCAACCATTAGCAAGGTGCTAGTAACAAAGCATTCTTCCTTGGTCGTTCATTAGTCGAACAATCTAACCCATGTTGATCGAGTACAGACTTACTCGTTTGTCTGGGGCTAGCCTGAAGCAAAATTAAAAATGAGTTCGGTGGGGTTATTTTAGCTTGGAAATAGAGATAATGTCAGCTAATATACATAAATTGTGGGAATAATAATTATAACCAATGCGGATGCTCTATGTTAATCTTCCGTGGGGGAAAGCTGTAAAGGCTATTAAAGAAAGTTAAGCAATAATAACTAAACAAACGTTTTTAATAACAAGTCGAAATAAATAGACGTAGGAAGGGGATAAATCGTATGCATACCTTAGCAAAGTTCTTAGCGAAGACCATCAAGCCATTAACGGCAACTGCGTTTGCCATATCCGGCCTCGCCTGTGCAGGTATAGCGTGGGCGGCGGATGACGTTCCCGCAGCGGTAACCGCCGTGAGTGCAGAGGAGATCGCGAAGCCAAAAGCGCGCGGCGCGGCGGCTATTTTGATGGAAGAAGTGGTTACCTCAGCTCGGAAAAAGAGCGCAGGGGAAGAAGTACAGGAAGTCCCGATTGCTATGACCGCCTACAGCGGTGAGCAATTGGAAGCCCTGCAGGTACGTAGCATGACCGACTTAACCTATTCAATGCCTAATGTGGCTATGGATGGTGTGGGCACTTCAAAAGGTACAGCGAACTTCACTATCCGGGGCCAGGGTATCAATAGCTCGATTCCCTCGGTGGATCCGACGGTTGGGGTGTTTGTCGATGGCATGTATTACGGCATGAGCTGGGGTGTGATTATGGACACCTTCGACCTCGAAGGTGTTGAAGTATTGCGTGGGCCACAGGGTTTGTTGTTTGGCCGTAACGTAACAGGCGGTGCTGTAAGTATGCGTACCCGCCGACCTAGCCATGAATTTGACATGCGAGCTAAAGCCAGTGTCACTGGGGATAATGACCAGGTGTATGCGTATTCGGTGACAGGTTCTCTGGTTCCGGATGTGCTCGCCGGCAAACTTGCTATTTATTACCGCGATGATAACGGCTACTTCGATAACCGCGCGACTAACAACGATAATTTTGGTGAATCCGAAACTTATGTTATTCGTCCGGCCGTAACCTGGACACCCACAGAAGACCTCGAGATGACTTTTCTCTTCGAGCGGGGTGAACTTGAAGGGGACGGTTCTACTGCTAAAAATTTAGCAGACCCCACCTTAGGTGATTTCGAAACCGATAATAATGAAGAAGGCTTCAACAAGGCCCGTTGGAATCATATTATCTGGGAAACCAATTACGATGTGGCTTTTGGCAATGGTACGATCACCAATATCACTGCCTATCGTGATTTCGAGCAAACTAATGATGCAGATATCGATAGCACAAATGCTGGGTTAGGTGGTTTCCTTGAGTTCAACCTTGGCGGCTCTGTTAATCAGGATCAGTTCAGTAATGAGCTGCGTTTTGCGGGTACCTTTCTGGATGATCGCCTGGATCTTACCGTCGGCACTTTCTACTTTACGCAAAACCAGAGCTATGTGGAGGCGAGGGATCTGCCCGGTGGTAACGGGCAAAACTTTGGTGGTAATATCGACCATGAGACTTGGGCCGTGTTTGTCAACGGGGATTACCGGCTGACGGATTCGTTATCGCTGACCTTAGGGGCTCGTTATACCCAGGAGGAGAAAGAAGCCGACATCGCCAGGGGTGTGGTCAATACCTTTCCTTGCGATATCCGGTCCACATCTTGTGTGAGCGATTTTACCGATGATGATGATTGGTCGAGCTTTACACCAAAGTTTGGCTTGCAGTGGTTTTACAATGAGAGTTCTCACGCTTATTTCACTTACACCAAGGGTTTTCGCAGTGGTGGCTACAATCTACGCAATACCAGTCCGGTTGCGTCGCCTGGACCCTATAATCAAGAGACACAAAACTCTTTTGAAATTGGTACGAAGTCAGAATGGAATGATGGTCGTGTAAAACTCAATCTTGCTGTGTTCCATAACGAAATTGAGGATATGCAGCGCGAAACGATATTCAATATCTCCGGTAACATTGTGCAACAAATTCAGAATACCGCCGATGCTACTGTGATAGGTGCAGAGATGGATTTGCAAATGTTGTTTGGCGACAATTTGCTGATATCTTTGTCCGCTGGTTATCTCGATGGCACCTATGATGACGTAAGGGCTGACTTGAATCGGGACGGCAATATTGATGGTGGCGATGAGGCTCTGGACTTACCTCGACTGGCGCCCTGGAGCTGGCAGGCTGGCGCTACCTATGACATCCCGCTTGAAAATGGCCTGATGTCGCTACGTTTGAGTCATAAGCATCGTGCTTCTGGATTTTGGAACGATTCTAATGCTGACTCGTTGCGCTCTGCCGATATTCTTGATGCAGGAATTGCTTACTCTACTGCCGACGACAAATGGACGGCAACCTTGTTCGGTAAAAACTTGCTTGACGACGAATTAGCGACCACAGCATTCACGGTAGTTCCGGGCATATCCGTGTATGGACCTCTAGCAAAAGGACGCGAAATCGGAGTTGAATTGCAGTATCAATATTAGGACTTGAGGTATTAGGGCTTAAAGTGTTTTAAACGCTTGGCGTCCTAAATAAAAAACCCCGCACTTGCGGGGTTTTTTAATGGGCTTTTTATAAGTAAAAAATTACAAACCAAAATCAGTCAAGCAAACTCAAATCCCTTACCGCGCCTTTATCGGCACTAGTAGCCAATAGAGCATAAGCCTTCAGCGCCGCAGTAACTTTGCGGGGACGTTTCTCTACCGGTTTCCAGCCAAGTTTGTCGCGTTCGGCGCGCCGCGTGGCGAGTACTTCCTCGCTAAGCTGTACATCGATGCTGCGTTTGGGGATATCAATGCAAATAATATCCCCCGGCTCGATCAAAGCAATCGCGCCACCGGCGGCGGCTTCTGGTGAGCAGTGGCCAATGGATAAGCCAGAGGTGCCACCGGAAAAACGCCCATCGGTAATCAGTGCGCAGGCTTTGCCCAGGCCTTTGGATTTTAGATAGCTGGTGGGGTAGAGCATTTCTTGCATGCCGGGGCCACCTTTGGGACCTTCGTAGCGAATCACCACCACGTCGCCGGGTTTCACCTTGTCGGCAAGGATATCGGCTACGGCGGCGTCCTGACTTTCGCAAATATAGGCAGGGCCTTCAAATACGTGGATCGACTCATCCACGCCCGCAGTTTTTACCACGCAGCCATCTTCGGCGATATTACCGTAGAGCACGGCGAGGCCGCCTTCCAGGCTAAAGGCATTTTCAAGATTGTGAATGCAGCCATTGGCGCGGTCATCGTCGACTCTGTCCCACCGCGTGGCCTGGCTAAATGCGGTTTGGGTGGGGATGCCCGCTGGTCCGGCGCGGAAAAACTCCAGTACCTCGGCGGAGGGTTCGCGTTTGATGTCCCAGGTATCGAGGGCGTCTTTCATGGATTTGGCGTACACCGTGGGCAGGCTGGTATCCAGCAAGCCAGCGCGGTCGAGTTCACCCAGTATGCCCATCACGCCGCCAGCGCGATGCACGTCTTCCATATGATAGAGCGGGGTGCTGGGTGCGACTTTGCACAGCTGCGGAATTTTACGCGACAGTTGATCGATATGGGTCAGCGTGAAGTCGAGCTCGGCCTCCTGTGCCGCCGCCAATAAATGCAGAATGGTATTGGTGGAGCCGCCCATGGCGATATCGAGGCACATGGCGTTTTCGAAGGCGCCGAAATTGGCAATGGAACGGGGTAGGACGCTGTAGTCGCCCTCCTCGTAGTGGCGCTTGGCGAGGTCGACAATCAAGCGGCCTGCCCTTAAAAACAGTTGCTCGCGATCCGCGTGGGTGGCGAGCATCGAGCCGTTGCCGGGTAGGGATAAGCCCAGGGCTTCGGTCAGGCAGTTCATAGAATTGGCAGTAAACATGCCGGAGCAGGAGCCGCAGGTGGGGCAGGCCGAACGCTCGTACTCGGCTACTTTTTCGTCGCTGGCGCTGTCGTCTACCGCGATCACCATGGCGTCGACCAAATCGAGCTTGGTATCGGAGAGCTTGGTTTTACCGGCTTCCATGGGGCCGCCAGAGACAAATACCGTGGGAATATTGAGCCGCAGCGCGGCCATCAGCATTCCGGGGGTGATTTTGTCGCAGTTAGAGATGCACACCAGCGCGTCCGCGCAGTGGGCGTTGGTCATATATTCAACAGAATCGGCGATCAAATCCCGGGAGGGCAGGGAGTAGAGCATGCCGTCGTGACCCATAGCGATGCCGTCGTCCACGGCTATGGTGTTGAATTCTTTGCCGACACCGCCGGCTTTTTCGATTTCGGCGATCACCAGCTGGCCCATGTCCTTTAAGTGGACGTGGCCGGGCACAAATTGGGTAAAGGAATTGGACACGGCGATAATGGGCTTATCAAAGTCGCCGTCTTTCATGCCGGTGGCGCGCCACAGCGCACGGGCACCCGCCATGTTGCGGCCTTTGGTGGTGGTGTGGGAGCGATAGGTTGGCATGGTTCTGGCCCTTAGTAGTCAGATAGGTCGTCAGGTTGTTAACCGAGCGGCGGCAGTTTTCCCGGTCAGTCCGGTCAGAAAGGCGTACAGAATACCAGACCCCGGGGCGATGCCGAAGTGCTTCGCGCGATATGGCCTGCAGTCGGGTTTAATTTTGCCTGAGGCTTTGAGCTTACTGTAAGATGCTGAGAATATAAAACTTACGCGGTGACGGAGATTCAGTGATGGGCTTATACGATAAATATTTTCTCGCCCCCTTTATCAATTGTGCCTGCGGAACCAAGCCGTTTCGTTATCAGCGTAAAAAAGTGGTGCCGCTGTGCGAGGGTCGGGTGCTGGAAGTCGGTATGGGTTCGGCGCTCAATCTGCCCTATTACGATCGAGATAAAGTCGATTTTATTTGGGGTCTGGAACCTTCCGCTGCGATGCGCGAAAGAGCCCTGCCGAATATCGAAAAATCTGGACTGGAAGTCGAACTGATCGATTTGCCCGGCGAAGAAATCCCGCTGGATGACAATAGCGTTGATACGGTACTGTTAACCTACACGCTGTGTACGATTCCGGAGTGGGATGTGGCGCTGAGGCAAATGCGCCGAGTACTCAAACCCGGTGGCAAGTTAGTGTTTACCGAACATGGCCGCGCTCCGGATGCCAATGTAAAAAAATGGCAGGATCGCATTAATCCAGCCTGGAAAAAAATAGCCGGTGGTTGTAACCTGAATCGACCGATTCCAGAATTGTTGCGCGAAAGTGGTTTTGGTATTGAAACCATGGATACGATGTATCTACCATTTACCCCAAAAATAATGTCCTACAATTATTGGGGTGTGGCAAAAATTGCCTAACTTTTATTACATCGAAAATACATTAAAATCTCATTTTATAATTTTACACAAAGCACCGATAACTTAAAAAGGAGTATTACCATGGCTTGTACCGTACTGTTAGAACTTAAAGTAAAACCCGAATGTATCGACGATACTATTGCTGGCCTGGCAGGTTTGTTGCCAGAGACTCGGCAATACGAGGGCTGCATTGAGGTTTATGCCCATCAAGATCAAGATGATCCGACGACGATTGTGGCGATTGAGCAATGGGAGTCGCGTGCGGCCTACGAAAAATACTTTGCCTGGCGCACCGAGACCGGCGTAATCGAAGCACTGGGAGCCTGGGTTTCTGCGCCACCGACCATTCGTTATTTTGATAAGAAAGCCTAGGCGAAAAATGCCTGCTTTGGCTTAGCTTGGCTTTATTTCGAAGAAGTAAGCTGCCAAAAAGTAAGTTGGCAGGAAATAGTACAGATAATAATACCGGGGTTTCCCGGTATTATTATCTGTGCTGCTCTTCCATTCTAGTGGTTTTCTGTCGGCTCTGCTAATAACTCGGCTAATAGCCCTGTGAACCGCTCTATTAATTGCTTTGTTAATAAATAGCCCCGCATAATTAACTATCGTGTTTTTAACTAAGAACTAAATCCCCATGAAAGCCAATGAAATTAAGAAAGGCCTGGTCATCGAGCAGGACAATAAAAAAATATTGATCAAGCACGTTGTGGTGCAGTCTCCGTCTTCGCGTAGCGGTAGCACCCTGTACAAAGTTAGTGGGCGGGATGTCAGTAGCCAGCAAAAATTTGAGCGTCGCTACAAAGGTGATGAAACCATTACGCCAGTTGATGTCTCGCGGTGCTCGGTGCAGTTGCTGTTCCACGATGCTGAGTCATACACCTTTATGGATAGTGAAAGTTACGATCAATTTTTATTATCGGCTGACACCCTGGAGGAAGAAGCCTGTTTTTTGTTTGACGGTCTCGAAAATATCGGTGCGCTTGTTAGCGAGGGGCATCTGCTTGGTATTGAGTTGCCGATGACTTTGGCTTTGGAAATTATTGAATGCGCACCGGCAATGAAAGCGGCATCTTCCTCTGCGCGCACTAAGCCCGCGACACTCAGCACCGGTCTGGTGGTGCAAGTGCCCGAGTATTTAAAGCCCGGTGAAGTGATAAAGGTCAACACGGAGACCCGCGAATTTATTTCCCGGGCTTAAGGTGTTGCAGACTTAAGATATTGCAGGCTTAAGGTTTTACGGTTAGATGAAGCGAGCGCCAGCGCTAAAGAGATTTAATAAAAATCTTTGAATTGCGCTGAAAATTATACAGCTCCGCTTTTTCTGTGGGCAGTCGCTCAATATCTGATGGCACAAAACCATTTTCCTGAAACCAGTGAGCGGCCTGTGTGGTGAGCACAAATAATTGGCTCAGGCCGAGCTCGGTTCTGGCTTTGTCCTCCAGGTAGGCGAGGAGTCGTCCGGCCAAACCCTGATTGCAAAAATCCAGATGGGTGGCGACGCAGGCTAGTTCGCCAGCGCCTTTCCCAGAAGTTAGGGGGCCAGAAGCGAGGGGTTTAGAAGCCAGAGCGCCAGAGAAAGGGTACAGGGCCGCGCAGCCAACGATCATACCTTCCGGGTGCACGGTGACATAAAAGCGGGAGATTTCGGTTTCCAGCAATTCTCTGGAGCGTTTAACCAGCACACCTTGTTCTTCCAGTGGTTGAATTAAATCGAGAATGCCGCCGACGTCGTCAATCTTGGCCTGGCGAATAACCTCGTTACTGTCTTTTAGAATCAAAGTGCCGCAGCCGTCACGCGTAAATAACTCGGTGAGTAGCGAGCCGTCTTCGGCAAAGCTGATCAAGTGACAGCGTTCGACGCCGTTCATGCAGGCGTGGTAAGCCGCTTGCACCGCTGCGGCTAGCGCCGAGTTTTCGCCGAGTTGGTCTTGCCAGTGTGCGATGTCTGGTAGAGAGATGGCTTTTTTTAGTTTGCCGTCGCCATCGGTGACGCCAGCGTCGGCACCGAGGATGATTAGTTTTTCCGCCTGTAGTGTTATCGCAATTTGCGTGGCGACATCTTCGCAGTTCAGATTGAACACTTCACCGGTGGGTGAATAACCCAGGGGTGAAACCAGCACAATGTTATCTTCATCCAATAGGCGCTGAATACTGTCGCGATCAATTTTGCGCACTTCGCCGGAGTGGTGAAAATCGACACCATTGCGAATGCCGCCAGGTTTAGCGGTAATAAAGTTGCCGCTACTCACGCGATTACGGGTGTGCTGCCCAGGCGCATTGGCCGGGTTCATCGACAGGGCCGCTTCGATGGCGATGCGAGTACAACCCACGGCGTTGAGTACGCAGTCCATGGCGGTGTCATCGGTAATGCGCATGCCGTCTTGAAAGCGAGAGGGTAAGCCTTGCGTGTGGAGCTGCTGCTCGACTTGCGTTTTAGCGCCGTGTACCAAAACCACGCGAATACCCAGGCTGTTGATTAGGGCCAGGTCGCCGAGTATATGTTTGAAGTTTTCGTGAACAAGGCCTTCGCTGTCGAGCATGACCACAAAGGTTTTGCCCCTATGCATATTCACATAGGGGGAGGTGTCGCGAAAAAATTTTACATGGTCAGTCACGATAAAATCCAGTTTTCCGGAGTTACTAGTTTTGCCCAGGGCGAATTATATCAGGGAAATTATCCGGATGATGGTCTGCCTTGCCGAGTAGTTTACCGGTGTCGAACACCGAGCAGGGGGGGTGGACTTCGAGGAGCATATATAGGGCGCTAAACCAGAGATGATCGGCTCTGAGCGCTAACCGTGTTAAGGCTGGCTGGATCGGCTACAATTAGTTTTATTTTGGTAACAGGAAATTGGCATATATGGCTGTCGCACCCACTTTCGAGCGTATCCTCAATCTGCCGTCTGTACTGGATCAATTGGTTGTTGGGGGGCTGTTAACGCAGGAGAACGCCAACGAGATCAGCGGCACTTATCGTACCCGCGAACAATCGCTGCAACATCCTCTGGTATATATCGCGAGCCAGCAGGTGGAGAACTGCGCCGCTCCCGGTAAAATTTTAGATGTTACGACGCTCGCCGAGTGGATGGCGGAAGATGCAAAGTTGCCCTTAGCCCATATTGACCCCTTGAAGACCAAGGTTGCTAAAATCGCCGGAGTTATGTCGTTTGAGTTCGCGAAGCGGCATAATATTTTGTGTCTAGAAGTACTTGCCGATGAACTGGTGATCGCCACCGCTCAACCCTACAGCACATCCTGGGTAGCGGGTTTGGAGCAGGCTAGTCGCAAAACAGTGCGCCGGGTATTCGCTAATCCGGCGGATCTCGAAAAATATACCCTGGAATTTTATACCCTGTCGCGCTCAGTATTTGGCGCCGATCAGTCGTCCTCTGGCGCTTCGCCCATCACCAACTTTGAGCAGTTGCTGGAGTTGGGATCGCTGACAGATCCCGATGCCCAGGATCAGCATATTGTGAGTATCGTCGACTGGCTACTGCAATATGCCTTCGATCAGCGCGCCAGTGATATCCATATCGAGCCGCGGCGCGATATGGGTAAAATTCGCTTCCGTATTGACGGTATCTTGCACCAGGTCTATGAGTTGCCGCAGCAGGTGATGGGTGCGGTTACCAGCCGTCTGAAAGTACTGGGTCGCATGAACGTAGCGGAAAAGCGTAAACCTCAGGATGGCCGAGTCAAAACCAAGACTCAGGATGGTCGCGAGGTCGAGTTACGTCTGTCTACCTTGCCCACCGCCTTTGGCGAAAAAATGGTGATGCGGATTTTCGATCCGGAAGTCCTGTTGCGCAGTTTTACCGAGTTGGGTCTGACCGGCGAGGATTATAAAACCTGGCAAAAAATGGTCGCCCGCCCCTACGGTATCGTGCTGGTGACCGGCCCCACTGGGTCGGGTAAAACCACCACCCTGTATTCCACGCTCAAGCAGTTAGCTACGGAGAGCGTAAATGTCAGCACGGTGGAAGACCCCATCGAAATGGTTGAGGAGAGCTTTAATCAAACTCAGGTTCAGCCGCAGATTGATTTTAATTTTTCCGAGGGTATTCGCACGCTGATGCGGCAGGATCCCGATATCATCATGGTCGGCGAAATCCGCGATCTGGAAACCGCAGAAATGGCGATTCAGGCGGCGTTGACTGGCCATCTGGTGTTGTCGACGCTGCACACGAATGATGCGCCCACCGCAGTGACGCGCTTGCTCGATCTCGGCGTGCCCGCACACATGCTCAACGTAACCCTTAATGGCGTTATGGCCCAGCGTTTGGTGCGTACCCTGTGTCATCATTGCTGTACTAAAACGCCGGTCGATGTCGAGGCGTGGAAACAACTGGTGTCACCCTGGACGGCGGCGCCACCCGCTGACTTTTCAGAACCTGCAGGTTGTCTCGAATGCCGGGATACCGGTTATTTGGGACGGCAAGGCCTCTACGAAATTATGCCGGTGACCGAAAGCCTCAAAGCGTTTATTAATCCCGACTGCGATGTTTCAGCACTGCGCAAGCAGGCAATGAAAGAAGGTATGCGCACGCTGCGGCTGAGTGGCGCACAAAAAGTAGGCGCTGGTATTACCTCCGTAGAAGAAGTTATGCGGGTGGCACCTGATATCGGTCGTTAATGTGTCTGACGAATTAACAAAATCTTTATCCCGACCTTTCTCCCAGCCCTTACCAAAACCGCTGCCAGAACTGCTGCCAGAACTCCTGGCGCTGAATTACTCGCGCTATCGGCAACAATTTATCGATGTCGTTCCAGCAGCGCTGAAAGCCAGGTTCTCTAATTTACAAGATGACGAAACCTTCCAGCGTCAGTTACAGTGGGTGTGGTCGGGGAGCGAATTTGCCGCTGGTGTCTGTCGAAAAATGCCCGAGGTATTTTTAGCCTGCGCCGAAAATAACTATTTTGCCCAATCCAAAACAGCCGCTGACTTTGAGCAAGAGTTGCGGGCTCTCTTGCAGGCGCTCGATGGCGCCTGGATCGCGAGTGAAGACGAGCTAGCGCAAATTCTGCGCAAATACCGCAATACCGAAATGCTGCGTATTATCTGGCGGGATCTGACGCGTCAAGCCGACTTGCCGGAAACCACCGGCGATTTATCCGCGCTGGCCGATGCCTGTATTCGTTGTAGCCTGGAGGTGCTTCACCCCATGGCCTGCGAGCAGTGGGGTGAGCCGATCGGAGTGGATATTGGCGCGGCGCAGTCTCTGGTAGTGATCGCCATGGGTAAACTCGGTGCGGGAGAGTTAAATCTATCGTCCGATATTGATTTGATTTTTGCCTATCCCGAAGAGGGTGAGACGCAAGGGGGGCAAGCGTCTAGAAAAGCGCCTTTAAGTAATCAGGAATTTTTTATTCGGCTTGGGCAAAAACTCATTAAAGCGCTGGATCAAGTTACCGTCGATGGTTTTGTATTTCGGGTTGATATGCGTTTGCGACCCTACGGGCAGAGTGGCGCTTTGGTCTACAACTTCGATGCACTGGAGGAGTACTACCAAACCCAGGGTCGGGAGTGGGAACGTTACGCGATGATCAAGGCGCGTATTGTTACTGGTCAACAATCTGCTTCCGAACGGCTGTCAGACATGCTGCGCTCGTTTACCTATCGTAAATACATCGACTTTACCGCCATTGAATCTTTGCGGGATATGAAAGCACTGATCAATCGCGAGGTGGCGCGCAAAGGTAAAGCTGAAGATGTGAAGCTTGGCGCGGGCGGGATTCGCGAAGTGGAGTTTATCGCCCAGGCCTTCCAGTTAATTCGCGGGGGTCGCGACAGTCGTTTTCAAAACCCTCGGTTGCGAGAAATTCTACAACTCCTCGATGCGGAACAACTGTTGTCAGAGAACGGCGGCGCACACCTCTGGGAAGCTTATCGATTTTTGCGCGACACCGAGCACGTGGTGCAGGCCTGGCGGGATCAGCAAACCCAGGCTTTGCCCGGCGATGATGAGGGCCGCAGTCGGGTTGCTGCGATGATGGGCTTTGAACACTGGGATCAATTTTCCGCCGTGCTCGCCGCTCATCGCCAGGTGGTGCGCAGTATCTTTGACGAAGTCGCTTCGTCGGCGCCGGATGAGGGAGACGGTGCAGTGCCAGTGAACGAGCAGGCCAGCTCGGTTTGGCAATTAGCAGAAGTGTTGTCCACCGAAGCCGTGGATGATAGTGAGTTAAATTCAGCGGCGGCCAGAACCGAACTCCGTACTCTGGCTTACAGCGAGGATGAAGCGACGTTTAAACTGTTGCGGGGCTTGCACTCCAGTCGCGCAGTGATGGCCATGCAGCAGGATGTTCGCAGCCGCCTCGATAGCTTAATGCCTTTATTGATTGCTGATTGTGGAAGCCTCGATGTTGAAGGTTTCGATAGTAAAAATCTTGGCAGCGAAAACACAGCAAGCCCCGATGAAATTCTGCGTCGGGTCGTCGGTATTGTCGAAGCCGTGGTGCGACGTAGTGTCTATTTGGTGTTGCTTATCGAAAACCCGGCAGCGCGGCAGCAGGTGGTGCGACTCTGTGCCGCCAGTGCCTGGGTGGCAAGTGAACTCACCCGCTATCCGGCCTTGCTCGACGAATTACTCGATCCCCGCACCTTGTACACCCCACCAGTGCGCGAAGTGATTGCGGATGAATTACGGCAGCAAATACTGCGTATTCCTGCCGATGATTTGGAGGCGCAGATGGACGCACTGCGTTATTTTCGTCGCGCCCACGCCCTGCGGGTTGCCGCCTGCGAAATTATTGGCGCGCTACCGTTGATGAAAGTCAGTGATTATCTAACCTGGTTGGCCGAAGTGATTTTGGATTACGTGCTGGTGCTGGCTCGGGAACAAATGGAGCTGCGCCATGGTAAGCCCGGCTCAAGCTCGGGTAATGAACCGAGTTTTTTGATTGTGGGCTACGGCAAGCTGGGCGGGCTGGAGCTGGGTCACAGCTCTGACCTAGATCTGGTGTTTGTTCACGACGCAGAGGGCGCGCTGACTACCGATGGCGAGCGCCCGGTGGATAACGAAACATTTTTTGCGCGGCTCGGGCAGCGCATCATCCATATACTCGGTACGCAAACGGCTTCCGGCATTCTCTATGAGGTCGACATGCGCCTGCGCCCCTCGGGTAACTCGGGGCTGTTGGTGGCCTCGCTGGCGGCGTTTGAAAAATATCAGCGCGAGAGCGCCTGGACCTGGGAGCATCAGGCCCTGGTGCGCGCACGCGCGGTCGCCGGTAGCTCGACACTGGTTACTGGTTTCGAGGCCTTGCGCGCATCGGTGCTGAGCCAGTCGCGAGATACGGCGACACTGAAAAGCGACGTGATAGCCATGCGCGAGAAGATGCGAAGCTATTTGGATTCTGGCGGGAGTGAAGGCGAAGATAGCTCGAGTGGGGCTGAATTTGACCTTAAACAGGGGGTCGGAGGTATCGTGGACATCGAATTTATGGTTCAATTCGAGGTTCTGGCTCTGTCCCATAGCCATCCCGAGTTGACGCGCTGGACCGATAATATACGCATCCTCGGTGATTGCGCAAAACTGGGGCTGATGTCATCCCATGATGTGGATAATTTGTGCGAAGCCTATAAAGCTTATCGCGCAGCGGGACATCGACGGCAGTTACAGTTACCCCAGGGACAGTTACCTCAGGGCTCGCTATCAAAGGGACGGGGCAAGTCTGGCCGGGTTGCGGTGCAGGCGTTCACCCAGGAGCGAGCGGCAGTCACCACAGTTTGGCAGCACTTGTTAGGCGGCGATGCTTAGGTAGCCATGTTAGGACGGTCAGGTTTAGGTCAGGGCGCTTAGACGAGAAGGTCTAGCGCCGAGTGAAATATTATTATTTAAGTACGAGGAGTAAGTTTGATGTCGTTTGATGATCGCGACGGTTTTATCTGGTTTGACGGTGAGTTGGTGCCCTGGCGGGAGGCTAAGGTGCATGTGCTTACCCACACACTGCATTATGGTATGGGTGTATTTGAGGGCGTGCGCGCCTACAAAACTGAAAACCATGGTACGGCGATTTTTCGGCTGGAAGATCACACCAACCGCCTGTTTAATTCCGCCAAAATCATCGGTATGGAATTGCCCTTTGATCGCGATACCTTAAACGCGGCGCAGATTCAGGTGGTGCGGGAAAATAACCTCGAAGAGGGTTATATCCGCCCGATGGCCTTTCTGGGTTCCGAAGGCATGGGTTTGCGCGCGGACGGTTTAAAGACCCATGTGATTGCAGCGTCCTGGGAATGGCCTTCCTATATGAGCCCGGAAGCTCTGGAGCAGGGCATCCGCATCCGCACCTCGTCTTACACTCGTCACCACGTCAATATCACTATGTGCAAGGCCAAGGCGAACGGTAATTACATGAATTCCATGCTCGCACTGCGTGAAGCCCTGGAGTGTGGTTATGACGAAGCTTTAATGCTCGACCCCGAAGGTTATGTCTCTGAGGGCAGTGGCGAAAACTTCTTTCTGGTTAATCGCGGCATTATCTACACCCCGGAGTTAACCTCTTGCCTGGACGGCATTACCCGCGACACGGTGATTCAACTTGCCCACGAATGTGGCTATGAAGTGCGTGAAAAACGCATTACCCGCGACGAAGTTTATATTGCCGACGAAGCTTTTTTTACCGGTACTGCGGCGGAAGTGTTGCCGATTCGCGAAATGGATAACCGAGTGATAGGTAGTGGTGCGCGCGGGCCGATTACCGAGCGCCTGCAAAGTTTGTACTTCGATGCGGTGCGTGGACGGCTCGATCACCATACCGATTGGCTAGCGCCGATTGCTAGTTGATAGCCGTGTAAGGCTCTGGTTTGTGACCTTGTCTTACTAGGCGTGTTGCGAGTGGATGTGTTTCGGGAAATAAATGACAGCAAGTAGTGAGACCCACACCAGGATTTTAATCGTTGGCCCGTCCTGGGTTGGCGATATGGTGATGGCCCAGGTACTGTTTATTGTGCTTAAGCAGCGCTACCCGGATTGCCGTATTACGGTGCTCGCGCCCGCCTGGAGCCGCCCGCTGTTGGAGCGTATGCCAGAGGTTGATGCCGCCGTCGATATGCCCGTGGGTCACGGCTCACTCGATTTAGGCAGTCGTCGGGATCTGGCCAGCAAGCTTGCCGCGCAGGGTTACGACTGGGCCATCGTGCTGCCCAACTCCTTAAAGTCAGCGTTAATTCCTGCCTTTGCTGGAATTCCACGGCGTACTGGCTGGCGCGGCGAAATGCGCTTTTGGCTGCTTAATGATATTCGCCTGTTGCATAAAACCAGCTACCCTTTAATGGTCGAGCGCTTCGTAGCGCTGGCTTATCCACCGAACCATACCTTACCCAAACCACTGCCCAATCCAAAGTTGCGGGTCAATGTGACTCGCGTTGCTGAATTAAAGACGCGCCTCGGGTTGGATGAAGAACGCCCGGTGTTAGCGCTTTGCCCCGGCGCGGAATTTGGCCCCGCCAAACGTTGGCCGGAAGCCTATTACGCTGAAGTGGCAAGTGAGATGATTACCCGCGGTTGGCAAGTCTGGTTGCAGGGTTCGGAACGAGATCAACCCGTTGCAGAAACTATTATTGCGGCTTTGCCAGAATCCGCTCGGGCCATGGCATTTAATTTGGCCGGTAGTACCGAGCTTGCCGAAGCGATCGATCTGTTGTCCGCTGCGACACTAGTCGTGAGTAATGATTCTGGTTTGATGCATGTTGCGGCAGCCCTGGAGCGTCCTTTGGTGGTGGTTTACGGTTCCACTTCGCCGGACTTTACGCCACCGCTGGCGGATAAAGTCGAGGTGCTGTCGATCCCGGTGGATTGCGGCCCGTGTTTTCAGCGCGAATGTCCCAAGCAACATTTGAAATGTCTCAACGATCTAAAACCCGATATGGCATTGGCTGCCATCGATCGATTGTTGAGTGCTACCGAAACATGAAGATAGCGTTTTGCTTGTATAAATATTTTCCCTACGGTGGTTTGCAGCGTGATTTTTTGCGTATTGCCATAGAGTGCCAGGCGCGAGGGCACAGTATTCAGGTCTTTGTTTTATCCTGGCAGGGCGAGAAACCGGAAGGTTTTGATATTCGTTTGATCGCTACAAAAGGCTTTTCCAGCCCGGCGCGTTACCGTCATTTTTATCGCGAAGTAAGTGCAGAATTAGTTAACAACCCGGCCGATATGGTGGTGGGCTTTAATAAAATGCCGGGGCTGGATATTTATTACGCGGCTGATCCCTGTTATGCCTACAAAGCGCGACACTTGCGCAGCAAGGCCTATCGATTAACGTCGAGGTACCGTCATTTTTCACGCTATGAAGCAGCCGTGTTTGGCGCGGGTGCTGATACTGACGCTGATTCTGATGAGAGTGCGACGGAAATTCTGATGATTTCAGAGCAACAACAGCCACTGTTTCAACAGTACTACGGTACCCCGGAGCAGCGCTTTCATCTGCTGCCACCGGGTATTGATAAAAGTCGCTGCGCGCCACCGAATCGTGAGTCAGTACGGCGGGAGTTCAGACAGGAGTTTGCTTTGCAAGAAAACCAGCAACTCCTTTTATTGATTGGCTCTGGATTTAAAACCAAGGGTTTGGATCGAATATTGTTAGCCATGCAAAGCTTGCCCGAAGGGGTATTGGCGAATACACGCTTATTTGTGATTGGTCAGGACGACCCTAAACAATTTCAACGTGAAGCCAAAAACCTGGGTATCGCGGAGCAGGTACAATTTTTTAGCGGCCGGGATGACGTGCCGCGATTTTTGCAAGGCGCCGATTTACTGGTGCATCCCGCCTACAGCGAAAATACCGGCACGGTACTGTTGGAGGCGTTAGTTGCGGGGCTTCCGGTGCTGACCACGGCCAATTGTGGGTATGCGCATTTTATCGAAGAGTCAGGGGGTGGTCGGGTCATCGATAGCCCTTATCAGCAGAGTAAGTTTGATCGAGCATTGCAGGAACTAATAACGGCAGATACCAGTGCGCTGTCAGAGCATGCTTTAGCCTGGGCAAAAACGGCGGATATTTATAGTTTGCCTGAGCGCGCTACAGATTTGATCGAGCGCTTAATACCGGCGCGGAGAGCGGGCTAATGCAATTATATTTGGCCGATGTGCTATCCCGGGTGTGGGCGGATCGCGATCCCTTCGAAGCAGTGGAGGAATTGCAGGGGCAAATTTACCGCTCGCTGGACGGCCGCACCACTTTGCGTTTCGAGATGGAAGGGCGCGGCTATTTTGTAAAAATTCATCGGGGTATAGGCTTTGGCGAAATTCTTAAAAATCTAATTCGTGGGCGTGCACCGGTATTGGGTGCAGACAATGAATGGCTGGCGATTAATCGCTTGCAGGGTCTGGGCGTGGACACCATGACGGCGGCGGGTTTCGGTCGCCGCAACTGGAATCCGGCGCGACGCTTCTCTTTTGTTGTGACCGAGGCATTGGAGCCGACACGTAGCCTTGAAGATTACTGTGCCGATGGTCAGCTTGCCACCCTGGGTGTCCGAGAGCGGCGACGACTGGTGCGGAAGTTGGCTAGCATTACGCGCACCTTGCACAGCAACGGGATTAACCATCGCGATTATTATTTGTGTCACTTTTTATTAGATGAGTCGGAGCCCTATGCCAATGTGCCGCCAGCGGATTGCCCCATTTATTTAATTGATCTGCATCGCATGCAAATTAGAAAACGCCTGCCTATGCGCTGGCGGATCAAGGATTTATCCAGCTTGTGTTACTCGATGCGGCAAGGGGGTTTTACCCGACGGGACGAGCTGTGTTTTATAACAGCGTATCAGGGTACGAGTCTCAAGCGAGCTTACCGGGAAAATATAAAACAGTGGTTGCGTGTGGATAGTAAGGCTGAAGCCCTACACCGCAAAGGCGTAAAAAAGGGTTACCACACGTGAATAACGCTAGTGAAGGCCCGGCGATAGAAAACCTGTCTGTAGACGCGATACGTTTGGCCTCGGTAAATGAGTTGACGCAATTTTCCCTGCAACTCTCCGGCCTGGAACCCCTGGTGTGCGAGCAAGTGCTACGGCATTTGCCCGGTAAGAGAGTGGTGTTTAAGGCTCGGTGGAATGGCGCAACGGTCTTGGTTAAGCTATTTTTTAATAAAAAAGATTATGCTCGAGAAAAGCACGGCCTGGAGTTACTTGAACAGCACAGTATTCCGAGTCCCGCGCGACGCTGGTGTTTTGTCGATAGCGATGGCTCTGCGGGCAAGGCCTTTTTAATTGCCACCGATTTTTTTGTCGATGCAGAAAGCCTGGAATCGCGCTGCCGGGTTGCGGTTGACCAAAATGCGGTACGCCAGACTCTAACCGTTTTGGGACGCATGCATCGGGCGGGCCTGGTACAGCAAGATATTCATTTGGATAATTTTTTATTTTCCGGTGGCCAGTTGCACGTTATTGATGGCGGCTCGGTGACCGCCTGCGCAAGTCTGAAACAAGATGCGGTGATCAAAAATTTAGCGCTATTTTTTGCACAGTTTACGCCCCTGTTCGATAAAGACATCCCGCAAATAATTTCTGCCTATGGCGAGTCAGCAGTGTCGACAGAGCTACCGTCAGAGCTAGCGCTACAGCAACTACCGTTAAAATCGCTGTTAAAAAAAGTACGCAACAAAAGATTGTGGCGAATACGCAAATATCAGCAAAAATCGCTGCGTTCGTGTACAGAGTTTGTGGCCGATAAAACCTGGCAGCGGTTTTTAGTGCTGCGCAGAGATCGAGATGACGCAGTGCTACGCAAGTTGCTGGAGCAGCCGGATGCAAGTTTCGGCGGCGGTCGCCTGTTAAAAAACGGTAACACCGCGACAGTGTTCGAAGTTGCTGGCAGTGGTGGCGCAACCTGGGTGTTAAAACGGTACAATATCAAAAGCTGGAGCCATGGCTTGAGTCGCTGTTGGCGGCCCTCTCGGGCCTGGTTTTCGTGGCAGAGTGCCCATGCGCTCGCGGTGATCGGGGTGCCGACACCGAAGCCGGTGGCGCTGCGGGAGAATCGCAGCGGTCGCCTGCGGCAAGAAGCCTACCTGATCACCGAAAAGGCGGAGGGAGACTTGCTCGATCAATGGTTGTTGAAGCGCCCTGGCCACGATATCCCACAGTGGCTGGATGCCGCGATTCTAACAATATTCCATCGTTTGCTTGCTTCGAGAATCAGCCACGGGGATATGAAAAGCACCAATTTTATTGTGACTAAAAACAACTTAACAGTGATTGATCTGGACGCGATGTGCGTGCATCGCAGCGAACGAACATTTTATAGAGCCTTCCGAAAAGATATGAAACGATTTATGGCAAATTGGCATGGTGATACCCACCGACATTTTACTCACTTGTTGAATCCTATATTTGAACAGATCGGGCTTGATACTCCCGCACTGAGAGTCTGAGATGAGTAAAAAGATATTAGGGCTGTCCGGTGCGCTGGGCCATGATTCGTCGGCGGCTTTGTATGTCGGCAGTGAGTTGGTGGCAGCAGCAGAAGAAGAGCGTTTTCTTCGGGATAAACACGCAAAAGGCAAAATGCCTTACGAATCTGCTAAGTTCTGTCTCGAATTTGCAGGTGTAGACCCGAGCGAAATTGATGTGGTGGCGATCCCCTTCGCTCCGATACCGATTACCTCTCCGGCCCGCTGGCATTTTGCGCGACGCTATTGGTATGCCCCGGATCGAGCCCTGGATGCCTTGTTTAATGGCAATCGTCGCTATCGCCGTTACCGAAACAACATTTTTGAATTGTTAAAAGACCTGGGTATCGATCGCAGTAAGATTGAATTTGAGCCCGTAGAACATCATTTGGCCCATGCCAGCAGCGCCTATCACTTAAGTGGTTTTCAGGAAAAGACCGCGATTATGGGTGTCGATGGCAAGGGAGAGTACGCGACAACATTTTTTGGCTATGGCGAAAACGGAAAAATTCATAAAATAAAAGAATTTTATGATCCGGATTCACTGGGCGGTTTATACGGCGCGATGACCGAGTACCTCGGTTTTCAAATGCTGGATGGCGAATTTAAAGTGATGGGAATGGCGCCTTACGGCGATTCATCCAAGCACGATTTTTCTCGCTTGATTGATTTTGATGGAAAAGATTTTAGGATTAACACCCAGTACGTAAATACCGTGGGTTTGCGACGCTACAAACAAGATGGCGTGGGCTATTATTTTGGCCCGAAGTTGATCGACTGGCTGGGGCCAAAGCGCGAAGGTGATATTGCCGATGCGCCCTATATTGATTATGCGGCGACCATTCAGGCTTTGTACGAAGAGGTGGTGCTCAAGCTAATGGATTACTACCTTGGCGATATTTTGCGCGAAACTGGAAAGTTAGCTTTTTCCGGAGGCGGGGCGCTCAACGTTAAGTTGAATCAAAAAATTATTTCGCGACCTGAAGTGAAAGAATTATTTGTGCAGCCAGCTTCGGGGGATGCGGGTACGGCTGTGGGTGCGGCGTCCTACGCTGCGGTGAAGCGCGGGATTACTCCGCAGAAAATGGAACATGTCTATCTGGGCCCAAGTTACAGTAACGAGCAGTGTATTACCGCCTGTAAGGAACACGAGCAAAGTCCAGAGTTTGAGATCGTTGAAAATGTACCGGAATATATTGCTCAGGTATTGGCGGAGGGTAACCCAGTAGCCTGGTTTCAGGGCCGTATGGAGTTTGGCCCCCGCGCTTTAGGAGGCCGTTCAATTTTGGGTTGCCCCAGTATTCCCGGTGTGGCCGATCGTATTAACGCACAGATAAAGTATCGCGAACGTTGGCGGCCCTTTTGTCCGAGTATGCTCGATAGAGTAGCGCCGGAAATGTTTAAAACCGATCACCCTGCGCCGTTTATGACCTTTACCTTTGAGGTCAATGATGGCTGGAAAGAACGTGTGCCGGAAGTGGTACACGAAGATGGTACGGCGCGGGCACAAGCGCTTAAGCAAGAATTTAACCCTCGGTACTATGCGCTGATAGAAGAGGTGGAAAAATTGACGGGCAGTGGTGTCGTGTTGAACACTTCTTTAAATCGGCGAGGCGAGCCCATGGTGTGCTCGCCAGAAGACGCGCTAAATATGTTTTATGGCTCGGATTTAGAATACCTGATAATGGAAGATGTCTTGGTCAAAAAAATAAAGTAATCGGTATTTTTCAGGAAGTTAAAAAAGAAATGGCTAAAAATAATAGAGAGCCTGATTGCGAAACTCAGCATGTGTTGCAAATATGCCATACAAGCGAGCCGCCTTTTTTAGATTGCGCGAGGCAGTATGCTGCTCTGTTTGAAAAAACAGAATATACGGTAATCACTATTTTTTTATCGGGTTCAAAGCCGGATCAAATGGATGTGCGCTTACCAGGAACTGAAGCAATTTTTTTAAATTACCAATCGGCAGGCCTGAAAGGCCTTAAAGTAGGCCTTATTAAGACGATTCGTAAAATTGCGTACCCTCTTAATTTAAAGTTAATTATTGCCCATAGATATAAGCCGACGTACATCGCTTTGCGTATTAAGGATGTTCCTGTAGTTGCCGTCAATCATGCCTTTGGAGTCTATCACCGATGGGCGCGGTGTCTAATGGTTGGCCGAAACGAAAATCGAGTGTTGTTACTTGGCGTGTCTAACGCCGTTAGGGATGATTTAAGAGCAAGCCTGCCAAAATTTTCCTCAGATAAGATTGAGTGTCTATACAATCGTATAGACAGGGGCGTATTGGCATCAAGTCAGCTAGATAAAACGGGTGCGCGTGTCAATTTGGGTTTGGATGTTAAGGCATATATATTTGGCAATGTGGGTCGCTTACATCCAGATAAAGATCAAAAAACCTTAATCAAAGCTTTTGCGCTTGTTTCGGAAAAAATCCCCAATGCTTGTCTGGTTCTTATAGGTTCCGGGGAAGACAGGCTAATGCTTGAAACCCTCTCTGCCGAGCTAAAGGTTGCGGATAAAGTAAAGTTTTTAGGTAATGTGCCCGATGCCTCTAAATATTTTAAGGCGTTTGATAGTTTTTTACTAAGTTCCGATGAGGAACCTTTTGGTATGGTTTTATTGGAAGCAATGACGGCTAATCTTCCCGTAGTATGTACATCCACTGGCGGTGGGGCGGAGGTAGTTGGAAGTGATGGTATGTTGTTTGATAAGGGGGATTGTAAACGCTTGTCTGAACTTATGCAGAGAATTTACGATGAGAAAAATAATTTTGATATAAATTATGAGCCAAGAATCAAGAAGTTATTTTCTGATGAGTCAGCCAGATCAAGGTTTTGGGGTTTTTCTGAGATAAAAAAATTCGATATTTAGAGAACTGATATGGCGAAAACTATTAAAAACGCAATGAAGTCGCTGTTTCTGGTGCAAAAAAATCAAAGAATTGATCTGGACAGCTATTATCAGGCCATTGCGGATAAGTTGGAGAATTGCGAGGTTCGTTGGCTGAATAGTGGCGATCAAGATGATTTGAGAAGCTATTTTTTTGCTAACGTTAATTTGTCAGAATTTGATAGAGTTATTTTATTTGTTCGTTTTAAAAAAGAAATAAAACAGGTCGATTTTATCAGCTCCTTGCCCGGCCTTTTTATTATAGAGCATGATGCTTGTCAAAATTACATTCCGGGAAAGTATCGAGGAAAATTCAGTGAATATTACGAGGGTATTGCCCCTGTCAGCGTGCTAACTTCCGGTTTCGGGGTTACTCAAAAATTGCGTGGGGAAGGCGTTGATGCGCATTTTGTTCCAAAGGGTTACGACGATTCCCTGCTTCGCGATAAGCATTTTTCAAGAGATATAGAGCTTGGGTTCCTGGGTAGTACTAAGCATAAGATTTATACCGGCCGAAAAAAGGCGCTTGAAATTATCAGTAAGAAAGAGGGTTTGATTATTGCTCGAACCAAATCAGGTGAGGAGTATTGCGATATGCTCTGTCGTATTAAGTTTTTTGTTAGTGCTGATGTTGGCCTTGGTGAATATATGGTGAAAACCTTCGAGGCTATGGCCTGCGGTTGTGTATTATTTACCTGGGATCAAGGGGAGCGAGAGAATTTGGCGCTAGGGTTTCGTGATCTGGAAAATGTTGTTCTATTTGCATCAATGCAAGAATTTCATGACAAGTTGGAGCTGTTGCGTGGTGATGATCGGCTAGCAGAGAGAATCGCTTCTGCTGGAAAGTCTTTGGTGGAAAATGGTTATTCCTGGAGGGCGCAGGGAGCTCGTGTGGCAGAAGTTATTGAACAGTGTTCGGGGGAAGGTGCGGGGATAGTTGAAATGAAACAAAAAAAAGCACTTGTTATTATTCCTTATTTTGGCCGTTGGCCTAAATGGATAAATGTATTTATGGCAAGTTGTCAGGTTAACGATGACTTTGATTGGCTTGTGTTGACGGATTGTGGCCCTGTCGATTTCCCACCTGGAAATGTGAACTTTGTTGACTGTACATTTAAGGAATATTGCGAGTTTGTGTCACGCCGGCTGGGAATAAAGTTCGTCCCCGAATCTCCGTATAAGTTGTGTGATATTAAGCCAGCTTTAGGGTTTATCCATCAAGACTATCTTGAGAGATATGATTATTGGGCCTGGAGCGATCTTGACCTGGTGTATGGAGATTTATCAAAATATTATGCCCCGTATTTGGGCCGGTACAATTTAATTTCAAATCATGCGACGAGAGTTTCTGGTCATTTTTGCTTGCTTCGAACGGGAAAAAAATATTTAGAAGCATTTAAGAAAATCCCGGAATGGGAAAGTTGTTTTGAGAGTGGTCAACATTTGGCTGTAGATGAAAAACAGTTTTCTAGATTATTTTTGAGAGGGAAAAATTTTCCAGTATGGCTGAGATGGGCCTTTCGTCTGTTTCGTCCGATGTCCTGGAAAGCACTTTTCCATGAAGCATACAGTACGCCAAACTGCAGGATTGCCTGGCACAACGGAGCCAGCAGCTTCCCCAAATCCTGGTTTTGGAGAAAAGATAAGGGGTTGTTTAATGATGAAGATGAAAAGAAATCATTCCCCTATTTCCATTTTCTGGTTTGGAAAAAATCATGGCTGGAGTCAAATATTGAAATCGAAAAATTTTCACCACTAGGCCATTCTGAGGAAACAATTGTTTTTTCTGAGGCGGGTATTAGTTTAGGAGGGGGCAGGATGAAAAGTGATGATAATGCAGAAAAATAAATAAGGAGGATAATTAATCTCAGGCGGCGGTTAATTTTTACTGTCGGTTGGTTGATTTCCGTAAGCAGTTTGAAGCTCATTTAGGTAGGCTGTTAAGGCAGGCTCATCTTCTTTCGGTCGGATAAGGTGCTCGAAATTACGTTTACGCTGGCGTTTTGAAAGTGGCCTGGTAAAAAATTTAAGGTCGCAATGTCGATCAAACTCAGTTCTCCTGACTCTGAAAGCACGATATTTCTGAGAGGTATGGAACGGAACTAAATTCCTTTTTGATGTAGCTTGGCGATAAAGGCGCCCAGGTTCCGGATAAAATAATCTTTTGTTAATCTATTTTTGGCCAGGTTTCTTAGCGTTATGCCGTGAAGGGGTTCGTAATGTACGGCTGTTCTCTTAATGTGTGGCAGGGAATACAAGTCGCGAGGGCTAACTGTGGGGACTCCCTGTTGGCTGAGTTTCAGCGCGTTCTTTATGAAACGTTGGGCGTAAGGGGAGAATAGTGCGGAGCTCAGTATGTGTTTCTTGCGGAATAACTTTATATAGTTTCCGTTAGCAAGGCGAATAACTTTGTCGCCATAAAAATCTTTTTCAATGACCGTTCCGCCTTTGCAGAGGTCTTCGTAGGTGGTTTGCTCAATGCGTTGAGTATGAATTTCCCTGTCCCTGGTGTCTTCTTGAGTGTCTTGTATTACCGCGTAGCAGGCTCTACAAACGAGGATAATCCTTATCCAGGGTGTATTCTACGTCGTCGACTAAGATAAAATAGTGCCGACGACGAAATAGCCCCGAATATAATTTGACTCAAACTGAAGGAATTCGCTTGAAGAAAGCTTTAATCGTTAAACTGAGCTCCATGGGTGATCTGGTGCAGGCCTTGCCAGCGCTCACCGATGCGGTAAAGGCTTGCCCAAGCTTAACGTTCGATTGGCTGGTGGACGAATCGTTCAGTGATATTCCCGATTGGCATTCATTCGTTGATGAGGTTTTGTCGGTTCCACTAAGAGCCTGGAAGGCCGAATCGCGTAGCGCTTTGCTGCGCGGTGTACTGGACTGGCGTCGCCAACTAAAGACCCGGCACTACGATGCGGTGCTGGATCTCCAGGGTAATATTAAGAGTGCGGTGTTTACGCGCCTGGCCCAGGGATCCCGTCACGGCTACGATAGTGCCTCGGTGAGAGAGCGCGGTGTCCAGCTGGCTTATGCTAACTGTCATAAGGTCGATCGTAACCTGCACGCGGTGCAGCGCATGAGAACGCTGATGAGCCAGAGTTTGCAATACGCCTTGCCAGAAGGCCCGCCGGATTTTGGCTTAGCCGGCAAGGTTTGGCCCCAGCCACCGGTAAGTTTGCCAGACAGAGCTTTTTTGGTTTTTGTACCCAATGCCAGCTGGCCGAATAAAGCCTGGCTGAATGATAGTTGGCGGAATTTGGCTAAGGTCGCCGCCGAGAGCGAGTTTGATGTACTGCTGCCCTGGGGCAGCGAAGCTGAGCATAAACAAGCACAGGAAATTGCCGCCGGACTCGAACACGTTCAGGTGCTTCCCCGGCTGAGCTTGACCCACATAGCCAGTATCTTGGATATGAGTGCAGGCGCGGTCTGTGTAGACACCGGTTTGGCCCATATTTCAGCAGCGCTGGGTAAGCCTACGGTAACTCTGTATGGCCCCACCGATCCGGCTCTTGTCGGTGCCACAGGTGCTTGTTCCGCCCAGGTGGCGGCCAGTGGTTACGGATGCATCCCCTGTTACCGTAAACTATGTAAGGTTGACGATTACGAAGGCCCCGAGGCTCAGTGCCTGGCGGGCATATCCGTGCAGAACATCTGGCAGGTTTTGCAGCAAAAAATACTCGAGTCCGCTGAGGTTTCGATTAAATTAAAGAGTGTGGAAAAGGGAAACTAATGGCTACTTTGCCCCGTTTTGATAATGCCCAAATATTGGTGGTCGGCGATTTGATGCTTGATCGCTACTGGCACGGCTCCACGTCGCGGGTTTCGCCAGAAGCCCCGGTGCCCGTCGTCAAGGTGGAAGACCAGCAAGATCGCGTGGGCGGTGCCGGTAATGTGGGGTTAAATATTGCGGCTCTGGGCGCGGGTGTTCGGGTGGTCGGCGTGGTGGGGCGTGATGAAGCCGCGGCGGTTTTAAAATCTCGTTTGGAGGCGGCGGGTATTCAGGCGCTGTTAACCGAAGCGAAAGACAAAGCGACTATTACAAAATTGCGGATTATTAGCCGACAACAACAATTACTGCGTTTGGATTTTGAAGACGCGTACAGTGCCGATGATGCCGCAGGTATTGTCGAACAGGTCGAACAATTACTGCCGCAGGTGCAGGCCGTGGTGCTATCGGATTATGCCAAGGGCGCACTGCATGCTCCCGGTGAACTGATTGCCCTGGCCCGTGCGGCGAACATCCCGGTACTGGTCGATCCCAAGGGCGATGATTTTTCTCGTTACGCCGGAGCGACCTTGTTAACGCCTAATATTGCCGAACTGGAAGCGGTCGTGGGTGTTTGTGCCAGCGAGGCAGAACTGAGTGAGAAAGGCCTGGCGTTGATCGCGGAGTTGGGGCTTGAGGCTCTGTTAGTCACTCGCGGTGAAAAGGGTATGACACTGCTGCGGCCCGGACACAAAGAATTGCATTTGCCGGCTCGCGCTCGGGAAGTTTACGATGTCACCGGTGCCGGGGACACGGTCATCGCGGTATTGGCCGCGGCCTTAACCGCAGGCGAAGACTTTCCCGAGGCCGTCACCCTGGCAAATCTTGCCGCCAGTATTGTGGTGGGAAAATCCGGCACTGCCGCAGTCAGCGCACCGGAATTACGCCGTGCCTTACAGCTTGAAAAAGGCAGCGAGCGCGGCGTCGTCAACGCAACGCAATTACTGGCCGATCTTGAAGATGCCCGTAGCGGCGGCGAAAAAATTGTGTTCACCAACGGTTGTTTCGACTTATTACACGCGGGCCATGTGGCTTATCTTGAGCAAGCCAGAACTCTGGGCGACCGCTTAGTCGTCGCCGTGAATAGTGACGATTCAGTGCGAAAACTCAAAGGTGAAGGGCGGCCCATTAATACGGTTGACCGACGCATGGCCGTGCTGGCTGGACTGGAAGCGGTGGACTGGGTGGTGGCATTTGCTGACGATACCCCCGAAGCTTTATTGGCGGTATTAAAACCTGACATCCTGGTGAAAGGCGGAGATTACGACAAGGAAGGCGTCGTCGGCTGGGAAATAGTTGAAGCTTACGGCGGTGAAGTTCGGGCGCTGAACTTAGTAGACGACTGCTCTACAACGGCGATGGTTGAAAAAATACAGGCTACGGATTAGCGGCGATAGCCGCGTTGATATTGCTGCGAATATGTTCTGGATTGATGGAGCCAATAATAATACTGCTGACGCCCTGGTGGCCGAGTAAGGTTTTAAAGGTCGAGGCAACCGGGTCGCCAGGGCTATCATTTACGGGCTTATCATTTACGGACTTATCGCTTTGACTGGAATTGATTTGCCCTAGTGTAGTGTGACCACTCGCTAAAGCCTTTTTAATCAGTACACCTTTATTTAATTCCAGGCAGCGATCAATCACCGGAATCTCGTCGTTATAGGCCAGGTTCCAGGTCACCATCACCACGTCGCATTGCTCCGCCGCGAGTAAACCGCCAGAGACTGTTTTGGTGGACATGCCAAAGCTGCGAATTTTGCCTTCCTGTTTCATCTCGGCCAGGACCTGCAGCGTACCGTAGTCGTTGATAATGGCGGCGTCGTTGCCGTCCGAATGCACTAGCACGATATCCAATACCTCTGTATTGAGGCGTTGCAAGCTGCGCTCAATACTCGAGCGGGTATGGGCCGGGTCAAAATGGTAGTGGGACTCCCCCTCGGTAAATTCTTCGCCGACCTTGCTGCAAATAACCCAGTGCTCGCGTTGACCCTGCAACAGTTTGCCCAGACGTTGTTCGCTGGTGCCGTAGGCGGGCGCGGTGTCGATCAGGTTGATACCCCTATCCCGCGCCAAAGTCAGTAACGCTTGCGCTGAGCGATCGTCGGGAATAGCAAAGGTATCAGGATATTTAACACCCTCGTTTCTGCCCAGTTTAACGGTGCCTAAGCCCAGAATACTCACCTCAATTCCAGTACTCCCCAGGGCTCGCCGGGGCAGTGTGGATGAAGGCATTTGAGAGCTGCTGTCCAATGTGTTTTCCATGTCAGAGAATTTTCATATCAGGCGATTTTTATATTAGGTATTTCATATTAAGTAAAGGCAGTATCCCAGGGGCTCAGAGCAAAGGGCGGCGTCGGTAGTTCGAGAGCCGGAATCTTAGCGTCGGCAGAAGGTTTTATACCTTTGACGTTCAGTAATTGCGAAACTTCCGTGCCCAGGTTGGGGCACAGCGTTAGTTTGGTGGGCCAGGCGGCGATTACATTGCTGGTGTCTATGTTGTCAGTGCGGTTATTAGTGCTATTACTAGAGCCGCCAGACGCGGTCTTTCCCGCCCAGGCCGCAAAGGCCTTATCGGGTCGGGCAAAATTGCGTTGTTTGGGTTCCGCGCGGTCGATGGCCAGGGTAGCCCACTGCGCATCGTCAAAATTAATCCAGGGTATCAATTGTTTGAGTTCTCGCTGTGCCGCTGCGATCAGCTCAACTTCGGTTTGCTGGGCACCTTTTTCCGCCAAACTCCCCCCCAAATACCATATTTGCGCGCCGTCGCTGCATGGATAACTGGAAATCGTCAGTCTTGGGGTTTTCTCGGCTCCCAAACAATGGCCAAAAAAGCTGTGGGGATAGCGATGCTTCACCATCACTTGCTGTAGGGGGCGCCGCTGCATTTTGATGTTGTCCGCGCCTACTTGCTCAAGTAGCGCCGCGTTGCCTGCACCCGCCGCAAAAATAAAGGCGGCGGCTTTAATAGAAGTATGAACCGTACGAGCCGGGTCTTGCCCCAAAATATTTAAACGCACCCTGCCGTCGGGTTCCGAAAGCCATTGCGCCTGTTCGGGAGGCAGTAAAAATATCCGTTCCTGGTAATTTTTTGCCAGGGTTGCCACCAGGTTGGGCGTGTCCATCACCATATCCACCAGGCGATACACGGTGCCAGCAAAATCCTGATGCTGGAAAACATCCGGCAAGTCGTTATTTTTGACTTTGTCCACACGCCCACGAGTCACTTTACTCGCCAGGAAGGTGCTTATCTTTGATGCGGTACTTGCCGCAGACCAAAGATAAAAATGATCGCTGAGTATGTTGGCGCCGGTGAGATCCACATCGCCTTCGCCGCGCAAACAGCGTCGCCAGTGATTCGGCATATCGGCAATCGCTTCGGAGGCCCCGCTCAGCGCGCCGCCGAGGGTGTATTTAATACCGCCATGAATCATGCCCTGGCTGGCAACCGTTTGCTGGGAGCCTAGCGCGCTTTGTTCAAACAAAATTGCGTTGTAGCCTTGATTGCACAAGCGGTTGAGCAACCACAAACCGGCAATGCCGCCACCCATAATGGCAATATCGACGACGCTATCGCTAGTAATATCTGCGGAGGCGGATGCTAATTCGATTTTGCTTTGGGTGTCAGACATAAACTCGCCGATAGAATTTTTTAGTCATTTTGTCAGCGCACAGTATAGCGTGTGCGTTTAATGTTTGATGAAATCTGTACGCGAAAGCATGCAATCGGCGAACCTCCCCGGTATGCTGAGCACTTGGAGGTATCGTGTTCGCTCGCTGGCTTTATACCATTGTATTTTACCTGTTGACGCCCTTAATTGTGCTGCGTCTGGCTTTGCGTGCGCGCAAAGCACCGGCCTATGCCAAACGCTGGGGGGAACGTTTTGGGTTTGTGAGGCCAACTTTGTCACCGGTAATTTGGGTGCATTCGGTTTCGGTGGGAGAAACCCTTGCCGCAGTGCCGTTGATTAAAGCGCTGCAATGCCGGTATCCCGATGCGACGCTTGCTGTTACTACGATGACGCCAACGGGTTCTGAGCGGGTGACCAGTATTTTTGGCGACAGCGTCTACCACTGTTATGCGCCCTACGATTTACCGGACGTTGTTCAGCGTTTTTTACAGCGGGTGCGTCCCAGTGTTTTAATTATTATGGAAACCGAATTGTGGCCTAATACCATCCACGCCTGCGCTAAGCGCGGTATTCCGGTTATTTTGGCCAATGCGCGATTATCGAAAAAATCTGCTGCCGGTTATCGCAAAGCGCGGTGGTTGGCTGTCCCGATGATGCAGGAGTTAGCGGCCATTGCGGCGCAAACTAAAGCGGATAGTGAGCGCTTTTTATCACTGGGCGTGGCGCCAGAAAAAATAAGTGTTACCGGCAATATTAAATTTGATCTTGAGCTGACGGACGAATTGCGCGCTCAGGCCAATGAGTTACGCCGACAATGGCAGGCTGGCAATGAGCGGCCGATCTGGTTGGCGGCCAGTACTCACGCCGGTGAAGACGAGCAGGTTTTAACGGCCTTTGCGGCGGTTCGGCGCAAGCTCCCTGAAGTGTTGCTGGTGTTGGTGCCGCGACATCCGGAGCGCTTTGATGGGGTGGCTGAGCAGTGTGGCAGTATGGGTTTCTCAGTGAGTAGGCGTTCGATTCTGCTTGATGCAAACCAAAGCGATGCAACTCAAAGCGAAGCAACTCAAAACGAAGCTGTGCCTATCGCGCCTGCGGTACTCCCGGTAACGACGGATATTTTACTCGGCGACACCATGGGCGAGTTGCTGGTGTTTTGTGGCGCCAGTGACCTGGTGTTTGTGGGCGGTAGCCTGGTTGCCGTGGGCGGACACAATGTGATTGAGCCGGCGGCCTGGGGTAAGCCGGTGTTAAGCGGCCCCCATGTCTTTAACTTCACCGAGGCGACTCAGCTATTGCTGGACGCGGGCGGGATGCTTATTTGTGAGGATGTCGATGCCCTGGCCGAAGCTGCGACGGGTTTACTAACTACTAGTAATGTCGCGGATAACAATCAATGCCAGGCGATGGGGCAGGCCGCTCTCGTAGTGACCGAGTCCAATCGAGGCGCGCTGGCGCGCTTGCAAAATATTATTGCGTCGCTCGTTCCACGTTAATTTCAGAGCTAAGCCAGCGGTCGAGTTGCGCGATATCCTGAGGACTTAGTTGCCCCGCCACTTCCTTTAAACGCAGCATGCTGGCGACGTAATCATAGCGGGCGTTAGCGTAATCGCGCTGGGCCTGATACAGCGTTCGCTGGGAAATTAATACATCGACAATATTGCGAGTGCCCACGTCATAACCGGCTTGAGTCGCTTCCTCAGCACTTTGTGCGGAGGTAATCGCCTGTGCTCGTGCCCTGACGCGCGCGGCATCGGTGAGTACACGCAAATGCTGGGAGCGCGCTTGTTGGGTGGTATTGCGTTGCGCGAGTAAGTGATTTTCGCGGGCCAGGATATATTCCTGAGAGGCCTGTCGGCGCTGCGAACTGATCAGACCCCCGCTGTAGAGAGGGGCGTCGAGTCTTAGCGTAAACACCGTGGCTTCTTCATCGGCGGTGAAGGGTTGGCGGGCCGGGTCCTCGAAGCCGAATGGTGGATTAGGGTCTACGCCGCCATCGCGATTGAACACGCCGTCGTTGTAATTTTTTGAATAATTAAGACTGGCCGACACCTTAGGTAAATGTTCCGATTTTTTACTCTGTGCATGGTTCTCGGCCGCCATCATCGACAGGCGGGCCGCTTTCAGCGCCAGGTTATTGGACTGGGCGAATGTTACCCAGGCCTCTCGCTCCAATGGCTCGGGTGGGGTGATCGGAAATTCCGCAATCAGACCGGCTAATGAGCCGTGGTGCTTGCCGGTCAAAACTTGCAGGCCTTCAAAGGCGATATCGAGAGCGCTGCGCGCCTCCAGCGTATTGACCAGGGCTGAATCGTAGGCGGCCTGGGCTTCGTGAACATCAGTGATGGGCAGTAGGCCCACTTCAAAGCGTTCTTTGGTTTGTTCTAGCTGGCGACCGATGGCTCTTTCCTCCGCTTGCGAGGAAGACAAATTTTCTTTGGCTCGCAGCACGGCAAAGTAGGTGTCGGTAACGCGAATAATCGTGCTTTGCTGCTCTTTGGCGAATTGGACCGCCGCCTGCTGATCCAGGTCTTTACCTTGCTTGAAAGTAAACCAGGCGGGCAGGTCAAATAACGGCTGAGTCAGCGATACGCTGTAGCTTTCGCCCTCGTCGTCGTAATCGCCGATGCTCTGGGATACGAAGCTCGACCCTAGAGTACGGGAGTTGCCTCGAATACCGTCGCCATCGCTGTAGGCGGCGGAAGCGGACAGCGCGGGTAGCAGCCCCGATCTGGCCTGTGGTAGCGCTTCTTTCCCGGCTTTATAGCTGGCTTCTGCGGCGCGCACTTGCGGATCGTTAGCGAGCGCCAGTTCATAGATTTCCACCAGCGTTTCCGAGCTTGCCGAGTTTGCCGACAGGCCGAGAATCACGAGACACGGCGCGATCAGGCGTGCTGCTGAAAAAAGTGACGCGCAAGGAGCGGGAAAAATCCGCTGGATTCCTTGGGGTTTACTTCTCGGGTACGTCTTTTGTTGGTACATATTTGCTTGATACACCTTTAGCTGATACATCGTTCGTTGATAGACCTTTGGCTGATACACCGTTCGTTGATAGATAATGCGGCCAAGTTTAAACGCGGGTTACTGCCGGGCTTACTAGCAGGGTTACTGGGCGGTATGGTAGCAGATTCGGGTTTTTCACGAGACCGGAATAACAGGTAAGATTGCAGTATGGAAACGACGCGGAAAAATCGCAAGCTCACCGACCAGGCCTTTACTGAGGGCAGCGACGTAGAATTGCTGGGTAAAGAAACCGTATACGATGGCTTCTTTACCATGGAGCGGCTCACGCTACGCCATCGTTTGTACGAGGGGGGCTGGAGCGAGCCGTTTAGCCGAGAACTATTTGTGCGCGGGCCTGCGGTGGGGGTATTACTCTATGATCCGGATCGGGAGTTGATTGGCTTGATTGAGCAATTTCGGGTCGGGGCTTTGGGTCAGCCTAATAGCCCCTGGCTGTTGGAAGTGGTTGCGGGTATGGTCGAAGCGGGAGAAAGTGCGGAGGAGGTTGCCCGTCGGGAGTTATTTGAAGAGGCGGGCATTGAACAGGTGGAGCTAGAGCCCATCTGCGAGTATTTAGTTAGCCCCGGAGGCAGCAACGAAACCATCAAGCTGTTTTGTGGGCTGACCGATTTAGAACATTCCGGCGGCTGTTATGGTGTCGCCGGTGAGCACGAAGATATTTTGTTGTGTGTTGTACCTGAGGCCGAGGCCTTTAATACGCTAAATTCCGGGCGCTGTAACAATGCGGCGACTATTGTGTGTTTGCAGTGGCTGATGTTAAACCGTGAGCTGGTTCACAAAAATTGGAGAAAAAAATCAAGAACTATAGGCTATTCTCGTTAATGTTGATTTGGAACTAGCGGTTATGAAGCGAGAGCGTTATAAAGTTGATCTAAAGGGCATGTTGGCGGATTGCGAAGCTAACTATGCGCGTTTATTGCAGTTATTTCCCGACATAATGTCGGCGGCAGAACGTCGACTAGGCCTGGGTGATAGTAGTGGTGACAGTAACAGTGTCCTGGTGTTTTCGGTGCTGGAACGGACTCCCTACACGACGTTGGTAGAAATGACTGAAGTACATGCTGTCAAAATGCCAGGGTCGGGCACGATGCGCCCACCGAAAATAAAGGTGCGTCTTTATCACGACGCCAAACTAGCCGAGGTGACTACCTGTCAAAGGGTAAATTACATTCAATCAAAATATGCTTATCCTAACGAACACATGGTGCAGCCCGACGAGAAATTCCAGTGGAATCATTTTCTCGGCGAATGGTTGGCTCATTGCTCGGCGCACGGTTACGCGCTTGAAGAGGAGTGTTTGCCGCTCTACTAGTATAGAGTTAGTCTCTGTACTAAGGGGGTGCGGATTACTCGTCGTCGACGGGTGGAGCGGGATGGCTAATAATGCAAAATAATAAAGCCAGCGAAAAGACCTGGCGGCTAGTGCAGATAACTGACCCCCACATTGGCCCAAGCCGTGATTATTGTCTGGCGGGTGTTCAAACCTACGAAACCTTCCGCCAGGTATTGGCTGAGCTGGGCTCCCAGAAGCTCGCCCCGGATATGATTTATGCCACCGGTGACATCGCCGCCAATGGCGCTCCCGAGGCCTATGAGTTGTTCGCTCAGCAGATGCAATTTCTCGAAATCCCCTACGGCTGGTTGCCGGGCAATCACGACCAATTGACCATCATGGAGGAAGGGCTCTCCTCGGCATCCTATTGGCCGATGTTGGAAATGGGTCAATGGCGGGTGATTTCTCTCAATACCTCGGTGCCGGGAAAGGTTGGCGGCGCGCTGGCGCAAAGCGAGCTGGATTTTTTAGAGCAAGTCCTCAGCGCTGAGCCCGATAAGCCCGTTATTGTGTTTCTCCACCACCCTCCGCTACCGGTGGGTTGCGACTGGCTGGACAGACAACGCATTGCCAATGCCGACGAGCTGGAAGCCATTGTGCGCGCCAGTGGTAACGTGAAAGCGGTGTTCTCCGGCCATGTGCACCAGGACTTCGCGGGTCAGTGGGCGGGTTGCGAAGTACACACTGCGCCATCGACCTGTTTTCAGTTTTTACCTAACAGCCCCGAGTTTGCGCTAAGCGACCAGTCGCCGGGATACCGATGGATTGATCTGCGGCCCGATGGCAGTATCGATACCGGAGTGGAGTTTCTCAAGGAAACAGGACAAGTGGTTGACCACAAGGCCGTGGGTTACTAATTACTGTTCTGCACACTTTTTACGCTCTTATGCTTATTAAAAAAGCTTATTTATAAAAATTGCCCCGCCAGACTTTTCTAGCTAGATCCTCCTATCAAAAGCACTAATCAAGTCCTATAATCCAAAGCCATTCCAGGGTTTCCAGCGTCGCGGCAATGGAGACGTATTGCGCCTGTCCGCACGCGCCTATACCAATTGTTAAGATATTAGCGCTGCCTGTATCCGCTGCGCGCCTGTGGAGGAGTTGAGCTTCGGTGTCTATTTCAGTTTCGCCCAAAACCACACTGGTTTATATCCACGGGTTCAATAGCTCGCCACAATCCTATAAGGCTGAGCTAACGCGACGTTGGCTAGAGCAATACCCGCTGGCTATCGACTTTGCATGCCCTTTTTTAAGCCCGTTTCCCGAACAGGCCATGGCTCAACTGCATAAGAAGATGACCGAGTTAGGCGGCGATGTGGTCTTGCTTGGGAGTTCCATGGGCGGGTTCTATGCCACTTTTCTGGCAGAGCAGTACGGCTGTAAAGCGGTGTTGGTGAACCCAGCGGTTAGGCCGTGGTTGGGGCGAGAGTATTTGCTTGGTGAACAAGCCAATTACCATACCGGAGAGCGCTGTGTTATCGAACCGCAACACCTCGAGCAACTAGAGTCCTATGAGGTCGCCCAAATCACCCGGCCAGAACGTATCAAAGTATTGCTGCAAGCCGGAGACGAAGTGTTGGATTATCGCCTCGCTATGGAGAAGTACCGCGCATGTCAGGTGCTTGTAGAGCAAGGTGGGGATCACAGCTTTACCGGTTTTGAGCAGCATTTAGCGGATATTGGCGCTTTTCTGTTTGAGTGAAGAGCAGAAGGGAGCAGGTTTTTGTTGAAAAGATTTATTGATCGGCGCCGCGTGGTTTATATTGTGTAGTCAGATCATTATTAACTCTTACATTGTATGAGAATTACCTTATGAACGTTACTTTATGACAGCTACCCTATGACAGATTACAACGCCGACTCTATTGAGGTATTAACCGGCCTCGACCCGGTGCGCAAACGCCCTGGGATGTACACCGACACCACGCGGCCCAATCACTTGATTCAGGAAATCGTCGATAATAGTGTCGATGAAGCGCTGGTGGGTCACGCCAGAAAAATATCCGTAAGGGTTCACAAAGACGGCTACGTGACGGTCAGCGACGATGGCCGAGGTATGCCGGTGGACATGCATCCCGAGCAGGGTAAGCCGGGGGTGGAAGTGATTTTGTCTACCCTGCATGCCGGCGGTAAATTTTCTGGAAAAAATTATCAATTTTCCGGCGGCTTGCACGGCGTGGGCGTGTCTGTAGTGAACGCCCTGTCGAAAGAATTAGTGGTCACTATTCGTCGCGATGGTCAGGTTTATGCCATGAGCTTCGAGGGCGGCGATAAAACCAAAGATCTGAAAGTTATCGACACCTGTGGCAAGCGCAATACTGGCACCGAGGTGCGCTTTCTACCCGATCCTTCTTATTTCGATTCACCTAAAATCTCCCTGCCAAAACTAAAGCACCTGCTGCGCGCTAAAGCCGTGCTGTGTGCAGGCTTGACGGTTGAGTTTAGTGACGAAGCCAGTAAAGACAGCGAAACCTGGTATTTCGAAGGGGGGCTCGCCGATTATTTGTTGGGCGCAACCCAGGGCTGGGAGACGCTTCCGGCGGAGCCCTTTGTGGGCAGCTTCGCCGCTGAATCCGAGGCCGTAGATTGGGCGGTGCAATGGTTGCCAGAAGGCGGTGAAATTACACAGGAAAGCTACGTTAATTTAATTCCCACCGTGCAGGGCGGCACCCACGTCAACGGTTTGCGTACCGGTTTGTTAGAGGCCATGCGTGAATTTTGTGAGTTTCGTAATTTACTGCCCCGTGGCGTTAAGCTCACCCCGGACGACATCTGGGATAAGTCTAGTTACATCCTGTCCTCTAAATTGACCGACCCACAATTTTCCGGGCAAACCAAAGAGCGTTTGTCGTCGCGAGAAGCCGCCAGCTTTATTTCCGGCGTGGTTAAAGACGCCTTCAGCTTATGGTTAAACCAACACACTGGCGAAGCAGAAAAACTCGCCGAATTCTGTATTGGCAATGCTCAGGCGCGGATGAAATCCGCGAAAAAAGTGGCCCGCAAGCGTTTAACTTCCGGGCCGGCACTACCCGGTAAATTGGCGGATTGTTCCTCCAGCGACCCCAGTCACTCCGAAATTTTTTTAGTGGAAGGTGACTCGGCAGGCGGTTCCGCCAAGCAGGCGCGCAGCCGAGAATTCCAGGCCATCATGCCCCTGCGTGGGAAAATTCTAAATACCTGGGAAGTGGACAGCCAGGAAATTCTTGCCTCTCAGGAGGTGCACGATATTTCCGTGGCGCTGGGGATGGATCCCGCAAGCAACGATTTGGACGGCTTGCGCTATCACAAGGTGTGCATTCTGGCCGATGCTGATTCCGATGGTGCGCACATCGCCACGCTGTTGTGCGCGTTATTTGTACGCCACTTTCGGCCTCTGGTTGCTGCGGGGCATGTTTACGTCGCCATGCCGCCCTTGTTTCGTATCGACATCGGAAAAGAGGTTCACTACGCCCTCGATGAAAGTGAAAAGCAGGGAGTGCTGGATATGATCGAAGCCGAAAAGAAACCTGGCAAAGTTCAAGTGACGCGCTTTAAAGGTCTTGGTGAAATGAACCCTCTGCAATTGCGTGAAACCACCATGGCGCCAGACACCCGTCGTTTGGTTCGACTGACTTTGAGTGCCGACGACAATACCAATCAACTTATGGATATGTTGTTGGCGAAAAAGCGCGCGGCGGATCGTAAAGCCTGGCTGGAAGAAAAAGGTGATTTGGCAGAACTTGCTTAGCCAAGATTTTTTCATTTTTCCTGCCATCACGTTAAATTAGTTTTATTTATACAGGTACACAAGGTAACAAATGTCAGAACTCCTACCCCCCGATGACCTAGCGGAATCGTCCCCCCTTTCTCAATTTGCCGAGAAAGCCTACCTCGATTATTCGATGTACGTGATTCTCGATCGGGCGCTGCCTAATATTTGTGACGGCCTAAAGCCGGTACAGCGACGCATTGTGTATGCCATGAGTGAGCTGAGTTTGCGCTCCATCTCCAAGCATAAAAAATCTGCGCGCACGGTGGGTGATGTGATTGGTAAATATCATCCCCATGGCGATAGCGCGGTTTATGAAGCAATGGTGTTAATGGCCCAGCCGTTTTCCTACCGCTATCCTTTAATCGATGGTCAGGGTAACTGGGGTTCGCCCGACGACCCCAAATCCTTCGCTGCCATGCGCTACACCGAGTCGCGCATGGCGCCCTTTGCCGACGCCCTGCTTGGGGAGCTAGGTCAGGGCACGGTGGATTGGCAGGCCAATTTTGATGGCACCATGGACGAGCCCGTGGTGCTGCCTGCTCAGGTGCCGCATATTCTGCTGAACGGCATCACTGGTATTGCGGTGGGTATGGCCACGGATATCCCGCCTCACAATATGCGCGAAGTGGTGAGCGCCTGTATTCGACTGCTGGAATCGCCCAAGGCTACAGTAGAAGAACTGTGCGAGCATATTCAGGGGCCGGATTATCCTACTGAGGCGGAAATCATTTCCTCCCGCGAGGATATTGTTGAGGTCTACAAAACCGGTCGCGGGTCGATTCGTATGCGTGCGGTGTGGGAAAAGGAAGACGGCGATATTATTATTACCGCGCTACCGCACCAGGCCTCGCCTTCAAAGATTCTCGAGCAGATTGCCGCGCAGATGAATGCCAAAAAATTGCCGATGGTGGTGGACTTGCGTGATGAATCCGATCACGAAAACCCGATTCGTCTGGTGATAGTGCCGCGTTCTAATCGCGTAGATTTAGAAGCCCTGATGAGCCATTTATTTGTCAGTACCGATTTGCAGCGCAATTATCGGGTCAATATGAACATGATTGGTGTGGATGGTCGGCCCGCCGTTAAACCGCTGAACAAAATTTTGTCCGAATGGATTAGTTTTCGTTTAGTCACGGTGCGACGACGACTACAGACTCGCCTGGAAAAAGTCCTGGCTCGGCTGCATATTCTCGACGGTTTAATGACCGCCTTTCTCAACGTGGACGAAGTCATTCATATTGTTCGCACCGAAGATAAACCCAAAGCCGCATTGATAGCACGTTTCAAAATTAGTGAGCTACAGGCAGACGCCATTCTCGATTTGCGTTTGCGTCAATTGGCCAAGCTCGAAGAAATTAAAATCAAGGGCGAGCAGGACGAGCTGGCGGCGGAGCGCGATAACCTGGAAAAAACTCTGGGTTCTGCCCAGCGCATGAAAACGCTAATGCGCAAGGAACTGATACAAGTCGCGGAAACTTATGGTGACGATCGACGCTCACCCATCGTCGCACGGGAAGAAGCGGCTGCCTTTAATGAAGATGACCTGCTCACCGCGGAACCGGTGACAGTCGTACTGTCTGAAAAAGGCTGGATACGTGCCGCTAAAGGTCACGAAGTCGATGTTGAAAACCTCAATTATAAATCCGGTGATAGTTATCTAGCCTCGGCGCTGGGACGGAGTAATCACCCGGTTATTTTGCTGGATTCTACCGGCCGCACTTACGCCTTGCCGACACATACCTTGCCTTCGGCACGAGGGCAGGGTGAGCCGGCAACCGGGCGCTTGAGTCCGCCTTCGGGCGCGGTGTTTTGCGGGGTGATTTTGGGTGATGATGAGCAGCGAGTATTGCTAGCAACTAATGCGGGTTATGGTTTTATTGCCAAAAAATCCGACTTGTATACCAAAAATCGAGCGGGTAAAACTGCTCTAAGTGTCCCCAAAGGCGGCAAAGTGTTACCGCCGCGGGTGCTTGGTGCAGGCGAAAATCCCATGGTAGTCGCGGTCAGCAACGAAGGTCGCATGTTGGTTTTTCCACTCGCAGAATTACCTGAACTGGCGCGGGGTAAAGGCAACAAAATCATTAACATTCCTTCCGCCCGTTTGCAGGCAGAGGAAGAATTTATGGTGGCGGTAGCAGTAGTGAGCGAGGGTGAAAGTTTGCTGGTTTACAGTGGTAAACGTCACCACGCCATTAAATACCGGGAGCTGGAACACTACCGGGGCGAAAGGGGGCGTCGTGGCAGCAAGTTGCCCAGGGGCTTCCAGCGCGTTGACCGCCTGGACATTAATAACTAAGCGAAACTCATCGCTAAGTCTGACAATCGCTTTACCCTTCAAAGTGCATCCACTATAGTATTTTGCTCCCGGCTGGTGAAAGCGGCGGGCAAAATACTATTTTCGTAAGTTATGCCCGTAACCTGTTCCAGTAACAATCTGCTGCATAGCTACGCGGTATCAGAAGCTACGCGGTATTAGAAGTTACGCGGTAGTTAGAGGCTACGCGGTATTAGAAGTTACGCAGTATTAGAAATCGGACGCTAACATTATGGCAAACGTAAATACCTTTAGAGAAAGCACCAGAGCCTGGCTCGAAGCGAATTGTCCCCCATCAATGCGGCAACCCATCGTCGATTTTGAAGACCGTTGTTGGGGTGGCGCTAAGTGGAAATTTGTTAGCGAAGATCAACGGCGCTGGTTAGACGTGATGGCGGAGCGCGGTTGGACTGCCCCAGACTGGCCCAGCGAATATGGCGGCGGTGGTTTGAGCAAAGAAGAAAGTAAAATTTTACGGGAAGAGCTGTATCGAATCGATGCGCGCACGCCCTTGTTTAGCATGGGCTTGTTTATGATCGGCCCGGCGATTTTGAAGTATGGTTCTGAAGCACTAAAACACCAACACATCCCGGATATTGTTAAAGGCAAGATTTGGTGGTGCCAGGGTTATAGCGAGCCGAATTTTGGTTCCGATCTCGCCGGTTTACAGGCTCGTTGTGAAGATAAGGACGATCACTATATTATTAACGGGCAAAAAGTCTGGACCTCCTACGCGGATCGCGCGGACTGGATGTTCTGTTTGGTGCGCACCGATCCCGATGTGGTCAAACATGCTGGTATTAGTTTGGTATTGTTTGATATGAATACTCCCGGCGTTTCTACCAAACCCATTAAATTAATTTCCGGGAAATCTCCGTTTTGCGAAACCTTTCTGGACGATGTGCGCGTCGAAAAAAACCAATTGGTAGGCGAACTCAATAAAGGCTGGAAGCTAGCAAGTTATTTGTTGACCCACGAGCGGGAAATGATCGGCAATATGGGTCAGGCCGCAGCCAGTGCCAAAACACTTCACCAACATGCGACGGATGTAGTTGGTTTAGAGAATGGCGTACTTAACGACAGTGCGCTGCGCACCGATATCGCCCGTTGGGAAATTGATTCCAAAGCTTACGAGTTGACGGCCGAGCGCATCCGGGATGAAACTCAGGCGGGGCAAGGCACCGGCGCGACTTCGTCAATGTTGAAATACACGGGCACCGAAATTAATAAGCGACGACATGAATTAATGTTGGGTATTTATGGCCAGCAAGCGCTCGGTTGGGAGGGCGATATGTTTGCCGGTGGCACGATGGCCAGTCAGTGGTTGCGCACCAAAGGTAATTCCATCGAGGGTGGTACGTCAGAAATTCAACTGAATATTATCAGCAAGCGCATTCTGGGTTTGGGCGCGACCAAATAAGGAGGATTCAGTAATGGCATTAGTATTAAACGAAGAACAACAAATGCTAAAAGAATCCGCCCGTGGATTTTTACAGGAGCATGCCCCCTTAGCGCAATTGCGCCGCTTGCGTGACGAGCGCGACGCAACGGGTTATAGCGCCGAGTCCTGGGCGCAAATGGTCGAGTTAGGTTGGGCGGGAATTTTAGTGCCGGAAGCTTACGGTGGCCTCGACTTTGGCCACGTCGGCATGGGTCAAGTTATGGAGGAGAATGGCCGTACCTTAACTGCCTCGCCGTTATTTTCGACAGCAATTCTCGGCGTGTCTGCATTAGTGTTGGGCGGCTCGAATGAGCAAAAGAAAATTCTATTGCCTGCTATTGTTGAAGGTTCCCTGACACTGGCCTTGGCTTTAGACGAAGGTCCGAAACATAATCCCGCTCAAGTGACTATGACGGCGAGTAAAGGCGGCGCTGAATCAAATAATTTCAAATTAAATGGCGCAAAACAATTTGTCGCCGATGGCCATGTTGCCGAGAAGCTGATTGTCTCCGCGCGTACCTCCATACGTAGTTCTGCACACAGCTCTACACATAGCTCCGTCGCGCCGGATGACAATGACGGCATTAGTGTGTTCCTGGTGGATCGTGATGCGGAGGGAGTGACAGTCGAGCGCGTGATGATGGCCGACAGTCGTAATAGTGCCATGGTCACATTTGATAATGTGGTGGTGCCCCAGGGCGCAATGCTGGGCCAGGCTGGTAAAGGTTTGGCCTTAATCGAAGGGCTCACCGATATTGGCAATGCCCACCTCGCTGCGGAATTGTTGGGAATATCTCTGGAGGTGTTTGAGCGCACGGTTCAGTATATGCAAGAGCGCAAACAGTTCGGTGTGTTGATTGGCTCCTATCAGGGCTTGCAGCATCGCGCTGCGCATTTGTTTAGCGAAATTGAGCTGACAAAATCAGTGGTGATTAAAGCCTTGCAAGGCTTAGATGAAAAGTTATTGGATGAGAACTCCGACGCTGCGAGCTTGCTGTGCAGTATGGCCAAAGCCAAAGCCAGTGAAGTCGCCGCCCTGGCCACCAATGAGTCGGTGCAACTGCACGGCGGTATAGGTATGACCGACGAATACGATATGGGCTTTTATATGAAACGCGCGCGCGTTGCCGAACACATGCTGGGCGATCAGCGTTTTCATCAGCGTCGTTTTGCCGCGTTATCGGGCTATTAGTTTTATCACTTTCAATTCAATATAAACCTTAAAAGGAAAAACCATGACGCTTAAAATTGATACCAGTGATCTACAGTCTAACGTAGGCAAAGATTGCGGCACCTCCGACTGGTTTGAAATCGACCAGCAGCGCATTAATGATTTTGCCGATGTTACTAAGGATCATCAGTTTATTCACGTCGATCCCGAGCGCGCTAAAGATACCCCCTTCGGCGGTACTATCGCCCACGGCTATCTGACCATGTCCCTGCTGGCTTATTTTATGCAGTACGGTGGTGTGGGTGTCGATGTGCCGAATAAAACCATGGGCCTCAATTACGGCATGGATAAATTGCGGTTTTTACAACCGGTGCCATCGGGGTCAAAAGTGCGCGCCAATGCCAAGCTGGTGGAAGCCACCGAGAAAAAGCCCGGCCAATATTTATTTAAACTGGAAGTCACCGTAGAAATTGAGGGTGAAGCCAAGCCTGCCCTGATAGCCGAAACCTTGACCATGGTTTTTGCAGGTTAATTCCACGCATTACTATTATGTTCCCCGCAAGGGAAAAATAAACTGGAGAAAAAAATGACAATTCGATTTGATGGGAAAGTAGCCATCGTGACTGGCGCAGGCAACGGCCTGGGTCGATCCCACGCACTCGCATTCGCAGCGCGCGGAGCTAAAGTAATCGTGAATGATTTGGGTGGTGCTCGCGATGGCACCGGTAGTTCGAGTGAAGCAGCGCAAGCAGTGGTTGCCGAAATTACAAAAAGTGGCGGTGAGGCCATTGCCAACGGCGCAAACGTTGCCGATTTTGAACAGGTGCAAGCCATGGTTCAACAGGCGATGGACGCCTGGGGTCGTGTGGATATTTTGGTCAACAACGCGGGAATTTTGCGCGATAAGTCGTTTTCAAAAATGACCATGGAAGATTTCAAGTCAGTGGTCGATGTACATTTAATGGGTGCAGCCTACTGCTCAAAAGCGGTGTGGGAAATCATGAAGGAACAGGCCTATGGCCGTATCGTGATGACTGCGTCTTCAAGTGGTTTGTACGGCAACTTTGGGCAGTCTAACTACAGCGCGGCGAAACTGGCCGTAGTGGGTTTAATGAATACCCTTGCTCAAGAGGGCGAAAAATATAATGTGCGAGTTAACTCGCTGGCTCCCGCTGCGCTGACCCGTATGACCGAAGACATCATTCCCGACCCTCGCGCCGCTGCAGTGTTACAACCGGAACCCGTCAGTGCCGGTGTCCTGGCGCTCTGTGCTGAAGATGCACCGAACAAATTTGTGCTGTGCGCGGGTGCCGGTGGTTACGCCAGTTTTCATACCTACGAGACCAAAGGAATTTACCTGTCCCCAGGTCAGCAAACACCCGAAGACGTGGTGGAAAACTGGACTGACCTGGATGACGTCAATGGCGAAGAGCGCCTGAACTCAGCCTTGGATCAAACCGCAAAATTTATCAAAGCTGCCCTGGCAGATATCGATAAGAATGCTTAATACTGGTTTTGATTTTAATTCTGATTTTAATGCAGCCACGACAACTATTAACCTTAAGCCTATTTCCAATCCGGAAATAAACGGAGAAAGATCATGAGAGAAGCCGTAATTGTTTCATCGGCACGTACCCCCATCGGCAAAGCTTATCGGGGTTTGTTTAACGATACCGAAGCGCCCACTATGGCCGGTATCGCCATTAGCGCTGCGATTCAGCGCGCCGGTGTTGATCCCGCCGAAGTTGAAGATGTGATTATGGGTTGTGCGCTGGGCCAGGGCACCAGCGGTTATAACGTCGGTCGTCTGGCCGCGCTTGCCGGTGGTTGTCCAGTAACGACAAGCGGTATGACTATGGATCGCCAGTGCTCCTCCGGTTTAATGTCGGTGGCAACGGCCGCCAAGCAAATTATGTTTGACGGTATGGATGTCGCCATTGGCGGCGGTCTCGAACACATTAGTCTGGTACAAAACGAACACCAAAATAGTTTTCGCGCCAAAGATCCCAAGCTAATGGCCCTACACAAAGATGTGTATATGCCTATGTTGCTAACAGCAGAAACCGTCGCCAACCGCTACAAGATAGGTCGCGATGCTCAGGATGAATACGGTCTGCAATCCCAGCAGCGCACCGCCGCTGCTCAACAAGCGGGTATATTCGATGACGAAATCGTCGAAGTGACCGCCACCATGAAATTGGTGGATAAAGCCACCGGCACAGAAGCCCTGCAAGAAAAAACCCTCAAGCTGGACGAAGGCAACCGACCCAGCACCACGCTCGAAGGTCTGCAATCCCTCAAGCCGGTGATTGAAGGCGGTTCAATTGCGGCGGGTAACGCTAGTCAATTGTCCGACGGTGCTGCAGCCTGCGTGTTGATGGACAGCAAGCTGGCTGAGCAGCGCAATGTAGAACCCCTGGGTATTTATCGGGGTATCGCCGTTGCCGGTTGTGAGCCCGACGAAATGGGCATCGGCCCGGTGTTTGCCATTCCCAAGTTACTTAAGCAACACGGTTTGAGTGTCGACGACATCGGTGTTTGGGAGTTGAACGAAGCCTTCGCTGTGCAAGCTATCTACTGCCGCGATCAACTGGGCATCCCCAACGAAAAACTCAATATTAACGGCGGCGCGATTGCCATTGGCCACCCCTACGGTATGAGCGGCACCCGTATGATCGGCCACGCCTTGCGCGAAGGTAAGCGTCGCGGCGAGAAATACGTAGTAATTACCATGTGTGTGGGTGGCGGTATGGGTGCGGCGGGTTTATTTGAGGTCGCGTGATCGGTAGTATCGATAATTGAACATGTAATCGTCTTATACTGGCTGTCGAGGCGAAGAGTGAGTGAACTCTCAATGGCGATGATAGTCCGAGTTTAGCGCGACTTGCCGGCGATGAGCTAACTGGCACAACAACATTAAAATGATAAAACACTAAAGCGACAACACGTGAGAGATAGCGACATGACTAAAATTCTAAGTGAAAAAAAGTCGATTCAAAATGCAATGAAAAAAACACTTATGGCTGCAGCGACCGCCACAGCCCTTATCGCGCTATACGGTGGTCAGGTTCAGGCGGCAACGTCTGAAGAAGCGGCCACGGATTCGTCCACAGAAGAAAGCCTTAAACGACGAGATCCGGAGGAGATGCGCAAGCGTATGGAGGAGCGTCGAGAACGGATGGAGGAACGGCGCGGAGAAATGAGCGAAGAGGAGCGTCTAGAACGTAGGGAAAAACGTCGAGAAGACATGGAAGAACGGCGTGGAAAAATGAGCGAAGAGGAGCGTCTAGAACGTAAGGAAAAACGTCGAGAAGGCATGGAAGAGCGGCGTGGAGGAATGAACGAAGAGGAGCGATTAGAGCGCAAGGAAAAACGTCGAGAGCGTATGGTAGAACGACGCAGTGAAATGGAAGCAACGGGCCTGGGAAAACAGCGTGAAAATAAAATTAACCAGGAGCGCAAAGAGCTTGGTAAAGGTTCAGAGCAAGGTCAGGAAATGCGCGAACAAAACAGCAAAAAATGGTGGAAGTTTTGGGGTGAGCCTGAAACGCCTGCTGAAGGTAGCAATTAAGCGACCAGTAATCGCTATAAGTCCGCGTCCCTTGCATGTAATTGGTGGATTATGGTTATTTCTGAGCGTTAGACCACGATTTTCGGATCGAATTTGAACACCAACATTAAGCGAGGGTCTATACTTCCTTGTATGGGATGCTTGCTTTACGATCAAGTTGACCCGTGTATGCGAATAAACCTTTTTTGGAGAAACACATAATGATTGATACCGATAACACTATGACAAACGACGCTATGATAAAAAGCATCGAGTCGAGCAAGGCTCAGCCTGGTAAAGTCATGAAGATAGCACTGATTGCCGTTTCCTCCCTGGCCCTGGCCAGCGGTGCTGCATTGGCAGCCAAGCCCGAGAATGCTGGTAAGGATAAAGCTAAGGAAAAGGCCGGGCAGTATCTAAAAGAAGAGAAAGTTGATCGCTTCTCTGACAAGTCAGGCTATGGCCGTGGCGACGATAGTAGTGATGATGGCAGCGATGATAAGTCAGATGATCGTAGCGATGATGGCAGTGATGATAAGTCAGATGATAACAGCGACGACAAATCAGATGACAGCAGCGATGACCGATCCTCTGACAAAAAGGAGAAAAAAGGTAAGCGTGATTCCATGACAGAAGAGCGCGGCGGTCTGGAAAAGCAGCGCGAAATGAAAATGGATCAAGAACAGAAGGAATTAGGTAAAGGCTCTGAAAAAGGTCAGGAAATGCGTGAACAAAATAGCAGAAAATGGTGGAAGTTCTGGGGCGAAGAATAATCGCTATAGTTTAAACGCTTCACCGATCAACCCGTATTTGCGTAAGCAGGTACGGGTTTTTTGTTTTTATAGTTTAGTGAAGCCGCTCAAGGAATAAATTATAATTAGAAAACAGAGAGGTGAAAACCCAGTCGAAGATAATGTGGTGTGGAAGCGGCTTGGTTGTCAGTTTTTGTGTGCTGTTTCATTGGATAAGTTTGAGATAAATAAACTTGTTCCTGTTTGAAAACCTTGTTCTATTTATTATTACCCCATATTTTTATGGCGCTTGCTTGGTATATTTATTTTCTTGGGGCCTCACTTTCTATTAAACCATTTTGATTTTTCCAGCGTCGCATTTTCGATTTTTTAGTGTCTGAGATGATGATTTGTTGTGTATCCTTACCTCTGGCTTCCTGAGTTTTAAACTGTCGTCCTAAAACCCAAGCTCTTGCCGTAACGCTTTCATTTCTTCTTGTTTTTCTTGCTGGTTTAAATCTTTTTGAGCGGGGCTTTCCAAAGCCGGTGGTCGCTCAACAACCAAAGTTTCACCACTGAGTACACGCTGACAAATATTTCGATAACAGCTTTGAAATTCGGGCCAGGATGCTTTTTCACTTTGATTGGCAAGTCGATGCCAGCCGACTTCGCGCCCGGCGAAATACACCGCAGGGTGGCTCCAGTCCTGAACATTTTTGGGGCTGGGCGTATTGCAGGCTTCAATGTAGGCGTCTTTTGCCATTGGTAGCCCCAGGTTAATAAGCTGGTGATCGCAGGCGTCGAGCATTTTTTTGAGGGTGGGCAGGTAGTCGTGTTGCTCGATGATCTCCCGCGCTGCGGCCATGATGGCGGCCGGGCCGAAGTTGGCTAGCGTTTCGAGCCACAGGCGCTTGGCCTGATCGAGCAGTACGGTGTCGTTAAATGCGGCGTAAAACTGGTTGTGATAATTAATGCGAAACAGGGCGAAGACCTGATTGATGGCGTCTATTAGTTCAGGATGGGAACCGGGCAGCTCGGGATGGGAGCCGGGATTCGCATGGGGTGGGGCTGATTTAGCCTGCCCAGCTGCGGTCGGAGAGTTCTTCGACGAGGTCGCGATGTCGCGTACTGCCTGCTCGACCGGGTGTTTGCTGTGTTGCATGTCGGGTTACCGAGGTGTTGTTGTGATAGGCCCACTGGCGTTTTACATATTGTAAAAACTTGGTGTTCCAGGAGTTAAGCGATTGACCGCTCTCTTGCCAGTATAAAATAAATTCTGGCACCAGTTGTTCGGCAAAGTCGCGTTCTATGCTCGCCATGGCGAGGATGTCGTAAACATTTTCGTCGGGTCGCCAGTTGGTGGTCATGGGGCGGAACTCATTGTCACCAGTGCCGTTCAAGGCCGATTGATATTTGGCCCACTGGCGGCGGATATGCTGAATAAATTGCGTATTCCAGGTGCTCGACTGGGTGCCGCGATCTCGCCAATATAAAATAAATTCGGGCACTGAGTCTTCAATAAAATTGCGATTGATGTCGGCGCGCAGCAAAATCTCCAGGACTTCCGGCGACGGTTGCCAGTCGGCATCCATCTTGATTTCCTGATGGCGGCGGGCCTGTTCGGCTTCCTGCTCGCGCCACAGTTTAAGTACCTGTTTAATAAATTTAGAGCCCCAGCTGTGGCGCGGTTCGGCGCGCTCGCTCCAGTAGGTGACAAACTCGGGGACTTGTTCGAGGGTGAACTGTTGTGGAATACCATACTGACTCAACTGAGCAAGAACATCGGGCTCCGGTTGCCAGCCCTGGGAAATTAAATTAATACCGCGACTGGGTTGGCTGGGTGCGCTGCGCGCATGTGCGGCGTTCTGACCAATCGCTGAGTTGAGGGCCGGGTTAAGCGCAGGGGCAATAGCCGTGGGTCTACGCGAGACGCTTTCGTTAAAGGCGTAGCGAAAGGGGCGTTCCTGGTCAAACAGTGTCGCGCCGATCAACAGCACACCCTGGGCGCGCAAATTGTCGCTAATGCGTTGAATATCGGCGGCGGTCCAGAACGGCAGCAGCTCAAGTAGGGTTTGGCCGGGGACTTCAGTCCAGAGAAAACCATTGCTGTCCTCGTTGTCCCGGTGTACGGCGACTTCTTTCAAGGTTTGCAGCAGGATGGCTTCATCAAGTCCGAGCGTGGCTGCGACGTGAGGGAAAAAGACCAGGGGTTTATCGGGGATGAGTGACATGCCGATACTGTAACAGATCACCTGCACGGCGAGCACCATCCGTGGTCCGGAAATACTGACTAAGAGTCGTTAATTGGGTGTCGGGCAATGGATATTTGTACCCCGCTGCCGCGCGCGCTAGGATGCGGCCTTAGTTTGTATCGATAGCTATCCGTTAACTATAAAAGAGGGAGTCAGCCAGGTGGCAAAGAAACGCGCCAGTGCCTACGTGTGCAATGATTGCGGCGCAGATTTCGGTAAGTGGCAAGGTCAGTGCAGCGAGTGTAGTGCCTGGAATACCTTGAGTGAAGTTCGCCTGGGTGTCACCAGACCCGGTGCTGCTGGGCGAGCGGGTTTTGCCGGCGCGGTGGATGGTCAGGTTGCCAAGCTCGCGGATATTGCCCTGCAAGAACAGGCGCGGATACCCACTGGTTTTGGCGAGCTGGACTTGGTGTTGGGCGGTGGCCTGGTTGAGGGTTCCTGCGTGCTGGTGGGCGGCGAACCCGGTGCGGGCAAGAGCACCCTGTTGCTGCAAACCCTGTGTGGTTTGGCGGATCGTGTCGACGCACTTTATGTTACCGGCGAAGAATCCCCCCGGCAGATTGCCATGCGGGCGCGACGCCTGGGCTTGCCGGTGGATAAGCTCGACATTATGGCCGAGACTTCCACGGAAACCATTTGCGCGACAGCCCAGGCCAGAGCGCCGAAGGTCATGGTGGTGGATTCTATTCAGGTTCTGCACTGCGATGATATTAGCTCCGCACCGGGTAGTGTTTCTCAGGTGCGGGAGAGCGCCGCGCAACTGATACGCTTTGCCAAAGAGTCCGGCACCATCTTGTTACTGGTGGGGCACGTCACCAAAGAAGGCTCCCTAGCGGGGCCGAAAGTCCTCGAGCATATGATTGATTGCTCGCTGATGCTGGAATCCTCCCACGACAGTCGTTTTCGTACTTTGCGCAGTCACAAAAACCGCTTCGGCGCCATCAACGAGATGGGCGTGTTTGCCATGACCGATCAGGGTTTGCGGGAAGTCCTCAACCCCTCGGCAATATTTTTACAGCGCGGAGAAGAAGTGGCCTCCGGCAGCGTTGTGATGGTGGTGTGGGAGGGTACCCGACCGCTGCTGGTGGAGCTGCAAGCCCTGGTGGATGAAAGTAATCTCGGTAATCCCCGCCGTGTGACCTTAGGTCTGGATCACAACCGGCTCGCCATGTTATTGGCGGTGTTGCATCGCCACGGTGGCTTGATGGTCGGTGATCAAGATGTGTTCGTGAATGTGGTGGGCGGGGTCAAAGTGCTGGAGCCCAGCGCCGACCTTGCGGTGTTACTGGCCGTGGTGTCGAGTTTTCGCGACCGGCCTCTGCCCCAGAATTTGGTGACTTTTGGGGAAATTGGTCTGGCGGGAGAAATTCGGCCCGTGCCCAGCGGACAAGAGCGCTTGCGCGAGGCCGCTAAACACGGCTTTACCCGCGCCATCGTGCCGGCGGGCAATGTGCCGCGCCAGGCCATCGAGGGTATGGAAATTGTACCGGTACGCAAATTGAGCGAAGCACTGGAAGCGCTTTATTAGAGCATTTTTTTGATGATGCTCGCGAGCCCTCGATAAATATCTGCTAGAATCCCGCGCTGTTGTGGTGCCCTTGGGGCCCAGAGGGAATTCAAACGGCGCGAAGAACGATTTTTTCAAAAACTCTTCGCACACTGCCGCTAAAAGAAGCTGTCCTCGCAACTGTATCCGGCGAGAGCCGTCCATAAAGCCACTGACCGAGATGAACCTCGGTTGGGAAGGCGGACGATCTCTATGACCCGGTAGCCAGGAGACCTGCCACAACTGCGTTGTCTATCAATGGTCGAGGTAACCATTGTGAAGCGTGCGACTGTGTTTTCTCACGGTGGCGCGCTGTGCAGCGCAGGTGCAAAGTCGTATCGACTGAGCCTGCGGTGGTTCACTGCTGTGTTCCCGCCCATCTCGCCATCAGGTTTTCTATTGCCTGGTGTTCGTTACGACCTTGTTATTGCTCACGCACTTGCAGGGAATATCTTATGAAATCTAATCCATTAAATTTATCTGTTTATCCACAGACCTCCTTATCTCAGAATGCAGAGACAGCAGCCTTTATTGGCTGGCGTCGCTCGACCGCGGTGTTATTTGCCAGCGTCTTACTTGGCTTAAATAGCGTGTCGGCTAGCGCAGCCGAGCCACTTGCCGAAGACCAGATCGTCGTCGAAAAGGGAATGGAAGAGGGAATAAAAGAGGAAATAGAAGAAGAAATAATAGTCACGGCGACTCGCTCACCCTACAGCCTGGATCGTGTCGCCACCACGGTGCGGGTGATTGATCAACAAGACATCGCTCGCAGTGGTGTGCGCACGGTTGCAGATTTGCTGCGCAACCACAGTGCCGTGCAGGTGCGTGACAGTAGCGGTATCGACCGGGCGAGTAGCCTGTCTCTACGGGGTTTTAGCGGCTCACAAAATCTGTTGGTTTTAGTGGATGGCCGGAAATTGAATAACACCGATCTCGGTGGCCCGGATCTCACCGCGGTTAATTTGGGCGATGTGGAGCGCGTAGAAATTCTGGAAGGTGGTGCTGGTGCCTTATACGGCGACCAGGCCGTCGGTGGCGTGATTAATATTATTACCAGGCGAGCGGATTCCGCTGCTGGTAGCGTGCGCGTCGGGCGCGGTAATTACGACAACGAAACCTATCAGGCCAGCTATCAAAATGAGCTGGCTTCCGGTGTTTATTATCGGCTGAATACTGAGTTAGAACGCGCGGATGCCTATCGCGACGACACCAGCCTTAATTACGAAAACTACAGCGCTTTACTGGGCTATCGGCACAGTAGTGGCGAGGTTTATATAGAGGGCCGACAAAGCGATAGTGAGCACTTGCTTACCGGGGCCTTGTTCGCAAATCAGGTGGCGGTAGATCGTCGCCAGGCGGGTGGTAGTTTTAATGACTATGCGGTGGATAATCGAGTAACCCGTATCGGCGTTAACCAGCTCTTTGGCGAGCATGTGGAATTGAGAGCAAGCTACAGTGATCGCAATGAAGCGGCGACCATTGATTCCGTATCCGGCTTTGGTACTGCGGTGTCGCTACAGGATCGGCGGGTAAAATTGTTCGACCCCCGATTAATTATTAAGGTCGATCACTTGAGGGCGACGCTGGGTCTGGATAAGGAGCGAGTGGACTATGGTTTTATGGTGGACTTCGGCTTCGGCCTGACTGGCTCCCAACAAAGCCATCAGAAAAGCAGTGAATACTTACACCTGCTGTTTTCTCCCTTCGATAATCTCGATATTCAGGGAGGCGTGCGTCATGCCCGGCTCGATATCGATGTGGAACCCTATGGAGTTGAATACGATCAAGGTGTAACCGTGCACAATATTGGTGTTAGCTGGCGCCCCGGCGCTTGGGCGAGCGAGATTTGGGGTGAAAGCGCCTGGCGTATTTATCTCAATCGGGATGAAACCTTCCGTTTTCCTTTGGCCGATGAAAATGTCGATTTTTTTGGCACCTTAAACTTGCTGGATGTACAGCGCGGCGTGGCCTGGGAATTGGGTAGTCAGTGGCGCTGGACTGATACGCAGCTGAATCTGGCGCTGTTTCAGCACGATAATGAAAATGAAATTGCCTATGACTCCGCGCTCGGTTTTTTTGGCGCCAACACCAACCTGGACGATACGCGGCGACGGGGTGCTACGGCGGAGTTCGCCTGGCAGGCCGGTGATAAATTTGAGTTGCACACGGTGTATACCTATATCGATGCCACCTTTGTTGAAGGGGTGTACGATGGCAATCGCATTCCCGATGTGGCTCGTCATCTAGCTAAGCTAAACGCTAATTACCAGGTGAGTAAAGCGCTTAATATCTTTGCCGAGGCCGTGTATGTGGGCTCCCGACAACTGGATTTTGCCAGTACCGTCGAAGAGCTAGGTGGTTATACCGTATTTAATCTCGCCGCGAGCTGGCAGCGGCAGAACTGGACCCTACAGGCCCGGTTGAACAATATCAGCGAGAAGGAATACAGCGAATTTACCTCTTTCTACGGATCTAAAGCCTTGTTCCCTTCTGCCGAGCGCAGTTTAATGGTGAGCTTGGCGTATGATTACTAAGGATCAGGTTAAGCCCTTACTACCAATATTACCTACATTGATTGACCGGAGATTTTTATGAAACAGCCATCCACCCTTATTTTTATTGTCGCCGTGCTGGTCGCAGCTTTGAGTCGTTTGTTGCCTCATCCGCCCAATTTTTCGCCAGTGGTCGCCATGGCCCTGTTCAGCGGCGCGGTGTTGATGGATCGTCGCCTGGCGCTAATTGCGCCACTGGCGGCAATGTTGCTGGCCGATCTGGTGTTAGGTTTTCACGGCACTATGATTTTCGTCTATGTGGCGATGGCTTTAGTGGTGTTGGCGGGGCGGCTACTCGGCGATAAGCGCGGGGTACTAACCCTGGCCGGAGCGGGCTTTGGCGGGGCGCTGTTATTCTTCATAATTAGTAATGCGGGCGTTTGGTGGATACAAGAATTGTATCCCCGCGATATGACCGGCCTGCTCGCCTGTTATGCAGCGGCGCTGCCGTTTTTCCACAATACCTTAATTGCAACGTTGCTCTACGCTACGGTGCTGTTCGCTTTGGAGCATTGGGTAAAGAGTCGTGCGCAAGAAGGCAAAACCAAAGTGGTGCTTAATTAAACGTGGCGCTTAAAAGGTTTAGCGTGGCTGGTTGTTTAACTAGCCACTAACTAAAAAGCCCCTTAACAAGCGCAAAACAAAAAAGGCCAACGTAATGTTGGCCTTTTTTGTTTTGCGCTTGTTTTAAAGCAATTTTTTTAAAAACGTGGAAGGCGTTACAAATCGTAACCGCGCTCATCGTGAAGCACCAGGTCCAGTCCCTGGGTTTCTTCCTCGGGGGTAACGCGCAAGCCCATGGTTAGGTCGAGTACTTTTAGCAAGACAAAAGTGACCACGCCGGTAAATACAACGGTGGCGGCAACACCAATAAACTGCACGCCAACTTGCGAACCCATGACCATGCCTTCGTTATAACCCTGACCGCTGAACACGCCGAGTTGATCGGAGGCAAATACGCCCGCAAGGATGGTGCCGAGGATGCCGCCGATGCCGTGAACGGGGAATACATCGAGGGAATCGTCGATTTTGAATTTGATTTTGATGGCCTGGGTGGCGAAGTAGCAGATAATGCCCGCACTAAAGCCAATCACTACCGCGCCGCCTGGGCCCACAAAACCTGAGGCGGGGGTGATGGTGCCGAGTCCTGCGACCATGCCCGTAACAATACCGAGGACAGAAGGTTTGCCGTGGCGAATCCACTCCATCATCATCCACGCCAGCGAGCCAGCGGCCGCTGAGATATGCGTCACCAGCATTGCCATACCGGCGTCGCCGTTGGCGGCCAGTGCCGAGCCGCCGTTAAAACCAAACCAGCCCACCCAGAGCATACCCGCGCCCATAACTGACATGGTGAGGTTGTGAGGAGGCATCGCCTGAGTGCCGAAACCCTTGCGGTTGCCGATCACGATGGCTGCAACCAGTGCCGCAACCCCGGCGGTGATATGCACTACCGTGCCGCCAGCAAAATCGAGTAAGCCTTTTTGGGCCAACCAGCCGCCGCCCCATACCCAGTGAGTGACGGGCACATAGACGATTAACAGCCAAAGCATGCTGAAAACTATCATAGAGGAAAACTTAATACGTTCTGCATATGCACCAATGATCAGTGCCGGGGTAATGATGGCGAAGGTCATTTGAAACAATGCGAACACGCTTTCCGGGATATCGCCGCTGAGAGTATCCTCTCCCATATTGGCGAAGAAGGCCTGATCCCAGCCGCCTATCCAGGCATTGGCGCTGCCGCCATCGGTAAACGCCAGGCTGTAACCGCAAACGAACCAGACGATGGACGCACCACAGGTGATGGCAAAACACTGCATCAGAATCGACAGCACGTTTTTGGAGCGCACCAGGCCGCCATAAAATAGCGACAAGCCGGGGACGGTCATAAACAACACCAGAGCGGTCGCGGTCATAATCCAGGCAGTGTTGGCTTCATTTAGCGTGTCGGCATGCCCCAAACTGGGTAGTGCAAGCAGCGTCAGAAAGACTGAGGCGTATTTAAGGATGGAGGTCATGTTCAACATAGGGCGCTGTCCTGGTTATTGATGTTTCGTAGTGGTGCGTTATTTCTTCTGCGCGAGCCATTGCGCGCCACTTTAGGGCGTAATGGCTCAAAAATACCGACTTCTATCGGGGTCTTAATATAAAACAGCAATTATTGTGCCGATCACCAGGTTAGTGTGTAGATTAGTTCAGTATTGGTGCGTCGGCTGCTTTAGTCGAGCGTGTTTTAGTAGTGTGTGCTTTAGTAGGATGCGAGCTATTAGTCTAATCCCCCGATCCAGATCAAGCAAAGGTCGGGATACTCTAAGTGGCCATTGACGACCCGGACAGGACAGGGGTTCAATGCGGCTTATTAAATGATGAGAGGAACATAGAATGGACAAGGTACTACTGGCGGAAATAGAAGCCCTACAACAAGAACTTAATAAAGCTGCCCTGGGCGACGACGATCTCGACTTGCTGTCGAGGGTGGTGGAAGATGTGACAACGCTAACGTCCGAAGGCGCTGCAGATCAAGGCGCGGAGCACCATGCCTTGCGAGAGCGGCTAAGGCAGGTGGCTACGCGGTTTGAAGTCAGCCATCCGCGACTGGCCGGAGCGGTGGAGCGCCTGGCTAATACGCTGTCTAGTCTGGGGATCTAAACTCGTCGCGTAGCGATCAACAATCGAGTCTTCTGTGGGCGCTTCTCATGGGCGTATCTCATCGGATATATTACGGAATGAAGGAAAAAACCGATGGTTAAATTTGTAGAGAAGTTGCGCAGCGGAGAGATGTCCCGGTGAAAGTTTTGCCGCTTAAATGTTTGTTAATGATCTTGCTGATCCTTGCGTTGGCTGCTTGCTCCAGTTCCCCTCAAAGTGAAAAGCAGGCTACTTACATCGGCTGGCATTGCGATGGTGAGCCGGGTACTAAAAGTTGGCAATGTCATCAGCGACCAATGCGCAATGGCCGCGTCGTGGGAGCAATTATTATTGATAAAGCTAACGCGGATAAAGTAGTAGTCAGTGCGAGTGACGGCGCCGTCAAGAAACCTAAAAGTGATCCGGTGCGCAGCTCGGTGATGATGGGGGATCGTCGGCAATTATCCTGGCGCGAACGGTTGCCCGGACTTGATGGCACAGAGGCGAATAAAGAGGCGAATAAAGAAAATCAAGATGAAGCTGCTGTCGTTGTTGAATCCCGTCCAGCACCTACACCACAACCCGAACCGGCATTTGAAGTGTGGTCGGACGAGATCCGCCCGCAAACATCACCCGAAGGAGCATTACCCAAGGGTATAACTAGTGATAATACTTCTTCGGTTAATGCCGAAGAAGTATCCATTAATCGGGTTGTAAGCAATTCAGCTCTAGTTGGTTCAAAAAATAATTATACCGTTCAGCTCGCGGCCTTTGACCGGGAAGAGCTTGCATTAGAGTTTGTGCAGCGCGAGCAATTGCAAAAAATGGGTGTGAACGTATCGCCGGTAAGTCGCGAGGGTAAACAACTGTTTGTCGTCACCTATGGTGAGTTTGCTAGTCGCTCGGCGGCGGAAGCCGGGTGGGATGCTCTGGGCGTTGCCCGAGAGCTGGATATTTGGGTGCGACCAATACCTTGATAATTTTAATGGAAAAAATTGGTTAATGGGTTTAGTTTAACCATCCAGTAGCGCTCCACAGCCAGGCTGAAATAGAACCTGAACCCAGAAACCCAAGTGCGTAAGCGATCGATTGAATACCAAAAGACCGGCTTAGTTTTGTCTGTTCGGTATGACCAATAATAAAAGGCAAGCCGCGACCCTCTGGTTTTCGTATGCTGTGCTCCGCCGGTAGTGTGCTGTATTTCGCTTGTTGCTTTAAGGCAGATCTTTCCGCAGCAGCACGTACTTGTCGCCATTCTTTTAAGCAAAGTTCGCGGTCACCATTGGTATCGTATTGTTCTAATAGCGCGCCAAAATCTTGTTTCCAGTGAGACAAAATATCCCCCATCACTTTGTCGACACTTAAGGTGCGATGACCGGTGGCATCGGTCTCAAAGTGACCCAGTACGTAAAGGGGATCCCCGTCGATAATTAAATACTCCGTAAAGCGATAGCGACGACCAAAGCCGCCCAGGGCCAGGCGGTTTAAATAGGTACTAGAGCCCGAGGGCTTACCAATAAAATGTTGATTTGGGTTCAGGCTATTTCCATACCAGCGATGCTTGTGGCGACTACTCAGTTCTGCTCCAGCGGGAAATACCTGACATAGGCCAGTGCCGTCGTCGATATTAAAAGGCATTTCACTGGTTTGGCGCTTAACGGAGGTCCAGGCTCCAGCTTCGTCCCCATCACCTTTTTCATAGCGTTCGATGTTGTAGCGCCACCACAGGCAGGGCAATGAGGTCAGTGGTGAGACAAGCGGCTCCGCTAATAATTTTCCGACGCCAACCAGCTCGGTAAAACCCTGGCTGGCCGAGCGAATCAGCGAGGTGGGCATGTCTTCTATAAGGCGTAATTTTTTAAATGCATTCCGAGTTTTGAGCAGACAGAATAGCGCACCGGCGGTGAAGACGCTCGCCCAAATAAAAAATTCTGAAGGGTCACCGGACGCGCTCATAAAGTGGATGTGCTCCGACTAATGCAAGAGTTTGAATATGGTTGGGAAGTAAAACCCTGGAGGTGTCTAGTTTAAAATTTAAACAGACTTCCGACATTTACATCTGTTAATTCGCCTTCGGAAAATTCCAGCAAATCAAAGGCCTTGAAGCTAAAAAAATTGGCGATTAATACGTCGGGGAATTGTTCGATACGAACGTTGTTGATATTAACCGAGGCGTTATAGAATTCGCGTCGATCAGCAATGCCGTTTTCAAGATCGGTTATGCGCGCCTGTAAATGTTGGAACGACTCGTTGGCTTTAAGGTCGGGATAGTTCTCTGCAAGTGCAAACAGTCGACCCAGGCCGGATCTGAGTTGTGTTTCCGCCGCACCAAGCGCGCCAATATCCTTCTTTTCTGACGCCGAAGCCACTGAGCTGCGCGCCTCAATAATGAGGTTGAGTGTTTCCTGCTCGTATTCCATGTATTGCTTGCAAGTGTCCACCAGTTTGGGCAGTTCGTCGTGGCGCTGTTTGAGTAATACATCAATATTAGCCCATGATTTCGACACCTGATGCTTTAGGGAAACCAGGCCGTTGTAGATGGTTACAACATAACCAGAACACAGTAATAACGCTCCGATAATAATAAATGTGCTAACACTCATAACTCTTTCTCCTTATCTTCGGCAATAACATTACTTCACTAGCCGTTAATTTTCTAGTGGCTTAAATTTTAAATAGCAGGACCCCTATGAGCCGACATTTATTTTGTATTTAAACCTTCAGCGATTTATATTTTATTCTCTGCGGTTGCGCGTCTTTGCCCTTTCGGCTGATCAGGTCATCGTGATAGTCAGTGTAATTGCCTTCGTGAAACACTATTTCGCTATCGCCTTCAAAGGCGAGAATATGCGTAGCGATACGATCCAGAAACCAACGGTCGTGAGAAATTACCAATACGCAGCCGGGGAAGGCGAGGATGGCCTCTTCCAGCGCGCGCAAGGTTTCTACATCGAGATCGTTGGAAGGTTCGTCGAGTAACAGAACGTTGGCGCCTCGCTTTAAGGTGTTGGCCAAATGCAATCGGCCTCGCTCGCCGCCGGATAAATCACCGACGCGTTTTTGCTGGTCGCTGCCTTTAAAATTAAAGCGCCCGGCGTAGGAGCGAGAATTTACTTCGTAGTTGCCAATGCGCAGTATGTCCTGTCCGTCGGATATCGCTTCCCAAACGGTTTTACTGTCTTCAAGGCTCTCCCGGCTCTGTTCAACAAAAGCCAATTCGACGGTTTCTCCAAGGGTGACCGTCCCGCTATCGGGCTGTTCGTTGCCCGCTATCATGCGAAACAATGTCGATTTGCCGGCACCGTTGCCGCCAATGATGCCGACCACCGCGCCTTGAGGAATGCTCAGGTTCAAGTTGTCGATCAGCAACTGATCACCAAAGCTTTTGCTGACATTTTCCAGCTCAATGACTTTATTACCCAGGCGCGGGCCGGGTGGAATATAAATTTCGTTGGTTTCGTTGCGGGTTTGAAATTCCTGGCTGCTAAGTTCGTCGTAGCGTTGCAGGCGCGCCTTACTTTTAGCCTGGCGTGCCTTGGGGTTTTTACGCACCCATTCCAGTTCTTCTTTCAGGGATTTTTGGTGCGAGGCTTCGGATTTTTGTTCTTGCTGGAGGCGTTGTTCTTTGGTTTCAAGCCAGGTGCTGTAGTTGCCCTCGTAGGGAATGCCGTGACCCCGGTCGAGTTCGAGAATCCAGCCGGCGACGTTGTCGAGAAAGTAGCGATCGTGGGTAACCGCCACCACAGTACCGCTAAAGTTGGCCAAAAATTGTTCCAGCCAGAACACCGATTCCGCATCCAGGTGGTTGGTGGGCTCGTCTAACAACAGCATGTCAGGTCGAGATAACAGCAGGCGGCACAAGGCGACGCGACGGCGTTCACCACCGGAAAGTTTGCTAACGTCGGCATCCCACGGTGGCAGGCGTAAAGCGTCGGCAGCAACATCGAGAGTGTGGTTCAGGTTGTGGGCATCCCATGTCTGGATAATGTCTTCTAGCTCGCCCTGGCGTTTGGCGAGGGCGTCGAAGTCGGCATCTGCCTCGGCGTAGGCGGCAAACACGCCGTCCAGTTCTTTTAGCGCATCGACGGCTTCGCGAACACCGTCTTCGACATTGCCGCGTACATCTTTATCGGGATCAAGCTCAGGCTCCTGCGCCAGATAGCCGATATTAATACCGGGCATGGGTCGAGCTTCGCCGATAATCTCGGTATCGATACCGGCCATAATCCGCAGCAAGGTCGATTTACCCGAACCGTTTAAACCCAGTACGCCAATTTTTGCGCCAGGGAAAAACGACAGGGAGATGTCTTTGAGGATTTCGCGTTTGGGTGGGACGATCTTGCCCACCCCGTTCATGGTATAGACGTATTGAGCCATTAGAGAGTCAGGTATCCAGCAAGTAACTAAAGGTGGTTATTTTACCGAAACGATGCCTCGGTGGGGGAGATAAATACGGTGGGGTTTTTTCGCTCTCGATTTGGAGCTGGGCATTAATACATGACGTTAATGCACGACATCAATCGCACCGCCGTCAATACGGATATTTTGGCCGTTGATAAACCCCGCGCGTTGGCTGGCGATAAAGCACACCAAATCCGCAACCTCTTCTCGAGTGGCGATACGGCCCACCGGGTTAGGGAAGCGTTGGGCGACGATGCGTTTTTCTATGGTTTCCCAGTCGTCATCCCAGCCCTCGCGTTTGGCTTTGGTGCGAAATGCGGCTTCTATCTCCGGGGTGCGAATATACCCCGGTGAAATTGTGTTCACCGTGATACCGGTGCCCGCGAGCTCTTTGGCAAGACCCACCGCAATATTGGCCAGTGCGCCTTTTGCGGCATAGTAGGCGGGGCGCAAAGCATTGGGCTGAGTGGAGCCGATGGTGCCGAGTTGAATCATCCGGCCCCAACCGAGGGTTCGCATTTGCGGCGACAACAGCCGAATCAGTCGTGCAGCGGATAACACATTCTTTTGGTACATATCGAGCCAGTCGTCGGTGTCGGCTTGCGGCCAGCGTTTTTCCTCGGCAGTGCCGTAATTATTGACCAGAATATCAATTTGGCCGACTTTCCCCAGTGCCTGATCGACCACCTGCTGGCAACCGGCTTCGTTGGTTAAGTCACCCCATACTGCATGGGCTACCTCGGAAACCTCGACTACATGGTCGGCACTACCGGCATTAAAACCGTGGGCGATCACCGTCGCGCCCTCGGTCGCTAAGCGCTGGGCAATAATCTGGCCGGTGCCACGGTTGCTGCCGGTAACCAGTGCGGTTTTGCCGTGTAGGTCAAGTTCCATAGCGCGTTTCCTATTGGTGTTTTGATCGTTGCTTATCAGCGTGATAGTGCGACAGATGTGTACGCAATGGCAAGACCGCATGGTTTGCGAGGTGGCTGTCAAAACGGTTAATGCGGCTGGCTCCGGGCTGAAGCGTATTTTGAAGTAAAGTTTGCCGTGGAATTGATGGTGAGCAGTAGTCGGTATGCTGTATTATTGAGCCAATGCTAATCAATCGGTCAGGAATTGTGTGACGCAGTTCACACTTATTAATAGCGCTAACACTTATAATATAGAGTCGGCGAAGCTTGCCGCGCAATGGCTGGATAAAACCGGTAAACGCGTGTCTGACTAGTGGGGTATAGCACACCGTAATGGCCGAACGATGGGACAAACGATACATAAGAAACGATAGATCAGGAGAAAGCTTGTCTGAAGTCGCGCTTGTAGAGCAAGCCGAGGGCTGGACCTCGATTAGGCAGCATATACTGGTTGCTGACGACGACCTTATTGCTCGTGAAATCGCTCGAGATACGCTGGAAGAAGCCGGCTTTATCGTGTCGCTCGCGGAAAATGGGCTGCAGGTGCTTACCCAGGTAGCAGTGGAAATGCCCGACCTTATTCTCCTCGATGTGGAGATGCCGAAGCTTGATGGCTTTAGTACCTGTGCGCGGCTGAGAGCCTTTCCCCAGGGGGAGAGCGTCCCGATTATCATCGTTACAGGCAGTGGCGATATCGAAGCGGCCGAACGAGCCCTGGAAGTTAAAGCGACCGACTTTGTGAATAAGCCCGTCAAGTGGCCAGTTCTCGTCCAGCGTATTCGTCATATTCTCCACGCAGCCAGAACCTTTATGGAACTGAAACGGAGCCAGCAGCGCCTGCTCAGCGCCCAGCAAATGGCTAACCTCGGTTACTGGGATTTGGATATAGCCAGCCGTGTGTTACAGGTATCCGAACAGGCATACAACATCGTTGGGCTCCCCCAGGGAAACATAAGTAGCTTGCAAGAATATCTCGAAGTGATCCATGAGGAAGATCGAGAAATATTCAAAGCAAAGGTATCGGCAGGGCTTGTCAAGGGCGAACCCTGGTTGGATGAGCATCGTATTGTCACCGCTAATGGCGAAACGAAAGTTATTAAAGTCACGGCAGAGATATTTTTTTCTGCCGTAGATGAAACCAAAATCATTTGGGCGATGGGTATCGTGCAGGATATTACCGAGCAACGTCGCAGCGAAGAGACTATTCGCCGCATGGCGTTTTACGACGACGTAACTGGACTGCATAATCGCGTTGCGTTTATGGAAGAGCTTAAGCTGGTGATGAGCCTTCATCAGCGCATGAAGACCGTGCTGGCTGTCCTTTATCTCGATCTCGATGATTTCAAGCGCGTTAACGATTCCCTGGGTCATCATTTAGGTGACCGGCTATTAAAGAAATTCGCCGACCGGCTGGTAGAAGAGCTGCGCGCCAGTGATCTGCCGGCTCGCGATAGATCAAGTGTGCTGGCCAGGTTGGGTGGCGACGAATTTGTTTTATTGTTGACTGGGTTAAAACACAAAACTGACGCGGCTACTGTGGCCAGGCGGATTCAAAGCAGTTTGGCACAACCATTTGTTCTCGATATGGAAACTGAGCAAGGCCTTAGCAGTAGCCATGAATTATATGTTAGCGCCAGTATTGGCATAGCGGTGTATCCCACCGACGGGATGGATGCTGAGACCTTGCTTAAGAATGCCGATAAAGCAATGTACGCCACTAAACATATGGGTAAAAACACCCATCGATTTTATGTCGACGACATGAATGATCGAGCTTTAGAGAGGCTCGACATGGAAACTCGTCTGCGCGGGGCACTGGACAGAAATGAATTTTGCCTTCACTACCAACCGCAGTTTGATTTAAATACGGGCGAAGTCATCGGCGTAGAGGCCCTGCTGCGCTGGGATAACGAAGACCTGGGTTCGGTTTCACCGACAGAGTTTATTCCGCTGGCCGAAGAAACAGGCCAGATTATTGCGATTGGCGCGTGGGTGTTGGAGGCGGCCTGCGATCAAATCAAGCACTGGCAAGATGCTGGTCTGCCGAACTTAAAAGTAGCGGTTAATTTGAGCAGCTTGCAATTTCGGCAAGGCAAGCTGGGCGAATTAGTTACCAATGCGCTGCAAAAAAGTGGTGCGGATGCAAAACTCCTTGAGTTAGAGCTGACGGAAAGCATCGTTATGCGGGACGTCGAACAAAGTATTGCGACCCTTAACACGTTGAAGTTAATGGGAGTGAAAATATCCATCGACAATTTCGGTACGGGTCATTCTTCGTTGAGCTGTCTGCAACGTTTTCCTATCGATATTCTAAAAATAGATCAGTCATTTGTTCGAGGTTTGGGTGTCGATGCCGGTAACACCGTGATTGTTAATGCGATTATTGCGATGGGCAAAAGTTTAGGATTTGCGATTATCGCCGAGGGCGTTGAAGAGCAAGCACAGCTTCAGTTTTTACAGGACCAGGGTTGCGATGTGGCACAGGGCTCTCTGTTTAGTCATCCGATACCCGGCGACCAAATACCTGCATTTCTTGAACAATTTGATCGAGAGGCTATTGTCCTGCGCAGATCGGCAGTTAGCTAAACCACCAGCCCGTCGGATTGGCAATCGGTTTTTGTTCCGCAGCGAGTTGCAATCCTTTTACGCAGCGTATCACCAGCCATATCAGCCAAAACAACCACACAAAAAACCCAACCAACACAAACAGTAAAATGGTGCCGACTATCATGTACAGTAGGCCAATCCAGAATGTGCGAATTTGATATTGATAATGACTGCGTTCCCATTCCTGAACCTGCGTGCTATCCAGGTTGTTGCCTTGTATATAAGCAATCACTATACCGACAACACTGCTTAAGCCGCCAGTCACTAGTCCCGCCAGGTAGAGCACGTAGACCGCTTTAGCGGAGAGTAATTCGTCGATAAAGCTGGTGTTTGGGCGAGCGCTGGTGAGGTTGGGTTCGCGTTGATCTGGAGACTGATGCTCTGGAGACTGATCCATTGTTTGCTCCGCTAAGGCCGTGTTTCACTTAGCAGCCAGTATACTGTCTCGATACCTTGACTGCCGCCTTTTACGATGAGGGTGGATTCAGTACAATCACCGACCGATTACACGACCTAACTCCGTTCAGAGGTTTTCCATGGCATCCCCCAGCACACTCCCTAACACCTTCCCTGACACAGTTCCCCTATTTATAGGTGGCGAGTGGGTGAAAAGCACCAGCACCACGTTCACCCCGGTGATTAACCCCGCCACTCAGGAAGTACTGAGCCAGGTGCCCGCCGCCACGGATGCCGAAATGGATCGGGCCATCGCTTCGGCCAAAGCCACCTTTCAGACCTGGAAGGAAGTACCGGTGCCACAGCGCGCCCGCATTATGCTCAACTATCAGCATTTGCTGAAAAAACACCACGACGAAATCGCTGAAATTATCAGCCAGGAACTAGGTAAAACCTTTGAGGATGCCAAGGGCGATGTGTGGCGCGGTATCGAAGTTGTCGAGCACGCTGCCAATGTTGCCAGTCTGATGATGGGTGAAACCGTCGAAAATGTGGCGGGCAGTATCGATACCTATTCCTTTGTGCAGCCTATTGGCGTGTGCATGGGTATTACCCCGTTTAACTTTCCGGCGATGATCCCCCTGTGGATGTTTCCGCTGTCCATCGCCTGCGGCAATACTTTTATTCTCAAGCCCTCCGAGCGTGACCCGCTGACTCCCACCCGCCTGGTCGAATTGTTTGAAGAAGCCGGCGCGCCTAAAGGCGTGATGCAAATTATTCACGGCGGCGCCCATCAGGTCGATTACTTACTGGAACATCCCGATATTTGTGCGGGTTCCTTTGTGGGTTCAGTGCCCGTGGGTAAGCATATTTATCGAAAAGGTACGGAAAATCTCAAGCGCATGCAGTGCATGACCGGTGCTAACAACCACATGGTGGTAATGCCGGATGCGAACAAGAATCAGGTGGTGAATAATATTATCGGTTCAGCCTTTGGTGCGGCTGGGCAACGCTGCATGGCGATTCCCAATGTGATTCTGGTGGGTGCAGCCGCTGAGTGGGCAGGTGATATTGCGGCCGCCGCCGAAAAAATTCGTCCTGGAGCCTGGTCCGACAAGGGCGCAGCCTATGGCCCGCAAACCAATGCGGCGGCGAAACAAAAAATTATCGCGGCCATCGCCACTGCCAAAACGGAGGGTGCTACCTGCTTGCTCGATGGTAGCGATTGCACCGTGGAAGGTTATCCGGATGGCAACTGGATTGGCCCCACCATATTTACCGATGTCACCCGTGATATGGCCGTCTATAAAGACGAAGTGTTCGGCCCGGTGTTGTGTTTGCTGACTATGGATACTTTGGACGAGGCCATTACCGCCATTAATGAAGATTTTCGTGGCAACGGTACCTCCATCTTTACCGCCTCCGGTGGCGCTGCCCGTAAATACCAGCACGAAATTCTGGTGGGCCAGGTGGGCATTAATGTTCCGATTCCGGTACCGCTTCCTTTCTTCTCCTTTACCGGCTGGCGCGGTTCCTTCCACGGTGACTTGCACGCCTATGGTAAACAGGCAGTGCGCTTCTATACCGAAACCAAAACCATTACCGCCCGCTGGTTTGACGACGACTCAGTCAGCGGCCCGAATATGTCCATTAATTTAAAGTAAGCTCTGAAGTAAGCGCGACTAGGAAATAGGGAAGGGGAGCTATGGACTTTAATCTCAACGAAGAACAAATTGCGTTTCAGGATGCGGCCCGAGCTTTTGCCCAGGGTGAAATGGCGCCCTATGCCGCCGAGTGGGACGAGGAAAAGTTCTTTCCTCGGGACACCATTGCCGCCGCAGGTGCGATGGGCTTTTGCGGTATGTATAGCCCGGAATCAGTGGGTGGTACATCGATTGGCGGCATGGCTATGTCGCGCCTGGATGCGAGTATTATTCTCGAAGAGTTGGCTGGGGCCTGTAGTTCCACCGCAGCTTTTATCTCCATCCACAATATGGCGACCTGGATGGCCTGCACCTGGGGCACGGAAACCGTACATCGGGAATTGTGTGGTCAACTAGTCACTGGTGAAAAGCTCGCCTCCTATTGTCTGACTGAAGCCAATGCCGGTAGCGACGCCGCATCGATCCGCACCAGGGCGGTTAGTGATGCCGGCAGCGGTGAAGGAAATGATGGGGCCGACTATATAATTGACGGCAGTAAATCCTTTATTAGCGGCGCCGGTAGTACCGATGTACTGGTGTTGATGACCCGCACGGGCGACATTGAATCCGGTGCGACGGGTATTACCGCCTTTGCCGTCCCGGCAGATTTACCCGGCATTAGCTACGGCAAAAACGAAACCAAACTGGGTTGGAACAGCCAGCCTACGCGCACCATCACTTTTGAAGGTGTGCGGGTTCCGGCCGCCTATCGTCTGGGAGAAGAGGGCGAGGGTTTTAAAATTGCGATGAAAGGCCTGGATGGCGGGCGTATTAATATCGCCGCCTGTTCCATCGGCGCGGCGCAAACCACGCTGAAGCACGCTCAACAGTATGTGCAGGAGCGCAAACAGTTCGGCAAGCCCATCGCCGGTTTTCAGGCTTTGCAATTTAAGCTGGCCGACATGGTGACGGAATTAGTGGCGGCACGGCAGATGATTCGCCTCGCCGCCAGCAAGCTCGATGCCGACGACCCGGACAAAAGCACTTATTGCGCCATGGCCAAACGTCTGGCCACCGATATTGGTTTTCAGGTGTGTAACGAAGCGCTGCAATTACACGGCGGTTACGGTTATTTGCGGGAATATCCCATCGAGCGGTTTTTGCGCGATACGCGGGTACATCAAATTCTGGAAGGCACTAACGAGATTATGCGGGTGATTATTGCGCGTCGTATTCTTGAAGAAGGCGCAACGGAAATGATTCGATAACTCGGTTATGACCAGTTAGTTATCACGAATAAATGGCCACGCTTAAATTATTCATTAATAAAACTTCACTAACAAATCATCGCGAGCGAACTATTATGAGCGAACTACTCAAAGTTGAAAAACGCGGTCACACCGCCATCCTAACCATGAACAATCCGCCCGCCAATACCTGGACGCCAGAAAGCTTGGCTTACCTGGAGCAAGTGGTGACCGAATTAAATGCGGATAAAGAAAATTTCTCGCTGATTCTTACCAGCGACAGTGAAAAATTCTTTAGCGCCGGTGCTGATCTAACGCGCTTTAATCACGACAACGGCGGCGATGCCTTCGATTTTATTAAAGCCTTCGGCACCGCCTTTGAAGCGTTAACTAATTACCAAGGTGTATCCATCGCCGCCATTACCGGCTTTGCTATGGGCGGCGGTCTTGAGTGTGCTCTAGCTTGCGACATTCGTATCGCCGAAGAGCAGGCGCAAATGGCCTTGCCGGAATGCACCGTGGGCTTGTTGCCCGGCGGCCTGGGCACCCAGCATTTAAGCTGGTTGATTGGCGAAGGCTGGGCCAAGCGCATGATTTTATTGGGCGAGCGAGTTAAAGCCGCCAAAGCCGAACAGATTGGTTTAGTGCAGGAAGTCGTACCCACAGGTACCGGCCTGGAGAAAGCGCTGGAACTAGCGGCGAAAGTCGAAAAGCAAAGCCCGACTTCGGTGCGCATTTGTAAGGCCTTAACCATGTCTGCCCGCGAGCGTCCGCTGAACAGCGGCTTTAAATTTGAGCGCGATGCCTTTATGGACTTGTGGGGCAGTAAAGATCAAAAAGAAGGCGTCGCGGCCTTTGTTGAAAAACGCTCTCCCGAGTGGAAGAACGGTTAAAAGGAAATACGCGTGTCGGATAGTATCTTGGAGCAAGCCGTACTCTTTAGCGAAAAGCGCTGTGTTGGCAGCAGTAAAAAAATTGCCATCGCCACACTTAATGCAGAAAAATCGCTCAACTCCCTCAGTTTGGCAATGGTGGATTTAATTGCCGCCGAGGCAGATAAATGGGCAGTCGACGACAATATTGTCGCGGTGTTGATCGACAGCGCCGGCGATCGCGCCTTTGCTGCTGGTGGCGATATACGCATGTTGTACGAATCCATGGTGGAGTGTGGGGAGAACTACAACACCTACGCCACCGATTTTTTCTCGCGAGAATATCGCCTCGACTATCGTTTACATAATTTCCCCAAGCCCGTCATCACCTGGGGTAATGGTTTTGTGATGGGCGGCGGTATGGGCGTGTTCGAGGGCGGAGCTTTCCGCGTGGTGACCGAAAACACTCGCATCGCCATGCCCGAAATCGGCGTAGGTTTATTTCCCGATGTCGGCGGCAGCTATTTTTTGAATCAAGCGCGGGGCAATACCGGTTTATTCCTGGCCATGACCGGCGCACAAATAAACGCCAACGATGCAATTTATATCGGTCTTGCCGATGTGTTTATTCCCCACGGGGAAAAAACTGCCATGCTCGATAGTTTGGCAGAGCTTGAATGGGTGAGTGGTACTGAAATCAACCGTGAGTCTATTAACCGTGAGCTTGTGGCCGTCGCGCTAGCCAAAATTGAAAATCAACACGAGGATCAATTGCCCGCCTCGCAACTGCAAGCTCATGAAGATTGGATAGAATCCGTAACAGGCAAAGATAATCTCGAAGCGGTCTCGGCGGCAATTTCTGCTTATAACGGTGACGACAAATGGTTGTCCCGTGCCGTGAAAAGTCATAAACGCGGTTGTCCGGTGTCTATCTTTCTCGCTTACGAATTACATCAGCTTGGTAAAAATTTGCCGCTGGCCGATGTCTTCCGTCTGGAGTTAATCGCCGCGATTAATTGCTGTAAATACGGCGTGTTTCAAGAAGGTGTGCGCGCGCAGATTATTGAAAAAGACAATGCGCCGAATTTTGTGCCCGCTACCCTGGCCGAATTAAGCGCGGAGATACGCGAGCAGTACTTAAGCTCGCCCTGGGCAGATGGTGCTCATCCTTTGGCTGATTTATAAATTTGAACTAGTTAGAGAGCTGGCTAGAGAAACGAATTAAAAAAGCTGGTTACAAAAAAACTGATTACAGAAAAAAAACAGGCAATCATCATGGCAAAGAAAGTCGCATTTTTTGGTTTAGGTAATATGGGTGGGCCGATGGCCGCTAACCTGGTGAAAGCCGGATTCCAGGTGAGCGCTTTTGATCTAATGCCCGCTTCGGTTGAAAAAGCCGTGGCCGATGGTTGTAGCGCAGCGGCTAATGAAAAAGACGCTGTTTCCGGGGCCGACTTTGTGATTTCTATGCTGCCCAACGGCGCGATAGCGGAAAATCTCTATATTGATGACGTGGGTTTATTAGATTTAGTCGAACCCGGCGCATTGCTAATTGATTGCTCTACCGTCGCAGCCGCTAGCTCTCGCCGTATCGGTGAAGAAGCTGCGAAGCGTAAAGTACGAGTGATAGATGCGCCCGTATCCGGCGGCGTTGCCGGTGCCGAAGCCGGTACGCTTGCTTTTATGTGTGGGGGTGAAGCCGCCGATGTGGAGGCCGCTAAAGAAATACTCCAGCACATGGGGGCGAATATTTTTCACGCCGGCCCCAGTGGTGCAGGTCAGGTGGCTAAAGCCTGCAACAACATGCTCCTCGCCGTGCATATGATTGGCACCGCCGAAGCCTTGCAGCTCGGCGTTGATAACGGCCTTGATCCCAAAGCTCTGTCCGAAATTATGCTGAAAAGCTCGGGCTGCAACTGGTCGCTGGAAAAATACAATCCCTATCCTGGCGTGATGGAAGGTGTACCCGCCAGCCGCGATTATTCCGGTGGCTTTATGGTTAAGCTCATGCAAAAAGATTTGGGCTTGGCGATGGAGGCCGCGCTGGCCAGTAAGTCGGCAACGCCAATGGGGGCGCTGGCGAATAACTTATATAAGCTCTATGCAACCATGAGTGATGAAGACAACACCGACCTGGATTTTTCGAGTATTCAACGGTTTTTTAAATAATAGAATTTAAGCTTTCCAGGCTGGCACGCGTACACGTTTTGAGTTTTTTGAAATAGGATAAAAGCTCTGATGGCATGTGCACAAATATTATAAAACGTAAAGAGACCGGCATGCTATGACTTATCCACTACAAATTGACGAGCGCGACGACCTGCTCGCCAAAGCGCAGTCTATTCGTTCGATTATTGAGGGTGATGCAGAGCAAAGCGAGACCGATAGAACACTGGCGATGAGCTCGGTTGACGCTATGTATGACACAGGATTGTTGTCGATGTGCGCGCCGCGTTCTCTGGGTGGTCAGGAGGCGGACCTGGTGACTCAAGCCGAGGTCTACGAGATCGTCAGCGAGGCGAACGGCGCGGCGGGGTGGTGCTGTTTTATTGGGGCCACCGGGGTGGGCTTGCTGGGCAGTATGGCCAGCGACGTAGCGCTTGCAGAAGTGTTTAAGGATGGGCGCATTCCTCGTGGTTCCGGATCGGTGATCCCATCGGGTTTGGCTGAGAAAGTGGAAGGTGGCTACAGGGTCAATGGTCGCTGGGCCTTTGGTAGTGGGATTCATCACGCCGAATGGGTGTCAACGGCCGCAGTGTTTGCGGTGAATGGCGAGCCGGTACTTTTGCCCGACGGCACGCCCGATGTGCGCATGATCTGTGTGCCGGTTAAAGATGTTCTTATCGAGGATAACTGGCACTCTACTGGTTTGTGCGGCACTGGCAGTTCGCACTATCGCCTTGAAGATGTGTTTGTATCCGATGATTTTGTGTTGCAGCGGGATCCCCCACAGCGAGGTGGAGCGCTTTTCCGTTTGCCACTTTATGGTTATGTCTCTGCCTGCCACGCCGGTTTTGCCCTGGGTGTGGCCAAGCGCGCGTTAGCGGAAATTATAGATTTGGCGAGCAATAAAAGGCGCAAGTTTAGTGGAGTTGCCCTGGCCGATCGGGGAGCTTTCCACAAAGAGCTGGGTGTTATTTCCTGCAAGTTGGCGGGTGCGCGGGCTTATTCTCTGGATATTCTGAATCAGGTGTGGGAGGGGACGTGTAAGGAAGAGCATGTCTCTTTGGTGACCTGGGGCGAGTGTCGCGCGGCGATGGCCTATGTCACCGAAGTCGCGGCAGAAGTCGCGACCTTCGCTTACCGCTACGGCACGGGGGTAGCGCTTTATAAACCTCATCCGCTGCAACGCTGCCTGCGTGATATCTACACGGGTACGCAGCACGGGATAGTCAGTGACGAAAATTACGAAGTATTGGGCCGCACCCTGATCGGCAGAGGGGAATGGGATCCGATGATTGGCGGGCCGCCCCAGGATTAGGGATTTGCCGATAACAGAGTGATAAATAATGAATAGAGGAAGTAGAAGATGCGTGTTGTCGTATTAGGTGCGGGTGGTTTGGGTTCGTTATTGGGTGGCCAGTTGGCGCGAACCGGAGTTGATGTCACGTTGATTGCCAGACCGGCGCACGCAGACGCAATTAATACCAGAGGTTTAACGATTAACACCAAGGCCGGACCTTTATTGATAAAAAATAATCTTCAGGCGGTGACCGAAGCTGATCAAGCTAGCGGTCATTTTGACTACATGATCCTGGCGGTAAAGAGCAAAGATAATGAGACTGCCCTAGCCGGTGCTGAGAGTTTAAAAGACCGTGTCGAAACGGTTTTTTCGGTGCAGAACAGCGTAGTGAAAGAGGATGTTCTCGGTGATTGGCTCGGAGACAAAAGTCGCGTGCTGGGTGCTTCAACCATTGAGGCCGGTACGTTAGTCGAGCCGGGTGTCGTAGTTACCCACGCCACCTCAACAGTAGCCAGTTATTTTGGTGAGATGGACGGTAGTGTCAGTCCGCGGGCACAAAAAATTAGCGACGCATTTAGCGCGGCGGATTTGCCCTGCAAAGCAGTAGATTGCATTCGTCAGGTGATTTGGGAAAAACTCGTACAAATTGCCAACGCGGCAGGTTGGTCGGTGAGTGCCTTAATTGGGAATTCAGAACTTACCGTTGCCGACGGTATGGCTTTGCGAGACGGTGCCGAACATTATATTGCCCTGGCCAAAGAACTGCTGGCGGTGAATCGGGCGATGGGCTATCGCGCCCAGGGATTTTACGCCCCCGTGTCGAAATTAAAACAACTCGATGAATCCGATGATTTCGAAGCGGATGTGTTGTCAATCATGGCTCTTGGCAAACAAATGCTGGATGCAGGTATGAATGCGCGTACTTCTATGCATGTCGATGTGTTAGCCGGGAAGAAAACCGAAATTGAATATATTCTCAAGCCTTTTATTGAGGAGGCAGCTGAATTTAATATTGAAGTACCAACGGTTAAAGCGTGTTATCGAATTATTAAAGTATTAGATAATTATTTGAAATAATTAATCTCGGTTATCTGGCGATGTGGGAGCCATAACTGGCTCCTTTTCGTAAACGGTAAAGTTAAGTTTTAGATGTCATCGTTTTGATAGGGCGACGCCCATCGAATTGGCAGCCATCAAAATTTCTTAACCAGGCATTAACTTGCTTGCTAATCAGCCGTTTCTACCAGTATTAATGCGATGTCAGCGCCTTCATTACGCATTGGGATAAGCGCTTGATAAGCGTCGCTGTTGTACCAGGCGCGGGCGGTATCTGCGTTCTCGAATTTAATCATGAGGAAGCGCTCAAAATCAGTGTTGCCACACAACACTTCAACGACGGGCGCGCGCATAAACATTTCTCCGCCGTGTTCCGCGATGGTGGGGCCAGCGGCTTGTCCATAGGCCGCGAGTTTTTCTGCATCTTTCGTCTTGGCTTGTGCAATTACATAAGTTGCCATCGTTTAGCTTCCTTAAGAAATTTTTTTGGAAAGGTTTTGGTCATTATTTACTGTCAAAAAAATAATTTTTCGGTTTAGGAATGCCCGGATTTCTCGCATCCAGTATTCTTTAAACGATATGGTTAAATAGCCAACAGGTCGTCTGAATAGCCGTATAATAACCTAAAACAATTACATCTCCATTGGTATTTTGAAGTAATTCGCCATAATCCGGTCGCGGTGCTCGATAAGTATGGAATCGATGGCATTGCGCACGCTGTCGTCCATTGCCTCGAACATGGCGCGGGATTCTTTGGCCATGGGGCATATCTCTGGCGGCATCAAGGCAAACAGGTTGCTGAATGCTGTCCAGTAGAAATCAACGGGTGTAATACTATTGCCGACGAAGAATTCGCTACCCGCTTGTTGCTGAGCTTTGAGACGTTTGGCCAATGCCTGAAGTGTGGCGATCTGTCGTTCGTCGGCGCGGGCCACGTCGTCGGGATAGAAACCATATTTGCTGCCCATGCGCTTTAGACCCTCCGGAGCCTGCCCTGATTCCAGACCGGGGCGGAACAGGCTCAGTCGCCGGTTCCAGCCGAGACCGAGTTCCCCACAAATTTCATAGGAAAGCCCCAGCGTAAGTACGCGATCTTCTACCGATGCCGGAATCAACGGCTTTTCGGGCGCGAGTCGTTCGAGCAAAAACAGAATGTCATCCCAACGGTTAATCGGCGCTTCGTCGTTCCAGGCAACCACCGGCGCACCTTTGGCACCCGACCAGTTAACGATGTCGTGGTTGGTGCCGCCGCCTTCCCACGGAGCTGCGGTGTAGGTAAGTCCCTTATATTCCATCATCGCTTTGGCAGCTTGCCCCCAGGGGCTCGGTCTATGCTGAACCAGAACGATGCGTAGACCATCCCCAGTTATAACGTCATTCGGACTCACGTACTCCATGATCAGACTCCTTGTTAGCGGTTGGTATCAAGGTGTCATCCTACCCAATTATTCACGTGAGCAATAGGTGCTCGGGTATTTTTATAGGACCCAATTCTGCGGCCAGACTGTGCAAAATAGCAGAGTGGCCTCCCGACAATTTTCTGTTAGCGTGTCTGCCACGAAAGGTAATGTTACAAATTAAATGCAAAAACCCTTAGCAACAGGAAGCCCTTAGCAATAGGAAAGCCCTATGATCGAACTTTATACCGCTTCGACCCCCAACGGTTGGAAGGCATCTATCGCACTGGAAGAAATGGCGATTCCCTACACGGTGCATCCCGTCGATATTATGACTGGAGACCAGAAGTTGCCGGATTTTTTACGCCTTAATCCCAATGGCCGAATCCCGGTGATTATCGATACGGACGAGGATATTACGTTATTTGAATCCGGCGCCATCATGATTCATCTTGCCGAAAAATGTGGTCGTTTCCTGCCGTCAGACACACGCGGACGAGCGCAGGTAATGCAATGGCTGATGTTCCAGATGAGCGGTATCGGGCCAATGATGGGGCAAGCGAATATATTCTCGCGTTATTTTCCAGAAAAAATTCCCGCGGTGATCGATCGCTATCAGGGCGAAGTTCGGCGACTATTCTCGGTACTGGATGGTCATCTGGCGGAAAACGAATACCTTGCCGGTGAGTACTCAATTGCCGATATGGCAAACTGGGCCTGGGTGAGGATTTATTTTTGGGCGGGCGTGCCGGTGGATGAGTTTGATAACCTTAGGCGCTGGCTCGACGTAATCGAAGCGCGTCCTGCAGTGCAGGCCGGGGTAAGCGTACCTGATCGAGAGTTTTTCGAACTGCTAACTGGCCAGGCCGGCGATCCGGAAGAAATGGCTAAAGCGGCGTTCGATTTGGTCGAGACGGGACAAAAGAGAGCACGGTAGTTAAGGTTTGCTTCCAACCAGCCGAATCCCTGTTAGTTCCCCCTGCTAACCCTTGGATTTCGGTTTTTATTCCGTTATAGAAAAATCGTAATCGTACTACGCCAGTATGTTTCCAGTTTAAGTTTATTTAAATGCTTTTTCTTTGGTAAAAAACTGGTTTTCCGGTCTGGGAATACCCAGGTTTTCTCGCAGCGTTTTGCCTTCGTACTCGGTGCGGTATAAGCCCCGTCGTTGTAATTCTGGTACCACCTTGTCTACAAAGTCATCCATGCCGGAGGGTAGAAAGGGAAACATAATATTAAAGCCGTCGCAGGCGTCTGTCATCAACCACTGTTCCATTTGCACCGCTATCATCGCCGGGGTGCCGACCATTTCCAGTACGCCAAAACTACCACCAATCATCTGTGCCAGTTGGCGCACGGTCATGCCTTCGTTTTTGGATAAATCTAACAATTTCTGCCGGGACGATTTACTGGCGTTGGATTCGGGTATTTCCGGCAGCACCCTGTCCAGATCAAATTGGGAAGCGTCACATCCCAATTGCACCGATAGGGATGCCATGCCGCTGGCAGGATCAACCAAACTATCCAGTTTGGTTTTTTTGGCTTTGGCTTCCGCTAGCGTATCGCCGGTAATTACAAAGCAACCTGGCAATATTTTCATATGTTCCGGCGACCGACCCACCGCCTGCATACGGGTTTTTACGTCCGCGTAGTATTGTTGTGCTGCCGGTAACTGGCTCATCGCACCAAAGACCATCTCCGCAGTTTCCGCCGCTAATTGCCGACCCGCATCCGAAGCCCCGGCCTGCACGATCACCGGCCAGCCCTGCACCGGTCGAGCGACATTGAGCGGGCCTTTGACCGAGAAAAATTCACCCTTATGATCCAGTGTATGCAGTTTGTCCGGGTCGAAATAGTTACCCTGCTCCTGGTCGCGAATAAAGGCATCGTCCGCCCAGCTATCCCACAGTCCCGTCACCACGTCGTAGAACTCCCGTCCCCGACGATAGCGAGTATCGTGTTCCATATGGGCTTCAACGTTAAAGTTAAGCGCCTCGGATGGGTTAGCCGAGGTGACCAAATTCCATCCGGCGCGGCCATTACTAATATGATCCAGGGACGAAAACTTGCGGGCTACATGGTAGGGCTCGTTGTAGGTGGTAGACGCTGTAGAAATCAAACCAATGTGCTTAGTGACGACTGCCAGGGCCGGTAATAAAGTCATCGGATCAAAGGAAGTCACTGTGGCGCTGCGCTTTAGCGCCTCCATCGGCATATTGAGCAGCGCCAGATGATCCGCCATAAACATCGCGTCAAACAAGCCGCGCTCCAGGGTTTGAACAAAACGTACCTGGTGAGCGAAATTAAAATTGGCGTCGGAAAACTGGCCCGGATACTGCCAGCCCGCGGTATGGATGCTTGCGGGGCGCATAAATGCGCCCAAGTGTAGTTTTCTATCGGTCGTCATCGTGACTCTTTGCTTATAAGTCTTTAGTTTTATTTCGATAATCTATCAAAATATCAAAAACAATAAAATGCTTAAATATTTTTTGTGTTTCGTGCTTTGATTCTGAAAAATGGCGACTGAAACCAGGTGCCGCTACTAATATAATATAGGACGGCCCAAAATAAAATTTCGATTAGTTTTTTTGCGCGCGCAGACGGAGGGGAGCATGGAGAAAATTCGAATTCATTCATCCGCTTTAATTCACCCACCCCGCTTTTCGGTTTGCTGCTTCGGCGAGTTTCAATTCGGCTGCGTCGGCGTATTTTTCATCCCATTCGGTAAGATGTTTTCTCATCGCGTTATGCCAGAGTGGAGGAATGAAGGTGAGTAGGAAGTAGCCGTAAGCGCTGCCTGGCCGAATCACGTCCTCATAGGGGGTAAGTTGCCAGTAAGGCCGCGTCGGGTCGGTGTGGTGTTGTGAGTGGGTGACGATCTCGAAGGTCAGTATGCGCGACAGCGGGCGAATATGGTTGAGGGCGTGTCGGTTTTCAATCGGCGTGCCTGGAACGCGAATTAAACCGTAGTGCTGAACGTAACTAAATATGCAGACGATACTTTGCCCTAAGCTGGAAATGGCGACGACGGTAAGCCCGGCTTGCCATCCGGCCGTTAAAACAAAGACGGCGACCAGGGCAAAAAATCCCAACCATGCCCACAGCAAGGGGTTAAATAGAGTCCAGTGGCTTTTACCTTTGTTGGCAAAGCGCTTTTTTTCCAGTTCCCAGGGGGCGGTATGGAAGAAGATCAGGAGTTTCGGAATAAAGCCATAAACCGATTCGCCGCGGTAGGGCGTGTCTACATCGATGGCGCTTGAGGTTTCGATATGGTGGCCAATGCGGTGTTCTTTTTCTACATCGCCCGCCATTAAGGTGACTGCAAATAAATTACCGACAAAACGCGAAAAATTATCGTGTCGATGGAATAATTCGTGGGCAACCGGTAGGCCAACGGCCGCGGTAACGGCGCTAATCGACAAAAATGTGCCCAACCACTCCCACCACACGTAGGGTGTGGTAAGAAAGTACCACAGGGCGTACCACATAAAAACCCAGGGTATAAGCTGAATATACAGCATGAATAAACCAGAAAAGGTGCCCATGTTACGCACGCGCATGTCGTCTTGCATAAAGTATTCAGCAAAGGCGACTAGCGGGAATAACGCGAGACCCGACCAGGTGGCTATCCCGCCGCTGAAGATGCCGAAGCCGGTGATCACCATAAAGCTGGCGGGTAGTAAGTAGCGCAGTGCATCCATTTCGGTTTTACCTCGCTTTTATTATAGGTTACGTGATGAGGAGCTAGTTTTTAAAGCCAGTAACGATTATTGGTTTTCCCTGGTTGTTGGTAACACCCTAGTTACTGGTGAAATTCGCCCCGCCATCTACATTCAATATTTGCCCGGTCACAAAATCACTGAGTTGTGAAGATAAGTAAACCACGGTGCCCACCAGGGTGGGTGGTGTTTGCGCTTCGCCCAGGCAGGTCATGGCCACGACCGTCGGGGCGAGGGTATCGTTGCCGCTGTCTTCGAGAAGATCCTTGGAGGCTTGAGACAGGGTAAAACCCGGAGCCAGAGCATTGACCCGGATGCCGTCCGGCCCCAGTTCCCGAGCGAGGGAGCGCGACATGGCCGCTACGGCGCCTTTGGAGGCGATGTAGTCCAGCATATAGGGCACGCCCATGGAGACGCTGGTGGACGCGATATTGATGATTTTCCCGTAACCCTGCTCTTTCATATAGGGGTAGGCAGCCTTGGTGCAGTTCCATACGCCTTTTACGTTAATGTTCATCATTCGGTCCCAGTCTTCTTCGGCAATGGCCGAGAAGGGCTTCATTTCTACGCCTTTACTGACGGCGCTTTTGCCAAACAGGGCGGCGTTGTTGACCAGAATGTCCAGGCGGCCAAACTTGTCGACGGTTTGTTTCGCCATGGCTTCGGTGCTCGCGGACTTGGTGACATCCAGATCCACCGCAATGGCGGCATCCGGGTGGATCTTATTGATCATCGCGACGGTTTCAGCGCCATCAAGAATATCGGCGACCACTACTTTGGCACCCTGAGCCGCAAGACCCAGCGCGTACTCCCGTCCTAAGCCTCGTGCCGCGCCGGTAACGATGGCGACTTTGCCGGTGAGTAAATCTGACATGGTTTTCCCCTGGTTTTTTTAATAAGTTGATTAGATGCCGAATGATTATGAGTATTGAAGGAATCCTCCCACAGCTGCTGGGATTGAGCAAGGGTTGGTGTAGGCGTCGATAGTGGCTGTTGCGGAGTCATTTGGGCTTTTTGGCCTGGAATACAAAGTTCTGTACATAATAAATAGTCCCGCGCGTAAGGATTGTGTAAAATTCGCCCTCATTTTTACCGAGTGCCCCGCCCATGTTTGATAAAGACTTGACCCTCGCTCAATTTGATCCCGAAATCTGGCAGTCCATTCAGCACGAAGAGCGACGTCAGGAAGAGCATATCGAGCTGATTGCCTCCGAAAACTACACCAGCCCTCTGGTGATGCAGGCGCAGGGCACGGTGCTGACCAATAAGTATGCGGAAGGTTATCCGGGCAAGCGTTACTACGGCGGTTGTGAGTACGTGGATCAGGCGGAACAGTTGGCGATTGATCGGGCTAAGAAATTGTTTGGTGCGGACTATGCCAACGTGCAGCCGCACTCCGGTTCCCAGGCGAATTCGGCGGTATTCCAGGCGCTGTGCGAGCCGGGTGATGTGGTGCTGGGCTTGAGTTTGGCCGATGGCGGCCATTTGACTCACGGTGCGAAGCCGAATTTTTCCGGTAAAACCTATCACGCTATTCAATATGGTTTGAAGGCCGATACCGCGGAAGTGGATTACGATCAGGTCGAAGCGCTGGCGCTGGAACACAAGCCCAAAATGATTATTGCCGGGTTTTCCGCTTATTCGCGAGTGATGGATTGGCAGCGCTTTCGCGATATCGCCGATAAAGTCGGCGCGTATTTAATGGTCGATATGGCCCACGTCGCCGGTTTGGTGGCGGCAGGTTGCTATCCCAACCCGGTACCGATTGCCGATGTGGTGACCTCGACTACCCACAAAACTCTGCGTGGCCCTCGCGGCGGTATTATTCTCGCCCGCGCCAACGAAGCGCTGGAGAAAAAATTCAACTCTGCAGTGTTCCCCGGCGGCCAGGGTGGCCCGTTGATGCATGTAATCGCGGCTAAAGCAGTGAGCTTTAAAGAAGCGATGAGCGAGGACTTCACGGTCTATCAACAGCAAGTGGTCGCGAATGCGCGTGCCATGGCAGCTACGTTTGTCGAGCGCGGTATCGACATTGTTTCCGGCGGTACCGACAACCACTTAATGCTGGTGAATCTGATTGGCAAGGAATATACCGGTAAAGATGCGGATGCCGCTCTGGGCGCAGCCAACATCACAGTTAACAAAAACGCGGTACCCAACGATCCACGCTCGCCCTTTGTGACCAGCGGTTTGCGCGTGGGTACGCCAGCGATTACCACCCGCGGCTTTAAAGAAACCGAGACCATCGAGCTGACTCATTGGATGTGCGATGTGTTGGCAGGGCTTGAAGCAGGCAAGGTAGAGCCGGTGATTGCCGAGGTGATTGCCGAGGTGAAAGGCAAGGTGCTCGACATCTGTAAGCGCTTCCCGGTTTACGTCTAGGGGCTCTTTGGTAGAGACTAGTATTAGCCTGGCCTAAACACCTTGCTCGGACGCTCTTGAATAGCGGATCGCCGTGTTAGAATATCGCTTTTATCAAGGTGGTTGCGTATATGCACTGTCCCTTCTGCGGCGCTGATGACACTCGGGTGATTGATTCTCGTCTGGTTGCCAATGGTGATCAGATTCGTCGTCGGCGTGAATGCGCGTCCTGTAAAGATCGTTTTACCACCTTCGAGGTGGCGGAACTGTTGATGCCACGGGTGATTAAGCGCGATGATTCTCGTCAGCCTTTCGATGAGCAAAAACTCCGCGCCGGTATGAACCGTGCTTTGCAAAAGCGTCCGGTCAGTGTGGAAGCGGTGGAGGCGGCGATTAGTGCGATTAAGCGCGAGCTACAGAGCACCGGAGAGCGTGAAATTGCCGCCCTTGCAGTGGGTGAAAAGGTGATGCATCAATTACTTAAGCTCGATGATATTGCGTTTATTCGCTTTGCTTCGGTGTACCGTAGTTTTCAGGATTTGAGCGAATTTCGCGCTGAGCTGGATCGTCTGGAGCAGGAAATTGAGCCGGGTAATTCACTACTTAAGTGATGAGTAACCGGAGACTAAACGACGAGCAGCGATGAACAGCGAAGCGGAATTAATAGTATGACGGGTACAACGGATGCCCAGTACATGGCCCGCGCTATTCAGTTGGCGAAACAGGGCTGGTATACCGCGCGGCCTAATCCCCGGGTTGGTTGTGTGATCGTGAACGACGGCGCGGTAGTTGGCGAAGGTTGGCATCACCGCGCTGGCGAAGCCCACGCCGAGGTTAATGCCCTGGCGCAAGCGGGAGAATTATCGCTAGGCGCGACTGCCTATGTGTCTCTGGAACCCTGTAGTCATCAAGGCCGTACACCGCCTTGCACGGGAGCTTTAATAACAGCCGGTATCGCGCGCGTGGTTTATGGTCTGGCCGACCCTCACGTGATTGCGTCTGGCGGTATTGCTCAGTTACAAGCGGCCGGTATTGCAGTAAGCGGGCCGCTGTTAGAAGCCGAGGCGTTGGCGGTAAACCCCGGTTTTGTTAAACGTAGTAAAACCGGTTTGCCGCGAGTGACCTTGAAGATGGCCGCGAGCCTCGATGGTCGTTCGGCGATGGCCAGTGGCGAAAGCCAGTGGATTACCGGGCCTGCCGCACGGCGCGATGTGCAGCGCTTGCGCGCACAAAGTTGTGCCATTGTTACGGGTATTGGCACCGTGATTCGAGATAACCCCTCGATGACGGTGCGAGAAGCAGACTTGGATTTTGATGGCAGCCTGGAGACGAAAGCCGAGATTACGGCGCGTCAGCCCTTGCGAGTCATTGTCGATAGTAAATTTCGCACGACGTGCGATTTAAATATTGTTCAGTTGCCGGGGCCGGTTATGGTCGCGACGGCGCTTGAAAAAGCGCAGATAGAAAATATTTGTGCAGAAAGAAAGTTAGATACTGTGGAAGTGTGTTCCTTGCCAAATGCAGACGGCAAAGTAGATTTACACAAATTGTTGTTGGCGCTGGCGGAAAGAGAGTGCAACGAAGTGCTGATAGAAGCGGGCGCTAAATTGGCCGGGGTATTTTTACAGCAGCAGTTGGTGGATGAAATCGTGATTTATATGGCGGCGAAATTAATGGGCAGCGATGGTATGCCCATGGCGGCGCTGCCCTTCACCACCATGGCTGAAGCGCTGGAATTAAACATTAGCGATATTCGCGCGGTGGGCTCGGATTACCGAATTACCGCATCGCCGTCGCTATCGTCATTACCATTAACGGAGCCGCATTAATGTTTACCGGTATTATCGAGTCCATTGGTACCATTAATGGTGCGCAGCAACGCGGTGGTGATTTACGACTGTCGATTAATACCGGTACGCTCGATCTCGATGACGTGCAATTGGGTGACAGCATTGCAGTGAATGGCGTGTGTTTAACCGTAGTTGAATTACCGGGCGATGGTTTTGTCGCCGATGTATCCATGGAAACCATTAATAGTACGGCGGTGGGTGCCTGGGCTAGTGGGCAGCGAGTGAATCTCGAAAAAGCGTTGTCGCTTTCCGCGCGCCTCGGTGGCCATATAGTTTCGGGTCATGTGGACGGCGTGGGTACTGTGGCCACCCGCGAGACGGATGCTCGCTCGGAACGTTTTCGTCTTAAAGTGCCGATAGCTCTGGCCAAATACATTGCCCACAAAGGCTCAATTACCATCGACGGCACTAGCCTTACCGTCAACGTTGTCGAAGGTGATGAGTTTGAAGTGAACATCGTGCCCCATACCATTGCGCACACTATTATGGGTGATTATCAAGCGGGCACCGAAGTGAATTTAGAAGTCGATGTGATCGCTCGCTACCTTGAGCGCTTATTGCTCGGTGATAAGGCAGCTGATCCTCGGCAAAATTTAGATATTCAGGTTTAGGAAAATAGTAATGACATTAAATAGCGTCGAAGAAATTATCGAAGACCTGCGCCAGGGGCGTATGGTTATTTTAATGGATGACGAGGATCGGGAAAACGAAGGTGACCTGGTGATGGTGGCAGAAAAAGTCACTGCCGCCGATATTAATTTTATGGCCATGCACGCTCGTGGATTAATTTGTTTAACGCTTACCGAGCAGCGTTGCCGACAGCTGGCTTTACCCCTAATGGTAGATGCCAATGCTTCTAGTCACGGCACCAACTTTACCTTGTCTATCGAAGCGGCAGAGGGTGTTACCACCGGTATTTCGGCAGCGGATCGAGCCGCAACGGTGCTGGCGGCAGTTTCTAAAGGTGCTGCCCCCGAAGACATTGTTCAGCCGGGGCATATTTTTCCTCTTAAAGCTCAGCCCGGTGGCGTGTTAAGCCGCGCAGGGCATACCGAAGCCGGTTGCGATCTGGCGCGCATGGCGGGTGCAGAACCCGCAGCAGTGATTGTTGAAATTATGAACGATGACGGCACCATGGCACGCCGTCCAGATTTGGAAGTATTTGCCGAAAAACACAATTTGAAAATTGGCACCATCGCCGATTTGATTCACTACCGCATGCTCAACGAGCAGACGGTGGAGCGTTTGAAAGAGCGTGAAATTCAAACCCCCTACGGCGAATTTAAATTATATACCTACCTCGATACAACGCGACAACAAACACACTTTGCTCTGGTGAAAGGTGAGGTTAGTGGTGATAAGGCAATTCCGGTGCGTGTGCATTTGCCGACCTGTGTGCGAGATATCTTCAGCGTAGAGCCTAATGGTCCCCACAAAAGTTGGACTATCCATAAAGCCATGGCGAAAATTGAGGAAGAGGGACTGGGCATTATCGTGGTTATTCTTCAGCAGCAAACGGCTGAAATGGTCGAGCAGGAATTGGAGCAGCTATTAACCCGGCAGGAAAAAGCGATTCGTGCTTCCGAAACTGTGTATCTGCAAATTGGTGCCGGTTCGCAAATCCTGAAAGACCTGGGTGCGAAAAAGATTCGGGTGATGAGTGCACCCTTCCGTTTCAATGCGATTTCCGGTTTTGATTTGGAATTAGTCGAGTATGTGGATTGCACTGAGTAGTTTTTGTTTTAAAGAGAGTTAAGAGCATGAGTGAGTTTCGACCTGTTGAAGGTAGTTTCGATGCGGAAGATGCGCGGTTTGCCATTGTGGTGGCGCGTTGGAATAGCGACATTACCGAAAATTTATTAGCGGGCGCTTTGCGCGCATTAACGCGCCACGGCGTTTCGGAAAACGCTGTTCAGGTCTATCGAGTACCCGGAGCCTTTGAGTTGCCACTGGCAGCCAATAAAATTGCGCTAACCGGAAAAGTGGATGCGGTGATCACCTTAGGCTGCGTGATTCGCGGCGGCACCCCTCACTTTGAGTATGTGTGCGCCGAAACCACGCGTGGCATTGGCGATGTGGCTTTGACCACGGGTTTACCGATTGCTTTCGGCTTGCTGACTACCGATGATTTAAAACAGGCGCAGGATCGCTCCGGCGACAACGAAGAGAATAAAGGTGAAGAGGCGGCATTAACGGCTCTAGAAATGGTATCCCTGCTAAAGAAAATTTAAGCTGGGAAAATAGTTTGCTTAGCTATTGATAGCTTTAATAGTTTTAATAGCTTCGATGGATTTGATGTATTTTTACAAGTGTATTTCAACTCAAAATAGTGAGGTAAGGTGTGGCAGTATTGCCCTCAACCAGAAAGAAAGCCCGGCACTTGTTGGTTCAAGCTTTGTACCAATGGCAAATCTCTGACGAAAATATAAACGAAATCGAAACTCAGTTTTTTGCCGATAGTAATATGAAAAAAGTCGATGTAGATTTTTTTCGCGAGCTATTGCATGGCATTCCTGCCGCGGTCGATACCCTCGATGCGGCCTACCAACCCTATCTGGATCGCAATCAGGATGGTTTGGATCCGGTATCCAAAGCCTTGCTGCGCATGGGTGCCTACGAGCTTTTACATCGCATAGATGTGCCCTACAAGGTAGCGATTAACGAAGCCGTCAACCTGGCTAAAACTTTTGGCCCCACCGATTCTTATAAATACATCAACGGCGTGCTCGATAAAGTCGCAATGGATAGTCGGCAGGTAGAGATCGCCGCCGGGCGTCGCTAAGGTTTAAATCGTAGCCTTATGCCTCAGGATCAGATGTCTCAGAATCAAAAGCCTCAGGATCTCATGTCTCAAGATCAACAGCCTCAGGACGAGTTTTCCCTAATCCGCGATTATTTTCTAAGATCGCGCGATGCTGACAGAAGCACGGGAAAAGGCGCTGGAAAAAACCTTCACGGTGTTGTGCTCGGCATTGGCGATGATTGTGCAGTACTTCGACCCTCTGAACATGAAGACCTGGTGGTGACGACGGATACGCTTGTCGAGGGTGTGCATTTTCCTGCCGGTTCTCGCGGTGCTGACATTGCTCAGCGTGCCTTGCGCGTTAATGTCAGCGATATCGCGGCCATGGGCGCGGAGCCGCGCTGCTTCCAGTTGGCCCTGACTTTACCCAAGGCCGATACGGAGTGGTTGCAGAGTTTTAGCATGGGTTTGCATGCTGCCGCCGATGAGTTTTCTTGCGTGCTCACCGGTGGCGATACCACGCGCGGCCCGTTGGTGATTACGATTACTATGTTTGGTGCCGTAGGGAGAGGCGGCGCGCTGACTCGCAGTGGTGCGAACGTGGGTGATAAAGTGTTTGTCAGTGGGTCGCTAGGTCGGGGCACGGCTGGGTTATCGGTGGTGCAGTCATCGAGCCAGCATGCCTCGACTCAATATACTTCGACCCGGTTATCCGCTGAAAATAAAATGGAAGATTTTTTTTGGCGCCCCGAGCCTCGCGTACAGCTGGGGCAGCATTTGCGACATATTGCCTCGGCGATGATTGATATTTCCGATGGGCTAGTAGCGGATCTCGGGCACATCGCACAGGCAAGCGATGTTGCCGCGGTGATTCACCGCCAGCGCTTACCTTTGCCAGAGGTGGCGGTTAAACACTTTGGCGATGAACAGATGCGCGAGTGGGCCTTAAGTGGCGGCGACGATTATGAATTGTGTTTTACCGTACCGCCTGAAAAGCTGGATCAGTTAGCGGCGTTGCAGGCTGAAGACGGGGCAGGGGGGCTGCCCCAGATTACCGAGATTGGCGAACTGGTTCCCGGAACCGGTGTGCAATGCCTCGATGCTGCCGGGAATTCTGTTACCCTCGAACGATCAGGTTACGCGCATTTTTAGCAGTCATGTTTAAGGTTCATGTTTAAAGGCTATGTTTAGAAATCCTGTTTAAAGACTATGCATAAAAAATATGCCAATGTTTAAAAAAATATGTCGATGTTTAAAAGAAGATGCCGATGTCCGATTTACCTAAAGTAAACTCAGAGCCAGAAGAGCCCGTGGTTTTTAAATCCGAGGTTCAGCAAGTATTGCGCGACCCAGTATTACTACTGGCTTTTGGTTTTGGAAGTGGTCTGGCGCCGAAAGCACCGGGCACAGCCGGGTCCTTGTTGGCGTTATTGCTGATGCCCCTACTAGCGATGCTGTCTGTACCCGCTTACCTACTATTACTCTCGCTGGTAATTGTCGCCGGGGTATTTATTTGTGGTTACGCGGCAAAGGCCCTGGGTGTGCATGATCACGGCGGCATCGTTTGGGATGAATTCGCGGGCTTGTGGTTGACCTTATTGTTTTGTCCGCCGCAGTGGCTGTGGTGGTTGCTGGGTTTCGCTTTATTTCGGTTTTTCGATATTGTAAAACCCTGGCCGATTAACTGGTTAGATAAACATTGCGGTGGTGGCCTGGGAATTATGATCGATGACTTGGTCGCCGGAGTGTTTGCCGCAGCGGTACTGCAAACCGTGGTGCTGGTAGCAAGGTGGTGGATGGGAGTTTGATATGAATATGATCAATAAGCCTCGAATCGCAACAGTCTTACTAGTTTGCGTGGGCATTAGTGCTGGGGTCTTATCCTGGTCTGCGTTAGCTATCGATATCCGAGTGGTAGGCCTGTTCGATAATCAGGCGCTGATAGAGATTGATGGCAAACAACATTTTCTCAGGGTTGGGCAAACCTCTCCAGAAGGGGTAAAACTACTAAAAAGTAGTAGTAAAGGCGCACGGGTGGAGCACGAAGGAAAACGCCACACCCTGGGTTTGTCTGAGCACATTGCTTCGAATTTCTCCGAGGCACAGCAGGCGGAAGTGAATTTGGTTCGAGGGGATTACGGACACTACTTTGGCAGTGGTGCGATTAACGGTTATCCCTTCGATTTTATGGTTGATACCGGGGCGTCCTCTATCGCGATGAACAGCGGGCACGCGAAACGCCTGGGTTTAAAGCTTGAGCGCAAAAATCGCGGTGCGGCTAGTACGGCGGGAGGTATGGTGAAAACCTATCAGGTCATGCTCAATAAAGTTTCAGTGGGGGGTATTACTCACTACAATATTCCGGCTGCGGTGATCGAAGGTAATTATCCCGAGGTCATTTTGCTTGGTAATAGTTTTCTCGCCAAGGTGGAAATGACTGAGCAAAACGGAGTAATGGTGTTGCGGGAAAAATAAAAGTTAAGACTTAGTGGTTGTTCGGTATTTTATAGTTTATTTAGTGGAGAGGTTGTTTCAATGTCCGCATTGGCAAAACGTATTATTCCCTGTCTCGACGTGGACGGGGGGCGAGTCGTTAAAGGCGTGCAATTTTTGGATATTCGCGATGCGGGTGATCCGGTTGAGGTTGCGAAACGCTATAACGAGGAAGGTGCCGATGAAATTACTTTTCTCGATATTACTGCTACCCACGAAGGTCGCGATACCACTTTACAAACCGTTGAGCGTATGGCGGCAGAGGTATTTATTCCCCTAACGGTTGGCGGCGGTGTAAAAACCTTAGCTGATATTAAAGCCCTGTTGCGCGCGGGAGCCGATAAGGTCGCCATTAATTCCGCTGCGGTTCACAATCCGGAATTTGTGCGCGAGGCGGCAGAAAAGTTTGGCTCGCAGTGCATCGTGGTCGCTATAGATGCCAAGCGGGTGAGTAAGGATGAAGAAACGCCGCGCTGGGAGATATTCACTCACGGCGGTCGTAAGTCTACCGGTATTGATGCGGTACAGTGGGTCAGGCAAATGGCGGCTTTGGGGGCGGGAGAAATTTTACTTACCAGCATGGATCGCGATGGCACTAAAAACGGCTTTGATCTGGCGCTAACTCGCGCGATCAGCGATGCGGTCAACGTGCCTGTAATTGCTTCCGGTGGGGTGGGTAGTCTTCAACATTTGGTGGATGGTGTGCTGGAAGGTGGAGCTGACGCGGTGCTCGCGGCCAGCATTTTTCACTTTCAGGAATATAGTATCTCGGATGCCAAACAGTATATGGCGGAGCGCGGGGTAGAGGTTCGTCAATAACCAGTCGTTGCGGCCTTATGATGAACTTCGAGTTTGAATAGCGAATGGTTGCCGGAGGGATCGAACCTAATTATAAGGTTGTGGCGCAATAAGAGTCTGCCTGGAAGACATTGGTTATATGACGATTATCAGACGTTACTTAGAGGAGCACTGGAGGAGGTAATTAGAAGTTAGCGGGGCTAAAGCACCCTCCCTCAGCATCCTGCCGAGGCTGGTGGCGCGTTCTAGCGTAGCTTTTTCTTAAACTACGCTCGATTCCTGGACTTCATCGCCCTTGAATACCTGTACGATTTTCGGCGAGGCGTTATTGATAAAATCGACGAAATCGGCGACAGCCATTTTGGCCTCTTCCCGCGATTCAAAGGGCCCCAGAGTTACATTTTCTCGGGTGGTGAAGTACCAGTCATCCGCTAGCTTAAAAAAGCGCTCACTGCGTACCGTGTTTTTCGGGTCGGCTGTGACACTCTCTGCTGCTCGCTTGGTACCAAAGTTAAGATGCACTACGCTGCCTGTCATCTCTGTGCTCCTCGGCTAAAAGCCAAAAAATCATCGTTGTAAATCACGTTTTAAATAAGCCACTGATCTTGTTTGACTGCCAGTGTTGTCCGCGTGACAATCGACTATACCGTAGGTATACACTGTACGCTATAGCTGACATAACTTATGGCTGTATTTTCCCTGGCTAGACCTGCGTTTTTATAGCAAAGCTTCTATTTTAAAACAGATGGTGTTTTAGCCCTTGGAATGGCCCGACTTACCGAATATCGCCAGGCCTTTTAGCAGGTTGACGGCCTCGTATAATTGATTGTCTTCCAGCAGCTGGGTCTCGCTAATTTTTCGTGTAGCCGATGAATCATCTTCATTGTTACTCAAGTGCCCGGATAAGTTGGACTCTTTCAGGGTATATCCGGGGTCGAGTTGACGGATTTCGGCTCGACCCACGAAAATATCGGGTTTGATTCCGTCCGCCTGAATCGAGCGGCCCTTGGGGGTGAAGTAGCGCGCCGTCGTTAATTTAACCGCGCGGCCGTCGTTCAGAGGTAGCACGCTTTGCACCGAACCCTTGCCAAAGCTTTCGGTTCCCAGGATGAGTGCGCGGCCATGATCCTGCAAGGCACCAGCAACGATCTCTGCGGCAGAGGCGGTGCCCTCGTTAATAAGCGCGACTATCGGTATATCGACTAACAGATCGCCGGGGGTGGCTGACAACCTGGTATTGGAGGATGGAATTCGACCCTCGGTGTAGACAATCAGTGGGTTATCGAGCTGCGCACTATCGAGCAGTGCGTCGGCGACAGCGACCGACGCTGGGAGTAAACCGCCGGGATTGTTGCGTAAATCGAGTACAACACCTTTTAACCCCGGGTTTTCGCCGATCAGCTTACTGAGCGCTTTGCGGAAATCCGCCCCAGTTTTTTCCTGGAACTGGGAGAGTCGGACGTAGCCAAAGTCGGTGGTAAGCATGCGGCTGCGAATGCTGGCAATTTTAACCACATCGCGCACCATCTTCACGACCAGCGGCTCTGGCTCGCCGTCTCTCACCACGGTGAGTTCTATGGCGCTTCCCACCGGGCCACGCATCAGGGTGACGGCCTCACCTAACCCCATGCCCTGCAAGGATTGCTCATTCAGCTCAATGATCAAATCGCCGGGCTGCAGCCCGGCACGAGCTGCCGGGGTATCATCAATGGGCGAAATCACTGCAATGTAGCCATTCTTTAGCCCGACCTCGATACCGATACCGCCGAATTCGCCAGAGGTGTTTTCCTGCAGGTCGCTAAAGGATTCTTCTGCGAGAAACATCGAGTGGGGATCGAGCTCGCCCAGCAGGCCAACGATGGCATTTTCGAGCAGGGTTTTGTCGTCAACCTCTTCCACGTAAGAGGTTCTAATTTGATCAAATATCTGGGCGAACAATTGCAACTCTTCCAGCGGGAAGCGGGCGGTATCGGACGAGCTGGGCTCGAGGGTGTGATTAGGCTGATTATCCACAGAGGGATTGTCGGAAAGTGCATTGTCAACATCTTCACTTCCTTCAGCCCCGAGCAAAGTGCTCGGTTGTAAGACTAGAACGCAGAGGAATGCGCCGAATAGCAAGCGCAGCTGACGAGTAAGTCGGGCTGAAGCAAAGGAGGTGGGCAGTGAGGTGAGGTTCATAACAAATCCCTGTGGTGTTCCAGATTGGCATTGCAGTGTTTGAGTTTACGCAGCTTTATAAGGTATGCAAAGTATAGGGTATGCAAGGTGCGGTGACGGCCCGTCTGCGAGCTTTCGCCCGCCAATTAAGAGCGCAATTGAGTGATAAGAGTTCTGCGTTAAGAGCGACGGCGTAGCCAGGACTTAGGATTGACGGCTTTACCGTTATGGCGAATCTCGAAATACAGCGCGCTACGCTTTATGCCGCCGCTACTACCTACCCGAGAAATGGTGTCGCCGCCCTTGACCTGCTCCCCGACGTTGCGAACCAAGGTTTGGTTGTGAGCGTAAAGACTCAAATAGCCGTCGCCGTGATCGACAATAACAAGTAGGCCGTGTCCGCGCAAATAATCGGAAAATACCACGGTGCCTGGATGAATCGCGCGTACGGTGCTGCCTTCGCTGGCCTGTAGTAACCACCCGCTCCAGCGCAGAGAGCTGGCGCGTTGGTCGCCAAAGGCGCTGACTAACTTACCTTTGACTGGCCAGGGTAGTTTGCCGCTCTGTTTGCCGAAGGGCGCGCCGGTAGCCGCCTGCCGGGCTTTCAACTGGATAGTTTCGATCACCGACTGCAAATGATTCTCTTCATTCTTAAGTTTTTTAAGTCGAGCGTTTTCACTGCTGTATTGCTGTTGAAATTTGGCCAGCAATTGCTGGCGTTGTTTGCGGTGTTCTTCCAGTCGCTGCTGTTCTTGCTCCAGGGAGCTACGCTCGCTGATCAGGGTGTCGCGCTTGGAGTTGATGGTGCTGCTGATCGTGCGGATTTCGGCGAGCGCGCTACGGTACTTACCCAGTTCGCGGGTTCGAGCGGCGACAAAGTAATCGTAATATTTTAGTGTGCGGTTGAGTTCCTGCGGGTCTTCGATATTAAGTAGTAATTTAATTGGTTCCTGTTGGCCTGTGCGGTAAGCAACGGCGACCTCGTTATTCAATTGTTGTAATTGCAGTTTACTACTACGTTTCAATTGATTGCGACGCTGCGTTAATGCGCTCAGCTCGTCTTCTAAATTAACAATCTCGATTTTCAGTAAGCGTTTTTTGCGGTGGCTGGCGGCGAGTTTTAATTCAAAACTTTGCAGCTGTTTATTGAGGCGAGATTTTTCTTTGTCGGTGTGTTGCAGGTTATTTTGTGTTTCGGTAATTTCTCGCTGCAGCTCTTGCAGTTTGCGGGAGTTGTCGGTAGTGGCCGTGTTTGCGCTGACTGCCGGAGCCGCCATACCTGTGAAGATAAGAGTACTAAAGAAAAGGGCGCTTAAGAGAAAGGCGCTATAGGAAAAGGAGCTAGAAAAAAAGCCCAGAACGGTCAGGCAAGTATTTCGCTTCATTACTTGTCGGCGCTCCTCAACTCGGCACTCCTTAATTTGACACGGCGGCCGCGATCAAGGAGTGACCGGTCATTTCAGCGGGTTGAGTCAGCGCCATCAGTGCCAGCAGTGTCGGGGCGACGTCGGCTAGTGAGCCGCTGCTCTCTAGCTGAATATCCCTGGGACCAACGTACACTAGCGGCACCGGCTCGCAGGTGTGGGAGGTGAGTGGTTCGCCGCTGTCGTAGTTGAGCATTTGCTCGACATTGCCGTGGTCGGCAGTAATCAAACATTGGCCGCCGACCTCGGCGAGGGCACTAATAATAGTGCCGAGGCATTGGTCGAGGGTTTCAACGGCTTTTACTGCGGCGCTAAATATACCGGTATGACCCACCATATCGCCGTTGGCAAAATTACAAATAATAGCGTCGTGTTGACCCTTGCGGATGGCCGACACTAGTTTTTCGGTAACTTCAAATGCGCTCATTTCTGGTTTTAAATCGTAAGTCGCCACATCCGGAGAAGGAATTAAAACTCTGTCTTCGCCTGGATATAAGGCTTCCTGGCCGCCGCTAAAAAAGAAAGTGACGTGGGCATATTTTTCAGTTTCGGCGATGCGCAGCTGGGTTTTTCCTTGAGTTGCCAAATAGTCGCCCAGGGAATTCACCAGAGAGCCCGGCGCAAACGCGCAGAGCGCGTCGATGTCGGCGGCGTATTCGGTGGTAGTCACAAAGGCGGCTAGCTGAGGCTGAACCGCGCGCTTAAAACCATCGAAATCCGGATCGGTAAACGCCCGAGTGAGCTGGCGTGCACGGTCGGGGCGGAAGTTCATAAACACAATGGCGTCACCGTCGCGCACGCAGGCATCTGCTTCACCCTCGGCCTGAATGGCCGTGGGGAGCACAAATTCGTCGTTTTCGCCGCGCTGGTAGGCGGCCTGTAAACCCTCGATGGCGTTGCTGGCCTGGTGATCGGCCTTGCCTTCGGTGATCAATTGGTACGCGAGTTGTACCCGATCCCAACGTTGATCTCTATCCATGGCGTAGTAGCGGCCGCAGATAGAGGCGATGCGACCGCAACCCAGTTCGGTGAATTTAGCCGCCGCTTTTTCTAATGAGGGTTCTGCGCTTCTTGGCGGGGTGTCGCGACCGTCGAGAAACGCGTGCAGATATATTTCCTTAACTCCACGCTGCGCGGCCAATTCAATGGCGGCAACAATATGCTTTTCGTGGCTGTGAACGCCGCCGGTGGAAAGTAAACCAAAGAGGTGTACGGCATTTCCGGTCTGCGCGGCTTTATCGAAGGCGGAGAGGTAGGCGGGGTTAGTAAAAAAATCGCCGTCTTTCAGTGCCTTGTTGATGCGGGTAAAGTTTTGATACACCACGCGGCCCGCACCCAGTGTCATATGACCGACTTCAGAATTACCCATTTGGCCAGCGGGGAGGCCCACATCCAGCCCGGATCCGGAAATCAGCGTATGTGGCTGCTCGCTCCACAGCTTGTCCCATACCGGTGAATGGGCGGCATAGATGGCATTGGCATCGGGGGATTCGTTATGACCCCAGCCGTCGAGAACAATTAATACAGTGGTTTTTTTGGCTTCGGTCATCGTAGGCTACGTAGAGGAAATAAGAGGTTTCTAACAGCGGCAATGGTACCTTTTTGGGGTTTGAAACGCCATGTAAGGGGCCAATTTCCATTGATGCTGACCTGCGAAAGCACCTCGTCCTATGTATAATGCGCGCTCCCGATATGGCCTCCGTGCCATTCACGAAAGAGGTTACTGTGGCGGATTTCTTAGTTTTTGTTAGCGACCAGTGGGTCTTAGTTAGTGTCTTCCTGCTATTGGTCTACGTTTTTATTTTTCTCGAGCAGGCCAAGGCGGGCAAACAGTTGTCGGTGCACGACGTGACGCGCATGCTCAATGCCGACGAGGGCTTTTTAGTAGATGTGCGCGATGCCAAAGAATACGCGCTGGGCCATATTAATTCGTCGCTTAATATTCCCAGCACGAAAATTGATGAGCGGATGGCGGAACTTGAGAGTCAGCGCGATAAAGTAATTATTTTGGTGGATAAGCATGGCCAGCAGGCTGCAGCCGTGGGTCGAAAGTTACGCCAGGCTGGATTTAATGTCTGTCGCTTGCGTGGTGGTATGGGCGAGTGGCTAGTCCAGAATTTACCGCTGGTTTCCAGGTAGCTAATCTCGGATGAATGATGTTGCAGTGGTTTTGTATAGCACTCGATTTTGCCCCTATTGCATCGCGGCGCGGCGGTTTTTGAAAGCCAAAGGTGTCGAGTTTGAGGATATTGCGGTGGACGGTGATCACCAGTTGCGCCAGGAGATTAACGATCGCAGTGGTCAGCACACGGTTCCGCAAATATGGATTGGCGAGCGCCACATTGGTGGTTTTACCGATATGCAGGCACTTGAGCGCAGCGGTGAGCTGGATGTGTTGTTGGATACAATGTCTGGTTCGTCCAATACTGAGTAGTTAATGGCTGAGTAGTTCGAGGCCGAGCACTTCAAGAAAGGCAATACCAGGAAAATACTCTTAACATTTATATTTTACCAAGGGCACGTTGATGAGTAAGGATAAACCGATGACTGATGCTAATCATAGCGCCGACGGAGTTGCAGCTCCGCAAATGGCGATCAAGCATCTTTATATTAAGGATGTCTCGTTTGAAGCCCCGTTGGGCACCGCAGGTTTTAACCGAAAGGTGAAGCCCGTTGTCGATCAGGATATCGGTACTGAAGTACGCAAAATAGATGAGCAACACTACGAGGTGGTGTTACATTTAACCGCTTCGGTTAAAGATGATAGTGACACCTTATATCTAGTGGAAGTCCAGCAGGCGGGCGTGTTTCTGGTGACGGGCCTGGAGCAGAACATGTTGACTCAGGTGCTTAATACGCACTGTCTGACTGTATTGTTTCCCTACGCCCGAGCCATTGTCGATGATTTGGCGGTGAAAGGGGGCTTCCCACCGCTGATGTTGCCGCCAGTGAATTTTGAGGCACTGTTTCAACAGGCGCTTACGCAACGTACGCAATCGGCTGATGCTGAGGCGAGTCCTGAGCAGCGTCATTAGCAGAGCGCGCTACTCGCGTTAGTCTTTGCGCTCAGGCGCTTTTCCGTGTTTGCTCAGGATCGCTTTTATCGGACTTCCCTTCACCAGAAATATTGAGTTCGTGCATCTTTCGGGTCAGCGTGTTGCGACCCCAGCCCAGTAGTTCAGCGGCGTCGCGCTTGCGGCCGGCGGTGTGTTGCAAAGCAGTTTCAATCACCGCACGTTCAAAGGCCGGTGTCGCCGTCGCCAGGATACCGCTTTTGCCCCCAGCTAGTTCTTTGCTTAGCCAGCGTCGTAATGACTGCTCCCAGTTTTCAGCCGCGCTGTTTACTTCCGTGCTGGCATCGAGCAATTCTGGCGGCAAATCCAGGGTTAAAATTTCTCGACCCGCCGCCATCACGGTGAGCCAGCGGCAGGTGTTCTCCATCTGCCGCACGTTACCGGGCCAGGGCAGTGAGCACAGATAGGTCTCGGCTTCCGCGGATAGCACTTTGGGTTCTACGTTCAATTCTTCCGCCGACTTTTTCAAAAAATGTCGGATAAGTTGGGGAATATCTTCCCGTCGATCCGTGAGTCGGGGCAGGTGAATGCGAATCACGTTGAGTCGGTGGTAGAGATCTTCGCGGAAGCGTCGCTCCTCTACCAGCGCTTCCAGGTCTTGATGAGTGGCGGCAATAATACGCACATCCACTTTGACCGGTTGGTGACCCCCCACCCGGTAAAACTCCTTGTCGGCAAGCACGCGCAATAAGCGAGTCTGGGCTTCGGCGGGCATGTCGCCAATTTCATCGAGAAACAAAGTGCCACCGTCGGCCTGTTCAAAGCGCCCCGTGCGTCGTTGTGCCGCTCCGGTAAAAGCGCCTTTTTCGTGGCCAAACAATTCCGACTCAATTAAATCGTGGGGGATTGCGGCCATATTAAGCGCAATGAAAGCTTGGTCTTTACGCGGACTGTGCTGGTGCAGCGCGCGGGCCACCAATTCTTTGCCGGTACCGGATTCACCGTTAATCATCACGGTGATATGGGAGTGAGACAGGCGACCAATAGCGCGAAATACTTCCTGCATCGCAGGGGCTTCGCCAATAATTTCCCGCGATACTTCCTTGTCCACATCTTCGGCAGTCGAGGATTTTTCCCTGGCATACTCGATAGCCCGGCGGGCGACAGAAACCAGTTCGTCGGTATCGAAGGGCTTGGGTAGATACTCGAAGGCCCCACCTTGATAAGCCGCGACAGCGCTGTCCAGATCGGAGTGTGCGGTGGTGATGATCACCGGCATTTCCGGTTTATCCCGATGCAGTTGATCCAGCAGTTCCAGGCCGTCGATACCGGGCATGCGAATATCGCTGATAATAATATCCGGCTTGCTTCGCTTAAGCTCGGTGAGCAGGCTCTGGGCATTGGAAAAACTGGTGACGTTCATTTCGGCTTTATCGAGCGCGCGCTCCATCACCCAACGGATAGATTTATCGTCGTCCACTATCCAGATATTTGCTTTCATAGGTGATGTCCGTTGTCGCTGTGTTTATTTTCAGTGTGTTTATGGTCGGTGTGCTTAGGTGAAAGTTGTTCGGGTTTTGGCTGTAGCGGCAGGTAGACCGAGAACCGGGTGTGGCCGGGTTTGCTTTCGCATTCGATCAGTCCCTGATGTAAGTGAATTGCGGATTGAGCAATGGGTAGGCCCAGCCCCGAACCCTCGGCGCGCCCGCTGATCATGGGGTAAAAAATACGATCGCCGATGTCCTCCGGAACGCCCGGGCCGTTATCGATGACTTCGAGGCGGCAGACCACCCGGTGAGGGGTTTTGCCGATGGTAAAGTTGTTAATAATGCGGGTGCGCAAGGTGATTTGAGGTGGGTCGTCGGATGTCGCGTTGCTTGCATCACGGCTTTCTAATGCTTGCATGGCATTGCGCACCAGATTGAGCGTGGCTTGAATAAGTTTGCCCCGGTCGCCGCTGAGTTCGGGGATACTGGGGTCGTATTCCCGCACAATATCTAAGGCACCTTGAGTTTCCGCTTCGACTAATGCGGCAACGTGCTCGGTGACTTCGTGAATATTAACTGGTGCCAGCTTTGCAGGTATAGAGGGGCCGGCCAGTTTGTCCACCAGCTGCCGCAGGCGATCGACTTCGCTGATAATAATATCTGTGTACTCGTGTAATTCTTCCCGTTCCAGTTCCTGGGCCAGCAGTTGAGAAGCCCCACGAATGCCGCCCAGGGGGTTTTTGATTTCGTGAGCCAGGCCCCGAATCAAATTACGGGAGGTTTTGTTGGCAGCTTGCAGGGCGCGTTCGCGATCGATGCGCAAGCTGCGATCCATCGGCAACATTTCTACGAGTAAGGCGGGTTTTCCGTCCTCAGTAATAGGGGTTACGGTGTAATCCACGGTGGTCTCGCGGTTGTCCGGCAATAGCAGCGTTACCATACGTTCGGTGTAGGGGTTTTCTCCGGCCAGGGCTTGCTCGAAGACGGCGCGGCGGGTGTCTGCATGCCTAAAAAATTCCGCAAAATCGCTGCTTGCAAGCCGACTACTGCTGACTTCCAGGAGGTTTTCGGCGGCGTTGTTAAGATAAATTGGCTGGCAGCACTCGTTGAGCACCAGCACCGCAGTTTTCAGATTATTGAGCAAGGCATGATCCAGCAGTGGATCACCGGGTGCTAGATCGCGCGCCCGATCCGACTTATTGCCTTTAGCGCTGTGCCCCAGGGTGGAACGGGGTGACGACATAGATCGTTTCCTGAATATCGGGTTGCGGCCAGTTGATTACGGCCTGGGTCTGCCAGGGGTTTAGCTTTGCAGGAGCTATTCGTTCTCTCCGGTAGAAGATAGCAAATAACGGGCCAGTTTGAGTGCGCTGCAATGTGGCCAAAACCACACCAAACCGGAGCCATACCGGGGCTATACCGGGGCTATACCGAGGTATAGAAGTGATAAGAAGGTTGGAGTATAGCTAGAATTACAGTGTCGCGCACCATTTTGGTGCGAGGCGTGCATGTTAAGTTATTCTATCCAGCGGTGGCCGAGGGCAAAGGCAGAGTTTAGCTTCTCGCTGAATGGCGCTTCACGTGGACTGTTACCGTACCAGTACGGGCCACTACCGCTTTATCTTGATCGATAATCTGCGCGCGAATCTGGTGTGCACCTCTGCTCAAGTTGCCGATACTCACCGAGGTGGTTGCGGCCGGTTTACCCTGAGGCTTGCCATCCATAAAAAATTGCACAAGATGATTCTCCTGTAACTGGGGCTCGAGAGCGATCTGCGCCACGATATCCAGTTGCCCCGGCGGGATGGTCAAGTCCTTAGTGGGCTGAACCAGTTTGATGCTGGTATAGGAAGTGCCTGTTTTTGCTTCGGCTGTAGACGCCTTAGGTGCTTTAGGCCTTACTAGAGCCGGTTGCGTATTGGTTGGAGAAAGCTCGACGGTTTCCGCCTGTTGGCTGGGTGGGGGTGTATCGGTAAAGATGACGTTGCCGTCCTTGTCTTCTATCCGATAGATAATGTCGGCGCTAACCGTTGGGATGTTGGCTGACAACAGGCTCAGACAACTGAGCCAGGCAAGCACTACCAGCTTTGGTGTCAGTCTCGCTGCGGTACTGTTTGCCGCTGTGCTTACCACTGTATTTGCGTCGTTGTTGATCATATGGTGTCCTGCCCAGTTAGTCCTATCCACTTAACCCTATCAAGCTGGCCCTATCAAGTTAGCCCTACCCAGCTACGTTTTGCCAGATTACGTTTGATGACGGTCAGCGGGCCAGTTGCACGACCATCACCCTAATACGAGTTAGACAAAATAAAAAGCCCGACATTCCATCGAAATGTCGGGCTTGTTTTCAACGAGCTGTTAAACGCAGCTCGAGTAGCCTGCGCTTAAGCGACTTTTGTACGCCAGCTTATACGCTGTAGTACATGTCGAACTCAACCGGGTGAGTGGTCATGTTCAGTCGTTCAACTTCTTCCGATTTGAGTTCGATATAGGCATCGATCATATCGTTGTCCATTACGCCACCGGCGATTAGGAACTCGCGGTCGGCATCCAGTGCGGCCAGTGCTTGCTCCAAAGAGGAAGCCACGGTTGGAATGGCTAGGGCTTCTTCCGCTGGCAGGTCGTAGAGATCCTTATCGGCAGCGTCGCCGGGGTGGATCTTGTTCTGGATGCCGTCGAGGCCAGCCATCAGCATGGAGGTAAATGCCAGGTAGGGGTTAGCGGTTGGATCCGGGAAGCGCACTTCAATGCGGCGTGCTTTCGGGTTCGGTACAAACGGAATGCGGATAGACGCAGAGCGGTTGCGAGCTGAATAAGCCAGCATAACCGGTGCTTCAAAGCCTGGAACCAAACGCTTGTAAGAGTTGGTTGAGGCATTAGCAAAGGCGTTAATAGCGCGGGCGTGCTTAATGATACCGCCGATGTAAAACAGTGCGGCCTCAGACATGCCGGCGTAAACGTCGCCGCTAAAGATGTTATTGCCATCTTTAGACAGGGACTGGTGGCAGTGCATACCGGAACCGTTATCGCCGACTAAGGGCTTGGGCATGAAGGTTGCGGTTTTGCCATAAGCGTGGGCGACATTGTGTACGCAGTATTTAAAGATTTGAATCTCATCGGCTTTTTGCGTCAGCGCGTTGGGGCCAACGCCAATTTCACACTGCCCGGCAGTGCCCACTTCGTGGTGATGAACTTCGATATCCAGGCCCATCATTTCCATCGCGTCGCACATGGCGGCGCGCAGATCGTGGAGAGAATCAACCGGAGGTACGGGGAAGTAGCCGCCTTTAATACCGGGACGGTGACCACGGTTGCCGTCTTCGAAGTGATGGTCTGAGGACCAGGACGCTTCCTCGGAGGAGATTTTGTAATGGCAGCCGGAGATATCCGCGCCCCATTTTACGTCGTCAAACACGAAGAATTCGGGTTCTGGGCCAAACAGTACGGAGTCGGCAATACCCGTTGAACGCATGTATTCCTGAGCGCGATCAGCAATAGAGCGCGGGTCGCGGTTATAGCCTTGCATGGTGGTGGGTTCTACGATGCCGCAGCGCAAAATCACGGTAGCGTCGTCGGTAAAGGGGTCGAGCGTAGAGGTTGAGTCGTCCGGCATCAGGATCATGTCGGATTCATTAATACCCTTCCAGCCAGCAATGGAGGAACCATCGAACATTTTGCCTTCTTCAAAAAAGCCTTCATCGACTTCTTTCGACGGGATAGTAACGTGCTGTTCCTTGCCCTGAGTGTCTGTGAAACGCAGGTCTACCCAGCGGGCTTCGCCTTCTTTAATTAACTCTAAAGTCTTTGATGACATTATTGTCCTCCAGTCAGGATGATTTCAGTGGTCGGTAATTTCCCTGGAGGCTGGCCTCAGCCTTTCGGGTTTCTAGTTTTTACAGTAGTGCTTCAATGTAGACCCTCCGAACTATATGGCTCGTTGAACCATATAGTCAGATAGAAAGGGGCTGAACATACGGGAGTGGAGCAAAATACATGCCACCGGCAGTTGAGGTCAAAACTCGAAAGACGCTCACTATAGCAGCGCTATTTTGTGAGGCAACCATAAACTACCGCGCCTCGCCGTGGTGCGCGGGCCACAATGGTGACTGATTTTGGTGCAAAAATCGATATCTGAGATTTCTTTTATTGGTATTTCCTTTTGTGTGGCCTTTAGTCAGCCGAGCACTTAGTTAGCTGGACAGCTTAGTAAGCTGGACTGACATTACCGGGTAGCTCTATCTTGTCGCACCGGCCTCGATAATCAGACCTGACAAACACGGCGTTGTATAATGCGCGGCTTCTCGTCTTCCGTACCGTTCCCCATGCATTTTATCGTTAAGTTATTCCCCGAAATTATTATTAAAAGTGCGCCCGTACGTAAAAGTATGATTCGGCAGCTACGCCGTAACCTGCGCACCTTAATCGCGACTATAACTGCGCCCGAAGATCCGGGTATCGAGGTAAGGGGAGAGTGGGACCGCATAGAAATACAGTCGGTGTCGGAAACGCAAACATCTCAAACTGCGCTGGCAAGCGGAGATATGGGGAGCACGCCATTACAGGCTGAGGCTCTGGAAGCGGCTGTCGCCGAGTTGTTGACCCGAACCCCGGGCATTGCCAACTGCTCGCGAGTGGTGAGTTATCCGCTCTATTCTAATAAGGGGAAAGGGGCCTCTAATAAAGGGAAAAGGATTGACGCGGAGGAGGCGGACGCGGAGGAGGTCGTCGATTACGACTACCTCACCGATTGCGTGTGGGCATCCTGCGCGGAGACGTTACCGGGCAAGCGCTTTGTGGTGCGCGTAAAGCGCACCGGCAAGCATGGCTTTGCCTCGCCCGAGGCGGAGCGCCAGATCGGTGGCCGCTTGTTGGCGCGGGCGGAAGGTGCTTCGGTGTCCTTAAAAGCCCCGGACGTAGTGGTGCGGCTGGAAGTCACCGGGAATGTATTTTATGTGCTGGAGTCTACTCGCCAGGGCATCGGCGGTTTCCCTATGGGCGTGCAACAACCGGTGCTGTCCCTGGTTTCCGGTGGTTTTGATTCCACCGTCGCCAGCTACTTGACCATGAAGCGGGGCATTCGCACCCATTTTTGTTTTTTCAACCTGGGTGGCCGGGCTCACGAGCTGGGCGTCAAGGAAGTGGCGCACTTCCTGTGGCAAAAATATGGGGCCAGCCACCGCGTAAAATTTATTACGGTACCGTTTGAGGACGTGGTGGCGGAAATTCTGACCTCCGTGGATAACTCGCAAATGGGCGTAGTGCTCAAACGCATGATGCTGCGGGCGGCAAGCTCGGTGGCAGAGGAGTGGCATGTGGATGCACTGGTGACCGGTGAAAGTGTCGCCCAGGTGGCCAGCCAAACCCTGCCTAATCTGGCGGTGATCGATGCCGCTACCGATATGCTCACGCTGCGGCCTCTGGTGGTCATGGATAAAAACCAGATAATCAACATCGCCCGCGAGATTGGCACCGAGGAATTTGCCGCCAATATGCCGGAATACTGCGGGGTGATTTCGGTGAAGCCCACCACCAACGCCAAGCGCGAGCGCATTGAGGCGGAGGAAGGTAAGTTCGATTTTGCGGTGCTGGAGCGGGCGGTTGCCGCGCGCCGGGAAGAAAATATTGATGAGGTTATGGAAAGCGATCTGGGTCGAGTTGAGGTGGAGATCTTTTCGGCACCCCAGCCGGGAGTGACCATTCTCGATATTCGCCACCCCGATGACAGCGCCCGCCGAGCCCTCAAGGCGGGTAGTGTGATAGTGGAAACATCACCGTTTTACCAGGTGCAGAATTTTTTTGATGGGGTCGCCCCGGATACGCCTTACTTGCTCTATTGCGACAAGGGCGTAATGAGTCGCCTGCATGCCGAGCTGCTGGTCGAGCGCGGCTTTGCCCGCGTGGGGGTGTATCGGCCCTGAGGAGCTGGCCCTGAAAGATTGCGCCCGGTAGTTTCTGCGGTAGAGGGCCGGCGGCGTGCTGGAATGACCTGCGCCGCAGTGCGGCATAATTCACCTTGCTTTAATGCGTTCCCTAATTGCGTTCCCTTGCCATGGTTTCCCCCGTATAATGCGCGCCCTTAATCTCCCTCAGTAACCCTATCCCATGTCTGATGTTAAAAAACTGCGCAATATCGCGATCATAGCCCATGTCGATCACGGTAAAACTACACTGGTCGATAAACTCCTGCAGCAGTCCGGTACCCTGGAGCGCAAAGACCAGAACGCCGAGCGCGTTATGGACTCCAACGATCAGGAGCGGGAGCGTGGGATTACCATTCTGGCCAAGAACACGGCCATTGAGTGGCACGACTATCACATCAACATTGTGGACACCCCAGGCCACGCCGACTTCGGTGGTGAGGTGGAACGTGTGTTGTCGATGGTGGATTCGGTGTTGTTGCTGGTGGATGCCGTCGATGGCCCGATGCCACAAACTCGCTTTGTGACCTCGAAAGCCTTTGAGCAAGGCTTGAACCCCATAGTGGTGATCAACAAGGTGGATCGCCCTGGCGCGCGCCCGCACTGGGTACTCGATCAGGTGTTTGAGCTGTTTGACCGCTTAGGTGCGACTGACGCGCAACTGGATTTCCCGGTTATTTATGCCTCCGCTTTGAATGGCGTTGCGGGTCTTGAGGTCGATGAATTGGCCGAAGATATGGAGCCACTGTTCCAGATGGTGGTCGATGAAGTCCCCGCTCCGGTGGTGGATCGGGATGGCCCTCTGCAAATGCAAATCTCTGCCCTCGACTACGACAGCTACGTGGGCGTGATCGGTGTCGGCCGTATTACCCGCGGTGCTTTGCGCCCTAACCAGGTGGTTACCGTGGTGGATCACGAGGGTAAAGAGCGCAAGGGCAAGGTACTGAACGTAAAAGGTTATATGGGCCTGGATCGCGTCGATACGGATATGTCAGAGGCGGGGGACATTGTCGCGATTAATGGTATTGATGGCCTGGGTATCTCCGACACTCTCTGTGATCCGGATCATGTGGAAGCGATGCCTCCGCTGTCGGTGGATGAGCCTACAGTGAGCATGATGTTTTTGGTCAACGACTCCCCGTTCGCGGGACTCGATGGTAAATATGTTACTTCGCGCAATATTAAAGAACGCCTCGATCTGGAGCTGATCCACAACGTTGCCTTGCGAGTCGAGTCTGGTGGTAGCCCGGATAAATTTCGGGTGTCGGGACGCGGTGAGCTGCATCTGTCGGTATTGATTGAAACCATGCGTCGCGAAGGCTACGAACTGGGCGTGTCGCGCCCGGAAGTAATTCAGCGGGAGATCGACGGCGTGATCCAGGAGCCCTTCGAGCAAGTGGTGATTGATGTTGAAGACCAGCACCAGGGCTCGGTGATGGAAGAGTTGGGGCTGCGCAGAGGCGAGCTCACCAATATGGAGCCGGATGGCAAAGGCCGGGTTAAACTAGAATTCATGATGCCGTCGCGTGGGTTGATTGGTTTTCGTGGCACTTTCCTGACCTTGACCTCAGGGTCGGGCATTATGACCAGCGTGTTTGACCATTACGGCCAGGTCAAGGCGGGCGAAACATTTGCCCGGCAGAGTGGCGTGCTGGTGTCCATGGTTAAGGGCAAAACCCTGGGTTACTCGCTGTTTAACCTGCAGGAACGGGGTCGTATGTTTCTCGGTCATGCTGAAGAAGTTTACGAAGGGCAGATTATTGGTATTCACTCCCGGGGCAACGACCTCGCGGTAAACCCCATCAAAGGCAAGCAGCTGACCAACGTGCGTGCCTCGGGAACCGACGAAGCACTGACTCTAGTGCCACCAATTCGCTACACCCTTGAGCAGGCCCTGGAATTTATTGACGACGACGAACTGGTGGAAGTCACGCCTCATCATATTCGCCTGCGTAAGAAATTTTTGACTGAAAACGAGCGCAAACGAGGCAAAAGCGCTGGCGCGTGACCGTCGAGTCAGGTTATTCAACCGCTGGTCAGGTAATTTTGTGTCTGCTGGAATTCTCGTTATAGTATTTGTAAAGGCGTTGCTGGACTCAAGGAGTTTGTCCTAGTTAACGTACGGCGACAACTGCGAACCAGGCCTTGTTTATTTTTAGGCCTGTGACACTCTAGGGACAGAGAAGGGAATCATAGCTATCAGCACCATGGAACCAGCGTCTAGACATCACATCTCATCAATCTCCTCCCCGGCGGACTCGCCGCCGATTGAGCGCGGCGCACAAGCTGCCGCCGACGGTGCTACCACTCGGGTAGCCGAACACTCGGTCAGTGAATTTTACTTCGACTCCCAGTTAATGCTTTGGCGCTCCTCAAGCATTATGACCTGGGGTATGAGTTTGTTCGCGGTATTCGCCTTAATCATGGGCTTTGCTGGCCTGTTTCGAGATGATTTTATTTACGCTGGAGTGCTATTTGTGTGCTCCGGTGTCGCCTTTATGGGCCTGATTGTCGCCGTTGTTGCCGGGTACAAAATCTACGCTAAATGGTATTTCGCTGTACCCATCGTGATACTGTTTTTCTTCCTGGTGCTGCATGGCGGTGTTGCGCAGACCGGTCTGTATTGGTGTCTGGCCTTCACGCCCGGAATGCTTTACATGGTTGGCCCTCGCCTTGGATCTGGCCTGTTTGTTGTCACCCTGGTGGCTGTGGGGCTGATTTTTTATGGAGATTTATACCCCTGGCCCGAGCGCGCTTACTCCTCTGCCCATGAAATCCGCTTTTTGTTGGCTTTTACCGGTGCGGCCCTGTTTAGTTTGGGTCACGACCATCTTTTGATTAAATCCGGTTTAGGTGATCCAGATTGGAAATCGCGTATCTAGAAGGCATATTCAGAAAGTTGTGGTTTGGGTCGAAAATGAGCCTAAGCGAAACCTTAGCTGATACGAAACTTAAAATAAATCATTGGCTTAAATAACAAGTTAAGAGATATCCCGGCACTCCTCATGGCGAAAGCAGCTGGTTAAGTGGTCGTTAACCATGCCCGTTGCTTGCATGTGGGCGTAACAAATAGTGGAGCCGAAAAACCGGAAGCCCCGTTGTTTCATATCCTTGCTAATGGCGTCTGACTGCGGAGTTGTGGCGGGAATTTGGTCGAGACTGCGCCAGGCGTTTTGAATCGGTTTGCCATCTAAAAAGCCCCATAAATAGTTTGAAAAGCTACCGTGGCTGTCCTGTAAATCTAAAAAGAGACGAGCGTTGCTAATAGCGGACTCAATTTTGAGACGATTGCGCACAATGCCCTCATCATTCATCAAGCGGCTGACACTGCGGCTGTTGTAGCGGGCGACCTTGTTAGCGTCGAAATCTGAAAAAGCCTTGCGATAGTTTTCCCGTTTACGCAGCACGGTGATCCAGGAGAGCCCGGCCTGCGCGCTTTCCAGCACTAAAAATTCAAATAATAGTTTATCGTCGTAACAGGGTACGCCCCACTCGTCGTCGTGGTAGCGATGGTAGAGGGGATCGCTTTGCGACCAGGGGCAACGCGGCATAGCTTTTCTCCCTTTAATCAATTCCAGAATCGGACTGCAGGCAATCTTATTACACGAAAGCTCCGCGCTCCAGGTTTCTCTCGCTCTCAGTTTTCGCAAGTTCCCAGAGCGACGGAATTCGGCTCAGTTTGCCTTTTGCCCTCACTTACCTTAGCGTAACCGGCTCTTTATAGCGGGTGTTAATACAGTATGCGGCAGCTTTATCCGGCGATCAGACCTTACGCTACTCACACACTTGAAGTGAGTGGAGGACATACTCTGTATGTGGAAGAGTGCGGCATACCCGAAGGTATTCCCGTGTTGTTCGTTCACGGCGGCCCCGGAGCCGGTTGCAGCGAGCGCGATCGACGTTTTTTTGATCCGGAAAAATACCGCATTATTTTGTTTGATCAGCGCGGTGCCGGGCGCTCGAAACCCCATGCCGGTCTGATCGCTAATACGACGGCGGACTTAATCGCCGACATGGAAGTGGTTCGCGAGACCCTCGAGGTCGAGAAGTGGTTATTGTTTGGTGGCTCCTGGGGTTCTACTCTGAGTTTACTCTACGCCCAGGCCCACACGGCGCGGGTATTAGGTTTGGTATTGCGGGGCATTTTTTTATGCCGCAAGCGAGACGTCGACTGGTTCTATCAGTCGGGGGCCAGTCGCCTGTTTCCCGATTATTGGCAGGACTTTAGCGCACTGATTCCCGAGCAGGAACAGGGCGATATGTTGCGCGCGTATCACCGCCTTCTGGTGGGCGACAACGAACTCACGCGCATGGGCGCGGCCAAAGCCTGGTCACTGTGGGAAGCCCGCTGTGCCACTCTCGATCCGAGCGCCTATGTTATTTCCCATTTTGGTAGTCCCCATATTGCTCTGGCGATGGCGCGTATCGAGGCGCACTTTTTCGTTCACGACGCCTTTATTGAGGAGGATCAAATTTGTCGCGAAGCCGATAAGCTGGCGGGTCTGCCGATCACCATTGTGCATGGTCGCTACGATGTGATTTGCCCGGTCGATCAGGCTTATGCGCTGCATCGCGCCTTGCCGGGATCGGAGCTGGATATTATTCGCGACGCCGGTCACGCCTCCAGTGAAGGCGGCACGATGGATGTTTTAATTCGCACCACCGACGCCATGGCGGATCAATTCGCCGAGACTTTATAGCTTCGATGCAGGGCTTAATTTGAAAGCATTAATCCAGCGCGTCAGCTCTGCTTCGGTAAGGGTAGAGGGAAAAATAGTTGGCGACATTGGCACGGGCTTGCTGCTGTTTATCGGCGTGGGTCGCGAAGATGATCAACCCAAAGCGGACGCCCTGTTAAGCAAGGTGCTGGCGTACCGAATCTTTGCTGAAACCGACAAGGACGGCAAAGTGCGCATGAACTGCAGTCTGGCCGACACCGGTGGTGGTTTATTAATCGTGTCTCAATTTACTCTGGTTGCGGAAACCCATAAAGGTTTGCGACCGGGGTTTTCCAGCGCGGCGAGTCCGGCGGATGCCGAAGCCCTCTATAATTATTTTGTCGAACAGGCCTGTGCCCGCCACCCGGTGGTGGCGAGTGGTGTGTTTGCCGCAGATATGCAGGTAGCGCTGGTCAATGATGGGCCGGTGACGTTTTTGCTGGAAAATTAACCCTTGCCGGTTAGGGAGCCGAGTACTCCTCTAATTAATTGCCGACCCAGTTGCGTACCCATGGAGCGCGCCACGCTTTTAAATATCGACGTTGCCATGGAGTCGGAGCGACGCCCCGAGGATTTCTTTTTACGGGTGGTGCTGCGTTCTTCGCTCTCCTCACGTTCCTCTCTTGCTTCCTGTTCTTCCAGGGCTTTAGCCGTTGCTTCGGCCTGCTCAGTGGCTTTTTCGGCGCGCTGTTTGAGTAGCTCGTAGGCAGATTCCCGATCAATCAGGCCTTTGTAAATTCGACCCATGGTGGAGGTCGAGACTATGGCTGCGCGGGCGTCTTCCGCCAGGGGTCCCATTTGTGATGAGGGAGGGCGGATCAAGGTGCGTTCTACCGGGGTGGGAATGCCCTTGCGATCCAGGGTAGACACCAGCGCCTCGCCGAGACCGAGTTGGGTAATAACGTCGAAGGTCTTGAAGTTGGGGTTTTCGCGAAAGGTTTCAGCGGCGGTTTTGACTGCTTTTCTATCCTTGGGGGTGAAGGCGCGGAGGGCGTGTTGCACCCGGTTGCCGAGCTGGCCAAGAATATCTTCGGGAATATCCGTAGGACTTTGAGTAACAAAATAAATACCCACGCCCTTGGAGCGGATCAAGCGCACCACCTGCTCAATTTTTTCGACGAGCACCTTCGGCGAGTTATCGAACAGCAAGTGGGCTTCGTCGAAGAAAAATACCAGTTTGGGCGCATCCATATCTCCCACTTCAGGTAGCTGCTCGAATAACTCCGCCAGTAGCCACAGTAAAAATGTGGAGTAGAGTCTCGGCCTGGGCATCAACGCGGTCGCATCGAGAATATTAATAACGCCCCGCGCACCTTCTTTGCGCATCAGGTCGCCCAGCTCGAGTGCTGGTTCGCCAAAAAACTGTTCGCCGCCCTCTTCCGTTAATACCAGTAGACGGCGCTGAATGGCGCCGACGCTGGAGGGGGAGATGTTGCCGTACTCGGCACTTAGCTCTCGGTTATGCGCAGACATCCAGGTCAGCAGGGAGCGTAAGTCTTTCAGGTCGAGGAGGAGCAGGCCCTGATCGTCGGCGATTTTAAAGGCGGCGTACAGTACGCCCTGCTGAGTGTCGTTGACCTCCAGTAATTGGCTGAACAACAGCGGCCCCATATCCGACACCGTGGTGCGCAGGGGGTGGCCCCGTTTGCCGTACAAATCCCAGAAACACACTGGGAAACTATCCGAATGGTAGTCGCTGAAACCGATTTTCTCAGCGCGTTCAGCCAATTTGCCACCGGTATTGCCCGCGGTGGCGAGGCCGGAAAGATCGCCTTTCACATCGGCCATAAACACCGGAACGCCAATATTGGAGAAGCTTTCGGCCAAAATTTGCAGGGTAACGGTTTTACCGGTACCGGTTGCACCGGCAATTAAACCGTGGCGGTTAGCCATTTTCGGGAGTAGTTCAACAGGTGTGACAGCGGCGTTGGCACCGATAAAAAGCTTGTCCATAGTGTGCTTCACTCGTAGTGGCGTAACCCTAGTTTAAGTTCTGGTTTAAGTTCTGGTTTAAGTTCTGGTTTAAGTTCTGGTTTCGATTAGGTTCGGGGCTCTAATACAACATCGGCGAACCCTGGAGTTCGCCGATGTTGTGTTACTGGTTACCGTGCTGGTAGCGGGCGAGGGGTACTCCTAGTGAGTTACCATCTTCGGTAGCGCTTTTGCCTGCTTACACCAATCCTGCACAGCAGACAGGGCGGGCGGGCGACGTACCAGTTTTTTCTGTGCATTTACTTCCAGCATTTTAGCGTGGAGGTTTCCCGCGTTGCGCTGGCCCAGTTCTGGAACAGAATCGATACCGGCACATTCCAGCAGGTCGGCGTATTGGGTGCTGACGCCTTTAATACGGCATAAATCGGCGCGGTTTACCCACTCGAGAATCTGGCTTTCAGATAAGCCCGATTTACTAGCGAGCTGGACACGACCTGGCTTGCCACAGCAGGTTTTCAACAGATTTTCTATTGAAGTTACGCCCGCATTAGTCAGTTTTTCGGAATAACTGGGGCCGACGCCTTCGATATCGGTGAGTTTTGTCATTGTTGTTCCTCTTTTCCGTCAATGGTTAGGTGTTAGAAATGTACTGTTTTTATTGCGGGGTAACAAGAGCTTCGTTACCCCGCGCTGGATGACTCCGTTGCAGGTCGCGCTTAGCCAAATAGTTTTTTCGCCATATTGAGTACGCCACCAATGCCGCCTACCTTATCCAGTAAATTGCCACCGCTACTGCTTTTGTCGATTAGCTGGGGCAGGGCTTCGGCCAGGCCATTGCTGGCGGTTTGTTGGTCTACGCCAAGTTGGGCGGCAAAGTTGGAAATTTGATCGCTGCCCAGTGCTTGTTCGAGTTGGTCGCCAGAGATGGATTCGTTGTCGCCATCGCCAAGCCAGGATTGCACCGCTCCGGCCATTCCGCCATCCTGGGATAAGGACGATACCAGACCCGAGAGTCCCGACGATTGCTGCGCGCCCTGTTGTTGATTTTGCTGCTGATTCTGCTGTTGATTGAGCAGGGAGCTAAGTGCGTTGCTAATGGTGTCGGAAGAAGCGTTAGTACCGAGCTTTTGCGCCAGAAGTTGAGTGCCGAGTTTCATTAAGTCCATGGTGTTACCTCGTCTTTAAGTTAACTGGATGGTGTGTAGAGACTTACGGTGTGTAGTGACTATAGTTTACTTACTGGGGTTTGCTTACTGGTGTCGTTTCCCCTTGTGGTCGAGCCAGCCGCCGGCGTGGCGGCCCCGGGGGTCGTGGTGAGTCCAGTGTAGTACGCCGCCCTTCTGGTTCCATTCATACTCCCCTTTAAAGCCGATAGTATCCCCGGCTTGCAGCTTATCAATACGCGGAGCCAGGTCGATATTGTGTGCGACCAATAGGGTTAGGCCGTTGTCCAGGCGCATTAAAAAACGTTGATGCTGGCTACCATCCCTGTCGTCGGCAAGCACTTTTACGACGGTGGCCGAGCCGCTGACGATAATATCGCTTTGACGATTGTCGAAGGCCGACTGAATTTTATCGGCATCGTCGTCATAGCGCGTCTGGCTAGATGGTGCAGAGGAGTCGCTTGCATGGGGCGCGGGGCTTGAGGAGGTTTGCTTGGTACTGGCGCCGCCGAAACCGGGTATTTCCACGCCGCTCAGCTCGAGGAGGAGTAGCCCGCCGACGATCAAGAAGAGTATGTGGCGAAAGTACTTACTGTTTGGGGGTCGGCTCATGGTGTTTGGAGTTCCTGATGGTAGCGCTAAGGTTTATGCCCTTGGGTCAAAATGTCGCCTTGATCCTGGCGGATTTGTATTATTTGTACTAAATAGAGGTAAGAGTAGGCTACTTTAACTCTAATCAAGCGCCCGGTACTGGTTGAATAGCGTTTAGCCAGGTGCTTACTCAGGTGCTGCGACGGCTTTTTTCAATGACAATAGCGCGACCAAAACAGTAGATTTGGTCGCGCTAAATGCCGCAACTGGCCGGATTGTAGCGATCTTGTTATGACGGGCGCTTTGATTATGTAACATTTTTAGCGAAGGAAACGTTTAGCGAAGCTGAAAACCTCTTAAAGACTAAAGCGAGTTTTTAGCTTGTTTGCTACCAGTTGATTTTTCAGGCGCGCATATTGCGGAACCCCATTCTTGTAGGGAGGGTAATCCTCACCCGCAATGAGGGGTTGTAGATATTGCTGCGCGGCTTCGGTAATGGCAAAGCCATCTCGGCTGATAAATTTCCGAGGCATTTTTCTCTCTACGTTGGCAATGTGTTCCAGCGTTGCTTCACCCAGAGACCAGCGATAGCGTTTGCCCGGCTTGCGCTCAATGGTCACCATTACCCCGCTTTTTCCGGCGATCGCGTATTCCACGGCAGCTTTACCTACCGCATAGGCCTGCTCTACATCGGTGGCCGAGGCGATATGGCGTGCGGAACGTTGCAGATAATCCGCCAGTGCCCAGTGATATTTATAACCCAGGGCATCCTTGATCATAGTTGCCAGGGTAGGGGCGACGCCACCGAGTTGCTTGTGGCCAAAGGCGTCGGTGGCTCCAGCGTCGGCAATAAAGGTGCCGTCTTTGTATTGCGCGCCTTCAGAGGCGACAATCACGCAGTAGCCATTTTTTTTCACCGTGCGTTCGACTTTCTTTAAAAACTTATCTCGGTCAAAGGCAATCTCGGGAAATAAAATAATATGCGGCGGGTCCCCAGCTTGCTCCGCTGCCAAACCGCCCGCAGCGGCAATCCAGCCTGCGTGCCGACCCATGACTTCGAGAATAAAAACTTTGGTAGAGGTTTCGCACATCGAGGCGACATCGAGACTGGCTTCGCGAGTAGATACGGCGACGTACTTGGCGACCGAGCCGAAACCGGGGCTGCAATCGGTAAAGGGTAGGTCGTTATCGACGGTTTTGGGGATATGGATTGCCTGGATTGGATAATCCATAGTCTCCGCGAGTTGTGATACTTTTAGGCAGGTGTCCGCCGAGTCGCCGCCACCGTTGTAGAAAAAGTAACCGATGTTGTGGGCTTTGAATACTTCGATTAAGCGTTCGTATTCGCTCATGTCCTGGGTGGGATTTTTTAGTTTGTAGCGGCACGAGCCAAAAGCACCAGAGGGCGTGTGTTTGAGTGCGGCGATAGTTTTGGCGCTTTCTTTGCTGGTGTCGATCAGCTCTTCGCGCAAGGCACCGAGAATACCGTTGCGCCCGGCGAATACTTTGCCGATTTGGCCGCGATGTGCGCGCGCAGTTTCAATCACGCCACAAGCGCTGGCATTAATAACGGCAGTCACACCGCCGGATTGAGCGTAAAAAGCATTGCGTTTAGTCATTGGCCTCTCGGGGTCTTAGATAGAGTATCGAATCGAGTTTTTAGGTTGAATTAATATTGTATTTAAAGAGTACATTGCGATAAAAATGCGAATGATACGGCAATTGACTCGGCAAAGCATGGCGGCCTGGCGTTTGCGATGGGATAATCGGTCGCTCATTACAGGATAGATTATGCACATTCATATATTGGGTATTTGCGGGACCTTTATGGGCAGCCTCGCGCAACTGGCCGTTGCCATGGGGCATCGGGTGACGGGCAGCGATGCCAATGTCTATCCACCGATGAGTACGCAGTTGGCCGACGCGGGTATCCAGCTAATTGAAGGCTATGATCCGGGGCAGCTAGACCCCGCTCCCGACTTGGTAGTGATTGGCAATGTCTTGTCTCGCGGCAACCCCTGTGTCGAGTATGTGTTGAATAAGGGGTTGAATTACACCTCCGGCCCGCAGTGGCTGGGGGAGCACTGCTTACCGGGTCGATGGGTGCTGGCGGTGGCGGGTACCCACGGTAAAACCACCACGGCCAGTATGCTGGCCTGGATTCTGGAATATGCGGGTTTGAAGCCCGGCTATTTAATTGGTGGGGTGCCGAAGAACTTTGGTGTGTCCGCCCGCCTGGGCGATAGCCCGTTTTTTGTGGTGGAATCGGACGAATACGACACTGCGTTTTTCGATAAGCGCTCAAAATTTGTGCACTATCATCCGCGCACTCTGGTGCTCAATAATCTGGAATACGACCACGCCGATATTTTTCCCGATCTAGCTGCTATTCAAACCCAGTTTCACCATTTACTGCGCACCGTACCCAGCGAAGGTTTAATTATTAGCCCTGCAGATGTGCAGGCTTTGATAGAAGTTCTGGAAAAAGGCTGCTGGACTCCAGTGGAGAGTATCGGCGAAGGCGCTTACTGGCAGGCGCGCTTACTGGATGAGTCCGGTGGCAAATTTGAGGTATGGTTGAATGGCGGTGGCAGTATTTCCGATGATTCTGATGATTCTGATAAAAGGAAAACCAGCCGTAATGAAGGTTTAGTTGGCACGGTAACCTGGCCGCTCTCGGGTAAACATAATGTCGCCAACGGCATGGCCGCGATTGTGGCGGCCCGTCATGCGGGAGTACCGCCGGATATTGCCGTCGCCGCGCTGGGCGAGTTTGCCGGTGTTAAGCGTCGTATGGAAACCCTGGCAAATATTAACGGCGTTACCATTTACGATGACTTTGCCCATCACCCAACCGCCATCGCCACCACGCTGCAGGGTTTGCGCAAACAGGTGGGCGACGACAATATTATTGCAGTGATCGAACCTCGATCCAACACCATGAAGCTGGGTATACACCGGGATCAGTTGGCGGCTTCAACTGCCGAGGCAAATCAGGTGTTTTGGTATCAGCCCGCGGGTTTTGATTGGTCGCTAGATGAGCTTGTCGCTGCGAGTACTGATACTCAGGTTATCGCTGATATGGATCTCTTACTGGAAGCCGCTGTTGCTGCGGCTAAACCGGGTAGCCATATTGTAATTATGAGCAACGGTGGTTTTGGTGGTTTTCATCAGCAGTTAATTACCGCGCTGTCTTAGAGCCGCACTTTGGCTAGATAAATATTCAAAAAATAAAGGTGATGACAGATGATCAAAAAACTCGAACTTTGGTTACTGCTTATAGCAATGGTCGCCGTGTTGTTATGGTCCTGGTTTAATCCCTACGATCGCCTTACCTGGTGGATGGAAGCCTTGCCGGTCCTGATCGGCATCGTGGTGTTGGTGGCCACCCGCGCTGGTTTTCCGCTCACGCGCTTGTTGTATTATTTACTATTTATTCACGGCGTTATTTTGGTGATCGGCGCGCACTACAGTTACGCCCGTGTGCCGCTGGGTTTCTGGTTGCAAGAGCTGCTCGATTTTCAACGCAATCCCTACGACCGTCTGGGACATTTGGCGCAGGGTTTTATCCCGGCCATCCTGGCGCGGGAAATTTTAATTCGCAACGCCGTGGTTAAATCGGCTGGTTGGTTATTTTTTCTGGTGATGTGTATTTGTTTAGCCTTTAGTGCTCTCTACGAATTAATCGAGTGGTGGGCAGCGGTGATCGGCGGCGATGGCTCGGTTGAATTTCTCGGCACTCAAGGTGACGTTTGGGATGCCCAGTGGGATATGTTGCATGCTTTGATAGGTGCGCTAGCCGCGCAGTTTTTACTCAGCGGCGTATTACAAAGGCAAATTGCTTTGTCGCCCTGGTCAAGTGCGAGGTAAAGCGTTTTGGCGCGAATACTGATTGCTGGTTTTGGCGATATTGGTTTTCGACTCGGGCTTCAATTAGCCGAAGCCGATCATCAGGTGTTTGGTGTGCGGCGGCACCCTCCAGCGGAATCAGGTCATAAAAATCTGATTGGCGTGTCAGCCGATGTTTCCGATCCAGAAACCCTCATGGCTTTGCCGGACGATATCGAACACATTGTTTATATTCTTTCCCCCGATTCTCGCGACGTTGCGGCCTACCGGCGCGCGTTTATTACCGGCCTGGAAAACCTACTGACCCGCTACGGAAGCCAATCGATAGCGCCCCAATGTGTGTTTATATCGTCCACCAGTGTGTATGGCCAACGTCATGGTGAATGGGTGGATGAAACCTCTGCAACCAATCCGAGTAGCGCAACGGCGCAGGTACTAGTCGAGGCCGAACAGCTAGTGTTGGGAGCTAATACCAATAATATCGTGCTTCGCTTTAGCGGAATATACGGGCGAAGTAGAGCATCCTTGCTGCGCCGTGCCCGCTCGGGTGCGCCAGCGCCACGGGACCCTCCGCGCTACACTAATCGTATTCATCGTGACGATTGCGTTGGCGTGCTGTATTTTTTGTTGAAAAAAAAGTTGCAGGGTGGTGCCATGGAATCTATCTATCTTGCCAGCGACGATGATCCTGCCCCGGCCAGCGAGGTGGCCGACTGGCTTGCGAAAAATCTCGACCTGGCACCTCCGGCACCGAAGTCAGAAGCCTATGATCAAAATAAACGCTGCTCTAATCAACGCATAAAAGCCCTGGGTTATCAGTTTTTATATCCAGGCTACCGCGAGGGTTACAGTGCTCTTTTTGATGACGGCAATGCTGATGACTATGTTAAAGGAGATTAACCATGCCCACCGAAGCCAATCATTGTGACCTTCGAAAATAAAATGGCGCAATTGTCGCGCGAAAAAATACCGGTCGGTGTGAGTAGTTGTCTGCTCGGTGAAAAAGTACGCTACGACGGCGGCCACAAACGGAGTGACTACATAGTAGAAACTTTGGGCGAGCATTTTGACTTACAGGCATTTTGTCCGGAAATGGCAGCGGGTCTGGGTGTCCCGCGCCCGCCCGTGCGGCTACTGGCCACGGATGCGGGTTTGCATGCCGTGGGTGTGAGTGATCCATCCCTCGATGTAAGCGATGCCTTGAAGGCTTGCGCCGAGGACAAGAAAGTTTGGCACAGTACTTTGTGTGGCTATATTTTAAAAAAAGGTTCTCCCAGTTGCGGGATGGAGCGGGTCAAAACCTATCGTCCCGATTGCGAACAGCCCGAGCTCAATGGCGTCGGTCTTTACGCCGATGCCTTAATGAGGAATTTTCCGGCTTTGCCGGTGGAGGATGAAGGCCATCTTGACGATTTAAAGTTGAGAGCAAGCTTTGTGCGCCGGGTCTATGTGATGCACCTTTGGCAGCAGATGATTGCAGAGGGTTTGTCGGTAAGTTCCTTAACCGAGTTCCACGGTCGTCTCGATCAAGGTTTTCTAAATAACGATAACAACGAAAGCCCTGCGTTTGATGTGTTGATAGCTCAGTGTGAGAACAATTTATCAGAAACAGCTCAGGCGTATATCCTGCGAATAATGACTATGCTAAAAACTGTTGCCGATAAGGAAGAGTAGCTCAAACTTACGCTAAATCCCGAACCTGGCCGGTGTTCATTTGTTTACCGTGGACGTTATTGCTTAAGGACGGGCGTAGATATAAAGAACCGCTTTTCTATTTTGGTGCGCAGCGACATTCAATCCATCTCTGTGCCCAGATATGGTGCGTTTTAACGGAAAATATAAAGAATTTTCGGCAAAACCCAATGATTCAGGGCTGTCTATGACTTGGCACGAACCGTGCTATATCTATTGTGCAAGCCTAGGGCAGTAGCGATAAGTCACTGTCCAGGGCGATATAGAGAAATGCTCCGCTTAGGTGGAATCATCAAGTAAGCAACAATTTGAAGAGGAATTTGAACATGGCAATAGCAACAAAAAATCTAGCATTAGGCGCTTTAATCGTATTATCCCCACTAGCACTGTCCCCGGTCGCGGCGACGGCAGCTGAAGTTTCCGGCAACGTAACCTTGGCCAGTGAGTATCGATTTCGCGGAATTTCTCAGTCAGACACTGACCCGGCGATTCAAGGCGGATTTGACGTAGCATTCGACAGTGGATTCTACGCAGGTGTTTGGGCGTCTAACGTTGATTTTGGTACCGATGCTGATCTGGAAATGGATTTTTACGCCGGTTTTTCTGGCGCCATTAATGAAGCGGTAAGCTACGACCTCGGTTACATCTACTACGATTACCCTGGTACCGATGGTGTTGACTTCACGCTTAACGGCAACGAAAAAGAAGACTACGAAGAACTTTACGCCAGCCTGTCATTCGGTGACGCTACCGTGGGTATTGCCTATTCCGACGACTACTGGTTGTCCTCCGGCGAGTTTTACTACCTCTACGGCGATTACAGCTTTGCTTTGCCAGAAGGTTTTGGTCTGGACGTGCACTACGGCTACAACAGCTTTGATGTTGCCAGCGGTGACAGCAATGCAAAAGACGCTGAAACGGCATTTTTGAGCGATGACACCGATAGCTATTCGGATTATTCCATTGCTTTGACCAAAACGGTAGTGGGTCTTGACCTGGCATTGGCCTGGGTAGATACCGATTTGGATAAAGAAGAAATCTTTGATTCAAACTGGGCCGACAGTGCGGTAGTTTTTTCCGTCAGCAAGAGTTTGTAATTAGTTAGAATTTGCCCAGTACTACTGGGTAAGCAAAAAAACGCCAGCTTTATGCTGGCGTTTTTTTGCTCAAGAATTCGAAGCCATAAAATTTAAACAGTCGCTGTAGCCGCCTTTAGCAATTCATCGAGCAGGCGCTCCAGATGATCCAGGGTATTACAGGTCTTTGCCAGATGGCAGTAAGGGCGGTAATTTAACATCACCGAATCCCCTGTTTTCCAGAAATTTTCCGGTTCTGGGTTTAACCAAATAATGCGCTTGGCACGTTGATAAGCCAGCTCAAGCACTTCGCTGCGTGGTGCCAGGTTGTTGTTGCGAGCATCGCCAAGAATCAACACGGTGGTTTTGTTATCAATGTCATCCATACACTGCCGTTCTAAATCCAGAAGCATAGTGCCGTAATCTGAGCCGCCCATGCCGTGGTCGTCGATGATTTTATCGATGGCTTCTTCCACCGGGTAGTGTGCAAAAATCTCATCTACCGAGATTAAATTGCCGGTAAACACGTAGCTATCGATGCGGTTGAGAACATCATTCAAGCTGTATAGAAACAGTAATAAAAATCGCGAATAAGCCTGTACCGAACCGCTGATATCACACAGTACCAATACCTTAGGTTTGTCGATGTAGCGGCTTTTCCAGTAGGTTTCAAATAATATTCCGTCGTAGGCTACGTTGCTGCGCAGGGTTTTACGAAAGTCCAGTTGCCCGCGATTCTCGCGTTTTTTCTTTTTCGAATACATCGAGCTGAGCCGTTTGGCCATCTTCCGCACCAGGTCATGCATGGTGTGAAAATCTCGTTTTTCGATATTGGACAGTTTGGTTTTTTGCAGATGTTGTTCGCGCAGGTTCTTTGCGCTGGTTTTGCCGTACATGCCGAGCTGTTGTTCGACAAAATCTTTTACTTCTTCAAATAACCAGGCCTTGGCGTCGCGCAGTTGCCCTGCCTGGGCGACATTGCTGGGGCAGTCGCCGTCGCCACTGCCATCATTAAGAGCGCGAATCTCATTTTGTAAGTCGCGCAAGCCCATCTTTTGCATAATGCGTTGGGTGTAGAGGCTTTTTTGGGTAAAGAACCAAATATCTCGCAAGCCGACTTCCTGGGCGGCGCGTTGCATTTCAACGGCGAGAGCAGTGTGGTCGCGCTCTAGCAGCATATTGGTTAGAGGCGTGTCACTTTGATAGGGCTCGCTGTCTTGTTGGGCTTGTTCCGGGTTGTTTTCCGAGTCTCCGGTAAGGTCGTCTGCATCGTCGCCATGGCCAGCATCATTGGCGGACGGCTGCTGAAATGCGTCAAATTTAAAAAACTGCTCAAAACATTCGTCGATTAAATGTTGATCGTCTAGCGATTTGGCCAAACTGACGGTCAGCGCGTGTTTAAGAATCGAACGATTCTGATAGCCCACCAGAGTTACCGAGCGACTGGTTTCGATGCTGTCCGACGGCGATATTTTGACGCCTGCGGAGCGCACTACTTTGTAAAAATCTTCGAGCACCTGTTGCACAGTTATTCTCCTGAGCTTGCTCCCTAATCGCGATATTAGCTCGCTTTTGAACTAATATTAATTTTAGATTTCTGATGAGCCTTTTCGATAAACCCTCGAAGGTGATCGCCAGTGGCCTCGATATCGGTTTCAAACTTTAATAATACATTTAAGGTTTGCTTAACCGTGGCCGAATCTAGCTCACTAGCGTGAAGTAGCAATAAGGTTTTGGCCCAGTCGATGGTTTCCGAAATAGACGGTACTTTCTTTAAATCGAGTTCGCGTATCTGCTGCACAAACGACACCACCTCTCGGCGCAAAGTATCGGACAATTCCGGTACGCGGGCAGACAAAATTCTACTTTCCAGTTTTTCTTCAGGGTAGGGCACGTATAAGTGTAGGCAGCGGCGCTTAAGCGCATCGCTCATTTCCCGACTGTTGTTGCTGGTTAAGAATACCAGGGGTTTGATTTTAGCCTTTATGGTGCCCAGTTCTGGAATAGAAACCTGGAAGTCGGATAGCACTTCTAACAGAAAGGCTTCAAATTCGTGATCGGATTTATCGACCTCGTCAATTAACAGGACACAGCCGTGCTCCTGGTGCAGAGCTTTGTACAAAGGGCGGGGTTCGAGAAAATTTTCGGAGAAAAATAAATCTTCCTGATCGTGGATTTTTTCCATCGAGTCGGTGAAGTTATTGCTACCTTCCAATAATTCGCTAAGTTTGTCTTTTAATAGCTGGGTATACAGCAGTTGTTTGGCGTATTTCCACTCGTACAATGCTTTGGCTTCATCCAGGCCCTCGTAACATTGCAGGCGCACCAGCGGTACGCCCAAAATTTCGGCGGTGGTCTTAGCGAGTTCAGTTTTACCAACCCCGGCGGGGCCTTCGACCATGACCGGTTTTTGCAGGTTGTAGGCGATATACACGCAGGTGGCGATTTGATCGCTGCAAATATAATTGGCGGCCTCGAAGTGTGCCTTGATGTCCTCGATGGAGCTAAAGGTTTCCTGGTAAAGGTCTTTCATACAGTGTGTCCGGGTCGGCATATAAGCCCTGTCCGCCAGGGCTTACCGTATTTAATCTAGAAGGTCGTCGATTATAGCAATTGCGGTCGGAATGGGAGAGCCTCTATTTGACCCCATAGTCGGCAAGTTTGGCGATGGGGCAACGTCAGAATTGTCAGACAGATGATGTTATCTGTGGCATAGCCCTGCTATCTGTCAACATAGCCCTGTTCTCTGTCGATATAGCCCTGCTATGCTTGGCTATCCCAATGGTTAGGGTTTGAGCCATGACAAAAGATCACCCAAAAGGCGACGACGCTACGTTGTTTCGGGATTTCGTCGGTGAGGTAGAACCGGTCAAAACCGAGCCCCAGGTCGTCGGCGCGAAGCAATCCCCAGCCTCCCCGGGTACAGCCGAACGCCGCAAAGCGGCAGAGGCGGGTGTCGAGCGTTCCGGCAATTATCTGGCGCGGTCAGACTATATTGCCCCGGTGAAGCCCTGGGACATTCTGTCCTGGAAGCGCGACGGGGTTCAACACGGCGTCTTCAAAAATCTACGGCAGGGCAAGTACATGGCCGATGCCAGTGTCGATCTCCATCGCCTTAATGTGGAGCAGGCACGGGCGGCGGTGTTTCAATTTGTGCGCGAGAGCGTCGCCCACGACATCCGCTGCGGTTTGATTACCCACGGACGGGGCGAGCATCGAGATCCTCCGGCCTTGCTCAAGAGCTGCGTCAATCACTGGTTACAGGAAATGGACGAGGTGCTGGCCTTCCACAGCGCCCAGCGTCATCACGGTGGGGTTGGGGCAAGCTATGTCTTGCTCAGGAAAAGCGAGAGTAAGCGCGATGAGAACAGAGAGAAGTACGGCGTGCGTAGCTCTGATTAAAACAGCCGGGCGGAAAATTGACGTTGATGGAAGGACTTGCCCAGCTAGGGTTTAACCAGGTCTTCACAACCGCTTCCCGCCAGTACGCTATCCACAAACTCGCGATCGACGGAGGAAAAGTCCTCGTACTGCTGCCTTATCCGCTGCACGCACTTGCCCTGATAAGGAAACGGTTGTTGAATCCAGCTTTGGCCGTCAACCGTTGCTGAGACTTGCTCGGTCCCCCGCATTAGCGCTTCGACGTTTGCCAGCATGACTGGAACATAAGTCCGGCCAATTTCCCCCAGTAAGTCACCAAGCCGCGCCTTAAGTGCATCGCGGGACAGCCAGTTTTTATCGTCAACCTCATAGCCAGACAGATCGTCAACGATGTCGACCCAGGCGTAGACACGAGGAGCCTCACGCAAGGTCAGCGACATCGGAGTAGGGTCAAATTGTGCCAGTTGAGTCAACTGTCCGTAGACGCCAAAGTCGGATGCACCCGGGCGATGACCCATAAGATAGGGCTGTTGTTCCAGAACATTTTTAAAGATGGTCAAAAAGCGTTGGTAGCTGGCTTCAATCAGTGGGCCAGTTGTGGAGTTTGAGCCGACGACGTATAGACGGTCTACCTGGCGTTTACCGAAGGCCTGTCCTTGCTGTTGAAGGCGTTCTTCGGGTTCGGAAATCCCTGTCCAACGCACCAGAATCTCTTCGCATTTCTGGATATCACTTTGATAAGACCAGCGATAATGGAACATGGCCTTCGTCAGCCACTCGTCTGCGTAGTCCTCAAGCAAATAGTCAAAAAATGCGACAACGGGGTCGGGAGGAATAACTGAACGGTCTGAAAATTCCTGCTCAAAACGCCTAATAAGCGGCGTGGAGTCAACCATTGCTTCGAGTTCACCTTCCGTATTGAGTAGATAGACCGTGGGTATTAGCGGAACTCTGGGTAAGGGTAAATCGCTAGCATTCGACGAACCGCCGAGCAGTAAACGGTAGGCGATACCGCGATATCGTAACAGGGCAAGCAGTTTGCGCGTGTAGGGTGAGCCCGGCAGGCCGCGTATTAATAGAGGCGTTGGCAAAGTCATTCGCGTATCTCGATCCACTTTGGCCATAAGCTTAACAAAGCTCGCGCAACTATACTGTTATGAGCTAATAATTTATTTACAGCAGTAAATGGAAGGCCTTGTAGGAGTCGTTGAAGGGGAGTTCGAAACAAGTTCTCCAGTGACAGACCCACAAAAAAACCTGTACAAGGCAGGTTTCGGTGCGAATTGGCGCCTCTGGAGAGATTATTCCGCGCACTTTTGATACGCACTGCGCTCCGCTCCAACGGGGTCACCGTCATACTTCCGATGCTCAAAATCGTTCCCGACGATTTTGCCGAACCAGGAGTTCGAACCAAGTTCTCCAGTGACTGATCCACAAAAAAACCTGCACAAGGCAGGTTTTAGTATGAAATGGCGCCTCTGGAGAGATTCGAACTCCCGACCAACCGGTTCGAAGCCGGTTACTCTATCCAGCTGAGCTACAGAGGCATGTAGAGTTGTTAGTGGTGCAGCTAGTGGTGAAGGTGTAACCACAAATTGCGGCGGCAGTTTAACAAAAATCAAATCGGCTTGCTGCTATTATCACCGGGATGAGGACGATTTAATGCGCTAAGCCACTTTAGGTGGTTTATCCCACCGCGAGCCTGGGGCTATAATGCGCTAACTGAGTTCGATTGTTGTTTTACGTTTATTTCGCATTTGTTTCACATTGATTTCATATAGTGCCCTAAATTAGAACTGGAGAGAGTGTATGAGGAAGGTAGCAGGCTGGTCGGTAATGGCAGGTTTGGCAATGATAATGGGCATGACGCTGGTTGCTTGCGGCGGCGGCAATGATGAGATGCCGGTACCACCGGAAGTGGAAGCCGAAATTGCCGAGCGTATTGCCCCGGCAGGTGAGGTGGCGATGGCCAGCGAAGCTGTCTCGGCACCCGCAACGGCCGCGGGTGGCGCTCGCGGTGGCGACGAAATTTACAACACCAAATGCATGATCTGCCATGCCTCGGGTACTGCTGGCGCACCGATGTTGGGTAATGCCAGTGACTGGGCTCCGCGTATTGGCAAAGGTATCGAAGCCTTATATACCAATTCTATAAGCGGCTTTAATGGCATGCCAGCCAAGGGCTTGTGTATGGATTGCTCGGATGACGAGCTAAAGGCAACAGTGGATTACATGGTTGAGAAGAGCCAGTAAGGCAGATCTCCATAAAAAAAACCGCATCTGTTGATGCGGTTTTTTTTATGTCTGGAATTTGGTGCGGCCTTACTAATATCTTCTGCCGACACCTTAAATCGGCGTAATCCCTCGTCGTTTAAAGGCATGTCCCGGTCGTCGTGCTTTCGCCATTTCCAGTCCCTGGATCAGAATTTTACGGGTGTCTGCGGGATCGATAACGTCGTCTACTAGAGCCGCCTGGGCGGCAGGAAGAATATTGGTCTTAGCGCGAAATTCCTCAATCAATTCTTGTTTTCGTTCCTCGCTATCTTCCATTTTCGCCAGTTGTTTGCCAAACATAATTTGCACCGCATCGTCCGGTGAAATCGCACTAAAGGACGCCATCGGCCAGGCTACGAGCATATCGGGTTTCATGCCCAGGCTATTCATTCCATAGTGAGCGAGGCCAAAGGCCTTGCGCAACATCACCGTAAGCCGCGGCACGGTGGAGTGTTCGATCTCGTACAGTAAGCGCGTAGACCAGCGAATAATGCCGTCCAGCTCCGACTGCGGGCCGGGGTAGTAGCCGGGAATGTCCTGCAGGAACACCAGCGCAATGCCGTAAACGTCGCAAAAATTAATAAAGCGGCAAATTTTTTGGCAGGCTTTAATGTCTAGGGTGCCGGACATGTGGTTGGGTTGATTGGCGATGACACCCACCGAACGGCCATTCAAATGCGCGAGGCAGGTGACTACGTTCTGGCCAAAGCTGGGTTTAAATTCAAAAAACTCGCCGTCGTCCACCAGGCTGCGCACAACTTTTTTAATGTCGTAGGCAAAGCGCAAATCCGCAGGCACTACTTCCAGCAGTTCGTCGCAGCGGCGGTCGGCTCGGTCTCGGCTTGGTCGCGTAGGCGGTAGCTCGTTACAGTTATTCGGTAAATAGGCGAGGAACTCCTTGATAGAGGCGATACACGCTTCGTCGTCTTCTACTAACAGATCCCCCATGCCGCTTTGTTCGACGTGTTTTTTGGCACCGCCGAGTTCTTCCAGCGTGGTGTCGATACCCATCTTGCTGAGCAGCAAGGGTGGCCCTGCAATCATCATTGAAGAGCTTTTGGTCATCGGCACAAAATCGCCGAGAGCGGTGAGGTTGGCATGGCCGCCGACGCAGACGCCCATCACCGCAACCACAATGGGAACATAACCGCTCAGTGCCGACAGATTAGCGAACTGAGGATTATCGTAGGCGCCCTGGGAGCTGACTTCTTCCTCTAGTCGAGCGCCGGTGCCTTCGCTGAGTATGACTAGCGGAAAGCCCTGTTCTTCAATTAAGCGTTTCAGCCGGTTGAATTTCCATTCGCAGATTTTACCCATAGAGCCGCCGCGAAACTCAATATCGTAGGCGGCTACACCCACCATGCGGCCGTTCACTTTGCCGTAACCCACCACAATACCGTCTCGAGGGGTTTCTCCTGGCTTGGTGTTGTGGGCCAGGTCGCTTTCGCGGGCCAGCGGGGCCAGCTCAAAAAAAGTGTCGTCATCAAATAACAAATCGACGCGCTCACGCGCCGAAAGCATGCCCTTGGCGTGGCGTTTGGAGTAATCGATATCGTCGAGGGCCTGTTTCTTATCGAGAAAAGGCTGTAGCGCCTCAAGCATGGTTTCGCGGTTGTGCATGATGTTTCCTGAGAATAACCTGGCGAGTAAAAGTAAAAGAATACCCTATGTGAACGCCAGAGACAGCAGAGTTGCGGAAGAGGTACGGATAAAGTACTTGCCAGGCCTGTGCCAGTTTGGCTATGGTCGGTGCAGTACTTAGTAATCGGCAACCAGTCATCAAGACTTGGTAACAACCGGGGAGTGCCATATCGAAACCATCGAATATCAATCCACCATTACCTGCCCGGAGTGTGGAGCGACTAAAGTAGAACGCATGCCGGACGACGCCTGTCAGTGGTTCTACGATTGTTCGAGCTGCGGTGCGCTGCTATCTCCTCTAAGGGGTGATTGTTGTGTGTTTTGTTCTTATGGCACAGTCAAATGCCCACCTATACAGAAGGGAGAATGCTGCTAAGTCGTCAAGTATTCCGAGTTTTGTCTTCTACCTTAAGGCTATGGCGTTGTTCCAGGTCAAGGCGTCCGTTGTGACAGCGGCTCTAGACTGCTCTACACTAAATATGAGTTCGGTGTAAGATTTAGCGGGATCGCGGAGGTTATATGGGTTTACGTAAGGCCGGTGATTTCGGTGTGAACGGCTCTGAGATAATGACTATCGGAGCGCCAGGTGTTGCGCGGGTCGCGGGGTGGTATTTACTGCTTACCTTGATCGCTGTGGTGATTATGGCGCCGACGTTGACGTCGATGTTGATGTTAATGTCAGTGCCAGCGCGGGCCAGCACCCCAGATCATGCGGTATTACTGGAGATTGACGGTGCTATTGGCCCGGCCACCGAGGATTATTTTCGGCGCGCTTTAGAAGATGCCATCGAGCAATCACCCGCGATCGTTATTTTACGCATGGATACCCCCGGCGGTCTGGATACCGCCATGCGCGATATGATCAAACAAATCACTGCGTCGCCGGTACCGGTGGCGACCTATGTGGCTCCCACCGGTGCGAGAGCCGCTAGCGCTGGCACCTATCTCCTCTATGCCAGTCATATCGCTGCCATGGCCCCCGGCACCAACCTGGGTGCGGCTACCCCGGTGATGGTGGGTGGTATCTCATTACCCGGCTCAGAAAAGGACGAATCCGAGACGGCGGGTGAAAGCGGTGGCAAAAGCACCATGGAACACAAAATCATTAATGACGCTTCGGCGTATATACGCGGGCTAGCGGAGTTGCATGGCCGCAACGTGGAGTGGGCGGAATTGGCGGTGCGCGAGTCGGTGAGTCTCGAAGCCAGCGAAGCACTGGCGCAGAATGTGGTCGATGTGATTGCCAACGATGTGGATGATTTGTTGCGGCAGATAGATGGTCGCGAGGTCATGCTACAGAATCAAAAACACACCTTGCACACAGCCGGATTGCCGGTCATCAGCATGCCGCCGGATTGGCGCAGTCAGGTATTGATGGTCATCACTAATCCCAATGTCGCCTATATTTTGATGATGGTGGGCATGTACGGACTTATTCTGGAGTTTTATAACCCCGGCGGTCTGGTGCCCGGCGTGGTCGGGGGTATTTGCATGTTGCTGGCTTTGTATTCCTTCCAGATGCTGCCGATTAATTACGCGGGTGTTGGGTTGATCTTACTGGGTGTGGCTTTGGTGATAGCGGAAGCCTTCCAGCCCAGTTTTGGCATACTCGGCATCGGTGGCGTAGTCGCTTTTGTGGTGGGGTCGATCATTTTGATGGACGTAGACGTGCCTGGTTTTCGTATTTATTTGTCGGTGATTGCGACCTTTGCTACGGTGAGTGCGCTGGTGTTATTTGCCATCGTAGGTTTGGCGTTAAAAGCCCGTACGCGGCCGGTGCTTACTGGCGTTGAAGAGCTGGTGGGTAAAGTTGGTCGGGTTATGGATGATTTTATCGGCGACCAAAAAACCGGCTATAAAGGGCGGGTGTTTGTCCATAGCGAAATTTGGGGCGGGCACAGCGGCGAGCCTGCACTAAAAAATCAACAGGTCAGAGTGAGTGCGGTCAATGGTTTACTACTGGATGTTGAATTATTAAGCGAGTCAAAGAGTCAACCGGAATTAGTGTCTGATATTTAAGGTCTGGCGTCTAAGGTTTGGGATTAATTAATACAAAGATGAGTAACAACAAGCAATTAAGTTGTCAGTAAACAATAGTTAAAAACAGGAGTTGACGTGATGACAGAATATCCCCTCTATATGCTAATTGTGCTGGTGATTATATTTTTAGCCAGTGCCATCCGAATTTTGCGCGAATACGAGCGCGGTGTGGTGTTTACGCTGGGTCGTTTTTGGAAAGTCAAAGGCCCTGGGTTTTTTATCATTGTGCCCGGTATCCAGCAAATGGTGAAAACTGATTTGCGCACCGTGGTGATGGACGTGCCCAGCCAGGATGTGATTTCCCGAGATAACGTCTCGGTTGAGGTTAATGCGGTGGTGTATTTTCGGGTGGTTGATCCTGAAAAAGCCATTATTCAGGTAGAAGATTTTTACAATGCCACCAGCCAGTTGGCACAAACCACCTTGCGCTCAGTGTTGGGGCAGCACGAGCTCGATGAAATGCTGGCCGAGCGGGATAGGCTCAATGTCGATATTCAAACGGTGCTCGATGCCCAGACCGACGCCTGGGGCATCAAAGTCAGCAATGTGGAAATCAAACACGTTGATCTTAACGAAACGATGATTCGCGCCATTGCACAACAAGCGGAAGAGGAGCGTACCCGGCGGGCTAAAGTTATTCATGCAGAAGGCGAATTACAGGCCGCTGAAAAACTAGGGAAAGCCGCCGATGTTTTGTCAAAAAGCCCACAGGCTTTACAGTTGCGTTATTTGCAAACCTTAACGGCGATTGCCGGAGAAAGAACCAATACCATTGTCTTTCCTTTGCCGATGGATTTGATTAATAAGTTATCGGATGGTAAAAATTAGGGATAACGATGAATCATAATATTCAGCAACTGAGGGAAAAAATATACACACTAGAGGCGGAAATCGAAACCGCGCTTCACGAACAAAGCGATCAACTGATTTATCGCCTAAAGGGGCGTCGGGTTTTATTTGAAGAAGGTATTAAAGAGCAGCACCGGCAGTTAAAAACACGTTGGTACCGTTGGTTTGCCGACACCGAATTACGACATTTGTTGTCCGCACCTTTTGTGTACGGAATGATCGTGCCTATGGTTTTGCTGGATGTGTTTTTGCTGATTTTTCAGCAGGTGTGTTTTCGCCTGTATCGCGTCCCTCGTGTCGTTCGTTCCGACTACATAGTGATGGATCGTCATCTTTTGGCTTATCTAAATTTATTTGAAAAAATAAATTGTATCTACTGCGGCTACGGTAATGGTTTGTTTGCCTATGCCGTGGAAATCGCTTCTCGAACGGAACAGTATTGGTGTCCGATTAAACATGCTCGTCGGGCTAAAGACACTCGGCCTCGTTACGCCGACTTTATCGATTACGGTGATGCGGAGAGCTATAGGGAGGACGCGCTGGCTTTTCGAAAAACGATTGTCGATGAAAAAAATAGTGTAGGCCCAGAGCCAGATTTGGATCCGGAAGAATTATAATAATATGGATTTTAGTTGGGCCAGATCTTGCTGGGCTAAAGTTTTGTTAGTCAATTAATTAACCAGGCAATTAATTAAATAAGTCCTTTAAATCGTCTAAACTTTTCCGGCCTTTTTGTTTTTTCTGTTCATCCGACACCGCTTCGCCGAAGCCTTCTCGTTCAATGTCATCGGCGGGTAGTTCGTCTAAAAACCGGCTGGGCGTGGTGTTGCTGGTTTCGCCAAATTGTTTGCGCTTGGCGGTTAGGGTGAACGTTAAGGTCTGCCGGGCGCGGGTGATACCCACATAGGCGAGACGGCGCTCTTCTTCGATGTCGCCGCTTTCAACGCTGTTGCGGTGGGGCAGTAAGTCTTCCTCCATGCCGATTAAAAATACGTGAGGGAACTCCAAACCTTTTGCCGCGTGCAGGGTCATTAATTGCACCCGGTCATCGGCGGATTCTTCCGCCTGACGATCCAGCAGATCCATTAAGACCAGGCGTGCGATAGCGGCGTCTATTGAATCGGGATCGTCTTCATCATCGTGTTTTTTTAGACTTTTTTCCAACTGATCCAGCAGTAAGTGGATGTTTTTCATGCGGCCTTCTGCCACGGCGGTGCTACTGGCATTTTCTACTAGCCAGCTTTCGTAATCGATGTCGTTCACCATTTCCCGAATGGCCGACATTGGCTGATTACTGTGGCAGTTGCGGACAACGCTATCAAACCAGTGCTGAAAGCGCCGCAGGCGATCAAGGGCGGGATCCGTAACAACCTGCCCTAGACCCAATTCCCCACAGGCGGCATACAGGCCAATTTCTCGATCTCTGGCATAGAGACTGAGTTTTTCTAGCGTGGTGTGACCAATCTGACGGCGGGGGGTGTTGATGATGCGCAGAAAGGCATTGTCGTCATCCGGGTTCACCAGCAGGCGCAGGTAGGCGAGTATGTCTTTGATCTCGGTGCGGGCATAAAACGAGGTGCCGCCGCTTAACTGGTAGGGCACCGTTTGGGCTTGCAGTTTGAGCTCGAGTAATTTGGCCTGATGGTTGCCCCGGTACAGCACGGCAAAGTCGCGGAACCTGCAACCCCGGCGCATCTTTTGATAGAGGATTTCGTTAACCACCGTTTCGGCTTCGGCATCCTCGCTGGGGCAGCGAATCAGGCGGATCGGTTCGCCAAAACCCAAATCGCTCCACAGGGTTTTATCAAATACGTGAGGGTTGTTAGCGATTAAGCTATTCGCCGCTTTTAGTATGCGCGCCGTGGAGCGGTAATTTTGCTCAAGCTTGACGACTTCCAGATCGGGAAAATCTGCCTGTAACTGGGTCAGGTTTTCCGGGTTAGCCCCGCGCCAGGCGTAGATAGACTGATCGTCGTCACCCACCACGGTGAGTTTTTGTCGCTCTCCAGCCAGCAGCTTGACCAGCTCGTATTGGGCCAGGTTGGTGTCCTGGTATTCGTCCACCAATAGATAGCGGATGCGTTGCCGCCATTTACCGAGGCGGTCGGGGTGTTGTTGAAATACCTGGATCGGCAGAAAAATAAGATCGTCAAAATCCACCGCATTGTAGGTGGTCAGAGCTTGTTGGTAGCGTCCGTAGAGCCGGGCGAGCACTTCCTCGCCTTTGCTTTCAGCCTGCGAGCTGGCCTGTTCTGGCGAAAGTAGCGAGTTTTTCCAGCGCGAGATTTGGTTTTGCGCCATATCGATCAGGTCTTCATTGCCGTCGCTAATCAGTAGTTCTTTAATGATGCTGCGGCTGTCCTCCGAGTCGAAAATAGTAAAGCCGTTACGTAAACCCAGGGCACTGACTTCGCGGCGGATGATATTAAGACCCAGGTTATGGAAGGTCGATACGGTCAAACCCCGTACCGCGCTTTTGGACAGCAGCTTACCGACCCGCTGCTTCATCTCGCGGGCGGCTTTGTTGGTGAAGGTCACGGCGGCAATATAACGGGCGGGGGTATCGCAGTTCTCAATCAGGTGGGCGATCTTGCGGGTGATCACACTGGTTTTACCGCTGCCCGCACCCGCCAGCACCAGCAGTGGCCCGCTGATATGTCGCACCGCGCGCTGCTGTTCAGGGTTGAGTTGCCCAGCTTGATTCGAGAGGGGTGCGGATTGGGTAGAGGAAGGCTTGATAAACGGCGACTGAGAAATGGGGCGGCTCACTATTAAGGGCGTGTTATGTAAAGACAGCGTTACGTAAGGACAGCGCTACATACGGATAGAGTTACGACAGCCGGGGATTGTACCAGCCAGCGGGTAGAGATCGCAGCGGGAAGATGAACCTGGCGCACAAAAAAACTACAATGCGCGACTGTGTTTTTATACCCGAATCAAATTTGAACAGAGCTTAGCTAAATGAAAAAACTGTGGGAACCCTCGGCAACACTTAAACAGCAATCCAACATGACAGCCTATATGGGCTGGCTAGAGGCGGAGCAAGGACTCACATTTGCCGACTACGATGCCTTATATCAGTGGTCCATCGACAATCTCGAAACCTTCTGGCAGAGCATCTGGGATTACTTCGACATTCAGTCCAGCACGCCGTACCAGCAAGTGCTGTCCAGTCACACCATGCCCGGTGCCCAGTGGTTTGAAGGTGCAAAACTGAATTTCGCCGAACACGTGTTCCGTGCCCGTAGCGATGAGCGCCCGGCCATTATGGCGGAATCCGAATTTCGTGAGCTTTACCAAGTGAGCTGGGACGAGCTGGAAAGCCAGGTGGCTCGCCTGGCGAGTTACCTGCGGGGTCTGGGTGTGCAATCCGGCGATCGGGTCGCCGCCTACATGCCCAATATTCCGGAAACCGTGGTGGCCTTTTTGGCGACTAACTCTATTGGCGCGGTGTGGTCGAGTTGCTCGCCCGACTTTGGCACCAGCAGCGTGGTCGATCGCTTCCAGCAAATATCCCCCAAAGTATTGTTCGCCGTCGATGGCTACCGCTACAACAACAAAGTCATTGATCGCTTGCCAGAACTGGCCCAGTTGCAGGAAGCCCTGCCGAGCCTGGAAAAAATTGTGCTGCTCGACTATGTCGGCTCCGCGCCAGAGGCTGGTGTTAATAGTAAGGTCGAAGGCTGGGAGCGGGCGCTCACTTTCGATAGCAGCATGAATAACGCCACCACCATTGAGTTTGAACAAGTGCCCTTCGATCACCCCATCTGGATTTTATATTCCTCCGGTACCACCGGTATTCCCAAGGCCATTACCCACGGTCACGGCGGCGCGCTGATCGAATTCTACAAACACGCCAGCTTGCACTGCGATATAAAACCCGATGATCGCTTCTTCTGGTTTTCCACTACCGGCTGGGTGATGTGGAACATTGGCCTGGCCTCCATGCTGGTGGGTGGCGTATTTGTGATTTACGACGGCAACCCCGCCTATCCACAGGCCTCGCATTTATGGTCTCTGGCCGAGCGCGCTAAATTAAGTCATTTTGGCGGCGGCGCGGCTTATTACATCGCCGGTATGAAAGCGGGTATGGAGCCGGGTAAGGAGTTTGATCTCTCCAATCTTCGCGCCCTGGGTTCTACCGGTTCGCCTTTACCCCCGGAAGGTTTTGAATGGATTTATCAGGCTGTTAAACAAGACCTGTGGTTAATTTCCATGAGCGGCGGCACCGATATCGCCGGAGCCTTTGTCGGTAGCTCACCCCTGTTGCCGGTGTACTCCGGCGAGATTCAATGCCGTTTGCTGGGTGTGGATGTTCGCGCTCTCGACGACGAGGGTAATGCCCTGATCGACGAAGTCGGTGAAATGGTGATTATGCAGCCCATGCCCTCCATGCCGATTTATTTTTGGAACGACGACAACGATAAACGCTACAAAGAAAGCTATTTTGAAGAGTACCCCGGCTACTGGCGACACGGCGACTGGATGCGCTTGTCTAGCGAGGGCACCATCGAAATTATGGGGCGTTCTGATGCCACCTTGAACCGAGGCGGTATCCGCATCGGTACCGCAGAACTCTATCGCGGCGTTGAGGCCGTCGAAACCATTGCCGACAGTTTAGTGATTAGTATCGAACTGTCCGGCGGCCGCGCCTATATGCCGTTGTTTGTGCAGCTCAAGCCTGGCTTAACATTAAACGACGAGATTATTGGGCAAATAAAAAAATCTCTGCGCGAAAACTTTACCCCCCGCCACGTGCCAGACGAAGTTTTTCAAATCGACGAAATACCCTACACCATGACCGGCAAAAAGCTGGAAACCCCGGTAAAGAAAATTTTAATGGGTTTTGATTTGGAGAAATCGGTGAATCGGGATGCCATGCGTAATCCGGAGACGATTGATTACTTTATTGAGTTTTCGGAGAAGACCAAGGCGATGTAACGACGAGTAAGTAGAATGCTTTGAGTTGGCGGAGCTTTTTGGGAGGTTGAAAGTAAATGCAGTTCGGTGTGTAGTGTTCTGAGTTTAAGCAATTGTCGGGAATGTAACGGGTTTCCGCGTAAAACGTGTCATTGGGTAAGCCGTTTTATATCCCCTTTTTATAGGTCATCATGAATCGAAATATTTTACTAATAATAGCGATCACTTTGAGTTTGACTTCAATAGTTATCTCTATCATTACTTTTATGCAGTTCAGAGATAGCCAAAATCAATCCGCTACCTTAATCTCGTTGGGGTCTTTGTTAGAATCAAAAATCGAAAAAGGGCGGTATTACACTGTTTACGGTTATCTTTCAGAAGGAAAGTCAGGGTTATCGCTTTATCCAAACAAAAAAATATCAGAATATAATAGTTTTCATTCTGCATGGATGGGCGCGATTGTTTGGTATGACAAGGAGCTTGTTAACAGTAAGTGCCTAAATCGTGAGGTTGTTATTAACGGTAAGGCAGTATCGTATTTAGGTGCTTTGGGTTTTGATGAAATAGTACAGATTACGGATTTTGAATCTAATGTTGAATGTGCGAAGACTAGAAAGCCTGTTAGATATTTCGAAACCCAAATAAATAATAAGACTTAAAGTAGATATCTATAGCAAGCAAATTAAGCGCGATTCCCGTCACTTCATTGCTTCTGCGTTGCTCGTGTGCGCCCACAAATTAACAAAAAACTAACCCCGTACCGCGCGCATTTTTAATTTTTAAACAGTACTTTAATCCTACGCTGAATATCATCCGCCGCTGCCTTCGGCGTATCAAAACCATGGTGATCCCGAATCGGGCGGCCCACCACAATATAATCCGCGCCATTTAGAAAGGCTTCTTCCACATTTACGGTGCGCTTCTGATCGTCGGTATTTTTTACCGGGCGAATACCGGGGGTGATGACGATTAATTTTTCGTCGATATTTTTTCTTAGCTCTGGTACTTCGAGGCCGGAGGAGATCACGCCATCGCAGCCGGATTCCAGGGCGCGGCGGGCGCGTGACAGTACCAGGTCTTTAACCTCGGTTTTAAACCCCAGGTCGTCCATATCGCCCTGGTCGAGGCTGGTTAAGGCGGTTACCGCCAGTATTTTGAGTTCGCCTTTTTCCGCTGCTGCGGCTTTGAGTATGGAGTCGTTGCCGTGCACGGTGGCAAAGGTAGCGCCGTAGCGGCTGAGTTGTTTTACCGCGGAGGCGACGGTTTGGGGTACGTCAAAAAATTTGAGATCGACAAACACCTTTTTATCTTTGGCAATCAGCCATTCCACCAGCTCGAAATACCCGCCGGCCATACACAACTCTAAACCCAGCTTATAGAAGGTGATGCTATCGCCCAGCGTTTCGACCAGAGCGCGGGCATCGTCGGCGCTGGGTACGTCGAGGGCGAAGATCAGCCGGTCTTCTGAGGTGATGGCTTTGTCGGAGAGATGGTTGTCCTGGGGGGCTGCGGTGTCACTCATAGCGGTGGTTGTGTCCCTTATTTGATAGAAGGTTTGATTAAGAGCTTGATTGAGCGTTTGGTTGAGGCTGTGATTGCCGGTGCGGACGGGAATTATCTAGTGGTGCTGGGCTTTATGCAATCTAAAGCCGGGTTTCTCTTGTTGATTGCGCCCCCCTTGGCTACCATTGGCGGCCCAATCGATTGGTAACTTTTGCCATGTCCCTAGTTAAATCCGCCGAAGACCGTGAAGGCTATTACGGCGAGTACGGTGGCTGTTTTTTGCCGGAAATTCTGACCTCGACCATCGAGGAGTTGCGTCACTGCTTCGACGAGTGTAAGAACGACCCAACATTTTGGGACGAGTTTATCGCCTTGTTGCAGAACTATTCCGGGCGACCGACGCCGGTGACCTACCTGGAGAACCTCTCTAAGCACCTGGGCGGCGCGCAGATTTACGCCAAGCGCGAGGATTTAAACCACACCGGCTCTCACAAAATCAATAATGTGATGGGGCAGGGCCTATTGGCTAAACGCCTGGGTAAAAAGCGAGTGATTGCCGAGACCGGCGCCGGCCAGCATGGTTTTGCCACGGCGACCATGGCAGCACGCTTCGGTTTCGACTGCAAAATTTATATGGGTGCGGTGGATGTAGCTCGCCAGCGGCCCAACGTGTTCTGGATGGAAAACCTCGGTGCCGAGGTGATTGCCGTGCAGGATGGCCAGCGCACCCTTAAAGACGCCATCAACGAATGTCTGCGGGATTGGGTCACCAATATGGCCGATACCCACTATGTACTCGGCACGGCCTGCGGGCCGCACCCCTTCCCCGAAATGGTGAGTTATTTTCAGTCGGTGATTGGCCGCGAAGCCCGCGAACAGATCGTTAACCAGGTCGGGCGTCTGCCAGACAAGGTTTACGCCTGTGTCGGCGGCGGTTCCAACGCTATGGGCATTTTTCAGGGCTTCCTCGACGATAAAGACGTGGAGTTGGTCGGTTGCGAGGCCGGTGGTTACGGGCCGGGACCGGGGCAGCACGCTTCCCGATTGGCCTATAAAGATGCCACTGTCGGTGTCGCCCAGGGCTTTAAAACCTACTTCTTGCAAAATGACGACGGCAATATGCTGGAGACCCACTCCATCGCCGCTGGTCTCGACTATATCGGCGTTAATCCGATTCTGGTCAATATGTGGGAGAAGGGGCAGGTACGCTTCGAAGCCGCCACCGACGATATGGTGCGCGAGGCCTTGCAGCTGGTGATGCGCACCGAGGGTGTGATTCCCGCGCTGGAAAGTACCCATGCCTTTGCCCAGGTGATACTCGAAGCACCGTCGTTAGGGAAGGACGAAGTGATATTAATCAACCAGTCCGGTCGTGGGGATAAAGATATTTTCACCGTGGCCGACGCCATCGACGATAAGCACTGGAAAGAATTTATTAAACAGAAGGCGGTTGAATATGGCGCTTGAGCAGTATTTACGGGAGCGTCTAAAACACAAAGACATGCTGCTAATGACCCACGTGGTCTGCGGCTACCCCTCCTTTGAAGAAAATCTGAAAGCCCTCGCAGTGATGGCCGAGTTCGATGTGGATTTGGTGGAGCTGCAATTTCCGTTTTCCGAACCCTCCGCCGATGGCCCCCTGTTCGTCAAAGCTAATCAAGCGGCGGTGAGTAGCGGCGTACACACTCGCGACTGTTTTCAGTTTATGAAAAAAGCCGCCGAGTTGTTTCCCTTCAAGCTGTTGATGATGGGTTACTACAACACCGCGTTCAAATTGGGGGAAGCCGAGTTTATGCAAAGCCTGAAAGCGGCGGGTGGTAGCGGCTATATCATCCCCGACTTGCCGGTGGAAGAAGCGGGAGAGATGCACCGCTTATCAGCCGAGGTTGATATCGACCCCATTATCTTAATGACACCCACCAATACCGATGCGCGCTTAAAAACCCTGGGCGAAGCGGCCAAAGGCTTTATTTACGCCGTGGCGCGCAAAGGCGTGACGGGTTCAAAAACCCAAATGGATACGGAAGTTACATCCTTTATTGAGCACTGCCGACAATACACCGATCTGCCCATTGGAGTCGGCTTTGGTATCAGTGATAAAACCGATATGGATTTTTTACGCGGCAAAGCGGACATAGCAATTATCGGTACGGCGGCCCTTAAAAAATGGGAAGAGGGCGGCGAAGATGCCTTGAGAGGATTTTTCTCGGAGTTGTTGGGATAGTCACGTTAGCGTATGTACTAATCAAGCCAGGCAAAGTTCACTCAATGGCACCGGGTATTGCGTTGACTTTCCTTGATGCTTAGGTGTCTACTCCGCCTATGAGCATTTCTCAAATAATCATTGTAAGTGTTCTTTTGTCGCTGCCCTTGATCGGGCTAATTGCCATTGGCAGAGCAGTTTTGTGTGCGTGGCGATGTCAAAAAGTACGCAAAACCGCGTATGTCATTTTGTCCTGTCTCTACGTCGTTATTATGGTTGGCGTCCTGATGTTCGTAGTCGTTGTGCTGTTTGGATACGGGGTCGCACATTCGGGGAAAAACGTGTCGACGGATCTGGTAGTCCTTTCAATTACCGTGGTCCCTACCTATATTACGGCGTGCGCTATTTGGCTTCTGTCGAGGCATATGGAAAAAAGACTCAAGGCCAGCGACGTAAAACAGAGTCCATAAGCGGTCTCGGCTAAAACTCCACATCGGCTGGGAGCGTGGGCGCTCTGGCAAATGGTCTTACCGTTTGGCAATTTGGACATCTTGGTATCACCTCGACATTTGTTTTTCAATGGAGTATGGGGCGTGATCAGTGCGCCTACCATAAAGTTTTTCCGATAATTTACGCGGCAAAACCTCGGTGTATAAATGACAACTAATGAGCCGGAGTTCTTCCCTGGCTGCTATATACCCTGATTGAGTTAGTGGTGCCTGAGGGCCTAGGTATAGTGGGCAGCACCCTGGGGTTACTCATTATGCTGCTAGAAATATCAGTGCTATCATTTTCCTGTCGAAAATTAGTGGAGATAAATAACTAGCCCTGCAGAAGCGCGAGCATTATTGGCGCTAAATTTTTCCGCTATAATGCAGTAATAAGATGAATAATAAGGACGTTTTTTTGATGAATGAGGCAGTCGTTCCGCAGCAACCAGATGATCTGATTTCCGGGTTTCGTCTGCGCATGTATATGATTTTTGGCTTCGTCACTGTGCTTTTTGTGCTGCCTTTCACGGTAAATCATTTTCTGCAGGGCCGTATTACTATGGCTTTGTTAACGCTATCAATCTTGATAGTTTCTGGCGCCAATACGCTGTGGATTTTGCGCCACAAGCGTCAACTCGTCCCTTTGGTGTTCTTTTTCCCGGTGATGCAGGCAACACTGATTGCGGGTCTGTTTTTACAAGGCGTGACTATCGTGTTTTGGTTTTTCCCCTGTGCCCTGATTATTCTATCCATCGCCGAACGACAACACGCACGGATCATGATTATTATTAGTGTTGCATTACTGATCCCGGCGGCTTTTTATGCGTTAAGCATGGAGTTTGCGGTTCGCTTTGTCGTGAGCTACATCATGGTGGCTTATCTGGGTGACGTGATTGTCCGCTTGTTAGATTCGGTTCAGGAGCAGCAGGCCAGGCTGGCAACTACCGATCCATTGACGGGGGCGTATAACCGCCGGCATATGATGGCTTGCGTTGCCGATGCCGCTGAGGCTTGTCGGCGAGGAATGGGCACGGCGAGCCTTATAGCGCTGGACGTTGATCACTTCAAAAGCATTAACGACTTGCTGGGTCATGAGGCGGGTGATAAGGCCCTCAAAGGCTTAGTGGACACGCTACTGCAACGCAAGCGTAAGCTCGACGAGGTGTTTCGCACCGGCGGTGAAGAATTCGTCATACTCACGCACGATATCGAAGCCGGGCAGGCGACCGCCTTTGCCGAAAGTCTGCGGCTTCACGTAGAGCAGGCCAATATTCTCGATGGTCAGACGATGACAGTGAGTATCGGTGTGGCTGATTACGAGAACAATGAAAGTATTGAAGCCTGGATCCGGCGTGCGGATGTGAACTTGTACCAGGCCAAGGGGCAGGGGCGCAACTGTGTTTGGCCTGTCCCAACATTTAAATACGAGCTTAAATCAATAGGTTAAGCCCGCCAAATTTATTTGAGATTGGCTATGAAAAAGCTATTAATTTTTTTCGCGGCAGGGTGCGTAGGTGCGCTGGCAAACAGCCTTGCCGTTTGGCAATTTGGGCAGCTTGGTATCACCTCGGCATTTGGTGTTTCAATTGCACCTTCGTTAACTCCAGATTGGCTGTATCCTCGAATTGTCTGGGGTGGCCTCTGGGGGCTGCTCTTTATTTTGCCCTTACTGCAGTCGCGGTTGTTATTAAAAGGGGCCGTTCTTAGTCTGTTTCCTACCTTTGTTCAGCTATTCGTAGTATTTCCCTTCATGGCGAACAAGGGCCTGGCAGGGCTTCAGTTGGGCCTGCTGACTCCGGTATTTGTGCTGTTTTTCAACTGGGTATGGGGTGTGGTTGCCGCGCTTACCATAAAGTTTTCCCGATAATTTACTCCGCAAACTCTAGGTGTATAATTGACAGTCAAAGAACCGATGATGTGTATCCATTGTCTGTTCAGGGATAAATTGTCGGTAGCCGTAGTATGAACAGGAAAACAAGATGAGCACATCGCAAACCATTGCGCCCAGTGAGCAATTATTTCAGTCTTACTTGCGAGCGCCAAAATTAGCTATCCCCACTACCCTGATCTTTATCGTGGCCTTGACCGGGCTTATAGCCACCTGGCGTTATGCTTTGGCGGGCGACATCGAGATGTGGGTGGGTAGCATTATTAACGGCTTTCTGAGTTATTGGATGTTCAGTGTTATCCACGACAGTGCCCACCGATCGCTGTCAAAAAATGCGTTTTTGAACGAAGGCATTGGCGGCATTGCGCTGGTATTTCTTTTTCCTTACGCCCCCATGACCTTGCTACGCTGGGTGCACAATCAACATCATATTCACGCCAACAGCCAGGACGACCCGGATATTTTCGAACATGAGTCACCATGGTGGCAGGTTCCGATTCGCTGGACATTCTTTGACGCTTATTACATTTATTACTTTTTTAAAAATGGCCACAAGGTAATGAAGAAGCACGCCAAAAGTCTGATTATTTTTTATGGTTTGTTAATACCTATGGCCATAGCGTTGATTGTTATGGGGTATGGCTACGAGATTTTAATGCTGTGGTTTATCCCCACCCGCATTGCCTTGTTTCTTATTGCGGTGGTGTTTGTGATCTTGCCGCACCATCCGGCTATTGTGAGTCAGGACGAAGATGCCTATTTGGCAACAACTATGCGCATGGGCTGGGAGTGGTTGTTGACGCCTTTGCTGGTGTACCAAAATTATCACCTCATCCATCACCTGTATCCTACGGTGCCGTTCTACAAAATGCATAAAGTCTGGTATTTGAAATACGATGAGCTTAATGGGCACGATGTGAGCATTCAAAAGCCCTTTGCCTTGGAGCCAGCTAATCTTGAGGTGCACAAGAACTTTCATGCCAATCAAGCGACGTGACCCATCGAAATTTGTAAATGACTGATCCTGGTTTAGGCTGAGCTATCCCAGATAAAAACGGCTCTGATAGAAACAGCTTTGATAGAAACAGCTTTGATAGAAACAATAAAGAGGGACGCTTATCGGCGTCCCTCTTTTGGTTTGTGAAAAACAACAATTAAGTCAAGTTGAGTCACTTCACACAATTTGACTATCTGGCGCAAATTGTGTGATCCGGTGCACACTGTGTCTGTTCTACAGTGGTCTGTGCCCATTTGCTATGTTCTTATAGTCCGCCACGCTGCGCAGTGTGGTCGTTTAGCAAGGGCTACGGGCTATAAAATCGTTATTTTTGATGTGGTATTTAAGGAAAGTAGGTATGAAAAAAATATTTTTTATTAACGGAGTTTTGATTGTAGTACTTGGGATGTCTCCGTTATTGGCTACTGCTGAAGAGTGGTATGAAGGGGGTGTCTTGCACTCCGCAACCGTGGATGACTGGAATAGTGCGGATGCGTCTAATAAATTAGCTACCGCTGCAGATTGGGCGAGTATCAGGCCGAAGGTTCAAGACAAACTTAAAAAAAGTGGCGATATAGCTACGCTTCGCCGATTTTCAAATAAACTGGTCAAGTGCACTGATCGGGCGACTCAGGGCAAGGGTTATGGCCATAACCCGGTACTGGGGCTTGCTGAAGGTTGTATGTTGTTGATGGGATGGTAGTAATATCATTTCCTATTGTATTAGTTAGCGGCTAAGCGGCGTCGTGACGAAACGTAAAGCCGCGACGAAACACAAAGCCGCGGCGAAACCATTTCAAAGCAATACAGTCAGAGAGCTTACCTTGTTATCAAAATTTCAGAGGAAAGCGCGATGGCCTACCTAAGTAAGTTACTCATTACACAAAAATTATTCGAGCAATTTTTGCGCCTACGCATAGTGGGTGCTTTGCTGGTTGTGGGTTTGCTCAGCGCATGTGCCAATCAAGGTTCGAACCAATCGAGCAGCGGTGTCATTATCGATACCCAGGGCGTCAACATGGATGCCTATTATCAGGACCTTCACGAATGCCGTAATTATGCCTCGCAAGTCAGTGTCGCGGGCCGAACCACGACTGGAGCGGTGGCTGGTGCAGTACTCGGCGGTGTTGTTGGTGCCATCACTGGTGATAGTGGCAGTGCTCAGCGTGGGGCAGGTGTAGGTGGCGTGGTCGGCGGTGTGAAAGGCGCGAGCTCCGGTTATCAGGAAAAACATCAAGTAGTAAAAAACTGTTTGCGTGGCCGTGGCTACTCTGTACTAAATTAAGTCAGTACTGAATTAAAATAAATAAAATTTATGCTTGCTCTGCGAGACATTCCATCAGTAAATTAAGTGCTTGTTGCGCATATATCCACATATTATCTTCGCGATTGTCTCGCCCGGTGGCGATAGTCATCGCCCGTTCTATCGGCCCACTCACCGCAAAACAAGCATGGCCGGGCGCATCGCCATAAGGGTTTCCGCTGGGGCCGCTGGCTCCGGTTTCTGCTAAAGCCCAGTCACTGCCTAGTTTGGCGCGAATTCTACGGGCGCATAGCAAGGCGTAGGCTTCGCTCGCCGGGCGAATGCCCGCCATATCCTCATCGTTAACGTCGATTAATTTATCTCGCGCACTCAGTGTGTAAACCACGGTGCCGCCAAGAAAGTAGGCGGATGCTCCGGGATAGCTGACCAATGCGGCGGAGATCAGTCCGCCTGCGGACGACTCGCATACTGCTAGAGTTTGCGACCGCGCGATAAGTGCGTCTGCTGTTGGCGTGGCTAAGCTTGTTAATGATTTCATGGTGAGAAGTGTGCCCGAATAAAGACTCTAGTGTGAGGGCAGTATATAAGTTTTTTGTCTGAATCTAATGACCCCATCATCCAAAAATAATCGAGTGACGGCTCGGATAAATTTTTGAAAAAAAGACTAGATTTCCCCCCCGGTAATAGTTCTATAATGGAGTTGACATAATTACTAGTAATAATAGATTTAGGATTTTGATAACCCGGAGGAATATGATGAGTGCGTACGATACGATTATTAAAGGCGGCACTATTGTCGATGGAACCCGCACCCGGGAACGTTTCGTTGGTGACGTGGCGATTAAAGACGGACTGATAGCCGAAATTGTAGAAGGTGGGGGGCTGGATACCAGCCTGGCAGACAAGGTAATTGATGCAAGCGGGCTGAACGTGGTTCCTGGCTATGTGGATTTACATACCCACTACGATGGTCAACTGCTCTGGGATCCCTACCTGAGTTGCTCGAGCTGGCACGGTGTTACCTCCATGGCGATTGGTAACTGCGGTTTTGGTTTTGCGCCCACCCGTCCAGATCAGCGGGAGCGGGCAATGTTGTCCATGGAGCGCGTCGAAGCGATCCCTCTTGCCACGATGAAGGCCGGTATGGATTGGGATTGGGAAACCTTTCCGGAGTGGCTCGACTCCCTGGATCGCCGCCCCAAAGGCGTCAACGTGATGAGCTTTGTACCACTAAACCCCTTAATGGTTTACGTTATGGGTGTTGAGGCGGCTAAAACTCGCGAGCCAACAAAAGCAGAGTTGGCGGAAATGCTAAGCATGATGGAGGAATCCCTCGACGCAGGCGGTGTGGGCTATACCATGCAGCGCCTGGGCGATGGCTTTACCTCCGTGCAACGCGACTACGATGGTACGCCGATGCCTACGGATACCATGTCCGACGAACTCGTTCTAGAGTTCGCCAAGGTACTCAAAGGCCGGGGCGAGGGTATTATTCAATTAACTCAGGCCAAGGACGACGTGGTCTCCGACCTGGGGTTTGGTATGACCCTGGCTGAAACCGCGGGCTGTTCGGTGCTGTGGAATGCAGTGCAGGTCAACGAACGTCATCCTCACCAGCATCGGCGCATGTTGCGCTTTGTGGATGAAGCTCGAGCAAAGGGCCTCGAAGTCTGGATGCAGGCGATCACCACGCCCAATGATTTACGCTTTATGCTCGATGATTTTAACTTGTTTGATGGCAACGGTGCCTGGCGTAATGTCACCATCGGCGATGTAGACACGCGATTGGAAAAAATGAAAGATCCCGAACTGCGGACGGCAGTGCGTGACGATTATGATCACGGTAGTGCGCCCTTCGTCACCGGCCCCGTTGCCGACATCGTCGTCGATTCGGTGGTTAACGAAGCAAACAAAATTTACGTGGGTATGACAATTGCCGAATTAGGCGCGTCCATGGGGAAACACCCTTCCGACGCCATGCTTGATCTGGCCATCAGCGAGCGATTGAAAACAGTTTTCTATGTGGTGCCGTTTAATTACGAGGAAGGTCTGCTAAACGAAATCCTCGAAAACGAATGGACCGTGCCCGGTCTTTCCGACGGTGGAGCTCATACCAAATTTCTCAACTATGGTCGTTACCCGACCAATATGATCGAGACGCTGGTGCGTGAACGCGGTTCCTATACCCTGGAAGAAGCCCACTACCGACTGGCCGCAATGCCGGCCAAGGCCGCGGGATTCGCCGATCGGGGCACACTGGAAGTCGGGCGCGCGGCGGACATAGTGATTTACGATTACGAAAATTTAAAAGTCTTGCCTTCAGAAATTGTTCACGACCTCCCGGGTGATGAATGGCGCTACGTCGAAAGAGCCGAAGGTTATCGCTTCACTATGGTTAACGGCGAAGTTATCTTTATCGATGGAGAATGCACGGGGGCGACACCGGGCAAATTGCTCCGGCATGGTCAGGCCAAAGAGACCAGTAGCGCCGCCGCTTAATTATTAATTTTTGGTAAGGAAAAAACCGAGTCTAGCTCGGTTTTTTTTCGCCGGGCCGTTAATTGATTCCGATATAATATTGGTTGATGTCGCACCGAGTTGTAGAGTAGATAAACGTATGACACAAGCAGAAAATAACGTTCTTTCTCCCGTACTGTTTTTGCCCCACGGCGGCGGGCCACTGCCGTTGTTTGGCGACGAAGGGCATAAGCATCTGACCCGATTTTTAAGTGGGCTAGCCTCACAAATTGACAAGCCAGAGGCGATCTTGATAATCAGCGCCCATTGGGAAGAGGATCAGCCCGTTATTACTAGCAAGGCCAAGCCCGGACTGTACTACGACTACTACAACTTCCCGAAAGAGACTTATAATATTGACTACCCCCTGGACGGGTGTGCAAGTCTAACCCAGAAAGTCGAGAAATTGCTGACTGGTCAAGGGTTTAATGCCCGTCTGGATGACCAGCGCGATTTTGATCACGGGGTATTTGTGCCCTTAAAGCTGGTCTACCCCGATGCCGATATTCCCTGCGTCCAGTTGTCTTTGGTGAATACCCTGGACCCCCAGTTCCATATTCAGCTGGGTCGGGCCCTGGCCCCTCTGCGAGAGGAGAATGTATTGATTATTGGCTCAGGGCTAACGTTTCACAACATGGGAGCGTTCTTTGCCCCGGATGCCGCTAATGTCGATAAGGGCAATAATGCGTTTCAAGACTGGCTGATTGATGTCTGTACGAGTAAACTGCTTGACGAAAAGCAGCGTGAGCAACAATTGACTTGTTGGGATTCAGCATCCTCCGCCCGATATTGTCACCCCAGGGAAGAACACTTAATGCCATTGCATGTTTGCTATGGCGCGGCAGGGTCAGCGGCCGATTTGATCTTCGATGACGATATTCTCGGCAAGAAAACCAGTGGGTTTTTATGGCAAGCAAGGTAGTCGGTGTCTGTTGCCATGTTGCTATGTTATTTTTTTGAGTGAACATTTTTTTCAGCAGTTGCCTATTTGCGCACACCGAATAATTTGTAAATCAATTCTACATACTAACCAATTCTGAAAACTCGCGCCGGGCGTGCGCAGCGAGTACGACCTTAACTATATTGTGTCGGGTTCAGACCAAATTTCAAATTCTTATTAATTTTTATTTTTATCAATTATAGGAAGTAATTATGACTGAGGGAAGTAATGTGACTGAGGGAAGTAATGTGACCGAAGAACAGCAATTTAAAGAGGCGGTGGCCATCGCCAACGTCCCCACCTTGTTAATGGTGTTAGTGCAGCTGAGTGGCGACAAACGTTGGTTGTCCGATCCTTATAAACCCAAGCGCCCGCGCGGCGTAGATGACAACGACAGCGGTCGTTTGAGCGAGGAGATTCAACAGGAGATTCGCGCTGCGGCACTCGAAGCGATTCTTGCCTGGAAAGGCGGCAAGCCGCCAGCGCTGAATCCCAGCGATCAGGATTTAGTCGAAATGCTCACCGTAGCAATGGGTGAGACCGTGCCAGAAGAATACGGCGCGATGACATCGGCGCAGCTGGGGCAAACCCCGATGCTTTGGGATCAAAAAATCGATGTGCCGGAAGACTTCAATGTCATCGTGATTGGCGCCGGTGTTTCTGGTTTGGTTGCGGCAGTAAATTTAAAAACCGCAGGTATTCCCTTTAAATTATTCGAACGTCGTCATTCCGTGGGCGGTGTTTGGCAAGACAATCGCTACCCTGGTGCCGGTGTCGATACCCCCAATCATCTTTATTCGTTTTCCTTCGCCCCCTACGATTGGTCGGCCTACTTCGCGATGCGCGACGAACTGCACGACTACTTCGACCAGGTTGCCCAGGATTTTGAGGTAAAAGATGATATCCAGTTTGATACCGACGTGGTGTCCGCGATCTATCAGGAAGAGAGTCAGAGCTGGGAAGTTAAGGTCAAGGATTCCAGTGGTGCCGAGACGACTCATACCGCAAATATCGTCATTAGTGCGGCGGGCATCTTTAACCCACCCGCGTTTCCCGACATCGAAGGCCTTGATAGCTTTACCGGTGAGAGCTGGCATACCGCCGAGTGGCCGAATGACAAAACTATCGAAGGCAAGCGAGTCATTATGATTGGCAACGGCGCAACCGGTATGCAGATCGGGCCTGAGATTCAAAATGACGTGGAGTCGCTCACTATTTTCCAGCGCGGCCCCCACTGGGCTTCGCCCCACGAGCAGTTCCGCAAGCAGGTTCCGGAGCCGGTGCGCTTCCTGCTTAAAGAGGTGCCCTTATATCGCATGTGGTATCGCATGCGCTTGGGTTGGACCTATAACGACCGGGTTTATCTGTCGTTATTTAAAGATGAAAACTGGGAGCATCCTGAGCGTTCTCTCAATGCGGTAAACGATGCTCACCGTGCTTACTTTACCGATTATATTAAAAGTGAACTCGGCGATCGTACCGATTTGCTCGACAAAGTTCTGCCAACGTACCCGCCTTTCGGCAAGCGTTTGTTGATGGACAATGGCTGGTACCGCATGTTGCGCAACCCCAAGGTTGAACTGGTGGACAACCCGATTGTTCGCATCGAAGGCAATAAAGTCATTACCAAAGATGGCAGCGAATACGAAGCCGACGTGATTTTGATCTCCACTGGTTTCGATGTGCTGAAAATGCTGTCCACCTATGACCTGGTCGGGCGTTCTGGTAAGAACGTGCGCGACGTGTGGGGTGACGAAGATGCTAGCTCTTATTTGGGCACAGTGATCCCTGGCTTCCCAAACTTTTTCACGCTCTATGGTCCTAACTTACAACCGGGTCACGGTGGTAGTTTGATTTTTGTCTCCGAGATGCAAGTGCGTTACGTCATGGACATGATCGACAAAATGAACAAGCAAAATGTTGGTGCGGTTGAGTGCCGCGACGATGCCCACGATCGCTATCTCGACAAACTTAACGAAATGCACGAAAAGATGGTGTGGACTCACCCGGGCATGAGCACCTATTACCGCAATTCCAAAGGCCGCATTGTGGTGAATTCACCGTATCGCAATGTGGATTTCTTTGAGATGACCAAAACCGTGGATATGGATGATTACACAAGCGAGTCGCGAGTGGGTTGATTTGTTTGTTGATTGATCGATCGTGAAGCCGGTGACTAAGTCACCGGCTTTTTTCCTTATCGACTCTAAAGAAACCGGAATTATTTGTTTCTTGACGTGTGTCAATCGCCCATCGGGTGAATTTGTCATAATGGAAGCAGAAGCCCAGGTTTATATGAGGAGTGCATAACTAGATGACTATCGAAAAACACGATTTGATTCACGAGTTACCAGAATACAGAGATAAAATTCACGAACTCAAAATTAGCAATAACCATTTTGCCCGGCTCTTCAAAGACTATCACGAGGTCGATCACGCCGTTCACCGTTTTGAGAGCGGGGCTGAGAATTGCTCTGATGAGCATTTGGAAAGTCAGAAGAAAGTGCGGCTGCACCTTAAGGATCAGCTCGTCGTAATGCTTAAAGAATCTGGGTGAATTTAATAACGGTGGTGCTTTAATAAATAAGTGATCGATTTTGCTGGTTAGCGGGTTTTATTTCCCCCGCTTCTTTGTTCTTTTATGGTTTAGTATGATGTCCACAGCTTCCCTTACGGGGGCATTAAGGCCTCGTCGCCTGAGATCGAACAATTTAATCCAGGTATTCAAAGACCTTAACCACCTTCCTCACTCCAGCCGTTTGACTGACCACGTTCGCGATGCGATCTGAATCGGCGCGGGTAACAATACCCATTAAATAAACGACGCTGTTTTCAGTGGCGACTTTTACCTGCCGGCCTTTGATGTCTTTGTAGGCGAGTAGCTTGCTTTTAACCTTAGTGGTTAGCCAGGTGTCGTTGGTGCGCGCCAATAAGGACGAGGCACCCTGGATAGTAAGTTCGTTGTAGACCTGACGCACGCCGCGAAAGTTTCGCGCGGTGTCGCCTGCAAGCTTGCGCAATTCGGCGTTGGGTACCTCTCCTGTGAGTAATACCACTTTGTTGTAGGTGTGTACGTTGAGATGAATGTTTTCCAGGCCGGAATGGGCTTTTTTAATGTTGACCCCAATCAGGGTGTCCATCTGCAAATCATCCAGATCGGTGCCGACTGAAGTTTCTGCTGGGTCGGGTTGAAAAGGCTCCTTCGTCACTTTGTGCACGGCAGTGGTGCACGCACCGAGCATCAAGGTGATGAGCGCGATGAGAACCCCCGTGGTGATTCTGTGCGTAAATCGTAACATTCCTGTTGCCTCTGTTTTTCCCTGTATCACGGTGCTGATCCTCCAAAGAATTGTTGTTCTATTAATTCACATAAACAAAAAATAATCAGCAATTGTATTTCCTGGTTGCGGAGTTGGTTGTTTGCGCCGCTAGAAAGTTCAATATCATTTGCGTTCAGCTGGATCGTTAGCAGTGAATCTCCCGGCCCGGTCAATACAATACTGGTCGCATTTCGACTGTGGGCTGCGGTAATAGCTTGCGTTAGAGGCTCCGGGTTATCTCCAGGACTAACCACCAAAAGTACATCGCCGGAATCCGCCAGTGCGTTTAGTTGTCGCGAGTATATCTGACCGTCGAGGCGATCCGGATTAACAAAGGGGCCGGGAGTATCGTTTAATAGCAAGACCGGTAAGGTGGGACGTTCAAAATTCAGGCCGTGAGACAGGCAGTAATGTATATGTGCAGCGAGATGCTGGCTGGCACCAAAGCCTGCAATCCATAGCTTGCCGCCATTTAAAAATGTTTCGCTAAGGCTCTTTGCCGCCGCTGCAATGGTGGGAGCCAGCTGTTCGCCCACCGCCATTTTGGCCTGGATGCTACGGTGAAAATGTTCGATGACCTGTTCTTCCATGTATCTCTCTGTCTATTTGTCTGTTTTGCTATCTTTCTGTCTTTCTATTTCTTAAGGCAATCGTCACAGTAATGCTGTGTTAGTGATCGTCCAGGCGGAAGGCATCGCGCAGCCACTCCATGGTGTATTTTCCGCTGTTATCTTCCGTCGGTGCCAGACAAATGGCGTCAAAGCGACAGGGCTGGCTCTGGTGTTGGCGGTGTTTGGTTTCGCTGGCCAAATAGTGTTCGGCGGCGCGCGCAATACTCTGTTGTTTGCGTTTGGTAATGGTTTCGTCGGGGCGACCAAAAGCCGTGTGGGTGCGCAAGCGTACTTCGGCAAACACCAGAGTGCCATCATCATCCGCAATAATATCGATTTCCCCTCGGGGCGCACGATAATTACGATGCAGTATTTTAAGTCCGGCCCGGCGCAACATTTTGGCTGCCTGATGTTCGGCAGTTTTACCATGCTTCGCGCTGATTCCGGCGGTCATTAATCGTCCCGAAAACCCGAGCCGGGGTAGACCTTACCGTGGCGGAACCTGGCCCAGGGCTGCTCGCGGCGAATCCGATTATTAGTTGGCACCGTTAGTGTTCCGGTGTAGCCGTTAAAGGTGGCGTCGTTCAGCGTGTCCATAAGACCCAACCATTGCTGCAGTTGATAGGCGTCTGCCCCCAAAGCAAACAGGTGGCGGAAGGCCGGAGCTAAGTCTTTGCCGGGGCGTACTTCGGTATCGGCATCCAATGTCCAGGGCATCGCGGTAAAGCGAATGCGGTCGAGATCGTTGTCGCGACGAGGATCTTCGATGCCGGCATAAATATGAGACGTGGCGTATATCGGCAGGTCGTGGGCGTAGAAAAAGTCGAGCGTGGGTTTAATCTGCCGACCTTGATTGGGATAGGCGACCAGAAAAATCATATCGACATCCTGGCGGCGGTTGGGCGCGTGTTCGAGCGCTTTTCCCAGGGTGCGTTGCAGTTCGTTAACCCGCGCACTGCTTTGATCAACCAGCAGCAGTGGTCGAATCACCGAAGAAAAATCCTTCAGTCCCATTTCGTAGCTAGCGCTGGCGGCAATGCGGCCACCGTTGGCGCGAAACGTTTGTTCGAAAGTATCTCGCGCTCTTAGGCCCCAGGTGGTGTTCGGCACCAATATCAGCGCGCTACGACGACCTTCTATCCAGGCACGTCGCGCGGCCTGGCTAGCCTCGTCGGCAACGGACAAACCAAATTGATAAAAGTTGGCTGGGGTCTGGGCGGTTTCCTGATTGAGATAATTAAGACCAGTGACCGGTATCGGCAGAGTGGCTTGCCGTGACAGCGCATCGAGCTGTTCGCGTCGCAGCGGGCCGATGACGGCCTCAGCACCTTCGCTGACAGCCCTTTGGTACAGCGCGACAATGTCTTCGCCTATGGTGTCGTAGATCTCGATTTGGGGCGCGGTAGCGCCGCTGCGTTGGGTATTAAACAGAGAAGCCATAATGCCGTCGCGAATGGTGCTGGCCGCGGTGGCGTAGGGGCCCTGCATGGGTAGCAGCAGGGCTAATTTTTGTGGCACGCGCTGAGCGCCGGTAGACGAGCGGGTGATAAATGAGGGCAGTGTTAGTGAGGCCGGGTGATCTGCCCAATCTTGTCGCCACTGGGTAATGGCCTGCTGGTGGTGGCTCAGGTTGCTTTGCTCGCGGCGGCTCACCAGAGCCAGTTGATACCAGCCCTTGAGGTCGCGGGTAGTGGCGGCGTTGTGCAGTTCCAGGAGGTGCTGATTAGAGCTATGGTTCAGTACTCGCCAGATAGTGTTGTGAATATCCTGAATAGCACCGGTATCATTGGTGGTGCGGGCCAACTGCGTGTAGGCCGTTATACTGGCGCTGGTTTCACCGAGCAGGGCAAACAAGTCACCGCGCAGGCGTAACAGTTGCGCCTGTTGTGACGGAGGCCATTGCGCGGATTGTTGGCGGGCGGGTTTGTCGAGGAGTTCGCGGGCTAGAAAAAACTCGTCGTGTGCTACCGCGAGCGCCGCATAATTCAGGGTATAGTTCGCCAGCATTTGGTCAGACAACACGGCTGGATTCACTTTCCCGTAGGTCTCGAGGGCGGCGTTGGTGTCGCCGGAATTTACCTGTATGGCAGCGGCTTTGGCCAGTAGTTCGTCCCGCTCCGGAGATTGCGCGCTGTCAGCCTGAGCCAGTATGTCTACCGCCTTAGGTGCCGCAGTGGTGTATTCTGGCGTGGTCGGCGAGCTGGTGCAGCCCGGCAATAGTGAGAGCGCCAGGCAAGCGACCAGCGCGGCAATGGATGTTCTCAGGTAAGTCCTAACACGGCTTTTAAAACACAGTAAAACAGATGGAGTCATGAGAATGACGGGTACCCTATATGTAGTTGCAACACCGATCGGTAATCTGGGCGATATGGTACCCCGCGCTGTCGAGATACTCCAGACAGTCGCCCTTATCGCCGCCGAAGATACCCGCCACAGTGGTCGTTTGTTGAAGCATCTCAACATCGATACCCCAATGACCCCCTACCACGACCGTGGTGATCAGCGGCAAAGCGCGCGGATTCTGGGCGCTCTTGCTAAGGGCGAGGACGTGGCGCTGATTTCCGATGCCGGAACCCCGCTGATTTCCGACCCTGGTTATAAGCTGGTTCGCGATGCCCGACAGGGTGGTTATACCGTATCGCCCATCCCCGGGCCTTGCGCCGCCATCGCCGCGTTAAGTGCAGCGGGCTTGCCCAGCGATCGCTTTGCGTTTGAAGGTTTTTTGCCGGCAAAAAGCGGCGAGCGCCGCAAGCGTCTGGAAACCTTGTTGGTCGAGCTGCGCACTCTGATTTTTTACGAAGCGCCCCACCGGATACTGGATACCTTGACCGACATCGGCGAGGTTCTGAACGTCCAGAGAAATGAAGCGCAGCGTAATATTGTCTTAGCGAGGGAGCTCAGCAAAACCTTTGAAACGTTTTTGTCCGGGTCTGCCGCAGAGTTACTCGAAATTCTACATGCCGACCCCAATCAGCAGCGCGGTGAGTTTGTGCTGATGATTGAGGGCGCGCCGAAGCAAGCGCAAAATGCCGAAGATGCCGATGTGGAAAAAGTACTAACAACCTTGATTGCCGACCTACCTTTAAAGCAGGCGGTGGCCCTGGCCGCAAAAATTACCGGCGTGAATAAAAACAGCCTGTATCAACGCGGCCTTGAATTAAAAGCGGGGAGTTAAAAGCGGCGGAATAAAAGCGGCGAGTTAAAAGCTTTGGAGTTAAAAGCCCTGAAATAAAAGAGCTAGACCAAACCTAGCTCATCCATTCCGCAATCGCCTTGCCAATTTCATCGGGCGCATCTTCCTGAACAAAGTGAATACCGGGCACAGTAACCTCGGTTTGATTCTTCCAGGTGCGACAAAAATCTCGCGCCGTGCCGCGTAAAATCGCGCCGGGGTCGGCGTTGATAAATAATTTTTTCATATCACTCGTTGCTAACCACTTGCCGTAATCTTTAACGATGTTCACCACATCTTCGGGTTCACCCGCCAGCGGAATTTGTCGTGGCCAGGTCAGCATGGGGCGGCGATCTTCGCCGGGGTTTAAAAACGGTCGGCGGTATTCCGTCATCTCTTCGTCAGAGAGCGTGCGAATAATCGCTCCCGTTAACACCTGTTCGATAAACACATTGTCTTCCAACACCATCTTGTCGCCCGCCGGTGAGCGAAAGCCTTCAAATACCGGTGTAATCGCGCGCGGCCATTCCTCCCAGGTCAAGGGCTGTATGATCGCTTCCATATAGGCGATGCCTTTTACCGCATCCCGGTGGCGGTTGGCCCAGTCGAAGCCCAGTGCGGAACCCCAGTCGTGAATCACCAATGTTACATTTTTATTAACACCCAGGTGATCGAGCAGGGCGTCGATGTACTCGCGATGTTCCACAAAGCGGTAGCTGTCCGGGCCGGAGGGCGAGAGCTTCTCCGAATCCCCCATACCGATTAAATCCGGTGCGATGCAACGGCCCAGTGCTTCGCAATGGGGTATGATGTTGCGCCACAAATAGGACGACGTGGGATTGCCATGCAAAAACACGATGGGATCGCCGCTACCGACATCCACATAGCTCATGGTTTTACCGAGAATGTTCGCTTGCTGCTTGGTGTAGTTCATTGCCGCGTTGATTGGCTTGTCAGTGGACATAGTGACCTCCGTTTATCGTCTACGTTTAGTTCTAATGTTCGCGTTACGTTTAGTTCTGCTCTGGCAGTCACCAGACAGCCTTCATCTGCTTATTCAGGCATAGTTTTAACATGAATTCAAAAGAATTACTGAAATTATTAACTCTCGAACAACTCGACGATGGGCGCTTCGAGGGTCAGAATCAGGACATCGGCGCGGCCTCCGTATTTGGCGGCCAGGTGGTGGGCCAGGCTTTGGCCGCTGCCGAAGCAACGGTCGAGGGTCGACCAGCACATTCTTTGCACTCGTATTTTTTGCGTCCCGGCAATAAAACCATACCGATTATTTACGACGTTGAGCGGGTGCGCGACGGCGGTAGTTTTAGTACCCGCCGAGTGGTTGCCGAGCAGCAGGGCGAAGTGATTTTTATATTATCGGCCTCGTTCCAGAAAACCGAATCGGGTTTTGATCACCAAACAGACATGCCTGATGTTCCCGCACCGGAAGACCTACCCGACGAATCGGAAATTCGCCTGGCCATGGCGACAAGCCTGGAGCCAGAGCGGCAGGCGTTTTTTACCAGCGAGCGCCCGGTAGAAATGCGACCGCTGTATCCCGACGACCTCTGGAATAAAACTACGCGACCAGCACAGCAAGGGTTTTGGCTTAGGGTGAACACCGAAATTCCCGATTCCCCCAAATTGCACCGTGCACTATTAGCTTACGCATCCGATTTTTATTTAATGGGCACCGCACTGCGTCCCCACGGCGAGCGCTTTTCCAGTGCTGGTATGTTGGCGGCCAGCCTGGATCACGCCATGTGGTTTCATAGGGATTTCCGCATTAACGAGTGGATGTTGTATACGATGGATAGCCCCACAGCCAGCGGCGGGCGAGGCTTAAATTTGGGTTCTTTCTATAAACGGGACGGCACCTTGGTCGCCACCTGTATGCAGGAAGGTTTAATGCGCATGGGTCGGAAATGATAAATAGCAGGAAATAACCAAAACAAATAAAACCCGGTGCTCTTAACACCGGGTTTTTGCTTTCCGCTTTAAATTATATTTAATAACCGCCCTTTTTTGAAAACACCTTTCGCGGATTGTCGATCATCATGGTATCGATATCCGTCTGGCTGATTCCGGCGGCAGCCAGCGCAGGTAGCACGTCGCGGGGCACATGCTCGTAACACCAGTTAGGTGCAAACTTCTCTACATATTCACCGTCGAAGAAGTCCTGAAAGCTGCAAGCGTCGTGGGACACTACCATTTGACCCGCGTAACCCTTGTTACATAGCGTGGCAACCGTTTGTACCCGCACATCGGTGGGTAAAAACGCCTCCAGGCCAAAGCGATCCATGCCGATAAAACAGCCGTTGGATAAAATTTCTTCCAGATAGTCGATGTCCGAAGAGTCGCCCATATGGCCGATCACCACCCGGCTTAAATCCACCCCAAACTCCTTAAAGGCCGCAACCTGATCCCGTGCCGAGCTATTAGATACCGTCGTGTGAGTTGAAATCGGCGCGCCGGTTTCCCGGTGAGCAATGGCGGCGGCCTGTAGCAGCTTTTTGTTAAAGTCATCGACGCCGGGGTGATCGGAGGCACATTTAATAATCCCCGCCTTGATGCCGGTGTCCAGAATGCCCTCGTTAATATCCTTAATCATATAGTTGGACAGATAATCCGAATCCCAGCCGTGCATCCAGGGTTCTTCCGTCCAGTAAAACCCCGTGGGGCAAATCACATTCACGCCCGTGGCTTTCGATACCGCGAGAATGGAGTGAATATCCCGGCCCAAATTCACCGGGGTGAGATCGACAATCGTACTTACCCCGCGCTCCTTGGCTTTGTTGAGCGAGGCTACGGCCTTGGGGACTTCCTTCTCAATATCGACGTAACCCTCATAGTTTGAGCGCATATCCCAGTCGGCAATAATAATGTGCTCGTGCATCAGGCACATGCCGATGTCGTTAACGTCAATTGGCCCGAGGGCGGTTTCTACCTGTGGCATGGTCTTCCCCTTTCGTTATTGATGGTTATTGGCGGTTCTTCGTAGTTATAGAGCGTTACGGGCGAATAATATAAAGCCGATAGTAGAGGATTTCCCGAAATTGGAAAAGCATTCGCCGAGACAGCAGAGTACAATACCTGCGGAAGCTGGCCAGGCAGTCGCTGTTTCGCTTGCTGAGACTTCATAATGGGGCTTATGGCTCGATTTATGATGTTATCGGTGGTGAGATAGAGGAAAGTCCGGGCTCCACAGGGCAGAGCGCCAGGTAACGCCTGGGGGGCGAAAGCCTATGGAAAGTGCCACAGAAAATAAACCGCCCAACTTTGAGGTTCGCTTTAAGGCTGGGTAAGGGTGAAATGGTGCGGTAAGAGCGCACCGCGCGGCTGGCAACAGGCGTGGCAGGGTAAACCCCGCTCGGAGCAAGGCCAAATAGGGATCCACTGGTGCGGCCCGCACTGGATCCGGGTAGGCTGCTTGAGGTGTACGGCGACGTGCATCCCAGATGAATGACTGTCCACGACAGAACCCGGCTTATCGGCCAGCTTCCTTTTTTATAGAACAGATGTTTAATAACAAAAAATAGTCCGCCCAAGCTGGCAGAAATACAAAAATACCTTATCGGGCTAGTGCAGTTAACTAATAGTTAGGCGCTATATACTAAAAATGAAATTTACGTTTAGAATCCTTGCGGCACTATTGTTCTCGTTGAGCGTGGGAGCAACAACCTTGCCCAAAATATCAGTCGCTGAACTGTTCAATGAAGCCGATATGGTGGCTATTGTACAAGTTGTGGATGGCCAAGTACTTGGAGAGCTTGAAGAATCCTGCGGGGCTAAATATAAGGCACGCGTTATTCGTGGATTTAAGGGAGCCGATACAGAATACATTTACTTTGGTCATTTTCATGGTTATGAAATTGGAGGTCGATACCTACTATTTTTAACCGAACCAAGCCGTGATTATCGTCCATTAATGAGTACTAATTCACGCTCTGTGGAAGCCGAGAGAGAATTCATGGAAAAATGTAGCAATTTACTTACAGCGAAAAAAGTAATGCACAGTGGAAATGGTGCACTAAAAATAATGTGGACAGGTGAGTATAAATATAAGGATGCGGTGGCGGTACCTAATAGGTATGTAGCTTTTCCTGAGTCTGTACCCCGCAAGCCCGCAGATCTCGGCGAACGCGGTGAATTTAGTGAGTATGTGTGGATTCTAGAAACAAGTGCTACCGAGTATTTAGAGTCAATCGCAAAAACATCAGCGCCTAACAAGGCGCCCCAGCCGACGCCATAAAGCGGCGCGGCTAAGCTTTAACGTTAGGGCCAGATAAGAGGAAAAACCATGAAAGACCCCATTGTAGAAGCCAGTACTTCTGGCTGGATTGCCGAACACCGGGAAAAATACCTGGCTACCAATGGTGCTGAAGGTCATATGTTCGACTCGACGCCGGCCGGTGGCCCTGGGTTGGTACCCACATTGTTACTGACTACCACGGGTCGTAAAAGTGGTGAGTCGCGGATTATGCCGCTGATCTACAGCGAGGCGGGTAATGGCGGGTATGTGGTAATCGCATCTAAAGGTGGATCGCAGAAACATCCTGCCTGGTATTTAAACCTGCTTGCCCAACCGGATGTTGAGGTGCAGGTGAAAGACGATAAGTTTCGTGCCCGAGCGCGCACCGCGCTTGGTGAAGAAAGAGCTGCGTTATGGGCGCAACAGCAAGCCTTGGCACCTATCTTCGACGGATATCAGCAAAGCGCGGACGAACGGGAGATTCCGGTCGTGGTACTTGAGCGCATTTGAGTTTTTAAATCATTCTTTCTAAGGGCCAGCCTTTGTTTTGTGAGAGTTTCGGGGTCAGGTCCTTGATTTATGATTACACTAAGGCGCGCCTAGCTAGGCAGGTACTTGTTAGTGAGAGCGCTATAGCTATAGTCAAACCCCTACGATTAAACTTTGGTGGGGACGTATCACGTAGCTTCTCGTGGAGGCCGTCGCGAAGACATTCGACGTTGAGAGTGGGATCGTTAGTGATTATAAATCAAGGACCTGACCCTGATAGGACAGTCGGGCTACTGCAGTTAAACTAGCTCGAAAATAAAAATAGTTAATTTCGTTTATTACATCAACGTATTAGAAAAATAAATAGTTCGGGGCATCCCTAATCAGGTACATATACTGCACGTGCGGTTAACTAATAGTTAGGCTCATGAAAAATTAGTTCAGAGGTAGAGTTGACAGAGATGCAAGAAAGCAAGTTATCAATTTTTGAGCGATATTTAACTATCTGGGTATTGCTGTGCATTGCAGGCGGCATTGCTATTGGAAAGGTTGCTCCGAGTATTGCTACAACACTGAATGATTTTTCTATCTATCAGGTATCGATCCCCATTGCAGTCTGTCTATTTTTTATGATGTATCCCATCATGGTAAAGATAGACTTTTCACACGTGCTAAGATCAGCAAAAACTCCAAAGCCTGTTATTCTGACACTTTTTATCAATTGGGGCATAAAGCCTTTTAGTATGTTCGCTATATCGTACCTATTTTTAGGTTACTTATTTAGGGATCTATTACCCGGTACAGAAATTCTGGCTAATGGTGAAGAGGTTGAGTTGTGGCGAAGTTATATTGCTGGAACAATATTACTCGGTATTGCTCCTTGTACAGCGATGGTCTTGCTGTGGGGGAATTTAGCAAAAGGGAATGATGGGCTAACCTTAGTGATGGTCGCAATTAATTCATTAATGATGCTTTTTCTTTACGGGCCTTTGGGTGGCTTATTGCTAAACATTAATTCCATGCCAGTGCCTTGGCAGACGATGGTACTTTCGGTCTCTGTCTATGTCGCGCTGCCATTAATAGCAGGATACTTTTCTAGAAAACTAATCATAAAACATATGGGAATAGAATGGTTCAATGAGAAGTTTTTACACTGGCTGACTTCTGTTAGCATAACTGCATTGCTGGCTACGTTGGTTCTATTATTTTCGTTTAAAGGTGAGGTGATCGTCAGTAACCCACTTACCATACTATGGATAGCTATTCCGCTACTGATCCAAACATTGTTTATTTTTACCCTTGGGTACTTTGTATTTTCAAGATGGTTAAAACTTTCGTATCAAGATGCGGCACCTGTATCATTAATCGGTGCGTCTAACCATTTTGAGGTCGCGATTGCCACAGCTGTTATTTTATTTGGCCTTTCTTCTGGGGCGGCCTTAGCGACAGTGGTGGGTGTTTTAATCGAAGTACCATTAATGCTTATGTTGGTTTCACTCTGTAAGAGAACGCGCTATCTATTTGATTATGAGACCGCATCTAACAATAAAAGAGCCTAACAAAAGCGTTCAACTCGGACATGCCGGTTAACGCTTGCGTTAGGGCAATAATAGTTAACACCACAATTTAAATGGAGGCTATATATGTTTGTTGTACTTCTTAGGTTTTCTGATAATAAAAGCAAAGCTGGCGAATTTATGGAGGGCCACAATAAGTGGATTAAACGCGGGTTTGATGATGGTGTGTTTATATTAGTTGGTAGCCTTCAGCCCAGTCTGGGTGGCTCTGTTATCGCCCATAACGAATCGCTATCCGAATTACAGGAAAGGGTAAATAATGACCCATTTGTTGCTGAAAATATTGTAAACGCCGAAATTCTTGAGATAGAGCCTAAAAAAGTTGATGACCGACTTAATTTTTTGATGGGTTAATAAAAATGAGTAAAACTATTAAAGGCCCAGATGGAAAACCTCGCTGTAGCTGGGCTAGCGCAGCACCTGATTTTTTTGATTACCATGATAGTGAGTGGGGATTTCCTGTGGATGACGATGGCCACTTATTTGAAAAGATTTGTCTAGAAAGTTTTCAATCAGGTCTAAGTTGGAGAACAATACTCGCAAAACGTGAGAATTTCCGCGCTGCCTTCCACAATTTTAATTTTGAAAGAGTCGCGGGCTTCACACAGAGAGACGTTAACAGATTACTAAAGGATGAAGGTATCGTACGCCACAGAGGTAAGATTGAGGCGGCCATCAATAATGCCAAAAGAGCAAAAGAACTTGTGGATCAAGAAGGTTCTCTTGCATCGTTCTTCTGGAGCTATGAGCCCGACGAAAAGAGACTTTCAGAACCTCAAGCAGCATCGATTTGCGAAGAGTCGGTTGCTCTCTCGAAGGAATTAAAAAGACGAGGATGGAAATTTGTTGGTCCAACAACAGCTTATGCCTTTATGCAAGCAATGGGGCTGGTCAATGATCATGCGATAGGCTGTATATATAGAGCTAAAGTTGAACATGCTCGCAAGCAATTTAAACGCCCATGAGATTCCAGTTGGTTAGAAGAATCTCCCCTGGCAATGCATTAATTCGAGTATGGAAGAAAGTATGATTAAAGGCAGTTGTCTCTGCGGAGAAGTGAAATATGAATATGGCGCTGAAATATCGGAATTAGCGGTTTGTCACTGCGGGCAGTGCAAGAAAGCTCAAGGAACTCCTTTTGCAACAAATGTACCGATAGATCTGGCTAAAATGAAGTGGTTATCGGGTGAAGAAAATTTTAAGTCATACAGCTCCAGTGAAAATAAAAGACGTGTATTTTGCGCTAATTGTGGCAGTCCATTGTTTAGTCAGCGTACCGATATGCCTGAGACTATCAGGTTGAGAGTTGGCACCATTACCGAAGGAAAAATACCTGAGCCGAGCTACCAAATATATTGTGAGTCAGTCTCAAGCTGGTTTGTATTAGATGAAAGTCGACCAAAGTATATGCAGAATAAAACAGTATGAGGCGATAAATGAAACGCATAGCTATAGTTCTTGTTTCCCTTATATTTTCAGCTCCAGGTTTTTCAGAAATAAAACTCGGAACCAGAGAAGTACTGCTGGATAACGAAACGGTGGAAGTGGTGCGTTTGACTTACCCCGTGGGAACGGAGTCTGGTATGCATATCCATAAGCACCCAAATAGAGCGGTCTATTTTGTTAAGGGTGGAAAGATAGAGCTGATCCCGGGAGATCCGAAACAGCAGTCAAACGTGATTGATGCTCCCGACGGGAACACCTTGTTTCTACCGGCAACGACCCACAATGTTAAGAATATTGGGGATACTGAAGTGATCCTAATTGAAACCGAAATCAAATAACTAAAATATGTTCGGCGCCTTGAAGGGCTTTCTGTTAAACGCTCAGCTCTTAGTACACTTTTTTTACTTATCCTGTCTTTTGCTTATCCCGTTGCTGCCAATGGTGCGGCACTTAAAACAAAATCTTTCTCGTAACCGCTAACCTCGGCTTCGGTCATAAATTTCCGGTAGTTATCCATGCCACCGAAGTAGGCGAGGCCGGTGCGGGATTTGCCCGGTACGTTTTTGCCCACGTACCAACTTTCGGTGAGCGGGAACAGGGTTGCTGATACCGCTTCTTCGCACAAACCGCCCCAGTGATCTTCCGCTTTAGACGTGGTCTCGATGCAGTCGAGCTCACGTTCATTGAGCTTGAGCATTAAGCGACCCACCCATTCAATTTGTTCCTGACCCAGAATAACAGGCGCGAATAAAGGCGCGGGGCTACCGGCGGCATTGATAATAAACAGGTTGGGGAAACCGGCACTCATCAGCCCCATGTGGGTGCGCGCGCCGTCTTCCCAGTGTTCGGCGAAGGTAATGCCTTTGCGCCCACGCACGTCCATGGCTTTAAGGGAGCCGATCAGCGCGTCAAACCCGGTGGCGAACACCAGGGCGTCGAATTCGTATTCGGTATCGCCAACCCGAACACCTTTTGGGGTGATTTCGTCGATGCCGTGCTCGCTAATATCGACCAGCGAAACATTGTCGCGTTCATACACTTCGTAGTAGTCGGTATCGGCAATCAGGCGCTTGGTGAGTACAGGGTACTTCGGCGTGAGAATGTCGGCGAGTTTGGGATCTTTGATGCGCTCGCGAATTTTTGCGCGTAAATACACGGCCAGGATTTCGTTGGCTTCCAGGTCGGTGTAGACATCGGGATAGATGTTGTAAAAACTCAACCCGCCGCTTTTCCAGCGCTCGTCGAACAGGGCCTGGCGTTCTTCGGGTGTTGCATCTAAAGCCGATCCGGTGACGGGTTCGCCGATTTCATAGTTAAGCGCCACCCAGCCGCCAAAGGAGTTGTAGCGCTCAGCGGCTCGCCACTGCGCGTAATTGGCTTTTACTCGGGTCGAATATTCCTCGGGCATGGGGTGATTGCGCAGCGGTAGGCAATACCCCGGCGTGCGTTGAAATACATGCAAATGGCCGACTTCGCTGGCGATGGTGGAAATAATTTGTACACCCGAAGACCCGGTGCCGATTACACCGACCCGCTGGCCGCTGAGGTCGACGCCGTCTCTTGGCCAGCGGGCGCTGTGGTACTGCTGCCCCTGGAAGGAATCGAGCCCTTTAAACGAAGGTTTAATGGGTTGATTGAGCATGCCCGTTGCCATAATGACAAAGCGTGAGCGCACCGTTTCGCCCTGGCTGTTTTGTAGTACCCACAGGTTGGCGCTTTCATCGAATTCGGCGACATCAATGCGTGAATCAAGTTGAATGTCGCGGCGCAGATCGAGACGGTCGGCGACGAAATTTGCGTAGCGGCATAGCTCGTCGGGGCCGGGATAACGCTCCGACCAGGCCCATTCCTGCTCAATCACATAGGAGAACGACAGCGAGTACTCGACGCTTTCAATATCAACTTTAAGCCCCGGATAACGATTCCAGTACCAGGTGCCACCCACGTCTTTACCGGCTTCATACAGACGCGCGCTAAACCCCAGCTCGCGCATGCGGTGAACAGCGGTTAAGCCAGCGAATCCCGCGCCCACGATGACTACATCGTAATCGAGAGCAGAGCTTGCTTGTGAAGCTTGTGTGTTTGAAGATCGAGTGTTGGCGGAGGATGTGACAGAAGACATTTTCTAACCTCTTGTTCTCAATAGAAAATTTTTCGATAACAGCACGGTATATTCAACTGTGTACTCTCTTACAAATCGGGGCATTCAGTCTGCTAGTAGGGCCAGGGCGCTGAGATGCTGAAGCTGACAGTTTAATTTTGTCGTGCGCTTTACCGTTTAAGCAGATATATTACCACTCGGTAACCAGTTGGCAAGTCAGGACTTTGGTTCAATAGCGGCTGAAGCTCGCCCGATTTAGAACATGATGATTTAGCAATAAGCTGATTAACAATAAGCTGATTAACAATAAGGTATTAATAACTACTATTTGATAACTATATAGGGGAAAGAAGCATGACCGACTTAACAGGAAAAGTAGCATTAGTCACCGGTGCCGCTCGTGGCCAGGGCGCGGCGGAAGCAATATTGTTTGCCGAACGTGGCGCTAAAGTGATGGTGTGCGATGTGCTCGACGACGAAGGCAAAAAACTCGCCGCGGAAATTGGCGGTGCGGCAGCTTATATACGACTCGATGTAACTAAGGAACAAGATTGGGAAGCTGCAGTTGCTGAGACGGTGAAGAAATTCGGAAAACTAAATGTGTTAATTAATAATGCAGGCATTATCACTGTACCGAAAGTAATGGCAGAGACCAGTACGGCTGATTATCAGAAAGTAATTAATGTGAATCAACTTGGTGTGTTTTTGGGCATGCGTAGCGTCGCGGGAGCAATGAAAGATGCCGGCGGTGGTTCCATTATTAATATTTCCTCCATCGATGGTTTAGTCGGAATGTACGGTGCGGCGGCGTATGTGGCGAGTAAATTTGCGGTGCGGGGCATGACCAAGGTCGCGGCACTGGAGATGGGTCGGGACAATATTCGAGTGAATTCCATTCATCCCGGCGGTGTGGCCACCAAGATACTTGACGACACTGGCCTTACTCAGGATGAAGCCGGAGAAGTGTTTAAATCGGTACCGCTGGGGCGTATTGGGCAACCAAGAGAAATGGCGACGTTGGCGGCTTATTTGGCGTCTGACGACAGTTCTTACTCCACCGGATCAGAGTTTGTTGCCGATGGTGGTATGACCGCCGGTTTTGCTTTGGAGTGATAGAGGCCCCCTACACGAGTGATAAAACCTGGCGCGAATAAAAACCACATAAATAAACGTCACGTAAATAAAAAGGGCCAGTAACTTGGCCCTTTTTTATGGATTTATTTTTATGAAGAGAAAATTTATGCCGTCGTACTTTCCAGTTTAATGTCGTCGGGCGTTTCGCGTTGCGGACGTCGCCAAATTAACAGGGCAATAATTAATATAACGACGAGAGGGATAACCGTTAGCAGTAGGTTTTGCCAACCGAAGCGAAACATCAGCCAGCCGGAACCGACGGCGGCGGTGGCCTGCACACCGAACACGGTAAATTCATTTAATGCCTGGATGCGGAAACGCTCGTTGTCGTGGTAACTTTGTGGCAATAGGGTGGTTCCACCGATAAACAGAAAATTCCAACCGATGCCCAGTAGCACTAATGCGACCCAATAATTGGCAAAGTCATAATGGGAAAACACCACGGCGATGGCGATCAGATACATCGCCAGGCCGGCAATTAATAATCGCCCGACTCCGAAACGACTGACTAGCCAGGGAAAGATAAAGGAAGGAATAAACATGGCCATAATGTGTGATTGGATCACCCATTTGGTGCTGTCCAAACTATGACCGTTGACTTCGTGCATGTGCAAAGGGGTGGCGGTCATCACCAGGGACATAACGGCAAAGCCCACGGCAGCGGATATGATCGCCGCCCATAACACCGGTTGGCGCAGCAGTATTCCCCAGGGGCGGGGTTCCGCATCGCTGAGCGCATGTTGGACTTTTGTTTCGCGAAAACCCAGCATCAGACACAGCGCCAGGACATTAACACCGGCCAATAAGTAGAAGGAGCCTTGAAAGGCTGAGCCGAATAAATTTTCACCGCGCACCACTAATTCTGGCCCAATAAAGGCGGCGACCAAACCGCCTAATAATACTCGTGATGCGGCCTTGGTCATGTGTTCCGGGGCGACGCTTTCCATTGCCGCAAAGCGAAACTGTTGTCCCGCCGCGAGCGCAACGCCCATCAGTGCGATGGCAAATAAAAATAAGGGGAAGCTTTCCATCACCGTGGCTTGCGCGGCCATTAAGGCGGCGGCAGTGGCGATGCACGAACAGAATAGAAACACCGGTTTACGGCCGAAGCGTTTCATACTTAAAGTGATGGGCAAAGTTGAGAGCGCAGTGCCAATGATAAATATGGCAACCGGCGTGGTGGCGTAAGCGGGATCGGGGGCAAGGCTATTGCCGATTAAACCGCCGACCATCACCACAAAAGAAGCCATCGACACCAACAGCGCCTGGCAGCCAAATAATACCCAAACATTTCTATTCATCGGTCTAGCATACACGGAGTTATTGGCAAACCCTATCCTGTCTAAAGAGTAAGTTGTTGGCAGCGGGAATTAAGAATTTGATGATGTTTTGTATTACTATGTTTTATACAGATCTGACTTTCTTTAAACAAAAACTATAAGGGCTTGATAAATGGCACTGTCACTTATTGGTGCGGGATTTGGAAGAACCGGTACGGTATCGCTACGTGCGGCATTAGAGCAACTTGGTCACGGCCCGGTTTATCACATGATGGAGGTGTTTAAATATCCTGAGCACGGCCCGCTTTGGGTAGAGGCGCTGGAGGACTCCAAGGTTCTTGAGCAACTATTGGATGGCTATCAAGCGGCCATCGACTGGCCCGCCTGTCATTTCTGGGAGCCCTTGTTGGCGGCGAATCCGCAAGCCAAAGTTATTCTCACCGTGCGTGATTCAGAGAGTTGGTATACCAGTATCCATAACACGCTCTACCAAATGTTGTTGCATATCCCGGCGACCCTGCCGGATCAGCAAATCAGTATGGGGCGCAGAATTATTTGGGAGGAAACCTTTGCCGGTGAGCTAGGCGACAAAGATCGCGCTATTTCCGTGTACGAAAAACACAATGCGCGGGTGGTTGCCAATGTGCTCCCGGAGCAGTTACTGGTGTATCAGGTGAGCGAGGGCTGGGCTCCCCTGTGCGATTTTCTGGGCTGTGAGGTTCCCGCTGAGACGTTTCCTAAGTCGAATACCACTGAAGAATTTCTGGCGCAGTTCCAAAAATAGAGAACCAAGGATAGAGGGCCAGGAATAGATAGCCAGGAGAAAGCTTGAGTCGCTGCTTTTTATTTAAGACATTTAGCCTTACAAACCCGGATTAACGCCGCGTCCCACAAAGCGTTCGGCGGGTCGGTATTGCGGCCAGATGTCTAGTAAGCTGGCTAAATCTTGTGGGCGGCTGCCGTGCAACACAATACCGTCCGCCCCGGCATCAAAATAATCTTTTAGACGACCGGCGCAGTGTTGCGCGGTACCCATGGCGTTGCCTTCATAGAGCCATTTTTCTGGCCACAAATCTCGCAAGCGACGCAGCTGGTCGTGTTCGCGAGTGACACCTTCGTCGCCCATGCTGCCAGCCTTGGCCTGATCCATTTCATCCCGAATAGCCTGGCGCACTGGCAGTACTTCGTCCAAGGACCATTGGTTGATAGCGCATACCGCTTCCAAAATATGGGGCAGCACGGCGTAGGTGCTCATGCGTCGCACCACGTAGTCCAACTGTTTTTCTTCGCTTACATCGCTGGCGGTGACTACGATAGGCCAGATTTTTACGCTATCGGGATCGCGCCCGGCGTCGAGTGCGCCGCGGCGGACAATGTCGATGGACGCGGCAACACCGTCGGTGCTCCACAGCGGTTGCAGCAGTACGCCGTCGGCATGCTGCCCGGCCCAGTACAGGGTCTTGGGCCCCATTGCCGCCATAATGATCGGTGGAATAACGTCCAGCTTCATGCCTAGTTTAGCGCCCTTTAAGGTGCCGGCCGGACCCTGGTAATCCACGGTTTCGCCGCGCCACAGGCGGCGCAAAATATCAAAGTAATCCGCGAACAGAGCAAAATTCATATGGGGAATGCCGAGACTATCCGCCAATGAATTAAACCCGCGACCGATGCCGAGGGCAAAACGGTTGTCGGATAACAACATCATGGTAGAGGCATAGGCCGCAGTTAATACCGGATTGCGCGCGGGCAGGTTGGCGATTAAACCCGCCGCTACCGCCATGTTGGGGGATTTGGCCAGGCTAATGCCGGACAGTACGCCCAACTCTTTGTTATTGAGTCGTTCCGAAATCCACACCGAGCCAAAACCCAGGCTGTCGCCTGCGGTAACATCCTCGAAAATCTGCTTGGGTTCTATGGCATGACCGGGTAGGGCGTAAAAACCAAGTTCTGGAAACGCTTGCATGGGTCGCTCCTGTTTTTTTATAGATCGGGCCTGTTATCGGTATTTACTTACTTATGAAGCCTACTCCAAACCGGATTCCCGGTAAACCGGGACGCTCGCAATGGAAAGGTTCTCAGGCTCGCGGCTTGCGCTAGTCCATGAAAGGCTTAATAATCGGTCGTTGAATTATTATTGAAAATACTGAGAGGAAATCCCCGTGGCCGCATTAAGCGAAGCAAACACCAGTAAAACCGTTCATGTCAGCAACCTGGATATGAACCTGCACTACAACGAAGCCGGTAGTGGCGACACGGTCATTATGTTGCACGGCGGCGGCCCTGGCGCGGCGGGTTGGAGTAATTTCTCGCGCAACATCGAGGCGTTTTCAGCGAACTATAGAACCATCCTGTTGGATTGCCCCGGCTTTAATAAATCCGATGCGGTGGTGGCCGATAAACCTCGCGATGTATTGAATGCGGAAGCCATAAAAGGCCTGATGGATGAGCTGGGTATCGACAAGGCGCATCTGGTGGGTAACTCGATGGGCGGCGCAAGCGCGCTGAGCTTTGCCTTAGCTTACCCCGAGCGCCTGGATAAAATGGTGTTGATGGGTGCGGGTGGCGGTGGCCAAAGTTTGTTTACGCCAATGCCTTTAGAAGGAATTAAATTATTGGTGGGTCTCTATCAAAATCCCTCCCTCGAATTATTGAAGCGAATGATTCAGGTATTTGTTTACGACCCTTCACTGATGAGTGATGAGTTGATTGAGGGTCGTTACGAAAACATGATGAGAAAGCCCGAGCATCTGGAAAATTTTATGAAGAGCTTCGCTTTGGCTCCCAAAATTGTAACCGACTTCACTTCGCGCTTGACTGAGGTTGCGGCTGAGACTCTAGTGATTTGGGGGCGGGACGATCGCTTCGTACCTCTCGATCACGGGCTCAAATTCGTTTGGGGTTTACCGAACGCAGATTTGCAGGTGTTCAGTAAGTGCGGTCACTGGGCGCAGTGGGAGCACGCTGAAAAATTTAATCGCCAAACTCTTGATTTCCTTGAGTATGGACTTTCCTGATATTGGTGTTGTCCCCAGATCCCTGTTGCGCATATCTATACACGCTAAGTGACAGGGATTTAAGATTGTCAGTTATGGCTATACACATTTACGAAAAATGGTGTCACATTAAGCGCGGTAGCTAATATATTAGCCCTTAAGGTAAGGGTAAAGCTAGGGGTTCTCAAAGGAGGGTTTGCTTAGGAATATTTTTTCCAGGGTGAGCTTTTTTGGAGTGAGACACTAGCCCTCTTAATCTGTGCGTCCAAAGCACGATTGCCACGACAATCGTTACGACAGATAAAAATATTTCGAGTTACTCTTATCAGGCAGGATCTGGTTAGTGTTTTTTTTATTAAAAAACGTCTAAAACAGAAATCACAATAACTTAGCTCGAGAGCTAAGGGGATAAGTACCGTTATGTCGAACAAAAAATCGAATCTTCCATACACGAAATCAGAAGCCAAAGGCTGGGCGAAACAAACTATAGTCGATTGGTACGACTGCCCGGTGACGCCTTTTTTATCCGACGATAGTCTCGACGAAGTCGGCCTCCGCAACAACATAGAGTATTACATCGACATCGGCGAAACCGGCCTGGTGTGCGGTGGCTTTGTCGCTGAGTGCTGGAATACCACGGTGACGGAGTGGATGCGTTACCACGAGGTAATCGCCGAAGCGGCGGCGGGGAGAATTCCCTTACACACCATTATTTTTGATCCCAGCGTTCATCAGGCAATGGAAAAACTTAACTACGTCGAAAGTCTGGGTTTTGTCGCTGCAGAGGTGGTAACTCCGATTGTGCAGTTGCGTGCTGATAACGAGCTGTTCGATTACTTTAATTACCTGGCAGAAAACTCTAATCTGGCCTTACTCTATTATCGTTCAGCGGTGTCGGGCCATTTAATGAACCTGGGTTTGTGCCAGCGGCTGTCGGAAATCGAAACTATGGTGGGGATGAAGCAGGGCAGTTTGAATCATGCTGACACCCTAAAGTTACGCAAAATGTGTAGCGAGGATTTTATTGTCAGCGATCCGATTGAAACCCACTGGTTAAATGATTTGCGTGGTGGTGGGCAGGTGCTCTACGGCGCTTTCCATCATATTCTGTATGGTAAAAAACGCGTATTACTCGAAGAGTACACCGCACTGGCTCGCGCCGGAAAATGGGATGAAGCCTATGCGATTTGGGATTCACTGTCTCCGGTAAGAGAGCTTCTCGATGAGGTGATGCTAGGGCCTCTGGCGGGTAACTTCACCTACGCGACCACGTTAGGTAATGTTAAGGCCTGGTACGACGCCATGGGCCTCGCCGCCGGAAAACTGCGCTCGCCGATGCGGCAGGTGTCTCCAGAGTATCGAGAGTGGATCGCTGGTAAACTAAAAGAAGTCGGTGTGATTTAGCCCTTTGTTAAATGATATAAAAATTTGCACAGTTAGGAGTTAAGAATATGGGGACAAGACCAAATATCAGCGAGTTAGTACGGCCCGATGGCGGTATTCAAGATCGGCGAATTTATTGGGACGAGGATATTTACCAAATGGAGCTGGAGCGAATCTTCGCGCGCTCCTGGTTGTTTTTGGCCCATGATTCTTTGGTGCTGGAGAAGGGCGATTTTCTGACCACGTTTATGGGCCAGGATCGAGTGATTGTGACTCGGGGTCAAGATGGCGTGGTGCGAGCTTTTTTAAACTCTTGCGCCCACCGCGGCAATATTATTTGTCGTGCCGACTCGGGGAATGCGAAAAACTTTGTGTGTAATTATCATGGCTGGGCTTACGGTTCAGATGGCCGGATATCAGACATTCCCTTAAAAGATGAAATTTACCCTAAGGATTTTGATACGTCGACGGTAGATTTAAAGCAAGTTCGCGTTGAAAGTTATCGGGGTTTTATTTTTGGTACCTTCGACGATAGCGCGCCATCTCTGTCCGACTATCTCGGCGAAATGGGCTGGTACTTTGATACCTTTATGGATGTACCCGGTGGTTCGGAATTATTGGGGCCACCCACCAAAGTGCGCATTAAAGCTAATTGGAAATTTTTTGCAGAAAATTTTATAGGCGATTTTTATCACGCCGGTTGGACGCACGCCGCAGCGATCAAAGTCATTGGCGGAGCGCTGATGGGCATATTAGGCAATCAGGCCGTTCCAGAAGGGGCTATGCAGTTTGCGACCAAGTATGGCCATGGTTTTAACGCGGCACCTGGAAACGATGAGGTGTTCCCTCATATTCATCAGGGGCATACTGCGGAAATGTGGGAAGACTGGGTGCGTTCCAGAACACCGGTGCTGAAAGAGCGCCTCGGAGAGGAGCGTGCCACGTTGTACAACGCCATCTGGGATGGCTCGATGTTCCCAAATACGTCGTTTTTAAGGGGCATCGATACCTGGAAAGTATGGCAGCCGCGCGGGCCAAGGGAATTGGAAGTGTGGACCTGGACTTTGGTTGAGCGAGACATGCCCGAGGAACTTAAGCGCGGCATTCGTCATACCAACGAAAAAACCTTTGGCGTAGCCGGCATCCTCGAAGGCGACGACGGTGAGAATATGGAAGGTAATACCAATACCTCTGAGGGCTGGGTGACTCGCGGTGAACCACTGAACGCTGAAATGGGCCTGGGTGAAGAACAACTCGACTCAGAACAGTTCCCCAGCATGATGTCGGAACCCGGAGACAACGAAGCCGCGCAGCGCAATTTCTTGCGCATGTGGGAAACCATGATGAGCTGCGACACCTGGGACGAAATTATGGCTCGCCGCACGAAGGAGCATAACAAATGAGTGCTCATACTCCTGGGAGCCTGGTGGCTCTCGAATTACATTATGTGGTTCAGTCTTTTCTGTTTCGTGAAGCTCGAATGCTTGATGGAGAGCAGTTTCGCCCCTGGCAGGCGACGTTAACGGACGATATCCACTACTGGCTGCCAATTCGGGAAAATCGTTTCCGTAAGGATAAACGGCCAGAGCCGACGCCAGAAAATTCTTCCTCGGTCTACAACGATGACTACACCGATATCGAACATCGTATCCAGCGCTTTGAAACCGGTTTGGCCTGGATCGAAGATCCTCCCTCCCGGATCCGCCGCATCGTGTCCAACGTAGAGGCGGAATACACCGATAACGAAAATGAATTAAACGTATTTTCTAATATCATTCTTTATCGCAATCGCCGTCAGGACGAAGAAGCCTGGTTCGTGGCAGCAAGACGGGATCGATTGCGCCTGGTCGATGGTGCATGGTACTTGGCGCGCCGTCATATCGTGTTTGATCAACACGTGGTGCTCGACGAAAACTTGTCTGTTTTTCTGTAATTTTTTTAGAGTTTTTCAAAAACACGGTAACTAATGCTAAATTATTTGCCGTGTTTTCGTTTTCTATTTATCAAAATATCTAACACATGAGCCAGGAGTGGAACGATGGAGTATACGCGTGGAGAGGCAAAGCAATGGGCACAGCAGAATTTGCGTGGTTTCTATGATGCTCCGCTAACCCCCTTTACCAAAGACGGGTTGCTCGACGAACCGGCAATGCGCGATAACATCGATCAATTTGTCGAAATGGGCATGAATGGCATAGTAGTAGGTGGCTTTATCGCCGAGGCATGGAATTTAACCCTGTCTGAATGGCTGCACTATCACGAAGTGATTGCCGATGCGGTGGATGGTCGAATCGATATTTCCACAATCATTCTCGATTTCAGTGCCCGTCAGGCGCTGGAGAAAATACAAGCTGTTGAAAAAATGGGCTACCGCAGCGCCGAAGTGATGAACCCGGCAGTTCAGCTTAAAACCGACGACGAAATTTTCTCCTACTATAAATACCTGGCCGATCGCAGCGATATGGCCATGATTCTGTATCGCACTCCAGTTTCGGGAACGGTGTTAAGTTTTGACCTGATGCAGCGACTTGCGGATATCGAAACCATTGTTGGCGTTAAGCAGGGCAGTCTAAGACGTTCCGATACCATCAAACTGCGCCGCGATTTGCGTGAAGACTTTTTTGTTAGCGAGCCGATGGAACAGTATTTTTACGATGACCTGCGTTCGGGTTATCCGTTTATCCAGTGGGCGGCTTTCCACTACACGGTATTTGGGAAACAGCGTAGCGTTATCCAGGACTACAAAAAACTGGCCGAGGCTGGAAAAATGGATGAAGCCTACGAGGTGTGGAAGTCGATACGGAATGTCTCCGATTTTGTTGAGGACCAAACCGTATGGCATGTGGCTCAGACCGCGAGTTACGCTTCGGCCTTCGCGCTACTCAAGCCCTGGTACGATGCCATTGGCTTAAATGGCGGCTATACACTGGCGCCAGTTGATGACGTTTCGGAACAGCGGCGCGAGTGGTTGCTAGATAGATTGAAAAGTTTGGGCGTTGCTTAAAAAGCGCTTGTTACCTCGGTTTAAGTTCTTCCACTAAAAAATATGGTTAAAAGATCCGTGGTTTTTCGATGGCAGTTGTTTGGTGGGCGATAAGGTCTACATCGCCGATGCGCCGCCATCGACAGAATAAGTTCCGCCGGAACAATAAGACGCTTCGTCACTACAAAGAAAGGCCATTAAGCGGGCGACTTCTTCGGGTTCGCCGTAACGGCCCATGGGCATCATTTTGCTTAGTTCCTGCTTTGCGGCGTCCTCCTGACCGGGAGCAAATCCGGTTTCGAGAGAGCGCATCATGCGGGTCTCAATGGGTGCCGGGTTTACCGTATTAATACGAATGCCCTGTGTGGCATATTCCTGGGAAACTCCGCGCATCATGCCGACTACAGCGTGCTTGCTGGCCACATAGGGCGACAGATTGGGCGAACCTTTCAAGCCCGCCAAAGAAGAGGTAATCACAATACTGCCGCCACCGTCCTTTAACATAGCCGGAATCACATATTTTAATCCCAGCCACACACCTTTTACGTTGACGGCCATAACCTGATCAAAAGCCTCGACCGGGGAATCAACAATCGGTGCGACAATCCCTTCCACACCGGCATTATTTAAAAAACAGTCAATTTTTCCGTAACGCTCTAGAGCAACCGCTACATAGTTTTGTACTTGGTCCGGCTGGCTGACGTCGGCAAGCTGATAGGACACACGATCATTGCCAATAGTTTTTACGGCGTCTTGTAGGGCATCTTCCTGCAGATCAACTAGCAGGACTTTCGCACCTTCGTCTGAAAGTAATTTTCCTGCGGCGAGACCGATGCCGCGAGCGCCACCGGTAATAACGGCGACTTTATTTTCAAATCGATTCATTTTTTTGTCTCTTGTAATGGCTATAAAATATTTATCCAGCGCAGTTTAGAAAGCGCGTCGCATTTCCGGATTGCAGAAGAACAAGGTCGCTGGTGCTTAGGTTTAATTCTACTAAGCGATCCCCGGGCGATTTCTCACGGATAACAAAAGGGTAGTCCGTGCCGACTAATAATTGTTCGATGCCGAAGGTGTCGATTAAATATTTAAGCGTTGGCGTATCGTAAACCAGGGCGTCGTAATAAAGACGGCGCGCTAATTCCAGTGGCGAGTGTTCAAACAGTGCGTCGCCCATGGTGCGCCAGCCGTGCATCATGCGTGGCAACATCATCGCGAAGCCGCCACCACCGTGACTAAAAGCAATACGCAGCTTGGGGTATCGGGTGAGCATGCCTCCGCAAATTAATGAAGCTACGGCAAAGGCATTTTCATTGGGAAAGGCCACCAGTGCGGCCATGGCCGGTGGGCCGAGCACTCGTTCCAGGCCTGCGGGATGTAGGGCGTGTACAAAAATCGCCAGATCGTGTTCTACCGCAGCGGCAAACACTGGCTCAAAACTCGGATCGCCAATCGGCGTTCCGTTAATATTGGTGCCGACCTCTATACCAAGTAAACCGTAATCACGTTTAAGACGCGCCATCTCTCGCGCAGCTCGTTCCGGGTCTTGCATGGGTACCATGCCCAGCCCGTAAAAATGTTGGGGATCGCTGGCAACCATGGTGCTGATGGTGCGGTTGGTGTGGTCGCACATGGCCAGCGCGTCGTCCAGATCAAACCAGTAGGAAAGTAATTCCGGCATGGGAGACAGCACCTGGCGGTTGACGCCTTCGGCCTGCATTTCTTTAAGGCGTGCGCCGGCATCCCAGCAGTGATGGCTAACCTCGCGAAAGTTTTTGCCACCGATCATTACCGCTTTGTGATGGGGGTGATCGCAGCCGCTCATGACTGGCCAACGCGCATCGGAATTCTTCCCGGCATAGGCGGGAAACGATTCGGGGACGATATGTGTGTGTACGTCGATAATCACAGGGTAGGTTTCCGGGCTGACTGGCTTAAATCAGCTTTATAGATTCGTTAGATTTTTTCATAGCATGGTGCTGCCGCCGTTGACGCTGATGACTTGCCCGGTGACAAAGGACGCTTCTGCGCCTGCGAGAAAACTCACGACCGCCGCGACTTCCTGCATTTCTGCGGGTCGTCCTTTGGGAATTACACTAATGTATTTTTCGTAGAGCTCGGGCATCGAGGCTTTAATATCGTCCACTTGCTGGGTGCGCACCGCGCAGGGAGCCACCACATTAAAGGTGAGGGGTGTTTCAGCATACTCGCGGGCTAGCCCGGTAATAATACCGTGTACACCGCCTTTTGCGGCATTGTAGGCGGCGTGGTCCCAGAGGCCGTTGCGCACGGAATCGGCACCAATATTAATAATGCGGCCGTAATTTTGTTTGAGCATGCTGGGTAGTGCCGCCCGGCAAGCCCAGATCACCGTCCATAAATTGCGATTAATGGTAGTTTCGAGAGTTTCGGGGGTGTGCTCCAAAAAAGGCAGAATTACGCCTCCGCCCGCATTGTTAACTAATATGTCGACCTTACCGAAAGCGCTCAGTGTCGCGGCAACCAGGTCTTTATTTGCCTGTTCGGTGCTGAGATCGGCCAGGTGGGTTGCCACCTGCACGCCGTGGAGCTCACGAATTTCCTGAGCAGTCGCAGGGAGAATCTCGGCGGACATATCCCCCAGCATGACATTGGCGCCACGGCGGGCCAGATCCATTGCCAAGACCTTACCGATGCCTTGCGCCGCGCCGCTAACAATGGCAACTTGCCCGGCTAGAGGTTGAGACAAATTTTCCGTCATAACTTATTGCCCAGCAGTTGCGGCTGGGCGGGCAAGATTTCACCGGCACTGGCGAAATCCTCTTTAGGCGAACCACCCCAGTAATCGACGGAGTCGGGTCGTGGTTCCAGAACCCGAGGTTTGCGGGGATTTTCTTCCGGGAATTCTTCCATGCCGAAACTGTATTCCAGGGTCATGCCGTCCGGTTCCAGAAAGTAGTAAAAAATACTGCCGGAGGGAGGGTGTCGCCCCGGACCAAATACCACCGGCACATCGTTGGCCGGCATTCTATTGAGCGCGCGGCCGATGTCGTCCATGTCCGTCACCATAAAGTTGACATGGTGCAGTCCGGCTTTGCCGCCCCGGAGTTTGGCATTGCCAACCCCAAAAGAATGATGAAAGCGATTGGGATAGCAGCGCATAAAAGCGATGAAGCCATCGACGTAATCGGAGGCTTTAAAATTCATGACTTCCTGAAAAAACTTTACTGCGACAGGCCAGTCGGGAAAATTCACCACCACATGGCCGAGGCGAGCAATATTAGTCACGGTGGCCTGATAATTTAAACCGCGTTTATGTTGTTGGCTGTAAAACTCACAACAGATACCGGCGTTGGGTTCTTGAAAGCGCAGGGTGCGGCCCTGATGTATTGCGGCGCTCTCCTCCGCAGGAATTTCGTAAACCTCAAGTCCGTGGCTTTTTAAGTGGGCGGCGGCGCGATCCAGTTCGTCATCGCTCTCCAGTTCCCAGGCAACGCGCAATAAGCCCGGCTCGCTGCTGTTGCAAAGCACGACGTTGTGGTGATCGTCGCTGCAGGAAAAAAAAGCGGTATCGTTTTCTTCGGCGTTGAGCTGTAGACCGAGGGTGTCTCGATAGTAAGGGATAGATTTCTGAATATCGCGGACACCGAGCGCGACGTAACCGAGTTTTTTATAGCGAATCATAGTTTGGCCTCAACTGTGTTCCAGGATTTCTAGATGTTTAATAATCGAAAATTATATTTATTAACCCGTTCCTGCCGAGTCGCGTCTACTAAGCTACTAAATATAGAGCTTATAAAATAATACTAACCCGGCCCTGAGGGCGCAGAGTGTCGGTAGCGAGTATGACGCGTTTACTGCGAATTTTAAAACTGTCGCCGTCCGGCACCAGATGTTGGGTAGCGGAGCAAATGTAAGTGTCGGTAATTTGTCGTTTTGATCGGTAGACCACTTGATTGTAGTTGACGACGAGGTCGTTAGCGCTTTGGGAAATGATGCGCACGTTACTGATCATATGACGGACGATGGAGTGGGGGAATTCTGCATGGGCGGTGCGCTTGCCTAGCCGTATCGCCCGCTGCTGAAGGCGATGATAGTCGTCGTTAATAATAAACAGCGCGGTGTCTTTATTAGCATCGGGGTTTTCGGTCGGCGGAATTAAATATTCTGCGTCTTCGGTAAATAAATTGGTCCAATCCTCCGTTTTCCACTCGTCGATTAATGCGGCTTCGTGGTAGAGGAAATCTTCGATTTGCTCGCGGGTATAGCTCATGATGCTTCCATTTATTCTGTGGCGTTCTTGTATAGCGCGGTTCTGTTGTTTTAGTCGGCCGTCATCAGCGCATTCCAGCGACGCCAGAAGGTACGCATTTGCAATTCGTCGTCGCTGCCGTTGATGGCCTTGCTCATACCCTTGGAAATGTCGTTCCACATGGGTTCGGGCATATTTTTATAGCCTTGTTGGCAGAGCTCCAGCATTTCTACGTCGTCCGGGGTGGCAAAGCCGGCGGGGCCGAGAAATTCCAAAAAATTATATTGGCGAAATTTTCGCACGTCGGCGTGTTCCTCTTTTGGGGCTAGCGACCAGGCGTTTACTTCCAGATAGCCTTCGTTAACCGGCTGAAAAGTACGAATGGTGAGCGCCATAATATCGTTGATCACCAGGTTGGGAAAAATAAGAATGTTGCGATTTTTTTCTCCGATGCGGCGAGCGCGCTCTTCGCCGTGACGCTTTATTAAGGTTTCCATTAACCGGTTAACGGCATCGCGACCCTGGTCTCCCCACTGTGGTACCCACTGTGCCACCGGGCGTCCCCAGGGTGCGACGTATTCGATGGCGGCATGGCCGTTACCAAAAGCGGTGCAGGCACCGCCAATGTCGCTGGGATTAAAGTCGGAGCGAAAACTACCGTTAGTAGATTGCAGGTAATCGAAATAGGAGGCATGAGTGGCCATGGCGTGGTAACCGTCAGCACTGTTTTCCAGTAGCAGCTTCCAGTTGGCGCGCATGCTGTATTCGTGATTACCTTCGGTGACCTCCATGCCAGTCTCCGATTGATCCGCGACCAGGTCGAGCATTTCGGCGGCATCGCCCAGGTAATCATTAAGAGGCTCGGCTTTGGTGTTGTAGGTAATAAAAATAAAATCCCGATAAACGGCAAGGTTGGCAACCTTGGTCAGGTCTTTGCTACCGCCGTCGAAGAAACCATCGGGAAACCCGGTTTCGTTGTCTTGAGCAACTCGGGTTCCGGCGCTGTTAAAGGCCCAGCCGTGGTAGGGACAGACAAACCATTTGTTTTTGCCGGTTTTTTCTCGGCACACCATCGCGCCCCGATGGCTGCAGGCATTGAAAAATGCGTGTATTTTGCCGTCGCTATCACGGTTGATAATTAACTCGCGACCGCCAACCCGTCGGGACACAAAGCTATTTGGTTCCGGTAATTCTGAGGCGTGAGCCGCATAGAGCCAGCACTGGCTGAAAATACGTTCGTACTCGGCGGCCAGCACTTCGGGAGAGGTAAAGGCTTTGCGCGGCACTAAAAATTCGTTGTTTGCTCTATCGTCGCGAATAAAACCGTCGGCCCCTGAGGGTAGGGGGATGGGGGTGGTTTGCTGGGGCATGGCTTCCTCGTAGTGCGCAAATTTTATCGATGGTCAGGCAGAGCCTCAATATAGGGGGAACACTGGGAATAGGCAAGATCAGCAAATAAGTCATCATTTGGGGCTATGCCAAAGGTCTTTCGGTACTGAGCCTGGTCTGTGTCGCCAGCAAATCCAGGGGTATAAGGGCGAGTGGCCGAGGATTTTGATCAGGACAGTCGTCAGAACCGGGAGTAATTCAGAAATATTGTGTAGCTAGATTGTCACTTTATGCAGCTTCCTTGTCATTTTCGACCCTGTTATCCGGCTGCTGCTAAACCTATGGTGCGTAGCTGACTGCTTTGTTTTACATAGACGACAACAAAAGGGTCACCCTGATGGGGGTGGCGCAGGGGTAAATAGTAATGAATGAATCTCGAACCAAGATTATAGATTCCGCTGTTAGCGACAGTGTTATGGCGGAGGTTAATGCAATACCGCTTGAAGATATCAATGTGGCGCAGCCGGAGCTGTTTCGCGACAACACCATGTGGCCGTATTTTGAGCGACTGCGCAAAGAAGATCCGGTGCACTATTGTAAGGACAGCCTGTTTGGCCCCTATTGGTCGGTGACCAAGTACAAGGACATCATGACCGTTGAGATGGATCACAAAACCTATTCATCGGATACCGCGAACGGCGGCATTACCATCGAGGATGATAATCTGGGTTTGGGCGTGGAAATGTTTATCGCTCTCGACCCACCTAAGCACGACGAACAACGCAAGGTTGTTAGCCCGATGGTGTCCCCGGAGAACCTGGCTCGAATGGAAGAGACCATCCGTGGCCGTACTCGGAAAATGATTGAAGAACTGCCGGTGAACGAAACCTTTGACTGGGTTGAGAAGGTGTCAGTCAATCTCACTACGCAAATGCTGACTACACTATTTGATTTTCCCTTCGAAGAGCGTCACAAGCTCACCCGGTGGTCGGATATCGCAGCCGCCCAACCGGGTTCCGGTCTGGTCGACGAAGAAACACGAATGGCCGAGTTAGGCGAGATGTTGGCTTATTTCACCAAAATGTGGAACGAGCGTGCCGCCCAGGACCCGAAACCTGATCTGATTTCAATGATGGCCCACTCCGAGGCCATGCGCGATATTACGCCAGTAGAATATATGGGTAACTTGATCCTGTTGATCGTCGGCGGCAACGATACCACTCGAAACTCGATGACGGGCAGTGTGTTGGCGTTAAATCAAAACCCGGATCAATACCAAAAATTGTGCGACAACCCGAAGTTGATAGAGTCGATGATTCCGGAAGTGATTCGCTGGCAAACGCCGCTAGCCTCTATGCGTCGCACTGCAGTTGCGGACGCTGAATTGGGCGGCAAAAAAATTAAAAAGGGCGATAAAGTAGTGATGTGGTACGTCTCTGCTAATCGCGATGCTGAGGCGATTGAAAACCCGGAAGCCTTTATTGTCGACCGTAAACGACCTCGCCAGCATCTTTCCTTTGGTTTTGGTATCCATCGCTGCGTGGGTAACCGAGTGGCGGAATTACAATTAAAAATTCTTTGGGAAGAATTGCTCAAGCGCTGGCCAGAGCCGAACATCGAAGTCGTCGGCGAACCCGAGCGTGGGTATTCTTGCGTGCTGCGCACTTACACCTCTTTGCCCGTTCGTATCAACGAATAAGCCGGGCGCTGCTACATGAGTGAAACAGTTGTCATTATTGGGGGCGGGCAGGCTGCCGCGCAGGCCATCGCCAGTTTGCGTCAGCAGGGCTTTGACGGCGGTATTGTGTTGGTCAGCGGCGAAGCCGAATTGCCCTACCAACGTCCGCCACTGTCGAAAGCTTTTCTTGCCGGTGAATTGGAGCGCGCGCGTTTACTGATCAAACCCGCCGAATTTTATAAGCAAGCCGAGGTGGATGCCCGGCTCGGCGTTAGGGCTACCGGTCTGGATGTCGCGCAGCGACAACTTCAGCTCGATGATGGCCAATCCCTTAGTTATGATCATTTGGTATTTGCCACCGGTGGTCGTCCTCGACCCCTGCAATGCCCCGGTGCCGATCATCCCGCCCTACACTATTTGCGTACGCTCGCCGATGTAGATGCTATCCGCGAGCGCTTTCGCCCCGATGCACGCATGGTCGTGATTGGTGGTGGCTATATAGGCCTGGAAGTGACGGCGATTGCCGTCAAGCACGGCCTGCAAGTGACCATTATAGAAGCTGCACCGATTGTGTTGGGTCGGGTTACCTGCCCCGAAGTGGCGAATTTTTATACGGCGCTGCATCGTGAAGCTGGCGTTAATATTCAATGTGATATCGGTGTCGATCGCATTGAAGACGAAGCGGGTGTTGCCGTGGTGGTGACTACCAGCGGAAAGCGCTTTCCCGCCGATTTAATTATTGCCGGTATCGGTTTATTACCCAATGTCGAGCTGGCGGAATCCGCAGGACTGGATTGCGACAACGGTATTGTGGTTGATGAATATTGCCGAGCGTCCGTATCAGGTGCCGATGCTCCCGGGATTTACTCCATTGGTGATTGCGCCAATCATCCCAGTGCTATTTATCAAACCCGCCTGCGTCTTGAGTCGGTGCACAATGCTATTGAACAAGGCAAAACTGTTGCTGCGACTATTTGCGGTAAACTAAAAGCCTACGATCAGGTGCCGTGGTTCTGGTCGGATCAGTACGATATTAAATTGCAGACCGTAGGCATTAGTCGGGGTTACGATGCAATCGCGGTGCGGGGTGATCCCGAGAGTAAATCGTTTGCGGTGTTTTATTTTCGAGACAAGCGTTTGATTGCCGTTGATGCAATCAACCGTCCGGCAGAATTTATTTTGGCCCGGCAGTTGATTCCTCGGCAGGTTGAAATCAGTCCGCAGCGATTGAGCGACGACACGATTTCGGTGAAGGAGCTTGCGGCGTAATTTTTTCAGTAAATTCGCTAAGCTTAAACAATTATTTAAATTTTAAAGAAGGTAGCAAGATGGCTAAAATTATTTACGTAGCATTTGACGGCGTATCGCGCGACATCGAAGTAGAGAACGGTACTAACCTGATGGATGCTGCGGTCGACAATATGGTGCCGGGTATTGATGGTGACTGTGGTGGGGCCTGCGCCTGTGCGACCTGCCACGTCCATGTTGATCCGAGCTGGGTGAATAAACTTCCGCCGATGGAAGAACTGGAAGATACGATGTTAGGTTTGGTGGATAGCCGCGACGAATATTCCCGCCTTAGTTGCCAATTAAAAGCATCACCCGAGCTAGAGGGTTTAATTGTTAATACGCCTCATGGGCAGCATTGATCTTAAGGTCAGAATTAATGTTGCGGGCAGGTATTTTTTAGCCAGGGCGAAGATAACTTTCTTGAAATGATGGGCCAGATCGATCGGCTTAATGCGGCCAATGTCAAAATTTTCTAGTTAAGATATTGCAAGACATCGGCAATTTTGTCAGCCCTCGAAAGCTCAGACTGTCTAGCCAGTCGGGTTCTCCACCGAGTAATTGCGGATCTCGAATTCTTTCCGCGATAATCGGAAATGCCACGCGACCTTCTAATCTCGCTAGCGGCGCGCCAATACAAAAATGAATGCCGTGGCCGAAGGCAAACTGGCCAATTGCGGCACTGCCGTTAGGCTTGCGTCGAATATCAAATTGCTGCGGGTTGTCGAACAGTTCCGGGTCTCTGTTGGCGGCGTTAATCATCGCAAAGACACGTTGGCCTTTGCGAATGGTGTGTCCGCCCAGTGTTATATCTTCGCTCGCCACACGGGTGGCTGCGGCGTTCGGCCCGTCGTGACGAAGAACTTCTTCTACCACATTATCCGCCAGCTCTGGGTGTAAACGTAAATCTTCGAGTTGGTCGAGATGCTGAAGAAAATAATACATGCCGGTGCCCAATAAATTACCGGTGGTTTCATGGCCTGCGAACAACAACAGAATACAGGTGGCGATTAACTCCTCTTCGTTTAGCACCTGGCCTTCGTCCTCGGCCCGGATCAGGTCGGTGATCATATCTTCTCTTGGCTGGCGCCTGCGTTCGGCGATTAAGTCGCGAAAAGCCTCGCGCATTTGTGCGGTTGCCGCCTCGGCGCGAACGTATTTGTCGGGAGTGACTCGAGAGCCACCCACAAACAAACTCATTTCGTCGGACCAAAGTTTAAAATGTTCGATTTCCGAGCGCGGCGCCCCGAGCATTTCCATAATCACCGAGGCGGGAATGCGGTAGGCAAGGTCGCGGATAAAATCGATTTCTGTTTTGTCTTCAATATCATCGAATAATTCGTGTACGATTTCGGCTATTCGAGGTGCCATGCCGTCCACCGCTCGAGAGGTGAAGCCGCGATTTAATAAACGGCGCAGGCGGGTGTGGTCTGGTGGATCGAGAAAGACCGCCCATAAGCCTATGGAAGATTCCAGACTCTCAACTTTGGCGCGCTGCTCATCGCTCAGGGATTCGAAAAAGGGTTTCATGCGCTCTGACGAAAAACGTTGATCGAGAAAAACGGCTTTGCAATCATCGTAACGCGTGACTACCCAGCCGCGCGCCTTGTCGCTCCAATGGATTGGAGCTTCCTGTTGAAGTCGAGTAAAAACCGGGAAGGGATTGTTAATTACTGCGCGGTCTGTGGGATCAAATTGTAACGGGTGAGACGTCATCTATTACATTTTCCTAAGGCTGGTAAAAAAATATCACACTGATGTTAGAGTTGATCACGCGGGGGTTTCACCTCGGTCTAAGTGGTAGCGAAGCAAACGTTTTTGCTAAAGTCCGGCGGGCGCAAACCCTTGTTAACTTTGCCCGGTTTGTTGCGCCCACAGGTCCTGGGCCTGCTCCCAGCCAATCACCGCCAGCGTGTTGGCAGCTTCATCGATGAACTGCAATGGTCCTAGAAAAGTCATGTAAAAAGAGCTTTCCTCGGGGAAAGACGTTTGATCATGCCGCGCGTTGCACGCTTCATAACCGTAGCCAAGGGCCGTGGCAGTAAAACCACCTTCCAGGTTGCCGCCGCGAACTTCCATTTTGCCCTTGGTTAAAAGGTATTCACCAGGCCCAATATGGACATGTCGGGCAAACGAAGATCCCGCCGGGCACTCAAAGATTGCCGTCCATGCGCCCATTTCCGGCGATACGTTCAAGAGTTTCCACAGTATTCCGCCAGCCGAAAAACTCTCCGGAAAAGGCTGCCAGGGCAGTGCGTCGACCTGCGCGTAATTGCCCTCTAATTTTGTCTTGATCGCCATGTTTAAACTCCGCCTGGTTTATTGTTTAAGTGGTCTTGAAAATGCTGTCTATTACCTTCTCTTTTATTGGGTCATATTGCAATAGTTCAGCGGGCATCGCTTAACGGCCCTTCACCTTCCTGTATACGGTTGCGCCTCGTGCCGGAGCCGATTACGCATAGCGCTTGCCCGCTGCTGCGTTAACGGGGAATGCAGTGGTAATGGCGTCCAGTTCACCCGTGCTCAGCGCAATCTCCATCGCGCCGATATTGCTATCCAGGTGTTTAATTCGCCGTGTACCCGGTATGGGAATCACCTGCTCCCCCTGGGCCAGCAACCAGGCTAGCGCTAATTGCGCGGGCACGCAGTTCTTGTCTTTCGCGATGGCTTTTACTTTGTCGGCGAGCTTGAGGTTCTGTTGGATATTTCCCGGTAGAAATCGGGGGTTTGATTTTCGAAAATCCTTATCGCTCATGCCGTCAGTACTATCAATTGTTCCAGTTAAAAAACCGCGGCCTAATGGACTGAAGGGTACGAAAGCAATATTGAGTTCGTTGCATACCGGTAGTACATCGGGCTCTGGATCCCGAGTCCACAGCGAGTATTCGCTTTGCAAGGCAGCAATTGAATGCACCTTGTGTGCGCGTCGAATCAAAGCCGGGTCCGCAGATGCTTCCGATAAGCCTAAAAAGCGCACTTTACCCGCGGTTACCAACTCTGCCATCGCTCCAACCGTTTCCTCGATGGGCACATTGGGATCGACCCGGTGTTGGTAGTACAGATCGATGCAGTCGATACCCAAACGTTGAAGACTGGCCTCGCAGGAAGATTTTACATAGTCAGGGCGACCGTTAATGGTCATTTCAAACCCGCCCTCGGGCTTAAGCTTCGCCCCTGCAATGCCGAACTTGGTGGCAATAAACGCCTGCTCGCGCCGATCCGCAATGGCGCGGCCAATCAGTTTTTCGTTGTGCCCTTTACCGTAGATATCCGAGGTGTCGAGAAAATTCAAACCCAAAGCCAGGGCATGATGCAGCGTCCCGATGGATTCAGCCTCATCGGCCGGGCCGTAAAAATCCGACATGCCCATACAACCCAGGCCGATGGCGGAAACCTTTGCACCGCTATTTCCGAGTACTCGATGTTTCATTACCTAATCTCCTGAGATAAACGTAGCGCCGAAGGTTAACGTCGCATTGAAAGGAGCAAACGCTGATTTCAGCGCGGTTTTGGTGTGCGAATAAAAATGGTCATCGGGGTAAATAACCGCAGCCAGGTGTTATAAATTAATCTCGGTTTGTTGATCGGCATTTTTTAGTGCTTCGCACTGTTCAGCCCAATCGTAACCGGCGAGTATGCGCTGAAAGCGAGTCTCGACCCAGCTACGTAAATTGGGATCGGTGAAGATGTAGGCCTGGTCGTCGATAATGGCTTCCAGTACCTGCTGGCCTACTACGTCGGGACTCAGGCCTTTTTTAAGCATGGCGATCATTTCTTCCGATTTGGAATCCGTAGCGCCACCGTAATCTTCACCGCGGTTGCGTGCCGAGGTGCCGAGATTGGTGTTAACCACACCAGGACACAGTACGGAGACACTAATATTATCGTCGATGTGCTCCGCCATTGCGGTTTCAGACATGGCGACGACCGCGTATTTTGATGCGTTATAAGCGCTTAATTCCTTCCAGCTAAACATGCCCGCCATCGAGGCCGTGTTGACCAGATGACCGCCTTCGCCGTGTTCTTTGATCAGCGGCATAAAAACCTGCATGCCCCACACCACGCCCCACATGTTCACGTCGATAGTCCAGCGCCAGTTTTTCTCACTGGTACCTTCAGCGCTACCACTAGCGCCAACACCAGCGTTATTAACGCAGATATGAACCTTACCGAAGGCATCTACGGTAGCCTGGGCTGCTGCAAATACCGAATCTCTATCGGTCACATCAACGACCACACCTTCGGCCTCGAAACCTTTGCCTTTCAGCTCGGCGACGGCGGTATCAAGCGCCTCTTTTTGAATATCGCCCAGCATGACTTTCATGCCAGCCGCCGCAAATGCTCGAGCCATACCTAAGCCCATTCCACTTGCCGCACCGGTGATAAACGCAACTTTACCTTTGATGTTTTTCATGTTTTTTTAATCGCCTTAATATGTATAACAATAATTTATAGCAATGTTGCTCGAACCGCGTTTATGGCGAGCCCCATTAAACACAGTGACGAAAGGGCAAACAGAGGGATACGCAGCATTAAGGTATTAACCAGGGTTTGCCACAAGCTATGGGCGACACGCAGTAAAACGTAAGCCCATGCCAGGGCAAGATTAAGTCCGCTGCCTTCGCCAATCAACGCAAGAATAATAGTCACTGCATAAAACAGCGTTGGCTGTTCCATTAGATGGGTGTAATTGTGGGATTTCCAGTTAACCTTTGCCGGTAGTGTCACCTCCACGTCCCGGTATTGAGTGCCGGGTTTCGCGGCTGATACGGACAGACCGGCTTTTCTTAAGGCTGAAAACCGCGTAACCACCATCCAAACTAATATAATTACTGACCAGAGAACGAGTACTGCCGCTGGCGCTAGTATAGGAGCCGACGCTAATATTGGATTTTCCATCGTTATCATCCTTTTTATTTCCGGGTATCATTACAATATTATTTTTTTTTGGGTTTCTTTTTCTAGATAATGAATCAAACTCTCGTTGCTGTCAAAAAATCTAAAGGATGATTTCGTAGCGGGGTGTAGGGTTTCAATAAATTGGCGTGAATAAATAGGCGCGAATAAATAGGCGTGGATTTTCCGTTTAAATGGCGCTACCGTATTTAATCGGCCACATTAATTAAAATCATAATGGGAGAACATATCATGCTCGATGCAGATATTAAACGCTATCAAGCGTTGATGCTAGGCAATGCCGCACTGGTAATCATGGTTGGGTTTGTGGGCGGTTTTATGCTCACCTTTGCGGTGCTAGGGCGCATTGAGCTCTGGCCCCTGTTTTCCATTGATTATCAAGTGCCCGGAAGTGTTCATGCCTGGCGCGCGGCTCATGTGGGTGCCATCACTAATGGTTTACTGTGCGTAATGGGCGCGGTGGCGCTGCCCTTTGTCGCAGTGGGCAGGGCGCGACTGTTTGTCGCTTATGGACTTATTTTTACCGCCTGGGGAAATTGTATGTTCTATGTGTTTTCGGTATTCGGCAACACTCGCGGTTTGAGTGGTGGCTACGTTGAAGGTATGGGGCAAAGTAATATGTACGATGTGTTTGCTTATGTCCCCGCGATTTTGGCGGCAACGATAGCGATTATTTGTATGGTGTTGATTGCTCTTGGTGCGCTGAAGACAGTGCTCACTGGAAATGGCGGGTGAGAAAATCGATAGCTAACTAGTAACGTTTTCCTTTGAAAAAACGAACACGATTACCCGCTTAGATCGGAACAAAACTAGAATATACGTAGGGAGGTGAAATTATGAACTGGGAAGCATTTGGGGCAATTTCAGAAGGTTTGGGGGCGATTGCTGTCATTATGTCGGTGCTCTATCTGGCCATTCAAATTCGTGCACAAACCAAAGAGGAGAGACTCGCTGCTACCCGCGATTTGGCAGCAGAGTATCGCAGAGCGATTGAGCACATGTTTCAGGATAAAGAGCTGGCTAGTCTCACCCTGGCGGGTAAGAATGATTACAAAGCATTAGCTGATGAGGACAGAGTTCGGGTTAGCCTGGTTTGGGGTGGTATTTTTAGAGCGATGGAGCAGCAATATTTGCATACGTGCCACGGTTCTATTGACCCTATTTATCTGTCTTCCATCGATAGATCCAAAAAAGAGTTTTTGTCTTTTCCTGGGGTTCAAACCTGGTGGCACTTATCTACTCATGGTTTTCATGACGAGTTCTGTGAACATGTAGAAGAACTTATCGCGGAAGCTAACGCGACTGAGTTTCAGAGTTCGTTTAAACAGGGTGAGGAGCGCGATGAGTAATACTGATCGCTATACTTCATGGTTCAGATATACTTTTATTTCTCTGTTAAAGATGTCTTTCGTATCGTTTTTTTGCGGTGACTCGGATGGTGAATGAACCGAGATTTCAGTATATCCAAACCAACGGCGTCACCTTGCGCACCGTGGTTAAGGGTGAAGGCCCACTGGTCATTTTGCTGCACGGCTTTCCCGAGTTTTGGCACTTATGGCGGCACCAGATCGACCCAATTGTCGAGGCGGGCTACAAAGTAGCCGTGCCCGATCAGCGCGGTTACGGCGGCAGCGATGCCCCGGAAGCGATTGAGGACTATGACATTCTTCATCTTTCGGGGGATGTTGTCGGCATAGCGGATGCGCTGGGGTACGAGCAATTTATTGTGATCGGTCAGGACTGGGGTTGTATTGTGGCCTGGGATACCGCGCTCTTGTACCCGAATCGGGTAAGCGCGGTGATGGGCTTATCGGTGCCCTATTGGGGTCGAGCGGGAAGCTCGGACGCATTACTTAATCCACCGGGCTTAGACGACAAGTTTTGGTATATCCGCGGGTTTCAAAAACCTGGCGCGGAGTTGGGTATGGAGTCTAATCCTGAAGCTATGTTGCGGATGACGTATCACGTGATTTCCGCCGATAGTCCGCCGGGCACGTGGATGTCGCAGACACAGTTTTCCGCCGGTACGAGTATGGGGGAAATGTTTGACGTACCTGCCGAGCTACCTGCGTGGTTAAGGCGAGAAGACCTGGATTATCACATTGCACAGTTTCAAAAAAACGGTTTTCGCGGCGGGGTGAACTGGTATCGAAATTTGGAGCGCAACTGGACATTGACGTCACAATTAGCAAATGCGAAATTTACCCAGCCTGCGCATTTTATTGCGGGCGCCGAGGACGATGTGCTGCTCTATATGCCTAATTGGGCAGAATTAATGCCCGCCCACTTTGAAGACCTACGCCGGATTAAACTTATTGAGGGCGCGGGGCACTGGTTGATGTTAGAAAAACCTCAGGAAACTACCGACGAAATTCTACTATTTTTAAAAAGTGTTGCGGCCAGTTAGTCGTGATAAAAAACCGGCCAGGAAAGCGCGGTACCATCGACACCTAATTAAAGGAAGTGTGCGGAGGTTGTTGAGGAGCACGGGGTGCAGCTAACCACAGCATCGCAGGTGAAAGAATAGCCAGCCCCGCCGCTGTGATTAACATTAATTGATAATTCCCCGAAAGATCAAACAGGGCGCCGCCCAACCATGAACCAGTCGCACCGCCTATAGCGGCGAACATCGACATGGTGCCAAAAATAACCGGGAATTTTGGTCCCGCAAATAAGTCCCGCGCCGCTGCGGGAATAATCGGCGCATTCGCCGCATAACCAAAGCCGACGAGTAGGGCGAATGCGAAGGGCATTAATAAGCCGGGTACCGTACCTATTAAAGCCAGCGCGCCGATGGATAAAAGAATACAAAATAAACCCACGCTATAGGCCAGCTCTCTGCCGATACGATCAGACAAGCTGCCCAAAATAATTTTTCCAGGAATACTGGCGACACCGATAATACCGACGATTATAGAACCCATGGTCTTTGCAACACCGTGATCTACCATAAACGCGAATTGATGCATTAATAATAACTGGGTGAGGCAACCGCCAAAGAAAAAAGCCAGAACAGCGAAACGAAAACTGTTGGATGCGAAAGCGCTTGTTAAGGTCCAGTGGGGTCGGGAGCTTAGTACGAGAGCTTCGTTTGTATCGGTATTTTTTGCCTCTTCTGTTACCTCGATAAGGTGCCCGCCGGGTTCGCGCAAAACAAAAAATGCCGCCGGTAAGATAAAGATCAGTACCATGGCCGCTAACACCTGGTAAGCATGTCGCCAATCGGAATTTTCAATTAAATAATTTGACAGGGGCACAACGACCAGCATGCCGACGCCAATTCCGGCAGTGACAATGCCCAGCGCAGTACCTACTTTATTGGGGAACCATTGCTCGGTAAGAATAACCGCGGGCACCCAACCGCAGGCGCCCAGGCCCAGTGCGGTGATAAGGCCGAAGCTAATATACAGTTGCCACCACTGAGTGACTTGTGAGGTTAACAACAAGCCCGTTGCCATGACGACCGCGCCGATCATCATCAAGTAACGCGGGCCGAACTTTTCTACTAAGCGGCCGGCGAAGGGGCCAAAAATACCGTGGGTTAAAATAAATACCGACATGGCTCCGGCAGTGACCGAGCGGGACCAGCCGAAATGCTCAATCAACGCTACTAAAAAAACCGAGTACGCATACCAGATGCCGTACAGTAGGCCCAGGGTTAGAAATAAAGTCGCGACGATAGCGGCGCCCTGACGAAATGTGTTTTCTTGCTTCAATATTTACTCCAAAAAAATGCCGGGTTATAAACCCCGGTATTATGGTTTAACGGCGAGCTTTTAGCTTAACGGAAAGCCTTCTCCGAGCACAATCGGAGCATGGCATGCAGGTTTATTGTGCGCCCCAACCGCCATCCACGACAAATTCTGACGCGGTAATAAAGCTCGCTTCATCGGATACTAAAAACAAGGACATGTTGGCGATATCAACAGGTTCGCCCATTCTGCCCATCGGGGTAGTCTCGGTGATGACCTGGATATATTCATCGGACAAGGTGCTTGCCAGAGGAGTTTTGATAATGCCTGGATGCACGGAATTAATTCGGACACCCTGCTTGGCATATTCCAGCCCGGCAGATTTGGTCATCAGTCGCACGGCACCTTTCGCGCCGTGGTAGGCCAGCATACTGGGAGTGCCGATAATGCCGTAAAGCGATGAAATATTAACAATGGCACCGTTGCCGGACTTTTTTAATTCTGGCATTGCCGCTTTCATACCTAGCCAAACCCCGGTCTGGCATATCGCCACTACCCGGTTAAAACCTTCCAGGTCTTCTTCTTCAACACCCTTAAAGCTACCGACGCCAGCATTATTGATCAAGGTGGTGAGGGAACCGTACTTGTTAACCGTTGCTTCGACTAGCTTGGCCCAGTCGGATTCGCTGGTGACATCCTGGTGAACAAACATGGCATCGCCGCCGTTTTTATTAACGGCGGCGACCACGCCTTCCCCCAGTTCGTCCTGAACGTCGCCAACCACAACTTTCGCGCCTTCTGCGGCGAATACATGGGCGTGTGCCTCACCAATACCACTGGCTCCGCCAGTAATAATGGCTACTTTACCGTCCAGTCGATTGCCCATAATAGTAACCTTTTAGTTTTAAATTGAATTTTGAGTTTGGTTCTAGCTTTACTGTTGAGAAAAAAATTGCCTGTGTGTTTATCCGTAGTCAGTTTGTTTACGGAGCGAATTTCTTATTACTTCGAGTGCGTGGTGTTGTTTTCGTCCACGAGATTAACGATCTTGGCGGTACCTTCCTTAGTGTTCGCCTCCGCTGCATCGCTACCCGTATAAAACGCGGGATAAAGTTGTTTTACCACCGGGCTGTTAGCGCTCCAGGTGTGACAACCATTGAGCATAAATGGAGTGCGGTCAGCATTTTCTGTGTCTTTTTTTCCAGGGTCTCGTCCCATTAATTTTTGCGCATGGTCACCGGATAATGTTTGAAACGCGACGGTGGCGATGGGCCCGAGCAACTCGGCAAGATGAGTGCAACCTTCTACACTACCGACCACTTCGCGCACCCGCTTATTCCAGCCAGCCCCGATTTTAAGTCCCACCAGTTTCTGGAAATTGCCCACAATATCCGAACAAATGGTGTAGGGCTGTACATCCATTACTGCTTCGACTTCGCGTACCACCAATTTGGGATCAATGCTGAGCCTGAGTGACATGTCGTGGACCGGGTGGCCGGAGGCTACCAGACCGCGAGACTGATTTTCGTAGGTGTAGGTTTTTTTGTCGGTAATGTGAGCTTCGATATCCCATAGACCATCGTCTCGATAGTAGCCTTTAAGATCGATTTCGCGCGTGTGTAAATGTTGGCGTGCTTTGGGTGGTGATAAGGGCATCAGTGCTGGTTTCCTGTGTGTGGGTGTTTCTCTTGGAGTATGGATTAAATGCTTTGCTTTAGGCGATTTCTTTAAGGTGTTAAGACAACGCGCCCCTGTATTTTTCCATCGTGAAGTCGCGCGAGAACATCGTTAATCGCTTCTAGTGGCTGGCACTCGATATGCGGGGTAATGAGCCCGATGCGGGCCATTTCCAGTACTTCTTTTAATTCCTGTCGATTACCCCAAATACTACTGGATACTTCGCATTCGAGGGGTAAATTCCAAAATGAATAGGGTAGGGTGCCGCCGGCAATACCCACCACGATAACTTTACCGGCAATACCAATGCTGGCTCCCGCATTTTTCAGAGTGGCATCGTTGCCGACAAAGTCGATTACCGCATCAGCACCGTCGCCACCGGTGGCGGCTTTCACTGCGGCGCCAACATCGGCCATGCCATCGACTACGTGATGTGCACCTAACTGTTTCGCCATTGCGAGTTTTTCGGCACTGATATCAATGGCGATCAATTGCGTCGCGGGCGTTACGGCTTTGGCAATTTGCAGGGCCATGTGTCCTAAACCGCCTACTCCGATAATGGCCAGAGTTTTGCCGGGCCCCAGATTAGACACGACCTTTTTAATCGCCCGGTAGGGCGTCAGCGCCGCATCGGTCATCGGTGCGGCGACGATGGGGTCGAGCCCATTAAGCTTCACTAAATTGCGCGGGTGATGTACCAGTAACTTTTCGGCCCAGCCGCCATTTACCATGACGCCCGGCCAAACCGGGTTTTGGCAAAGGCTTTGTTCTCCTATGTCACAAAATCTGCAGTGTCCGCAACTCCACGCACCAAATACTGCGACGCCTTCTCCCGGTTCTACTTCGGTAACCTGACTGCCGACTTTTTCAACAATGCCTGCATTCTCATGACCGAGAGTGATGGGCGTTTCCCCGATATCTATGTCTCCGTCAATCACGTGCAGGTCGGAATGACAGACCCCGGCTCCGGCGATTTTAATCAGCACGTCGTTGGGGCCTACCTCCGGCTCGGGTATGTCTTCAATCTCGATGGGTTTGCCAACCCCGTAAAAACGTGTGGCTTTCATGGTATGTCCTTTTAGCGGTTAATTAACATTAGGTGTGTGCTCAGTAAAAGCCGTATTGGGAAAACCCAGTCGGGGAAACCCTATCAGGAAAGCGATAGCCGGGAAAACGATAGCCGGGCAAACTATATTGGACAAGCACGGCTGAGCTAAATATTGAGTTTGTAATAGTCGCCGTCGGGAACGATGTAACCGGCGGTCGGCGGAGCAAAGTGAGTGCCGATGACTAATACGGGTTTGTCGGCGTAGCGCGCATAAAAATCGCGGCGGGTTTGAATCGCCTGATCGGGGTCGTAATCCGCGTAGCAGGGCCATTGCGGACGCGCCAACTGGCAGGGGTGGTGGGTCATATCGCCGGTGATAACGGCGTCTTCTCCGCCGGAAGAAATCCGCACACTTATGTGCCCAGCGGTGTGGCCATAGGTCGGTTCAAACCAGACTTCACTATTAACGCGGTGATCGCTGTCAACCAAATCTGCGAGACCTGCTGTAACAATCGGGGTGACGGAATCTTGCATCACCGGGCCAAACTCCTCCTCTTGAGGATCGGCCTGCCAGGCTTCCCATTCCTTGCGGCCAAATAAATAACGGGCGTTGGGGAAAGTCGGTAACCATTCTCCGTCTACCAGCATGGTATTCCAGCCCACGTGATCGACATGCAGGTGAGTGCAAATTACGTAGTCGATACTTTCGCGGGGGAAACCCGCTGCGGAAAGGTCTTTTAGAAATGGCCCGCTGCGCATCGCCCAGGCTTTGGTGGTGCGTTCTTTATCGTTGCCGACACAGGTGTCTACCATAATGCGCAGGCCCTGAGTTTCGATTACCAGGGCGTGGATGGACATTTTTAGCCAGCCCGTTTCGGTCACAAAGTTTGGCGACAGCCAGGGGATTTCCGCCAGCGCCTCGGGATTTGCGTCGGGTAATACGAAGTCGCCGGGTACCGGCCCATCTTCTTCAATAATTTTGGTGACTTTGACATCACCAATTTGCCACTGGGCCACGTTATTTTCCCCTAAGCCATATTTGCAGGTATGTTAATTAGGCGTTGCGTATCCACAGCCCACCATCGACCGGCATGATAACGCCAGTCATAAACGAGGCCGAGGGCAGTGCAAAGTTAAAGGTCGCATGGGCGACTTCCTCCGGGTCGCCGTAGCGGCGCACCGCCACACGTCGCCGGGCAAAGGTATTTTTGTCTTCTTCCGAAATAAAGTCGGTCAACGAGGTTTTGATTGGCCCTGGGCAAACACAGTTTGCGGTAATGCCCTCTCGGCCCAAATCAATCGCCAGGGCTTTGGTAAAACCGACCACGGCATGTTTTGCGGCGGTGTAAGGGCTGGCATTTTCGGTTGCACCCAGACCTTCGGTCGAAGCGATATTGATAATGCGGCCGTGCTCGGCCTCGCGGAGCATCGACAAGGAAGCGCGCACCAGGCGCTGCACACCAGTGATTAATACATCCATGCTCAATTGCCAGCGCTCTTCATACTTGTCGCTATCGAGTTTGGCGAAGACGCCGATGCCCGCATTGTTAACTAAAATATCAAGCCCGCCAAACTCCTCGCCGATGGCTTTAGTGATGGCAATAATTTCTTCCGGGTCGGCAACATTTAAGCGCCAGGCGGTGGCGATGCCGCCGGCATCGCGGATATCGCTGGCGACCTGCTCGGCGGCTTCTCCGTTGAGGTCGGTGACCGCAACTTTGGCACCTTCATCGGCGAACAAATAGGCGGTGGCCCGGCCCATACCACTGGCAGCACCGGTAATGTGTACAACTTTACCCTCGACGGAGCGACTGAGTTTACTGAGTCTTGCCACGGGGGAGACCTCCTTTGTTTCTAAAAAATGAGTTCGCAGGTTTGCATGTTCTGTACAAGGGCCTACGGGATATTGTTAAGCCATAACATTCTGCCTTCACCTCGATACTGAACGATACGGGTAAAAGCGGTGGCTCGGCCGTTGCTAACTGGCTTGTGCGAGTGTTCCTGCTGGTGCCGCCTGCAGCTGGGGCAGGCATTGCTCGGCAAATAATTTCATTTGCGCCTTAACTGTATCGTAGGGTAGGCCGGCGTAAGAAAAAGACACGTTAAAGGTAACTGGCCCAGCCAATTCCTGAATGGTATTCATCTGTTCAATGCATTGTTTTGGCGTGCCGAAAATTTGGTTGTTGACGTATAAATCGCCCATAGAGCCGGAACTGCGATCACGCATAATGCCGGCGGACTTGGCGTAGAATTCATAACCCTTGACGCCTTCAAAGTGAGAGCCGTCCATTTCGTAATGGTCGAGAGCGGAAATCCAATAGTCGCTCATATACTTGTGGGCGAGTTCGGTGGCCTTATCGCCATCTTCGTCTACCATCACAAATACATTGGCGACTACTGGCGGGGCTTCGCGGCCCTGATATTCCAGGAAGGCTTCCCGATAAAGTCGACAATCCTCCGCTCGTGATTTCCATGGAGAAATCGCAAACACCATCATGCCCATGCCTTTTTTGGCAATTAATTCGGCGGTCTCTGGTGACTGGCAGGTAACGAAAGTGCGATCCAGGTAGGGCCCCATGGGCGCAGGGCGTATATCGCGGGCGGCTTGCTTAAAGTATTTGCCATCATGTTTTTTGGCTTTGCCGGTCTCCAGCATGTCCATCACCATTTCGGAGGCCTCGTCAAAAATGCCCCGAGATTCATTCATATCGACACCGAAGCCATCGTATTCAACGCGGCCGATACCGCGACCGATGCCGAGTAACAAGCGTCGATCACAGAGGTTGTCGAGCATTGCAATATCGGTGGCAGTGCGGAGAGGGTCCTTGTGCCAGGGCAGAATAATGGCGCCAGTGCCCAGTTTGATGCGCTCGGTTTTGCCTGCCAGGTAGGACAGCATCTCAATAGGGTTGGGACACAAAGTGTAATCGGTAAAGTGATGTTCCACCGCCCACACAGAATCAAAGCCAAGCGGTTCAACTAATTCGCAAATCCCCAGCTCTTTTTTGTACATATCGTAATCATCCATGGTTTGGTTGGGATGATTTTGAAAGAGCATTAAAACGCCGATATCCATCGTGTAAGTCCTCGTCAGTATGTTGTGCGTTTACCGGGCAAATTCGAACACCTCCCACTGCTCCTGAAACTGTTGTCAGTTGTGCAGGAGGTGAAGGTTAATTTTCTGGACAAGATTCTGAACAGGACCAGGTCAGAGAGTTGTGCCGTAATCGGTGCGATCAGTTTCAGTACAACTGACACCAAAAATTCAATGCTCAGATTGTAATCTAAAAGGACGGGTCTTTACATAGGTGGGCGGGATAGCTCTGCGCTGTCGAGTGGTAAATCACCGCGACCGAGGACTTATTAGGGAATCGTGTAGAGGTCGGGCAAAGGGTTTTAATAGCTAAAAAAGATAGTAGACTATTTTTATATAGCCAAATTATCTCATACTTAAAGTGATTAGTTAGCTTGCACGATTACTTTAATGATTTTGTTCAATTGTATTTGTTTAAGTACTGCCGTCACCTGTATTTTCGAAGCCAAATTGTTGGTTTTATTCGTGTTTTTGTGAATTTGGAGCCATGCGGATGCTTGACTTTAACTGGCGTCGGAATATAGTGGTTTTTGGTGGAGAAAAGTGGGGTTTTGTGGGTATTGGGTGGGCCGATGTCAGTCTTTCCTCAATCTATCCCTTCCTACTTTTAAGGAGGCTCCCAAAAGAGAGGCTCCAAAAACAATAAACGGAGAAGCCAGTGTTTCGCGGCAGCAACGAAATCAACATAGACGCAAAAGGGCGTATGGCGGTGCCGGTCAGGTATCGCGATGGCTTGTTGGCGCTATGTGAGGGCGTGCTGGTTGCGACCATTGATATCCAGGATAAGTGTCTGTTGATCTATCCTATGCCGAAATGGCAGGAAATAGAAACCAAAATTGCTAGTTTATCTACTTTTAATAAAGAGAGCCGACGCGTACAGCGTTTGTTAGTCGGTCACGCGCGCGAAATTGAGTTGGATAGCAATGGTCGAGTGTTGATACCGCCGGAGTTACGCGCCTACGCGGGCCTCGAGAAAAAAGTCATCTTGGTGGGGCAGAGCCACCGCTTTGAATTGTGGAGCGCGGACAGCTGGGATACCAATCGCGAAGAGTGGCTAGAGCAAGCCGCCGGCGAAGTGGTGATTCCAGAAGAAATGCAATCCCTGTCGCTTTAGGGCACGAGCCAATGGTCGACAGAGATACTGATAACCATCAAACGGTACTGATGGATGAAGCCGTGGAAGCGTTAGTGACTGATGAGCATGGGTTTTATGTGGACGGCACCTTCGGGCGCGGTGGCCACAGCAGACTTTTACTCTCGCGTTTATCGCCACAGGCCTCGCTGCTCGCCATCGACAAAGATCCCCGGGCCTGCGCAGTGGGTGAGGAATTGGCCGGGCGCGATGGGCGTTTGGAAATGGTCAATGCCTCGTTTGCCGATTTAAGTGCTTTGATTGATGAGCGCGGTAAGCGTGGGGCAGTGACGGGAGTATTGCTCGATCTAGGGGTGTCCTCGCCGCAGTTGGATGATCCGGAGCGTGGCTTTAGTTTTTTGCACGATGGACCGCTGGATATGCGCATGGATCCACAGCGCGGGGTGAGCGCAGCTGAGTGGCTAGCAGAAGCCGGTGTTGATGAAATTGCCGTAGTGCTCAGAGACTACGGCGAGGAGCGTTACGCCAAACGCATGGCGCGAGCCATCGTCGAGCTGCGGGAACATACTCCGATTACGCGCACTGCCCAGTTGGCGGCGGTGATTGCCGAAGCGCATCCGGCCTGGGAAAAAGGCAAAAATCCGGCGACCCGCGCCTTTCAGGCCATTCGAATTTTTATTAACCGCGAGCTCGATGACCTGCGGGCATTGCTCGATCAAATACTCGACGTGTTGGCTGTCGGCGGACGCCTGGTGGTGATTAGTTTTCACTCTCTGGAAGATCGCCCGGTAAAGCGTTTTATCCGCGAGTGCGAGCAGCCGCGTTTGCCCCGGGGCTTGCCGGTCACCGAGGCGCAAATTGTGCGGCGCTTGCGCTCGGTTGGTAAAGCGGTAAAGGCCTCGCCCGAAGAGGTGATGCGCAATCCTCGTGCTCGCAGTGCAGTGATGCGCGTGGCGGAGAAGTTGGTGTGAAAAAACAACGATGTATGAGAGCGAGTTGCGCAAAGAGTGGTATGGCTAATCGACTGCTTATTAATCGCGATGGTCTGTGTCGCAACTGCTCTCACCATGTTGTTTGATGACCGGGCATTGGCGGCGGTGGTTGGTGCTGAGCCTGTTGTGGTTGGCGGTGATGGCTTCGAGTCTGGCGGTAGTGGTGAGCAGTCATCGCAGTCGTCAGTTTTACGCGGAGTACGTTGAGTTGCAGCGCGAGGAGCATCAGTTGCAGGTGGAGTGGGGTAAGTATTTACTTGAGCAAAGCGCCTGGGCGGCATTGAGCCGAGTCGAAAAACTGGCGATTGAAAAACTGGATATGAGTGTGCCTAAGCTTGACGACGTCATTATGGTGAAGCGAGTGCAGGTAAATCGAGTTGTGGAAAATCCGATTATGGTGGCTCCGTGAGTCTGCTAAATAATAATAAATCAGCGTCTCGAAAAACGACGGGTCGGGGTGTGGCCGGTGCTAAAGGTTCAAGTGCTAAAAGTTCTGGCACTAAAAATACGCGATTTAAAAAAACTTCCTCACAATCTTTTGGAAAAATTAAGAAACCGGTGATTGAGTTTTGGCGCTATTCCCTGGTGGCCTTAGCTTTGTGCTTGTTGCCCATGGGCGTGCTTTGGCATACCGGTGGCTTGCAGATATTAGAGGGTGGTTCTGGCGACAATAAGGGTGTGCGGTTTTTACAGGGTCAGGGTGATGCCAGAACGGTACGCACACTGGAAATTCCCGCCTATCGCGGGGTGATTACCGATCGCAATGGCGAGCCGCTGGCGGTGAGTACTCCCGTAGTGACCGTATGGGCGAATCCCGGAGTGCTGGCGTTAGATGTGGATACTTTGCAGCCACTGGCTAAACGGCTCGGTGAGTCTGTTGGAAATTTGCGTCAGCGTCTCAAGCGCTACGGCAACAAAGAGTTTATGTTTTTGTCCCGTCGCATGAGCCCGGAAGATGCCGAGGATATTTTAGCGCTCGGTATTGAAGGTGTGCACGGACGCGAAGAGTACAAACGCTTTTATCCCGCCGGAGAAATTACGTCGCAACTGGTGGGTTTTACCAATATTGACGATCGTGGTCAGGAAGGGCTGGAGTTGGCCTACGAGAGCTGGCTGGCGGGCGTGTCGGGGCAGCGTAAGGTAGTTAAAGATCGCAAAGGTAAGATCATTAAAGATCTTCAATTGTTGCGTAGCGAAAAACCCGGCAAAGACCTGGCGCTGTCGATTGATTTGCGCTTGCAGTACCTGGCTTATCGCGAGTTAAAGTCTGCGATACAAAAATTTCGCGCCGCCTCGGGTTCGGTGGTGGTGCTCGATGTGGAAAGCGGCGAAGTGTTGGCGATGGTGAATCAGCCCTCGTTTAACCCAAACGATCGCGCGCGGCTCGATACCGCCGCTTTGCGCAACCGGGCGGTGACGGATTTGCTGGAGCCGGGTTCACTGATGAAGCCGATGACCATGGTGGCAGCGCTGGAGAGCGGGCGCTATCGCCCCCATACGCTGATCGATACCAGTCCAGGTTATATCAAAATTGCGGGCAAAACTTTTGTGGATCCGGTGAATTACGGCACACTGGATATTACCGGAATACTCACCAAGTCGAGTCAGGTAGGTACCACCCGTGTGGCGATGGATCTCAGTCCCGAAAGTATTCGGGATGTGCTGGATCGAGTCGGTCTCGGCGTGAGTCCGGGTACAGGTTTCCCCGGTGAGACCCCGGGGGACTTGCCCAGCAGGCACAAGTGGCATCCGCTGGAACATGCGGCAATGGCTTTTGGTTACGGAATTTCAGCGACACCTCTGCAAATTGCGGGGGCTTATGGTGTATTGGCCAGCGGTGGTTTGCGCCGCCCGATGTCCTTGTTGCGTCTGGATGAAGCTGCAGCGGGGCAAAGGGTTGTCGATGAAAGTACCGCCGTAGCGGTGCGCGATATGCTGAAAACCGTGATTAAAAAAGGCGGCACTGGCACGCGCGCCGAAATCCCGATCTACGAAGTGGCGGGCAAGAGCGGCACCGTGCATAAAGTCGGTCGCGAGGGTTATCAGGAAGGTCGTTATATCGCATTGTTTGCCGGTCTTGCGCCGGCCGACAAACCCAAATTAGTAACAGTGGTAGTGATTAACGATCCCAAAGGCGAAGCTTATTTTGGAGGCTTGGTAGCAGCTCCGGTATTTTCTAAAGTTACTGCCGATGCCTTGCGCCTGTTGGGTGTGGAGCCGGTGGCCGCAGTCCCAACATTGGCAACCCGCGCAAAAGCTGCTCGGGAGGATGCCTCGTGATGGCGGCCGGACGGCAGACTATAGGGCTTATCTTGTCGGACCTGTTAAGTGAGGTCTTACCCGAGCTGACTTTATCCGCTGCGAATGCGGCAGTCTTAGTTCAGGGGGTGACGCTGGATAGCCGCAATGTGAGTCGTGGCGACGTGTTTATCGCTTATCCAGGTGCTAACCACGATGGTCGTGAATTTATCGCGCTGGCTTTGAGCGCGGGAGCGGCGGCGGTGCTGGTGGAGTCCGACGGTTTTATTACAGATCCTTTTGTTACAGAAAAGGGAAAAGATGAGCGCATTATTCCGGTCGCAGGTTTGGCGTCTCAAGCCAGCGCTATTGCCGGGTGTTTTTATCGTCATCCCAGTAGAGATTTAGTTGTCACCGGGATCACCGGAACCAACGGCAAAACCACCTGCACACATTTGTTGGCGCAACTTTATACCTTGCTCGGCAACAATGCCGGAGTACTGGGAACATTGGGTGCCGAGTTAATTACGGTGTCCACTGAAGCAGTTATTTCAAAATCATTAGTTTCAGAAACGCAGCCTTCAAAAACCCAGTCTTCAGAAACACAGCCCCCGAATATGACCACCGCCGATGCAGTCGCCACGCAAGCTCTGCTGGCCGAGCTTCGCGACGCCGGTGCTGACTACGTGACGATGGAAGTGTCGTCCCACGGTTTAGTGCAAAGCCGGGTTGCGGGTGTGCGCTTTGACACTGCGGTGTTTACCAACCTCAGTCGCGATCACCTCGACTACCACGGTGATATGGCGGCTTATCTCGCGGCTAAAGCGCAATTGTTTGATGCGCCGGGTTTGCAGCGGGCGGTGATTAATATCGACGACCCCGCAGGCAGAGCGTTGGCGGCCCAGTTACCTGGCACGGTGGAGTGTTTGCGCTTTGGTATTGTCAGTGCTGGTGCCGGTGAGTTTGCTTGCGAAGTGCGCGCCGAAAATTGCCGCTACACCCGACAGGGTATTAGCGCAGATATTATTACTCCCTGGGGTAGCGGTGAGTTGCGCAGCACTTTATTGGGCGCCTTTAATTTAAGTAATGTGTTGGCGGTGATTACTACCGCTTGCGCGCAGGGTAAAGATTTTGACGCAGTGTTGTCGGCGATTCCGCACTTGCAGTCCGTCGCCGGGCGCATGCAATTAGTTGCGGAAGATTCCAGTTTAGCTTTCGGTCTCGAGGGCGGCGCTCCTCAGGTGGTTGTGGATTACGCCCACACGCCCGACGCTTTATCGCAGGCGCTAAGCACGTTGCGCGAGCAGTGCACGGGCAAACTTTGGTGTGTCTTTGGTTGCGGTGGAGATCGCGATCGCGGTAAGCGCGCGTTGATGGCTGAGGTCGTCGGTCGCTGTGCCGATCGAGTGGTGGTGACTAGCGATAACCCGAGAAATGAAGATTCGAGCGCCATCATAGAAAATATCTTGCAGGGCATTCCCGCTGAATTAAGCGCGCCGAACTTATTGGTCGAAGCAGATCGACGAGCCGCCATACGCATCTCGATCAGCCAGGCGGACAGCGCCGATACCGTATTAATTGCCGGCAAAGGCCATGAACGTTATCAGGAAGTGGCTGGCGTGCGCTGGCCCTTCGACGATGTTGCCGAAGCCGTGTTGGCCCTGGGTGAGCGACGCATCAAAAACTCGGAGAGTGAGTCGTGACCGTGCGAAGTCTGTCCCTGACCGACGCGGCACTCGCCTACGGCGGTACGTTGATGTACCCCGATTGTGATTTTGACACTGTCTCCACGGATAGCCGGGCCCTACGCGAAGGTGAGTTATTTGTAGCCTTGAGTGGTGAGCGCTTTGACGCCCACCAGTTTTTGGATAGCGCTTCGCAACAGGCCTGCGGTCTGGTGGTTGAGCAAGCGGATAAGGGTTTGCATATCCCGCAATGGGTCGTTCCGGATACCACCCAGGCCCTGGGTCAGTTGGCTGCTTTGGCTCGGGATCAATTTTCCGGTCCGGTGATTGCGGTGACCGGCAGCAGCGGCAAGACCACCGTCAAAGAAATGATTGCCGCAATTTTAGTTATTAAAGGCCCGGTACTGGCGACCCGTGGCAACTTGAATAATCACATTGGCGTGCCGCTGACACTGCTGGGTGTGCAACCGGAACATCAGAATGCCGTGATTGAAATGGGCGCTAGTGCGGGGGGGGAGATTGCGTATTCATGCGGTATCGCGCGTCCGACCGTGGCGCTGGTGACCAATGTGTTGCCCGCTCATGTCGAGGGTTTTGGTTCTCTGGCGGGTGTGGCCACAGCCAAAGGCGAAATTTATTCCAGCCTCGAGGCCGGTGGCACTGCGGTGCTCAATCTGGACGAACCGTGGCTGGAGCAGTGGCGCGGGCAGTTGTCTTGTTTAAACAGTGTGACTTTTAGTGTGCTTGAGCCGGACGCTGATTTCGTGGCCACCGAGGTAGAGCTAGATAACGAGGGTTGCCCGGGTTTTACTTTACAAACACCGGTAGGCAGTGCGGCGGTGCAACTGCAAATACCGGGTCGGCACAACGTCGCCAATGCCCTTGCCGCTGCGGCGTGCGCGCTTAGCGCTGGTGCGAATCTCGAACAGGTAGTGCGTGGCTTGCAAGCCGCCTTGCCAGCCAGTGGGCGTATGCAAGTATTGAGTGGGATGGGTGGGAGTCGAATTATCGACGACACCTACAACGCCAATCCCGGTTCGGTAAAAGCGGCGATTGATACGCTGACGAGTTTTTCCGGCAAGCGCATATTGGTGCTGGGCGATATGGCGGAATTGGGTGCGGATACTGAATTATTACACCGGGAAGTGGGCCGCTATGCCGCTGAGCACGATGTTGATTTATTGTTTAGCTGCGGCCCCCTGAGTGCCTTAGCGTCCGCAGCGTTTGAATTTATTTGCGGCGCGGACAAGGTCTATGTTTTTGATGAGAAGACAGAGTTAGCAAAAGTGTTGCGCGGAATATTGCACGAGGAGGGAGCTGCGTTGGCTGGTGATCGGTCGCTAGAAGTGACGGTACTAGTCAAAGGTTCACGCAGTGCGGGCATGGAAGATGTTATTACACATTTGTTGGGAGAGGGCTAATGTTGCTCTGGTTAACTGAGTATCTTGCGGACTACATTGGTGGCTTTGGGGTGTTTCGCTACCTCACCATGCGCGCGATTATGGGGGTGATGACCTCCCTGATTATTTCCCTGATGTTAGGGCCGGTGGTTATTCGCAGGCTCAACGCTTTGCAAATTGGACAGTCGGTGCGCGACGACGGTCCGGCTAGTCACCTGAGTAAAACCGGCACGCCGACGATGGGTGGCGCATTGATTCTGCTGTCGATTTTTGTCAGCACTTTATTGTGGTCTGATTTGAGCAATCGCTATGTCTGGATCGTGTTGCTGGCGACTTTTTCCTTTGGTGCGATTGGTTGGGTCGACGATTATCGCAAAGTAGTTGAGCGAAATTCGCGGGGATTGCCTGCGCGTTGGAAATATTTGTGGCAATCCGTGGCGGGTTTGGGCGTCGCCACTCTGCTGTATGTCACGGCGCAAACGCCCGCCGAGACCGAGTTAATTTTACCCTTCTTTAAAAACTTTGCCTGGCAGATGGGACCGCTTTATATCCTGCTGACTTATTTGGTGATTGTCGGTACCAGTAATGCGGTCAATCTGACGGACGGTCTGGATGGCCTTGCCATTATGCCCGCCGTGTTGGTGGGCGGCGCGCTGGGTGTGATTGCCTATGTGGCCGGCCATGCTGAATTTTCTTTTTACTTAAAAATACCCTTTATTCCTGGAGCCGGGGAGCTGGTGGTGTTTTGCGCAGCGCTGGGTGGCGCGGGTTTGGGTTTTCTCTGGTTTAACGCCTACCCGGCGCAAATTTTTATGGGTGACGTCGGTGCGCTGGCACTGGGCGCTGCGCTGGGGGTGATCGCGGTGATTGTCCGGCACGAAGTCGTACTGTTCATTATGGGTGGAATTTTCGTGCTGGAAACCGTATCGGTAGTGTTGCAGGTGGGTTCTTACAAGCTCACCGGTAAACGTATTTTCCGTATGGCGCCGATTCATCACCACTTTGAATTAAAAGGTTGGCCGGAGCCGCGAGTGATTGTGCGCTTCTGGATTATTACAGTGATGCTGGTGCTGTTTGGGCTAGCGACACTCAAGCTGCGTTGATAAATGGCGATGCCAATATATGGGTGAAGTTGCAGTGGTGAAAATGATAGCGAGTGACAAGCGTACGGTGGTGGTCGGTCTCGGCCTCACCGGGTTTGCGGTCGCCCGTTATTTTACCCGCATTAACGAGCCGTTTGCCGTCGTGGATACCCGCACGGAACCGCCGAATTTGGCTGCATTTAAAACTGAATTTCCCGATGTGGATGTCTACGTAGGGGCGGATGAGCTGGTTGCGGCGGCGCTGACTAGTGCCAGTCAAATCGTGGTCAGTCCGGGTGTGTCTTTACTTGAGTTGGGTTTGGTGCAAAACCGCGAGGGTCGTGTATTAGCTGACGTTGAGGACTCTTTATTAACTGACCTTGAGACTGATGCCGAAATCATTGGCGATATAGAGTTGTTCGCCCGGGTCGCGCGCGCCCCCATTGTCGCCATTACGGGTTCCAACGGTAAAAGCACGGTGACTACCCTGGTCGCTGCAATGGCCGCAAGTACGATGAAAGTAGCGGTGGGCGGCAATTTAGGGACGCCGGCACTGGATTTGTTGGATGACGAAATCGATTTGTACGTATTGGAATTATCCAGCTTTCAGCTTGAAACCACCGCCAACTTAACAGCAAAAGTGGCGACGGTACTTAATGTTAGCCCCGATCATATGGACCGTTACTCCAGCTTGATCGACTATCACCGCGCCAAGCATCGCGTATTTTTTGGTGCCGAGCAGGTAGTGATAAACCGTGACGATAAGTTATCGGAACCGCTGGTATCGGCAGATGTTAAGCGCTGGAGCTTCGGTCTCGGCAAGCCCGATTTTGGTGGCTTTGGTGTGAGCTATGATCCCGACAATGTTGGACGCAAGGGTGAAGAGGCGTGGTTAGTGTTTGAGTTTGCGCCACTGATGCCAGTGAGCGAGTTGGGCATAAAAGGTAGTCACAATATCGCTAATGCGCTGTCGGCACTGGCACTGGGTCACGCGGTGGGTTTGCCGATGGCGGCGATGTTAAGCGTGCTGCGAACATTTAAAGGCTTGCCTCACCGCAGCCAAACGGTTGCTGAAATTAACGGTGTGGTGTGGGTCGACGATTCCAAGGCCACTAATGTTGGCGCGGCGATAGCTGCAATCACCAGTTGTGCCGGTGATTATTCTGACCTGGTGCTGATTGCCGGCGGGCAAAGCAAGGGTCAGGATTTTACGCCCTTAGCCAAACAGCTTGTAGACAGGGTTAAACACCTGATTGTGATTGGCGAGGATGCCGGGTTGATAGAGCGAGCTGTCGCCAAACAAGCAGGCATGGAATCTCAGCCGGAAGTAATACGAGCGACGAATATGGAAGCCGCAGTGAGCACTGCTCGAACGTTGGCTGCATTCGGCGACTGCGTATTGTTGTCACCAGCCTGCGCCAGCTTCGATATGTTTAGTGGTTACGAAGAGCGCGGCGAATGTTTTGCCCGTGCCGTGCGAGCGTTATCGTGACGGCCTCGAGCAGAGTGAGTTTAAACGCTGTATTGCAAGCGCCCCAGCGCTTCGGGCCAGTGTTCCCACCGGGGCTTGATGTGGGCTTGTTACTGGCAATGTTGGCGCTGATATCACTGGGCATTGTGATGGTGGCGTCTTCCTCGATAACGTTTGCTGCGCAACTGGGTGACAGTTTATATTTTCTGAAACGACATCTGTTTTATTTGGCGATTAGTGCCGGACTGGCACTCGTGGTGCTGCGTATCCCGATGGACTTTTGGTATCGCTACAGCGCCTGGTTGCTAGCGGGTTCGGTGTTGTTATTGGTGTTGGTGTTGATTCCGGGTATTGGTCGCGAAGTCAACGGCAGTCGCCGCTGGTTGCCGCTGGGGCCGTTGACCTTGCAGGTGTCGGAAGTAGCCAAGTTGGCGATGGTGGTATTTACCGCCGCGTATTTGCAGCGGCGGCAGTCGCAGTTAAAACAGGAGTGGCAAGGGTTTGCGAAACCCCTGGTGGTGCTTGGTGGTCTGGTGTTGTTGCTGTTGTTGCAACCGGATTTTGGCTCCTCGGTAGTGCTTGCCGGCACGGTGTTGGCAATGTTGTTTTTGGCCGGGGTGAGGCTGTGGCAATTTATGTTGCTGGTGACTGTGGGTGTTGTGGGTTTGCTTATGGTTGCCATCGCGTCGCCCTATCGGGTCGAGCGCCTGGTGACTTATCTCGATCCCTGGGCCGATCAATTCGACAGTGGTTATCAGTTGACCCAGTCGCTGATTGCTTTCGGTCGTGGCGAATGGTTTGGGGTTGGTTTGGGTAATAGTGTGCAGAAATTATTTTATTTGCCGGAGGCTCACACCGATTTTGTGTTTGCGATTTTTGCCGAAGAGTTTGGCTGGTTGGGTGTGGTTGCAGTGGTCGCACTATTTGTGGTGTTGGTGGTGCGTATCTTCAGCAACGGCCGCAAGGCGGCGAAACGACAGGATTGGTTCGGTGCTCATGTGGCATTTGGTATTGGTATTTTGTTGGCGGCGCAAGCCTTTATCAATATTGGTGTCACCTCCGGTTTGTTACCCACTAAGGGTTTGACGCTGCCATTTGTGAGTTATGGCGGCAGTAGCTTGTTGGTATGTAGTGTGATGTTGGCGATGGTGTTGCGCATCGGTATTGAGATGGAGCAGATGGCGCGCGCGTCTCAACAAGTAAAACGTGAACGACTTGGAGCGTAAACGAGTGTTGGTTATGGCAGGTGGTACCGGCGGACATGTCTTCCCTGCACTGGCAGTGGCAGAAGACTTGCGCGCGCGTGGTTGCGACGTGAGCTGGCTTGGTACTCGGCAGGGTATCGAGTCGGAGCAGGTGCCCGCCCATAATTTTCCGATCACCTATATCAGTGTCGCTGGTTTGCGCGGCAAAGGTGGGCTGGCGAAAATTCGTGGTGTCGCGCGCCTAATACTGGCTGCGGGCCAGGCCCTGCGTGCAGTGTATAAGTTGAAACCCGATGTGGTGTTGGGCTTAGGTGGTTTTGCCTCTGGCCCGGGCGGTGTGGCCGCGCGCCTGTTAGGTAAACCGCTGGTGATTCACGAACAAAATGCCATAGCGGGTACTACCAACCGTCTGCTCAGTAAAATTGCTAGTGTGGCATTAACGGCATTTCCCGAGGCTTTACCCGGGGCTCGGCACTGCGGCAATCCGGTGCGTACAGAGATTCTTAAGTTAAGTGTGGAATTAAATCAGCGGTCTCTGGAGGAGGGTTCTTTAGAGGAGAGTCCCTTAGATGAGAATGCAGCTAGTCCGCGCTTACTGGTACTTGGCGGTAGCCTCGGTGCCCAGAAATTAAATCAAACTTTGCCCGAGGCGCTGGCATTAATGGCTGAGTCACAACGCCCCGAAGTGCGTCATCAATGTGGTCGCGGTAACGAAGAGACAACAAAAAACATGTATCAGCAAGCCGGAGTGGATGCGGATGTAGTGCCGTTTGTCGCTGATATGGCGGCTGCCTATGCCTGGGCGGATTTTGTGGTGTGTCGCGCTGGCGCTCTCACCGTATCTGAATTAACTGCGGTAGGTTTACCTTCTATATTGGTGCCCTTCCCCTACGCCATTGACGATCATCAAACGCACAATGCGCTGTGGTTGGTGAATGCTGGGGCCGGCTATTTGTTGGATGAAAAAGATTTAAGCCCCGAAACTTTAGTCACCACCGTATTGGAGCTGACTACGAATACGGATAAGCGGGCGGAGATGGCAGAGAGTGCCCGCCGACTGGCTTTGCCTGATGCTACCCGCCGAGTGGCCGATGTGTGCCTGGAGGTGGCCGCATGAGCGGATTCTTTGAGGTGCCGGAAATGCGTCGCATCCGTCGCATTCATTTTATTGGTATTGGCGGCAGTGGCATGTGTGGCATTGCCGAAGTGCTATTGAATCAGGGTTATGAGATTTCGGGTTCTGATCTCGGTGAAAATGCCAACGTGCTGCGTTTGCGCAAGCTGGGTGCAACGATTGGGCTTGGGCATAGCGCAGCACAGGTGAGCGGTGCCGATGTGGTGGTGCAGTCCTCGGCGGTGACGGCAGATAATCCCGAGGTGGTCGCGGCGCGGGAAGCGCGCGTACCTATCGTGCAGCGAGCAGAGATGCTTGCCGAACTCATGCGTTACCGGCACGGTATTGCAGTGGCGGGAACCCATGGCAAAACCACGACGACCAGTTTGTTGGTGAGCATATTTGCCGCAGCGGGGCGGGAGCCGACGTTTGTGATCGGCGGTCGGGTAAATAGTGTCGGCACTAACGCTCAGCTCGGCGAGAGTCGTTATTTGGTCGCCGAGGCGGACGAGAGCGATGCCTCGTTTCTGCATCTGCAACCGATGGTCGCGGTGGTAACGAATATCGATGAAGACCATATGGAAACCTACGATTTCGATGTGGCCAAGTTGAAGCGCACGTTTGTCGAGTTTCTTCACAACTTACCTTTTTACGGGCTTGCGGTGCTGTGCATTGATAACGACACCGTGCGTGAGATCGCCAGCGATGTGTCACGGCCAATGTTGACCTACGGTTTTGCCGAGGACGCCGACTTCCGTATTGAAAACCCGGTACTGAAAGAAAATCGCAGTGACTTTGTCTTGCATCGCCCAGTGGGTGAGCCCTTGCAGCTGAGCCTCAATGTACCCGGGGTTCACAATATATTGAACGCTACGGCGGCAGTTGCAGTAGCCGTCGATGAAGGCCTCTCTGATGATGCTATTCAGCAAGGTTTATCCGGCTTTCAGGGCGTTGGACGCCGGTTTGAAATACAGGGCGAATACCCGGTCGCCGACGGTAGCGCTTTGTTAGTGGATGACTACGGCCATCACCCGATCGAAGTGGCGGCAACCGTGCGCGCGGTGCGCGACGGCTGGCCCGGACGCCGTTTGGTGATGGTGTTTCAGCCTCATCGTTACAGCCGCACTCGGGATTTGTACGACGATTTTGTCAATGTACTAACCACCTGTGACGCTCTGGTGATGTTGCCGGTGTACAGCGCCGGTGAAGATGAAATCCCCGGTGCCGATAGCCGCAGCCTGTGTCGCAGTATTCGACAGCGTGGCTTGATTGATCCTATTCACGTGAGTGCGATGGAAGAGGTGCCGGATGCGGTGCGCGCCATCGTGCGGCCCGGCGACATAGTTATTACCCAGGGTGCAGGCAATACCAATCAGGTTGCCGCACTGCTGGTTGAACGACGTTTACAGTAGGTTTTGAGATAGTAATGAGCGACAAAAAAATAGTGTCGGGAACCCGTCAGGGTAACAAGGAGCGCATTGGCAAAGTGGCAGTGATTTACGGTGGCACATCAGCGGAGCGGGAGATTTCTCTCGCCAGCGGCGCAGCGGTCTTGCAGGGCTTGCTCGACGCCGGCGTGGATGCTGTGGGTGTAGATGTAGACGCCAACTTGTTAAGTGATTTGCAAACCCTGAGCCCCGACCAAGTCTTTATCGCCTTGCACGGTCCGGGTGGCGAAGACGGCACGGTGCAGGGTGCTCTGGAATGCCTGGGAATTCCCTACACCGGCAGCGGTGTGGCGGCGTCCGCACTGGCGATGGATAAGCGTCGCTGCAAGCAATTATGGCGCGGAGCGGGTTTACCTACCGCCGCGTTTGCGGTGCTCGAAGAGAATAGCAATTGGACGCAATTATTGGCCGAGTTGGGCGGCGCCGCGATGGTCAAGCCCGCCAATGAAGGCTCCAGTCTGGGTATGGCTAAAGCGGAAACCCCGGACGAGTTGGAGCAGGCCTGGCGCGCAGCGGCCAGTTACGACGCCAGTGTGATCGCCGAAGCCTGGTTGGCTGGCGAAGAGTACACCGTGGCTATCGTCGGCAACCGGGCTTTACCGGTGATTAAGCTGGAGACTGATCGGCCGTTTTACGATTACGAAGCTAAATACCAGAGTGATGACACCCGTTATATCTGCCCCTGTGGTTTATCGGCAGAGCGGGAGCAGGAGTTACAACAACTGGCACTGCGTGCGTTTGAGAGCTTGGGTTGCCGAGGTTGGGGCCGAGTCGATGTGATGGTGGACAACAGCGGTGCTTGGCAGTTGCTTGAGGTGAATACCATTCCTGGAATGACGGATCACAGTCTAGTGCCAATGGCGGCCAGAGCGGCGGGCCTCTCGTTTAATGATTTGGTGGTGGAAATTGTGAGTAGTACTGAACTAAGTACTGGTCACAGCAAAGCGAATGTTGATCGGGATTTTAATCAAAGTAATGCGGAGGTGCTGCAGTGAGCTCGAAGCCTTCGCCAGCACCGCGTCGATCTACTGCCGGTAAAAGAGGTGCGTATCGGCCCTTGCCGAAAACTCCAGGGCGAAACTGGTTGCAGCCCTTGCGGGTGGTCGGTTTAGCCCTGGTCTGGCTAGTGGCGTTGGCGGCAGGTCTCGCGGTGAGTGTTTACGGATATCAAAAACTGGATGCGCCGGTGGCCGAAATTGCGGTGACGGGAGACCTCAAGCACGTTACTGAAAAGCAGATCGAGTCGTGGGTGAGCGGGCAACTGGAGGGCGGTTTCTTCAGTCTGGATATGGATTTGCTGTGTGCGGAGCTGGAAGCTCGCCCCTGGATTGCCAGTGTCAGTGCGCGTCGTCAATGGCCCGATCGACTGTTGTTGCGCATCGAGGAAGAAGTTCCGGTGGCGCGCTGGGGGGAGGCGCAGTTTATTAATCAGCACGGCGAAGTATTGCCAGAGATGAGCTCCGTCGATGTGGATACCGATCTGGATCGCCTGCCGCACTTACTTGGGCCGGAAGGCCAGCAGATGACGGTGATGGCGGCTTACGCGCGTTTTGCGACGGTGCTTAATGCGGCGGGGGCAGGGCTTCGACAGCTCACTATGGATAAGCGTGGCGGTTGGGCATTGCAACTAGGTGAGGGGGCGGAGCTAGTATTGGGCCGGGACCAGCTCGACCTTCGGCTCCAGCATTTTCTGGTGCTTTGGCAGCAGGAGTTGATGGCTCGGCGCAATGAGTTAGTACGTGTCGATGCGCGCTACAACAAAGGGCTTGCGGTGCAGTGGAAGCCGGCGGGCATAAATGAGAACGGCTCTGAATTCGGTAATGAATTCGGTAATGAATTAAGCAGTGAATTAAGTAATGAATACCAGCAGAAAGTGGACGCGGGATAAACCCGATAACTCGTTGAGGATAGATGATGGTGAATGTTAGCGGCGAACAATTGATCGTTGGGCTCGACATAGGCACGTCCAAGGTGGCAGCCATCGTGGGTGTGGCGGGATCAGATGGTCAGCTCGAAATTGTCGGTACCGGACTACATCCATCCTCCGGGATGAAAAAAGGTGTGGTGGTCAATATTGAATCGACAGTTCACGCCATTCAGCGTGCCGTTGAAGAAGTGGAGTTAATGGCGGGGTGTCATGTGCACTCGGTGTACGTGGGCATTGCCGGGAGTCACATCCGCAGCTTGAACTCCCACGGCATCGTCGCGATTCGAGATCGCGAGGTGCATCAAAGTGATGTGGAGCGAGTGATTGATGCGGCTCGCGCGGTGGCGATTCCGGCGGACCAGGAGATTCTTCACGTGCTGCCCCAGGAATTTATTATTGATAATCAGGAGGGCGTACACGAGCCACGGGGTATGTCCGGAGTGCGCCTGGAGGCCAAGGTGCATCTGGTCACGGGGGCGATGAATGCCGCTCAGAATATTAAAAAATGCATCCGGCGCTGCGGCCTGGAGGTAGACGATATTATTCTGGAACAACTGGCCTCCAGTTATGCGGTACTCACCGAAGACGAAAAACAACTGGGTGTGTGTTTGGTGGATATCGGAGGTGGCACCACCGATATTGCGATTTTTACCGAGGGCGCGATTCGCCACACCGGGGTGATCCCGATTGCCGGAGATCAGGTGACCAATGATATCGCCATGGCGCTGCGGACCCCAACGGCCCATGCCGAAGAACTAAAAATTAAATACGCCTGCGCGTTAAGCAGATACGCCGGGCCCGATGAAACTATCAAGGTGCCCAGTGTTGGCGATCGTCCGCCGCGAGATTTATCGCGACAATCGTTGGCCGAGGTAGTTGAGCCGCGTTACGACGAACTTTTCACTTTGGTGCAGGCGGAATTGCGGCGCAGCGGTTTTGAAGACCTGATTGCCGCAGGCATTGTGCTGACCGGTGGTACATCAAAAATGGAAGGTGCGGTTGAGCTGGCGGAAGAAATATTTCACATGCCGGTGCGGCTGGGTTCGCCGCAAAATATTCGAGGGCTTACAGATATTGTCAATAATCCGATTTACGCCACCGGCGTTGGTTTATTGCTTTATGGGCTGCAACAGCAACAGGAGAGGGGCGGTAAAAGTGAGGTGAGTGGAGAGGGGGTGTTAGGACGTATTAAAAGTTGGTTTCAAAATAATTTTTAATACGTCACCAGTGCGGCAAGTCATTGAGCAATAATTATTTTTAATAAACTGTAATTTATATAACTAGCGTAGACCAAGGGGTAATGGCCATGTTTCAAATCGTAGATAGTATTCCCGATAGCGCAGAGATCAAAGTGATTGGTATCGGCGGCGGCGGCGGTAACGCGGTGCGCCACATGATCGAAAGGGAGGTGCAGGGAGTCGAATTTATTTGTGCAAATACCGACTCTCAGGCACTTAAAGATATTGGTGGCAGCACCATGTTGCAGCTGGGTAATGGCCTTACCAAGGGTTTGGGTGCGGGCGCCAATCCGGAAGTGGGTCGCCAGGCCGCAATGGAAGATCGCGATCGCATTGCCGATGTGCTGGAAGGCAGTGATATGGTGTTTATTACCGCCGGCATGGGTGGGGGTACCGGTACCGGTGGTGCTCCGATTATTGCCGACGTAGCCCGGGACATGGGTATTCTCACCGTCGCGGTGGTGACCCGACCCTTCGCGTTTGAGGGGCGCAAGCGCATGGCGATTGCCGATGAAGGCATCAAACACCTCAAAGATCGGGTTGATTCGCTGATTACCGTGCCCAATGAAAAATTGCTGGCGGTACTAGGCAAAAATACCAGTTTACTGGATGCCTTTCAGGCGGCTAACGATGTACTGCTCGGCGCGGTGCAAGGTATTGCCGATCTGATTATCCGCCCGGGCATGATCAACGTCGATTTTGCTGACGTGCGCACAGTGATGTCGGAAATGGGTATGGCGATGATGGGTTCCGGTCAGGCAAGTGGTGAAAATCGCGCCAATATTGCGGCTCAGGCTGCAGTCCACAGCCCGTTATTGGAAGACATTGATTTACAGGGCGCGCGGGGAATTTTGATCAACATAACCGCCGGCCCCGATCTTGAGCTGGGAGAGTTTTCCGACGTGGGCGCCACCGTCGAAGAGTTTGCCTCCGAGAACGCTACAGTGGTGATTGGTACCGTGATCGACCCGGCTATGGCAGATGATATCCGCGTTACGGTCGTGGCCACTGGGCTTGGCCGGCCCGATGAGATTCAGGCGGCCCCACCGCGGATGGTGGTAACCAACAGGGCGTCTGGCGAGCCAGACTATGACACTCTCGAAAAACCTACCGTTACGCGTCGAGCGACCGTGAGCGATGGTTCAGCGGCACGTAAGCTGGATGTAAAGCAGGATCCGGATATGGATTATCTTGATATTCCGGCGTTTTTACGCCGCCAGGTGGACTAAACAGGCGGTTATCGTGGTATCGAGTGAATAATCGCCCAAAAAATGTGACGTAGGTAGGTATAGAGTGCTCTTGGCACTGGCGGCAGGGTACTCAGTTTTGTTACCATTCGCGACCGGCTAGCGTAATGCGCTTGCGATCGAATGCTACTGGGGGCTGTTATAGGCAGTATCCGGTGGGTTTTGCGCTGGCAGCTTACAAACAGCCTCAATAAATTTAACAGAATGAATTCAACAGAACGACATAAGAACAGGATTTGCCAGCTTGATTCGACAACGTACGCTCAACAACACCATTCGTGCCACTGGGGTCGGTCTCCACACGGGCGAAAAAGTGTATTTAACGTTACTGCCGGCGGAACCTGATACCGGTATTATTTTCCGGCGCACGGATTTGAGCCCTCCGGTAGAAATTAAAGCGACTGCTAATAACGTCGGCGATACCACGCTCTCTACTACGCTGGTTGCCGGGGATGTGCGTGTGTCCACGGTGGAGCATTTATTGTCGGCAATGGCAGGCCTGGGTATCGATAACGCGGTGGTCGAGGTCACGGCAGCTGAAGTGCCCATTATGGACGGCAGCGCCGGTCCTTTTGTGTTTCTGATTCAGTCTGCGGGCATTGTCGAGCAGGACGCCCCGAAAAAATTTATTCGCATTAAAAAGCCTGTGTCCGTTCAGGATGACGACAAGCTCGCCAGCTTCAAACCCTACGATGGTTTTAAAGTCACCTTTGCCATTGAATTTGAGCACACCGTGTTTAAGGCGGGCACCTTGAAGGCCACCATGGATTTCTCCAGCACCGCTTTTGTAAAAGATGTGAGTCGCGCCCGTACTTTTGGTTTTATGCACGAAATTGAGTACTTGCAGGCGAAGGGCCTGGCTCGAGGCGGCAGCATGGACAACGCCATCGTGGTTGATGAAGGCGGCGTGGTGAACGAAGACGGTCTGCGCTACGAAGACGAGTTCGTCAAACATAAAGTATTGGACGCGATTGGCGATCTCTACCTGCTTGGCAATGGGTTGATCGGCGAATTTGAAGCCTTTAAATCTGGCCATGCACTTAATAATGCACTACTAAGGAAGTTACTCAGTCAGGATGACGCATGGGATGTAGTTACTTTTGAAAACGAAGAAGATGCCCCTATTTCCTACTCGCGGCCCTTGCTAGCAAGTTAACGTTAGCAAGTTAGTGGACGCGAGTTAATACTGTTTTTTTCCGAGGTTTGTAGTGAAAGTTATTTTACTTAGTAGTAGTCGTCACAAGTCTCTGAGCTTTGAGTTCGGACGGTGGACAAAATCATTGGCGCTAGCGGCAATCATGGTACTGCCTACCGTTGCTGGAGTTGCGATTGGTTTGTCAGTTAATGATTCGATGATCAGCGACACGATGATTACCGACTATTCAAGCGGGAAAACCCTTACAGCAGCGAACGTTAACCCGACACTCAAGCAGCAAGCAGAGCAGACAATGAACGCGGTTGAGCTCGGTGACTATCGCGGTCAATTGGCGGTAGCGGAGGCGCGCGCCGAGCAAAAAGTTCAGGCTTTGAGCCTGAAGCTGGCGCAACTACAGGCGCGGATGTTACGACTCGACGCCGTTGGCGAGAGGGTCAGCGGTTTGGCCGGGCTGGATAAAGGCGAGTTCAATTTTGGCGATATTCCCGCGATTGGTGGCCCTGAACAACCCGGGCAAGTTGTGGAGCAGGCCGAGATCAGCGCCATGTTTCGCGACCTGGAAAGTCAACTCGATAACCGCGAGCAGCAACTTAATATGCTCAAAGACATGATGGGTGACCGCAATGTGAAGCGGGAGAGTACAGTAGCGGGTCTGCCTGTCGCGAAGGGCTGGTTATCGTCGGGCTACGGTATGCGCACGGATCCGTTCAACGGACGCAAAACTCGGCACAAGGGCATTGATTTTGCGGGCAAGGAAGGTTCGGATGTGATCGCCGTGGCCGCCGGTCTGGTAACTCAGTCAGAGGCGCACAAAGGTTTTGGTCGCATGATATCAATAGATCATGGCGACGGTTTGGTAACGCGGTATGCGCACAATCGGCAAAACCTGGTTAATAGCGGTGATATAGTCAAAAAAGGCCAGGTTATCGCGCTGATGGGCAAAACGGGCCGCTCCACCGGACCACACGTTCATTTTGAGGTTTACAAAGATGGTTCGCCAGTAAATCCGGCCAGCTATATACACCGCACCACCCTCTGAAATAAGATACCTGCCATCTCGACTGTGCGGCTATCGTTGCACGGTTTTTCTATTCTCAGGCTGAGACTCTATTGTGGTTGGCTCATTATTTAAAAAATTATTTGGTAGCAAAAACGACAGAGAGCTGCGTCGTTATAACAAATTAGTCAAAGCTGTCAATCAGCTTGAAGACGATATTTCAGGCCTCGATGAGGCTGCCCTAAAAGCCAAAACCCTCGAATTTCGCGAGCGCGTTGTTGGCGGTGAAACTCTCGAACAACTCATACCCGAAGCCTTTGCCGTAGTGCGCGAAGCGGCGCGGCGTGCGCTGGGCCTGCGACACTTTGATGTCCAGCTCATTGGTGGGGCAGTGTTGCACGAAGGCAAAATCGCGGAAATGCGTACCGGTGAAGGTAAAACTTTGGTGGCGACACTACCGGCGTATTTGAATAGTCTCACCGGCAAGGGCGTGCACATTATTACTGTCAATGATTACCTCGCCCATCGAGATGCGCAATGGATGGGGCCGGTGTTTCACACTTTGGGGCTTACGGTAGGTAGTATTCAATCCTTCGCCGGGCCGGGTACGCCTAACTCCTTTGTCTATGACGTTGATTCAGACGCGAGTAAAAAAATGAGGCCGGCGAATCGCCGAGAAGCTTACGCGGCCGATATCACCTACGGCACCAACAACGAATTTGGTTTTGATTACCTGCGTGACAATATGGCCTTGAGTCTTGAGGAGAAGGGCCAGCGCGAGTTGTCCTTTGCGATTGTCGACGAAGTGGATTCGATTTTAATCGACGAGGCGCGCACGCCACTGATTATTTCTGGAGCCTCCCAGGATAGTTCGGAGCTGTATAAAAAAATTAATGTACTGGTGCAAAAGCTTACGCGTCAGCTGGAAAGTGTTAAAGAAGGCCTTGATGAACTGCTTGACTCCGATTCGGAACCAGCCAGCGGGCATTTTATTCTTGACGAACAAACTCGCCAGGTAGAGCTGACCGAAACCGGTCATGAAACCGTCGAAGCGCTGTTGGTTAAAGACGGTTTACTGGAGCCGGACGACAATCTTTACCAGCCCGCTAATCTGGGTTTGTTGCATCATATCCATAACGCTCTGCGCGCTCACCATCTATTCCATCGCGATGTGGAATACATGATGCAGAACGATGAAGTGGTGTTAATCGACGAACACACCGGACGCACCATGTCTGGCAGACGTTTGTCCGAAGGCCTGCACCAGGCCATAGAAGCCAAAGAAGGGGTGGATATTCAGAGTGAGAGCCAGACGATGGCCTCCACCACCTTCCAAAATTATTTCCGTCTCTACGACAAACTCGCCGGTATGACCGGTACTGCCGATACTGAAGCCTACGAATTCCAGCAAATCTACGGCTTACCTGTAGTGGTGATTCCTACCAACACCAAAGTGACGCGGGAGGATCTCAACGATCTGATTTTTCAGAGCGAAGCGGAAAAATACGCTGCCGTGGTGGAGGATATTGAGTCCTGCATTAGCAAAGGTGCTCCGGTTTTGGTCGGCACCGCTTCCATTGAGGGTTCGGAGCGTTTGTCGAACCTGCTAACCAAAAAAGCCATTCAACATAAAGTGCTTAATGCCAAGTTTCACGAGCAAGAAGCTCTCATCGTGGCGCAGGCAGGGCAACCAGGCGCGCTGACTATCGCCACCAATATGGCGGGCCGGGGTACTGATATTGTACTGGGCGGCAATTGGGAATTCGAAGTTGAAGGGCTGAAAAATCCGTCTGATACACAGATTAAACACATTAAAGACGCGTGGCAGCTGCGTCACGACGCGGTGATTACGGCGGGTGGCTTGCATATTTTGGGCACCGAGCGCCATGAATCTCGTCGTATCGACAACCAGTTGCGGGGTCGCTCCGGGCGTCAGGGCGATCCGGGTGTGACCCGGTTTTATTTGTCGATGGAAGACAATTTAATGCGCCTTTTTATTTCCGATCGAGTCAAAAGCATGATGGGTGCTATCGGTTTGGAAAATGGCGAAGCCATCGAGCATCGCATGGTGAGCAACGCGGTGGAAAAGGCCCAGCGCAAGGTCGAGGGTCGTAATTTCGATATTCGTAAACAACTGTTGGAATACGATGATGTCGCCAACGATCAACGCTCGGTAATTTATCAGCAGCGCGATCAACTGCTGGAGGCGGAGACTATATCGGATGTGATTGAGACCATGCGCATCGATGTGGTGAACGACAGCATTAGCGCGTTTATTCCTCCACAGAGTTTGCCCGAGCAATGGGATGTGGCGGGACTGGAAGGCGAACTCAAACACGAATTTCGTGTTGAGCTGCCGCTGGTTAAGTGGCTGAAGGAAGATGAGCGTCTGCACGAAGATGGTCTGCGCGAAAAAATTATGTTGGCAGTTAATGAGGCGTATGTCGACAAAAGCCGAGAGGTCGGTCCAGACATTCATATGCTTGAAAAGCAGGTGATGTTACAGGTGCTGGATAATTTGTGGAAAGAACATCTGTCGAACATGGATCATTTACGCCAGGGTATTGGTCTGCGCGCCTACGGCCAGAAAAACCCCAAACAGGAATACAAACGCGAATCTTTTGATTTGTTTCAGGAAATGCTCGGTAATATTAAGCGCGAAACAGTTCGGTTTTTATCCCGAGTGCAAGTGCGCAATGAGAATGAGGTAGAAGAGCTTGAGCGTCAGCGCCGCGCACTGCAGGCGGCCCAACAAAAGCAAATGCAATTTCAGCACGATCAGGCGAACAACGCCTTGAGTGATCAGTCATCCGGAACGCCAAATCAACCCGGTGCTTTTGCGCCAGAACCTTTCGTGCGCGATGGTCACAAAGTTGGGCGCAATCAACCTTGTCCCTGTGGTTCCGGAAAAAAATACAAACAATGCCACGGCCAGCTAGGCTGAGGCGATAAACGCAAAGGAATAAATATCGTGGCCGTTGGTGAAAACACGTTTCCCACATTGCCAGCGGTTGCCGGATTTCGGCTCGGTACGGCCAGTGCCGGTATAAAAACTCCGGGGCGCAAAGACCTGGTGGTCATGGAGTGCGCTGCTGGCAGTTCGGTCGTCGGCGTATTTACCCGCAACGCGTTTTGCGCGGCACCCGTGCAGATCGCAAAAACACATCTTGCTCAATTGCATCTCGATGCTTCCTCAGGCGCTCAAGCTGCAAACACTCCCTGCTATTTTGTGATCAACACCGGTAACGCAAATGCAGGCACGGGCGCCCAGGGCTGTGCCGATGCTATGGCTGTGTGTGAGTCCGTGGCCGAGCTGGCTGGTGTAGAGGTCAATAAGGTATTGCCGTTTTCCACCGGAGTGATCGGAGAGCCGCTCGCGGTGACTACCATTACACAAGGTTTGCCCGCTGCTATCGGCAAGTTGGACAATAATGGTTGGCAGGATGCCGCCGAGGGCATTTTGACCACCGATACACAGCCCAAGGGCGCGTTTCGCCAATTCGATATTGGGGGCAAGCAGGTCACGGTTACCGGTATCTCCAAAGGTAGCGGGATGATTAAACCCAACATGGCGACCATGCTGGGTTTCGTGGCAACCGATGCGGATGTGCCACAGGCTTTATTACAGCAGTATTTAGTCGAGGCGCTTAAGCGTTCGTTTAACCGCATTACAGTGGACGGTGATACCTCTACCAACGACTCCCTGATGCTGGTGGCTACGGGTCAGTCTGGGGTGACGGTTGACGCTGAGGGTGATACTGAGAGCGACGCTGCAGCCTTGCTGCGCAGCGCTATCATCGAGGTCTGCGAAACGCTGGCTCAGGCCATTGTTCGCGATGGCGAGGGCGCGACCAAATTTGTCACAATTAAAGTCGCTGGTGGGCTCTCGTCGCAGGAGTGCCTGGATGTAGCCTACACAGTAGCTGAATCGCCGCTGGTGAAGACGGCCTTATTTGCCTCCGATCCCAACTGGGGGCGAATATTGGCGGCTATCGGTCGCGCTGGCATTACTGATCTCGATGCAGACAAGGTCAAAGTTTGGCTTGGTGAGGTATTGATTGCCGAGCGTGAGGGGCGTGCTGCAAGTTACACCGAGGCAGCGGGGCAGGCGGTGATGGATGGTGAAGAGATCACTATCCATATTGATTTGGGGCGTGCTGGGAGTACTGGCGGAAAAGGTGTTACCGAAACCATTTGGACCACCGATTTATCCTACGACTATATTCGCATCAATGCCGAATATCGAAGCTAAGCTAAGCTAAGTTAAGTTAGGTAAGAGCCTGTGTCTACTTTTACGTCTACATCTAGATCTACATCCTCGCCCAGCAAAGACAAGCTTGCGCGCATTCATGTTGTCGCCGGAGTCATTTACAGCCCGGATCGTCGCCAGATACTGATTGCCCGTCGCCCACAGCACCTCCATCAGGGCGGTCTGTGGGAGTTTCCCGGTGGTAAGGTCAATGTGGCGGAAAATGAGCAGCCACGGCAGGCGCTGTGCCGAGAGTTACAGGAAGAGTTAGCGCTTACTGTCGTTAATTGCGAGCCATTACTGGAAGTTAAGCACGATTATTCCGATAAATCCGTGGTGCTGGATGTGTGGAAGGTGCTGGAATTTACCGGTGAGCCAGTGGGTAACGAAGGGCAAAGCATCGCCTGGGTAGGCCTCAGTGACCTGGGGGACTATGATTTTCCCGCTGCTAATCAGGCAATACTTGCGGCGATTGCCGCTAAGTAAATTACCTTTAAATAGGCTTCTGTTAAGTAGGCCTTTGTTAAGTAAGCTTTTGTTAAGTAGAGACCGGGCAGAAAGCGACTTAGCCCGGCAGGTATTTGGTTTCGTTGATTATTACCACTCGTCCTCTGAACTATTCTCCGTATCAGCGGCGGCACTAAATTCGGTCTCCGAAATCTCGTCGGCCGGAATTCGATGGCTTTCAGCCGCCCACTCGCCAAAATCTATCTTTTGACAGCGCTCGCTGCAGAAGGGCCGGTGGGGGTATTTCTCATTCCAGTGCACCGGCTTTTTGCAGGTCGGGCACTGTAAGATCAGGTTATCCTTCATAGGCGATTGTTCATAGGCAGTTTTTCATAGTAAAACGCGCTTATCGGGTTTGTGGTGCGCTGGCCAGTTGTAAATAGTGATTATGTAGATCCAATACCGCCTGCTCCAAATCTTCCAGTGTGCCGCTATTGTCAATGCAGTCATCCGCGCGCTGTTGGCGGTCGGCGCGCGACATTTGTGCCGCCATAATGGCTTTAATTTGCGCCTCAGTATTGTCATCGCGAGCCGCTGCGCGCTGCAATTGCAGCGTTTCGGGCACATCGACCAACAGTGCGCGGTCGATCATGGTGTGCTGGCTGCTTTCAAACAATAAAGGCGATTCAAGGATGGCGTAGGGGCTGGTCGCAGCAGCTAATTCAGTGGCGATCCATTCGCGAATGCGGGGATGCAGCAGTTGTTCCAGCCAGCGACGCTCATCGGCGTTGTCAAATACCCGCTCGCGCAGCGCGGCTCGGTCGAGGGTGCCATCCGCTTGAATTACCTTCGAGCCGAAATGACTGGCGATCTCAGCCAGAGCAGGAGTGCCTTGTTCAACCACCTTGCGAGCGGCGATATCGGCATCGACGACGGTGATGCCCAGTGTACGAAATTGTGCGGCGACGGCGCTTTTACCGCTGCCGATGCCGCCCGTGAGACCGACGATAAACATGCTTATAAACAACTCAAAAGGTAGGTTAGTGGAACAGACCCAAGTAGGCCGACGTTATTTGCTCGCCCCTAAATAGCGCAATCCAGCCAGCGATGGCGAGGTAGGGTCCAAAGGGAATAGCGGATTGGCGATCGCGACCCTGAATCACAATGGCTAATGTCCCTATGATAGCCCCGACCAGCGAAGACAATAAAATAATCAGCGGCAGTTGTTGCCAGCCCACCCAGGCGCCGAGGGCAGCCAGAAGTTTGAAGTCACCGTAGCCCATACCGTCTTTGCCGGTGACTAATTTAAACAACCAGAACACCGACCACAGCGTGAGGTAACCCGCTACCGCACCGATAACCGCGCTGGGCAGGTCGGTGAACAGGCCGTTTACATTGGCGAGTAGACCGAGCCATAACAAGGGCAGGGTCATGGTGTCGGGTAATAAGTGGTGATTGAAATCGATGCCGGTGAGGGCGATTAAAATCCAGGTGAACAATACTGCGAGGAGGCCAGCCGGGGTAAACCCAAAAGTATAAATAGCAGCAAGGGTCAGCAGGCCGCAAAGTAGCTCCAGTAAAGGGTATTGAATGGAAATCGGCGTGGCGCAGTTGTGGCAGCGACCCTTTAAAAACAGGTAGCTGATGACCGGAATATTCTGCCAGGGTTTGATGGGTGCTTCGCACTTGGGGCAGCGCGAGTTGGGGAACACCAAATTGATGTTTGGCGCATCGACTTCGGGGTCCATATCGAGAAAGTCTAGCGACTCCCTGCGCCAGGCGTTCTGCAACTGAAGAGGCAGGCGATAAACTACGACGTTAAGGAAGCTGCCGACCAGTAAGCCAAAAATAAAGCTTAGGGCTAGTAAAGGGTAACCCGATAGAACTTCTGACACTTGCTGATCGCCTGTCTGGTAGTAGTAAGTGCCCGGGCTAGATAAAACTTGACCGAGATTAAAGTTAGACCACTTGGCCGAGGTTAAAGATAGGCATATACATGCCGATCAACAAGCCGCCAACCACCACGCCCAGTACGGCCATGATCATCGGTTCAAGCAGAGCAGTTAGATTGTCCACCGCGTTGTCCACTGACTCTTCGTAGTGATCCGCAGCCTTCGACATCATTTCATCGAGGGCGCCAGCTTCTTCACCAATCGAGGCCAATTGCAGTAACATTGCCGGAAACACCTCTGCAGATCTCAATGCGGTGTGCATCGCGATACCGGTGCTGACGTCATCGCGAACTCTCAATATGATATCTGTGTATACGGAATTGCCCGCAGCACCCGCGACCGATTCGAGCGCTTCAATCAAAGGTACGCCAGCCGCAAAAGTAGTTGCGAGCGTGCGAGCAAAACGGGCCACCACCGCTTCTTTTAATAGGCTGCCGATAATAGGCACTTTAAGCATAAATCTATCCATAAACCTGCGGACGGCTTCAGACCTGGAGTGGGCCTGTTTGAAGGCGTAAATCGCGGCAGCTACGCCCAGTAGCGCCCTAAACCACCAGTTTATAACGAAATCCGATATGCTAATTAAGAACAAAGTAAAGGCAGGTAACTGAGCACCAAAGCCCTGATAAGTAGCGTTAAACACCGGTACTACTTTAATCAACAAAATACAGGTTACAACAACTGCCACCACTACTACGGCTATAGGGTAGGTTAATGCCTTTTTAATTTTGGCCTTCAGTTGCTCGGTTTTTTCTTTGTAGGTGGCGACGCGATCGAGCATGGTGTCGAGGGCACCGGATTGCTCCCCGGTATCTACCAGACTGCAAAATAAGTCATCAAAATATTTTGGATGCTTGCGTAGCGAAGCACCAAAGCTGGTTCCGGAAGAAACGTCGTTATGTAATAGGTTGATCAAAGTTTTCAGCGTGGGGTTTTCCTCGCCGTCGGCGACAATTTCAAAACTTTGCACCAAGGGTACACCGGCCTTCATCATGGTGGCCATTTGTCGGGTGAAAATCGCTATGTGCGCAGGTTTTATCGCCTTCTCGCCAAATATATTTTTTGGCTTTTTCTTAATCGAAGTGGCGTTAATTCCCTGCTTACGCAGTTGAGCCTTGATAAAGGTGGGATTACCGCCAGTAACCTCACCTTTAATGGCCTTGCCTTCGCGGCTCTTGCCTTTATAAATATATACTTGTGGTTGTGCTACCGTCGCCATGGTTTAGTCCTTGGTTACCCGATTGGCCTCTTCGAGGCTAATTATACCCTGTGCAGTTTTCATAAGTGCGGACTGGCGCAAAGTTCTGAAACCTTCTTTCTTGGCTGCATCAGCAATTTCGAGAGAATTACCGCCCTCCATAATGATCCGAGATATGGCAGGGGACATTTTTAATACTTCGTAAATACCGACTCGCCCCTTAGAACCATTCTGGCCGCATTTGGCGCAACCCACGCCCTCGTAGAGAGTGATTTCCTCTTTGGGCGTAGCGATAGCATCGAAGCCCGCCTCCGTTAATACCGCATCGGGTAGGTCGGCGGGTTGTTTGCATTCATTACACAGCCTTCGTGCCAGCCGCTGGGCGATAATCAAACTGACCGAGGTAGCGACATTAAAAGCGGGTACGCCCATATTGGCGAGTCTGGTCAGGGTTTCCGGTGCACTATTGGTGTGTAACGTGGACAACACCAGATGTCCAGTTTGAGCCGCTTTAATGGCAATTTCGGCGGTTTCCAGGTCGCGAATTTCCCCCACCATAACAATGTCAGGATCCTGCCGCAGGAAAGCCCGCAGGGCTTCTGCAAAGGTGAGTCCTACCCGTGCCCTTACTTGTACCTGATTAATACCCTCCAAGTTTATTTCGACAGGATCTTCCGCTGTAGAAATATTGCGTTCTGGCGTATTGAGAATATTCAGGCCGGTATAGAGTGATACGGTTTTACCGGAGCCGGTTGGGCCGGTCACCAAAATCATGCCTTGTGGCTGGGCCAGGGCATCCATGTAAGCCTGTTTCTGATCGTCTTCGTAGCCTAGTGCTTCAATGCCGAGCTGGGCGCTACTGGGATCGAGTATGCGCAGTACGATTTTTTCGCCGTATTGAGTTGGTAGGCTGTTGACTCGAAAATCGATGGCGCGATTTTTTGAGACCTTGAGCTTAATGCGCCCGTCCTGGGGTACGCGACGTTCAGAAATGTCCATGCGCGACATGACCTTGAGGCGCGCGGACAATCTTGGCGCAAGCGAAATGGGGGGTTTAGCAATTTCCGCAAGCAAGCCATCGGTACGAAAGCGCACACGATAACGTTTTTCGTAGGGTTCAAAATGGATATCCGAAGCGCCCATTTTGATAGCGTCGAGCAGCATTTTGTTAACAAATCGAACCACCGGGGCGTCGTCGGCATCAGCAGTAACGGCCGCATCGGCATCGTCTTCCATCGCTTCGACATCGAGCGAGTCGAGTTGCACATCGTCCATGGAGTCAAATGAGGTGTCGAGTTCGTCATCGGCCGCTTTTAAAAATTCGTCAATCCGAATTTTAAGTTTGTCGTATTCGACCACCACCGGTTCAACGGACACTCCGGCCTGGAAGCGAATCTCGTTAATCACATTATGGTTAGTAGGGTCGCCAACAGCAATTTGCAGGCGACTTTGTTTTTTGTTGAGCGGCAGGGCCAGGTGTTTTTCGACCAATTTTTGGTTGACTGCATCCTTGGGGCAGGACTCGATGCTAATGGCGTCCAGGTCAAGCAGAGGCAGGCCAAATTCGTGGGCGGTTGCGAAGGCGATATCACGCGACAACAATATGCCGGATTCCACCAGATGCTGGGTCAGAGAGATATCACTTTGCTGCGCTTCAGCGACGGCGTCAGCGGCGGCGGTTTCGTTTAGCAAACCATCGTTAACCAGTCGCCGTGGCAGGCCGCGTAGTATGGGGTTACTTGCGTTCATAACATCACTGTATCGAATGGGTTGCTGTTAGTGGTTCGGCGCTTGTTTATCGCAAGAATTTACATAAAGTGAATTCGTTAAGCCCTTATTACTTGGTAAATAGTAGTCTTGTCGGTAGGTGTTTGTCCAGAGCACTGGTTCTCTATTTAGCTCATAACAGAAGTGAAATGCTAATGTAAGCCATCGCGACGATGCTGGTAAGCGCCTGGACCCCCTCTATATATGGATCGATAATTCCAAAAAATAATTTGAACATATCGGCGCACACTGACAATATCTGTCAGCATTCCCGTTTTGTTGTCATGGTTACTCTTTTATAAGTTGCTGTATTTTTTCTAACCAGCTGAAATGTAAGGTTTATTTTTTTTGGCATGGCTTTTGTATCACATAACTTGCCTAAGCTCATAAAGTATATTTAATTTAAAACAGGCCAAACTAGGAGAATTAACCAATGAAGCAACGTAAACAACAACAGGGTTTTACCCTTATCGAATTGATGATTGTAGTAGCGATCATCGGTATTCTGGCTGCGGTAGCGCTGCCTGCTTACCAAGATTATACGGTTCGTGCCAAAGTATCGGAAATTATTTTAGCCGGTAGTGCTTGTCGTACTTCTATCACAGAAACTGTGCAATCAGCGGTAGGTTCGGTTTTGCCTGCGGCAAATGCGTGGGGTTGTGAAGTGTCTGCTACAGAAACAGGCACCAAGTATGTTGCTCAGATTGTGACTAGTAATGCGGGTCTGATTTCAATCACCTCGCGAAATCTGATTGCTGCGGCAAGCGGAGTGGTCGTTACTTTAACACCTATGACCGACTCGACTACGCTGTTAACTAATACCGATGTTGGTGGCAATATTTACGGCTGGCGTTGTGGTAACACTACAGATGGTACTACTATGCCCACTAAGTATCTGCCCGGTTCTTGCCGCGGTCAGTAAGCTCTGTGACTGCTTGATTAGCAACAGAGTGATATAAAAATGGCGCCGAAAGGCGCTGTTTTTTTTTGCTTGTTTATTTAGTTGGGCACGCTTTGTTCTTGTCGGCGATGATGGATTTATAGCTGTTTTGGCTCTGCTGTGTGAGTAGACTGGTAGTTAGCGTTCCCTCGGGTTCTCGGGTTTTTCGGTTATCGGGTCGCCGAAGGTTGGGAACCCCTTATACTGGGATGGTTTTTTTTGTCGTCAGTTTGACACGTTTAACGGTTTAGATATCCTGCGTAGCTTATGCTGACGTTATTATTCCAAAGCCCACGTGTTTTTGTTCCGGCTCGCGGCTTAACCCTCCGGTGCGGGTCGGTAGTTTTACTACACATTTTTGGCCGGGTATCACCTAGCCAGGAAAGGGGTTTAGCCGCTAATAAGAGTACTCACCAAGCGCCGAGCCATTGCCGAAAAAATAAGGATAACGATACGTGATTAAAAATATCTCTGTAGTAACTGACAAACTATCTGCTTACCTCTATTTGTGTTTTGGCCTCTGCGTAGTGCTGGCGTGGTTGTTGCCCAATCACTACTTTCCCTGGACGGCATTTTATAATGAATTTGTAGCGGCAGTAGGGTTCGTGTTACTGGGTATTACCGTTTTCTGGTTACAGGTCGAGCGTTTATTGAAAGCCGACTTGGTGCCCTGGATAGTTCTGGTGTTGGCGGCGCTAAGTTGTGTGCCCTTAGTGCAATATGGCGGCGGGCAAATTCTTTTCCTGGGCGACGCGGTAATGGCGACGTTATACCTGGGCGGCCTAACCCTGGTCTATGTCCTGGGCGGGATTCTTGCGCACGAGCCGCCGAAGAAAGACTGGGGCATAAGCGAGATCGTAGCCTGCCTGTTGCTTGTCGGGGCCTTTTTGTCTTTTGTGGTAGCAGCGGGGCAATGGTTGAGTGTTTGGGAGGGTTTATGGTTTATGACTATCCCTATGGGAGACAGGCCCTACGCTAACCTGGGTCAACCCAATAATCTGGCGACGTTATTGTTTCTGGGTTTGATGTCGGCGGTTTATTTGACAGAGCGGGGCAAACTGAGCGGGGCCTTGACATGGGTGTTCGCAGTGTTGCTGATAGCAGGTATTGCAATGGTACGTTCGCGTACTTCTATTTTGGTAATGGTTTTTGTCGCCGGGTGGCTAATGTGGCAGCCCCAGCGTCTGAGTTTAAAGTGTCCTCGTTGGCAAGTTTGTGGTGCTGTCGCGCTATTTTTCGGCCTGGTGTTTCTGTTGCCGTCCGCCGCGGAATGGTTTTACCATGGGCTGGATTCCGAATCCCTGGCTGATCGCACAAGCGCGGTTCGTATGGATGTTTGGCCACAATTGTTGGATGCGGCACTACGCGAACCCCTGTTTGGCTACGGTTGGAATCAGGTAATTATTGCCCTGGTTGCAGTGGTTGATGACTACGATATTTCTTCGCAATTCGCTCATAGCCACAGTATTGTTCTGGATTTGTTGATTTGGAATGGCGTGGTACTGGGTGGTTTGTTATTACTGTTAATGGCCTGGTGGGTACTGTCCCGCTTTTGGTCTTGCAGGGATGTCGAAAGTTGGTACGGACTTGCGGCGATTGGCGTTGTCGGCATCCATGCCCTGGTAGAGTTCCCACTGGAATACGCCTACTTTTTACTCCCGGTGGGGTTGTTTGCGGGGATTGTCGATAGTAAGTACCGGATAAAAACAATTGCGGTTCCGCGGCTGATATTTTCTGTTGCCCTGTTGGTCGGGGTGGTTTTAATGAGTCGGGTGTTTCTCGAACATGGAACCCTTGAAGCAAACAATCGACAGATGCGTTTCGAGGCGCGCGGTATATATGTCCCCAGAGATGAGCGGCCGATCGTATTGTTGACCCAGCTCGCTGGATTTGAGCGTTTTGTGAGAACAGATGCCAATGAAAATATGTCAGAAGTCGAGATTGAGGCGATGGGGCGGGTCGCTCACCGCTATCCTTTTCCGCCGTTCCTGTTTCAATATGCGCGGATACTGGGGATTAATGGCAGATATGAAGAAGCCGAGTTGGAGTTGTTGAGATTGAAAATACTACATGGACCTCAGCAATACGAGGATGCGGCGCAGGGTTTGAAATCATTAACGCGTGAGCATCCGCAATTGAGTAATGTAACTTTATCCGAGTGATGCGGAGGGTTGGTTTTATTCAGTTAAGTTGGGTGATGTAATGCGCATCGAATAATCCGTTGCTTTTAGATGTTTGGTCAGCGCGCCACTGGAAATAAAATCAATGCCCGAATTGCGGTAAGCACCTATGGCCTCACCTTCAATGTTTCCCGACACTTCAAGTTCGGTGCGGTGCTTGCCGTTCTGATCGTCGCGTTGATTGTCACGTAAGACAACGGCCCTGGTGACATCAACCAATGAAAAATTATCCAGCATAATACGTTCGGCCCCGGCCGCTAAGGCTTGCTGGCATTCTTCCAGATTTTCAACTTCGACTTCCACGGGCTTACCCGGGGCGATTACGCGCGCGCGTTGCACCGCTTGCTGAATACCGCCGCAGGCGGCGATATGATTTTCTTTAATTAAAAAAGCATCGTAAAGGCCAATGCGATGATTTTGGCAGCCGCCAATACGTACCGCATATTTTTGTGCTAAACGTAGGCCGGGTAGAGTTTTGCGGGTGTCGAGAATCGTAATGCCGCTGTCTGTTACCAATTTTGAATAGTGACGGGCAACGGTTGCGGTGCCCGATAGCGTTTGCAAAAAATTCAAGGCCGCACGTTCACCGGTGAGCAAGCTGCGGGCCTTGCCGCTCAAGGTGCAGAGTGTTTGCCCGGCTTGAATATTATCGCCTTCGCTAATGGCCCAGTCGATTTTTATTCCGGGGTCTAGCTGGGCAAAGATTGCGTCGACCCAGGGTAAACCGCATGCCACCGCGTCTTCGCGGGTTACAATCATTGCCTGCGCTTTATGTTCAGCGGGAATCAGTTGGGCGGTAATGTCGCCGCTGCCGATATCTTCGGCTAGCGCTTTTGCTACGCTGTCACTGATGTCTTGCTGAAGTTCTGGGTCGATATTCATGCTTTGCCTTGATGTTGTTGTGTCTACGTTAATGGCTATTGTAACCAACGGCGCGGTGGGTAGCGGCCGGCGAGTTCGAGCTGGAGTTGCTTGAGTCGAGTGTAGGCGGCGGTGACAGGCATCGTATTACTTGACATTGTTTATGTTTGAATAGAAGATTGGGTCATAACAATATGATTTTACTTTGGAATAAGCATTCCTTAATCGCTTTTATTGGCTAGGTTGCATCGGTCTTGATAGAACAAACTCGTACTTCCACTTTGCCAGGCATGCTGCGTATGCTTGCAGATCGGCACCGTTCGTTTTTGGCCGATGGTTTAGAAGCGGTGTTTGCTCAGGTCAACGAGGCTTTCTTTGAAGCCGCAGACTCCAGCCCCGATGTGGCCTTACAAACCGTTTACTTTGACGCCATGAAAATGCTGCGTGCTCAGCGTAGCCAGATCCAGGCGGATATTGTAGATCAAGTCGCCGAAGCTTTCTTTACTCTAACGGTTTCGGTGGAGCAGGAAGGCAATAAGTATTTCGCTAGTGGGACAAAAATAAGCTCGCCCGGTGCCTCAGGAGCAGAGCCGCAGTCGGGTCCTGATGGCGATGTGAGCCTGGACAGTCTCGCGTTGGTAGAAAACGATGAGTTGGAAGCCATTATCATTATGGACACGATGGTATCTGTATCGAGGGCGAGTGTTCATTCGGTATTGCGCCAACTTAATGGCAGATTGACCACGATCCTGGAGCGAGTTCCGGACGCAGCACTCTCACCTTTCGAGCCCGAATATCTGGTAAATAGTTTCGACACTCGTAGCCGTAAGGTAGATGTTGGACTGTTGCCACGCATTAGTTTGCTAAAGTTGTTTGAGCAGGTGGTTTTGGCGGGTTTGCCGACCTTTCTTGACGAATGTGATGTATTGCTCGCGGATTTAGGTGTAAAACCGACCTTCACTGATACATCGGCCGAAGATACTCCGGTTGAAAATGCCCTGGTAGACGATAACCGGCTCGATAAACACCTTGATGAGAAACCGAGCTCGGAGCTTGAAGCGCCAACTACTACTGAGACGGAAACGGCGCAGAGCATTTTGGGACGCGCCAGCGCTCGCCTTCTCGATGCATTGCCAGAGTCAGTAAAAGCGCAAGTTGCCGCGGCCTCTCCCGATATCCAATATCCGCCACTGAGTGTAGCCGTGACTGCCTTGTTGCAGTTGGGTGACGTGACTGCGGCGAATACAGAGCGCCCCAGTATCCGCGAGCAAATCGACGAGGCGCTAGCGGGTCAGGGTCAGGACTTTGATCAGCTACACCCGGTTGATCAGCACATCGTGGGCTTGATGGATGCTTTATTCGAGCAGGTGGGCAAGCGCCGGTGGTCGCCGGATGTGCTGAATGGCCTGCTTGGTAAAGTTGAATTGCCTGCGGTCAATCTGGCGATCAGCGACCCCGGTTTTCTCGATCGCGAATACCATCCGGCAAGACGCTTGTTAAACGAAATTGCGGCAGTAGCCAGTAGTTTTCAACTCGGAAGTACGCCCGCCGCCGACCCTCTGTATCAAAAAATAGATGATGTCATTAACCGCTTGCGGAGCCTTCAGCACGACACCCGCAGCCTGACGGATTTACTCTCAGAATTTATCGAGCTGGCAGAAAAAGATCGCCGTCGCTGTGCTCGTCTGGGCTCGCGCACCATGGAAGAAGCCATTGCCACGGAGCGTACTAACAGTGCTTATGAGCAAGTAGAGAAGGTACTAAAATCGAGGGTGTGTGGTGCCGGGCAGCCCTTGTTTGTTCTCGACCTGGTTGAACAAGCCTGGTGCAAGGTGCTTTTTTTAGCCCATGTTAAACACGGTGTAGACTCTCCGGAATGGCACACTGGGGTGCATTTACTGGATCAGCTCGTGGGTTTGGTGGCCGACCCTGATTCCGCCGAGGTGGTTTATGTTGAGAAGTTGTTGGTGGCCCTGGCCGCCGCCCTTGAGCATATTGCCTACGATAGCTTTGAGTCTTCCAGGTTGTTGCGGTTGATAGATGATTTCTTTGCAACGGATCACGTTGGGTCTTCCCTCATTGTGCTGGAGAAAGACGAGGCACGCGATGCGGGACAGTACTTCGTGCGAGTCATTACCGATACTTTGCAGCTTTCCATCCCCGGGGAATCTCATCCCATGGATGAAGGCTTGGTGACCCAGTTGGTTGACAGCGATCTTAGCCGAGTCGATTCCATTGCCCGGGATAGTTGGGTGGAATTTCGCAGTATCACCGGGGAGCCGATCTGTGGTCGTTTATTGGGCATTGTGCCGTCGTCTAATACCTTCGTATTTGGCGACCGGGCGGGGAATAAAATTGCAGAGGCGCATCGCTATCGCCTGGCTGTGGCGATGAAAGAAGGTAATCTGGTGGTGCTCGACAATTCTCATTTGTTTGACGAGGCACTCACCGAAGCCTTCGATGTCATCAGTCAAAAAGCCGCCAACGAAAATTGATTTCGGCTATCATCACCCAATCTTAAGTGACGTTAGGAAGCGATAATGTCAAAAAATTCCTATGGAAAGACAGAGGCATTAAACAGCAGTGGTATAAAAAAATAATGGTATTAAAGAACCGCGTAACTGAAGACAGCATGGGATTAAAGGGTGGTGGTTTTAAAGGGCAATGGTTTTAGAGGAACGCGGCATTAAAAGCGCCGTCATCAGTGCGGATGGCTGGTGCAGCGGCGCTCGCCGAGTACTTTCGCCCAACTGTGATTCACGGACCAACGACAAGTCGTGCTCAAGCGCGCAGAGCTCCGAAATCTCACTCCTGGTGATCCACAACATCTCCCTCCCACCCGGGGAATTTGGCGGCCCTTATATCGAGCGGCTGTTCACTAATTGTTTGTCACCCGGCGACCATCCGTATTTTGCCAGTATTGCCGATGCAGAAGTTTCCGCCCACCTATTGATTGATCGCGATGGCGAGTGCACTCAATTTGTGCCCTTCGACCAGCGCGCCTGGCACGCGGGTCAATCCAGTTTTGAAGGGCGCGAACGCTGCAACGACTTTGCTATCGGTATCGAGCTCGAAGGCACCGACACCTCGGGCTATACTGAGAGGCAGTACGCGGTTCTAGCTGAAACGACACGGGCGCTGCAAACCCGCTATCCTGCCATCATCAGAGAGCGTATCGTGGGGCATAGCGATATCGCTCCGGGACGTAAAACTGATCCCGGACCAGGCTTCGACTGGCACAAGTTTTTGGCACTGCTTGAAAAAACCGACTGACCGGCTGAATGAATAACTAACTAGCTAGTACGTTTTATAGTCTGCGAATGTAAAGTTAATACTGAGGCAAAATAAGATGGGACTCATAGTGCTACTGATCGCCCTGGCGGTGCTCTATAACGAAAAAATTCCGGAGGGTTTACAGCGTGATACCTGGTATTCGGACTGGTATAGCAGTCTCACCTATCTGCCTGAGGGGCTGCCAAGATTGTTGGTGGGCCTGGCCTTGCCGGTTATTGGGCTGGACCTGCTGCTGCGCTTTGTGCATGGCTGGGTCTTTGGTCTGGTATCGCTGGCGGTAGCCGTGGCAGTGTTGTTATACAGTTTTGGGCGTGGTGATGTGGTCGATGACATAACTGCTCTGGCCGACGACGCTGAGAACCAGGATATGCAGGGGGTTTATCATCGCACTGAGGCGCTCTCTGGGCAAAGCGATGCCCCCGGGCTGGATGTGGCGGATGATGAGGCTCTGTCGGGACAGGTCATCAATTCCTTGTCTTATCGTTTTATGGAACATGTATTTGCCGTGGTATTTTGGTTCTTCGTACTTGGCCCCGCCGCTGCACTGCTGTATCGCTTGCTGTGGCTTTCGGCGCAGGCTAAAGAGACAGACCTTGTTGAAAGCTCTGGCGAAGACACGGATGTGGTGGTCGATGATAACGATGGCGACAATACTAAAGACCACACCAAAGACAATGCCAGTCTGGCTCGAAGCTGGCTGTACTGGGCCGAGTGGCTGCCGGTGCGGGCCCTGGGTTTGATTTTAGCGATAGTCGGCAATTTCGGATCTTGTGTTGAAACCTGGTTGGAATCCCTGGTGAGTACCGAGTCGAGTCCCAGTTTATTGGGCGCTTTCGTAAGCACCTCGTTTACACCTGATTCTGCCGACGCCGATGCTAGTGCCGGTAGTCGTCTGGCTACTCAGGTGCGTAGCCTGGAGTCCCTGTTCTTTCGTTGTACCCTGGCCTGGCTGGTATTTGTGGCGGTGCTTACGGTGTCTTTTTAAGCGGATTAATACTGGTTAAGCGGATTAATGCCGGTTGTTAGTCTTGCTAGGAGCCAGGTATCCAGGCCACATCATCCCCGTCGCGCGCCGCTAGAGCGCGAGCGACGGTAAATAGTAAATCGGACAAACGATTCAAATAGCACAAGACTTCCGACGGCAACTCATCCTCGTTGTTCACCGTTGCCGCACCTAAGGCAAGCACGCAGCGCTCAGCGCGCCGACACACCGCACGGGCGACATGAGCCGTGGCTGCGGCAGCATTCCCCCCCGGCAAAATAAACTGTTTGAGCGGACTGAGTTTGGCGTCCACCTTATCAATTTGCTTCTCCAGCAGTTCGACATCAGCGTGACTGAGAGTGGATGGCGCAGCAGCCAGTGTCGCGCCCACGTCCAATAAGCGGTGCTGTACCTGTTCCAGTATGGGCCGCAACTCATCGCTATCGGATAGATGCGACAGTAGTAAACCGACCTGAGTGTTGCACTCATCGACCGTGCCGATGGCTTCTATTCTCAGGCTGTCCTTGCGGACTCTACTACCGTTGGCTAAACCGGTGTCGCCTTGGTCGCCGCTGCGAGTGTAAATGCGAGTCATGTATAACCTCTTGTTTGAGCGGCTTGCCTGCCAGTTCGCTAATACCGCCTATCTTGCCTGCGAGGCTTGTTTACGAGGCTTATCTACGAGACCTGCTTGTGAGACTTACCTGAAAGACTTGCCTGCTAAAATAGGTGCGATATCCTTGCGCAGCCAAAATAATAAGATCAGCGAAGGGATGACCATCACCGCGGTCAGCACGAAGAACACCGGCCAGTTGCCACCGAGACCATCCACTAACATACCGCTGGATGCTGCCAGGCTAGTGCGGGCGAAGTTGCCGATGGAGGCGAAAGCCGCATATTGGCTGGCGGTGTAAGAGCGGTCGCACAACTGGGAAATAAATGCCACGAAGGCCACAGTAGAGATGGCGGCGGTGAATTGGTCTCCAACGACCGCAATGGTAAACAGCCACTTTTCCGGCCACCAGGCCAGCGCGGCAAACAGTAAGTTGGTGGCGGCCATGGCAATGGCGCTCAGCACCAGGCCGCGGAATAAACCGTAATGGGCGTTGATGACGCTGCCAATAACGGCGAATACGCAGACCGTTAGCGTACCGAGGGCCTTGGAATAAATCGCGATGTCTTGTTTGTCGAAGCCGATTTCCTGATAAAACACCAGTGACATGCGCCCCAAAAAAGCTTCTCCAATTTTGAAAAAGAAAATAACCGCGAGCAGCAGCAGGCCAACTCGAGAACCATGCTGCTGCAGAAAACGTGCGACTGGCATGTAGTAAATAGCGAGGACGTGGGCGAACTTGTGTCTGGCGGAGCCGGCTTCTATGCGGAAGGGTTGCGTGTGGGAGGGCAGTACCTGAGAGGGCAGAGAAGCCGGGGACGTCTTGGGTCTGAACTGCGTTATTGCCGCAACAAACAGTGCTGCGACGAGCATAAACGCGACCCATAAGGCCAGGAACTGAACGAGGCCGTTATCGGTTCCCAGGTGTTGCGTCAGTAGCGCTTGCAGTGCTTCAAATCCCGCGAAGCTGAAAAATAATCCACTTAAGACGATCCCCGCAATCAGGCGGCGGGTATGTTTTCCCGATTCGTTCCCAGTCGGTTGTTGAAACAAAAGCTCAGCCATGGCTTCGGTATCACTGCTTTGATGTTGTGCCCGGTTTTTGTGGCAGGGTTCGCGGACAAATACCAGTAGCAGCAGGACGCTGATTACAATGTAAATCAGGGAAAGTAGATAGGTCGTTTGCCAGTAGTTGTCGAGCCCCTGTTGCTGGAGCAGGTTGGCGCAATATAGTGCCGCACCACCGCCAAAGCCGTAGCCGATCCACCAGCCGGAAGTGGCCATGGCCGATCCGGCGCCGATCTTGCTGACTTCCAGTTCACCGATTAGCTCAATGCGCGTGGCGTCGATGGATATATCCTGAGTAGCGCTGGCGAGGGCGATAATAAACGCCCAGGCAGCGATCCACTTAATATGTTCTGTCGGGGTTAGCGTGCTCAGCGCGCAGATGCCAATCATAATGATGACCTGCATTAGCAATATCCAGCTTTTCCGCAAGCCCACCCACTTGGATAGCAGGGGAATGCGCAGGTTGTCTACCACTGGTGCCCACAGCATATTCAGCGCGTATACGGTAAAAATCACCCCGAACAAGCCGATATTGCTGCGACTAAAGCCGGTATCTTTTAACCACAAAGTGATCATCGAGCCGATCAATACCCAGGGGAAGCCGCTTATCGAGCCCAGCAATAAGATTTTGGGCATGCGCACATCGAGATAAATGCTGAGCGAGGCCAGCCAGTCAATCCCAGCTGTTGGGCGGGTCGGAGGAGTGATGTTATTCACAGTGGATAACCACAATAGGCGGTATGTCGATAGCTAGGAACCCTCGGGCTAATGCGCTCAAGCGGGCAACCCTAAACTATTTTACCGTTGGTGGCTAAACCTGGGGCTAGTCCAGCGCTTGAAAGTGGCAGCATAAGCCCCATGTTCTAGTTAATACCTGATTTAAACCCTAAGCTGGATGCCTTTTTTGCGCCTATTATTATTGCTGTTTATTGCTATGCCGGTACTCGAAATGTGGGTGCTGATTGGGGTGGGCGGTGTTATTGGCCCCTGGCCTACCATCGGACTGGTGTTGCTGACTGCTGCAGTGGGTTACGGATTATTGCGCCAGCAGGGTTTTGCCACCCTGATGCGCGGGCAGCAGCGCATGGAGGCGGGTGAATTACCCGCCCGTGAGATGGTTGAAGGTATGGCCCTGGCGGTGTCTGGGGCGCTGTTGCTGACCCCCGGGTTTGTCACCGATACGATCGGGTTTTTGGGTTTGATTAGTCCCTTGCGCGCCGCCCTGGCCGATCGTTTACTGGCGCGGGTAGGGGGTGTCGGCGGGATGAATATGAGCGGCCGAACGTTTACGGTCAACAGTACCTGGCAAGCTTCGCGTCGGCCCTCGCCTCCTGGTGCCAAGCCTGGGGCGGAAGGCAGGGTGGATACCAAAGTTGGCAATACCTATGAGGGTGAGTACGAGGGCGAAATTGAAGAGGGTAGTTCCAGCAAGCGCGATGATTGAGGGATCTGTGCAGTTCTTATCAATAATGAGGCTGTCTATGTTCAGGCAGTCTATGTCCAGGTAGTCGATGTCCGGGCGCAGATTGCTCGCCGCAGCTCCGGTTTTCCTCGATCAGGCATAACTTTTTTACGCTCGGCCCTTGTATTCCCAGGCGCTGTCACCAGATATGGCACAGATTCCGGCTCGTCCGGGGTGTTAAAGCAAATAACTCAAGTTAATAAATAAAGACAGGTGGAGAAAGTCGTAATGAAAATTCGTCCCTTACAAGACCGTATAGTGGTTCGTCGTAACAAAGAAGAGGAAAAAACTGCTGGCGGTATTTTATTACCCGGTTCGGCACAAGAAAAACCCAATCAGGGCGAAGTTGTTGCCGCCGGTATTGGTTATTGTTTAGAAAATGGCGATGTTCGCCCGCTCGAAGTTAAAGTCGGCGACAAAGTTATATTCGGTGCTTATGCCGGTAATAACACCGTTGAAGATGACGATGGCTCTGAGCTGATCATCATGCACGAACGCGATATCTTCGGCGTGGTAGCGTAAGCAACCCCGACGAATACCTCGATTAACTATTTAAGTCTATAAAAGAGAAGGAAAGACATCATGGCTGCTAAAGATGTGAAATTTGGTGATTCCGCCCGGCACAGAATGCTGGCGGGCGTTAATGTCCTGGCCGACGCGGTTAAGGTTACCCTTGGCCCTAAAGGTCGTAACGTGGTTTTGGATAAATCTTTTGGTGCCCCTACGGTTACTAAAGATGGTGTGTCTGTTGCTAAAGAAATCGAACTGAAAGACAAGTTCGAAAACATGGGTGCGCAGATGGTCAAAGAAGTGGCCAGCAAGTCTTCGGACGAAGCGGGCGACGGTACTACTACAGCAACAGTGCTGGCACAGGCGATTTTGAATGAAGGCCTGAAATCAGTTGCAGCGGGCATGAACCCGATGGATCTGAAGCGCGGCATCGACAAAGCCGTCATTGCTGCGGTTGAGCAAATCTCCAAGCTGGCCAAGCCCTGCTCTAACACCAAGGAAATCGCCCAGGTAGGTACTATTTCTGCCAACAGTGATTCCCCGGTCGGTGAAATTATCGCCGAAGCCATGGACAAAGTTGGTAAAGAAGGTGTGATTACCGTTGAAGAAGGTTCCGGTCTCGAAAATGAACTCGATATCGTTGAAGGTATGCAGTTCGATCGCGGCTACCTGTCACCTTACTTTATCAATACTCAGGAAAGCATGAGTGTTGAGCTGGAGTCGCCCTACCTTTTGTTGGTTGACGCTAAAATCTCCAACATCCGCGAGCTGCTGCCTTTACTGGAAGCGGTTGCTAAATCTGGCAAGCCACTGGCTATCATTGCCGAAGACGTTGAAGGCGAAGCGCTGGCGACTTTGGTTGTCAACAATATGCGCGGCATCGTGAAAGTTGCGGCCTGTAAAGCGCCGGGCTTTGGTGATCGTCGTAAAGCGATGTTGCAAGACATCGCTGTGTTGACAGGTGGTACCGTGATTTCTGAAGAAGTCGGCCTCGACCTCGAAAGCACTACCCTTGAGCACCTGGGTCAAACCAAGCGTCTCACCATGACCAAAGAAAACACGGTCTTGATTGATGGCGTCGGCACTGCGAAAGACATTAAAGCGCGCGTTGCGCAAATTCGTGCCGAAATCGAGAACACTACTTCTGACTACGATCGCGAAAAACTGCAAGAACGTCTGGCTAAACTGGCCGGTGGTGTTGCGGTAATCAAAGTTGGCGCAGCCACTGAAGTAGAAATGAAAGAGAAAAAAGCCCGCGTTGAAGATGCACTGCACTCAACTCGTGCAGCGGTAGAAGAAGGCGTGGTACCTGGCGGCGGTGTTGCTTTGCTGCGCGCTGCGAAGGCCATTGGCAGTCTTGAGGGCGATAACCCCGATCAAACTGTGGGTATTGGCATTGCGCTACGTGCAATGGAAGCACCTTTGCGTCAAATCGTTGAAAACTGTGGTGAAGAAAGCTCTGTTGTTGCCGATAAGGTCAAGCAGGGTAAAGGTAACTACGGTTACAACGCGGGCACCGGTGAATACGGCGACCTGATTGCCATGGGTATTCTCGATCCTGCTAAGGTAACGCGTACCGCTTTGCAAGGCGCTGCGTCGATTGCTGGCCTGATGATCACTACCGAAGCCATGGTAGCCGATACCGCTGACGATTCAGCCGGTGGGATGGGCGGTGGCATGGGCGGTGGTATGCCCGATATGGGTGGAATGGGCGGCATGGGTGGAATGGGCGGCATGATGTAAGCTGTTTTTCCCTGGCTAGTCATAAAAACCCCGCCTGTTGTGCGGGGTTTTTTTATGGACTTTAATTTTTATCTCAGCACGGGAAGCACCAGGGATTAAAATTTACTGAGGCTAGCCGTCAGGCAGTATTCCCCGGGTAAGCGCTTATTGACGGGATGGTTTTTATTGTTAGCATTTACGATTAGAATAGACAGGGTTAAGCAGGTGACTACCAAGGCTGTCGCGCGAGTGGCAGGAACTACCGATAGTTAGCACAGATAGCATTAATCAATAAATCGACAACATAATAAGGTGGCTATGATGGACGCGATGGACTTTATCAATTTTTTATTCCGCTGGGCGCACGTGCTGTTTGGCATAACCTGGATTGGTTTTTTGTACTACTTTAACTTTGTGCAGGGCGGCTACTTTAAGCAAGCAACGCCTGAGGCGCTGTCTGATGCCAAAGCAAAATTGGCACCTAGTGCGCTGTGGTGGTTCCGCTGGGGTGCGATGTTTACCTTCCTCACCGGTCTGGTACTGCTGGTCGCTGTGGGTAAACAGAGCGTGCTGAACGACTTTATTGTGGTCGGTGCCTTACTGGGCACGCTGATGTTTTTGAATGTCTGGATCATTATCTGGCCTAACCAGAAAATCGCTCTCGGCATCGTTCAGGGCGGCGATGGCCCGGCAGCGGGCGCCAAAGCACTGCTGGCTTCGCGCACTAATACCTTGTTTTCGGCGCCCATGGCCTATTGCATGCTGGCTTCCCCGCACTTGGGTTACAGCAGCGAACACATTCTTTCGGCCAATGGTGGCGGCATCGGTTTAATTGTTGCCCTGGTTATCGTGGCGGCCCTCGAAGTCAACGCGATCGTCGGCAAGCAAGGACCAATGGCATCCGTTAAAGGCGTTATTATGCACAGCATTATTCTCACCGCAGTATTGGGTGGGGTACTACATCTGCTGTAAGTGTCAGCAGGCATGAAAAAACCGGTCGTTGAGGCCGGTTTTTTTTCGTCTTTAATTTCGAGCAGAGGGTGCACGGCGTTATAATTGCGTTGTCTGTAGTTAGGATAGAGTTTGTCTACGGTTAAAATAGAGTCTAACTGTGTATAAGGGCTTGATAACGACTAATGAGAAATAAGCGATGAATGATGATGAGTTGGGGAAAAGAGAGCCAGTTTTTGGGCGGCGAGACGGTGATGTTGAGGCCTACGATACGGGTGAAGCCTATGAGGATAATCGGCGCGCTAAGATTGAACCTTCGCCCAGCCATAGGTCTAGTGAGACTGAGGGTAAGAGTGCTGGGTCGAGTAAGTTTTTGGTGCTTGTCTTATTGCTTGGTCTGGTTGCGCTGGCCTGGTTTGCCTGGCAGCAGAGTGTTCAGCAGTCAGAGTTAAGCGAGCGTTTTGCAGAATTGTCTTCAAAAATAAACTCTACCGATGAGTCCCTGAGTCAGTCCGGTGCAGCGATATCGGTGCGACTTAAGGAGCAGTCTGCAGAACTGGACAAGCAGTGGTCGGAAATCAAAAAACTCTGGGGCGTGGCCAATGACCGCAATCGCAAAACCCTGGAAGAACACCAGGCCACGCTGGCGGCGCAGTCCAGCACCCTGAAAAAAGTAAACAGCTCGGTGGCTGCGACTAAAACCACATTGAATAAACTCGACGCAAAGGTTGATGCAGTCAGTGGCGATACCCAGGCCCTGAAGAGTGACGGCCTTGCCGTTAGCGCCGAGTTTGAAGATGTACGCGGTGAGCTTAAGGCTGCGCGTTCCGGTGTGAGTCGGCTGGAGCAGCAAGTGCAGGCTTTGCGCGATCAAGTGGCAAGTGCCAGCAGTGAAAACCAAAAAGCCATGGGGGCGGTCGATAGCTTTCGACGTCAAATCAATCAGGAACTACAAACCATTCGGCAACAGTTAGAACAGCCCTAATGGCTTGGTGATACACATGACAACTATTAATTGGGAGACCCCGCGATGACGTTGATTCGCCAGGATGATTTAATTCAAAGCGTTGCCGATGCACTGCAATTCATCTCCTACTACCACCCGGTGGATTTTATTCAGGGTGTGCACGAGGCCTACCTGCGCGAAGAGTCGCCGGCGGCACGGGATGCGCTGGCACAAATTTTGGTGAATTCGCGAATGTGCGCCCTTGGTCACCGGCCCATTTGTCAGGATACCGGCATCGTTACGGTATTTTTGAAAGTGGGGATGAACGTCAATTGGGAAGGCGATATGGCCTTGTCAGACATGGTCAACGCAGGTGTCCGTCGCGCGTATCTGGATCCGGATAATTTGTTGCGTGCTTCTATTCTCGATGACCCCGATGGCGCGCGCAAAAATACCGGCGACAACACGCCCGCAGTGATTCACTACGACATCGTTCCCGGCGATACGGTTGAGATTCACGTTGCCGCAAAAGGCGGTGGCTCCGAAGCCAAAGCCAGGTTTGCCATGCTTAATCCCTCGGACTCCGTGGTGGACTGGGTATTGGCGCAGCTACCTACCATGGGCGCGGGTTGGTGCCCGCCGGGTATGCTGGGTATTGGCATCGGCGGCACGGCTGAAAAAGCCATGGTATTGGCTAAAGAAGCCTTGCTCGATCCTATCGATATCCAGGACTTGCGGCAGCGAGGCGCGTCTAACCGCGGGGAAGAATTGCGCCTGGAGTTGATGGATAAGGTCAACGATCTCGGTATTGGTGCGCAAGGGCTGGGTGGCTTGACCACGGTACTCGATGTCAAAATCAAAGATTACCCTACTCACGCGGCTAACAAACCGGTGGCTCTGATTCCTAATTGTGCAGCGACTCGGCACATCCACTTTACGCTCGATGGCTCCGGCCCCGCGCAGTTAAGCCCACCGAATCTGGACGACTGGCCCGATGTCGCCTGGGAAGTCGGCGAGGACGTGCGTAGGGTCAATCTCGACGACATTTCTGCCAAGGATGTTCTCGACTGGAAGCCGGGCGAAACCGTATTGCTTTCCGGTAAATTGTTGACCGGTCGTGACGCCGCTCATAAAAAAATTATCGATCTATTGGCGGCGGGCGAACCACTACCGGTAGATTTCAAAAATCGTTTTATTTACTACGTCGGGCCGGTGGACCCAGTGGGCGATGAAGTGGTTGGGCCAGCAGGTCCCACTACCGCCACCCGGATGGATAAATTTACCCGAACCATGCTGGAGCAAACCGGTCTGATTGGCATGGTCGGCAAAGCTGAGCGCGGTCCGCAGGGTATTGACGCAATTCGCGATAATAAGGCGGTGTATTTAATGGCGGTTGGTGGCGCGGCGTATTTGGTATCAAAAGCCATCGTCGGATCGAAAGTTGTGGCCTTCCCGGAACTGGGTATGGAAGCCATTTATGAGTTCGAAGTGAAAGATATGCCGGTTACCGTAGCCGTTGATAGTCGCGGTGAGTCGGTGCATATCACTGGGCCGCAGCACTGGAAGGCAGTGATTGAAGAACGTTCGTTAGAGGTCAGTTAACGGGAAGGTGGCCGTTGTCCGATATTGCCTACGGCTGAGTGAGGGTAATTATTTGCTCTTATGTAGTGCAAAGTCACCTCAAACGAGGGTAGAATGGCTACGTTTCCCGTGTGTTACATTAAAAACACCGGGATTATATAACTATCAGTGCACCTAATTAATCACGAAGGAAGTTGTAGCTTGTAGTTACCAGGTGACTGGGTTTGGGAATTTAAAAGGAATCAATAGGGTGAAACACATGAAGAATATAAGCACAGCGATTGGCGGAGCGGTTTTAGCAGCCAGCTTGGCTATTGGCACTACCGTTCAGGCAAATGAAGGTTTGTACGTTGGGTCTTCTTTAACCGGTTACTATCTCGACAGCGAGCGCTTTGTTGGCGGTGCTGAAGAAGCGGTAGTTGGTGGCCTTAACTTAGGTTATCGTTTCTTCAACGACTGGGCATTGGAAGCGGGTGTTGGCACTGATGTCGGCGGCGAAGATATGGATACCGCTAAACTCGATTTTTACTACTGGTTGGGTGAAGCTAACCCGGATAGTAAAGAGTGGCGAACCTATCTGGTGAGTGGCGTCAATTACTATGACCTTGATGACCAGGACCCTAGCTTGACGAGTCCCTATCTTACCGATACTGATGACGAGCACAGCTGGCAGTTAGCTTTAGGTATTGGTATGTCCAAGATGATCAGCGATCATTTTGAATTTCGCGGTGACGTGCGCGGTTTGCACAAAATACGTGAAGGTCAGAGTGGTGTTAATGATGCTGCGATTAATCTGGCTTTGAACTACTACTTTAATGCGCCCAAGGCTGCTCCGTTGCCAGTTGCACCCACTCCTATTCCGGAGCCTGAAGCAGGTCCAGCACCTGAGCCCGAAATGCGTACTATCAGTGTTCGCTTAAATGTTGAGTTCGATTTCGACAAGGCCACAGTTCGCAATATTTACGGTGATGAGTTAGAAGCCGTTGCTAATGCTATGAAGGCCCATGACGATATTGATCTGGTACTTGAAGGCCATACTGATTCCAGAGGTGGAGACGCCTACAACCAGAATCTTTCTGACCGTCGGGCAGCTGCAGTTAAAGCGAGAATGTCGCAACAATACGGCATTGCTGCAGATCGTATTTCTTCGGTTGGTTACGGTGAAAGCCGTCCTATCGCCGACAACAACACTGACGAAGGTCGTCAGCGTAACCGTCGCGTGATTGGTGAGTTGTCTTACACCGAGATCATGGAGTGAGTTAACACTTGCACCACGATTGAAAAAACGGCGTCTTTGGACGTCGTTTTTTTTGCTTAAAAATAATTGTTTTATTGATGCTAATGGCACTATAAGAAGTGACATTACAAGAAATGACACTACAAGAAGCGGCACGAACCCCGGGGTAATGATCTTGGTGAATACACTCTACTGGCACGACTACGAAACCACAGGCATTGCTGCGGCTCGAGATCGCCCCCTGCAATTTGCCGGTGTGCGCACCGATGAAAGCCTCAATGTTATCGGCGATCCGCTGACCTTGTACTGCCAGCCTTCCATCGATATTTTGCCTCACCCTGGGGCCTGCATGGTGACCGGCATCACTCCACAATTGGCTCTGGAGCAGGGTGTTTCCGAAGCTGAATTTGCTGCGCGCATTGTTGCCGAACTGGGACGTCCGGGAACCTGCGGAGTGGGCTACAACAGTATTCGTTTCGATGATGAATTTAGTCGCTATCTCTTGTACCGGAATTTTTACGATCCCTACGAGCGCGAGTGGAAACAAGGTAACTCGCGCTGGGACATTATCGATATGCTGCGACTGACTCGCGCCTTGCGCCCCGAGGGTATTATCTGGCCCGATAAAGATGACGGCTCTCCCAGTTTTAAACTGGAAGATTTAACGCGGGTAAATGGTGTCGCTCACGAATCTGCTCACGACGCGCTGTCCGACGTCATGGCCACCATTGCTCTGGCGCGACTGGTGCGTGACAAGCAACCTCGGCTTTACGATTATTTTTATAGCCATCGCTCCAAACATAAAGTTGCCGCGATGCTCGATCCGATCGCCCAGCAACCGGTACTGCACGTATCGGGGAAATTACCTCGTGCCAACGGCTACACAGCCTTGATGGTGCCCCTGGCCGTAGACCCGGTGAATAAAAATGCCATTATCTGCTTTAACCTGGCTGGCGATGTTGATGCGCTGGTAGATCTCAATGCCGATCAAATTCGCGAGCGGGTGTTTGCCAGTGCCGATCAGTTACCGGAAAATAGCAAACGCATTCCTCTGAAAGCCATTCACCTCAATCGCTGTCCGGCGATCGCCACGCCCAAGTTGCTAGATGCCGCCGCTGCCGATCGGCTCAATATCGATCTTGAACACTGTATGGCCAACTGGAAGACCTTGCAGCAACAGGGCGCAAATCAAGAGTTTAGAGCAAAGTTGCAGTCCGTCTTTGTGCGGCCTGACTACGCCAATATAGACGATGCGGAGCAGGGCTTGTATCAGGGCTTTTTACCTAACGCAGATAAACCGCTGCTTTCTGGCGTGCGCGCTAGCTCGGGTGTTGAATTGGACGCGGCTCACTTTCCGTTTAGTGATGCTCGTTACCGAGAACTGTTATGGCATTACCGGGCACGTAATTTCCCTGATACTTTAAGCGCTACTGAGGTCGAAGACTGGCGTAATTTGTGCCGCGAACGTGTTACCGGAGCTGAATCTGTTTACCTTACGCTATCGGTCTATGAGTGCGAGCTGGATCAAATTACGGCGAGTACCACAGATGCCTCCGTGCTTGCCTTGATGGAGGCTCTGAGAGTCTGGGGGCAGCGGGTACGTAGTGAGCTTGGCATTACTGTATAAAAAGCCGTATAAAATACTGTGTAGGGGAGCCGTACAAAAATGCCGTTTAAACATATCGATTAGACAGGATTATTTATCTTTGCTGCGGAACATTGCTGGTTGAGTCAGCTGAAAACCGCTAGAATCCCAGTCGTTTACCCAGTCCCTTAGCCATAATTAGGAATGCCGTGGAATTTACAGGTTCGCACATCCTCTCGATTCAACAGTTTGAGCGGGAGGACATTCAAAAAGTATTTCGTGTTGCCGTTCAAATGGAACCCTATGCGCAGCGTCGTAAAGCGACGCGGGTGCTGGAGGGCGCGATTCTGGGCAATATGTTTTTTGAAGCCAGTACCCGCACCCGAATTAGTTTTGGTTCCGCATTTAATTTGCTGGGGGGCGAAGTTCGCGAATCCGTAGGCATGGACAGTCTGTCGGTGGTCAAGGGCGAATCCCTACAGGACACCGCACGGGTGTTGTCCGGTTTTAGCGATATTATCTGCATGCGCTATCCCGAGGCGGGTTCAGTGGCGGAATTTGCCGGTGCCAGCCGGGTGCCAGTGCTCAATGGTGGCGACGGTAGCAACGAACATCCGAGTCAGGCGCTACTGGATTTGTTCACCATCGAAAAAGAAATGGCGGGCCGTGGGCGCGGTATCGATGGTTTACGCATAGCGATGATCGGCGATCTTAAATACGGCCGCACAGTGCATTCGCTAGGCAAACTACTGGCGCTGTACGACAATATCCAGATTGTATTGGTATCGCCACCCGAGTTGCAGATGCCGGAAGAAATTGTGGAGATCATACGCGCTGCAGGCCATCAGATTGAAGTGTCGGACAGCCTTGAGCCGAGTATTGCCCACGTCGATATTGTCTACTCCACGCGTATTCAGGAAGAGCGTTTCCCGGATCGGCAGCAGGCGGATCTGTATCGCGGACGCTTCCGACTCAACCAGAGTCTCTATACCAAGCACTGCGAACCCAATACCGTGATTATGCATCCTTTGCCCAGAGACTCCCGCGCCGAGGCCAATGAGCTGGACAGTGATCTTGACGGCAATCCGAATCTGGCTATTTTCCGCCAAACCGACAATGGCTTGTTGGTGCGCATGGCCTTGTTTACTCTGGTGTTGGACGTGGTCGGACTGGTGGAGGACTACGCCTGTGACGTGCCCTGGTATGTACCGAAAATGCCAGTATGAGTGAGCCGATGTCTAATTCAGAGTTTGATTTTGATGATATTCGCCCCTATCGCGACGACGAAGTGCGCGGGGTGCTTGACCGACTGAGTGTCGATACCGAGTTTCTCGATATTCTCGCGGGCCTAAAACTACCGCGTTTAAAGCGATCGGGTTTAGGTCGGAGACTCGCGCGCTGGTTGGTGGGACTGAGGGTGCGGCGGGTATTTACTCGTATCAATACCGTGCGCGATTTCCAGCAATTGATTAGCGCTCACTTGCATGCCCATATGCAGGTGGCATCGACGGGCATCTCCGTGCGCGGTTTGACAGCGCTCCAATCCGATCAAGCCTATTTGTTTATCAGTAATCATCGGGATATCGCCATGGACCCGGCGATGGTTAATTTGGTGCTGGATGATCACGACTTCAAGACCACGCGCATCGCCATTGGCGACAACCTGCTGAGCAAGCCCTTTGCCAGCGACCTGATGCGTATTAACAAAAGTTTTATTGTGAAGCGTTCGTCTGCCGGTCGCCGAGAAAAGCTGGCGGCGCTAAAACAGTTGTCAGCCTATATTCGTCATTCTGTTGTTGAAGAAAATTGTTCGATCTGGATTGCCCAGAGCGAAGGGCGAGCCAAAGACGGTATCGATAAAACCGAAACGGCAATGTTGAAAATGTTGGCCCTGAGTAAAACAAAGGGTCAGAATTTTGCCCAGGCATTGGTAGAACTGCGTATTGTGCCGGTCTCAATTTCCTACGAATTTGATCCCTGCGATAAGGATAAAACTCGGGAGTTGCACGCGCTGCGCAGCGAAGGCAGTTACCAAAAAGATCAGTACGAAGATTTAAAAAGTATTTATGCGGGCATTATGGGCGACAAGGGCCGAATTGTGGTGGCCTTTGGTGAGCCCGTGTCTGGTAAATCCTTGGTTGGTGAGCCCTTGTCTGATGAAGCCGTGTCTGGTGAGCTTGTGAAGCAAAACTTCGACACTGCCGACCAGCTTGCCGAAATTATTGACCGCGAAATCATTAGTCATTACCAGTTACAGGCACCACATTTAATCGCCTACCAGATGCTGCACGGTACTAATGATCAGCTTGAACAGTTGAAAGCCGATCTGAACAGTGATGTAAATGAGAGTGAGTGGGCCGAAAAAGAGCAGTTTTTTAAGCAGCGCCTACAAACTATCCCACCAGCAGAGCAGGATATTTTTCTCGCCATGTACGCCAATCCAGTGGTGCAAGCTCTCCAGTTATCCGAGATGAAAATCGTAACGGAAACGGCATCATCATTAACCTCGTCATCGACATCACAGGCGGCATCGCCACCGATATCACGGACGACATCACCGGCGACGCCGCAAGTAGCGGACACAGACGAGCTTAAGGTACAGCGGGAACTTACGCTTAAATGATAGCGTTTTAGATGACCCGCAGTTAAATGGCACTTACCGACGAAGTCAAAGCCACCATTCAGGAGGGCTACCGTGCCTTTTTGAAACAGCGTGAGCTCAAGCCGAGATTTGGCCAGCGCCAGATGATTGCCGAGATTGCCGGTTTTCTCGGTAAGTTGGCAACGGACCCTTCCGCAGCAAAAGTGTGCGCCGTTGAAGCGGGCACCGGTACCGGTAAAACCCTGGCGTATTTACTCGCAGCATTGCCCCTGGCGAAAGCCCAGGGCAAAAAAGTGGTGGTTGCGACGGGCACCGTGGCGCTACAGGGACAGTTGGTGGATAGAGACATCCCCGATTTAATGCGCGCTACCGGCTGGGATGAAAGTTTTGCGCTGGCCAAGGGCCGGGGTCGCTATTTGTGTCCGCTGCGTTTGGAGCAATGTGAGAGCAGCGTCAATGCGGCGCAAAGCGGCCAGTTTTTATTTGAAGATGAAATGCCTTTTGTCGGTGGCCGGGGCGATAGTCGTTTGATAGCCAAGCTAGGTGAAGCCTGGCGCGACGATGAATGGGATGGTGATCGCGATCGCTGGTCCGACAGCATCCCGGATCCCCTGTGGCGTGCGCTTACTATTGATGGTCGGCAGTGCTCAGGTCATCGCTGTCGCCTGATTTCAGAATGTTGTTTCTACCGCGCTCGCGCCAAGGTGGAAGATGCCGATTGTATTGTCGCCAATCACGACCTGGTGATGGCAGATTTAGCGCTCGGTGGCGGCGTGATATTGCCGCCCCCGGAGGAAACTATTTATGTCTTCGATGAAGCCCATCGCCTGGCTGATACGGCCTTAAACCACTTTGGCGCACAGTGTGCCCTGGAAGCGACGGGGAGTTGGTTGGGGCGCTTGCAGAGTCACGGTGATCGCGCTGCCACCCTGTTTGCCGAATCTCCTGAGCTGATTGAGCAGAGCGTAGCTTTAGGCGAGTTGGCGGTAGAGGCGATCCAGTTGAACCAGCAGGTCGCCCCGCTACTCGAGGCGTGCTTTAGCACTGACGGCGCAGCAGAAAAAAAAGCCTATGCGCGGAGAGATGCAAGCGAGCGCCACCGTTTTCCGGGTGGCATCATTCCCGATACCTTAAAAGTAGTCGCCGACGAATTGTCCGCGTGCTTTGGCGAACTGTCCGCCCAGCTCAGCACCATTGGCGATAGCCTTGAGACAGCCCTCGAAAACCCCAACTTCCCCATTCCCCGCGTTGACCTGGAGCAGTACTACCAGGCGATTGGCCAGTGGCAGGGGCGCGGTGATAGCATTTGCCGCTTGTGGACGGCCATGGCCAGTGATGATCCCCCGGGTGTGCCGCCTCTGGCACGTTGGATCAGTCGTGAGCCTACGGGAGATCTTCGCGTCAGCGCGGCTCCAGTGAGTTCAGCGGAGACCCTGATTGAGCATCTTTGGAAGCGTTGTCACGCGGCAGTACTGACCTCGGCCACGCTGCGCTCGTTGGGGAGTTTTGAGCGCTTTAGTTTGGACACCGGGGCGCCCGCCAACAGCCGTATGCTCGCGGTTCCGGGAGCCTTTGATTACCCCAGGCGCGGTGAGTTGGCGATTCCTGATATTGCCGACGCAGGTGATGCGTCTGCCCACACCGAGGCGATCATCGCGCAATTGCCGGACTTACTCAGTGCTGAAAGTGGCGGTAGTCTGGTGTTGTTCGCGTCTCGGCGTCAGTTGGAAGCCGTCGTGGAGGGTGTCGATAAAGAGTTGGCCGAGCGCTTACTGGTACAGGGGGAGGTGCCGGTCCCCGAGATTCTTCGCCGTCATCGAGAGCGGATTGATCGAGGTGAGACCAGCACCATTTTTGGTCTTGCCAGTTTTGCCGAGGGCATGGATTTGCCCGGCGATTACTGCCGTCATGTGGTGATCGCTAAGCTGGCGTTCCCGGTGCCTGACGATCCCATCCAGGCGGCGCGGGCGGAATGGATTGAAGCTCAGGGTGGTAACGCTTTTCGCACTCTGTCGCTGGCCGATACCTGTCTGCGCCTGATTCAGGCTTGTGGGCGCTTGTTACGCACCGAGAACGACAGTGGTCGGGTGACAATTCTGGATAACCGTTTACTCACCAAGCGCTATGGCCGGGAATTGCTCAGCGCGTTACCGCCGTTTCGGCGGATTAACTGACAGTCAGCGCAGCGCTGATTCGCGCAGGTGTAATGTTTCGTGTGTCGCAGTGCTGGTGAATGGCTTGATAAATACCGTTGCTGTCGAGTCCTACCCCGGCCAGTTGCATTGCCTGGCTGTTGTGTCTGACAAAGTAGTCGGGCAAACCCAGGTGCAATAGCGGTGTATTTAAACCCGCATTGGACAGATATTCGCTGACCCCAGAACCGGCACCACCGGCAATGGCATTCTCTTCTATGGTCACCAGCAGTGCGTGGCTGGCGGCCAATTCACGCAGTAAGTTTTCATCGAGCGGTTTAGCAAAGCGCATGTCCACGACAGTGGCATTGAGCTGCTCGGCGGCCTCGAGAGCGGCGGCCAGTCGGGTGCCAAAATTTAATAAGGCCACGGTTTCGCCCTGTCGCCGAGTGATGCCTTTACCTATTGGCAGGGCGGTCATGGTTTGTTCGATAGCCGCGCCGGGACCCGTACCACGGGGATAACGCACTGCGGCCGGGCCAGTATGCATAAAACAGGTGTACAGCAACTGCCGGGTTTCGTTTTCGTCGGAGGGTGTGGCGACCACCATATTGGGAATGCAGCGTAAAAAGCTGAGATCAAAACTGCCCGCGTGAGTGGCGCCGTCTTCACCGACCAGTCCGGCACGGTCGATGGCAAACAGCACATCGAGATTTTGTAGTGCGACATCGTGAATTAACTGGTCGTAGGCGCGCTGTAAAAAAGTAGAGTAGATGGCGACAACGGGTTTCATGCCATCACAGGCCAGGCCGGCAGCCAGGGTCACCGCATGTTGTTCGGCGATGGCGACATCGTGAAAGCGCTCCGGAAACCGCTGCTCAAATTCCACCATGCCAGAGCCTTCGCTCATGGCTGGCGTAATACCCACTAGTTTGGCTTCAATGTCGGCCATATCGCAAAGCCAGTCGCCAAAGATTTTTTGGTATTTGGGCAAGCGGACTTTGTTAGCAGGTTTCGGTTTTTCTGCGTTAAGCGGCTCAATTTTGTTGAGCGCGTGATAGCCGATGGGATCTTCCTCAGCGGGCGTAAAACCCTTACCTTTCACGGTCGCTACATGGAGTAACACTGGCCCAGTAATTTGTTTGAGGTTTTCCAGGGTTTTTACCAGCAGCGGTAGGTCGTGACCATCAATGGGACCGATGTAGGTAAAGCCCAGTTCTTCAAACACGATGCCAGGCGCTACCAGGGCTTTCATTAATTCTTCGGTTTTGCGCACCCAGGTCGAAGTTGAGGGGAAGGCTTTTAGAATGCGTTTACAGGCTTCCCGAAAGCCGTTGTAAAAGCGGCTGGACCAGAGTTTTGAAAAATACGTGGATAGACCGCCAACGTTGCGGGAGATGGACATTTGATTGTCGTTCAATATCACCAGCATATCGGTGTCGACATGGGCGACGTGATTGAGTGCCTCAAAGGCCATGCCCGCAGTCATTGCACCGTCGCCGATCACGGCAACGGCGCGGCGCGCTGAACCGTCCATTTGCGCGGCGACGGCCATACCGAGAGCGGCGCTGATGGAGGTGCTGGAATGCCCAACTCCAAAGGTGTCGTAGTCACTTTCCGTGCGTTTGGGAAAACCCGATAGTCCGCCCGGTTGCCGAATGGTGGTGAGTTGCTCGCGCCTGCCGGTGAGTATTTTGTGGGGATAGGTTTGGTGGCCAACATCCCACACCAGGCGATCGCTGGGGGTGTTAAACACCCGGTGTAGGGCGATGGTCAATTCGATCACCCCGAGCCCAGCGCCAAAGTGTCCACCGCTTTGTCCGACGCTATACAGCAGGTAGGCGCGCAATTCGTCGGCCAGTTGTAGTAGTTGCGTGTTGTCGAGCACCCGCAAGTCTGCTGGACCGTCGATTTGGTCAAGCCGCGGCGTCGCTGGACGAGTGCGAGGAATATCGGTAAACCGGGCGGTCATAAGTTTGGATCAGGGCTTCGGTTTTGGGGGCGCTAATATTACCTTAAATGACACCCTTAAATCGCCTTTTCGGGGCTTAGAGTTTACGAGTATCAGAATTTGCGATTAATGGTGTGGTCGGCAAAGTCGCGCAGTAGGTCTGCACCGGCGCCTAAGTCTGCAATTGCTGTGAGGCTGTTCTGATGCGCCTCGTTGAGTGCCTGGCGGGCCCCCGTAATGCCAAGTACTGAGGTATAAGTGGGTTTATGCAGTCGTTGATCGGACCCGGAGGTTTTGCCGAGGGTGTCGGTATCGCTTTCGGCGTCGAGCAGATCATCTTGAATCTGGAAGGCCAGGCCGAGATGCTCGCCGTAGGTGGTGAGTGCCGCGAGGATATTATGGTCGTCACAGGCGGTGGAGCGCGCGCCCATCACCACACTGGCGACGATTAAATCACCGGTTTTACGGTGGTGCATGGTTTGCAGTTGCTCGTGTCGCAATGTTTTGCCGGTGGCGTTGAGGTCAATGGCCTGGCCCAGGATCATACCCGCTGGCCCAATCGATTTTGCGAGTATTGCAATGAGTTGCACCACCTGGGCTGGAGGCAGTGTGTCGATGCTCGTCAGTTGCTCAAAGGCCAGGCTTTGCAGGGCGTCCCCGGCGAGAATGGCAGTGGCTTCGTCAAAGGCAATGTGGCAGGTAGCCTGACCTCGCCGCAGAGAGTCGTCGTCCATGGCGGGAAGATCGTCGTGAATCAGCGAATAGGTGTGGATCAACTCGAGGGCGCAGGCGATTTTGTCCGTGGCCTCGTTGCGATCATCGGCTGGCGCGTCTGCTTGAGAACGTGTTGCCAGAGCCGCGGCGTAGGCCAGGCAGGGACGAAAACGTTTGCCTCCACCCAATAGCGAATAGCGCATCGCGGCGAGTAAAGTGTTGTCAGACACTTCGGATGTGGTGCGACAAACGGTGTCCAGCGCCGCTTCTAAGGCCTCACTTACACGGCTGCAGGATCGTTGGATAAAGGTCTCTAAACGGGGAGTCACTCGTCGTCCGTATCAGTGTCTACAAACGGAGTTTCCTGAATTTTGCCTTCGGCGTCCTGGCTTAACAGATGTACCCGTTGTTCGGCCTGCTTCAGGGCTTCCTGACATTGGCGAGTGATTTTGATACCCAGCTCAAAAGACTTGAGGGATTCTTCCAGACTTAAATTACCGTCTTCCAGGGTTTCGACAATGTCTTCCAGTTGCGCCAGATTGGCTTCGAAGTCGAGGGGTTTTTTGCGGGTTGCCACAGTGGTTTCCTTGGGTTTAACAGGATCGGTTCAGGGTAAACAATGCGGCGTTACCCTAACTGAGCCCATGGGTGGGGGTCAATTGCTTTCTGTTTCCTGGCTTGTGTTATGGGGTATTTGTAGGATATATCCTACGCTAGAGGGTGGAGATGTCACAATAGTGAAACCCCATCAGAAACGGCATTATAGTTGCCCGTAAGGACACGTATCGGATCTACTCAAGGTTGAGTTTAAGTTAAGGGATGGTGAATGATTCGCCGCAAAGGATTGCTGGGGTTACAGGACGTGACCTGACTTAAAAAAGAGGTTGTAGTGGCCAGGGAACAATATGGATTGTTAGGCTGATAAAACTCCGCTCCATGGCTGGATAGCGTTTTTAAGTATTGTTTATTACCGTAAATATTCACCCTCTTGTTGCTCCAACAAGAGGGTTTTTTTTGTCCCGATTTCGTGAGTTGTTGGGATGCACCTATTGACCTCACTTTATCTCTCCTCTTTAGATTACAGATACCGAAATTTATGTTTCGGTATCTGGCTTGCTCTTCCTCAATTAAATCATGAGGCTAAAGAGATGTGATAAGGAATGACGGAAATTTTTCAAAAAAGACGGGTGACTTATCGTGAGATATGACACGCATCAATTAGTGCCCTTTTGAGAATAGTCGCGTGGCGCATTGTTTGGCATGATTGCTCACGCAAGGATGCATGGGGAAAGGATTCCTCGTTAGTAACAAGGAAGTTGGTCATAGGGAAGGGGTTTAGCCGAGGACGGTTAAATCTAATGACCGTTTAAGTTAGGAATGGTAAGTGCTAGGGATAGCAAGTGCTAAGGATAGCGATCACCAAGGATGGTGAAAGTAGGATCGCCGGTTAAGTGAAGGAGTACGACGCTGGTAGAGTACTGCAGTCCATGGCTGGATAGGTGTAGTACGGTGTTTAGTAAGTCGGTTACGCCTCTCTGTTGATTCAATAGAGAGGCGTTTTTTTGTGGTTAATAAAAATGTAATGAGCCCTTTGATGATAATGTCAGATAGCGCATTATCTTGACAGCGTGCTAGCAAGGTTTATGATTGCCCGGTAATGTTGACAATTGATACATTGGCGAGGGTAAAGACTTCAGTCGATTTAACCAAGTATTTGAGCATCCGCTTTCTGTTGATAAAAAACATCGACGTTTGAGTGAGGCAAAGCTGAGGCAGGTAAACTTGCTTTGCGATGATGTATGACGACCCCGGAGGTTTACCTTCGGGGTTTTTTTGTTTTTATAGTGGTTAACTTGTTGATGTAAGATTGTGATTTCTGGAGTGTTAGCCTTGAGTTACGGTGGATATTTTTTTAGTGGTTCGAGTTGTAGCTCAAGTGAGAGGCTTAAGATTTTTTTCTCGTAAACGAGTTTGGAGCGAGTGATGCAGCCAAAGATTTTGCGACTTAATCTCGCCGGTCAGCCGATTGAATGGCTTAATTGGCAGGAGGCCGTGTGTATTTATGCCCGTGAGTTGGTGGTGTGGACGCTCGGCGATGTCGTGCAGGAAGTACATGGCGGAATCTCTCGCGACACCGGTGAACGCTCGATTATTAACTTGCCGAGTATTATTGCCTGCGGTGGCGAACAGATGGCCCGCCCCCGTACTAATTATCCGCTGTCGAACCCAGCGTTATTTGCGCGCGACCAACACTATTGTTTGTACTGCTCGCGAGAGTTTCCTCCAACTTCCCTGACCCGGGATCATGTGGTGCCGGTGTCGCGAGGCGGAGATGATCGTTGGGAGAACGTAGTCTCGGCCTGTCGGCGTTGCAATCAACATAAAGGCAATCGCTTGCTCGAGGAAATTGGTTTGCAGTTAATTGCATTACCGTATCGGCCCAATAACGCAGAATACCTTGCGCTGATTAATTCGCGACGAATTCTGGGGGACCAGATGGAATTTCTCAGTACCCAGTTTTCTAAAAATAGTCGCTGGTTAATTTAGCTATTGGTTAATTTAAAGACATTTCCTGAGACGGAATTTGCCTAAGTCCGAAGGTTTTGTATAAATATTGCAGCGATTAACAGCGGGCAGATAAAGCGTACATACCACGGCCAAATTTTATTAAATAGACGGCTGTCACTACCCCCCAATGCATCCAGCAAGTGATCGCGACGCATCACCCAACCCGCAAATACACACAGCACGATGCCGAGCAGAGGCTGACTGTATTCTGTGGTGAAGTTAACGACCGCACCAAACAGCACATTGAAGTAAATGGCGATAACGACGCTGAAGCTGAAAATACTTAAACCGGCAATGGCGACGGCGCGGTGGCGGCTTAAGCGGTGGTTTTCTTCTAGATAAGCGACGGGTACTTCCAGCATCGAAATGGATGAGGTCAGTGCGGCAATGGTGAGCAACGCAAAAAAACCGCTCGCCACGATCTGACCAATCGTGCCGACGGCGTTAAATAATGCGGGCAGGGTTTGGAAGATAAGTCCGGGTCCCGATCGCAATACTCCCGCCTCGTCGTAAATAACAATACCTAAATGTTGCGCGGCAAATATCGCTGGGATAATCAGCAGGCCCGCTAGCAGGGCGATGGCCATATCGACAGCGGTCACTATGGCTCCAGTGGTAGGCAAGCTGGCATCAGGGTTAATGTAGGAACCATAAATCAACATGGTGCCGACACCGAGGGATAGTGAGAAGAAAGCCTGCCCCATTGCGCTAACCAGCAGAGCGGGGTTGGCGAGCCGAGAAACATCTGGGACTAATAACAGGCGCAAACCCTCGCCAGCGCCTTCCAAAGTCCACACATAAATCATCAGTACAATCATCAGGATAATGAGTGTGGGCATCAGCCGGGTCGACCAGCGCTCAATACCCCGGCCCACACCCGCGGCGACAATGCCGACGGTGAGTGTCATAAATAAGCTGCAAAAAATAATATCTCGCCATGGGGTTTGCGTGGTGAGCCAGGTGGTGCCGGCTTCGACGCTGGTACTGAGGTCGGCGCTGATATTAACCGTCGAAGCGATTAACTCGATGCCCGGTTGTAAGGTGTGGGCAATCATCCAGCCGCCGACAAGGCTGTAAAACGCCAGAATCAAACTGGCGATCGCTACTCCGTAAAGTCCGGCAGCGCTGCCAATTCGTTGCAGTGTGGCATTGGGGTTTAGTCCGCCGAGCGCCGAGACAATATTGGCGCGCCGATGACGACCAATAACGAGCTCGGCCATCAGTGCCGGATAGGCCAGTACAAAGGCGAGCACACAATAGGCCAATACAAAGGCGCCACCGCCGTTTTCGGCAGTCTGGGTGGGGAAGCCCCAGATATTACCCAGCCCGACGGCAGAGCCGGTGGCGGCCATAACAAAACCGAGTCGGCTGGAGAATTGAGGGCGGGCTGAGGCGGTCGTCATGCCGAATGTTTATTTAAATACTGGTTTGCGTTTCTCTCTAAATGCGGTGACGCCTTCTTTGGCATCGTCGTCCGTAAACAAAAAGGGCATAGCGTCTTTGGCGTACGTAATATCGGCACCGCCGAGATCGCGGTTGTAGATGGATTTGGCGTAGCGAATGGCCATTTGTGGCTTGCTGGCGAGTTTTTCCGCCAGGGCAAAGGCCTGGGTGAGAAGTTCGTCGTGAGGAACCACTTTGAGCACCAGACCGAGGTCTTCCGCTTCCTGGGCCGACATAGGTTCGCCCAACATACTGAGGTATTTGGCTTTTTGGCGGCCGACCAGTTCGTTTAGTCTAACGATGGCAAAGCCCGGCAATAGTCCCAATTGAATTTCCGGCACGCCGAATTTTGCTTGTTCCGACGCAATTATAAAATCGCAGGCGATGGAGATTTCAAAACCGCCACCGAAGGCAAAACCGTTTACGGCAGCGATCACCGGTTTAGTTACATTTTCCGGTAGCGCGAGTACGTCGATCACCTTGGACATAAATTCGCGGATGTACGTCGAGTTAAATTCAAAGCCGCTGATGTCGGCGCCGGCACAGAAGGATTTTTCGCCGGCACCAGTGATAATAATAACGCGCACGGCGGGGTCGTCATCCGCAGTTGTCAGGGCGGTAATTAAGCCGCTGCGAATGCCCGAGCTAAGGGCATTGAGTTTGTCGGGTTCGTTCAGGGTGATGAGTGCTGTAGTGCCTTTGATCTCATAGTCGACGCTGTCAAATTGCATACCGATACCTTTGAGTTAAAACGGGTTAAATATTGGGGCCAATAGTTGGAGGTAATAGTGCCGCAATCGCTACGATGCTGACAAGGGCGAGATGATCATTTGCCCTTCAGTCGCGTTGCCACGCGTTGGGTAAAACTTTCCAGGATTGAGTACACCGGGGGTACGACGACCAGCGTGAGCAAGGTTGAAGATATCATGCCGCCAATAACTGCGACAGAAAGCGGGCCGTTAGTTTCGTGACCGGCACCAAAGCCGAAGGCTGCGGGCAGTAATACCATGATCACCGTAAAGGAGGTCATTAATACAGGCCTCAGGCGAATCGGGCAGGCTTCCAGCAGCGCTTCGTCGATGGACAGGCCGGAGAGCCTGCGCTGGTTAGTGATGTCTACCAGCAGGATAGAATTTTTCGCCACTAGTCCGACCAACAGCACCAAACCGATCATTGAATAAGTGTTGAGCGTGTGCCCGGTCAACCACAGCAAAGCGATGCCGCCAATCATCGCCAGGGGTTGAGCGGTCATGATGATGAAAGGCTGCATAAATGAGTTGAACTGGCTCGCCAGCACGATATAAAGCAGCACCGTGGCCAGAGCAAAGGCGAACAACATATTGCTCGCGGTCTTGCCGAATTCTTCCGACTGCCCCTTGAACGTCAGGGTGTAACCAGGTGGCAGAATTTCTTTGGCGGCAGTGGTGACGACGTTCAGTGCGTCGGCGAGAGGTATTTCGGGTTTGCCATAAAACGGTGCGGAATAGCGCAAGTCGTAGCGCGAAATTGACGCGGGTCCGAGGGTTTCTTTAAGTTTTGCGACAGTGTCAATGCGAATCATTTCGCCGTTTCGCGAGCGCAGATAGATTCGATTGAGATCGACGGCGGACGAGAAATAACCATCAGCGGCTTTAACGCGCAGATCGTAGCGTTCGCCATCGCCGGGGTCGTCGTTGTATTTAGCAACGTCAACACCACCAACCATAACGTTCACCGCAAGGGCAACGTCCCGAGTTGAGAAACCAAGATCGGCGGCCCGAATACTATCCACGATTAATTTATATTGCGGCAGGTTTAAGTTTAAGTCGAGATCGAGGTAACCCATGCCGCTAATGGGGGTAAGCTTACTTTGTAGTTCGTAGGCGAGGCGGGCGACTTCATCCAGGTTGGGGCCGTTAATGGAAAATTGCAGCGGTTCGCCGCGCTGTCCGCCGAGAGTGGGGATGGGCGCGGCAAAGGCGCGCACACCTGGGATGGTAGCTAGTTCACCGGTGAGTACTTTAAGTAACTCCTGTTGGCTTTGTTGGCGCTGATGTGGCGGCACCATACGCACAAAACTCACCGCGGTGGTTACCTGGCGGCCACTGGTGCCGATGCCGAAAAAATAACTCACGACGGTATCGTCGTGTGTGGCTAATATTTTCTCGATTTCCTGGGCGCGGCTATTAGTGTATTCAATGCTGGAACCCAGGGGGGTGCGGGCGACAACCATAAAGCTGGATTCGTCGCGTTCGGGAGAAAACTCTTTACCGATGTCCACTAAAAAAAACATACAGCCCACTACCAGCAACCCGGTAATGCCGACCACGCTCCAGCGAAACCTAAGCGCCAGGGCTAGTAGCTTGCTGTAGAAACTTTCCATGGCGCGGAAAAAGCGTTCCATCCAGTAATACAGACCGCCCGTGTGTTCCTCGACCTGGAGAAAGCGCGAGCACAGCATCGGCGTTAGGGTCATGGAGACAAACCATGATACTAATACTCCGACGGTGACCACTACCGCGAAGGAAGAGAAAAAGCGACCGATAATCCCGCCAAGGAAAATCACCGGGACAAAGATGGAAACCAATGCCAGGGTAGCGGCCAACACCGGGAAAACTACTTCTGCGGTGCCGTGAATGGCGGCCGATTTTGGATCGGGGTCTATGGACTCGCGGTGACGAAAAATATTTTCGAGTACGACAATGGCATCATCCACCACGATACCGATGAGCAGTAATAGGGCCAGCAAGGTCATCGAGTTGAGAGTGTAGCCAAAAAAATAAATCGCGGCGATAGCGCCAAACAGCGAAATCGGGATCGCCACAGAAATAATAATGGTAGAGCGAATATTTTTTAAGAATACCCACACTACTAGTGCCGTGAGTAAGGTGCCTAGAATCAGGTGTTCTTTCAGAGCACTCACCATTTCGCGCACGAATTGTGAATCATCAGAGGCGATTTTAAGAGTCATGCCGGGAGGTAATTGTGGCCTGATTTCTTCCTCAATTCGCCGAACGGCTTCGTCAATAATTTCGACGGTATTGGCATTGGATATCTTGGTAATCCCCAGGCCGACCGTACTATTGCCGTTGAAGCGCGCAATGCTGCGCTGGTCGGAAATACCATCTTCTATCTCCGCCATCAGTCCTAGTTTTAGGGCCGCACCATCTCGATAGGCCACCACCAGGTTTTCGAGTTCCCTGGGGCTGTGATACTCCATATCGAGCTTGACCAGGTGTTCGGTTTCACCGCTGACCAGAAAGCCGCCGGGCATCATAAAGTGCTCGTTGTTAATGGCGGCGAGAATTTCGCTAGTGGTGACGTTAAATGCGGCCATGCGGTCGAGGTCGAGATTGACGCGAATGGTGCGTTCACGCTTGCCGCCGATCTGTATCTGGCCCACGCCGTTGATGGTTTCAAGATTTTTCTTGACGACGTTGATGGCGTAGCTATTGAGTTGTTGCAGCGTGCGATCCCCCTGTAGGGCCAGCCACATAATGGGGGAAGCGCCAAATTCGAGCTTGGCCACGATCGGCGGTTCGGCATCGGTGGGCAATTGGTTGGTGACCTGATTCACCTTGGCCTGGACTTCGTTAAAAGCCACGTCAATATCTTTGTCGAGATCAAAGGTGATCACCACGGTGGAGTTGCCGGGCGAAGAGGTGGAAGAAATATGCTCAATGCCGGGTACACCATTGACGGATGTTTCAATAATATTGGTGATTGATGCGTCAATGACATCTGGATTAGCGCCGATCAAGTTAGTTTTTACCGCGATCAGGGGGAATTCTGTAGCTGGAAAGCGATCCACGCCGACCCGGGAGTATCCGATAAGACCAAATAAAATTAATGTGGCCGATAGCATGGTGGTCAGTACATGTCGGTTGATAGAAATGCTCGGGAGGTTCATGGGGCTTACCTTGCCTCTGTTATAGAGACTGGCGCGCCATCGCTGAGAAACCCCGCGCCACTCACCGCAACGATTTCATCACTTGCTAGGCCCGCAGTAATTTCTATAAAACCATCGATGTATTCGCCAGTTTCAACAACACGTTGCCGTGCAACATCATTGGCTATGACGTAGACCACCTTTCCTGCAGGGCGTAATACCAGAGAGGTTTTTGGTACCACCACGGCATTTTCTCGCCGTTGGAGAATAATTTCGCCGGTAACACTGGCTCCCGGCTGCCAGTTACCGGGGTTACCAATCAGCGCCAATATGTCAATGGCTCGGTTGTTAGTGCCAACCGTGGGCCGAATTTGCTGGATGGTACTGGCTACCGATGTTTCGGGGTCGAGGGGAGAGGTCAGTCGAATCTCTTGCCCCCTGGACACTTTAGCGGCGAGGATTTGCGGCAGAGGTAGGCGGGCGCGCAGCACATCAACGTTGGTGACCTGAAACAGTGGGTCGCCCACCTTGACGAAATCGCCGACGCTGATTAATTCGTCATCAATAATGCCTTTGTAGGGCGAGATAACTCGAGTCTTAGTCAGTCCGCGTTGCTTTTGTTTGAGCCGTTCGCGTGCGCCCTTGAGTTGTCCGGATAGGGATTGCAGCTGGGCTTTCGCCTCATCGTAACGATCCGTGGAGATAAGCCTGGCTTCGATCAGACTGGCAAAGCGCTTTACCGTTTGCTGCTGGTTGGTGTGTAGCGCCTCCAATTGCGACACTTCAGCCCGTGCCGCGCGCTCTGCGATGTTGTAGTCCACGGTATCCAGCTCTGCTAACAATTGCCCGGGCACGATAGGGTCTCCGACTCGAACCAGGGTGTTGACGATGCGGCCTTCGACCTCGGCTGATATCTCTGGAGTAAACAGGCTTTCTAGCGCGCCAACTGAGCGCTCGACCACCTCAACGGTTTGTGTGGTCGCTGCGACAGCGGTAATGATGGTCGCCCGTACTGGGGGTTTGGCTGACTCGGGTGAGTTGTTCGCTGCCTTATCCCCGCCACAGCTGGAGAGCAGTGCGGCCACGAGTAATGTCAGAAGAGACCACGGACGAGCTGTCAATATCATTTCTTTTTCCTGTTGTTCACTGGTTGTTCACTGGCTGATCACTTATGGAGTAATGATTCATTCAGGCGATGACTGGGGTTGGCAGGGTCTTGGACGTGTGATCGCGTCCTCGAAAAAGCTGCTCGGGGGATATGAATTTTACCTGACTACAGGACACATTAGGGTATTACTTGTTGATTTTCCGAGCTGGGGATGTGACGAATTTGGTAACACTCGATCCATGTTTAACGAGCCGATTTCCAAACCGTGCATAGGGTGCTATGTTACCTGATAGGCTTAGATGCTACCAGCTAGTAACGATAAGTTGTCCGATAAAGCAATAGCTGGTGCTTGCGAAATCAATGGTACTTGATTCAAGCCAAGCAGAGAGGGGAAAGGGTTTGTTCTCGAAGGTTTGGGCGTGATAGTTTTTGCTGATGTTAATGAAATAGGAGGAGACCAGTGGTTACTTGGAAAGAGGAAACTGTAAATGTTGCGGGTACTGACCTGGCGTTGATCCGAGGTGGAACCGGCAAGCCTTTGTTGGTGTTGCACGATGAATTGGGATACACCGGGTGGATGAAATGGAATGAAGCGCTGGCTCAAGATCGAGAGCTGATTATTCCGTTGCAGCCAGGCTTTGGTAAGACGCCGCGGCTAGAGTGGACCTGGCGACATCGCGATATTGCCAATGTGTATCAAAACATGATTCGAGAGATGGATTTGGGGCAAATTGATGTGCTGGGTTTCTCGGCGGGCGGGTATATCGCCGCTGAAATGGCCGCTTCGAACCCGGAACAGCTGTCGAGTTTAATTTTGGTCGGGCCGATGGGTATCAAGCCCGACGAGGGCGAAATCTTCGATATGTTTGCCTGCACGATTAAAACCTGCTTACGCCAGACGGTGTTTAATAAAGAAGCGAAAGAATACAGTGAAATCTACGGCGGCGACATGTCTGCCGAGCAGTTTGAGCTGTTTGAGGACGCGCGTGCTGAGAGTGCGCGGCTCGGTTGGGAGCCCTATATGTTTAATCCAAGCCTCCCTGAGCTGTTGCGCAGTGCGAAAAATGCCAAGCTGCCAACGCTGCTGATTCGCGGTAGTGAAGATGCTGTTGTGCCTCAGGATTGCATCAGGAAGTATCACGATGCCCTGCCACAGGCCGACATCATTACCATTAAGGGTGCTGGCCACCGCCCAGAAATTGAAGATAGCGCTGAATTTGTTGCCGCTGTTAAACACTTCCTCGCTTAAAAATAACTGGAGATTAATTCATCATGCAAATAGCACATTTTACGGAGCGTCCCGTACGTTATCTCGCCGAAGAACCGGTTCTCGCAAACCGGGCGTTCTTTGGTGTTTCCAACAAGTTTTTTGATCGTGAAAAATCCGCCCACGATTACAACTTCTATCTTGACGAAGCCTGTTTTGTCGAAGAGGTGGGCTTTGACGGTATTGCTCTGAATGAGCACCACGGCAATCCCTTTTGTTCGGGTAGTGTGGTTAATATTGAAGCGGCAATTTTAGCGCGTATTACTTCCAAAGCTAAAATTATTATCATCGGCAATATGCTGCCGGGTGTTAAACACCCTTTGCGCACCGCGGAGGAACTTGCCACCATCGATACGATTTCCCGAGGTCGCCTGGTGGCGGGTTGGGTTCGCGGTGCGGGTAGTGAACAGTTCTTTAACAATGCCAACCCAGCCTACAACCGTGAAATGTTCAATGAAGCCCATTCGTTCATCATGGATTGCTGGACCAAAGACGGTCCCTGGCGCTATGAGGGTAAGCACTTTCACTATCGTCATGTGAACCCCTGGGTGAAGCCTTATCAGGAAATGCCTCAGCAGTGGATCCCCGGTGTACTGAGTGCTGAAACTGTCATGTGGTGTGCTGAGAAGCAATACCCCTACCTCGGTTTGGGTACGGCACTGGGTCCAACTTGTGATCTGTGGGATATGTATGCCGATAAGTCGGCTGAGTTGGGTTATCAGGCTGGCCCTGAAAACTTTGGTTATCTGTTGCCTATCTTCTGTGCAGATACGGATGAAAAGGCTCAGGAAATTGGTAAGGGCTTTATTTTTGGCGGTGGTCAAAACGCCTTTTCTCGTCCTGAGCACACTTTACCCCCAGGTTATAACTCTAAAAGCGCGATTCGCATGTTGGGTCAACAGCCTGGTGGTAGTTGGTTGGGCGTGAGTAAAGAGAAGATGATGGCCAGTGCCGACGATAGCTGGGACGCCTCTGCCTACGACGCACTGAAAGCCAAACTGATTGCCGGTTACGAAAAGGTGCAGGATGATATGCAGATTGTTGTCGGTAGCCCTGAGACTTGTGCTCAGAAGATTAAGGACATCCTCAGTGTTATTCGCCCGGGTGTTTTTACCTGTTTTGCAGTTCAGGGCAATGTCAGCGATAAAGATCGTTTGCGCAGTGTCGAGTTGTTGGGTAAAGAAGTATTGCCTGAGGTTCGTAAATTTGCTGATGAAAACGAGCTGTTTGGTCCGTTTGATCGTACCCCAGGTAGTGTCAAATTGGCTCCGGGCACTAAGCGCGCCCCGGTAGTTGATCGCGCCGCCCTTGCTAAACTGAATCTAACTTGATTCAAACTTAGATATCAGCCACAAAAAAAGCACCTTGTGGTGCTTTTTTTGTGGCTGTTTATTGGTGTTAATTTGGATTTGGTATGAATTAAGGCTGTTTGCGCTATGCAGCCAATAAAACTAGACTAGAGCAAGCGATTGTTCATGAATCCTGTGCAACCCTGTAAATTATAAATCCGATGAGGTGGCGTTATGGATGTAGGCGTTTTTTCGATTTTACCCGATATGTCGGCCGATCCAGCGGTCATTGCAAAGCGTGCCGAAGAGCTCGGTTTTGAATCTTACTGGGTTCCAGACCACCCAATTTTTCCGGTCACCTTCAGTACCGAATATCCAGGCGTAGAGCCCGGTGCCGCTCCGCCCGATTATCTGTGGCAAATGCCGGATCCTCTAATGTCGCTAATGCGTGCTGCCACGGCAACTAAAAAAATCAAGCTTGGCACCGGTATTATGCTGGTGCCTGAACGCAATCCCTTGCTCACTGCACAACTGGTAGCTACGCTCGATGCGGCTTCAGAAGGCCGTTTTCTAATGGGTATTGGCGCTGGCTGGAATCGGGAAGAGTGCGAAATTTTAGGCGGTAATTTTGACCGTCGCTGGGGGCAAACCAAAGATTATATTTTGGCGATGAAAGAACTGTGGACGCAGGATGAGTCTGAATATCATGGCGAATTCATCGATTTCCCTCCGGTGCGTTGTTATCCCAAACCCCATACCAGGCCACACCCGCCAGTGTTGCTGGGCGGCTTTACCGCCAAGTTAGTTTATAAGCGCATTGCCGAGTGGGGTGATGGTTGGTTGCCGATAGTGCAGAGTGTTGAGCAATTTTCTGAAGGTGTCGAAAATCTAAAGCGCGCTGCCGATGCAGCCAACCGCGACTATAGTGAATTGACGAAAACGGTATTTGGTATTAACGATCAGTGGCGTAAGCCGGAAGAAATACGCGCCTTAGAGCAGGCGGGTGCTGATCGGGTAGTGGTAATGTTGCCCGAGGCGCCAGCCGACGTTCTTCTAGAAACACTGGAAGCGATGGCAAAAACGCTTTTGTAGTACTTTCTATTTCTCAACCGTTGAGCCCGACTAAATTAATGTTAGTATGCTGGCGGAGCCTGCTTTCAGCGGGGGTTTGTTCAAACTCACTAATACAGCTCTCTAATACAGCTCTCTAATACAGACAAAGGAGTAAACAATGAAATTAATAAATTCTTTTGGCCCCAACCCACGCCTGGTGCGGATGTTTATGACCGAAAAAGGTATTGATCTAGCAACTGAAGAACTAGATTTACTGGCCGGAGAAAATCGACAGAAGCCTTTTACCGATAAAAATCCGGGTGCGCAAATGCCAGCGCTACAATTGGATGATGGTTCGGTGATTGCCGAAACTACCACCATATGCGAATACCTGGAAGAGAAAAACCCATCGCCGGCTCTACTGGGTTCCACTCCAGAAGAGCGTGCCAATAGCCGCATGTGGGTACGCCGCGTTGAATTAAATATTACCGAAAATATTTACAACGGTTTCCGTTACTCCGAAGGCTTGGGTTTGTTCGAAAATCGTATGCTCTGTATCCCCGAAGCCGCTGACGGTTTAAAAGCCAAGGCCCAGGGCCAGCTAGAGTGGCTGGATGGTCTGATGGAAGGCAAAGAGTATATTGGTGGGGGCGATGTTGGCCTTGCGGATATGATTCTGTATTGCTGCCTGGATTTTGCCCAGGGCGTAGGCCAGCCGATTAACCCCGAGTTAAAAAATGTAAGCGCCTGGTTTCAACGTATGGATCAGCGACCCAGTGCACAATCAAGTTTGCATGAGACCAGTGCGGCTGTCGGTATGAAGGGTTAGTTTTTAAAAGGTTAAGGTAAGTAACAACTCTTTTTTGTGTTAATTAATCTCGCGGATTCAAATCCGAAGTGCATCATTGTTTAAGCTGCTAATGCAGCCCTGTGTGCGGCCATTAAATTACCCGGCGTTTTAAAGTCCAGGTATTTTCTTGGTCGACTATTTAATCGTTTGACCGCTCGCCTTACCTCTAGCTGGGTGACCTTCTTGAAGTCCGTGCTTTTAGGGAAATACTGTCGAAGTAAACCATTGGTATTTTCATTCAAACCACGCTCCCATGAACTGTATGGATGTGCAAAGTAAACGGCTGCTTCCAGCGCATCGCTAATTTCCTCATGGTAAGCAAATTCTTTGCCGTTGTCGGCTGTAATCGTGTGGACGACGTCTTTCAACGGCTTGAGTAGAGCAATCGTGGCCTTAGTGACAGCCGCCGCACTCTTGCCACTCACCTGTTTCGATACGGTGAAATTCGTTACTCGTTCGACAATGGTCACCAGTGCACCGCTGTGACCTTTGCCTATCACTGTGTCAATCTCCCAGTCGCCTATCCGTGACTTGTCATCAACAACTTGAGGGCGATCATCTATACTCACCCGGTTCTTTATCTGCCCTCGTGTCGATTTTCCGTTCCGGCGTTTGTCATACTTCTTACCCTGGCGGCGTAGATACGTGTACAGATCACCGCCAACTTGTTTATCTGCCCAAACATGAAGGTAGATACTCTCATGACTAATCAGTTCCTCTCGCTCGTCCAAAAGCCAGCCCGATATTTGCTCTGGACTCCACTCTATACGCAGTTTGGACTCAATGACGGCCATCATCTTCGGGAGCATTTTGGTGGCTTTACAAGCCTCTTTGCGCCGCCGCACCGACCTCTCTTGTGCTTGCTTGTGCCGGTAGCCCCTTTCACCTGTATTCCGCGCCAACTCTCGACTCACTGTTGACTGACTAACCTCCACTGACTCGGCTATCTCTCGTTGTGTACAACCTCTTTTATTTAGTACTGAAATCTGGCATCGTTGCTCGTAGGCTAGCTGCTGGTAATATCCCATAATCACTTCATCTCTTGCCGGAGAAAAAGAGTAGGAGCTTACCTTCAGCTGGCCTCTCTTTCTATCGGGTTAGATGATGCACTTCGGATTTGAATCCGCGTCTTGAAAACAATAGCGCTTATCAGCTTAGTTGGTAAGCGCTATTTTTTTATCTTGAATATTTGTGATTTAACGCACGGCACGAAAGCAGTTCCGCACTTCGTTAACAAAGGTTTCGGGAACCTCGAAAGCCGAAAAATGCCCGCCCTTGTCTAACTCACTCCAGTGAATGATATTCTTAAAACGCCGCTCCGCCCAGCGACGGGAAGCCTGGAAAATTTCTTTCGGATAAATGCTACAACCCGTTGGTACAACAACTTCATCGGTTGATAGATTGGTAAAACTCTCCCAATACAAACGCGCTGAAGATGCAGCGCTGGCGTTACACCAATACAGCATAATGTTGTCCAGTAATTCATCTTTGCTTAATACATTTTCCGGATGCCCCTGGCAGTCCATCCACGACCAGTATTTTTCCAGTATCCAGGCCATTTGTCCGACGGGTGAATCCACGAGACCATAGCCCAGGGTTTGCGGTCGCGTGCTTTGTTGTTTGGAGTAACCGGAATCGTGATCCACATAATGTTGGGCGGAGGCTAAAGCCCGCTGTTCTATCGGGCTCAGGTCGTTCATGGTTGCCGGGTCTGGTTCAACAACCACCATATTGATATGAATGGCCTGGCAATTCCCCAGGTTTTGCATACCGATGGTGCTGGTGACCACCGCGCCCCAGTCGCCACCCTGAGCAAAGTAGCTATCGTAATCGAGCCTAAGCATCAGTTGATTCCAGGTTTCGGCGATTTTTTCAATACTCCAGCCGGTTTCTTCGGGCTTGCCTGAAAAGCCGTAACCGGGAAGAGAAGGGCAAACCACATGAAAGGCATCTTGCGCATCGCCCCCGTGTGCCACCGGGTCAATTAAAGGTCCGATGACTTTTTGAAATTCAACTATCGAGCCGGGCCAGCCGTGAGTCATAATAAGCGGGCGGGCGTTTTTATGGGGAGAGCGGGCATGAATAAAATGAATATCAATGCCGTTTAGTTCGGTAGTGAATTGCTCGTATTGATTCAGTAAGGCTTCACGTTCGCGCCAGTCGTACTCGTTTAGCCAGTAGTCACACATTTTCTGGGTGTAGGCCAGGGGAATGCCCTGGGACCAATCGTCGACGGTTTCTTTTTCGGGCCAACGGGTATTATTTAATCGCTGTTTTAAATCTTTGAGTACTGCATCTGTGATCGAGATTTTAAAAGGTTTGATGGTATGACCATTCATGATGACTTCCGGAGTATTAGAAAATTGTGATGGGGCTAAGTCTGTCTGTTAAGCTATTCGGAGCAAACGATATTGTCAATGGTGATGATCGATTTAGCTCACCCGTAGACCTCTTGAACAATGAGGGCGTCTTGTGGTCTACTGTTCCGATATGAATAAAGTCCAAGCTCATACTGGTAGTCATTCGCGTTTACAGCGTGTATCGCACTGTGCGTTGGTGGCCGTGTTTCTGTTTTCCGTTGTCAATCCGGTGATGGCTGGAATGAATAATATGGTGATGGGCACGGCGATGGATATGTCTGTAGAAATGCACATAAACATGAGCCAGGACATGGCTGAAGCCGGGTCTGAAGCTACTTACGAAGCTAATTCCGAAGACATGGATTGTGAGCAAGAGTGCAATTGTTGCCCCGGTTTATGCTCTGCCTATCTGCCAATCAGCTATACCTCTGCCGTTTTTTCCGTAGAAAAATTTGTTCATAATAAAATAATAATTAATGCCGAAGCCATCGCTATAGCTACCTTATTTCGTCCCCCCATTATCCGCTAACACAAGATAGTTACGCCTGTAATAAATACAGGCATGTTCTGTTAGCGGGAGCTTTTTAGTACACCTCTAAAACTGCCCCAAAAACTATTCCTAAAACAGGTATGCGAATGATCGATTCGCTCGCCTGGATATATGACATAGAGCATATACAGTGGAAAATTGAGAGGCAGAAAATGACTCGCATTATGATTACCAGCTTACTGACGGTATTGATGGCTTGTTTGGGATTTACTAATCCTGGATGGGCTGATGGATCTCTGTTGGGTCTGCGTCAAGCAGTTACCAATGCAACAAGCAATGACCCCTGGTTAAAGGGTAGCGAGTTGAATGAGCAGGCGCTGCTCGCCGAGAGTATCGCAGTGGGTGAATTGCCAGACCCCAGGATAAGTGTCGGGTTGGCAAATTTGGCGACAGATACTTTGGAGTTTGATCAGGAGCCGATGACCCAGTTGAAAGTGGGCATCGCGCAAATGTTTCCCCGCGGCGAGACTCGCAAATTACAACGCCAGCAAAAACAGCAGGAAAGTACTGCTTATCCCCTGTTGCGAGAGGATAGAAAAGCCCAGGTTGCCCTCAAGGTGAGTCTACTTTGGCTGGATAATTTTCTGGCACAGCAGAGTATTGTATTGATCGAGCAGAATCACCATTTGTTTGATCAGCTGGTGGATATTAGCCACGCTAATTACATTACTACGTCCGGCTCTACTCGTCAGCAGGATGTGATTCGCGCCGAATTGGAGCTAACCCGGCTGAATGATCGACTGATAGGACTTAGGCAGCAGGGGGACGCGGCAAAGCAGTCGTTGTCGGAATGGTTGCCACCGGAATTGGTGAATAAAACCTTGCCTGGCACTTTACCTGAGATATTGACTAAGACATGGCCCGAAAAATCAATCAACACTGATTTAGCATCCAGTACTTACAACGACACGCCTCAGGCTCTGGCTCGAATCATTCAGCAACATCCGCGCTTACAAGTTATCGATCGAAAGTTGCGGGTCGTCGCCACGAGTGTTGATCTGGCTAAGGAGCAGTACAAACCTGAGTGGGGAATCAATGCGGCCTATAGTTACCGGGACGACGATCCTCTAGGTAATGACAGAGCGGATTTCATGTCATTTGGTATTACCGTTGATCTGCCCTTGTTTACAGAAAATAGACAGGATCAGCGAGTGGCGGCGGCGATTCATCGCCGTGCAGCCTTGCAAACTGAGCACGACCTGGTGTTTCGAGAATTTGTTGCGGCTTATAAAAAGACTCAGGTAGAACTACAACGTCTGGATGAGCGCGAGCAGCTCTATCAGCAACATTTATTGCCACAAATGCAGGATCAGGCAGATGCCGCTCTGGCGGCCTATACCTCTGATGGTGGCGATTTTGCCGAAGTGATGCGCGCCCGCATTGCAGAACTTAACACCAAAATTATGGCTTTGGAGCTAAAAGTGAAGCGACACAAAATGGTGGTGAACATGAATTACTTTACTGTAGGTATGGCTGTCGGTACGACTCGAGGCATGGCGGCGGGTACAGCTGTCGGTGAGGTGTTGGCTAACAGGGAAACGGAGTTTCAACTATGAAACATTATGTCTCATATATTTTAGCGGTTTTGTTGGGTGTGGTTATTTCCGCAATGTTCTACACCTTCCGTCCTGTTGACGAAAATAAAGCAAGCACGATGGGCGACAGCGTCGGCACCAGTAGTAGTGCCAGAAGTAAGGAACCCCTGTATTGGAAAGCACCCATGGATCCGAGCTATCGGAAGGACGAGCCCGGTATGTCGCCGATGGGGATGGAATTGGTGCCCGTTTATGCAGAACCATCTACGGTGGGTTCGAGCCAGCCGGGGTTGGTGACAATATCGCCACAAGTTGAAAATAATCTGGGCGTGCGCACGGTCGTCGCAAAAATTATGCCCTTGAACATACCGATTAAGACGGTGGGTTATGTGGGTTTCGATGAAGACCGCTTAATTCATGTCCATCCCCGCGTGGAGGGCTGGCTGGAACACCTTTATGTTAAGTCCGAAGGCGAAGCGGTAAAGGCGGGACAACCTTTGTATGCCTTGTATTCACCGAAACTGGTTGCCGCTCAGGAAGAGTTCATTCTTGCGCTTGCACGAGGTAATCAGCGCTTAATTCATTCCGCTGAAGAACGACTAAAAACATTGGATGTGCCTACTGCTCAAATTGATACCTTAAAAAAATCCCGCAAGCCAACAAAAACCATCACCGTCCATGCGCCGCAAGATGGCGTTATCGCAAACCTGGGTGTGCGTGAGGGCATGTTTGTGCAACCCGGAAATGCCTTAATGTCTGTGGGTGCCCTGGATGAAGTATGGGTAACGGCAGAGGCCTTTGAACGCCAGGCCGGAGTTTTGGCGGTCGGCAATGCGGTCAGCATGACACTTGATTATTTACCGGGCCGGGAATGGCGCGGGAAGGTCGATTACATTTACCCCATGCTCGATAAAAAAACTCGCACGGTGCGCATGCGCTTACGCTTCGCCAATAAAGATCAATTGTTAAAACCCAATATGTTTGCTCAGGTGATGATTCATAGTGGGGAATTAACACCGACACTACAGGTGCCGAGAGAAGCGGTAATCCGCACCGGTAGCCAGAATCGTGTGGTGTTAGCGCTGGGTGATGGTCGATATAAATCCGTAGCGGTAGACCTGGGCCGGGTTGGCGCGAATGCTGCTGAAATTCTGGGAGGTCTTGAAGCCGGGGATACTGTAGTGAGTTCGGCGCATTTTCTGCTTGATTCTGAATCCAGTATTGATTCTGATTTTCAGCGTATGGCGAACGACGGAGAGCAATAGTCATGATTGAAAAAATCATTCTCTGGTCGATCAATAATCGATTTTTTGTTGTCCTTGGTGCTTTGCTACTAGTGGGCGGCGGCTTGTTTTCATTAAAAAACACGCCAATTGATGCCATCCCCGATCTGTCCGACGTGCAGGTGATCATTAAAACCTCTTATCCCGGGCAGGCGCCGCAGGTCGTGGAAGATCAAGTGACTTACCCACTGACCACGGCCATGCTATCTGTGCCGGGAGCATCAACGGTGCGGGGTTATTCGTTCTTTGGCGATTCCTACGTCTACGTTATTTTCGATGACGACACCGATTTATATTGGGCCCGTAGTCGCGTGCTCGAATATCTTAGTCAGGTAGCGCCAACCTTGCCGACAACCGCGAAACCACAGCTTGGCCCCGACGCTACCGGTGTGGGTTGGGTGTATATCTATGCCCTGGTCGATAAAAGTGGCCAGCACGACCTCAGCCAGTTGCGCAGCTTGCAGGACTGGTTTTTGAAATATGAATTGCAAACTGTTCCTGGTGTGTCAGAAGTCGCCGCTGTAGGCGGCATGGTGAAGCAATACCAGGTCAAGGTTGATCCAGAAAAATTGCGGGCCTTCGGTATTCCTCTTAGCCATATTCAAAGGGCGGTGCAGCGGGGTAATCAGGAGATCGGTGCCTCAGTAGTTGAAATGGGCGAAGCTGAATATATGGTGCGCGCCAGCGGTTATTTGAAAAATATGGCGGATTTGGAAAGCATTCCATTGGGTATGAACGCCAATGGTACGCCTTTGTTACTCAGAGATATCGCCGATATTAACGTAGGGCCGCAAATGCGACGCGGTATTGCCGAACTCAACGGCGAGGGTGAAACCGTTGGCGGCATTGTGGTGATGCGTTACGGCGATAACGCTCAGCAAACGATTTATGCGGTGAAAGAGAAGCTCGAAGAATTAAAGCTGGGTTTACCCGAGGGTGTCGAGATTGTTACTGTTTACGATCGTTCGGGTCTGATTGAGCGCGCAGTTGATAATCTTTGGAAAAAGCTACTCGAAGAGTTTTTGGTGGTTGCGTTGGTATGCGTGGTGTTTTTATTCCATATACGTTCTTCTTTAGTGGCCATTGTTAGTTTGCCGGTGGGCATTTTGGCGGCGTTTATCGTCATGCATATGCAAGGTATTAACGCTAACATTATGTCCCTGGGTGGTATTGCCATCGCCATTGGTGTAATGATCGATGGGGCCATCGTAATGATAGAGAACATGCACAAACACATGGAGCGCGAAGTACTTACCGATCAAAATCGCTGGCAAATCGTTGCCAGGTCGGCCGGTGAAGTAGGGCCTGCCCTGTTTTTTAGCTTGTTGATTATTACCGTTAGTTTTTTGCCGGTGTTTACTCTCGAAGCGCAGGAAGGGCGAATGTTTTCGCCACTGGCATTTACCAAAACCTACGCTATGGCAGCGTCGGCAGGATTAGCGATTACGCTGGTGCCGGTATTAATGGGATATTTTATTCGCGGCAAGGTTATGCCCGAGCAAAAAAATCCGCTTAATCGTTTATTGAAGTGCTTGTATATGCCCGCGCTGCACAAGGTTTTACAGTTTCCAAAAACCACGGTTTCTATTGCGCTCCTGGTCACCTTGCTGGGATTTTGGCCTGCGACTCAAATCGGTAGTGAATTTATTCCGCCCCTGGATGAGGGGGACTTAATGTACATGCCCAGTACTTATCCAGGAATTTCCATCGGCAAGGCCCGAGAATTTTTACAACAAACGGATAAATTAATTCGCACCGTCCCTGAAGTAAAAACCGTATTTGGAAAAATTGGTCGTGCAGAAAGCGCAACGGATCCCGCGCCCTTAACGATGGTAGAAACGTTTATTCAGTTCAAAGATCGAGATCAATGGCGTCCGGGGATGACCCCTGAAAAAATACGCGATGAACTTGATGCTCGGCTACAATTTCCGGGTATTACCAATGCCTGGGTGATGCCGATAAAAACCCGCATCGATATGCTTGCCACCGGCATTAAAACCCCGGTGGGTATTAAAATCGCGGGGCCAAAGTTGCAAGAAATTCAAGCGATCGGCCTGCAACTTGAGAGCATTCTTAAAGATGTTCCCGGAACTGCCTCGGTGTATTCCGAGCGCGTCGCGGGGGGGCGCTACATTAAAGTCGATATCGACCGGGAAAGAGCCGCGCGCTACGGGCTTAATATCGCCGACGTTCAGCAAGTAATCGCGACGGCCATTGGTGGGGTGAATGTAACTCAAACTGTCGAAGGGCTTGAGCGTTACCCGGTTAATATTCGTTATCCTCAAGCCTATCGTGACTCGGTCGAACAATTGGAAGTGTTACCCATTGTTACTGCCAGTGGTCAGCGTATTGCTTTGGCCGATGTGGCACGGGTCTATATTGAAGATGGCCCGCCGGGAATTAAAAGTGAGAATGCCCGCGTTAATGGCTGGTCTTTTATTGATATTGAAGATGTCGATATTGGCACCTATGTAAAGCGGGCACAGCAAGCGGTTAATGAGCAGATAAGCTTGCCGTCGGGCTATTCCCTGACCTGGTCAGGCCAGTATGAATACATGCAACGCGCCAAACAAAAGCTTGCTTACGTCGTACCGTTGACCCTAATGATAATCGTACTGCTGCTTTACATGAGCTTCCGTCGAGCTGCGGAGGTGGCGATTATTATGGGTACGCTACCTATGGCCGTCGTAGGTGGTTTGTGGCTAATGTATCTGGCGGGGTATAACTTTTCAGTGGCTGTTGGGGTCGGCTTTATAGCGCTGGCTGGTGTTGCCGTAGAGATTGGTGTCATTATGTTGGTGTATCTCAATCAAGCCTGGCAGGACACCGTGACTGATTGTAAAACCCGTGGGATTGCTCTTGACCAAACAGAGTTAAGGGAAGCTGTAATACGTGGTGCAGGCTTGCGAGTTAGGCCCGTAATGATGACAGTTGCAGCAACCATTGGTGGTCTGCTGCCAATCCTACTGGGTTCGGGCACGGGTTCAGAAATTATGAGCCGTATTGCCGCACCTATGGTTGGTGGCATGATCAGTGCAGTGTTGTTAGTGTTGTTGGTGTTGCCGGCGGTGTACTACCTGTGGCGTAAGGGGCAACTTAATCAAGGGGGAAAGTGAATCGCGGATTATTGCCTTTTAAAGGAGGGTTGCGATGAAGGCTTGGTTTTTAGCTTTGATTATTTTTGTCGCGACACTTCCGGCCATAGCAGGTGGAGAGCCGGGCTAACATCATCGTGCAGTGCTGAGTGCACCTAATGATGTAGATGCCTATGCGTCTTGGTTGCAATTCTTGACCTATGTCAATGAAGAGAGCGGGCTGGAGTATCACACTGCCCCGGAAAATTTACTTTTTGGACAGGATATGAGATAAAACAATTGGCTGGCGAATGTTGATTATATCGCAGCTATTATTTGTACCGGCGGTGGCTAGATCGCAAGCAATTGGCTGATGTGGGAATGACAGAGTTCGCATCGATTTACTGATCAAGATACCCACGACAATGTCAAACATAAGCCCGCTTGCTACAATAAAATGCCACCGGGCACTGGTGAAACTTCATCCGCTTAATCAGAAAAACTAATAAGACTCCTTGTCATATTTATTCGACTATATTCGCCAGCTTACGGGGTGCAGGATCATGGAAAACAATTTTAATAAGGATGGAGATCGTGGCTCCGATAAAAAACCTGAGAATGCGAAAAATGATGTCGTTACCCAAGAATTAATTATTGAAGGAGCGAGCTGTGCCAGCTGTGTTGCCAAGATTGAAGATGCACTCAAGAGAGTTGTCGGTGTTGATAATGCAGAAATGAATTTCGCACAACGTACGGCCAGTGTTACCGGCAATGTTTTTCCAGAGCTGTTAGTAAAAGCCGTTGAAAGCGCCGGTTACAACGCAAAAACCAGCAAAAATGAATCGGATGAGGATGTACTGGAAGAAAAGGAACAAGCCGATTTAATCTATTACAGGCGCTTGATGCGTGAGATGACTATCGCGCTAAGCCTGGGCGTGCCGCTAATGGTTTATAGCGTCATTGGTGGCGAGATGACGGTTACTACCAGCACAGAGCGCATGGCATGGCTTATTGTTGGCTTAATGACGCTTGGCGTCATGGTGTTTTCCGGCAAACATTTCTTCGTCGGCGCGTGGAGATCCCTGCTTAATCACAGTGCCAACATGGATACCTTGATCGCATTGGGTACTGGCACCGCCTGGTTTTATTCCATGGTTGTCGTATTTTTCCCTAGCGCGGTTCCTGACATGGCCCGCCATGTCTATTTTGAGGCAACGGCGATGATCATTGGCCTGATTGATTTGGGGCTTGCGTTGGAACTTAAAGCAAGGGGTAAGACCTCAGAAGCAATAAAACGATTGATTGGTTTACAGGTAAAAACTGCTCGTGTGATTCGCGATGGAGAGGAAATTGATATTCGTATAGAGCAGGTTTTATTAAACGATCAGGTGCGTGTGCGCCCGGGTGAGAAAATCCCTGTTGATGGTGTAGTGCTTGAAGGCCATACAGCAGTTGATGAGTCCATGCTGACCGGTGAGCCAATGCCGGTTGAAAAGGTCAAAGACGACGAGGTCGTGGGCGGCACCATTAACAAGAGTGGCTCAGTCATTTTTAAGGCGACACGTATCGGTAAAGACACCGCCCTTGCCCAAATTATCACCATGGTAAAACGCGCACAGAATTCAAAGCCACCAATTGGGCGTTTGGCGGATGTGATTGCAGGATATTTTGTACCGGTCGTTATGATCATCGCAGTGACGAGTGCCTTGGTCTGGCTTAATTTTGGGCCAGCGCCTGCATTGGCTTACGCGATTGTATCGGCCACCACCGTACTGATTATCGCTTGTCCTTGTGCTTTGGGCCTGGCAACACCCATGTCAGTGATGGTCGGGGTAGGAAAGGCTGCCGAAGCGGGCGTGCTGATACGTAATGGCGAAGCACTACAGACATGTTCAAAAATTACCGCAATGATTTTGGATAAAACCGGCACCATAACCCTGGGTTCACCCAAAGTTACAAAAATTCACCTGGCAAATGCAACGGACGAAGACGATGTACTACAGATGGCGGCGAGTCTTGAGGCGGGTTCGGAACACCCTTTGGCCCTATCGATAGTTGAGTCCGCCAAGGAACACAACCTAAAACTAGATTCTGTCGAAAAATTTAATGCCATTACCGGTCATGGGGTAGAGGGAATGGTAGCGAGCAAACATCTTTTATTCGGCAACGAAAAATTGATGCGTGAACAACAGGTCGAAATTGCCAATTACATCGGTACTGCTCAAGCCATGGCTGAACAAGCCCAGACACCTATGTATTTAGCGGTAGACGGTCACCTTGCTGCACTTATTGCGGTTGCCGACCCCATTAAAGATGATTCTATTTCTGCGATAAAGCGATTGCAGCGGAATAATATCCGTGTGGTGATGTTGACCGGCGACAACCGAGCTACTGCAAAAGCAGTTGCGGATAAGGTCGGCATTAAAGAATTTTTTGCTGAAGTATTGCCGGAAGACAAAGCAAAAAAAGTCGCCGAACTACAAATGCAGAATGAAATCGTCGGCATGACTGGCGATGGCATCAACGATGCTCCTGCATTGGCTCTGGCTAATGTCGGCTTTGCGATAGGCACCGGGACAGATGTGGCCATCGAAAGCGCTGATATCACCCTGATGCGCGGCTCGTTACATGGTCTAGCGGATGCTATAGCCGTGAGCAAAGCAACGTTGCGTAATATCAAACAGAATTTGTTTGGAGCGTTTGTTTATAACGTGGCGGGTGTGCCTTTTGCCGCTGGTGTGTTGTATCCATTTTTTGGTTTGTTGCTCAGCCCGGTGATTGCCGGAGCTGCGATGGCGTTTTCGTCGCTGACCGTGGTGACCAATGCCAACCGCTTACGTTTGTTTAAGGCTGAAGAGCACTAGAGGGAATTTGGCATGATGCTTATTAACATTCTAGGGCTGTTGCTGATCGCCCTTATCGTTTGGTGGTTTTGGCTATATAAACCCGGTGAAGTCAGTATCAGTGAAGAAGACATAGTGGTAACGGTCGAGAACGGCACCTATCAACCCTCGCGCTTAAAAGTTTCGGCTGGTAAGCCGGTCACTTTGACCTTTCTAAGAAAAGACGCGTCGCCTTGTGCCGCCACGGTAATTTTTTCTGGTGCTGATATCAGTGAAGAGTTGCCACTCAACAAAGCTAAGGCCATTGCGCTACCAGCCATGCAGCCGGGGGAATATTCCTTTACTTGCCAGATGCAAATGTACCGCGGAACGCTGGTCGTTGATTAAGGGCGCCGATCTTGCAGTCAAAACCACAACGTAAACACCATTAAGGTAGTCCGAGTAAACGCTTTTTAAGGAGAACTCTCATGACCATTAATGCCAATAAGTTCGCACTGTCGTCAGCGATCACTTTTGCCCTGCTGTGGGTGTTGTGCTCAGTGATTGTTATTACTTTGCCCCACCAATCAATGAGCATGATGGGTTTTATGATGCATGCTGATATGGGTAATTTGCAGTGGGATACCCGTTTCCCTGGATTACTCGCCGGGCTAGTTGCATGGTCACTGGCGGCTGCGATCACCGGGTGGCTTATTGCCACAATCTACAACAGGCTTTTATCAGGAGAGCAATAATGGCGAACAAATCATTTTGGCTATCAAAAAATGGCATTGCCGCGCTTGCCATGATTGGTGCAGTTGTTTATTTCTTGCTGATGGAACATCGCCAGCACTTGTTCCAAGCATTACCGTTCTTAATTATTTTGCTGTGTCCCTTGATGCATGTTTTTATGCATGGCGGTCACCAGCATAGTGATCATCCACACGCTAATGATGGCAAGGATGAGGCCTATCGTCGGGGTTTCGAGGCTGGCAAAAATAATTTCGATCAAGATCCTAAGGGAGAATAACCATGCACGGTGAATCGGGTTACGGTCTTTGGACCCTGGTAATTCTTAATTCCGCTATCTTTATTTTCTTTGCGTTTAGTTTTGTTAAACCGAAAACCAAAGCAGATTGGCGCAGCCTGGGCGCCTTTTCGGCATTTGTGGTGGCGTTGATGACAGAAATGTATGGGTTTCCACTATCCATTTATTTTTTATCGGGTTGGCTGGCAAAGCAATACCCTAGCATTGATTTCCTGGCACACAATAATGGCCATCTGCTACATACTATTTTAGGTTTTGAAGGCAATCCACATTGGGACCCCCTTCATATTGCTAGTAATATATTAATTGTTTTAGGATTCTTTCTCCTCTCAGCGGCCTGGAGCGTCCTGCATAAGGCGCAACAAACAACAACTCTGGCCAGTGCGGGTTGGTACGCTCGCTGTCGGCATCCCCAGTACCTGGCATTTATTCTGATTATGTTTGGCTTTCTATTGCAGTGGCCGACCATTCCCACCTTGGTGTTGTTTCCTATTTTGGTGGTGGTCTACGTGCGCCTGGCCAAACGCGAAGAGCAGGTGGCACTTGAAGAATTCGGTGATGTGTATCGCCGTTATATGGAATCAACGCCCGCGTGGATTCCGCGATTTACTACTGACACATCCAATCAAACTTAAGGAGATAGACATGAAAATTATTTTAACAACACTGATGGTAACCGCGCTCTTGTCTGGCCCCGCTTTTGCTGAAAAGCCGGACATGGGGAACATGAAGAAGGGCATGATGGACCACGAGCAAATGGCCACCATGCATGAGCATATGCAGACGATGCATGCGACGATGAAAAAAATAAAACAGGAAAAAGACCCGGAAAAACGTCATCAATTAATGCAGGAACATATGGGCTCTATGCAACACGGCATGAAGCTGATGAAAGGTAAGGGCGGCATGATGAAAGATGGCAGTAAAATGGCATCGATGTCCATGGAAGAAAAAATGAAAATGATGGAAGACCGCATGAATATGATGCAGATGATGATGGGCCAAATGGTTGAGCACGAGGCGCAGGATAGTGAAACTCCTGCTGGGATTATCAAAAAGTAAATAGGACTCATATCCGCCTGGTTGCAAATGCCGGGCAGATATATAACCGGGAGCAACTGATGAGCAGTAAAGAACATCGCCTGGGTGTGTCAACGGTTAATCTGGTCGTTCGGCATCTTAAATTAAACACCGTAGATCAAGGCGTCATGGCAGCGGCTCTCGGGGAAATCGACCAGATATACGGCCTTGACGGTGTGTCCTTTGATGAAAAGTCCCATGTATTGAACCTGGCTTACGATGGGTCAAGGGTCTCTCTAGATGGCGTCGAGGAGATGCTAAGCAAACACGGTATTAGTGTCAGTCATGACTGGTGGACTCACTTGAAAGAAGGTTATTACCGTTTTGTTGATGAAAATGTCAAAGACAATGCCCGGCATGAACCGCTGAGCTGCCACAAAGTACCGCCTGGGGCGGGGAGAAAACCTTAGGCATGGACGACAGGCGGGGAATTATGAGCGATCATGCTCTCACAGTAGTGGATATGGGTATCGATACCCATATCCAGCATCGCAGGTTAGGCTGGTCTTATTTTTCGAGTAGTTTTGGTTGGCTTTTATTAGCCATTTACAATGATCTTCTTTAGCCAGTTTGGTAAAAAAATTTATGACAAAGGAAGTAAAATATGAACAGTTATAGGATGTTGAAAGTTATTGTCGCGGGCGTGGTTGCCTCTGCTATTTCTGTTATCTCTCTGGCTGAACCCACTGTCCAGGAGTTGGCTCAGCGTCTTGAACAAATGCAAAAGGAAATGGATGAGCTAAGGCAACAGATTAAAAATAGCGCGAGTAAGGAAGAAATACATCAGGTTGTAGCGGAGGTAAAACAGATGACGGCTGCTGTATCGGGTGCTGACGAATGGCGTCAATCCGATACGATGGTTCACATGTCGGGTTACGCGGATGTAGGATACACCGATACTAAATCACGCGGTGACAGTTTCAATGTTGGTTCTTTTTCGCCCATTTTCCATTTTCAATATCGCGATCTGGTATTGCTGGAAGCAGAGTTAGAATATGAGGTGGACAGCAATGGAGAAACTGAAACGAATCTTGAGTACCTGACTATTGATTGGTTTTTAAACGATTACATGATATTGCTCGGCGGAAAATTTTTAAGTCCGATAGGTCAGTTCCGTCAAAACCTTCATCCCTCCTGGATTAATAAGCTACCGTCTGCTCCGCCGGGTTTTGGTCACGATGGTGCAGCGCCGGTTTCGGAAATGGGGGTGCAACTACGCGGCGGCTTTCCCATAGCAGGCCTGCGTACGAACTATGCTATCTATGTTAGCAATGGACCGAAGCTGAATGCTGTAGATGAAGATGGCAGCATGGAGTTGGAAGGTATCGAAGCGGAGGGTTCTGGGTCAGACAATGACGACGAAAAAACCTATGGCGGACGTTTTTCTATTTTCCCGGTAGCGGGTCTTGAGCTGGCGCTGTCTGGGGCTACGGGTAAAGCCACTGTCACTTCACTGGTTGATGAAGAAGCGGGTACGAATGAATTTTTGAGCAACGAACAGGCCCGCGATTACGATGTTTTTGGCGCAGATTTTTCCTGGAACTACCGTTTGTTTCAGCTGCGCGGCGAGTTTGTACAGACTAAAATTGGTGCTGCAAGTGTAGGTGTCTCCGCATCGGAAGCCGCAACGTGGGAGACGTGGTACGCTCAGGCCGCCCATCGTTTGGGTATGACGAAATGGGAGTTGATTGCGCGCTATGCCGATTTCGATTCACCTCACGATAGCGAAGACCAACGGCAGTGGGCCTTTGGAGTCGATTATCTCTTTGCCAGTAACGTTATTGGTAAGGTCGGTTACGAATTAAACGACGGCTTAAAGGACAGTGATGCCGACGACGATAGAGTGTTACTTCAATTTTCTTATGGATTTTAATCGAGAGAATGACCATGAAATTACGTTTAAAAAAGGGCCTATATCTCTCCTTGTTTAAAATATCATTATTTTTGTTACCAGGCTTGATCGCACAGACGAGTTTTGCTCAGGATTTTATGGAACATGGCGACTTTATCCGCGGCAGCAAAGTGTGGGCGGAAACCTGTTCCCGTTGCCACAATATGCGTAACGCCGCCGAGCTTAGAGACGACCAATGGGTGACCTCTGTATTCCACATGCGTGTGCGGGCCGGTCTGACCGGACAGGAAACTCGCGATGTGCTTACCTACTTACAGGCTTCGAATGTCAAAATAAAAGTAAAAGAGCCCGCTAGCAGCAGAGCGATGGTTTCCGATACTGCAAACGTAGTGGTGGCGTCTGGTCAGGTGATCTATGAGAATAATTGTACTGGCTGTCACGGGGCTGATGGCAAGGGCAACGTCCCCGGGGTGCCGGATTTTACTAAGAAAAGAGGCGTCCTCAACAAACCAGATAAGGAGTTGTTAAGCAATATTACCAATGGCTATAAAAGTTCCGGGAGCGTCTTGTTTATGCCACCAAAAGGCGGAAACAGTGAGTTGACGCCAGCCGATGTGTCTTCTGTGTTTGACTACATTAAAGACGCTTTTAGCCATTAATTACCTTTTGACAGTTAAGACAAATTAAGTGATAAATCACCAGGAGATTGAATCGCCAGTTTAGGGTGCTATATGATGATTTTTGAACAGTTTTTAACTCAATATGAACAAGCTATCCGGCTGAGTTTTTTCTTTGGCATGCTCGCTATTATGGGCGTGTGGGAACTACTTTCGCCAAAGCGCGTTTTAAGTGTTTCAAAACCACTACGTTGGGGTAATAACCTGGCCGTGGTGTTTTTGTCGGGTTTCCTGGTTCGGGTGATGTTTCCGGCTGCGGCAGTGGGGATGGCGGTTTTGGCAAATAACCAAGGTTGGGGCTTGCTTAATTATTACGCCTTACCCTACTGGTTTGTGGTGTTGGTTTCGGTTGTTGCGCTGGATTGTATTATTTATTTCCAGCATGTGATGTTTCACGCGGTACCAATTCTCTGGCGGCTGCATCGTATGCATCATGCCGATCTGGATTTTGATGTCACTACGGGCGCACGTTTTCATCCTATCGAAATTATTTTATCCCTGATCCTCAAGTTTGCGGCGGTTGCGGTACTAGGTGTGCCGGTGATTGCGGTCATTATTTTTGAAGTGCTATTAAATGCCACCGCGATGTTTAATCATGCCAATGTTCATATTAATAAAACACTGGATCGCTATTTACGTTGGATATTGGTAACGCCGGACATGCACCGAGTGCATCACTCTATAGAAGATGACGAAACCAATAGCAATTTTGGATTTAACCTGCCCTGGTGGGATCGCTTGTTTGGTACCTACCGCGCTCAGCCCCGGGCAGGGCACCGAGATATGGTCATCGGCATCCATCAATTCCGGGAAGTAAAACAGGTATCCTGGTTGTCGGGAATGTTGTGGCTACCATTTATCGGGAAAGTCAGCGATTATGCGATTAACCGCCGTAGCTGGAAAGATTCAAAAGACTGATGTTCGCTACCTGGATTAACTACATGGGTTAACCGTGCAGCATTAACAATACAGATTAACAACGTAGCTTGAGTGTGACCGACCTAAATTTTTTAGGTGATTTAAGTTTCTTTATGATCCGGACTTTTCCATAAATCAAAGTCGACAATAACAGGTAAGTGGTCACTGGCCACTTTGGCTATTTGATGCCGACATTTTGAAGCTGAAACAACACGTAAGCTGCCGCGATAATAAATTTTATCCAAACCCCCTCTGGGCGCAAAAGAAGGGTAGGTAGTAATGGGCCGAGTGCGTAACCGCGTCTCCCGGTCGGTGGCGCATTGCAGCGACATGCCCTCGACGTAGAGTGCCCGCAAACGCGACAGCCAATCGTTAAAATCACCACCGACAATACAGGCTGATTTTGGATCGATGTCAGAAAATTCTCTGCTGCGCATAAGCAAACCACTCTGACGCTGCCGTTCCAGCGGTGATAAGCCCAGGTGTAGATTAAATACCTCCAGGCGGTAGGGCGTTGCCTTACCATCACGGTCGTGGCCGTGGGGTATTTCAATACCGGTATGTTGGCAACCGCGCCGTTTGTGCGTGCCGATGGTTAAATTAATATTGCGTTCTCTGACGATGGGGTGGCGGCTCAACGTGGCGTTGCCGTAACGCCCCTTGCGCAAGCTGACATTGTGCCCAGCGGCATAGTAGGGATAGCCGAGTGCCTCCGCGATCTCTTTCGCCATATCGTGTTCTTTTGAGCGGGGCGCACCCTCGTCCACTTCCTGTAGCAGGACAATATCGGCATCGTGATCGGCGAGTACCTTAATAATACGATCGGGCATATAGCGCCGATCGAGGCCGATAGCGCGGTGGATGTTGTAGGTGAGGATGCGTAGTTTCAAAAGAGCTCGCGCTGGGTCATGGAAGGTTAGCTTGCCGGAGCTATTTCGCTAGAGTTATGGAGTTAAGCGCACCATGGTTTTCCAATAAGGTGGCGATGGCCTCGGCAAAGCGTTTATATCCTACCTCATTAAGGTGTATGGGGTCGGATTTCATCGCGGGATCAAATTCCAGTTCCGGCAGGATGTTTTCTTCCAGGGGAACGGCGAAGTCTGATGCGACCTGAGCGTAAAAATCCGGGCTTGATTTCCACAAGCCAAATTCTGGTACGGCAATGAGAACCACATCGGCACCCGCTTCCCGACTAAGTTCAACCATCGCGCGTAGATTAGCTTCGGATTGATCCAGTGGGAGTTTGCGTAGAATGTCATTGCCGCCATGGCAGATGAGAACCAGATTTGGTTTGTGCTTGGCTAATTCGAAAGGTAAGCGTAGTAGACCTTCGGCAGTCACTTCACCGGGAATACCAGCATTGATAAGCTTGAGTCCGGTGGATTTTTCTAGAACAGTGGGGTAGCTGTCTTCCGGTTTTACCCCAGTGCCGTAGGTCAGGCTGTCCCCAAAAGCCAAAATCACACTGTCGGGTGTTAGCACTTGTAAGCTCGGATTTTTACCGCAATTATTTATTAGAAACAAGGTGATCAGCACGACAGCAAGTGTTTTGCCGCGGCGAAAATCAATTTTTAAAAACCGATTTTTCCTGAGATGAACCAAAAACTTATTCTCATTAAATAATAGGTTCCTACTATACCACCGTGTGAAATTAATCCTGATTTTATCGCACGGCGATAGCAATAAATATATTAAAATATATTTTATCTTTATCGGTAATGCGGTAAGCCCCCATACAGTGAACGGTGCAAGCCAATATTGCCCAATAATTTTGTGGCCAGGCCAGCGGCGTGTTGAGGAATAGGGGTCAAACTATGGTGGGTTCAGGCTGAGGTATTAAAATACATTACCTTTAAAGCGCTAGCTCTACCGATTACACAATCCGTGAATCTGTTTTCCCCCAGTATTTATCTTTAAGCAGGCGCTTATACAGTTTGCCGGTGGGAAGTCTGGGTAGTTGGTCCACAAAATCGATACTGCGGGGGCATTTATAGTGGGCAATGTATTCGCGAGTGTAAGCCATAATTTCTTCTGCGAGTTGCTCGTTGGCTGTAACACCGGCAGCAACTTGTACTACAGCTTTTACGGCCTCGCCCATTTCTTCGTCCGGTACGCCAATAACCGCAACGTCGGCGATTTTATCGTGCATGATCATGGCGTTTTCTATTTCTTGCGGATAAATATTGACACCGCCGGAGATAATCATAAAAGTCGCTCGATCGGTAAGGTAAAGAAAACCATCGTCGTCTACATAGCCAATATCGCCAAGAGCGCTCCAGTTAGGGTGCTGAGGATGTTGGGATTCGTGGGTTTTCTCTGGTTCTTTGTGGTATTCAAAAGATATTTCGGGTAATTCAAAATAAATCAACCCGGTTTCTCCGACCGGTAATTCCTTGCCGTCTTCATCACAAATATGCAAAGTACCTAATATAGGTTTCCCCACCGAGCCGGGATGATCGAGCCATTCCTGTGGTCCGCAATGGGTGAGGCCATTCAGTTCAGAGCCGCCGTAGTATTCGTATAAAATGGGTCCCCACCAGTCGAACATTTGATGTTTGATGCCTTCTGGACAAGGTGCTGCGGCGTGCAGAGCGAGTTTGTGTGAGGATAAATCATAAGCCAGGCGATCTTGTTCAGGCATCTTCAGCATGCGTGTAAACATGGTCGGTACCCACTGGCTATGCGTCACTCGATATTTTTCAATCGACTGCAGTGCCTGGATCTCATCGAAGCGGGGCATCATTACCACCGTGCCGCCATTGGCTTGAATACCAGTGGAAAACGCCAGAGGTGCAGAGTGATACAGCGGAGCGGGCGACAGATAGATGGAGTTGGTGTCCGCGCCCCAAAGTCCTTTGAGCAGCGCGGCTACAGGCCCAAGATCGTCAGCAATACCGTGTTCCTTCAGGGGGCGAAGAATGCCTTTGGGGCGACCCGTGGTACCAGAACTATAGAGCATAAATTCGCCAGCCGGTTCTTCGGCCAAAGGCTCGGCAGGGTAGTTGGCGATGGCGTTTTCGTAAGACTGATAGTGATCAGTCGTGCCATCGACCATCAACCAGGTGTGGCAGTGGGGAGCAAATTGTTTGAGTTCTCCAGCGATTTTTCCGAGCTTTTGTGATGAGATCAGCACCTGGGCACCGCAATTATCCAGTATGTATCCGGCTTCTTCATCGGTGAGATATTGATTAATCGTGGTGAGATAAAGCCCCGAGCGTAGCGCCGCCCAAATAACCTCGTAAAACCTGAGGTTATTTTCCATAAAAATCGCGACGTGATCGCCTTTGAGCAAGCCTTTATCCCAAAATAGTTGGGCTAGCTGATTGGAGCGATCGTTCAGTTGCCGGTAAGTGATTATCTTTCCCGACACCGAATGAATAACGGCGGGTTTTTCTGGTGTGGTTTGTGCCCAGATTCCAGGATACATAATTTCCTCCTTGGTTTTTATTGTCTAATAATAAATTTTTCCGTACATCTCACCAATAGTAATTTTAACGTTTGTTGTACATAAATCTGGCCTTACCGATATTATAAAAAAGCCGATGCGGTGATTTCATAAGAGCGCAGGCGGGCCTGATGATCGAAAATCTGTGAAGTGAGCATTAATTCATCGGCACTTGTGAGCTTAACAAAGGCGCGAAGGTCTTCGGCGATGGTGTCATATGTGCCTATGGTACTGCACATTAGAGCCTGATCGAGTATGCCTTGTTCTGCGGCATTTAAGGTGTCGGTGAAGTTTTTTATAGGTGGTAGCAGTTGTCCGTGCTGACCTTTTCGCAGATTAATAAAAGCCTGTTGCATGGAAGACGCGAGATAGTGTGCTTCGGTAGTCGTGTCGGCGGCAAAGACATTAAAGCCTAGCATCACATGGGGCTTGGCTAAGTGCTCGGAGGGTTTAAAGGTATTGCGATAGATATCGATAGCCTGCATTAACTGTGTCGGCGCAAAGTGAGAGGCAAAAGCATAAGGTAGGCCAAGATGGGCGGCAAGTTGAGCGCCAAATAGACTCGACCCTAAAATCCAGACGGGAACTTCAAGCCCGGTTCCGGGCACGGCCTGTATCACCGGTTTGGGCGCGCCCGGCTCGGCATCGTCTGATTTGAAATAGTGGATTAACTCCATCACATCCTGAGGGAAATGCTCGGCAGCTAAAGCGAGATTTCGACGCAGAGCCTGCGCGGTGATTTGATCCGAGCCGGGGGCCCGGCCCAGGCCAAGATCGATACGACCTGGGAAGAGTGATTCCAGCGTACCAAATTGTTCGGCGATAACGAGAGGTGAATGGTTCGGTAGCATAATACCGCCTGCTCCCACCCGTATGGTAGAGGTTCCGGCGGCGACATGACCAATGACGATAGCGGTGGCGGCGCTGGCGATACCGGGCATATTGTGATGTTCGGCAAGCCAATAGCGTTGATAGCCCCAGCGCTCCGCGTGCTGAGCTAAATCCAGGGTATTACCAAGAGCTTCGGCAGCGTTACTGCCCTTAATGATGGGGGAAAGGTCGAGAACCGACAGGGGTACCATAATTCAGGTTCCAATAGGTGTTTAGGGGTTGTTTAGGGGTTTTGTCTGTTGATAAAGGGCTCGCCTTTATCGGACTCTTGGCGAAAACGTGCTATTTAATCTCCAACCCTTCCAGCAGGCCGTTGTCACGCCAGTCATCCAGAATTTTGAAAAATTCAGGCGCGCCACCACCGTATTGATTGCTAAAAAAGCCTTCGCCATCAACCTTGCCTTCCTCATTGTAATAACCCGGCGTGCACTCGGCATAAAACCGTTTGCCGCGTGCAGCGAGGCGGTTAATGGTGGCCACCCATTCTGTTTCGGCGGCTGCGGATGCTTCGATAGCCTCAACATGATGATCCACGCCGTATTTTATGACGTAGGCCAGGTGTTTGGCCTGTTCGTTAAGGGCGTGGGGGATGCTGGTGGTGAACCCGGTCTGGGTCAGTCCCATAAAAAAGCAGTTGGGAAAATTCCGGCTGTGTAGTCCGTGAAAAGTAGATAGTCCTGTGCTCCACTTCTCGCTGAGCGTAACACCCTCACGACCAACAAGATCGTAGCCCGATTGCTTCGTATAGTTGGTGCCCACCTCAAATCCGGTCGCAAAGATAAGGCAGTCCAGTTCGTATTCAGTGCCGTCGACGATAACGCCCTTTTCGGTCATGCGCCCAACGCCTTGCCCCTGAGTATCAACCAGGGTGACATTGGGTCGGTTGTAGGTGTCGAGATATTCGTCGTGAAACCCGGGACGTTTACAGAATTGTCGGTAGTAGGGTTTTAAGGCTTCTGCGGTCGCTGGATCGTTGACGATAGAGTCGACCCGCGCTCTTACCTGATTCATTTTTTTGAAATCGGCAATTTCCAGGGCAGCAGCGACTTCCACTGAGCTCATGGTTGGGTTCAGCTTTCTTTGCACCGGCCCAGATAAATTGCGGAAAATTTCTGTCCAGCCGTCGCTGACCAGATCTTTTTCCTGGAATCCTCCCGCAGTGATAATGTTGAAGTTATCCATGCGATCCTGATGCCAGCCTGGGGCAAGATTTTTTGCCCATTCGGGGTCGGTAGGGCGGTTGTTTCTAACATCGGTAGAGGAAGGCGTGCGCTGGAAAACATGCAGCTCTTTGGCAAACTCTCCCAGGTGGGGAATACATTGAACCGCTGTGGCACCGGTGCCAATAATACCAACACGCTTGTCTTTTAGTTTACTCAGCCCGCCGGTTGAATCGCCCCCTGTGTAGTCATAATCCCAGCGACTGGTGTGAAAAGTATGCCCTTTGTAACTGGAAATGCCCGGTATGCCCGGTAGTTTAGGGCGATTGAGTGGGCCGTTAGACATGGCCACGTAATGGGCTGTTATATGGTCACCCCGGTTGGTTTTGATAATCCAGCGAGAACTGTCTTTATCCCACTCCATGCTGGTGACTTCGGTTTGCAGACAGGCATTGTCGTAAAGCTTATATTTGCGAGCGATCGCCTTACTGTGTTCCAGAATTTCAGGGGCGTGCGAATACTTCTCCATCGGCACATAGTCGAGTTCTTCGAGCAGGGGCAGGTAGACGTAAGCTTCGACATCACATTGAGCGCCAGGGTAGCGATTCCAGTACCAGGTGCCGCCGAAGTCGCCGCCTTTTTCTATCACTCGAATATCATTTATTCCGGCTTCGCGTAAGCGTGCACCCGCCAACAGGCCGCCAAAACCGCCGCCAATAATAACAACTTCGACTTCATCGTTATAAGGTTCACGGACAATTTTCTCTTCTATATAGGGATCATCGACATATTTTGAGAAATCGCCAACGACCTCCTGATATTGCTGGTTGCCCTCTTTTCGAATTCGCTTGTCTCGCTCTTCACGGTATTTTTCGCGTAGAGCGTCTGGGTCAAAATCCAGTTTTGATATATCGATGGATGGGTGTGTTGCGCCTGGGGATGCGGTGGTCGTCATGGAGATTACATACTCTTGAATGGGCATTCTGTGTTTAGGGCTGTCAGCCGGCTAAAAATCTCGTATTTTTTGACTATATCATGGGGAAAAATCTTAGAGTTATGTTAATACAAAAGCATTAAGGGTTTAAACGAGGAGGTTAATGTATCTGACGACCGGAGCCTTAACAAGAATCGGCTAGACGTAGTTGAATCTAGAGATAGCTGATAAAGGTGATAAAGAAAGGTGCAGAACTGTAGATGCCAAAATCAGAAACTGCTCTGGCCACCATAGGAGGTGACCAGAGCAGGCACGCGGTTTACAGGGATGTTTTATTTTATCTCTACACCTTTCAAGTTACCTTCTGCGCGCCAGTCTTCGAGAATTTTGAAGAACTGCACCGCACCGCCGCCGTACTGGCCGGAGATAAAACCATTTTTACTCGCGCCACCGCCCTCGTTGTTGTAGTAACCGGGGGTACATTGCGCAAGTAACTTCTCGGTTTTATCGCCGTAGCTATTACAAATGGTGCACCACTCGTCTTCCGCAGCTTGAGTGACTTCAACGGTTTCCGCCTTGCGCGCCCTCGCTTGCTTGAGGATATAAGCCATTTGACTGGCCTGCTCATCCAGCATGTGGGTAGCATTTGGCGTGACACCGGTTTGGGTAAAGCCGAGGATGAAACAGTTGGGGAAGTTATGGGTTTGCAGGCCGTGATAAGTGGCCAGCCCATTTGCCCATTTCTTCGCCAGTGAAACGTCATTACGACCAATCAGATCGTACCCAGACTGACTGGTATAGCTGGTACCTGTTTCAAAGCCAGTAGAGAAAATCAGGCAATCCAGCTCGTATTCCACGCCATCGACAATTACACCGGTTGCAGTAATTTCATCGACGCCCTGGCCCCTGGTATCGACCAGGGTGACGCTGGGGCGATTATAGGTTTGTAGGTATTCATCGTGGAAACCGGGGCGCTTACAAAACTGTCGATAGTAGGCTTTCAGGCTTTCCGCCGTTTTCGGGTCTTCAACAATGCTTGCTGCGCGGTCGCGAATTTCCTGCATTTTTTTGAAATCGGCAAGTTCAAACACTTCATCTTTTTGTTCTGGGGTCAGGTCATCCATTTCGCCCGTCACAATGCCGCCGACATTGCGGAAGATATCGGTCCAGCCATCGCCGACCATATCGTCGTCAGTGTAACTGCCACCCAGAGTCTGGTTGAAGTTTTCAACACGCCTTTTATGCCAGCCGGGCGTCAACTTGGCCTTCCACTCGGGGTTGGTGGGGGCGTTGTAGCGGGCATCGACAGAAGTGGGGGTACGCTGGAACACACACAGCGACTTGGCGTCCTCACCCAGATGGGGAATACATTGAATCGCTGTGGCTCCGGTACCAATAATTCCAACGCGCTTATCAGCCAGCTTGCTCATACCACCCTCTGGACCACCACCGGTGTAGTTGTAATCCCAGCGGCCGGTGTGAAAGGTATGGCCCTTGAATTTTTCAACACCGGGGATACCAGGTAACTTCGGGCGAGTCAGTGGGCCGTTGGCCATAGCGATATATTGAGCTTTCATCGCATCGCCGCGATTGGTGTGAATAATCCAACGCTTGGCACTCTCGTCCCAGTTGATTTCAGTCACTTCAGTTTGGAAGCAGGTATCTTTGTACAAGTCGTATTTCTTGGCGATATTTCTACTGTGCTCCAGCAACTCGGGGGCGTGGGCATAGCGCTCGGTGGGCACGTAGTCCAGTTCATCGAGCAGCGGCATGTAAACATAAGCTTCAATATCGCACTGGGCACCGGGGTAGCGGTTCCAGTACCAGGTGCCACCGAAGTCACCGGCCTTATCGATCATACGAATACTTTCAACACCGATCTCGCGCAAGCGGGCACCGGCCAGTAGACCACCATAGCCACCACCGATTATCGCCACTTCTACTTCATCAGTCAGAGGCTCGCGAGTAAAGCCGGGGTCGACATAATGGTCGATCATATATTCGGCTAGTTCACCTGCCGCGTTTTTATACTGGCCGAAACCTTCCTTGCGGATGCGCTTGTCGCGCTCGGCATTGTATTTTTCGCGCAGGGCGACCGGATCAAAGCCGAGATCGGCTGGGTCAGTTGTATAGGGTTTAGCTGCACTGGTCATAGTTTAGGTTCCTATCTTTTAAAGGGTTAAGGTAAGGTTTAATGAAAAAAAATAATGAATGCTGTGTTGTTCAGATCAGGTGGCTTCACGCGATACTGTTTCAATTTGTGTAATCAGGCTGCCTTTCAATATACACCAATTTTTGTGCCAGCCAATTGTTCGGAATATCAAAACCTGCCTTTTACGGCATATTGTGAGTTCTAGAAAATTTAGGGAGCTTCGCCATTGACTACGCAAGCCCTTATCTCAAAATAGTTGGGCTATCTGGTTGGCGCGGTCGTTCCGTTGTCGCGACAGATTTTCCCCGCAAATCGATAAGCGGAGCGGAAAACTGATTAAGGGACGCAACATCTCGAAAATCTATAGTATTATGGCTACAACATAATGAAATTCAGCCTTTTATGGCTTGTCGAATGTTAGGAATAGACGATTATATGAGTAAACCGTTTAATCTCGAAGACCTCGCGCTTATGTTGGATAAATGGCTTCCCAAAGGTCAGACCACACTCGACGGTGATTCCGAAGGATTGCAGTATGGAGTGACGGGGAGTAAGCAGAAATAAACATAACTAGACACTATCTCCCAACCCGCTCTGTGGTTGGGCTTCAAGCTCTTTGCTCGCCGCGTCTCTGGTTGGTTCTGGGACTTATGTTAGTTCCGGCGCTTGCCGTAGCCCATAATATCTCCGGCGCTAATGCCCGCTTTGTCGAAGGCCTTGAAGGGTCTGCCGTGGTGCCGTTTATGTACCTGGGTGCGAAGCACATGGTCACCGGTTACGATCACCTTTTATACCTGCTGGGTGTGGTATTTTTTCTACGTCGCCTCAGAGAAGTTCTGCTTTACGTCACCCTGTTCACTCTGGGCCACAGTATTACTTTGATGGCTGGGGTATTGCTTGAGCTGAACGTCAATGCCTACCTGGTTGATACCATTATCGGATTGTCGGTAGCCTACAAGGCCTTTGAAAATATAAATGGGTTTAAACAAGTGCTTGGCTGGCAACTGAACGCGAGGGCGGCGGTATTTATCTTCGGTCTTTGCCACGGTCTCGGTCTGGCAACCAAAGTGCAGGGCTTATCTCTGTCGGCGGATAGCCTGGTGACAAATATGCTTAGCTTTAATGTTGGCGTCGAAATAGGCCAGGCCCTGGCTCTCGGGCTTATTGTTTTAGTGCTGACGCAATGGCGTCAACGGATCAGTTTTGAAAAACACGCTTTTATCGCCAATACTCTATTGATGGGTGCGGGCTTTGTATTGGCGGGTTACCAGTTTGCCGGATATCTGTGGCAGTAATCGAAAATTATTGCGAGTTATGACAATGAAAAAAAGTACATCAACCAGCCTCGAAAATAAAACGGGTCGTAGCAAAGTTTTGTTGGCCACCCTGGCGGCTTTAGTTGCTGCTATTTTAATTCTAACGGCGTTTATCCTGCCCGCTGAATTTAACCGTGATCCCCTGGGCATAGGCGAAGCATTGGGCATCAAGGGTTTGTCCGAACAACCGTCAGTCGAGACGGTAGCGATAGAGGAAACAAAATATCATCAGGATACCGTTTCGTTTCAACTGCTGCCTTTTGAGTTTGTAGAATACAAATACCCGCTCGCTCAAGGTAGTGCCGTCATCTACAGCTGGACCGCGACCGACACGGTCTCGTTTGATTTTCATGGCGAGCCGGAGAATGGCCCAGAGGGCTTTGCGGAAAGCTTTAGTCTTGGGCAAGGTGAGCACGAACACGGCACTTTTACCGCGCCTTTTAATGGTATCCACGGCTGGTTTTGGGAAAACCGTGGGGCAAGTACGGTGACAGTCACGCTGACAACGGCGGGTTTCTATACAGAGAGTTTAAAGTTTCGCGACGGTTTTGTTGGTACAAGAAGTTTTGAGTGACTGGGTTGGAGTGGCGAGGCTGAAGAGGCTAGGCTGGAGTGACTAAGTTGGAGAGAGTAGGCTAAAAACTTTCTAGCTCTGGCAGGAAGTTCTGTTTTTAAAAGCACGCCTTGATTGAGGCGTACTTTTAAAACAGAGCGGATTCAAGGTGAGCTGGTTAAGGAGGGGCTGATTAGGGAGGAGCCGGTGCGTCATCCTGAACGTACACCGCGTGGCAGGATTTGCACACTCGATACAGTTGGCCGCCAGCCTCAAATAATGCGTCCGGGTCACGGGCGTTAGCAGCCGACTCGGCCAGTAAGCCCGCTTCGATTAGGCCCAGCGACATTTCACGCCAGGGGCCATCATCTATGGCCCGACTCGGCATCAGTAGTAAGTTGCCAGTTTCTGCCACCACCACCGCACTGTGTTGAACTGCCAGCCATTCCTCTTCTGAGGTCGGTGCGAGCTCTTCGGTGCCCTCTGCGGTAATAATGCTACCGGTAGAACCCCACAGGTGATCGGCAGCTGGGTCCAATACCCAGCGCATGGTGTGTGCCATGTCACCTGTGGCTTTAAATGGTATCGCTTGCGTTTGATCGGCCTGCTCAGACGGGCTGCAAGCACCCAGTAAAAGCAATATGGCAATAAGCTTTAAGCGATTCATTAGGTTTTAATCCAGCCTACTTTGCTTCAGAAGCATCAGCACCATCTGTCGGTGCTCCAGTACCTGAAGAACCCATAAACATTTTCTTGCCATTGGCCAGGGTGATATTTCGACCGTTGGCGCTGTTAGATCGATCTTTCGCCTGGTAGCCCTCGACGATAATTTCAGTGCCGATGGCAATAGAGCGCTTGTTAATACCGCGTCTCAGCAGCGTGTTGGGAGTGCCGCCTTCAATTCTCCAAGGCTCTTTTACGCCGTCTTCTTTGGTGACTTCAATATGAAACCAGGCATGAGGGTTTACCCATTCAATTCGGGTAACGGCGCCACGCAAAGTCAGCGGGCTGTTGGCATCAAATTCTGCGCCAAAGGCGTGGTGTGCGTTTAACTGGATAGCAGGGATCGACAGGGCTAGTGCTGCTGTCAATGTCAGTCCGGCGCTTACTACATGTTTTTTCATAGACATAATGCTGGTCTCTCGTTAGATAGAGTTGAGTTGTTTAGTTGAGCTGTTTAATTAAGCCTTTTAGTTAAGCAAAGCCACGCCCCGACGCTTAATTTGGTGTCCAATCCGGCGTCGACGCCACTTACTTAGATCTTACTTAGATCAATCGAGGGGTTTTGCTCGAAGGTCTCCATACAATAATTCCTCCACAAATTCGACACACTTGAAGTCCAATAGTTGCATATTGGTTTCCATGCGACGATAGAGCGGCATACTGATTTTCCACGGTTTGGTGTATGTCAGTGGGTCAGTAATCGTCGCTTCGTACTGGAGGTGGTTGGGGCCCATTGGCGTAAAGCGCTCCACCACATGGAGTTGATCGCTGTGATGGTTGCCGGCGCGATCTAGCCAGGTATCGGGGTGAATGCCGGTGACATCCAGAACCAGGGTGTCGCCATCCCAGGACGCGACTGACTGCCCCATCCAGCTATCTACCGGAGCCGGGCCAGGGTCTTTGGTAAAGATATCTCTCGCCGCCCCAGCATACTGGTAAGCAAAGAATATCGAATCGTCACCCTGAAAAATCTGGAAGGGGTGAGGCATATACGTGGCCCGTGGTATCCCGGGCAGATAGCACTTAATTTCGGGGTCGCGGTCCAGCCAGTTGCGCTGGTTTTCTTGTTTGATCGCCAGGGCTTCAGGGGTGTAGGGGATTTTGCCGCCCTCAACAACGCCCATGCTAGGTGGCACTGCGCCGACCGCGCCTAACTTAAGGACATCTTTTGCAGCTATCGGTCCGGCAGGGCCGTCCCGTAGCGCCATGGCCGGGCGGGCCATGTGAATTTCCAGGTCGTAATTGGCCTCGTTCAATGCCTGCCAGATACCGTTAAGGTCTGGATGAATGCCGTCGGCGGCGCGAGGTGCTCTATAAGCTGTGTCTGACGAATTGATCTCTGTATTATCACCCGTAGACGACGTAGCATCTGACAGAGCGGCATCCGCTGGCACGACGTCTGATGACGATTCAGTGGCGGGTGGGGTACAGCCCGACAACAGTGCTAAGGTTGATAATAGAGTTATTATTCGCATAGATTTAAAATTAGACATCAAGAGCAGCCTCCGATAAATTGTAGTCTCAGACGAGCAGCATATCCTATCTAAGACCTGGATGGGAAGTGTGTGGAGCGCAACAATTTGTTTGATCGGGGGACACGAAAATCTCCTGTGTAGCCTAAAACTCGCCAAGGGCTGTCACGTACGCTAAAATCGACGGCGCAGCCAATCCCGAAAATGATACTCGGGAATAGCACTCTGAATAAATTAAAAAAGCCTTTGGGCCAACTCCAACAAGCTACCTTAACCGAGCCTGTGCAACAACTTGACGCACATCAATGGAATGTCGTGTAATAAACGCTTTAATGGCTCGGCCACATACGGGCTGGCCATTTTTTTAAACACACCGATTTAAAGGACGGCAAAAACAATGCTCAACGAGCTACTTTTCAGATTTGCGTCTTGGCTTGATACATTTCAGTCGAGTACAGATTTGCATGAATCCTTATATATGTATTCGTGGGTCGAGTCGGCTCATGTATTAACCCTGATGCTTTTCCTCGGCATGTTACTGGTGATTGATCTACGCTTGCTGGGTGTGGCGTTTAGGAATATCCCTGCCTCTAAAATAGTCGAACGCCTGGATAAACCGATGATGATCGGTTTTATTGTCATGGTGATTAGTGGGGCGCTATTGTTCTACGCAATTCCTGTCAGGTCGACGCAAAGCATCTGGTTTCGAATTAAAGTCGTGTTGTTGATTGCTGCCGGTGTTAACGCCTTCCTGATTCGGAAGATGACGAGATCCTCAGCGATGAAGGCATGGGATAATGACCCCGTTCCCCCGAAACGTATACGGGTTGGCGCGGCACTGTCGCTTGGGCTCTGGACTCTGGTGATTGGTGCAGGCCGGTCGATGGCTTACGACTGGTGGGACTGCACTAAAGAACTGCCTTATTTTATGTACTGGGCGGCAGGGTGCGTGAATGAAATGGCGGCTTTTGAGCAGTAGGCTTTTACTGCCCACCTTGCCTTAATGTAGAGCTTTGCTAAGCGAGCTCTAGTAAAAATTTTAAGAGAGACCCCCGAGGGGATAAAAGATGGACGTAGTATTTTTTTTCCAATGGCTAGACGCGTCGATGTTGGCCGAGTTTTCCAAATCGTCGTCTGGTATTTTTGCGGTGGTACAAACCATTCATATTGCCAGTATGGTGGTGCTGGGCGGTATGCTTCTGTTAGGTGATTTACGTATGTTGAACGTGGTGTTATCAGATGTGCCCTCAAGTCTTGTGATTGAAAATACCAAAAAATGGATCTATCTGGCCCTGGTATTTATTATTCTTTCCGGTATTTATGAGGCCTCTGCCATCGCCATGAAACTGGCGTATAACTCGTTTTTCTTTGCAAAAATGGCCGGCCTGAGTATGGGTATTGTTTTTATTCTGAGTCTGCGCAGTGCGGTTTACCGTAGAGCCCCCGGTCTGGTATACCCCGAAGGCTCGAGTCAGACGCTGTCTCAGTCAGATACATTACGGCCCTGGATAGTCAAACTGGTCGCTGTTACAAATTTATTAATCTGGTTTGGTGTGGCTTCTTCTGGCCGCTGGATTGGATTTTCCTAGGATTCTTTATAATCATTACAGCGGGCGCGCTGAGAAAAAGTTGGTGAGAGAGTGAGTATGACAACTAAAACATTGAGTATCGTAGCGGTCGGCTTTTCGCTGGTTATTATCAGTGGCTGGGCCGTCTATTGGGGCGTCCAGGTACAGGATGTTCTGGAGCTGCTGGAACTCTCCAGAGCTGAGTAGTTGGTGGAATTTGTAGCCGAGACTCCCAACCCTCTTCGACGACAGGTGAATTAGCTCGTGAGAGCGGATTATGATTATGTCTGTTGATTGATATGGCTGATATGGTGGCAGACTGCGCAGCAGTTTATTTTTGTGTCGGTTTTTCTAGTTAGTAGAGCCTTTTTTATATCGTCAGGTAAATCCTTCCCGTTCTTTTTATTTTCCCATAGTACTTTTTTGCAGGACTTCCTCAAAACACGTCCCCGCAACACTTTCCTACAACACTTTCCTACAACACTTTCCTACAACACTTTCCTACAACGTAGGTAGCGTTGCAGGAAAGCAAACGGTAAAACAGTAAGTTGGGGAGATAAATCGCGCGCTCTTATAGCGCTGCGCCAGCGGCCTCTTTTTCCATTTGTCGTGCACCACCTAACATGCCTTCCATCGCGTGGTTGCCTTCGTGACAAGCATACTCAAATATCTGCTCTTCAGTCGCCCGCATTGGAATGGCCACGGTAAAAGGTCTGGTGAATGTGCTGGGGTCGTCCACTGTATATTCGTAGACCAGGCGTGAATCAGCAATGAGAGTGAATCGCTCGGTCAGTTTCAGGTTCTTACCGGATCCCGCTGCGCCATTTCTGCTAGGGTCAGTAAGGTCTAGAGGTAGCTGGAAAGCCGGTGTCTTATCGGTGAAATTAGCAGTCTCTACGACCAGGGTGTCGCCCTCCCAATGGCCTCGTGACTCGCCTGACCATTTCTTGATTTCCGACGGTAGGAGGGGACGATCATCCATTGTCACCACTCGCGCGTCGTGAATCATTTCCGTAAATAACAGCACGTGCTCAGGTGCCTGCACTATTCTCAGGTTATTGTTGTAGGCACTTGGTATAAGGGGTGGCCCGGCATTGAAACCCAAAAGGCAACGCTCAGAAAGCCCGAGTGTTTCCGGTCCCGGTGGACGAAACGTGGTGAGGCCGATAGAGACGATATCGCGTACGGGTGGAACACGCAAAAGGTTGTTTTGCAAACCTTCTAATGCCTTTGGTGTGAGATCGGGTAAACGGCCATTTGGGGGGTCAATGATGAGCGAGGTTCGACCATCTTCGTTCATCGTAGTACCGTAATCTAACCAAAAGTTATTGTACGGAACCTCCACATCGAACGCTGCGGGAAGATTCAGATCCTTTTTATTATCGGTGTCATTAACCTGTATCGTTTGTTGACGAAAGGCTTCCGCTTCTTCTGCGGAGAACACCGATTTGTCAGCTAAGTTTTTCGGACGCTCTAGTGGTGTGAGCGTACGAAAATCCCAGATGCCCTGCATGTTGGGCTTGCCTTCAGAATTACGCGCGGGTTCAAAGCTAGTACGTTTCACTGCTTCGGGCGTTGAGCTGGCTTGATCGGGCTCAGCGTAAGCTGAGATGGAAACAAACAATATAGCCATGAGGCCGGTAGCTTGAGCTAAGTGTTTGGACCTGGTCATTTTACACTCCGCGCCCCGTAGTTTTGGTAGGGCCGCTATCGCTATATAGAAAACCCCGTTATCGGCAAAGATAATGGGGTCGTCTCTATTATGTTTATGCGCTCTTTAGTTGAGTGCGGCTTTTTCTTCTTTTTCAGCTTGCCGTGCGCCTTTCAACATACCCGCTAAGCCGTGATTGCCTTCATGGCAGGCGTATTCAAATATCTGGTCTTCAGTCGCCTGCATTTGAATGGCCACGGTAAAGGGTTGGGTAAAGGTGGCGGGATCATCAATGGTGTATTCGTAGATTAAACTCGACTCGCTGACTGGTGTGAATTTTTCAGTGAGTTTCATGTGTTTGCCAACACCTACTACACCGTTCATGCTGGGATCATTGAGATCAATCGGCATCTGAAACGTCGGTGTCTTGCCCGTTAAGTTGGTAGTCTCGACCACCAGAGTATTGCCGTCCCAGTGCCCGTGGGCTGCTCCTGTCCACTTCTCGAGTTCTGCCGGTAGTTGTGGGCCGTCAGCCATATGCACAATGCGGGCATCGTGAATCATCTCGGTGAACAGCACGACATGCTCTGGTGTCTGTACTATGCGGATGTTGTTGTTATAGGCGCTTGGGTTCAGAGGCGGACCGGCATTGAAGCTTAGTAAGCAACGCTCAGATAGGCCGGTTACTTCCGGCCCTGCCGGACGAAAATCGGTGAGGCCAATAGAGAGAATATCCCGCACCGGTTGAACGCGCAGATGAGCATTCTTTAATTGTGCGGTTGCCGCTGGGGTAAGATCCGGCAGGCGACCATTTGGGGGGTCAACGATGAGCGAGGTTCGTCGATCATCGCTCATTGCCGTACCGTAATCGAACCAGAAATTGTTGTAGGCACCTTCAATGTCCGTTGCGGCATCGGTAGATTCGTCTTCTCTAAGCCGATCAACATCAAGGGTATCGACGGTTTTTTCCTTAAAAGCTTCCTGCTCTTTTTTCGTAAATACCGCCTGATCACCCAGGGATTCAGGGCGCTGGAGAGGGGTCAGAGTGCGGAAATCCCACACACCCTGAATGTCCGGTTGGCCCATAGAGTTGAGTGGTGGCTCATAACTTGAGTCCGCCGCTTGACCCAACGCAGAGTAAGCTGAGATAGAAACAACTAAAGCAGCCGTAAGGCCGACGATAGCGCGTGGTTTATGAATTTGAGACATTTCAAGCTCCGTAACATCGAGGTGTAATTTTCCGCTGATAAGCTACCATAAAGCACTACAGGAATAAACCGTGTTTCGATCTCGGGCCAAGGCCGGGGGTGTGAAGCCAGGAAGACCATCAAAGCCTTAAAAAGATCGAAACCGTTATTAAAGGGAGATTAAAAATGACAGCGCAACCCCCACAACAATCAGATCACCTAATTCCCTTAGCTAATTTAGTGGACCTTTCCGTAGGTACGCTTACCGCCGTCAACATTGATGGCGTAGAGCTGGTGCTGGTGAATAATGCGGGTGATATTAAGGCTTTCGAAGGCCATTGCCCGCATATGGGCACCTTGTTGGCGGAAGGCGAATTACAGAATGGTGAGTTGGTCTGCCGCACCCATCATTGGCGTTTTGATTGTGTTACCGGCAAGAAAAGTCATAGTCACGGCATTTGTCTCGCTAAGTTACCCCTTCAAATTAAAGCTGGCAAAGTGTTGGCTAGTGCTAGCGAATTGGCGACGTTTGCTCGGGACGCTGATACTAGCGGCACTGAAAATAGCGGTACTGATACCAGCGGCACTGAAACTAGGGACGCTGAAATTTCTTTTGATCCCAGTATTAACCATGCGGCCACGCAGAATGTCGCGACCCAAGATTCTAGATCGAATCTTCTGGACATGGAATCGTTGCCTGGTCCCCGTCCTTTACCCTTGTTGGGCAATATGCTCAGTATCGACCGTCGCGCATTCCATCGCACTCTGGAAGCCTGGGCACAGCAATATGGCGCGGTTTATCGATGTTGGATGGGTCGAAAATCTATGGTCGTGGTCTCCGACGCAGGTATCGCCAATGCTATTTTAAAAGCGCGTCCAGATACCTTCCGTCGCACGAGTCAACTTGAAGTAGTGAGTATTAGCGGGATGAACACCCATGGCGTATTTATGGCCGAGGGTAGCCGATGGCGTAAACAGCGCCCGGTGATTATGCAGTCCCTTGATACCCGCCATTTGAAGCAGTTTTTCCCGGTATTGGTGGCGGTTACTGATCGTCTGCGACGGCGTTGGTCAGGTGCGGGTAGGCAAGTTGTCGACGTGCAATCTGACCTGATGCGGTTTACCGTTGACGTAACCACTTCACTGGCTTTTGGTCAGGACACCAACACCCTTGAAACCGAAGGCGATGTGATTCAACAGCATCTGGATAAAATTTTCCCGACGCTGCAGCGCCGTTTACTGATGCCCTTTGCTTACTGGCACTATTTTCGTTTACCTGCCGACCGGGAAGCCGAAAAATCTGTGGGCATTGTTTATCAAGCGGTGATAAAATTTATTGAGCAGGCGAAAAAAGCACTGGACGATAGTCCACAACTGCGCGAAAACCCTGAAAATTTATTGCAATCCTTGCTGATGGCCGCAACGAGTGAAGATGTTGCTGTAGAAGGAGAGGGCTTCTCCGAAAAAGAAGTGGCCGACAACGTGATGACGATGTTGTTGGCGGGCGAGGACACCACCGCAAACTCTCTCGCCTGGACGATTTATTTTCTGGTCAAATATCCCGAAGTTCAACATAAGTTGCGCGCCGAGATTGTTTCAGTATTGGGCGACGCGCCCATTGCCGAGTTTGAACAATTAAGAGACTTGCCTTATCTCGATGGCGTTATCCACGAAGCCATGCGTTTGAAGCCCGTTGCGCCACTCAATGTGGTGGAGGCGAATGTGGATTGCGTTGTCGATAATTTAAGTTTTAAAAAAGGCGATTTTGTGACGATACTAGCTCGAACAATGGCGACCAACCCCAGTGATTTCCCCGATGCACAAAGCTACAAACCCGAGCGCTGGCTAGCAAATGCCCGAATCAATGTTGGAGTTGGTGCCGGTGCCGGAGCCAGTGTCGGAGTCGGTGCTGGAGATAAGGGCGAGCGCCAGGTTAATCAGCGCGCATTTATTCCCTTTGGCTCGGGCCCTCGGCTATGTCCGGGTCGTAGCCTGGCCTTACTTGAAATGAAAATGGTGTTGGTGATGATGATGCAAAACTTTACCATCAGTTCCGGCGCTGATCTCGATAAGGTGCGGGAAGAGCTGAGTTTTACTATGAGCCCACAGGGTTTGTTGGTTGCTTTTGCCGCACTTGCCGACTAAATTTCGAACTGTACCAGTTCAACATTATTACTTTAACGAATTTCCATACCTTCCAAATCGCCATCGGTACGCCATTTATCTAAAATATCAAAAAATTCTACCGGGCCTTTGCCATATTGACTCGACAAAAAGCCCTTGCCCGCCTCGGGTTTGCCTTCGTTGTTGTAATAACCTGGCGTGCACTCGGCGTAAAATTTTTCGCCGAGATGTGCGAGCTCTTTTATTGTGTCGACCCATACAGTTTCCGCTTCTGCGGTAGCTTCTATGGTTCGAACGTCGTTACCTATGGCATATTTAATAATGTGCGTTAGATGTCGAGCTTGCTCGTCGAGCATATGGGGAAAGTTTGCTGTAAAGCCGGTTTGTGTCATGCCCATAAAGTAACAATTGGGGAAGTTGCGGCTGTGTAAACCGTGAAAAGTAATCAGCCCTTCGTTCCATTTTTGACTCAAAGCAAGATCATCCCGGCCCACAATATCGTACCCCGATTGGCGGGTGTAGCCCGTACCCACTTCAAAACCGGTGGCGAAAATTAGACAATCCAATTCGTATTCAGTCCCGCCGACTACAACACCAGTTTTGGTGATGTGATCTACGCCTTTACCTTCGGTATCTACCAGCGTTACGTTCGGGCGATTATAGGTGTCGAGGTACTCATCGTGGAAACAGGGGCGTTTACAAAATTGGCGATAGTAGGGCTTGAGTGCTGCTGCTGTCGATTGGTCTTTGACAACTGAGTCAGCGCGTCCTCGCACCTGCTCCATTTTTTGAAAATCCGCGATTTCCTGGGCGGCGGCTTGCTCTGTCGAAGAGAGCTTGAGGCTCGGTTCTTGTGGGAGAACGTTGGCGAGGTGGCGAAAAATATCAGTCCAACCATCGTTTACCATGTCTTCTGGCTGATAACCGCCGCTAACCAGGATATTAAAGTTATCCATGCGCTGTTTTTGCCAGCCGGGTTTCAGCGTTTTGGCCCAGTCAGGATCGGTGGGGTGATTGTTTCTTACATCAACGGACGATGGTGTGCGCTGAAATACATACAATTGTTCGGCGGTTTCGCCTAGGTGAGGAATGCACTGTACGCCCGTCGCGCCGGTGCCAATAATGCCTACGCGCTTACCTCTAAGGCCACTTAAATTACCGTTGGAGTCTCCGCCGGTGTAGCCATAATCCCAACGGCTGGTGTGAAAGGTGTGACCTTTAAAGTTTGCAATTCCCGGTATGCCCGGCAATTTGGGTCGATTCAAGGGCCCGTTCGACATTACCAAAAACCGGGCTTTCATCCGGTCGTCACGATTAGTGGCAATAATCCAACGCGCGCTGCTCTCGTCCCAACGTATATCCGTTACTTGTGTTTGTAAGCAGGCATTATCGTAAAGCTCATACTTGCGAGCGATGGCCTGGGCGTGAGCCAATATTTCCGGTGCATGGGAATATTTTTCTGTGGGAATATAATTGAGTTCTTCAAGCAGAGGTAAGTAAATATAGGATTCGATATCGCATTGCGCACCCGGGTAGCGGTTCCAATACCAGGTGCCGCCAAAGTCACCACCTTTCTCGATTATACGAATATTTGTTATCCCGGCTTCGTGCAAGCGCGCAGCGGCCAACAAGCCCCCAAAACCACCGCCAATAACAACCACTTCCACCTCGTCGTTGAGGGCTTCTCGGACAAAGTCGGGTTCTACATAAGGGTCGTCGACATACTGGGAAAATTCGCCCTGAGTTTGCTGATATTGACTGTTACCCTCTTTGAGAACGCGCTTATCGCGCTCTTCGCGGTATTTTCGCCGTAGGGCATCGGGGTCAAAATCTAACGTTGAAATATCCATTGATAGGTCTGAGGTGCTTGTCATTGTTAGTGTTTCCGAGTGTAAAACTGTACCAAGTTGCATTATCTATGATGTTTTAACATGACCTTCTAAAAAATCACAAAAGCACATTAGTTTAAGGCTGTATCATGGATTGAATTAATGTCGCGACAGCACACAAAGCTGAATATAGCTCTTGATAAGACTCCAAACAAGACATTCGGCAGTATATTTGCCGATCCGGTTAAGCTGTTGGTTACCGGGTTATGAAAAGTTATTCCGAAGATCTATTGATTGGCAGGGCACACCCCGCTCTTCGTTATCGAAGAGGCTTTAGTGGCCCATTTGATTTATCAATAATAGTGATGGCTGATCTCTTTGTTCAGAGACGAGCCATGGCCATGTTGTTTACAAAGAATATTAATAACCTGGTTTTAAGGCTTCGCAAATTACCTCGCACGCTCCTGTGTTCGTTTGGTAACAACGTTTGATATCCGTACTTTCTTATAAAAATTGAATTAATAGTTGACTTCCCTGTAATATCGAAATATATTGATAAATGAGCTGGATACGCATTTTTACCCGCCGAGCTAGTTATAGGTGTTGTGCGGAGCACCACAAATCCTGATGAAGGCTCCCCAAGTTGTAATTAACACCTTGCTAAGGATGCCAGGGTTATTGAGGAAGGCATATGATTCGACACGATAAAAATCCGAGCGTAAAAATTAAACGCGACGAGCATCACGCGGGTATTACCGTCATGATTTTGGTTGCGTTATTGGGGTTTACCCGAGCTGGTCTGGCCGAGGAGGAAAACCCGACGTTAGCCTGGGGGAAAGACATCTACATGACCTACTGTGGCTCCTGTCATGGCGAGAGCGGGAAAGGTGATGGGCCAGCAGCTGCCGGTTTAAAAGCATTTCCCCCTGACCTAACCTATATAAGTACTCGGTATGGGGGCGTTTTTCCCCAAACTCTGGTCAAGAAATATATTGATGGGGAGCAGCCCATTGCCGCCCATGGCTCTCGACAGATGCCGGTATGGGGAAAATTGTTTCGGAGAGACAAGTCCGATACCGAGGCCCGTATGCAGATATCTGCCCTCACCACTTATCTCGAATCCATTCAATCGAACCCGGAACGATAATTTATCGCACTTAAAGAAAGAGGTTTCCCATGAAACAACGAGCGAAGCTACAGGCGAAATTCACCAACGGTACGCATCATCTCTGGACATTTCTGCGCATATTGATGGCGGGCGTCTTGCTATGGCTGGCGGCGCCTTCTTATGCGCTTGAAGATCAAAGTTACGAGTCCTTAATGAAATGGATTGAGGACTCCCGTCCTGGTGCTGAAACCGTGATGCCGGGTCAACATCTCACCGAAAAAGACCGACAAAGCCTTCTAGAGCCATTGATTCCTCATTCCGCATGGAAATACTATTTTTTTGATGGCATGGAGATGGAGATTGCGGCAACCGGGCACTACCCAGCGCCCGACGCTTGGGGCGAGAACATGGCCTCCGACTATAAGTTAGATGAAGAGGGCACCCTTGTCGGGTTTACCGGCGGTGGCTTCCCTTTTTCCGAGATCAACAGAGACGATCCAAATGCAGCGCAGAAAGTGCTTTGGAACATGTTATGGCGCCCTGGATCTAATGACTACAACATGCCTATGGTGACATGGTTGCGCAGTGAAGACGGCAGCCTGGATCGCGAAATGGAATATACCTCGGTTAACACCACCTATGCCCGGGGCGATAAAAGTCTGGTGCCCGGTTATGAAGAAGTAAAAAGTAAGAAAATTATGGAGTTTCGATCTCCAAGAGATATGGCCGGTGCTAAAAACATGACCATCGAATATGTTGATCATTATAAAGAGGACTCCGGCTGGCTGTATATGCCCGCCCAGCGCAAGCCCCGACGTACCCTGGCTTCCGAGCGTACCGGCGAGATGATGGGTATGGATATGATTCGCGAAGATCTAAATGGTTTCGGGGGCAAAGTTTACGAAAACAACTGGGCTTATCTCGGCAAACGCAAGGTGCTTGCGACAGTCAACGTTAGTGATAACCCAGAGATTGGTGGTCCCAGCCTGTGGGTGCCACACAAGACCCGGTGGGAGGTGCGTGACACCCACGTAATACTCATCGAGCCGAAAGCTAAAAATCACCCCTATAGCCACCGAATTGTTTTTATCGATGCGGAAACTTATTGGACGCACTGGATGTTCGCCTTTGATAAGGAAGATGACCAGTTGCTGCGCATGGCCCAGCATTTTCTCAAATACTCAGAGAGTTATGCCACCGAGCCAGCCACACAGTCGTCCTATGTGAAACAGGATTTCTCCAAAAATATTGGGCACAAGGTCTTTATGCATCTTGGCGAAACCGATATCAATGCGAAGAAGCCTCACGCCACGATTACCCACTGTCACGTGGCTAAGCGAGACTTCACCCCGGCCCGAGCCAAGCAGTTTTATTCTCTGCGTAATATGATCAGCGGTCGACGTTAGAATAATCGATAAAATCTTCATGCAGGACGCCCACGTCTTGGGCTTCCTGCGAGTTCCCTTTTGTATCCAAGGTTGAAAAATGATTATGTCTAGAAACCGCATTGCTCTTTTTTTGAGCTTCTTGAGTCTTACGCTATTCCCCGCAGTATCCTGGGGTATTGTCGATGTGACAGATAACCTGGAACTCGAAGGGTATGTGAAAGCTCAGAATATAATGCGTGCTTCGGGTTTACACGACGGTGAGCTGATCCAGCAGCGCAATACCGCTCAGCTAGAAGGTAAATATTATTTTCTGGAGGACAATAAAGCTTTTGGTCGTTTTTCAACCGGGCCAATTGAAGAAGCAACGTTCACATTTCTTGCTCGCGGCGTCTATGATTCTGTTTATGACATTCGAGACAGCTACGAGGATACCGACGACAAAGGTAAATCTGAGTATAAAGTGCGAGAGGCTTTTGTCGATTTTCTAATGCCGCCTTTTACATTGAGGTTGGGCCGTCAACAGGTCGTGTGGGGCGAAACAGATAATTTCCGAGCGCTCGACGTGATTAATCCGCTTGACCTTAGCTGGCACTGGAGCAGGGAATCGTGGGAGGACATTCGTATTCCCTTGTGGATGGCTCGGGGTATTTATGACATCGGCAAGATAGGCCCCTTTGAGGAATCTTTTTTTGAACTCATCGTAATACCGTGGGATTTTCAGCCGAACAAGGTCTCGACTGACCCGCGCCACCCATGGGCGTTTACCGGAGCCGGCCTGGCTGAGATCGCGAATTCAGCCATTATAGGTGATGAGCTTTTTGATCTGGATCTCACCATTCGGGATATTAGGCCCGATAGAAAGCTAAGGAATGGCCAGGGCGGCTTCCGTTTTAAAGGTATCCTGGGTGATGTCGGAGTTAGCCTTAATTATTTCTACGGTATTTCGGCGACCCCAGGTATTAAAGTTCGTGGCGACCTGACACAACTCAACCTTGATACCCAAACATTAAGCGCTGTAGTCGATAAGGTTTATCCGCGCACACACGTGCTTGGTCTTACGGCCAATTACTCCGAAGACCGCTACACTCAGTCGGTCTTTCGTCTGGAAACGACGCTAACCAAAGGCATCCCCGTATCCATCGCGGCAGGCGCACCGATTGGAATTGATTCAGACGGGGATCAATATGATACGGTTCGCCAGTCAGTGGTAATGCTGGGTATTGATCGTCCGACCTGGATTAAATTACTCAATGATCAACGTACATTTTTTATCTCGACCCAGTTCTTTTGGCGGCGATACCTCGACCATAGCAGTTTCTACCAGGGTGTTTCATCGGTAATTCCAGCAAGCATTGGTGGCGAAGTAATAGCGGATCGATTTGTAAGTACTAATACCAATCGACTAGACCGGGACGAATTTGTGATTACTTTTTCCGCTTCCACCAGTTATGGACGAGCCGGACGTTGGAAGCCACAGTTCGTGTTTGCTTATGACCCCCGCTCAACGGGCGCATATAATAAGCTCGTGCTGGAATATTTGTGGACGAAACACATCGTATTTAAGGCCGAGCAGCATTTTTATTGGCGGGAAAGCGGTAGCGAGCAGGGGCCGTGGTCGCTGGGCGATCTCTGGGGCGAGGCAGGCAATCGTCGCAACGAAACCGTGTTCAGTGCCACCTTTCAATTTTAAATATCTTTAGTTATAAAGCTTTCGCAAAGTATCGCTATCTATTTGCTTGATCTAAAGTCAGGCAGAACCATTCGCGTTATGCAAAAACTAATACAACCGCTTGCAAGGTTCTGTTTCTTATTGGAAAGGGTCAGTTTAAAAGGGACAGGTTAAAAGGGCTAGTCTAAAAAGCCCATCTTAAAACGGGCAAGGACACTTGCCCATAACCCTCTCGCCAGAGATGGGGTGGTCAAACTCAAGCGTAAGCGCGTGCAGCAGCAAACGTTCGGCCATAGCCTGTGTTTGCGCCGTGCCGTACAGATCACAACCTAATATCGGATGACCCATCTCGCGGCTATGAATGCGTAACTGATGTGTGCGTCCGGTATCCGGTGTAAACACGACCCTGGTGCTCAAGGGGGAAGTTAAGCGTTCCATCACCTGATAACGACTCGCGGCCGATTTACCGTTCTCGTAACAAATTTTTTGTAGAGGGAAGTTGGGTTTATCTTTCGCAATAGGCGCATCGATGCAACCTTCATCGGCTGCGAGGTGTCCGTTCAACACCGCGATATAGGTTTTAAGCACCGTGCGATCCTGAAATTGTTTGGTGAGGTGCGCGTTAACCGTTTTGTTTAGCGCCAACACCATAATACCCGAAGTGCCAAAATCCAGCCGGTGAGCCATCGTTGCCGTCGGAAACTGCTGTACCAAACGAAAATGCACTGAATCCTTATTCAAAGGGTTTTTGCCCGAAAGGCTCAGCAGGCCGCTGGGTTTGTTAATGAGTAGAATGTGCTCATCTTCAAACAAGATATCTATGTCTTCATGACAGGCGGGGGCGATAAACGTATCAGTAGGCATGGTCATATGGGTATGTTCATTTCGGTGTAGTCATTTTTGCGCAACCATTTTTGCATAGTCAGGTTGTTGAGGCTCAGCCTTTTCAAAATCGAGCTTGCGATATAAGGGAAGGGTTTATACTGAACTCCGATATTGTATCCCCTATGATGTGAGCTTGCCGCGTCTAACTTAAAAGCACTAGCTTAATGGTGCTGATTAACTGTGATGGCTGACAGCGATGCTTAAGCAGCCATCTTATGAATTGTAAATTATGAATTTAAAAGTTAATGAGCTTGATGTCGAGCTTACCCGGAAAAAAATCAAACGCTTAAACCTACGTGTGCTCCCGCCCTATGGCTGTATAAAAGTGTCCGCGCCGCGGTCGATGAAAACCGCGGAGATTCAAGACTTTGTGTTGTCGAATCTGACCTGGGTAAAAAAGCAACAGGAGAAGTGTCGCGCTCAAGTCTACGCAGCGCTCGATGAGTATGTCGATGGCGAAAGCCATTACGTTCAGGGGCAGCGATTTTTACTGGAGGTGATAGAGCGCAATGCTCATCCAAAAGTCACTGTGGACGAAGAAACAATACGGCTTCAGGTTCGTCCCGGTGAAGATAAAGACAGCAGGCGATCAACGTTGGATGCCTGGTACCGCCAGCAGCTAGAAGAACAGCTCGGCCCGCTAATGTCCCAGTGGGAAAACGCGATGGACGTTTCGGTGGCGAAGTTCAGCATCCGTAAAATGAAAAGCCGATGGGGCAGCTGTACCCCGAGTTCGCGCTCCATTCGTATCAACCTGGAGCTGGCAAAAAAGTCGCCTCAATGCCTTGAGTACATTGTGGTACACGAGCTGGCACACCTGCTTGAGCCGTCTCACAATCGTAATTTTTACGCCATTATGGATAAATTCCTACCTAACTGGCGGTTGTGTGATGCCGAGCTAAAGACCGGACTGTAGCCTTGCGCGTCCTGGGTGTGTCACTGATCAAATAACCTTGAGCGCGACACTGGTCAGATAACACTGGTAAAATAGCCGCCGGTTAAACCCAGAGTTCCCCATGCAAACAGCCCCGCATCTGTCGTCCTACCCTAAGTATTGGGCGGAATGTTACGGCACCGCGTCGTTTCTGCCGACCAGTCGCGAAGAAATGGACACCCTCGGCTGGGATAGTTGCGACGTGGTCATCGTCACCGGCGATGCCTATGTGGATCACCCCAGTTTTGGCATGGCGGTTATTGGTCGATTACTGGAGTCTCAGGGCTTTCGTGTCGGCATCATCGATCAGCCCGACTGGCGCAGCAAAGACGACTTTATGCGCCTGGGTAAACCCAATCTGTTTTTTGGGGTCGCTGCGGGCAATATGGATTCGATGATCAATCGCTACACCGCCGACAAGCGAGTGCGCAGCGACGATGCCTATTCTCCGGATGACGAAGGCGGTAAGCGGCCCGATCGAGCCGTTATTGTGTACAGCCAGCGTTGCCGCGAAGCCTGGAAGGACGTGCCCGTTGTGCTGGGCAGTATTGAAGCGAGTCTACGGCGTATTGCCCACTACGATTACTGGTCCGACGAAGTGCGTCGCTCGGTACTGTTCGATTCCCAGGCCGACATCTTGCTGTACGGCAACGCCGAGCGAGCCATCGTGGAAGTGGCGCACCGTATCTCCCGTGGGCAGCCGGTCAATCGGGTCACCGATATTAGAGGCACCGCAGTACTGCGCACAGATTTACCCGATGGTTGGGTGGTGATGGATTCCACCCGGGTGGATCGCCCCGGTGCCGTCGAGTCGATGTCCAACCCCTACGAGACCGACGAAGAACTCGCCGCCGCCACGGGTGGTAGCTGTCGGGTCGAGAACAAGGCAGGAAGCGCTGCTGCGTCAGCTGGTGACGAGATCCTTGAGCAGGTCTTGCACTTCGTGCCGCCCCGAGAAAAACTCGATCGCGCCACCACGGTGATTCGCCTACCGGCTTACCACAAGGTTAAAGCCGATCCCGTGCTCTATGCCCATGCGTCTAGAGTGCTGCACCTGGAAACCAACCCCGGTAACGCGCGCGCCCTGGTGCAGCGCCACGAAAACACTGAAGTGTGGTTGAATCCTCCACCGATTCCCCTCACCACCGAAGAAATGGACGCCGTATTTGACCTGCCCTATGCGCGGGTGCCCCATCCGAAATACGAGGGGCAGCGCATCCCCGCCTACGAGATGATCCGCTTCTCGGTGAACATCATGCGCGGCTGTTTTGGTGGCTGCACCTTTTGTTCCATCACCGAACACGAGGGGCGCATCATTCAAAATCGCTCCGAAGATTCCATCATTAAAGAAATCGAAAAAATTCGCGATCTTACCCCCGGCTTTACCGGCACCATTTCCGATCTCGGTGGCCCCACCGCCAATATGTATCGCCTGTCTTGTAAATCCCCCGAAATCGAATCGGCCTGTCGCTTACCGTCCTGCGTTTATCCCGGTATTTGTCCCAACTTAAATACCGACCACAACCCCTTAATACAGCTGTATCGTCGAGCGCGAGATTTGGCCGGTGTTAAGCGCGTATTAATTGCCTCGGGCTTGCGCTACGACCTCGCCGTAGAGTCGCCGGAATACGTCGAAGAGCTGGTTACCCACCATGTCGGCGGCTATTTGAAAATCGCCCCCGAGCATACCGAAGAAGGCCCGCTGTCAAAAATGATGAAGCCGGAAATCGGCTCCTACGACCGCTTTGCCGCCATGTTTGAAAAATACAGCAAAAAAGCCGGTAAAAAACAGTATTTAATTCCCTACTTTATTGCCGCACACCCCGGTACCAGCGAGAACGACATGGTCGAACTCGCCCTGTGGCTCAAGCAGCGCAATTTTCGCGCTGACCAAGTGCAAACCTTTTATCCCTCGCCCATGGCCACTGCCACCACCATGTACCACACCGGTCGCAACCCCTTGCGTGCTTTGCATTACAAGCGCGGTGAAAAAGTCAGTCGCGTGCGCGATCTCGACAAACGCCGCTTACATAAAGCCTTACTGCGTTATCACGATCCCGCCAACTGGCCGATGATCAGGGAGCACCTGATCAGCACCGGACGCGCTAACTTAATCGGTGACGGGGAAGGGTGCTTAATTCCCAGCGCTGAGAGCCCACTTAAACGCGGTCGCTATACCAGAGGGAACGCCACAGGGAACGCCACAGGGAATGCCACAGGGAACGCCACAGGGAATGCCAAAGGGAGTTACGGGAAAGGCAATAAAGAACGAACTTTTTCAACCCAGCATCTGGGGATTCGTAATCGCCTGGGTAATGGGAAGGGAAAAAGTAGCTCTAATAAAAACGGTGCCGGGAAGAGCCGAAACCGACCGCCATCCAAAAAATAACAAGATTGATGAGCAGGGTTTATCCTCGGGGCCTGCTCTTTTGGCTTACAGCCGATAGTCCCAGGGTTGGTCATGCGACAGAGGTTTTCTGTTAATATCTGTCACGATTGACCGCTTAGGCAAACCTGTACTTAAACAAATAAATAGACGCTGAAATGGACTCTTCACAAACACCACATCGCCAGTACCGACGGGGCCTCACGTTCTTTATTCAGTGGCTTGTCGCCATGGGCGTACTGCTGATACTGCTAGCCGGCCTGACCATCATCAAGGGCGGCCACATCGACCCGCCCTACCTGGTGCTAATGGTCTTAACACCGCTCATCGCACTGCCTATTTACAGCATTTTACGGGTTTACAATCGTCACGAGGGCTATCTCACCGGCGCATGGAAACTAATTCTGGCCTGGTTAACGGTGCTGGTTACTCTGGGTGCCGTCGGTTTTGTCTCCAAGACCAGTGCCGTTTTTTCCCGCGAAGTTATCTTGCAATGGGCCGTGTTGGGCATGGTGTTTCAGGTAATCGCATTTGGCAGCCTGCACAAAATGGCAAGGCTGTGGTCTGCCCGCGACGAAAACAAAACCAATACCGCGATTGTCGGTGTCGGCCAGTTAGCTAACAGGTTAGTAAAAGCCACGGCAGACAATGAGACCGAGCGTCTGGTAGGGCTTATCTCCCACCACGACAGCGGCGAGGCCGAAATAGAGCAATCACCAGCCGTCCTCGGTGATGTCAGTCAGCTAAGTTCCTTGCTCGCTAGCCATAATATAGAAAAGCTCTATATCGCTTTATCCATTACCGATGCCGAAAAAATAGAGGCGCTCTATATCGAGCTACTGGATATGAACGTCGATGTCATATGGATGCCCAACCTCGAAGGCTTAATACTGCTCAACCATTCCATTTCAGATATCGCTGGCATGCCCGCTATCCACCTCAACGAAAGCCCATTAACGGCCTATCGGCGATCGGCATTAATAAAAACGACTATCGATAAAATTCTGGCATTATCTGCTGTCATTGTGCTTTTGCCGGTGTTTGTCTTAACCGCCATTGCCGTCAAACTAAGCTCCCCCGGCCCCGTCCTGTTTAAGCAAAAACGCCTGGGCTGGAATGGAAAAATTATCGAAGTGTGGAAGTTCCGCAGCATGTACGTGCACGACGATCAGCAGGTGAAACAGGCCACCCAAGGTGACAGTAGAATCACCAAAGTAGGTAAATTTATTCGCCGCACCTCTATAGACGAACTGCCACAATTTTTTAATGTCTTGCAGGGCCGTATGTCGCTGGTTGGTCCGCGCCCCCACGCACTGGAACACAATAATTACTATACCGACAAAATTGACGCTTACATGGCACGGCACCGCATCAAACCGGGCATTACTGGGCTTGCCCAAATTAATGGCTGCCGAGGTGAAACAGAAACCGTGGAGCAGATGAAAGCGCGGGTAGACTACGACCTAAGCTATATTAATAATTGGTCTGTAGGGCAGGATATTAAAATATTGCTTAAAACGCCGTTATCGCTTTTGGCGAGAGATATATATTGACGTCCGACGACTCCATCTCAATCAGGGAAAGTTAATGAAAGGTATTGTTTTAGCCGGCGGCTCGGGTTCGAGGCTACACCCGCTTACTTTATCGGTGAGCAAACAATTAATGCCTGTCTACGATAAACCGATGATTTACTATCCGTTATCTGTGCTGATGCTGGCGGGTATACAAGAAATCTTAATTATTACCACCCCCCACGACCAGGCGGCTTTTCAAAATCTGCTTGGGGATGGAAAAAAATGGGGGCTAGATATCAGTTATGCTATACAGCCTAATCCCGAAGGCTTAGCTCAGGCCTTAATCATTGGCGAAGCGTTTATCGGTGACAGCGACGTAAGTTTGGTGCTGGGGGATAATATCTTTTTCGGCCATGGTATGGACCAGCTATTAAAAAACGCCGTTAGTAGAAAAAGTGGTGCGACGGTATTTGGTTATTATGTAAAAGATCCTGAGCGTTACGGCGTGGTCACCTTTGATGATAAAGGGCAGGCTGTCGACCTTGAAGAAAAACCGGCTATACCTAAAAGCAACTATGCAGTTACTGGACTCTACTTTTACGATAATAACGTGGTCGAGATTGCCAAGCAGATCAAACCATCTGCTCGAGGAGAGCTAGAGATTACGGACATAAACAAAGCGTATCTTGATGCGGGTGAACTGAATGTTGAAGTGATGGGGCGTGGTTACGCCTGGCTGGATACCGGCACCTATGATTCTCTGCTCTCTGCTGCCAATTTTATCCAGGTTATCGAGGAGCGCCAGGGTCTAAAAATCTCCTGTCCCGAAGAAATTGCCTACACAATGGGTTATATCGATGCGGCTCAACTAGCTAAGCTGGCCGACCCGTTACAAAAAAATGGTTACGGGCAGTATCTACTTGGGCTTATCAAGTAATTGGCTACTAAATGAAAATTATTGCTACTCCCTTGCCCGGCCTGTTAGTGCTTGAGCCCAAAATATTTAATGATAAGCGTGGTTTTTTCCTGGAGACCTTTAGAGAAGATCGTTTGCAGGAAGTCGGTATTAAAGAAAGTTTCGTTCAGGACAATCAATCCCGATCGGGTCGGGGAGTAATACGCGGACTTCATTATCAACTTACCCAGCCACAGGGCAAGCTCGTGCGTGTTGCACGTGGGGAAGTGTTTGATGTGGCTGTGGATATAAGGGTAGGGTCTCCCACCTTCGGTCAGTGGTATGGCTCCATCCTGAATGAGGAGAACATGCGCATGATGTATGTGCCACCCGGTTTTGCCCACGGGTTTTTGGTGCTCTCGGAAGTAGCAGACTTTATCTACAAATGTACCAACTACTACCACCCCCAGTCAGAACAAGGTATTTTATGGAATGATCCAGAGATAGGTGTCGAGTGGCCACGAGTCGACGTCACTGTGTCAGAAAAAGATGCCATGAACCCGCTACTTAAAAGCCAAGCCCTGGATTTGTTGCCTGTGTATTCCCCCGACACTTTAACGCTTTCAAAATGAAGATATTAGTTACAGGGGCAGCGGGGCAAGTGGGTAGTGAGTTAGTCGAGCGTGGCAAGGCTATGGGCTTGAATATGATTGCGGCGAGCTCCGCTGAATTAGATATTACTTGCTACGAGACGGTAACAGAATACGTTACTAAAACATCACCGGATATTATTATTAACGCTGCAGCTTACACAGCAGTAGACAAAGCCGAAGATGAGCCAGAGTTGGCGTTTGCGGTTAATCGTGACGGCCCAGCCAATTTGGCCAAAGCTTGCGCGGTAAAGCACATACCACTGCTGCATATCTCTACGGATTACGTTTTTTCTGGCAGTAGCACAGACCCTTGTCGTGAAGATGATGCTGCCAATCCAGTTGGAGTTTATGGGAGTAGTAAGCTTGCCGGGGAGCAAGCCGTTGCTAGTCATTTAACGCAATACATTATTCTCAGAGTTGCCTGGGTGTTTGGGGCGAATGGGCAGAACTTTGTACGCACCATGCTACGTTTGGGTGGTGAAAATGAAGAGTTGAGCGTCGTGGCTGACCAGCACGGTTGCCCCACCTGGGCCGGTGATATTGCCGATACGCTGTTAACGATTGCGACACGGTATCGCGAACAGGGTGATCTTCCCTGGGGGAGTTACCACTATATGGGCGCCCCAGCTACAACCTGGTACGGCTTCGCCGAAACAATATTTGAACAGGCGCAGGGTTTGGGTATGTTGGATAAATCGCCAGTAGTACATCCGGTTACTTCCGAGCAATACCCCACTGCTGCGCAGCGACCTAAAAATTCGGTGCTTGATTGCGATAAAATCCAGCGAGTCTTTGGTATTAACCAGCCCGACTGGCGGGCTGGCCTGGCAAGCGTTTTAAACACCTGGAAGCAGCAATGAAGCATACCCCCAAAAACCTTCTTGTTACCGGTGGCGCAGGTTTTATTGGCAGTAATTTTGTTCATTACTGGTTGCAGCAATACCCCAATGCCAGGGTAGTTGTTCTTGATGCGCTCACCTACGCAGGTAATAGATCAAACCTTGCAGCAGTAGAGGATAAACCTCAGTTCAGTTTTGTGCATGACGATATTCTTAACACCGCCCTGGTGGAAAAACTCTTGCGCGAAGAAGCAATAGATACATTGGTGCATTTTGCGGCCGAGAGCCATGTAGACCGCTCAATTTATGGCCCGGATGCTTTTTTTAAAACCAATATAGATGGCACCCATTCACTACTTAAAGCAGCCAAAAAGGTATGGCTTGATTCAGGTGAAACGCCGCATCGCTTCCATCATGTATCCACCGACGAAGTCTACGGTACGCTAGAAGCTGATGAGCCAGGATTTACCGAGCGACATCAATACCTGCCCAATTCGCCGTATGCAGCTAGCAAAGCGGCATCCGATCATATCGTACGCAGCTATCACCATACCTATGGTCTAAATACCACCATCAGCAACTGTTCCAATAACTATGGCCCTTATCATTTTCCAGAAAAACTGATCCCCCTGATTATCGTAAATTGTCTTGAAGGTAAGCCCTTACCTATTTACGGTGACGGTAAACAGATACGTGACTGGCTTTATGTCGAAGATCATTGTCGAGGCATTGACCTCATTCTTAATGATGGCCGAGTAGGGCAGGTCTATAATATCGGCGGTAACAACGAATGGGCTAATATCGATATAGTTACTCTAGTGTGTGAATTACTGGATGCACACCACCCTGAAGGGGCGCCTCATACCGACCTAATAACTCACGTAACGGATCGTCTCGGTCATGACCGAAGGTATGCGATTAATGCTAGTAAGATAATGAGCGAATTGGGCTACAAACCCCAAGAGACTTTCGAGAGCGGGATTCGTAAGACGGTTGATTGGTATCTAAATAACGAAAGGTGGTGGCGTAGTGTTGGGGATGGTAGCCACAAAGAATGGTTAACAGAGAATGACCCAAGGTGATTGATCTATTTAAGTTCGTTAAATTGAAACGCTGTGTATGTATTGATTATTTATGTCGATCGGTTTAGCTAAAAAATCAGCATTAACTTTCGTTGCCAGGTCTGTTGGAGCATTATCGCAATTTGGTTTTAATATTTTAGTCGCTAGAATGCTTGGTGTAGAAGGCAGCGGATTATATGTTCTTTCTTTTACTGTTGTTATCGCAGCATCAATTGTTGGTAATTTTGGTCTTGATCTTAGTTTGGCTAGGCTTGTCGGGACAAATTGGGCTTCAGGGAAAGCAGCGCTTGTAAGAGGAATCTATTTTCAATCGCTTTTAATATCAAGTGTCGCAAGCGTGCTTGTTTCCGCTCTGCTGGTTTTAAGCTCGAATTATATTGCTGGTGTGATTTTTGACGCGCCTGACATGGCAGTCGCCTTAGGCATTATGTCGCTCTCAGTGCTGCCTTACAGTTTGGCATGGGTGCATGCCGGTTTCCTGAAATGTGTTGGTAGGCCGGTATTTGCCGGTTTTGTAGAAGTAACCGGTATACCTCTACTGGCAATAGTTTTCGTGCTTGGATGGCGTTATTTCAGCGAGCCAGATCTGGTATCAATTGCATACTGTTTTTTGTCGGCAAGTATAGCCGTAATTATAGTCGCTGTGATTGGGACTTTAGCTAAGCTTAGGACCTTAGAAGAAGCTGAGTACGTTAATCCAAAAACTATAGTGATAGCAACTATGCCATTACTGGTAGTAGCCGCTTTAGATTTTGTTGTCACATGGTCGCCATCCTTTGCATTAGGGATTTATGGTAACGCAGATGAAGTCGGTTTGTACGCAGCCGCACAGAGGACAGCGAGATTAACTACATTTTTGCTTGTCGTCGTAGTCAGTGCGTCTATGGCTCGATTTTCCGAACTTTACCAAAAAGGTGATTTTCACCAGATGGATATGCTTGCTAAGAAAGTAGCAAGCATACTATTTTTGATTGGGTTACCGCTGGTCATAATTGTCGTGGTGTCCCCATCTTTCATATTAAGGATTTTTGGTGAAAGCTTTGAAGAGGGAGGGCCTTATTTACAAATTATGGTTATTGGACAGTTTGTAAACGTTTTTACTGGGGCGGTTGCATTTCTTCTCATTCTAACCGGGAATGGTGTATTGATGCGGAACGCAATGGTTTTGGTTGCTACCACTGTATTTATACTTAATATGACCTTAGTTCGTGAATATGGGCCTCTAGGTGCAGCTATTACGACATCTGTAGGCGTTGTCCTCGCTAATTTAATAAATGTTTACATTCTCTATAAGGAAGTTGGTATTTTTAGCTTTCCCACACTAATTATACAGAGAAGTAGAGCTCGGTAGCTATGGATATATACTGGATATGGTTTTTCATCGGTTTATTTGTCTCTCTAGGGTGTATAGTTTCTAGTGTGAAAAAATATTCACTTAACTCGTTTGTTGATCCGGTTTTTTTCTCTTCATTGCTATTTATTTTCACATTCTATTTGCCTATGTATTTTCTACCATCTACCTATTCATGGTATGAATTTTCAGAAAAAAGTATGTTTATTGTTTTGGTGGCGAATATCTGTGTTACCGCTGGCCATATAATTGGTAACTATATTCCTCGAGAAAAAATCCATAATAATTCCCATAAAAAAAGAAAAGTTCGATTTTTTCGTATACCCCCGGACAGTATAGTGATATTTATTTGGTGTGTAGGTGTTCTAGTTTACATGGCGGCGTATATCATTAAAGGGATACCTGTATTGTCGGCTAATATCGACGTTGAAAGACAGCTTTTTATGTCTGGGGCTGGGTTCATTCTTCAACCGGCACAAATATGTATAAATTTCGCATTCTTTGTGTTTTTAATTCAACGCAGGTATTGGCTGGCGACTGTTTTTGGGGTTGTAGGTTTGTTAATTATTATATTATCTGGATGGAGAGGGAATGTATTATTGATGGGGGTTGGTGTATTGATGATCCTTTCACTTCAATCGATAATGAAGAAAAAGGTTGTGATTTATGCGCTTGGTAGCGTTCTGTTAGTAGCGTTTAGCGGGATCTATCGTGCATATTTGAGTGAGAAATCCATATATGGATTGACGCTAGAGGGGCCTGCTAGCATTCTTGAGTCCTCGGTTCTGTATGTTGTTTTACGTTTGGGTATCCATGCAGACACATTTAATATGGTTGTGAAACATTTCGACGGATTTTTTATGAATGGCGAGGCTATGCTGATGGATGTCGCTGGAATTTTTGGAGGTGGAGAAACCACGGTGGTCTATTACTTAAAAGATTTGTTTGGTCGGTGGGAAGGTGGGGGTGGATTGCCGCCTACAATGTTCGGGGCATTCTTTATGGATTTTGGATTATTTGGTGTCGCTGTTTTGTCAATGATTTCCGCTTTCTTTTATTCGGTGTTAATTCGTTTTTTTCGCTTAAAAATTGAAGCTAATAATTTTTATTATTTGTTTGTTTCAGCATTAGGATATGCGTGGTTGATGGCATTCTTGGGGACGTTCTTTAAATATTTCTTTTCTGTAATGCTGTTCCATTTTTTTGGTTATGTAGCGATTTCTTTTTTTATTTTATTGCTTAACAATAAAATAAAGTCGGCCTAATTAACGCGCTATTCGGGGCGTTAATTATTGAAAATTGATTGCATGATATCGTTAGGTTGGCGTGTGTTTTATTTTGTTCAATAATTGTTTAATGATATGAAAATTAATATGAGCATTAATAATACTAAATTTTTGATTATCGGAGGTGCCTCGAAGAGCGGTACAACAGCTATATATTATTACTTAAAAAAAAATCCGGCATTTTTTCTTCCTGAAAAAAAAGAACTTCACTACTTCTCAAGAGAGTATCTCGAAAACAAAAAATCTGGAAAGGGGGATGGGTATGTGTTGGAAGAAGTGCCAAGAACTATGGAGGATTATTTGGGGTTTTATAAAAAGATAAAAGACGGAGTAGTTCCGGTTGATATTTCACCTTCATACTTGTTCTACTCAAAGGTGAGCCGTGAGATAAAAACCCATGTGAAAAACCCTTATGTTGTATTTATTCTAAGAAATCCGGCCGATAAAATATTTTCCCAGTATATTCATTTGGTAGGGGAGGGTAGGGAGACGTTGTCGTTTTCCGATGCATTAGCAGACGAGGAAAGAAGAAAAAAGGCCGGCTATTTAGATATGTGGCTATATCAGGAAAGTGGCTACTACGCAGACTCTATAGAAGAGTACTATTCTACCTTAGGAAGAGATAAGGTTAAAATATTTTATTATGATGAATTCTTAGAGTCGCCAAAAGATGTCCTTAAAGAAATATGTAAATTTGTCGGAGTATCTCCTGATTTCGAGTTCGTCGAAATGTCGGGTGTGAATAAATCAGGCAAGCCTAAGTCTTTATTATTAGCAAAGTTATTGGCGCCAAATAAATTGACATACTTTGCAAGGCGTGTTTTTCCGAAAAAATTTGGTCGTGCAGCGAGAAAAATATTTAAGGATTTCAATAACGGTAGCAAGCCGAAATTGGATCCTGATTTAAGGGTTCGACTTCTCAATGAATATCGTGAGGATATTAAGAGGGTTGAGGGTTTTGTGGGTAGGAGTAGCGGGTGGATTTGACCGATGATGTTTAATCTATCCTTTGTCGTTGTTAGCTTTAATTCGGAAAAGACTATTGAGAAGTGTGTCAGGTCGGCTGCTCAATTCATGGGTAAAGACGATTGTATTGTTGTTGTTGACAATGCATCCAGTGACGATACTAGGGATTTGCTTGCAGTGTTGTCTGGTGAATTAGCTCAATTAAAAGTTATTCTCCTTGAGCAGAATATCGGTTTTGGCCCGGCTAATAATATTGGATTTATATCTGTGGACGCAGAGTGGTTTTTTCTGTTGAATTCCGATGCCTGGTTTGTCCGCGACTCTGCACACGAGGCCATAGAAATCATTTCTGATGAGGCATCCATTGCGGTGTGCGGGCTTCCGCTAGTATTCCCCCATGGCCAACCGCAGACCCATGCATATCCTTATTCGTCATGGCCTAAATGGTTACTTCAGATTGGCGGTTTAAGGAAAATAGCCATATTTTTAATCAAGAATAAATTATTTAGAAAGTTAATGCTCAGTATACCCCTGGCCAAAAACTTTGTATTGTCGAGCGAGCGAAATTTAGTTGGTATAACTTCAGATTGTTATGAGCCGACTTGTGAGGTTGGTAATGTTGATTGGGTTTGTGGTGCGGCAATGCTGCTGCGTGGTGATTTTTTGAGATTAACGGGCGGATTTGATCCCAATATTTTTTTATATGGCGAGGATGAGGATCTGTGTATAACTGCCCATAAGCAAGGTAAGCGTGTTGTTACGTGCGATGTTTTTCCTGTTGTCCATGTATTCGGGTGGGGAAAAAATTTATTCGATCCGGTTATTGCACGTCTTAAATACGACTCGTTAATCTATTTTATAAATAAAAATATTTCAAGTAAGTTTGATAGAACAGTGATGAAAGTGTTGTTGCCGCTCCATGTGTGCGGTTGGTCGTTTATGAGTATTCCAATTGGGACGTTGAATAAACTTAAAATATTAATCGACAAAATTACTATTATTCCAGATGTTCATGGCATAGCGGAACTCACCAATCAGATATATTCTGGAACAGGAATTTCAACGGTTGGGTTTGTGAATGCACATGCCTGTAATATTGCCGCTAGGAATCCAATAGCTTATTTAGATATTCTGAATTTGGATTTTATTCTCAGGGATGGTATTGGTATCGAATTAAACATGAAATTGTTGGGGCGTGCTCCTGGATATAATATGAACGGCACTGACTACATTCCAAGCATGATTAGTGAGGCGGTGAAACAACGATTTGATATTCTATTGTTGGGGACCGAATCGCCTTACAATGAATGCTCTGCACGTTCTATAAAGGAGAGCGGTGGGCGGGTATTAGTTGTTGAGGATGGCTTTCACGAGATTGCCTACTATATTGATCTTGTTAATAGCTCTATTTGCAACGATAGCTTAGTTATTCTTGCAATGGGTATGCCTAAGCAGGAGCGTGTAGCCGCCGCGATTCGCAAAGAACTCTCTGATGTTGAATTTCGTGTTGTAATAGTGTGTGGTGGTGCGATTTTAGATTTTATGGGGGGTAGGGTGCAGCGGGCACCAAATTGGGTGCGACGTTTTAATGTGGAATGGGTATATCGTTTATTGAGAGAACCACGAAGGTTGTTTAATCGTTACGTCGTAGGAAATGTAGTGTTTCTATTACGCAGTATAATAATGGTGATTTATTCTAGATTTAGTTAGGTCTAGACTGCTAGCTCAATATTCTGAAATCAAGATAACATACGATTTTTCGCCACCTTTTCTAGATTTTAGCGATTCCGATGAAGCCGCTGTTATTGAAGAAATAAATCAGTCAATGGTTGATGTTTTATTTCTAGGGATAAGCTGTCCCAAGCAGGAGATGTGGATGGCGGCGCATAAAACGCAGCTAAATTGTGCCATGATTGGCGTAGGGGCTGCTTTTGATTTTGTGGCGGGTACCAAAAGGCATGCGCCCCGTTGGGTACAGAGTATCGGTATGGAATGGCTGTTTCGATTGTGTTGTGAGCCAGGGCGATTATGGCGACGCTATCTAAAGCATAATCCCCGGTTTGTTTGGTATTTTCTTCAGCAATGGCTGTTCAAGAGAAATTTTAGTAGAGATATAAATGGACAATAAAATAGCATTGATTACCGGAGTCACCGGCCAGGATGGTTCGTATTTGGCCGAGTTTTTATTGGAGAAAGGCTATCAGGTTCATGGTATTAAGCGTCGTTCGTCTTCGCTTAATACGGAGCGTATTGATCATATTTACCAGGATGTCCACGAGTCGAATAAGAACTTTTTCTTACACTATGGTGATCTAACGGACACATCTAATTTGGTTCGCATATTGCAACAGGTACAACCGGATGAGGTGTATAACCTGGGTGCGCAAAGCCATGTAGCGGTGTCTTTTGAGTCGCCTGAATATACGGCAGATACGGATGCGATGGGTGCCTTGCGTTTGTTGGAGGCGATTCGTATTCTCGGCATGGAGAAGACGGCGCGCTTCTACCAGGCATCGACCTCAGAGCTTTATGGTTTGGTTCAGGAGAGCCCGCAAACAGAGCAGACTCCCTTTTACCCCCGCTCGCCTTATGCGGTAGCGAAGATGTACGCTTACTGGATTACCATTAACTATCGCGAGGCCTACGGTATGTATGCCTGCAACGGTATTTTGTTTAATCATGAGTCCCCGCGCCGTGGCGAAACCTTTGTGACCCGTAAAATCACTCGCTCCCTGTGCAATATCTCGCAAGGTTTGGAGGATTGTTTGTATCTGGGTAACATGAATGCACTGCGGGATTGGGGGCACGCGAAAGACTATGTGCGTATGCAGTGGATGATGTTGCAGCAAGAGACGCCAGACGATTTTGTAATTGCCACCGGCAAGCAAATATCGGTACGGGACTTTGTGCGGCTGTCGGCGGCTGAGCTAGGCATTGAGCTTGAGTTTAATGGTGAAGGCCTGGAAGAGACCGGGATCGTTAAGGCCATTACCGGAGAGTCGCTACCGGGCGTATCAGTTGGCGATGTGTTGGTGAAGGTTGACCCACGTTATTTTCGCCCGACGGAAGTAGAAACCTTGTTAGGTGATCCGACCAAAGCTAAGGAAAAATTAGGCTGGGTGCCAGAGATTTCGGTGGAAGAGATGTGTGCCGAGATGATAGCTAATGACCTGGATATCGCTAAACGGCACGCTTTGTTGAAAGCGCATGGGCATGAGGTCAATGTCAGCCTGGAGTCATAAAAAATCTTAATTTCTGGGTAAAAAACTCAGGGCATATCAAGTAGAAGAATATGGGAAAGCGAATTTTTATTGCAGGCCACCGGGGTATGGTGGGTTCTGCCATTGTCCGGCAACTTGAACCCTGTGCCGATGTAGAGCTCGTGACCCGTAATCGCGATGAGCTTGATTTGTTGTGCCAGGCTGAGGTGCGAGGTTTCTTTAAAAATGAAAACATCGACCAGGTGTATTTAGCGGCAGCCAAAGTGGGTGGTATTCACGCCAATAATGAGTACCCCGCAGAGTTTATTTATGAAAACCTGATGATTGAGGCAAATATCATTCATCAGTCTTATGTTGCGGGGGTAGAGAAGCTGCTATTTTTGGGTTCGTCGTGTATTTACCCGAAAATGGCCGCGCAACCGATGCAAGAGTCGGAGTTATTACAGGGTACTTTAGAGCCAACTAACGAACCCTACGCCATTGCTAAAATTACCGGCATTAAGCTGTGCGAGTCCTACAATCGACAGTACGGGGTGGATTACCGTTCAGTGATGCCTACCAATTTATACGGTGAGAACGACAACTTTCATCCAGAAAATTCACATGTTGTCCCTGCCTTGATGCGGCGCTTCCATCTGGCTAAAGTTAATGACGATCCAGTTGTCACGGCCTGGGGTACTGGTACACCGATGCGTGAATTTTTACATGTGAATGATATGGCCCAGGCCGCAGTTTTTGTGATGAATCTTGATAATACAGTGTATCAACGCCATACCAAACCTATGCTCTCGCATATTAATGTGGGCACGGGTATCGATTGTACGATTAAAGAACTGGTCGAAACTATGGCGCGGGTGGTGGGTTATAAAGGCAAGATAGAGTTTGATGCCAGTAAGCCAGATGGTACGCCGCGCAAGTTATTAGATGTGTCTCGGCTGAGTGACCTGGGCTGGCAAGCCTCAATCTCTTTGGAGGCGGGACTAACAGCGACTTATGACTGGTTTTTGGAAAATCAGAATAATTTCAGGACGTGAAAAATTGCATTGTTTTTGTTTAATGTCTGTTATGCCATTTGCGCCTAACATTTTTACCTAATATTGGTGCCTGAATGATTAATATTATTTTATGTGGGGGCTCCGGTACGCGTTTGTGGCCTTTGAGTCGCACATTATTGCCAAAGCAGTTTGTTCGATTATTTGACGGGCGTTCACTGTTTCAAGACACGGTCGCTCGGAACGAAAGCAGTTGTGACTCAAGTTTTATTATTTCTAATACGGATCAGTTTTTTCTGGCGGTTGACCAGTTGTCTGAATTGAATGTCGCGGATTCAAGGTTTTTACTGGAGCCCGTGGGGCGAAATACAGCCCCTGCTATTGCCTTGGCCTGTTTTGCGCTCAATGAGGATGACATGGTTTTGGTGACGCCATCTGATCATCTGGTGAAAAATCAACAAGCCTATGACCAGGCAATTTCTGTCGCAGAACAGTTGGCTGAGCAAGGTGCATTGGTCACCTTCGGCATTAAACCGGATTACCCAGAAACTGGTTATGGCTATATTCAAAGCGCGGGTATAGAAAAAAACGCAACGACCGCCTTGGGCGAACAGGTGCTGTCCTTTAAAGAAAAACCTTCGGCAGAGTTAGCGCAATCTTATATCGAACAGGGTAATTACTATTGGAATTCGGGTATGTTCTGCTTCAAAGCAGGCGTGTTTTTGGCCGAGCTGAAGCAGTATGCCCCAGAGATGTATCAGGCCTGTAAGCGGGCTATTGCAGCAATCGATTCTGCCGAGACTGACTCTGACGGCGCCAGGAAAGAGATTCGCATTCAATTAGAGGCGATGCAGGCGATTCCTGCGGACAGTATCGACTATGCAGTGATGGAGAAATCCAGCAAGGTCAAGGTTGTACCCTGTGATATGGGGTGGTCTGACCTGGGTAGTTTTGATGCGCTTTTTGACGAGGTAAAACGTAGTAATACGGCAAGCCAGGCAGATGCTGGTAATGCTTTGGTAGCGATGGAAGAAGGTGATAACCAGCCCATTTATATTGACTCACATAATAATTTGTTAGTGTCCGGTGAGCGTCAGGTTGCTTTGATTGATGTCGATGACTTATTGGTAGTGGATACCGTTGATGCCTTGTTGATAGCCAAAAAGGGTAGTTCTCAAAAGGTAAAACAAGTTGTAGAGAAAATTAAGTTAAGGTCGCCCGAGTTGGCGAAGGTGCACAATAAGGTGCATCGCCCCTGGGGGACGTATGAGGTTTTGTTGGCCTCTGAGTTTTACAAAATTAAGCGGATCGTGGTTAAGCCGGGCTCGAAATTGTCGTTGCAGAAACATCGTTATCGCAATGAGCACTGGGTAGTGGTCTCTGGTATAGCGACGGTGACGGTTGACGAAGATGTATTTTTGCTCAACCCCAATGAATCAACTTATATAAAAATGGGCCAGGTTCATCGTCTCGAAAATAAAGGTGATAGCGATTTGGCAATGATTGAGGTGCAGATGGGCGAGTATACCGGCGAAGATGACATCATACGTATTGATGATGTTTATGGCCGGGACGTTGCCGAGCCGAAAATGAAATCTTAAGGCATAAGGCCTCAGTTATGATTTTTTTTAAAACGTATGACTCCTTTATAAAGCTAATGGCTTCTGTTAAAACGTATGACTTCTTTATAAAGCTAATGGCTTCTGTTAAAAACAGTGTGATAGCGCGATGGGCTTTGTTTTTGTCCGTGAGTGCTGTTGTGTTGTACGCGATTTTTCGTCCTGCGCCCATCCCGGCTTTTTTCGGTCATGCCGGTACGATTGATCATGTCGTGGCTTTTTTGGCGCTGGCTGTTACCGCCCGTATGGTTTTCCTTATGCTGCCTAAAATCGGGTTTTGGCTAGCGATGTTGGTCACTGCTTTTATTCTGGAGTATCTGCAAGGCGTCATTCGACCTTTACGCTTGTTTGATATGTATGACGTTTATGCAAATTTGATCGGTGTGCTGCTGGCTATGGCTTTCATGGAGCTGTTTTCACGTGATGTTTTGCGAGCACGGCGATTGCGCAGAGTACCGTGAAGGTGGCGGCATTAGCGGGGATTTGCAGATTAAAATCGGTAGAAGAGTGAATCAGGAGCGATAAAATCCCCATGGACGAGGCAAAGCCTATTCCGCTGCGATAAGGTGATTGATGAAAGCGTAGGGCTTGCAGGCCGTGCCACAAGGACAGGACGACAAACAGGGCAAGGGGCAATAGGCCGATAAGGCCAAATTCGACAATAAATTGCAGATAGTCGTTGTGGGCGTGGTCCAGGTGTAATCGAATGTCGGGCCCCGGGTATTGTTGGTAGACCGATTCAAAGCTACCCGCTCCGGCGCCGGTGATGGCGTATTTCTCAATCAGTGGCAACGCCGAAACAAAAATATCGTCGCGAACTATATTGTCTTGCCGAATTACCTCACCATTGATGACTTGATCAGTGATTCGGGTGTTAACCAGGCGATCTTTGAGGTTTTCCAGGCCAAAGTACTGGCTGACAACCAGCATATCAATCAGGATAATACTTAGTAAAATCAGGCTATTACGGGTTCGATGCTGTTTGTTGGTGACAATAAACAAGCCACCCACAATTGTCAGCGCGCTAAAGAAAGCCGCATTGCCCATGCGCGAGTGGGTCATCACCAGTGCGATTACCATAATCACTAAGGACAGGCGGATTAGGGCTTTGGGGCCCATCAGCAGTTCAATTGAGTTGCGCAGGTTAAATTTTTGCCCGCCTCGCAAGGCCAGCAACAGGCCAATTCCACAGGCGATGGTCATTTCCAAATAACCGGCGAGATGATTACGGTTAACGAAGGTCCCGGTAGCGTGGCCGAGGTAATGTTCTTTTGCGGCAAAAAATTGCCATTCGAGGCCCGAAAGTGTCATAAAAGTGCCATAGAAAGCCTGAGCTGCGCCACTTATGACGACGACGGAGAGCAATAAAGTTAGTCTTTGGCGGGTATAAAAAAGGTTGATGACCAGCAGATAGAGCAGGCCGTAACTACAGCCGAGTAGCAAGTAGCGTAGTGTCTCCCCATGGTTTTGGCTGATGCCCGTTAGCCATTGGATACCTATCCATATTTGGCTTGCGGCCAGGAGCCAAAACAAAGGTTTGGCGTGGCGTAAGGCATTGTTTTTAAATATTTTATTTGGTGGTTTTGATAGCTTGGTCCAGGCCCATGCGGCACTCAGCAGAGCCGTGATGAGCACGAATAACATCGAAGACCAGGGACGATTACTGCCCAGAGGTAAGGGTAACCAGACCAGCAAACCTAACACGGCGTAAGTGAGCAATTGCTCAGAGTCTGCTTTTTGTTGGGATTGTTGGGATTGAGTGATTAGAACTGGCCTGTTTGTTGTATGGCATATCAACTGGATGGATATAATTGCATATCTAAGTAGGTTCGTATAAGTAAATTCGTAAAATGGTCGGTAGTCTACAAAATTAGTGTGATAGCTATGTTACAATTTGCTTGTTTGTCAGGAACATAAGACCAAAAAGAGGTCTAAAGTCTTAAGATTAGAGCTAGACAGAAAACAAAACGCAGCGCAAAGAGGCAGCGATCAGAGAGCAAATTGATGCTCTGGAATTTGAAATGAGGTGCGAGGCATGAAGAAAATACTAATTGCGCCATTAATGACCTTACTACTGGCCATGATAATGAGTGCGAGTTCGGCGCTCGCCGACGAAGTCACTGTGCAGGCTCTTTTAGATGCGGGGCTTGAGTTGACCGAGGTGCAGCAAGCAGAAATTTTAGCCGCCGAGGGCGATGCTTTAGTGGTCGCCATTGACGCCTTGCTTGAAGGCGCTACACCTGAAGATCGCTTGCTTATTACTGGGGCGCTGAGTTCTCCGACCTTCTGTGACAGGACGGTTGTAGTCGGTAGGCCCTTCGTGTGCGACAGGTTCGCTCATTTACGGATTCCGCCAACGGGGTCTAATAACGACAGCGCAAGCCCTAATTGATGCCATTGATTTCTAAGTAAGGGCTTTAGAATAGTGGGAACATCGCTCGGGAACTGGACAGGGACTTTCGATGGCTAACAATAAAATGGCATGGGTATTGGGCGCGCTTACGATAACTGTAATTAGCCATCAGACGCTGGCACTCGAACCAGATCCTAACGAAACTGGATTTATTCCGTCTGTAACGGTGGGCGAGGCCTACGACGATAACGTTTGGCGAGCACGCCGCGGTGAAGTGGAGTCGTGGGTAACGACGGTTGCCCCCTCTTTGGTATTTAGAGCGAAAGATGGCCTAAATTTATATCAATTTAAATATGACCTGCTTCATAACGAAGTCCATTCCAGCAAGGATGATTCGCACACTGACCACGACGCCAAGGTATTGGCGCATATTGAATTTACTGCTCGACATCGCCTGGATTTTGATGTCAATTATGTGAACAAAACGCAAGAGCGAGATAGCTCAAACCGACTTTTTAACGAGACTGGCGACGAGTTAAGCACGTTCGACGGCGGCTTTGTCTATGGCTTTGGTGCGAAATCGGCTAAAGGACAAGTTGATATCGGCCTGAACATGGGGCAACGGCGGTATGATAATAATCGTAATTCCGGATCCTTTAATAGGCAAAACGAGTTTGACCGAAAAGGTGGCAGTGGGGCCTTCTACTACCGAGTCGGGGCTAAGACCCGCGTTTTGGCTGAAGTGATTTATATTGATTATGATTATAAATCTTCTACAAGCTTGTTAAGTGGTGACAGTAAAATCTATCGTGTGGGTGTGGAGTGGAACGCAACGGCCAAAACCGGGGGTCGTGTAAGTTTCGGCAGAGAAAACAGAGATTATGATGCGAGTTCTATATCTGGCGTATCCAGACCATCGTGGGCGGCCTCGCTTAGGTGGCAACCAAGAACCTATTCAACCTTTGCTTTGAGTAGTGAGAGTTTGATTTGGGAGGGTGGAGGAACGGAAACATCGACGGAAGTGACCGCTACCGAACTCACGTGGGATCATGAATGGGCTAAGAGGTGGAATTCACATATTGGCTACAAATTTGAAAATTACGACTATCAGGGGTCATTTAATAATAATCGTGAAGACGATGTCGATACTGTAAGCCTTGGCTTGAATTATAAAATGCGCCGCTGGCTGGAAGTGAACTTGTTTTATGAGTATAGCGAAACCGACTCGAATAACTTATTTTCTGAATACGACCGTAACGTACTTGGGATGAAAATTGGGATGAGTTTTTAATCCTAAACTGAGACTGTGATTTGCAGAGGGCCAGAGACGCAAATGGCTAGCCTTCACAAGTATCGGTTACCGATTTTTCAACTATTTGATGTGCTACCTAATGAATAAATTGATCTTGATACGATATTGTATGGTTGCCTTGCTGGCAGGGATTTTTTCGCTTGGCCAGCTAAGTTTTGCCGATGATGGAGATTCTCAGTATCAGCTGGGCTCCGGGGATATTATTAGTATTCAGGTATATGGTGAAGAAGAACTTAATTTCGATCAAATATTATTGACCGATGCCGGCACAGTATCCTTTCCGTTTTTGGGTGAAGTAGGAGCGAAAGGCAAGACCGCAAAACAGCTGGAAAACATCATTATTCTGGGTTTAAAGGATGGTTACTTGATTAACCCGAAAGTGACGGTAAGTGTCATTGAGTATCGCAGTTTTTTTGTTAATGGTGAGGTGAAAGAACCCGGTGGTTATCCCTTCCAACCAGGTTTAACCTTACGCAAGGCTATTGCGGTTTCAGGAGGCCTGACCGAACGAGCCTCGAAAACCAAAATATTTGTCATCCGCGACAGAGATCCGGATAAGCAGCCACAAAAAATCTCAATGGATGCACCCATTAACCCCGGTGATATAGTGACGATTGAACAGAGCTTTTTTTAGCATAAGCATGCTTAAGATCGGAAAATTATAAGATGGAAGAATTATAAGATGGGAAGATTTTAAAATGGATAAGGCTTCCTCGGACGACGACAAATTCTTTGCTCGGAACCGAGCTTCGGATAGTGAGTTTAGAAAGAGAAATGCGGATAGAACTTTTTTCGATGATCAAGTCGATGACGAGGTCATTGATCTTAGGGCTTTGTGGCTAACGCTCTATCGGCGCAGATGGGCGATTATTTCACTCACAACCGTTGTGGTGATGTTGACCACGTTGATCGCTCTAAGTTTAACACCAGTCTATCGTGCGAGCGCGACCCTGCTAGTGGGGCGAGAAGAAGCTCAGGTGGTTTCTATTGAGCAAATGTTTGGGGCTGATGGCGCGTATCGCGAATACCTGTTAACCCAATTTGAGTTATTAAAATCGCGCGACCTGGCTAAAAGAGTGGTTGCACAACTGGATCTAAATCATCACTTTGAGCTTGACCCACGCCAACAACCAGAACCATTGATAAATTTCGGGGCGATTTTCTCGTCACTGACTAAATACCTGCCCGTTACCCAACCGGAACATCTTGTGCCGCCTCCTGCTTTGTCTGAAGAGCAGAAAATTAACGATGCAGTGGTGGCTGGTTTAATGGGGCGTATTGAAATTACCCCCGTTTCTAAAACCCAGCTAGTAATGGTGTCTGTTGCAATGAAAGACCCCGTTATGGCCACCGCAGCAGCGAATGCTTTGGCTAGCGGCTATATTAGTGGCCAGCTCGAGGCTCGTGTCAGCATGACCTTAACAGCCACCAGTTGGATGAACCAGCGCTTGCTGGAATTAAAAGGCGAACTGGCAGAATCGGAACTAAAGCTGCAAGCCTACCGGGAACAAGAAAGCCTGCTTGATCTAGAAGGTATCACCAGTGTCAGCTCTGGTGAATTAGACCTGATTAGCCGTAGTTTGGCGGATGCTCGTCAGCAGCGAGCCGGGGCGGAAAGTGCGTATCGTCAAATTCAATCGATGAAATCATCGGGATGGCGCAGTCAGGCGACGGTACCGGTGGTGATTAGTAACGAATTGGTCCAAATATTTAAAGCCGATGAAGCCAGAGCCAGCACCAAAGTGGAGGAATTATCTCGTCGTTATGGCGAAAAGCATCCAAAAATGCAGGCTGCCCGCTCTGATCTCAAAACCGCCACGACTAATCTTCAGGCTCAAGTCGCGGCGGTGGTATCTGCGATCGAGCGTAGCTATCAGTTGGCACGATCATCGGAAAGATCATTAATGTCGTCGGTAGAACAAAGTAAGGGTGATATCCAAAGCATTAAACGTAAGGAATTTAAGCTGAGGGAATTGCAGCGTGAGGTTGATGCTAACCGTTCCCTGTACGACACGTTTCTAACGCGTTTAAAGGAAACCTCGGCGACGTCGGACATAGAGGCAACTAATGCCCGAGTGGTTGAAGTGGCGGTGGTTCCCACGAGGCCGTTTAAGCCCAGAAAGAAATTGATGGTTGCCCTGGCCGGGTTTTTGGCGTTTATGTTTGGTATTGGTATGACGCTGTTACTTGATGCCTTAAACAACACGTTCAAACGCACCGAAGATGTCGAAAATCATCTGCATATGCCGGTGCTCGGCATTTTGCCTCTTATGGAAATAAACACACCGAGCGTGATCGCTAAGCTGTCGGTAGAAGATAACGAAAAATCGTTTACAGAATCTGTTCGATCCATTCGTACCGGCGTGGTGTTGTCGGGGATCGATAACCCCCACAAAATACTCGTAGTGACGTCGTCAATACCGCAAGAAGGCAAAAGTAGTGTGGCATCAAATTTAGCTTTCTCATTAGGAAAAATGGAACGGGTATTATTAGTTGATGCCGATATGCGTAAGCCCAGCGTGGCTGCGAATTTTGGCTTTCCCGTGGAAACTCCTGGCCTGGCCAATATCGTGGCGGACGCCGCGACTGTGGACGAGTGCACCCACGCGGTCGGAGGTATTGATGTGATTTGTGCCGGTATTATTCCGCCGAATCCATTGGAGTTGTTGTCTTCCCGACGGTTTGCCAAGTTACTTGGGGTTTTGGATCAGAAATACGACCGAATCGTGATAGATTCTCCGCCGGTGCAGGCCGTCAGCGATGCCCTGGTCTTGTCTACTTTTGCAAATGCCGTGATTTATGTGATTAAGTCCGACGATACCCCGGTTCCGATCGCTAAGAAGGGTCTGGGGCAATTGTTGCAAAGCAATGCTCCAGTGGCGGGAGTTGTGTTGAATCAGGTGGACGTTAATAAAGCGCAAAAATATGGTTATAGTTTTAGTAGCCATTACGATTATTACGGTTACAGTAGCAATACCAAAGCATGAGGACATAATAAGGCCCATGCGATGATTGATATTCATAACCATCTGTTACCGGGTATTGACGATGGCGCGGCGGATATCGATACCTCAATAAAGCTAGCAAAAATTGCAGCTGCGGACGGCATTACACATCTGGTCTGCACTCCTCATATTCATCTCGGTCGATACGACAATACAATAAGTACGATTGCCGCTGCTAAACATGAGTTTGAGAGAGCGTTACAGGCGCATGGGGTAGATTTACAAGTTGCCACCGCGGCTGAGATACGTTTCGATATTGAATGGATGCCGGAAGTAGCTGCTGGTGGTATTCCTATGCTTGGGCAGTGGCAAGGCAGAAAAGTGTTATTGCTAGAGTTCCCCCACGGGGCGATACCTTTTGCAGCCGAACAACTAACGGCCTGGTTAATCGCCCGTGACATTGTGCCAATGATTGCCCACCCAGAACGCAACAAAGGCTTATTAGCCACGCCCTCAAAGTTAAAACCCTTTCTTGAGCAGGGCTGCTTGCTGCAGCTTACGGCGGGTTCTGTTGCCGGACGTTTCGGCAAACCGGTGCGTAAACTGGCCACCGAGCTACTTGAGCAAGGACTGGTGACAGTGTTGGCGTCGGATGCACACAATATTAACTATCGACCCCCGGTTTTGACCGAAGGCTTAGCGGCCGCGGTCGAGATTATTGGTGAAGAAGCCGCGCATAAATTGGTGCAGGACAACCCCTGGCAGATTGCCGAGTGTCACTTTTAAGTTCTGCTCATGAAGACAATACTGGCCATGCGTAAATACTCGTTTTATTTATTGTTGTGTTTCAGCCTGGTGCTTGTGTACTACTCGGGCAGGATTATGCTTTCTGCACTTTGGGCGAAGCAGTTGAATACGTTTTTACTGGATTGGGAGGCAAAAAAGGTGGAGCCCGATGCCGTCGCCTGGCAGGTCGCATTTGATGCTGCGAGCAATGCCATCGCACTTCACCCCGGCCCCAACGCGGATTACTATGACCGTTTAGGGCGAGTCTGGGAGTGGAAACAATTTCGGCGAGCTTTTGGTGATGAGGCGGCAACTGAGTCCAGGCAACACGCTGTGGATGCGTATCGCCAGTCAGTTGCGACAAGACCGATGTGGCCCGATACCTGGGTGAGCTTAGCCTACACTAAGATGAGGCTACGAGAGATTGATGAGGAGTTTGTAACGGCTTTACGTCGCTCGGCAGAATTGGGGCCCTGGCGAATAAAGTCCAATAAACGCGTTGCTGAAATGGGTTTAATCACCTGGTTTGATCTTGATGAGGACACCAAAGAGCTGGTGGTGGAGTCGATTCGACGTACGGTCGATTTCAGTCACAGTCAAGCCCGTTGGTTAGAAAGCCGCGCAATTGATGCGGGTCGGCGAGTGTTTTTTTGTGACTTGATTACTGCGGAAATTAAAACAAAACGTAAAATTTGTTCTGCCTAAGGCCGGTCTTATTGGCGGCATGAATAAGACATAATCAAAAAGGGGCGCGACATGGCCTATCAATGTATGGATTGCAGCTATAAGTCAGGGAAGGGATTTTCCGGAGGAAGTTGTCCTGGGTGTGGTTCTTTTAATATAAAGAGCGCCCGAAAAAATATTATCTATGAAGCCGAAAAACCCAGGAAGACCTTGCTGGAGCTAGCGATGATGTTTCTCCTGTGGGGCTTAATTATTTATGGTGTCTGGGATAAGTATCTGTCGTGATTGGGCTGGATCTTTGTTTGTCGGTCCTGGCGATCGTGAAGCTAAGCGGGAACTTAATCCAAATCATCTGGATCGAATTTTGTTTCAAGTACTGATTGCCTACCATGATCCAATTATGAAAAACTAAGACGTATAATCATACCGCGAGCGGGAGAAATAAAAAATGAGACGACTCAGACCAGTGAATATCCTTGTTGTGCCGATAGTGCTACTGCTTTCGGCCTGTATACCAGACGAACAGGGGAGTGACGGGCAAGGGGGTGACGAAGCCGCGTCCCAGGCTGCGGCGCTTGCGGCCTCGGTTGCCGCCGGTGAGACTTTGTTTATGGAAAACTGCTCCAGTTGTCATCCGAGGACAGGCCGGGGTAACTATCTTAAGCGTCTCCCTAAGAGCCGGCTAAACAGGCGCTCGGAACATGAATTAAAAACCTGGATTCGCGGCAGCGGCGAACACCGGGAAATGCCAAATTTTGATAATCTGACTGAAACCCAGCTCGACAATCTGGCAGCTTACCTGAAGCGGGAGACGGGTAAGTAGCATTTCCAGACTCACAAACTGGGTATAAGAAAATATTCCCCTTAGCAAAAATAGCGGACAAAAATAGAGAGTCAACATGGAGAGTCAAGATGAAGAATAACAATAAGAGACAACACTATATTATCGCCGCCTTATTTGCCGTGCTTGGCCTGACGGCTACCGCTAGCCTGGCCGCCGATAATAATCAGGCGATGGCCGCCCGAATAAGCGCGCAGCAAAATGCGCCGGGTCGTGATCAATACGACAGTGTTAAGGATGCCAGCCGGAAGCCTGTTGAAGTGGCGCAGTTTTCTGGAGTGAAGGGTGGGATGACCGTGCTTGATATCACCACCGGCGCTGGCTACAGCACAGAGATATTATCGGCAGCAGTGGGGCCGGAAGGTCTAGTTTATGCACAGAATCCACACCTTATACTGAAATTAATAGGTGGAAGGCATCATGAGGCAATGGTCGCGCGAATGAGTGGCAAGCGTCTTCCAAATGTTCGCTACCTCATTGTCGATGCCGAAGATATGCCGTTCCGAGGCTCAATCGACCTGGTGAACTGGGCGTTTAATATCCACGATGTTTATAACGAAGGCGTAGGGAACGAAGGTGGCGAGGCGGCGGCGCTTAAAGACCTGCACGCTATGAAGCTAGCCCTCAAACCAGGCGGAATTCTTGCTATAAGTGACCACGTCGGCGTGGCCGGGAACGATAATGAGGCATTGCATCGAATCGAGACGGCAACGATTATCAGTCTGCTTAAGCAAACCGGATTTGTCATCGAGGCAACTTCAGACTTACTCGTTAATCCAGCCGATGACCATAGTCAGTCCATCTTTGATGATGAACTACGCTACCACACCGATCGGGTGCTGATACGCGCAAGAAAACCGAATTGAGTCAATGGTAAGTAGGCGAGTGAATAGAGGAGTGTCAGCGCTTACGATATAGAAAAACAGTGTGGTAGATCTGAGGCGATGATTGAGCAGTTTTATGATTATGTAGATCGATTATAGGGCTAGTGTGGGAATTGGGCCGCTCTCGGGCTTCCTGCCCTTCGCGACAGACGCACGTCCTTGCGTCGCTCTCGGCCATCCTTGGCCTACGCGACAGACGCACGTCCTGTGCGCCACCCGCAGCGCAAAAGCGTTTAATCTTGCTGCTACGGCCAATAACAAACCCCACCATTTTTCAATGGTGAGGTTTGTTATTGGTGGAGGCGGCGGGAAACGTTTATTGCCAAATAATACATAATTGTAATTTTATAACTGTATGAATTAAAAATAATTATTTATTTTTCGGGTTAAGGTGTTGGCCGTACAATGTACGACCAGAACGTACGAGTTTGTGACAGAATTTAGGTTGCACTGGGAGATTGGTGATTAGCTTGACTGGGAGGGGTGTTTGAAAGTCCGTTAATGCGTCAGTATCAGTTGATACTTAGGGAATTGATCCGCCATCTGTACGAAAATGGGTTGTTTGGCCGTCCCCGCAAATTATCTGATGAACAGCTTGTAGCCCCGAGGGCAGATTTTAGTAAAGACGAAATGAACGAGGCTCAGCTAAGCCAAAAGCATGGTATTTCCAGACCAAACTTGTATAGGTGAGCGAAAGTACCAGCCATAAATTATGGTTGTTCAATTCGATTCACCACTTGTTAACACTGGCGAAGTCCAACGTTGTTTGTGCGACGAAGCATTAGCAACTACAAGTGGGGTAGCTTTTTTCGGCGAAGCTTGTAGGTAATATGAGGTGATATTACCTACAAAAAGCCGCACGCCGATTACTACGCGACATCCCTCACCGTGGTTTTTGGGATTTCATTGTCGACAATAATCGGGCAATCAAAATAGTCGATCTGTGCAGGTTCGCCCCAGGCGTCGAGCATGTATTTTTGCCAATCGTCGTTATACCAGGCTTCGGCGGCTTGCTTTGATTCCCACAAATACAAACCCGAGGCGCGTTTGCCATTTTCGCTGATCATGTAGTATTTGCGAACCAGGCCGGCCAGCCCTTCATATTTCGAAGTGGTGGAGGCCATTTTTTTGATAAATTCATTTTGATCCGGCGTGTTTATCGGAAATTGAACATGTGCAACTATCATCAGTTTTCTCCCATTGCTGTTTCAGTTTGATTGTCCGTGGATTTATCGGTGACCTGTCCGGTTTGTAATCTGGTGGCTAATGTTTCGCCGACATGCTCTGCCCAGGCGGCTATGGCCAGGGTTGGTGGCCCACCGATAGGGGCTGGCATAACGGCAGCATCTGCAACGTACAGTCCGGGATTGTCGTGCACTTCCCCGTAGCCATCGACCACCCCTCGCTCGTGTTGTGGTCCCACACAGCAGCCGCCCATGGGGTGAACAGAAACAGGTTTATTTAAAAAATAAATTTTCCGCCCGGATTGTTCGCTCACTTTACGCCAGGTACGGCGAATGCGCGCATAGATCGGGCTGTTATCAGGATTATAGTTGAGGCGTAACTTGCCGCGCACCCATGTGACGGTGCCGTCCTGCTCCTCTTGGCCGTAACAAGCGGTAAAGGCGGTGCGCTTAAGCCGGTTGCGGACAAATTTGGGCAAGGGCCAAAATTCTACGGCGGGCCAACCACCTCCACCCAGCACCAGGGGGTCATCGGAATCTTCGTCGCCCTGTTTTAGTTCAAATCCGCCATGGAACGGTAAGCCGGTACTCAGATCGCGACCCGGCTCGTTGTAATCCCACAACGCAAAGTAATCGCCGTTGCCACCGACGCCAAATCCCAACCAGGGCATGCCGGTGAGGCCTTCTTCCTGGTCTCGGCTTTTCAGTAAAAGGCGCAGTGTGTTCATCGTGCCGCAACCAAGAATCACGTGGTCACTGTAGAGCGATTGTTTCTGTCCGCTACGTAAATCGCGAATGTCGACACGATAACGGCTGGGGCTACCCTTGGGTTGCGCGACAATACCGATCACTTCTGTCATATCTCGAAGCACCATGCCGCGATCCATCAGCGGCTTGATCATGTGCCAGTCGAGGGTGGTCTTGGCTCCGCTGGGGGAGCCAAATACGCCGTGATTATGGGGGTCGGCATAGTTCATCTGCCAACGCTCAACCCCTTCCGGGGTAGTGATCTTTTGGTGTTTACCCATCTCATCGGGAAACAGGAAGCCGAGCCAGGTGGGTACGGCCTTACTCGGCCCCTGCAACGGGTCATCAGGTCCTAGGCGTTCTGCCGCGGTGTGCGGTATTTGCATGGCTGCGCTGGGCGTCACCAATTGCAGTTTATCGATGACATTCTGGTAGTGACCCTCCATCATCTGATGATCTACACCCGGTGCACGGTTATTCCAGAAATCTGCGGAGGCAGGTTTCCGAAACACGGCTGAATAAATGTGGCTGCCGCCGCCAACGCTGGACGAACACAGAGTATCTAGCCCCTGCCCACGAAAAATCTCGATTAAACCGCGCTTGTTCCAGGTTAACCTCCCGCCGGGCCAGAAGCGCGTATTGAAAGACCGTAATGCATGGGTGAACATGCCCAGACCCCGCGGCAACACAGCGCGATCGGTAATACCCAATGAGCGTGCAGGCACAGTGTCGCGCCAGGGACCACGCTCTATCATGGTGACCTTACGCCCAGCGCTGACCAGCGGCTCTGCGGCAAACGTGCCAGCAAAGCCACTGCCAATCACTATGACATCAGTTTGGGTGAGGTCTTGGGCTTGGGTACCATCGGGCATTTTCCTATCCCTTTGTTATGCTATTGGTGACTCGAGAGCACAATTAAACGCGCTAATTGACGTCTTGGCAACATCAATCCAAAAACCTTATGGTTGTTCTATCTACAGCCTACAGCCGATCTGAAAGCCGCAGTAACGGTTGACGAAGTATTCTATCAATAAGAAAAAATATCGTCGAAATCGCCAAATGCAAAAATACTATGGTTAAACTCGGTGGCTTTGCGATGCCCGATAACAGCTTATTATTTGTGCGTAATCAATGCCTCACATCTGGCGGCCGCATGTTTTCCGGTAGGGTGAGCTGGGCTTATCTCTCATGAAACCGGATGTTTAGCCGTACTAAACGGGGCGATCTTTGGGGAAGTACCAGCGGTCGCCTATCGGTAGGTTAGTTATAGACCCCCTGGGTTGAATTGCCATCTACTGTTACCACCGTACCGGAGATATAAGACGCGCGATCCGAGGCGACAAAGCAGATGACATCTCCCAGCTCTTCCGGTTCCGCAAGGCGCCCCATCGGGAAACCTTTCATCATTTCTTCGCCCAATGCTTCGGGAGTTTTACCTTCGGCAGCGGAGCGCCCTTCGATTAACCGGAGATAACGTTCTGTCATTACCCCGGATGGAGCTACCCCCGCGACTCGAATATTGTCTTTGGAACCCATGTCCGCCAGGCTTTTGGTGAAATTCACGAGTGCAGCGTTAGACATACCCACCGCCATGTACGAGTACTTAGGATTGCGCGCCGCTGTTCCCAGCACGTTGACAATTCGCCCACCACCCTGAGTTTGCATAATCGGATACACCGCCTGGCAAGTTCTGACGTAGGCCTGAACTTTTTGATTCCAGCCTTCCAGCCAATCAACGCTGGGGATTTTTAGAAAATCTCCGGCGGGAATTTTACCAGCACCATTGTTGACTAAGACATCGATTCGACCATATTTATCGATTGCGGCTTGCATCAGTCGTTTAACATCTTCATCGTTGGTTACATCGCAGCTCAGGGTTGTGATTTCCGCGCCGGTTGCGCTCTGGATTTCACCAGCGACCTGATCCAGGGTCTCGAGATTGCGTGCGGCAATAATCAATCGCGCACCTTCCTTAGCAAATGCCATCGTAGCGGCAACACCGATACCTTTGCTGGCACCGGTAAGAACGACCACTTTATCTTTTAGGCCCAGTTCCATAATCTTCTCCTGATAATATTTATTTGGTTACGTGGTGGACTTTGCTTGCGCGGATACGTCGCTCCGGATTAGTAGGCCCTACGGCCTTTCGAGTCGTCCGAAATAAAGTCCAGAGCCTATAGTAATGGTACGAAGTCTACCGCACCCCGATAGAGAGTATCGGACTGTTTTTTGTTGAACCGAAAAGTTGTGGGCCGACCATTCAACCGGCAACGCAATAACGATGTGGCAAAAAATGCAGTAATATCAATTAATGCCCTGCCGGTCTTGGCAGATAAATAACCAACTAATAACTATTGCGTTCTCTGCAAGCCGTCATCTTCTCTATTTTTTCAAAAACGATTCAGAACTTCATTCCATAATTCCTGGACGCAGAATTAGTTAAACCAAAAAGAATGTACCAGTACAGACAGCAACACCGCCATATAGCCTGGATAAATTGTTTGCGGGAATCGACTGTGACTTGTTGAGCCATAGACACAAAACTCCCACAATTAAGGAAATCGATAATTGAATCGCGCTAAAGCCTATAAGATAGGCGCCAAGCGATGTCACTTCAGCGCCAACGATAGATTCGCCATAAGCATATCCATGCAATATTCCAGCGCCGGTAAGGGAAAAATACCAAACAGTTGATAATGTCTTCTCGGATTTATATATCAGAACAAATCCGAGTAGCACTATTGAAATAGCAATTAACGACTCCGAGAACGGTATGCTAACACTGTTAAGATGAGTTATCGCGCCCACCAAAGTACCAATAATAAAAACGAATGGAACTGTGAATCGTTGTCGCATCAGGTAACTCAGTAAACCAATACCGATAATAAATACCAGGTGATCCAGGCCGATCACTGGATGTCCTAAACCTGAAAGCAGGCCTTCGAAAAGAGAATTTGGCAGTTTATAACCGTTGGGGTGATGGGCAAATGCCACCCCAGGTAGGATGCCGATTAAGAAAAAATAAAATAGGGGCTTGTAATTTTTTATTGATTGCATGTATCACCTTATGATTGTAGCTAGTAAAAACATTGCTCTTGGAGACACTCCCCAATAGTTTACCCGAGCATCAGTATCGGGTCTCGAACAAATAATACTACCTCTGATGATGCGCCATTCACAGGTGAAGTAGTATTAACTATACCGTTCGGAGTAACTTCGGCAATATCAATTAATTTCCTCTTGTTACGGATAACAGTTAATTGAATTACTCTCTCTATATAGTTTATATAGGCCGTCTAATAGATTGAAAATTAAAGATTATTGATCTTTGGAAATTTTTTCATAGTTTAATTGTACTGATCACTGAGGTTAAAGCGCATCGTTTAGTATTGCTTGGTGTCTTGCATAAAATTGCTGTATTTTAGAATCTTCCTTGACCGGGTCGATTTTCAACCTTTATAGTCGTCATTAGAGATTATTATGCTATCGACAACTACAAGTAGTCCAACGACAAAACCACTACAGTTTTCGGGGCCATTTTATAAAGAGAATTGGGCGCACCTAAAATAATAGAGTAAACGCAAAAATGACTAAGCAAATGCCCGAGGGTTGGGAGCCGCCGTATCCTGCCCACGTCGCTAAGTTTGATGAGAGTTTAGATAACTTGGTTATGGCTTATTTTGGGGTTCAGCACAAGGCGCAGATATCAATAGACGTGTTGCTCTGCATCGATGAATTATTAATCCAAAAAAATGGGCCGGAAGTTACCGAGAAAGCTGTCTATACCGATATCGCTGGTTACAATAACCAGGTTTTTATTTGCTATTGGAAGGATCAAACTGTTTTTCAATCCTGGATGGTTAACAGTTTTCTCCCTTTCTGGAATACGAATGCGGAAAAGGACTATTCTGAGTACGGATTTTGGCGGGAGATTATTGGAATATCGACCGAATATTTTGAAACCTTGTTTCCGAATAAGCAACCAGCTGGGATCGCACGATTAGGTGAAGGGTTTTCCGAGCCAGTCGATGAGCATGGTTATTATGGGGGTATGCGAGATCGTCTTCCTGCTTCGAGTTATGACGATTTGGAGCCCGAAGTAGCTAGCCAGCTTACTGTCGTGAACACATCTGATACCGTAGGAAAGCGAATAAAGGTTAATGCGCCAGGTAATCTTAATTTAATTCGTTCTGCACAAGATTGGTCAGCAGTGCAAGGTAAGGAACGCGAGCTGTATCTCAATGATGTTCACCCAATTTTACTTAAGGGTATGGATTACCTTATTAAAAACCCGTTGGACTCAGGTTGTTGTTACATGCGTTTTATGACAGAGGTCTCAGCTGATAATCAGCGCCTCGAACGAACCTTCGGAATGGGTATGTTCTTATCAATTAAGCATTTGGAAGCCTGGTCGAAGTCGCACCCCACGCATACTCGGATATTCGATAGTTTTATTGCATTTGCACAGAAAGTAGGTGACCAAATGGCTCTGAATTTGTGGCATGAGGTATCGGTTTTGCCAAAGGGGGCAGGTGATTTCCAATACCTTAATTGTCATAATAAGACAGGATTGATTCCGTATTTTGAGGCTGAAGAAGTTTGATTTAGCGTTATTAAAAAGGTGTAAAAAATGACAAATAAAAAACATACACATCCTCCCTCGGCGGTTGATCTTAGAGTTCGGGCTTTGGAATCGCTGTTAGTTGAAAAAAAAATAATTAATCCTGCGACAATCGACACTTTGGTTGAAACCTACGAAACGAAAATTGGCCCAAGAAATGGCGCTAAAGTCGTTGCCAAAGCCTGGGTAGATCCAGCTTACAAAAAGCGATTAATGGATGATGCAACTGGGGCCATTAAGGAGCTTGGTTTTAGTGGGATACAGGGCGAGGATATGATTGTCGTCGAAAATACAGCAACGGTACATAACGTGACTGTTTGCACGCTTTGTTCTTGTTACCCATGGCCAGTACTCGGTCTGCCACCCGTCTGGTATAAAAGTGCGCCATATCGCTCACGTATTGTGAGAGAGCCGCGCGCTGTGTTAGAAGAATTTGGTGTCAAATTGCCGAAGGAAAAGCAAATAAAAGTATGGGATAGTAATGCTGAGCTTCGATATATGGTGTTCCCCGAAAGGCCAGCAGGTACAGAAAATTTATCTGAAGCTGAGTTGGCTAAATTGGTTACGCGAGATTCGATGATTGGCACTGATCTGCTTGAATACACAGGCTAAGTGGAGGAATATAAAGTGAATAGTGTACATGATATGGGTGGTATGCATTGCTATGGCGCCGTTGTTCGAGAGGTTAACGAACCTGTCTTTCATGCAGAGTGGGAGCGTAGAGTGTTCGGAATGTTTATCGGTTCTTTTGCTACCGGTATGTTCAATATTGATCAGTTTCGTCACGCTGTGGAGCGTATCGACCCGGCCCACTATATAGAGAGCAGTTACTATGAACATTGGTTAGAAGGACTTTTGACACTGGCTAAAGAAGGCGGAGTATTAACCGAAGAGGAACTACAAGGGCGTATGCAAGAACTTTCCATGGAAGAGCCGCAATGCTAAATCCAGAAGACGTGCCAGGTCTTGTTCTCACTGGCGCATCAGCTCAACGAGAACTTGATGCTGCCCCCCAATTTAAAGTTGGTGACTCAGTAACAGCAAAAAATATTCATGTGCCAGGGCACAATCGAATTCCATCTTACATCAAAGGAAAACGAGGCGTCGTGGACAGATACCAGGGATCGTTTGCTTACCCAGACGATGCCGGTAAAGCCAGGCCCACTGGAGAAGCCCAACATACCTACAGTGTGAGGTTTACCGCAAGTGAGTTATGGGGAAACCAACACAACGACGTGGTCTGTATTAGTATGTTTGAGGATTACCTGGTACAGGATTAATAATTGTGAATAATCAAATGAACGCAAAAACAGTAAATTTACCCTTCAAGACCTTACCTTGTTCTAAGACAGAAGCGGAAGGTATAGTTTTTAATGAGCCCTGGGAAGCTAGGGCTTTCGGTTTGGCGATTGCGCTCAATCAAAATGGATTATTTGAATGGAAAGACTGGGTGGAAAGATTTAATCAGCAAATCCAGCTAGCGCAAGCGCAAGGAGACCCCGATCTTGGTAATACCTACTACAATCATTGGCTGCTGACTCTGGAGGGTGTCCTGCTCGATAACGATCTGCTCAGCTTGGAAGAAATTAAATCCAGGGAAAAGTTAGTTCTTAATGAGATAAAGAATATCCAGAATTTAGCTGTTTAGCTGTTTAGCTGTTTAGCTGTTTAGCTGTTTAGCTGTTTAGCT
>JBALVX010000002.1:0-10859 GCA_036961295.1 Porticoccaceae bacterium | reverse complement strand
TTTAGCTGTTTAGCTGTTTAGCTGTTTAGCTGTTTAGCTGTTTAGCTGTTTAGCTTGTTTGCTGGTATTGATGATTCAAGGACAATGGTTGTCCATGAATTATTTCGAGCATCCCTTAGATGCTCTTGTTATAGAATTCAGTTTTTGACAGTATCTATTTATTAGGTTTCTTATTCGTAAAGCGAATCGCGTGATTTGGCTTTAATTATTACTTTAGTCACTTGCGGTATTTCTACAATTGAAAAGTGTGAAATTAAAAGGAGCAATAAAAATGCCAGTAAGAGCGCCGACCATCGAACAATTGAAGCAAGTAGCAGAAAGCTTGCACATGAAATTGTCAGAATCAGAAATTCAATCACATCATGAAATCATGGCACCAAATTTTGATGCCTACAATGCGCTTGATATGGTGCCTGACTATTTACCTGAAGTGAAGTATCCACGAACTCCTGGCCATGAACCACAGCCCGAAGATAATCTACTCAACGCGTGGGTAAGAAAAACCAGTGTCGTAGGTGCTACTGATGGGATACTTTCGGGTCATAAAGTGGTACTAAAAGATAATATTAGTTTGGCTGGTGTACCAATGACGAATGGATCGTCGACCCTTAATGGGTATGTGCCTGACATCGATGCAACCGTGGTCGCCCGTATTTTAGATGCGGGTGGAGAGATAGTAGGCAAAGCGCATTGTGAGCACTTTTGTCTTTCAGGTGGAAGCCACACTAACTCACGTGTTTCCGTGCTGAACCCCCATAATCCAAATTATTCAAGTGGTGGTTCTTCCTCTGGGTGTGGCGCGTTGGTAGGGTCCGGTGAAATTAAAATGGCGATCGGAGGTGATCAAGGAGGGTCAGTTAGAATACCGGCTTCGTGGTCTGGATGCGTTGGAATGAAGGCCTCATGGGGACTGGTTCCTTACACCGGCATTATATCTGTAGAGTCCACCATCGATTACACGGGCCCAATTACGGATACCGTGAGAAATAATGCCTTGTTGTTAACAGCGATTGCAGGCCCGGATGGATTGGATGCTCGACAGTATGGCGCCGATTTGAAAACCGACTACAGAGATCATCTTGATACTGGTATAAAAGGCAAGCGGATAGCCGTTTTGACAGAAGGTTTTGGACGTGAAAATTCAGAGGAAGATGTAGATATTCTCGTAAGGCAAGCGATAGACGCTCTTAAAGCGCAAGGGGCTGAAGTTGTGGAAGTAAGTATTCCCGGCCACGTTCTTGGGCAATCAATTTGGTTGGCTATAGCTTTAGAAGGCCTTACTGCGCAGATGATGACTCTGAACGGTGTAGGTACAGGTTGGAGAGGGATGTATCCGACAGGTTTGTTGGATGCCCACGCGGCATGGAGACTTCGAGCGAATGACCTCTCCGACTCTCTTAAAAGCTGTATGTTAACGGGTCAATATATGCTTGACGAGTATCACGGACGATATTATGCAAAAGCTCAAAATCTAAGTCGTAAATTGATTGAAGACTATAATTCCGTTCTTAAGGACTTCGACACAATTGCACTACCAACAATACCGATGAAGGCAACGCCATTACCCAAAGCTGATGCTGATATGGCGCTGTATGTTCAAAGAGCGTTTGAGATGATTGGAAATACGTGCCAGTTTGACGTGACGGGACATCCCGCGATCAGCATTCCCGTCGGAATGAGTAATGGCTTACCAGTTGGGATGATGCTTGTCGGCGCGCATAACGATGAGGCAAACCTCTATCAAATAGCAAATGCCTACGAGAGTGAGAATAGTTGGCGGGAGATAAGGACCTAATAGCAAGGCTATAACCACATAGCAGGTACGGGACACGATCCGACGGTTGAGCAGCCTGGCCAGATGGTGGCGATCTTGAAAAAGGCGATTTCCGAGACTACCAATTCCGAGACTAGCAAATAGAAAAATACAGGGGCGGTATTACTATGAGTAACGACAACGAAGCTGTTATCAATTCACCTCCTGCAATGTGGTCTCCACCAAGCCCCCAACTGATAAAAGATGCGCGAATGCTTATTATTGGCTACCGGGCCGATATGAAAGCGATACAGGAAGTATTGCCTTCAGGTCTGGAGGCACATCCCAATGGTTTAGTTCAGATGAATATGTACGAAGTGAGCGGCGAACAGACCAGCGGCTTCGGAGCATTTTCTCTGACCTACCTTACCGTTGAGGTGGCCAATCACGATAGTTACGCCGCGGAGGGAACCATGCCTATTCCAGGTCGCTATTTTGCTTACTACTGGAATAGTTCTGCGCGAGTTCGTGCCTATGTTCGAGAGTCGGTGGGGGTACGCGCCATGCCCGGAGACCGACGGACAGAATCCTCGGGCGGCAAGTTTCAGTCCATCCTTAATGTGGAAGGGCGGGACGTGATAAGAGTTAAAGCAGCGCTTAACGAAACAGCTGGGGGCACTCTCGGAGGGCATTTGAACTATTACTCACACAGGGAGTTCCTCAAACCTGAAGGCGGTTCCCCTGTGTTGAGCGAATTACTGGAATTCCCCTTGCCCTTCGTGGCGAATCTCTACGACGCACAAATCGAAGATATCGTGTTTGATTTTCCCGATGGTCACCCGGCATCGCGGCTTGCGCCCATTGCCCCACTAGAAACACCGGCGATAATGCATGCCGACGTTACGTTTACCTACTCCATGGGGCGGCGTTTGCAAAACTATCTGGCTACTACAGTCTAGCGCGTACAGTCTAGCGCGGCTGAATATGTTGATGCTTGTGTTGGTTCCTTTTCGGTCGGAGCGTTTTTCTCGTTAAACAAAGTGTGGTCAGCAGCTACGTCGTAGAAAACAGTTTTATCTAATGGGGATTCGAGGGAGAACAATATGACCAAAACGGTACTCATTATCGGCGCGAGCGGTCTTGTCGGCACAGCAGCGGCGATCGAGTTTGGCAATGCCGGCTGGAACGTGATCACAGCTTCGCGCCGGAACCCCGAATTACTCGAAGGTCTAGGTTATCGGCACATCAATCTCGATTTGATGGATCCGGCTGCGTGTCGGGCGGCGGCCGAAACTTTAGAAGACGTCACTCATATCGTTTATACCGCAGTCTTCGAATTACCCGAGCTCATCGCTGGTTGGTCTGATCCCGTACAAATAGAAACGAACGGACAAATGTTGCGCAACATTTTGGAGCCATTGCGCAAGGCGGCACAACTACGCCACGTATCAGTGCTACAAGGCACCAAGGCTTATGGCATTACGGCAAATCTGCTCATGCGGGTGCCCGCCCGCGAGGCGCAACCAAGAGTTCAACACCCCAATTTTTATTGGCTGCAAGAAGACTACATTCGCGAAGCTTCGGCGGCGGATGGCTTCAACTTCACCATCTTCCGCCCCCAACTCATTGTTGGTCCCAATCACGGCGTCGTCATGAATCTACCGCCAGTGATTGGCATCTATGCCGCAATCCGCAAGGAACTGGGTTTACCGTTTTCATTTCCCGGTGGCACGACCTGGGTATGGGAAGCCGCTGATGTGCGCCTCGTCGCTGGCGCCATTGTCTGGGCGGCAGATACTGCGAACGCTTCCGACGAAACGTTTAATTTAACTAATGGCGAAGTATTTTCGTTTCGCGACATGTGGCCGGCCCTGGCCGCAACACTCGGCGTTGAGACCGGGCCGGATGAAGCGATCTCACTTGCAGAGTACATCCCCGCACATGCCGACGTGTGGCAGCGGGTTGTCGAGCGGCACAAATTGCGTACGATTGCGCTCGATGATTTACTCGGCGAATCGCATTTCTACGCTGATATGTGTCTTGCCTATGGCGCGAGCGCGCCACCTGATCCGATTTTTGTTAGTACGGTTAAAATTCGCCAGGCCGGTTTTACGATGGCGTGGGATACCGAAGATAGCTTCTGCTATTGGTTAAACGATCTCATAGATCGAAAAATCTTACCGAAGGCGCGCTAGAGAAATACGCGAACTGACCTTCGGACATGTAACGCTAAAAATAATGGCCAGCAATTTTCAGTGGTGAGTTTGTTGTTGGTGGGACGGCGGGAACCGCGTCGCTCTCGGCCATCCCTGGCCTTCGCGACAGACGAACATCCTGTTCGCCACCCGCAGCGCAAAAGCGTTCAAATCTGCGATTCGGCCAATAAAAAACCCCACCATTTTTCAATGGTGAGGTTTGTTATTGGTGGAGGCGGCGGCTACCGAAAAGAAATCGTAATGGATTGATTTTAATAAATTTTGTTGTGTTGTATTTGCACAGTTGCCCCCAAAGTTGCCCCCAATCATTAGAGGGCATGGTTAATAATTCCGTAACCCCTTGGCTGGTTTAGTCAGCCAAGGGGTTAAGAAATAATCCCTTTTGATTATAGCTAAAACTAGCTGTTGTAATGGGCGCTAGAAAACAGGAATTGCCCTGTTGAGTCAGCTCCTGCCGCCGATAAACTCAAGTATTTTGATATAACTTGGTATAACCAAACAAAGAAGGTTATTTCTGCCATATTTTTTTGAAGCGAGAATTTGTGTTCTTGTCTCAGGGGTTCGATCTCGGGTGGCGTCAAGTCCAGAGGGCTTCGTGTACCATGATCTCCAATAAGGATTTCGCTTCACACTGGCACGGCAGCAACGTAGAGAGTTGGCTTATGGAATACGTCTTTTATATCGCCGGTATCGCCCTGCTAGGGTGGTGAATTCGTAACCTTGAACATTGCTGGTAGCCAGATCATGCCCTACCTGGTGGTTCGAACTCTACTTGTGGCGTGGCGTAAGGAGGGAGCTGATGAAGCCTGTCTGTTTGGTTGTGGACGCCGGTGCTGGAGTCGGCGGCACGGTAGCAAGAGGGTTCTATTTTGAAGCATTTTCTGAGCATGGTATTTTACATGGTATTAGGCGCATGATGCTTTTTAACTTTTTTAAAATAAAGAAAATTAAATGCTTAATTTCTGCCCTTGTAGGAGCAATTTAATGAAACCTCGGGTACTACATATTTTGTCTTGTAGCTGTCATGGGACACCCGGGAGAAGATCGTGTAACTCTGCTGGCCGTAGGAATCTACATAGGTGTTGACCCCGTTTTCGAAATCCCAGTTATCTTTCTCGTACTCCCTGGAATAACCGACGTAGTGCATATTACCTTCAACGGTTCTGGGCGTGGGCTTCGCGTGGTGGTTCAAGCCGAGGAAATAGAAACTGCTCGCGCCCGTTGGTACACAGCCAGTCATGGCCAGACAAAGAACACCCGACCAGGCGGGAGCACGGATTTTGCTCATGTTTGGTATCACCTTTATCATTGGTGTTCCATTTGCACGGCATGTCTTAAATCAGCAGGTCCACCCGCGGCTTGCTCTCCACTGTACTGTCGATGACAGGCTGACAGGCCACCAGCCGGCTGGCGGTGACGGCATGCTCGCTGACCAGGTAGTCGGTAATGACCCCGGCTCGCTCAGTGGCCAGGGCAAGCAACTGCTTGTCGCTGATGGCAACCGGCTCAGGCAGTTTTGCTGCGGCCTGTTTATCACCCTGTTTTCCCGCAGCAACAGCGGCGGCCGTTGCCTGCGCCGACAGTGTGGCCCGGTCGTTCTCGCTGGCCACACCACAGACCTTGATGTTCAACTCAGGGCGGTTAACCATGATACCGGCGACCTTGCCCAGGTACCCGGCGCTGGCCTCACGCCGCGACGCGGAACCGGGATCGAACAGAACCGGATCAAGACGCACGTTGCTGGCGGCCTCGCCGGCCAGTCTTGCCACTGTGATCAGTGCGCCGTAGGGTTGCAGGGCCATCATCAGGTAGGTCATCGAGCCCTTCTTCAAGGCCTTGCCCACGGCGGTATTCACCACGTCGCTGATATCGAAATCCGGATTGTCAATGTCGCCACTGACCGGCAGGTCCAGGGAGATGGTGCCGTGCTTGTCGCGCAGCATGTTGAGTGCGGTACCCAGCGGCAGTGACAACTTGCTGTCAAGCTGTTCACGCGCGGCATTGTCCACTGGTTCGACTTCCAGTCCCCGCAGGGTCAGCTTATTGTCCCCTTCCAGCTTGCCGGCATCGATCCGAATGCTCGAATCGGCGTCCAGCTGGCCACTCTGCAGCGCGTAGCCCAGCGTGGAAACGGTATAGGGCGAGATATCGGGCAGTGCAATACCTTCCAGGTGATTCTCCAGTTTCAGGGTCGGCCGTTCGGCAAACGGCCTGATCGTACCCTTGACGCTGATCTTGCTGTGCTTGCCGGTATGCGCCTCGATCGTCAGCGGGCTGTCTTGCTCAGGCTTCGCGGTATCGAGATTGCCAGCCACCGCCTGGTCCAGCGACAGGCGGGTGCTGAATGCCGGTTTGACAGTCGCATCCTGCAACTCGATGGTGCTATTGCCGGTAATGCGCACTTCGTCGAGGCGTATCTGGCCCGCCGGTTCATCAGCGGCCTCCGTCTCGACGGTCTCCACCACCTGTTCAGTACGGCCGAACGGCAGACTCTCGAGCAGTTTCACGACCTCCCACATCCCGTCAGGCTCGCGGCGCAGCAGCGTGACAACATCCTCGCCATGCAACTTGCCCAGCACAGTATTGCCGGATTCCAGCTGCAGGCTGTCCAGGCTGATGGCGGCCGCGGAGAATAGCGCATGACTATCCGGATCATCTGCCTGCGCCAGCGCAACAGCGCGCACCATGATGCCTTCCAGTGCAAGTTCACCGCTTTCCTGTAACTCAAGCCTGTCGAGCTGCACACTCTCGATGCGTGCCAGCTGCAGGTCATTATCCGTGACATCCCATGCCAGTTGCCCGGATTGCAGTTGCCCGTTTGCGCTGATGAGCGGCGTGTCCGCTGCAGTCACGGCAGCATCGCCGTCCCATTGCAGATTGCCCAGTGCCACGCGATTCTCCGCCTGCGTAAAGCGCAGTTCATCAGCCCGGATCATGCCGGACTGGGTCACCCGCAACGGCGCGTCGGCAAGCAGCAACAGGTCGAGTTGCATATCGACGCTCAGCCGCCCCGCCAGTTCTCCAACAGACGCCTGCGCCAGCGCTGCAAATGCCCCCAGATCAAGCGCACTGACCCGCACGCTGCCGCGGTAACCAAATCCCTCCGACAGCGGCGGCAGACTCCCGTTCAGGACAACGGTCGCCCCGTTCATGGCACCTTTGAACAACAGTGGTGCGTCATCATTTGCCCAGGTCCTGATGCCTTTCAATGTCAACTCGTCCAGCTGCGTTAGCAGGTGCAGATCCGGCGCCTGGTAGTTGATCGTGGTATTGGCAATCTCGAGTTGATCCACACCCAACTGCCATTGCTTGTCGGTTTCCGCTCCCGCACCCTGCTCGCCTTCCGGCGGGCTGATGCCACCGACGCGCAGGCGGCCGTCTGCAGCCACTTCAATAAACAGTTCCACGCCATCCACCCGCACGGAGCGCAGCACCACCCGGCGCGAAAACAACGGGCGCCAGTCGAGGTCGGCCGCCAGGACAGCAATGGTGAACAGGGGTTTGCCATCGACATACAACTGCATGTTTTGGATCGATGCCCTGCCGGTAAACAGGTTGATATCGACATCCTCGATGCTGACATCCTCGCCACCGTTTTCCAGCAACCATTTGTGCAGACCGTAGGAGACGCCGTACGGCAGCAACACCAGCAGCATCGCCGCGAGCACGGCAACTGCCGCCAGCATAGCCGCCCAGCGGCGACGATAAAAAGGAAGGGTATGAATATCAGTCATGGTAATTCCGCTCAAAAAAGCTGCGCACCGGAGTTGGCTTAATTATACAGCAGGCAAGCGGCACAAGCGCCTGGGGCGCGTTGTAGCGCCTTATAGGAATAGAGGGACTAAGGGGTCAAGTCTTGAATCTTGAATTTATCGTCGATTATACTAATCCTCTATGGCTAGACCCTTACGAATAGAATTCTCCAACGCGCTTTATCACATTACTTCTCGGGGTAATCATCGTGAAGATATCTATCTTGACGATGAAGAAAGAAATGCTTTCCTACAGATACTAGCCCGGGTCTGTGATCGTTTATCGAGCTTATCAAAGTGGTGGTTATAGTATGAAAGCAATAGCAGGTGCGATAGGGTTGCATTATTCTTTAGTAAGCAAGGCCATAAAAACTTATGAAAATTCACGATTAAAGACTTGCCCCCATGATCTTATAAACCCAGGTATTTTGATATCAATGTGCATTTCTCGTCATGCTTTAGCTATTACAACGTGGAGATCTCACTTATGGAATACGTCATTTATGTCGCCGGTAGCGCTCTATTTTTGAGCTGGGTTGTGTATTACATTCGGAAGCGACGACTGGACTTCCCAGGCTTTGCTAGTTACCTTTGCGTAATGGCGGATATTAATGACAGATGCTATTAATCAAATATTTTCACAATGAGGCTTCCAAGGTATTTTCAGCCACTGACTTTTCGAAAACAGCAGCCTAAAGTTGAATGAATCTCATTATAAGTTTGGTGCTAACAATAGGGGGGGGGAGGTCAGTTATTACATTGCTTAAATTTATTTTACCGTTGTTAGCTTATTTCTCCGGTTTCGGTTTTTTCGGCATATTGTTTGCGTTGTTTTTGGGGTCGAGTCTAGATCGCTTCTTTTCCTTAGGGTTAGGTGCGATTAATCCCTTAACTAATGAAAAACGTCAAACCATTTTTATGGAAACCGTTTTTCTTTTAAAAGGTAAATTAGCCAAAGCTGACGGTCATATCTCGCAGGATGAAATCAGTCATGTTGAGCAGTTTATGGCGCAGTTAGGTATGACGTTTGAGCATCGAAAAAAAGCGATCAATTTATTTAAAAAAGGTTCTACCGAAGGGTTTTACATCGAGCCGGTATTAGATGAGTTTTTAATCGTTTGTGGGCATACCAAGAACCTTAAGCAGTTGCTTTTAGTCTTTTTAATTGCCATGGCGTTAGCGGATGGTGTGGTCGACCAAGCTGAAGATTCGTTATTAAGAACCGTTGCCACAAGATTAGGGTTTTCAAGTATTGAATATGAACGGCTGATTGCCATGGCCAAAAGCCAGTCGCACTTTGCAGGTGGCGGCGGGTCGGCAACAGCGTCGGATTTAGACGATGCTTATAGCGCATTAGGCGTGAGTGATCAAAGCACAGACCATGAAATTAAGCGTGCATACCGAAAACTGATGAGCCAGTATCATCCCGATAAATTAATGGGTCAGGGCGTGCCTGAAGATATGATTCAGGTGGCCACAGAAAAGACCCAAGAAGTGCAATCGGCTTACGACTTTATTAAAAAAAATCGGAGTAGAAATTAGTTTTTAAATATAAGGGTTGGTTGGGGTTTTATGCAAAAGGTGGCGGAGAGATTGTTTTTTGATCAACCAAGAAATAAGACATGACCGATATTGGCCGATAGCAGCTTATTACACCGGAGCAGAATTATTCTTTGCTAGATACGGCTAACAACTCAGTTCTATCCACATCCACTGACTGTGGTGCATCAATACCAACCTTGACCTTTCCCCCCAGATTAACACCACTGCTTCGATGAGAACCCAAGCACAATTTACGCAGCCTTGGTCGCTAAAACCAAGAACACGGGATATGATTTTTCGTTTTTAGTGACGGTAAGGGCTGTGAAAAAATTGATGTCCTTGAAGCCATGCTTTTCTAGCATGGTCTGAAACTCAGAGCGTTCAAAGCCATCATGGTAAACACCTTCAGTGCCTTCGGGGTGGAAGCTACCATCTTCTTTATCCAGGTCTGCTAATGCGACCTTAGCGCCCGGCTTCAGGTGGGCTGAAAATTGCTTAATCATGTTGTCGGTGTTTTGTACATGATGCATGGCCATAGCGCTCATAATAAGGTCATATTTATCCTCAGTCGGCTGGGTAGTGATATCTTGGCACAATATCTCTACTTTATTCTTGAGCCCTTGCTTGGCAATTAGTTTTTGCAGCATGGATTGTGAAATATCGACTGCTGTTATTTTATGGACGTGAGGTGCAACCTGTGAGGTGATTAAACCAGTGCCAGCACCAAAATCCATGACATGCATTTGCGCATTCAGCTCTACATTATCTAGTATGGATTGACCAATTTCTGAAGATAATTGGTTGACCATTTCGTTTTTATCCCAGTCTTTCGATTTTTCTTCAAACATATCTTTCATCGTTTATCTCCAATATAAATATATTAAATAAGTGGAACATAAGTTCAGTCTTACTGGTTTACTCTATGGTAGTCGGATTTTAACCCTAATGTACCTATCCCAATCAAATTTAATGACATCTTCGTGTGTTAATGATGGTGTGTGGGAAGCAGCTGTAGCCCAAAAGTTGTAAATGATAGTTTCGTCATACCGCTAGCAGGAGAAATAGAGATGAGACGACTCAGGCCAGTGAATATCCTTGTTGTGCCGATAGCGCTACTACTTTCGGCTTGTATGCCAGACGAGCAGGGGAGTGCCGAGCAGGGGGGGGGTGACGAGGCCGCGTCCCAGACTGCGGCGCTTGCGGCCTCGGTTGCCGCCGGAGAAACCTTGTTCATGGAAAACTGCTCCAGTTGTCATCCGAGGACAGGCCGGGGTAACTATCTTAAGCGTCTCCCTAAGAGCCGGCTGAACAGGCGCTCGGAGCATGAATTAAAAACCTGGATTCGCGGCAGCGATGAACACCGGGAAATGCCAAATTGTGATAATCTGACTGAAACTCAGCTCGACGATCTGACAGCTTACCTGAAGCGGGAGACAGGTAAGTAGCATTTCCAGACTCACAAACTGGGTATAAGAAAATATTCCCCCTTAGCAAAAATAGCGAACAAAAATGGAGAGTCAAAATGGAGAGTCAAGATGAAGAATAACAATAACAATAACAATAACAATAACAATAACAATAACAATAACAATAACA